>NZ_JAUSUT010000001.1:2438374-4876749 GCF_030814215.1 Amycolatopsis thermophila | reverse complement strand
GCTCGCCACCGCGACCTGGCCGCGGATGCGCCGCAACGAGCCGTCGTCGTCGAGGCCGGACACCTCCGCCTCGATCTCCAGCGGCTCCGGCGACATCGGCAGCACCCGCCCGGACACGCCCAGCAAGCGCCGGGCCTCGTCCAGCGCGAGCACCGGGTCGCCCAGCACCTCGAACAGCCCGGCGAGCACCAGGTTGCCGACCGCGTGCCCGGTCAGGGCGCCGTTACCGCCGAAGCGGTGCTGGAACACCTCGGCCCACAACGATTCGCCCGTCTCGGCGACGGCGAGCGCGGCCAGCGCCTGCCGCAGGTCCCCCGGCGGCAGCAACCCCAGCTCGCGCCGCAACCGCCCGGACGAGCCACCGTCGTCGGCCACCGTGACCACCGCGGTCACGTCCGTGGTCAACCGCCGCAACGCCGTGAGGGTCGCGTGCAGCCCGTGCCCGCCCCCCAGCGCGACGGCGCGCAACGCCCCCGTCACTCGCGTCCCAGGTCCCGGTGGATCACCTTCACCGCCATACCGTCCTCATTGGACAAAAGCCGCGCCAGCTCCTCGGAGATGGCGACACTGCGGTGCTTCCCGCCCGTGCAGCCCACGGCCAGCGTCAGGTACCGCTTGCCCTCGCGCCGGTAGCCGGCGCCGATCAGGCGCAGCAGCTGGTGGTAGCGGTCCAGGAACTCCTCGGCCCCCTCCTGGGACAGGACGTAGTTGCGCACCTCGGCGTCGAGGCCGGTGTGGTCGCGCAGCTCCGGGATCCAGAACGGGTTGGGCAGGAACCGCACGTCCATCACGAGGTCGGCGTCCATCGGCAGACCGTACTTGTAGCCGAACGACAGCACGGTCACGCGGGTCTGCGTGGCCGACTCGCTGCCGAAGGCGTCCTCGATCTTTGCGCGCAGGTCGTGCACCGACAGCGCGGAGGTCTCCAGCACCAGGTCGGCCTCCTCGCGCAGCGGCGCGAGCATCTGCCGCTCGGCGGTGATGCCGTCGATGAGCCGCCCGTCGCCCTGCAGCGGGTGGCCGCGGCGCACCTGCTCGAACCGGCGCACCAGCACCGCGTCGGTGGCCTCCAGGAACAGCACCCGCGGCTTGTAGCCGCGCGCGTCGAGGTCCTTGATGATCGACGACAGGTCGTCGGTGAACGCGCGCGAGCGCACATCCATCACCACGGCCACCTTCGTGATCGCGCCGCGCGCCTGCGCCCCCAGCTCGACCATCGTGGCGATCAGCTCGGGCGGCAGGTTGTCCACCACGAACCAGCCCAGATCCTCCAGGCACTTCGCGGCGGTGCTGCGGCCGGCACCCGACAGCCCGGTGACCACGGCCACCTCCATGCCGGTGCCCCGGTCCTCGGCCATCGTCTCTCCCGTCACTTCTTGTCCGACTCCCCTTGCGATGCCAACGCGGCGAAGATCGCTTCGGCGGTGCGCTTGCCCACGCCCGGCACCTCCGCGATCTCGTCCACCCCTGCTTCCTTCAGCCGCTTCACCGACCCGAAGTGCTTGATCAACGCGGCCCGGCGCGCCTGCCCCAGCCCGGGCACACCGTCCAAAGCGGACACCTGCACGCGCTTGGCGCGCTTGGCGCGGTGGTAGGCGATGGCGAACCGGTGCGCCTCGTCCCGCACCCGCTGCAACAGGTACAGGGCCTCGGAGGTGCGCGGCAGGATCACCGGGTCGGGATCACCGGGCAGCCACACCTCTTCCAGCCGCTTCGCCAGGCCCACCACGGCGATGTCGGTGATGCCCATCTCCGCGAGCACGTCCGCCGCCGCCGTCGCCTGCGGGCCGGCACCGTCGACCACGAGCAGGTTCGGCGGGTAGGCGAACTTCCGCGGCCGTCCCGTCTCCGGGTCGATGCCCGGCTTGTCGCCGGCCAGGCCCTCCTGCGTTTCGGTCTGGTAGCGGGCGAACCGCCGCCGCACGACCTCGGCGATGGAGGCGACGTCCCCCTCGGTCGCGGCCTCCCGCAACGCGAACCGGCGGTACTCCGACTTGCGCGCGACGCCGTCCTCGAACACCACGAGCGAGGCGACCACGTCGGTGCCCTGCGTGTGGCTGATGTCGACGCACTCGATGCGCAGCGGCGCGCTGTCCAGCCCGAGGTGCTCCTGCAGCTCGGCGAGCGCGGCGGAGCGGGCGGTCAGATCGCCCGCCCGGCGCAGCTTGTGCTGGGCGAAGGCCTCTTCGGCGTTGCGCTGCACCGTTTCCGCCAGCGCGCGCTTGTCGCCGCGCTGCGGCACCCGCAGCTGCACCCGCGACCCGCGCAGCCCGGACAGCCACTCCGTCATCGCCTCGGCGTCGGCGGGCAGCTCCGGCACCAGGACCTCGCGCGGCACCGGGGTGCCCAGATCGGTGCCCTGGTCGGCGAGCTCGACCTGCTCGCCGTAGAACTGGGTGAGGAACTGCTCGACGAGGTCGGGCACGCCCATCTCGTCGGCCTTGTCGATCACCCAGCCGCGCTGGCCGCGCACCCGGCCGCCGCGCACGTGGAAGACCTGGACCGCGGCCTCGAGCTCGTCGTGCGCGAACGCGACGAGGTCGGCGTCGGTGCCGTCGCCGAGCACCACGGCCTGCTTCTCCATCGCCCGCCGCAGCGCGCCGATGTCGTCCCGCAGCCGGGCGGCCTTCTCGAACTCCAGCGACTCGGCGGCCTCGGCCATGTCCTGCTCGAGGCGGCGGACCATCGCGTCGGTCTTGCCGGACAGGAAGTCGCAGAAGTCGTCGACGATCTGCCGGTGCTCGTCGGCGCTCACCCGGCCCACGCACGGCGCGGAGCACTTGTCGATGTAGCCGAGCAGGCAGGGGCGCCCGATCTGGCCGTGACGGCGGAAGACGCCGTTGGAGCAGGTGCGCGCCGGGAACACGCGCAGCAGCAGGTCGAGCGTCTCGCGGATCGCCCAGGCGTGGGCGTACGGGCCGAAGTAGCGCACGCCCTTCTTGCGGGGGCCGCGGTAGACGTGCAGGCGCGGGAACTCCTCGTGCAGGGTCACCGCCAGCACGGGGTAGGACTTGTCGTCGCGGTAGCGGACGTTGAACCGCGGGTCGAACTCCTTGATCCAGTTGTACTCGAGCTGGAGCGCCTCGACCTCGGTGGTGACGACGGTCCACTCGACGCTGGCCGCGGTGGTCACCATCTGCCGGGTGCGCGGGTGCAGCCCGGACAGGTCGGCGAAGTAGGAGTTCAGCCTGCTGCGCAGGCTCTTGGCCTTGCCGACGTAGATGACCCGCTTGTTCGCGTCGCGGAACTTGTACACGCCGGGCTGCTCCGGGATGCTCCCCGGCGAGGGACGGTAGGTGGACGGGTCAGCCACGCCTCCAGCCTATGGCTCCCCTCCGACGGTCCGAGACACCCCTCCTGCCGGGTGCGGCCGGGGCGTGCGGGTATGCGATTCTTCCGATCATGCGCATCGCCTCCTGGAACGTCAACTCCGTCACCGCGCGGCTGCCGCGCCTGCTGGCCTGGCTGAACTCGGCGCGGCCGGACGTGGTGTGCCTGCAGGAGCTGAAGTGCGCGACGGAGGCGTTCCCGGCGGAGGTCGCCGAGGCCGGGTACGAGGTCGCGGCGTACGGCACGGGCCGGTGGAACGGGGTCGCGATCCTGTCCCGGGTGGGCCTGGCGGACGTGCGGCGCGGGCTGGACGGCGAGCCGACCTACGAGGACGCGTCCGAGCCGCGCGCGATCGGCGCGACGTGCGGCGGGGTGCGGGTGTGGTCGGTGTACGTGCCGAACGGGCGTGAGGTGTCGCACCCGCACTACGAGTACAAGCTGCGGTGGCTGTCGGCGCTGCGGGCCACCGTGGCCGCGGAGGCGGTGGAGGACCGGCCGTTCGCCGTGCTCGGGGACTTCAACATCGCCCCCACCGATGACGACGTCTGGGACATCACGCTGTTCGACGGCATGACGCACGTGACGGAGGCCGAGCGCGCGGCGCTGGCGGCGCTGCGCGAGGCGGGCCTGGAGGAGGTCCTGCCGCGCGCGTTGAAGTACGACACGCCCTACACCTACTGGGACTACCGGCAGCTGGCGTTCCCGAAGAACAACGGGATGCGCATCGACCTGGTGTACGGGTCGGCGAAGTTCACCGGCGCCGTGAGCGACGCCTACGTCGACCGCGAGGCGCGGAAAGGCAAGGGCACGTCGGACCACGCCCCCGTGGTGGTCGACCTGACGGTGTGATGGCGGGTTGGCCGCGCCCGCACGGCGAGCGGGTCCGTCCGGCTGCGAGGTTCACGGCGCCGGGCGACGGGCGGCGGCCGGCGGCCGGTATGGCGCACCGCGCTACGCCGGGCCAGCCACGGGCCGCGCGCGACCGCCCGGTCCTGCACGGACCGGGCCACTTCGTGCGCCAACGGATCGGCACTGACGCCGGGATGCGCACTCAGGGTGCGCCCCGTTGGTCACCCGGGCGGCAGGTCCGCAGCCCCGGCCGGTATGGCGCACCGCGCCGTGCCGGGCCAGCCACGGGCCGCGCGCGGGCGCTCGGTCGTCCTGCGCGAACCACGCCCCTCGCGCGCCCGCGGATCGGCACTGACGCCGGGATCCGCACTCAGGGCGCGCGCCCCTGGTCACGCCGGGCGGCGGGTCCGCAGCCCCTGCCAGCCGCACCACGCCGGGCCGGCCCGCGAGCCGCCGGCGAACAACGGTCAGTCCTGCCCGGCCCAGGCCGCCTTGTGCAGGCGCCGCAGGGTGCGGACCGCCTCGACCGCGCGGTCGCGGTCCACGGCCTGGATCGCGAGCATGGCGTAGTACTCGTCCTCCGGGAGCTCCAGCCGCGCGAACGAGGCGCCGTCCGGGAAGCTCACCGACAGCACCTCCAGCCAGGTGAACCGCCGCCCCACCAGGACGTTGCGCACCTGCACGCCCTCGGCGTCCGCGCGCACCCGCGGTGTCGCGAACAGCATCGTCGCGGCGGCCAGCAGCAGTCCGATGAACACCATCGCGATCTGGTCCGACCGCTGGAAGATCACACCGGTGTTCGAGCCGCGCAGCAGGATCGCCACGGCCACGAACACGGCGAGCAGCGCGACCGCCAGGATCGCCGACATCCACGTCGCCCGGTGCGGCCGGAACACCACCGGCTCGGTCGTCTCCGCCACGGCAGCGCTCACACGAACTTCCGATCCGTCCACGGCTGCCGCAGCGACCGCAGCACGCGCGCCGCGTCCAGCGCCGCCTGCGTGGCCTCGCGGCCCTTGTCCTCCTTCGACCCCGGCAGGCCGGACCGGTCCAGCGCCTGCTGCTCGGTGTCGCAGGTCAGCACGCCGTTGCCCACCGGCGTGCCCTCGTCCAGCGCGACCCGCGTCAAGCCGGCCGTCACCGCGTCGCACACGTACTCGAAGTGCGGCGTCCCGCCGCGGATCACCACGCCGAGCGCGACCACCGCGTCGTGCGTGCGGGCCAGCGCCTGCGCCACGACCGGCAGCTCGACGGCGCCGGCGACGCGCACCACGGTCGGCTCCTCGTTCAGCTTCGCCTCCCGCACGGCCGCCAGCGCGTTCTCCAGCAGGGCGTCGGTGATCTTGGCGTGCCACCGGGTCGCCACGATCCCCAGCCGCAGGTTCTCGCACTCGCTCAGGTCGAGCTCGACGTCCGGGCGCCCCTCACCGCTCATGGCCGTTACCGCTCCCTCGTGCCTCGGTCAGCGCCGATCCCCTGAGCGGGAAACGCGCTGTGTCCCCTCGGAGCGATTCCGCCCTGCGGTCGTCCTCGCTCACTGTGCCGCACCATTGCCGTTCCGTGCCTCCAGGTCGGCGCCGACCTGGTCGAACTCCTCGAGGTTGGACAGGTCGTGCCCCATCCGGTCCCGCTTCGTGCGCAGGTAGCGCAGGTTCTCCGGGTTCGGCGAGATCGGCAGCGGCACGCGCCCGGTGATCCGCAGCCCGTAGCCCTCCAGCCCGATCCGCTTGGCCGGGTTGTTGGTCAGCAGCCGCATCGACCGGACACCCAGGTCGCACAGGATCTGCGCGCCGGTGCCGTAGTCCCGCGCGTCCGCCGGCACCCCGAGCGCCAGGTTCGCGTCGACGGTGTCCGCGCCCAGGTCCTGCAGCTGGTACGCCTGCAACTTGTGCAGCAGGCCGATGCCCCGGCCCTCGTGCCCGCGGATGTAGAGCACGACCCCGCGGCCCTCGTCGGCGACGATCCGCAGCGCCGCCTCCAGCTGCGGGCCGCAGTCGCACCGCAGCGAGCCGAACACGTCGCCGGTGAGGCATTCCGAGTGCACCCGCACCAGGATGTCCTCGCCGTCGCCGATGTCGCCGTAGACGAACGCGATGTGCTCGATGCCGTCGAGCAGGCTGTCGTACCCGACCGCGCGGAACACCCCCGCATCGAGCGGGATGCGCGCCTCGGCGACCCGCTCCACCTGCTTCTCGTGGCGGCGCCGGTAGGCGATCAGGTCGGCGATGGTGATGATCTGCAGGTCGTGGTCGGAGGCGAACACCTCCAGCTCGTCCCGGCGCGCCATGTCCCCCTCGTCCTTCTGGGAGACGATCTCGCACAGCACACCGGCCGGGTGCAGCCCGGCCATGCGGGCCAGGTCGACCGAGGCCTCGGTGTGCCCGGGGCGGCGCAGCACGCCGCCTTCCTTGGCGCGCAGCGGTACGACGTGACCGGGCCGCCGGAAGTCACCGGCCTGCGACTTCGGGTCGGCCAGCAGGCGGGTGGTGTGCGCGCGGTCGGCCGCGGAGATGCCGGTGGTGATGCCCTCGGCCGCGTCGACGGTGACCGTGTACGCGGTGCCGCGCTGGTCCTGGTTGGTGTGGTACATCGGCGGCAGGTCGAGGCGGTCGCAGTCCTCCTCGGTGAGCGCCACGCACACGTAGCCGGAGGTGTAGCGCACCATGAAGGCCAGCAGCTCCGGTGTGGCCTTCTCGGCCGCGAAGATCAGGTCGCCCTCGTTCTCGCGGTCCTCGTCGTCGACGACGACCACCGGCCGCCCCGCCGCGATGTCCGCGATCGCCTTCTCGATGCCGGCGGTGTCCACGGACACCCCCGCGCCACACGGCGTCCCTGCGTTCACGCGTCCTCCTCCGTGCCGGCCCCGGTTCCAGTGTCCTCCGTGCGGCCGGGGAGATGCGGCGACGCGAGCTTCTCCACGTACTTGGCGAGCACGTCGACCTCGAGGTTCACCAGATCACCCGGCTCGGCACGGCCGAGGGTGGTCAGTTCCAGTGTGGTCGGAATCAGCGCCACGGTGAACTCGTCGTTCGTCACACTCGTCACGGTGAGGGAGATGCCGTCGACCGCGATCGAGCCCTTTTCCACGATGTAGCGGGACAGGCCCGCGGGCAGCGCGAACCGGGTGAGACCGGCCTGGTCGCGGGACAGGAACACCCCGGTGCCGTCCACGTGGCCCTGCATGATGTGCCCGCCGAGCCGGTCGCCCACGGCGGTGGCCCGCTCCAGGTTGACCCGGTCGCCGACGGCGATCTTGGCCAGCCGCGAGCGCTGCAGCGTCTCGTGCACCACGTCGACGGTGAACTCGGACCCGAACACGTCGACCACGGTCAGGCACACCCCGCTGACGGCGATCGAGTCGCCGTGCTTGGCGTCCGAGGTGACCACGGGGCCCCGCACGGTGAGCCGCGCGGCGTTGGGCACCTGCTCGACGGCCGTGATCTCGCCGAGTTCCTCCACGATGCCGGTGAACACTGGCGCGCGCCTCCTTGTCGGTGTCAGTGCGCCGCGCCGACGCGGGCGGCGCGGTCACGCAGGGCCGCGACGGCCTTGCCGGGGTCTTCGGCGCCGTAGACGGCGGAGCCGGCGACGAAGCAGTCCACGCCCGCCTCGGCCGCCTGCTCGATCGTGTCGGCGTTGATGCCGCCGTCGATCTCGACGACGAGCTTGAGGTGCCCGGTGTCGACCAGGCGGCGCGCGGTGCGGACCTTCTCCAGCACGTCCGGGATGAACGACTGGCCGCCGAAGCCCGGCTCGACCGACATCACCAGCAGGGTGTCGTAGTGCTTGAGGGTCTCGAGGTGGTCCTCGAGCGGGGTGCCCGGCTTGATCGACAGGCCGGCCCTGGCGCCCGCGGCGCGCAGGTTCTTGGCCAGCATCACCGGGTCGGCCGCGGCCTCGACGTGCACGGTGACGTTGTAGGCACCCGCCTCGGCGTAGCCGATGGCCCACCGGTCCGGGTCCTCGATCATCAGGTGGCAGTCCAGCGGGACGTCGGTGACCTTGAGCAGCGACTGCACCACCGGCAGGCCCAGCGTCAGGTTGGGCACGAAGTGGTTGTCCATGACGTCGACGTGGACCCAGTCGGCCCGGGCGTCGCCGGTGCCGGCGATGGCGTGGATCTCCTCGCCCAGACGGGCGAAGTCGGCGGACAGGATGCTGGGCGCGATGAGAGGTCGGTGGGCCACGGTTACGGAGTGTAGATCCTGGGTCCGCGCCGCCCGGGGGCCACTCACTCTGTGGACGCCGGCAGCACGTCCAGGACGTCCGACCAGGGCTTGCCGTACTCCAGCCGCCGCACCCGCACGCCGGCCTCAGCCAGGGTGTCCAGGTGCCGGCGCCAGGCCGGGTGCCGGAACCGGCTGTCCTGCACCTGGTAGCCGACGACGATGGTCACCGCCGGGTCGCCCAGGGCGTCGCCGAGGACGGTGAGGGCCTGGTTGTCGGCGATGCCGAGCGCGAGCTTGGCGACCGAGTTCGCCGAGGCCGGGGCGAACAGGAACACCGGCGGGTCCGGGTGCGGGCGCGGTTCGGCGGGCAGCCGGGACGCCGACCGGACGGGCAGGTCGGTCAGCGCGGCCAGCCCGCCGAGTTCGCCGGCCGCGTCCAGCCAGTGCCACGCGGTCGGGGTCAGCGTGATCGCCAGGCGCCAGCCGCGGGCGGCGGCCGGCGCGGCGAGCTCGGTGCGGAACCGGATGTCCAGTCCCCCGCACGAGCTGCCGATCAGCCCGAGGACCGTCACGGCTTGCGCAGCACGGCGCAGAACATGGCGTCCGTGCCGTGCCGGTGCGGCCACAGCTGCACGTACGGCCCGTCGCCCAGCTGCGGCACACCGGGGAAGAACTCGCGCGCGTCCAGCACGGCGGCCTTGGTGCGGCGGGCGATCTCGCCGACCACGCCCTCGGTCTCGGCCAGGTGCGGCGAGCAGACCACGTAGGCGACCACGCCGCCGGAGCGGGTGAGGTCCAACGCCGCGGTGAGCAGTTCGCCCTGCAGCTTGGTCAGGTCCGGCACGTCGGAGGGCTTGCGCCGCCAGCGCGCCTCCGGGCGCCGCCGCAGCGCGCCGAGGCCGCTGCACGGCGCGTCGACCAGCACCCGGTCGAAGCCGGGTTCGAGGCCGGACTCGCGGCCGTCGGCGACGTGCACGGTGACCGGCAGGCCCCCGGTCGTCTGCTCGACGAGCTTCGCCCGGTGCGGGGCCTGTTCGACGGCATCGACGTGCGCGCCCTGCGTGGCGGCGAGCGCGCCGAGCAGGCCGGCCTTGCCGCCGGGTCCCGCGCACAGGTCGAGCCAGCGCTCGTCGGGGCCGTCCAGGGGTACGCGGGTGAGCGCGACGGCGCACAGCTGGCTGCCCTCGTCCTGCACCACGGCGAGGCGCTCGCGGATCGGCTCGGAGTCACCGGGGTCGCCCGCGCCTGCGGGCAGGTGCACGCCGTAGGGCGAGTACGGGGCGACGTCCCCGCCGGTGATCGCGGCCAGTTCGTCGGCGCTGATCTCGCCGGGCCGGGCGGCCAGGTGGACGGCCGGGCGGGCGTCGTCGGCTTCGAGTGCCGCCTGCAGGTCGTCACCCTTGTCGCCCAGGGCTTCGGCGAACGCGCGCGCCACCCAGCGCGGGTGGGCGGTGCGCATCGCCAGGTGCCCGATCGGGTCGGCGTCGCGGTCCGGCGTCAGCTGCGCCATCCAGGCGTCCTCGTCCTGCTCGGAGATCTTGCGCAGGACGGCGTTGACGAACCCGGCGACGTGCGAGCCCGCGTCCTCGCGCGCCAGGTCGACGGTCGAGGTGACCGCGGCGTGCTCGGGGATGCGGGTGCGCAGCAGCTGGTAGGCGCCCAGGCGCAGGCAGTCCAGGACCGGGCCGTCGACCTTGTCGAGCGGGCGGTCCAGGCACGCCGCGATGATCGCGTCGAGCATGCCCTGGGCGCGGGAGGCGCCGTAGGCGAGTTCGGTGGCCAGCGCCGCGTCCCGCCCGGACAGGCGGCGACGGCGCAGCATGTCGGGCAGCACCAGGTTCGCGTAGGCGTCGCGCTGGCGGACGGCGCGCAGCACGTCCAGCGCGACGCGGCGCGCCGGGTCCTCGGCCGGCGGCCGGCGGGGGCCCTGCTTGCGGGGCGCCGGGCGGCCGCGCTGGGGCCGTGAGGGCCTGCGCTCGTTCATGACAGCCGTTCTCCTTGCTCGATGCGGGTGCCGCGGGCCCAGTCCGTGGCCGCCATGCGTTTCTTGCCCTGTGCCTGGACCTCGCCCAGCCGCACCGGTTTCGTCGCCGTGCCGGCCAGGACGCGCTTGCGCTCGACGCGCAGTTCGCCGGGCTCGAGCGCGGGTTCGTCGACGACGGTGACCGGGCCGAGCTTGAGGCGCTCGCCGCGGAACTCCGTCCAGGCGCCGGGTTCTGGGGTGACCGACCGGACGAGCCGGTCGACGGCGGCGGCCGGGTCGGTGAACGTGACGCGGGCGTCGTCGACGGTGACCTTGGGTGCGTAGGTGACGCCGTCGGCGGGCTGGGGCACGGCCTGGACCTCGCCGTCCTCGATGCCGTCCAAAGTGGACACCAGGAGGCGGGCGCCGGAGACCGAGAGGCGTTCCAGGAGCGCGCCGGCGGTGTCGGTGTCGGCGATCTTTTCGGTGACGACGCCGAAGACCGGGCCGGCGTCGAGTTCCTTGACGATGCGGAAGGTGGACGCGCCGGTGATCTCGTCGCCGGCGCGGATGGCGGCCTGCACGGGGGCGGCGCCGCGCCACGCGGGCAGCAGCGAGAAGTGCAGGTTGATCCAGCCCCGCGGCGGGATGTCCAAGGCGCGCTGCGGCAGGAGCGCCCCGTAGGCGACGACGGGGCACGCGTCGGGGGCGAGTTCGGCCAGCCGGGCCAGGAAGTCGGGGTCGCCGGCCTTGGGCGGGGTGAGCACCTCGATGCCGTGCTCGTCGGCGAGCGCGCCGACCGGCGAGCGCAGGAGCTTGCGCCCCCGGCCGGCGGGGGCGTCGGGCCGTGTGACGACGGCGACGACCTCGTGCCGCGGCGAGTCGAGGAGCGCCTGCAGCGAGGGCACGGCGGGTTCGGGGGTACCGGCGAACACGAGACGCATCAACGCACCTCGGCGGCGGGTGTGGACTGGATGGGCATCGGAGCCAGTCTAGTGACCGGCCACGGCGCGCCGCCCGGGCGGATCACGGCACCACGAGCGCCACCTGCACCCGCTCTCCCGTCACGCCACGCCACTCCTCCCCGGACAGCGCACCGCGGTCCGGCAGGCGCACCACCATGTGGCAGACGCCCGAGCGACGTCCGGCAGGCGCACCACCCCGACCAGCGCCCCGGGCGGATCACGGCACCGGGTGCACCACCTGCGCCGCTCCCCCGCCGCGGCGCACCGGCTCCGCCGCGGCCAGCCACCGGCCGTCCGGCAGGTGCTCGACCCCCGTCGCGGCTCCGATCTCCGCCGGCGTGGACGAGAAGAGCTGCCCGCGTCGCTGCAGGTCGGACGACTCGCGCAGCGCGAGGAAGGCCGGTTCGACCTGCGCGGGGCCGGAGTTGCGCTGGGAGGCCCGCGGCGCGGCGATGGCCTCTTCCAGCGAAAGACCCCGGTCGAGGCGGCCGAGCAGCACCTGCAGCACGGTGGTGATGATCGACGCCCCGCCCGGCGAGCCCGCGGCCAGCAGCGGCTTGCCGTGCTCGAGCACGATCGTCGGCGCCATCGACGACCGCGGCCGCTTGCCCGGGCCGGGCAGGTTCGGGTCGGGCACCCCCGGGGTGACCGGCGTGAAGGAGAAGTCGGTCAGCTCGTTGTTCAGCAGGAAGCCCCGCCCGGGCACCACCATGCCGCTGCCGCCCTCCTGCTCGATGGTGAGCGTGTAGGCGACGACGTTGCCCCACCGGTCGGCGACGGTCAGGTGCGTGGTGTTCTCGCCCTCGTACGGCGTCGGCGCGGCGGGCCCCGCGGCGCACGGCCGCGGGTGGCGCGGGTCGCCGGCGGCGACGGTCCCGGTCGCGGCCCGGTTCGGGTCGATCAGGCAGGCGCGGCTGTCGGCGAAGGGCCGGCTGAGCAGGTCCCGCGACGGCACGTCCACGAACGCCGGGTCGCCGATCCACCGGTTGCGGTCGGCGAAGGCGAGACGGCTCGCCTCCAGGAAGTGGTGCAGGTAGTCGGCCTCGCTGAAGTGCGAGACGTCGAAGTCCTCCAGGATGTTGAGCGCCTCGCCGACGGTGAGCCCGCCGGAGGACGGCGCCGGCATGCCGTAGACGTCCAGGCCGCGGTGCCGGGTGTGCGTGGGTTCGCGCTCGATCGTGCGGTAGGCGGCGATCTCGTCCGCGATCGGGCCGCGGTAGAGCGCGCCGGCGCCCTGGTTCGCGAGCGTGTCGTAGGTGTCGGCCAGGTCCGGGTTGGTGAACGTGCTGCCCACCGCGGGCGGCGCGCCGCCGGGCAGGTACAGCGACCGGGTGCTGGGGAACGCCGAGAACCGCTCAGCGTTGCCGGTGATCTGGTCGGCGAAGGTCTGGTCCACCGTGAACCCGTCCCGGGCCAGGCGCGCCGCGGGGCGCAGCATCTGGCTCAGCGAGCGGGTGCCCCACGCGCGCAGCGCGTCCTGCCACGTCGCGGGCGTGCCGGGGACACCGACGGACAGCCCGCTGGTGACGGCCTCGTCGAACGGGAGGGCCTGCCCGTTCTCGACGAAGAGGTTTTCGTCCGCCGACGCGGGCGCGGTCTCGCGGCCGTCGAGGGTGTGGACCCGGCCGGTGCGGGCGTCGAAGTAGACGAAGAACCCGCCGCCGCCGATGCCCGCGGAGAACGGGTCGGTGACGCCGAGCGCCGCGGCGGTGGCTACGGCCGCGTCGACGGCGTTGCCGCCCTCGCGCAGGACCTGGGTGCCGATCGCGGTGGCGTCGGCGTCGATGCTGGCGACCGCTCCGCCGAACCCGGTCGCGACGGGCTGTTTCGGCGGTGCCTGGTCCGCCTGCGCCACGCCGGGGACGAGCAGGAGAGCACTCAGGAGAACCGGAACGCCACGCAGAGTCCGCATTTCCCGGAGTCTTCCGCGTTCCGCCCACGCCCTCAACCCGAACCGGGCAGGATGATCACCGTGACCAGGATCAGCGCTGGCGAGGCGATCGGCTCCCTCATCGCCATCGTGTTCGGGCTCGTGTTCGTCTTCGTCAACAGCGGCGGCCTGGCCGCGCCGTGGCCCCTCGTGGTGCGGATCGCCGGAGCGGTGGTGGCGGCGGTGCTGCTCGTGCTGCTGCTGCGACGCGGGAAACCCGAGGGCGGCGCGGGTACGACCTTCTTCGACCGCAACCGGTTCTGGGTGATCGTCGCCGCCGAGGTGGTGGCGCTGTTCGCCGGGCTGTACGTCATCAACGGCGTGCTCGGGCACGGCGAGGTCGGCGTCGCGTGGATCGCCGTGGTGGTGGGCGTGCACTTCGTGGCGATGGGCTGGGCGTTCCGGCTCGGGCGGTTCCGGACGCTCGGCTGGACGCAGACCGCGCTCGGCGTGGCGGGGTTCGCGCTCCGGGCGTCCGGCGCGGGCGCCGCGGTGATCGGTCTGGTGTCCGGCGTGCTGTCCGGGGTCGCGCTGTTCGCCGCGGCGTTGTACACGCTGCGCCGCTGAGCTCAGATCAACGCCAGCGGGTCCAGCTGGATCCGCACGGCGTCCTGTTCCTTGCGCGCCGCCCGCGTCGCCTGGGCGGCGGCGAGGCAGGTGGCCAGGGCACGGCCGTCACCGCGCGGCACGCGGATCAGCGACCGCTCCCGTTCGGACCGGCCCTCCTCGTCGGGCTCGGTCAGCGGCACCGGGCCCAGGACCTCCGCAGACCCGGGCAGGTCCGCCTCCTCCAGCAGCGCCGCCACCGCCTCCGGCGACCCTTCGACGCTGGCCATCCGCACCGCCGGCGGGAACCCCAGCTCGCGCCGCTCGGACAGCTCCCGTTCGGCGTGCCAGGCCGGGTCCCACCGGACCAGTGCCTGCACCGGCGCCAGCGGAGCCTCCGCGCCCACGATCACCCGCCCGCCGGCCGAGGCGGGCCGCACCAGCGCCGCCGCCGTCATCCACCGGCGCAGCGTCTCCTCGGCCGCGCGCAGGTCCTGCCTGCCCAGCAACGCCCAGCCGTCCAGCAGCAGCGCCGCGCCGTACCCGCCCTCGGCGACCGGCTCGGCTCCCGGTGTCGAGACGACCAGCGCCGGCCGCCCGGGCACGGTCGCCAGCACTTCGCGGGCGCCCGAGGTGCGCACCGGCGTCCCCGGGAAGGCCCGGCCCAGCTCCTCCGCCGTCCGCTTCGCGCCGACGACGACCGCCCGCAGCCGCGCCGAACCACAGGCCGGGCACCGGAAGTGCGCCTCGGGCGTCCCGCACCAGCGGCAGCTCGGCGGATGGGCCACGTCGGCACCCGCCCCGCCCGGCAACCCCAGCGGCCCGGCGCACCGGCGGCAGTGGGCGGGGGTCCGGCACCGGGCACACGCCAGCGCGGGCACGTAACCGCGTCGCGGCACCTGAACCAGCACCGGCGCCCCGGCCGCGAGGGACTGCCGCGCGGCCTCGAACGCCACCGACGGCAACCGCGCCACACGCGCCGCCTCGTCGCGCGCCACGTCGAAGTCCTCGCCGACCGGCGTCACCCGCGGCGCCGCCTTCCGCAGCTCGTCCCGCGACCCGGTGACCGGGTGCGCCCACCGCGTCTCGACCAGCAGCTGCGCCTCCGCCGACCGGGCGAAACCGCCGGCCACGAACGACGCGCCCTGCGCGTGCGCGCGCAACGCCAGCACGTCCCGCACCTGCGGGTAGGGCATGTGCGGGTCGACGTGCAGGTCGTCGCCGTCGTCCCACACCACGAACAGCCCGGGGTCGGCCACCGGCGCGAACATCGCCGCACGTGTCCCGACCACGATCGGCACCGAGCCGCGTGACACCGCCAGCCAGCGCCGGTACCGTTCGGCCGGCCCGGTGTCGGCGGACAACGCGACCACGGCGTCGGCGCCCGCCACCCGGGCGCAAGCGTCGTGCAGCCGAGTCAGGTCACGGTGGTCCGGCACCACCAGCAGGGCACCCCGGCCGGACGCCGCCGCGAGCCCGGCCAGCTCGGCCAGCCGCGCCGGCCAGTCCTCCCCCGGCAGCGCCTGCCACACGGCGTGCGCCTGCCGCCCGGCCCGCACCGCGTCGGTGAACGACCCGCCGAACTGGTAGCGCTGCCACGCCTGCGCCGGCGGCGCCTGGCTCACCCGCACCGGATCGCGCGGCGGCTCGGACTCGGCCTTCGCGTGCCGCGGCGGGATCGCCAGCCGCAGCACGTCCATCAGCGTGCCGCCGTAGTGGTCGGCCACGCGCCGGGCGAGCGCGTGCAGGGTCGGCGACAGCACCGGCTCGGGCGAGGTGACCCGTTCCAGGAACGCCAGGCGCCCCTTGTGCTCGGTGGTGGCGGCGCGCTCGACGAGGAACCCGTCGACGAGCTGCCCGGCGAACCGCACCCGCACCCGGCAGCCGGGCACCGCGTCGGCGTCGAGCTTGTCCGGCACCTGGTAGTCGAAGGTGCGGTCCAGGTGCGCCAGCGGCACGTCCACGACGATGCGCGCGATCGGGTCGCGCTCGGCCGGCTTCTGCTGCCCCTTCCGGGACACGGGCCGCTTCGCCGCGGCGCGCCGGGGAGGCGCGGCGGCGGGCAGGTCCCAGAGCGCGTCGGAAGAGGTCACGCTTGCTTTCTCTACCAGACGCGCGCGGGACGGCTCAGGCCCCGGCGAGGGACCGCAGCGCGTCGGCGCGGTCGGTGTTCTCCCAGGGCAGCTTGACGTCGGTGCGGCCGAAGTGGCCGTACGCGGCGGTCGCGGCGTAGATCGGATGCAGCAGGTCCAGGTCGCGGATGATCGCGGCCGGGCGCAGGTCGAACACCTCGGTGATCGCGGCCTGGATCTTGGCCGGGTCGACGGTCTCGGTGCCGAAGGTCTCCACGAACAGGCCGACCGGCGAGGCCTTGCCGATCGCGTAGGCGACCTGCACCTCGATCCGCCCGGCCAGGCCCGCGGCGACGACGTTCTTGGCGACCCAGCGCATCGCGTACGCGGCGGAGCGGTCCACCTTCGACGGGTCCTTGCCGGAGAACGCGCCACCGCCGTGGCGGGCCATGCCGCCGTAGGTGTCGACGATGATCTTGCGGCCGGTCAGGCCCGCGTCGCCCATCGGGCCGCCGATGACGAACCGGCCGGTCGGGTTGACCAGCAGTTTCACGTCGGTGTGGTCGAGGTCGAGCTCGTTCACCTCGGGCATCACGACCTGCTCGCGCACGTCGACGCCGAGCATCGTGTCCAGGTCGATTCCGTCGGCGTGCTGGGTGGACACCACGACGGTGTCCAGCCGCACCGGCTGGTCGCCGGCGTACTCGATGGTGACCTGGGTCTTGCCGTCCGGCCGCAGGTAGGGCAGGACGCCGTCCTTGCGCACGCGGGCCAGCCGGCGGGACAGGCGGTGGGCCAGCGCGATGGGCAGCGGCATCAGCTCGGGCGTGTCGGAGCAGGCGTAGCCGAACATCAGGCCCTGGTCGCCGGCGCCCTGCCGGTCGATCTCGTCGATCGCGTTCTCCACGCGCGACTCGTACGCGGTGTCCACGCCCTGGGCGATGTCCGGCGACTGCGATCCGATGGCGACGTTCACGCCGCAGGAGTTGCCGTCGAAGCCCTTGGCGGAGGAGTCGTAGCCGATCTCGAGGATCCGCTCGCGCACGATCGTCGGGATGTCGGCGTAGGCCTCGGTGGTCACCTCACCGGCGACGTGCACCTGGCCGGTGGTGATCATCGTCTCCACCGCGACGCGGGAGCGCGGGTCCTTGGCCAGGAGGGCGTCCAGGATCGAGTCGCTGATGGCGTCACAGATCTTGTCGGGGTGCCCCTCGGTCACCGACTCCGAAGTGAACAGCCTGCGATTAGACGCGGTCACCACGCTCACATCCCATCAACTCTTTTGTCCCTCCGGCCGCCAGGCTAGGGCGGGCCGGTCAGTGCCTGATGAATTCCCCGACGGCATCCCAGACCGCGGCGGCCAGTTGCGCTTTGGAGCCCAGTGGGATAGGCCGCTCGGTGCCGTCGGCGGCCAGCAGCCAGCCCGCGTTCTCCTCGACCTCGAACGCCCTGCCATCCCCGACCGCGTTCAAAACCAGCAGGTCACAGCCCTTGCGCCGCAGTTTGGCACGGCCGTGGTCGAGTACGCTACCGCGCTCGTCGCCGGTTTCCGCAGCGAAACCGACAATGACCTGTCCCGGCAATCGATTCGTTACCAGTTCCGCGAGGATGTCCGGATTTCGGGAAAGCGTGATGACCGGATCGGGCGCGTCGTCGGTTTTCTTGATTTTGTGACCCGACCGGCTCGCGGGACGAAAATCAGCGACCGCGGCGGCCATCACGACGATGTCCGCCTCCTTCGCGGCCTCGCGCACCGCGTCGCGCATCTCCTCGGCGCTGGACACCCGGCGCAGCACCGCACCGGCGGGCTCGGGCAGCTCCACGGTGTGGCCGGCCACGAGCGTGACCTCCGCACCGCGCTGCGCGGCCACGCGGGCCAGCGCGTAGCCCTGCTTGCCGGACGAGCGGTTGCCGAGGTAGCGGACGGGGTCCAGCGCCTCGCGGGTGCCACCGGCGGACACGACGACGCGCTTGCCCTCGAGGTCGCGCGGCAGCGCCGAGGGCGCGGCCAGCAGCAGCCGGGCCAGGTCGACGATCTCCGCCGGGTCGGCCAGCCGCCCCTTGCCGGTGTCGGCGCCGGTGAGCCGGCCCGCGGCGGGTTCGGTCACCACGGCTCCGCGGTGGCGCAGCAGCGCCACGTTGTCGCGGGTGGCCGGGTGCTCCCACATCTCGGTGTGCATGGCCGGGAAGAACACGACCGGGCAGCGCGCGGTGAGCAGTGTGCCGGTGAGCAGGTCGTCGGCGCGGCCCTGGGCCGCACGGGCCAGCAGGTCCGCCGTCGCCGGGACGACCAGCACGAGGTCCGCTTCCTTGCCGATGCGGACGTGCTGCACCTGGTCCACCTCGGTGAACACGCCGGTGTGCACCGGGTGGCCGGACAGCGCCTCGAAGGTGGCCGCGCCGACGAACTTCAGCGCGGCCTCCGTGGGCACCACGCGGACGTCGTGACCGGACTCGGTCAGCCCGCGCAGCACCTCACAGGCCTTGTAGGCGGCGATACCGCCGCCCACACCGAGCACGACGCGAGGTTTACTCACCCTCGGTGTGCTCGAGCAGGCCGGCGTGGATCTCGCGCAGCGCGATCGACAGCGGCTTCTCGCGCGGGCCCGGCTCCACGAGCGGGCCGACGTACTCGAGCAGGCCCTCGCCGAGCTGGGCGTAGTAGTCGTTGATCTGACGAGCGCGCTTCGCGGCGTAGATCACCAGTGCGTACTTCGAGCTGACCTTGGCGAGCAGGTCGTCGATCGGCGGGTTGGTGATGCCCTCGAGTTCCTCGCCGTAGATGCCGAGCGATGCGGTCACGCGCTTATGCTCCTGAGTTCTCTTCGTGAAGTCGGTGGTCTCCCCGCAGCAAGTCTAACAACTGCCGCGCGGCTTCCCCGACGTCGGCGTTCACCAACCGCACGTCGAATTCACCCGCGGCCGCCAGTTCGCGCTCCGCCTCGGCGAGGCGGGCCCGCACGGCGGCCTCCTCCTCGGTGCCGCGACCGGTCAGACGGCCGACCAGCTCTTCCCAGGACGGCGGCATGAGCATGACCAGCCGGGCGTCCGGCATGGCCGCGCGCACCTGCCGCGCACCCTGCAGCTCGATCTCCAGCACCGCGGGCCTGCCCTCGGCCAGCGCCCGCTCGACCGGCTCGCGCGGCGTGCCGTAGCAGTTGCCGGTGAACTCGGCGTGCTCGAGCAGCTCCCCCGCGGCGACCATCTTGTCGAACATCGCCCGGTCGATGAAGTGGTAGTGCTCCCCGTCGACCTCGCCCGGACGCGGCGCCCGGGTGGTCACCGAGACGCTGAAGTAGATGTCCGGGTCCAGCCGGCGCAGGGCGCCGACGACGCTGGACTTGCCGACCCCGGACGGGCCGGAGACGACCGTGAGCCGGCTCCGGGACCCCGGTCGTGCCTGGTCCGGAGCCGGCTCACGGTGCGCCGCCGGGCCGGCATGCCCGCCGGCCCCGGTGACGCGGTCGCTGCCGGTGTCGCTCACTCGCCGCTGAACTCGGCCAGCAGCGCCTTGCGCTGCCGGTCACCAAGGCCGCGCAGTCGACGGCTCGGTGCGATCTCCAGGCGCTCCATGGTCTGCTGAGCGCGCACCTTGCCGACGCCGGGAAGGGCTTCGAGCAGGGCGGAGACCTTCATCTTGCCGAGGACCTCGTCCTCGTCGGCCTGCTTCAGCACGTCGGTGAGCGTGGTGCCACCTCGCTTGAGGCGCTCCTTCAGCTCAGCACGGGCACGACGAGCGGCAGCGGCCTTCTCCAGCGCCGCCTTGCGCTGTTCCTCGGTCAGCTGGGGAAGTGCCACGTTTTCCTCCGTAGTACTCAAAATTCTGGGTGGGTGACGCGACGGTACCCACCCCGCGCCACCGGCCACAATGCGGGGGGTGGTCGCTCGGTTCCAGGACAGGGACCTGATATTGGCGCTATCCGGTCAGGCTCGCCTGGGTGCGGCGCACCGCCTCGCGCAGCGCGAGCGGGTCCGGACCGTGCCTGAGAACGTCCCTGGACGACGCGGGCAGCACCCCGGGCAGGTCGGGTCCGAACAGGCGGCGAAGATCGTCCACGGTGGCTCCCTGGGCCCCGAAACCGGGCGCCAGGACGGGGCCGTTGAGCCCGGCCAGGTCCAGCTCGCCCGCGCCGGTGGTAGCGCCCACGACCACGCCGACGTCGCCGAGGGTGCCGGCGCCGGCGTTGCACCGGGCCGCCTCGTCCACAATCGACTGGGCGACGGTCTTCCCGTTGTCCAGCAAGGCGTTCTGCAGCGCGGTCGCCTCCGGGTTGGAGGTGCGGGCGAGCACGAACAGCCCCTCGCCGGTGCCCTGGGCGGGCGCCAGCGAGCCGAACCCGAGGTAGGGCGAGACGGTGATCGCGTCGGCCCGGATCGGGGCGGCCTCGCCCAGGTAGGCCGCGGTGTAGGCGGCCATGGTCGACCCGATGTCGCCCCGCTTGACGTCCAGCAGGACCAGCGCGCCGCGGTCGCGGGCGTGCTCGACCACGCGGGCCAGGACCGCCACGCCGGGCGGCCCGAACGCCTCGAAGAACGCCGACTGCGGCTTGACGACTGCAACCTCCGGCGCCAGGACGTCAACCGCCGTCAGGGCGAACTTCTCCAGGCCGTCCGGAGTACGGTCCAGCCCCCACGCGTCGAGCAGGCCGGGGTGGGGGTCGATCCCCGCGCACAGGTTCCCGCGCGCGGCGATCGCCTCCACCAGCCGGGCACCGAAGCCCGTCACGCCGTCGCTCCCCTCACGACCTGGACCTGAGCGCCGCCTGCAGGTCCTGCAGCGACCGGACGCCGATGTCGCCCCGGATGAGCGCCTCGATGCCGTGCACGGCCGCCGCGGCGCCCTGCACGGTGGTGATGCAGGGGATGTCCCGCGACACCGCCGCGGTGCGGATCTCGTAGCCGTCGATGCGCGGGCCGCTGTTGCCGTACGGGGTGTTGATCACCATGTCCACCCCGCCCGAGGTGATCACCTCGACCACGTTCGGCTCGTCCGGTGTGCTCCCTTCGGAGTACTTGCGCACGACCGTGCTGGGCACGCCGTTGCGGCGCAGCACCTCGGCGGTGCCGGAGGTCGCGAGGATCTCGAACCCGAGGTCGGCCAGCCGCTTGACCGGGAACACCAGTGCCCGCTTGTCGCGGTTGGCGACCGAGACGAACACCTTGCCCGAGGTGGGCAGCGACCCGTAGGCGCCGGCCTGGGACTTCGCGAACGCCTCACCGAAGGAGGTGTCCACGCCCATGACCTCGCCGGTGGACTTCATCTCCGGCCCGAGCAGCGAGTCCACGCCCTTGCCCTCCGGGGTGCGGAAGCGGTGGAAGGGCAGGACCGCCTCCTTGACCGCGACCGGCGCGTCGACCGGCAGGTGCCCGCCGTCGCCCTCGGCGGGCAGGATGCCGCGGGTGCGCAGGTCCTTGACCGAGGAGCCGGTCATGATCAGCGACGCCGCCTTGGCCAGCTGCACGCCGGTCGCCTTGGACACGAACGGCACGGTGCGGCTGGCGCGCGGGTTGGCCTCCAGGACGTAGAGCACGTCGTCCTTGAGCGCGTACTGCACGTTGAGCAGGCCGCGCACGCCGACGCCGCGGGCGATCGCCTCGGTCGAGGCGCGCACCGCCTCGACGTCCTGGCGGCCGAGCGTGATCGGCGGCAGCGCGCACGAGGAGTCGCCGGAGTGGATGCCGGCCTCCTCGATGTGCTCCATGACCCCGCCCAGGTACAGCTCCTCGCCGTCGAACAGGGCGTCGACGTCGATCTCGATCGCGTCGTCGAGGAACCGGTCGACCAGCACCGGGTGCTCCGGCGTGACCTCGGTGGCGCGCTGGATGTAGCCGGCCAGCGAGGCCTCGTCGTAGACGATCTCCATGCCGCGGCCGCCCAGCACGTAGGAGGGCCGGACCAGGACCGGGTAGCCGATCTCGTCGGCGATCCGCTTGGCGCCCTCGAACGAGGTCGCGGTGCCGTACTTCGGGGCGGGCAGGCCCGCGCCGGCCAGCACATCGCCGAACGCGCCGCGGTCCTCGGCCAGGTTGATCGCCTCGGGCGAGGTGCCCACGATCGGCACGCCCGCGTCGGCCAGGCGCTGCGCCAGCTTGAGCGGGGTCTGGCCGCCGAGCTGGACGATCACGCCGGCCACGGTGCCCGAGCGCTGCTCGGCGTAGACGACCTCGAGCACGTCCTCGAAGGTCAGCGGCTCGAAGTAGAGGCGGTCGGAGGTGTCGTAGTCGGTCGACACGGTCTCCGGGTTGCAGTTGACCATGACGGCCTCGAACCCGGCCTCGCGCAGCGCGAGCGCGGCGTGCACGCACGAGTAGTCGAACTCGATGCCCTGGCCGATGCGGTTCGGCCCGGAGCCCAGGATGAGCACCTTGGGCTTGTCCGGCTGCGGGGTGACCTCGGATTCCGCCGCGGGGTCGGACTCGTAGGCCGAGTAGTGGTACGGCGTCTTGGCGGCGAACTCGGCCGCGCAGGTGTCCACCGTCTTGTACACCGGCCGCACGCCGAGGCGGTGGCGCAGCGCGCGCACGCCGTCCTCACCGGCCAGCTCCGGCCGCAGCGCGGCGATCTGCTGGTCGGACAGGCCGACGCGCTTGGCCTCGCGCAAAAGCGGCGCGTCCAGCACCGGGGCGTCGCGCACCTCGGCGCCGATCTCGCCGATCAGGGCGATCTGGTCGATGAACCACGGGTCGATGCCGCTGGCCTCGTGCACCTGCTGCACGGTGGCGCCCAGGCGCAGCGCCCGCTCGACCGCGTAGAGCCGGCCGTCGTGCGGCGTGCGCAGCGCTTCGAGGGTGTTCTCCAGGGTGGCGCCCTCGGGGTCCGGCGTGGTCCAGAACCCGGCCGCCTTGGTGTCGATCGAGCGCAGCGCCTTGCCCAGGGCCTCCGGGAAGCTGCGGCCCAGGGCCATCGCCTCGCCGACGCTCTTCATCGTGGTGGTCAGCGCCGGGTCGGCGCCGGGGAACTTCTCGAACGCGAACCGCGGCACCTTGACCACGACGTAGTCCAGGGCCGGCTCGAACGAGGCCGGGGTCTCGCCGGTGATGTCGTTGCGGATCTCGTCCAGCGTGTAGCCGATGGCGAGCTTCGCGGCGATCTTGGCGATCGGGAAGCCGGTGGCCTTCGACGCCAGCGCGCTGGAGCGGGACACGCGCGGGTTCATCTCGATGACGACCATGCGGCCGTCGCGCGGGTTGATCGCGAACTGGATGTTGCAGCCACCGGTGTCGACGCCGACCTCGCGCAGCACCGCGATGCCCACGTCGCGCATGTGCTGGTACTCGCGGTCGGTCAGGGTCATCGCCGGGGCGACGGTGACCGAGTCACCGGTGTGCACGCCCATCGCGTCGATGTTCTCGATCGAGCAGATCACCACCACGTTGTCGTGGCGGTCGCGCATCAGCTCGAGCTCGTACTCCTTCCACCCGAGCACGCTCTCCTCGATGAGCACCTCGGTGACCGGCGACTCGGCCAGCCCGATCGAGGCCAGCCGCTCCAGCTCCTCGTCGGTGTGCGCCATACCCGAGCCGAGACCGCCCATCGTGAACGAGGGCCGGATGACGACCGGCAGGCCCAGCTCGGCGACGGTCTCGCGGACCTCCTCCATGGAGTGGCAGACCCGGCTGCGGGGGACGTCGCCACCGATGGTGCGGACGATGTCCTTGAACTTCTGCCGGTCCTCGCCGCGCTGGATGGCGTCGATGTCGGCGCCGATCAGCTCGACGCCGTACTTCTCCAGCACGCCGCGCTCGTGCAGGGCGACGGCGGTGTTCAGCGCGGTCTGCCCGCCCAGGGTGGCGAGCAGGGCGTCCGGGCGCTCGGCCGCGATGACCTTCTCCACGAAGTCCGGGGTCACCGGCTCGATGTAGGTCGAGTCGGCGAACTCGGGGTCGGTCATGATCGTGGCCGGGTTGGAGTTCACGAGCGAGACCCGCAGGCCCTCCTCGCGCAGCACCCGGCAGGCCTGCGTGCCCGAGTAGTCGAACTCGGCGGCCTGGCCGATCACGATCGGGCCGGATCCGATGACGAGCACGTGCTCGATGTCTGTACGTTTCGGCATCAGCGGCTCTTCTTCTCCATCAGGGTCACGAACTCGTCGAACAGCGGCGCGGCGTCGTGCGGGCCGGCGGCCGCCTCCGGGTGGTACTGCACCGAGAAGGCCGGCACGTCCGCGCAGCGCACGCCCTCGACCGTGTCGTCGTTCGGGCAGTAGTGGCTGACCTGCGCGGCGCCGAAGGGCGAGTCGAACCGCTGCCCGGGCTCGCCCTCCAGGGCGAAGCCGTGGTTCTGCGCGGTGATCGCCACCCGCCCGGTCTCCACGTCGATCACCGGGATGTTGATGCCCCGGTGGCCGTAGCGCATCTTGTAGGTGCCCAGCCCCAGCGCGCGGCCGAGGATCTGGTTGCCGAAGCAGATGCCGAACAGCGGGATCTCGCGGCGCAGGACCTCTTCGGTCAGCGCGACCGCGTGGTCCTGGGTGGCCGGGTCGCCCGGGCCGTTGGACAGGAACACCCCGTCCGGCTCGACGGCCAGCACCTCCTCCAGCGAGCTGGTCGAGGGCAGCACGTGCAGCTCGATGCCGCGGCGGCTCATCTGGCGCGGGGTGTTGGACTTGATGCCCAGGTCCAGCGCGGCGACGCGGAAGCGGCGCTCGCCCTCCGCCGCGACGACGTAGGGCTCCTTCGTGGTGACCTCACCGGCCAGGTCGGAGCCCTTCATCGGCGGGCTCGCGAGCACCTGCGCGACCATCGCCTCCTCGGTGTCCAGCGCGTCGCCGGAGAACACCCCGGCGCGCATGGCGCCCTGCTCACGCAGGTGGCGGGTCAGGGTCCGGGTGTCGACGCCGCTGATGCCGACGACGCCCTGGCGGGCCAGCTCGTCGTCCAGCGTGCGGCGCGACCGCCAGTTCGACGGGGTGCGGGCCGGGTCGCGCACGACGTAGCCGGACACCCAGATGCGGGCGGACTCGTCGTCCTCGTCGTTCCAGCCGGTGTTGCCGATCTGCGGCGCGGTCTGCACCACGATCTGGCGGTGGTAGGACGGATCGGTCAGCGTCTCCTGGTAGCCGGTCATGCCGGTGCAGAACACGGCCTCGCCCAGTGTGCGGCCCTGGGCGCCGTAGGCCGATCCGCGGAACACCCGCCCGTCCTCCAGCACCAATGCGGCCGGTGTCCTGGTGCCCACGGTCACTGGGCCCCTCCCTTGATCTCTCGTTCGGACAAACTTTCGATCCACTGTGGATAGACGTCGAGGTCGTCGCCGCGGAAGCCGGTGTCCAGCTCCCGCTCGCCCAGGCGCCAGGTGATGACGATCAGGCTGTCGGTGCCCATCACCTTCCCGGCGATGGCGCTCGCGCGCTTGACCTCCACAATGGAGTCCCGGGGGATGAAGAACCCGGGCGCGCCGGCGCGGTCGATCTCCACGCCGCCCGCGTACCGGCGCAGCACCGCGCGCCCGCGCATCCCGACCCCGCGGGTGACGATGCGGTCCTGCCAGTTGCCGGCGGTGGTGGTGCTCACGTAGAGGCCCTTGGCCTCCGGCAGCAGCTCCTCCCCCGGGTCGTCCGGGGTCTGCGGGAACGGCGGCAGCTGGGCGCTCTGCGACCGGGCGCGGCGCCGCCAGCTTCGTCGCATGGCCCACAGCGCGAGCAGGAAGAACGCGAACACCAGCAGGGTGAGCAGCAACCGGTCCATCAGCAGATCTTCCCTTCGCGGGCCGTCACGCGCCCGCGCAGCATCGTCGCGGTCACCACGGCCGGCAACCGCATTCCCTCGTACGGGGTGTTGGCGGCGAGGCTGGCCAGCTCCGCCCCCCGCACGGTCCATTGTGCGCCCGGGTCGACCAGCGCGAGGTTGGCGGGTTCGCCCACGGCGAGCGGTCGTCCCTGGTCAGGCAGGCCGGCGATCTCCGCGGGGCGCTCGCTCATGACCTTCGCCACGCCGCGCCAGTCCAGCAGGCCGGTCTCGACCATGGTGGCGGCGACCACGGACAGCGCGGTCTGCAGGCCGAGCATGCCGGGCCGGGCCGCGGACCACTCGCAGTCCTTGTCCTGCGGCGCGTGCGGGGCGTGGTCGGTGGCGACGCAGTCGATGACACCCTCGGCCAGTGCCGCGCGCAGCGCGTCGACGTCGCGGTTGGTCCGCAGCGGCGGGTTGACCTTGTTCACCGGGTCGTAGGTGGCCAGGCGCTCGTCGGTGAGCAGCAGGTGGTGCGGGGTGACCTCGGCGGACACCCGGGTCCCCCGGTCCTTCGCCCAGCGCAGCACGTCGGCGGTGCCGGAGGTGGACACGTGGCACACGTGCATGCGGGCGCCGGCGTGCTCGGCGAGCAGGCAGTCCCGCGCGACGATCGACTCCTCGGCCGAGGCGGGCCAGCCCGCGTAGCCCAGGCGCGCGGCCTGCTCGCCCTCGTGGGCCTGGGCGCCGACGGTCAGCCGCGGCTCCTCGGCGTGCTGAGCGATCACCACGTCCAGGGCCGTCGAGTACTCCAGCGCCCGGCGCATGATCAGCGGGTCGTGCACGCAGTGGCCGTCGTCGGAGAACATCCGCACGCCGGCGGCCGACTTCGCCATCGTGCCCAGCTCGGCGAGCCGCTCCCCCGTCAGCCCGACGGTCACGGCCCCGACCGGGTGCACGTCGACCAGGCCGACCTCGCGGCCGCGGCGCCACACGTGCTCGACGATCACCGCGTTGTCGGCGACCGGCTCGGTGTTGGCCATCGCGAAGACCGCGGTGTAGCCGCCCAGTGCCGCCGCGGCCGAGCCGGTCTCGATGGTCTCCGTGTCCTCGCGTCCGGGTTCCCGCAGGTGGGTGTGCAGGTCGACGAAGCCGGGCAGCAGCACCTGGCCGCCGGCCTCGATCACCTCGGCGCCCCCGGGTGCCTGGAGTTCGCCGATTTCGGCGATGGTGCCGCCGGTGACCAGGACGTCCACCGGGTCGCCTTCGCCGTAGAGCCGGGCGCCCTTGATCAGAACCTGGGTCACTTCGCGTCTTCCTCTCCGGCGAGCAGGTGGTAGAGAACGGCCATCCGCACGTGCACCCCGTTGCGGACCTGTTCGGTGATCGCCGCGGACGGCGCGTCCGCGACGGCGGAGGCGATTTCCATGCCGCGCAGCATCGGGCCCGGGTGCAGCACCACCGCGTGCTCGGGCAGCAGCCGCAGCCGCGCCTCGTTGAGGCCGTAGGCGATCGAGTATTCGCGCGCCGACGGGAAGAACCCGCCGTGCATGCGTTCGGCCTGGACCCGCAGCATCATCACCGCGTCCAGGGCGGGCAGCTCCGCGTCCAGGTCGTGTGACACGGTCACCGGCAGCGCGCCGACCCCGGCGGGCAGCAACGTCGGCGGGGCGACGAGCACGACCTCGGCGCCCAGCGCGGACAGCAGGTGGATGTTGGAGCGCGCGACCCGGCTGTGCAGGACGTCGCCGACGATGCCGATGCGGCGGTCCTTGATGCCGCCGAGCCGTTCCCGCAGGGTGGCCGCGTCGAGCAGCGCCTGCGTGGGGTGCTCGTGCATGCCGTCACCGGCGTTGACGACCGAGGTGCCGGTGCCCTCCAGCCAGCCGGCCAGGCGCTGGGCGGCGCCCGAGGCCGGGTGCCGGACGATGACGCAGTCGGCGCCCGCGGCGGACAGGGTCAGCGCGGTGTCCCGCAGCGACTCACCCTTGCCGACGGACGAGCCGCCCGCCGAGACGTTCACCACGTCGGCGCTCATCCACTTCCCGGCGATCTCGAACGAGACCCGGGTGCGGGTGGAGTTCTCGTAGAACATCGTGATGACCGTGCGGCCGCGCAGCGTCGGCAGCTTGCGGACCTCGCGGCCGAGCAGGGTCCGCTTGAGTCCGTCGGCGGTGTCCAGCACCGCGGTCGCCAGGTCGGGGTCGAGGCCGTCGGTGGCCAGCAGGTGCTTCATGCCTTCGCTTCCCCCTCGCGCAGCAGCACCGCGTCGCGCCCATCCACTTCGGACAGCAGGACGGCGACGTCTTCGGCGCGTGCGGTCGGGATGTTCTTGCCCACGTAGTCGGCGCGGATCGGGAACTCGCGGTGCCCGCGGTCGACCAGGACGGCCAGCTGCACGGCGCGGGGCCGGCCGTGGTCGCGCAGGGCGTCCAGCGCCGCGCGCACGGTCCGGCCGGAGAACAGCACGTCGTCGACCAGGATCACCACGCGGTCGTCGATGCCGGCTTCCGGCAGGGTGGTGTCCGCGAGCGGCCGCGTCGGGCGTCGCCGCAGGTCGTCGCGGTACAGGGTGATGTCCAGGGCTCCCGTGGGGGGCTCGACGCCGGCGAACTCGGCGATCCGCTCGGCCAGACGGGTGGCCAGCGAGGTGCCCCGGGTCGGGATGCCCAGGAGAACGGGAGGTGCGCCCGGGCCGCCGCCGAGGGCGGTCTTCTCGATGACCTGATGGGCCATCCGGGCGATGGTGCGCGCGACATCACCGGCGGAGAGCAACTCGCGCTCGCCACCTGGTGCTGCCGCGTCACGAGGGCGTGACGCCACAGCAGACTCCTTCCCCGCCTCACCGGACGGGTCCTTAAAGGACGTCGATCTCCTGCTTGCCGAGGAAATCCACCCGATGCTAACAGGCGGTGTCGTTCAGCCATCCGGGTGGTGGCAGGTGCATCCCGTTCTTGACCTGGTGACGACAATGCGTAACCATTACTCTGAGTGTTCAACTCGGCAGTCCCCCGGCGGCCCATGAGACCGACTGGGCGAGGAAACGGAGAACCACCAGATGGGCGATTACGCCAAGGCGCTCGGGGCGAAGCTCCGCGGGATCCGCCAGCAGCAGGGTCTGTCCCTGCACGGGGTCGAGCAGAAGTCCGGCGGACGTTGGAAGGCCGTCGTGGTCGGTTCCTACGAGCGTGGCGACCGCGCCGTGACGGTCCAGAAGCTGGCCGAGCTGGCCGACTTCTACGGCGTACCGGTGGTCGAGCTGCTGCCCGAGGGCCGGGTGCCGTCCGGGGCCGAACCCGCCACCAAGATCGTCATCAACCTGGAGCGGCTCCAGCAGCTGCCGGCCGAGAAGGTCGGACCGCTCGCCCGCTACGCCGCCACCATCCAGAGCCAGCGCGGCGACTACAACGGCAAGGTGCTGTCCATCCGCACCGAGGACCTGCGGTCGCTGGCCATCATCTACGACATGACCCCCGGCGAGCTGACCGAGCAGCTCATCGACTGGGGCGTCCTGCCGCCCGAGGCGCGACCCGCCAAGGAGGACTGAGAAGGCCCCTGACCAGCGAAAAGCCCGGCGCGATCTCCGCGCGCCGGGCTCTTCTGCCGAGTTCCTACAGCACGGCCCGGATGCGGTCGGCGATCGTGCCGATCCGGCCCAGCACGCCGTTGACGAACCGTGGCGAGTCGTCGGTGGACAGCTCCCTGGCCAGGCCGACCGCCTCGTCGATCGCGACCGGGTCCGGCACGTCGGCGGCCCACAGCAGCTCGTAGACGCCCACTCGCAGCACCGCCAGGTCGACCGGCGGCATGCGGTCCAGGCTCCAGCCGTGCGCGTGCTCGGCCAGCAGCTCGTCGATGCGCTCGCGGTGCGCGGTGACGCCCTCGACGAGCGAGATCGTGTAGTCGCCGACCGGGTCGGCGTCGGTGGAACCCACCCGGTCCGCGAGCAGCGTCACCGGATCGAGCGAACGCTGCGCGGCCTCGTACAGGATCTCGACGGCGCGCCTGCGCAGAGCGCGGCGGCCGTGGCCGCCGCGCCGGGGTGCCGATGCGGAGTCGGACAACCTAGGCCCTGCCCAGGTAACGGCCGTCGCGGGTGTCGACCTTGACCTTCTCGCCGGTGCTCAGGAACAGCGGCACCTGGATCTCGGCGCCGGTCTCCAGCGTGGCCGGCTTGGTGCCGCCGGTGGAGCGGTCGCCCTGCAGGCCCGGGTCGGTGTGCTGGATGACCAGCTCG
The DNA here is from genome assembly GCF_030814215.1 of Amycolatopsis thermophila. Lineage (NCBI taxonomy): Bacteria > Bacillati > Actinomycetota > Actinomycetes > Pseudonocardiales > Pseudonocardiaceae > Amycolatopsis > Amycolatopsis thermophila. The sequence goes on along the minus strand of NZ_JAUSUT010000001.1, from coordinate 4,847,019 downwards.
ACCGAGGTGGGCAGCTCGACGTAGAGCGCCACGCCCTCGTGCATCGCGACCTGGACCTCGGTGTTCTCCAGCAGGTAGTTCGCGCCGTCGCCGACGGTCTCGCGCGGCACCGTGATCTGGTCGTAGGTCTCGCCGTCCATGAACACGAAGTCCGACCCGTCGTTGTACAGGTAGGTCATGTTGCGGCGGTCGACCGTCGCGGTGTCGACCTTGGTGCCCGCGTTGAAGGTCTTGTCCACCACCTTGCCGGACAGCACGTGCTTGAGCGTGGTGCGCACGAAGGCGCCACCCTTGCCCGGCTTGACGTGCTGGAAGTTCACGACGGACCACAGCTGTCCGTCCAGGTTCAGCACCAGGCCGTTCTTCAGGTCGTTGGTGGTGGCCACGGGTTGTCCAGTTCTCCTGTTTCCGATCGGGCCGCGCTACACGACCACGAGTTCCTTGCTGCTCAGGGTGAGGAGTTCGGGATCGGCGTCCCGCACGACCAGCGTGTCCTCGATGCGCACGCCACCGCGTCCGGCGAGGTAGACGCCTGGTTCCACGGTGACCGTCATGCCGACGGCCAGTGTACCGGCGCCGTTCTCGGCGAGCCTCGGTGCCTCGTGCACCTCGAGCCCGACGCCGTGACCGAGCCCGTGCGAGAACTCCTCGCCGTGCCCGCCGTGCTCGATGACGCGCCGCGCGGCCAGGTCGACGTCGGCGACCTCCTGGCCGGCCAGTGACGCTTCCAGGCCGGTCTCCTGCGCGCGGCGGACCAGCTCGTAGAGGTCCTCCTGCCAGGCCGCGGGGCGGCCGAGGACGACGGTCCGGGTCATGTCCGAGTGGTAGCCGTCGATCGTCGCGCCGAAGTCCAGCTTGACGAAGTCGCCGGTGCGCAGCACCCGGTCGGTGGGCCGGTGGTGCGGGATGGCCGAGTGGGGCCCGGCGGCCACGATCGAGTCGAACGACGGCCCCGACGAGCCGTGGTCGAGCATCCGGTCCTCCAGGTCGCGGGCGACCTCGCGCTCGGTGCGGCCGGGGCGGATGCCGCCGTGCTCCAGCAGCCCGGCGAGCGCGCGGTCGGCGGCCGCGCACGCCATGCGCAGCGCCTCGATCTCGGTCTCGTCCTTGACCAGCCGGAGCCGCTCGACCAGGCCGGGGGCCCGGGTCAGCTCGATGCCCTCGGCGATCCGGGTGAACCCGTCGTACGCCTCGACGCTGACGTGCTGGCTCTCGAAGCCGGTGCGGCGGTGGGCCGCGGCCTCCTCCGCCGCGCGGGCCAGCAGGGCCGCGGCGGACTCGCGCTCGATGACCCGTTCGAGGTCCGGCACCTCGGCGGCGGCCTGTGTGGTGTAACGGCCGTCGGTGCAGAACACCGTGCGGGCCTCGCCCTCCCGGTGGACCAGGAGCACGGCGTTGGAACCGGTGAAGCCGGTCAGGTAGCGGACGTTGAGCAGGTCCGTGACGAGCAACGCGTCGACGCCGGACTCGTTGAGCACGGTGCGCAAGGCATCTCGCCGCGAGGCGTGGAGGTCGGGCACAGTGGCAGCTTAGTGCGGTGCGACGATGGGTGGATGGGTATGCGGTCCTGGCTGGTTCGAGGTCTGGGCATGGCGGTGCTGCACGCGATCGCCGAGATCGCGCTGGCGAAGGCGACGGTCTACGACCCGACGGGCCTGACCACCACCCGGATCGCCGTGATCGCGCTGCTGGTGGGCGCGGCGGCGCTGTGGAGCGCGCTCGACGCGTGGCTGCGCCGCGCCGACGCCGGGCGCACGTGGTTCATCGCGTCGCTGGTCGCCGGGCCGGTGTCCGGGGTGCTGTACGTGATCGGGCGCGGGATCTTCGTGGACCGCACCGGCACCGAGGAGCTGTGGCCGGCGATCACCGGTGGTGCGGCCTTCACGGCGCTGCTGGTGCTCGTCCCCGCCGGCTTGGGCCTGTTCGTGGGCGGGCGGCTCAAGCGCCCCGCAGGCGACGGTCCGCCGGAGCGCCCGGCTCGTCGTCCGCGCCCCCGGCCCGCACCGCGCCCCAGCCCGGCCGCGAAGGACTGACCGGGCCGACCGCCGGGCCTGGCGAAACGCCGCCGCGGCCGGGTCACCCGAGCGCCGGGCCGGCCGGGTAGCTGCGCCACTGCGCCGCGGTGACGTCCTCGGTCGCCGAGCCGTTGACCGCCACCGCGTCCGGGCGCCGCACCGGGTAGAGCCGGCCGTCGTCCAGCAGGAAGCCCACGCCCAGCTCGCCCGACTTCAGCGCCCGCGTTCCCGACTCCAGCCGCGCCACGACCGGGAACCGGTCGAGCACGTCCGGCCGGGAGTCCAGCACGTGGTCCGCCAGCTCCTGCGCCACCGAGCGGCGGTCGACGCGCACCACCTGGCCGGACACGACGAGGTCCATGGTGCGCACCGGCGAGGGCATCGCGAACCCGTCGAGCAGGGTCAGCGCCCGCTGCGGATCACCGCACGCGGTGAGCCCGGTGATGTCCAGCCCGAACCGCCGCAGGTCGGTGGGCGCGTTGGCCTCGCCGGTGACGGTCGCCCGCACGACGTCGAGCGGCACCCGGCCGCACGGGTCGGTGGCGGACACCGGGGCGTGCCCGTCCGGCCGCCGGACCAGGCCGGGCCCCTCCCGCCAGGGGCCGGGGATCAGCAGCGGCTGGTACGGGGTGCGGGCGAAGTCGCGGTCCCAGAACGTTATCGTGGTGCCGTCGGCCGTCTCGTGCGCGATCGCCCACGCGTTCAGCGCGTCGATCCACATCAGGTCCGCGCTGAAGGCGTCGGCCAGCGACTTCGTGCGCGGCACGGCGGTGCCGGCGACCGGGGTGAACCCGGCCTCGGACAGCGCTTCCACGTTGCTCCCGAACGCGGGGTCCGTGGAGCGCAGCACGAACTGGCCCGCGCCGTTCCAGCCGGCGGCCAGGCCGGTGGTGTCGGTGAACATCAGGTAGAACCAGCCGTCCAGGTACACCGCGGACGGCTGGCCGACGCCGTAGAGGTTGTCGCGGTGCGTGTCGTGCGCCGGGTCGACGATGGGCCGGCCGCCGCCCGCGCGCTGCCAGGTGATGCCGTCGGTGCTGGTCGCGAGGCCGATCGAGTTGCCGAGCGCGTGGTCGCCCGCCGCGCCCGTGTAGTACAGGTAGTAGGTGCCGTCGACGCGGATCACCGACGGGTCGCAGGCGTGCACGCCGTCGAACTGGCCGGGGTTGCCGGACAGGACGGCGGGCGGCACCGAGCCGCCGGGACCGGTGAAGGGACCGTCGAGCGACCCCGACTCGGCGTAGAGGACGTCGTCGCCCGGCGGCAACGCGCCCGGGTACTGGCTGCACCACCACATGCGGGTGGTGCCGCCGTCGGACATCAGCGTCGGGCCGTAGTTGTAGGGCGCGCCGGGGCCGCCCGCGGCGACCATGCCGGGGCTCTCCCGCGGCGAGTCGGTCTTCAGCCGGACGGCGTCGGGAACGGGCGTGGTGGTGTCCGGTCGCGCGCCGATCCCGCCGCGCCCGACGCCCTCGGCCTGCGGCGGGACGTTGCCGGTGCACCCGGCCAGGGCGGTGACGGCCAGCACCGCGGCCAGCATCCCGCCGAGCACCTTGCGCAATCCCACCGTCGTCCTTCCCTCCGCACCGGCCAGCTCAGTGTAGAGAGTGATTAACCCGGTCGAGTGATCCGCGGCGAGTCGGCGACGAGCTCGAGTGCGAGGCCGTCGGCGTTCTCCAGATACGCGGCGTAATGATCGGGACCGCCGGCGCGCCGGTAGCAGTCGGCGAACAGCGGCCGCCAGCCGCGTTCCGTGGCGGCGGCGGCCAGCGCGTCCACCCGATCCGGTGAACCGGCGTACAGCGCGAGGTGGTTGAGCCCGGGCGCGCGGCGGTCGTGCGCGGGCGCGCTCAGGGCCGGGGACTGCTCGAGCACCAGGTACCCGGCGCCGAGTTTCCAGCTCACGCCGTCGTGCCACCGCTGGTGCTCGCGCCAGCCGAGTTCGGCCAGCAGCCAGCCGACGCTCGTCCGGGCGCGCGCCAGGTCCGGGACCCGCAGCTCGACGTGGTGCCATCGGCCGGTCACGCCGGGCAGCGCGACGCACACGCGGTGCGGGCCGCCGTAGTGCTCGCCGCAGCCGACGTCGGTGAAACCCAGGCGCCGCACCAGGTTCTGGCTGGCCACGTTGGACTCGTGGATCAACGCCCACACCGCGGGCAGGCCGAGCGCGGCGAAGCCGTGGTGCATCAGCGCGGACGCGGCCTCGGTCGCCAGGCCCTGCCCGCCGTGGGCGCGGTCCAGGAAGTACCCGATCTCCACCAGGTCGCCGGACAGCTCGGCGGAGGGCCGCAGGTGGGCGAGGCCGATGACCGCGCCGTCGCGCTCGATCACCCAGTGGCCGGTGCCGTCGGGCCCGGTGTAGGCGACGCGCCGGGCGAGCGAGGCGCGGCACTGGGCCGGGTCGCTGAGGTCGGCGCGGAGGAAGCGGCTCATCTCCGGGTCGGCGAAGACCCTGACGAGCGCTTCGGTGTCGGCGGCGTCGAGGCCGCGCAGGCGCAGACGAGGGGTTTCGAGGTGCGGGACCGTCATCCGGCGTTGGCGGCGAGCCAGCGCAGGGCCAGCGGGTACCCGTCGACGCCGAGCCCGGCGATCACGGCCGTGGCGATGTCGGAGAGCACGCTGTGGTGCCGGAACTGCTCGCGCTTGTGCACGTTGGTGATGTGCAGCTCGATCAGGGGTGCGGTGAGCTGGGCGGCGGCGTCGCGCACGGCGATCGAGTAGTGCGTCCAAGCACCCGCGTTGAGCACCACGGGAAGCCCGGCGTCGGCGGCCTCGTGGAGCCAGCCGACCATCTCGCCCTCGTGGTCGGTCTGCCGCACTTCGACGTCGATGCCCAGCTCGCCGCCGGTCTTGACGCACAGGTCGGCGAGGTCGGCGTGCGTGGTGGAGCCGTAGACGGCGGGCTCCCGCTTCCCGAGGCGGCCGAGGTTGGGGCCGTTGAGGACGAACACCTTCACAGCAGCACGCTCCCGCTGTCGGTCTGGCGCGGTCCGGCGACCGCCGAGTACGCCGCGGCCAGCAGCGCCGGGTCCGGGCCCTCGAGGCGGCCCGGTTTGGCGAGCCCGTCGAGGACGACGAACCGCAGCACGCCGGAGCGGGTCTTCTTGTCCTTGCGCATGGACTCCAGCAGCTGCGGCAGGGCGTCCGGGTCGTACTTGGTGGGCAGGCCGAGCGTCTCCAGGATGCTCGCGTGCCGTTCGGCGGTGGCGTCGTCGAGGCGGCCGGCGAGGCGGGCCAGTTCGGCGGCGAACACCAGGCCGACGCTGACCGCCGCGCCGTGGCGCCAGCGGTAGCGTTCGCGCCGCTCGATCGCGTGGCCGAGGGTGTGCCCGTAGTTGAGGATCTCCCGGAGGTCGGATTCGCGCAGGTCGGCGGCGACGACGTCGGCCTTGACCCGGATCGAGCGGCGCACCAGCTCGCCGAGGACCTCGCCGGCCGGGTCGGTGGCGGCCGCCGGGTCGGCCTCGATGAGGTCGAGGATGCGCGGGTCGGCGATGAACCCGGCCTTGACGACCTCGGCCATGCCGGCGACGAGTTCGTTGCGCGGCAGGGTTTCCAGCGTCGCGAGGTCGACGAGGACGGCGCTGGGCTCGTGGAAGACGCCGACGAGGTTCTTGCCCGCGTCGGTGTTGATGCCGGTCTTGCCGCCGACCGCGGCGTCGACCATGCCGAGCAGGGTGCTGGGCACGTTGACCAGGCGCACGCCGCGCATCCAGGTGCCGGCGACGAACCCGGCGAGGTCGGTGACCGCTCCCCCGCCGAGGCCCACGACGACGCCGCGGCGGTCGAGGCCGATGCGGCCGAGCACCTCCCACACGAACCCGGCGACCGACAGCGCTTTGCCGTCCTCGGCGTCGGGGATCTCGACGCGGTGGGCGTCGAGCCCGGCGGCGTGGAGTTCGTCGCGGACCGCCTCGGCGGTGGCGGCGAGCGTGGGCTGGTGGACGATCGCGACGCTGGAGGCGTCCTTGACCGCCTCGGTGAGCTCGCCGAGCAGGCCCCGGCCGACGACGACCGGGTAGGGGCGGGCCGTGCGGACCTCGATCCGGACCGGATCGGTCACTGCGTTCCCTCCAGGGCTAGTTCGCGGGCGATGGCGGCGACGACGTCGGCGGGGGCGCGGTCGTCGGTGTCCACCTCGATGGTGGCGACGGCGCGGTAGACCGGCAGCCGCGCTTCGAGCAGGGAGCGGTAGGTGGCGCGGGGGTTCACGCCGGCGAGCAGCGGGCGGGCGGTGGACAGGCCGACGCGCCGCACGCCCGCGGCGAAGCCGACGTTGAGGAAGACGACCGTGTGGTCGCGCAGGCGCTTCTGGGTGCCCTCGGCGAGGACCGCGCCGCCGCCGACGGAGAGGACGCCGTCGTGTTCGGCGAGCGCCTCGGCGATGACCTCTTCTTCGAGCGCGCGGAAGGCGGGTTCGCCGTCGTCGGCGAAGATCTCCGCGATGGGCCGCCCGGCGCGGGCGACGATGTCGTCGTCGCTGTCGCGGAACGGCACGCCGAGGTGCTCGGCGAGCAGCGGTCCGACCGTGCTCTTGCCGGACCCGGGCGGGCCCGCGATCACGATGCAGGGATGTTGGCCCACCGTTCCTCCAGTGCCGCGAGGTAGGACTCGGCGTTGCGCTTGGTCTCGGCCAGCGAGTCGCCCCCGAACTTCTCCAGCGCCGCGTCGGCGAGCACGAGCGCGACGACGGACTCGAGGACGACCCCGGCGCGCGGGACCGCGCACACGTCGGACCGCTGGTGGATCGCCACGGCGGGCTCACCCGTCTTGACGTCCACAGTGGACAGAGCGCGCGGCACGGTGGAGATCGGCTTCATCGCCACGCGCACCCGGACGGGCTCGCCGTTGGTGATGCCGCCCTCGAGGCCGCCGGCGCGGTTGCTGCGCCGGGTGACGCCGACCGGGCCGGTGCCGCGGTCGATCTCGTCGTGGGCCTGGCTGCCCCACCGGCGGGCGGTGGTGAAGCCGTCACCGACCTCGACGCCCTTCATCGCCTGGACGCCCATGAGCGCGCCGGCGAGGCGCGCGTCGAGGCGGCGGTCCCAGTGCACGTGGGAGCCGAGCCCCGGCGGCAGCCCGTAGGCGATGACCTCGATGACGCCGCCGACCGTGTCGCCGGCCTGGCGGACGGCGTCGACCTCGGCGATCATCGCGTCGGTGGCCTCCTGGCCGAACGCGCGGACCGGGCTCTCGTCGACGGCCGCGAGGTCCGCCGGCCCGGGCAGCGGCCCGTCCGGCGCGACCGCCCCGCCGATGGACACGACGTGGCTGACGATCTCCGCGCCGAGGAGCTGCCGGAGGAAGTTCCGCGCGACGGTGCCCAGGGCCGTGCGGGAGGCGGTCTCGCGGGCGCTGGCGCGTTCCAGGACCGGGCGGGCCTCGTCGAAGCCGTACTTCTGCATGCCGGGCAGGTCGGCGTGGCCGGGGCGGGGGCGGGTGAGCGGCTCGTTGCGGGCCAGGCCCTCGAGTTCGGCCGGGTCGACCGGGTCGGCGGCCATCACCTTCTCCCACTTGGGCCACTCGGCGTTCTCGATGTGCACCGCGACCGGGCCGCCCTGGGTGACGCCGTGCCGGACCCCGCCGAGGAACTCGATGTGGTCGGTCTCGAAGCCCATGCGGGGGCTGCGGCCGAAGCCGAGCCGCCGGCGGGCGAGCTGCTCGCTCACCTCGGCGGTGGTGACCTCGACCCCGGCCACCATCCCTTCGAGCACGGCCGCGAGGGCCGGGCCGTGCGATTCACCAGCGGTTATCCAGCGCAGTACCACCCGACGATCCTGTCATGACGGGTGCCGCCCGCTGCACGCGGCTCCGGCGGGTGTGCGCTGGGCCGCGGATGCCGTGCTCAGCCGGGTGGTGCCGGGCTCGGCGGGTGGGCGTGACGCGCCACTCCAGCGGGTGTGGGCCGGGGTGCGGAAGCCGTGCTCGGCCCGCTGGTGCCGCGCTCGGCAGTGGGCGCGGCGCGCCGCTCCAGCGGGTGTGGGCCGGGGTGCGGAAGCCGTGCTCACCTCGCTGGTGCTTCGCTTGGCGACTACCCCGGGGTACGCCCGCGAGGTCACGCCGCCCTCGCGGGCCGGGCGCCGCCGGGTGGCACGGCAGCTGCCCGCACCGCTGCGCGCGTGGCAGCCGCCCGCGCTGGGCACGCGCCGGTAGGCGCGGGCCAGCCGCCCGCATTGGGCGCGCCGGTAGGCGCGGGCCAGCCGCCCGCATTGGGCGCGCCGGTAGGCGCGGGGCGGCCACCGGCCCTGGGCGCGCCGGCGACCACGGGTGGCCGCCGCAGTGAGTGCGCCACTGCTCGCCGGGGGCCACCGGCAGCAGGTGCACCGGTGGGCGGGGCGGCCACGGCAGCGGATGCGCGGGTGAGCGCAGGTGGCCGGGCAAAGCAGCCCGCTCCCAGGCCGCTCCAGGATCCGCCGTGGCCCCGACAGCAGCTGGGCCACATCCGATGCGCAGTCAGCGTGCCCACCTCGACCACCTCCCGCCCCGGCGATCTCAGGGCGGCACGCGGAGCAGGGTCAGCGCCGTCGTCGCCGCGAGGAGGCCCGGTCCGTGCGGGACGCCATCTCGCCACAGGCGGGTTGCCGCCAGCCCGGCGGTCACCACCGCGGCCAGCACGGCGGCGGCCGGCAGGGCGAGCCAACTCACCGAGCCGAGCGCGGCCCCCAGCGCGCCGGCCAGCTTGACGTCGCCCGCGCCCATCGCTCGCGGCGCGGCGACGTGGACCAGCAGGTGCAAGCCCCCGAAGACCGCGGCCGCGCCGAGCGCCCTGGCGGGGTCCGGCGCCACCGCGACGACGAGCGGGTACGCCGGCAGCGTGAGGACGTCCGGCAGCCGCCGGTGGCGCAGGTCCGCCGCCACCAACGGCACGGCGAGCGCCGCCAGCGCGATTGGTGTCAGGTTCCCCGGAGCCACCGCCGTGACTCCCGCCCACGCCACTCCCGTGCCGACCACCACGGCCGGCACAGGCACTGCCGCGCCGGCCCAGTTCAGCAATTTTGCCGTTCCCGCGCCGACGCACGTCCCCGCCGCACCCATCGCCGCCACCGCTCCCCAGTTCATGATTCCAGCTTGGCCAGTCGGAGCGGGAACGCCAAATACGAGCGCGCACGAAAGTCCCACTCACGCAAAACGGGTCGTGCGAGTGGGACTTTCGTTGGGGCACAAGTGTTCCGCTAGTAGCGGCGTGAGATGACCAATGGTGCGTACACGCCGCCGTCCGGGGGATATCAAGTGGGCGCACCGCGCCGTCGCCGCCATTCGCGATGGCACGAGACGACACCTCGTGGCCGAGCGAAAATCCCACTCGTCAACGTGCGACTGGAGGACTTCACGGTCCATGCGGACCGGCGGGCGATCCAGGGAAACCCGGGCCAGACCAGGAGGGGTCCGACTGGCTCGCAGCCAGCGGATGCAGAACCAGTCAGAGCCACGACACCCGGTGCGATGGGACCGACCAGCTCAACCACCAGCGGATGCAGAACCTGGCACGAAGCCACGACACCCGGCACGACCGGACCGACCAACCCCAGCAAACACACAACTCACCAGGCAAACCACCACACGCGGTGCGGCAGCCGACGAGCGCGCTGCGGTGACCGTACTCGCACTGCGCGGCCTCGCCCACCTCCCGGATCGGCTTCGCGACGCGCGCCTTGAGCTCGGGGTCCCGCACCACGAGCCGGCCACAACCCCGCCGGAGTTCCCGAGATGGCAGATCTCCAGCAGGCCCTGCGCGCAGCGGCCGCACGTGCGTCACGGCAGCGCAGGTCGAACCTGCTGAACGAACCCGCCGCCCAAACCGGTCAACGAGGTCGTCCCAACGAGGCCGACAGGGCCAGATCACCACCAGGCCGGCCGGCGTTCCCAGCACGGCCACCGAGGTCCCCGCGGACAGCCCGTGGGTCGAACACGGAGCGAGTCTCAGGACGGCAGTTTCGGCGCCAGGCGGAGAAGTCCGCCGAGTGTGCCCGGCTTCATCCGCGGGAGCGCAACCAGGTGCACGCTCAGGGATTCCACCGCAGCAAGGCAACCCCGCTCGTCGTGCGGATTTCCAGCGCCTGGATCTGCTCCGGCGGCACGTCCGTCCCCACGGAAATCCGCGCGTCGCGGTCGGGTTCGGCCGTCCACTTCGCCAGTTCCGCCTCCGAGCCGTCCCGCCGGACGGCGACCAGCAGGTATCCCGCCGCGCGGTAGGAACCGTGGTAGCTGCACGACATGTCCACCCGGCTACCGCCGGACACCGCCGCCACCGCGGCCGTCGCCTGGACCGGGTACGCCCCCAGCGGCGTCATGGCCGTCCCGCCGGCACCGCCGCCCGTCTGGGGCACGAAGATCGCCGCCAGCACCGCCGCCGCGGCGGCCACCGCCACCCCGAACGTCGTCCAGGTACGCCGCCGGCGGACCCGCCGCACGTGGCGCAACAACGCCGGCAACAACCGGTCCGGCGGCGCCTCCTCCTCGGCCATGTCGGGCGTCACCTGCGACAACAGCCCGGGCAGCCCGGCCAGCTCCGCCACCGCCCGCGAGCACCGGTCGCAGACCCGCAGGTGCGCCTCGAACTCGGCGCGGTCCTCCGGGGACAGGGCGCCCAGCACGTAGGCCGCGTCGTAGGCGACGAACGGATCGTCGTCCCGCCTGGTCATCGGCTGCTCCTCGGCCCTGCTCACCGGGTCACCCCCTTCTCCTCCAACGCGAGCTTCAACGCCCGCAACGCGTAGTGCGTCCGCGACTTGACCGTCCCGGGCGAGATCCCGAGCCGCGCCGCCGCGTCGGCGACCGAGAAACCCTGGAAATAGCACAACAACAGCACCTCGCGGTGCGCCACGGACAACTCCTTCAGCCCCTCGGCCACCAACCAGCCCTGCAACGCCCGGTCGGTGTCGTCGGGCATGGCCACCTCGGGCGGCGCGTCCGTGGTCACCTCCGAGCGGTGCGCGGCCGAACGCCAGTCGTCGATGGCGATCCGCCGGGCCACCGTGAACAGCCACGCCCGCGCGGACCCCTGCGTCTGGTCCAGCACCCGCGGGTGCTTCCACGCCCGCAGCAGGGTCTCCTGCACGACGTCCTCGGCGCGGGCGCGGTCACCTCCGGTCAGCCGGAGCGCGTAGAACCACAGGGCCGCCGCGTGATCGTCGTGCAGCGCCCGCATCAACTGGTCCTCCGCGGCCTCCTTCACACCAGCACGCCCTGCTTCCGCCGCACCCGCTGCGTGAACAGCAACGCGATCCCGAACACGATGCACCCGGCCTCGGTGATCACGCCCCACTTCTCGGCGGCCGTCACGAACTGCTCCCGCACCCCGAACAACCCGCCCGGTGTCAGCGAAATCAGGTAGGCACCGAGCGTCGCCGCCCCGAAGCCGATCGCGGCCAGCACCGGCAGCCAGTGGTGCCAGACCAGCACCGCCAGTGCGATCACGACCCCGGCGACCGCGTTGACCAGGAACAACGGCCCGATCGTGCTGATCTGGTCGAAGCCCTCGTTGGCCCACAGGTTGTAGTGCACCCAGGCGGATCCGAGCAGCCCGAGGACCACCAGGATCCGCAACAGCCACGTCACCATGACCCGACCTCCTCACCGGCGATCCTTGCACCCGTTCACCACGGAAGGGAGCGCGATCGGGTTCAATCCGGGAGCGGATTGAACCGGCCGGGACCACCACCCGTGTCACCGGACATGACTGCGCAGACACCCACTCGCCGTAGCGTCCTGACGACCGGGGTCGCCGTGGCCGGCGCCGCCGCCGGCACCGTGGTCCTGGCCGCCTGCGGTGGCAGCGACAGCGGCACCTCCGGCAGCAGCCAGAACACCGGCGCGGCGCCGGCCGCCCCCTCGGGCACCACGGTCGCGGCGCTGAACGACATCCCGGTCGGTCAGGCCAAGTCCGTCACCGTCGAGGGCAAGCCGGCCATCGTGGCGCGCCCGACCGAGACCACCGCGGCCTGTTTCAGCGCCGTGTGCCCGCACCAGGGCGGGACGGTGGCCCCGGACGGCGACCACCTCCAGTGCCCGCTGCACGGTTCGCAGTTCGACACGCTCACCGGCGCGCTGAAGAGGGGCCCCGCCGAGACCGGGCTCACCCCGATCCCGGTGAAGGTCGAGGGCACGAACGTCGTGACGGCCTAGCGCGCGGCGTCGTCCTCAGTCCCAGGTGAACAGCTGCTCGCCGGCGCCGATGTCGCCGCCGTCGGGCAGCCCGGACAGCGCCTCGGCGTCCGCGTCGAGCGCGACCACGGGCACCACCGGTGAATACCCGGCGGCGGTGACCGCGTCCGGGTCCCAGCTGATCAGCGGCTGCCCGGCGCGCACCGACTCGCCCTTGACGACGTGCAGCGTGAAGCCCTCGCCCTTCTGCTTCACCGTGTCGATGCCCAGGTGCACCAGCACGCCCTGACCGCCCTCGGTGGCCACGACGAACGCGTGCGGGTGCAGCGTGACGACCGTCCCGTCCACCGGGCTGAGCGCGTCCTGCCGCCCGCCCGAGGGCATCACCGCGACGCCGGGCCCGACCATCGACCCGGCGAACACCGGGTCCGGCACCTGCGACATGGGCGTGACCCGGCCCGCGACCGGGCTCAGCACGAGCAGGCTCACAGCAGGTCCTGGATGTCGCCGGCGATCGTGTCCGCCTCCGGTCCGACGACCACCTGCACCACCGAGCCCATCTTCATCACCCCGTGGGCGCCGGCCGACTTGAGCGCCGCCTCGTCCACCACCGAACCGTCCTCGAGCTCGCAGCGCAGCCGCGTGATGCAGCCCTCGATCTCGATGACGTTGTCCGCGCCACCCAGTGCCGCGAGGATCTTTTCCGGCCTGTCGTCCGCCATCGCGGTCTCCTCACTCGTCGGTCGAACACGAACCCGTAACGGTGGTTGACACCAGTCCGGGTAGCGGAGCATTCTGCCCCATCAAGAAATGGTCTAGACCGGAACGTACCAATCTTCGGCCGCCGGTGCGACCCCGGAAACCAACCCGAAACCTGGAGGTGGCGTGGCCGCGACGACGACCAGCGCCGACCGCGTGGTGGACGGGCCGACGCCGAAGCACGCGCAGCTGCGCGAGATCCTGCGCCGGTCGATCGAGCGCGAGCTGCCACCGGGGTCGCCGATCCCGTCGGAGCGCGAGCTCGCCGAGCGCTACCGGGTGTCCAGGCTGACGGTCCGCTCCGCGATCGGCAAGCTCGTCGAGGAGGGCCTGCTCACCCGCGCCCGCGGCAAGGGCACGTTCACCGCGACCCGGCGCATGGAGCTGCAGCTCTACCTGATGTCGTTCACCGACGACATGCGCCGTCGCGGCCTGGAGCCCACCACGGAGCTGCTGCACTGCGGCGGCGAGGTGCCGCCGGCGGAGACCGCGGGCGCGCTCGGCCTGTCCCACGGCGAGCCGGCCTACCGGCTGGTGCGCCGCCGCCGCGCGGACGGGACGCCGCTGGCCGTCGAGCGCGGCTGGTACCACCCCGGCCGGGTGCCGGGGCTGCCGGATCTGGACCTGACCTCCTCGCTGTACGAGCAGCTCGCACAGCACTACGACCTCCGCTTGGACCACGCCCGCCAGACGGTGTGGTCGGAAGCGGCGGACCGGGAGACGGCGCGGCTGCTCGGCATCCGCACCGGCGACCCGCTCCTCGTCTTCCGCCGGGTCTCCAGCGCGTCGGGAGTCCCGGTGGAGGACATGACCTCGTGGTACCGGGGTGACCGGTACGAGGTGTCGATGCAACTTGACCGCACAGTCCCCGCCGAACACGGAGGTAACCCGTGAGCGCCACCGTCGCTGATGGAACACGAGGAAAAGGCAGGGGGATGGCGGGGCTGCAGCGCTTCGGCCGCAGCCTCATGCTGCCCATCGCCACGCTGCCGGCCGCCGGCCTGCTGAGCCGGCTCGGGCAGGACGACCTGCTCGGCAAGGACGGCCTGGGCTGGGACAAGGTCGCCGCCGTGCTCGGCGCCGCGGGCGGTGGCCTGTTCGACTGGCTGCCGCTGCTGTTCGCGGTCGGCATCGCCGTCGGCTTCGCGCGCAAGGGCGATGGCTCGACCGGTGTCGCCGCCGTCGTCGGATTCGTCGTGTTCAACAAGGTCGTGCAGGTGTTCGCGCCGGTCAACGAGCTGGACGGGTTCAAGGAGGGCTGGTGGCTGCAGCCGATCCGCTGGCCCTACAGCGTGCTGGGCGGCATCGTCGTCGGCCTGGTCACCGCGGTGCTGTGGCAGCGCTTCCACCGCGTGAAGCTGCCGCCGTACCTGGCGTTCTTCGGTGGCCGCCGGTTCGTGCCGATCATCAACTCGGTGGTGCTGCTGCTGATCGCCGTCGTGTTCGGCCTGATCTTCCCCGCGGTCGACAACGGCATCCAGTGGCTCGGTGACGCGGTGACCGGCAACGACATCGCCGGCGGCGGGGTCTACGGTGTGCTCAACCGCCTGCTGCTGCCGGTCGGCCTGCACCAGCTGATCAACGTGCCGGTGTGGTTCATCTTCGACGGCGGTGACATCACCAAGTTCTTCGACGGCGACCCGACCGCGGGCACGTTCACCACCGGCTTCTTCCCGGTCTTCATGTTCGCGCTGCCCGCCGCCGCGCTGGCGATCTGGCGGACCGCGCGGCCGGGTCAGCGCAAGGTGGTCGGCGGCATCATGATCGCCGGTGCGTTCACCTCGTTCCTGACCGGTGTGACCGAGCCGATCGAGTTCGCGTTCATGTTCGTGGCGTGGCCGCTGTACCTCATCCACGCGGTGCTGACCGGCCTGTCGCTGGCGATCTGCAACGCGCTGGACATCCACCTCGGGTTCTCGTTCTCGGCCGGCGCGATCGACTTCGCGCTGAACTCGACGGCACCGGCGGCGCACCGCGCGTGGCTGCTGATCCCGATCGGCCTGGTCTACGCGGTGATCTACTACTTCCTGTTCAAGTGGGTCATCACGAAGTGGAACCTGCGCACGCCGGGCCGGGAGGACGACGCCGACGCTCCGGCCGAGGCCGCCGACGCCCGCACGGCCAACAGCTGAGGGAGGAAGACATGCCGCAACGACGTGTGACGGTCGCGAGCAAGGTGGGCCTGCACGCCCGGCCCGCCGCGCTGGTCGCGAAGACCGCGGCCGCCCAGGCGGTGCCGGTGACGATCGCCAAGGACGGCGCCGCCCCGGTGCCGGCCGGGAGCCTGCTCAGCCTCATGACGCTGGCCGCGGGACACGGTGACGAGGTGGTCATCGCCGCCGAGGGCGACGGGGCGCAGGCGGCGGTCGACGCCGTCGCCGAACTCGTCGCCGGCGACCTGGACGCCTGATCGAGGCGGCGGCTGTCCCGGGTGCCGGGGCGGCCGCCGTTTAGGCTGGGCCCATGCGCAGCCTGGAGCAGATCGAGAAGTGGCCGGCCCCGCACGCGGCGGCGGCCGTGGTGCGGGCCGACGGGACCGTGGCGGGCAGCCACGGCGACACCGCCCGCACGTTCCGGCTGGCCTCGGTGACCAAGCTGCTCACCGCCTACACGGCGCTGATCGCGATCGAGGAGGGCGTGGTGGAGCTCGACACGCCGGCCGGGCCGGAGGGGGCGACCGTCCGGCACCTGCTCGCGCACACCGCGGGGCTCGGCTTCGACTCCGACCGCGTGATGGCCCGGCCGGGCACCCGGCGCATGTACTCCAACGCCGGGTTCCAGGTCCTGGGCGACACGCTGGCCGAGCATTCGGGAATTCCGTTCGCCGACTACCTGTCCGAGGCGCTGCTGGCCCCGCTCGGGATGACCGCGACCCGGCTGGAGGGCTCGCCCGGCGCGGGCGGGGTGTCCAGTGTGGACGACCTGGTGCGGTTCGCGGCGGAGCTGCAGGCGCCGAAACTGCTCGACCCGGCGACGCTGGCCGGGGCGACGACGGTCGCGTTCCCCGGGCTGAACGGCGTGCTGCCGGGCCTGGGGCACCAGAAGCCCAACGACTGGGGGCTGGGCTTCGAGATCCGGGACCACAAGGGTCCACACTGGACGGGTGCGTCCAGCTCGCCCCGCACCTTCGGGCACTTCGGCCAGTCCGGCACGTTCCTGTGGGTCGACCCCGACGCGCGCGCCGCATGCGTCGTGCTGACGGACCTGGACTTCGGCCCCTGGGCGATCGAGGCGTGGCCGCCCTTCACCGACGCGGTGCTCGCCGAACTCCGCGGCTGATCACGCCCCCGCTCCGCGGAGAGGCGCCCCGCCTCACAAGGTCATGACGCGGACCGGGTTCCCGGCCTGCCAGGCCGCGATGTCCTCGACCGCGTCGCGGTAGAAGATCTCGTACACCTCGCGCGTGACGTAACCCAGGTGCGGGGTCAGCGTCGCGTTGCGCATCGCCCGCAGGGGGTGGTCGGCGGGCAGCGGTTCGATGTCGTAGACGTCCAGCGCGGCGTGGATGCGGCGCTCCCGCAGGGCGTCCAGCAGCGCCTGCTCGTCGACGATCGGCCCGCGCGAGGTGTTGACCAGCAGCGCGCCCCGCTTCATCGCGGCCAGCTCGGCCGCGCCGACCAGCCCGCGGGTGCGCTTGGACAGCACCAGGTGCACCGACAGCACGTCCGAGCGCGCGAACAGGTCCTCTTTGGACACGGCGGTGACGCCGTGCTCGGTGGCGCGCTCGGCGGTCAGGTTCTGGCTCCAGGCGATGGTTTCCATTCCGAACGCCTGGCCGGCCTTCGCCACCCGCTGCCCCAGGTTGCCGAGCCCGAGCAGGCCGAGCGTCTTGCCGTGCAGCCCGATGCCGACAGTGGACTGCCAGGCCCCGTCGCGCATGGCGGCCAGCTCGGTCTCCAGGTGGCGCATCGCGGCGAGGATGAGGGCCCACGTGTGCTCGGCGGTCGGGTGCGGCAGGTAGCCGGTGCCGCACACCGTGATGCCCAGCCGTTCGGTGGCCTTGAGGTCGATGGCCGCGTTCCGGCGGCCGGTGCTGACGAGCAGCTTCAGGTCGGGCAGCCGCTCCAGCAGCTCGGCGGTGAACCGGGTGCGCTCCCGCATCGCGACGACGACCTCGGCACCGGCCAGCCGCCGCACCAGCTCGTCGTGGTCACCCAGGTACGAGGTGATCACCTCGACCTCGGCCCCCAGCGAGTCCCAGTCCGCGAGACCCCGCGCGACGTCCTGATAGTCGTCCAGCACCACGATCTTCATGGGGACCACGCTAGTCCAGCGGCAGCGGCAGGATGTCGCCCGTCGCCGCACGCAGGGCGTCCCGCATCGCCTCGCGGGGCGCCACCTGCCCGGTGAAGTGCTCGACCTGCCCGAACGCCTGGTGCAGCAGCATGTCCAGCCCGGTCGCGGCCCGCCCGCCCCGCGCCGCGACGGCTTCGGCCAGTGGCGTCGGCCACGGGTGGTAGATCACGTCGAGCACGCACGGCGCCCCGGCCAGCTCCGCGGCGTGCGCCTCGACCGCCGGCGGGGGCACTGTGCTCACCAGCACCGCGCAGTCCGCGGCGAGCTTGCCGAAGTCCGCCTCCGCCCACAGCCGCACGTCGGCCTCGACCCCGGCCCGGCCGGCGGCCTCGACCGTCTCCCGGGCCCGCGCCGGGTCGCGGACCACGAGCACCGCGCGCCGGATGCCCAGCGACGCGAACGCCACGACGGTGGCCGCGGCGGTGCCCCCGGCACCGAGGACCAGGCCGGTGTCCCCACCGGCGAACCCGCCCGCGCAGCGCAGCGCCCCGGCGACCCCGGCCACGTCGGTGCAGTCGGCGAACCACCCGTCCGCGGTCGGCACCAGCGTGTTCGCCGCGCCCGCGGCCACCGCGACCGGGCTGGCCGCGGTCGCGAACTCCAGTGCCGCGCGCTTGCCCGGCATCGTCACCGACAGCCCGGCCCACTCCGGGCCCAGACCGCGGACGAACCCGGGCAAGCCGGCCGCGTCCACCTCGACCCGCTCGTAGGTCCAGCCGTCCAGGCCCAGCGCCGCGTACGCGGCGGTGTGCAGGACCGGGGACAGCGAGTGCGCCACCGGCTTGCCCAGCACCGCCGCCCTGCGCTCAGTAGGCACCGCGTTCCCTCGCCAGGTCCTGGTTCTGCCGGTGGGTCGGGAGGTCGGCCGCGAAGCACGACAACCCGTTCTTCTCGCACTTGACGAAGTACACGTAGTTGCCCTGCGAGGGCTTCTCGGCGGCCTCGATCGCCTCCGGGCTGGGCGCCCCGATCGGCGTCGGGGGCAGACCGTTCACCTTGTACGTGTTGTACGGGCCGGGCCGCTCGCGGTCGGCGTCGGTCGTGGTCACGACCGGCTTGTCCAGCAGGTAGTTCACGGTCGAGTCCAGCTGCAGGCGCATGTTCTGCCCCAGCCGGTTGTAGATGACCTGCCCGATGTTCTCGAAGTCCTGCTTGACGCCCTCGCGCTCGATCAGCGACGCGACGATCAGCGTCTCGTACGGCGTGCGGCCCTGGAACTGGGAGGTCGCGCCCAGCCCGGCGGCCTGCAGCCGGGTCGCCGACGTTTTGAGCACGGACGAGAGCAGCTCGGTCGCGGTCCAGCCCGGCTTGACGTCGTACACGCCGGGGGTCACCAGGCCCTCGATGCGGCGTGCGTCGGCCGACGCGCCCGCCACGCGCGCCGCCCAGTCCGGCACGCCCAGGGCGACCAGGTCGGCCTTCGCCGCCGTGTCCCGCAGCTCCTCCACCGGGATGCAGGTGCTCCTGCCGTTGAGCTCGGCGCACGAGGCCTTCGACAGCAGTGAGAACACGCCGGGGGTCACCGTGCCGTCGGGCTGCGTGATGTCGTCCAGCTGCGTGCCCGCCCGCACCTGCAGCACCCCGACCCGCGAGCCGTTCTGGGTCAGCTTCGCCACCGCGGCCGCGCCGGACATCTTCGTCTTCACGACGTAGTAGCCCGGCTGCAGGCTCAGCACCTTCGAGTTGTCCTCGCTGGCCTTGACGAACGCCTTGGCGCTGGCCACCACGCCCGCGCCGGCCAGCTCCTGGCCGATGGCGCCGGTGGAGTCGCCCGCGCTGATCTCGATCAGCACGTCGTTCTCGCCGTCGCCCTCGTAGTCGTCGTAGCCGAAGACGGCGTCGATGCCGTACCACGCGCCGCCGCCGATGACCGCCAGCACCACGAGCGCGACCAGCCAGCGCAGCGGCCCGCGCTTGCGGCCGGTGCGGACCGGTTCGCCGTCGTCCGGGTCGGCCGGCTCGATGTACTCGGGCTCGGCGCGCTCCTCCTCGGCGTTCTCCGGGTAGTCGTCGTAATCGTCGTACTCGTAGTCGTCCTCGAGGTGGATGATCTCGGTGGGCGACTCGTCGGCGGGCGGCTGCGGGCGCCGGGGACGCCGCGGCGGAGGCGGCGGCAGCTCGTCGAACAGGTCGAGGCCGTGGTCCGGCGGCGCCGGACGGCGCGCCGGCGGGCGGCGAGCCGGCTGCGGCGGTGGCTCGGGCGGTGCCGGCCGTGCCTGCGGCGGCTCGGGTCGTGCCTGCGGCGGCTCGGGTCGTGCCTGCGGCGGTTCGGGCGGTGCCGGCCGTGCCGGCGGCGGTGCGGGTCGTGCCTGCGGCGGTTCTGGTCGCGCCTGCGGCGGCTCGGGTCGTGCGTGCCGCGGCGCGCCGGGACGGCGGGGCGGCACGCCACGCTCTCCGCGCGGCGGGACCGGCGGCGGGGGCGGCATAGGCGCGCGGCGCCGGGGCGAACCGGGGCGCGGGGGGTGCTCGTTGGTCACGCGTCACCTGCCCGCGCGCGGTGGGCGGCGCGCCCGTCGATCCAGGCCTGCAGGATTTCCACCGCGGCGGCCTGGTCGACGACGGCGCGCTGCTTGCGGCCCTTGACCCCCCGCTGGGACAGCATGCGGGACGCGCTCACCGTGGTGAGGCGCTCGTCGGCGAGCCGCACCGGGACCGGCGCGATCCGCCCGGCCAGGGCGTCGGCGTAGTCGGCGGCGATCTGCGCGGCCGAACCGTGGCGGTCGGCGAGCGTGCGCGGCAGTCCCACGATCACCTCCACCACCTCGTGTTCGGCCACCAGTGCGGCCAGCTGCTCGAGATCGCTGTCGCTGTGCGCATCACGCGACAGGGTAACCAGAGGAGTGGCGAGCACGGGCGCCGGATCACTGAGCGCCACACCGACCCGGACAGATCCGACGTCGACGCCGAGCCGCCGGCCTGCCCCGGGATCGTGCTCCCCGGGGCGGTCCGGTTTGCGCGCGGTCACCCCGCCGCGACCGCGCCACGCAGCGCCGTGATGGCCTGCTCGATGCCCGCCGGGTTGCTGCCACCGCCCTGCGCGAGGTCCGGCTTGCCGCCACCGCGGCCGCCGACGGCCTCGGCGAACGAGGGCACCAGCTTGCCCGCGGCGAAGCCCTTGTCCCGCGCCGCGGCCGTGGTCGCCACGACGAAGCTGAGCTTCTCGCCCTGCGGCGCGAACAGCGCGACCACACCGGGCCGCGAGCCGAGCCGGTTGCGGACCTCCTGGGCGAGCGAGCGCAGCGCGCCCGCGTCGACGTCGCCGTCCACCTTCTCGGCGACGAGCGCGACGCCCTGGACGTCGGCCGCCTTGTCCGCGAGCGAGCCGGCCGAGCCGAGCACCTGCTGGGTGCGCAGCTGGGCGATCTCCTTCTCCGCGTTGCGCAGGCGCGACAGCACGTCCTCGATGCGGGAGGGCAGCGCCTCGCTGGGCACCTTGAAGGTGCTCGCCAGCTGCGAGACCAGCAGCTGCTCCTTGCGCACGTGCTTGAGCGCGTCGGTGCCCACCAGCGCCTCGACGCGGTGCACACCGGACCCGATCGAAGAGTCCGACACCAGCTTCACCAGGCCCAGCTCGCCGATGCGGCCCACGTGGGTGCCACCGCACAGCTCACGCGAGTACTCGCCCATGTCCACGACGCGGACGTTGTCGCCGTACTTCTCGCCGAACAGCGCGATCGCGCCCAGCTCGAGCGCCTTGTCCTTGGTCGTGGTGTAGGCCTGCACCTCGACGTCGTTCTGGAGGTAGTCGTTGACCTCCTCCTCGACCTCGGTCAGCACGTCGGTGGAGACCGGGCCGGGGGTGGTGAAGTCGAACCGCATGCGGCCCGGCGAGTTCAGCGAACCGGCCTGCGCGGCGCGGCGGCCGTAGGCGCCGCGCACCGCGGCGTGCACCAGGTGCGTGGCCGAGTGCGAGCGCGCGATCGAACCGCGGCGCGTCTGGTCCACCGACCCGGTCACCTCGGTGTCCAGGCCGATCTCGCCCGCGACCACCTCGACCCGGTGCACCCACAGGCCGGGCACGACCTTCTGCACGTCGACGACCCTGGCCTCGCCCGCGGACCCGATGAGCACACCGGTGTCGGCCACCTGGCCACCGCTTTCGGCGTAGAACGGGGTCCGGTCGAGGATCAGCTCCGCCTTGTCGCCCTCGCGCACGACCGGCACGCCCTGGCCGTCCTTGAGCAGGCCGATGACCTTGGCCGAGGCCTGCAGATCGGTGTAGCCGAGGAAGTCGGTCTCGCCGTGCCGCTCCAGCATCTCGCGGTAGACCGACAGGTCACCGTGGCCCTTCTTGCGGGCCGCCGCGTCGGCCTTCGCACGCTGGCGCTGCTCCTCCATCAGCGTCCGGAACCCGTCCTCGTCCACCGACAGCCCCTGCTCGGAGGCCATTTCGAGGGTCAGGTCGATCGGGAACCCGTAGGTGTCGTGCAGCTGGAACGCGCGGTCGCCGGCCAGCACGCTGCCGCCGGCCTTCTTCGTCTCCGCCGCGGCGAGGTCGAAGATCCGCGACCCGCTGGTCAGGGTCTGCAGGAACGCCTCCTCCTCGACCCGCATGACCTCGCTGATGCGGTCGAAGTCGCGCGCGATCTCGGGGTAGGACGGCGCCATCGCGTCGCGCACGACCGCGGCGAACTCGGGCAGCACCGGCTCCTGCACGCCGAGCAGGCGCACCGAGCGCACGATGCGGCGCAGCAGGCGGCGCAGCACGTAGCCGCGCGCCTCGTTGCCCGGGGTCACGCCGTCGCCGATCAGCATCACGCCGGACCGGGCGTGGTCGGCGATGACGCGGAAGCGCACGTCGTCGGCGTGGTCGGCGCCGTAGCGGCGGCCGGAGAACTCCTCGGCGCGCGCGATCACCGGGCGCACCAGATCGGTCTCGTAGACGTTCTCCACACCCTGCAGCAGGTACGCGACGCGCTCGACGCCCATGCCGGTGTCGATGTTCTTCTTCGGCAGCTCGCCGACCGGCGGGTGACCGTACTTCGGGCTCTGCTCACCTCGCACGTCCTGCATGAAGACGAGGTTCCAGATCTCCAGGTAGCGGTCCTCGTCGACGACCGGGCCGCCCTCGCGGCCGAACTCCGGGCCGCGGTCGTAGTAGATCTCCGAGCAGGGGCCGCCGGGACCGGGCACACCCATGTCCCAGTAGTTGTCGCGGCCGTCGCGCGCCTGGATGCGCTCCGACGGGATGCCCGCGACCTTCTGCCACAGGCCGGCCGCCTCCGAGTCGTGCTCGTAGACGGTGACCCAGATGCGCGACGGGTCGAAGCCGAAGCCGCCGTCGTCCTGGGATTTCGTGATCAGCTCCCAGGCGTTGGCGATGGCGCCTTCCTTGAAGTAGTCGCCGAAGGAGAAGTTGCCGGCCATCTGGAAGAACGTGTTGTGGCGCGTGGTCTTGCCGACCTCGTCGATGTCGCCGGTGCGCACGCACTTCTGGATGCTCGTGGCGCGCGGGTACGGCGGCGGCACCTCGCCCAGGAAGTACGGCTTGAACTGGACCATGCCGGCGTTGACGAACAGCAGCGTCGGGTCGTCCAGGATCAGCGACGCACTGGGCACCAGGGTGTGGCCCTTGCCCTGGAAGTGCGCCAGGAACCGCTTGTTGATCTCGTGTGTTTCCACTGGTCAGTCCTCAAGGGAGAAGGCGTGCGGCGAGCGCCGCGGTGGCAGGGGGCGGCGGCGTCGGCGAAGGGTGCGGTGCGGCGGCGAGCGCCGCGGTCAGCCCTCCGCCCGGCGAGCTCGCGCCGGGCGACGAGCCGCGTGCCGGCCCTCGGAGGGGCGCGGGGTCGCCACCCCGGACCGGTCCTCCACCATCTCGCGCAACTCCTGTTCCCGCTCGCTCATCCCGGCGCGCACGTCCGCGCCGAACGTGCCGATGGCGCCGGCCAGCTCGGACACGGCGTCACCCAGGTTCGAGGCTAACCCCGCCGGCGACGCTTGACGAGCGGTTTGGGTGGCCTTGCGGGACAACGCGACGCCGGTCACGACGCCGACGCCGAGCCAGAACAGTCGCTTCACTTGCGGCCCCGCTTCCGCGAGTGCCTGCCCTCGATGCCCGCCTTGGCCTTGCGGCGCGACCGGATGGCCTTGCTCAGGCCGTAGGACAGCGCGGCGGTCTTGACCAGCGGGCCGCCCAGCGTCGCGGTGAACACCGACGACAGCGCGGAGACGTTGCCGCTGACGGCCTGCGCGTTGGCGGTGATCCCGTCGACCCGCTCGAGCTGGGTGTTGACGTGCGTGATCGTCTCGTTGGCGCCCAGCAGGATCGGGTCGGAGTTCTCGTGCGCCTTGCGGATGGCGATCGTCGCCTCGTCGAGCGTGCGACCGAGCTTGATCAACGGGATCGCCAGCAGCAGCACCAGCAGGACGAACGCTCCTGCGGCGATCAACGCGGCGATCTGCCCTGCCGACACGGGCCCTCCTCGGGTGCTAGCGGCGTGAATGCCGGTCAGGTTACCGTGCGTCGCCGTCAGCGGCTGGATGGCCCCTCCAGGCCTCCCGCCAGGCCGTAGACGAGCGTCGCCATGTCCTCGTCGCCGTGCCCGGCGGCGATCGCGGCGTCCAGATGCGCCAGCGCGGCGCGGGTGCCGGCGAGATCGACTTCCCCGCCCGCGGCGTCCAGGACGAGCCGCGCGTCCTTGGCCGCGTGCCGGGCCGCGAACGCCAGCGGGAACTCGCCGTCGATCATGGCGCCGCCCTTGAGGTGGGCGTAGGGCACGTCCAGTGCGCCGCCGGAGATGGCCTCGAGGAACAGCTTCGGGTCGACGCCGAGCGCCTGCGCCAGCGCGATGCTCTCGGCTGTGCCGTTGGTCAGCGCCAGCACCCACGCGTTCGCGGCGAGCTTGAGCCTGCTGCCCGCCCCGGCCGGGCCGATCCACATCGTGCGACCGCCGACCGCGTCGAACACCGGCGCGCAGCGCTCCCGCAGGTCGTCCGGACCGGACGCCAGCACGACGAGCGTGCCGTCCTCGGCCGGTTTGCGCGTGCCGAGCACAGGGGCGTCGACGAAGCGGAGATCCAGGTCCGCGGCGAGGCCGGCCAGTCTCGTCGTCCACTCCGGACCGACGGTGCTCGTCTGCAGCCACACCGCGCCGGCGGGGACGGCCCCGCGTGTGGTCTCGACAACGTCGTGGACGGCCTGGCCGTCGCTGAGCATGGTGAGGACGAAGTCCGCGCCGGCGACCGCCTCGGCGGGGGTGGCGGCGACGGTGCAGCCCTTGTCCTCCAGCGGCTCGGCCTTGTCGCGGGTGCGGTTCCACGCCTGGACGGTCAGGCCCGCGGCGGCGAGGTTGGCGGCCATCGGCAGGCCCATGATCCCGGTGCCGAGCACGGCGACTGTGGTTTCGGTGTCGGGCATGCCCCGATGATGGCACCGGACGCGGTCAGCCGCCGCGCACCGACCGCCGCAGCCGGGGGACGCGCTCGGACAGCGTGCGCTCGGCGCCGCGCTGCGTCGGGTGGTAGTAGTCGACGCCCACCACCTCGTCCGGCGGGTACTGCTGGGCCACCACGCCCTCGGGCACGTCGTGCGGGTAGCGGTAGCCCTGGGCGTTGCCGAGTTTGGCGGCGCCCGCGTAGTGACCGTCGCGCAGGTGCGGCGGGACGGTGCCGAGCCGGCCCGCGCGGACGTCGGCGAGCGCGGCGTCGATACCGGTGACGACCGCGTTCGACTTCGGCGCCGTGGCCAGGTGGATGGTGGCCTGGGCCAGCGCGAGCCTGCCCTCCGGCATGCCGATGAACTGCACCGCGTGCGCGGCGGCGACCGCGGTCTGCAGCGCCGTCGGGTCGGCCATGCCGATGTCCTCGCTGGCGTGCACGACCAGGCGGCGCGCGAGGAACCGCGGGTCCTCCCCCGCCTCGATCATCCGGGCCAGGTAGTGCAGCGCGGCGTCCACGTCGGACCCCCGGATGGACTTGATGAACGCGCTGATGACGTCGTAGTGCTGGTCGCCGTCGCGGTCGTAGCGCACCGCGGCCTTGTCCACGGTGGACTCGACGGTCGGCAGGTCGACGGTCTTGTGCTCGGTGACCGCGGCGGCGTCGGCGGCGGCTTCGAGGGCGGTGAGGGCGCGGCGGGCGTCACCCGAGGCCAGGCGGACTAGGTGGTCCTCGGCCTCGGCGGTGAGCTCCAGTTCGCCGTTCAGCCCGCGCTCGTCGGTCATCGCCCGCCGGATCAGCAGGCGCACGTCGTCGTCGGTGAGGGGCTTGAGCTGCAGCACGAGCGAGCGGGACAGCAGCGGCGAGACGACGGAGAACGACGGGTTCTCGGTGGTGGCGGCGACGAGGAGGACGGTCCGGTCCTCGACGGCGCCGAGAAGGGCGTCCTGCTGGGTCTTGGAGAAGCGGTGCACCTCGTCGATGAACAGGACGGTGTTCTCGGCGTTGTACTTGCGGCGGCGCCGGGCCTCTTCGATGACGCCGCGGACCTCCTTGACGCCCGCGGACAGGGCGGACAGGGCCACGAAGCGGCGGCCGGTGGCGGTGGAGACCAGGTTCGCCAGCGTGGTCTTGCCGGTGCCCGGCGGGCCGTAGAGCAGCACCGACGCCGGCGCGGCGCCCTCGACGAGCCGGCGCAGCGGGGCGCCTTCGCCGAGGAGGTGCTGCTGCCCGACCACCTCGTCCAGCGAGCGCGGGCGCATGCGCACCGCGAGCGGCGAACCCGGCGGGACGGGCGCCGTCCGGGGCTCCGTCACGCGTTCCGGTGGTGGCTCCAGGTCCGGATTCACCGTGAAGAGTTCGTCCTGCACTCCTCCACCGTAATGCGGGACGCGGCGGTCACTGCTCGACGGGCGCGGGTTCCAGCTCGAGGGGCTCGGCGTGGCGAGACCGCACCATCGAGCGGGCGACGATGGCGGCCGCGTAGGGCAACAGGTCCCGGCCGCGGCGCCACAGCCACGGGATGCCCTTGACGACCAGCCAGCCGACGTGGTCGATGGTGCGCGGGGTGATGCCGCCGGAGCAGACCAGGCTGACCGGTGCCGGTACGGCGATCCCGGCGGCGGCGACGAGTTCGGTGACACCGCGCGCGAGGAGCCGGTGGCCCAGCTCCGACGGGTGCAGCCGGTCGACGCTCCAGGCGGCCAGGTCGTAGGCGCCGGGCAGCGCGCCCAGGTCGAGGCAGGCCGCGGCGTGGCGGCGGGTGACGACGTCGATGACGTCGTTCAGTTCGGTGATGCGGGCGGTGAGGGCGCGGCGCAGCGGGCCGGGCAGCCGGAAGACGCGGCTGTGGTCGTGGAAGCGCATCGTGACCACGGTGGCGCCGGCGGACTGCAGGGAGGTGACCACGTGTTCGAGGTCGCGGGCCATCGCGGGGGCGTCGAAGTCCGAGCGGAGCGTGTCGTTCATGCCGACGATCACGACGGCGACATCGGGCCGGTGCCCGAGCGCGGCGGGCAGCTGGTCGGTGCGCACGCAGCGCATGCGGGCGCCGGTGAAGGCGGTGTTGAGGTACCCGGACGGCGGAACGCCCAACGCGGCGGCGACCAACGGGCCGACACCGCGCCAGGCGCCGCCGGGCACCGGGTCGCCGAGCCCCACGGCGGTCGAGTCGCCGAGCACGGCCAGGCGCGCGGCCCGGCGGGGAAGCGGATCGGGGGTCTGGGTGAATTCTTCACGCACCGCAGTCACGTCTGAAGACCATCAGGGATGGACCCGCCCACCACGTGAGCGCCGGGTAACACGGTCCGGACGGCTCAGCGAACGTCTGGGTGTTTGCGCCTGGGCGGTTGCGCCTGGGTGTTTGTGCCTGGGCGGTTGGTGGGTGGCTTGGGGGGTGTGCCGGGGCTGGAGGGGAGGGTCGGGGCTTGAGGGGTCGGCTGGGGCTTGGGGCGCGGTGGGTGTGTTGGAGGGTGAGGTTCGTGGCCTTGGGGTTGGGGGTGGTAGGCGCTTGGCCGGCAGTGGTGGGGCGAGCGGGTGGTCGTCACGGGGCGAGCGGGCCACTCGTAGCGGCGCCTCTGGACCCGTCGGCGCAGGGCGAGTGGACCGTTCGTGGCGGCGCCTCTGCGCCAGTCGCGGAGGAGCGGTTGCGCCGACGGCGGCGGAACGGTTGGGCCGGACGTGGCGGCACGACACGAACACACGAAAGGAGCAGCGGTGCGGCGGCGAGCGGACCACTGGTGCAGCAAACACGCGCGAGAGGGCCATCGATAGCCGCGCGAACGGACCAACCCACGCACCACCGAGCGGGAGTGCCATTGGAACGGCCGCGAACGGACCTATTGTGGGGCGCCCTTAGCTGCACCATTGGCGAGGCGGCGGCCCACACCCGCGGTTCGCGATCGCCGAAAGGCTCGGCCTCACCGGAGTCCCAGCTGACCGAAGTCCCCAGCTCACCAAAGTCCCCGGCGGCTCACCAAGGTCCCCAGGCCACCGCGAAACTCCCACCACACCGACACGCTAGGCCACCGCGGAACTGCCCACCACACCGAAACTCTGGCCTCGGTGGAACACCTCCATGTCCCAGCGGAACGGCGCGCCGCGCCTCAGCGGAACGCCGGGTACAGCGGCAACTCCAGCCCGGGCCCGAACCGCTCATCGAGCGCCGCCGCGACCGTGCGGGCGTGGGTGGCGACCTCGTCCTTCCCGCCGCGCTCGGCGTAGACGGCCAGGTCCTTCCACCAGCTCACCAGCGCCGCCGCGCGTCCGGACGAGACGCCGGCCCGCGCGCGGCTCCCCGGCGTAGCACCACGCCCCGCCGAAGCCGCCCGGCCCGACGAGACCTCCAGACCCGGCGAGACCTCGTGCGCCGGCGAAGGCGCCCGCTCCGACGAGACCGGCGCCCCGGCTCCGGGCGCTGCCGGCATCCCCGGCCGCCCCGCCGAAGTCGCCCGGCCCGGCGAGACCTCCTGCCCCGCCGACGCCGCACGCCCCGCCGAAGTCGCCCGGCCCACCGAAGTCCCACGCCCCAGCGAAGCCGGCCACCCCGGCGCGACGGCCGCCCCGCCGAGGTCGGCCCACGTGGTCACCCACACGAGCAGCATCTGGTGGTCCAGCAGGTGCGCGGTGAGCACTTCGTTGTCCGCCAGGGCCGGCCACACCCCGGACACCTCGGCCTTCCACGCGGCGACCATCGCCTCGCTCATGCCCGTCGGCAGCGCGCGGGCGTCCGCGCACGTCGCGAACGGCACGCGCAGGTGGGCGGCGTCCACGAGCGCGTCCCGCACCAGCCCGCGCTCGAAATCCAGGAACTGCACACCCCCGCTGGTCACCAGGTTGTTGTCCGGGCTGAGGTCCACCGGGCTGAAGGCACGGTACGACGACGCCGCCGACGCCTCGCACACCCGCTCCGCGTACGCCCGCACCTCGTCCGGCGTCCCGACCCCCACCGCCTCCTCCAGCAGCGTCGGCAGGCGCGCGCACGCCACCGCCGGCGTGGTGTCCTCGTCCGGCACGAACCCGCCGAGCCGCCGCAGCAACGCCTCGAAATCGGCCTCCCGGCCCGCGGTCGTCGCGTGCAGGCGGCCCAGCGACCGCGCCCACGACAACAGCGCACGCTCGGCCAGGCGCGCGTCGTCGCCGCGGAGCTTGTCCCACAGGGTGGGCGCGCGGCCCAGGTCGTCGATCACGATCACACGCAGCGGCCCGTCGTGGGCCAGCAGCTCGGGGCACATCCGGTCCTCGGCGGGCAGCGCGGTGAACAGCTGGTAGCTCACCGCCTCCTGCGCGAACGGGTCGGCCACGCCCCGCGGCGGCGCCTCCGGGTAGTGCTTGATCACGAGCGTGCGCGGCAGCCCGAACGGGGACGCGGCGATGCGCGCCCGGACCACCGTCGCCGGCCCGCTGCCGGGCAGCGCCTCCGGGTCCACCAGCCCGATCGCGCTCCCGAAGCGCCGGGTGAGCACGGTTTCGGCGGCCTGGACGGCAGCGTCAACCGCCTCGGTTCCGCTGACCGGAACAGCCGCGGCAACCGGGTCCTGGTCGTCCTCCGTGCCTGGGGAAGTGTCCACCGTCATCGCCTTCGACCCTACTAGCGGGCGAACGTCGCTCACCACAACGATTTTTCCACTTCCGGCAGCGGCCGCACGGTGACGGACGCGCGTTTCCGCCGCCGCACCAGCAACACGACCGCCGCCGCCGCAACGATCCCGGCGAGGTTCACCGCCAGCTGGCCGAACGACTGCGCCGCCTTCGACCACTCCCCCACCACCGCCGCGACCACCGCGTACCCGGCGGCCGGAACGGTCGTGACCGAGATGAACACCCCCACCAGCGCGGCCGATTTCGCCGATGTCATCGACAACATCCCGGCGGCACCGGCGAGCAGCGCGACGATCAGCGAGTACCAGCCGACCCGGTAGACGAAGTCCACGTCGTGGGACTCGCGGAAGCCGCTGACATCCAGCAGCCCGATGACCCAAGTCAGCATCGTCACCCCGGCCGTCACCAGCATCGCGATCGGGAACCCCAGCGCCAGCGCCAGCGCGGCGCGCCGCACGAGGTCCCACCGGCGCAGCACGAGCCCGACCGCGATCGCCGCGAGGGGGCCGAACTCCGGGCCGACCACCATCGCGCCGACGATCGTGACCGGCGAGTCCGTCACGATCCCGACCGAGGCCAGCAGGCACGCGATCGTCAGGAACGCCAGGAACGTGGCGTTGAACCGGGACTCCTCGCCGGTCCGGTTCACCAGTTCCTGCCAGACGACCGCGTCCGCACCTTCACCGGGCGCTGTCGCCTCGGCTCGGTCGGCCGCGTCGGACAGGGCGGTGTCGAGCGCTTCGAGCGTGATCGCGCCGCTGTGGTCGAGGCCGAGGCCGCACAACGCTTCCAGGACCTCGTCCGCGGCCTCGCGGGCCACGTCCGCCTCGATCAGGTCACCGGCCGGGGACACGGCCGCGCCGCGGTGCACGATCAGGTGCGCCGTGCCCGGCCGGTCCCGCAACACGTCCAGCGCCCGCTCGGTCGTGTCCGCCGGAGTGACGACCCGCAGGTGCAGCACCGGCTAGCCCTTCGGTGCGGGCGGCTTCGCGTCAACCCCAGCCTCCCGCCGCTGCTGCGCGGTGATCGGGGCGGGCGCGCCGGTCAGCGGGTCGTACCCGCCGCCGGTCTTGGGGAACGCGATGACGTCGCGCAGCGACTCGGCCCCGGCCAGCAGCATCACGATGCGGTCCCAGCCGAACGCGATGCCGCCGTGCGGCGGGGCGCCGAAGGCGAACGCGTCGAGCAGGAAGCCGAACTTCTCCTGCGCCTCGGCCTCCGACAGGCCCATCACCTCGAACACGCGCTTCTGCACGTCGGCGCGGTGGATACGGATCGAGCCGCCGCCGATCTCGTTGCCGTTGCAGACCAGGTCGTAGGCGTAGGCCAGGGCGCTGCCCGGGTCGGTCTCGAACTTGTCGATCCACTCCGGGGTCGGCGAGGTGAAGGCGTGGTGCACCGCGGTCCACTTGCCCGAGCCCACGGCGACGTCGTCGGTCTCGTCGGCCGGCTCGAACAGGGGCGCGTCCACGACCCACACGAACGACCACTCGCTCTCGTCGATCAGGCCGAGCCGGTGGCCGATCTCCACGCGCGCCGCGCCGAGCAGGGCGCGGGCCTCCTTCGGCTTGTTGGCGGCGAAGAACACGCAGTCGCCGGGCTTGGCGCCGACGGCCTCGGCCAGGCCCGCGCGCTCGGATTCGGAGATGTTCTTGGCCACCGGGCCGGACAGCGTGCCGTCCTCGCCGACGAGCACGTAGGCCAGGCCCTTGGCGCCGCGCTGCTTGGCCCACTCCTGCCACGCGTCGAGCTGGCGGCGCGGCTGGTCGCCACCGCCGGGCATGACGACGGCACCGACGTAGGGCGCCTGGAAGACGCGGAACGGGGTGTCGGCGAAGTACTCGGTCAGGTCGGTCAGCTCGAGCCCGAACCGCAGGTCCGGCTTGTCGGTGCCGTACTTGGCCATCGCGTCGGCGTAGGTCATGCGGGTGATCGGGCGCGGGATGTCGTGGCCGATCAGCTTCCACAGGGCCGACACGACCTGCTCGCCGACGGCGATCACGTCGTCCTGGTCGACGAAGCTCATCTCGATGTCGAGCTGGGTGAACTCCGGCTGCCGGTCGGCGCGGAAGTCCTCGTCCCGGTAGCAGCGCGCGATCTGGTAGTACCGCTCCAGGCCGCCGACCATGAGCAGCTGCTTGAACAGCTGCGGCGACTGCGGCAGCGCGTACCAGGAGCCCGGGCGCAGCCGGGCCGGCACCAGGAAGTCGCGGGCGCCCTCCGGGGTGGAGCGGGTCATCGTCGGGGTCTCGACCTCGACGAAACCCTGGCCGTGCAGCACTTCGCGGGCGGCGCGGCTGACCTCGCTGCGCAGCCGGATCGCGCGGGCCGGGCCGCTGCGGCGCAGGTCGAGGTAGCGGTACTTGAGCCGCACCTCCTCGCCGACGTCGACGCGGTCGTCGATCGGGAACGGCAGCACGGCGGCCTCGGACAGCACCTCCAGGCCGGTGGCCAGCACCTCGATCGCGCCGGTCGGGATCTCCGGGTTCTCGTTGCCCTCGGGACGCCGGGAGACCTCGCCGGTGACCTTGACGCAGAACTCGGAACGCAGCTGGTGGGCGCGCTCGGCCATCTCGCCCTCGCGGAACACCACCTGGGCGACGCCGCTCGCGTCCCGCAGGTCGATGAAGATCACCCCGCCGTGATCGCGACGCCGGGCGACCCACCCGGTGAGCGTGACGATCTGGCCGGCGTGCTCGGCACGCAGGGTGCCGGCGTCGTGGGTGCGAAGCACTGGGGTTGTTCTCCTTGCGAGGCGTTCTGCTCGTGGCGTCAGCAGGCGTTTTCCTGCCGGTATGAGGCTAACGAACGCACCGCGGGGCGAGTCCACCAGGTTTTGCTACAGCAGGCTCAGCTGCTCGCCCGGTGCCGGGCGCTCCGGTTCCCGGGGCGCGGGCAGGCGGTGCGAATCCTCCCGCCGGTTCAGGCCGTGCCGCCGCAGCAGGGGCGCGACCCGCGCGGACAGGGCCCGGCGGTAGGCGGGCATGGCGTAGCTGCCGCGGCCGTAGATCTCGCGGTAGCGCTCGGCCAGGTCCGGCCGGTGCGCGCCGAGCCAGCGGCCGAACCACTCACGGGCGCCGGGCCGCAGGTGCAGCGCGAGCACGGTGGCCCGGGTGGCCCCGGCGGCGGCGATCTCGGCGAACAGCGGGTCCAGCGCCTCCTCGGTGTCGGTCAGGCCGGGCAGCACCGGGGCGACCATCACGTGGCAGGGCAGGCCGGCGTCGGTGATGCGGCGGACCAGGTCCAGCCGCGCGCGGGGGCTCGGGGTGCCGGGTTCGAGACTGCGCTGCAGCTCCCGGTCGAGCAGGGCGATCGACACGGCCATGCCGACGCCGACGTCCTCGGCGGCGGAGGTCAGCAGCGGCAGGTCACGGGTCAGGACGGTGCCCTTGGTGAGGATCGAGAACGGCGTGCCGGAGCCGGCCAGCGCGCGGATGATGCCGGGCATCAGGCGGTAGCGGCCCTCGGCCCGCTGGTAGGGGTCGGTGTTGGTGCCCATGGC
This sequence comes from Amycolatopsis thermophila, assembly GCF_030814215.1. NCBI lineage: Bacteria > Bacillati > Actinomycetota > Actinomycetes > Pseudonocardiales > Pseudonocardiaceae > Amycolatopsis > Amycolatopsis thermophila. The sequence goes on along the minus strand of NZ_JAUSUT010000001.1, from coordinate 4,814,367 downwards.
GACGTGCTCACGCTTCCAGCCCGGCTTGCGCAGTTGGGCGGCCAGCACCTCGGGCGCGTTGACCTTGACGACCACCTGGGTGTCGAAGTCGCGCCCCGCGTCGAAGTCGAGGTAGGTGTGCGTTTTGCGCGCGAAGCAGTTGTGGCTGACCACCCCGTCGGCCAGGAAGTCACCGGTGCCGGTGGTGACGTCGAACAGGGTCTGCTCCCGCCCGAGGTCCTCGACCGCGACGACGGCCAGCTCCGGGCGCGGCTCGACCGGCTCGCCCGCGATGGCGCGCTTGCGGGTCAGGGCGGGGTCGACGGTGTGCAGGAACCGCAGGCCGGCCGGGAACCCCCCGGTCAGCCTGATGTCCTCGGCGTGCTCGACCTCGAACCCGAGGCTCTTCAGCGCGAGGGCCACGGCCTCGGCGACCTCCGGGTCCGGCTCGGCGATCCGCAGGTCGCCGTGGGCGAACGTGCCCGACTCGTCGAAGACACCGGCGAGGAAACCCTGCTGCCACTGCGGGTCCTCGCCCCGGGTTTCGCCGCGGATCCGGCCCGCGAGGTAACCCTCCCGGTAGGCCGGTGAGGCGACCGGGGCCGTGGCGTAGCGGCCGGTGCCGACCAGCGTGTCGCCGGGCCGGAGGTGCGGGCGGTCCGGTCCGGTGACGTGTTTCCAGCCCTCGGCGGTGAGGAACCGGTGATCGCCGCTGGCGACGAGGCTCGTGCCGTCCCGCAGGGTGATCCGGTGCGCGGGCTTCACGGTGGACCAGTGCGCGAGCACCGTCGTGGTGACGTAGCGGCGGTGGCCGTCGCGGACCTCGGTGCCCTGGATCTCGTCGCCGACGCGCAGGTCGGCCAGCGGCCGGGTGCGCCCGTCGGCCATCAGGATCGGCGTGTCGCCGGCCAGGCAGTACGTGCAGGCGTGGCTGCAGCCGCGGTAGGGGTTGACGGTCCAGTCGAACGGGACCATCGACCGCCCCGGGACCTTGTTCAGCACGGAACGCGCGTGGACCTCGTGGAACGTCACGCCCCGGAACTCCGGTGACGTGACCGTCCGGACCAGCCCGGGCAGGGGCAGCTGCGGTTCACGGCCGGCGCGTTGGTTCTCCCACCTCACCACCTCAGTCGAACACGCGTTCGAAGCGATGTCAACACCAGGACGCCAGGAGGTCGGCCAGCTCCCGCGGGCGGCTCAGCGCGGCCAGGTGGCCACCGGGCACCTCGTCCAGCTCCAGCCCCAGCCGCTCCCGCACGACCCGCCGCTGGAACTCCAGCGGGAAGAACCGGTCGTCGCGGCCCTGGACGAACCTCGTGGGCACCTCCGGCCACTTCTCCAGCGGCCACGGCTGCTCGAAGGGAGTGCCCGACTGCTGCGGCTCGCCCTCGCGCAGCAACTCGGCCCGCACGCCGGGCGGGAGGTCGTGGAAGAAGTCGCGTTCGACGTCCATCTCCTCCGGGTGCGCCTCCCGGTAGCCGGTGGTGGCCCACCACTGCCCGCCGGACTCGCCGGGAACCGGGACCATGGCGTTGAGCAGCACCAGGAGCCGCACGGGGACGCGCTCGCAGACGAGTGGGGCGGTGAAGCCGCCCATCGACTGGGCGACGAGGACCACGTCGCCGCGGCCGCCGATCGAGTCGGCCACCACGTCGGCGTACTCGGGCAGGCCCGCCGAATCGTCCCCGGCGGGCAGGCCGACGGCGATCGCTTCGTGGCCGCGCGCGGTCAGCTCGGGCACCAGCCGGTGCCAGTAGGACGCCTGACCGCCGGCGCCGGGGATCAGCACGAACGTGGCCATGTCACCGCCCCCGCCGCGCGAACTCCTCGGGCGTGGTGCCGCCCGGGAACCGCTCCTGGAAATCGAAGGTGCCGGCCCACTCCGGCCGCACCGCGATGCGCGCCATCTTCAGGCCGGGCCGGTCCAGTTCCGCGACCCCGGCGTCGCCCTGCTCGCCGTAGTAGCGGTGCTGCGCGGCGGCGTACTCGGGCACCACGCCGTCGACGTCGGTCACCACCGCGTTCCCGCGCACCAGCAGCACTTCCGGCGGCGGGCCGGCGCGGTCGATCGTGATCGCGACAGCCGGGCGGGCGCGCAGCGCGGCGATCTTGGCGGTGCCGGCGAAGGTCGACATGACCACTTCGTGTCCGTTCCAGTGGAACAGCATCGGCAGCACGCGGGGCGTGCCGTCGGTGGCCACGTAGGCGAGGCGGGCCAGCTCGGTCGAAGCGAGCAGCCGCCGCGCGACGTCCGTGTCGAGCAGTGCGAGGTCTCCTTGGCGGAGTGGCGGCGTCATACTCCTAATTTAGGAGTAACGAGTGTCACTGCGCTAGTATTTTTTTCGTGCGGAGTTACGACGACCCCTGCGGGGTGGCGCGGGCGCTGGACGCGGTGGGCGAGCGCTGGGCGCTGCTGGTGGTGCGCGAGCTGCTGCTGGGGCCGAAGCGGTTCCGCGACCTGAGCCGCACCCTGCCCGGGATCAGCCAGAACGTGCTGTCGCAGCGGTTGCGCGAGCTGGCGGCTGCCGGCGTCGTGCGGCGCCGGAAGCTGGGGCCGCCGGCGAGCACCAGCGTGTACGAGCTGACCGAGCAGGGCGCCGACCTGGAGGAGGTCGTGCTGGCGCTCGCGCGGTGGGGCAGCCGGCGCCCGGTGCCGGCGGGCAGGGACCTGAGCGCGGACGCCCTGGTCCTGGCGCTGCGGACGACGTTCCAGGACGGCCCGGACTGCCACCTGGAGTTGCGCCTCGACGACGACACGTTCACCGCGACGATCGATTCCGGGAAGTTCTCGATCCGGCGGGGCGCCGCCGACCAACCGCACGCGGTGCTGGCGACCGACCCCCGCACGCTGCGGTCGCTGGTGTTCCTCGGCGCGCCGCTCGAGGAGGCCGAGCGCTCGGGGGCGCTGTCCGTCACCGGCGACCGCGGCGTGGCCGAGCGGTTCACCCACTGCTTCCCCCGCCCGAGCGCCTGATCCGCCGTCGCGCCGACCGGCGTCCGACCCGGCCCGCCGTCCCACCCCTCTGGTCCTTGGTGGAGCGACTGCTTGCCCGCCTTCCGGTGAGTGGAAGACCCCCTGGTGTCGCCGGACCAGCCCCGGAGGATGGCGGAAAACCCGCGCACGAGCCACGACCAGGAGTGACAGTGAGCTTTCTCGACGACGAGAAGTGGACGGGCCGCGTCTTCACCGGCAGCTGGGAGCGCGCGGCGGGCGGCGACGCCGCGGTCGTCGAACCGGCGACCGGTGACGAGCTGGGCCGGGTGGGCATCGCCTCGCCCGAGGACCTGGCCGCGTCCGCGAAGACGGCCGCCGAGGCGCAGCGCGCGTGGGCGGCGACCTCGTTCCAGGAACGCGCAGCGGTCCTGCGCCGCGCCGGCGACCTGTGGCAGCAGCACGCCGCCGAGCTGAAGGACTGGCTGATCCGGGAGTCCGGCAGCATTCCCGGCAAGGCCGACTTCGAACTGCACGTGGCCGCACAGGAGTGCCACGAAGCCGCCGCGCTGCCCTCGCACCCGACCGGCGAGGTGCTGCCGAGCGAGGCGCCGCGGCTGAGCATGGCGCGCCGCGTGCCGGCCGGGGTGGTGGGCGTGATCGCGCCGTTCAACGCGCCGCTGATCCTGTCGATCCGTTCGGTCGCGCCCGCACTGGCGCTGGGCAACGCCGTCGTGCTCAAGCCGGACCCGCGGACCGCGGTGTGCGGCGGGGTGGCGCTGGCGCGGGTCTTCGAGGAGGCCGGGCTGCCAGCCGGGGTGCTGCACGTGCTGCCCGGCGGTCCGGACGTGGGTGCGGCGCTGGTCGAGGACGAGCACGTCCGCGTCATCTCGTTCACCGGCTCGACGGCGGCCGGCCGCGCGGTCGGTGAATCGGCCGGGCGCCACCTCAAGCGCGCGCACCTGGAGCTGGGCGGCAACTCGGCGCTGATCGTGCTCGACGACGCCGACCTGGAGCAGGCCATGAGCGCCGCCGCGTGGGGGTCGTTCTTCCACCAGGGCCAGATCTGCATGACCACCGGGCGGCACCTGGTGCACGCCTCGCTCTACGACGAGTACGTCGACCGGCTGGCGGACAAGGCGAACCACCTGCCCGTGGGCAACCCGTTCACCGAGCAGGTCGCCCTGGGCCCGATCATCGATGCCGGCCAGCGCGACAAGATCCACGGCCTGGTGACGTCCAGCGTGGACGCCGGGGCGAAGGTCGCCGCCGGTGGCACGTACGAGGACCTGTTCTACCGGGCGACCGTGCTCGCCAGCGCCGGCCCGTCGGTGCCGGCCTACGACCACGAGGTGTTCGGCCCGGTCGCGCCGGTGGCGAAGTTCTCGACCCTGGACGAGGCGGCGAAGCTGGCGTCGGAGAGCGAGTACGGGCTGTCGCTGGGCATCATCACCGCGGACGTGGCGAAGGGCCTGGCGCTGGCGGAGCGGATCCCCACCGGCATCGCGCACATCAACGACCAGACGGTCAACGACGAGGCGCTGGCGCCGTTCGGCGGCGTGTTCGACTCCGGCACGGGCTCCCGCTTCGGCGGCCCCGCGGCCAACATCGAGGCCTTCACCGAGACCCGGTGGGTCACGATGCGTGGCGACGTGGCCGGCTACCCGTTCTGACGGCCACGAGGGGGCGCCGCCCGGCGCCCCCTCAGCCGACGATCCCGTCCACGAAGCACCAGCGCCAGTTCTCCCCCGGCTCGTAGCTGCGGATCACCGGGTGGCGGGTGTCGTGGAAGTGCTGCGTCGCGTGCTTGCGCGGGGACGAGTCGCAGCAGCCGACGTGCCCGCATTCCAGGCACAGCCGCAGGTGCACCCACGTCGTGCCCTCGCGCAGGCAGTCCACGCACCCCGAAGCGTCCGTCTCCGGCGCGCCCGCCGTCTCCAGGTGCACGCAGGTGCCCGCGGTGGCCTCCGGGGTGTCCAGTTCGCGTTCCATGCCCGGTTCCTCCTCGGGTCGCTCCAGGAGCGACTCCTCGATGTCCAGCCCGTCGAGCACCCGCCGGAGCACCTCGTCGTCCGCGGTGCCGTTGTGCCGCGCCGTCAGCAGGACGCTCCGCTCGGCCTCCAGCATCTCGGCCCGCAGCCGACGGTACGCGTCGCTGGGGGTCTCCTCCAGTGCGCTGCCCCGGCCGAGGTTCTCCCACGCCGAGTCCGAGCGGTAGGACTGCTTGTCGCGCAACCGGTCGATGACCTCCGGCGGGTCCTGCGGCCGCCGGATCTCCTCCAGCCGCGCCAGGCCCGCCGACGTCATTTCGTGCAGCAGCGCCGCTTCCTGCAGGGCGTCCTCGGCCGGGTTGGGCGGCGGCAGGCTCAGCCGGCGCACCAGCCCGGGCAGGGTCATGCCGTGCAGCAACAGGGTTCCGGCCACGACGACGAACGCGGCCAGCACCAGTACCGGCCGTCCCGGCGTGCCGTCCGGCAGCACGAACGCGGCCGCGAGCGTCACCACGCCGCGCATGCCCGCCCACGAGATCACCGCGAAGTACGACCACGGGGTCCGGCCGCCCGGCCGCAGGCGGCTGACGAACCCGTACCCGAAGACCCACACGACCCGCGTCAGGATCGTCGCCGCCAGCACACCGGCGCAGATGAGCACGAGCGTCCAGGCCGACAGCCCGACGTGGCCGACCTCCTCGACGATGCGCCGCACCTGCAGTCCGATCAGCAGGAAGACCACGTTCTCCAGCAGGAACTGCACGGTGCGCCAGTTCAGCCTGCTGGCCAGGCGGGACGGCCCGGACAGCAGGCGCGGCATCTGGTGCCCGACGATCAGCCCGGCCACCACGACCGCCAGCACCCCGGAGCCGTGGATCGCCTCGGCGGGCAGGTAGGCCACGAACGGGATGACGAACGACCACGCCGTGTCGGCCACCGGGTCGGTGAGCCGCCGCCGCAACGCGCTGGCCGCCCACCCGATCAGCCCGCCGACCGCCGCTCCCGCGCCCGCGGCGAGCAGGAAGTCGCCGCCGACCTCCCACAGGCTGACGGCGCCGGCGATCGCGGCGACGGCGGTGCGCAGACCGACCAGCGCGGCGGCGTCGTTGAGCAGGCTCTCGCCCTCGAGGATGCGCACGATCTGGCGTGGCATGCCGACCCGCCTGCCCACGGCCGTGGCCGCGACCGCGTCCGGCGGGGCGACGACCGCGCCGAGCGCGAACCCGGCCGCCAGCGGGATCCCGGGCACGATGAGCCACACCACCCAGCCCACGGCGAGCGTGGTGAACACGACGAGCCCGACCGACAGCGCGGCGATCGGCAGGCGGTTGGCGCGGAAGTCGAACAGCGGTGTGCGGATCGCGGTGGCGTACAGCAGTGGGGGCAGCAGGCCGACGAGGACGACCTCGGGGTCGAGGTGGTAGTCCGGCACGCCGGGCACGAACGAGGCCGCGACACCGGTCAGGACGAGCAGCAACGGCGGGGACCAGTTCAGCCGCTGCGCGATACCGGAGACGGCCAGGACGGCGACGACGAGCGCGGCCAGCTCGAGGGCGACGATCATCCCGGCCGCGCCGGCAGCGCCTGGCCGGCCAGTGGCGCGGCGACCTCGTACAGCCGGGGCGTGGCGCGCCAGAAGTGGCTGCGGCCGACCACCCGGCGGCGGGCGTACCCGCGGCTTTCCAGGGTGTAGACGATCGACGCGCAGGTGGCCAGCGGGATTTCGGTGGCACGCGCCAGCGCGGTGAGGGTGAGGCCCTCACCGGCCTCGACAAGGGTCTCCAGCACGGTCAGCGTGCGGTCGACCGAGGGGGATGCCGGTCTCTCCGACGCCATGCGCGGTGCCTCTCGGGGGTTGATCTTCTCGGGTCTCGATGATAGTCACCGGTTCCGGGGAGCGTGAAGGCCACCGTCAGCACGCTGAACGTTTCGCGCGCAGGTCACTTCAGGTGCGCCCACGCCTGGGGTTCCGCCGCGAGGAACTCGGCGAACGTCCACGGGCGGCGGCCGGTGACGTGCTCGATCGTGTGGCTGGTGACCGCCACCTCGCCGGTCGCGATCGCCGCGTACGACCCGACCCAGCCGTCGATCTGCCACGGCTGGGCGCCCGCCCGGGACGCGCGCGCCTCGTCGAGCGTCTCGGCGTGGTAGGTGATCTCCCGGCCGGACACCTCGCTCAGCAGTGCCGCGGTCTCGTCCAGGTCGATCGCCTCCGGGCCGGTGACGTCGTAGACCTGGTCGGCGTGTGCGTCGTCGAGCAGGCACTCCACGGCCAGCCGCGCCACGTCCTGCCGCGCCACCCACGCCAGCCGCCCGTCCGCGGCCGGGCCGCGCAGCACGCCGTCGGAGCCGACGAAATGCGGTGCGACGTCCGCGTACAGGGTGTTGCGCAGGGCCGTCAGCCGCATCCCCGACTCCCGGATGAGCCGCTCGGTCTCGGCGTGCTCGCGGGCGAAGGTGAACGTCGCCAGCGGGGCCGCGCCGAGGAACGAGGTGTAGACGACGCGGCCGACCCCGGCCTCGGCGGCGGCCCGCACGGCGCTGCGGTGCAGGTCCATCCGCTCCGGCCCCTCGTGACCGGACACCAGGAACAGCGTCGAGACGCCGGACAGCGCGTCCCGGAAGCCGGCCGTGTCCTCGTACCTGGTCGCGACGACCTCGGCGCCCGCGGCCTCCGGCGCCCGCGCCGGGTCGCGCACGCACAGCCGCTGCGCGACACCCCGCTCGGCGAGCAGCGCGGAAACCCGCGCACCCAGCTGACCGGTGGCCCCGGTGACGGCGATCGTGCCCATCGTCCTCCTTCTCACGTGCCGGCCCCGCGGCTCACCGGCCGGCGTTGGGCAGGATACGTTCGGTGACCGGCCAGGCGAGCGCCCGGTTCACCGCCGCCGCGAGGCCGGCGGGATCGGTGACGACCGCGGCCACGTAGGCGTCCGGCCGGATCACCCACACCTCGCCGGGCCGCGCGGCCAGTGCTTCGGCGAGCTTGCCGGTCACGTCGACATCGGACAGCCGCAGGGTCCGCATCGGCGCCCGGACGTCCCCCGGCGGGTCGACGTCGGCCCCGTCGGTGGCCAGCAGCAGGACGCCGTCGCGCGCCAGTTCCCGGAAGCGGCTGCACGCCGAACCGGTCACCGACACCGGCACGTCCGGCACCAGGATCCCCGGCCCCGCCGCAGGCACCTCGCCGCGCGGGGGGCGCCCGGCGAAGGGCCGCGAGTCATCGGGCGTCGTCAGCGGCGACCCGGTGTACCAGAAGGGTTCGGCGAGCCGTCCGGAGTCGACCTGGGCCCGCATCGCCGGGTCGGTGGCGGCGGCCTCGAGCACCGAGCGGCGGCGGTGGTGCTGCTCGTCGGTCTGCGGGACCAGGAAGTCCATCGTGGCCGTGGTGACCGCGATGTTCTCGCACGCCGCCGCGTGCCGCTCGTCGTGGTAGGACTCGAGCAGCTCCTCGCCCGCCCACCCGTGCAGGACGAACGCGAGCTTCCACGCGGCGTTCTCCGCGTCACCGACGCCGGAGTTGAGGCCGCGCGCGCCGAACGGCGACACCAGGTGCGCGCAGTCCCCGGCCAGCAGCACGCGGCCCACGCGCATCCGCTCGGCCACCCGCGAGTGGAACCGGTAGACCGACTTCCACACGATCTCGTACGGCCGGTCCCCGATGATCGCGCGGATCCGCGCGTCGAGGGCGCCGCTGGCCTCCTCGGCGGCCAGGTCGTAGTCGCCGGGGACCTGCCAGTCGATGCGGAACGTCGAGTCCGGGCACGGGTGGATGAGCACCTGGCGGCCCGGGTTCCACGACGGGTCGAAGTAGAACCGCCGTTCCTGCGCCCAGCCGGGCAGCTCGGCGCGGATGTCGCAGATGAGGAACCGGTCGTCGAAGGAGTGGCCGGCGAAGCCGACACCGAGCACGCGGCGCAGGTCGTCACCCCGCGCCCCGGCGCACGCCACGGCGTAGGCGGCGCGCAGGTCGCCGCGGCCGTCGACGGTGAGGGTCACCCCGCCGACGTCCTGGGCGATGCCGGTGACCCGGTGGCGCCAGCGCACGTCGATCAGCGGCTCGGCGGCGATCCGCTCGTCCAGGATCTCCTCGGTGCGGGCCTGGGAGATGTTGACGAACGGCGGGAACGCCGAGACGCCCGGATCGGCCATCTCGTAGGCGAACAGTTCGCGGTCGCGGTGGAACGTGCGCGCGGTGGTCCAGGTGACGCCCTCGTCGGCGATGCGCCGTCCGGCGCCCACGGCCTCCCACACGTCGAGCACGTCGCGCTGCTGGCAGATCGCCTTGGAGCCGACCAGGTCGCGTTCCGCGCGGCCGTCCAGCAGCAGCACCGGCACGCCCCACCTGGCCAGCAGCAGCGCGGTCGTCTGCCCGACCGGTCCGTTGCCGATCACCGCCACCGCGCGGTCTCGTGTCGTGGTCATGTCTCAGCCCTGCAGCTGGTCCCAGACCTCGCGGTCCCGCTGCGCCGTCCAGATCACCGGGCGCTCGATGCCGGACAGCTCGTCCCACAGGCGCGAAACGTCGAAGGGCAGGCAGTGCTCGAAGATCGGCCAGTGCCCGAACTTCGGCGACAGGGCCGCGTGGGTGCGCTCGAAGGCCTCCTTGAGCGTGCCACCGGCCCGCTGCACGGCGCCGACCTCGCGGATCATCACGTCGAGGAAGCCGCGGGTCTGCTCGATCGCCGCGTCGACGGCGTCCCGGCCCCGGCTGACCGCGCCGCGGCCGCCGATCAGCGCCTCCGCGCCGAAGGCCTTCACCCGGTCCAGAGTGGACGATGCCCAGTCGCGGTGGAAGGCGTCGCCGGTGTAGAGCGCGGCCTCGGCCTCGACCAGATCGCCGGCGTAGAGGATCTTCTGCCGGGGCAGCCAGGCCACGATGTCGCCCTCGGTGTGCCCGCGGCCGCAGTACTGCAGGACGAGGTCGCCGCGGTCACCGCCGAGGTCGATGGTGAGCCGGTCGGAGAAGGTGAGGGTCGGCCAGGTCAAACCGGGCACCGAGTCGGCGGCCTTGGCCAGCCGCGGCATGCGGCCGAACTCGCTCTCCCAGTCCTCCTTGCCGCGCTCGGCGACCAGCGCGCGGGTGTTCTCGTGCGCGACGATCACCTCGGCGTCGAACGCGGACGCGCCCAGCACGCGCACCGCGTGGTAGTGCGAGAGCACGAGGTAGCGCACCGGCTTGTCGGTGTGCTCGCGGAGCTTGGCGAGCCAGTCCTGGGCCGCGACCGGCGTGGCCAGCGCCTCGAAGCAGACCAGGAAGTCCTCGCCCTCGATGGCGCCGACGTTGGGGTCGCCTTCGGCGGTGAGCGCGTAGACGCCGTCGTCGAGCACCTCCAGGGTCTGTTCCTTCTCCGTCAGGTCGCCGGACGAGGCGAACGACTTCTGAGCCACCCCGCACCTCCTTTTGATCAAACCTTTGACTATTTGGTGGACGTCAGCGTAACCCGGGTCACCCCGTAACGGAAGCCTACTTCCCGAACCCGGCGGTAACCCGGACGTTGGTCGAACGGGGGGCGCGCAGGGGCCTAGCCTGAAGCGCATGACCGCAGACCCGGCTGCTCGCGATGAGCTGGACTACCTGACGTTCGTGGACTACGCGATCGCCAAGACGACCGCGGAGCTGCCCGCGGTCGACGCCACCGCGATGCGCCTCGGCCTGACGTTGCACCGTCTGACCAGCGCACTCGTCTACGACTGGGAGTCCACGGTGCACCGGCCGCGCGGCTGGAGCTGGGGCGGCTTCCGGGTGCTGTTCGTGCTGTGGCTGGCCGGGCCGATGGAGGCCAAACGGGTCGCGCGGTTGTCCGGGATGAGCCGCGCGGCCGTGTCGGCGCTGGTCAACACGCTGGAACGGGACGGACTGGTGTCGCGCAAGCAGGCCGAGCACGACCGGCGGGCGGTGCTGCTGACCCTCACCGAGGCCGGCCACGAGGCGATCACCAGCGCATACGAGGCGCACAACGCCCGTGAGCAGGCGTGGGCGCACGCGCTCACCAAGCCGGAGCAGACCATCCTCATCGGACTGCTCGAGAAGCTCACGACGAGTTCGGCGGCACTCGAAGCGAAACGCCGCTTCTAGCCGGCGAAGTGGCGCCGCTCACCGCACCACCGCGCCACGGTCATCAAAACTTTGACCGATTCAGGCGGCGGGCAGGACGGCCTCGATGGCCTCGACGACCTCCGGGGCCTCCGGGTCGGTGCGCGGCCGGAACCGGGCCACGACCTTGCCGTCGGGGTCGACGAGGAACTTCTCGAAGTTCCACTGCACGTCCCCGCGCTGCCCCTCGGCGTCCGGCGTCTCGACCAGCTCGGCGTAGACCGGGTGCCGGCCGGGCCCGTTGACCTCGATCTTGGAGAACATCGGGAACGTGACGCCGTAGGTGGCCGAGCAGAAGGTGGCGATCTCCTCGGCGGAGCCCGGTTCCTGGCCGGCGAACTGGTTGCACGGGAAGCCGACGACGGAGAACCCCCGGTCGCCGTAGCGTTCCTGCAGCCGCTCCAGTCCGGCGTACTGCGGGGTCAGCCCGCACCGGGACGCGACGTTCACGATGAGCAGCGCCTTGCGGCCCAGCCCGCCCAGTGTCGCGGGTTCGCCGGCGAGCGTGCGCAGCTCGATGTCAGCCAGGGCCATGGAAAACCTCCGCCAGTGGTCGGTGCCTCACCACTGGCAACGCGATCACGGCCGGGCCGTTCCCCTCCCGGCGCCGACCGTGACCAGCGTTACACCCCGCTTACACCCGATCAGCCCAGTCGCTGGGCCGGAACCGGCGTGACTCCCTCGCCCGGCTTGAGGCCGAGGGCGTCCAGCAGCAGCGCGCAGTCCTCCGCGCTGCGCGCCGCGGAAGCCACCGCGCGCACGGCGCGGCGGCGCTGGTCGGCGATCAGTTCGGTGTCCTCGGCCGAGGTCACCGGCACGTTGAAGTCGGCGACCTCCCGCAAGTGCTCACGCATGTCCATCCCCTGTCTGCACGTGATCCGTGTAGGGCGGCGGTACCCGGGGTAGCCGGGGACCGGAGAAAGGAGCGGTTGATGAACTACTCCCCGGACCCGGTGCGTGCCGAGGGCCCGGCCGCCGTAACCGAAGGTACCCCGGACGGGCCGACCGTGCTGGTGCTCGATCCGACCGGGCTGGCCAAGCACGAAGGCCTGCCTGCGACGTGGCGGGACAAGACGGACGACTGGCAGATCGTGTGGTGCCGCCTGCCCGCGGACGGCGGGCTGACGCAGGCCGACGACATCCTGTCCGACCCGCCCGGCCAGACGGTGCACGTGGTGGCGAGCGGACCGTTCGCCGACGGCGCGCTGCGGCTGGCCGAACAGCACACCGGATCCGTGCGTTCGGTGCTGCTGGTGGACCCGGCTGCCGAGCGGTTCGTGCCCCCGGGGCACGGCGAGACCGCGGACCGGCACTGGGAGAACGACCACCGCGAGCGGATCGACGGCCTGGCGGCATCCGGGGTGCGGGTGCGCGTGGTGGCGCACAGCACCGGCGGCGAGGACGACCGCATCCCGGCACCGCTGCCGCTGGGCCACCCCGACGTGGTCGCCGGCGTCGAGCGCGCCGTCGCGGAAATCGACTGAGGGAGTGATCTGGTGACCGAGCCCGACGAGGAGTCCGTGCGCGAAGCGCTGGAGCAGGAGTCCCCGCTGCCGCCCGATCCCGAGGCGCCCGAGGCGGACGCGCTGGAGCAGCGGCAGGTGACGAACCCGCCGCCGCGCACCGGGCTGTCGCCCGGCCTGCCGGCCGAGGCCGACCCCGGGGACGTCGCGGAGCAGCAGCGGGAAGTGGAGTACGAGACGGACGAGGAGGCCCTGCGTGGGTGACCCGGCCAGGATCGTGATCATCGGCGGCGGCTACGTGGGCGCCACGACGGCGAGGCAGCTGCGCAAGCGCCTCTCCGCCGACGAAGCCCAGCTGACCGTCATCGACCCGCGGTCCTACATGACCTACCAGCCGTTCCTCGCCGAAGCCGCGGCCGGCTCCGTCGAGCCGCGACACGTGGTGGTGCCGCTGCGCGAGGTCCTGCCCGGCTGCAAGGTGATGTCCGCCGAGGCGACCGGCGTCGACACGACGTCGAAGTCGGTGACCCTGCGGGTGGCCGACGGGCACGTCGAGCAGATCGGCTACGACATCCTCGTCGTGGCGCCGGGGTCGGTGTCCCGGACGCTGCCCATCCCGGGCCTGGCCGAGCACGGCATCGGTTTCAAGACCCTGGAGGAGGCCGTCTACCTGCGCAACCACGTGCTGTCCCGGCTCGACCTCGCGGCCAGCACGGTGGACCGGGAGCTGCGCCGCAAGCTGCTGACGTTCCTGTTCGTCGGCGGCGGCTACGCCGGGATCGAGGCGATGGCGGAGCTGGAGGACATGACCCGCCACGCGCTGAAGGACTACGCCATCGACCGCTCCGAGCTGCGCTGGGTGCTGGTCGAGGCGGCCGACCGGATCATGCCGGAGGTCAGCTCGTCGCTGGCGACCTACACACTCGGCCTGCTGACCAAGCGCGGGTTCGAGGTCCACCTCGGCACGACGCTCAAATCGTGCGAGGACTGCCACGTGGTGCTGGGCGACGACACCGAGTTCGACGCCGACACCATCGTGTGGACCGCCGGCGTCAAGCCGAGCCCGATGCTCGCCGACACCGACCTGCCGCTCAACCCCAAGGGCCGCGTCTGCTGCGCGACCACACTCGAGGTGGACGGCGCGCCGGGCGTGTTCTCCGCCGGCGACGCGGCGGCCGTGCCGGATGTGACCAGCAAGGAGCCGGGCGCGGTGTGCGCACCGTCGGCGCAGCACGCGTCGCGGCAGGCGGTGGTGCTGGCGAAGAACATCGTCGCGACCCTGCGGGGCGGCCCGCTGGAGGGCTACCGGCACTCCTATGCCGGGTCCGTCGCCAGCCTGGGCCTCTACCAGGGCGTCGCACAGATCTACGGGGTCAAGCTGCGGGGCTGGCCGGCGTGGGCGCTGCACCGCGCCTACCACCTGATGACCATGCCGACCGCGCACCGCAAGACGCGGATCGCCGCGGACTGGCTGATCTCGCTGCCGTTCCGGCGCCAGGTCGTCGCGACCGGCGAGCAGCACCACCCGCGGGAGCAGTTCGTCCGGGCCAGCCGGGGGTAGCGGAGGTTCTGATGGGGGTACCGGTCGCCCGCAAGCTGATCGACGCCCACCTGGTGTCCGGGGAACCGGTGCCGGGCCGGGAGATCGGCCTGCGGGTCGACCAGACCCTCACCCAGGACGCCACCGGCACGCTCGTCATGCAGGAACTGGAGGCGCTGGGGCTGGACCGGGCACGCACCCAGGTCAGCGTCCAGTACGTCGACCACAACCTGCTGCAGGCCGACGAGAAGAACGCCGAGGACCACGCGTTCCTGCGCTCGGCGTGCCGCCGGTACGGGCTCTGGTTCTCCAAGCCCGGCAACGGGGTTTCGCACCCCACGCACATGCAGCGGTTCGGGGTGCCGGGCACGACGATGGTCGGGTCGGATTCGCACACGTGCGCGGCCGGGTCCCTCGGCATGCTCGCGATCGGCGTCGGCGGGCTCGAGGTCGCGATGGCGATCGCCGGTGAGCCGCTGTACCTGCGGATGCCGGAGATCTGGGGCGTGCGGCTGACCGGCTCGCTGCCGGAGTGGGTGTCGGCCAAGGACGTGATCCTGGAGATGCTGCGGCGGCACAGCGTCAAGGGCGGCCTCAACCGGATCGTGGAGTACCACGGGCCGGGGCTGGCGTCGCTGTCGGCGATGGACCGGCACGTCATCGCGAACATGGGCGCCGAGCTGGGCGCCACGACGACGGTCTTCCCCGCCGACCAGGCGGTCCTGGACTTCCTGCGGGCACAGGACCGCGCGGACGATTTCACCGAGCTGCTGCCCGACCCCGACGCGGTGTACGACCTCGAGGACGAGATCGATCTGTCCACTTTGGAGCCCTTGATCGCGTGCCCGTCCTCCCCGGACAACGTGGTGCCGGTGCGCGAGGTGGCCGGCACCGAGGTGCGGCAGGTGGTGATCGGCTCGTCGGCGAACCCCGGGTTGCGCGACTTCGCGATCGCCGCCGCGATGGTGCGCGGACGGCAGACGTGCGACGCGGTGAGCTTCGACGTCAACCCGACCTCGCGGGAGATCCTGGCGGACCTGACGAAGATGGGCGCGACGCTGGACCTCGTGCAGGCCGGCGCGCGGCTGCACCAGGCCGGGTGCCTGGGGTGCATCGGGATGGGGCAGGCGCCCGCGGCCGGGCACAACTCGCTGCGCACGTTCCCGCGGAACTTCCCGGGCCGGTCGGGCACGAAGGAGGACAGCGTCTGGCTGTGCTCACCGGAGACGGCTGCCGCGGCCGCGTTGACCGGGGTGATCACCGATCCGCGCGAGCTGAACATGGGATACCCGCAGGTCGAGCTGCCGGAGCGGGCCACCGTGAACACGGCGATGCTGGTGCCGCCGTTGCCGCCCGCACAGGCGGCGAAGGAGGAGCTGGTCAAGGGGCCGAACATCTCGTCGCTGCCGGACTTCCCGCCGTTGCCGGACGACATGGCGGGGCCGGTCCTGCTGAAGGTGGGCGACAACATCTCCACCGACGAGATCTCCCCGGCCGGTGCCGCGGCGCTGCCGTTCCGCTCGAACATCCCGAAGCTGGCCGATTTCACGTTCACCCGCGTCGACGAGAGCTACCCGGAGCGGGCGCGCTCGGCCGACGAGGGGCATTTCGTGGTCGGCGGGGACAACTACGGGCAGGGGTCGTCGCGGGAGCACGCGGCCATCACGCCGCGGCACCTCGGGTTGCGGGCGGTGGTCGCGAAGTCGTTCGCGCGGATCCACTGGCAGAACCTGGCGAACTTCGGGATCCTCGCGCTGGAGTTCACCGACCCGGCGGATTACGACCGGGTGGAGCAGGGGCACGTGTTGCGGCTGCGCGGGGTGCGCGCCCAGCTGTCCGAGGGCGAGGAGATCACGGCCACGGACACCACGACCGAGACCGACATCGCCCTGCGGCACCGGCTCTCGCCGCGGCAGGTGGAGGCGGTGCTCGCCGGGGGCCGCATCCCGCTGCTCGCACGCCGGTGAACCCGGCACACCACCTCGGCTCACGCTGTGGTTGATCCGGTTGCCGGAAGGTCCCCTGCCCGCGGTAGGCACCGCTCCCCCGCAGGCGGCGGCGTGGGCACCTGAGGATCCGCGCCGAGGTGGGGCAGGCGCACCGGAGGATCCGGCTCGCCGCACGACGAATCGCGCCGCCGCCCACCCGGTCAGGGCGGCCCCGCGACCGGCGCTCCCCCGCCGGTGCGGCCGGCTCACCCGCGAATCCGCCTGGAAACCCCTGCCCGCGGGTTGTCCCGCGGTGGGCCCTGCCTCCGGCCCGTGACAGCCGGCTCACCGCACGAATCGCGCGACCGCCCACCCGGTCAGGGCAGCCCGCGACCGGCGCTCCCCCGCCGGTGCGGCCGACCCACCCGCGAATCCGCCTGGAAACCCCCGCCCGCGGGTCCTCCCGCGGTGGGCCCTGCCTCCGGCCCGTGACGGCCAGCCCACCGAACGAATCGCGCCGCCGCCCACCCGGTCAGGGCGGCCCCGCGACCGGCGCTCCCCCGCCGGTGCGGCCGGCTCACCCGCGAATCCGCCTGGAAACCCCTGCCCGCGGGTTGTCCCGCGGTGGGCCCTGCCTCCGGCCCGTGACAGCCGGCTCACCGCACGAATCGCGCCGCCGCCCACCCGGTCAGGGCAGCCCGCGACCGGCGCTCCCCCGCCGGTGCGGCCGACCCACCCGCGAATCCGCCTGGAAACCCCTGCCCGGGGCGTCTCACGGTGGGCACTACCTCCGGCCCGTGACGGCGGCTCACCGCATGCCGAATCGCGCCACGCAGCAGCGTGGTCAGCCCCGCCCGGCCGGAAAACCCACCGCGCGGCGCATCCAGCGCATCGCAGCCCGCAAGCTGGTGCGGTGTGGCTCACACGGACGGACGACAATACGTAGCCGGTTCGGTGTTCCGGCGGATGTGTGCTCACCTCGCCGCCGGGGACCCTTCAGGTATGACCGCGCAAGATGTCCAGGCCCTGGCGGACGCCGCCGACGGGCTGATCCTGTTCCACAACGGCCTCTGGGGCGCCCCGACGTGCTACATGTGGGCCGGCCCCGACGGGACCGCGGCCGGGCGCGTGCCGCCCTGGGAGTGCGAGGCCCTCGACCGCCTCAGCTGGCGGAAACTGATCGTCGCCGAGCCGGGCGCGGGCGCTGGGGACGTGCCGGTCGTGCCCACCGAGGCCGGCCTGGCGCTGCTCCGCGCCCACCGGGCCCACGCCGCCTGAGCGCGCCCCTCCCTCAGCTCGCCCACCGAGCCGCCGAAACCTGCGGCCCTCGTCTCAGCGGTCGGCGTACGAGAACCAGCGGTCAGCGCGCGAACTCGCCGAAATCCTCCGCGAACCGCACGAGCAGCGACGCCGGCGCCGCCCGGTCGGCGGCCTCCCACCCGGCCGTCACCTCCGCCACCACCCGCGCCCGGAACGCGTGGATCGCCTCCAGCACCCGCCGGCCGTGGGCTCCAGCAGTGACCGTCGCCCGTCGGACTGGTCGGCGCGGCGCCGCAGCAACCCCGCGTCCAGCGCCTGAGCGGCGAGGCGGCGCGCCCGCGGCTGGTCCGTTCCCAGCAGCGCCGCCGCCTCGATGACGGTCGGTGGGTGCTCCGCCGCCGCGACGGCGTCCAGCAGCTCGTGGGCCGCGTCCGGCACCCCACCGCGCCGCCCCGGCTCCCGCGGCAACCGGGCCAGCGGGCGCCGCGACTGGGACCGGCGCAGCGCGGCCATCGCCTGCGCGATCGATTCGGCGTTGGCTGCGCCACCTGCACACCCTGCTCGAGGACGGCGTGACTGCCGTCCTGACCGACCTCGGCCTGACCCGCCGGCACTGGCAGGTCCTCAACGAGTTCAGCCGGGCGCTCGACGCGTTCCACGGCGTCGACGAAGCCCGCGCCGACCTGGTGCGACGTGGCTGGGCCACCCCGGAGGCCACAGGCTCGTCAGTCCAGTTCGGCGTGAATCTCCCGCAGCAACGCCGCCGCGGCGGGCGACAGCGGCCGCACGGCCGAGTGCACCAGCGACACCGACCACCGCAGCGGCTCCGGCACGAGCGGGACCTCGACCACGCCGGCCATCCCGTCGGCGGCCCCGGCCGGGACGAACCCCACCCCGAGGCCCTGGCAGATGAGCGACCGGGCGGTGGCGTAGTCCGACACCTCCAGCGGCACCGACCGAGTCAGCCCGGCGCCGGCGAACGCGCGGTCCACCAGCGTCCGGTTGCCCCAGCCCAGCGGGAAGTCGACGAAGGACTCCTCGGCGAGGTCGGCGAGCGTCACCTCCGCCCGGCGGGCGAGCGCGTGGTCCGGCCCGCACAGCAGGCGCAGGTCTTCCTTGCTGACCACCTCGTGCGCCAGCCCCGCGGGCGCCCGCCCGGACACGGACGCCAGCGCCAGGTCCATGCGGCCGTCCAGCACCGCCCGCACGTGCCCGGCCGATCCGGACGGCGAGTACTGCAGCCGCACGGCCGCGCGCGGGTGCCGCCGCGAGAACCGGCCCAGCACGCGCGGCACGTCCACCCGCCCGGACGAGAGCAGCGTGCCCATGGTGACCACGCCCCGGACCTCGCCGCTCGCCCCCGACGCGGCCTGCGCCGCCGCCCGCGCCGCGGCCAGGGTGGCCCGCGCCCCGGGCAGCATCGCCTCCCCCGCGGCGGTCAGGGCGACCCGGCGGCTGTCCCGGTCGAACAGTTCGGCGCCGACCTCCTTCTCCAGCGCGCGGATCGCCGTCGACACCGCCGACTGCACGATCCGCAGCCGCTGCGAGGCGCGCGTGAAGCTCAGTTCCTCGGCGACCGCCACGAAGTACGACAGCTGACGCAGTTCCACACCCGCTATCCAACACCGCGATAGCTGCGAGCGAAAACATTCGTTGGACGAGATGACCGCGCGGGCGCACTCTGGCCTCGTGAACCTCGGAACCACGGCTTCGCACCGCCACGCCACGGGCTTCTGGCTCGTCGCCTACACCTTCGCGGTGACCATGGGCTTCTCCGCCGCCCCGGCCCCGCTCTACGTGGTGTACCAGCAGAAGGACGGGTTCGGACCGTTCACCGTCACCCTCGTCTTCGCCGCCTACGCGCTGGGCGTGATCGTCAGCCTGTTCATGGCCGGGCACGTGTCCGACTGGGTGGGCCGCCGCCGGGTGCTGGTGCCCGCGGTGCTGGTCAACGTGCTCGCCGGGGTCGTGTTCCTGGCGTGGTCGTCGGTGCCCGCGCTGCTCGCCGCGCGGTTCGTGTCGGGCGTCAGCATCGGCATGCTCACCGCGACCGCCACCGCGCACCTGACCGAACTGCACTTCGCGGCGCGGCCGGACGCCACGCGGACCCGCGCCGACGTGGTGGCGACGGCGGCCAACCTGGGCGGCATCGGCCTCGGCCCGCTCGTGGCCGGGCTGCTCGCCGAGTACGCGGGCGATCCGCTGCACGTGCCCTACCTGGTGTTCCAGGCGCTGATGCTGCTCGGCGCGATCGGGGTGGCCCGGACGCCGGAGACGGTGACCGCCACACGCGTGCGCTACCGGCCGCAACGGGTGTCGGTCCCGCCGCAGGCCCGTGCCCGCTACCTCGCCGCCGGTGCGGCCGCTCTCGCCGAGTTCGCGGTGTTCGGCCTGTTCACCTCGCTGGCGCCGGGTTTCCTGGCGAACACGCTGCACGAGCAGTCCCACGCGCTGGCCGGGGTGAGCGTGTTCGTCGTCTTCGGTGCCGCGGCGGCGGCGCAGATCGTGCTCGCACGGGCGCAGCTGCGGCGGTTGCTCGGGGTCGGGCTCGGGTTGCTGACCACCGGGCTCGTGCTGGTGACGGTGGCGGTGTGGTTGCCCAGCCTGGCGGTGTTCCTGCTCGGCGCGGTGCTCGCCGGAGCCGGGGCGGGTGCCGGGTTCAAGGGCAGCGTCGGGACCGTGCTCGAACTGGCCCCGGCGGACAGCCGCGGCGAGGCGCTGGCCGGGCTGTTCCTCGCCGCCTACACCGGGCTCGCGGTGCCGGTGCTCGCGCTCGGTGTCGCCACCCAGGTGCTCGACATCCGGGTCGCGCTGCTCGGGTTCACCGCGGCGCTGCTGGTGATCCTGGCGCTGGTGGTGCGCCGGCTGTTCCGGGCGAGCTGAGCGCCTGCACGTCGGCGTAGCCGGGCACCGGCGGGATGTCCTGCCCAGCGGCGACAGCGTGGACCGTGCGCACCACCGCCTCCAGCGCCGCCCGGAACAGCAGCGAGCCGAGGCTGATCCGCCGCACCCCGAGTTCGGCGAGCCGAGCGACGCCCGGACCGGACGGCGAGAACAGGATGTTCACCGGGACGTCGACCGCCGCGACCACAGCGGCGATCGGCACTTCGCCGGTCAGGCCGGGCACGAACACGCCGTCCGCGCCCGCCTCCTGGTAGGCGCGGATCCGGCCGACCGGGTCCGCACCGGTGCCGAGCCAGTGCGTGTCGGTGCGGGCGTTGACGAACAGTCCGGACGCGGCGGACTTGAGCGCGGCGATCAGCTCCTGCTGGTGCGCGGGGTCGGCGAGGCGCCCGTTGTCGCGGCCGTCCTCGATGTTCACCCCGGCGACGCCGAGCGCCGCCAGCTCCGCGCCGAGCGCACCGACCTCCGCCGGGTCCTCGGAGAACCCGCCCTCGATGTCGACGGTGACGTGGCACGGCAAGGGGGTCAGGCGCCGGGCGAGCGCGACGGTTTCGGCGCGCGTGGCGCCGGTCCCGTCCGGCAGGCCGGCGGCGGCCGCAACGCCGAGGCTCGTCGTGCCGATGGCCGGGAACCCTTCGGCCACCAGGACGGCGGCGGAGGCGTGGTCCCAGGCGTTGGGCAGCAGCAGGGGGCGTCCGGCGCGATGCAGGTCGGCGAAGCTCATGGTCCGACGTTAGCGCCGGGATCTGTCGGTGGCCGCCGAGACGACCGGTGCGCGGGGGAAGACCCGCGCCCCGCTCGGCGAGCCGCAGGCCCGCGCGATCCCCCGCGCCGCGGCCTGCACGAGCGGCGCGAGGGCGGCGGGCTGGGCGCCGTCGGCGTGGACGACCAGCGACACGGCGGCGATCACCGCGCCGTCGGTCCGCACCGGTGCGGCCACCGAGACGGCGTCGGTCGTCACCTGCCCGTCGCTGACGGCGTAACCGTTGCGGCGCACCGCGTCCAGCATTTCGCGCAGCCGCGCCGGGCTCGTCACCGTCTTGTCCGTGTAGGCGCGCAACGGCGCGGCCAGCACCTCCTCCTGCACCTCGGCGGGCGCGTGGGCGAGCAGAGCGAGGCCGACGCCGGTGGCGTGCAAGGCGAACCGGCCGCCCACCCGCGTCCACACCGGAACGGCCCGGCGGCCGGAGATCCGTTCCACGAACACCAGCTCGAACCCCTCGCGCACGGCCAGTTGCACGTTCTCGTGGGTGACCTCGTAGAGGTCCTCCAGGAACGGCATCGCCGCCTCACGCAGGCCCAGCCCGCGCGGCGCGAGCGACGCGACCTCCCACAACCGCAGCCCGACGCGGTACCGGCCGTCCTCCCCGCGTTCGAGCGCGCCCCACGCGACCAGCTCGGCGACCCGGCGGTGCGTCGTCGCCAGGGACAGGCCCGCGCGCCGGGACAGCTCGGACAGCGTCAGCTCGGGGCAGGACGGCGTGAACGCGCCCAGCAGCGCGAGCACCTTGCCGGTCACCGTCCGGACGTCGCTGTCCACCCGATCATCCTGCCCCGGTCACAGATCCAGCACCAGCCTCGGCCCGCACGAGCGCGACACGCAGATCATCATCGTGTCGTTGGCCGCCCGTTCCTCGTCGGTGAGCAGCGAGTCCCGGTGGTCGGGCACGCCGTCGAGCACCGGCGTCTCACACGTGCCGCACGTGCCCTCCTGGCAGGAGAACAGCACGGGGACGCCGGCGTCCTCGACGGCCTCGAGGATCGACTTGTCCGCGGGCACGGTGACCGTGCGGCCGGAGGCGGCCAGCTCCACCTCGAACGACGTCCATTCCCCCTCGTCCGCCCTGGGCGAGAACCGTTCGACGTGCAGGGATCCCGGTGGCCAGGCGGCGCAGCGCTGTTCGACCGCGGCCAGCAGGGGCTCGGGGCCGCAGCAGTACACCGCGACGCCCTCGCGGGGCTTGCCCAGCAGCGCGTCGAGGTCGAGCGGCCCGGTCTCGTCCTGCGGCCGGATCTCGACGCGGTCGCCGTAGCGGGCGCGGAGCTCCGCGCGGAACGCCATCGAGCTGCGCGTGCGCCCGCCGTACACGAGCCGCCAGGCGGCGCCGCCGGCCTCGGCGCGGGCGATCATCGGGACGATCGGGGTGATGCCGATGCCGCCGGCGATGAACAGGTACTCCGCTGACGGGACGAGCCGGAAGTGGTTGCGGGGGCCGCGAACCCGGACGCGGTCGCCCGGGGCGAGCCGGTCGTGCACGTGAGCCGATCCGCCGCGGCCGTGGGGTTCGCGCAGCACCGCGATCTGCAGGACCGACCGGTCGGCCGGGTCGCCGCACAGCGAGTACTGGCGCACCAGGTTCTCGCCGAGCAGCAGGTCCAGGTGCGCGCCCGGTTCCCACTCGGGCAGTGGGCGGCCGTCCGGGGGGCGCAGCGTCAGCCGGACCACGCCGTCGGCGAGTTCTTCTTTGCGTTCCAGGAGAACGTCGAGGTCCACTTCGGACCCGAGCGCGGTGGTCATCGTGTCCTCCCCGCGCCGGTGAGCACCGGGTCCGCGGTCGGCGCCGGTGGCGGGTCGTCGTGTCCGCCGGGGTGTGCGAGCAGCCAGTCCCACAGCTCGACCGGGTCGTCCGATTCGTGTTCGGCGCCGCAGAAGCAGACGCCCACCAGCAGGTCGGTGCCGAGTTTCCAGTGGATGCGGTAGACGGTGTCGCCGTGCAGCACGGCGGTGCGTTCGGTCATCGCGCCGCGGCCCTGTCCGGTTCGGCCATCTTCTCGAGGATGCGGCGGGCGGCCAGTCCGCCGGTGTCGATGTTGACGGAAAGTTCCCGGTAGCCGTCCGGTTCGTGCTGGATGACCCGTTCGAGGACGTCGAGCGCCTCGACGTCCTGGAGCACCACGGTGCGGTTGTTCTCGGCGAGGAAGTCGGAGACCTCCTGGTCGCCGAGGGCGAAATCCCGTGCCACGGCCCAGAAGTCGTGGGTGGAGTGCTCGGTTTCCGGCGTGATCGCGTAGACGACCTCGACGTGGAAGCCGTGCGGGTCGGTGCCGTCCGCGCCGGGCAGCACGCCGGCGGGGGCGATGCGGCTGTGGAGGAGGTACAGGCAGGGCGGGTGGTACTCGATGTCCTGCCAGCGCGTGATGCGGCCCTCGATGCCGGTGGACTTGGCGTAGAAGGGCGGGCAGGCGGCGTCGGCCATGTGGCGGCTGACGTAGATGACGCGGCGCTCTTCGTCCACTTCGGTCGTGATGGGGGTGTCGGCGACTTCCGGGGTCCCGATGTAGCCGCCGTGGAGGTAGGTCTCGTGGGAGAGGTCCATGAGGTTGTCGACGAGGAGTTCGTACCGCGCCGCGAGGGGTTCCCTGCCGCGGACGGTGGTGTAGGCGGGGTCGGCGAGCCAGGGGGCGCGCGGGATGAGGGAGTTGTCGGCGCGGGCGGGGTCGCCGATCCACACCCACACGAAGGAGTCCTGTTCGGCCACGGGGTAGGACGGAACGCGCGCGGTGCGGGGGACGCGCGTCTGGCCCGGCACGGACACGCAGGTGCCGGAGGGGTCGTAGGTGAAGCCGTGGTAGCCGCACACGACGCGGTCGCCGTCGAGGCGGCTCTCGGACAGCGGGAAGCGGCGGTGCACACACCGGTCGGCGAGGGCCACGACGTCCCCCGCGGTGGTCCGGTAGAAGACGATGGGCTCGCCGAGGATCGTCCTGGCGAGCAGACCGCGCCCCACCTCGGTGCCGTAGGCCGCGACATACCACTGGTTCCGCACGAACGCACTCATCCGCAACTCCTCTGGTGTAGATGGTGTGCACACTGTCGCCAGTGCCGGAGGGCGGGACGAGGCGCGTTTTCATCTGGTGAAAGGCGGGCGTGTTGTTCGGGGTGGTTCTGGTGTGGTGGTTGTGGTTCGGCGGGGTGGTTCTGCTGTGGGGCGGGCCCGCTGGAGGTGGGTCGGCTTGGGGTGGGCCGGCTTGGTGCCGGTCGGGCCCGCTTGAGGTAGCCGGCTCAGGGACCGCTCGGAGTGGGCCGGGTTCGGTGGCCCACGTCGGGTGAGCCCGCTTGAGGTGGGGCGGCGTGGGGTGGGCCAGCTTGGAAGGCCCGCTTGAGGTGGACCGGCCCGAGGTGGGCTGGCTCGGGGGGTCGCTCGGAGTGGACCTGCGCGGGGTGGGCCGGCTTGGGTGCTGCGCGGGGTGGTACCACTCGGGGCGGGCTGGCTCCGGTGAGCCTGCTTGAGGTGGGCCGGCTTGGGGTGGGCGGCTTCGGTGGACCAGCGTCAGGCGGGCCCGCTTGAGGTGGGCTCGTTTGGGGGGCCGCTCGGGATGGTTCTTCCCGAGGCGGGCCGGCTTCGGTGGGCGGGCCGACTGGGCTTGGTTCGGTGTGCGGAGGGCCGCCTGGTTGCGTCGGGTGCGAACGGACCGTTCGTGCCGTGGGCAGCGGCGGGCGCGAACGGACCGTTCACGTGGCGGCGAGCCCCGATGGGCCAGCGGCGGGGGCACGAACGGACCGCTCACGCAGCGGCCAGCACCAACGGGCCAACGGCCGGTCCATGAACGGACCATTCGTGCAGTGGCGAGCGTCGTCGGGCCAACGGTGCGCCCACGAACGGACCATCCAAGCCGTGGCGAACGTCGTTGCGCCAACGGTAGGGCCATGAACGGACCATTCATGCAGTGGCGAGCGTCGTCGGGGCAACGGTCGGCCCTTGAACGGTCCGTTCATGGCACGGGCACTCATGGCACGGCGACCGTAACCATCGACCCGCCAGCTATGAAGCCAGGAAGGGACCTCGCCACCCCCGAAGGCCACCAGCGTCGACGCAATGACGAACACCACGCCCTGCACGAGGCTCGTCCACGGCGAACCAGCCCCGTTCAACGGCCCGGTCACCTCCAGCAGGCCCGATCACTCCCACCAATCCCGATCGCCCCCAGCAGCAACACAACCGCCACCGCCGATGAACGCCGCGATCCTGGCCTGATCGGCGAGGACGTCGGCCACCAGGCCCGATCACCGTCCTCCCGGACAGGGCTCGCGTTCGCCGAGCGGTCGAACCGAAACCGGGCAGACCCCGCCGCCCGGCGGGGACCGCCGTTTCCGGGACAATGACGATCATGCTGGACGACGAGAGCTTCCTGTTCTTCACCGACCGCGCGCTCGACGGGATGGCGGCCATCCTGACCGAGCTCGGCGACGACCTCGCCAACACGCGACCCGGCCTGCCGGGCGCGAACACGCCCTATGCGATCGTCAACCACTGCCTCGGCGTGATCGCGGCCTGGGCCGGGCAGGTCGTCGCCGGCCGCACCGTCCACCGCGACCGGGAGGCCGAGTTCACGGCATCCGGGCCGGTCGCGCCGCTCCTGGAACGCCTCGCCCAGGCCAGGGAGCAGCTGCGCCGCGACACCGGGACGGCCGACTTCGACGCCCCGCCCCGCGGCCCGGTGCCGGACAAGTACGCCGCCACCCCGGTCGGACGGCGGCAGGGCGCGGCCCTCGTGCACGTCTTCGAGGAGCTGGCCCAGCACCACGGTCAGCTCGAGCTGACCCGCGACATCCTGCGGGCCACGGTCACCCCTTGAGCAGCCGGCGCAGGATCTTGCCCGTCGGCGACTTCGGGATCCGCTCGACGAACTCGACCTCGCGCACCTTCTTGTACGGCGCCACCCGCGCGGCCACGAACGCCATCAGCTCCGCCCCGGTGACCGGCGCGGACGCGACGACGAACGCCTTCGGCGCTTCCCCGCCCTCCGGGTGCGGCACCCCCACCACGGCGGCGTCCAGCACCGCGGGATGGGTCAGCAGCACGGCTTCCAGCTCGGCCGGCGCCACCTGGTAGCCCTTGTACTTGATGAGCTCCTTGAGCCGGTCCACGATCCAGAACACCCCGTCGGAGTCGACGCGGACCAGGTCGCCGGTGTGCAGCCAGCCGTCCACCACGGTCGCCGCCGTGGCGCCGGGGTCGTCGAGGTAGCCGGCCATCACCTGCGGCCCGCGGACCAGCAGCTCACCCGTCTCGCCCGGCGCGACGTCGGTGTCCGTGCCGGGTGAGACCACCCGCGCCAGCGTGTTCGGCGACAACCGGCCGACGCTGCCCGGCGGTGTCGACGCGAACTCGTCGTCGAACACCTGGTGCGTGCCCGGGCTGGCTTCGGTCATGCCGTAGCCCTGCCGGATCAGGCACCCCAGCCGGCGCTGCGCGCGCTCGGTGACCTCCACGTCCAGCGGCGCGGCCCCGCACAGCGCGAACCGCAGGCTGGACAGGTCGTGGCCGGACACCTCGGGCGCGGTCGCCAGCGCGAGCACCATCGGTGGCGCGAAGTAGGCGCGGGTGACCCGGTGCGCGGCGAGCGCCCGCAGGTACCCGTCGAGCTCGAAGCGCGGCAGCGTCACCACCTTCGCCCCGCCCAGCAGACCCGAGTTGAGGATGATCGTGAACCCGTAGATGTGGAAGAACGGCAGCACGGCGGCCTGCACGTCGTCCGGCCCGATCCGCCACCCGGCGCGGGTCTGGGCCAGGTTGGCGACGAGGTTGCGGTGTGTCAGCCGCACGCCCTTCGGCGTCCCCGTGGTGCCGCTGGAGAACGGCAGCACCGCCACCGCGGTCGCCGGGTCGAGGCCGAGCCGCGGCGCCGTCCCACGGGTGAGCAGCGCGTCGAACGGGAGCGCACCGTCGTGCTCGCCCAGCACGACCACCTCCGCCCCGCCGGCGGCCGCGAGCGCCTTGTCCGCCACCGGTTCCGCGGCGATCAGCATCCGGGCCTTCGACAGGCGCAGCTGCTTCTCGATCTCCCCCACGGTGAACGCCGGGTTGATCGGGGTGACCGCCGCACCGGCCGCGATCGCCGCGTGCAGGGCGACGACGAACCGCGGCTGGTTGTGGCTCATCAGTGCGACGACGTCGCCCGGCCCGACGCCGTGCGCGGCGAGCCCCGCGGCCGCGGACCCGACCTGGGACCGCAACCCGGCGTAGGTGAGCGTCTCGCCGGTCACGCCGTCCACCACGGCGGGCGCGTCCCCGAAGCGAGCCGCGCCGCCGATCACGTACTCGGTGAGCGTGACGTCCGGGATCTCCACGTCGGGCAACGGGCTGCGGTAGATCATCCTGACTCCTCGTCGAGCCGGCGGAAACCTCAGGCCAGGTTGAGCACGCGGACCGCGTTGTCCTTGAGGATCTTCGGCCGCACGTGCTCCTTGATGTCGAGCTCGGCGAAGTCGGCCATCCACCGGTCGGGCGTGATGAGCGGGTAGTCGGAACCGAACAGCACCTTGTCCTGCAGCAGGCTGTTGGCGTAGCGCACGAGCTGCGGCGGGAAGTACTTGGGCGACCAGCCGGACAGGTCGATGTGGACGTTCGGCTTGTGCGTCGCCACCGCCAGCGCCTCGTCCTGCCACGGGAACGACGGGTGGGCCATGATGATCGTCAGGTCCGGGAAGTCGATCGCGACCTCGTCCAGCAGCATGGGGTCGGACAGGCCCAGCCGCACGCCCCCGCCGCCGCGCATGTTCGCACCGATGCCGGTCTGTCCGGTGTGGAACAGCGCGGGCAGGCCGTGCTCCTGCGCGATCTCCAGCAGCGGGTACGCGCTGCGGTCGTTGGGCGCGAAGTTCTGCAGGCTCGGGTGGAACTTCAGCCCGCGCACCCCGTGGTCGGTGATCAGCCGCTCCAGCCGCCGCGCGCCGGCCCTGCCCTTGGCCGGGTCGATGCTCGCGAACGGCAGCAGCACGTCCGGGTGCCTGGCCGCGGCCTCGGCGATCTCCTCGTTGGACAGCGCGGGGTGCCCGGTGAACGCCTCGATGTCGACGGTGAACAGGACCGCCCCGATCCGCCGCTCGCGGTAGTACCGCGCGATCTCGTCGATCGTGGGCAGCCTCTCCTCGGCGCCGAAGTAGGCGGAGGAGGCCTCGACGAAGTCGTCCGGCAGGGACAGGTGCCCGTGGGCGTCGGTCTCGACGTGGACGTGCACGTCGATCGCCTCGAGCTGCGTGGGATCCATAGGTATCAGGTCTACTGATATCGATCCCGGGTTGTCAACGGCGCTTCCGCAGGCCGGGAGGTCCGCGGCGACCCGGAGACGGACAGGCAAAATGTCGCTTTCACGCGCCCTGGCGGCATTTCCGCCGAATGCTCCGGACGGGTGCGATCCGGATCACGCACTCCCATTCTGCGAGCCGGGTCACCCGTTCCGGTGGAAATCAGTTAGCATAGGTCAACTAATTTTCCGCACCGGTCAACGGCGACGAACTTCCCTGGTTGGAGTGATGGAAGTGCAGTCTGCCTCGCAGACTCTCCCGGCCCCCGGTTCACACCGGCGCCCATCCGGCGAGCTCGGGCCCCGGTACAAGTGGATCGCGCTGTCGAACACCACGCTCGGCATGCTCATGGCCACGATCAACTCCTCGATCGTGCTCATCGCGCTGCCCGACATCTTCCGCGGGATCGACATCAACCCGCTGGAGCCGTCGAACACCAGCTACCTGCTGTGGATGATGATGGGCTTCCTCGTCGTCACCGCCGTGCTCGTGGTCGGTTTCGGACGTCTGGGCGATATGTACGGACGTGTCCGGATGTACAACCTGGGATTCGCCGTCTTCGCCGTTTCGTCGATCTTCCTCGCGGTCACCTGGATGAGCGGGAGCACGGCGGCGATCTGGATGATCGTCTGGCGCATCGTGCAGGGCATCGGCGGCGCGTTCCTGATGGCCAACTCCAGCGCGATCCTCACCGACGCCTTCCCCAAGCACCAGCGCGGCATGGCGCTGGGCATCAACGGCGTCGCGGCGATCGCGGGCTCCTTCCTCGGCCTGGTGATCGGCGGCCTGCTCGGCCCGGTCGAGTGGCGGCTGGTCTTCCTCGTCTCCGTGCCCTTCGGCGTGTTCGGCACGATCTGGGCCTACCTCAAGCTCAAGGACACCAGCGAGCGGCACCGCGCGAAGATGGACTGGTGGGGCAACCTGACCTTCGCGGTCGGCCTCATCGCCGTGCTCGTCGGCATCACCTACGGCATCCAGCCCTACGGCGGGCACACGATGGGCTGGACGAGCCCGTTCGTGCTGTCCTGCCTCATCGGCGGTGTCGTCGTGCTCATCGTCTTCTGCATCATCGAGACCAAGGTGGCCAACCCGCTGTTCAACCTCGGGTTGTTCAAGATCCGCGCATTCACCTTCGGCAACCTGGCCAACCTGCTCGCCTCGCTCGGCCGCGGCGGCCTGCAGTTCGTCCTGATCATCTGGCTGCAGGGCATCTGGCTGCCGCAGCACGGCTACAGCTTCGAGAAGACCCCGTTGTGGGCCGGCATCTACATGCTGCCGCTGACGATCGGCTTCCTCGTCTCCGCGCCGGTCTCCGGCATCATCTCCGACCGCATCGGCGGGCGGCTGCTGTCGACCGGCGGCATGCTGGTCACCGCGGTCAGCTTCGTCCTGCTCGAGGTTCTGCCGGTCGACTTCAACTACTGGGCCTTCGCCGCGATCCTGCTCCTCAACGGCCTCGGCATGGGCCTGTTCACCTCGCCCAACCGGGCCGAGGTGATGAACAGCCTGCCGAACAACGCGCGCGGCGCCGGTGCGGGCATGACCGCGACGTTCCAGAACTCGGCGATGGTGCTGTCCATCGGCTTCTTCTTCAGCCTGATGATCGCGGGCCTGGCCGACCACCTGCCGACCGCGATGGCGCAGGGCCTGGCCGCCCACGGCGTCCCGGCCGCGGACGCCAGCCAGATCGCGTCGCTGCCGCCGGTCGGCGTTCTGTTCGCCGCGTTCCTCGGCTACAACCCGATCGAGCAGCTGCTCGGTGGTGTGCTCCACACGCTGCCGCCGGACCAGGCCACCTACCTCACCGGCCGCAGCTTCTTCCCGCAGCTGATCTCCGGCCCGTTCGCCGACGGCCTGACCGCCGCGTTCTGGTTCGCGATCATCGCGTCCGTCGTCGCCGCGCTCGCGTCGTGGTTCACCGGCTCGGCGCGCAAGGCCGCGCCCGGCCAGGCGCACGAAACCGCGGGATCGGAACTCGCCGCGGCCGCGGGCGAGATCGTCGACGTCAGCGAGCACGACGCGGTGACCACGGGCCCGGGCCGCATCGCCGGGCGCCTGCGCACCGCGGGCGGCAGCGCGCTCGCCGGCGGCGTGGTGACCGTGACCGGTCCCGACGGCAACCAGGTCGGCCGCGCCCGGGCCGCCGCCGACGGCACCTACGCCGTGTCCGGCCTGTCCACCGGGACGTACACGCTCATCGTCACCGCCACCGGGTTCCGCCCGGAGGCGGCCACCGTGACCGTCCAGGGCGCCGGCGCGGTCCGCGACTTCGTGGTCGCCGGCGGCGGCACGGTGACCGGCATCGTGCGCCGCTCCCCCGGCGGCACGGGCATCGGCGACACCGCGGTCGTCGCCACGGACGGCAGCGGGCGGGTCGTCGGCCAGACCCGCACCCTCGACGACGGCGCGTTCCAGCTCACCGGCCTGCCCGCCGGGGAGATCACCGTGACCGCGCACCTCGACGGCCACCGCCCGGAGGCGGCCACCGTCGCGGTGTCGGGCAGCGAACCCGCCGTCGCCGACCTGCTCGTCCAGGCGGCGGGCGCGCTGCACGGCACGGTGACCGGCCCGGAGGGGCAGCCCGTGCCCGGCGCGCGGATCACGGTGTCCGACGCCACCGGCGAGCTCGCCGCGGAGACCGTCACCGACGAACACGGCGGTTACGAGCTGACCGGGCTGGCGCCCGGCGACTACACCGTCGTCACGAGCTTGTTCGAACCCGCGGTGCGGCAGGTCGACCTCGCCGGCGGCGAGCAGGCGACCGTCGACGTCGACCTGCTGTCCGGGCGGCCCGAGCAGGCGCGGTCATGACCGGCGGGCCCATCCCGCGGCAGGCCCGCGGCGGCGAGGTGGCCGGACGCGTGCGCGGTGAGACGGGCGCGGCGCTGCCCGGCGTGGCCGTCACGCTCGTCGATTCGAGCGGGCAGCAGGTCGCCCGCGCCACCACCGGCGACGACGGCACCTACCGCCTGCCCGCGCCGGGTCGCGGTGTCTACGTGCTGATCGCGTCGGCGCCCGCGTTCCGGCCCGAGGCGGCCACGGTGACCGTCGGGGACGCGCCGGCCGGCCTGGACCTGGTGATGACCGGCGCCACCGGGCTCGGCGGCGTGGTGCGGGCCGACTCCACCGGCGTGCCCGTCATGGGCGCGACGGTGACGCTGACCGACTTCCGGGGCGAGGTGATCGGCTCGTACCTGTCCGGGGAGAGCGGCGAGTACTCCTTCGGCGCGCTGCCCGCCGGGTCCTACACGCTCGCCGTGAACGCACCCGGATACCGGCCGACGGCCGTCGCGGTCACCATGACCGACGCGGCGGTGCGTCAGGACGTCGACCTCGCCGACGCGGCGGTCATCCGCGGTTCGGTCCACGTGCCCGAGGCGCCGCGGCCGTGGCCGCGGATCACGGTGAGCCTGCTGGACGAGTCGGGCGACGTCGTGCGCAGCACGCACGCCGGCGACGACGGCCGGTACGCTTTCCACGACCTGGATCCCGGCACCTACACCGTCGTCGCTACCAGTTACGCACCGGTCCGGCGGGCGGTGCGGGCCGGGCACGGGCGCACCCGTCTCGACATGCACCTCGCCTGAGGTGTGATCAGCCCGTTTCCCCTGGCCCGCCAGGGGAAACGGCCGTGCTGCACCATGCGTGCACCCCCCGGCCACGGTGCGTCAAGATCGCGGAGAGTGGTGGACACGGACCGGGTCGGAGTGGTTGCATGGCGTGTACCGGCGCGGGGGTGCGACCAGACGCGGGGCCGGTGTTCCCGTGGCGGCAGGCCCTTCGCACGTGACGAACCCAGGCAGTTAGGACGACATGGCGACGCGTGCTCGAGACCTGCTCATCCGCTCACGCGCGCTGCTGGACCGCTCACGGGAAGCGGCTTCGCAGCTCTTCGGTCCCCCACCCACGCAGCCGCCACCGCGGCCGCCGGTCGTCGCGCAGTCGCCGTCGCAGGCCGAACGCGAACGCGCGGCCGAGGAAGCGCTCGCCGCGCTGTGCGCGAACGTCGCGCTGCGGGACCTCAACCTGGTCGACTCCCTGCTGTCGCAGCTGGAGGAGATGGAGGCCAGGGAGGAGGACACCGACCGGCTCGGCGAGCTGTACCGCCTCGACCACCTCGCGACGCGGCTGCGCCGCAACGCGGAGAACCTGCGCGTGCTCGCCGGCCGCGACGCCACCGACGCGACCACCGAGACCACCTCGCTCGTCGACGCCGTCCGCGGCGCGATGTCGTCGATCGACCAGTACAGCCGCGTCACCATCGGGCGCGTCGTGTCGCTGGGCGTGGTCGGGTTCGCCAGCGAGGACCTCAGCCGCCTGCTCGCCGAACTGCTCGACAACGCGACGAAGTCCTCCGCGCCCAACACGCCGGTGCGCGTCAGCGCGCACCTGACCGAGCAGGGCAGCGTGCTGCTGCGGATCGAGGACGAGGGCATCGGACTGCCGCCGGACCGGCTGGCCGAGCTCAACGACCGCCTCTCCGGCGAACCGGTGCTGGACGACTCCGCGGTGCGCCACATGGGTTTGGCGGTCGTGCGGCGGCTGTCCGCGCGGCACGGCATGCGCACCTGGCTCGACCGGCGCGTCCCGCACGGCACCACCGCCTCGGTGCTGCTGCCCGCCGGGCTCATCGCCGACCTGCCGGAGGCGACCTGGTCCGGTCAGCAGACGGTGGTGTTCCCGCAGGCGCCGCGCGGCACCGCGGTCGCCGAGGCGCCCGCGCCCGCCCGGTCGCGCTCCGGCCTGCCCAAGCGCACCCCGGCCGCGCCCCCGCCGAAGCCGGCGCCGCAGCCGCACCGCCCCCAGCCCGGTTCGATGGTCGGCGGCACCACGGCCAGCGGGCTGCCGCGCCGGGTCTCGCACAGCCTGAAGAACCCCACCGGCCAGGCGCCGGAGCCGGCGGGGCCGGCCCCTGCCGAGGACCGCGCGGCCGGGCACGAGAAACTGCTCGCCGATCTCGGTGCCTTCACCGCCGGTGAGCGCGAGGCACGGGAGCAGCAGGGCGCCGACGAACCCGGGGAGAAGCAGCAGTGACCGCCGACACCGGCCAGGACTTCACCTGGCTGATCAACGACTTCGTCCGCAAGGTGCACGGCGTGTCGCACGCGCTGATCATGTCGTCGGACGGGTTCCCGCTGACCGCGTCGGACGACATGTCGACCGAGGAGCGCGAGCAGCTCGCGGCGATCGCCAGCGGCCTGCTCAGCCTCGCGCGCAACAGCGCCGCGCTGTTCGACAAGGGCACCTGCGAGCAGATCATCATCCGGCTCACCCACGGGTACTTCCTGTTCATGGGCATCGACACGCAGGCCGGGCTGGCCGTGCTGACCACGCCCGACTGCGACATGAAGGTCGTCGCGTACGAGATGACCCAGTTCGTCTCCAGCGCGGGCCACGCGCTGACCCCCGAGATGCGCGCGGACCTGCGCCGTGTGCTCACCGGCCGCCGGCCCCAGGCCTGAGCGGTCCCGACAGGATGTGATCACGATGTCCCAGGAGACCGGGCCGGAGGAGACGGTGGTCAAACCGCGCAGCAAGCGGATCCGCCCGTACACCCTCACCGGCGGCCGCACCCGGGCACGCCACCAGCTGCTGGTCGAGACGCTCATCTCGGTGCCGCGGTACGACCCGGCCCTGGCCGAGAAGCTGATGCCGGAATCGCGCGCCCTGTACGAACGGGCCCGCTCCCAGGTCTCGATCGCCGAGCTGTCCTCGCTGCTCACCATCCCGCTCGGGGTGGTGCGGGTGCTGGTCAGCGACCTGGCCGGGCAGGGCGCGGTGTTCATCCACCCGACCGCCCACGCCTATTCCCACGACCGGAACATGCTCGAGAGGATCCTCAATGGACTCAAGCAGCTCCCCGTCTGATCCCGGCCCGCTGACGATCTCGGCGAAGATCGTCGTCGCGGGCGGGTTCGGGGTGGGCAAGACGACGCTGGTCGGGTCCGTGTCCGAGGTACCGCCGCTGAACACCGAGGCCTGGATGACCGAGGCCGGTGAGGGCGTGGACGAGCTGCCGCCGGACGGCGGCAAGACCACCACCACCGTCGCGATGGACTTCGGCCGGATCTCCCTCTACCCCGACCTGATGCTGTACCTGTTCGGCACGCCGGGTCAGTCGCGGTTCTGGTTCCTCTGGGACGACCTCTCGCGCGGCGCGCTCGGCGCCATCGTGCTGGTCGACACGCGGCGGCTGGACCAGTCGTTCGCCGCGATCAACTACTTCGAGAACGACTCGGACCTGCCGTTCATCGTGGCGATCAACCTGTTCGACGGGCAGCTCGCGCACGACGTCGACGAGGTCCGGGAAGCGCTCGCGCTCAGCCCGGACGTTCCGCTGGTCACCTGCGACGCGCGGGACAAGGCGTCCGTGCTCGGGACGCTGCAGGAACTGGTGTCCCACACGCTGTCACTGGCCGAGGTTTCGGAGGGGGGCCGGATCCGCGCCCATGCGTAAGATCCTGATCGTCGGTTCGGGCCAGTCGGGCCTGCAGCTCGCGCTGAGCCTGCAGGAGCACGGCTACGACGTCACCGTGATGTCCGCGCGCACGCCGGACGAGATCCGCGGCGGCTGGGTCACCTCGACCCAGTGCATGTTCGCCGACGCGCTCGCCATCGAGCGCGAGCACGGCCTCAACCTGTGGGACGACGTCGCTCCCCGCGTTGCCGGGCAAGGGTTTTCGATGGCCGGCCCGGACGGGCAGCGCGCGCTGAACTGGATCGAGTCGTGGGACGGTGGTCCCGCGCAGTCGATCGACCAGCGCGTGAAGATGTCGGCGTGGCTGGAGCTGTTCGAGGACCGCGGCGGCAACGTGGTCATCCACGGGGTCACCACGGCGGACCTGAACGCGCTGGCCCGGATGTACGAGCTGGTGATCGTCGCGGCCGGCAAGGGCGAGCTGGTGCAGCTGTTCGACCGCGATCCGTCGCGATCGCCCTACACCAAGCCGCAGCGCCGGCTGTCGGTGTCCTATGTGCACGGTCAGGAGGCGCGGCCGGAGCGTCCCGGCACGACGGACGTGTGGATGAACATCATCCCCGGCGTCGGCGAGCTGATCAACATCCCGGGCTACACGCTGTCCGGGCCGTGCGACATCTTCTACGTGTCGGGCATCCCCGGTGGCCCGTTCGACTCCTTCGCCGACCGGCCGCCCGCGGCCGAGCAGCTGCGGCGGCACCTCGAGCTGTTCCGGCAGTACATCCCCTGGGAGTACGAGCGGGCCAAGAACGTGGAGCTGACCGACGGCAAGGCCGTGCTGGTCGGCGGGTACGCGCCCGTCGTCCGGCACCCCGTCGGCGAGTTGCCCTCGGGTGCGTTCGTGCTCGGCATGGCGGACGTCGTGGTGGCCAACGACCCGATCACCGGGCAGGGCGCCAACAACGCGGCCAAGTGCGCGGAGTCGTACCTGGGGAGCATCCTGGAGAACGAGGACCGGCCGTTCGACCGGGAGTGGATGCAGCGCGCGTTCGACCGGTACTGGGAACACGCCCAGTGGGTCACCACGTTCACCAACGCGATGCTGCAGCCGCCACCGCCGCACGTGCAGCAGATCCTCGGGGCGGCGCAGACGAACCCGAAGGTGGCGAAACGGTTCGTGAACGGCTTCAACAACCCGACGGACTTCCAGCACTGGCTGCTGGACCCGGGCAAGACCGAGGAGTACCTGGCTTCGGTGTGACGGCGGGCGGCGGCCCGGCCGGTGTTCAGGTGCCCACGTCGATCAGGACGGGGTGGGTGCGGTGAGCGTGAACACCCGCACCCAGGACCGGTGGCGCGTGCCCAGGCCGATCGAGAGGTGGCGGCCAGGGCGTTGCGGAGGGTGCGGGTGCGGAACTCGGCGGGCTCGACCACCACGACCGCGTGGTGGGGGCGCGCCTACGGGTTCCACCGCACCTCCGACCACGGCACTTCCCGCGTCCCCCGGTGCAGCACCGCCGCCAGCCAGGCCAGCAGCCACGGTCCCCGCTGACTGCTGCGCTCGTACCCGAGCAACCGGCCCCGCCGGCCGGGTGTCACGAGAACCGCCACGGTCTGCTCCTGCCCGAGCGAGTCCAGCCGGGTGATCAGGTCGGTCACCTTTCCCAGCCGCCGCCCCCGCTCGTCGTACACCCTCCGTCCGAGCAGCTCGCTGGCCCGGACCACGTCATCCGCCGGCATGGCCCGCCCCCGGAATGCGCCCGATCACCTTGCGCCGCAACCAGTTCTCCAACGGCGGCACCTCCAGCACCTCGGCCCGCAGGGACAGCGTCACGTGGCTGCTGACCTGCTTCACGTGCTCGTAGGTGATGCGCAGCGGCTCGGTCTGCCCGCCGCCCAGGTGAGCCGCCAGCCAGCACACCACGCGCCCGAGCAGCCCGCCGATCCGCTGCCCCAGCACGTACTGCCCGACCAGCAACGCGGTGATCCGGTAGGTGCCGTCGGGGTTGCGCGCCAGCTCGATGTCGTCGACCTTGCCGACGGGCTCCCCCTCGACGTCGACGATCTGGCGGTCGAGCAGGTGGAACTCGACGCGCAGCGGGTCCGGTCGTCCGAGGATCATGACTGCCCCATCCCGGTGATGATCATGAGCGGGATCGCGGCGACCGCGGCGACGAGGATGACGATCAGGAACACCACGCCGAGCGCGTTCTGGATCCGGCCGTTGGCGTGGTCACCGAGGTAGTCCCGGTCGTTGGCCACGACCAGGATCGGCAGGTACGTCAGCGGCAGCACCACCGCGCTGAACAGCAGCGACAGCTCGGTGATCTGCACCGGGTCGACGGTCGTGAGCAGCGCCGCCGTGCCCAGCAGCACGCTGATGAGGATCACGGTGTGGAACCGCGCCGCCTCGCGCGGGCGGACCCGCTTGCCCCACTGCCACCCGAAGTACTGGGCGACCGAGTAGCCGGTGGACAGCCCGGTCTCCAGCGCGGCGCCGAAGGTGGCCGCGAAGAACCCGATCAGGACCACGACCAGGCCGATCTTGCCCAGCGACAAGGCGACCGGCAGGGCGGTCTGGCTCAGCTGCGAAACCTGGACGCCGGCCGGCTCGTAGACCGCCGCGGCACACCCCATGATCGCCAGGCCGAGCACTCCGCCGAGCGGGAAACCGACGAGCGTGTTGCTGCGTTCGGTCGCGAGGTCCTTCGTCGTCCACTTCTCCTCGACGCCGCCGGAGGAGAAGAAGAACACCTCGTACGGGGTCAGGGCCGAGGCGAACAGCGACACCGCCACGTAGCCCCAGGTGCCCCAGTTCTCCCCGGACGGCGGGGAGATGTGTATCAGCTGCTGCGCGAACGTGCCCCACGGCGGGTCGAGCGCGATCAGGGCGACCACGAACACCACGAGCGCCAGCCCGAGGACGCCGAAGATCTGTTCCATGAGCTCGAACTTGAGCCGCCACAGCACGACCCACACCGCGAACGCGGTCAGCGGGACCCACAGCAGGTGCGGCAGGCCGCTGGCGAGCTGGATCGTCAGCGCGACGCCGCCGATCTCCGCGGCCAGGGTCAGCAGCGTGACCAGGTAGGACCCGACGAGGTTGGCCATGGCCACGCGCGGCCCGAGCCGTTCGCGCACCAGGTCGAACACCGGCCGCTGGCTGACCGCCGCGACCCGGCCGGACATCTCGGCGAACACGCAGATGCCGATCACGCCGATGACCACGATCCACCCCTGCCGCATGCCGAACCTCGCCCCGGACTCGGCGTTGGCCACCAGGTCGCCGATGTCGACGAAACCGCCGATGGCGGTCAGGATGCCCAGGGTGACGGCGAGGGCTTTCTTCACCGGTGGCTCTCCACGAACGCGGTCAGCTCGCCGGTCACCCGCTCGAGCTGGGCGTCGGCCGCGCCGATGCGCGCCGGGTCGCCCGCGTCCAGTGCTTCCTGCGCCTCGCTGGCGCGGGCGACCGCGTCCTGCAGCCGGGGGTGCAGCTCGTCGTAGACCTGCCGGGTGCCGGGGGTGGGCGGCTGCTGGCTGTCCAGTTCGTCGAGAGCCTTGGTGGCCGTGGCGAGCACGTCGTCGACCGCGGCGGTGGTGAACGCCGGGAACAGCCTGCCCTCGGTGTGGGCCCGGATGATGTCGTGCAGGGTGCCGACCGCGCTGAGCCCGTCCTGCGCGCGGACGACCGCGCTGTCCACGTAGCTCGATGCCGAGCTGCCGGAACAGGCGGTGAGCGTCGCCGCGAGCGCGAGGCCCGCGAAAGCCGTCCCCTTCCGCATCTGGCCTGGTGTACCCCAAGGTCAACTGCGCAAACGCACCTCCTTCTCAGGTGTTTCACAACCCGCCCGAAGGCGCATCTCAGTCAGGAGGCGTTCACTGGAGGCGGAGGAGGGGCAGCATGAGCTACTACCCACCGCAGTACGACCCGTGGGCTCCGCCGCCGCCACCCCCGCGTCGCCGGCGCGGGCCGGGCGCGGTGCTGAGCGTGCTCGGCCTGGTCGTGCTGCTCGCGCTGGGGTTCGTGGCCTGGGACCTGGGCCGGGCGCCGTCGCGGACGGGCGGCGTCGCGTCCCCGCTCGAGCGCACCCTGAACAACGAGCAGACCGGCGACCGGACGCTCGACGCGGACGCCGTCGCGGCGAAGGTCAAGCCGGGCCTGCTCGACATCTACTCCACGCTGGGCTACTCCGGCCAGCAGGCCGCGGGCACCGGCATGGTGCTGACCGGCGACGGGGAAGTCCTCACCAACAACCACGTCGTCGCGGGTGCCACGAGCATCCGCGTGACCGACGTGGACACCGGCCGCAGCTACCGCGCGGAGGTCGTCGGGTACAGCCGCCCGGCCGACGTCGCCGTGCTCAAGCTGCACAACGCCTCGGGACTGGACCCGGTGACCACGGGCGACTCCGCCGAGGTGACGGTCGGTGACCCCGTGGTGGGTCTGGGCAACGCGGGCGGGGACGGCGGCGAACCGAGCGTCTCCCCCGGGAAGGTGACCGCGCTGCACCAGTCGATCACCGCGACGGACGAGTCGACGGGCAGTTCCGAGCAGCTGACCGGGCTGATCCAGGTGGACGCGAACATCCAGTCCGGCGACTCGGGCGGCGCGCTGGCCGACAGCCAGGGCCGGGTGATCGGCATGAACACCGCCGCCTCGACGGGGTACCAGCTGGGCCGCGACGGGCGCAGCGCGGACGTGAGCGGGTTCGCCATCCCGATCGACGACGCGCTGCAACTGGCCCGCCAGATCGAGACGGGCACCGGCTCCGCAACCGTCCACATCGGACCGTCGGCGTTCATCGGGGTGTCGGTGAGCGACGCGGGCGGTTCCGGCGCGATGGTGCAGCAGGTGGTCTCCGGCGGGCCGGCGGACGACGCGGGCCTGGCCGCCGGCGACGTCATCACCGGGCTGAACGGCCGCACGATCGGCTCGGCCACCGACCTGACCGCCACGATGGACACGCTCCATCCCGGCGACCACGTGCCGGTGACGTGGCTGGACCAGTCCGGGCAGCAGCACACCACGAGCGCGGCCCTGGTCGAGGGGCCGGTGGGTTAACCACCGGGCGGCCGGGTAGCTCGACCGCATGACGCACACAGCTCCCCTTCCCGACGAGCAGGCCGGGCGGCCGCGCACCGCGATCGTCACCGGTTCCGACTCCGGTATCGGACGCGCGGTCGCCGTCGCGCTCGGTGGTGGCGGCGTCGACGTCGGCATCACGTGGCACCGCGACGAAGACGGCGCACGGGACACCGCCGAGCAGGTGCGCGAGGCCGGCGCCCGCGCCGAGGTGCGCCGGCTGGACCTGGGCGACCTGCCGACGGCGGCGGCCGCCGTCGACGAGCTCGCCGACGCGCTCGGCGGGGTCGACGTGCTGGTCAACTGCGCCGGCACGGGCACCGGCCGGCGGGTCATGGACATGGACTTCGACACCTGGCGGCACGTGCTGTCGGTCGACCTGGACGGCGCGTTCCTGTGCGCGCAGCGGGCGGCGCGGCGCATGATCGACGCCGGCCGGGGCGGGCGGATCGTCAACATCACCAGCGTCCACGAGCACGCCCCGAAGGTCGGCGCGGCGCCCTACTGCGCGGCGAAGGCCGGCATGGGCATGCTGACCAAGGTGCTCGCGCTGGAGCTGGCCGAGTACGGCATCACGGTCAACTCGGTGGCGCCGGGCGAGATCTCCACGCCGATGACCGGCCAGACCGACGTGAACCCGCACGACCAGGTCCGCCCGGGCGTGCCGCTGGGCCGGACCGGGCACGCGCGCGAGGTGGCCGCGGTGGTGGCGTTCCTGGCCACCCCGGCGGCCGGTTACGTGACGGGCTCGTCGTACGTGGTGGACGGCGGGATGCTGCTCATGGGCCCGCAGGGCGCCTCCGGTCTGGCCGACGACGACTGGCGCAAGATCTGACGCACGCGCGCTCAGGCCAGGGTGGCGATCGCGGCTTCGATGCGTTCCGCCAGCCACACATCCGGTGCCGTGACGGCGCCCGGACGGCCGGTGGTCACGGTGAACGTCAGCTCGTCCGGGCGCCGCTCGAACTGGGCGTGGTCGCTCAGGTCCGCGACATCCCGCTGCACGAGGCCGATCAGCGTGCTGTGCTCCTGGGCCGGCAGGCGCACGGTGCGCGAGAGGTGCGTCGCGTCCCCACGCCATCGCGCGAGCCCTCCCAGGGCGCGGGTGATCTCGGCGTCCGACAGCGCCTCCGGCATGGCCTCCTCCTTCCGCGGGTGTTTCCGGGCGGGTACCCGGCGCCCCGCCCGCAAACCGCAAGATTGGAGAAGACGCACCCGGCCCCGGCTCCGTACGGTCTAACCACCTGCCACGGGAAGGAGCGACGATGAGCGGGGTTCGCGTGCTGGTCGGCACACGCAAGGGAGCGTTCGTCCTGACGTCCGACGAGCGGCGCGCCGACTGGGAGGTCAGCGGGCCGCACTTCCCGGGCTGGGAGATCTACCACGTCAAGGGCTCCCCCGCGGACCCGGACCGGATCTTCGCAGCGCAGTCGACCAGCTGGTTCGGCCAGCTGATCCAGCGCTCGGACGACGGCGGCAGGACCTGGCAGCCGGTCGGCAACGAGTTCGCCTACGACGGCGTCCCGGGCACCCACCAGTGGTACGACGGCACACCGCACCCGTGGGAGTTCGCGCGCGTGTGGCACCTCGAACCGTCGCTCACCGATCCCGACCTGATCTACGCCGGGGTCGAGGACGCGGCGCTGTTCCGCTCGAACGACGCGGGCGCGTCCTGGCAGGAGCTGCCGGGACTGCGCGGGCACGGGTCGGGCCCGAAGTGGCAGCCGGGCGCGGGCGGGATGTGCCTGCACACCGTCATCCAGGACCCGCGTGACCCGAACCGGCTGGTCATCGCCATCTCCGCGGCCGGCGCGTTCCGCACCGAGGACGGCGGCAAGACGTGGCAGGCGATCAACCACGGCCTGAAGTCCGGCCAGATCCCCGACCCGGACGCCGAGGTGGGCCACTGCGTGCACCACATCGCCCGGCACCCGGAGCGCCCGGACGTGTTGTTCATGCAGAAGCACTGGGACGTCATGCGCAGCGACGACGGCGGCGACAACTGGTACGAGATCAGCGGGAACCTGCCCACCGACTTCGGCTTCGTCATCGACGTGCACGCCCACGAGCCGGACACGGTCTACGTCGTGCCGATCAAGAGCGACGAGCACCACTTCCCGCCGGAGGGGCGGCTGCGCGTGTACCGCAGCCGCGGCGGCGGCGAGGACTGGGAGCCGCTGACCGCCGGGCTGCCGCAGGAGAACTGCTACGTCAACGTGCTGCGCGACGCGATGGCGGTGGACTCGCTCGAGTCGTGCGGGGTGTACTTCGGCACGACCGGGGGTCAGGTCTACGCCTCCGCGGACTCCGGGGACACCTGGGCGCCGATCGTGCGGGACCTGCCCGCGGTCCTGTCGGTGGAGGTCCAGACACTGCCATGATCCGCGTCCACCTGCCCGCGCACCTGCGGACCATCGCGCACATCGACGGCGAGGTCGAGCTCGACCTGGACGGCGCGGTCACCCAGCGCGCCGTGCTGGACGCACTGGAGGAGCGTTATCCCATGCTGCGCGGCACGATCCGCGAACACGGCACGGGCAAGCGGCGCGCGTTCGTGCGGTTCTTCGCGTGCGAGCAGGACCTCTCGCACGAGGAGCCGGACGCGCCGTTGCCCGCACCGGTCGTGGCGGGCACCGAACCGTTCCTCGTGATGGGCGCCATGGCCGGGGGTTGATCTTTTCCCGATGCCGTGGGGGCACGGGGAAAGTTCACGGCGAGCGGTGCTTGGCCGGTGCGCGGGATCTGTTTAGGGTGAAGGCCCCCGACCGGCCCCCGACGCGATCCCCTTGGTGATGAAGACAATTACCGACGACACTGTCGAAATTCCCTGGCGGAAACCCGTTTTCGTCGATCCGTCCGGGCGAAGACGCCGGATCCTCCGCCGTGTCAGCATCGCGGCGTGCGCCCTGGTCAGCGGCTACGCGGTGCTGCTGGTGGCTTCGCTGCTGGGCGCCCCGATCCCCGCCTCCGCCCTGCTCCCGGTGCCCGATCAGCGGACGACCGACGCGCCGGTCCGGCCCGCGCCACCCGCGCCCGGCGGCGGGCCGTCCACCGACGACACCCCCACGCCGGACACGACCGGGCCGTCGAGTGAGGAGCCCGTCGCCACGGCGGCGCAGCCCCCGGCTCCGGCCACGACGGGCGCACCGCCGCCGGTGTCGTCGTCCGAACCATCACGGACGCCGCGCGGCCGGTCCGATCCGCCCGGCCACACCCGGACCGAGCGGCCGGAACCGCGCCGGTGACGCGGCACCGGCGGCCGAGCCCGCCGAAGGCCCACTGGCTGTTGCTGTCGGCGATCCTCGCGGTGGTGGCCGGCCTGCTCGCGCTCAACGTCTTCGTGGCGGGTGCGGACGGCGGCGAGGACACCTCACCACCGGGTCCGGCGGCCACCGTGCCGTCGTCGGTGCGCCACGGCGGACCGGTGATCGACGCGCGCTCGGACCCGCCGGCCACCGCGCGGGCGCACGACCACACGATCGCCCTGACCTTCGACGACGGCCCCGATCCGGTGTGGACACCGCGGATCCTCGACGTCCTGGACCGGTACGGGGTCACGGCGACCTTCTTCGTGACCGGGGCGAACGCCGCGCGCTACCCGGACCTGGTGCGCGAGATCCTGG
This sequence comes from Amycolatopsis thermophila, assembly GCF_030814215.1. Lineage (NCBI taxonomy): Bacteria > Bacillati > Actinomycetota > Actinomycetes > Pseudonocardiales > Pseudonocardiaceae > Amycolatopsis > Amycolatopsis thermophila. The sequence continues at coordinate 4,771,117 of NZ_JAUSUT010000001.1, read as the reverse complement.
CCCGCGGCCACGAGATCGGCAACCACACCGCGAGCCACACCGACCTCGGTGCCACGGGCGACGCGCGGGCCGGACTGGAGATCCGCACCACCGACCTCGTCCTGGCCGGCACCGGCGGTGTCCTGCCGGTACTGGTCCGGCCACCCTATTCGTCCACTCCGGACACGCTCGGCGACTCCGAGTGGGCGGCGGTCCGGCGGCTGGGTGCGGACGGCAAGCTCGTCGTCCTGTCCGATGTGGACTCCCAGGACTGGCGGCGGCCCGGCGTCGACGCGATCGTGGCCAACGCCACGCCGTCCGGCACCGGCGGCGCGATCGTGCTGATGCACGACGGCGGCGGCGACCGCGCGCAGACCGTGGAAGCACTCGGCCGGCTGGTGCCCGGGTTGCAGGCTCGCGGCTGGCAGTTCGGCACCGTGACCGACTCGGTCGGGCTGGCCGGCACGGCATCGGCGGCACCGGTCCGCGCGCGGATCGGGGGCCGGCTGCTGGTGTTCGCCGTGCGGGCCGGGGAGTTCGTGGCCGGGACCCTGCGCGTGCTGACCGTCGTCGCGACCGCGCTGGCGCTGCTGCGCGCGGTGCTGCTGGGCGTGACCGCGGCTGTGCACGCCCGGCGCCGGCGGCGACTGCCCCGCACCACGGGCGACGACCCGGTCACGGTGATCATCCCGGCGTACAACGAACGCGAGGGCATCGAGTGGGCGGTGCGGTCCGCGCTGGCCGCGGGGCCGCGGGTGTCGGTGATCGTCGTCGACGACGGGTCCACCGACGGCACCGGCGCGATCGTCGAGCGGCTCGCCCGTGCCCGGCCCGCCGTGCGCCTGATCCGCCAGGAGAACGCGGGCAAGGCGGCCGCGCTCAACACCGGCCTGGCGGCGGCGCGGACCGAACTGGTGGTGATGATGGACGGCGACACCGTGCTGGAGCCCGGTTCGGTGCCCGCGCTCGTCGGCAACTTCGCCGATCCGCGGGTCGGGGCCGTGGCCGGCAACGCGAAGGTCGGCAACCGCGGCCGCCTGCTCGGCCAGTGGCAGCACATCGAGTACGTGGCCGGGTTCAACCTGGACCGCCGGTTCTACGACGTCCTCGAGTGCATGCCGACGGTGCCCGGCGCGGTGGGCGCGTTCCGCCGTTCGGCCGTCCTGCGGGCCGGTGGGGTGCCGTCCGACACGCTCGCGGAGGACACGGATCTGACCATGACGCTGCTGCGCGGCGGCTGGCGCGTGGTGTACGAGCAGGACGCGCGGGCGCTGACCGAGGCGCCGGCGACGCTCGCCGAGCTGTGGAAACAGCGCTACCGGTGGTGCTACGGCACGTTGCAGGCGGTGTGGAAGCACCGGCACGCGATCTCCGAGCCGGGCGGCGCCGGGCGACTGGGCCGCCGCGGTCTGCCGTACCTGCTGCTCTTCCAGGTGCTGCTGCCGGTGCTCGCCCCGTTCGTGGACGTCGCCGCGGTGTTCGGGCTGTTCACCGGGGACGGGTTGCTGGTACTCGCGTCCTGGCTCGCGTTCCTGGTGTTGCAGGCCGCGCCCGCGGTCGTCGCGTTCCGCCTGGACCGCGAACCGCCGGCGCCGCTTCTGGCGCTGCCGCTGCAGCAGTTCGTCTACCGGCAGCTGATGTACCTCGTCGTGTTGCAGTCGCTGAGCACGGCGCTGGCCGGCGCGCGGCTGCCCTGGCACAAGCTGCCGCGCCGCGGCCTGATCGAGCCGTCCCCATCGGACCGCGGGAAGCGGTGACCCCCGGCCGGACCGGGGGTCACCGTCGGACACGCGGGAGCGGGCGGCCGTCAGTCGTCGTCGCCGTCCCAGTCGTGGTGGTGGTGATGGTGGTGGTGGTGACCGGCCACCGAGTAGGTCTGGCTCGAGTGCGCGCCCTCCGGGCCCGCCCAGGAGGAGCCCTCACCGTAGAAGGAGAAGTGGCCGTTGGTGCCGGAGACGGTGTACTCGCCGCCCGCACCGTCGGGGCCGGCGGCCAGGCTCGCGTCCTGGTAGCCGGCGTAGCCGTAGCCGTGGCCCCAGCCGTCGTCGTAGTCGTGGCCCGCAACCGAGCCGGCGCTGGTGATGGCCGCGCCGTCGGGGCCGGCACTCGCGTTCGACGAGCCGTAGGTGTCGGCCGACGCGATGCCCGCGGCACCGAACGACAACGGGATGGCCAGCAGGCTGGCGATCGCGAAGCGACGAACGTTCATTGTTCTGAATTCCCTTCGTATCAACGGATTCCGGGCTGAAGCCGTGATCGGCTTCGTGGTGCGGGTGCCCGGGACGGCGGGGGCAAATCCGGCACACCGGCGTGACGCAGGTCACGTTGCAATCGCACCGCGGTACGGTTCCGCGGCGACTTCCGCTGCTCGGCGCCGCGAACCGGATCCGTCACGGCGGGCGGGAGAATTTTCCTTGGGGCACAGGGGATCCTTCCTTGGTGCGTCACTCACGCGTGTGGACTGGACCTCGTGGCGGCGCTTGACAACCCTCCCCCCGGCCGCCGATGCTCGACCCGGTAACTGTTACTTCGGGTAATAGCTTCGGTGAGGAGGCGGCGTGGTCCGGCGAGTGGTGTCCCGCGACGGCACGCGGATCGCGGTCGCGGAGGCCGGCGATGCGGCGGCCCCGGTCGTGGTGTGCGTGCACGGCTATCCCGACGACCGCTCGGTGTGGGACGGCGTCGCGGCCCTGCTGGCGCAGCGGTTCCACGTGGTGACCTACGACGTGCGCGGCGCGGGCGAATCGGACCGTCCACGTCGGAGGGACGGCTACCGGCTGGAGCGGCTGACCGAGGACCTGGAGGCCGTCCTCGCGGCGGTCAGTCCCGGCCGTCCGGTGCACCTCCTCGCGCACGACTGGGGATCGATCCAGTGCTGGCACGCCGTCACGTCGGATGCGCTGCGCGGCCGGATCGCGTCGTTCACCTCGATTTCCGGGCCGTCGCTGGACCACGCCGGGGACTGGTTCCGCGGCAAGCTGCGGCGGCCCTCGGGATGGGCGCCCGCGCTGCGGCAGCTGGTGCACTCGACCTACATCGTGTTCTTCCAGATCCCGCTGGTTCCCGAGCTGGGCTGGCGGTCCGGGGCCGGTCAGCGGGTGCTGGCGAGGCTGTCCGGGCCCTCGGTGGGCCGGCCGCGGGTCGCGGACGCCGTGCACGGGCTGGAGCTGTACCGGGCGAACGTCGGCGCGCGGCTGTCCCGGCCCCGCCCGCGGGCGGCCGAGATCCCGGTGCAGGTGCTCGCACCGCTGGGCGATCCGTACGTCACGCCCGCGCTGCAGACCGAGGTGGGGCGCTGGGCGCCGCGGCTGTGGGTGCGGCGGCTGCCGGGCGGGCACTGGATCCCGCGGGAGCGCCCGGACGTGATCGCGCGCTGCGCGGCCGAGCTGGTGGAGCACGTCGAGGGCGCGCCGGAGAGCCGGGGCCTGCGGCGCGCCCGGACGGGCGGTTTCGAGCTGGTGGTGGTGACGAGCGCGAGCCGGTTCGCGCGCGCCTGCGCGGCGGCGTTCGCGGGCACGGGCGCCGAGGTCGTGACGGCGGGCCCCCTGCCGGACGCCGAAGCCGTCGCCGCGTTCGCGAAGGACGTGCGGGAACGCCACGGCGTGCCGGACGTGGTGGTGGACAGCCACGGCGCGGCGCGGGTGTTCGCGGAGCAGATGGCGGAGCACGGTGAGGGCGGCTGTGTGGTGCTCCACGACCCCGCGGAGGCCCAGCGCCTGCGGCGTGCGTTCCCCGGCCTTGGGGTCGTACGGGCCGGCGACGGTCCCCCGGCCCGCGCGGCGCGCAAGGTGCTGGCCCGCGCCCGCCGCTGAGCCCGGCGCGTGGCGGGGACGCGCCCAGCACGCGGCGGGAACCAGCCCGCGGGTGGCCGGCGGGCGCCTGGAACCAGCCCGCGGGCGGCGGCGGGTGCCGGGAACCATCCCGGGTGGCGGCGGCAGCCTCCCGCCGAGCACCGGGTGGCGGCTATCGGGCGGCGGACATCGACCGGATGCCGCAGGCCACCGGGCCGCAACCACCCGCCACCGGCGCAGGGCCGAAGCCGCGGGCAACGGGCCGCAGGCACGGGCACCGGGTGGCGGCCGTCCCACCCGGCGGCAGCACCCGGCCCGCGCACCAGCCACCGGCACCGGGCCGCAGCCATCGACAAGATGACGCCAGGCCACCGGGCCGCAACCACCCGCCACCCGCCACCGGCGCAAGGCCGCAGCCGCGGGCACCGGGCCGCAGCCATCGACCGGATGCCGCAGGCCACACGGCCGCAGGCACGGGCACCGGGTGGCGGCTGTCCCACCCGGCGGCAGCACCCGGCCCGCGCACCAGCCACCAGCCACCGGCACCGGGCCGCAGCCATCGACCGGATGCCGCAGGCCACCGGGCCGCAGGCACGGGCACCGGGGTGGCGGCCATCCCCCGGCAGCAGCACCCGGGTCCGCGCACCAGCCACCGACCACCAGCCACCGGCATCCGGCGGCGGCCGTCCGACCCGGCAGCAGCACCCGGGCCCGCCCACCAGCCACCGCCCCGGCCCCGGTGGGGATCAGCGGCCACCGGGTAGCCGCCGCCACCAGCCACCCGGCCCCCGCGGCGCGCCCCAGCGACCGGGCAGCTGCACCGACCCCAGCGCCGGCAGCGGTGCCGGCACCGGCTGCACCGGCACCGGGCTCCGGCCGCCCGGCGCGAGCGCCGGCTGCGCGCACCAGCCACCTGGCAACCCCCGGCCACCAGCCAGCAGCCACCCCGGGCAACCCCGGGCCACCGGCCACGGGCGAGCTGCCCGGCCCGGCCCCGGGCCGGGGCGCAAGGCCAGCGCCCGGAACAGAACTGCCCCCGGCGGAGGTCCCGCCGGGGGCAGTTCACGTCCGCGCCGCTAGGCCCGCGCCAGTCCCCGCTCCACCGCGGCGATGATCTGCGGCCGCAGCTCCTCCGGGCGGATGATCGCGTCCACCGAGCCGACCCGCTGGGCCCGCTGGATCGAGTGCACCCCGTCGAACTCGGCGGCCACCTCGCCCAGCTTCTCCGCCCGCACCGAGGCCCGCACGTCGGCCAGCTGCGTCACCAGCGCCGCCCGCGACGCGCTGTCCGCGGACGCCACCCGCGCCTCCAGCTCCGTCACGCGCGGGTCGTTCGCCGTGCGGGAGTTGACCTCCTGCGCGAACACCACGGCCGCGGCGGGGGCGCCGCCCAGCACGGACGCGAAGGAACCGTCCACGGCCAGCACGGTCATGTTCGGGTTCAGCGTCTTCGAGAACACCACGAACGCGCCGCCGTGGTAGCGCGAGATCACGCAGAACACGATCGGCCCGCGGAAGTTCACGATCGCGCGCCCGATCTCCGCGCCGTACTCCAGCTGGAGCTTGCGCATCGACTCCGGCGAACCGTCGAAACCGGACAGGTTCGCCAGCACCACCAGCGGCCGGTTCCCGCTCGCCGCGTTGATCGCGCGTGCCGCCTTCTTCGACGAGCGCGGGAACAACGTGCCGGCGGTGTAGGTGTCCGGGCCGTCGGTGGGCGGGAACCCGCGCCGCGGCACCGACCGCGACTCGATGCCCAGCAGGCACACCGGGTACCCGCCGAGGTGCACGTCCTGCACGACCGCGGTCTCCGCGTCCGCCATGCCGGCCCACCGCTCCAGGATCGGGTGGTCGGAGTCGGCCAGCGCGCGCATCACGGTCCGGATGTCGAACGGCTTCTTGCGGTCCGGGTTGGTCTCCCGCGAGAAGATCTGCCCCACGGTGGTGAAGTCGCTGCCGACGATCGCATGGGGATAGTCGGACACGTCCCGGTCGATCGGGTCGGTCGTGACCGCCCGGCGCGGACGGCTCTCGCCCGGCAGGACGTAGGTGTGGTCGTAGTGGCTCATCAGCACGCCGTGCGCCGCGTCCAGGTTCGGCGCCCAGTACTGCGCCTGCCCGTTCGGCCCCATCACGCGGTCGTACCCGCCGATGCCGAAGTTGTCCTCGGCCGACACGCCACCGGAGAAGTCCAGCGACTGCTTGCCGGTCAGCACCATCGCCGAATCCGGCGTCATCACCAGGATGCCCTTGGTGTGCATGAGCATCGTGGCCTCGGCGTTCCAGTACGGCTGGGCGCCGACGTTGATCCCGGCGACCACGATGTTGATCTCGCCACCGTCCTGCGTGAACTGGACGATGCGGCGCAGCGCCGCGGCGATCCAGTCCATGTTCTCGGTACCGGAGTCCATCGCGATCCGCGCGCCCGCGGACAGCGCGTACCACTCCACCGGGACCGACAGCCGGTCCGCCAGGTCCAGCGCGGCGATCACCCGCGCGCACTCCGGTTCGGACAGTGCGCCGAGCGCCTTCGTCGGGTCGCCGAGCAGCACCACGCGCGTCATGCCCTCGGGGTAGCGCTCGGTCGGCGTGGTCGCCACGCCGGTCACGATCCCGGCCTTGTTCAGGCCCTTCTCGCGCTCGACGGGGACGAGCGCACCGGCGTCGTCGAGGTCGTACTCGGTGAACGTCCCGCCCTCGCCGGCCAGCATCCCGGTCAGCTCGTACGGGTAGACGGTGCCGCGGCGGCGCGCCCGCAGCACCTTCTGGCCGTAGTCGTCCAGCGGCTGGATCAGCTCGGTCGGCGGGTCGGTGATGGACAGCCGCACGCCGCTGGCGACCTCGTAGGACACGCGCACCGCGACCGGGCGCAGCTCACCGGTCTCCTTGTCGCGCTGGCGGCCGAGGAACAGCACTTCCTCGACGCCGGCGCCCGCGGTCGTGGGCACCACCCGCTGCGCGACCGTGTTCAGGTCCTCCGGCGTGAGGTCGCTCGGCGGCCACACGTAGAGGAAGATCCGGTTGGTGTCGAGCCGCTTCTTGGCCGGCCGCTGCGCCTGCACCTTGCGGATCGCGTCGAGGCACGCGCCGAGCGCGCCCTCCACCGCGGGCAGGGCGAGGATGCGGCCCTCGTCGTCGCGCAGCGGGGTCAGGTCGCGGACCTGCGCCATCGCGACCAGGCGCTCGTCGGACGGGTTCTTCGGCGCCACGCAGCGCAGCAGGTAGACGTCCTCGTCGGCCGAGGGCAGCCGGGTGAGGTCGAAGTTCTGCAGGCGCCGCAGCTGCAGGCGCTGCCCGATGAGCGGGTGCAGGCCGCGGATCAGCCGCTCCTCGGTCAGCCCGGTCGAGGCGGGCCGGAACGTGAAGTGGTGGTGCATCGCCGACCCGCTGCTCCCGGCGACCGTCGTGGTGACGCGGCGCAGGTTGTCCGGCAGCGCGACACCGGTCAGCACCTCGCGCAGCTCGGCCGCCATCAGGTCGGCGTCGGCGGGCTGGCCGGGCCAGGTCAGGTAGATGTCGGCGACCAGGCCACCGGGCCCGGCCTCCTCGGCGACCTCGGCGACCGTGCGGACCGCGTCGGCGAGGCCGGCGAAGTCGGCGACGGTGGCGATGAGCCGCTGCCGCTGCCCGTCCAGGTCGTACCCGGCGGTGACCAGCGCGCGCCCGTCCACCGTGCGGGTTTCGACGTCCTCCAGGCCGTGCTCGCGGTAGTAGCGGCGGCTGAGCACCTCCAGCAGCGGCCCGGCGTCCAGACCGGGGCGGCCGATGCGCTGGCCGAGCAGCCGCACCAGCGGCTCGGGGCTGGCGACCATCTCGGCGATGCGCTCGTCGCGGTCGGCCGCGTCCGGGTTCGCGTCGAGGTAGGCCAGGTGGCGGCGCACCTTCGTGTAGACCTCGGCGCGCGTGCGGCGCAGCAGCGGCTGGGCGAACCAGCGGAACACCAGGCTCCGCGCGAGGTCGCCGACCACCGGGAAGCGCAGCTGGGTGGCGCGGATCAGCCGCTCCAGCGCGTGGCCGACGGTCTGGCGGACGCCGTTGTGCGGCGGTGCCTCGGTCAGCCACTGCTGCAGCAGCGCCGTGATCACCGCGACGTCGGAAGCCGCGCGCTGCTGGGCGAGGAAGATCCGGAAGACCGCCTCCTCCAGCTCCGGCGTGCGGTCCAGACCGTCGACGCCGTAGTGGCCGAGCACGCGGGTGAGGCGGCCCTGGAAGGTCTCCGACAGCCCGGCGCGCTCGGCGTCGAGGCTCTGCAGGTAGGTGTGGAAGTGCTCGCGCGGGCTGTGCACCCGCGTCTCGGCCTTGGTCTCCTCGCCGTCGGGCTTGTTGCGGGACAGCTCGGACAGGTCGGCGAAGACGTCCAGCAGCGCCGTCTCGGCCTCGAGCGGCCGCTGCGGCAGCTCGGCGCGCGCGGACAGGTACCTGGCCAGGGTGCGGCCGCCGTCGCGCGGGTCGACGTCGAACCCGAGCAGCATGCTGCGCAGGTCGGCCAGGCCGCGCTCGGCCCGGTGCGCGGCGGACAGCCCGTCCGGCTCCGCCGGCAGGTCCAGGTCGACACCCGCGGTCGCGGGGGCGGCCTCGGCGTCGTCGTCGGCCAGCGGTTCCAGGCGCAGCAACGCGGCGCCGGTCTCGACCTGGCTGCCCACGGAGACCAGGGACTCCTTGAGCACCGCCCGGAACGGCGCGCGCAGGACGGTCTCCATCTTCATGCTTTCCAGCACCAGCACCGGGGCGCCGGCCTCGACCTCGTCACCGGCCGCGAGCGGGGTCGCGACCACCAGGGCCGGGGCGGGCGAGCGGACGACGCCGCCCTCGTCGCGGCTGATCCGGTGGGTGACGCCGTCGACCTCGACCAGGTGGATCGGCCCGTGCGTGCCGGTGACGAGCCGGAAGCGGCGGCCGTTGACGTGGATCTGGCCGGTGTGGGAGTCGAAGCGCTCCAGCTCCGCCTCGACGGTCTCCACGTCCTCGCCGGTGACGAACCCGATGCGGTAGCGGCCCGGGCCGGTCTGGGCGACGGTGAGCCGGTAGCTCGCGCCGCGCAGCTTGAGGTCGATCGGGCGGCCGACCTCGTGCTGCACCTGCGGGCGGCCGCCGTGTGCGGTGGACAGCAGCCGCTGCAGCTCGACCTGTTTCTCGTCCTGGTAGGCCTCGATCGCCGCGGCGGCCAGCGCGATGCCGGAGTGCGCGTGCGAGACCAGACGGCCCTGCGCGCGGACGCGGTCGATCCAGCCGGTGTCCGCGCTGCCGTCGATCACCTCGGCCTGGTCGAGCAGGTCGAGGACGAAGCTCTTGTTGGTGGTGCCGCCTTCGATGAGGACGGTGGTCTCGCGCATCGCGCGGCGCAGGCGGGACAACGCCTCGTCGCGGTCGCGGCCGTAGGCGATGATCTTGGCGATCATCGAGTCGAAGTCGGCCGGGATCGAGTCGCCCTCGCTCACGCCGGTGTCGACCCGGATGCCCGGGCCGGCCGGGAGGTCGAGCAGCGCGATGCGGCCGGGCGCCGGCGCGAAGTCGCGGTCCGGGTCCTCGGCGTTGAGCCGGGCCTCGATGGCGTGGCCCAGTTCGGCCGGCGGGGTGCCCTCGAGCTTGCCGCCCGCGGCGACGTGCAGCTGCGCCTTCACCAGGTCCACGCCGGTGGTGGACTCGGTGATCGGGTGCTCGACCTGCAGCCGGGTGTTGACCTCGAGGAAGGCGAACAGCTTGTCGCCGGGGTGGTAGAGGAACTCGACCGTGGCGGCGCCGCGGTAGCCGACCGCGACGGCCAGCCGCTCGGCGGAGGCCTTCAGCTCGGCCGCCTGCTCGGGGGCCAGCACCGGCGAGGCGGACTCCTCGATGATCTTCTGGTTGCGGCGCTGCACCGAGCAGTCCCGCACGCCCAGGGCCCAGGCGGTGCCCTGGCCGTCGGCGATCACCTGGACCTCGACGTGCCGCGCGCCGGTGACCAGGCGCTCCAGGAACACGACGCCGCTGCCGAAGGCCCGCGCGGCCTCCTGGCTGGTGCGCTCGTAGGCGTCCTTGAGCTCGTCGGGGCCGGTGATGACGCGGATGCCGCGGCCACCACCGCCGGCGGTGGCCTTGAGCATGAGGGGGTAGCCGATGCGCTCGGCGGCGGCCAGGGCGGCGTCGAGGTCCTCGACCGGCCCGCGGCTCCACGGCGCGACCGGGACGCCCACCTCTTCGGCGATCAGCTTGGCACCGATCTTGTCGCCCAGCTTGCGCATGGCGTCCGGGCTCGGGCCGATGAAGGTGATGCCGATCTTCTCGCACAGCTCCGCGAAGGCGGGGTCCTCGGCGACGAAGCCCCAGCCGACCCAGGCCGCGTCGGCGCCGGTCTCGATCAGGGCGCGTTCCAGCACGGCGAGGTCGAGGTACGGGCGGGCGGACGCCGGGCCCAGGTTGTAGGCGATGTCGGCTTCCCGCACGAAGGTCGCCGTGCGGTCGGCGTCGGTGTAGAGGGCCACCGTCTCGATGCGCGGCCCGCCCTCCGCGTTGAGCTCACCGACGGCGTGGATGAGGCGCATCGCGGCCTCTCCCCGGTTGACGATCGCGACACGACTGAACACCGAATCGAGCCTCACAAGTTGTGGTGGTTGGACTGCGCGGCCTCCCCTGGCCGCTCATCCAGCATCGCGCGTACCCACCGGTAGTGTGATCGTCGCACCCGCACCGTGCCGACGGCCGTTTTTTGTCGGAACCCTCCAAAGGAGCCCGCTGACCCGGCACAATGCCCGCGGCTCGCGTGCACGCGGGACCCCGGTAGCCCTGAGAGCCTGATCACTCAGCAGTTGTAGAAGACGACCAACGGCCGGCCCCCGAGCGGGCGGGGAGGCGCAGGTGCAGCACACCGTCGCCCTGGATGACCACGTCGGGATCACCGAGCATCAGGGTGCCGTCGGCGAGCGTCCCGAAGTACGGCTTCCCCCGTCCGAAGACGACCGGCACGACGTCGATCGCCACGTGGTCGACGAGTCCCAGCGCCAGCGCCTGCCCGCCGACGTCGCCCGCGCCCACCCCGATCTCACCGTCGCCGGCCAGCTCCTGCGCTCGTGCGATCCCCTCCGCCACCGAGCCGGCGAAGTGGTACGGCGCCTCCGGGTGCCAGCCCTGCGGCCGCGGCCGGTGCGACACGACCACGACGTGCTCGCTCGCCGGCGGATGCCCCTCCCAGCCGTTGGTCAGGTCGAACTGGCGCCGGCCGACGACCAGGACCTTCTGGCGCGACCACATCCCGCGCACGTACTCGGCCGAGGCCGCCGAGACCCGGAACGGCGCGCCGTGGACGTCGGGATGGTCCTCCTCGACGAGCGGGTGGTCGCCGTTGAAGTACCAGTCGTGGAGCGGTCCCACGTCGTCGTGCTCATCGGCGATGTAGCCGTCCAGCGAGGCCACCGCGTGCAGGTACGTCGTCCCCATGGTCGCTCCTCCCGGCGCGTGCGGACCAGCGTCCTCCGCGGACGGTCCCGCCGCAACCGGCGGCGAAGGGGGCACCTCGCCCGCGAGAGGTGCCCCCTTCGCCTCACGGCCGGTAGAGCCAGTCCGTCCAGCGGTAGTCGTCCAACCTGCGTTCCGTCAGGTACTGGTTGCGCAGCAACCGGGCGAGGCCGTCGCAGTGCCAGAGCTCTCCCCAGACCCGCGCGCTCGACTGGACCCGCGCCGTCCGCGCCGTGCGGGCCTGCTCGTAGGCCGCCAGCGCGCCCGGCCACTCCAGCGCCGACGCGGCCTGCTGCTTGGCCACCTCGCCGGCGAGGCTGTGCGCGTCCTCCAGCGCCTGGCACGCCCCCTGCGCGAGGTACTGCAGCATCGGGTGCGCCGCGTCCCCGGTCAGGGCCAGCCGTCCGTCCACCCACCGCTCCACGGGCAGCCGGTCGTACATCGGCCACCGCCGGTCCCGCCACAGCCATTCCAGGCCGCGCCGGACCGCGTCGCAGGTGCCCTCGAACGCCGCGTCCAGCTCGTCCGGCCCGCCCCACTCCGCCGCGCCCCGCTCGTAGGACGGCGAGGCGAACACGGCGACCGTGTTGAGCAGCTCGCCGCCGCGCAGCGGGTACTGCACCAGGTGGCACTTCGGTCCGAAGTGGACCACCACGTCGGTCAGCACATCGGAATCCAGCCCGGTCACCTCGGCCACCGGCCGGGTGCCGCGGTAGGCGACGTACCCCGAGCACACCGGCTGGTCGCGGGACAGCCGTGGCCGCAGCGACGACCACAGCCCGTCCGCGGCCAGCGCCGCCTCCGCCGCGAACTCCCGCTCCCCCGCGCGCACCCGCACGCCCTCGGGCAGGACCTCGACGTCGTCGACCTTGTGGTCGGCGAGCAGTTCGACCCCGGCGTCGCGGCAGGCGTCGTGCAGGATCGTCAGCAGGTCGCTGCGGTGGATGACCACGTACGGCGCCCCGTAGCGGTCGACGAAGCCCTGGCCGAGGTCGAGCGAGGTCAGTTCGGCGCCGTCGAGCGCGTCCTTGAGCACGAGCCGCCGCGGCAGCACCCCGCGCGCGACGACCTCGTCGAGCAGGCCCCACTCACGCAGGATCCGGGTGGCGTTGGGCGCCAGCTGCAGCCCGGCGCCCACCTCGGCGAACGCGGGCGCCCGCTCCAGCACGCGCACGCGGTGCCCCGCCGAGGCGAGGGCGTAGGCGTTGGCCAGGCCGCCGATCCCGCCGCCCACCACCACGACATCGGTGTCGGTCATGTCTTCTCCTCCTAGAGCCAGGGGCCGAGGTCGGGCGCTTGCGAGGCGCGTCCGGTGAGCCAGCGGGCCAGCGCGGGGCCCTGCCCCTGAGCCAGACGGCGCTTGAGCGCGTCCTCGACGAGGGCCTGGACCAGGTCGTCCGGCAGGTCCTCGAACCCGGTGCCGGTGGCCAGGTCGACCGCGTGCACCGCGACCTCGCGGGTCCGCATCCAGACGATCTCGGTGGCCGGCACCGTCCGGCCCTGCGCGGTGACCACCTGGTGGGACCAGGCGTCCGCGGGCAGGGCGTCGAGGTCGGCGGCCAGCGCGTCCGCCGACTCCCGCACCCTCCGGCGCAGCTCGGCGACGGGCAGCTTCGCGCCCTCTGCGATCTCGGCCGCCCGCTGCTCGGCGCTTTCGTACATGCGCGCCTCGACCCCGGTGCGGGCCCAGCTCACCAGGCGCCGCAATGCCTCGGCGTTGTAGTGCAGGTGCGCGACGAGGTGGCGGCGGGTCCAGCCGGGCAGCAGGGTCGGCGCGTCGAACTCGTCGTCCGCCAGTTTCCCGATCGCGTCCAGCACCAGCCGCGTGCCCTCGTCCATCCAGTCACGCGTGCTCATCGCGGGCCACGTTCTCCAGGCGGCCGAGGCCGCTGATCTCGGTCACCAGCCGCGCGCCCGCGGTCAGGTAACGCGGGGGCTTGCGCGCGTGGCCGACGCCGCCGGGGGTGCCGGTGGCGATGACGTCGCCGGGCCGCAGCGTGAGGATCGTCGAGGCGTACCGGACCAGCTCGACCGGGTTGAACACCAGGTCTTCGGTGTTCGCCTTCTGCACCTGCTCGCCGTCGACCGAGCAGCTCAGGTCGAGCGCGGGCGCGGTGCCGCCGGGCAGTTCGTCCGGGGTCACCAGGTACGGGCCGAACGGCGTGGTGCCCTCGAACGTCTTGCCCTGCAACCACTGCGGCGACCGGTACTGCCAGTCGCGGGTGGTCACGTCGTTGAGGACGCTGAACCCGGCGATCGCCGCCTCGGCCTCGGCCTCGCCGGCACGCCGCACGCTGGTGCCGATGACGATGGCGAGCTCGGCCTCCCAGTCCACCGCGTCCGATTCCGGCGGCAGCGCGACCGGGTCGGCGGGGCCGATCAGCGCCTCCGGGAACTTCGCGAACAGCGTCGGGTACTCGGGGAGTTCGCGGCCCATCTCCAGGATGTGGTTGCGGTAGTTCAGGCCGACGCACAGGATCTTGCCCGGCCGCGGCACGACCGGGGCGAGGTCCGCGCCGGCCAGCGGCCGCTCCGGCGTGACCGCCCCGGCCCGGGCGCGCCAGTCCTCCTGGGCCAGGAACGCACCGACGTCGGGCGCACCGAGTTCGGCGTAGCGCTCGCCCTCGACGCGGATCGCCCGGGTGCCCTCGGCGGTGCGCAGGGTTGCGAGTTTCACTGCTGTCCTCCCACCCGCACGCGGTCGGCGTGCAGTCGTTCGAAGATCGGGGTGTCGCTGAACCGGAACAGGTCCAGCTGCGTGTCGGCGGCCAGGGTCACCGGGGCCCAGGACGGGACGACGAACAGGTCGCCGTGGTCGACGTGCCATTCCCGGTCGGCGACGCGGACCGTGCCCGAGCCCTCGAAGACCTGCCACACGGCGGAACCGACCTCCTGGCGGGCGGCGGTTTCCGCGCCGGCGCGCAGCCGGTGGAACTCCGCGCGGATGGTCGGCATGACGTCGCCGCCGGTGGTCGGGTTCGTGAAGCGGACAGCGGCGTGGCCGGGTTCGACGACGCCGGGGTAGCCCTCGTCCTCCAGGGCGAGCTGGTCGGTCAGGGCGGCGTCGGTGTGCTCCCAGCGGTAGGCGGCGATCGGCGAGTTGACCGCGGGAGCGGTGTGCGACACCGGCCGCAGGCCCGGGTGGGCCCACAGCCGCTCGGCACGCGAGCGGTCCGGGGTCTGTGTGCTGGACACCTTCTCCGGGCCGAACTCGAAGAACGCGGAGCCGGTGTAGTGCACGAACGGGATGTCCAGGCCGTCGATCCAGGCCATCGGCTCGCTGGAGGTGTTGTGGTGGCCGTGGAAGTGCCAGCCGGGGGTGAGCAGGAAGTCGCCGCGGCGCATCGCGACCGGGTCGCCGTCGACGACCGTCCACACACCATCGCCCTCGACGACGAACCGGAACGCGTTCTGCGTGTGCCGGTGCTCGGGCGCGTTCTCACCCGGGCCGAGGTACTGGATCGCGGCCCACAGCGTTGGCGTCGCGTACGGGGCGCCGCCCAGGCCGGGGTTGGCCAGCGCGATGGCGCGGCGCTCACCGCCGCGGCCGACCGGGACCAGCTCGCCGGCCTTCTCCGCCAGCGGCAGCAGGGTCTTCCACCGCCAGGCGTGCGGGCGCATCGCCGGCGACGGGCTCATCGGCATCAGGTCGCCGATTTCGGTCCACAGTGGAACGAGGAGTTCCTCCTGGAATCCCCGGTACAGCTCGTCGAGCTCCGGGGACGGTTCGGGCTGGTTGCCGGTCATCGCGTGACCGCTCCTTCCTGGGTGACAACGGGACGGGGGCAGGCCGAGACGAAGCCGCTGGCGACGGCCGCGCCGATGGCGAACACGAGGAAGTTGGAGGTGACGCCCAGCCCGGCGGCCAGCAGCCAGCCGCCGGCCTGCGGCGCGAGCACGGCGCCGATGCGCCCGACGCCCAGCGCCGAACCGAGCGCCGATCCGCGCAACGGCGCCGGGTAGTGGTCGGCGACGGCGGCGATGATCAGGCACTGGGTGCCGTGCGTGCCGACCCCGGCGAGGACGAGCGCGAGGTAGACCACCAGTTGCGCCGGGTGCAGCACCAGCACGAGCAACCCCACGGCGGCGACGGCCGCGGCGAGCACGGCGGCGCGCCGCGGGCCCATCCGGGCACCGGCCCACGCGGTGACCAGCGACCCGGCGACGGCGCCGAGGTTGAGCGCGAGCAGGAACGTCAGCGACGAACCGAGGTCGAACCCGCTCTGCCGCATCAGCTGCGGCAGCCACGTGCCCAGGCCGTACCAGGCGAACAGGGTCGCGAGCGTGGCGAGGGCGAACGCGACGGTGGCGCCGGTGTACGGCGGTTTGAGCAGGGCGCGGAAACCCCGCTGCGGCACGGTTCGCGTCTCCGGGACGAGGCCGAAGCGCTGCTCCAGCGCTTCGGCCTCGCTGGTGCGGCCCCGGGTGCGCAGCCAGGCCGGGGACTCGGGCAGCAGCCACGCGCACAGCGGGAGCACCAGCACCAGCGCCAGGAGCGCGATGAGGAACATCGCCTCCCAGCCGTAGCGGGGCAGCACCGCGATGCCGATCAGCGCGGCGAGGCTGCCGCCGATCGGGACGCCGGACATCATCAGCGTGGACACCACCGAGCGGCTGCGCGCGGGGACGAACTCGCTGCCGAGCGCGTTGGCCGAGGGCACCAGACCGCCCAGCCCGAGCCCGGCGAGCAGCCGGAACGCGCCGAACGTGACGGGGTCGGGCGCGATCGCGCAGAGCGCGGTGAACACCGAGAACCAGGCGGTGCAGGCCAGGATCGTCCGGCGGCGGCCGAGCGTGTCGGCCAGGCGGCCGGCGAGCAGGGCGCCCAGCAGCATGCCGGCGAAGGCGAGGCTGCCGAGCAGGCCGGCGGTGCTGCTGGTCAGGTTCCAGCCGGGTTCGGTGAGCAGGCGCGGCAGGGCCGTGCCGTAGACGATGAGGTCGTATCCGTCGAACACGACGACCACCCAGCACAGGGCGGTCACCAGGGGCGCGGCGTTGCGCGGAGCGGCGGGCATGGCACGAACGTAAGTGAAGTTCTGTCAGCAGGGATCTAGAATTCTGCTGTGAAGAACAAGCCGCCGTACGCGATCGACTCCGTCGACCACGCGCTCCACCTGGCGACGCTGCTGCAGCAGGAGGGGCCGCTGGGGGTGTCGGAGGCGGCCGCCCGCCTGGGTGTCTCCCGGTCGACGGCTCACCGGCTGCTGGCGATGCTGGTGTACCGGGATTTCGCCGAGCGGGGCCCCGACCGGCGCTACCGGGCCGGGCCGGTGCTGCGGCCCGCCGATCCGGTGGGCGCTCCGGTGGCGTTGCTGCGGCAGGCGGCGATGCCGCACCTGCAGGCGCTGGTGGCGCGGGTGCGGGAGACGGTGAACCTGCAGGTCCTGGCGGGCGCGGAGGTGCGGTTCGCGGCGTCGGTGGAGTGCGACCAGATCCTGCGGGTGGGCGACCGGGCCGGGCGGGTGCTGCCGGCACACCTGGCGTCCGGCGGCAAGGCGTTGCTGGCCGCATTGCCGCCCGGCGAGCTGACCCGCCGCTACGCCGGGACGGACGTCAACCTGACCCGGCTGCGGCGGGAGCTGGGGCTGATCCGCAAACGGGGGTTCGCGATCAACGACCAGCTCACCGAGACCGGCCTGACCGCCGTCGGGGTCGCGATCCCGTGGCCGGCGGGCGACGAACCCGCGGCGGCGCTGTCCCTGGCCCTGCCGTCGGCCCGCTTCGACCACGACCTGCTCCCGACGTGGGTGGGAGCCCTCTCCGCCACGGCGACGGCCATCGCCCACGACCTGGCGGCCGGCTCGGCGTGAGCGGGGCGGGCATGAGCGTCGCCGGCGCCGGGCACGACCTCGAACCCCACCCGCGGGACGCTCCGGTCACGACCGCGGGATCGCAGCGATCGCCTCGACCTCGAGGGCGTATTGCGGTGCGGCCAGCGCCGCCACCACGACCAGGGACTGCGCCGGGTAGTCGCCGTCCGGGAACCAGCGCTCGAAGGTGTCGGCCAGTGCGGCGCGGTAGCCGGGAAGGTGTTCGGTCCCGGCGGCGAACGCCAGCAGCTTCACCAGGTGCCGCGGACCGCCCCCTGCCGCGGTCAGCAGCGCCTCGATGTTGGCGAAGATCTGCCGGGCCTGCGCTTCCGCGCCGGCCCCGGCGAGGTTGCCGTCCGGGAGGACGCCGAGCTGCCCGGCGAGGTACACGAGCTCGTGCCCGGGCGGGACGGCGGCGAGGTGGCTGTAGCGCCCCGCCGGCGGCGCGACGGAATCCGGGTTCCAGCGGTTCATCACCCCATGCTCCCCTCACTCCACGGGTGTGACCAGCCTCCCCACCTCACTGATGGCGATCTCGACGACGTCGCCCGGCCGCAGCGTGAAGTCCATCTCCGGCACGATCCCGGTCCCGGTCGCCAGCACCGCACCGTCCGGATAGGACTGTCCGAGGAACAGGTACCGCACCAGGTCGTCCAGCCCGCGGTGCAGCGCGCTCGTGGAGACCGCGCCGGCGAAGGCGGTTTCCGTCCCGCGGCGCACGGTCATCGTGATCTCCAGCGCGAGGGGGTCGGCCACCTCCCACACCGGGCGGATCCCGGGCGCCATCGCGCAGCTGCCCGCGTACACCTTGGCCTGCGGCAGGTACAGCGGGTTCTCCCCCTCGATCGAGCGGGAGCTGACGTCGTCCACCACCGTGTAGCCGACGATCTCGGCGTGCCGGTTCACCACGAGACCCAGTTCCGGCTCCGGGACGTTGAGCGGCGAGTCCGCCCGCACGGTCACCGGCTCACCGTCGGTCACCACACGCCAGGGCACGGCCTTGAAGAACAACTCCGGGCGGGCGGCGTCGTACACCTTCTCGTACACCGAGCGTTCCGAGCTCTCCTCCATCCGGGCCTCGCGGGAGCGCCGGTAGGTCACCCCGGCGGCCCACACCTCCATCCGGCCGTCGACCGGCGCGAGCAGCCGCACGTCCCCGGCCGGTTCCCGCCCGGCCGTCTCGGTCACGAGCGCCCGCAGTTCCCCGGCGCGCAGCGCGAGCAGGCCGGCGATCCCGTCGACCCCGTCGAACGGGACGACACCGGCCTCCGTCCTCACTCCACAGTGGACCTTTCCGCCGCGGTCGGCGAAGCGGACGAGGTGCATGGTGTGCTTCCCTTCTTCCCGATGACACTCGTGCCCGGGCCACCGACCCAGCGGAAGGTGGCGGCGACCAGCGCGCCGACGGCGACCACCGCGGCGACGAGGTACAGTCCGGCGGCCCCGCTGCCGGTCGCGTCCTCGATCGCGCCCATCGCGTACGGCCCGACGAACCCGCCGAGGTTGCCGATGCCGGAGATGAGCGGGATCGTCGCGGCGATCTGGACGCCGGCGAGGATCGTGGGCGGTACGGTCCAGAACACCGGCTGCGCGCCGAGGAACCCGAACGCCGCGACGCACAGCGCGCCGACCGCGGCCACCGGCGGCAGCGCGACCGCGCCGATCAGCCCGGCCGCGGTGCAGATCAGCGCGACGAGCAGCGGCGTGCGGCGGTTGCCCGTGCGGTCCGACAGCCACGGCAGCACCAGCACGCCGAGCAGCGCGAACAGCCACGGGATCGCCGAGATCAGCCCGACGCTGAACTCCGGCAGCCCGCCGATGCGCTTGACCAGCGCGGGCAGCCAGAACGTCACCCCGTAGACGCCGAGCTGGATGGCGAAGTACACGTAGACCAGCCGCAGGACCCGCGAATCGCCGACTACCTTGCGCACCCCGCGCTCCGGTCGCGCGGACGGCGGCGGCTCGTCGGCCTTGATGGCGGCGGTGAGCACCGCGCGCTCCTGCGCGCTCAGCCAGCGCGCCTGCTCCGGGCGGTCGGTGAGCAGCCACGGCACCGCGATCGCGACGACCACGGTCGGCAGGCCTTCGATGAGGAACATCCACTGCCAGCCTTCGAGCCCGCCCAGGCCGTGCATCCCGAGCAGCCAGCCGCCGAGCGGGTTGCCGATCAGGCTGGCGATCGCGACGGCGGACTGGAACACGCCGGTCGCCTTGCCGCGCGCGCTCGCCGGGAACCAGTAGGTGATGTAGAGGATCACGCCCGGGAAGAACCCGGCCTCGGCGACGCCGAGCAGGAACCGCAGGACGTAGAAGCTGACCGGCCCGCTCACCAGGGCCATCGCGCAGGACAGCGCACCCCACACGATCATCATCCCGCACAGCCAGCGCCGCGCGCCGATCCGGTGCAGGACGAGGTTGGACGGCACGCCGAGCACGGCGTAGCCGACGAAGAACACCCCGGCCCCGAACCCGTACGCCGCGGCCGAAATGCCGGCACTCGCGGCGAGGTGGTCCTTGACCAGGCTCACGTTCGTGCGGTCGAGGAACGACAGCACGAACATCACGAACAGGGGCGGGAGCAGACGCCGGGCGACCTTGCGCCGGACGTCGTGCACCGTGCTCGGCACGACACCTCCAGTGGTCGACGTTGACCTTCAGAGATCTGATGTCCCGGAACCATAGGAGAGGTTGCTCGACGAAAACAAGGGGTTGTAGCCTCGATTTCAGCTGTGAGATCAGATGTCTCCGAGGAGCAGACCATGACCGCGCGCATCACCGGCCTGGACGCCGTCGACCTGCGCTTCCCCACCTCGCGCGAGCTGGACGGGTCGGACGCGATGAACGAGGCCCCCGACTACTCCGCGGCCTACGTCGTGCTGCGCACCGACGAGGGGCACAGCGGCCACGGGTTCACGTTCACCATCGGCCGCGGCAACGAGCTGGCACTGGCCGCGGCGCGCGTGGTAGGCGAGCGCGCGATCGGCCTTCCGGTCGACGACGTCGTGCACGACCTCGGCGGCTTCGCCCGGCACCTCGCCGCGGACAGCCAGCTGCGGTGGCTCGGCCCGGACAAGGGCACGATCCACCTCGGCACCGCCGCGGTCGTCAACGCCGCCTGGGACCTCGCGGGCAAACTCGCCGGCAAACCGGTGTGGAAGCTGCTGGCGGACATGAGCCCGCGCCAGATCGTCGACCTCGTCGACTGGCGCTACCTCACCGACGTCCTCACCCCGGACGATGCGCTGGAGATGTTGCGCCGCCAGGAATCCGGGCGCGCCGAGCGGGAGGCGCACCTGCGCCGGCACGGCTACCCCGCCTACACGACCAGCGCCGGCTGGCTCGGCTACGACGACGCGAAACTGGCGCGGCTGTGCCGGGAGGCCGTCGAGGCGGGCTGGGACTCGGTGAAGCTCAAGGTCGGCGCGAACCTCGACGACGACGTCCGGCGCTGCCGCATCGCGCGCGAGATCCTCGGCCCGCACCGGCGCCTGATGATCGACGCCAACCAGACGCTCGGCGTGCCGGACGCGATCCGCTGGGCGGAGGCGCTGGCCGGGTTCGACGTCTGGTGGTTCGAGGAACCGACCAGCCCGGACGACGTCCTCGGGCACGCGGCCATCGCGGAGGCGATCGCGCCGGTCAAGGTCGCGACCGGCGAGCACGCGCACAACGTGGTGATGGTCAAGCAGTTCCTCGCCGCGGGCGCGATCGGGATCTGCCAGATCGACGCGTGCCGGCTGGGCGGGGTCAACGAGGCGGTCGCCGCGCTGCTGCTCGCCGCGGCCGCCGGCGTGCCGGTGTGCCCGCACGCCGGCGGCGTCGGCTTGTGCGAGCTGGTGCAGCACCTGTCGATGTTCGACTACGTCGCGGTGAGCGGGTCGATGGAGAACCGGGTGGTGGAGTACGTCGACCACCTGCACGAGCACTTCGTCGACCCGGTGCGGATGCGCGGCGCGCGGTACCTGGTGCCCGAGACGCCCGGCTACAGCGCCGAGATCCGGCCCGGCACGCTGCGCCGGTTCACCTTCCCGGACGGCGAAGTGTGGCGGGGTGTAGGAAGTCGGACATGACCGAGACGAGCACGGGCGGCGTCGTCGACGTGGCGATCGAGCGGCTGCGCGAACGCATCTCCCGGGGCGAGTACGGCCCGGGGAGCCGCCTGCCCCCGGAAGCCACGCTGGCCGAGGAACTGCAGCTGTCGCGGTTGTCGCTGCGCGAGGCCGTGCGTGCGCTGGTGATGGCCGGGGTGCTCGAGGTGCGGCGCGGCACCGGCACGTTCGTGACCGATCTGCGGCCGGACAAGATGGTGCGCGTGCTCGGGCAGTTCCTCGACCTGTCGCAGGACCGGCACCTCGGTGAGCTGTTCGAGTGCCGCCGGGTGCTGGAACCGGGCGCGACGGCGCTGGCGGCGACGCGGATGACCGACGCGCGGTTGGCGGTGCTGCACGCGAGCGTCGAGCGGATGGCGTCGCTGACCGATCCGGAGGAACTGGTGGCCGAGGACCTGGCCTTCCACGGGGCGATCGTGGCGGCGACCGGGAACCGGACGCTGGAGTCGCTGGCCGAGTCGATCGCGCACCGCACGGCGCGGGCGCGGATCTGGCGGGCGCTGGTGAAGGAGGACGTGGCGTCGTGGACGCACCAGCAGCACCTGGGGATCTACCAGGCACTGCGGGACCGGGACAGCCTGGCCGCGTTCAGCGCGGCGGCCCGGCACGTGGCCGAGGTGGAGAACTGGATCACCAGCCGTCTCGCGACCTGACGCACCGCGAGACGGCCGGTGGCGGTCAGCCGACCTGCAGGTCGAGGCAGGCGTAGAAGGCGTTGGCCGTGTCGGCGATGTTCCAGACGGCCAGCACCTTCTGCCGCCCGGTGAAGCCGCTGAGGTCCACGTCGTGGGTGACGGTGGCGCCGGGCTGCGCACCACCGTCGTCGACCAGGCCGACGCGGGTGTCGCCGACGTAGTACTCCCACGTGCTGGTGCGGTGCCGGGCGGTGAGCTGCCAGGTGAAGGTCACAGTGGTGCCGACCGGGGTGGCCCGCCAGCCCTTCGAGTCGTCGTCCAGCTCGGCGAAGCGGGCGTTGCCCCCACTGCAGCTGCGCAGCCCCTTGGGACCTTCCACGCTCTGCGGTTCGTACTTGATGTCGCCGCACAGCACGACACCCTGGGCGCACTGGGCCTGCCTGCTGGGCGGGGTGTCGACGTAGCCGTGGGCGCTGGCGGTGCCCGGCAGGGCCACGAGGGCGAGCGGGGCGAGAGCGGCCGCGGCGGCGATGGTCGCGATACGGCGTCCGGTGGTCATGCCGGCTCCTCGGGTGGGACCTGATGACTTCTTTGGTCTAGACCATATGGTATGGACCATAACGTGAAGGTTGTTCGCGGTCAAGCGGTGGGAAAAGTTCCGACAGCGCGCCCGGCGATCTCACCCGCTTCGGGTGAGGGTGCGGCGGCGGTGGGGCACTAGCGTCCGCCGGGTGAGGAAGCGGACCGGTGGCCGCCCGGCCTCGCGGCCGGTTCGCCTGCCGGCCGCGGTGTGCGCCGCGGCGCTCCTCCTGGCCTCCTGCACGGGGTCACCCGCTCCGGTCCAGCAACCCCCGGCACCCCAGATCACCACCGGGGTCGTCGCGGTCACCGCGCAGGCCCAGCCGAGCGTGGTCAAGATCCTCACCACCGGCGGCAACGGCAGCGGCGTCGTCTACACCCCCGACGGTCTCATCCTCACCAACGAGCACGTCGTGCGCGGCGCGTCCGCCGTGCAGGTCGCCTTCGCCGACGGGCAGCGGATCGGGGGAACCGTCCGCGCCGTCGACGTCGTCACCGACCTGGCGCTCGTCGAGGTTCCCCGGGCGAACCTGCCGCCCGCGAGGTTCCAGCCGGCGCTCCCCCAGCCCGGTGAGCTCGTCATCGTCATCGGCAGCCCGCTCGGGTTCGAAAACAGCGTGACCGCGGGGGTGATTTCCGGACTGCACCGGGAGATCCCGGGCAGCGCGGCCGAAACCCAGGCGCTGGTCGACCTCATCCAGACCGACGCCCCGATCAGCCCGGGCAGCAGCGGCGGCGCGATGTTCAACGCCGCGGGCGAGGTCGTCGGCATCAGTGAGGCCTACATCCCGCCGCAGGCCGGCGCCGTGGCACTCGGCTTCGCCATCCCGGCTGCGACCGCGGTCGACGTCGCCGAGCAGCTGCGGACCACCGGCCGCGCCCGGCACGCCTTCGCCGGGCTCGAACCCGCCCAGCTCACGCCGCAGATCGTGGCGCAGTTGCGCCTGCCCCGCGCGGACGGTGTGATCGCCGCCGCGATCGTGCCCGGCGGCCCGGCGGCCACGGCCGGCCTGCGCCCCGGCGACATCATCACGCGCGTCGACGACGCGGTGGTGAGAACGCCCGAGGAGTTCCTCGTCCAGCTGCGACGGCGCGACCCGGGTCAGGTGATCACGCTGACCTTCCACGGGCCGGACGGGCGGGACGTGCGCGCACCGCTGACCCTGACCGACCGTCCGGCCTTCAGCAGCTGACCGGGGAGGAGACGCAGCATGAGCTCGACCGAGGTGACGGAACGGACGACCGCGAAGTTCGGCGTCCCGACGATGACGGCGATGGTCGTCGGCTCCATGGTGGGTGCGGGCGTGTTCTCCCTGCCGCAGCGCTTCGCCGCGGAGACCGGGATCCTCGGCGCCGTCGTGGCGTGGCTGATCGCCGGCCTCGGCATGCTCATGCTGGCCTTCGTCTTCCAGACGCTCGCGATCCGCAAACCCGGCCTGGACGCCGGCGTCTACGCCTACGCCAAGGCCGGGTTCGGCGAGTACCTGGGGTTCTTCTCCGCGTTCGGCTACTGGGCCAGCGCCTGCGTCGGCAACGTGACGTACTGGATCCTGATCTTTTCGACCGTAGGCACGATCTGGGGTGCGCTGGGCGACGGCGACACTGTCCTGGCGTTCGTGCTGTCCTCGGTGTGCGTGTGGGCGTTCTACTTCCTGATCCGCCGTGGCGTGCGGGAGGCCACGGCGCTCAACCGGATCGTCACCGTCGCCAAGATCGTGCCGATCGTGGTGTTCATCGTGCTCGCGCTCGTGTTGCTGAAACCCCAGGTGTTCGTGGACAACCTGCGCGGCGGGCCGGGGGTGGGCTCGCTGTTCGAGCAGGTGCGGGGCACGATGCTGGCCACCGTCTTCGTGTTCCTCGGCGTCGAGGGCGCGAGCGTGTACTCCCGGCACGCCCGCCGCCGGGAGGACGTGGGGCGGGCGACCGTCCTGGGGTTCCTCAGCGTCCTGGCGATCTTCGCGTCGGTGACCATCGTGTCCTACGGCATCCTGCCCCTGGACCGGATCGCCCAGCTGCGGCAGCCGTCGATGGCCGGCGTGCTCGAAGCGGCCGTGGGCACGTGGGGCAAGGCGTTCGTCAGCGTCGGGCTGATCGTCTCGGTCCTCGGCGCGTACCTGGCGTGGACGCTGATGTCGTCGGAGGTGCTGTTCGTCGCGGCGAAGGACCACGACATGCCGCGGTTCCTCGGCCGCACCAACACCGCCGACGTGCCCGGCCCGGCCCTGCTGATGACCACGCTGCTCATCCAGGTCGTCCTGCTGATCACGCTGTTCTCCGAGGACGCCTTCGCGTTCGCGCTCGACCTCACCAGCGCGCTGTCGCTGATCCCGTTCCTGCTCGCCGCCGGCTACGCGCTCAAGCTCGCCATGACGCGCGAGACCTACCGCGAACAGCCGGCCGGGTGGCGGCGCGAACTCGTCGTGGCCGCGCTGGCCACGGTCTACACGGTGTTCCTGCTCTACGCGGCGGGCCTGAAGTTCCTGCTCATCGCGTTCATCGTCTACGCGCCCGCCACGGTCCTGTTCGCGATGGCGCGCCGCGAGCAGGGCCGCCGGCTGTTCTCCCCGGTGGAGCTGGGGATCTTCGTCATCTCGGTGCTCGGTGCCGTCGCCGGGATCGTCGCGCTCGCCACCGGGGCGATCGCCATCTGAAGGGGAGGGCCATGGAACACGGCGTGCATTCGGAAGTGGGCAGGCTGCGCAAGGTCCTGGTGTGCCGCCCGGGGATGGCGCACCAGCGGCTCACCCCCACCAACTGCGACGACCTGCTGTTCGACGACGTGTTGTGGGTCGAGACCGCGCAGCGCGACCACGCCGACTTCGTGCACTTGCTGCGGGGTCGCGGCGTCGAGGTGGTCGAGCTGCACGAGCTGCTGACCGAGACGGTGACGCTGCCCGGGGCGCGCGACTGGCTGCTCGACCGCACGATCGTGCCGGAGATCGTCGGCCCGGGTCTGGTGGACGCCACCCGCGAGTTCCTGGAGACGCTGGCGCCGCACGAGCTCGCCGAGCACCTCATCGGCGGGCTGGCCACCACCGAGCTGCCGGAGGACCTCGCACCCGGGTACCGCCTGCTGGCGGAGTACTCGCCGGACGCGCGGGAGTACCTGCTGCCGCCGCTGCCCAACACCCTCTACACGCGCGACACCACGTGCTGGCTCTACGGCGGGGTCACCCTGAACCCGCTCTACTGGCCCGCGCGGCACGACGAAACGCTGATCATGAAGGCGATCTACACCCACCACCCGGGGTTCGCCTCGTCGACGGTGTGGTGGGGCGATCCGGAGCGGGACTGGCGCCGGTCGACGTTCGAGGGCGGCGACGTGATGCCGATCGGCGGCGGGACGGTGCTGGCCGGGATGAGCGAGCGGACCTCGCGGCAGGCGATCACGCAGGTCGCGGGCGCGTTGTTCGCCGCGGGGGCCGCCGAGCGCGTCATCGTCGCCGGCATGCCCAAGCTGCGCTCGGCGATGCACCTGGACACCGTGTTCACCTTCGCCGACCACGACGTCGTCACCGTCTACCCGCGGATCGTGGACCGGATCCACCCGTTCTCGCTGCACCCGTCCGACCGGGCGCCGGGCATCGAGGTGGTCGACGAGGGCAAGCGGTCGTTCCTGGACGTGGTCGCCGAGGCGGTGGGGTCCGAGCTGCGGGTGATCGAAACGGGCGGCGACGCCTACGAGTCGGAACGCCAGCAGTGGGACAGCGGCAACAACGCCGTCGCGGTCGAACCGGGCGTGGTGTTCACCTACGACCGCAACACGACCACGAACACGTTGCTGCGCAAGGCCGGCATCGAGGTCATCACCATCTCGGGCGCCGAACTGGGCCGTGGCCGCGGCGGCGGGCACTGCATGACGTGCCCGCTCGTCCGCGACCCGGTCTAGGGCGTGTCTGACAAAGGTCGTGGCTGGTTGTTGGGATGCGGCTGGTGGTGTCGCGGTGCCCGGACCCGGCCTGACCGGGTCCGCGGCGTCAAGGCCTACTCATCACCAGCGACCCGGGGACAACTGCTCACCCGCGGCAGCACCGCGGTGATCCCCGAGCCGGCTGACCAGGCCAGGCACCGCCAACGTCGCGGTTCCCGCGGCGGCCGGCCACCGGCATTCGACGCGGCGGACCACCGCGGCCGCCACGTCGTCGAACGACGGTTCAACCTGCCCAAACAGTGGCGAGCCCCGGCTACTCGTGACGACAAGTTGGCCATCGACTACCGACCAGCCGTCGTCCCGCATGCCCTGATCACCTGGACCAAGGCATTGTCAGACACGCGCTAGGGGTAGTAGCGCGTCAGCGACTCCGCCACGCAGGCCGGCTTGTCCGAGCCCTCGATCTCGAACGTGAACGTGCGCGTGACCTGCACGCCGCCGCGGCCGACCTCCTCGACGTCGGCGATCTCGGCGTGCAGCCGGACGCGGCTGCCCACCGGGACGGGCGCGGGGAAGCGCACCTTGTTCACGCCGTAGTTCAGGGCCATCCCGACGCCGGTCACCTGCAGCAGTTCGGCCACGAGCGGGATGCCCCAGCTCAACGTCATGTACCCGTGCGCGATCGTCCGCCCGAACGGGCCGTGCGCGGCGCGCTCCGGGTCGGTGTGGATCCACTGGTGATCCCCGGACACCTCGGCGTAGGCGTCGATCAGCTCCTGCGTCACCTCGCGCCACGACGAGTACCCGAGGTCGCGTCCCTTGAGCGCCAGGATCTCCGCGATCCCGTCGGCCACCACCGGCATGCGGTTCCTCTCCTCCCTCAGGCCGCGACGGCCTGCGTGCGCGGCTCCTCGCCGGCCCGGTCGTCGTGGTTGGGTTTGCGCAGCAGGGCCAGCATGCAGCCCATGGTCAGCAGCACCTGGAACACCGCGTACGCGATCACCGCGGTGATCGACCCGGTCTGGTTGAGCAGGAACTGCCCGACGATCGGGGTGGTGCCGCCGAGCAACGTGCCGCACAGCTGGTAGCACAGCGAGATTCCGGTGTAGCGCACGTGCGCCGGGAAGCGGCTGGCGAGCATGCCGGCCAGCGCCGCGTAGTACAGGCAGTGCGGGACGGTCGCGATCACCGTGCCGACCATCGCCAGCGCGTAGTTCTCGGTGCCGATGAACAGGAACATCAACGGCATCAGGATGATCTCCGGCACCAGCATCACGATGACCGCGCGCGACCAGCTGCGCATCTTCGTCACGATCCACGCGCCCCACGGCTGCACCAGGATCTGCGTGATGTTGGCGACGAGGATGATCGTCAGGAACGACGACTTGTCGAAGCCGAGGTCCGAGGTCGCCCAGGACAGCGCGAACGTCGACTTGAAGTACGTGGCCGACAACCCGATCGTGCACGCCCCGATGCCGAGCACGATCAGCATCGGCTGGGTGCGGATCACCTCGGTGAACGGCAGCTTCGCGACCGCCTTCTTCTCGATGAGGTTGGCCATCGCGGGCGACTCGGCCACCCGCAGCCGGATGAACAGGCCGACGATCACCAGCAGCGCGGAGAACAGGAACGGCACCCGCCACCCCCACGAGGTGAACGCGTCGTCCGGCAGCTGGCTGATCGCGAGGAAGCTGACGGTGCTCAGGGTGTTGCCGACGGGCGACCCCTGCTGGGCGAACGCGCCGTAGAGGATCGACTTGCCCTTGGGTGCGTGCTCGGACGCGATCAGCACGGAACCGCCCCACTCGCCCCCGAGGCCGATGCCCTGCACCATGCGGATCACGATGAGCAGCACCGGCGCGGCGATGCCGATCTGCGCGTAGGAGGGCAGGACGCCGATCAGGGTGGTCGAGACGCCCATCATCAGCAGCGTGATGACCAGGGTCTTCTTGCGCCCGAGCCGGTCACCGTAGTGGCCGAAGACGATGCCGCCCAGCGGACGGGCCAGGAAGCCCACCCAGAACGTCGCGAACGCCACGAGCGTCCCCAGCGCCCCGTCCAGTTCGGGGAAGAAGACCTTGTCGAACACCAGCGCCGAGGCGGTGCCGTAGATGTAGAAGTCGAACCATTCGATGGTCGAGCCGATGAACGACCCGATACCCGCTCGTCTGGCCGCGGTGGCCGCGCTCATGGTGATTTTCTCTCCCTTGAGATCCCGTGTTGCTCGCACACCGTGCCAAACGGAACCTAGAAGAGTCCAATACCGAATGACGCCCCCGGCAAGACGGCGGTCGTCTCAATCGCGGCGGGGCGTCGGCAGCGCCTGCTCCGCGATGGCGAGCACCGTCCGCAGCGCCGCGGACGGGTTGTCGCGCCGCCAGGCCAGCGCGGCCTGCAACCGCACCGGCTCCCCGGCCAGCCGCCGGTACGCCAGGCCCGTCTGCTGGATGTGCTGACAGGACGACACGGTCAACGTCACCCCGACCCCGGCGGCCACCAGCGCGAGAATCGTGTACGAGTCCGGCGCCTCCTGCACCACGCGCGGATTGAACCCGGCCGACACGCAGACCCGCACGGTCGCGTCCCGCACGCTCGACCCCGCGTTGGCCGGGAAGCTCACGAACGGTTCCTCGGCCAGCGCCTCCACCGGCACCTCGTCCAGCCGGGCCAGGGGGTGGTCCGACGGCAGCGCGCAGATCATCTCCTCCTCGTCGATCACCCGCGCCTCGACCCCCGGCGCGGTGATCGGCAACCGCACGAAGCCCAGGTCCAGCGAGCCGTCGGCGACCCGCGCGAGCGCCACGTTGGCGTACGTCTGACCGCGCATCACCAGCTCCAACCCGGGGTGGGCGGCTCGCACCGCACGGGTGAGCAGTGGCAGGCTCTCGTGGCTCGACGCGCCCGCGAAGCCGACCGTCACGCGCCCGTACTCGCCCCGTCCGGCAGCCCGGGCGGCCTTCGTCGCGATGTCGAGGTCCTCCATCACCTGCCGCACCGGTTCGAGGAACGACTCCCCCGCGCTGGTCAGACGCACGGACCGGGTGTTGCGCTCGAACAGCTGGACCCCGAGCTCCTTCTCCAGCTGCCGGATCTGCTGGGACAGCGGCGGCTGCGCCATCTGCAGCCGCTTGGCGGCCCGCCCGAAGTGCAGCTCCTCGGCCACGGCCAGGAACGACGTGAGGTAGCGCAGCTCCACTATTACGGCCTCCGTCTTGATCTGACTCCGATTCGGTATTGGACACTAATCAATCTCGGTGGCACGGTGAAGACCGCCCCGTCCACCGACCCGAGCAGGAGCGACGATGCCCCGTCCGAGCCCGGACAAGACGATGAGCCTGGCCGACGCCGTCGCGGCCTTCGTGCGCGACGGTGACACCGTCTCGCTCGAGGGGTTCACGCACCTCATCCCCACCGCGGCCGGGCACGAGATCATCCGCCAGGGCCGCCGCGACCTCACCGTCGTCCGGATGACCGCCGACATCGTCGTCGACCAGATGCTCGCCGGCGGGTGCGTGCGCAAGCTGGTGTCGTCGTTCGTCGGCAACTCCTCGGCCGGCTCACTGGGCGAGCTGCGCCGCCGCGTCGAGCACGCCGATCCCGAGCCGCTGGAGTTCGAGGAGTACAGCCACTACGGCATGATCTGCCGCTACCTCGCCGGGGCGCAGCGCCTGCCGTTCTACCCGCTGCGCTCCTACGCCGGCTCCGACCTGCCGCGCGTCAACCCGGACATCCGCAAGGTCACCTCGCCCTACGGTGACGGTGAGCAGATCTACGTCGTCCCGCCGGTGAACCCGGACGTCACGATCATCCACGCCCAGCGCGCGGACCGGTCGGGCAACACCCAGATCTGGGGACTCACCGGCATCCAGGCCGAGGCGGTGTTCGCCGCGGAGAAGGCGATCGTGGTCGTCGAGGAGGTCGTGCCCGACGAGGTGGTCCGCTCCGACCCGAACCGCACGGTCGTCCCCGCGCACGCGGTCGACGCGGTGGTCGAGTGCCCGCGCGGCGCGCACCCGTCGTTCGCCCAGGGCTACTACGACCGCGACAACGCCTTCTACCGCGCGTGGTCGGGGATCAGCAGGGACAAGGAAAAACTGGCCGCGTGGATGGCGGAGTGGGTGCACGGCACGGCCGACCACGCCGAGTACGTCGCCAAGCTGGGCGAGGAGTTCTGGGCGGGTCTGGCGGTCGGCGAGGCGCTCAGCGAACCGGTGAACTACGGACGGAGGTTGTGACGGACATGGCCACGGTGACAACAGCGTCGGAAGTCCTCTCCGTCGTCGCCTCCCGCGAGCTGGCCGGCAGGCGCACGGTGTTCGCCGGGATCGGCCTGCCCACGCTCGCCGCGTCACTGGCGCACCTGACCGTCGCGCCGGACCTGGAGATCGTCTACGAGTCCGGCGTGTGCGGGGCGCACCCGTCGCACCTGCCGGAGACCATCGCGGACGCGGTGCTGATCACCGGCGCCGAGGCGGTGCTGTCGATGCCCGCGCTGTTCGGGTACGTGCTGCAGGGCGGGCACATCGACGTCGGGTTCCTCGGCGCGGCGCAGATCGACCGCTGGGGAAACCTGAACTCGTCGGTGATCGGCGACTGGCACTCGCCGAAGGTGCGGCTGCCCGGTCCCGGTGGTGCGATGGAGGTCATGGCGAACTCGCGCGAGGTGTTCGTGGTGATGCGCCGCCACGATCCGCGGTCCTTTGTGGACGAACTGGACTTCTGCACCTCCCCCGGCCCGGACCGCGCGCTCGCCGACGGGGTGGAACCGTTCGGGCTCGGCGTCACGAAGGTGATCACCGAGCTGGGCATCCTGGCCCGAGGCGGCCCCGGCGAGGAGCTGCGGCTGGTCGCGCGGCACCCCGGCGTCACCGTCGAGCAGGCGCGCGAGTCGACCGGATGGCCGTTGCAGGTCGCCGACGACGTGCCGGTGATCGAACCGCCCACCGAGGCGGAACTACGGTTGCTGCGCGAGGATGTCGACCCGGAGCGGGTGTATCTGCGATGAAGGAGAGGACCGTGCGCATCAGGATCGTCGGGACCGGGGTGATGGGCCGCGGGATCGCCCAGTGGGCCGCCACCGCCGGGCACACCGTGGAGCTGGCCGACGCCCGGCCCGAGTCGGTCGGCGAGGCCGTGGAGTTCGTCCGCGGCATGCTCGACCGCGCCGTGCAGAAGGGCCGCAGCACCGCCGAGGAGGCCGCCGCGATCGCGCAGCGCCTGGTGCCGCTGGGCTCGCCGGCCGAGCCGGGCGAGGTGGACCTGGTGATCGAGGCGATCCGGGAGGACCTGGACACCAAGGCCGCGCTGTTCACCCAACTGGAGAACGCGCTGCCGGCCACGACGGTGTTCGCCACCAACACCTCGTCGCTGCCGGTCACGCAGATCGCGGCGCGCCTGTCGGATCCGTCCCGCCTGGTCGGGCTGCACTTCTTCAACCCGGCGCCGCTGATGAAGATCGTCGAGGTGATCCCGGGCGCCCGCACCCGGGCCGGCGTCGTGGACACGGTCTCGGAGCTGGTCCGCCGGACCGGGCACAGCGCGGTCGTCGTGTCCGACACGCCGGGTTTCCTGATCAACCACGCCGGCCGCGGCCTGGTCACCGAGGCCCTGGCCCTGCTGGAGCGCCAGGTCGCCGAGCCCGCCGAGCTGGACCGCGTCGCGCGGGACGTGCTCGGGCTGAAGATGGGCCCGTTCGAGCTGATGGACCTCACCGGGCTGGACGTGACCGCCACGGTGATCGAGTCGATCTGGGCCGGGTTCCGCTACGCCGACCGGCTGCGCGCATCGTTCCTGACCCCGAACCGGGTCGCCGCCGGCCTGCACGGCCGCAAGACCGGGCAGGGCTGGTTCGACTACTCGCCCGGCGCGGAAAAGCCGGCGGAAAAGCCGGTCACCGGCGACCCGGACCGTCCGGTGTGGACGGACGACGCGGAGTTGCGCGCGGTGCTCACCGACGCCGGGGCGAAGGTGACCGACAGCCTGACCGGGGATGCGGTCGCGCTGGTCGCGACGTGGGGAACGACGGTGGCGACCGTGATCGCCGCCCAGGGCCTGCCGCCGGAGCGGACCTTCGGCGTCGACCCGCTGTCGGTGCGGACCGGGCGCCGGGTCCTGGCGATCACCCCGGCCACCGACCCGGCCGCGGCGCGGGACGCGCGGGCGGTGCTGGCCCGCGGCGAGAAGGCGGTGACGGTCGTGCGGGACGTCGAGGGCGGGGTCGCGCAGCGGCTGGTGTCGTCGATCGTGTCCGTGGCGGCCTCGATCGCGGAGCAGGGCATCGCCGCGCCGGAGGACATCGACCTCGGCGTGCGGCTCGGACTCGGCTACCCGAAGGGCCCGCTGTCGTGGGGCGACGAGATCGGGCCGGCCCGGCTGCTCACACTGCAGCGCGCCCTGCACGAGGCGACGGGTGACCCGCGCTACCGGCCGACGCGCTGGCTGACCGAGCGGGCGCAGCTCGGCCTGCCGCTCACCGCCGCCGGCCCCGCGCCCGAAGACGTCTGAGAAGGAGAAGAACCATGCTGGCACGGGATTTCGGGCTGACCGAGACCCAGCGCGACTTCCGCCGGATGGCGGCGGAGTTCGTGGACGCCGAGATCGTGCCGAACGCCCGCGAGTGGGACCGCGCCGAGCAGGTCGACCAGAGCGTCGTGCGGCGGCTGGGCGAGCTCGGGTTCCTCGGCCTGACCCTGGACGAGCGGTACGGCGGCGTGGACGCCGACATGCTGTCCTACGTCCTGGTCACCGAGGAGCTGGGCCGCGGCGACTCGGCCGTGCGCGGGATCGTGTCGGTGTCGCTCGGCCTGGTGTCGAAGACGATCGCCGCGCACGGCACCGACGAGCAGAAGCAGGAGTGGCTGCCGCGCCTGATCAGCGGCGAGGCGCTGGGCTGCTTCGGCCTCACCGAGCCGGGCACCGGATCCGACGCCGGGTCGCTGACCACCCGCGCGAAGCGGGACGGCGGCGACTGGGTGATCAACGGCAGCAAGATGTTCATCACCAACGGCACCTGGGCCGAGGTCGCGCTGACGTTCGCGCGCACCGGCGAATCCGGCATCACCGCGTTCCTGGTGCCCACCGGCTCCCCCGGCTTCACGGCCAAGGAGATCAAGGGCAAGCTGGGCCTGCGCGGCCAGGCGACCGCCGAGCTGACCTACGACAACGTGCGCGTGCCCGACTCGGCACGGCTCGGCGAGGTCGGTAAGGGCCTCGGCATCGCGCTCGGCACGCTGTCGCGGGGCCGCATCTCGGTGGCCGCGGGCGCCGTCGGCGTGGCCCAGGCCGCGCTGGACGCGGCCACCCGGTACGCGACCGAGCGGGAGCAGTTCGGCAAGCCGATCGCCTCGTTCCAGCTGGTGCAGGAGCTGCTCGCGGACGCGGCGGTGGACGTGCAGGCCTCGCGCCTGCTCACGCACCAGGTCGCCCGCATGGCCGACGCCGGGGTGAAGCCGAAGGAGTACGCGACGGACGCCTCGGCGGCGAAGTACCACGCGAGCGAGACCGCGGTGCGCGTGACGAACAGCTGCCTGCAGGTGTTCGGCGGTTACGGGTTCATCGACGAGTACCCGGTCGGCAAGTACGTCCGGGACGCCCGCGTGCTGACCCTGTACGAGGGCACCAGCCAGGTGCAGAAGCTGATCATCGGCCGGGACCTGACCGGCGTCAACGCTATGACGTGATGCCCAGCCGGGCGAGCTGCGCCTCGAACGGGACGAACTCCTCCTCGTCGGTGGCGGGCGCGGCGGCCTGCCGTCCGCCCATCACCGCGGCCAGTTCACCGGCGGCGCGGTCGATGCGGGCGGTGAGGTCGCCGTCCGGGCCGTCGGCCGCGCCCCAGTCCTCGGACGCGGCGAACACGGCGGTGGGCACGACGTCGGCGCGCAGGTAGGCGAACAGCGGCCGCAGGGCGAACTCGAGGGCGAGCGAGTGCCGGGCGGTGCCCGCGGTGGCGGCGATGAGGACCGGCTTGCCCTGCAGCGAGCCGGCCTCGATCACGTCGAAGAACGACTTGAACAGGCCGCTGTAGGAGGCGTTGAAGATCGGCGTGACCACGATGAGGCCGTCCGCGCGGGTCACGGTTCCGATCGCCTCGTCCAGCTTGGGGCTGGGGAAGCCCGTGACGAGGTTGTTGGCGATGTCGGTGGCGAGATCGCGCAGCTCGACGACCTCGACCTGGGCGTCGATCTCGCGGGCGGTGGCCTGCGCGAGGCGGTCGCCCAGCAGCCGTGTCGAGGAAGGGCTGCTCAGGCCGGCCGAGACGACCACGAGTGTGCGGGACATGGACCTCACCCTGCTCAGGTAGTTGTGCGTTCAACTATGCAGGGTAACGGTGGGGGCGGCGCCGGTATTCCGGCGTCGCGCCGTGGAGCCGAGCCGTTCCACCGGGCACCCGGCCGGGCGCCGGGCGGGGCCGGAGGTCAACCCGCGGCGGCTGACGCCGGGCCCCGGGCAACCACACCGTCCCTTGGGCGCCCAGCCGGGCTCTGCCGGGCGCCGGCGGCCGGCGCACGGCTCCCCGGGGCAACCGCAGCACCCCGCGGAAGCCGACCCGGGTTCCCGCCGGGCTTCAAGCACCGGGCATGGGACACCGCTCAGCGCACGGGCGTGATCCGATCCGCCCAAGCTCGCCCCGGCCCGGGTTCCGTCCGCCGAAGGGGCCCCAGGGCAACCAGACCACCCCTCGGGCGCCCGCCGGGCGCCGTCGGCTGGCGCCGGGCCCCCGGGGCACCACACCGCCCGTTGGCGCCCAGCCGGGCTCTGCCGGGCGCAACGGCCGGCGCAGGGCACCCCGGGGCGACCGCAGCACCCCCGCGGAAGCCCGGCCGGGGTTCCGCGGGCGCCGCTCGCCGGGCTTCAAGCACCGGGCATGGGACACCGCTCCGCACACGGGCGTGATCCGACCCGCCCAAGCTCGCCCCGGCCCGGGTTCCGGCCGCCGAAGGGGCCCCAGGGCAACCACACCGCCCCTTGGGCGCCCGCCGGGCACCGTCGGCTGGCGCCGGGCCCCGGGACACCACATTCGCCCCTTGGGCACCCGGCCGGGCGCCCAGCCGGGCGCTGACGGCCGCTGCGGCCGGCGCAGGGCCCCCGGCGCCGGCCGCAGCACCCCCGCGGAAGCCCGGCCGGGGTTCAGCCGGCGCCGCAGGTCAACCGCACCGGCGGCCGGCCCGGGGCGAGCCCCGGGCGGCACCGTGTCACTGCCGGTAGGACTCCACCTCGCTGACCGGCCGGGCCTGCGCCTGGTCCGGGTTCTCGCCGAACTCGCGCGCGGCGCGGCGCTGGCGGAGCAGGTCCCAGCACTGGTCCAGCTGCTCCTCGACCCGGCGCATCCGGGTGCGGTCCTCGTCGCTCAGGCCGTCGCCGACCGAACGTGACCGCAGCTCGTGCTCCTCGGCGATCAGCTTGTCGATGTTGGCGATGATGTCCTGGTCGGCCATGGTGCTTCTCCTCGTTCCGGGGTCGTGTCGACCGTACCCGCGATCATCCGCGCTCACGCGAATAGCTGCGCCCCTTCCACGCGGCGCCGCGGCCGCGCCAGTGCCGCACGGCCGAGTCGACGGTCATCAGCAGGTACAGCGTCGCGGTGACCGGCAGCAGCAGCGCGGCCGGCCACGGCTGCCCGTAGTACCGCAGCATCGGGACGAACGTGACCGTCATCAGCACCCACGCCGCGAGCGCCGGCACCAGCACCCACGGCTGCCCGAGGCCCGCGACCGTCAGCACCGGTGGCGCGAGGAACACCACGGCCAGGCCCAGCACCGTCCCGGCGAGCAACACCACCGAGTGCCGCAACTGCGTGTACGCACTGCGGGCGATCATGCGCCACAACGATCCCAGCGTGGGGTACGGGCGCACGCTCCGCACGTCGTCGGCCAACCCGAGCCAGACACGGCCCCCGGCGCGCTTGACCGCCCGGCCGAGCGCGACATCGTCGATGACCGCCCCGCGGATCGCGGCCACTCCCCCGGCCCGCTCCAGCGCCGTCCGCCGCACCAGGCAGCAGCCGCCCGCCGCGGCCGCCGTGCGACCGGGTCCGTTCACCCGGTGGAACGGGTAGAGCATCGCGAAGAAGTACACGAACGCGGGAACCACGAGTCGTTCCCACACGGTGCGGGTCCGCAGGACCGCCATCTGGGACACCAGGTCCCGCTCGCCCGCGGCCTCGACCATCGCGGTGAGCGAATCCGGGCCGTGCAGCGATGTCGGCGTCGGTGAACAGCAGCCAGTCGACCTCGCCGGCGACCTCGACCCCGCGGGCGAGCGCCCAGGGCTTGCCCGTCCAGCCGTCCGGACGCTCACCCGATGCGGTGATCGTGACCCGGGCGCCGCCCAGCTCGCGGGCGAGGTCCGCGGTGCCGTCGGTGCTGCCGTCGTCGACGAGGACCAGGCGCAGCGGGCCGGGGTAACGCTGGGCGAGCAGCGTGGGCAGGGTGTCCGGCAGGACGGCGGCCTCGTCCCGCGCGGGCACCACGATCGCCACACTCGGCCAGGTCGCGGGCGGCCTGCGGGGCGGCAGCCGCTGCCCGGTGCGCCAGAACCCGGTCGCGGCCAGCCACGACCAGGCCAGGAGTGCGACCACGGCGAGGACGATCATCGGGCCAGCTTGCCAGGCACCCCGGTCGAACCGTGACGGAAGCGGCCGGGTACGGTAGTGTCACTCTTGTCGGGAGTTAATCGCAGGCTGGCAACCGGGCCGGTTTCGTTCCCTTCAGTTCGTCCAGCAGTCCCCACGATGTTCAGCGTCCGGCGCTGGACGAGGAAAAACGAAACACCGGGCTGCCGGTTGATCCTCCACGAGAGAAGTTCCTTTTTGAGCTCAACGGCTTCCGCCGCGCCCCCCGCGCCCAAGCCCCTGTTGTCCCAACCCGCCTCGATGGCCGAAATGGTGATCATCCGGGCGTTCCTGATCATCCCCTTCGCCGCGCTGATCGCGGCCGTGCCCCTGTTCTGGGGATGGGGCCTGAGCTGGCTCGACCTCGCGGTCGCCGCCGGGTTCTACACGGTGTCCACTTTGGGCATCACCATCGGATACCACCGGTACTTCACGCACGGCGCGTTCCGCGCCAACCGTCCACTCCGGATCGCGCTGGCGATCGCGGGGAGCATGGCCGCGCAGGGACCGGTGCTCGGCTGGGTCGCCGACCACCGCCGCCACCACGCGTTCTCCGACCGGGCGGGCGATCCGCACTCGCCGTGGCTGTTCGGCACCTCACCGGCCGCGCTGGCCAAGGGTTTCTGGCACGCGCACATGGGGTGGCTGTTCGGCCGCGATCGCACCAATGTGGAGCGTTTCGCGCCGGATCTGGCCGCTGACAAGGACATTCGCGCGGTGGATCGGTTGTTCCCGCTGTGGGTTTCGCTGTCGGTGCTGTTGCCGGCGCTGATCGGCGGGCTGGCCACGCTGTCGTGGTGGGGCGCGCTGACCGGGTTCCTGTGGGCCGGGCTGGCACGGGTTTCGTTCCAGCACCACGTGACCTGGTCGGTCAACTCGATCTGCCACATGATCGGCGACCGCCCGTTCGCCAGCCGCGACCGGTCGGCCAACTTCTGGCCGCTGGCGATCCTGTCGATGGGCGAGTCGTGGCACAACTCGCACCACGCCGACCCGACCTGCGCGCGGCACGGCGTGCGGCGGGGGCAGATCGACGTGTCCGCCCGCGTGATCTGGGCGTTCGAACGACTCGGCTGGGCCTGGCAGGTGCGCTGGCCCACCGAGCAACGGCTGGCCCGGCTGGCCGTGAAGACACCCGTCCAACCGAAGGGATCACCATGACCTGGGCCCGGCACGCCACGCAGGCGCAACCCGAAACCGGTCCGATCGCCGAGGCCCGCGCCCGCATGGCGCACGGCGAGGCGCTCGCGAACCACCGGGCCGCGCGCACGGTCGCCGACCACGCGCTGGACGTCCAGGACTGCCGAGAGCTGCTCGACATGCTCGGGCTGACCAACAGGGCAACCGCCCACAGTTAGAAAATCAAGGAGAAACACATGGCACAGGGCACCGTGAAGTGGTTCAACGCCGAGAAGGGCTTCGGCTTCATCGCTCAGGAGAGCGGCCCGGACGTCTTCGTCCACTACTCGGAGATCGACGGCAACGGCTTCCGCAGCCTCGAGGAGAACCAGCAGGTGACCTTCGAAATCACGCAGGGAGCCAAGGGCCCCCAGGCGAGCCGCGTCAGCATCGTCTGACACCACGAGCTCCGGTGTGCCCGGTTCCCTTCGGGGGACCGGGCACACCGCTTTTTTTTGGGGGTTTCCGGTGCGGTCAGGACCTCCGCGTCAGGCCGCCGGCTCGGTCAGCTCCGGCAGTCCCGCGGGGCTGCCGGCGTCGATCCACCGTGCCAACCGGTCCCGTTTGAACAGCTCGTCCAGCACCATGAACGCCGCGCCCACCACCCCGGCCTGGTCGCCGAGTGACGAGCGCACGATCCGCAGGTCGCGCGTCGCCAGGGGGAGGGATCGTCCGTAGATCACCTCGCGGATCGTGGCGAGCAGGTGGTCGCCCGCGCCGGCCACGCCGCCGCCGATCAGCAGCAGCGACGGGTTGAAGAACGACACCAGCATCGCCAGCTGGTCCCCGATCAGGCGCCCCGCCCGCTGGATCAGCTCGAGCGCCGCCCGGTCACCGTTCTGCGCCGCCCACGTCACGTCCTCCGCGGTGATCGTGCCGTTGTCCGCCAGACGCTCGGCGAGGACCTGGCTGCTGCCGTCCTTCGCGGCGATCTCGCCGTCCCGCGCCAGCGCCGCGCCGCCCGCAAGCGCTTCCAGGCAGCCGATGTTGCCGCACCGGCACACCACCGTCGTGTCGATGCGCGCCGCCGTGTGCCCGATGTCGCCGGCGCACCCCTGGCTGCCCCGGTGCAGGTGCCCGCCCGAGATCAGCCCGGCCCCGATCCCGGTGCCGATCTTCACGTACAGGTAGTCACGCACCCCGGCCGCCGCGCCCGCCCGGAACTCGCCCAGCGTCATGGCGTTGACCTCGTTGTCCACCCACACCGGCGCGCCGTGCCGTCGGGCGAAGTGGTCGCGCACCGGGTAGCCGTCCCAGCCGGGCATGATCGGTGGCGCGCTCGGCCGCCCGGTGGCGAACTCGACCGGCCCGGGCAGCCCGATGCCGACCCCCCACACCGGCGCGTCCGGCCGCGTGGCCAGCAGCTCGTCGAACAGCGCGTCGACCTGCGCCAGCACGGGTTCCGGCCCGCGGGCGACGTCGGACGGCTCGGTGCGCTGCGCCAGCAGGGACCCGGCCAGGTCGGTGAGCCCGGCGCTGACGCTGGTCGCGCCCAGCTCGGCGGTGAGGATCACCCCGGCGCCGGACCGGAACCGCAGCTCGCGCGGCGCGCGCCCGCCGCTGGACGGGCCCAGCTCGCCGTCCTCCAGCAACCCGGCGCGCATCAGGTGACCGACGCGCTGGCTGATGACCGTCCGCCCGAGCCCCGACCGTCTGCCCAGTTCGGGCCGGGTCCGCGCGGCGCCGGAGCGCACCAGGTCGAGCACCTGGACCAGATCGTCGAGCTGGTCGGACGGGATGGTTGCGGTCACGGCGGTCCCTTCGCTCGCACTACCCGGAATTCGTACCAAACCCGGGGTCAACCGGGCGTGACCTCCACCCAGTCGCGCCGCCGCGCGGACTCGAGCACCGCCTCGGTGATCGCCGCCGCGCGGGCACCGTCGGCCAGGGTCGGCAGCCCCTCGGGCCGCCCGCCGCGCATCGCGGCGTAGGCGTCGGCGATGAAGCCGGTGAAGCTGTCCAGGTAGCCCTGCGGGTGGCCGGCCGGAACCAGGTCGCGGGACCGGGCGTCCGGGCCGAAGCCGGGGTCGCCGCGGTGCAGGATCCGCGTCCCGTCGCGCCGGCCCATCCACAGGACCTCCGGCTCCTGCTGGTCGAACGCGTACTCGGTGTCCGGCGTGTCGATCCGCAGCTGCAGCTGGTTGCGCCGGCCGGGCGAGATCTGGCTGATCACCGTCGAGCCGAACACGCCCTGACCGGTCTCGAACTGCACCAGCGCCGCGTCCTCGGTGTCCACCGCGGCCCCGGCCCGTTGCGCCACCACGCGCGGCAGGATCGCGTGCACGCGGGCGATCCGTTGCCCGCTCACGAACTCCGCGAGATCGCACCAGTGCACGCCGATGTCCCCGAACGCGCGCGACGGCCCGCCGAGCGCGGCCTGGACGCGCCAGTTCGTGTCGCTGTCACGGGAGAGCCAGTCCTGCAGGTACTGCCCGTGGATCAGCCGGATCCGCTCACCGCGCACCCGCTCCCGCACCTCGCGCACCACCGGGTAGAAGCGGTAGGCGAAGGGAACGGCCACCACGCGGTCGGTGTCGCGCCACCGTTGTTCGAGGTCGGCGACCTCGCCGGTGCTCATCCCGACCGGCTTCTCCAGGACGACGTGCTTGCCCGCCGCCAGAGCGACGCGGGTCAGCGGTGCGTGCAGGGCGTTCGGCGTGCAGATGTGGACGACGTCGACGTCCGGGGAGGCGGCCAGCTCCTCCGCCGTGTCGACGGCGGTCCGGGCACCGAGCGCCGCCGCGGCTTCGCGCGAGCGGCTGGGCGTGGACGCGGCGACCGCCACGAGGTCCTGCCCGAGGGTGCGCACCGCGCGGGCGTGCACCGCTCCGATGAAGCCCGCGCCGATGATGCCGGCCCGCAACGGCTCGTTCGCCACTTCTCCCCCTGCTGGCCGTTCTTCTGCACTACCGTACTCATCTAATGATTACGGCGAACAAAAGTCAAGCACCAAAAAGGGGCGTCGTTCTCGACCAGCCTGGGGGTCACTGGGAGAACGACGCCTCCTCCATGATAGCCGCTCCGGAGCGGAACGCGCATGCCGAACCGATCCGGGCACGAAATCACGGCGAGTCCCGGTTCCGGCGGTCGCCATCCTCGTTCTCGCCGCGCCCGCGCGACCGGACGGCGCGCATCGGGGTGGCCGGCGAGGGCAACCGGCGGTTCCCCGAGGTGGCCGCCGAGGCGGCCGGCCCCCACCTGCCGACACGGGCGGCGACGCCCAACCAACCGGAACACAGACGCCGAACTGATCCGGGCACGAAATCACGGCGAGTCCCGGTTCCGGCGGTCGCCATCCGCGCTCGCGCCGCGCCCGCGCGACTGGGTGCCGGCATCGAGGTGGCCGACAAGGGCGACCGGTGGTTCCCCGAGGTAGCCGCCGAGGCGGCCAGCGCCTACCTGCCGACACGGGCGGCGACGCCAGACGAGCCGTACCCGCGCACGCCGAACCGATCCCGCCACGAAATCACCGTGAGTCCCGGCCGCCGGCGGCCACCACCCGCGCGCCCGTCACCGGGAAGAACCGGGACAGCGGCCGCGTCGACCCGGCCGCGACCAACCGTCAGCGGTAGTAGCCCTCCACGGGCACCCGCGCCTCGTCGAACAGGAACGGCCCGTCCTGCGGCACCGGCCTCGCCACGACCGGCGCGGTCGGTTCCTTCAGGCTCTCCAGCTGCTCCCCGGACAGCGCGAACACCACCCGCCCCAGCCCGGACCGCGCCAGCGCACCGGCGCACATCCCGCACGGCTGGCAGCTGGTGTACATCGTGGTGGCCGCCGCGGTTTCCGGCTCCAGCTCGCGCGCCGCCCACCGGGCCAGTTTCTGCTCGGGGTGGGCCGAGATGTCCCGGTCGGTGATCGTGGTGTTGCGCTCCTCGGCGAGGATCTGCCCGTCCGGGCCCACCAGCAGCGATCCGAACGGCGGGTTGCCCGACTCGCGCGCCTCGGCGGCCAGCTCGATCGCGCGCCGCAGGTACTTCTCTTCCATCAAACCTCCACGTGGGCGCGGACCGTCGCCAGCGCCTGCCAGGCGGCCTGCGGCCGCGTCGTTTCCTCCGGGTCTCCGCCGAACGGGTCCAGCACCACCGTCCCGGCGCCGAGCGTCTCGAGCTCTTCGAGGTCGGCGGTGACCTGCTCGATCGTGCCCTCCCCGGCTCGCCGCTCGGGGTCGTGCACGGGCGTGTCCGTCAGGCGCAGCACGATCCGCGGGACGAGCCCGGGCACCGGCCGTCCGCTCTCGTCGGCCAGCTCCTTCAACCGGCCCAGCATCCGGCGGTACCAGGTCAGGGTGAACCGCAGCGGGTGCCACGGCTCGCCCAGGCGCACGGCCCGCCGCAGAGCCGCCTGGCTGTTCCCGCCGATCCACAGGGGGACCCGGTCGTTCTCGCCCCACGCCGCCCGGATCGCGTCCAGGTACTCGTCGGTCAGCGCGCCGCGCCGGTCGAACGGAACGTCCAGGGCCGCGAACTCCTGCCGCGCCCAGCCGACCCCGACCCCCAGCACGAGCCGCCCACCGCTCAACGCGTTCAGGTTCGCCGCCATCCGCGCCGTCAGCAGGGGGTGCCGGTAGGGCAGCACGAGGACGGTCGTGCCGAGCCGGATCCGCTCGGTGACCCCCGCGAACCACGACAACGTCGTGAACGGCTCGTAGAACGGCGCCGGGTACTGCTCGGCCACGTCGGGCGTGATCACCACGTGGTCGGACACCATCAGCAGGTCGTAGCCCAGGCCCTCGACCGTCCGGCCCCAGTCGCGCAGGACGCCGGGGTCGGTGCCGGGCCCGAAGTTCGGAACGTTCACACCGAGTCGCACGAGATCCAGGCTAGGCAGCGATCGCCGTGGCGCACAGGGATTCTTCCCGCTATCACGGGCCCCGCGCCGTGGATCTGCCGGTAGATTCGGCGCATGACCGAGACCCTCGACGCGACCGACTGGGCGATCCTCGCCGAGCTGCAGCGGGACGGGCGGATCCCGCTGACCGAGCTGGGCCGCCGCGTCAACCTCAGCGCGTCCGCGGCGACCGAGCGCGTGAAGCGGCTCGAGGCGACAGGGGTGATCACCGGGTACCGCGCCGAGGTCGACCTCGGCAAGGTCGGCTACCCGGTGCTGGCCGTCGTCCGGTTGAAGTACCCGGGCAACCGGCACGAGCCGCTGCACGAGCTGCTCGCGGACCGCTGCGAGATCCTGGAGTGCCTGCGCACCACCGGCGACGACTGCTACACCCTCAAGGTCGCCGCCGCCTCGATGGAACACCTGGAGGAGGTCGTCGACCGGCTGGCGCACTTCGGCAGCACGACGACCAACGTCGTCTACCGCCGCACCCTTCCCGCCCGCGGCCCGTCCGGGCCGCCGCGCCGCGCCTGAGCCTCAGACCAGCGGCCGCCCCGTGCGCAGCCGGCGCCGGAAGTCCGCCAGGTAGGCGTTGTAGGGGAACTCGCGCAGCGGCTTGGGCGACAACCTCACCAGCACGCTCACGGCCTTGAGCACCTTCTCGAACCGGCGCTGGTCGCGCGCCGTCCAGTCCAGCTTCATCTCCTGCCGGAACTTGGCAGGCAGGAAACCGGTGGTGAGGAACCGGTTGACCGGCCCGAGGGCGCGGCTGACGATCTTCGGCAGGAACCTCAGGTCCGCGATGCCCATCAGGTACTCGCGGACCGTGTCGTCGATCGAGACCTCGTCCAGCGCCGCGTTCCAGTACTTCTCGAACGCGGCCCGGTCGGCCGGCCACATCTCCTCCTTGACCTGCAACGTGGTGCCCAGCACGGCGGAGTGCCGGTAGATCTCCTCGGCCTTCTCGCCCTCGAGCGGCCCGACGAAGGCCTCGTAGACGTCTTCGACCCCGCGGTAGAGACAGGCGGCGACCCACAGCTGGAGCTTCGGGTCGAAGGCGTTGTACCGCACCGGGCTCTGCTCGGTCGAGCGGACCTGCCGGTGGGAGACGTTGACGGCCTCGCGGTAGGCCGCGCGTTCCTCGTCGCTGCCCAGCGCCGCGACCGCCAGGTAGGTGATGGTCGTCCGGTTGCGCTTGATCGGGTGCTTGAACAGGTTCCCGCTGTCCACCCGGCTCTCGTACACGCCGTACCCGACCCCGGGATGGGCGAGCTGCATGATCACGTTCGCGCCCGCGGCCAGCAGGCCGGCGCCGATCATCGCGTCGTCCAGGCGGGCCGGGGCGGCAGCCTGGCCCATCGTCGGTCTCCACTCTGCTCACGTCCGTTCGCAGATATTGCAGCGCGCCCTGGGCACACCTGTCCACACGGGGTGGCTGGACGGGCCCTGGAACTGTCCGAAGAGGACCTGGGGAACCACGGCACCGAGGTCTTCGTCGCCGTTCCGGGGACCGCCTGATCACTCTACTTAACGAGCGCTTAATAAGCTATCGTCGGCAGGAGACCACAGGAGGTGCCGCCCGATGAGCAGCCGTGCCGTCCGGATCGCGAACTTCTCCGGATATCTGGGGGACCGCTACACGGCGATCGACGAGGCGATGAGCGGCGATCCGGTCGACGTGCTGATCGGCGACTACCTCGCCGAGGTCACCCTGGCCGCGCTCGCGGTCGGTTACCGGCGCGACCCCGAGCGCGGTTACGTCGAGTACTTCGTGGACCAGATCCGCCCGCACCTGGCCGCGCTCGCCGCCCGCGGGGTGAAGGTCGTGACCAACGCCGGCGGCTTCCACCCGGCCGCGCTGGCGGAGAAGCTGCGCAAGGTCGCCGCCGACGAGGGCGTCGCGCTGCGGGTGGCACACG
The DNA here is from genome assembly GCF_030814215.1 of Amycolatopsis thermophila. NCBI lineage: Bacteria > Bacillati > Actinomycetota > Actinomycetes > Pseudonocardiales > Pseudonocardiaceae > Amycolatopsis > Amycolatopsis thermophila. Next base: position 4,726,372 of record NZ_JAUSUT010000001.1, on the reverse strand, counting down.
TGGAGGGTGACAACGTCCTGTCGCGGCTGGGCGAGTACGCCGCGGCCGGGCACCGCATGGAGAACCTGGACACCGGCGCGCCCCTGGCGTCCTGGGGGCACGAACCCTTGGCGGCCAACGCCTACCTCGGCGGCTGGGGCATCGCCGCCGCGCTGGCCGAGGGTGCCGACATCGTGGTGTGCGGGCGGGTGGCCGACGCGTCGCTGGTCACCGGGCCGGCCGCGTGGTGGCACGGCTGGGCGGCCGACGACTGGGACGCCCTCGCCGGTGCGGTCACCGCGGGCCACATCATCGAGTGCGGCTCGCAGGCCGTGGGCGGCAACTTCTCCGGCTTCACGCGGATCCCGGACATGCTGGTCCCCGGGTTCCCGATCGCCGAGGTCGCCGCGGACGGCAGCAGCGTGATCACCAAGCACGCCGGGCACGGCGGCGCGGTCACCGTCGACACGGTGACCGCCCAGCTGGTGTACGAGATCCAGGGCCCGCACTACCTCAACCCCGACGTGACCGCGCACCTGGACACCGTGCGGCTGGCCGCGGCCGGACCGGACCGCGTCGAGGTCACCGGCGCGACCGGGACCCCTCCCCCGCCGACCACGAAGGTCGCGGTGTTCGCCGCGATCGGGCACACGCTCGTCAACACCGTCTACGTCACCGCGCCGGACGTGGACGCCAAGGTGGCGCTGCTGCGCGCGCAGATTTCGCGCGATCTGCCCGAGGGCGTGGAACTGGACATCACGCGCCTGGGCACCGCGGCGGAGAACCCTCGGACGCAGTGGGACGCGACGGTCGCGTTGCGGGTGATGGCGGTGGCCGCGACACCCGAACCGCTGGCGAAGCTGAACCTGCCAGCCCGCCTGGGATCGCTGTACCTGCAGAGCATCCCGGGCTTCTACCACGACGGCGGCGCCGGCCTGACCGGGCGCAGCAAGCCGCGCATCGACTATTGGCCGGCGCTGCTGCCGATGTCCGAGGTCGCCCACCGGGTGGTCCTCGACGACGGCCGCACGCTGCCGGTCGGGCCCCCGCCGACGGCGCCCGTGCACCCGCAACCGGTGCACCGCGAACCGGCCGGGGCACCGGCCGCGGTGGGCGTGCGCGAGGCGCCGCTCGGTGCGGTGGCGTACGCGCGCAGCGGCGACAAGGGCGGCAACAGCAACGTCGGAGTATGGGTGCCCGACGAACGGGCCTGGCCGTGGCTGCGGCAGACACTGTCCACAGCGGAGCTTCGCCGTCTGCTGCCCGAGGCCGCGGGCCTGGACATCGTCCGGCACGAGTTCCCGCACCTGCGGGCCGTGCACTTCGTCCTGCGCGGGCTGCTGGGCACCGGCGGTTCCGCGAACCTGCGCGCCGACCAGGTCGGCAAGGCCGTCGGCGAATACCTGCGCGCCAAGCACGTCCTGATCCCCGAGGAGCTGCTCGCCGATGTCGCTGAGTGACCGCATCACCGCCGCCGTGGCGAAGCCGGCCACGAGCGACGAGTTCGACCCGCACGCCGAACTGGCCGAGGTGCTCGCCGGGATCGGGATGAGCCCGGACGACACCGGAGGCACGATCTCCTTCCGCGGGGCGGATCCGGTGGTGCCGAGCACGCTGCGGCTGGGCGGGTCGGCGGCGATCGCGCTGGCCGCGAAGTCCGCGGCGATCGCGAAGCTGTGGCGGCTGCGCGGCGGTGACGGGCAGGACATCGCGGTCGACCTGCGGGTGGCGCCGCACCGGCTGTGCCCGTTCTACGACCGCAAGTGGGAACTGCTCAACGGCTATCCGGGGAGCACGCCCGCCAACCCCTCGAACGCGCTGGGCTTCCACTTCTACCGCACGGCCGACGACCACTGGGTGATGCCGCTCAACCCGTACCCGAAGATCAAGCTCGCGGCGCAGAAGCTGCTCGGCGTGCCCGACGACACGGAGGCGGTCGCGGCGGCGATCGCGAAGTGGCGGGGCCGGGACCTGGAGAACGCGGCCGTCACCGCGGGCGCGGTGCTGCCGATGCTGCGCACGCCGGCCGAGCTGATGGCCGAGCCGCACTACCGCGAGGTGTTCGCGGACCTGCCGCTGGTCGAGGTCACGAAGATCGGGGAGAGCGCGCCGGAACCGCTGGGGCCGGCGGAGGATCCGCTGTCCGGGATCCAGGCGCTGGGCATGGGCCACGTGATCGCCGGTGCCGGGGTGGGGCGGGCGCTGGCGTTGCACGGTGCGGACGTGCTGAACGTGTGGCGCCCGAACGAGCTGGAGCACGACGTCACCTACATCACGGCGAACGTCGGGGTGCGGTCCGCGACGATCAGCCCGTACGACGAGGCGGGCGCGCGGCGGCTGCGCGCGTTGCTGGGCGGGGCGGACGTCTTCTACGCCAACCGCCGTCCGGGCTATCTGGACAAGATCGGGTTCTCGGCGCAGGAGGCCGCGCAGGTGCGGCCGGGCATCATCCACGCGACGGCTTCGCTGAACGGGGAGCAGGGCCCGTGGGCGGACCGCGTCGGGTTCGACCAGAGCGCGGGGAGCCTGGTCGGGATGATGCACCTGGAGGGCGACGGGTCGCGGCCCGCGCTGCCGCCGATCCTGGTGGTCAACGACTACATCGTGTCGTGGCTGATGAGCGCCGGGATCGTCGAGGCGCTCGCGCGGCGCGCCGTCGAGGGCGGCAGCTACCGGGTGCACGTGTCGCTCACGCGGGCCGCGCTGTGGATCCTGAGCCTGGGCGTGTTCGACAAGACGTACGCGACCGAGACCGCCGGGCGCGGCGAGGAGCACGCGTACCTCGACCCGGAGACCTTCACCGCCGACACGCCGCTCGGGCACTACCAGGGCGTGACGGACCAGGTGCGGATGTCGGCCACGCCCGGCCGGTACCGCACGGTGCTGGTGCCGCGCGGCTCGTCCCGGCCGGAGTGGCTCACCGCGGAGTGAGCCGTCCGGCGCACCTCCGCGTGGGGAAGGTGACGGCGCTCGAGCAGCAGCCCGCGCCGGGGGCGGACGGTTTCGGGCGGAGAACCGGGGCCTTTCGCCGCCGCTTGCGGGTCCGGGCGCGTCGCGGAGAGCGCTTCCAGGTGGACGACGAACTGCCGGGAGAAGGCCGACGCCCGGCCGCAGCGCGCCGTGGGCTACCGGGGGTGGGCCGGGCGGGTGGAGCAGCACCTGGCGGAAGCCATCGACCGCGGCGGGCTGCCGTGCACCTCGTGCCGCAGATCCAGCTCGCGTGCTGGGCACGCTCGTCGGCCGGCGCGGACGGGATCGGCTGGGCTCGGCCGCGCAAGCACGCGAAGCGGGTGTTCGGGGAGCATTCCAGGACCGGAGTGGTCACCAGCTGAGCAGCCGGGGCGGGCAGAACGGGACAGGCAGAACGGGGCGGCGCGGCCACACCCCACTGGACCGCGCCGCCCCGGGCCTCCACCGGCCGCCGCGACTGCCGGGTCTCACCCGGCCGCCCCGGGTCTCACCCGGCCGCCGCGACTGCCGAGTTTCACACGGCCGCCGCCGCGCCGGAAGTCACCCCGCCGCCACAGCGGCGCCAGTCACGCAGGCGCCGCCGCGCCGGAAGTCACCCCGCCGCCACAGCGGCGCCAGTCACGCAGGCGCCGCCGCGCCGGAAGTCACCCCGCCGCCACAGCGGCGCCAGTGACTCCCGCCGCCGCGCCGGGAGTCACCCTGCCGCCACAGCGGCGCGAGTCACGCGGCGGTCGCGGCTTCGAAGAACCACGCCACCGTCAGCGCGCCCGGGTCCACGACCCCGCGGGCGTGCTCCCCGACGTAGCTCGCCCGGCCGCGCTTGGCCAGCAGCTCCGCGGTCGAGCGTGCCCCCGCGTCGGCCGCCGCCGCGGCTTCCTTCAGCGCGGTCTCCACGTCGGCGCCCCGCGAGGCCGCCGCGGCCAGGGCCTCCGCCGCCGGCACCATCGCGTCCACCATCGTCTTGTGGCCGACCTCGGCACCGCCCAGCCGGCGCACCACCGCTTCGGCCTCCCCCGCCGCCGCGGCCAGGCTCCGGATCGACACCTCGTCGCCCAGGCCCTTCGCGAACTCGCGGAACCACATGCCGAACAGCGGCCCGCTCGTGCCACCGGTGTTCAAGAAAGCGGTCGACACCGCGGTGAACACCTCGTCCGGGGTCGACGGGTCGTCCGCGGCCAGGTTCGCCCGCACCCGGCCCAGGGCGGAGCGCAGGTTGGTGCCGAAGTCCCCGTCACCGGCGCGGCGGTCCAATTCGGTCAGCTCGGCGCCGCGCTCGTCGATGACGGCGGCGAACCGCTCGATCCACTTGCGACTGTCCACAAGAGTCTCCTTCACCAGGTCAGGGCCGGCGTGCGGACCGGCGCGTCCCACAGGGCGGTCAGTTCGTCGTCGGTGCGCAACAGCGTGATCGAGCAGCCCCGCATGTCCAGCGCGGTCACGTACGACCCGACCAGCGCGCGCCCGACGCGGACGCCGAGCCCGTCCAGGAAACCGGCCAGCTCGCGGTGGACCACCGACAGCTCCAGGCCGTGCGTGGCGCCGAGCCCGTTGACGATGGTGATCACCTCGTCGCCCCGGTCCAGCCCGAGCGCGGCGACCAGTGGTTTCGCCAGGTCGGCGACCAGTTCCCGCGCCGGCGCGTAGGGCCGGCGCCCGACACCGTGCTCGCCGTGGATGCCGACCCCGAACTCGATCTCCCCCTCGGGCAGGTCGAACGAGGGCCGGTCCTGCCCCGGCTGCGTGCACGCCGCCAGCGCCAGCGCCATCGTGCGGGCAGAGGACACGACCCGCTCCCCCAGCGCGGCCACCTCGTCCAGGGACGCGCCGTTCTCCGCCGCCGCGCCGCAGATCTTCTCCACCGCGACGACGGCGGCCGTGCCGCGGCGGCCGGGCGCGCCGTCCTCCTGGCCGTCGGTGGCGAGGTCGTCGTCGACGAGGACGGTCCGCACCTCGATGCCGTCGTCGGCGGCCAGTTCGGCGGCGATCCGGAAGTTCAGCACGTCACCGGTGTAGTTCTTGACGATCAGCAGCACGCCGCGCCCGCGGTCGGCCGCGCCGATGGCCGCGCGGATCTGGAACGCGGTTGGGCTGGCGAACACCGCGCCCGGGACGGCGGCGTCGAGCATGCCGGTTCCGACGAAACCGGTGTGCAGCGGCTCGTGCCCGGACCCGCCGCCGGAGACCAGCGCGACCTTGTCCACCTGCCGCGCCCGGACCACGTATGCCGGGTCCTCGTGCCGGCGGACCAGGTCCGGATGCGCCCGCTGGAGCCCCTCCAGCGCCTCCCGCACGAACTCGTCCGGATCGTTCACGAGCTGACGTACCGCCATGCCGCTCCTCCGTCATCGTCGACTGTCATTCGACATTATCGAATATCGTCCGAAGATAGGACGACGGGGGACTGTTGTAAAGTGCGGGCGGGCAGGAGGGACGCCGATGATCCAGTCCGTCGACCGGGCAGTCCGCGTGCTCGCCGTGCTCCAGGCGGAGCGGCGGGTGAGCCTGTCCGAGATCGCGGCCCGGCTCGGGCTCGCACCGTCCACAGTGCACGGGATCATCAAGACCCTGCAGGCCCACGGCCTGGTGCTGCAGGACCGCGGCTCGGCCCGCTACCGGCTGGGGCCGGCCGTGCTCAAACTGGGCAACGTCTACCTGGACACCCTCGAGCTCCGCTCCCGCGCGCTGACCTGGGCCGCCGAGCTGGCGCGCACCACCGGGTTCGCGGTGCGGACCGGGGTGCTGCTGCCGGGCGAGGTGATGATCGTCCACCACGAGCCGCGCCCGGACGGCTCACGCCAGATGCCGGAGGTCGGGATCGTCATCCCCGCCCACGCGAGCGCGCTCGGCAAGGCGATGCTGGCCTGGTCCCCCGGCCTCGCGCCGGAGCCGCTGCGCAGCATGACCCGGGACACCGTGACCGACCCGGACGAACTGGCCGGCCACCTGCGGCGCATTCGCGACGAGGCCCTGGCGACCGAGGTCGAGGAGGCGGTGATCGGCGAATGCGGCCTCGCCGCCCCGATCTTCGACGCCGGCCCGGACATCACGGGGGCGATCGGCGTGGTCGTGCCGATGACCGACTGGCCGGCCGGGCCCGCGGTGGCGGGCGCGGTCCGGGAGGCGGCGCGGGCGATCTCGCGCGAGCTGGGTGCGCCGGCGTGGCCGCCCGCCGGGGCGTGATCGCCCGGCACCGGGGTACCCCACCGCCATGACGACCTCACCCTTCGAACCCGACCCCCACCTCGGCGAGGAGCGCATCGCCGCCGCGGACGCCGGCCGGGGAGCTCCCGAACCGGCGCCCGGGTTCGGCCCGCGCGGCGCCGGTGAGGAGGACGAGCACCGCGCGGACGCGGCGGACCAGGAGCGCGAAGACTCCTGATCCGCCGCCGTCACCGGGGAACTCGGTACGGGCACGTGTCCCGGCACCCAGAGATGCAGGGAACCGGCCACATCCGGCAGGCGCGCACCGGCGAATCACCGGTCCGCGGAATCGGGCGGCGAGCAGCGCGCGGCGCACGACCGCGTCAGCTCACGATCGCGCCCGTGCCGGACAACCCGTCCATCCGCGACCACCCCAGCGGGCCGGTTTTCGCGCGCGTTACGGTTTCCGGCCGACCACACCGACGATGCACTGGGCGGCGTCGCTGAGCGGGGTGAGGCGCGGGCCGTCCGGCCACCACTCGTCGCACACCGCCAGGCCCGGCTCGGACAGCGCGTTGGGCTTGATCAGCTCGAGTCCGGGCAGCATCGCGAGGATCTCGTCCCGGGTGCGGAACCGGCCGGCGCCCATCGGGCCGTGGACGAGGATGTCCTCGATCCGTTTCGCGACCGCGGTCAGCTCCGGCACCCCGGGGTCGAAGAAGTGCGAGAACACCACGTAGGACCCCGAGGGCAGCGCGTCGATGTACTCGCGCATGACGTCCGCCGCCCCGTCACCCTCGAAGTGGTGCAGCGTGCCGACGTGCAGCAGCACGAGGGGCTCGCTGAAGTCGAGGTGGCGCCGCACGACCTCGTTGTTCAGGACCTGCGGTGGCTCGAAGATGTCCGCCTCGGTCATGTGGACGAATTCGTTCTCCTCGAGCAGCGCGCGGCCGTGGGCGAGGACGACCGGGTCGTTGTCGACGTAGACGACCGTCGCCTCGGGCTTGGCGCGCTGCACGATCTGGTGGGTGTTCTCCGCCGTGGGCAGGCCGGAGCCGCAGTCGAGGTACTGGGTCACCGGGGTCTGCGTGGCCAGGAAACGGCAGGCGCGGTTGAGGAAGCCGCGGTTACCGCGCGCGATGTCGACCGCCTCGGGGACCGCGGCGTTGATCTTCTGCATCACCGCGCGGTCGACCTCGTAGTGGTCCTTGCCACCGAGGAAACCGTCGTAGATGCGGGCGATGCTGGGCCGTGTCGGGTCGACGCCGACGGGCACCTGGCTGGGCGAAGAAGTCATCGATACACCTTCTCGCGGGCGGGTGGGTCCACCCAGCGTAGTGCTCCACGTCCGGTGCGTGAAAGCGCCCGCGCGTTCAGGCGACGGGTGCGTTCTCGGCCAGCGCGGACCCCACGTCCGGGTAGATCGGGAGCACCCGGTCCAGGCCGGCGAGCTTCAGCGGCTGCAGCACCGTCGCGCTCGCCGCGACCACCCGCAACGGCGTGTGGTTGCGGGTGCAGCGGTCGTCGGAGTTGACCAGCATCGTGAGCCCGCACCAGCCGAAGAAGCCGACCTCCTCGAGATCGAGCACGACCGGGCCGGGCGGCGACGCCGCCAGCACGGCGGTGCTGAACTCCTCCTGCAGGTGCCCGAGCGAGCTGAAGTCGACCTCGCCGGTGACGTGCAGGACCACCGCGGGTGCGCGGGTCTCGCGGCGGACGGTGAGCAGACCGTCGGCGGAGGTCCTGACCGACATGGTGCTGCCCTCCCCTGCGCACGAGTCCGGTGCGGTTGTCCTACCACGCGACCTGCGGGGTGTCCACCTGCGCAACGTCCTGACCAGGCGTTCCTGGCCTCGAGAGCCTCGCCGGCCACGCGCGGACCATCAGGTACGCGCAGATTTCCCGCACATCTTCTCTTGACATGACGATTTCCTGCACCGACGATCCTTCTCATGCAGGAAGACGTCAAAGGACGGGAACTGGATCGCCGGATCGTCGCGGCGCTGCAGCTCAACGGCCGGGCGTCCTGGGGTGCGATCGCCCGCCACACGGGCACCAGCGAGTCGACGGTGCTGCGCCGCGCCGCCCAGCTCACCGAGAGCGGGCAGGTGCGGGTGATCGGCGTCGTGGACGTGCTGCGCTGCGGGCTCGGGGTGCCGGTGCTGGTGCGGTTCCGCTGCCGCCCCGGCACGGCGGGCGCGGTCGCCGAGGCCGTCGCGGCCCGCCCCGAGACCCGCTACGCGAGCGTGCTCACCGGCAGCGCGGACCTCACCGCCGAACTGGTGCTGCCGACGCACTCCGATGTGGCGCGGATCCAGCTGGACGGACTGCCGGGCGGCGACAACGTGCTGGAGACCGAGACGCTCGCCGTGATGCGGACCTTCACGTCCAACCACGACTGGGACTCCGGCGTGCTCGGCCCGGACGCGGTGGCCGGGCTGCGCGGGCCCGACGTGCGGCCGTTCGAGGAACAGCTGTGGGAGCAGCCGCCGGAGAAGCTCGACGAGCTGGACCTGGCCATCATCGCCGCGCTCGGCGAGGACGGCCGCATGTCGTTCAAGGAGCTGTCCCGCCAGGTCGGCAGCAGCGAGTCGACCGCGGCGCGCCGCGTGGACTCGCTGGTCAAGCGCGGCTGCCTGCGCTTCCGCACGCTCGCCGAGCCGGGCATCCTCGGCTTCACCGTCGAGTTCATGTTGTGGCTGTCGGTGCTGCCGGCCCACTTGGACGCCGCCGGCCAGCAGCTCGCCGCCCACCCCGGCACGCGCTACCTGTCCGCCACCACCGGCCGGTTCAACCTGGTCGGTCAGGTGGTGCTGCGCCACTACGGGGAGCTCTACCGCCACACCACCGACGTCGTGGGCGCACTGCCCGGCCTGCAGGCCGCCGACGTCACGTTGCAGGTGTCGACCCTCAAGCGCGCCTGGACCCCCACCCCCCGAACCATCCTGGAGGACGTGTGACCGACCAGCTTTCCCCGTGGCAGTGGGACGAATCGACGTGGCGGGGCCACGTCGGCCGGGTCCGGGCCGGACGGTCGCTGCGGCCGTCGTCGTGGCCGGGCGGCGCGCGCGTGGCCGTCGCGTTGTCGTTCGACTCCGACCACGAGACGCCCGCGCTGCGCGACGGCGAGACGTTGCCCGGCAAGCTCGCCCAGGGCGAGTACGGCGCGCGGGTCGGTGTGCCGCGGATCCTGCGCCTGCTCGAGCGGATCTCCGCACCCGCCACGTTCTTCATGCCCGCGGTGTCGGCGCTGCTGCACGACGGCGAGATCAAGTCCTATGTGGATGGCGGGCACGAGGTCGCGCTGCACGGGTGGATCCACGAGCGCAACACGTCGCTGCCCCCGGGCGCCGAGCGCGACCTGGCCTTCCGCGCTGCCGACACGCTGGAGAGACTGGCCGGCACGCGTCCGGCCGGCATCCGCACGCCGTCGTGGGACTTCTCCGCCGACACCCTGGCGATCACCCGCGAGCTGGGCCTGGCCTACGACTCGTCGCTGATGGCCGACGACGACTGCTACGAACTGCTGGCCGACGGCGAGCCCACCGGCGTGGTCGAGCTGCCGGTGGAGTGGATCCGCGACGACGCCCCGTACTTCATGATGGACCGCTTCGCGTCACTGCGCCCGTACACGCCGCCGCGCGGGGTGCTGTCCATCTGGCGCGACGAGTTCGACGCCGCCTACGCCGAAGGCGGGCTGTTCCAGCTCACCCTGCACCCGCACATCATCGGCCACCGCTCGCGGATGGCCGTCCTCACCGAACTGCTGGACCACATCAGCGGCCACGACGGCGTCTGGTTCGCCACCCACGCCCAGGTCGTCGCCCACGTCCTCGCCGAGCAGGAGACGCCATGACCACCCAGGCCGTGTCCACACAGGACCACCGGCTCTCCGCCGCCCAGCGCAAGGCGATCGTCGCCGGCGCCATCGGCAACACCGTCGAATGGGTCGACTGGGCCGTCTACGCGACGTTCGCCCCGGTGTTCGCCAGGCAGTTCTTCACGCCGGGCAACGAAACCACCGCGCTGCTGTCCGCTTTGGCCGTGTTCGCGGTCGGGTTCGTGATGCGGCCGATCGGCGGCGCCGTGCTCGGCGCGTACGCCGACCGGCACGGCCGCAAGAAGGGCCTGACGCTCACCATCTCGCTGATGGCCGGCGCCTCCCTGGTGATCGCGGTGTGCCCGACGTATGCGAAGGTCGGTGTGCTGGCGCCGCTGGTGCTGCTGCTCGCCCGGCTGGTGCAGGGGTTCTCCGCCGGTGGCGAGTTCGGCTCGTCCTCGGCGTTCCTGATCGAGTCGGCCGCCCGCGGACGGCGGGCGTTCGCCGGTTCGTGGCAGCAGGTGTCGGTCGGCGCGGGCGCGCTGATCGCCTCGCTGCTGGGGACGGTGCTGAACTCGACGTTGTCGGAAGCGCAGCTGCAGGGCTGGGGCTGGCGTCTGGCGTTCGCGATCGCCGGGCTGCTCGGCCTGGTCGGGCTGTGGCTGCGGCGTTCGGTGCACGAGACCGAGGCGTTCACCCGGATCAAGGACCGGCCGCGCCGCAACCCGCTGGCCGCCATGTTCCGGGACCACCCGAAGGCGGCCCTGCGGGTGGCCGGGGTGACCATCGCCGGCACGCTCATCTACTACGTGTGGGTCACCTACATGCCCACCTACGCCCACCTCGCGACCGGGATGCCGCTGCGCACCGCGCTGCTGGCCAACACACTCGCGATCGTGGTGTTCCTGGTCCTGCTGCCCTTCGGCGGGCTGCTGTCCGACCGGATCGGGCGCAAACCCACGATGACCGCGTTCGCCGCCGGCTTCCTGCTCTTCTCGTGGCCCGCGTTCCACTTCCTGGCCGACGACTTCTGGACGTTGCTGCTCATCGAGATCGTCGGCATGGTGCTGATCGTCGGGTACTCGGCCAACTGCGCCGTCATCATGGCCGAGCAGTTCCCCGCCGAGGTCCGCACGACCGGGATCGGGCTGCCCTACGCGCTGGCGGTCGCGATCTTCGGGGGGACCGCGCCGTACGTGACGACGTGGATGAACGCCGGCGGCCTCGGTCACCTGGTGTGGCTGTACGTGGCGATCGCGGCGGTGATCGGTGTCGCCGTCTACGCCACGATGCCCGAGACCAAGGGGAAGGAGCTGTAGTGCGGCACGTGCTCGTCACCGGCGCCGCCGGCGGGATCGGCGCCGCGATCGCCGGACGGTTCCGCGGTGACCGCCTGACCCTGGCCGACGTGGACGGTCCGCGGCTCGCCGAGCGGGCCGCCGAACTGGACGCCGCCTGGTTCGCGGGCGATCTGGCCGATGCCGCGTTCGCGTCGTCGCTCGTGGATGACGCCGGTGCCGTCGATGTCCTGGTGAACGCCGCCGGGATCTACCCGGCCACTCCCCTGCTGGAGATGACGGCGTCCACCTGGGACCGGGTGCAGGACGTCAACGTCCGCGCGGCCATGCTGACGACCGTCGCATTCGGACGGCGGTGTGTCGCGGCGGGTCGCGGTGGCGTGGTGGTGAACATCTCGTCGGGTGCCGCGACCCGCGCCCGGCCGGGTGCCGCGCACTACGCGACGTCCAAGGCCGCGCTGGAGATGCTGACCAAGGCCTGCGCGGTCGAGCTCGGTCCGCACGGGATCCGCGTCAACGCGGTCAGTCCCGGTTTCGTCACCGTCGACAGTGCGGCGAACCCGGTCACCGAGGAGTACGCGGCCGCGGTGTCGGTCAACCCGCTGGGGCGGCGCGGGCTGCCCGGCGACATCGCCGAGGCGGTGCACTGGCTCGCCGGTGAGCAGGCCTCGTGGATCACCGGCGCCGTGCTGCGCGTGGACGGCGGGTCGACCGCCGGGGCGCCCGGGCTGCCGTTGCACTGGGACGGCACCACCGCCGTCCAGGAAGGGAGCGTTCATGTCTGAGCCGTACACGATCGTCGGGGGTGGGGCGATCGGCGGCACGCTGGGGTTCCACCTGGCCCGCGCCGGGCACCCGGTGCGGATCGTCGATACCGATGCCGCGCACGTCGCCGCGATCCGCCGGCACGGTCTGGTGCTGCGCGGCGCGGACGGCGACGCTCGCGTGGTCGTGGAAGCGTTTTCCCCCGACGAGGCACCGGCGCGGCTGAGCCGGGTGCTGCTCGCGGTGAAGGCGCAGGCGACCGAGCACGTGCTGCCGTGGCTCGCGCCGCGGCTGGCGCCGGACGGGTTCGTGGTGTCGCTGCAGAACGGGTTGAACGAGTCCACGATCGCTTCGGTGGTGGGCGCGCAGCGGACCGTCGGGGCGTTCGTGAACCTGTTCGCCGACGTGGTCGCGCCGGGCGTGATCCGGGACGGTGGCGCCGGCGCCCTGGTGGTCGGCGAACCCGACGGGCGGATCACGCCGCGGGTCGAGCGGATCGTGGCGGACCTGCAGGCGTGGGGCCCGGCGAAGGCGACGGCCAACGTCGAGGGCTTCCTGTGGTCGAAGCTGGGCTTCGGGGCGATGCTGACCACGACCGCGCTGGCCGACGCGCCGATGGCGGACTTGATCGACGCCCACCGGCCGCTCATGCACGCGATCACGGCGGAGGTGCTGGCCGTCGCGGGTGACCGGGTCCTGGAGCCGTTCGACCAGTTCGACCCGGCCGCGTACCTGCCGGCGGCGCCGGTCGCGGCGCGGGAGGCGGCGACGGACCGGCTGGTGGCGTGGCTGCGGAGCCAGCCGAAGGACCGCAGCGGCATCTGGCGGGACATCGCGGTGCGGCACCGCCCGGTCGAGGTGCACCACCACTACCGGCCGGTGCTCGCCGAGGCCGCTTCCCGGGGCGTGGGTGTGCCGCTGCTGACGGCGATGCTCGCGCTCTTGCGCGACGTCGAGGCCGGACGCAGGCTCATGTCGGAGGATCACCTGAGGGAACTGGAGCGGATGCTGTGAGCGACGTCCGGGCGTTGCACGAGTGGGTGCGGGCACACCGCGAGGAGATGGTCGACGACCTGGGCCGGTACGTCGACCTGGAGACCCCGAGCACCGACCGGTTGCTGCTCGAGGCCGGACTGTCCTGGTTGGACGGCTGGCTGCGGGCGCGGCTGGGTGAGCCGTCGTCGGTGCAGGTCACCGAGGGCGGCCGCTTCGGCGACGTGCGGGTGTACGACTACCCGGGTTCGGGTGCCGCGCCGGTGTTGCTGCTGTGCCACTACGACACGGTGTGGCCACAGGGGACGCTCGCCGGCTGGCCGTTCACCGTGGACGGTGACCGGGCGACCGGTCCGGGTGTGTTCGACATGAAGTCCGGGCTGGTGCAGGCGGTGTGGGCGCTGCGGGCGCTGGAGGCGGCCGGGTTGCCGCGGCCGCCGGTGCGGCTGGTGCTCAACGGCGACGAGGAGATCGGCAGCCCGGTGTCGCGGCCGGTGATCGAGGCGTCGGCGTCGGGTGTCCAGGCGGCGCTGGTGTTCGAGGCGGCGGCCGACGGCGCGCTGAAGACCGCCCGCAAGGGCGTGGGGATATACCGGATCAGCGCGACGGGGGTCGAGGCGCACGCCGGGCTCGACCCGGGCAAGGGCGCCAGCGCGGTGGACGAGATCGCGCGGATGGTGCTGACGCTGCACGGGCTGACCGATCACGGCGCGGGCACGACGGTGAACGTGGGGGTGATTTCCGGCGGGTCGCGGGGCAACGTGATCGCCGGGGCCGCCTCGGGCGAGGTCGACGTGCGGGTGTCCAGCGCGGCGGAGGCGGCGCGGGTGGAGGCCGCGCTGGCCGGGCTGGGAGCGGCCGACCCGCGGGCGACGGTGTCGGTCGAGGGCGGTTGGAACCGGCCGGTGATGGAGCGGTCCGCGGGGATCGCGCGGTTGTTCGGGCTGGCCCGGGACCTCGCCGCGGAGCTGGGTGTGACGCTGCGGGAATGCGCGGTGGGCGGCGCCAGCGACGGCAACTTCGTGGCCGCGCTGGACATCCCGGTGCTCGACGGCTTCGGCGCGGTCGGCGACGGCGCGCACGCCCGGCACGAGCACATCAGCATCGACGGCATGCTGGAACGAAGCGCCCTGGCCGCGGCGGTGCTGCACGCGCTGGCCTGAGCGCGCGAGCGGGATCAGCCACCAGCGAGGAAGGCGCGACCTCGTGGCGATATCCGGTATCCGATGTCCAGGCTCTCCGTGAGCCCGAGCTCCTTGAGCCGGCGCACGCGGCGTTTGAACACGTCCCTGGGCAGGCCCACCCGGTCGGCCAGGTCGGCCGCCCGCACCGCCTCGTTCTCGGCGATCAGCCGCAGCAGCGCGCCCGTCCACGGCACCTCCGCCACGCGGTCCAGCCGCCACAGCGCGGCGCCGATCCCGGCGCGGTCGTCGTCGCTCAGGTCGGCCGACGAGCGCAGCGCCACGCGCGGGTCCGGGCCCACGACACGCAGACCGATGCGGTAGAGCCGCCCGGTCCCGCGGCCCGCCACCTCGGCCGCGGAGGCGGCACCCGCCGCGCGGGCGTCCTCGTCGGTGACGGAACCGACCTCCTCGACCGAGGTCACCTCGACCACCCCGGCCGCGGTGCGCATGCGCGAACCGGGGCGCACGCGCGGCGCGTCCCACCGGCGGAAGGCCACCGTGACGCTGCCGTCGGCAAGTCCCTCGATCGCCCTCCGGTCGAAGAGCATGCCCCAGTGTCCCACGCAAGACCAGTGGCGCCCACCCCGCGCGCACGGCGGCGCGCGCCGACGGTCGTCGTCGTGGCGGGCCGGATCAACGCAACCCGGTGACACGCGCCAGCACCGACTCCAGCACGGCGTCCGGCTCCGGCACCGGCACCGGTGAGCGCCACGCGACGAACCCGTCCGGCCGCACCAGCAGCGCGCCGCCCGCGGACAGCCCGACCTGCGCCGGCCACCCGGGGTCGGCGACCAGGGCCGTCCCCACCGTCAACCCCAGCCGTGCTCCCGCCTTGTCCGCCGCGTCGGCCCAGTCCACCTCGGCCCAGTCCGCCTCCGCCGCGAACACCGTGAACCGCGACCGCACCAGGTCCAGTGTGGATACCGCGGCCGACACCCACCGGTGCGGCAACCGGGACCCCGCGGCGCCGTCCAGCGACAGCAGAACGTCCTCTGTGGACGGCATGTCGACGACCGCGTCGATCACCGCCGCGGAGTCGTACCGGTAGCCCATCGCGACCACCGGCGCGTGCCACGCACCCACCGCCGCGCGCTCGGCCACCGCCGAGGGGTCCCAGTGCAGCCGCGGGTTCCGCCACCGCAGCACCGCCTGCCGCGTCACGAGCTCGGCCACCGCGTGCCGCTCGTCGTGGTAGGTGTCCAGCAGCCGCTCGCCGGCCCGCCCGGCGAGCACCATCGCCAGCTTCCACGCCAGGTTGTGCGCGTCGGCCAGGCCGGTGTTGAGCCCGAACGCCCCCAGCGGCGTGATCGCCCGCGCCGCGTCCCCCACCAGGAACGCCCGCCCGGCACGGAACTCCTCGGCCATCCGCAGCGTCGCCCGCCACCACTTGGCGGCGATCACCGTCACCGGCACGTCGGCGCCGATCGCCGTGCGCACCAGCTCCTCCGGCGTCCCCGGCGCCCCGGTGTGCAGCACCCACCGACGCTCGCCGACGCTCATCAGCATCCCGCGGACGTCCGGGTGCCGGATCTCGGTCATCGCCGGCATCAGGCCGAAACGCGCGTCGAGGTCGGCTTCGAACAGGATGTTCAGCACCGGGTCCCCCACCTCGCCGGGCCCGGTCGTGCCGATGCCGAGCGCGGGCCGCACCGCGGTGTTCACCCCGTCCGCCCCGACCAGGTACCGGGTGCGCAGCACCCGCCCGTCCGACAACGCCACCGACACCCCGTCGGGGTCCTGCTCCACGCCGGTGACGGCGACCCCGAACTCCACCGTCGCGCCCCGCTCCCGCGCGGCCGGCAGGAGGACGGCGTCGAGCCGGTCCTGCGGGTAGTGCCCGCGCGGCATCTCCGGCGACACCTCCGGCACCACCAGCGGGGGGCGGCGGGGCGCGCGGTCACGGTCGATCTCCGCCACGGTGCGGGCGTTCGCCTTCCACATCGCCGTCGAGCGGACCGCGACGGCCTCCAGCGACTCGCCCAGCCCGGTCTCGCGGAAGAACTCCAGCGTGCGCGGGCTGATCCCGAGCGCCCGCGGATGCTCGGACAGACCCGCCCGGCGCTCGACCACGTGGGCGCGCACCCCGTGGTGCGCGAGGAACACGGCGGTGGCCAGGCCGACCGACCCGCCACCGGCGATCACCACGTCCGGCATGTGCGCTCTCCTCCCTGGGAACAGCGTTCCCACTACTGGGCACACTGTACCCGAGAAGTACGGTGTGCCCATGCCGCCCTCGAAGAACCCGCCCACCGCCGTCTGGATGCGCGACCGGACCACCCGCACCCGTCCGGTCGTCACCGAGGACAAGATCGTCCGGACGGCCATCGCGCTCGCCGACGCCGAAGGCCTCGACGCGCTGTCGATGCGCCGCATCGCGAGCGAGATGGGCTCGGGCACCACGTCCCTCTACCGGTACGTGGCGAGCAAGGACGAGCTGATCGAGCTGATGGTGGACGCGATCTTCGGCGCGGAGCCGCTGCCGGAGGCCACGGGCGGCTGGCGCGACGAGCTGGCCGCGGTGGCCCGCCACTACCGTGGCGTGCTGCTGCGGCACCCGTGGCTCGCCGTGCAGGCGGCCCGACGGCCCGCGCTCGGACCCAACGTGATCGCCCGCGCCGACCACGAGCTGGGCATCGTGTCCCGGGTGACGGACGATCCGACCCTGGCCTCGATGGTGGTGAACGCGATCAACACGCACGTGCTGGGCGCGGTGTCGGCCGAGCTGGCCGAGCTGGAGGTGCAGCGCCGCACCGGGATGACCGAGGACGAGTGGCGCGACTGGGTGGGCGCCTACGTGCGCCAGGTGGTCGAGTCCGGCCGGTACCCGCACTTCAACCGCCGGGTGCTGGAGGCCGGCGACCCCGACCCCGCGGCGCGCTTCGAATTCGGCCTGGACTGCCTGCTCACCGGGATCGAGGCGGCGTTGCGCGCCTCGTGACCCCCGGCTCAGCCCGCGGCCAGCGCCTCTTCGACGGTGTCGTGGAGGTGCAGGACCTTGTCCAGCGCGGTGAGCGCGAAGATGCGGCCCAGCGACCCGGGCGCGACGATGCGCAGCACGACGCCGAGCGTGCCGGCCGCGGTGAGCACCGCCAGGCCGGAGGAGCCGAGGAACACCACGCCGGTCAGGTCGATGACGACCAGCCGCGGGCGGCGGGCCGCGAGGCGGCGCAGCGCGGCCTCCAAGCGGGGCGCGGTGGCCAGGTCCAGTTCGCCGGCGACCGCGAGGACCGCGACCCGCCGGTCCGGCCAGCGGGCGTGGACGGTGAGTGCCGCGGATCGGGGCAGTCCGGTCGGTTCGTCGGGGACGTGCGAGGCATGAGTCATGCGCGCTCGCCTGCCCTTCGGGCGCACTGGGTGAGCGGCTGCTGTTCCGCACCGCTTCCAACCCAGCGTACCCGGCGGGGCGCACACCACCAGTCTCGAGGAGCTGTTCCGGCCGCCGGAGCGGCCTGGCACGGCCCTGCGCCCGCGGCCCGGGCCGCCGGCGGTCGCGCGCCGGGCCCGGAGGACGTCCGGGTGGCGACGGTGCGGTGACCGCCGCCCGGCGACCGCTGTGACACCCGGTCCTGAAACGTCCACTTCGGAGTGAATCCGTCCCCCGCGTCCATCGGCCGGCCGGTATCTTCGGCCGGGTCATGACCAAGCCCGATCAGCCGTTCCTCCTCGACACGCTGCGCGCCGAGATCCACGGGATCGGGGTCCTCGCCACTCCGGCCGACCCGGATCTCCCGGTCCCGGCCTGTCCGGGGTGGACGACCGGCACGCTCGTGGAGCACCTCGGCGGCGTCGCCCACCGGGTCACCGCGTGGGTGGACACCCAGACGCCGCCGCTGGAGTGGGAGCGGGAACCCTCCGCGGGGCAGGACGCGCTGGAGTGGTTCCGGGCGGCGGCCGACGGCCTGTTCCGCAGCCTCGCCAGCAGGCCGCCCAGCTTCCCGTGCCAGACCTGGTCCCCCGCCGACCGCACGTTCGGGTTCTGGCGGCGCCGGATGGCGCACGAGTTCACCGTGCACCGGGTGGACCTGGAGCAGGCGCTGGGCATGCCACCGGTGGTCGACCCGGTGCTGGCGGCCGACGGGGTGGACGAGGTCCTGACGTTGTGGCTGGCGGAACCGAACCGGCCCGCCCCGGGGCCCGCCGTCACAGTCACCGGCCGGGGCGAGGTGATCCAGGTGCGGTGCCCGGGTCGCGTGTGGACGGTGCGGATGCCCGACGGGGAGGGCGATCCGGACGTGCTCCGCGAAGCGGCCGGGGCCGCGGACGGGCGGGTCGCCGGCGACGCGCCGGACGTGTACCTGTGGCTGTGGGGCCGGGGCACGGCGCACCCGCTGGAGGTCACCGGTGAGGCCGCGGTGCTGCGCCGGGTGCTGGCCGCCTGCACCCGGTGACCTCCGGTTCCGCGCGGCGCGGGTGACCTTGCGCACGATCCCGGCGACCGAACGCGGTTCGGAAGTCCAGAATGGGAGGGTTACGCACCGCGGAAGAGGAGTGGCCGATGCAGGAGCCGTTGTTCGGCTCGGTGGACGAGGTCGTCGAGCGCCTGGCCGGGGCCGGTTACCTGGCGTCGACCGCCGTGGCCACCACCGTCTTCCTCGCCGATCGCCTGGGCAAGCCGCTGCTGGTCGAGGGCCCGGCGGGCGTCGGCAAGACCGAGCTGGCCCGTGCGCTGGCGCAGGCCACCGGCAGCGACCTGGTCCGGCTGCAGTGCTACGAGGGCATCGACGAGGCCCGCGCGCTCTACGAGTGGAACCACGCCAAGCAGCTGCTGCGCATCACCGCCGGCCGCGACGAGGGCTGGGACCAGGCCCGCGACGAGGTGTTCAGCGAGGAGTTCCTGCTCCCCCGGCCGCTGCTGAAGGCGATCCGCAACCCGGACCCGACCGTCCTGCTGATCGACGAGACCGACAAGGCCGACGTCGAGATGGAGGGCCTGCTGCTGGAGGTCCTGGGCGACTTCCAGGTGACGGTCCCCGAGCTGGGCACGATCACCGCGCAGCGCCGCCCGTTCGTGCTGCTCACCTCCAACGCCACGCGCGAGCTGTCGGAGGCGCTCAAGCGGCGCTGCCTGTTCCTGCACCTGGATTTCCCCTCGCCCGAGCTGGAACGGGACATCGTCGCCCTCAAGGTGCCCGGTCTGGACGCCACGCTGGCCGACTCGGTGGTGCGCGTGGTCGGCGCGCTGCGCACGATGGAGCTGCGCAAGGCCCCCTCGATCGCCGAGACGGTCGACTGGGCCCGCACGCTGCTCGCGCTCGGCGCCGACACGCTCGACGAGCAGGTGGTCGAGACCAGCCTCGGCGTGATCCTCAAGTACCAGAGCGACCACCGGAAGGCCGCGGCGGAGCTGCGGCTCGACACGCTCCTGTCATGACCGCGTCCGCGCTGCCCGGGCGGCTGGTGGAGTTCGTCGGCTCCCTGCGCGAGCACGGCATCCCGGTCGGCCCCGGCGAGACGGTCGACGCGGCCGCCGCGGTGGACGTGCTCGGGCTCGCCGACCGCGAGCAACTGCGGGCGGCGCTGGCCGCGACCGTCCTGCGCCGTTCGGGTCAGCGGGCGACCTTCGACGCGCTGTTCGACCTGTACTTCCCGGTCGCCGTCGGCGCCGCCGAGTCGGCGGACAAGCCGCTGGACGCCGCCGAGCTGCGGGAGGCCCTGGTGGCCGCGCTCGCCGAGGGCGACGAGGCGCGGCTGCGGTCGCTGGCCGCGGCCGCGGTCGAGGAGTTCGGCCGCTACGGCAACTTCGGCCAGGGCGGTTCCGGTGGCGGTGGGGCGGGCGGGATGCGCGGCTGGTCGGCCTACCAGGCGCTGGACCGGGTCCGGCCGGAGGCGCTGCTGAACCGGGTGCTCGCCGCGATCCGCACCGACACCGGCGCCTTCGGCGACGCGGTCGCGCGCACCGAGGCGCGGTCCCGCATCACGCGCTACCGCGAGGCGGTGCAGGCCGAGGCGCGGCGGCGCACGGCCGAGCTGCGCGGGCGCGAACGCATCGCCCACTACGCGGTGCCGCCGCAGACCGACCTGGTCAGCTTCACCAACGCCACCCGCGCCCAGCTCGCCGAGCTGCGCCGCACGATCCAGCCGCTGTCCCGCAAGCTCGCCACACGCCTGGCGACCCGCCGCCGTCGTGCCCGGCGCGGGCAGATCGACCTGCGCCGCACGCTGCGGCGGTCGCTGGCCACCGGCGGGGTGCCGATGCGCCCGGCGATGCGGGACCGCCGCCCGGGCCGCCCGGAACTGGTGCTGCTGTGCGACATGTCCGGGTCGGTCGCCGGTTTCGCCCAGTTCACGCTGCTGCTGGTGCAGGCGCTGTCGGACCAGTTCAGCAAGATCCGCACGTTCGCGTTCGTCGAGCTGACCGACGAGATCACCGGCCTGGTCCCCGCGGGCGCGGCCGACCCGGAGGGGCTCGCGCGGCGCATCCTGACCCGGGCGAAGCTCACCCGCTGGGGCATGAGCAGCGACTACGGCGGGTCGCTGGCGAGTTTCGTGGACGGGTGGCCCGACGCGATCGGCCCCCGCACCTCGGTCCTGATCCTGGGTGACGGCCGCACCAACGGCGGCGATCCGAACCTGGACGCGGTGCGCCGGATCGCCGACCGGGCCAAGCACGTGTACTGGCTCAACCCGGAGGCCCGCTCCTCCTGGGGCACCGGTGATTCCGCCGCCCTCGAGTACGGCCGAGTGGTGCCGATGCACGAGTGCCGCAACCTCCGCCAGCTGACGCACCTGGTCACCGAGCTGCTGCCCGGGTAACGAAGTAGTTTCGCGGGCAGTGATTTTCCTGCTGCTGCGTGTAAGCGGTGAATCACCGGGCATCCCGCGGTCATGGCGGGGAACAGGACTGGCGGACTGGGCAGGCGGGCGTTCCTCACCGCGCTCCTGGCGGGCGCGGCGACGACGGCGTGCGGCGGTGGCGGTTTCTTTTCCGTGCCCACGTTTTCCGGACATCCGGCGCAGCCCCGGCTGGACGCGCCGGCGGCCGGGCTGCGCAAGATCCCGGCCCAGGTGACGGCGCACAGCGTGGTCTCCGACCACCTGCTGGTCGGCTACTGCGGCGCGCCCGGCAGCCCGGCGCTGGGCCGCATGACCGGGGATCTGCGGGAGGCGTCCGCGCAGCTGCGTGAGCTGATCGGCACCTACCCGAAGGACCGGCCGGTCGTCCCGGTCGTCGAACTGATCGCGACCACGGTGAACCCGGCGCCGGGTCCGGACGGCATGTACCGCAGCCGCGCGAACGACAGCACGATCCAGCGCTACCTGGACCAGGCGCGGGCGCTGGGCGGGCAGTTGCTGCTCAACATCCAGCCGGGCCGCGCGGACTTCCTGCCCGAGGTCCAGGCCTACGAACGGTGGCTGACCGAACCGGACGTCGGCGTCGCGCTCGATCCGGAGTGGGCCGTGGAACCGGGTGTGGAGCCGGGCGAGGCGTTCGGCCGCACCACCGGCCAGGAGCTGGACGGCGTGGCCGCCTACCTCGCGTCGCTCGTCGCGCGCCGGGGACTGCCGGAGAAGATCATGGTCTACCACCAGGTCGCCGTGTCGGTGGTCGAGGACATCCAGGGCCTGAGGCGGCACAACGGGGTCGCCGTGATCAACGTCGTGGACGGCATCGGCAGCCCCGAGGCGAAGAAGGCCACCTGGGACATGGTGATGAAGCGCCGTCCCTCGTTCGTCAACGCCGGGTTCAAGCTCTTCTACCAGGAAGACACGCGCAACGGTCAGCACCTGATGTCGCCCGAACAGGTGCTCGCGTTGACGCCGCGGCCGTCGTACGTGGTCTACGAATAGGGCCCCCGAGCGCGGGGCAGTTGGGAGTCCGCGCTCGGGGGCCACTCGCCTGCCGCAACGCTCCGAGGGGGAGTTCGAGCGCCGGGCAAGACGGCATTGCCGGAGGTGTCACGCCCACCCTCCGCGCGGGCCTTACCAGTGAATCGAGGCGAAAGCGGGGCGCGTTACTGGCAGGTCATCAACAGTTCTCAGGAAATCCAGGAAATGTCGTCCGGGACGCCGGCGGCGACGGTCTGCCCGCTGTCGTGTGAGCTGGATCGCATGAGCAGAACACTAGTGATTGTTGAACGATCCGTCAACCCGTTTGCCTCATCGTTCAACAATCCTCTATTCTGTGGCGCACCACACCACCTCGGAAAGGTGCCCAGCGATGACCGCGTCCACCCTGAGCCACCGTGACGCCGAGTTCCTGAAAGCGGTTGCCGACGGCCGCGTGGAACTCACCGCGAGCAGCGAGCCGCACGTCTACGTCGACGGCCTGTCCTGCTGCGATCAGTTCAGCGCCCGCCTGCTGATCCACGCCGGGCTGGTCCGGCGCGTCCCCGGCACCGGCGCGCGGATCCCCGCCCGGCTCACCGACGCCGGACGGGACGCCCTGCGCTGACGCGCCCTCCCACCGTCCGTTGTGGACGGCCGCCGTCGAGGACGGCGACAAACGCCGGCACGCCGCTGCTCGACGTGACCACGCCGACCGGCAGCAGGCAGCCTTGGCGGGGGCCGGGTGAGCGCGCCCCCAGCGCCGCGGCGAAGTCCTGGCCGCAGGCGAGCACGTCGAGCGTGCGAGCCGGACCTCGTCGGCGGTCGCGACCGTCGCCGGCTCCACTGTGGACGCGTCAGGCCCAGGCCTGCCAGCCGAGCGCCCCGGCGAGCCCCAGTCCGGCCAGGGCGATCGCGATCCGCAGCGGCGCCGGCGGCAGGCGCCGGACCACGGCGGGCCCGGCGAACGAACCGGCCACCAGACCCACGCACAGGGCGGCCGCCGCCGGCCACAGCACCGGGCCGGTGAAGGCGAACACCAGCGCGGCGACCATGTTCGCGGCGCCGGTGACGACGTTCTTCGCCGCGTTCGTCCGCGCCAGCGGCTGCGCCCACGCCGCCGACAGCAGCGCCAGCATGACCACCCCGGCGGCGGCCCCGAAGTAGCCGCCGTAAATGGCGACGAGGAACGCACCGACCCCGGTGCCCGCGGTCACCCCGCCGTCACCGCGGGCGGCGCGCTCGGCCAGCCGGGGCGAGAACAGCAGCAGCACCGAGGCACCGGCGATGAGGAACGGGACGATGGAGGCGAACGTGCCCTCGGGGGTCAGCAGCAGCAGCGCGCTGCCCGCCGCACCGCCGACGGCGGTGATCGCGCACAGGCGCAGCAACCGGTTCCGCTGCCCGCGCAGCTCCGGGCGCGACCCCGCGGCGGCGCCGACCGTGTTGCCCATCAGTGCCACGGTGTTCGTCACGTTCGCGCTGACCGGGGGCACGCCGACCGCCAGCAGCGCCGGGTAGGACACCAGCGACGCGAGCCCGGCGATCGAGCCGGTCAGGCCCGCGCCGACACCGGCCACCACGAGGAACGCCAGCTGCCACGGACCGAGGGTCAGGAGGGGATCAGCGGGCACGTTGTCCCAGGTTACCGCAGCCGTGCGGGTTTCCCGGCCCGGCGAGACGAACCCCACTCCTCCATTGTGGAGTCAGCGGGCCGCCCGGCCCTCCTCGAAGAAGCGGCGGATCTCCGCGGTGCCACCGAGTTCGCGCAGCGCGCGGGCCGCGCCGAACGGCGCCGTCCAGAACGGACCCGTCCGCGGCCGGTGCGGTCCGACGTAGGCGTAGGGCTCCGGCAGGTGGGCGTCGCCGGGCGACACGCCGTAGTTCACCTCGTCGACGGTGATCGCGACGTCGAAGTGCTCCGGCCACAGCACCGGCGTCTCGCCGGGCGCGAACGCGCGCAGCGCCTCGTCGCCCTCGGCGAACGCGCGCAGGATCAGCCGCGCCGGCTCGGGATCGAGGACGACCTCCTCCGCCGGGGAGACCCCGGACCCGCCGGAGTACAACCCGGCGGGTGCGCCCGCCTCGACCCCGGCTTCGGCCGCGAGATCGGTGTAGCGCCGCCCGGCGACCGGGATCCGCAGGGCGCCGGCCACCAGCAGGTCACCGTCGAGCCGCAGGTCCGGCGCGGCGGTCGTGCCGAACCCGCCGGGCGTGACGCGCAACCGGATGCCGTGCCCGGCGCGGAACTGCGGCCCCGCCAACAGCAGCTCGGCGACGCCGTGCAGCGAGCGTCGCGTGGTCTCCATCAGGGTTTGCGGGCGGTCACCAGCCAGGTGGCCCCGCCCAGCAGCACCCCCTCGGGCGTTTCGTGCGGCACCAGCGCCTCGATCAGCGCGGCGACGGCCCGCTCGACCGTCTCGGCCGGGTACCGGGCGAAGATCGTCTTGAACATCGCGCCGTGGCGCAGGAATTCCGCCGCGTCGGCCGCGTCCGCGCCGAGCCGGACCGGCTCGCGGACCGGGTCCACGCCGATCCCGGTCAGGCCCGCGCCGGACAGCAGCTCGCGCAGGTAGTCCGGCCGGGCGAAGGAGAACGGGCCGGGGCCGGCCGGGGCGGCGCCGGTGACGTCGACGTGCGGGGCGATGGCGTCCAGGGCGACCGCGCGGTGCTCGTTCTCGCGCAGGTCCTGCCAGCACAGGAACGCCAGCCGGCCGCCGGGACGCAACGCGCGCGTGACGTTGGTGAACGCGGCGAGGGGGTCGTCGAAGAACATCACGCCGAAGCGGCTCAGCGCGACGTCGAAGGAGTCCGCGCCGAAGTCGTGGACCTGGACGTCGGTCTGCTCGAAGCGCACGCCGTCGCGCCCGGCGGCCCGTTCGCGGGCCACGGCGAGCATCGGGCCGGACAGGTCCGCGCCGAGCACCGTCGCGCCCCGCTCGGCGGCGAGCAGCGTGGTGGTGCCGAAGCCGCAGCCGATGTCGAGCACCCGCTCCCGCGGCCGGATGCCGGCCGCCTCGATGAGGTGCGGGGTCAGGCGGGCGAGCATCGCGTCGTAGTGGCCGGGGTGGTCGGCCCAGTACCGCCCGGTGGCACCGTTCCAGTCGCGGGCCTCGTCCTCGTTCGCCATGCACCCCTCCTCGCTCCCCTGTCACGTTAGCCCGTCCGCGAGCGGTGCTGACGCCGGCCGGGCGCACGTGTTACCGCTTGCCGCCTTGATTCGGTAACCTGCCGTTCATGGCCTCGTCGCGTCCCGCCGCCCCCGCCGAGCTGCTCCCGCTGCAGCTGTTCGGCAACTCGGCGCGGTTGCTGTACGACGAGGACAACCTGAGTTCGCCGGACGAGGCCACCGGCTGGCTCGCATCGCACGGGTTCGGGGAGCCGGCGCTGGACTCCCCGTCGCTGGAGCGGTTGGTGCGGTTCCGCGAAACGCTGCGGGACCACCTCGGCGGGCAGGACGTGACGGCGGCGCTGAATTCGTTCGCCGCCGCGGCGGTGGCCGGGCCCCGGTGGTCGGCCGGTGGGCCGGCGCTGGCGGCGGCGGGCACCGGCGGGGACGAGCTGATCGCGCGGCTGCTGGACATCCTGTTCCGGGCCGAGGTGACGGGCCGGGCGCGGCGGCTCAAGCCGTGCCGGGCGCCGGAGTGCCGGTGGCTGTTCTGGGACCGCTCCCCCGCCGGGAACGGCGTGTGGTGCACGATGGACATCTGCGGCGCGCGGCACAAGATGCGCACCTACCGCTCGCGTCGCTAGCCAGGGCCCGGTGGGTCACCCCAGCCCCAGCCGCTCCCCCAGCTTCCCGATGTAGGCGGTCACCTCGCCGGCGCCCCGGTCGGGCAGGCCGAACAGCACCTCGGTCACCCCGAGCGAACTCCAGTGCGCCAGCACGGCCGGGTCGGGTTTGCCGGCCAGCGCGATCACCTGCGGCTCGCCCTCGCGGCCCGCGTCGTGCCAGATCTTGCGCAGCAGCCGCACCTTGTCGTCCAGCTCGTGGTCCCGCGGGGTGGTCAGCCAGCCGTCCGCGGAGCGCGCGATCCAGGTGAACGTCCGTTCCGTGCCGCCCGCCCCGATCACCACCGGCACCGGCCCCACGGGCTTCGGGTACGCCCAGGACGGTCCGAACCGGACGTGCGCTCCCTCGTACGACGCCTCCTCGGCGGTCCACAGCGCGCGCATCGCCTCCAGGTACTCACGCACCACCGTCCGCCGCTGACCGGCCGGGACCCCGTGGTCGGTCAGCTCGTCGACGTTCCACCCGAACCCGGCGCCCAGCACGACCCGCCCGCCCGACAGGAAGTCGAGCGAGGCGATGGTCTTCGCCAGGGTGATCGGGTCGTGCTCGGCGGGCAGGGCGACCGCGGTCGACAGCATGATGCGGCTGGTGACCGAGGCGGCGGTCGCCAGCGCCACCCACGGATCGAGCGTGCGCAGGTAGCGGTCGTCGGGCAGGTCGGCCGTGCCGGTGCCGGGGTGGACGGCCTCGCGCCGCACCGGGATGTGCGTGTGCTCCGGCACCGCGAACGAGTCGAAACCCGCATCCTCCGCCGCCCGCGCCGCCGCGGCGGGGGTGATCCCGCGGTCACTGGTGAACAGCACGACCCCGTGGCGCACAGCCGCCTCCCGTCTCCGGCGATGAGAACACGTTCTAGTAAAGCACGGCAGATCGCGGCCGCTTAGACTCACCGGGCGAGGAAGGGGTTGGGATGGGCATCGTGACACCGGGGTTCCGGGGGCGCGCACGGTCGGACGACGAGCGGCTGCCGCCCGGGCAGTACCTGGTGGAGGACTTCCCGGTCCTCTCCGCCGGGCCGACGCCGCGGGTGCGCACCGAGAACTGGCGCTTCACCGTCACCACGGAGGCCGGCCGGAAGCACGAATGGTCGTGGGACGACCTCGTGGCGCTGCCGTCCGAGACCCCCACCGTGGACATCCACTGCGTGACGCGGTGGTCGAAGTTGTCCACCACCTGGCGGGGCGTCTCGCTCGACACGCTGCTGGAGGACGTGGACACGGCGGCCGACCACGTGATGGTCGAATCGCACGGCGGGTACACGACGAACCTCCCGCTGGAGGACCTGCTCGACGGCCAGGCGTGGATCGCGTACGAGTTCGAGGGCGAGGACCTGCCGGCCGAGCACGGCGGTCCGGCCCGGCTGCTGGTGCCGCACCTGTACTTCTGGAAGTCCGCCAAGTGGGTCGAGGGCCTGCGGCTGATGCTGGACGACGACCTCGGGTTCTGGGAAGCGGCCGGCTACCACTCGTACGGCGACCCGTGGCGCGAGCAGCGCTACCAGGGGGACTGACGTGGTCCAGGGAAAGCTGGCGTGGCGGGTGGGCCGTCTCGCCGCGGTCCGCGACGAGACGCCCAGCGCGCGCACGCTCGCGCTCGACGTGCCCGGCTGGCCCGGGCACCTGGCCGGGCAGCACGTCGACCTCCGCCTCACCGCCGCGGACGGGTACCGCACGACGCGCACGTACTCGCTGGCCGCGCCCGCCGAGGGTGAGCGCGTCGAGGTGACCGTGCAGCGGGTGCCGGACGGCGAGGTGTCCCCGTACCTGACCGAGGTGTTCACCGTCGGTGATCCGATCGAGCTGCGCGGCCCGGTGGGCGGGTGGTTCGTGTGGCGGCCGACGGCACCCGATCCGGTGATGCTGGTCGCGGGCGGTGCGGGGATCGTGCCGCTGATGGCCATGATCCGCGCCCGGCGCCGCGCGGGCAGCCGGGCGCCGTTCAAACTGCTGTACTCGGTGCGCACCCCGGAGGACGTGTACTACGCCGACGAGCTGCGCCGCCCGGAACCCGGGCTGGACGTCACGATCCGCTACACGCGCAAGGGCCCGGACGGCCGGCCGGGCGAACCACACCGGATCGGCGTCGCGGACGTGAACACGGCGGGATGGCCCGCGGAGTTCTCGCCGCAGTGTTTCGTCTGCGGGCCGACCGGGTTCGTGGAGACGGTGGCCGACATCCTCGTCGCGCTGGGGCACGACGCGCGGCGTGTCAAGACCGAACGTTTCGGGCCCAGCGGGAGCTGACCATGAGCGAGCTCTTCGAAGACGGCAACGCGCTGGCCGGCCCGGCCGGCGAGATCTTCGCGGTGGACATCACCGCCGCCGAGACGCGGTGCGTGGGCTGTGGCCGCGTCGACGCGGTGGCGGCGCTGCGCGTGTACCGGCACGCCCCGGGCCTGGTGGCCCGCTGCGCCGGCTGTGACGCGGTGGTGCTGAAACTGGTGCGCGGACCGCGAGCGGCGTGGCTGGACCTGACCGGAACGTCCAGCCTGCGCCTCCCGCTGCCCGAAGCCTGAGCCACCCCCGCCGCGACGCGGTCCGAGCCGGTGC
Organism: Amycolatopsis thermophila; assembly: GCF_030814215.1. Taxonomy (NCBI): domain Bacteria; kingdom Bacillati; phylum Actinomycetota; class Actinomycetes; order Pseudonocardiales; family Pseudonocardiaceae; genus Amycolatopsis; species Amycolatopsis thermophila. The sequence goes on along the minus strand of NZ_JAUSUT010000001.1, from coordinate 4,698,116 downwards.
CCGGGCCGTGGCGAGCGGTCGCCCGGTAGGCCGCCGCGCGCCGGGAGTGGCGGCCCAATCCCGGCGCACGGGGCTCGCGCCCGCCGTCAGGACATCAGCGGCCTGCCCAACGGCGGGAAGGGTTTGCGCGCGCCCATCGCGGTGAGGCCGACGTTCACGAACGCGGAGAACCCGAGGAAGGCGAACGCCAGCGTCACGTACCCGGCGATCTTGAGCACGGTGGCGTTGCCGGTGGCGGCCGACGCGGCGGCCAGCGCCAGCGTGGCCACCACGAGCCCGACGATGGCCGGGTACACGGCCGGCAGCCGCAGGCACGGCACCAGCAGGAACAGGAACAGGCACGCCCAGGAGACGAAGAACAGCTCCTGCACCGGCGCCACCGCGGCCGGGTCGACGCCGAACCAGTTGTGCGTCAGCCCGAGCAGCAGGCCCCCGAAGCTGAGCCAGAACCCGCCGAACGTGCCGGTGATCCCGGCGACCATCGTCTGCCCGAGCAGCGCCGCCCAGATCGTCGACATCACCAGGCCCAGCCCGGTGGCCAGCAGGACGACGGGGATCACCGCGCCGAGCGAGGCCACCGGGAACATCAGCCCGGTCAGCGTGACGCCCAGCGCGAGCGATCCGACGGCGAAGATCGGCAGCGCCAGGATCAGCGGATCACCACCGGCGCCGACCACCACTCCGGCCGGGTGTCCCGGCGACTCCACGATGGCCCGCAGGTCGTGGGCCGCCGGCACGGTTTCCGGATGGACGTTGGTGCTCTGCGTTGTCTCAGTCATGGCGTTCCACCTCGGAGATCGGTGAGATCAGCCCACGGACGGGCCCATCCCGAGCGACTGTGGCGTAGAGGAATCGGGCGAGGGCTGGTGCAGCCCCTCGTCCAGCGGACCGAACTCGGTCATCAGCGCCGGGCTGCCACCCCAGGGGGTCTGTTCCTCGGCGATCAGCGAGTTCGTCGTGAGCAGCAGCCCGGCGACCGACGCGCCGTTCTGCAGCGCGGACCGGCACACCCGCAGGGGATCGATGATCCCCATCTCGACCATGTTGCCGTACCGGTCGAGCAGCGCGTCGAAACCTTCGTCGTCGCCGAGTTCGCGGGTGCGCGCGACGACCTCTTCGGCCGGGTAGCCGGCGTTGGCCGCGATCAGCCGCGCCGGTTCGGCCAGCGCCCGCCGCACGATCTCCGCCCCCGTGGCGTAGTCCCCGGCCAGGCCGGTGTCGGCGAGGACCTTCTCGGCGTGCAGCAGCGCCGCCCCGCCGCCGGCGACAATGCCCTCCGCCATGGCCGCCCGCGTCGCGGACAACGCGTCCTCGACCCGGTGCTGGAGTTCCTTGAGCTCGGCCGGGGTGGCCGCGCCGACGTGGATCATCGCGACCTTGCCGGTGAGGGCGCCGATCCGTTCGGTCAGCACGTCCTCGTCGATCCCGTACCGGGCGCGCTCCAGCTCCGCGCGCAGCTGGGTGACGCGGAACTCGACGTCGTCGGCGGACCCCGCGCCTCCGACGATCGTCGTCGTGTTCTCGGTGACGCGCACCTGCCGGGCGCGCCCGAGGTGCTCCAGGGTCATCGTCTCGAGCGTGAACCCGGACTGGCGGGACAGCACCGCGCCCCCGACGACCGCGGCGAGGTCCTCCAGCTTGTGCAGCCGCCGGTCGCCGAAGCCCGGGGCCCGGATCGCGCACGCCTGGAACGCGCCGTTGACGTGGTTGTGCACGAGCATGCTCAGGGCCGTGCCCTCGACGTTCTCGGCGATCACCACGAGTGGCCGCGGCGCGCGCATCACCTTGTCCAGCAACGGCATCAGCTGCTGCACCTTGGTGATCTTCTCGCTGCACATCAGGATGTAGGGGTCGTCGAGCACGGCCTCCAGGCGCCCCGGATCGGTCACCAGGTACGGGGAGAGGTAGCCGTTGTCGAACTCGAACCCCTCGACGAAGTCCACGCTCATCCCGATCCGCGGCGACTCCTCGACGGTGACCACACCGGTGTCGCCGACGGTGTGCAGCGCCTTGGCGATCACCGCGCCGACCGCGTCGTCGTCGTTGGCGGAGATGGCGGCGACCCGGGCGTAGTCGTGCTCGGTCACCACCGGGTGCGCCACCTTCTCCAGCCGTTCGACCAGACGGCCGACGGCGTGGTCGATGCCGCGCTTGACCAGCACCGGATTGCCGCCGCGCGCGATCGCCGCCATGCCCTCCCGCACGATGGCCTGGGCGAGCACCGTCGCCGTGGTGGTCCCGTCGCCCACCACGTCGTTGGTCTTGATCGCGGCCTCCTTGACCAGCTGCGCGCCCATGTTCTCGAACTGGTTCTTCAGGTGGATCTCGCGGGCGATGGTGACGCCGTCGTTGGTGACCACCGGTGAGCCGGTGATCTTCTCGATGATCACGTTGCGCCCCTTGGGGCCCAGCGTGGACTTCACCGCCTCCGCCAGCTTGTCCACACCGGACAGCAGCAGGCCGCGGGCGTCCGTGCCGAATCGCAGTTCCTTGGCCATCGTGGGTCCACTCCTCCGCTGCGAGTGAGTTAGGGGGTGAGGATCGCCCGGCCCCGCACGCGGCCGGCGTCGAGATCGGCCAGCGCGTCGAGTGCCGCGTCGAGCGGGTACTTCCTGGTGTGCAGGGTGACCTTCCCGGCCTGCGCGAGCACCATCAGCTCGGCCAGGTCGTTGTAGGTGCCGACCAGGTTGCCGATGACGTTGCGCTCGGTCGAGATGATGTCGATGGTCGGGATGTCGATGTTGCCGCCGTAACCGATGACGAAGTGCGAGCCGCCCCGGCGGGTCATCGCGAAGGCGTCCTGCTGGGCGCCCTGCTCGGCGACGAAGTCGAGCACGACCTCGGCGCCGTTGCCGCCGGTGAGGTCCAGCACCGCCTCGACCTGCTTGCCGTCGGCGAGCACGGTCTGGTCGGCGCCGAGCTCGGCCGCGAGCTCGAGCGCCTCGGCGTTGCGGTCGACGACCACCACGGTGGCCGCGGTCAGGGCGCGCAGCGACTGGATGCCGATGTGGCCCAGCCCACCCGCTCCGTTGACCACGCAGACCGTGCCCGGGTACAGCTGCGGCACGGCCTTGCGCACGGCGTGGTAGGCGGTGATGCCGGCGTCGGCCAGTGCCGCCACGTCCGCCGGCTGGGTGTCCGGGCTGAGCTTGATGCACGCCCGTGCCGAGGTCAGCAGGTACTCGGCCATCCCGCCGTCGGAGTCGATGCCGGGGAAGGTCGAGTTCTCGCAGTGCATGTCGTTGCCGGCGCGGCAGGCCCGGCACAGCCCGCACGTGGGCGTCGGGTGCAGGATGACCGTGTCACCGACCGCCACGTTGGTGACAGCGGGTCCGACCTCGTGCACCCAGCCGGCGTTCTCGTGCCCGATCGTGTAGGGCAGGGTGACACCCGACTTCTCGGCCCACTGCTCCTCGATGATGTGCAGATCGGTGCGGCACACGCCCGCGCCGCCGATCTTGACCACCACGTCGAACGGTTCCTTCGCCCGCGGTTCGGGGACCTCCTCGACCACCGGCTGCTGGTGGTAGGCGTGCAGCCGCACCGCTTTCATCGTGCGCCCTCCTGTTCTCCGATGTGCGGGTAGCGCACGCGCAGCATGTCGCGGCACACCCCGGAGTTGGCCTCCTGACTGGCCCGCGTCAGCCGTGCGAAACCCAGGTGCCGGGCCAGTTCCCCCGCCGGTACCGGCTGCCCGGTCTCCGGGTCGACGAGCAGCGGATCGCCGTCACCGCACGGCAGTCCCAGCTCGCGGCGCCGGTCCCGCAGCCGCTCGCGGTCCGCCGTCGCGGGCACCTCGCCGAGCGTCAGGTCCGCCAGCCGCGCCCGGTCCACCCCGGACGCGAGCAGCGCCCGGACGACGCGGTCGGTGCCCGCCAGCACCGCCTTGCGCACGAACGTCGCCCGCAGCTCCTCCAGCTCGCCGGTCGCCTCGCCCTCGAACGACGCGGCGAACCCCGCCCGTGCGGCCACTCCCCGGTTGATCGCCTCGGCCGCGAAGTGATCCACCAGGCGCACCTCGGTCGTGGCGACACCGGGCACCGCCGACACGGCGTCGTAGGCGTCGGCGACCATGAGGAACGCGAAGTTCGGCGCGCAGAAGTACGTCGGCAGCCGCAGGTCGACCGAGGCGCGGCCGTCCTCGACCGCGCACCGCGCGACGAACCCGAGGCTGGTGAGCGGCTCGTCCAGCTCGGGGTCGCGCACCGTGCCCAGCGCCTGCCACACCGCGGCGTGACAGGCGCGGACCTCCTCCAGGGCGGTCACGGGTTCGGCACGCCGACCGGCTCGACCACCTTCGGTGCCTCGAGCTTGAGCTCCTCGGGTACCTCGATGTCGTAGAGCCGGGCCGCGTTCAGGCCGAGGATCTTCTTCTTCTGCGCGACCGTCAGCGGCGGGAAGTCGGACAGGTCGTCGTCGGCGGGCATGGTCCAGTCGACGAACCCCTCGACCTGCCACTTCGGTTCCCAGATGGCGTAGTCGGCGCCGAAGATCAGCTTGTCCTCGCCGAGCCAGAACATCAGCTCGCCCATCACCTTCGCGAAGAACTTCGGCCGGGCGTGCATGAGCCCGCCGACGACGACCGCGAGGCCGGCGTAGACGTTGCGCTCCTGCGTGGCCATGAAGCAGAAGTCCTCGATCCGCGGCAGCCCGACGTGCTCGACGATGAAGTTGAGCCCCTGGAAGTTCGTCGCCACGTAGTCCACATCGGACACGTCGAACGCGTCCTTGTCCAGCGGCCAGATCGTCGGGCCCTTGTGGACGTGGACGTTCCTGACCCCGAGTTCCTCGCACTTCTCCAGGTAGCGCGAGGCCTCCGGGTCCTTGAGCGACCAGCCGCGCGAGTCGCCCAGCCATTCGGCCGTGTACAGCTTGACGCCCTTGCAGTGGTAGCGCTTGACCCGTTCCTCGAACGCCTTCATGCCGGCGTCGCCCTCGCGCGGGTCGAAGTAGGTGTTCACCAGGAACTTGCCGGGGTGCTTCTCGGCCAGCGCACCGTCGGCCTCCGTGGTGTTGAACCCGTTTCGGTACCACTGCCGCAGGTTCGTCGGCTGGAAGATCGCCACGTCGACGTGCCCGGCCTCGAACAGGTCGTGCATCATCAGTTCCTCGGAGTACTTCTGGAACCGGTCGATGGGCCAGTGCGTGTCCTGCGGGCCGAGGCCCTGGTAGGCGTGGAAGCACTCGATCCAGCCCTTGGCGTATTCCTCCTGCCCCTCGACCCAGTTCTCCGGGCTCGCGTCCCAGAAGTGCGTGTGGCCGTCGACGACGAAGTACTTCTCGCCATCCTTCTCGTACATGGTTTGTCCTGCCCTTGCTTCGTGTGGTGGCGGGTCAGCGGATGGGCTTGAGGTCGAAGTCGAGGTACTCGGCCGCGTCCTCCGGGTTGGCGAACATGATCGTGCGGTCGTCGAGGTGCACCATGCGCCCGTAGTGGGTGGACATGCTCTCCTCGAACTCCGCCGAGTTGAACCAGCCCTCCTCCTCGCCGGCCGCCTCGTCGATCTCGCTGTAGACCACGTCCATCCGGCCGGTGGCGTCGACGCGGATCATCGACGGCAGGTGGGTGATCTCCACGTTGTCCTTGGTGCCCATGACCTCGGCGACGATCACGCCCACCTGGTTGTTCATCAGGGTGAAGCCGCACTTGTTGGAGGCGGTGTTGTCGGACTTGTAGGGGCTTTCCGCGCTCTTGAACGTGGTCACTGGGCCAGCTCCTTCGGGGTCTGCAGACGCAGGTCGGACAGGATGCCGCCGAAGCGGCTCTTCACGCGGTCGAGCCCGTCCTCGAACCGGGAGGGCTTGGCGTCGGGCTGCGACCACAACGGCTGCAGCGTCCGGGCCGCCTTGAGGCAGCGCGGCACCCACGTGCCCAGCCACTCCTGCAGGATCTTCGTGTTGTGCTCGGCGAACTCCTTGTCGTTGACCAGCAGGTCGAACATCACCCGCGTGTAGCGCAGGTCCCGTTCGGCGAAGTCGAACTCCTCGGCGCCGATGAGCGTCGGCGTGACGAAGTCGCCGTTGGCCGGCGCCGCCTGCTGCACGAGGTTGCTGCGGAACAGCTCACCGACCAGCGGCTCGAACACCACGTTGGCGGCGAAGACCGCCTCGCACCAGTCGTCGATCGCGGTCAGCTGCTCGGCGGTCTCCCGCACGCCCTGCCAGGCCGGGTCGTCGTTCCAGGTGGACAGGTGGGCGGTGCCGTCGAAGCCCTCGATCTCCTCCGACAGCGTCAGGTTGTACAGCGCCAGGTCCTGCGCCGCGCGGATGCGGTGCATGCTGTTCACCGAGATCGCGTTGTTGTGCATGTTCGTCGGCGCGCGCCGGTTGGCGTTGGCGAACAGGTACAGGCCCAGCCCGTGGTCGACGTGCATCCACGCGCCGACGTGCTGCGCGACGAAGGTGACCCAGTTGTGGTTCCACTGCTCGAACGCCTTGGACTGGCGGGCCGCCTCGACGTTCTGGTTGAGCTGCCGGACCACGTTGGCGTTGTAGCGGTAGAGGGTCAGCTCCCATTCCTCGTTGGGGTCGCGGAACTCGTGCCAGCCGTGGGCAGGCCAGTCGTAGCCGCGGCCGCCCGAGCCGGGACCCCGCTGCGGTTCCGGCCGGTCCGAGCCCCACGCCTTGAGCCGCGTCCACTCCAGGGGGTAGCCGCCGCGCCCGTCGGCGAAGGCGTAGAGCCAGCCCTGCGCCAGGTAGTGCCGTGGGTCGGGCTGCACCTCGACGGTGACGTCCTCGTAGTGGCTCTGCTTGCGCTTGGCCGGGTTGAAGTAGTTGAACTGCCGCGCCCCCGAGTCCGGGAACACCTTGGCGCCCGCTTCGGCGTCGGTGAAGACGGGCTTGGGAACGCTGCGTTCCTGCGTCGTGGTCATCGGCTTCTTCCTTTACTCGTCCGCGTCGCCGGTGGTGGTGAACTTGTCGTAGAAGATCCGCTTGTCCGCGACGCCCAGCGCGGGCAGCAGTTCCAGCGCCGCCTCGACCATCGGCGGCGGGCCGCACACGTAGGCGTCGGCCCCGGTGAGATCGGTTTCACGGCGGCGCAGGACGTCGGTGACCATCCCGGTCTCGCCGTCCCAGTCGTCGTCCCCCGGCTCGGACAGGGCGGGCACGTAGGTGAAGTCCGGCAGGGTCTGCTCCAGCTCGTGGAGCTCCTTGTCGAAACACAGGTCCCGGCGGCGGCGGGCGCCGTAGTAGAAGGTCGTCTTCCGGTCGATCCCCCGGTCGGCCATGGACCGCAGCAGCGCCAGGATCGGCGCCATGCCGGCGCCGCCGCCGACGAAGACCAGCGGCGCGCCGGGCGCGTCCCGCAGGGTGAAGACCCCGAACGGGCCGGTCACCTCGAGACGGTCACCGGGCGCGACCCCGGTGTCCAGGAAGTTCGAGAACAGGCCGCCGGGGTAGATCTTCACGACGAACTCGAGCAGGCCGCCTTCGGTGTCGGGGATCCCCGCCATGGAGAACGAGCGCGTCTCGTCCGTGCCGGGGATCGCGAAGTCCAGGTACTGGCCGGGGAAGTACTTCAGGGCGGCCGGTTCGACGAGCTTCAGCACGAGGTGGCGCATGTCGTGCGTGACGTTCTCGTTGGACACGACCTCGGCGACCGCCGTCCGGATCGGCAGTCCGGAGTGGATCATCTCCTCGTCGTAGTTGAGCAGCTCGATGGTCAGGTCCTCGTACGCGTGCGCCCGGCACAGCAGCGTGAACCCCTCGTCCTTCTCGAACTCGGGCAGCGCGAACGTGGAGTACTTGTCGAGTTCCACGTCGTCGCCCTCGAGGATGAACGACTTGCACGAGGCGCACTGCCCCTCCTTGCAGCCGTGCATGAGCATGACGCCCTGCTCGGCCGCGGCCCGCAGGATCGTCTGCTCCTCGTCGACCTCGATCTCGATCCCCACCGGCTCGAAGCGCACCGAGTGCTTGTCGCCCATCGACACCCCTTCGTGTCGTCGGTGCGTGGGGGCCCCGGAACGACCGGGGCCCCACGCGGATCAGTTCGCCGGTGCGGGCCGCCCGGCCGGGCCCTGGCGGTTGTAGTCGGCCACGAAGGCCGCCCGCTCGTCGTCGGTCATCTGGTTGAGCAGCACGTTGGGGCTCTGCACCTCCGGCATGCGCCGCAGGTGGTCCAGCGTCCACATCTTCTTCGGGTCGAGGTCCAGGTGCGGCTGGGCGACCATGGTCTTGCCGTCGTCGCGCACGAATCCCATGTCGGCGACCACGTCGGCCCAGTTCCAGCCGTGGTAGAGGGTCTCCCACTCGCGGGCGCCGACGAGCTGGCCCATGTTCGGCGTCTGGCGGCCCTGGTAGGTGGGCCGGAACGCCTCGGCGTCGGTCCAGCGGCAGGTCTCGGAGCAGTAGGTGCGCCACTGCCCGTCCACCTTGTCGGTGACCATGTCCTCACGGATCAGGCACGGCACCATGCAGGTCCAGCACCGGTGCGGGTACACGTAGTCGACGTCCTCGGCCACGATCGGGTGATGCCCGTTCGGTACGGACAGCCGGTTGTAGTTCTCCCACCACTTCCCGTACTTGTCGTACCAGCCGGGGTACTTGTGCTCGAACCACTCGAAGTCCTCGTCGGTCATCGGGTCGATGCGCCAGTAGTTGGCCAGCCACCCGGTCGCGAAGAACTGGGCGACCTCGTGCACGTAACCCTTGTTCCAGATCCGGTTCCACGCCTCCTCGATCAGGTCGTGCGGGATGACCAGGCCGTACTTCTCCAGCGGCACGAGGTAGCTGCGGTAGTAGTCGTCGTAGATCCAGCGGCGCCACATCTCGGCGTAGCTCTCCCGGTCCTTGCGGCGGTCCTTGGTGCCGTACTCGATGAACGTGCCGATCGCGGCGTCGACGACGGCGTGGTTGTTCCACCACGCGTAGCGCAGGTCGCGTTCGAGCAGCTGGTGGTTGCTCTCGTCGGACAGGGCCATCAGCAGGGTGGCGTAACCGTTGCTGATGTGCCGGGACTCGTCGGACTGCACCGAGTGGAACACCGTCGGCAGCAGGTAGTCGCCGTTGGCGGCGGCCTCGGCCGGCATGGCGACGAACAGGGTGTTGGTGAACGCGGTCTCGGCGACGATCGTCAGGTAGATGCTGGCCGCGGTGATCGCGTCACCGGTGATGAAGCCTTCCGCGAACTGGCGGCCGATCGTGCCGCAGTAGTCGTTCTGGAAGTTGCGCAGGCTCGAGTTGAAGCCCGCCGGGTCGATGTAGTTGTTCATGTACAGGCGCTTGAGGTTCTGCTGGATCGTCGAGTGCCGGACCTCGTCGATCATCTGGATCGCCTGGCCGTTGTGCAGCTCGGGGTTGGGCACCGTGCGGAACAGCAGCGGCATCGCCCGCGCCGCCGAGATCTCCGGCAGCGGGATGATGCTCAGGAAGAGTTTCTGCCACTCCAGCCAGCGTTCCTGGACCTGCCGGAACATGTTCCCGCGGATCGCGCCGTCCTCGGCGCCGTACACGCGGTGGTCCTTTTCCTCTTGCATCGGGAAGTACGAGCGCAGGACCTGCTTGAGCGGGTCCTTCTTCTTCGCCTTGCGGAACGTGTAGTCCGTCCCGTACTGCGACACCGGCTCGTGGTAGGCCGGTTCCCAGGACAGCTCCTGGATCTTCTGATGGGCTTTCGCCACACTCTGGCGGCTCATGTTCACTCCTCGGTGGGCACCAGTCCTACATCACGATTGAACGGCGTGCCGCCGGGTGACGCGGGTCTCAATATGAGACAGGCGGTTCAGGGTTCGCCGAACACGCTGCGGCGCAGTTCGGCCAGGTGATCGTGCACGTCGGTGCGCTGCCGGGTGTCGCCCTCGGCCTCCGGGCGGATGCCGAGGGCGCGCAGCAGTTCCGCGGCCGGCTCCCCCGGGTGCCCGTCGCCCAGCGTCGGGTGCAGGCCCTGGTCGGCGAGGTGGTGGAACACGACGTTCACCACGGTCCACGGGTTGTACGTCTCCTCGGACATCTCCCCATCACACGCCTGTCCCCACGTGGGGCGTGTCTCAATTTGAGACACGGGGCCGTGCGGGCCCGGCGTACCGTGTGGTGCGGGCACACGGCGGTGCCCGGTATCGCGCTGGGCAGGCGGCGGGAGGTCATCGTGGACGGCGACCGGACTCAGGTTCTGGCCGACGACGACGGTCTCGCGCGTACCCGGATCCGGTTCCTGACCTCGGAATCCGTCGAACCCGGGCAGGTGCGCGAGGCGATCCTCGCGTCGTGGTGGCGATCCCGCGAGTTCCGGGTGCCCGCCGACCGGATCGACCTGCCCTACGCCGGCGACCAGGACCTCGACACGCCGTTGATCCGCGGCGCGAAACCGGTGCTGGAACGCCTCGGCGACCAGCTCGAGGGCCAGCCCATCAGCATGATCCTCACCGACCAGACCGGCGTCGTGCTGAGCCAGCGCACCGGCGACCACGACCTGCACCGGCACCTGCAGAGCGTCGAACTGGCGCCGGGGTTCAGCTACGGCGAACGGTTCGTCGGCACCAACGGCATCGGCACCGCGCTCGCCGACGGCCGGCCCACCCAGGTGTTCGGGCACGAGCACTACGCGGAGAACCTGGAGAACCTCGCGTGCGCCGGTGTGCCGATCCACCACCCCATCTCCGGCAAGACCATCGGCGCGGTCGACCTGACGTGCTGGCGCAAGGACGCCGGCGGCCTGCTGGTCGCGCTCGCCCGCACCACGGCCGAGCAGATCCGGCAGGCGCTGCTGACGCACAGCAACATGCGCGAGCTGGTGCTGTTCCAGTCCTACCTGCAGGCGTGCCGGCGGACCTCCGGGATCGTGATCGCGTTCAACGACGACGTCGTGATGGTCAACGACGCCGCCCGCCACCTCCTGGATCCGGCCGACCAGGCGCTCGTGCTGGGGCACGCGACGCAGGTGCTGTCGTCGAACCGGCGCGCCACCGAGACGATCGTGCTGTCCAGCGGCAGCCGGGTGCGGATGTACTGCCGCCGCGTGCCCGGTGAGCGGGCCGGCGAGATCGCCGGCGGGGTGCTGACGGTCAAGCTCATCGAGACCGACGACGAGGAGGGCGCGGCGCTGCCGGTCGTGCCGATGTTCCTGCCCGGGGTGGCCGGGTCGGCGTCGCAGTGGACGCGCAGCAGCCAGGCCGTCGACACCAGCTACTGCCGCGGCGAGTGGATCGTCCTGGCCGGCGAGCCGGGCGTCGGGAAGTACACGCTCGCCCAGGGCGTGCACCGGCGGCGCAACCCGGCCGGGCGCCTGCACACCCTGGACGCCGCCGACGCCGGACCGACGTGGGCCGCCGACCTGCGGCGCGAACTGCTCGACGACCCCGTGGACACCCTCGTGATCCGGCACGCCGACCGCCTCGGCGACCACGACGTGGCCGCGCTGGTGGAAGTGCTGCGCGAGGTGCCGCGGCCGGACGGGCCGTGGATCGCGCTGACGCTCACCCCGGAGGCCGAGACCAGCCCGCGGCTGGCGGACCTGCTCGCGTTCTTCCCCCGCACCATCGGCGTCCCGTCGCTGCGGCGGCACGTGGAAGACCTGGCCGAGCTGGTGCCGCTGTTCCTGAGCAGGCTGTCGCACGGCGGGGAGATCACCTGCTCACCCGCGGCGATGCACCTGCTGATGCGCGCGCCGTGGCCGGGCAACACCGCCCAGCTGTACCAGGTGCTGCGCGAGGTCACGCAACGCCGCCGCACCGGCACCATCCGCCCGACCGACCTGCCCGCCGAGTACCACACGCTCACCCGCCGCCAGCTGAACCGGTTCGAGGCCGTCGAGCGCGACGCGATCGTGCGCAGCCTCGAGGAGGCCGACGGCAACAAGGTCCGCGCGGCCCAGCTGCTGGGCATCTCCCGCGCGACGATCTACCGCAAGATCCACGAGTACGGCATCGTCACGCCGGTTCACTGACGCAGCGAGCGCGCCCACTCGGCCAGGTCGGTCACCGTCCAATCCGGACTCGGGTGACCCGGGAGCGGGTTGCGGCCGTCCCGGGTGACGAACGCCGTGCGCATCCCGGCGGCCTGGGCGCCGGCGATGTCCCAGTCGTGCGCGGCGATCATCACCGGCGGTTCCCCGCTGTGCTCGACCAGCGCGTACGCCGCCGGGGACGGCTTGAGCGCACCCGCCGCCTCCGCCGAGTAGACGGCGTCGAACCCGAGGTCGGCGACCTGCGCCTCGACCACGGCCTGCGGCGAGTTGCCCAGTGCGACCAGCCGGTGCCCCTGGTCGCGCAGCTCGTCCAGGGCGGGCACGACGTCCGGGTGCGGCGGCAGCGAACGCAGGGCTTCGGCGAGCTGGGGCACGTCGGCCCCGGGGGCGACGGTGCGGGCGCAGGCCCCGGCGAGCTTGGCGAAGTCCTCGTACCGGTCGCTCGCGGTGACCACCAGCGCGGTGTGGATGAGCAGGTCGAACCAGCGGGTGCGGACCTCGGTGCCGCCGAGCACGTCGTCCAGCGGCGCGAGGTCGAGGAGGGTTTCGTTGATGTCGAAGACGAGCAGCATGTCCGGCAAGGTACTATCACCGTCGTACCTACGACAAGGGGATCGCGATGGACGACCTCGATCTGGGCGCGGTGCTGTCCGCCCTGGCCGATCCGCATCGGCGCGGGGTGGTGGTCGACCTGCTGGACCGGCCCGACGGCGAGCACGCGTGCGCGTCGTTCGACCTGCCACTGGCGAAGTCGACGCGCACCCACCACTGGCGGGTGCTGCGGCAGGCCGGTCTGATCCGGCAGCGCGACGCCGGCAACGGCAGTTTCGTGCGCCTGCGCCGGAACGAGATCACCGCGCGGTTCCCCGGCCTGCTGGACTCGATCCGCCGGGCCCACCACGACGAAAGGCGATCCGGGTGACCTTCTCCACTGCCGACCTGGTCGACGAGCACGGCGACCAGCTGCGGGTGTGCGACACGCAGTTCCGCCAGTTCGGGGCGACTCGCGTCTTTTCCGGGCGCGTGCGGACCGTTTCGTGTTTCCAGGACAACGGCCTGGTCAAGCAGCTGCTCGCCACGCCCGGTGACGGCGCGGTGCTGGTGGTCGACGGGCGCGGGTCACTGCACACGGCCCTGACGGGCGACATCATCGCCCGGTCCGCGGTGGACAACGGGTGGGCCGGGCTGGTGATCAACGGCGCGGTGCGCGATTCGGCGGTGCTCGCCGGACTGCCGATCGGGATCAAGGCGCTGGGGACGAACCCCCGGAAGAGCAGCAAGGCCGGGGACGGTTCGGTGGACGTGCCGGTGGGCTTCGGCGGGGTGACTTTCCGGCCCGGGGATCTGCTGTACGCCGATGACGACGGCGTTGTTCTGCTGGCGGCTTCGTAGCCGGCAGGCGTGTCAAGGCTGGGCGACAGCCTTGACACGCCCGGCCGGCCGCGCGCGGCGAAGCCCGCTACGACACCCCGGCCGACACCAGGGCCCGCTCGGTCAGCACGCGGGCCAGGTGCTCCCGGTACTCGCTCGTGGCGTGCGCCTCGTCCGCCGGTGAGGTTCCCTCCGCGGCCAGTGCGGCGGCCTCGGCGGCCGAGGCCCCCTCGGCGAGAGCCGCCTCGACAGCGGACGCCCGCAGCGGCGTGCCGCCCATGTTGATCAGGGACACGGCCCGCCCGGCGACCACGACGCCGACGATGGCCCAGTCGATCGCCCGGCGCGTGAACTTCTCGAACCCCCACCCGGCGCCGTCCTGCACCGGCACGCGGACCTCGGTCAGCAGCTCCTCCGGCGCCAGCGGCGTCTCGAACGGGCCCTGGAAGAACTCCGCCGCGGGAATCCGGCGCTCACCGTCCGGGCCCCGCGCGACGAGCACGCCGTCCACGGCCAGGACCGCCGCGGGCAGGTCCGCCGCCGGATCCGCGTGCACGAGCGAGCCGCCGATGGTGCCGCGGTGGCGCACCTGCTGATCGCCCACCGATCCGGCGACGTGCGCGAGCAGGGGCGCGTGCTCGGCCAGCACCGCGTCGTGGTGCAGGTCGTGGTAGCGCGTCATGGCCCCGACCGCGATCTCGTCGCCCTCCCGCCGCACGTACCGCAGCTCGTCCAGCGGCCCGAGGTCGATCAGCAGCTCCGGCGCGGCGAACCGCAGTTTCATCAACGGCAACAGCGACTGCCCGCCGGCCAGCAGCTTGGCGTCGTCACCGTGCTCGGCGACCGCGGCCAGCGCCTCGTCCACAGAGGACACGCGCCGGTAGGTGAACCGGGCGGGGATCACCGCTGCACCTCCTGACCGGACGCGTTCATCACGGCGTTGACGATGTTGTGGTAACCCGTGCAGCGGCACAGGTTGCCCTCCAGCCCGTCACGCACCTCCTGGCGCGTCGGCTTCGGGTTGTGGTCCAGCAGCGACACCGAAGCCATGATCATGCCGGGTGTGCAGAACCCGCACTGCAGACCGTGCTCCTCGCGGAACGCGCGCTGCACCGGGTGCAGGTCGCCGCCCTCGCCGCGCAGGCCCTCCAGCGTCGTCACCCGGTGCCCGTCGGCCTGCGCGGCCAGCACCGTGCACGACTTGACGGACTCGCCGTCCAGCAGGACGGTGCACGCGCCGCACGACGTGGTGTCGCACCCGATGTTCGTGGCCGTCAGCCCGGCCTGCTCACGCACGAAGTGGACCAGCAGGGTCCGGTCCTCGACCTCCTCGGAGACCGTCGTGCCGTTGATCTCGATGGAGACCTTCACGTCAGTTCGCCTTCCTCGCTTCGGTGAGCGCCTGCCACACCCGCAGCGGGGTGGTGGGCATGTCGAGATGACGCACGCCCAGGTGGGACAGCGCGTCGACCACCGCGTTGTGCACCGCGGGCGTCGAGCCGATCGTGGCGGCCTCGCCGATCCCCTTGACACCCAGCAGGTTCCGGGTCGTCGGGGTCTCGGAGTCGACCAGCTCGAAGTCGGGCAGCTCGGGTGCGGTGACGAACGAGTAGTCCGCCAGGGTCGCCGTCGTCGGGTTGCCGTCGGCGTCGTAGTTCATGACCTCCAGCAGCGCCTGTGCCGCGCCCTGGCCGAGCCCGCCGTGCCGCTGCCCCTGGAAGGCGAGCGGGTTGACGATGGGGCCGGCGTCGTCGCACGCGATGATCCGCTTCAGCACGACCTTCCCGGTGAGCGTGTCGACCTCCACGACGGCGAGGTGCGCGCCGAAGGGGAAGGTCGGGCTGCCGTCGCCGAACCACACGTCCGCGGTCAGCTCGGCCTCCTCGGCCAGCTGCGCCCAGGTGACCGACCCGCTCGCGGGCGCGCCCCGCACCTGGAAGGCGCCGTCGACGAGCTCGACGTCGTCCGGGCTCGCCTCCAGCCGGTCGGCCGCCAGCGCACGGGCCTGGTCGATGACCTGGTCGGCGGCCTGGCGCAGC
The DNA here is from genome assembly GCF_030814215.1 of Amycolatopsis thermophila. NCBI lineage: Bacteria > Bacillati > Actinomycetota > Actinomycetes > Pseudonocardiales > Pseudonocardiaceae > Amycolatopsis > Amycolatopsis thermophila. Next base: position 4,682,801 of record NZ_JAUSUT010000001.1, on the reverse strand, counting down.
GCGGACCCGCCCAGCTGCAGCGAGCGCGACCCGAACGTGCCGATCGCGCGGGGCACCTCGTCGGTGTCGCCGTGCCGGACGGTGATCCGCTCCATCGGCACGCCGAGCTGGTCGGACAGCAGCATGGTCAGCGTGGTGTCCAGGCCCTGGCCGTGCGGCGAGGAGCCGGTGTAGGCGGTGACCGAGCCGTCGGGGTTGATCAGCAGGCGCCCGCTCTCGCCGCCCGAGTCGCCGCCGGTGATCTCGACGTAGGTGGCGATCCCGAGGCCGAGCGCGACCGGGTCACCGGATTCGCGGCGCCGGGCCTGCTCCGCGCGCAGGCCGGCGTACCCGCCCGCCTCCAGGACCTTGTCCAGCGCCTTGGCGTACTCGCCGGTGTCGTAGCTGGCGCCGGTCGGCGAGGTGTACGGGAACTCCTCCGGCCGGATGAAGTTGATCCGCCGGACCTCGGCCGGGTCCACGCCGATCTCGGCGGCGAAGAGGTCCATCGCGCGCTCGATCGCGGCGGTCGCCTCCGGGCGGCCCGCGCCCCGGTAGGCCGCGATCGGCGTCGTGTTGGTGACGACCGCGCGGCTGCTCGTCTCCACCTTCGGGAAGTGGTAGACGCCGGTGGCCATCAGCTCGGTCAGCGTCGGCAGGAACATCGTGCGCGGGTAGGCGCCGGCGTCCTGCACGACCTCCAGCCGGAACGCGAGCACGGTGCCGTCGCGGCGCCCGCCGATGGTGACGGTGTTCTGCTGCGCCCGCCCGTGCGTCATCGCGACCAGGTTCTCGCTGCGGGTCTCCACCCAGCGGATCGGCCGGCCGGACCGCTTCGACGCCCAGCCCAGCACCACCGACTCCGGGTCGGTGCCGATCTTCGCACCGAACCCGCCGCCGACGTCGGGCGTGATCACCCGGACGTCCTTGGCGTCGACGCCGAGCCCCTTCGCCACGGTGGCGCGCGAGATCTGCGCGTTCTGCGTGGACAACCACAGCGTCAGCCTGCCGTCGTCGCCCCACGCGCAGGCCGCGCCACGCACTTCCAGCGGCGCCGGGGCGACCCGCTGGTTGAGGATCGTCTTCGTGACCACGACCTCGCAGTCGTCGAACGCCTTGTCGTCGAACTCGCCGCCGGTGGTCTGCAGCGTGTTGGTGCCCTGGTCGGGGAACAGCACCGTTTCGTCGGACAGCGCGGCGTCGATGCTCGCGACCACGTCGAGCGGGTCGTAGTCGACGTCGACCAGCTCGGCGGCGTCCGCGAGCTGGTAGCGCTCCTCGGTGAGCACGAGCGCGACCGGCTCGCCCACGTAGCGGACCACACCGTCGGCCAGCCACGGCTCGACGACCGGTCCTGCCTTGTGCGGCGCGAGGTCGAGGTCGGCGGCCGTGTAGACCGCGACGACCCCCGGCGCCTCGAGCGCGGCGGACGCGTCGACGGTGACGCGGGCGTGCGCGACCGGGCTGCGCACGAACATGGCGTGCACCGCCCCGGTCAGCGCCTCCACCCGCAGATCCTCGACGTAGGTCCCGCCCTGCGTGATCAGCTGGTGGTCCTCGACGCGGACCACCCTGGTGCCGACGATGCTCAAAACTGGCCTCCCACTACGGATACTCCGCGATCATGCCTTCACGGGCGGCCGAAGTCACCCCCGGGTGCAGTCCTTTCGCGCGGCGAAAGCCGTCAATGGCAGAATTTTGTCGAACACAAGCAGTACTGCCACTCGTCCGGGCTGGTGAGCCGGAGCACGATCGGGCCATGCGCTTGTTGAGCCGGATCCTCACCGCGCTGCGCGAGTTCGCCGAGACGCAGGTGGAGCTCGCCGAGCGCCGCGACCTGGAGAACCGGCCCTGGGAAGAGGAGTTCCTGCACTGGGCCGCCGACGGCGAGCTGCACGGATCGGTCGTCCCGCCGAGCGGACGCCGCAGCACGACCCGCTCCGGCTGGTGCCCGGGCCCGCATCGGGCGCCTGACCGCGTGGAAACCCGTTAGCCGCCAAGGAGTTCCGGGCTACGGGCAGAGCCGGAAGTGCGTGGTGAGCCGCCGGTCGTCGTCGACCACGTGGAACGCCAGCGCCGGTGGCCGGTCGTGGTCGAGCGGGCCGCCGTCCGCCCAGCCCACCTCGCCGCCCGGCTCCCACGGCAGGGACAGCGTCGACACCACTCCGGGCGCCACCACGAGCGGCCGCCCGGCGAAGGTGCTCACCGACGGGGTGTGGGCGTGCCCGCAGAACAGGGCCACCACGTCCGGGTGGCGGCCGACGACCTCGGCGAGCCGCTCCGCCTGCCGTTGCCGGATCTCGTCGAGCAGCGGGTGGTGCAGCACCACCGGCGGGTGGTGGAAGGCCACGAACGCGGGCCGCCCCGCCTCCTCGGCCAGCACGCCGTCCAGCCAGTCCAGCGTCTCGTCGGCCAGGTGTCCGGCGCCGCTGCCGGGAATGCTGCTGTCGCACAGCGCGAACACCGCACCGCCGGCGTGGCGGGCCTGGTTGACCGGCGCGTCCGACGGCGCCTCGCCGAGCAGCGCCTCCCGGTAGGCGGGCCGCGCGTCGTGGTTGCCGGGGCAGTGGAACACCGGGTAGGGCAGCCCGGCCAGCAGCGTCGCGACCTCGCCGTACTCCTGCGGCGAGCCGTGGTCGGCCAGGTCGCCGGTGACCAGCACGGCGTCCACCGGCCGCGGCAAGTCGGCCAGGTAGCGCACGATCCGCGCCGCGCGCCCGGCGTTGCGTTCGCCACCGTCGAGGTGGATGTCCGACAGGTGCGCGAGGAGCAACATGGCCCGACCCTAACCGGCTGGGACGATTTCCGGATCGGATTCAACAACCGGGGGGTCCCGCAGCGTTGAGGACGCACACCCGACAGACCGAAAGGAGCGCCGGTGCGGGACCGCTTCGACGACTTCGTGGCCGAACGCCTCGACCGCCTGCTCCGCTACGCCACGGCGCTGACCTGCGATCCGCATCTCGCGCAGGACGTCGTGCAGGAGACGCTGCTGCGCGCCCAGCACCGCTGGTCCCGCATCGCCGGGCTGGCCGCCCCCGAGAGCTACGTGCGCAAGATGATCACCAACGAGTACCTGTCGTGGCGGCGCCTGCGGTCCTCCCGCAACGTGGCCGCCGCGCACAGCACGCTCGACGCCCTCGCGACCCCCGTCGCCGACCCCGCCGAGCACTTCGCCGAACGCGACGCCATGCGCTCGCGGATCGCCGCCCTGCCGCGCAAGCAGCGCGCCGCGATCGTGCTCCGCTTCTACTCCGACTGCACCGACGCCGAGATCGCCGAGGTGCTCGGCTGCTCGGCGGGCACCGTCCGCAGCCACATCTCCCGCGCCCTGAGCACACTGCGCACCGCCGAGCGCAGCCGTCGCGTGTCCGTCACGGAGGCACTGTCATGACCCCCGAACGCCCGAGCACCGAACAGCTGATCCGCGCCGCCCTGGCCGTCGAAGCGGACCGGCGCCCGGACCCGCGGGCCGTCCTGGCCGAACTCGAGCGCCGCCGCGCGCAGCCGCGCCGCGCCCGGACCCCGGTTCTGGTCGTGGCCGCCGCGGCGGTGGTCGTCGTGGCCGTCGCCGCCGTCCTGGTGCCGAAGGTGCTCCAGCGCACCGAACCCGTGGTCGGCACGCCGCCCGCCGCGGGCCAGACCGTCCTGCTGGCCGGCCTCGACGACCACGACCAGGCCGATTCGGTGGTGCTCGGCCGGTTCCGCCCGGACGGCACCGCCGCGCTCGCCTCGATCCCCCGCGACTCCTGGGTGGCCATCCCCGGGTTCGGCGAGGGCAGGCTGAACTCCGCCTACGCCGGCGCCAAGGCGGCCGCCCGCGAACGGGGCCAGGACGAGGCGAGCGCCACCGAGGCCGGGGCCCGCACGCTCGTCGACACCGTGCAGCAGCTGACCGGCACGCCCATCGACCACTACGCGCTGGTGGGCATGTCCGGGTTCGGCGCGCTCGCGCAAGCGCTCCACGGTGTGCCGGTGTGCCTGCGCGCCGCCTCCCACGACCCGCGCACCGGCGCGTCCTTCCCGGCGGGGCGGCAGGTCCTGACCGCGACGACGGCGCCGGACTTCCTGCGGCAACGCTTCGGCCTGCCCAACGGGGACCTGGACCGGATCGTGCGGCTGCAGGCGTTCCTGCGCTCGGCGGCGGAGGAGGTGCTCACCGGGAACCTGCTCGCCGACCCCGCGTCGGTGACCGCGCTGATCCACGCCGTCGGCCGGTCCGTCCGGACCGATCCGGGCTGGGACCTGCCCGGGTTCGCCGCTCTCCTGCGCACGACCCGGCCCGCCGGGCTGCGGATCGCGACCGTGCCCGTCGCCGACGACGAACGGACCGGCACCCTCGGCCTCGATCCCGGCCAGGTGCGCACGTTCGTGGCGGACCTGCCCGCGACAGGCCCGGCGCCGGCGGGGGAATGTGTGAACTGAGCAGCGGATCGGTGTCGTATCCGGCCGAAACCGCGTCACGCCGGTGTCACGAGGGTTAGGCTGGCAGCCGCCGACGTGAGGGGAGCGCGGACCGATGACCGGGCGGCAGGCCGACCACGGGGAAGCGGGGGCGCACGAACCCCCGGTCTTCGGCTTGTCGGACACCGTCCGGGTCGCCGCGGCGCTGCGCGCCGAAGCCGAACACGCGCCCGACCTCGCCACCGCCGCGCAGGCCGTCGTCCGCCGGTTGCGGGACGGGTTCGCCGCCGCGGCCGAGCTGTACACAGTGGACGAGGACGGGTCGCCGGTGCTGGTCGCTTCGGCCGGTGATCCGCCGGCCGGCGCCGCGCTGGACGGGGTGATCGGCCCGCGGCCGCCTGCGGAGCGGTTCCCGGTGGCCCGTTCGGCCGGGGTGCTGGCCTTCGGCGGCCCGCTGTCCGGTGGACGGTCGTTCTGGATCGCGCTGCGCGATCCGGCCGGCTTGCCGGAGCGGACCGCCCGCGCGATCGCCGTGAGCGTGCGGGCGGGGCTGCTGTCCCGCGGGACAGCCGCCGAACGCGAGGAAGCGCTGCGCGACTACCTCGCGATGCTGGAGGACGTCGCGCGGGTGCAGGGCGCGGCGCTCGAACGGGCCGTCGACCGGGTGGGCGCCGAGGCGGAACTGGTCGACATGCTCCAGGCGATCGGCCTACGGCTGACCGCCCAGCTCGACATCGACACCCTCGTCCAGGAGGCCACCGACGCGGCCACCCGCGGCACCGCGGCCGCGTTCGGGGCGTTCTTCTACAACCTGATCGACGAGTTCGGCGAGTCCTACACGCTCTACACGTTGTCCGGGATCCCGAAGGAGACCTTCGACGGCTTCCCGATGCCGCGCAACACGGGCGTGTTCGCGCCGACGTTCAACGGCAGCGGCATCGTGCGCAGTGACGACATCACCGAGGATCCGCGTTACGGGCACAACGCGCCGCACTTCGGCATGCCGGAGGGTCACCTGCCGGTGCGCAGCTACCTGGCCGTCCCGGTGATCACGCCGACGACGCGCGAGGTGCTGGGCGGGTTCTTCTTCGCCCACCCCGAGCCGGGGCGGTTCACCGTGCGGCACGAGCAGATCGCGGCCGGGATCGCCGGGTACGCGGCCGTCGCGCTGGACAACGCGCGGATGTTCGCGCGGCACCGGTCGATGGCGACGGAGCTGGCGCGCAGCATGCTGCCCGCGGTGCCGGACATCCCGGGCCTGCGGATCGTGTCGCGTTACCTGCCGGCCGCGGCGGGGTCGGAGGTGGGCGGCGACTGGTTCGACGTGATCCAGCTGCCCGGCGGGCGGACCGCGTTCGTGGTCGGCGACGTGGTGGGGCGCGGGGTGCCGGCGGCCGCGGTGATGGGCCAGATGCGCACCGCGATCCGGTCGTACGCGCTGGTGGACCTGCCGCCGTCCGATGTGCTGCACAACGTGTCGCAGCTGGCGCGGTCGACGCCCGGCGCCAAGTTCATCACCTGCCTGTACGCGGTGCACGACCCGATCGACGACTCGCTCACCTACGCCAACGCCGGGCACCTGCCCGCGGTGCTGATCGACGCCGGCGGGTCGACACGGCAGATCGCCGAGGCGCTGGGCATGCCGCTGGGGGTCGGCGAGCAGTACCCGCAGGAGCAGGTGCCGTTCCCGCCCGGGATGCGGCTCGTGCTGTACACCGACGGGCTGGTGGAGAGCCGGACGCGCGAGCTGGGCGCCGGGATCGACGAGTTGCTGGCCGGGCTGCGGGCGCTGCCCGCGGACGGTGATCTCGACGCCGGCTGCGATGCGCTGATCGCGCAGCTGACGGGCGGGCGTCACGACGACGACGTGGCGCTGCTGTACGTCGACCACCGCGGCGCGCACCGGCGGGTGGCGTCGATGGCGTTGACGCGGCAGGTGGATGTCGCGGCCGTGCGGGAGTTCGTGGTGGGGCGGCTAGCCGGGTGGGGCCTGGACGAGGTGGCCGAGGGCGCCGCGAAGGTGGCGGCCGAGCTGGTGACGAACGCGCTGAAGCACGCGTCGGCGCCGCTGACGCTGCGGCTGTACCACGACGGGGAGCGGTTGACGGTGGACGTCGCGGACCGCGCGGGCGCCCTGCCGCACATCCTGGCGACCGGCGGGATCGAGCACCGTGGGCTGCAGGTGGTCGAGGAGGCCGCGACGAGGTGGGGGACGCGCACGACCCCGGACGGCAAGGTCGTGTGGGCCGAGCTCACGACCGGTTGACCCGGATCCGGCGACCAGCAGGTGTGTAACCCGTGCACGGTGGGTAATCCCGGTGCGACGGAGCACACGCCGAGGGGGACTTCGATGGACGCCGGAGATCAACGCCTGCACCACCTGGTGCCGGCCCGGTCGCACAACGCGACGAGCCTGCGACACGAACTCACCCGCTGGGCGCACGCCGTGGCGCTGCCGGAGGACACCGCGGACGCGATGGTGCTGGCGGCGTACGAGGCGATGATCAACGTGGTGACCCACGCCTACCCCGTGCGCGAGGAGGGGCCGCTGGAGCTGTCCGCGGAGCTGCGCCGGGACGCGGTGCGGGTGACCGTGAGCGACCAGGGCAACTGGCGCGAGCCGGCCGCGGAGCCCGGCCCCCTGCACGGCCGGGGCCTGCCGCTGATCCACGCACTGGCCGAGCACGCGGAAATCTCCCCCGGCCCCCGGGGCACCACGGTGCAGATGCGCTGGCCGGCGCCGGTTTCGGTGGAGGTGGCCACCGCGCCGGCGGCGGTGGAGGTGGAGGTGGCCACGGAGCCCTCGGCGGCCGGAAGGGGCATGGCGCCGGTTCCGGCGGAGGTAGCTACGGCGGCGGCCGGAAGGGGCACGGCCCCAGTCTCGGCCGACGCGCGCGCCGCCCAGGCGGAGGGCGCGGGCGCGCGGGCAGCGGGCGGCCCAGGTGCCGGAAGGCAACTCCAGCCAGCGCGCCTCCAGTAGCCAGGCAGCCCAGTAGCCGACGCAGCTCCGGCGGCCGGGTGCGCGCCGTAGGAGCGCAAGTGGCGGAGCAGGGCGCCGCAGGCGCACCGGGCAGCACGTGCACGGCACAGCAGGCGAGCAGGTGCAGCGCGCAGCAAGCACCGCGGGGCGCAGCAGGCACATCGCGCATCAGGCACCGCGGTGCAGGCACCGTGGCGCAGGCGCAAGGCCCACCCCGCGGCAAACGCACGGCGCACCAGGCGCACCCGCCGCAGGCGCCACCGCGCACCAGGCGCACCCGCCGCAGGCGCCACCGCACACCAGGCGGACCGCGCCCGCACAGCAACCCGCCGGAGGTGCACCGCGCCGCAGGCGCCGCAGCCGCACCGCGCATGCCGCTCCCACCGACCGCCGCGAGGACAGCTGCGCCGCGGGCGCCTCGGGCGCCCGCCCGGTAGGCGCTGGTGGGCGCCGCCGGAAGGCGCCGGCCGGGCGACGGGCTCCCCTTGGCACTGGACGGGCTGGAGCAGCCCCACCGATGGCCGCCGCTCGGCCAACGGGGTACGTGCGCCGCCCCAGAAGGGCGCCGGCGTTACGCGGACGCTTGCTCCCCCCACGGGGTACGTACGCCACCCCAGAAGCGCGTCTGCGTTACTCGGAGGCTTGCTCCGTCGTCGGCAGGTAGACCCGGAACCGCGTGTTCCCCGGTTCCGACTCCACTCGCAGGTCGCCGCGGTGGCGGTCCACCACGATGCGCCACGAGATGTCCAGCCCGAGCCCCGTCCCCTCGCCGACGGGCTTCGTCGTGAAGAACGGTTCGAAGATCCGCTGCTTGGTCTCCGCCGAGATGCCCGGCCCGGTGTCGCCGATCTCGACCACCACCCGGTCGCCCTCGCGGAAAGTGCGCAGTGTCAGCGTGCCCGTGCCACCCATCGCGCTCACGGCGTTGTCGATGATGTTCGTCCACACCTGGTTCAGCTCGCCCGCGTACGCCGGGACCGTCGGCAGGCCGCGGTCGTACTCCTTCACCACCTCCACCCCGGTGCCGATCTTCCCGGCGAGCATCACCAGCGTCGAATCCAGACCGTCGTGCACGTCGATCCACTGGTGCGGCGCCCGGTCCATCTGCGAGTACTGCTTCGCCGCACCCACCAGCGCCGAAATCCGCGTCGTCGAGTCCTCGATCTCCCCCATCAGCATCTCGGTCTCCAGCGCGTACGCCAGCCACCGCAGGGCCCCGTCCAGCAGCCCGTCGCCCACCGACTCGAGGACGTGGTCGAGGCTGTCCGCGGTCAGTCCCGCCGCCACGAAGATCGGGGCCAGATCCCAGCCCTGCTCGATGTCGCGCTCCTCGAGCCAGTCACCGATCTCGTCCTCGCGGTCGGCCTGCTGCATCGCCGTCAGCGGTGGCGCGTCGGCCACCTGCTTGACCAGCCGCTCCTGCACCTCCAGCAGCAACTCCAGCAGATCGGGCTCGATGTCCCGCTTCGCCAGTATCGCCAGCTTGTGCCGCATTCCGGCGACCCGCTCCCGCAACGCCGCGGTGGCCCGCACCGCCGCGGCCGCCGGGTTGTTCAGCTCGTGGGTCAGCCCCGCGGACATCTCCCCCAGCGCCAGCAACCGCCGCCGCTGCCCGATCAGCGCGTCCGAGTTGCGCCAGCCCAGGTAGGAACCCTCCAGCAGGTGCGTCGCCATCGGGAACCAGCTGCGGAACTTCTCGGCGAACTCCTTCGCGGGCAACGTGAGGAACGTCAGCTCGGTGACCGCGTACACCGATGCGCCGTAGACCTGCTCCTGTTGCCCGTAGAAGAACTGCGTCGCCCCGCAATAGGCGCCGCGCTGATCGGACCGGACGGTCTCCACCTCGCTGCCGCCCACCAGCCGCGTCATCCGCAGCGCACCCGACAGCAGCACGTAGAAGCAGGTCGCCGGATCGCCCTCGCTGATGATCGCGGTGCCGGCCGGGTAGTGCTCGATCTTGGCGTGGTCCAGGATCCAGTCGAGCTGGGCGTCCTCCAGGCTGGTGAACAGGAACAGCTCGCGCAGGAACTCTCGGGTCAGCTGGGGCTCGCTCATCGTGCCTCCAGGTACCGGTGCACGAGCGTGACCGCCATCGCGCCCTCGCCGACCGCGGACGCCACCCGCTTCACCGACTGGGACCGCACGTCCCCGGCCACGAACACGCCCGGGATCGACGACTCCAGGTGGTGCGGATCGCGGTCGAGCGTCCACCCCGGTGGTCGTTTGCCCTCCACGACCAGGTCCGGCCCCGTGCACACGAACCCGTGCTCGTCGCGCAGCACGTCGTCACCGAGCCACTCCGTCCGCGGGGCCGCGCCGATGAACACGAACAGGTGCCCGGTGGGCACGGTCTCGGTGACACCCCGCTCCTGGTCGCACAACGTCAGCTCTTCGAGGTGGTCCGTGCCGTGCGCGCGCACCACGGTGGTGCGGGTGCGGACGTGGATGTTGTCGATGCCCTCGATCTGCTCGATCAGGTAGTGCGACATCGACGCCTGCAGCGATGCGCCGCGCACCAGGATCGAGACCTCCTTGGCGTAGCGGGCGAAGAACACCGCGGCCTGCCCGGCGGAGTTCGCACCGCCGACGATGTAGACGTGCTCGCCGGCGCACTCCGGAGCCTCGGTGGACGCCGAGCCGTAGAACACGCCGCGCCCGGTCAGTTCGGCCACCCCCTCGGCCTCCAGCGCCCGGTAGGACACACCGGTCGCGAGGACGACGGCGTGCGCGGCGATCTCACTGCCGTCGCCGAACTTCACCACCCGCGCCGAACCGCGCGCTTCCAGGCCGGTGACGTCCCGCGTGGTCAGCACCTCGGCGCCGAACTTCTGGGCCTGGCGCCGGGCCCGGTCGGTCAGCTGCGCCCCGGACACGCCGTCCGGGAAGCCGAGGTAGTTCTCGATCCGCGAGCTCTGCCCGGCCTGTCCCCCGGTGGCCCGCCGCTCGACCAGGACCGTGCGCAGCCCCTCCGACGCGCCGTAGACCGCCGCGCCCAGCCCCGCCGGGCCGCCACCGACGACCACCAGGTCGTAGAACTCCGACGCCGGGCGGGTGGACAGGCCGACCGCGTCGGCGATCTGCTCGCCCTGCGGTTTCCGCAGCACGGTGCCGTCCGGCGTGATCAGCACCGGGATGTCCTCGGCCGCGCACTCCGCCGCCTCGAGCAGGCGGCAGGCCTCCGGCTCGTCGACGGAGTACCAGCGGTAGGGCACGGAGTTGCGGGCCAGGAAGTCCCGCACCTTGTAGGACGGCGAGGACCACCGGTGCCCGATCACCTTCGTCTCCTCGACCGGGCGCTCACCGGCCGCGCGCCAGGCCTCCACGAGCGCGTCGACCACCGGGTAGAGCTTCTCCTCCGGCGGGTCCCACGGCTTGAGCAGGTAGTGGTCGACGTCGACGACGTTGATCGCCTGGATGGCCGCGTCGGTGTCGGCGTAGGCGGTCAGCAGCGCTCGCCGCGCCGACGGGAACAGGTCCATCGCCTGTTCCAGGAACGTGATGCCGTCCATGTGCGGCATGCGGTAGTCGGCGAGGATCGCGGCGACCGCGTCACCGCGCAGCTTGATCTCGCGCAGCGCGTCGAGCGCGTCCGCGCCGGAGGCGGCGCGCACGACGCGGTAATCCTGGCCGTAACGACGGCGGAGGTCACGGGCGACCGACCGGGACACGGACGGATCGTCGTCGACGGTCATGAGGATGGGCAGGCTCACGACCCAAACCCTACGGCCTGAGGCGGTAGCGGGGTCAGTCCTTTCCCGCACGAGAGGACCACATGCTGGACGTGCCTTGCCGCGTCCAGGCACGCCTGGTGATCATCCGGGAGTCCGCCAGGTCTTCCCGGGAGGTCCGCGAAATGCCCGTTGAGCTGCCCGAACGCGTCCGACTCCGTCCGGCCCGGGTTCCGGCCGGCGGCATCCTCGAAGGCCCGCGTCTCCTGTCGCGCCTGCACGAGAATGCCCACTCGCGCCCCTACGAGATGTTCCACGTGCGCCCGCTGGGACGGGTGATCGGCGCCGAGATCGAGGGCGTGGACCTCGGACGGCCCCTCACCCCCGCGCTGCGCGACGAACTGAACCGCGCGCTGCTGGAGTGGAAGGTGCTCTTCTTCCGCGACCAGGACATCGATTCCGCGCAGCAGCGGGCGTTCGCGCGGAACTGGGGCCCGCTGGAGACCAACCCGTTCCTGCCCGCCGGCGACTCCGCCGAGGTGGTCCGGTTCGCGCGCGGCGCCGGGGTGCCCGGCTTCGAAAACATCTGGCACACCGACGTGACGTGGCGCCCGGCGCCCGCGCTCGGCTCGGTGCTGCGCCTGGTCGAGGTGCCACCGCTGGGCGGCGACACCCTGTGGGCCGACATGGCCGCCGCCTACGACAACCTGCCGGCCGACGTGCGGGAACGGATCGACGGCCGTCGCGCGGTGCACGACTTCGTCCCCGGTTTCGCCCGCTTCGCCGGCCACGACCTGCTGGCCCGCCTGCAGGACCGCTTCCCGCCGGTCGAGCACCCGGTGGTGCGTGTGCACCCGGAGACCGGGCGCCGCACCCTGTTCGTCAACCAGGCCTTCACCACGCACATCACCGGCCTGGACCGCGACGAAAGCGACCGCCTGCTGCGGTTGCTGTTCGCGCAGGCGCACGTTCCGGAGTACCAGGTGCGGTTCACCTGGCGGCCCGGCTCCGTGGCGTTCTGGGACAACCGCGCCACCCAGCACTACGCCGTCAACGACTACCACCCGCACGTCCGCGTCGCCGAACGCGTCGCGATCGCCGGTGATCGTCCCTTCTGACGAGCACCTCCCGCCACTAGCCTGATCCCATGGCGGACCCGAAGAGCACGGTGACCTCGTTCCTGACGGCCCTCGAGCGCGGCGACGTCGAAGGCGCGCTGACCTTCGTCGACCCCGGTGTCGTGTACCAGAACGTGCCGCTCCCCCCGGCGCGCGGGATCGCGGCCGTGGAGAAGCAGTTGCGGCTGCTCACCCGCTACCGCATCGGGTTCGAGGCGCGGGTGCACCACATCGCCGCCGACGGCCCGATCGTGCTGACCGAGCGCACCGACGTGCTGCGTGCGGGCGCCTGGGACGCGCGGTTCTGGGTCTGCGGCACCTTCGAGGTGCGCGAGGGCGGGATCGTGCTGTGGCGGGACTACTTCGACTGGGCCACGTTCCTCGCCTCGAGCGTGCGCGGCGCCGGGAAGGCCGTCGTCACCGGCGCGTCCACGCTGCTCGCTCGTGCGCGCCTGCGGGACTGACGCCGGCCGTCCCGGGCACGGTCGCGAACCGGACGCCGGGCACGCCCCGGCGTCCGAAGTGGACTAAACGGCGTCGCCCCTAGGCCGTGTCTGATAGAAGGTCGTGGCTGGTTTTTGGGATGCTGCTGGTCGTGTCGCGGTGTGAGTTGCTCGCGGATGAGCAGCGGGCGTTGATCAAGGACGTGTTGCCGGCGCCCACGGGATACCCGGGCGGCCGTTTGCCCGGCCGCGTCAGCCGTCGCGAGCAACCGCTGCAGCACCACGTCCCAGGTGCCCTCTCGCGCCAGGCGGCGATGCCAGGTCCGGACCCGGGATCGAGCCGCCTGATCACGCCATCGGCCGCTCCCGCGGCGGCCCTACCACCCAGATCCACCGTCTGGCCGACGGCGACGGCCGCCCGCTGGTCACGCTGCTGACCGCCGGGCAAGCGGGGGACCCGCCGATGTTCACACCGCTCATGGCCCACCTGCGGGGACTACCGCGGCCGCAACGCCATCGAACGCAGCTTCATCCAGCTCAAACAATCGCGCGGCATCCCACCCGCTACGACCAACTCGCCACCGTCTACCGCGCCGCCATCCTCATCGTCGACGCCATCACCTGGACAAACGCGTTGCCAGACACGCCCTACGCCTCCAGCGCGGCGTCGAGGTCGGCGAGCAGGCGGGCCTTGGGCCGCGCCCCCACCCACTGCGCGACCGGCCGCCCGCCGTCGAACAGGATCAGCGTGGGCAGCGACATCACCTGGTGGTCCCGCGCGGTGCGGGGGTTCTCGTCGGAGTTGATCTTGCGGATGGTCAGGCTGCCGGCCCGCTCCTCGGCGATCTGCGCGAGCACCGGCGCGATCATGTGGCACGGCGGGCACCACTGCGCCCAGAAGTCGACGAGCACGGGTCCGTCGTGGCGCAGCACCTCCGCCTCGAAGGTCTCGTCGGTGACGGCGAGCAGTTCGCCGGGAAGGTGCGTGGACGTCATCTGGGCTCCTCGAACGCGGTGGTGACCCGGCACGGGCCGGGTTCTCGGTCCAGCGCCTCGGTGAGCTTGGCGCGCAGGTCGTCGCGCACGGCCCGCAGCCGGTCCAGGCAGGCCTCGACCTCGGCGAGCTTGCGCTCGTACACCTCGATCGAGTCCGCGCACGAGTCGCCGGTCCGGTGGCCGGCGCGCAGGCAGTCGACGAACGGACGCGTGTCGTCGAGGCTGAACCCGACCGCCTGCAGCGCCTGGATCTCCCGGACCAGCCGGAAGTCCTCCTCGCCGTACTCGCGGTAGCCGTTGGCCGCCCGCCGGGCGGACAGCAGCCCCTGTGACTCGTAGAACCGCAACGCCCGCGTGGTCGTCCCGGCCCGCTCCGCCAGCTCGCCGATTCGCATCCGGCGAGCGTAAAGCTTGACGCTGACGTCAAGGCAAGGATTCGCGGGCGACCCGCTCGAGCCGGTCCCGGTAGTCCGCCCACCACTGCTCGCCGGCGTCGGGCAGGTTGCCGTGGTCGCGGCGCAGGCCGGCGGCGCCGTCGACGAGCTCGCGCACGATGTCGGCGTGCCCGGCGTGGCGGTGGGTCTCGGCGGTCATGTGCACCAGGATCCGGTGGAGGGTGACCTCGGTGCCGCCGTCCCACGCCGGGATGTGCCCGACCGCGTCCAGGGCCAGGGCGTCGATGGTGGCGTCTGCGTGCGCACAGGCCTGGCGGTAGAGGGCGACGATCTCCGCGCTGGACTCGTCCGGCCGCGCCCACATGTCGGCGTTCGGCTCGGTCTCCGACAGCCAGGGCAGCTCGCGCCCGAACGGCCGGCCGAAGGTCGCGCCGAAGTAGCCGATCTCGCAGCCGATGAGGTGCTTGACCAGCCCGAGCAGGTTCGTGCCTGTCGGCGTCATCGGGCGGCGCAGGTCGTATTCGGACAGCCCCTCGAGCTTCCACAGCATCGCGTCGCGCGCGGTCTGCAGGTAGCGGTGCAGGTCGGCCTTCGGATCGTCCATGCGCACAGCCTTCCACCGCCGTCGCGGATCCGGAAAATGTCGGAGGCGGGTGCGAACATGTGTTCGTGACGAACGAGGGCCCGATCCTGCACGCCGACCTGGACGCGTTCTACGCGTCGGTCGAGCAGCGTGACGACCCGTCGTTGCGCGGGCGGCCGGTCATCGTCGGCGGGGGTGTGGTGCTGGCGGCGAGCTACGAGGCCAAGGCGCGCGGCGTCCGCACCGCGATGGGCTGCGCGCAGGCGCTGCGGCTGTGCCCGTCGGCCGTCGTGGTGCCGCCGCGGATGTCGGCCTACAGCACCGCCAGCAAGGCGGTGTTCGCCGTGTTCGAGCAGACCACGCCGGTCGTCGAGGGGCTGTCCATCGACGAGGCGTTCCTCGACGTCGGCGGTCTGGCCCGGATCGCCGGCACGCCGAGCCGGATCGCCGCCGGCCTGCGGCGCGCGGTGGTCGAACAGGTCGGTCTGCCCATCACGGTCGGCGTGGCGCGCACGAAGTTCCTCGCCAAGGTCGCCAGCGGCGTGGCGAAACCGGACGGGCTGCTCGTCGTCCCGCACGACCGCGAGCTGGAGTTCCTGCACCCGCTGCCGGTCGAGCGGCTGTGGGGCGTGGGGACTGTGACGGCCGAGAAGCTGAACGCGCGCGGCATCAGGACGGTGGGCCAGGTCGCCGAGCGGGGCGAGGCCGAGCTGGTGGCGCTGCTCGGCCGGGCGAGCGGGCGGCACCTGTACGCGCTCGCGCACAACCGCGATCCGCGGCCGGTGGTCGTCGGCAGGCGGCGGCGGTCGATGGGGGCGCAGCGGGCGCTGGGGCGACGGCAGCGCTCCCCCGCGGAGCTGGACGAGATCCTGGCCGCGCTGGTCGACCGGCTGGCCCGGCGGCTGCGCGCGGCGCACCGCGTGTGCCGGACGGTGGTGCTGCGACTGCGGTTCGCCGATTTCAGCCGGGCGACGCGGTCGCAGACGGTGTCCCACGCGACGGCGCACACGGAGGACATCCTGGCGACCGCGCGCGGGCTGCTGGCCGCGGCCATGCCGATGATCCACGCGCAGGGGATCACGCTGATCGGGGTCGCGCTGTCCAACCTGGACAACGACACGCCGCGCCAACTGGAGCTGCCGTTCGACGCCCACCCGCCGGACGCCCTCGACGCGGCGCTGGACCGGGTGCGTGACCGCTACGGCTCGTCCGCGGTGACGCGCGCGATGCTCCTCGGGCGGGACGACGGTCCGTCGGTGCCCCTGCTGCCCGATTAGGAGGAAGCGTCCTTGACGAAAAGGCGCACCGTGACTGTCCGATCACGACCTGCGTGCGCCGGCCCTGTCCGGGTGCCCGAAGCGACCGCCGAACCTGGCACCAGCGCCACCCCGCGTCCGGCCTCGCTCCCAGCATCCAGCCCGCATCCCGGGCGCCACCCCGCGTCCGGCCGTCCGCACTCGCCGTACACCCCGCCCTGCCGCTCCCACTGTCGGAGCTCGACATGACCGGCACCGCCGCGCACGGGACGCCCCTGAGAACCCAGCCCCTCCCGCAGTTCGCGGCGGGACCGGTCGGCGTCGTGCTCACCCTGCTCACCGTGTTGTCCGCGCGGCCCCCGCTCCAGCCGGCGCCGGACACGACCCCCGACCGAACGCCGGGCAACGACGAGCAGGACAGTCGCGACGCTGTGCGCGCCGTTGACACAACGAGGCCGGCGCTCTGGCCGCACCTGCGGCACTTCGCCTCGGCAACCATTTCGGACACGCGCGGAATTCCCCCGATCGAGGCACTTTTCACTCTATCGTGCGCGGGCGACGTCGCGATTCGTGGAGGTGCCCATGCGCTATCAGGTGCTGCGCCCGCCGTACTGCTATCGGTGGGCGGTCCTGATCTCCATTGTGCTCGTGACGGTTTCGTTGATCATTTCCCTGTCCTGGGCCGGCGCCGAGGGCACACCCGCCGGATCGCAACCGCCGTCCGCGCAACCGGTTCAGGCGGCGCCCGGCCCGCAAGCGCCCGCCGCGCCGGCCCACGCGCCGGTCCGGACCACGGCACGGCAGGGCAGGTTCGTGGCGCTGACCTTCGACGACGGCCCCGATCCGGCCTACACGCCGCAGATCCTGGACCTGCTGGCGCAGCACGGCGCGGTCGCCACGTTCTGCATGGTCGGCACCCAGGTGCGCCGCCACCCGGAACTGGTGGCGCAGGTCGTGCGACGCGGAATGCGGCTGTGCGACCACACGGTCAGCCACGACGAACAACTGGCGCGGCGAAACGAGGCGCGCATTTCCGCGGACATCACCGGCGCCCAGGCGGATCTGCGACTGGCCGCCGACGGCGACGTTGCGGTTCCCTATTTTCGCGCGCCCGGCGGCAACTGGTCGGAAACGATCACCACCATCGCGTCCCGCGCCGGAATGACGCCCCTGGGGTGGTCGGTCGATTCCCGCGACTGGACCCTGCCCGGCGCGCCCGCGATCGTGGCGACGGTCGAGCAGGCGGTCCAGCCGGGCGCGGTGATCCTCCTCCACGACGGCGGCGGCCAGCGGGGGCAGACCGTCGACGCGCTCGCCGAGCTGCTGCCCTGGCTGGTCGGGCAGGGCTACCAGTTCGACTTCCCCGCCACTTGACCAGCATGTTTCAACCGGCAGTTGACGTCTTCAACAAGCAGTTGTAGCGTCCGTCCTCATCATTCGAACGGGTGAGGAGATGCGATGTCTGCGAGGGCACGGGTGACGCGCTGGGGCGCGCTGGTCGTCGGCTGTCTGCTGCTCACGGCGGCCTGCGGCGGCGGGTCCGACGGAGCCGGGGGCACCGGGGGCGCCGCCGCGACCGGTTCGGACGTGCCCGACACCACGGCGATCCTGCAGGCCGTCACGAAGGACCCGCAGCTCGCCGCCGCGCTGCCGGCCCAGATCGCGCAGGCCGGCGCCCTCAACATCGGCTCGAACATCCAGTCCGCGCCGAACAACTTCTACTCCGCGGACGGCAAGACGCCGGTCGGCTTCGAGGTGGACATCGCGAAGGCCGTCGCGGCCAAACTGGGCGTCACCGCGCACCACACGGACATGGCGTTCGGCTCGCTGATCACGAGCCTGCAGTCCGGCCGGCTCGACCTCACGATGGCCGGGATGAACGACACGAAGGCGCGCCAGGCGCAGATCGACTTCGTGGACTACTTCACCTCGGGCATCACGATCATGGTGCGCAAGGGCAACCCGGACGGCATCACCGGGCCGGATTCGCTGTGCGGCAAGACGGTCGCGGTCGTCCAGGGCACCAGCCACCAGACCTTCGCCGCCGAGCAGAGCACCCGGTGCGTGCAGGCGGGCAAGCCGGCGATCACCACGACGGCCACCGACAGCGACTCGCAGAACCAGAACCAGCTGCGCACCGGCCGCGTCGCCGCCATCCTCAACGACCTGCCGACCGCCGCCTACGTCTCGAAGAACGCGGGCAACGGGGAGTTCTTCGAGGTCGTACCGGGCGAGCCGATCAACGGCGGCCCGTACGGCATCGGTGTGAACAAGGCGAACCCGCAGCTGCGCGACGCGGTCGAGAAGGCGCTGTCCGCGCTGGTCGCCGACGGCACCTACGGCAAGATCCTCGACGCGTGGGGCGTCGAGCAGGGCGCGATCACGAAGGTGACCGTCAATGCCGGAAGCTGACCTGTCCACCCGCACGCCACCGGCCGAGCTTCCCATCGTGCGCCTGCGGCACTGGGGCCGGTGGGTGTCGGCGGTGGTCATCCTGGCGCTGCTGGCCGGGATCGGGGTGGTGCTGGCCCGGGCGAAGATCGCCTACGACACCGTGCCGGAGTTCCTCTGGTACCGCGTGATGGCCGTCGGCCTGCTCAACACGGTGCTGCTCGCCGTGATCGCACAGGCCGCCGCGATCGTCATCGGTGTCGTGATCGCGCTGATGCGCCGCTCGGCCAACCCCGTCGCCCGCGTCGTGGCCGCGGTCTACATCTGGCTGTTCCGCGGCCTGCCCGTGCTGTTGCAGATCCTGATCTGGTTCAACCTCGCGCTGGTGTTCGAGTTCGTGTCGATCCCGCTGCCCTTCGGCGGCGGCTACCTGGTGCACGAGCCGACCAACGTCATCGTCAGCGCGTTCGTCGCCGCCCTGCTCGGGCTCGCGCTCAACGAGAGCGCTTACATGGCCGAGATCGTGCGGGCGGGCCTGAACAGCGTGGACCGCGGGCAGACCGAGGCGGCGAAGTCGATCGGCATGACCCCGGCCACGACGCTGCGCCGGATCGTGCTGCCGCAGGCCATGCGCGTGATCATCCCGCCCACCGGCAACGACTTCATCAACATGCTCAAGGGGACGTCGATGGCATCGGTGATCGGCGTGACCGAGCTCATCCACGCGGCCAACAACATCTCGTCGAACAACCTGCTGGTGATGGAGACGCTGCTGGCCGCGGCGATCTGGTACATGGTCGTGGTCACCGTGGCCAGCATCGGCCAGCACTACCTGGAACGCGCGTTCGCGTCCGAGACGCCCGCGGCACGGCCGTGGTCGCGGGTCGGCCGGGCGCTGACGACGCTGCGGAGGGCCTGACATGACCGAGCCGCTGCTGCGCGCGGTCAACGTGCGCAAGCACTTCGCCGGCACCGAGGTGCTGCGCGGGATCGACCTGTCGGTCCACAAGGGACAGGTGGTGTGCCTGCTCGGGCCGTCCGGTGCGGGCAAGAGCACGTTCCTGCGCTGCGTCAACCACCTGGAGACCATCGACGGCGGTCAGGTGTGGGTGGACGGTGAGCCGATCGGGTTCCGGTTGCGCGGCGGGAAGCTGCACGAGCTGCGCGAGCGGGAGGTCGCCCGCCAGCGCCGGGACATCGGCATGGTGTTCCAGCGGTTCAACCTGTTCGCGCACCGGACCGTGCTGCAGAACGTCACCGAGGGCCCGGTGCGGGTGCGCGGGCTCGACCAGGCCGAAGCCCGCCGGACGGCGATGGACCTGCTCGACCGGGTCGGTCTCGCCCACCGCGCGGACGCCCACCCCGACCAGCTCTCCGGCGGCCAGCAGCAGCGGGTCGCGATCGCGCGGGCGCTGGCGATGAAACCGAAGCTGATGCTGTTCGACGAGCCGACCTCGGCGCTGGACCCGGAACTGGTCGGCGAGGTCCTGGAGGTGATGACCTCGCTCGCGGCCGAAGGGATGACAATGGTGGTCGTGACACACGAGATGGGGTTCGCGCGGGAGGTGGCCGACGAGGTCGTCTTCATGGCCGACGGCGCGGTCGTCGAGACCGGGCCGCCCGCGCAGGTCCTCGGCGCGCCCCGGCACGAGCGCACCCGGCAGTTCCTGGCGCGCATCCTCTGATGGCCAGGATCCCGCCCAGCTACCTGCTCCAGTTCGACGAGCCCGCGGGCTACCTGGACTTCGCCCGCTACGGCCCGCCCTCGCACGCGGTCGTGGACACCACCGCGCGCCTGCTGAACTCCTCGGCCAAGGCCGGTCCCTCCACTGTGGACGATCTGATGCGGCAGGAGGTCCGCGCGAAGGCCGCGGTGGCCCGGTTGTGCGGCACCGACACCGATCACGTGGTGCTGCTGCCCAACACCAGCCAGGGCCTGTTCCAGGCCGCGTTCAACGCCCCGCCCGGCGAGGTGCTGGTGTCGGCAGCCGAGTTCCCGGCCAACACCTACCCGTGGGCGCGCGCCCACGAGGCCGGGCGGGTCACGCTGCGCCGGATGCGGCCGGAGGACGGGTACGTCACGCCGGAGGCCGTCGCCGCGGAGCTGGGGCCGGACACCGCGGTGGTGTCGGTCAGCGCGGTCGACTTCCGCACCGGCTACCGAGCCGACCTCGCCGCGTTGCGGGAGACGGTCGGCGACCGCCTGCTCGTGGTCGACGGCATCCAGGGTTTCGGCGTGGTCGACGCGCCGTGGGACGCGGCCGACGTGCTGGTCGTCGGCGGGCAGAAGTGGCTGCGCGCCGGCTGGGGAACCGGGTTCGCGGTGCTGTCGGACCGGGCGCTGGAACGCATGCGGCCGGTGCTGTCCGGCTGGACGGGCGCGCACGACGCGGGCCTGTTCGACGACGAGATCCACCCGCCGGCCGAGTTCGCCGCGTCGTGGTCGGTGAGCAACCTCAGCCCGGTCACCTCGGGCGCGTTCGCGGCGGCGCTCGAACTGGTCGAGGAGGCCGGGGTGGCGGCCATCGAGGCCCGGATCGCCGACCGGGTCGGTGAGCTGGAGGAAATGCTGCGCTCGCTGGGCGCGGAGATCGTCTCCGCGGTCGACCGCCGCGCCGGGATCCTCGCGTTCGCCCTGCCCGGGCATTCCGCGGAGCGGGTCGGGGCGGTGCTGGCGGCGGAGGGCATCGCGGCGACCGTCCGCACCGACCACGTGCGGTTGTCCCCGCACGCGTCCACGCCCGCGTCGGCCGCCGAGGCCGTCCGCACCGCGCTGGAGCACCTGTCCCGGCCGCTGCCGTCCCGGCCGCGGACCGCCGCGCAGGCGGCCGGCTCGGTGCTGTCCGCGCTGGTCCCGGCCGTGGACGGGCTGGCCGCCATGCTCGGGCCGGGCAACGAGGTGGTGCTGCACGACCTGTCCAAGCTGCCGGACTCGATCGTGGCGATCGCGGGCGGCATCACCGGGCGGGAGCCCGGCGGGCCGATGACCGACCTGCTGCTCGGGCTGGTGCGGCGGGGCACCACGCACGACCTGACCAACTACGAGACCCACGGCCCCGACGGCAGGCCGATCCGGTCGTCGACGATCTTCCTGCGCGACCCCGACGGCGTGGCGATCGGCTGCCTGTGCGTGAACAGCGAGGTCAGCCGCGGTGCCGCGGCCGAGGTGCGGGCGGAGAGCTTCCCGCCCGACGTGGACAGCCTGCAGCGGTTCCTGGTCGACCGGGCCGTGGCGCAGACCGGGATCCCGGTCGGGCTGATGAAGAAGAAGCACAAGGCGGCGGTGGTGCGCGAGCTGGACGAGGCCGGGTTCTTCCTCATCAAGGACGCGGTCGACTTCCTCGCGGCCGAGCTCGAGGTCACCCGCTACACGATCTACAACTACCTCAACGAAATCCGCGCCTGAGTGGACGGGGGGTCCTCGCGCGGGGACAGTGAGGGGATGACCGCCCACGACGAGACCGCCGACCTCGCCACGGCCTTCGCCGCGGTCGCCCGGCGCCTGGAACCGGAACCGGACGTGACGAAGACCGTGGGCCGCCTGGTGCGGGCGGCCATCACGATGGTGCCCGGCGCCGAAGACGCGGGCGTGACGCTGCTGGAGCGCGGCCGGGTGCGCTCGGTCGGGCCGAGCAGCGAACGGGTCGCCAAGCTCGACCAGGTCCAGCACGAACTGTGCGAGGGGCCGTGCACCGACGCCGCGTTCGAGGGCGACCTGTACCGCAGCGGCGACCTCAACCGCGACGACCGGTGGCCGAAGTTCACCGTCGCCGCCACCGAGCTCGGTGTGGTCTCAATGCTGGCGGTCCGCCTGTACACCGAACGCACGGTGCTCGGCGCGCTGAACCTGTACTCGGGCAAGACGGACGCGTTCGACGACGACGCCGAGACCGTCGCGGGCATGTTCGCGGCGCACGCGGCGGTCGCGCTGTCCGGGTCGCGCAAGCAGGCCCAGCTGGTGGACGCGCTGGACACGCGGGACACCATCGGCATGGCCAAGGGCATCCTCGTCGAGCGCCACCACGTCGACGGCGACCGGGCGTTCGACATGCTCGTCGAGGCGTCCCAGCACGCCAACGTCAAGTTGCGGGACGTCGCGGCCTGGCTGATCCGGGAGGCGTCCGGCGCATGAGCGGGGCCCGCCCTGGGTAAGCCGGTTTCGAACACACCGGCGAACGGAGGCAGGGGTGACCGGACCGCAGAACCCGGAGAAGGACCCGCGGGAGTGGACCACGGGCGAGGAGCAGATGACCGGCCCACAGCGTTCCTACCTGCAGACACTCGCCCGCGAGGCGGGTGAGGAGCTGCCGGAGGACCTGACCAAGGCGGAAGCGTCGCAGCTCATCGACCGGCTACAGGAGAAGACCGGGCGCGGCACGGACGGCTGAGCCGCGCGGCGATGGACCAGGTGCCGCCCCAGGTGGGCGACCGTTTCGCGGGGTGACATCGGGACGTCGGACGTGCGCTCCAGGCTGGGCGCGGCCCAGTCCGACTCTCGCTCGCCGGACCCGGTTGCCGGAGGCCTGGGCGCCCCCGTCGCGGCTTCGGCCGTGCTCGGCGCGCAGCCCGCCCTGGCGGCCCGTGCTCCAGTCCCGGCGGGTACCGAGAGCCCGGTTCCGACCGCGACCCGCTGCGCGAGACCTGCGTCTCCGGCGACGACCATGCGGGCGTTCGGGCCGCGCCGCTTTCGCCCGGTCCAGCACTAGGGCGGCGCCTCGCACGACGGGTACCACAGCTTCCACGTCCTGCGGGCGGCGACTGCTGCTCGCGCTGGACTGGCGCGGGTCCGACGAGGGCATCGCCTGGACGCGCGGCGTGCTCGACGCGCCCCCCGGGCTGCCGGCGATCCTGACGACGCACGACCTCATCCACCGCGAGAGCAACGGCGGCGCGGCCCTGTCCGACCACGGAGACCAGGTCATCCGCCGCTTCGACCCGATCTTCCTCGCCAAGGGCGGTCTGTACTGGCCGACCGGGCGCCCGACGCTGCTCGATGACCACAGCAACCCGGTTCACCTGCACATCACGAACCACCAGGACCGCTGCTACGGCGGCGCGGGCATGCTCCGCTACTGCGCCTTCGACCTGGTGCGCGGCGTGATCGACGTCGGCACCTTCTCGCCCCGGCTGGGCGCGGCGCGATCCGACCGCCCTGGAGGCCGAAACACGCGAACTGTCCCGCGACACCGACCGGTTCACCGTCGAGATCGACTTCACGAGCCGCTGCCCGGCGACGGCGACGGCCTCACGCGCCGCACCCGGCCACGCCGGCCTTCGGTCGGCCGGCGGCCCAACCGCGGCGCGGGACCGGCGGAACCCGGTTCGCCGAGCAGTACGGGCAGGGGTACTGCGGGTGGCTCGGGGACACGCGGATCGTGGGACGGGCGCTGCGGCCGGAGCCGGTCCTGACGCGGTGACCAGTGCCCACCGATGCTCCTTGCGGTGCCGGCGGCGCGCGCTCAGCCCGGGCGGCTCCGCACCGGGTGACGCGACCCGGCCGACGCCCGGGTGTGATACCCGCCGGGTGGGGCGCGGCCTCAAGGATCCACGGGTACGGCGCCGGCGCGCCCCGGTCAGGAGAACTTCGCGACCCAGCGGAGTGGCAGGTGCCGCATGGCCAGGCTGAGCGGCGTCCATGGCCAGGCCGGCGTGTAGGCCTGCGTGCGTTCGCGCTCGATGGCCTTCACCATCGAGCGCACGCCGGGCCTCGTGTCGACCAGCAGGGGCGTCTTCGCCACCCGCGCGTTCATCTCGCTGCGGATGTAGCCGGGGAACACCGTCGTCACCTTGATGCCCGTGCCGAGGGTGTCCGCGCGGATGCCCTCGGCGAGCGCCGCCACTCCGGCCTTGCTGGCCGCGTAGGTCGTCAGGTTGCGCGGCAGCCCGCGCATCGCGCTCATCGACGAGATCACCACCAGGTGCCCGGCGCCCTGCTCGCGGAAGATCTCCATCGCGGCCTCGCACTGGGCCAGTGCGGCGACGAAGTTCGTTTCCGCCGTCTGCTTGTTCGCGGCGAAATATCCGGTCCCGAGCGGCTGCCCCTTGCCCGATCCGGCGTTGACGACGATCCGGTCCAGCCCGCCCAGTTCGTCGCGCAGTTCACGGAAAACCCGGAACACCGCGTCGTGATCGGTGACGTCCAGACCGCGAACCGCCACTGCGACACCGGAATGCGCCGACGTCAGTTCGTCGCGCAGGGCCTCCAGGCGGTCGACGCGCCGGGCGCACAGCGCGAGGTCCCGGCCCAGCGCCGCGAACTGGCGCGCCATCTCCTCGCCGAGCCCGGCGCTGGCGCCCGTGATCAGAATCCGCTTTCGCACGCCGGACAACCTATCGAACGCCGGACTTCGTCGCAGCGTGACAACTGTCGCCCCGGCGGACCGAACGACGTTCGGCGCGCCCGTTCCGAGGAGCTCAGCGGAGCCGGTGAGCCGCCCAGAAATCACAGTGGTGGGCCGTCGCGTAGCCGGCGCTCACCTGGGTCTCGCCGGGCGCGAGGGTGCGGACCTGTTCGTGGGCGGGGTCGAAGCGGGGCCAGCCCGGGCCGGGCGCGCCGGTGCGCACGAACGCCGCCCAGTCGGCGATCATCTCCGCCGACAGCTGCCGCTGCCCGTCGTCCAGCGACCGGCCGTCGCCGAACAGGTACGGCAGTTCCAGGCTGTGCGCCGCGCCCAGTGGGAACGGCGTGCGCGACAACGAGTCCGGTGCCGGCGCGTGCGGGTCGTCGAACTCGTAGGCGTACACCGGCGCGGTGCGCGACAGCGACGACGCCATGTCCCTGGCCACGCAGGCGAAAGCCGAATCGGTGAGCGCCGCGGCCAGCGCCCGCGGCGCGGAGTCGTAGGCGGCGAGCGGGTATTCGCCGGCCACCGCGGGCGCACCGGCGCCGAACACCTTCGCCAGTGCCGGCGGGTAGTCCGCCGCCGTCACCGTCTTCCCGGTCGCCGCGTACTGCTGAGCCAGGAACAGGGTGAACTCGTCTCGCGTCACGCCCACCATCACCGGAACGCGCGCCGCGGCACCGGAGGCGATCGCGTCGACCGGGTTGGCGGGCAGCAGCGCCTCGCCGGTCACCGGTCCCGCTACCGGCACCCCGGCCAGGTCGTAGTACCGCGGTGCGGTCAGCAGGGCGGCGAACGGCAGGGCACGCAGGCAGCTCGCCGCGGTGGCCGGGTCGGCACAGCCGACGTTCGCCGCGTAGGCGGTGCTGGCCTGCGCCGCGGCCGCGGCGGTCGCGTGCGCCTGGCAAGGTCCACTCTGGACGATGGCGGCGCGGAACAGCCCGGCCGATCCGGGTGACACCAGGTGGTCGCACACCGACATCGCGCCCGCGGACTCGCCCGCGACCGTCACGCGCGCCGGGTCGCCGCCGAACGCGGCGATGTTGTCCCGCACCCACCGCAGCGCGGCCTGCTGGTCGAGCAGGCCGAAATTGCCCGCCCCGCCCTCGTGCGCGAGCGCGGGGTGCGCCAGCCAGCCGAGCGCGCCGAGCCGGTAGTTGAGGGTGACCACGACCAGGTCGCCGCGGGCGGCCAGCTCGCGCGCGTCGTAGGTGTCCCCGCTGCCGCCCAGGAACGCGCCGCCGTGGACCCACACCAGCACGGGGTGCCGCTCGTGGGTGTCGGCGGGCGTGGTGACGTTGAGGAACAGGCAGTCCTCGCTGCCCTCCGCGCCGGGCTGGGGGCAGCGCGCGCCGGGCGCGGTCGCGTCCCGCACCCCGGTCCAGGCCGCGACGGGTTGCGGCGGGCGCCAGCGCAGCGGGCCGATCGGCGGGGCCGCGTACGGAATTCCCTGGAACAACCGGTGATCCGCGGCCACGGTGCCGCGCAGGCGCCCGGCGCCCAGGGACACCACGTCCTGCGCCGGGGCGGGCACCGGCGCTCCACACGCCACCAGAAGGAGGGCGAGCAGGAGCACCCATCGCTTCACGGGCGGTCCGCCGGTCTCGTCGTCACCGGGCGAGCCTAGACGGCACGGTGAGCACGAACTCGAGCAGACCGGGCAGTGTTTCGCCGATTTCGCCGGAGAATGGTTCGCCACGGGCGGTTCACGTCCGCGGCCCGCGACGAGCCGGGTGTCCGCGCGGGCGTCGCGCCGAGCACCGGC
The DNA here is from genome assembly GCF_030814215.1 of Amycolatopsis thermophila. Taxonomy (NCBI): domain Bacteria; kingdom Bacillati; phylum Actinomycetota; class Actinomycetes; order Pseudonocardiales; family Pseudonocardiaceae; genus Amycolatopsis; species Amycolatopsis thermophila. The sequence continues at coordinate 4,656,482 of NZ_JAUSUT010000001.1, read as the reverse complement.
CGGAACCGGGTGCGGGGGGGGGCGCGCGTCGATGTGGTGACTCCACCCGCGACGGAAAGGACTTCCCATGACCCACCCCCAACCCGTTCCGCCGGCCCGCGGCCGCTGGCGGTTGCCCGTGGCCGCACTGGTGGCCGGGCTCGTCGTCGGCGGCGGGGCGGTGGGACTGGTGTGGCTGGGGTCCGCGGCCGGTTCGCCGGACGTGGAAACCGCCTGCGCGATCGTCGGCCGCACCACCCGGCTCGACCCGGAGGCCGACTACGCGCAGTACCGCCGCTGGGCCGCGGCGGCCGAGCTCGCCGCCGTCGCCGCCGAGCAGGACCCGCGGCGCCAGGCGCTCGCGGACGCGCTGCGCAGGCCGATCGAGATCGTGCAGGCCACCTTCAGGGCGGACGGTCCCGAGTTCGACGCGGCGATGACCCGCGCCCGCGGCGCGTGCGCCGACATCTGAGGGTCGGATCCGGGGTTTCCACCGATGCGGACGGCGCCGGGCAGGGGCATCGTGGAGGCATGACGACAACGACGACCCTGACGAGGTCCCGCCACGATCGCGTGATCGCCGGGGTGTGCGCCGGCCTGGCCCACCGCCTCGGCTGGAAGCCCAGCACGATGCGCTGGCTGTTCGTGCTGTCCTGCCTGCTGCCCGGCCCGCAGTTCCTGGTCTACCTCGTGCTGTGGGTCATCATCCCCAGCGAACGCCGCTGACCGGCACGGCCGAACGCGCCCCGGCGGAGGCCACCCGAACGGGTTTGAAAATCCCCGATCCGGTCACTCCTTCGTATGACCAGAACGGGAATTTACCGTGGACGGGGCGCAGCCGTCAGAGTGGTCACCGGGATCGGGGCGCTCTTCGCGCTCGTCGAGGCGATCTACATCGTCCTGGTCCTGGCGGGCGCCAACGCGGCGAACGCCTTCTACCGATTCATCAACTCGATCGCACAACCGCTCGCGCTGTTCTTCCCCGGGCTCTTCCCGGTGGCGAACCCGCAGCTCAACGTGCTGATCAACTACGGGGTGGCGGCGGTCTTCTGGCTCGTCGTGACCGGTTTCGTCGCGCGTCTGCTCCGCTGACGCGTCCTCAGCGGCGGCTGATCCCGCCCGTGACCACTGTCCCCGGCTCGCGGATGAGCAGGTGCGCTCAGGGAGCGCATCCCACCTCCGCGAGCCGCCGGGTCAGGAAGCGCCGCTCGGCGTCCGACGTCACCAGCCGCAGCGCTTCCCGGTACGCGTCGGCCGCCTCCGAGCGCCGCCCCAGCCGTCGCAGGAACTCCGCCCGCGTCGCCGGCAGCAGGTGGTACCCCGGCAGGTCCACATCGGACAGCGCACGCAGGCCGGCGGCCGGCCCGGCGGCCATGCCCACGGCCACCGCGCGGTTCAGCTCCACCACCGGCGACCGGGTCATCGACGCCAGCCGCCCGTACAACGCGGCGATCTGCGGCCAGTCGGTGTCCTGGGCGCGCGCCGCGCGGTCGTGACACGCCGCGATCGCCGCCTGGACCTGGTACGGCCCCGGCGCGCCCCGCCGCAACGCGGCGTCCAGCAGCGCGACGCCCTCGTCGATCTCCGCGTGGTCCCACCGGGCGCGGTCCTGGTCCTCCAGCAGCACCAGGTCCCCGTGGTCGTCCACCCGCGCATCCCGCCGGGCGTCCTGCAGCAACAGCAGCGCCAGCAGACCCGCCGCCTCCGGCTCGTCCGGCATCAGCCGGTGCAGCACCCGCGCCAGCCGGATCGCCTCGGCCGACAGCTCGCGCCGCAGTAGGTCCGCACCCGCCGTCGCCGAGTAGCCCTCGTTGAACAGCAGGTACAGCACCGCCAGCACGGCCGGGGTGCGCTCGGGCAGCAGGTGCGCCGGCGGCACCCGGTACGGGATCCCGGCGTGCCGGATCTTCTGCTTCGCCCGCACCAGCCGCTTCTTCAGCGCGGGCTCGGCGACCAGCAGCGCCCGCGCGATCTCCGCCGGCGTGAGCCCGGCCAGTGTGCGCAACGTGAGCGCCACCTGCGAGTCCAGCGACAACGCCGGGTGGCAACAGGTGAACATGAGCCGCAGCCGGTCGTCGGGCACGCCGCTGTCGTCGAAGTCCTCGTCATCGGGAAACGTCATCGCCGCGACCTCCCGCAGCTTGGCCTCCCCCACCACGTCCCGGCGCAGCCGGTCGAGCGCGCGGTGGCGGGCGGCGGTGGTGAGCCAGGCCCCGGGGCGGCGCGGCACGCCGTCCCGGGGCCAGGACCGGACGGCACGGGCGAACGCGTCCTGCGCGCACTCCTCGGCGAGGTCCCAGTCACCGGTGAGCCGGATCAGGGTCGCGACCACCTGGCCCCACTCGTCGCGGAAGGCCCGGACGAGCGCGGCGTGGACGTCGGTCACGGCTGCCAGAGCGGCCGGACCTCGATCGAGCCGTAGGTCGCGGCCGGGTGCTTGGACGCGATCTCGACCGCCTCGTCCAGGTCGGCGCACTCGATCAGGCAGAACCCGCCGACCTGTTCCCTGGTCTCGGCGAACGGCCCGTCGGACAGCAGCACCTCGTCCGACCGGACCCGCACCGTGGTCGCCTCCTGCGGCGGCCGCAGGCCCGCCCCGCCCCGCAGGACACCCCGCTCGGCCATCTCCTCGCTCCAGCCGCCGCAGCCGTCCTCGGCGTGCTCGGCGGCCTCCGGGCCCCCGCAGATCAGAAGCATGTACTGCATGTCGGTCCTCCTCGCCGGTCTGTGTTCTCACCACACCGACGAACGGGACGCGCGCTCAGGGACGCGCGGCGGCGAGAAATTCGCGGATCAGCCCATGATCCTTGGTCCCGCGCGCGGACTCCACCCCGCTCGAGACGTCCACGCCCCACGGCCGCACGGTCTCGACCGCCTCGGCCACGTTGCCCGGCCGCAGCCCGCCGGCGAGCAGCCACCGCCCGGTCTGCCCGCGCAGCTCCGACCACCCCCACTGCTCACCCGAGCCGGCCCGCGGCGAGTCCAGGATCAGCATCTCCTCGCCGAACGTGCCGACCTCGACCCGCTCACCGGCGGTGGACGTGGCCCGCACCAGCCGCACGCCCAGGTCCGTGAGGGCGGCGAAGTCGCCGGCCGTGTAGCCGTCGCCGTGCAGCTGGACCGCGCCCAGCCCGGTCTTGACGGCCACGTCCCGGACCTCGGCGACGGGCATGCCGAGGAACACCCCGACGCTGAGCACCCCGGGCGGGACCGCGGCCACCAGCCGGGTGGCCTCCGCGACGGTGACCTGCCGCGGGCTCGGCGTCAGGACGAACCCGACCGCGTCGGCACCGGCCGTCACCGCGCACTCCACGTCGGCCTCCGTGCGCAGGCCACAGATCTTGACGAACACGACTCCAGGGTAGGCGCCGCCGGTGTCTAGACTGCCGCGGTGCCCATGATCGGTGAGCCGCTGCGCAGGCTGGCCAGGCGCTACGCGGTGTCGCGCCGGACGCACGACGACCTGCTCGCGCGGTACGCGGCGCTGGCAGCCGAGCGGGACGAGCTGGCCGCCACCTACCGCACGTGGGTGCCGCCGGGTCACTTCTACTCGCCCCACCCGGACCCGGCACAGGTGGCCGCCCGGTCCCCGGAGCTGTTCGACACCACCCGCGACCCGGTGGGCATCGACCTGCGCGAGGGCGACCAGCTCGCACTGCTGAGCACCCTCACCGAACTGCTGCGGGACCACCCCTTCCCGGCGGAGCGGTCGCCTCGGTACCGGTACTTCTTCGGCAACCCCGAGTACTCCTGGTCCGACGCGCTCGTCCTGCACGCGATGCTGCGCCACCTGCGGCCGCGCCGGCTCGTGGAGATCGGGTCCGGCTACTCCTCGGCGATGACGCTGGACACCGTCGAGCACTGGCTGGACGGTGCGGTCGAGCTGACCTTCGTCGAGCCCTACCCGGACCGGCTGCGGTCGCTGATGCGACCCGGCGACGACGAGCGCGTGACGGTGCTCGCCCGGCCGGTGCAGGACGTGCCGCTGGAGACGTTCCTCGCGCTGGAAGCCGGGGACGTGCTGTTCATCGACTCCACGCACGTCGTCAAGGCCGGCTCCGACGTCAACCACCTGTTCTTCGAGGTGCTCCCCCGGCTCCCCGACGGGGTGTGGATCCACGTGCACGACGTGTTCTTCCCGTTCGAGTACCCGCTGGACTGGGTGACCGAGGGCCGGGCCTGGCAGGAGATCTACCTGCTGCGGTCGTTCCTGACGCACAACCCGCGCTTCGAGGTCCGCTGGTTCCAGCAGTACATGTGGACGAGGCACCGCGACCTGCTGGAGTCCGCGATTCCGGACATGGCGCACAACCCGGGCGGCAACATCTGGTTGCGCACGGCTCCCGGTTGCGCCTCCGGCGCCTCGGGTACCCGCCCGGCATGAGCGACGAAGGCCGCGACGACCACCTCGCCCGCCTCGACCACATCGCGGCGGCGCTGGAGGACCTGCGCGATCAGGCCGCCGAGCAGCCGCTCGACGAAGCCGTGCGCGGCATTCTCGAGGGGGCCATCGCGACCGTGCCGGACGCCGACGCCGCGACGATCACGGCCCTCGCCGAGGACGGCCACCTGTACACCCTCGCGGCCACCGACGACAGCGTCGTCCAGATCGACAAGGTCCAGTACGCGTCCCGCCGTGGCCCGTGCGTCGAGGCGGCCACCCGGCGTCACCCGGTGCGCGCCGTCGTCGGCGAACACGAGGCGGAGTGGCCGGAGTTCACCGCCGCGTCGAAGGCGGCCGGCGTCAACACCTACCTGTCGGTGCCCCTGCTGCTGTCCGGTGAGTCCGGCGAGGACGAGGTGGTCGGCGGCCTGGACATGTACAGCTTCACCGCGCAGGCCTTCGACACCTACGACGAGCAGGTGATGCGCCTGTTCGTCACCGCCGCCTGCGACGCCTTCGCCAACGCCCGCCGCTGGCAGGCGACCAACCGCAAGATCGGGCAGCTGGAGACCGCGCTGACCTCGCGGGCCGAGATCGACCAGGCCAAGGGTGTGCTGATGGCGATCCACGGGTGCACCGCCGAGGAGGCGTTCACCCGGCTCGTCGAGGAGTCGCAGCGGACGAACACCAAGCTCGCCGTGGTGGCCCGCAACCTGCTCGAGTCACTGCAGCGCTGAACGCGAAGAAGCGCGCCACGGAAGGGTTTTCCGTGGCGCGCTTGTTCGGGTTCAGCGGATCGGCAGCTTGCCCGTCACCAACCGGAGCGGGTTGCCGCCGGTGATCGGCGAGACCGCGCTCTCCTTGCCCGTGACGGCGCTGAGCACGCTGGGGGTGCCGCCCGCGCCCATCAGGCCGTTGACCGTCATGCCGACAGCCTTGAGCTGTGGCGTACCGACATCGGCCTGCGCGGCGCCCGTCCCGGCCAGAACCGCCGAGGCGGCCGCGAGACCCATGACACCAGCACGAAGTGTGCGCGACACTGAGCTTTCCTTCCCTCGGGACATCCGTTGTTCGACGAGGGGCAAAAGCTAGCCAGTTCCGGTGCCGGGCGCACGGCCTCGGCCACCCTTTCGAGTGGACATCGCGCGAAGTGCATTCGATGGTGGTCACCTCGGTTGCGTGCTCACTGACGGTAGCCGTGGCGTTCGGCGTTGCGCGCCGGCCCTGGCCGCCGGCCTGGACCTCGGCGATCTCGCCGTCGAGCACGACCTCGCCCAGCTCGATGGCGTCCTCGACCAGGCCCGGGAAGCGGCCCTGAGATCGGCCCCGGTGCAGGAGTGCACCAGCCCCGAGGGCACGTGAATCAGGCCGCGGAAGCCGTCCATCGTCGGTTCGAACCGCCAGCCGGGCCCACTCGGCAACGCCGCGGCGACCTCGGCCTCGGCTTGATGGGCGGTTCCGGCCGTGGCACGACATCATCGTCAGCCGGGCGGGTGTGTGCGCAGAGGTGCTCAACCGTCCGGGGAGACCGCTGAGGTGGAAACCTCAGGCCGCGTTTCGCAGGTCATCGCACTGCGGTGGCGCCCAGTCGCGCTGCGTCCCACTTCGAGACGACTCTGCAATTCTGGGCCCCTGGCCATCGAATCTCGGCCATTTCGCTGGCTGGCGGGGCCACTCACCGTCGAGGCGCCGCGACCGTGCCCTACCAGCGCAGATGCAGCCCCGCGGCACCGGCGTGGCGGCTCGCGCTGCGGGCGCGTCCCACGGCCCGTCCGCCCTAGGAGGTCTCGACGTCGCCCCGGTGAGATCGCCGGACGGCGTCGCGGGCGGGGTCGAGCTTGAGCATGTCCCTCACGCCCGGGTCGTCGGGTCGTGGTGTGGAGCCGGGCGGTCTGCAGGCGGCCCCGGGCCTCGGCGGCCGTGGCGTCCTCGAGTGGGCGAGACGGCGCACCGGCGTCCTCCCTCGCCGGCGGTGACGGGCGAGGGAGGACGTTCCGGTTCCGCGGCCTTGACCGGTCAGCCCAGCAGGCCGGGCCGCTCCCAGTCCTTGCCCAGCACGTGGTGGGCGAGGAACGCGAAGACCGTCGAGTACCAGACCTTCACGTGGTGCGGGGTGAGGATCCAGTGGTTCTCGTCCGGGAAGTAGAGGAACTTGTGCGGTGTCGAGCCGTCCTCGGCCGCCGAGCGGGACACCAGGTCCCACCACAGGCGCAGCCCCTCGCCGATCGGGACGCGGTAGTCCTTGTCGCCGTGGATGACCAGCATCGGGCTCGTGACCCGGTCGGCGAACCGGTGCGGGGAGTTGGCCTCGGCCATCTCGGGAGTCAGCTCGCGGCGCCAGTAGTACGACGCGTCGGTGGTCGGCCCGAACTGGTCCAGGGCCCACAGCGACGCGTGCGTGACGATCGCCTTGAAGCGATCGGTGTGCCCGGCGACCCAGTTGGCCATGTAGCCGCCGAACGAGCCGCCCATCGCCGCCGTGCGCGTCTCGTCCACGCCCGGGTGCCGCTCCGCCGCGTCGGTGATCGCCATCAGGTCGGTGAACGGTTCGGCGCCCCACGCGCCCCAGCCGCGGGCGATGAAGTCGCGGCCGTAGCCGGTCGAGATGCCCGGGTCGGGCAGCACCACCGCGTACCCCTGCGCGACGGCGAGCCACGGGTTCCACCGCCACTGCCAGGCGTTCCACGAGCCGAGCGGGCCGCCGTGGATCCACAGCAGCAGCGGCGCCGGTGACTGCGGCCCGGCGTCGCGCGGGAGCGCGAGCCACGCGCGCAGCGGCGTGCCGTCCTCGGCGGTCGCGGTCACCTCCTCCAGTCGGCCGGGGATCTCCGCGTCCAGGCCCAGCGCCTCGGCCGGCCCGGGCAGCGGGTGCACGCCCGAGCCGTCGAGCGCGACGCGCACCGGCGCCGGCGGGTGGTCGACCGCGGAGCGCAGCGCGTAGACCCACTGCCCGTCCGGCGAGACCCGCGGATCGGTGTAGGCGCCGTCGTCCGGGGTCAGGCGGGTGACCTCGCCGGTGGTGGCGTCGACGCGCCACAGCGGAGACCGGCCCTGGTCGTCGGCCGCGACCACGAACGCGGAGCCGTCCGGCAGCCACCGCGCCGCGTGCGGCCAGCGGTCCCAGTCGCGCGTGAGGGGCACCGGCTCGCCCCCGGCGAGCGGGACGACGGACATCCAGTAGTCGCCCGGGTCGTGCGGGGTGGAGCGCCGGTAGACCGCGATCGCGACCCGGGTTCCGTCCGGGGAGATCCGGGGCGACTCGTACTCGTGGCCGGCGTCGTCGGCGAGGACCCGGCGCTCACCGGTGGCCACGTCGATCGCGACGACCGTGGTGCGCCGCGAGCCGCCCTCCTCGGGCACCACCCAGGTGGTGACCACGGTGCGGCCGTCCGGCGCGACGTCCCAGGAGGCCTCGTCGTCGAGGGCGCCCCCGACGTGGCCGGTGAGATCCCGCAGATCGAGCCGGTCCTCCCCGGCGGGCACCCCGTCGGCGACGACCAGCCGGGTGCGGTCGGGCCCCAGGTCGTGGTCCCAGAAGCGGATGGGGTAGCTCTCGTGCAGGATCGCCGACACCCCGGCGTCCCTGCGGGCCTTGCGGACCTCGGCGTCGTGGTCGAGGCTCGTGGCCGAGGGCATCGCCGGCGCGCCGGCGAGCACGGTGCCGGCCTCCGCGGCGACCAGCACGCCGCCGATCCCGCCGGCGGGCGCCGCGACGACCCGCGCGTCGCCCCCGCCCGCGGGCTGCAGCCACAGGGCGCTCTTCGGGGCGTCCTCACCGTCGGCGGCGGAGTCCGGCCGCGCGGAGACGAACAGCAGGTCGCCGCCCGGGGTGAAGGCGGCGCCCGACTCGCCCTCGGCGCTGCGGGTCAGGCGCCGGGCGGGCCGCTCGCCCGCCGGGTCCACCTCCCACAGAGCCGTGGTGTAGCGGTTCTTCTTCAGGTCGGGCGTCGCGACGCCGACGACGAGTCGGCGGCCGTCCGGGGAGAGCACCAGCCCCGACAACCGCGGCAGGCGGACGTAGGCATCGAGGTCGGCGAAGGCATCGTCGGTCACTTCGCCTTCTTACCACCGATGCCCGACAGTTTTGCTCGTTTCCGCGCACCGGCGCCGGAAACGGCCGGAGCGAGCTCGGCCGCCCGGGCACGGGCCGGCAGGGTGCGCCGCTCGCGCAACGCGCTCTTCGCGGTAGGCGCCTGCCGGCGCAGGCGTCGAAGGCGTTGCGGGAGAAGGCGATCCGCACTACGTCGTCGTCGGCCTCGATTTCCGGACGGCGGCCGACGCGGCGGAGTTCCTGGAGCGCGAGGTCCGGTCGTCGCGGGAGGCGCCGCCGGCGTTGGACGGTGTCCCGCGCACCCGCCCGCCCGGCTTGTACACCGAGAGCAGCACCGCGATCAGCAGGCAGGACGGCGACACGATCGGTGGGAAGACCAGGTTGGGTTCCACGCCGGGCAGGCCGGCGAGCAGCGACCGCCCGTAGGCCGCGGCCTCCTCGGCGCCCGGCCGGAGCGCGACCAGCCCGAGCACGGTCAGCACGATGTTGAGCACCAGCTTGACGGCCACCCACCAGTACCGGACCAGCCCGTACCTGGTGCCCAGCCCGAGCACGATCCCGCTGCCCAGGCACAGCAGCCCGGCCACCAGCAGCGGCCAGAGGGTGAACACCCGCAGCGCCTGGTAGCACACGGCGGCCAGCGCGGGGTCGGTCGTGAGCATCGCGGTGAACACCAGCACCGCCAGCACCACGTCGATGCCGATCCAGGCTCCGGACGCCACGATGTGGGTCGCCAGCCAGGCTTTCCGTCCGCCCGCGGTCAGTCGCTTCATGCCCCCCACTGTCGGGGGCGCGAGGCCGTCACCGCGTCCGCCGAGGAGCGTGACCGGCGTCTACGCCGGGACGCGTACTCAGCCGAGCTTGCGGCCGAACAGCAGCTTCCACGGCATCAGCGCCGACTCCAGCTGCACGGCCAGGCTCATCTTCGACACGCCTTCCGCGCGCTCCTCGAAGCGGATGGGGATCTCGTCGATCCGCAGCCCCTGCTTCACGGTGCGGTAGTTCATCTCGACCTGGAAGGCGTAGCCGTTGCTGCGGATGGTGGAGATGTCGATGCGCCGCAACGTCTCGGCGCGCCACGCCTTGAACCCGGCCGTCGCGTCCTTGACGTGCAGCCGCAGGATCGCGTTGACGTAGAAGTTGGCCCACGCCGACAGCGCCTTGCGGTGCCAGCCCCACTCCCCGGCCAGCGAACCGCCCGCCACGTAACGGGATCCGAGCACCACGGCGGCGTCCGAAGTGGACAGCTTGTCGATCATCCGGGCAACCGCCTCGACCGGGTGGGACAGGTCGGCGTCCATCTGGATGACGATGTCGGCACCCTCGTCGAGCGCACGGGTGATGCCGGCGACGTAGGCGCGGCCGAGTCCGTCCTTTTCGGTCCGGTGCAGCACCGCGATGCGGTCGGGGTTCTCGGTGGCGAGCTTGTCCGCCACGTCGCCGGTGCCGTCCGGCGAGTTGTCGTCCACCACGAGCACGTGCAGATCGGGCAGGCCGAGGTCGGTGAGCTGGCCGACGAGGCGGGGCAGGTTGTCCCGCTCGTTGTAGGTCGGGACGACGACCGTGACCTTCGGGGAGCTCTCTCCCATGATCAAATCCTTCGTGCGGTGTGGCGGTTCGGCATGGAACGGTATCGCACCCGGTTTCGCACCTCTTCCGGGTAACGGGGACACCGTTTCCGGGGGCGGTCGGCGGGTACGACGAACCGGGGACGGTCTCGCGCGTCTGGATGGGGGGAGGGGCACGCCCACGTCGCGGGGAGGGAGGGCAGCATGCGGAGCAGCCGTGGGCCGCTGCTGGTCCTCGTCCTCGCCGTCGTCGTGGTCGTCGCGGTGGTCGGGTGGATCGTGCTGGCCGGGCGTCCGGCGCCGAAGCCGGGGTGCACGGTGTCCACCGCCGGCGGCGAGAGCTTCCGCCTCACCGTCGAGCAGGCCCGCAACGCCGCCACGATCGCCGCCGTGGGGCGGCGGCTGGGCATGCCCGACCACGCGGTGACCGTCGCACTGGCCACGGCGATGCAGGAGTCGGGGCTGCGGAACCTGCCGGGCGGGGACCGTGATTCGGCGGGCCTGTTCCAGCAGCGACCGAGCCAGGGATGGGGCACGTACGACGAGGTGACGGACCCGCTGTACGCCGCGGCGGCGTTCTTCGAGCGACTGCGGGACCAGCCGGGGTGGGCGACGATGCCGGTCACGCAGGCGGCGCAGCTGGTGCAGCGGTCGGCGCTGCCCGAGGCCTACGCCCAGTGGGAGCCGCTGGCGCGGACCGCCGCCGGGGCGCTGACGGGTGGCACGCCGCAGGCCCTGACCTGCTCGAACCTGACGCTCGGCGCACCGGAGGCGGACATCGTGCCGGTCGCCGACGCCGAGCTGGGGACGGCGGTGCTGAGCGGCCCGCACCCCGCGGCCGAGGGCTGGGCGTACGCGAGCTGGCTGGTCGCGAACGCGACGCGCTTCGCCGTGGACGGCGTCACGTTCGACGGCGTGACCTGGACGGCGGAGTCCGGGGGCTGGACGCCGACCGGCCCGCGGGACGGCGTGCTGAGCCTGCACCGCGCCACCGCGCAGTAACACCTCCGCGCGGCTCCCGGCCACGGCGACCAGCCCACGCGGCCACCCAACTCCGCAGGTACTTCACGATTCATATTTTCGGAAGGCAAATGACTAGAATCCCGCCGTGACCGATGACCTCCTGCCCCGCGCCGCGGAGCTGGCCCGGGACTTCCGTGCGGACCTGGCCGGCCGCCCGGTGTTCCCCCACGACCTCGACCCCGCCGCGGTCCGCACCGCGCTCGGTGACCTCCCGGACGGCTCCACCGCGCCCGCCACCGTCCTGGAGCAGCTCCGCACCGCGGTCGAACCCGCGCTCGTCGCCAGCGCCGGACCGCGCTACTTCGGCTTCGTCACCGGCGGCGCGCTGGAGGCCGCCGCGGCCGCGGACATCCTCACCACCGGCTGGGACCAGAACGGTTTCAACCCGCTCACCTCCCCCGCCGCGGCCCTGGCCGAGGAGGTCGCCGGCACGTGGCTCAAGGACCTGTTCGGGCTGCCGCCGACCGCGTCCTTCGGGTTCGTCACCGGTGGCCAGGGCGGCAACACCGTCTGCCTGGCCGCCGCCCGCCACGCCGTGCTCGAGCGGGCCGGCTGGGACGTCGAGACCCGGGGCCTGCACGGCGCACCGCCGGTCCGGGTGTTCGCCGGCAGCGGCCGCCACGCGACGATCGACCGCGCACTGCGCCTGCTCGGCCTCGGCACGCAGTCGCTCGCCGAGGTGCCGACCTCCCCCGACGGCGCCATCGACGTGCCCGCACTGCGCGCCGCACTGTCCACTGCGGACGGACCGGCCATCGTGTGCCTGCAGGCCGGCGAGGTGAACACCGGCGCCTTCGACGACTTCCCCGCGGCGATCGCCGCCGCCCGGCAGCACGACGCCTGGGTGCACGTCGACGGCGCCTTCGGGCTGTGGGCCGCGGCCTGCCCGGCGCTGCGGCACCTGACCGACGGCATGGCCGGGGCCGACTCGTGGTCCGCGGACGGCCACAAGTGGCTCAACGTCCCCTACGACAGCGGTTACGCGTTCTGCGCGCACCCCGCCGCGCACGTGGCCGCGACCTCCTACACCGCCGCCTACCTCGTCGGCGACTCCCCGGAAACCCTGCGCTCGCCGGGCGACCACGTCCTGGAGTCCTCCCGCCGGGCCCGTGGGTTCACCACCTGGGCGGCGCTGCGGCAGCTCGGCCGGCAGGGCGTCGCGGACCTGGTCGAACGGAACTGCGCCCTCGCCCGCCGGTTCGCCGCGCAGCTGTCCGACGCCGGCGCGGACATCGTCAACGACGTGGTCCTCAACCAGGTTCTCGTGGGCTTCGGCGACGACACCCCGCGCGTGCTGGAGGCGGTGCAGCGGTCCGGCGAGTGCTGGATGGGCGGCACCACGTGGCAGGGCCGCAGACTGATGCGCATCTCGGTGTCGAACTGGCAGACGACCGAGGCCGACGTGGACCGCAGCGTGGCCGCGATCCGCACCGCGTGGCGGGCGGTTCAGACCCGCTGAGCCAGCACCGCGAACATCGTCACGGACATGTGGAAGTCGCCGCGGGCGGCGCCGTCGGCGAGGTCGGCCATGAGCCGGTCACCCCGCTCGCGCGTGACCACGCCGCCGCCGACCGCGGTGTCGACCATCATCGGCAGCAGCGTGTCGCGCACCGGTTCCCAGTCCGAGATCAGCGCCTGCGAACCGCGGTCGCGGACTGTCAGGCCGGCGCCGGACAGCCATCCGGCGAGCTTGCGGCCCGCGGCGGGTTGGGCGGTCCGCCCGAGCATGCCGTCCAGCATCGCCCGCACGGTTCCCGGGTCACCGGGGTGCAGCAGCCCGGTCGCCCAGTCGGTGTCGACCAGCACGACCCGCCCGCCGGGCCGCAGGACGCGCGCGATCTCGGCCACGGCGGACACGGGGTCGGTCAGGTGCTGGAAGACCCGTTCGCAGAGCACCGCGTCGAGGCTCGCGTCGGCGAAGGGCAGCGCGTAGACGTCGCCGGGCACGAAGCGGGCGGGTGACCCGGCGGCGCGCTCGCGCGCCAGACCGAGCATGCCCTCATTGGGGTCGAGCCCGATGGCCTCACCACCGGGTCCGACGGCGGCCGCGAGCACCTGGACCTCCGACCCGGTCCCGCAGCCGATCTCCAGGGCCCGTTCCCCCGGCCGGACGGCGAGCGCGTCATGCGCCCACGCGCGCAACCGCTGAACACCGGGGGTCGCGGCCTGCGAGTCGAGGATCTCGGCCAGGCGCGCGACGACGGCCGGGTCGGTCGAGCCGGTGCGGAACGTGCTCTGGGTGTCCACCACGAGCGGAATGCTAGTCCCGCGCGGTCGCCGCCACGACGAGATTCGGCAGCTGCCGACCCGGGCAGGGCACCGGGCGGGCGGCCGGCAGGGCCGCCCGCCCGGGTCAGTGGTGGTACTGGTGGACGACCGCGTGGCCCCGGCCGCGCCCGATCATCCACTTGTTGACCGGTGTCGTCAGCACGAACGCCACCGCCAGCGAGCCGGCCAGCGAGGCCCAGAACAGCCAGCTGTCCAGGCCCGCGTCCATCGCGCCCGGAACCGCGAGAACGACCAGGTTGTCGACGATCTCCATCACCACGATCGAGACGGTGTCGGCGGCCAGCGCCACCTTCAGCGCGTCGCGGAAGGGCAGGCCGGCGCGCAGGACGCCGCGCATGGTGAGCGAGTAGCCGAACACGAACGCCAGGGCGATGGCGAGCACCACTGTCGCGAGGTTGCCGAACTCCAGCGCGGTGCCGATGACCATGCCGAGCACCTCGCCGATGGCGCAGCCGGTGAGGCAGTGCAGCGTCGCCTGCGCCGCGGTCGCCCAGGTGGCGGTGCGCGCCGTGAGCTGGTGAGTCGAGTGGTCCATCAGGCACTCCCTCCGTTTCTATACCCCCTAGGGGTATAGACAGAGAAGATAACCCGGTCCGCCCGATTCCGCAATCACCGGCGGGCGGCGCGCACCGACTGGGCGATCACCGCGAGCACGGCCAGGCCGGCGACGGCGAACCCGTAGACGATCGCGGTGGGCCGCAGGCCCGCGGAGGTCGCGGCGAAACCGGCGATGACGGCGGGCACGCTGAACGCGAGGTAGGCGACGACGTAGACGACGGCGAACAGCTCCCCGCGTTCGGCCGGCGCCGCGAGCCGCGCCAGGGTTCCGAAACTGGCCAGCGCGGACGCGCCGAACCCGATACCGGCCACGACGGTGCCGGCCAGCGCGGCGGCGACGACGCCCGACAGCACCCCGGCGAGCGTGATCCCCATCCCCACCGCCAGCAACGCGGCACCGGCCTGCAGGACACCCCCGACCGGTGCGGACCGCAGCGCCAGCGAGGTCAGGGCGCCGGTGCCGCACAGCAGGGTCACGACGAGTCCGCCGACGAGGTGGTTGGTGAGCCCGAACAGCCCGGCCGCCACCGACGGCCCGAGCGACAGGTAGAGGCCGCCCAGCGCCCAGCTGGAGATCAGGATCGGAACCAGGGCGAACAGGTCGGGGCGCAGCCGGGCCGGGACGCCGAGCCGCGGGGTGAGCGAGGCGAGCGCGCCGGGACGGCGGGCCGAGGTCTCGGGCAGGCCGGCGGTCAGCAGCAGCGCGACGACCATTCCGGCGAGGAGCAGCACGTAGACCAGGTGCGTGGGCGCGGGCGCGAACTGGACGAGCGCCCCGCAACCCAGGGCGCCGAGCGCGAGACCGCTCGTGGGCGCGACACTGCTGATCACGCCCGCGCGACCGGGAGCGTGCGGCGGGTTGAGGTCGACCAGGGTCGCGCCCAGCACCGACATCGCCGCACCCGTCGCGATGCCCTGCACCACACGGGCCGCGAACAGCGCGGAGACGTCCCCGGCCAGGAGGAACAGCACGAGCGACACGGCCTCACCGACGATGGCCGCGGCCAGCACCGGCCGTCGTCCGACGTGGTCGGACAGAGCGCCGACGACCAGCAGCGACGCGATCAACCCCAGGACGTACACCGCGAAGACCACGGTGAGCGTCATCGACGAGAAGCCCCATTCCTGCTGGTAGACGACGTAGAGCGGGGACGGCACGCTGGAGGCGGCCATGAACAGCACGAAGATCACCGCGACCGCCGCGAACGCGACCGGGTGCGGTAGGCGCCGTGATCTCGGGACGACCGCGCCGGCGGCGAGGGCGGGGGAACCGGACATCAACACTCCTCAAAAAGCAATGATCGATGCGTTAGGTCGACCATAGCGCAAACGCAACGATCGATGCGATAATTTGTGGCATGCCCGTCGCGACAAGCACAGCCCGGCCCGGTGGCCGCTCCGCACGGGTGCGCGCCGCCGTGCACCGCGCCGTCCAGGAGTTCCTCGCCGGCAACCCGGCCGAGACGATGACGCTGCCCCTGATCGCCGGCCGTGCCGGCGTCCACCCGACGACCCTGTACCGGAAATGGGGAACGGTCGCGGACCTGATGGCCGACGTCGCGAGCAGCCGGTTCAGCGGCGACATCGTGGTGCCGGACACCGGTTCGCTGCGCGAGGACCTGCGCCGGTGGGCGCGCGACGTGGCGACCGACCTCGCCGACCCCGACGTCCTGGCGGTGATGCGCGCCGCCATCGGATCCGGCCCGCAGGGCGGGTGCGCCTGCACGGCCGACCGGCACGCGCAGCTCACCGCCATCCTCGACCGGGAACGCGCGCGCGGCGGCACCGCCCCGGAGACCGCGCACGCGGCGGACGTCCTGCTCGGGCCGCTCTACTACCGGGCGATCTTCGCAGGTCAGCCCGCGGATCCCAGCTGGACCGAGGAACTGGTGGACGCACTGCTCAAGTAAGGCGGTTGCGGCCCGTTACCTGCGTGAGTAATTTGTTACTCATGCAAGTAATCAAGGATGTGCAGCCGGACCTCGGGCTCAGTCCCGCGGAAGAGGCGCGGCGAGCGCAGATCATCGCCGCGACGATGGCGACGATGGCTGAGCTGGGGTACCGGCGGACGTCGTACGCGCGGATCAAGGAGCGGGCCGGGCTGAGCAGCACGCGCCTGATCGGCTACCACTTCGGCACGAAGGCCGCGCTGATCCAGGCCGTCGTGACGACCGCGATGAGCATCCGGGACCGCTACCTGGAGGAGCGGGCCGGCGGCACCACCGACCGCGCCGGGATGCTGCGCGCGTTGATCGAAACGGAGGTCACGTTCGTCCGCGACCACCCCGAGTGCGTGCGGGTGCTGCGCGAGGTGGCCGCGAACGCCGACGACGCGGACGGCTGGCCGGTCGCCGGGCCGCTGCTGCGCGGTTTCCGGATCGGCCGCATCGAGCGGCTGCTGATCCAGGGACAACGGGAAGGGGCGTTCGGGGAGTTCGCGCCCGACGTCGCGGCCCGCACGATCGCCCAGAGCATCGACGGCGCGGTCCAGGCCCACGACGAGGACCCCTCCCTGGACCTGGACACCTACGGCAGGCAGCTCGCGGACTTCTTCGAGCAGGCGGTGGCCGCCAAGCGCTGACCTCCCCCGCGGCGGCGGGCGGTGGGATGCGCGGGAAGCCGAGGACCGGGCTGTGACCGGGCCCAGGTCAGGTCCGCCGCCATCTCTATGTCCACATCGGACAGCTGGTCCGCCGGCACGGCCTTGCGCAGCCGGCCTTCTTCCCCTCCCCGGCGGCCGAACACGCCATCTCGACGCCCGTCACACCAGGAACGTGAACAGCGGGCTGTCCGGCGGCACCCGTTCGATGCGGTGCGGACCCGCGGACATGCGCTTCATCATCGGCTCGAGGTTCTCCGGCGCGCCGAGCTCGATGCCGACGAGCGCGGGGCCCGTCTCGCGGTTGTTGCGCTTGACGTACTCGAAGAGGGTGATGTCGTCGTCGGGGCCGAGGACGTCGTCGAGGAAGCGCCGCAGCGCCCCGGGCTCCTGCGGGAACTCGACGAGGAAGTAGTGCTTGCGCCCCTCGAAGATCAGCGCGCGCTCGACGACCTCGGCGTAGCGGCTGACGTCGTTGTTGCCGCCGGAGACGATGCACAGCACCGTCGAGCCGGGCTCGAGACCGAGGTCCGGCCCGAGCGCGGCCGGTGAGAGCGCGCCCGCGGGTTCGGCGATGACGCCGTCGGACTGGTACAGGTCGAGCATTTCGACGCAGATCTTGCCCTCGGGCACGGCCACCATGTCCGGCCGGCGCTCGGCGGCCAGCGCGTAGGTGTGCTCCCCGACCAGGCGGACGGCGGCGCCGTCGACGAACGGGTCGACGGTGTCCATCGCGACCGGCCCGCCGTGTTCGAGCGCGAGGGCCATGCTGGCCGCGCCCTGCGGCTCGGCGCCGATCACCCGCACCTCGGGGTGGGTCTCGCGCAGCCAGGCGATCGTCCCGGCGAGCAGGCCGCCGCCGCCGACGGGCACCACCACCGCGTCGGGCGCGCGGCCCAGCTGCTCGATGGCCTCCTTGACGACCGTGCCCTGCCCGGCGATGGTGCGCGGGTCGTCGAACGCCGGGATCAACGTGGTGCCGGTGCTCGTGGCGTACTGCTGGGCCGCGGCGGCCGCGTCGTCGTAGGTGTCGCCGTGCACCACGATCTGGACGTGCTCGCCGCCCAGGCGCGCGACCCGGTCCCGCTTCTGCCGCGGGGTGGTGCGCGGCAGGTAGACGCGGGCGAGGACGCCGAGCGCGGCGGAGGCGAACGCAACACCCTGCGCGTGGTTGCCGGCGCTGGCGCACACGACACCACGGGCGCGTTCCTCGGGTGAGAGCTGGCTCACGAGGTTGTACGCGCCACGCCCCTTGTAGGAGCGGACGGCGCTGAGGTCTTCGCGCTTGAGCCAGACGTCGACGCCGTGCCGCTGCGAAAGCCGTTCGTTGCGGTGCAGAGGTGTCGGCTGGATCACCCCGGCGAACCGGGCGGCAGCCATCGCCACGTCGGCCGCCCGCACCGGGCTGGACCCGTTACCCACGACTTCGTTCCTCCTGTCGGCGTAGACGTCATTCGTACCAAAGTGGTGCCGGGCACCCGCACCCGGCGCGGCCGGTGCCCGATAATGCGGACCGTGGGTGCGGAGCAGCTGGTGGAGGAGTACGGCCCGGCGTGGTCGCCGGGGCCGTTCGAGCGGGGCACCGACGGACCGCACGTGGTGCTGGCGGGGGTGGACGGCTCCCCCGCCGCGTCGCGGGCGGGTGCCTACGCGGCCGGGCTCGCGCGACGGCAGCGGTCGCGGCTGGTGGTCGTGTACGTGCTGGCGCCGGCGGCGTGGACGGGCATGGCGACCGGCTACCTCGCGGCCGCCCAGGAGGAGGCCTACGAGGCGACGATCGAGGAGATGCGCAAGCCGATCCGCGCACTGGCCGACGAGGCGCGGATGCCGATCACGTTCATCGTCCGCCGGGGCGACGCGTTCGCGGAACTGCGCCGGGCGGCGGTGGAGCTGCACGCGGACCTCGTCGTGGTGGGCGCGTCGGAGAGCCGGGGGCACCGCATAGTCGGCTCCGTGGCGAACCGCCTGGTGCGAGCCGGTCTCTGGCCGGTGACCGTGGTGCCCTGATCGCGCACGCCGCCGCGGCTACGCGCAGCGATGCGATCGGGCACCTGCCGGAACACCCCACCACCGCAGCGCGCAGCCACCGCCGCCGGGCACGCTCACCGGGGCGCCCCACCACGCACCAGCCCCGCCGTCACGCCGCGGCGATGCGATCCAGCGCCTGCTCGAACACCCACTACCGAAGCGCGCAGCCGCCGCTCACCGGGCACTCACCGGGGCACCCCACCACGCACCAGCCCCGCCGTCACGCCGCGGCGATGCGATCCAGCGCCTGCTCGAACAGCCCCACCGCGGCGGTGTGCAGGCGCCGGCCGGTCTCGTGGGGCGCCTTGCCCGCCCACGCCCGCGCGTGCGTGCCCTCCAGGATGATCCCCAGCTTGAAGCACGCCAGCACCACGTACCAGTCGATCGCCGACAGGTCCCGTTCCGACCGGGCCGCGTAGCGGGCGATGATCTCGTCCTCGCCGGCGAGGCCGGCGGCCGTCGCCAGGCCCTGCCACCCGAGCGCGCCCCGGGTGCCGGGCCAGGTGGCCAGCAGCCACCCCAGGTCGAGCAGCGGGTCGCCGATCGTGCTCATCTCCCAGTCCACGATCGCCGCCACCGTGGCGTCCGCGCGCGAGAACATCACGTTCGCCAGGTGGAAGTCGCCGTGCAGGATCCCCGGTGACCACCGCCGCGGGACGCACGCGCCCAGCCACTCCGCGACCGCCTCCACACCGGGCAGCTCCGGCCCCGGATAGGACCCGCGGTAGGAGTCCAGTTCGGCCAGCCACCGCGGCACCTGCCGGTCCAGGAACCCGTGCGGGCGCCCGAAATCGCCGAGCCCGACCGCCTCGTGGTCGACCGCGCCCAGCGCCGCGAGCGCATCCGCCATCGCCAGGCCCATCGCGTGCCGCAGGCCGGGCCGGGACGCGTGCGGCTCGGGCAGCTCGACCGTCGCGTTGAACCCGTCCACCGGCTCCATCAGGTAGAACACCGCGCCCGGCCACACGGTCTCCTCCGGGCACGCCGCGATCAGCGCCGGATGCGGGACCGCCGTGCCGGACAGCGCGTCCAGCACCCGCATCTCCCGCCGCAACGCGTCGTTGCTGCCCGCCCGCCGGTGCCGGGGCCCGCTGCGCAACACGTACGCCCGGCCACCTCGGCGGAAGGAGAACATCCGGTTCTGCGTGCCGCCCGCGATCGGCGCCAGGTCCTCGACCGGCCCGCCCGGCAACCCCCGCGCGTCCATCCACGCGGCCAGCGCGTCCAGCTCGCTCGCCGACAACACGAGGCACGATTATGCCAGCGAACCGAAGAACTTCCGGACATCTCCGGCGAACAGCTCCGGCACCTCCATCGCCGCGAAGTGGCCGCCCCGGTCGAACTCGCTCCAGTGCCGGATGTCGAACAGCCGCTCGGCGACCGGGCGCACGGACAGGGTGATGTCGTGCGCGAACACCGCCACCCCGACCGGCGCCGGGCACGGCGGCCGCCCGCCGTAGGAGCTCTCCTTCGCCAGCCGCGCCGACGATCCCGCCGTGCCGGTGAGCCAGTACAGCATCACGTCGGTCAGCAGCCGGTCGTCGGGGATTCGCGACGCCGGGTCCGTCCACCTCGCGAACCGCTCGGCGATCCAGGCGAGCTGGCCGACCGCGGAATCGGTGAGGGCGTAGGCGAGCGTCTGGGGTGTGGTCATGTGCAGGACCTGGTAGCCCGGCCGGTTCGCGGCGTACGCCGTGGTGTGGGCCAGCCGCCGTTCGTCCTCTGCGGACAGTCCGGTGATCCCGCCCGGCGGCGGTGGGGTGGGCAGGTAGTTCAGGTGCACCCCGGCCACCTGGTCCGGGGCGACCGCGGCCAGTGCGGTCGAGATCCCCGATCCCCAGTCGCCGCCCTGGGCGCCGTAGCGCCGGTATCCCAGGCGCCGCATCAGTTCCGCCCACGCGCGCGCCACCCGGGTGGTGTCCCAGCCCCGGTCCCGGGTCGGGCCGGAGAACCCGAACCCGGGGATCGACGGGATCACCAGGTGGAACTCCCGCGACAGGGGCTCGATCACGTCCAGGAACTCGGTGAACGAGCCGGGCCAGCCGTGGGTCAGGATCAGCGGCAGGGCGTCCGCCGCCGGCGACCGCACGTGCACGTAGTGCACGGTCTGCCCGTCGATCTCGTCGACGAACTGCGGCAGGGCGTTCAGCGCCGCCTCCTGCGCGCGCCAGTCGTAGCCGTGACGCCAGCGCCCGGCCAGCTCGCGGACGCGGGCGAGCGGGATGCCGTACTCCCAGCCCGCGCCGGGCAGCTCGTCGGGCCAGCGGACGCGATCCAGCCGGGCGGCCAGGTCGTCGAGCGCGGCCTGCGGGATGTCGATGCGGAACGGTTTCCCAGTCATGCCCGCAACGTTAGTCCGACTAACGTTAGTCCGTCAAATGATTCGGACGACGAACGGTTCGGCTACACTCCGCGCATGGACACCGCCCCGGAGCGCCTGCGGACCCTGCCCAGCTGGCTGATCACCCAGACCGCCCACCACGCGCACCGCCTCGTCAGCGAAGGCCTCGCCGAGGCCGGCGCCCGCGGCTACCACTACCGGCTGCTGGCCGCCTTGGAGGAGTCCGGCCCGGCGAGCCAGGCCACGCTGGGGCGGCGCAGCGCGATCCACCTGTCCGACCTGGTGGCGACGATCAACGAGCTCGCCGAGCGCGGCCTGGTGAGCCGCGAGCCCGATCCCGCGGACCGGCGGCGCAACGTCGTCACCATCACCGCGGCGGGCCGGCGCCAGCTCAAGCGGCTGGACAAGGAGATCACCCGCGTCCAGGACGACCTGCTCGCCCCGCTGACGGCCGCCGAGCGGGACCAGCTGACCGCCCTGCTGGGCCGGGTGCTCCGCCACCACACCGCGGGCGGGTGATCACGCGGGAACGCCCCGTATTGCGATCACCGTCACACGCTCGCCCGGTTTGCGTCCCGCTCGGCTGGGTAGCCCGTCCCGACCGTTGAGCAGACAGCGGAAGGAGCCCGCGCGTGACCGACTTCTGGATGGACAACGCCCTGCAACGGGTGTTGTCCCAGCCCACCGACATCCGCGCCCTGCGCGAGTCTGCGGCGGCGTTCCTGACCGGTTGCAGCGTCGAGACCATCACCGACGCCCTGCTCGTGGTCGACGCACTGGCCAGCACGGCCTACGACCAGGGCCGCGTGCCGGCCACGATCCGCCTCCTGCGCGAGGGCTCCCGCTCGGACTGGCTGCGGATCTCCCTCGCCGCGCCCGGCATCCAGCTGCCGGACACCGGCACCGGCTTCGGCACCGGTCTGCACGTCCTGACGACCTGCGCGGCCCTGTGGGGCCGCAGCGGCGACGGGGACCATGCGGCCCTCTGGGCGCATCTGCCGCTCACGGCTGCCGCGCCGGCCGTCCTTCCCGTAGCGTTTACCCATGGAGTCGCCCCTGATCACCGACCGGCTGGTCATCCGTGACTGGACGGTCGACGACGCGGAGGCCGCGCTGGCGATCTACGGCGCGGAAGAGGTCACGCACTGGCTGACCCCGGCGATGGACCGGGTCGGCGATGTCGCCGCGATGCGCGCCGTCCTGCAGGCCTGGCACGAGGCGCAGCCCAAGCTGCCGCCACCGCGCGGGCGGTGGGCGATGGAGCGCCGCGAGGACGGGCGGGTGATCGGCGGCCTGGGCATCCGGCTGCTGCCGCCGTTCGACGAGGACCTCGAGCTCAGCTGGCAGCTGCACCCGGACGCCTGGGGCCACGGGTACGCCACCGAGGGCAGCAAGGCGCTCATCGAGTGGGCGTTCACGCAGGACGCCGACGAGCTGTTCGCGGTCGCGCGGCCGAACAACATTCGGGCGATCGCGACGGCCAAGCGGCTGGGCATGCAGTGGGTCGGCGAGACCAGCAAGTACTACGACCTGCGGCTGCAGGTCTACCGCATCAGGCCCGGCGACCTGGCCGAACCGGCCGGGGCTTGACCGCCCGACTGAGCGCGCGCTTAACTGGCTGACGGGTCGACGTCGCCGCAAAACCGAACGGGATTCTGTTGTGCCGCCCGCCGGCCCGCCGGGAACGGACACCACGACGTTCGGAGGGTGAGCAGGCGATGAGCTTCAACCTGGCGATCATGCTGCGGGAGTCGGCGACGGCGGCGCCGGACAAGGACTTCCTGCGGTTCCCGTCGGGGTCGATGAGCTACGCCGAGGTCGACCGGCGCTCCGGCCGGGTGGCCGTCGCGCTGCGGGAGCGCGGCCTGCGCCCCGGGGACAAGGTCGCCGTGCAGCTCGCCAACGTGCCCGAGTTCGTGGTCGCCTACTTCGGGATCCTCAAGGCGGGCCTGACGATGGTGCCGCTGAACCCGCTGCTCAAGGCCGCCGAGATCGCCTACCACCTGGACGATTCGGACGCCCGGATGATCATCACGCACACCGCGGGCGCCGGGGAGGTGTCCACCGCGCTCAAGGAGCTGGCCGGCGTGCGCGCGGTGGTGGTCGGCGAACTCGACGCGAGTGCCTGGCCCGAGGGCACCACCGCGTTCGGCGCGCTGCTGGAGCCCGAGGACGACGGCGACATCTGGCCGGGCGCGGCGGACGACACGGCCGTGCTGCTCTACACCAGCGGCACGACCGGCCGCCCGAAGGGCGCCGAGCTGTCGCACTTCCAGCTCTACATGACCTGCACGCTGGGCAGCGAGAAGTTCGGCGCGGAACCCGACGACGTCGCGCTCGCGGTGCTGCCGTTCTTCCACGTCTACGGGCTGTCCAGCATCCTCAACGCCTCGGCCCGGCACGGGCGCACGATCTCGGTCGTGCCGCGGTTCGAGGTGCCCGCGGTGCTGGAGGCGATCCAGCGCGACCGCGTCACGATCATGGCCGGGGTGCCGACCATGTACCACGCGCTGGCCTACGCCGACACGACCGGCTACGACACCAGCAGTCTGCGGATCGGCAGCTCCGGCGGCGCCGCGATCCCGGAGGAGGTGCTGCGCCGGTTCGAGGAGAAGTTCGGGATCCCCGTGCTCGAGGGCTACGGGTTGTCCGAATCGGCCTCGACGACGACGGTCAACCCGGGCGCGGACAACCGCAAGGTGCTGTCGATCGGCAAGCCGATCTGGGGCGTGCAGCTGCGGATCGTGGACGAGGCGGACCGGCCGCTGCCGACCGGGCAGGTGGGCGAGATCGTGCTGCGCGGGCACAACATCACCAAGGGCTACTACAAGCGGCCGCAGGAGACCGCGGAGGCCTTCCGCGGCGGCTGGTTCCACACCGGCGACCTCGGTTACGTCGACTCCGACGGGTTCGTGTTCATCGTGGACCGCAAGAAGGACCTGGTGATCCGCGGCGGGTTCAACGTCTACCCGCGCGAGGTGGAGGAGCTGCTGTACCGGCACCCGGCGATCGCGGAGGCGGCGGTGATCGGCGAGCCGGACGAGCGGCTCGGCGAGGAGGTGGTCGCGGTGGTTTCGCTCAAGCCGGGCGCGACCGCCGAGCCGGAGGAGATCGTGGCGTGGGCCAAGGAGCGGATCGCGGCCTACAAGTACCCGCGGCGGGTGCGGATCGTCGACGAGCTGCCGAAGGGCGCCACGGGCAAGATCGCCAAGCTGGAGCTGCGGGCGCGTCTGCGAGGATGACCTCGTGCGGTACGACGTCAACGTCTCGATCCTGTTCACCGAGCTGGAGCCCGAGCGGCGGCCCGCGGCGGCGGCCGCGGCGGGCTTCGCCGGCGTGGAGTCGTGGTGGCCCTTCCGCGGCGTGCCGGGTGACCGCGAGGTCGAGCGGTTCGTGCGCTCGGTGGCCGATGCCGGCGTGCAGCTGGTGTCCCTGAACGTGCCGCACGGGGACCTCGCCGCGGGGGAACGGGGGCTGGCCGCGTTTCCCGGGCGGACGGCGGAGTTCCGGGACGGGGTCGACGTCGCCGCGGGCATCGCCGAACGGCTCGGGTGCCGGCTGTTCAACGTCCTGCCCGGCAACCGCACCGGCGCGTCGCGAGACGTGCTGCTCGACAACCTCGCGTTCGCGGCCGAGCGACTGGACGGCACGGTGCTGCTCGAACCGCTCAGCGGCGCGCCGGACTACCCGCTGCTGCACGCCGCCGACGCGCTCGCGCTCGCCGACGAGGCCGGGGCGGACGGCGTGAGGCTCCTCGCGGACGTCTACCACCTCGGCGTCAACGGCGACGACCTGGACGCGCTGCTCGCCCCGCCGCTGTTCGAGCGCATCGGGCACGTCCAGGTGGCCGACGCGCCGGGACGTCACGAGCCGGGCACCGGGACGCTCGGGGTCATCGCGTGGCTGGACCGCCTGGCGGCCACCGGGTATGACGGCTGGGTCGGGCTGGAGTACGTGCCCACCGGGTCCAGTGTGGACAGCTTCGGCCGGCTCCCCGGCCGCTAGGGCGCCGGCTCGCGGCAGGCCACCGGACACCCGCGAAGCGCGAGATCAGACTGACCGCCGTGACAGCCCTGCACCGTCGCGGGTTCCCGCAGCCGGCCGGCGGATCCGCCGCCCTGTCCGCGCTCGCCCCGAGCGTCGCCCAGGACCAGCCGGACCGCGAGGTGCTGCCGTTCCGGCCGGCGGCGGAGTGCCCGGCAGATCCACTGTGGACACCACGGGCGAGCTGCTGGACGGCCTGCCCCACGGCGTCGGCCGGCGCGTGCCGATGGTGGTGGTGTCGCCGTGGAGCAAGGGTGGCCGCGTGTGCTCGCAGGCGTTCGACCACACCTCTCGCCGTGGCGCCGCGCGATCTGCGGCGACCTGACCACGGCGTTCGACGTCGCCCACCCGGACCGCGACCGGCACCCGGACTCCGTGCCCGCTCCCCGGCCGATCCGGCGCTGCCGGCCAGGAGAGCGCCGCCGCCCGGCCCTGCCGCTGCCCTACGACGTGGCGGTGGACGGCGAGGCGCGAGGGCAGGCTGACGCTGACCTTCGCCGGCCGGGGCGGGGCGGGCGCGCACTTCCACGTCACGTACGCCGACGGCCCCCGCGGGTACGCCGTCGGAGCCGGTGACCAGGTCAGCGACACCTGGGCCGCCGAGGTCGCGGCGCACGGCCCGACCGGGTTCTTCCGCCGGTTCGCCGGCGACGCGGCCGAGGTGACCGCGCGGCGGCCCACCGACCGCGGGCCGGGGCGTCGGCCGTGCACCTCGTCCGCACCACGGACGGCTGGTGCGACGTGAGCGTCGACGGGCCCGGTGTCACGCGGCAGCCGGCCGGGCACGTGGAGACCGGCCGGATCGCGCGCTCCGGCCCGGCGCTGGGCGCCTGACCCCGGCGAACCCGCGTCACGAACGCCTTCCCGCGTCCGTGGCACGGGTTCGCCGTTCCCGGCACCTCTGCGTAGCTCACCCGTGCGGAGGAAAACGCTTTCGGGGGCCAGGGGGTCGCCGCAACCGGGAAGAACGTGGTTTGCGCACAGTAACCGGGGGGTCGCGGCTCGCGCGGGAACCGAATGCGACATGATTCTCCTCCGACCAGAGCATCTATCGAGTGATCGGTGACTGTGACTCAGAGTGAGAACGACCCCCGAGCCGCCGGTGGGGCCGTCGTCGGCACCCCGCACTTGACAGGGGTGGTTGAGTACGACTCTGTGGTGACGTCGCCGTCTTCGTCCCGGTCCCCAGGATTTCGTGGAGCGTCGTGAAAAACACAGAAGACAAGTCTGGCGAAGGCCACCACAAGTCGATCCGCAAGCGCCTGACCGGCACCGTCCTGATCCCCAGTATCGCGCTGCTGGTGATGTGGATCGCGGGTTCGGGCTACTTCCTCGTCGACGCGATCTACGTCCGCACGGTGGCCTCCTCCGTGCAGGACGTGTCGATCCCCGCGGTCACCGCGCTCGGCGCCGTCCAGCAGGAACGCCAGCTGTCCCTGGTCTACCTGGAACGCCCCCAGGTCGGCCTGCGTGACCTGCAGGCGCAGCAGCAGTCCATCGACAAGTCGCTGACCAGCCTGCGCAGCGCGCTGGCCGAGGTGAAGAGCCTGGTGCCCGACGAGATCGGGCAGCGGATGAACCAGATGGAGTCCAGCCTCGACCAGCTCCCGGTCATCCGAGCCGAGATCAACCTGCGCACCATCTCCAAGGAGCAGGTCAACGACTTCTACAACCGGCTGCTGGACACCTCGACCGACCTGTTCGACTCGCAGGCCCGCCTGGTGCCGGACGCGGAGTCCACGCAGGGCGGGATGACGTCGGTGGACATCTTCCGCGCCTCCGACCAGATGTCGCGCGCGGCCTCGCTGGCCTCCAGCGCCTTCGCGGCCGGCCAGTTCTCCCCCGCCGACCACCTGCAGTTCGCCCAGCTCGTCGGCAGCTACCGCAACCAGCTGGCCAAGGTCGCCTCCTACATGGCCCCGCAGGCCGGCGAGCGGTACCGGCAGCTGACCAACACCGACGCGTGGCAGCGGCTCGCGGCGGCGGAGAACGTGATCATCTCGCACGGCCCTGGCCCGTTCCGTGAGAACGTCGCCGGTCTCAACGTGCGGGAGAACGACTGGCGGGACGTCACCACCCAGGTCTCGACGCAGCTGATCGACCTGACCGTCGAGCAGTCGGAGCTGGCCTCCGGCGCCGCACTGGACAAGGGCAACGTCAACCTGTGGACGGTGATCATCGGCAGTGTGGTCGCCCTGCTCGCCGCCGTCGCCTCCATCTGGGTCGCCGTCCGCGTGTCCCGCACCCTGGTCGACCGGACCCTGATGACGCGCCTGGAGCGCCTGCGCAACGACTCGCTGGAGCTGGCCCGCACGCGCCTGCCCAGCATCGTCAGCCGCCTCAAGGAGGGCGAGGCGGTCGACGTCGGGGCCGAGCTGCCGCGGCTGGACCACGGCAAGGACGAGATCGGGCAGGTGGCCGAGGCGTTCAACATCGCCCAGCTGACCGCCGTCCAGGCCGCCGCCTCCGAGGCCAAGGCCCGCAGCGGTGTCAACAACGTGTTCCTCGGCATCGCGCACCGCAACCAGGGCCTGGTGCACCGCCAGCTGCAGATCCTGGACCGGATGGAGAGCCGCGAGGAGAACCCCGAGCAGCTCAAGGGCCTGTTCCAGCTCGACCACCTGGCCACCCGCGCCCGCCGCACCACCGAGAACCTGATCATCCTCGGCGGCAAGCAGCCGGGCCGCCGCTGGCGCAAGCCGGTGTGGCTGATGGACGTGCTGCGCGCCGCGGTGTCGGAGACCGAGCACTACTCGCGCGTCGAGGTCGAGAACGTCCCGCAGGTCGCGATCATCGGGTCCGCGGTGGCCGACACGATCCACCTGGTCGCCGAGCTGGTCGACAACGCCACGACGTTCTCCCCGCCCGGGTCGCAGGTCCACATGACCTCGACGCTGGTCGCGCGCGGTGTCGTCGTCGACGTCGCCGACCAGGGCCTGGGCATGAAGGACGACGTCCGGGAATGGGCCAACCGGATGATGTCGGAGCCGCCGGAGTTCGACGCGATGGCGCTCAAGGCCGACTCCAGCCTGGGTCTGTTCGTGGTGGCGCGCCTGGCGGCGCGGCTCGGCCTCAAGGTCATGTTCGACTCGTCGCGCTACGGTGGCACCCGCGCCACGATCCTGATCCCCACGGCGCTGCTCGCCAGCGGGGACCAGGTCGCCGAGAACGCCGACTCGGAGTTCCCCGGCGCGTCCGGGCACGACTCGCACGAGCTGGAGGAGACCGGCCGCACGGCCGGGGCGAATGGTATGGGACGAAACGACAACAACGGTTCCCCCGAACCCGTGCGGCGCGTCCCCGCGGAGATCCGCGCGGGCAGGCACGCCGAACCCGAGCCGGAGACGGCGAACGAGACGAGCGGGGTCCGCACGATCTCCGTCGTGGAGCCGGAGGCGGCGCCGACGCCGGCGCCCTCGCCGCGGCCCAAGCGCGCCAAGGCCCCGCTGCCCCAGCGCGAGCCGCAGCAGAACCTGGTCGCCCAGCTCCGCGACGACCCGGAGTCCGACGCCACCGATTACCACGAGTTCTCCGGACGGACCCGCTCCACGCTCTCGGCGTTCCACAAGGGAACCCGCCGCGGGCGCGACGCGGACGCTCCGGTTGACCCACGGGCCACCACCGACTGAGAGGGAAGTCGAACCTCATCGATGAACGAGAACGAGAATTCCAAGGTCGACCTGAACTGGCTGCTCGACGACACGGTTGACCGGGTCGTCGGGGCGCAGCACGCCGTGGTGCTCTCGGCCGACGGGCTGCTCATGGGCAAGTCCGCGAACCTGTCGAAGGACGACTCGGACCAGCTGTCGGCGATCGCGTCCAGCCTGCAGAGCCTCGCCAAGGGCGCCAGCAGGCACTTCCAGCGCGGCCCGGTGCTGCAGACCCTCATCGAGATGGCGGAGGGCTACCTCTTCGTGTGCGCGGCCGGTCAGGGCGCGTGCCTGGCGATTCTCGCCGAGGAGACCGTCGACGTGGAGATGATCGCCTACGAGATGAGCCGTCTCGTCAAGCGCGTCGGTGACTACATGACGTCGGCTCCCCGGGATGCCGCGAGGTTCGTTCCGGAGCACAACTGATGGCGGACGACCAGTGGTACGACGAAGCGGCCGGGCCGCTGATCCGGCCGTACGCCATCACCCGGGGCAGGATCCCGTCCGTCGACATCAAGCTCGACGTGGCGACGCAGGTGATGGCCATCCGGGGCAACCACGACCCGATCGGCCTCACCCCGGAACACCTGACGATCCTCGAGTTGTGCCAGCGCCCGCTGTCGGTCGCTGAAATTGCCGTGTACGTCAAGGTCCCCCTCGCCGTGGTCAAGGTGCTGTGCAGCGATCTGATCGAACGGGGCGCCGTGATCGTCCGTTCTCCGTCGCAGCCGGCCAAGGCCCCGGATCGCGAACTACTCCAGGCGGTGCTCGATGGCCTCAACAGGCTCTGAAGAGGCGGGCGTCATCCCGACGCCGGTCAAGATCGTGATCGCGGGCGGTTTCGGCGCCGGCAAGACCACCATGGTCGCGTCGGTGAGCGAGATCGTGCCGCTGTCCACCGAGGAGGTGATGACGGAGGCCAGCGCCGGTGTCGACGACCTCACCGGCGTCGAACGCAAGACCACCACGACGGTCGCGCTGGACTTCGGCCGCATCACCATCTCGCCCCAGACGGTGCTCTACCTGTTCGGCACGCCCGGGCAGGACCGGTTCTGGTTCATGTGGGACGAGCTCGCGCTCGGCGCCATCGGAACCGTGGTGCTGGTCGACACGCGACGGCTGGACTCCAGCTTCGCGGCGATCGACTTCTTCGAACGGCGCAAGATCCCGTTCATCGTGGCGGTCAACTGCTTCGACGACGCGGACGAGTACGAAGAGGACGAGATCCGCAAGGCGCTCGCCATCTCCCCCGGTGTGCCCGTGATGTTCTTCGACGCGCGGTCGCGGGAGTCGAGCAAGCTGGCGCTCATCCGGCTGGTTCGCTACGCGATGAGCAAGCTGCCCGCCGAGCCCGAGCTGACGCGGGCCTGATCTGTTCCGGGCCACCCCGCCGTTTTCGGGCGGGGTGGCCCTTTCTCGTGTGGTGGACGTTCTGGCCGGGCAAGGCATCGGGGCACTCGAACCGTCTTTCAGTTCCACCGATAGAAGACTGTGCGGCGGATGCCGTAGTGCCGGCAGGTGGCCGCGACGGTGCCACTGACCTCGTCCGCGTGACGAAGAACGGCCAGGCGCCGGTTCGGGCGCCTGACCAGGTCCTTCTCACTCCACACTCGCTCAGCCAAGAGCTCCCTTCCTGGCTCAGGAGCCCAGACCGTGCCAGCCGCTACGCGATCGGGTTCGGAAGGCAGACCCGCGGAGCGGCAAGAACCCGAGCAGCAGCTACACGCCCCGTCGAACCTGGCGCAGCTTCAGGTTGAAGTGCCGCAGCAACTCGGGCGCGTAGGTCACCCGGTACTCGGGCACCCGCTCCGGGTTCTTGGCGATCGAGGCGAGCACGTCGGCCACGTACTCCAGGTGCGCCAGCGTGTACGTCCGGCGCGGAATCGCCAACCGGACCAGCTCGAACGGCGCCGGGCTCACCAGGTTGTGCGACTCGTCGAACGTGCCCAGGTACAGCGACCCCAGCTCGGCGCACCGGATCCCGCCGGCGAGGTACAGCTCGCACGCCAGGGCGTGTCCCGGGAAGCCGTGCGGGGGCAGGTGCTGGAGGAGGCGGCCGGCGTTGAGGTACAGGCCGTGCACGCCCGCGGGCTGGACGATGTCGACCCCGGCCTCGTTGATCAGCCGGGCGAAGTGGGCCGTCTCCTCGGCCCGGTTGCGCAGGTAGTGGGGGTCCAGGACCTCCCGCAGGCCCTGCGCGACGCGCTCCAGGTCGTGCGCGCCCATGCCGCCGTAGGTCCGGAACCCCTCGGTGGCGATGAGGATCGCCTCGCACTGTTTGGCCAGCTCGGTGTCCCGGACGCCGATCGCGGCGCCCATCGGCGAGATCGCGTCCTTCTTCAGGCTCGCCACGAATCCGTCGGCCAGTGCGAAGGTCTCCTGCGCGACCTGCTTGGGCGTCTTGTCCGCGTACCCCTGCTCGCGCTGGATCACCAGCCACGAGTTCTCCGCGAACCGCGCCGCGTCGAGGAAGAACGGCACCCGGAACCGGTCGCACAGCGCGCGCACGGCCTTGAGGTTCGCCATCGACACCGGCTGCCCGCCGCCACCGTTGTTGGTGATGGTGATGAGCACCTGGCCCACCCGCGGCCCGTCCGGGCCCGCCAGCGTGTCCTCCAGCGCCCCCAGGTCGATGTTGCCCTTGAACGGCTCCCGGCTGTCCAGGTCGGCCGCCTCCGCGCAGGGCAGGTCCCGCGCCTCCGCGCCGGTCAGCTCCACGTTGGCGCGGGTGGTGTCGAAGTGCGTGTTGGACAGCGAGATCTGCCCCGGCTTCAGGACCGTGGAGAACAGCACCCGCTCCGCCGCGCGGCCCTGGTGGACCGGGAACAGGTGTGGGAACGACGTCAGGTCCGCCAGCGCCTCCCGGAACCGGAACCACGAGTCCGAGCCCGCGTAGGACCGGTCGGCCGCCGCGGCGCCGGCCTCCTGGGCCGCCGAGACCGCGCCCGTGCCGGAGTCGGTCAGCAGGTCGATGGTGACCATGCTCGCCGGCAGGTCGAACATGTTGTAGCCGGCGCGGGAAAGCGCTTCCTCCCGCTCCTGCCGGGTCGTGATCGGTATCTCCTTGACAACCTGGACCCGGTACGGCGGGAACGGCTTCATGTGCGACTCTTCCTCCCTGTCAGAGCGTGGCGGTGGCCGTGCCGCGCGGCTGGGCGGTGCTCATCCGCCCGCGCGGCGCCGTCACGGCGTAGGCCTCCGAAGAAAGATATACCGTGGTCCCGGTCCCGAAGCGGCCGAGACGCAGGGAGACGTGCGCGATCAGGCCCGTCCCGTCCCGCAGCGCGCGGCCGGTGACCGCGCCGATCGCGCGGTCCAGCTCCGCCGCGGGCAGCCCGGCCCGGTCGAAGTGGGCCAGCACCTGGGCCCGCGCCACCTCGTCGTCCGGGACGTAGTCGCGGATGGGCAGGTAGAGGCTGTAGTTGCCGGGCCGCCCGGCGCCGGCCTCGACGAACGAGTAGCTCGACACCAGCGGCCGGCCCGCGAACGGCCCGGTCCCGCCCCCGGCGAGCGTGAGGAACTCCCGCAGTGCCATGGGGTTCACGCCGTCGACGGCCTCCGCGGCGCGCTCGACCGTGGCCGAATCCGCCGACTCGTGGGAGATGTAGAGCTTCACCCGCGACAGCGGGCCGTTGTCGAGGTCCAGCGCGAAGAACGAGAAGCGGTCCGCCGCGCCGCGGCGCAACGCGGAGCTCGCCACCGTGTCGTAGGCCTCGTCCAAACCCAGGCGCCGCAGGGCTTCGGCGACCAGTGCGGGTGCGGCGTCGACGCCGCGCACCAGCGGGTTGAAGTACACCTTGAGCGCGGGCGGGCGCCCGGGACGCAGGATGACGGAGAACCACAGCGCGAACTTCCCCTGCGGCTCCTCGGCGAGGAAGAGGTCCTCGACCGCGTGGAACCGGTGCAGCGTCAGGTCCAGGCGCTGCGCCATGTGGGTGAGAAAGCGCTTCGCGGCGTGGATGTTTGCTGCGGGACCGGGGTTCTCCGGGATAGGCTCACCGAGGATCCGCACCGCGCGGTCGCCGCTCTCGTCCAGCGCGAGCGAGAACTCCACCGGGGTCGCGTCGTCGGCGACGTCCGAGGGCCACAACGGGGGCCGGGTCAGCGGGCGGCGGCCCGCGGCATCGAGAAGCTCACGCAGGACGACGACGGGATCGCCGTCGTCGTCCGGAAAACCTGCCACCCTGCAGAGATTTCTGAGCTGTCTACTGGCGTGGTCGAATAGGGTCACAGGCGCGACGTTCACACTCACTCCGACGGTCTGGCGAGCAACGACTCGACTAGGCGGGGGACAGACCGTCGACCAACATAACGTCATCTTTCCGGCGAGACGTACCGCTGGAGGAGTGATCTTGAGCGCACTCCCGGTCACCAGCTGCGCGGGCGCCGCGCGACGCGGGAATTCGCTCGCACCCCAGCACCTTGCGTGCCCCGCGCGCCCGGAAACCGCTGGGGCCGTGGCCGTTCCTGCACCCGCCATCTGCGAAAACGCTTACCGAATGGATCATCGGACAGTAGTACCAGACCCTCCACAGTGGATCGCGAGGAGTATCGGGCAAGCCGCCGATCGGCCGGGGGGCCAGAAGCGTCCGGCCGTGTAGAACACTGTTCACCTGATCAGCGGACGGTCACCACCCGCTCGTCGCAACCCGCTCAGGCGGGCACGGTGAGCACCAGCGCGGCTGTGTCGTCGGACACGCCCTCCTCCAGGTCCGCCACCAGCCGCGCGACCCGCCCGGCCACGGCGTCCGCGTCCAGCCCGGCGAACCCCGCCGCGGCCCGTGCCAGCCGCTCCTCGCCGACCAGCGCCCCCTGGGCATCGCGCGCCTCGAACAGCCCGTCGGTGTAGAGGAACAGCACCTGCCCCGGCTCGAGCCGGGTGGCCACCGCCGTGAAGGCCGCATCGGGGATCACCCCGCACAGCTGCCCGCCGGGGGTGTCCAGCCTGCGCACCCGGCCGTCGGTGGCCACCCGCAGCGCGGGCGGGTGGCCACCACCGGCGAGATCCACCCGGAACCCGTCGCCGTCCGGTTCGATCAGTCCGAACAGGACGGTGCAGAACCGGCCCTCACGAGCGCGGTAGGACTGCAGCAGCACCGCGTTGAGCGTCGCGAGCACCGAGCGCGGATCGGACTCCTGCACCGCCGCGGCGCGCAGCGTGTACCGCGCGAGCGAGGTGAGGACGGCGGCCTCGGCACCCTTGCCGCACACGTCGCCGATGAAGAACGCCCACCGGTTCCCGCTGACCGGGAACAGGTCGTAGAAGTCGCCGCCGAGCTGCTCCGCCGCCGCGGTGTGGTAATAGGCGGCGGCACGCAGTCCGGGCACCTCGGGCAGGCCGGGCGGCAGCAGGGTCTCCTGCAGCGTCTGCGACAACCGGGCCAGCCGCTCGCGCTCCCGTTCGGCCTCCCGGCGCGCCCGCAGCAGCTCCCGCTCGTAGGACCGGCGGGCGCGGGCGTCGAAGACGGAGGTCCGGATACCGGGCCTGCCGTCCGGGCCGGTGCGCAGCGTCGAGTTGACCAGCACCGGCAGGCGACCGCCGTCCGCGGTCACCAGTTCCAGTGCGATCTCCCGCACCTCGGACTGCATCCGCAGCAACGGCGCGTAGTGCGTCTCGTGGTAGAGCCGGCCGCCCGCGGTGAGCAGGTCGCTGAACCGGCGTCCCACCAGCTCGCCGGCCGGGTAGCCGAGCCAGTTCAGCAGGGTCTTGTTGACCCGCAGGATGGTCCCGTCGGGCTTCGCGACGAGATAGCCGCAGGGAGCGTTGTCCCAGAGGTCCTCCGCGCTGTCCCAGGCGAGCACCGGGGAGCCGCCCTCGATCACCGGATCCCGCGGCGGGCCAGGAACGCGGCGATCGCCGACCGGGTCAGGTCGGGGTCGCTCAGGTGCGGGCAGTGCCCGTGCACGTCGAGGACCACCAGGTCGCTGTCCGGCAGCCGGTCGTGCACGTAGTCGCCCACCGACACCGGCGCGATCGCGTCGTACCTGCTCTGCAGGACGAGGGTGGGGACCGGCACCCGCGCCAGGTCGTCGCGGTTGTCGGACAGGAACGTGACCCGCGCGAACTCGCGGGCGATCTCCGGGTCGGTGCGGCAGAAGCTGTTGGTCAGCTCGTCGCCGAGCTCGGGCCGGTCCGGGTTGCCCATGATCACCGGCGCCATCGTCGCCGACCAGCCGAGGTAGTTGCTGTCCAGCGAGTCGAGCAGCTCGTCGATGTCCGGCCGGGCGAAGCCGCCGGTGTAGCCGTCGTCGTCGATGTAGCAGGGCGACGGGCACACCATCACCAGGCCGGCGAAGCGCGACGGTTCGCGCGCCACGGCCAGCGCGCCGATCATCGAGCTGACCGAGTGCCCGACGAACACCACGTCCCGCAGGTCCAGCTCGTCGCAGATCTGCAGGACGTCGTCGGCGTACCCGCCGAGCGAGCCGTAGCGCTCGGGATGCCACGCGCCGAGGTCGGAGCTGCCCGCACCGACGTGGTCGAACAGCACCAGCGCGTAATCCGCTTCGAAGGCCGGCGTCACCGACCGCCACATCGACTGGTCGCACCCGAAACCGTGGGCGAACATCACCGGCTGCCCGCCCGGCCTGCCGGTGACGCTCACCGCGTTCCTCGTCCGGATGTCCATGCTCGCCACCCTAGCCGCTGCCCCGGAACCGCACCGGTTTCGCGCGCCGGGCCCCTCCGGTGCAGCGACCCCGAGCCCGGCCGGCCACTGACCCTCTACCTGGTCAAACGGCTGGAGCTGGTGATCCGCGCGCTCCTGGATCGTGCTCGCGCCGGAGAAGCGCGGGCTGATCGAGCGGCGGCCGCGGGCGGGCAACAAGCGGGTGCTGCCGGCGACGCTGACCGAGGCCGGCGAGGAAGTGCGCGCCCGCCGTGCGGGAGCTGGAGGACGAACTGCTCGCCGGCCTCGAACCGGCGCGGTGGGACACCTTCCGGGAGGGCCTGGAGCGCGGCACCACCACGCTCGCGGCCCTCTCCGGCCGGCGCCGCTGACCGCTCACCCGTCCCGGCCGCGCAGGGCCGCCTTGCGGATCTTCCCCGACCCGGTGGTGGGCAGGTCGTCGGTGAACACCACCGACCTGGGCACCTTGTAGGACGCCAGCCGGGTCCGCAGGTGGCCGAGGAGCTCGTCCTCGGTGACGCGGGCACCCGGCTCGGGCACCACGATCGCGCGGCCCACCTCGCCCCACCGCGCTTGCGGCACACCGATCACGGCGCACGCCCGCACCCCGGGGAACCCGTACAGCTCGTTCTCCACCTCGGCCGGGTAGACGTTCTCGCCGCCGGAGATGATCACGTCCTTGATCCGGTCGACGACGTGGAAGTACCCGTCGTCGTCCACAGTGGCCACGTCACCGGAGTGGAACCAGCCGTCCCGCAGCACGTCCGCCGTCGCGTCCGGGCGGCCCCAGTAGCCCTTCATCACGTTCGGGCCGCTGACGACGATCTCGCCCTTCTCGCCCGCCGGCACCGGTTCGCCGCCGGGACCGACCACCCGCACGTCCGTGAAGAACGACGGCACCCCGGCCGAGCCGATCTTGTCCGCGGCGTGCGCGCGGTCCAGGACCAGCGCGCCCGGCGCGGTCTCGGTCATCCCGTAGCCCTGGACGAACACCAGGCCGCGGTCGAGGTACCGGCGGATCACCTCCGCCGGCACCGGCGCGCCGCCGCACAGCAGCGTGCGCACGCTCGAGGTGTCCACCGACTCCCACGACGGGTGCGCCGCCATCGCCTGGTACATCGCGGGCACGCCGAACATCAGCGTCACCCGCTCCGCCTCGATGGCCGACAGCACGGCGGCCGGGTCGAACTTCGAGTGCAGGACCACGGTGCCGCCCTTGAGCAGCGTGGGCAGGCAGATCATGCCGAGCGCGGCGGCGTGGAACAGCGGCGCGGCGACCAGGGCCCGCTCGTCGCCGGCCAGATCGGTCTCCACCAGGACGTTGACGCTGTTCCACGTCAGGTTGCCGTGGGTGAGCATCGCGGCCTTGGGGCGTCCCGTGCTGCCGGAGGTGTACATCAGCAGGCACACGTCGTCCGGGCCGGTGGGTAGGTCGAGCGGCTCTTCGTCCGTGCCCTCCAGCGCGCCCACCGGTGTCCGGGTGAGCCGGTCACCGGACAGCCGCGCGGCGGTGTCGCCGTACTCCGGGGTGTGGATCAGCACGGTGGCCCCGGAATCGGCCAGCGCGTAGTCGAGTTCCGGGACGGTCAGCCGGAAGTTCAAGCGGCACGAACACCGCCCCGGCCTGCCCGCACGCGAACAGCGTCTCCAGGTACGCCGGGTGGTTCGGCCCGAGGTAGGCGACCCGGTCGCCGGGGCGAACCCCGGCGGCGCGCAGCCCGTGCGCCAGCCGGGCCACCCGGCGGAACAGCTGCGCGTAGGTCAGCTCCGTCCCGCCGTGGCGGACCGCGATCGCGTGCGGGCTCATCCTGGCGCGGCGCACCGGCCACGAGCCCAGGCCCAGGTTGCGCACCGCCGCTACTTCTCCGGGTCGAAGGCGCTCAGGCCCGGCCGGTAGGCCTTCTGGTCGAGGAACTGGCCGAGCCCCTTGGCGCGGGCCCCCGCCTTGTCGGCGAACTGGGACTGGTCGAGTTTGGCGTAGAGGTAGTCCTCGGCCTGCTCCCACGGCATCTCCTGGGCGATCTTGTACCCGGTCTTGGCCGCGTGCAGGATCACCGGGTTCATCGACGCCAGTTTCAGCGCGACCTCGCGGGTGCGCTCGCGCAGGCGGGACGCCGGCAGCGCCTCGTTGACCAGCCGCATCTCCGCCGCGCGACGGCCGTCGAACGGCTCGCCGGTCATGATGTGGTACAGCGCGTCCCGCTGCGGCACGGTCGCCGCCAGTGCCCGGCTGACCACGCCGCCCGGCGGGATGCCCCAGTTGACCTCGGACAACCCGAAGGTCGCCGCCTCGTCGGCGAAGGCCAGGTCACAGGCCACCAGCGGGGTGAACGCGCCGCCGAAGCACCAGCCGTTGACCATCGCGACCGTCGGTTTGCTCCAGTTCGCCAGCCGCTTCCACTGCCACTCGGCGCTGGCGCGGCGGACCTTGATCTGCACCGCCGTGCTGCCGGTGGCGTCGACCTCGCGGAAGTACTCCTTGAGGTCCATGCCCGCGGAGAACGACTCGCCGGCGCCGGTGAGGACCAGCACGCGGCAGCGGTCGTCGGCCTCCAGGTGGTCCAGGACCCGCACCATCTCGTCGTTGAGGGCCGGGTTCATCGCGTTGCGCTTGTCCGGCCGGTTGAGCGTGACCCAGGCGATGCCCTCGTCGAACTCCACCGCCACCGTGTCGCCCCAGGGTTCCGTGCGGACCTGGCCGTTGCCTGTGCTCATCGTGCTCCTTATATCAGCATTACTGATATAGGGTTATCAGGCTCGGCCGGTGAGCGTCAAGCGGGAGAATCACCGGCATGAGGTGTCCCTGCGGGTCGGGTGAGACGTACGACAACTGCTGCGAGCCGCTGCACCGCGGATCGTCGGCCGCGCCGACGGCCGAGCGGCTGATGCGATCGCGGTTCAGCGCGTTCGCGGTCGGCGACTCGGCCTACCTGCTGCGCAGCTGGCACCCGGACACGCGCCCGCCCGCGCTCCAGCTCGACCCGCGGCAACGCTGGATCCGGCTTGAGGTGCTGGGCACGACGGGCGGGAGCCCGTTCCACACCACCGGCACCGTCGAGTTCCGGGCGCACTACCGCACGCCCGACGGCCCCGGGTCGGTGCACGAGAACAGCGAGTTCGCCCGCGTCGACGGGCAGTGGGTCTACACGCGGGCGCGGTGAGTAGAGGCCGCGGGGCACGGGTAGCCCGCGGGCATGACCGAGTTCGAACGCGAACGCGCGATGCCCGCCCCGGCCGAGCGGGTGTTCGCCGTGGCCTCCGACGTGCACCGCCTCGGTGAGTGGCTGCCCGGGGTGATCACGGTCCGCCCGGACGAGCCGGAGGGCCTCGACGTCGACGTGCACGACCCCGCCGGCGAGTACGAGGCGCCGGGCGTCCTGGGCGCGAGCCGGGAGCAGATGCGGCTCGAGTGGGGCCGCCGCGGCAGCCCCGACTACAGCGGCTGGCTGCAGGTGTCCTCGGCCGAGGGCGGCTCCAGCTACGCCACCCTGCACCTGTCCTTCCACGGCGACCAGCCGGCCGCCCACGGCGGCGGGGCGGCCCAGGACGTGGAAAACCGGCTCGACGAGTCGCTCACCCGCCTGGCCGAACTGGTGTCCACGGGCTGACCCGCGACCGGGTGGTACTTTTCGCGCGATCACCCGGAAGAGGTTCGATGACATCCAGATCCTGGTCGCGGCCCGCGCTCGCGGTGCTCACCCTCGCGACCGGCGCGGCCGCGGTCGTGGCGGTTTCGCTCACGTCCACGGCCACCGCACCACCCGCTCCCGCTCCTGCTCCCGCCCCAGTGGTCCCGGCGGAGGCGCTGACCTCGGCCACCGCTCCCGCCGCGCCCGTCACGGAGACCACCACGGCCACCCCGCCGGGAACGCTCGCCCGCACCACCCCGAGCCGCGCCGTTGCCCGCACGACCAGGCCGAGCAACGACGGCGACAGCGACGAGGTGGCCCGGCAGCGTGCGCTGGAGCCGCACCCCCGGCCGCCGCTCGGCAGCCCGTCCACCCTGTCCACGCAGTGGACCGGCCCGGTGATCACAGTCGGCCCGGCCTCGACACCCCGCACGACCCGGACGTCGTAGGCCGCCGCTCACCAGACCGGTTCCCCGGCGCCAGCGCAGGCAGCCCCTAGTCGGCACGGACAGCACGTTCAGGAACAGCAGGCAGAGACCTCGCACGACCAGACCGACCGCCTGTGCGGCCACCGTCTCGCCCGGTTCCGGTAGCCTCGCCGCTGATGGGGGAATCCGGGTCGCGCTCGCGGCCGTGCTGCTGTGTCTCGCCGGGTGTTCAGCGCCCGGGCCGGTGCCCGTACCGCCTCCGGAGCCGCTTACCGTGGCACCGGAACCCGTACCGTCGGCGAGCGACTGCGCTGCCGGCGTGCGGTACGAGGCCGGGATCGTCGACGCCGCGCTGGGGCACCGCGGGTTCGTGCTCACGGTGGTCAACTGCGGCGACCGCCCGCGGCGGGTCGCCGGCTACCCGGACGTCCACGTCCTCGACGGCCGCAACCAGGTGACGGACGTGCGCGTCGAGAACGGCACGTCCTACATGGGCATCGACCCCGGGCCGAAGACCTTCGACCTGCGACCGGGCCGGTCCCTGGTCGCCGTGGTGGCGTCGTCGGCAACCGTGACGTCCGGCGACCTCACCACCGGCTCCGCCATCAGCGTCGCCTCGGCGCCCGGCGAGACCCCGCGTGCGCTGCCGGTGGAGACAGACCTCGGCACCACCGGCACGATCACGGTGACCGCCTGGGACACCGAACTGGCGCGCTAGGCCCGCACCTCGCCCGAGGCGACCGTCCACTCCCGCGCCTGCTCGCTGATCGTCACGCCCAGTCCCGGCCGCGCGGACAGGTGCATGCGCCCGCCGGAGATCTCCAGGTACTCGTCGAACAGCGGGGCCGGCCATTCGAATTCGAAGTGCTCGACCCACGGCTCGCCCGGGTAAGCCGCGAGCGGGTACACAAGCGGGGGCCGGGTAGGCGCAGCGGCGCAGCCACATCCGGCGGCCCAGCCGCCCTCCGGCGGGCGGCCACCCCAGCCCAGCCGCCCTCCGGCGGGGTGGCCACGCCAGTGAGGTGGCCACGCACGTGCGGGGCAGGCACAGCAATGCGAAGCGACCGACTCCGGCGACCGCCCGCCTCGACCGTCCCGTGTCGCCTCAAGGGCTGACGCAGCCGCCCCCGGCGGCGGCCCGGGCGGGGTGCGGTCAGAAGCCCTCGACGAACCAGCGCGGCGGGGTACAGCAGCCCGCCTTCGCCCTCCCGGCGCGCTTGTCACGACAAGCTGGTCCAGGTCCGCACCGCCGAAGGTGCAGCTCGTCGGGCACGCCGCCGCGACGTCCACAGTGGTCAGACCCTCACCGAACAGCCGGTCGAGCCGTCATAACTGGCCGCCCACACGCAGCCGCCACGTCAACGGTCAGTCCCTCCGGCAACCCCACGTGCCGCGGCACCCGCGGGTGCGCCACCTCCCCCGTCGCCGGGCGGTAACGCCACGCCGTGATGTCCCCGGTGGAGGTGCCGACGTGGCGGAGCACCCGCCCGTCCGGCGGACGGTCCAGGCCGTTCGACGCCGCGCCCCGGCATGCAGAACACGCCCCGGCACCCTGCCCGTCGTGTGGGCGAGCCCGCGAAGCACCGGCCGGGCGGGTCGATCGCGCCGTCGCGCATGCGGGCGGCAGCTCGATGATCGGCGTGGTCCGGCCTGAGCGTGGACCGAGCCGGGCCAGTCCGTGCTCGGTGACCGCCGGCATCTCATCGCCGGCCAGGAGCTCGACGGCGCTCCCCCGCGCGTCCAGCTCCACCCGGCCCGGACGGGGTCACACCGTGCAGCCGCTGACCGGGGATGTCCACCCGGTGCAGGCGTACATCTCGCCGGGTGAAAAGCGCCGGACCCGTCTTCAGAGGATGACCGGGGGCGTCACGGTGTGCTCATCCGCCGTGGTGCACCGCCTCCACGTTGTGCCCGTCGGGGTCGCGGAGGAACCCGCGTAGTAGCCCGGGTGGTACTCGGGCCACTCGCGCGGCGCGTGCAGCACCTCGACCCCCGCGGCGACGGCGGCCTCGTGCACGGCATCCACCGCGTCCCGGCTCGGCGCGCGGAAGGCGACGTGCAGCTCTCGCGTCTCCACTCCGCGCGCCGGGCTGAGCCAGAAGTCGGGGCCGCCGTCGGGGCCGGACAAGCCCACGACGGAACTGTCGCCGACCGGGATGCGCATCGCCTCCGCCATCCCGATCGGCCCGAACAGGCGCAGGTAGAGGGCGGCCGACGCCTCGACGTCGGCGACTTGAACTCCCAGGTGATCCAGCATGCGCGGAGACTAACCGGGACCACCGACAGTTTCCGGCGGCCGACCTCGAAACCCGTGTCCTGAGCGCACAATGGTGGGGACCGACGAGAGGGGACCCAGATGTCCGAGACGACCCCGCCCGAGGGCGACTACACCGACTCGGGTGTGCCGAACTTCGACTTCGTGCGCGACCGCATCGAAAACCGCTACGCGACGTCGCTCGGTTCGACCGAGCTGGCGAGCGAGACGCCGGAGGCCGCCTCGTTCGAGGAGAAGCTGGCGGACCGCGACCGCGCCGCGAAGGACAAACTGGAGGAGATCCGCCGCCAGATGCGCGGCGAGTGACTCAGGGCTTCTCCCAGACCGAGACGTGCTTCTCGCTCTCGCCGGTGAAAGGCTCCCGGGTCCAGCTCGACCAGCGCTCGCGCAGGCGAAGCCCGGCGAGCGCGCTCGGCGGGCCGGTCGACCACGTCGACGTAATTGGAACTCATCGCCTGGGTGGCGCGGCATCGTAGACGTCATAAGCCCACCCGGAACGGCACGACGTCCTGGCCGCGCGGGAGCTGCCGCAGCGCGGGGACCCCGACCAGGTAGGCGACGGAGAAATATGGGGGTGGCGTCGCCGCCCGGTTTGGCGCGCAGGCGGGCGACCATCGCACGGGAGAGGTCGATTCCGTGCACCTCGCCGGGTGAGGGGTAGCGCGATCCGCCAGGTGCCGGTGCCCAGTTCGAGTGCGCGCCCAACGTCGGCGAAGCCGGTCAGGAACTCGACCGCCGCGCCCGCCACAGGCTCACTCATTTTCCGCGCAGGAACTCGTCGACGGCGCGGGCCGTCGCCTCCGCTGGGATGCCGTGTCCGGCGCCGCCGGGGATCTCGGCGTACCGGGCGCGGGGCAGGTGGTCCGGCAGGGCCGATGCGGCGCTCCGCAGGCCGGGCCAGGTTTCCGCGCCCGCCAGGACGAGCGTGTCCACCTCGAGGGCGCGCATGGCCTCCGTGGGCAGGTTGGGTGCCGCGGTGAGGGCGGCGTCGTAGACCACCGTCTGCGCGACCGCCTCCAGCTGGGGCCACATCGGGGAGCGGCGGATGTCGTCGACCGCGGCGGGCGGCAGTCCGATGCCCTCGATCTGCATCGTCGCGACGGCATCACCACGCCGCCCGGCGGCGACCAGCTCCGCGAGCTTCCCGGTCAGATCCCGGGCCGATCCCGCGAGCCCGCCGAGCGCGAACGGCGGCTCGTACAGCGCGAGCGCGCCGATCGCCGAACCGGCCACCGCGGCGTGCAGCGCCAGGATGCCGCCCGAGGAGAACCCGAACACCGCCGCCGACCCGCCCTCGGCCGCGATCACCGCGTCCAGGTCCTCGACCTCGCGCCGGATTTCGTACCGCGCGACCTCCCGCGGCGCGATGACGTCCCCGCTGTCCCCCCGCCCGCGCCGGTCGACGCAGACGACCGTGTAGGAGTCCCGCAACGCGTCCGCGACCGGTGCGCACGCCGTCCGGTCGTTGAACGCGCCGCCGAGGAACACGATCACCGGCCCGCTGCCCTGCCGCGAGTAGGCGATGGTGGTCCCGTCCGCCGATGTGACTGTCCGCATGTCTGCCTCCCTGCGAGAAGACGCCGTCCCCCGTCCGACGAACGGGACGCACCGGAGGAGGACACCGGACATGGTGACCGGCCGTCGGCGATCGTCGAGCGGCTAGTTCTCGCGCACCGTCATCGTCACGCCGTCGGCCAGGCGGTAGGGCCTCGTGTCGACCAGGGCGCCCAGCAGGCGCCGCAGGCGGGACACCTCGGCCCGTACCGTCACCAGGTGCTCGGCGTCGCCGTACAGGGCGCGGCTCAGGCGCTCCGCCGAGAGGCCGGCGGGGCCCGCCCGGTGCAGCAGCACGAGGATCTCGGCGTGCCGGCGCGTCAGCGGCCGCCGCCAGCCGGTGTCGCCGCCCTGCAGCGTCAGCAGCGGGGTCCCGGACAGGTCGAGGTCCAGCGTGACGCGGCGGCCGGGCCCGGCCGGGCGGATCAGCCAGCCCTCGCCCAGCCGCTCGGGCAGGCACGCGCCCAGCCCGGGCACCGCGATCGGCTCGCCGCCGGCGGGAACCGCGATCCGGTCGCCCACCGAGACGCCCGCGCTGGCGGCCACCCAGCCGTGGTCGTCGACCACGATGGCGGGACCGGCGGCGAGCAGCGGTTCACCCACCTGGCGCAACCGGTCCAGGCGGTGCTGGTGCCAGCGCCAGATCTGCGCCTCGGCGAACCTGCGCCCGGTCTCGACGAGCGCCCCGATCGCCGGGTGCAGCGTCAGGGCGGGACCGCTCACGTCGATCACGCCGAGCAGCTCGCCGGTGCGCGGGTCGTGCACCGGCGACGCCGTGCAGTACCAGGGGTGCTGGTCCTGCTCGAAGTGCTCGCCGGCGAGCAGTTCGACGGGGGCGGCCTCGGCGATCGCGGTGCCGATCGCGTTCGTGCCGACCCGCTCTTCCGTCCACTCCGCGCCCTCGAAGAACCCGAGGTCGTCGGCGCGGCGGCGCA
Source organism: Amycolatopsis thermophila (assembly GCF_030814215.1). Lineage (NCBI taxonomy): Bacteria > Bacillati > Actinomycetota > Actinomycetes > Pseudonocardiales > Pseudonocardiaceae > Amycolatopsis > Amycolatopsis thermophila. The sequence continues at coordinate 4,612,518 of NZ_JAUSUT010000001.1, read as the reverse complement.
CCGCCGGCGTGCCCTCGCGCCAGAGGATGACGCCGTCGGCGTCGGTGACCACCAGCAGCACGTGCGACATCCCGCCGAGCACCTGCCGGAGGTCGCCGACCGCGTCGCGCAGCGGCGAGGCCTCCCGGCGCCGCGCCAGCTCGTCCTCGCCGAGCCAGTCGCGCGCGTTGAGCCCGTCCGCCTTCAACCCCAGCCCGAGCACACGGGACCAGGACCGGGACACGACGTCCCGCGGCCGCAGCGGTGGCCGACCGCCCGCGATGACGGCGTCGTGCATGCGGACCAGGTCACGGGCGTAGGCGGGCAGGCTGCACCCAGGCGGGACTGCGCCGGGCACGCTCACACTCCACCTCCGCACCACTGCGTCGACGACCGAGCATAGGTGCCCGCCGCGGCCGTCGCCAAGACGTGCAATCCGCTGCAACCGTTGCCCGCCGCGTCCGGACGGGCTGTGATCGGTGTTACATCCCCAACGGCGAGGACGAGGAGTGGCGATGACACAGACCATCGACCGGGAGGCACCGTCGCGGTCCCCGCAGGCCCGCGTCGACGCCTGGCTGCGCGAGTTCGAGGCGGCGCTGGCGGCACGGGACGTCGCGGCGGCGGCCGGCATGTTCGCGGTCGACAGTTTCTGGCGCGACCTGGTGGCGTTCACCTGGAACATCAAGACCGTCGAGGGCCGCGAGGGCGTGGCCGACATGCTGTCCGCCTGCCTCGACGGCACCGACCCGTCCGGCTTCCGCACCACCGAACCGCCCACCGAGGCCGACGGTGTCACCGAGGCGTGGCTGGAGTTCGAGACCGCCACCGGGCGAGGCAAGGGCCACCTCCGGCTGACCGACGAGGGCGCCTGGACGCTGCTCACCAGCCTGCGCGAGCTGAAGGGGTTCGAGGAGCCGCAGCGCGAACGCCGTCCGAAGGGTGTCCGGCACGGCGCCCTCGAAGGACGCCTGTCGTGGGCCCAGGAGCGCGAACTGGAAGCCAAGGAACTCGGTTACGAGCGGCAGCCCTACGTCGTGGTCATCGGTGGCGGCCAGGGCGGCATCGCCCTCGGCGCGCGGCTGCGGCAGCTCGGCGTGCCGTCGCTGGTCCTGGACCGCCACGACCGGCCCGGCGACCAGTGGCGCAGCCGGTACACGAGCCTGTGCCTGCACGACCCGGTCTGGTACGACCACCTGCCCTACCTGCCCTTCCCGGACAACTGGCCGGTGTTCGCGCCGAAGGACAAGATCGCGGACTGGCTGGAGATGTACACCCGCGTGATGGAGGTGCCGTACTGGACGCGGTCGGAGGCGAAGTCGGCGTCCTACGACGAGGAGACCGGCGAGTGGACGGTCACCGTCGACCGGGACGGGGAAACCGTGGTCCTGAAACCGAAACAGCTCGTGTTCGCCACCGGCATGTCGGGGAAGCCGAACATCCCCTCGTTCCCCGGGATGGATGTTTTCGAGGGCGAACAGCACCACTCTTCGCAACACGCGGGTCCGGACGCCTACGCCGGCAAGAAGGTCGTGGTGATCGGGTCGAACAACTCCGCGCACGACATCTGCGGCGCGCTGTGGGAACACGACGCGGACGTGACGATGGTGCAGCGGTCCTCCACCCACGTGGTGAAGTCGGACTCGCTGATGGAGTTCGGGCTCGGCGACCTGTACTCCGAGCGCGCGGTGGCGGCCGGGATGACGACCGAGAAGGCCGACATGGTGTTCGCCTCGCTGCCGTACCGGATCATGCACCAGTTCCAGATCCCGGTGTACCAGAAGATCAAGGAGCGGGACGCGGACTTCTACGCGCGGCTGGAGAAGGCCGGCTTCCAGCACGACTGGGGCGACGACGAGTCCGGGCTGTTCATGAAGTACCTGCGCCGCGGCTCGGGCTACTACATCGACGTGGGCGCCTCGGAACTGGTCGCGGACGGCAAGATCAAGCTCGTGCAGGGCCAGGTCGACCACCTGACGCGTGACGCCGTGGTGCTCGCCGACGGCACCGAGCTCAAGGCCGATCTCGTGGTGTACGCGACGGGGTACGGGTCGATGAACGGCTGGGTCGCCGACATCGCCGGCCAGGAGATGGCCGACCGCGTCGGCAAGTGCTGGGGTCTGGGCTCGGCGACGACGAAGGACCCCGGGCCGTGGGAGGGCGAGCAGCGCAACATGTGGAAGCCCACCCAGCAACCCGGGTTGTGGTTCCACGGCGGGAACCTGCACCAGTCGCGGCACTACTCGCTGTACCTGGCGCTGCAGCTGAAGGCGCGCTACGAGGGCATCCCGACGGAGGTGTACGGACTGCAGGAGGTGCACCACCTCTCCTGATCCGGGCCGGATCCCGGCCGCGCGACGGGGCGGCCGGGATCCACTTCGGACTCACGCGAACGCGTTCACGCCCGTCAGGTCCGCCGACAGCGCCCAGAGGCGCTCGGCCTGCGCCGGGTCGGCCGCCCAGTCCCGGACGCCGAGGCGCACCGGCGGGCGGTTGCCCGGCCAGGCCAGGTCCTCGTCCGGGGCCGGTTCGGCGATGTCGCAGTCCTCGCAGTACACCCCGCCCATCCCGGCGAGCTGCGGGCAGGTCGCGGCCCAGACCTGCGTCGCGGCGCCCTGTTCCGGGGTCTTGAACCAGTCCGCGACCGGCTCGCCGTTCTCGTCGACCCAGCCGTTCGCGATCTTCTCCTCGAGCGGCACGTGGCGCTGCAACGGCGTCAGGATGCTGCCCGGGTGCACCGAGAACGCCCGCACGCCCGACGGCTCGCCGAGCTTGTCGAGGTGCAGCGCGAACAACGCGTTCGCGGTCTTGGACTGGCCGTAGGCCGCCCACTTGTCGTAGCCGCGCTCGAAGGCGAGGTCGTCCCAGCGGATGCCGGAGAAGTGGTGCCCGCGCGAGGACACCGCCACGACCCGCGCGCCGGGCGCCATCGCCGGCCACAGCGCTTCACCAGGGCGAAGTGGCCGAGGTGGTTGGTCGCGAACTGCGCCTCCCACCCGGGTCCGACGCGGGTTTCCGGGCAGGCCATGATCGCCGCGCTGCCGATGAAGATGTCGATGCGACGGCCCGAGCCGAGGAACCGCTCGGCGAAGCCGCGCACGCTGTCCAGGTCGCCGAGGTCCAGTTCGCCGACCTCGGCGAGGCGGGCGAGCGCCTGCTGGGCGACGTCCGGCCGTCGTGCCGGGACGACGACGTGCGCACCCGCGGCGGCCAGTGCGCGGGTGGTCTGCAGGCCGAGGCCCGAGTAGCCGCCGGTGACGATCGCGAGCTTGCCGGACAGGTCGATGCCCCGCAGGACCTCGGCCACGGTGGTGGTCGCGCCGAATCCGGAGCCGATTTTGTGCTGTTCGGTGGTCATGGCGGCGACGCTAGGTGCTGGAGCGAACTCCAGGTCAACTGGCATTTCCTGATGTCGCTGGACGGTTTCGCCGCGGGCCCGGGTCATGACGGGGATGACGGTCCGGCCGGGCCCGCACGACGAACGTGGTCAGGCTTTGGACACCCACGCCGGGGCGCGGTCCTGATCCGCGACAGGACCGCCGGGCAGCCGGGTCCACTGTGGAGGCGAGGTCAGCCGTCGAGGGTTGTCACCACCCGGGCGGGTTGCCGGCGGCCACCACTGATGCGAGGGACACTCCCTAGTCCTCGACCCACTCCAGCAGGTCCCCGGGCTGACAGCCGAGCACTCGGCACATCGCTTCGAGCGTGCTGAACCGCACGGCCTTCGCGCGCCCGTTCTTCAGCACCGCGACGTTGGCGGGTGTCAGGCCGACCTTCTCGGCGAACTCGCCGACGCTCATCTTGCGCTTGGCGAGCTCGACGTCGAGGCGCACGACGATCGCCATCAGATCACCGCGTCCATGTCGGTCCGCAGCGTCGTGGCCTGCCGCAGCAGCGCCCGCATCACCAGCATCAGCAGCCCCAGCACGGTGACCCCGATCAGCAGCAGGAACAACACCAGCGGCAGCCCGGGGTCGTGCGCGCTGAACCCGACGAACAGGAACACGCCGGCCAGCGCCAGCCACGCGGCGGCGATCGCCCCCACGATCACGTCCACCCACACCAGCGATGCCTCGCTGAAGATGCGATCCCTCTTGACGAGCGTCAGCAGCCGCCAGATCGCGACGATCACCACCTGCACGCACAGCAGCCAGAACACCGTGACCGCCGTCGCCGGCCACCGCAGGTGCGCCAGGTCCGGGTTTTCGCGTGCCATGTGGGCGAACTGCCCGGGCAGCGACAGGACCTGGAACACCACGAGCACCCCGAAGAGCAGGACGAGGAAGAGCCGCAGCGGGAGCACCACGCGATGACCGGTCACCATGCATCGAGTATCAGCAGCAATCTATCGAAAGTCAATCGATAGCTCTCGAGACTCCGGGGGCAGCAGCGCCGGGAACCAGATGTCGGCCAGCACCTCCGCGGCCGCGTCCGCGGAGGAGTCGATCGTGCCCTGCACCGCCCACCGGGTGAAGAACCGCTCGAGCTGACTGACCAGCAGCTCGATCCGCAGGTGCGCCTCGTCCCGGCGCCGCGCGCCCCACCGGGCCAGGTAGCGGGGCATCGCCGCGGGCAGCTCGTCGACCGCCCGTTTCGCGATCGCCTTGAACTCCGGTTCGAGGGCGACCGCCTCGTCCCACGCCGGCAGGATCGCCTGGTTCTCCTCGAACCAGGCCACCGCGCGCCGCATCCAGCCGGCGAACTCGGCACGCGAACCGGTCTCCAGCACCGCGTCGAGGTCCGCGTACACCGTCACCGCCCGCCGCGCCATCGTCTCCGCGCCGATCTTCTGCAGGATTTCCGGCTTGCCGGAGAAGTGCAGGTAGAACGTGGCGCGGCTGCACCCGACCGCGGACACGATGTCGTCGATCGTGACGGCCGCGTACCCGCGCTCCACGAAGAGGTTCTTGGCGCAGTCCAGCAGGCTGCGGCGGGTCTGCTGCTTCTGCAGCTCGCGCAGGGTCATGACGCTCAGACTACTCACTGGACACTGCGTCAGTGAACGTGCGACAGTGAGCGGCACCCGATCGTTCGCGAGGAGGCGCGCGTGAGTTCACTCCCGACCGTCTGCGTCATCGGCGCCGGGTGCTCCGGCTTCACCACGGCGAAGCGGCTCGCCGACCACGGCATCCCCTTCGACTGCTTCGAGATGTCCGACGACGTGGGCGGCAACTGGTACTACGGCAACCCCAACGGCCGCTCCGCCTGCTACGAGTCGCTGCACATCGACACCTCCACCACGCGGCTGCAGTTCGAGGACTTCCCGGCCGGCGAGGACTGGCCGCACTTCCCGCACCACTCGCTGATCCACCAGTACTTCCGCGACTACGTCGACCACTTCGGGCTGCGCGAGAAGATCACCTTCAACACCGCGGTCGAACACGCCGCCCGGCAGCCGGACGGCACGTGGTCGGTCACCCTCGGCACGGGCGAGAAGCGCGGCTACGACGCGCTCGTCGTCGCCAACGGCCACCACTGGAACCCCTACCTGCCCGACTACCCCAGCGAGTTCGACGGGCCCCTCCTGCACAGCCACTCCTACCGCAGCCCGTTCGACCCGGTCGACATGCGCGGCAAGCGGATCGTCGTCGTGGGCATGGGGAACTCGGCGCTGGACATCGCCTCCGAGCTGTCGCACCGCTCGATCGCCCGGCACGTCTGGGTTTCCGCGCGCCGCGGCGTGTGGGTGCTGTCGAAGTACCGCGGCGGCAAGCCGGCGGACAAGATGATGATGCCGCCGTGGATGCCGAAGAAGCTCGGCCTGGCCCTGTCCCGCCGGGCGATCAAGAAGATCCTCGGCAACATGGAGGACTACGGGCTGCCGAAACCGGACCACGAGCCGCTGTCCGCGCACCCGTCGGTGAGCATCGACTTCCTCGCCAAGGCCGGCTCCGGCGACCTCACCTGCGTCCCCGAGATCGCGCGGCTGGACGGGGACGCCGTGGTGTGCGTGGACGGCACGCGGATCGAGGCCGACGTGATCGTGTGCGCGACCGGGTACCGGATGTCGTTCCCGTTCTTCGACGATCCCGCGTTGCTCCCGGACGCCGAGCACCGGATGCCGCTGTTCAAACGGATCATCCGGCCCGGGATCGGCAACCTGTACTACGCGGGACTGGCGCAGGCCTCTCCCACGATCGTCAACCTCGCCGAACAGCAGAGCAAGCTCGTCGCCGCGCACCTGACCGGTGACTACGCCCTGCCGGGCGTGGCGGAGATGCGGGAGGCGATCGCGCGGGACGAGGCCAGGCACCTGGGCCAGTACTACCAGGCGCCGCGGCACACGATCCAGGTCGACTTCGCGCGGTACGTGCGCGACCTGCACAAGGAGATCGAAGCGGGCCGCAAGCGGGCACTGGCGGCCGCGCGGTGAGCGTGTCCGGCGCGTGCGCGGCTCGGTTCGCCCGCGTGGGTGAGCTGCTGGAGCGGCGGCTGCGCGACGGCGACGAGGTCGGCGCGTCGGTGTGCGTCATCCAGGACGGGGACGTGGCGGTGGACCTGTGGGGCGGCGCCGCGTCCCCGTCGGCGCCCTGGCGCGGGGACACCCTGGTGAACACCTACTCGCTGACCAAGACGATGGTGGCGCTGGTCGCGCTCGTGCTCGCCGGCCGGGGCGAGCTGGACCCGGACGCGCCGGTGTCCCGCTACTGGCCGGAGTTCGCCGCGGCCGGCAAGCGGGACGTGCTCGTGCGGCACGTGCTGGGTCACACCTCCGGGGTGTGCGGGTGGCGGGAAACCGTGACGCTGGAGGATCTCTACGACGCCGAGCGCGCCGCCGCGCTGCTCGCCGCGCAGGAGCCGTGGTGGACGCCGGGCGGGGGGTCCGGGTACCAGGCGGTGTGCCACGGGCACCTGGTGGGCGAGATCGTCCGCCGGATCACCGGGCGATCGCTGGGCACGGTGCTGCGGGAGGAGTTCCCGGGCGCGGACTACTGGCTCGGCACGCCGGAGAGCGCTTTCGACCGGATCGCGACGTTGGTTCCCGCGGCATCGTCCGGTGTGGACCGTTCCGCGCTGGATCCGATCGCGATCCGGACGTTGACCAACCCGGTCATCCCGCCCGCGGTGGCCACCACTCGGCCGTTCCTCACCGCCGAGCTGGGCGGGTTGAACGGGCAGGGCAACGCGCGGTCGGTCGCTTCGCTGCAGTCGCTCGTCTCGCACGGCGCGATTTCCACAGTGGACCGGATCTTCGAGGTGCAGAGCGACGGGGTGGACCGCGTGCTCGGCACCCGTGTCCGGTTCGGACTCGGCTACGCGCTGGACGGCCCGCTGCCGCTGCCGGAGGGCCGGATCTGCTGGTGGAGCGGATTCGGGGGCTCCGTGGTGGTCAACGACCTCGACCGGCGCCTGACGTTCGCCTACGTGATGAACCGGATGGAGCCGGGCCTGCTCGGCGCACCCAACGCGAGAGCGTTCGTCGAGGCGGTCTACTCCTGCCTGTAGCGCGGGCCGCGGACTGACGGCCCCGCACGAAGAACCCGGCCCGGCCCAGCGGAACCTGGACCGGGCCGGGCGGGGAGGGGGTCAGTGCATCAGCTTGCGCCGCTTGCCGAACAGGGCGGAAGCGGCGGAGACCCCGAGCGCGGCGAGGACGACCTGGGTCAGGAGCTCGAGCCAGTCGATCCCGTTGGTGTCGGCGTAACCGGCGCCCCGGGCGATCGCGGTGCCCACGAACGCGGCGACGATACCGATCACGATGGTCAGCCACATCGGGATGCGCTGCTTCCCGGGCGCGAGCAGGCGGCCGAGCACACCGATGACGAGGCCGACGACGAGTGCACTGATGATTCCGGTGATTGTCATCGCAACTCCATTTTCCGGCGATGCACCAGGATTCCCCGCACGACACCGCGGAAACGCGAATTCCTCACCGTTCGGGCAGGAGCGGGCCCAGCGGGCCGAGATCGATGTTCAGATCGGCGGGCTCGAGACCGAAGTGGTCGCACAGTTCCGCCATCCGCTCCTCCAGCCGCATCAGGGTCAGCCCGATCGCCTCGACCTGGTCGTCGGTCAGGTCGTCGCTGTCCACCCTGCGCAGCGCCTGCTTCTCCATGAGTTGCCGCAGCAACTCGACCACGGTGAGCACCAGCGTCACGAGGCTGCGTTCGGTGTTGTCCGGGTCGGCGTTGATCCGCCGCCCGCCGGGCTCACTCATCGCCGGCCCGGAGCGCGCTGACCGACGACAACAGGGTGCGCAGCGAGATGTGCACGAGGTCGACGTCGGCGATGGACAGGGTGATCTCCCCGGTCACGACGACCCCGCCGGCCAGGACCCGGTCGAGCAGGTCGACCAGGGCGATCGGCTGGTCGGCGACCGGCGCGGGAACCTGCTCTCCGGTCGTCCTCGCCGGAGCCCGGCGGCCGGTGACCCTCGCGGGAGCGTGCTGTTCGACCGTCCGCGCCGGTACCCGCCGCGCGGTGCCCCTCGCGGGAGCCTGCTGTTGCACCGTCCGCGCCGGGATCCGGCGCCCGGTGACCCTCGCGGGACCCTGCTGGTTCATGACTCCTCCACTGACGCGAACGAATACGGTGGCCACGGCCCGGTGAGCTGGAGGTGCAGCGCCGGGTGCTCGTCGTCGCACGCGGCCACCGCCGCGGCGAAACCCCGCGCGGCGTCCTCGTCGACCAGGTAGGCGGCGTTGAGCATCATCTGTCCACTGTGGCCGCTCAGTTCCTTGCTCTGCGGCGGGTGGGTCCGCGCGGCGACGGCGAACTCCAGCAGTCTGTTGTAGACGTCCACCGCCTGGTCGCGGCCCCGCTGCTGGGTGGTTTCCCGCGCGGACAGCGCGGCTTTTCTGCGGGCCAGGTAGGCCGTCCCGGCCCCTCGTCGGGACGGAGCGTTCCCGGCGTCGCCGCCCTCCTCCCCGGGTCCGGGGTCCTGCAGGAAGGCCTTGACGCCCCACTCCGTTCGTCCCGTCACGAAGTCCAGCGCGCGTTCGAAGTCCGGCCGGCGGTGCTCGAGGACCCGGCGCACCCGGTCCTCGTCGTGGTAGACGGTGGCCAGGCGGATCGGCACGGCCGGCCCGGCCGCGACCACCGCGCTGATCACGGCGTCGTGGGCGCGCGCCACGCCGCCCAGCCAGTCGAGGTCCTCGAAGTTGCGGTGCAACGGTTCCTCGCCGAAGGTCTCCATCGGCACGTCCCCGACGACGGCGGACAGGCCCGCGTCGCGCACCACCCGGACCTCTTCACCGGCCACGCCCCGCAGCGCGTCGAGCACCCCGGGGGCGAGCTGCCGCGTCACCGCGTAGAGCCAGATCCCGGTTCCCTCAGTCACTTCGGCCGTCCTCGATCTCGTGCCGGTCCCCCTCCAGCTCGGCCAGCCGCGCCTTCAGCTCGCGGTTCTCGTTCTCCAGCCGGGAGGTGTCCCCGGACAGCCACGGATCGCTTTCCCACCAGTTGATGCCGACCGCCTTGGCGGTCTCCAGCGAGGCGACCACGAGCCGCAGCTTGATGGTGAGCAGCTCGATGTCGAGGAGGTTGACCTGGATGTCGCCGGCGATGACGACCCCCTTGTCCAGGACCCGCTCCAGGATGTCGCCGAGGTTGGCGGTCTGGTGGTTGCCGCCGCCGAGTGCGGGCGTCTGGTTCCCGGTGCTGGTCACGGGCTGCCGCTGCGCCATGGTCAGCCCACCTCGCTTCCGGTGCCGGCCTGCCCGCGCACGTACCGCTTCGTGCGGCGGTAGGCGAGCAGGTCGCCGCCGAGGTCGAGTTCCAGCTCGTAGATGGCGAGCATGTCGGCGGACGAGGGGATGCGGCGTTCCTCGAGCACCTCGACCTCGATCAGCCACCCGTCCTCGACCGGTTCGACCGAGGTGACCGCCACCGGGTCGCTCGTGATCAGTTCGCCCGCGTGCCCGAGTGCCTTGGACGCGGCCTCGGACGCGGTCAGCCCTCGTCCGTCCTCCCCGGCCATCGCGCCATCACCTCTCCTTCTCGTTCGCTCCGAGCCGCTGCAGCACGTGCTGCTGGATCTCGGTCTCCTCCTCGGCCGAGATCTCACCGGCCTCGCGGGCCTCTTCGGCCGCCTCGAGCTGGCGCCGGACGGCGGCCGGATCGGCGAGTTCCTCGTCGACCCGCCGCTTGATCACCTCGGCGAGGCTGATCACGCCGCGCAGCGGCGCCAGCGGCAGGGTGACGATCGTGGTGAGCAGCCCCATGCGCTACTCCCCCGGCCGCCGGGTGACGACGAAGTCGTAGGCCGCCAGCGGTCCGAGGAGCCGCACGTGGGCCCGCCCTTCCCACTCCTGCGCGAGGCGCCCGGCCGCGTCCTCGAGGTCGGCCTGCTTCGCCGTTTCGGCCAGGCACGCCAGGTGCACCGCGTCCTGGTCGTGCGTCGGTTCGCGGAGGTTGATCCGCACGTCGAGCGGCTCCAGTGCCGCCACCGCGCGCTGGGTGTCCTCCTCGCGCCGGGCGGCGATGGCCTGGGTGATCCGCTCCCCGAGGGCGATCCGCTCGTTGCGGGTGGCGTCCTCGGGCTTGCCCCGGATGGCTTCGCGCAGCCGGGACAGTTCGGCGTCGCCCTCCAGCACCTCGCGCAGGATCGCCTCCTCGACGTAACGCGCCTTGAGCACGTACTGGGCCTTGCCCTCCAGCTCTTCGAGCGCGGACTCGAAGTCCTCGTGGTAGGGCGCCAGCAGCTCGTCCACCACCGCGTCCTCGTCGGTGACGACGGCGCCGAACCGCAGCGGCAGCACCGGCACCTCGGCCGCCGCGGCGTCGAGGAGCGAGGCGTGCGCGGTCAGGTCTTCGGGCCTGCCCAGCGGATCCCCGGTGCTGACCGGGCTGACCAGCGCGGCGATCTTCTCGTGCCGCACCGTCTTGACCGGGGCCGGCGGATCGCCGACGCCCTTCGCCTCCGGATCGGTTTCCACGTCCGCGGGCACGATGCCGTAGACGTACACCGCCTTGCCGTCGCTGTCTTCGGCCATGTCAGTTCCCCTTCCGGCGCCGCCCGGCCTGCTCGGGCTCCTCGTCCTCGCCCAGCAGGTCCCGCAACTTGTCGCCCGCCGCCTCGATGGCTCCCTTCGTCTTGGCCTTCGAGCCGCCACTGGCCACACCCTCGACCAGGTCGGGCAGGCCCTTCTGCTCGGTACCGGAGATGTCCAGCCGGTTCACCGCCTCGGCGAACCGCAGGTAGGTGTCCACGCTGGCCACCACCACGCGGGCGTCGACGGTCAGCAGCTCGATCCCCACCAGGGAGACCCGGACGTAGGCGTCGATGACGAGTCCCTTGTCCAGGATCGTGTCGATCACGTCGGCGAGACTGCTCGAGCTCGGGCGGTCGAGTCCGCCGCCACCCCCGGCCGGTTGCACTGCTGTGGTCATCGGCTCCTCCCTCGTCCACGGCCCGCCGCCGCGCGGGACCGGCGTGCCGGGCGCTGTTCTTCCTCGTCCTCTTCGGGTTCTTCCTCTTCGGGTTCTTCCTCGTCCTCGTAACCGGCCTCGTCGGACTCCTCGCCTTCTTCTTCGCCTTCCTCGCCCTCTTCGCTGTCCACGACCTGGCCGTCGCGGATCTCCCCCTCCCAGCCTTCGACCTCGTCGGGGTGCAGCAGCGCTTCGGTCATGACGTGACGCCGGAAGTGCTTGAGCTCCAGACGAGCCCGGCGGCCCTGCGCGCGCCAGATGTTGCCGGTGCGCTCGAACAGCCCCTGCGGGTGGTACTCCAGCACCAGCACGACCCGCGTCAGGTTCGGGGCGATCTCGTGGAACGTGACAACGCCGTCGACGTGCCCCTTCTCGCCCTTGGACCGCCAGATGATGCGTTCGTTGGGCACCTGGTCGACGATCGTGGCCTCCCAGGTGCGGTGCGACCAGAAGATCTGGGCCTTCCACTCGGTCTTCTCGTCGCTGACCTGCGCGACGTTCTCGACCTTCTTCATGAACCGCGGGAAGTCGCTGAACCGGGTCCACTGGGCGTACACCAGGTCCACCGGCGCACCGATGTCGATGTGCTCGACGATGTTGGTGACCTTGAGCTTCTGCCCGCCGCCGCCACCGTCACCGCCGGACACCGCGCCCTTGACCTTGTCCATGACGCCGGACAGGCCGCCCTTGACCGCGCCCATCGCCGCCTTGCCCTTCACGCTGGGCTTGTCGCCCAGGAGGGCCTCGACCAGTCCGCCACCGCCGCCCTGGGAGAAGTCGGTGAGACGTCCCGAGGTCGAGGTGATCTTCTTCGTCAGCGAGGTGGTCGCCCGCCCGGCGACCGCGGTCGCGAGCTTGCGCAGCGCCACCGTCAGATCCCCCGTGGGCACCGTCGCGACGTCGGACACGGTGCCAGTGGCCTTCGACGCCGTGTCCGTCGCTGTGCCGGTGGCCTTCGACGCGGTGTCCTTCGCCTTGCCCGCGGCCTTGCCGACCTGCCTGGTAGCCATCGCCGTCACCTCCGGGCCCGCCGGACCGGCGTCCGCGTGGCGGTGGCGCGGGTGCGGCGGCTACGGGTCGGCCGGGACTCCTCCTCGGGCTCGGCCTCCTCGGACTCGTCGGACTCGCCCTCATCGGACTGGGCCTCGTCGGACTCGCCTTCGTCGGAGCCGGTGTCCTCGGATTCTTCGGGCTCGGCGCGACGCCGTCCCCCGCGGGCCGCACGACGACGCGCGGGCCGTTGCGGTTCCTCTTCCTCTTCGGGAGATTCCTCTTCGGTTTCCTCTTCCGCGTAGGTGTCCTCGTCCGGCTCGGCCTCCTGCTCGCCGTCCTTGCCGCGGCTCTTGCCGGACAGCAACGGGCCGCCCTCCTGGAGGCGGTCACTCAACGATTCGATCCGGCTGCTGGCCGCGGTCACCGCCGCCGCCTTCGCCGCCCCCAGCAGTTCGTCACGGGCGAGATCGGCGAGCTTGCCCAGCTCCGGCGACGAGCCCAGCTGGCTGAGCCCGTTCTGCAGCAGCTTCCCGGGCGAGAGGTTCGCCTTCCCCGTCGCCCCGGCGGCCGCGATCATCAGGGCCAGCCGCATTTTCTTGGTGCGCCCCAACAGATATCCCGCGGCGACCGCGGCGGCCACCCGTGCCCCTGCCTTCATTTCGTTTCCTCCTGACTCCGGCGATTGGCGAGTTCACAACCCACGCGCCACCCCCCGACGTCTCGGGGCGAGCAGGATGCGTTCGTGCACATCGAGCTACCCCGGCCGGGTGTCACCGAAACGAGTGGAACTGACGAAAATGAGATTCTTGAACAAGGTGAAAAACCAAGATTGATTCACCATTGTGTCAAATGGACGGTTAACGTCGTTTTACTACTCGTGCGTTAAACAATCGCCCGGGAACGGGCACGGCCATCAGGCCTCGGTGACCTTGCCGTCGTTCACTTCCAGACGGCGCGTGACGTGCACGGCGTCGAGCATGCGGCGGTCGTGGGTCACCAGCAGCAGGGTGCCCGCGAAGGTGTCCAAAGCGGACTCGAGCTGTTCGATCGCGGGCAGGTCGAGGTGGTTGGTCGGCTCGTCGAGCACCAGCAGGTTGACCCCGCGGGCCTGCAGCAGCGCCAGCGCGGCGCGCGTCCGCTCGCCCGGTGAGAGCGTGACCGCCGGGCGCAGCACGTGTGCCGCGCCGAGGCCGAACTTCGCCAGCAGCGTCCGCACATCCGCGTCGGCGAACTCGGGCACCTCCCGCGCGAACGCCTGAACCAGCGGCAGGTCACCGAGGAACAACCGCCGCGCCTGGTCGACCTCACCGACCAGCACGCCGGACCCCAGTGAAGCGGCGCCCGCGTCCACGGCGACGCGGCCGAGCAGCGCCGCCAGCAGGGTCGACTTCCCGGAACCGTTGGCGCCGGTGATGGCCACCCGGTCGGCCCAGTCGATCTGCAGGTCGACCGGCCCGAGCGTGAACGCGCCACGGCGGACGACGGCCCCGCGCAGGGTCGCCACGACGGCACCGGCGCGCGGGGCGGCGGCGATCTCCATCCGCAGCTCCCACTCCTTGCGCGGCTCCTCGACGACCTCCAACCGCTCGATCAACCGGTCGGTCTGACGCGCCTTCGCGGCCTGCTTCTCGGTGGCCTCGGCGCGGAACTTGCGCCCCGCCTTGTCGTTGTCGGTCGCCTTGCGCCGGGCGTTCTTCACGCCCTTTTCCATCCACGCCCGCTGCGTCCGCGCCCTCGTCTCCAGGTTCGCGCGCGTCGCCGCGTACTCGTCGTACTCCTCGCGCGCGTGCCGGCGCGCCACCGCGCGCTCCTCCAGGTACGCCTCGTACCCGCCGCCGTAGAGCCGCACCTGCTGCTGCGGCAGGTCCAGCTCCAGGACGCTGTCGACGGTGCGGGCGAGGAACTCGCGGTCGTGGCTGACCAGCACGGTCGCCGCCCGTAGGCCGGTCACGAACCGCTCCAGCCGTTCCAGCCCGTCCAGGTCGAGGTCGTTGGTCGGCTCGTCGAGCAGGAACACGTCGTAGCGGCTCAGCAGCAGCGACGCCAGTCCGGCACGGGCCGCCTGCCCACCGGACAGCGACGTCATCGGCTGGTCGAGGTCCACGGCCAGCCCCAGGTCGACGGCGACCTCCTCGGCGCGGTGGTCGAGGTCCGCGCCGCCGAGGACCAGCCAGCGGTCCAGCGCGGTGGCGTAGCGGTCGTCGGCACCGTCCACCCCCTGGGTGAGCGCTTCGGTCGCCGCGTCCAGCTCCGCCTGTGCCGAAGCCACGGAGGTGCGCCGCGCGAGGAACGCGCGCACCGACTCACCCGGCCGGCGCTCGGGCTCCTGCGGCAGGTGCCCGACGGTCGCCGAGGGCGGGGTGAGCCGCACCTCGCCCCGCTCCGGCTTGTCCAGCCCGGCGAGGATCCGCAGCAGGGTCGACTTGCCGGCGCCGTTGACGCCGACCAGCCCGACGACCTCACCGGGCGCGACGACCAGGTCGAGGCCGGCGAAGAGGGTGCGGTGCCCATGCCCCGCGGTGAGGTCCTTCGCGAGGAGGGTGGCACTCATCCGGCTACCTTAACTTCGGGCCGGCAGGCACCCCTCCGGGCCCGGTCGCCCGCCTCCCGGCCGCGGCCGGGCTCGTCGTGTCCACTGTGGTCACTTCGGGCCCCCGAACCCGGCCGGCTGCGCCCGGCGTGGCGTGGGGCCGCCTCGAGCCTCAGGTGCTCTGGCCGACACCGTGCAGGAACGTGTCGACGAGGACGTCGGCCGCCTGCGCATCGGTCAGGCCGGGAAGTTCGCGTGCGGCCAGGTGCAGCAGACGCCCGAGCACGTGGCCGGCCCACCGCGCGGGCAGGCCCGGCCGGAGGAACCCCTCGTCGGTGGCCCGTTGCAGGAACACCTCCAGCTCCTCGACCGCGCGCAGCCGCCGCGCCCAGATCTCCGGGTCGGCGCGCATGCGACTGAGCTCGACCGGCCACTTGCGGTTGACGCCGACGATCTCCTCGACGTACCGGTGCAGCGCCACCGGCACCGGCGCCTCGCGGAGCCGGGCGGTGTCCATCGCCGCCTCGATCGCGTCCAGCCGCGCCCGGTACACCGCCGCCAGCAGCTCCTCCCGGCTCGCGAACCGCCGGTACACGGTCCGGCGGTCGACGCCGGCCTCGGCCGCGATCGCCCCCATGCTCGCGGCGGGGTCCTCGGCCAGCATGCGGGCGCCCGTGGTCAGGACGAGCTCGAGGTTGCGGGCGGCGTCGGCTCTCATTCCCACAACATACCCTCCCGTGTAGCCGTCACCATCGGTATCCGCCACAACGCTGAGGCACTCGGGCGGCGCCGCCGAGCCGGCGGGCGGCCACGGACTCCGCCACCGGGAGGCACCCGTCCGCTCCAGTGTGGACGATCCGGAGATCGTCCCGGGGGAAAACCTGATCGCCGGAGAACGGGCCGGCTGCTATGGTCGAAGGGGAGACAGCCGTGCGAAGGAGACCCGACGTGGCAGGTGAAGACGACATCTCCGGGTGAGCCCCGGAGTGAGCGGGCCCCCGGCATCTGACAGCCGCGGTGGCCATGTCGTCGTCCACCCGTTCGCACGCAGGCGATTGGCCTGCGCCCCACGCCCCGAGGTCTCAGTCCCATGTCCGATGTCCGCAGTGCCCCCATCGTCGTGTCCGGCCTGTCCTTCTCCTGGCCCGACGACACCCCGGTGTTCGACCAGCTGTCCCTCACCGTCCCGGACGGCCGCACCGGCCTGGTCGCGCCCAACGGCGCCGGCAAGACGACCCTGCTCAAGCTCATCGCGGGCGAACTGCAGCCCACCGACGGCAGCGTGTCCGTCGACGGTCTGCTCGGCTACCTGCCGCAGGACCTGCCGCTCACCGGCGAGCTGCCGGTGTCCCAGGTCCTCGGCATCGAGCCGGTCCTACGCGCGCTGGAAGCCGTCGAGTCCGGGGACGTCGCCGAGGAGCACTTCACCGCCATCGGCACCGAGTGGGACATCGAGGAACGCACCCGCGCCCAGCTGGACCGGCTGGGCCTGGGCGAGGTCACGCTGGACCGGACGCTGAGCACCCTGTCCGGCGGCCAGATCGTCTCGCTCGGCCTGGCCGCGCAACTGCTCAAGCGGCCCGACGTGCTGCTGCTCGACGAACCCACGAACAACCTCGACCTGGCGGCCCGGCGCAAGCTCTACGCCGTGCTCGACGACTGGTCCGGGTGCCTGCTGGTGGTCAGCCACGACCGCGCCCTGCTCGACCGCATGGACCGCATCGCCGAGCTCGACACCGGCGAGGTGCGCTACTACGGCGGCAACTTCACCGCCTACGAGGAGGCTGTCCAGGCCGAGCGGGAGGTGGCGGCGAAGAACATCCGCAACGCCGAGCAGGAGGTCAAGCGCGAGAAGCGCGAGAGGCAACAGGCCCGGGAGCGCGCGGCGAAACGGGCGAGCACCGCGCAGCGCAACCTCTCCAGCGCGGGCCTGCCGAAGATCCTCGCGGGAGCCCGCAAGCGCAACGCGCAGGAGTCCGCGGGCAAGGCCGACGGCGCGCACGCGGCCCGCGTCAGCGCGGCGAAGGCGAAGCTCGACGAGGCCGAACGTTCGCTGCGTGAAGAGGCGAAGATCACCCTGGAACTCCCGCAGACCGCGGTGCCCGCCGGCCGGACCCTGTTCCTCGGCGAGGGCCTGCGCAAGCGAGACCTCTTCGGCGAGGGCATCGCCCTGGCGATCCGCGGCCCGGAACGCATCGCGCTCGCCGGTGCCAACGGGTCCGGGAAGTCCACGCTGCTGCGGATGATCACCGGCGATCTCGACCCGGACGGCGGCACCGTCAAGCGCGCCGACGGCCGGATCGCCTACCTGTCCCAGCGGCTGGACCTGCTCGACGACGACCGCACGGTCGCGGAGAACCTGGCCGCGTTCGCACCCGCGATGCTCCCGGCGCAGCGGATGAACCTGCTCGCCCGCTTCCTGTTCCGCGGCGACCGCGCGCACCTGCCCGTCGCGGTGCTGTCCGGCGGGGAACGGCTGCGCGCGACGCTGGCGTGCATCCTGTTCGCCGAGCCCGCACCGCAGCTGCTGTTGCTGGACGAACCGACCAACAACCTGGACCTGGTCAGCGCCGGGCAGCTGGAGAGCGCGCTCAACGCCTACCAGGGCGCGTTCGTCGTGGTCAGCCACGACGAACGGTTCCTCCGCGAGATCCGGATCGACCGCAGGCTCCGCCTCGCCGACGGCACGCTGACCGAGTCCCGCTGACGCACGCCGGGATTCGGCGGCATGTGCTCGACGGGGCGTCGCTGACGGCCGCGCCGGGGCACCGGATCCGGTTGATCGGCGAGAACGGCGCGCGGGTCTCGACGCTGCTGCGGGTGCGGGCCGGGGCGGACCGCAGCAGCGTCGAACGCCCGGCCGATCAGGGTTACCCGCAGCAGGAAATGCCGTTCGACCCGGCGGCGACGGTGGCCGCTGCGGTCGACGCCGCGCTGGCGGACGCGCGCGAGGATCCGGCCGAGCCGGACTGGCTCGGCGCCCTCCTCGCCGACGACGAGCAAGCGATGGCGGCCTACGCCGAACGGCTCGAACTGGCCCAGCTGCACGACACCCGGGCCGCCGACCCGTGGGCGGAGATCGTACTCGCGGGGCTGGGGTTCGGCGGCGCGGAGCCGCCGCCGACGTGGCGCGAGCCGTCCGGAGGCCGGCGCGGACGGCTCGCGCCGGCGGCGTTGCTGGTTGCGACGACCGTCGGCGGTCCTGCTGGACGAGCCGGCCCCGCGATCGAGGAGCCGGCGAACCACTTGCCCCCGGCCCGGGGCGCGACCGCGGTGGCCGCCCACACCCGGCGGCTGCGCACACGCTGGGCCACGACCCTCCGAGTCGACAATGGACGGACCGAGCCGGCGTAGCGCTCCCCCCGGGCTCAGCCTTGACGGAGGAGGCCCGGCCGGTGGTGGTCCTGCCGGAAACGCGACCCGACCTCGGGCAGGCCCCGAGCGGTCGCGAGATCCGAGTTCCTCTCGGCCCCGACGATCCATGATCAGGGCACAGATCGCAGGCCGTCGGCGAGGACGGCGGGGCGTTCCTGTCCCACGGAACCGAGGCGGACGAGGTACCCGGTTCACGTCCGCACCATATTGGTCGGGTCTCTCCTCCGGAGTGGCCGAATCGTGGGGCAGATATCGGGCCAGTCGCGAGCCTTGACGCCGAAGACATCGGATCTCTATCGTCGGCCTCGTCACCGAGACGTACAAGGGAGTGGGTCCGTGGCTCGCATCGTCGCCCTGCACACGCACGACGTCCGGTTCCCGACGTCGCGCACCCTCGACGGCTCGGACGCGATGAACCCGGACCCCGACTACTCGGCCGCCTACCTGCGCCTGGCCACCGACGCCGGCGACGGCGTGGAGGGCCACGGGTTCGTCTTCACCATCGGCCGCGGCAACGACGTCCAGGTCGCCGCGCTCCGCGCGCTCGAAGGCCACCTGCTCGGCCGGGACGTGGACGCCACGCTCGCCGACCTCGGCGGACTGTGGCGCGACCTGGTGCACGATTCGCAGCTGCGCTGGCTCGGCCCCGAAAAGGGGATCATGCACATGGCCATCGGCGCGGCCGTCAACGCGCTGTGGGACCTGCGCGCCAAGCGAGAGGGCAAACCGCTGTGGCAGCTGCTGTCCTCCCTCAGCCCCGAGGAGATCGTCGACCTGGTCGACTTCCGCTACCTGACCGACGCGCTGACCCCCGGCGAGGCACTGGAGATCCTCCGCGCCGCGCAGCCCGGTCGCGCCGAGCGGGAAGCCCGGTTGCTGAGCGAGGGCTACCCCGCCTACACCACGACCCCCGGCTGGCTGGGGTACGACGACGACAAGCTCGCGCGGCTGTGCCGGGAAGCGGTCGCGGACGGGTTCGGCCAGATCAAGCTCAAGGTCGGCGCGGACCTCGACGAGGACGTCCGCCGCCTGCGGATCGCGCGCGAGGTGTGCGGGCCGGACGTGCGCATCGCCGTGGACGCCAACCAGCGCTGGGACGTCGGCGACGCGATCGCGTGGGTGGAGCGGCTGCGCCCGTTCGACCTCGCCTGGATCGAGGAGCCCACCAGCCCCGACGACATCCTCGGCCACGCCGCCATCGCCAAGGCGGTCGCGCCCATCCCGGTCGCCACCGGGGAACACGGCGCCAACCGGGTGCTGTTCAAACAGCTCCTGCAGGCCCAGGCGCTCTCGGTGCTGCAACTGGACGCCACCCGCGTGGCCGGCGTCAACGAGAACATCGCGATCCTGCTGCTGGCCGCCAAGTTCGGGGTCCGGGTGTGCCCGCACGCGGGCGGCGTCGGACTGTGCGAGGCGGTGCAGCACCTGGCGATGTTCGACTTCGTCGCGGTGTCCGGGACGGTCGAGGACCGGATGATCGAGTTCGTCGACCACCTGCACGAGCACTTCACCACCCCGGTGGAGGTCCACAGTGGACGCTACTTCGCCCCCAAGGCACCCGGCGCGGGGACCGAGATGCACGCGTCGTCGCTCGCGGAGTACGCCCATGACTAGCGTGCCGGGCCCGTTCGCGCTCGGCGCCGCGAACCTGGGCAACCTGTACGCGCCGATGAGCGACGCGCAGGCGCACGCGGTGCTGGACGCCGCGTGGGACTGCGGGATCCGCTACTTCGACACCGCGCCGCACTACGGCCTCGGCCTGTCCGAACGCCGCCTGGGCGCCTTCCTCGCCGGCAAGCCGCGCGCGGAGTTCGTGGTGTCCACCAAGGCAGGCCGGCGCCTGGTGCCCGACCCCGCCGGCGCCGGACGGCTGGACGAGGCGAACCGGTTCGCGGTGCCGGCCGACCACCGGCGGGTGTGGGACTTCACCGCCGACGGGGTGCGCCGCGGGCTGGAGGAGTCGCTGACCCGGATGGGGCTCGACTCGGTCGACGTCGTCTACCTGCACGACCCGGAGGAGTACGACCTGGATTCGGCACTGGCTTCGGGGTTGCCCGCGCTCGCCGCGCTGCGCGCGGAGGGCGTGGTGAGGGCGGTCGGTGTCGGTTCCAAGTCGGTCGCCGCACTGGCCGCCGCCGCCCGCTCCGGGCTCGCCGACCTGCTGATGGTCGCGGGCCGGTTCACGCTGCTCGACCAGTCCGCGCTGGACGAGGTGCTGCCCGAGTGCCGCACCCGGTCGGTGGCGGTGGCGGCCGCGAGCGTGTTCAACTCCGGTCTGCTGGCCACGCCCGAGCCGTCGGGCCACTACGAGTACGCCCCCGCTCCCCCGGACGTCGTGGTCACCGCGCGCGAGATCGCCGCGGTCTGCGCCGAGTTCGGTGTGGACCTGCCCACCGCCGCGCTGCACTTCCCGCTGCGGGAACCGGCGGTGCGCGCGGTCGTGGTGGGTGCCGCCACCCCGGAGGAGGTGCGGCAGAACGCGCGGCGGCTGCGGACCGCCGTGCCCGGCGAACTCTGGACGACACTGCGCGACAAGGGGCTGATCCGGGCATGACGACCGAGTACGGCGTGAACACCCACCAGTGGGACCGCACGGTGAGCGAGCACGCGTGGCCACCACCCGGCGGTCCGCTGCGTGCCACCGTCCGCTACGCCGGGGACCGGCCGGTGACCGTCCCCAGTGGAGGGTACGGCCAAACCGGGGAAACCGTATCGACACTGATCGGTGAGCTGTCCGAGACCGAACCGGCTGCCGTGTTGTCCGCGACGGCGAGGGCGCTCTACCGTGTGGCGGAGCGGGTGCGATGAGCGGGGTCGTGACGATGACGGAGCCACTGCTCGAAGTCGAGGGCGTGAACAAGCACTTCCCGGGTGTGCGTGCGCTGCACGACATGCGGCTGGAGCTGCGCTCCGGCGAGGTTCTCGCCCTGGTCGGCGAGAACGGTGCGGGCAAGTCCACCCTGATGAAACTGCTCTCCGGCATCCACACCGCCGATTCGGGGCAGTTCCGGCTGGGCGGCGAACCGTACCGGCCCTCCGGCCCGCGTCACGCGCTGGAGCTGGGCATCAGCATCATCCACCAGGAGTTCAACCTGGTGCCGCACCTGACGGTCGCGCAGAACATCTTCATCGGCCGGGAACCGCGTCGCGGACGGCTGCTGCTGGACGAGCGCAAGCTCAACGCCGACGCCGCGGACCTGCTCGGCCGGCTGCACCTGCGGCTGGACCCGCGGGCGGTCGCCGGCAGCCTGACCGTGGCCAACCAGCAGATGGTCGAGATCGCCAAGGCGCTGTCCTACGACCCGCGCGTACTGATCATGGACGAGCCCACGGCCGCGCTCAACGACGCCGAGGTGGCCACCCTGCACGAGCTGATCCGCCACTTCGTGCGGCCGGGTACGGGGGTCATCTACATCTCCCACCGCATGGAGGAGATCAAGCGCATCGCCGACCGGGTCACGGTGATCCGCGACGGCGAGTACATCGACACGCTCGACATGGCCACGGCGGCCACCGCGGACATCATCGCACTGATGGTCGGCCGGCCCATCGACACCGAAGCCCGCCCGGAAGGGGTGCGCGCGGACCAGGAGGTCGTGCTGCGGGTCGAGGGCCTGCGCACCCGGGACCTGCTCAAGGACGTGTCGTTCGACCTGCGGCACGGCGAGATCCTCGGGTTCGCCGGGCTCATGGGCGCCGGCCGCACCGAGGTGGCCCGCGCCCTCGTCGGCGCGGACAAGGCCGAGGCGGGCACCGTGACCCTGCACGGCAGGCCGGTGCGCATCAGCACCCCGGCCGACGCCGCGAAGCTCGGCATCGGCTACCTGTCGGAGGACCGGAAGCGGTTCGGGCTCCTGCTGGACCAGGACGTCAAGGCCAACATCGCGTTGTCGGCGCTGCGGGACCAGTTCACCAGGGCCGGGTTCGTGCGTGACGGCGCGCTGCGCGCGAAGGCCGAACGCTACATCGGCGCGCTGAGCATCAAGACCCCCTCGCTCGACCAGACCACGAAGAACCTCTCCGGCGGCAACCAGCAGAAGGTCGTCATCGCCAAGTGGCTGGCCAAGGACTGCGACGTTCTCATCTTCGACGAGCCGACGCGGGGCATCGACGTCGGCGCGAAGGAGGAGATCTACCAGTTGCTCAACGAGCTGACCGGGCAGGGCAAGTCGATCATCATGATCTCCTCGGAACTCCCGGAGATCCTGCGCATGTCCCACCGTGTCGTGGTGATGAGCGAGGGCCGCGTGACGCGCGTGCTCGACGCGAGCGAGGCGACCCAGGAGAACATCATGCACTTCGCGACCCTACGGCCGGACGAGAACCCGGCCGACGCCGCCGAGCTCGGCCTCATCCCCGGGACGGCCGAAGAGAAGGCAGGACAGGCATGACGACGGTCAAGGCTCCGACGGCGGAGCGGCAGCAGGCCGGCGGGATGGCCGGTGCGATCAAGAGCAGGCTCCAGCAACTGCTGGCGTTCGCGAGCCTCATCGTGATCTACGCGTTCTTCTCGATCGTGAGCCCGTTCTTCTTCTCCTACGGCAACTTCATCGCCATCCTGTTCTCCACGGTGGTCATCGGCACGCTCGCGATCGGCACCACGTTCGTCATCATCACGGGCGGGATCGACCTGTCCATCGGCACCGGGATGGCGCTGTGCGCGGTGATGTCCGGGGTGTTCATCGTGAACATCGGGCTGCCGCTGGCGCTCGGGGTGCCGCTGGCGATCCTGTTCGGCGGGCTGATGGGGCTGGTCAACGGGATCAACGTGGCGCTGCTGAAGATCCCGCCGTTCATCGCGACGCTGGCGATGATGCTCGTCGCCGAGGGGCTGGCGCTGGTGCTGTCCCACAGCACCCCCATCTACTTCAGCAACTCGCCCGGCTACATCGAGATCTCGGCCGGCAACCTGATCCCGAACGTGCCCAACGCGGTGCTGATCCTGCTGGCGATCGCGATCATCGCGGGCGTGCTGCTGACCAAGAGCGTCCTCGGCCGCTACACATACTCGATCGGCAGCAACGAGGAGGCCACCGCCCTGTCCGGCATCGACGTGCGCCGGTGGAAGCTCGGGATCTACGCCTTCGCGGGGCTGTTCACCGGCTTGGCCGGGGTGATGATCTCGGCCCGGCTGGGGTCGGCGCAGCCGGCCACCGGCATGGGATACGAGCTGCAGGCGATCGCCGCCGTGGTGATCGGCGGGACGTCGCTGTCGGGTGGTAAGGGATCGATCCTCGGCACCCTGATCGGCGCGCTGATCATCTCGGTGCTCAACAACGGCCTGCAGATCATGTCGATCCCGCAGGAGTGGCAGAACGTCATCCTCGGATGCGTCATCCTCGTGGCCGTCTACACCGACCGGATCCGGAAACGGGAAGCCTGAAAAGAACAAAGGAGTTCTTGATGAGGACAAGAAAGTTCGCCGCCGCGGCCGCCGCCGCCGTGCTGGCGCTGGCGCTGGGCGCGTGCGGCCAGGGCGGGAACACCGCCGGTGGCGGCGGGAACGGCCCGCTCATCTCGATCGTGTCCAAGGGCTTCCAGCACCAGTTCTGGCAGGCCGTGAAGAAGGGCGCCGAGGACGAGGCGGCCGCCAAGGGCGCGCGGACCACGTTCGTCGGCCCGGCGACCGAGAAGGACGTCGAGCAGCAGGTCAACATGCTGACCAACGAGCTGGCCAAGTCGCCGCAGGCGCTCGGGTTCGCGGCGCTGGACTCGCGTGCCGCCGCCCCGCTGCTGCAGCAGGCGAAGTCGCAGAACATCCCGGTCGTGGCGTTCGACTCCGGGGTGGACAGCGACATCCCGGTCACCACCGTGGCCACCGACAACAAGGCGGCGGCGGCCGAGGCGGCCAAGCACCTGGCGCAGCAGATCGGCGGGCAGGGCAAGGTCGCGCTGGTGGTGCACGACCAGACGAGCCTGTCCGGCAAGGACCGGCGGGACGGGTTCCTGGACTGGATGGCGAAGAACGCGCCCGGCATCACGGTGCTGCCACCCCAGTACGGCGGCGGTGACCAGCTGGAGTCGGCCAACATCACCAAGTCGATCATCGCGGCCAACCCGGACCTGAAGGGCATCTACGCCTCCAACGAGGGTTCGGCCATCGGCGTGATCAAGGGCGTGCAGGAGAGCGGGAAGCAGGGCCTGACGATCGTCGGGTTCGACTCCGGTAAGGCCCAGATCGACGCGATCAACAACGGCCTGATGGCCGGTGCGATCACGCAGGACCCGATGGACATCGGCCGGCAGCTGGTGGACGCGGCGCTGAAGGCGATCAACCACCAGCCGCTGCCCAAGCGGATCGACACGGCCTTCTACTGGTACGACAAGACCAACATCAACGATCCGAAGATCCAGGCGGCGCTCTACCAGTGACCGCGCGGAAAGGCCGTGGACGGTGGTGACGGGGCCGTCCACGGCCTTCGCCGTGGGTCACCGGCGGTGCCGGGAGGGCCATGACGGACCGGGAGCGCCCCGCCGGGCCGGGGGCGCGCTCACGAGGCCGCGGTGGCCCCGGGCGCACCCCGTCCCGTCTCACCCTCCGAACCGGCGGCAGCACCGCCGATCCTGGCTTCGCACCGGTCACAGGCTCCGGGCGGTGATGTCGCCCTGGGCGGTCGTGGCCCGGATGTCGAGCCCGGGCTCGCCGGTGTTCCGGACGGAGTTGCTGATGCGCCCGTGACCGGTGCCGGCGTCCAGCGCAGCCGAGACGCCCGCCGCGGCGGCGATCGCGATGTCGCCGGACCGGGTGCTCAGCACGACCTTGCCGCGCACGGCCTCGGTGATCCGGATGTCGCCCCGGGCGGTGCGGATGTCCGCGGGGCCGCCCAGCCTGCGGACCTCGACGTCGCCGTCGACCGCGGTGAGGCTGGCCGTCGCGGCCTCGTCGATCCGGATGTGGCGGTACGCGCCGTCGACGGTGACGTCGCCGAGACGGCCGGCGGCGCGGAACTCCGCGCACGCGGTCGTGGCCCGGATGTGGGAGCCGGCGGGCAACCCGACGGTGACGGCCACCTCCCCGGACGGCCCGAAGATCTGGTTCGCCGGCTCGGGCGCCTGGATCCGCAGGACGCCGTCGGCGTAGGTGACGGTGATCTGCCCGGCGATCCGCACGTCGCGCTTCTTTCCGGGGTCGGCGGGCGCGACCTCGACGGTGGTGTCGGCACGGTTGGTGGCGACGACCTGGATGCGGCCGGCGGGGACGGCCAGGGCGACGGAGATCGGGGCGGGGGTGTCGAACGTGTGCATCGTGCTCTCCTCGGGATCGGGCGTTCCCGCTGGCCGGGAACCCCTGTGGTCGATGTCGCCACGATCGCCCGCCGTCCTGACACCGGACCGCCATCGCGCTGACGCCGCCACTGACACGCCGCTCCCGGCCGTGACTTCCGCGGCACCACAGGTCCCGGCCCGGTGTCATCCCGTCGTCAGGTGGAGCAGCGGCGTGAGGCGGTAGCCGACGAGCTGCCGCATGACCAGTGCGGTGTTGGTGCGCTCCACGCCGGGGATCGCGAGGACGCGCCCGGCGATGCGGTAGAGGTCGTCGGCGTCACGGGCGACCACCTGGATCATCAGGTCGACCGGCCCGGAGATGCCCTGCACCTGCAGCACCTCGGGCACGTCGGCGAGCGCGGCGGCGACCTCGTCCAGCAGGCGCTGGGTGACCTGGGCGGTGATGAACGCGGTGAGCGGGTAGCCCAGCGCGGCCGGGGAGATCCGGTGCTCGAACGACTCCAGCGCCCCGCTCCGCTCCAGCCGCCCGAGCCGGGACTGGGCGGTGTTGCGCGAGATCCCGACCCGGTCGGCGATCGCGAGGGTGGTGGCGCGCGGGTGCCGGGCCAGCTCCAGCAGGATCCGGGCGTCGACCGCGTCGACGGGTCCGTCGTGGGGCATTCTGCTCGCCTCTCCTTCGATCTGCGCACCAGGGATTGGGCAGATTGCTCAATCTCGGGCCGGGGTGTTGAGCATCAGTCCAGCAGGTTGGTTCACTGGGTGCAACCTGCACCCCTGGATCGAGGATGGCCCGATGACCGAGTCCGTCGTCAGCACGCCCGGCACCGACGTCCTGCGGGCGCTCGAGAACCGCGTGCTGTGGCTGTCCAGCGCGATCATCCACCACGCCAACCGGGTGCGGCCCAACCCGTCCGGGCTCAAGGTCGGCGGCCACCAGGCGTCGTCGGCGTCGATGGCCTCGATCATGACCGCGTTGTGGTTCAACCACCTCCGCCCGCAGGACCGCGTCTCGGTCAAACCGCACGCCTCCCCCGTGCTGCACGCGATCAACTACCTGCTCGGCGAGCTGGACGCGTCCTACCTGCCGCGACTGCGCGAGTTCGGCGGCCTGCAGAGCTATCCCAGCCGCACCAAGGACCCCGACCCGGCCGACTACTCGACCGGCTCGGTCGGCATCGGCGCCACCGCCCCGATCTGGGGCGCGGTGGCGCGGCGCTATGTCGACACGGCGTTCGGCGGCGCCGGCACCGGCCGCCAGTACTCCCTGGTCGGCGACGCCGAACTGGACGAGGGCGCGGTGTGGGAGGCCGTGCTCGACCCGGGCGTCGCCGAACTCGGCGAGATCGTCTGGATCGTCGACCTCAACCGGCAGTCCCTGGACCGGATCGTGCCCAACATCGCCGCGGACAAGCTGCAGGGCATGTTCGCCGCCGCCGGCTGGCAGGTCATCCGGCTCAAGTACGGGCGCCTGCTCGAAGACCTGTTCACCCGGCCCGGCGGGGCCGAGTTGCGGCAGCGCATCGACGCGATGACCAACCCGGAATACCAGCGGCTGCTGCGGTGCGACGCCGCCGAGTTGCGCCGGCGCCTGCCCGGCGACGGTCCCGGCGCCGACGCCGTCGCCGGACTCGTCGCCGGCCTCGACGACACCACCCTGGTCGACGCGATAGCCAACCTCGGCGGCCACGACCTGACCGCGCTGGACGACGCGTTCGCCCGGATCGACGACACCCGCCCGACGGTCATCTTCGCCTACACCATCAAGGGCTACGGCCTGGCCACCAAGGGCCACCCGCAGAACCACTCCGCGCTGCTCACCGACGCCCAGATGCGCGAGCTGGCCGACCGGCTGGGCGCCGACCTCGACGACCCGTGGCGCGCCTTCCCCGACGGCAGCCCCGAAGCCGAACTGTGCCGGGCCACCGCGGAACGCCTGCGCCGCGCCGACGTCCCCGCGGTCGCCCCGCCCGCGGTCCCCGCCGACTTCGGCCGCACCCCCACCGGCACCGCCACCACCCAAGCCGCACTCGGCCGCGCCCTGCTCGACCTCACCCGCGAAGCCCCCGGCACCGCCCGCCGCGTCGTCACCGTCAGCCCCGATGTCAGCTCCACCACCAACCTCGGCGGCTGGGTCAACAAGGTCGGCGTCTGGTCGGTCCAGGAACGACCGGACTGGTTCGCCGACGACGCCGAAACCATCCTGCACTGGCGCGAAAAACCCACCGGGCAGCACATCGAACTCGGCATCGCCGAGACCAACCTGGTCAGCCTGATCGGCGAGCTCGGCGCCACCTGGAGCCGCTGGGGCCAGCCCCTGCTACCCATCGGCGTGCTCTACGACCCCTTCGTCGAACGCGCCCTCGAGCCCTGGTCCTACGGCATCTACGCCGGCGGCCAGTCCATCCTCATCGGCACCCCCTCCGGGGTGACGCTGGCCCCCGAAGGCGGGGCGCACCAGTCGATCAAGACCCCCTCGATCGGCCTGGAACAACCCGGCTGCCTCACCTACGAGCCGGCGTTCGCGATCGACGCCGAATGGACCCTGCTCGCCGCACTCGCCCAGCTGGGCAAACCCGGCGGTTCGTCGGCCTACCTGCGGCTGTCCACCCGGCCCGTCGACCAGACCCTCGCCGCGGTGCCGACCGACCCGGCCGCCCGCGAACGCCGGCGCCGCCAGGTCGTCGCCGGCGCCTACCCCCTGCGCCGGACGCCTGACGCGGCCGTCACGATCGCGGCGATGGGCGCCGTCGTCCCCGAGGCCCTCGACGCCGCCGCCCGGCTCGGCCAGATCGGCATCCCGGCCGACGTGGTGTGCGTGACCAGCCCCGACCTGCTCTACCGCGCCCTCCGCGCCCGGCAGGGCCACGACGCGGCCGGCACCTGGATCCTGGACCAGGTCTTCCCCGCCGACCGCGCCACCCCGCTGGTGACCGTCCTCGATGGACACCCGCACACGCTGTCGTTCCTGGACACGATCAACCGCGTGCCGACCACCGCGCTCGGCGTGACCCGGTTCGGGCAGTCCGGCTCACTCGACGACGTCTACCGCCACCACGGCCTGGACACCGACAGCATCGTCCGCGCCGCCCTGGACCTGACCGTGTGACGGGTCCGCCGCCTCACCGCAGTGCGTAGTCCTCCAGCAGGCGGCGGCCGATGATCATCCGCTGGATGTCGGCGGTGCCCTCGCCGATCAGCAGCATCGGCGCCTCGCGGTAGAGGCGTTCGATCTCGTACTCGGTGGAGTACCCGTATCCGCCGTGGATGCGGAAGGAGTCCTCGACCACCCGGGCGCAGTACTCCGAGGCCAGGTACTTCGCCATCCCGGCCTCGAGGTCGTTGCGTTCCCCGGAGTCCTTCTTCCGCGCCGCCCGCACCATCATCTGGTGCGCCGCCTCGACCTTGGTGCCCATTTCGGCCAGGCGGAACAGCACCGCCTGGTGCTCGGCGATCGGACGGCCGAAGGTCTGCCGCTGCTGCGCATACGCCACGCCGAGTTCGAACGCGCGCCAGGCCACCCCGCACCCGCGGGCCGCGACGTTGACCCGCCCGACCTCGACGCCGTCCATCATCTGGTAGAACCCGCGCCCCGGCTCGCCGCCCAGGATCTGCGCCGCGCCGATCGCGTGGTCGTCGAAGACCAGTTCGGTGGTGTCGACGCCCTTGTACCCCATCTTCTCGATCTTGCCCGGCACTGTCAGGCCCGGCGCCACCGCACCGAAACCGGCCGGTTTCTCGACCAGGAACGTGGTCAGGTTCCGGTGCGCCGACGGCGCGCCGAGATCCGTTTTGACCAGCACCGCCACCAGGGTCGACGATCCCCCGTTGGTCAGCCACATCTTCTGCCCGTTGATCACGTACCCGTCGCCGCGCGGCGTGGCCCGCGTGCGGATCGCGGACACGTCGGAGCCGCAGCCGGGCTCGGACATCGAGAACGCGCCCCGGACCTCACCCGTGGCCATCTTCGGCAGGTAGCGGCGCTTCTGCTCCTCGGTGCCGTGCTGCATCAGCAGGTAAGCCACGATGAAATGGGTGTTGACGATGCCCGACACGCTCATCCAGCCGCGGGCGATCTCCTCGACCACCAGCGCATAGGTCAGCAGCGACTCGCCGATCCCGCCGTACTCCTCGGGAATCGTCAACCCGAACAGGCCCAGCTCCGCCATCCCGTCGACGATGGCGGCCGGGTACTGATCGGCGTGCTCCAGCTCGGTCGCGACCGGGATGATCTTGTCGTCCACGAACGCGCGGACGGTCTTCAGGATTTCGTCCTGGACGTCGGTCAGTCCCTCGGTCCGGCACAGTTCACGCGGCATTGCTCTCTTCTCTCCTCGTCGTGATCAGCCCGTCGTCGGCGAGCCGGCCGATCCCGGCCGGACAGCCCGAGCACCTCCGCCGGCGGTTCACCGCGTAGCGAGCGGGCCGGCCATAAAGCTGATGACCTCCACGACCCGCAGCCCGCGCAGCGCAGTGGTCACTCGACCAGCTCCAGGACGGCGGCCAGACCCTGCCCGCCGCCGATGCACATCGTCTCCAGGCCGTAGCGCGCCCCGCGCCGGCGCATTTCGTAGGCCAGCGTGGCCAGGATCCGCGCCCCGGTGGCGCCGACCGGGTGGCCGAGCGAGATGCCCGATCCGCTGACGTTGACCCGCTCGAGGTCGCGATCGGTGAGATCCCATTCCCGGAAGCAGGCGATGACCTGGGCGGCGAAGGCCTCGTTGACCTCCAGCAGGTCGATGTCCGAAAGCGTGAGACCGGCGCGGTCCAGTGCCTTGGCGACGGCGGGCACCGGCCCGATCCCCATGGTGCGCGGCGGAACCCCGGCCACGGCCCAGCTGACCAGGCGGAGGATCGGCGTCAGGCCCAGCTCGCCGGCGGTGTCGCGGGTGGTGACGATGCAGGCCGCCGCGCCGTCGTTCTGGCCGCTGGCGTTGCCCGCGGTGACGGTCGCCTCCGGGTCACTGGCGAGCATGACCGGCCGCAGGGTGCCCAGCGCGTCGAGCGAGACGTCGGGCCGCGGGTGCTCATCGGTGTCGACGACGGTGGCCGGCGCGCCGCGACGGCCGGGCACGGTGACCGGCACGATCTCCTCCGCGAAGCGGCCTTCGGCGGCGGCTTTCACCGCGCGTTCGTGGGAGCGCAACGCCCATTCGTCCTGTTCCTGCCGCGAGATCGAGTACTCGCGCCGCAGGTTCTCGGCCGTCTCGAGCATGCCGCCCGGCACCGGGTGGTCTTTTCCACCGGCGGTCACCCGGGCCCGCGCGAGCCTGTCGTGCAACCGGGGCCCGTCGCCCTTGACGCCCCAGCGGATCTGGTCGGTGTAGAACTCGACGTTGCTCATCGACTCGGCGCCCCCGGCGATGACCAGCCCGGCTGCCCCGGTGGCGACGCTCATGGTGGCGTCGATGACGGCCTGCAGACCGGATCCGCAGCGGCGGTCGATCTGGGCGCCGGGCACGGTCACCGGCAGGCCGGCGTCCAGCGCGGCAACGCGGCCGATCGCCGGGCTCTCACCGCTCGGGTAGCACTGGCCCAGCCGCACGTCCTCGACCCGGTCGGCGGGCAGGCCGGTTCGCTCGATCAGCTGCCGCAGGGTGTGCGCGGCGAGCTCGGTCGCCGACAAGGTCCGGAAGGCACCGCCGTACCGGCCCACCGGGGTGCGCAGCGGGTGGCAGATCACGACGTCGTCCATGGTTCAGATTCCCTCCGCAAGAGCCAGCTCGCGCAGCGCGGCGGCTCGGATCTTGGTTCCGTTCGTGCCCGACGTCGTGGGCATCTCGTCGATCAGGCGAATCCGGGACGGCACCTTGAACTTCGCCAGGGTCTGGGCGCACCACTGTCGGAGCTCGTCCTCGGCCGGCGGTGTCGGCCCGTAGGGCACGACGAACGCGACCGCGATCGTGCCCCCGCCGCGCCCGGGTACGCCGACGACCTTCGTCATCGCCACCCCCGGGTGCGCCGCCAGCCGGGCCTCGATCTCGGACGGGTCGACCAGGAATCCCCGCAGCCGCAGGACGTCACCGATCCGGCAGAGGTACTGCACGGTCCCCGGAGCCACCAGCCGCCCGAGGTCGCCGCTGCGGAACCAGCCGTCCCGGGTGAACACCTCACCGGCGACGGCGGGATCGCCGAGGTAGGCGTCGACCACGTTGGGGCCGCGGAACTGCATCTCGCCCTCGGCCCCGTCCGGCACGACCTCCTCGGTGGCGGGATCGGCGACCCGCACCTCGATCGAGTCCGTGACCACCTGGCCGCCACCGGTCCAGCGCAGCTCGGGTGCGTAGTGCCGGGGCCAGAACGCGGTGAGCGCGAACAGCTCCGACGAGCCGTACACGCCGGCGACGGTCGTGCCGAACTCCCGCTCCGCCCACTCCGCGAGCTGCCGGGACCGACCCTCGAAGTCGGCGATCCCGATCCACTGCCACGGCAGTGGCACGGGATGGTCCCGCCAGGCCCGCTCGAGGCGGCCGATCAGGTCGTCGGCGCCGATCACGTGGGTCACCCGGTGGCGCACCACGTCGGTGAGGACCCCGCCGGCGTCGAACACCGGCTCCAGCACCACGGCGGCGCCGGACACGACGGCGGCCATCGCCGCGACGAACCCGAAGACCCCGGACAGCGGGAGCGCGCCGAGCACGACGTGCCCGGGTCCGAGCCCGATCCGCCCGGCGGCGGCCAGGAGGTGCTCGCCCAGGCCGAGTTCGCGGTGGGCGGCCAGCTTCGGGTGCCCGGTCGATCCCGAAGTGGTGAACGCCGTGGCGAGTCCCGGCTCCGGGCACGGCCGCAGCTCGCCGCCGCCGCTCGCGCGGGGAAACGCCGAGGCCCCACCGCCCACGTCGTAGCTCGCCACCTCCTCCGGTGCGGCGCCAGGCGTTCCCGGCGCGGTCGTCACCAGGCACACCGGCGCCGCGGTCGCGGCCGCTTCGTGCGCGGCGTGCAGGATCGCGCGCAGGTCGAGGTTCAGGAAGCCGTGGGCGGCGACCACCGCCCGCGGCCGGGCCATGCGCAGCACGTGCGCCACCTCGTCGACGTTGTACCGGGTGTTGATCCCGATGACGTGGGCGCCCACGGCCAGGGCGGCGAACTG
The DNA here is from genome assembly GCF_030814215.1 of Amycolatopsis thermophila. Taxonomy (NCBI): domain Bacteria; kingdom Bacillati; phylum Actinomycetota; class Actinomycetes; order Pseudonocardiales; family Pseudonocardiaceae; genus Amycolatopsis; species Amycolatopsis thermophila. The sequence continues at coordinate 4,579,957 of NZ_JAUSUT010000001.1, read as the reverse complement.
CACGGCGACGGTGTGGGACCAGTTGGGCAGCCACACGGCCACGCAGTCGCCCGTCCCGACGCCGTGGGCGCGCAGGTCCTCGGCCATGCCTGCGGCCAGGTCGCGCAGCTGCCGGCGGGTGACCGGGCGGGCCGGGGCCTGGCCGGCGTGGGCGTCGTACAGCACGACGGCGTCGGGGTCGGCCGCGGTCAGACCGGCGAAGACGTCGAGCAGACGCGGTGTCGCGGTCACTGTCGTCCCTCCTTCATCTCAGCCAGCCAAGCGTCGAGGACCTTCGCGAAGTCGTCCATCTCCTCCATCGGGTAGTGCCCGTACCCGGGCAGGAGGACGAACCGGCCGTTGGGCACCCGGCGGGCGGAGTCGGCCACCGATCGCGGGTCCACCCAGAGGTCGTCCTCGCCGGCGACGAACGTGACCGGGCACGGGATGCCGGCCAGCAACGGCCGCACGTCGTGGGTGCCCCAGCCGATGAGGTCGCTGGTGGACACCAGCGGGTCTTCGCGGCAGTGCATGCGCGCGATGAGTTCGGCGCGATCGCGGTCCACCCGCCGGCCCACCACGGCGCGGGTGCCCAGGTGGGTGCGGTCGGCGCGCGAGGCGGCGGCGCTGTCCTCCAGCTCCCGTTCCAGCGCGTGCAGCTGCGCCCGTCCGGGTCCCGACTCGGCGCACATCGACACCGCCGCGGCGAACCGGGCTCCGTGCCGGGCGGCGAGGTCCTGCGCGATCTTGCCGCCGATCGAGCAGCCGACCACGACCGGCCGCGGCACCGCCAGGACGTCCAGCAGCCGGACGAGCCAGTCCGCGTAGTCGCGCAGGTCCCGGATCGCACCGGCGGCCGGGGGTTCGGAGTGGCCGTGGCCGGGCAGGTCGGGCACGATCAGCCGGTATCCCAGGTCGGTCAACGGCCGGAGCGCGTGCCGCCACTGCACGCCGCTCTGCCCCGCCGTGTGGACCAGCACCACCGTGGTTCCGTTCGGCTCCCGCGGTGCGGCGTCCTGCACGAACCCGATGCGGCCGTCCAGGGTCAGGTGGTGGGCGGTGACGTTCACGCGGGCACCTCGCTGTCCTCGCTCCTCGCGGCGAGTTCCCGGGCGGCGTCCACGATGATCTCCAGTGCCTTGGTCAGCCGCAGGTACTCGTACGGGTCACCGGTGGAGGCGAACTCCCCGGTCATCAGCCGGGTGCCGAACCGGCCCTCCTCCGCGGTGAGCAGGTCCGCCCAGGTCTTGTCGCTCGCGCCGAAGGTGAACGTGGCGCCGTGCGGTGACCGCCGGGTCACGTCGATGATCCGCCCCCGGTAGACGCGCAGGTGGACTTCGTGCTCGCCGCCGCGCAGGCCGATGGTGCCGTCCCAGGACGCGACCGCGGACGTGAACGCCGGGTTCGCGGTGAGGGTGTCGGCAAGCGCTTTCCCCCAGGCCACGGTGCCCACGTCCCGGTTGGTCGGCCGGGCCCCGCCGTCGCCGGCCCGCACCAGCGCGGTGGCCGTGCCGGACTGGAGCACGGTCCCGTCGCCGTCGAGCAGTTCGTTGTACCGGGTCACCAGTCCCTTACCGCCCCCGCGGCTGTCCTGCAGGCGGACGATCGTCACCGCGAGGGAGAGCTCGTCGCCCACCTTGATCGGGTGGTGGTAGGTCCAGCTCTCCCCCACGGCGGCCACGATCGACTCGGCGACCAGGCCGAGCCGGGTCCACAGCCCGGCCGCGACCGCGGCACCGAAGGAGCCCTGCAGGACCGGCTCGCCGAACGACGTGGACCGGGCGTATCCGGCGCTGGTGTGCAGCGGATGATCGTCGCCGCTGAGCGCGGTGAACCGCACCAGGTCCTCCTCGGTCACCACTCGTGGTCCCGCCGTGAACCGCCGGCCCACCCGGAATTCCTCGAAGTACACGCCACCTCCACCGTTCACGCCGCACGTGCTTCCCGGTCGCCGGACACCTCGTAGAGGTCGCGCCGGAACCGCTCCCGGATGGTGCTCACGCCGAGGACGGTCACCGCGGCCATCGCGATGATGTACACCGACACCGCCGACGACCCGCCGAACGTGGCCACCAGTGCGGTCGTGATCATCGGCGCCAGACCGCCCGCGAGCACCGACGCGATCTGGAAACCCAGTGACGCGCCGGAAAGGCGGACGTCGGCCGGGAACATCTCCGCGTACATCGCGGTCTGGCACCCGTACATCGCCGCGTGGATCGTGAACCCGGCGACCAGCGCGACCCCGAGCCACAGCAGGCTGCCGGTGTCGATGAGCCAGAACATCGGGAAGGCGGCGACGGCCATGGCCACCGCGCCCGCGAGGTAGATCCGCTTGCGCCCGACCCGGTCGGACAACGCGCCGAACACCGGGATGGTCACCACCTGCGTGAGCCCCGCGAGCATCACCACGAGCAGCATCGGCGTGCGGTCCAGGCCGAGCGTTTTCGTCCCGTAGTCCAGGATTCCCGAGATGAAGATGTAGAAGGTTCCGTTGACCACGAAGAACGCGCAGACCGCCTGCAGGATCTGCCGCCAGTACAAGCGGATCGCCTGGCCGACCGGGGCCTTGCGCACACCGGCCCGGCGCGCCGCGGCGGAGGAGGACCGGCGGAGTTCGTTGAACACCGGGCTCTCCTCGATCTTGAGCTGGACGTAGATCCCGACGAACACCAGGAGCAGCCCCGACAGGAACGGGATCCGCCAGCCCCACGCCTCGAACGACCCCGCCGGCACCAGCGCGGTGAGAACCAGGAAGAAGCCGTTGCCCAGGACCGCGCCCAGGATCGTGCCGGTGTTGACCAGCGACCCGTAGAATCCCCGTTTGGCCAGCGGCGCGTGCTCGACCAGCAGCATCGCCGCGCCGCCCCACTGCGCGCCCACGCCGAGCCCCTGGACGATGCGGGCGACGACGAGCAGGATCGGCGCCCACATCCCGATGGCGGCGTACGTCGGCAGCAGGCCCACCACGAAGGTCGCGACGCCCATCAGCACCATCGAGCCGACCAGCGGGACCTTGCGCCCGTACCGGTCGCCGATGTGCCCGGCGAGCACGCCGCCGAGCGGCCGGGAGACGAACCCGACCGCGAGCGTCGCGAACGAAGCGAGCGTGCCCTGCACCCCGCCCAGTGCCGGGAAGAACAACGGACCGAACACCAGGGCCGCGGCGGTCGAGTAGACCAGGAAGTCGAACCACTCGAGCACGGTCGACGCGATCGAGGCGAATGCGAGGTTGCGCATCCTGCGCTCGTCGACGACCGGACCACCGTGAGCCGCGCCGGATCGGGGCGGCGGGGACACGTCACGGTCGGTAGACACCGGGGACCTCCTCGTTGATCGTCCACACGGCCGGGTGAGAACGAACGACCGTTCAGGTAGTGAAGCAGCCGACCCGGGCACCGTCAAGGCCCGGCCCCGGCCGGGCGTGTGCGCCGAGGCGGCTGCGCGTGGGAACAGCTCCGGCACCCGGCCGGGTTTCGTCTCCCCACCTGCGCACCTCGCGCGCGGAATGCGGACTTCCCCTCGGGTAATCTCGCCGGATGAACAGTCGTTCTCCCGTCGCCGGTCTGATCAGCGAGTCGAGTGGGGGCACCAGGGCGGCGATCCTCAACGCCGCCTTGGCGGCGTTCGGGGAGAAGGGCTTCAACGGCGCCTCGATGCGTGATGTCGCCGCCGGCGCCGGAACCAGCCTGTCCAACCTCTACAACTACTTCCCGTCGAAATCGCACCTGCTGGCCGAACTGCTGCGGCGCGCCAACGACGAGTTGCTCCACCGCACGAGCACCGCGGTCCGGGACGCCGGGGACGACCCGGCCGACCGGCTGCGGGAGGCCGTCAAGGCCTACGTGGGGTTCGTCGTCGACCACCAGACGGCCGCACTCGTCGCCATCAGCGAGATCCGCTACCTGCACGGCGAGCACCGGGAACGGGTCGTGCGCGCGCGGGACAGCACCCAGGCCATCTTCGGTGAGATCATCGCCGACGGCGTGGCCGGGAACCGGTTCCCCACGCCCTACCCCGACGGCGCGGCGCGCAACATCGTCTCGATGTGCTCGGCGATCTCCACCTGGTACCACCCGGAGGGGCAGCTGTCCAAGGAGGCCCTCGCCGAGCAGCACGCCCGGTACGCGCTCGCCCTGCTGGAAACCCGCCTCGACGGCTGACCTTGCCCGGGCCCGGAGCGCGGGCCTACGCTGAGAACGATCGTTCGTACTCAACGAGGAGGCGCTGCATGACCGACCTCGAGGCGCGGATCAGGCGGCTGGAAGACGTCCACGAGATCGGTCAGCTGCGCGCGAGGTACTGCCAGTACCTGGATGACGGGCGCTGGGACCAGTTGGCCGATCTGTTCACCGAGGAGGGCCGGTTCGTCGGCCTGTCCACCGCCAGCGGGCGCGCCGAGCTGCGGACGTTCTTCGCGGGGCTGCAGCGCGGACCGCTCACCGCCTGGTGGCACTTCAGTGCCAATGAGACGGTCACTGTGGACGGTGACGTCGCCTCCGGGGAAACCTGGTTGTACCAACCCTGCGTGGTCGAGGGCGAGGCGCACGTCGCGGCCGGCCGGTACACCGATTCACTGGTGCGGCAGGACGGGAGGTGGCTGTTCGCCGAACGCAAGGTCACCTTCTTCTGGTGGGTTCCCCTGGCCGAGGGCTGGGACGCCGGCAAGATCGGCTGGGAGCCGGCGCGCCCGGCGCTGGATGCGAACTACGCACGCTGACGGCGCCGTCGCACAGCCGCCGCGGATTTCGGTGTGGTTCACGTCACCATCGCACTCTTTCCGGCACCCCGGCCGCCCGCCGGTTCGGGAGCGCCACCACCAGGAGAAGGAGAGAGCCGATGACAGCCATCGCCGACCGGCCGGAAGTCTCACGGGACCTCGCACCACCCCGCCTGGCGAAAGAACCGCCCACCGGCGCGCAGTACCTGGAGAGCCTGCGGGACGGCCGCGTCTTCTACCTCGACGGCAAGCGCGTCGACGACGTCACCAGGCACCCCGCCTTCACCAACGCGGCGCACTCCGTCGCGCGGATGTACGACTCGCTGCACGACCCCGCGAAGCGGGACGTCCTGACGTTCGAGACCGAACGCGGTACGCGCTCGCACAAGTTCTACAAGATCCCCACCTCGTCGCAGGACCTGTTCGAAGCGCGGAACGCGATCGCCGAGTGGGCGCGGATGAGCTACGGCAGCCTGTCCCGCGGGCCCGACTACAAGGCCGCGCTGGTCGCCGGGCTGGCGGCCGACGCCGACTTCTACGGGGAGTTCGCCGGCAACGTCCGCCGGTGGTACGAAAAGGTCACCGACGACGTCATGTTCGTCAACCTGAGCCTGCTGAACCCGGCCGGTGACCGGATGAAGCCGATCGCGCAGCAGCGGGACACCTACATGCACGTGGTCAAGGAACGCGACGACGGCATCGTGGTGCGCGGCGCGCGGATGATCTCCACCGGCGCTGCCTTCAGCCACGTGACCTACGTCAGCCAGTACATCCCGGCGGCCGGTCTCGGCGCGGACGACAAGGACTTCGCACTCGGGTTCTTCGTACCCTTCGACGCCCCCGGCGTGAAGCTGATCGGCCGGTACTCCTACGAGTACCTCGCGAAGAAGGTCGGGACGCCCTTCGACTACCCGCTGTCCAGCCGGTTCGACGAGACCGACTACTCGATCATCCTCGACGACGTGCTGATCCCGTGGGAGAACGTCACCGCCTACCGCAACCCCGAGGTCGTCAACGGGTTGTTCCCGCGGGACTTCGCCGCCCGGTTCTGCTTCCACGCCTGCACCCGCACGGCGGTCAAGCTCGACTTCCTGTGCGGGCTGCTGCTGAAGGTCACCGACATGAACCAGATCTCCGCCTTCCGCGGGGTGCAGGCCTCGATCGGCGAGGTTCTGGGACTGCGCCACCAGTTGTGGGCGCTCGTCGGCGCGATGGCCGCGGAACCGGACCCGGTGCCCAGCGGCGAGCCGTACGTGCACCCGAACATCCGGTACGCGCTGCAGTGGCGCAACTGCTACGGCGACATCTTCACCAAGGTCCGCACCGTGTTCCACAACCTGATGGCCGGCGGGTTCATCCAGATCCCCTCCTCCGCGCAGGACTTCAAGAACCCGGCGATCCGGCATTGGCTCGACCGCTACTGGAAGTCGGCCACCCTCTCGGCCGAGGAGCGGGTCAAGCTGGTCCGGCTGGTCTGGGACGAGTTCGCGACGGAGTTCGCCGGGCGAGCCGAGGTGCACGAGCGCAACTTCTCCGGCAGCTACGAGGGCAACCGCGTCGAGACCTACTTCACCGGGGAAGCGCTGGGCGACAACGACCGGCTGCGCGCGATGGTCGACCAGTGCATGAGCGAGTACGACCTGGACGGCTGGACCGGCGATGCCTGGCCGCGGTGGCAGCCCGTCGAGGGCGCACCTGCCCACACCTGAGCGCCATGCGTCTTTCCCTGCCACGGCTTCGGAAGAAAGGAACAATCATGAAGGTCGGCATCATCGGCACCGGCAACATGGGCCGGGTCATCGCCCGGCGGCTGATCCACGGCGGGCACCAGGTCTTCGTCGCCGGATCCAGCCAGGAGAAGGGCCGCGCGCTGGCCCAGGAACTGGGCGGCCAGGGGCCCGGGACGATCGAGGCCGCCGCGACGAAGGACGCCGTCGCGAGCGGCTGCGACGTCGTGGTACTGGCGACCTGGTACTCCCAGTCGACGCGCATCGCCGTGGAACTGAGCGACCTGCTGCGCGGCAAGGTCGTGGTGGACATCGCCAACCCGTTCAACGAGACGTTCGACGGGCTGATCACCGACTACGACACCAGCGCCGGGGAGGAGATCCAGCGCCGGATCCCGGGGGCGCACGTGGTCAAGGCGTTCAACACCACGTTCGCGCCGGTGCTCGCCGACGACGCCTTCGACCGCACGGTCGTGGACGTCTTCCTCGCCTCCGACTCCGACGAGGCCAAGGCGCGGGTGGCCGAACTGGTGGAATCGAGCGGGCTGCGCCCGATCGACGCGGGCGCCCTGCGCAACTCGCGGGTGCTCGAGCAGAACGCGCTGTTCATGGTGGAACTGCAGGGACGCTACGGCCTGAACTTCCAGGCCGGCCTGAAGGTGCTGGCCGCTCAGGCCCTGCCGTTCCCGGCTCGGGCCGCGGCGCACGCCTGACGCACGCTTGCCGGGCGGTCCCGGACCTCCGGGCCGCCCGGCAGGCGCGATCGTGTACTTCCCAGTCCCGGTTCCGAAGCGTTGGATGGTGGCCATGGCGGCTCATGACCTTCCCGATGCCCGCCCGCCGGAAGCCGCCGGTGGTCCTGTGCCGGCGACCTCGCGGATCATCCGCCGCAAGATCATGCCGTCACCGGTTCCCGCCTCGGCGGTGCCACGTCCGCGGCTGGAGGAGCAACTCACCCGCCTGATCCGGCACAACCGTGTCGTCTGCGTGTACGCCACGGCGGGTGCGGGGAAGACGACCGCGGTCGCCCAGACCGTACGCGGGCTCGGCCTGCCCCTCTGCTGGTTGTCGGTGGACACGACGGAGGCCGCGACCGGGCGGCTGCTCACCTACCTCGAGGCCGCGCTCGCGGTTCACGTGCCGAGTGTTGCGGGACTGATCAGGAAGGCGCTCGCCGCGGGCCTCGCGCACACCGAGGTCGCCGGGATGCTGGCCGAAGCGATCGGCGACCGGGAGTTGCTGCTGGTCCTGGACAACATGGAATGCCTGGCGAGGGTGCCCGCGTCGCTGGCCGTCGTCGAGGCCTTCCTCGAGTACGCGCCCGCCGGCGCGCGAGTCGTGCTCATCAGCCGTCAGGAACTGGCTTTCGTCCGGGACGGAATCAGCCGGGTCGCCTGGCTCCCGGTGCTCGGCGAGCAGGATCTCGCCTTCACCGCGGAAGAAGCGGCGGTCGCGCTGTCGCGCGCCGACTTCCCCGACGTCGACCCCGAGCAAGCCGTCGCCGTGACCGGCGGCTGGGTGACCGGAGTGCTGTTCGAGGCGTGGCGCTCCGCCGATCACGCCAGCGGCCTCGGTGGCGAGGCGGATCCGCTGCACGGCTACCTGGCCACGCACATCCTCGCCCAGCTGTCCGCGGAGGAACGGGACTTCCTGGTCGAGACCGCGTTGCTCGACGAGGTCACGCCGGCCCGGGCGGAGGCGCTCGGCGTAACCGACGCCGCCGCGCGGATGCACCGCCTGCGGCACAAGCGCTTGCCGGCCGCGTGGGACGGCCTCGCGCTGCGCTGCCACCCGCGGTTCCGCGAATACCTCCTGGCCCGCCTGGAGCGTCTGGACGCGGAGACCCAGCGGGCCCGGCACGCGGCGCACGCCCGGTTGCTGGCCGGCGAAAAGCACCTGGAGGAAGCCGTCGAGGAGTACCTGCAGGCCGGGGAGCTCCGCGCGGCGGCCGCCGTGGCCGAGCAGGTCATCGACACCGTCATGGAACGCGCGGACTTCCCGGTCGCGAAACACTGGCTGGACCGGCTGGCACCGGTACGGGACGACGAGCACGTCCGTCTCACCGGAGCGGAGTTGATGCTGGCCATCTCCGACGAGAACTACCGCCTGGGTGTCCGGATCGCCGACCGGCTCGCCCGGGCGGGCCGCCGCGACGAGGTCGCCGGGTCCTCGAGCAAGCTCGCCGCCATGATGGCCTGGTGCTATCTGCACGCGGGACGGCTCGAGGACATCCGCGCCGTCCTCGCCGCCGGCCGGGCCGGCGCCGACCTCGACGCCATGCGGTACTGCATGACCCTGCTCGACGACGTCCCGCAGCCGCGGGCCGGTGGCGCGCTCAGCGGCGGGCCGCTCGACGCGCTGACCATGCGCGTGCACTACTACCACGGCAACTTCCCCCGGCTGCTCGACCCGCCGTCGCTTCCGTGGGCCGTCAAGGCGACGGAATCCTGGCGCCTGGGCGCGCTCCTCGCGATGGGTCACGTGGACGAGGCGGCGACCCTGTACCGGGCGATCTGCGCCGAGCGCGACCCAGGGGTGTGGTTGTACTCGCTGTTCAGCGTCGAGCTCCTGCGCCGGCTGGGCGAACCGGACCAGGCCTGGCGGGCCCTGCTCAAGGGACGGGAACGGCTGCGCGCGAGCGGATCGGTGATGCTGGAGCTGCTGAGCTACGTCGAGGAGGCCGCGCTCGAACTGCGGTTCAACCGGGACACCACCAGCGCCCGGGCGGCGCTGGAACGGGTGCGCAGCCACCCGGTGGGACGCGACTACGCGTTCGTGGCCGAGCAGGCCGCGACCTGGCTGGGCCTGGCCCAGCTGCTCGACGGGGACGACCGGGCGGCGACGGAGTGCCTGCGTGAGGCCGTGTCGAGCATGCAGCGCGGGCATCGCATCCTCTCGCTCCCCGCCGCGGCGATCTACCTGGCCGAGGCGGAATGGCGCACCGGCGACGAAGAACGATCCGACCGCGCGAGCGACCTGGCCCTCGCCGCGGCGGAGCGACAGGGCTCGAACCACCTGTTGCTCGAGGCCCTGACCAGCTTTCCGCTCGTGCTGTCGCGGCGTCTCGACGCCGAACCGGACGCCGACTCGCCCTGGCACGAACTGGGCCGGGCCCTGATGTCCCGTGGGGTGGCTTTGGCGGGCCCGCTCGCGCCGACGATCCGGCTGACCGAATTCGGCCGGGTGGCGATCCACGTCAACGGGCGTGAAGTACGGCCCCGGATCAAGAAGAGCTACGAACTGCTGGCCTACCTCGCCGCTCGCCGTCAGCGCGAAGCCACGAAGGAGGAACTCGTCGACGCCCTCTTCGCCGGGCGGCACGACGATTCGACGGGTGCCTACCTCAGGCAGGCGCTGCGCAAACTCCGCGAAGTGCTACCGGAGGATTCCGTGCGCGCCGAGGGCGGCCTCATCCGGCTGAGCGAGCACGTCGTGGTGGGCAGCGATTCCGGCCGGCTGCAGTGTCTGATCTCGCAAGCGGCCGACCTGCGCGGCGCGGACCGCTTGGCGACCTTGTCCTCGGCGCTGTCCATCGCCAGTGGCGAATACCTGCCGGACCTGTCGTCGCCGTGGGTCGAGCACCGGCGGGAACAGCTGGCGGTGCTGTGCGTCGACACCCGGTGCGAAGCCGCGGAGCTGGCCTTCGCGACGGGCGATTTCTCCCGGGCGAACACCCTGGCCGAGGAGGTGCTGACCGAGGACCCCTTCCGGGAATCGATGTGGCGCCTGAAGATGCGGGTAGCCGACGCCCTCGGTGACACCGACCGGGTGATCGCGACGTACCGCGGTTGCGAGCAGGCGCTCGGCCAGCTCGGCACCAGACCCGCGTCCAGCACCCGCAGGCTGCTGGACGACCTGCGCCGGTGATCGCGCGTCAGGAGAGGTAGAAGGACCCGAGGCGGAACGGCGCCGGCGTGACCCCGGCCCCGACGAGATCGTCCTCGTGTTCGGCCGGAACGTAGGCCCGCGGGGCGGTGACGTCCGCCTCCTCGGTGAGGCGGCCGAAACCGCCGCGGTAGTAGATCAACGGCTCCAGCCCCGACGCTGTTTCCGCCGACAGGACGTCGCTCAGGAACACGGTGTGCGTGCCGCCGGGAACGGTGTGCGCGACCCGGCACACGAAATGTGCGAGGGTCCGGGCGATGACGAGCGGCCCGGCAGCGCTGCGGGTGCACTCGACACCCGAGAACTTGTCGGTGGCGGGCCGGGAGAACTGGCTCGCGAGACCCTTCTGGTGCCGGGCCAGCACGTGCGCGACGAACACGCCGCTGGCCTTGATCGCGTCGTGCGAGGGAACCGACCGGTTCACGCAGATGAGCGCCATCGGCGGATCCAGGCTCAACGAGGACATCGCACTGAGGGTGATGCCGTAGTCGGCACCGTCGTGCCGCGCGGTCACCACCGTGACACCGCTGGCGAAGTGGCCGGCCACCCGCCGGAACTCGGTCCTGTCCATCACGCACTCCTCACGTCCGGCCCTGCCCGGTCGCCCACGAGAATCCGGCATTCCCGTGAACCGGACCGAAAGCACCGCCCGTCGCGCGTTTCCGCCGGGTTCACGGGGTCGTGCGACTGTCCGGCGGACAACCCGCCACGGAGGGAGCATCCGATGACCGCCACCGAACACCCGCCGACCGCCGCCGGCGCCGGCGCCTCCGCCACGCAGGTCTTCCGTTCCGCACGCACCGAGGACCACGCCACGCCGGCGGTCTCCGCGGAACGGACCAGCGATGTCGTGTCGGCGGTGCTCGACGGGGTACACGCCGCCATCCGCGCGAAGAAGGTGACCTACCCGGAGTTCCAGGCCGCCAAGCAGTGGCTGATCGAGGTCGGCGAGGGCGGCGAGTGGCCGCTGCTGCTGGACGTGTTCGTCGAGCACGTCGTGGAGGAGGTCGCATCGGAGGAGCGCAACGGCACCAAGGGAAGCATCCTGGGGCCGTACTACCTGCCCGGCCGGCCGAAGCTGCCGTCGGTGACGCAGCTGCCCATGCGCCCCGGCGAGAAGGGCGTTCCGCTCGTGTTCACCGGTCAGGTTCGGGACCTCGACGGCGACCCGGTCCCGGGAGCCGAGCTGGACATCTGGCACGCCGACGACGAGGGGTACTACAGCGGGTTCGCCGCGCACGTCCCGGAGGGGAACCTGCGCGGGGTCGTGGTCTGCGACGGACAGGGCCGGTTCGAGATCAGCACGATCAAGCCGGCCCCGTACCAGATCCCGACCGACGGTCCGACCGGCGAGCTCATCGAGGCGGCGGGCTGGCACCCCTGGCGGCCGGCGCACCTGCACCTGATCGTGCGCGCCCCGGGTTATCGCCGGATCACCACCCAGTTGTACTTCGAAGGCGGCGACTGGCTCGATGACGACGTGGCCCGCGCCACCAAACCCGAGCTCGTCCTCGACCCGCAGCCGCGGGGCGACGGTGGCCTGCTGGCCCGGTACGACTTCGTCCTCGAACGCGCGCGGTAGGTCCGAGCGCCGCGTTGCCGGCGGTGCTGCCGGTTCCCGCACATCGCGGAACCGGTCGGGCACACCGGAGATTGCGACGACGACAGTGACCATCGTCGGCGGGCGACACGGCGCCCCCGCCACCGGGGGCGCCGGTTCCAGCACCCGGCCTCCGGCGGGTACCCGGCCGGGGTCGTCGGCCGCAGAGGAGATCGCCGCACGCCGGGCCCGCCAGGTTTCCGTCGGGAAGGGGTTCAACACACTGCGCACGGGGCAGGTGGCCCTCGTGGTCCAGCACCGGCTGGGCACCGAGGAGGTGATCATCCCCGGTGATCACCGCAGGGACAACGCCTCCGAGCGGTGACGGGCGCCGCCTGGCACCCCCGGTCAGCTGGTGCCGTCCTGGGGCGGGTTGCGGCGCTGGCGGCGGTTGCGCCACGCGCTCGCCAGCCGGGAGTGCGGCTGCCACTCCAGCCCGTTGGGCAGGTTCCACCCGAACCTGACGGCGGCCACGCGGAACAGCAGGGCGCCCACGACGCCGACCACGATGCCCACCAGCGGGACGCCCAGGTCGGTGCAGATCACCATGGTGGCCGCGACGGCCGCCGCGACCGTGCCGTACAGCGGGGTGCCGCCGAACACGGCCGGCACCCGCCGCAACAAGATGTCCCGCAGCGCCCCGCCGCCCACGGCCGACGTCGTGCCCAGCAGGATCGCCGGCAGCCAGCCCAACCCGGCGGCGAGCGTCTTCTGCGCCCCGGTGACCGCCCAGAACCCGATCACCGCCGCGTCCAGAGCCGTGAACAGCTTGTCCCACGCGCTCTCGCTGATCGAGATCACGAACGACAGCAGCGCGCCGGCCAGCGCGGTCGTCAGGTAGGCGTAGTCGGTCAGCGCGACCGGCGTGCCGTGTTGCAGGAGCGTGTCGCGGATGACGCCGCCGCCGAGCCCGGACACGCTGCCCACCACGAGGAACCCGAACAGGTCCAGCCGCTCGACGCGCGCGATGGCCCCGCCGAGCATCGCGCACGCGAACACCCCCGCCAGGTCGAGGTAGCGCGTCACCTGGGTGATCGTCTCGATCGCCGCCATACCCGGCACCCTACGCAGGACGGCCACCGGGCGGCCGCGCCGAGACCCTCCTAGACTCGATACCGGTTGACACCGGCCGAGGAGTCGTGATGAGCGTTCATCAGGTCCTCGCCGGCCTGGCCGACGTCCGGGACGATCTCGAGGAGCTCTACCGGGATCTGCACCGGCACCCGGAACTGGGCCTGCGGGAGCACCGCACCGCCGCCAAGGCCGCCCGGGCGTTGCGCGAGTCCGGCTACGACGTCACCGAGGGCATCGGCGGCACCGGGGTGGTCGGGGTCCTGGCCAACGGCGCCGGGCCGGTGGTGATGGCCCGTGCGGACATGGACGCCCTGCCCGTGCGGGAAGCGACCGGGTTGCCGTACGCGTCGACGGTCACCGACGGCGACCAGCCGGTCATGCACGCCTGCGGGCACGACATGCACGTGGCCGCGCTGACCGGGTGCGCGCGGCTGCTCGCCGGAGCCGGGGACGCCTGGCGGGGCACGTTCGTGGCGCTGTTCCAGCCGTCGGAGGAGAACGGCGACGGCGCCGACACCATGATCGGCGACGGGCTGACCGGCCGGGCACCCACGCCCGATGTCGTGCTGGCCCAGCACGTCCTGCCCTACCCCGCCGGGTACGTCGGCACCCGCGCGGGCTCGTTCCTGTCGGCCGCGGACAGTCTCGAGGTGACCGTCCACGGCCGCGGCGCGCACGGCTCGAAGCCCGAAGCGGCCGTGGATCCCGTGGTAATGGCCGCGATGATCGTCGTGCGCCTGCAGACCGTCGTCGCCCGGGAGCTGGCCGCCACCACCCCCGCGGTGCTCACCGTCGGCAGCATCCACGCCGGGTCCGGGCCCAACATCATCCCGGACAGCGCGGTGATCCAGCTCAACGTGCGCACCTACGACGACGCGACGCGCACCCACGTGCTGGAGGCCGTCGAGCGGATCGTGCGAGCCGAATGCGCGGCGTCCGGGTCCCCGCAACCCCCGGAGATCAAGCGGATCACCTCCTTCCCGCCGACGATCAACGACGAGGAACCCACCGCGCGGGTCGCGGCCGCGTTCGCCCGGTACTTCGACGAGTCCCACACCATCGAGCGGCAGACCGCGAGCGAGGACATGAGCCAGATCCCGCGGGCGTTCGGCGCGCCGTTCACCTACTGGGGGTTCGGCGGCATCGACCCGGCCGAGTACGCCGACGCCGAGAAGCGGGGCACGCTCGCCCGCGACATCCCGGTCAACCACAGCCCGAGGTTCGCACCCGTCATCCAGCCGACGCTCGACACCGGCGTCAGCGCGATGACCGTCGCCGCGCTCGCCTGGCTGGGAACGGACGGGGCGCCCGAGCCCGGAGCGGCCGGTTGACCGGTGAGCGACGCTCGAGGAAGACGGTGTCGTGCCCGGTGCGGAGTGGTGCAGGACCGGGCCGGTCGCGACGGCGTGCAGCAGTGGGTCACGGGGGCCGCGCCGGGGGATGCTGCCCAGCACCGGCCGAGCCGGAGCTGATCACACTGCGGCTGACCTCGCCCGCGCACGGCCCGCACCGTCCGGAAAGGACGTCCGCCGCCTGTCCCCCACACTGGTGATCGGCGAGCGGGTGGACGACCGCCCCGCGCCTTGATCAGGGAGCACTCGCCGGCCTCCTCAATAACGATCGGGCGCCGCTGGCCCCCGAAAGCCTTGCCCTCTGCGGCATCCGGGCGAAACTGGACGGTGCGGGGAGGTAACGGGGATGGTCCAGCGGGCGGAGATCGCGCACCCCACGGGGACTCTCACGGTGCGGCGGCTGCTGCGCGTCGGTGATGTCACGGGCGAGCAGGCGCTCTTCCTCGCCCACGGAATCGTCACAGCACTCGGCCGGGCACCGGTCGCCGGGCCGGCGGCATCGGTCCTGGTCGACCACCACGGCGAGGTGCTGACCACCGGTCCGCCCGGCCCGCTCGACCGCTCCGGCCTCGCCGCACTGCTGACCTTGTTGGCGGACAACGTCCGAAGCGACGAACGGGCTCGCCGTACCCTGCGTGACGCGGCCCGGGACATCGCGGCGGGCGCGGCGGCGCCCGAGGTGGCTTCCCGGCTGGCCGGGCCCGATCCGGAGCGCGTGGCCGCCGAGGTCGCGGTCCTCGTGAACGCCGCCCTGGGGCGACGGCCCGAGCCCGCCGCGACCCCGCCGGCACGCGCACCCCTGGTGCCCGTGCCCCGCCGCCCGCGAGCGGGCCTGCGGCCGCTGTGGCGCGGTCTGGCCGCGCTGGCCGCGCTGGCCGCCGCCGTCCTGCTCGAATGGCTGCTGCTGCACGACCGGCTCAGCAACGACCTGCGCGTTCTGCTCGACGCCGGTCGTGCCGCGCCCGAGGCGTCCGCGCCGACCACCGTCCCGCCGCGACCGGTCGCCGCGCCGGCGCCGCCGTCGTCCACCCCGGTGGGCGGCCTCGACCTCCGCCCGCTCGTGCTCTGCGCGCCCGGACAGTCCTGCCAGGTCCGGTTGCAGGTGGACCTCACGCCCCCGCACGACGCCCTCACGCTCGCCTGGGACGTCATGATCGTCGACCGCTGCACCGGGGCGCAAACCACCGCGCCGGGCGGGAAACTCGCCGCCGCCGCCCAGGACACGCGGCTCAACGTGGTCACCGAAGTGCCCCTGCCGGCCGCGCGGACGGTCGCGGTGTTCGCGGTGACCGGCTCGCCGGGGCGCGCGAGCAGCCCACCCTTGATCGTGGGGAGTCCGTCGTGCTGACACTCGAAGGAGGCGGGCCCAACGGACCGGGACGCTCCCGGCGCCATCGCCTGCGCCGGCGCCGTCCCTGGCCCCGGCTGCGCCTGCCCCGGGTGCCGGCGGGGGCGTTCGACCTGGCCGCGGTCCTCGCGCTGCTCGTCCTGGCCGGGCTGGGCATCCTCAACCTCTACGCGGTCGGCGGCCTGCCCCTGGCCGACCACCAGGCCGTCGTCGTGCTCGCCGGGGTGGCCGGGCTGGTGGTGTTCTGGCGCATCCGGGCGCGGCTGCTCACCCTGCTGGGCTGGGCCTGCTACGGCGTGGCCGTCGTGGCGCTGGCCGCCGTGCTCGTGGTGGGCTCCGAGGCCAACGGGGCGCAACGCTGGATCGCCCTGTCCGGATTCACCTTCCAGCCCTCGGAGCTGGCGAAACTGGGCCTGCTGATCGTGCTGGCCGGTGTGGCCGGGTCGAACCGCCCGGACTGGCAGCGGTTCCTGTTCTCCCTCGTCCTCGCGGCCATCCCGATCGGGCTGACCGTGCTGGAACCGGACCTGAGCACGGCCACGCTGCTGGTCGTGCTCACCGCGACCATGATGATCCTCGGCCGCATCCCGGCGCGCTTCCTGGTGCCGCTGTTCGGCGGGGCCCTGGTGATCGCGCCGCTGGCCGTCGGGCTGCTCCGGCCCTACCAGATCGACCGCCTCACGGCGTTCCTCGCCGCGACCCCCGCGAACTCCGGCACCGGCTGGGCCGTGTACCAGGCCCACATCGCCCTCGCCTCCGGCGGGCTGTTGGGTCAGGCGGGCAACCCGATGCGCCAGCTGCTCGCGGAGTACCTGCCGGAGCGGGAGACCGACCTGGCCCTGGCGAGCCTTGCCGAGCAGTGGGGCCTGGTGGCCGCGGCCGCGGCGGTGGCGGCCGCGCTGGTGCTGGTGTGGCGGCTCGCGGTGGCCGCGCGCGTACCGCGGGAGCGGGCCGGCGGTCTGGTCGCCGCCGGGCTCGCCGTGCTCATCGGTGTGGAGGCGGCCGTGTCGCTGGGGGGCAACCTCGGCCTGCTGCCGGTGGCGGGCGTGCCGTTCCCGCTCGTGAGCTACGGGGGCACCGCGGTGTTCGTGCACCTGGTGGCGCTCGGGATCGTGCTCGCCGTGCGCCGTGACGGCGCCCGGCGGCGGCTGTGGTCGGCACCGTCGTGGCGGCACGCCCGGCCACGGCTGGGCCGTTTCGCCGCGCTGGCGCTGACCTGCCTCCTGCTGGTCTTCGCCGGCTACGCGTGGAACCTGCAGAACACGCAGGGCGCCGCGCTGCGGCTGGCCGGCCAGTCCCAGATGACCCGCTGCATCACCCTGCCCGCGCCGCGGGGCACGATCACCGACCGGCACGGCACACCGCTGGCGACCGGCGTCGACACCCAGACCGTGCTCGCCGTGCCCGCGCTGCTGCGGGGCCGCCCGGCCGACGTGGACCGCCTGGCCGCCCTGACCGGGCAGCCCGCCGACGCCGTCCAGCACACGCTCGACACCCTGCCCGCCACCACGCTGTCCACCCCGCTGGCCGACGTGCCGCCCGCGACCGCGGGGCAGATCGCGGCCGCCGGGCTCCCCGGCGTCGTGCTCGTGCCGAAGCCGGCCCGCCGCTACCCCGAGGGCGCGCTGCTCGGCCCGATGCTCGGGTTCGCCGGCATCGCCACGCCCACCGAACTGCGCCGCTGGCCCGGGCTCTCCCCCACCGCGATCGTCGGCCGCGCGGGACTCGAGCAGTCCTACGACGCCGTCCTGCGCGGCGTCGACGGCCAGGACTGCTTCACGGTCGACCCCGTCGGCGAACCGGTCGCCCAGAGCACGATCCGGGCACCGGTACCGGGAGCGGACCTGCGGCTGTCGCTGGACCTGCCGTTGCAGCGGTACCTCACCAGCACGCTCGCCGGGGCGCTGGCCACCGAGCCACACGGCGCCGTCGGCGGTGCGGTGGCGATGGATCCGCGCACCGGCGCCGTGCTCGCCATGGCGAGCCTGCCCTCGTTCGACAACAACGCCTACGGCCCGCCCGTGGACTCCGCCGCGCTGCAGGCGGCGGCCCGCGCACCGGGACAGCCCACGCTGGAACACGTCACCCAGCTCGCCGCGCCGCCCGGGTCGACCTTCAAGCTGGTGG
Source organism: Amycolatopsis thermophila (assembly GCF_030814215.1). NCBI lineage: Bacteria > Bacillati > Actinomycetota > Actinomycetes > Pseudonocardiales > Pseudonocardiaceae > Amycolatopsis > Amycolatopsis thermophila. Next base: position 4,562,148 of record NZ_JAUSUT010000001.1, on the reverse strand, counting down.
TCGCCGCTGCGGACCTGCGGGCTCCCCCCTGGGACCCCGGTGCGGTGATCCCGACCGGTGGCTCGTTCACCCTCGGCGGGCACACGTTCAACAACTGGCGGGTGCTGCCCCCGCAGAACCTCGTGCAGGCCATCGCGTGGTCCAACGACGTCTACTTCTACAAGCTCGCCGCCGCACTCGGACCGGACGCGCTGACGGGCACCGCCGGCGAGTTCGGGGTCGGGCAGCCGACGGGGATCGACCTGCCCGGCGAGAGCGCGGGCTACCTCGGCACGCCCCAGTCGGTGACACAGGCCGGCGGGACCTGGTACGGCGGGTCGACCGTCATCCTCGGCATCGGCCAGGGGTACCTGACCGTGACCCCGCTGCAGAACGCCCGGTGGACCGCGGCCGCGGCGACCGGGAACCTCGTGACGCCGCGGCTGGGGATGGCGACCGGGTCCGGCACCTACACCGCCCTGCCGGCACCGCGGACCACCCCGCTACCGTTCGCCGGCCTGCTCGGCCCGGTCCGCGAGGGCATGCGCGCCGCGGTCACCTCCGGCACCGCGACGCAGCTGAACTCGTTGCCCGTGCCCGTGGGCGCGAAGACCGGCACGGCCCAGGACCCGTCCGCCGGGGGCAGCGGGCTCGACGACTGGATGACCGCCGCCGCGCCGTTCGACTCCCCCTCGATCGTGGTGACCGCGATGGTGCAGGGTCACGGGGACGGCGCTTCCCGGACCGGCCCCGTGGTGCGCCAGGCGCTGGACTACTACTTCGCCCACCAGCAGGACATCCTGGCCACGCCGCCGGTGCAGCAGGTCGCCGGCGGCTGACCCGTCACCAGCCCCGGAAGGCGTCGAGCACGGCGCGGTTGCGCAACGCGACGACCGCGCCTTCGGCCACGCACGTCAACGGCCGTTCCGCGGGCTTCACGGAGAACCCGAGCGCGTCGTCGAGCCGCTCGGGGAAGCCGCGTTGCAGGGAGCCGCCGCCGAAGGCCAGCAGTCCTTCGGACAGGACGTCCCCCACGCTCTGCGGCGGGAGGTCGTCCAGACAGGACGCCAGCGTCCGGATGATCGAGTCCGTCACCGGGCGCACGGCGGCCTCGATCTCGGCGACGGGGACCGAAGCGACCCGCGGCCGTCCCGTGGCCGCGTCCCGCCCCGACACCGCGATCGCCGGCCCCTCCTCCGCGCTGCACCGGATCTTGATCTCCTCGGCATCCACCTCACCGACGAGGATCCCGTGGGCGTCGCGGATGTGGTGGTAGACCGCGAGGGTCATCTCGTCCCCGGCGACGCGGCAGGACCGGTGCGCGAGGACACCGCCGAAGCAGAACGCGGTGACCTCCGCCGTGCCGCCGCCCACGTCGACCACGAGGTGGGTGCGGCGGTCCAGCGGGTCGACCCCGCACCCGATGGCGCCCGCGATCGGTTCCGCCAGCAGCGCCGGCCGGCGCAGCCCGGCCTCCTCCGCCGCCTCCAGCAGGGCCCGGCGCTCGAGCGCGGTCGCGCCCACCGGGACACCGATCACCGCCCGGGTGCGCCACCGCTGCCAGCGGTGCCGGGCGACCTTGCGCAGGATCGCCCGGATGAACTCGTGGGCGGTGTCCAGGTCGGTGATCACGCCGTCCCGCAACGGTCTCGTCGCCGTCAACGACGCGGGGGCGCGCCCCAGCATCACCCGCGCCTCGTGCCCGATGGCGGCGACCCGGGGCCGTCGTCCGCCGCTGTCGCGCAGCAGCATCACCGACGGTTCTTCGAAGACCAGCCCGTCGTTCGGAGTGCAGACGACGGTGTTCGAGTTGCCCAGATCGATGCCCAGTTCACCCATCGCCGACTCCTGCCCCGAAGCAGACGCGCATGCTCCCCCTGGAGCACCGTGACCTTCCAGCCTCGCAGATGGCCCGGTCACCGTCCAGGGGCCACTGCGCCGAGACCCCCGAGTGGACGAACCCCAATTTCTGGCGCCAGGCAGGCAAACAGACATGCTCGCCGTGACTGGAGCGCGGTCCGGCCCCAGTCCCACGAAGAGGGTCGAACCGCGCCCCGCCGTCACAGGCGCGGCTGCGGGCTCCGACGAGCCTGAGCTGTCCAGAAGGTCAGCGCGCCGAGGCCTGCCACAACGGTTCCCAGGGATGCGCCGATGGCCGGAGCGGTCATCAGAACGATCGCGGCGATCAGCGCCCCGAAGACCGACAGCAGGACACAGGCCCGCAAGGTCGTCGACCAGCCACTCAACACCTGAGCGGCCAGGCAGAACCACCCGTCGCGCACGGGCTGCCGGCGATGGCGCCCAGGACCGGACTGCTTGTTCGAGCCGACTGGACGGTAAGGCGCCGGCAGCGGACGCCGAGGGCTCTCGTCCGTGTGGTTCAGGACGACGCGAACGCGTGGGGGCGGGACCTTCTCTGGCGGAGTGCCAGCAGCGGGCGGTACAGTCATCGAGTCCTCACGTTTGTCTAGGCGGACATTCATGGACACTCACGTGGCCCCCTGTTGGCGCAGGGGGCCACGTCCTTTCCTCCACCAGCGCGCAAGCGCTGGTGCGATTGGACCCATTCTGACCGCTCTACACCGCTCCCCTCTCGCAACTCCGGGCGCTTCGCGCCGAGCGGTTCAACCGGAGCGCTCAGCGGTCGGGTGAACGGCAGAATTGACCGAGGGTAACTAGCCCGGCCGATCACTTCGGCTGCAACCGGCCTCCCCGGCGATCGGTCACCGCCGCCCACTCCACCACGGCACGAATAGTTGAACTAGGTTCGTCGCAGGTCGCGAGCACACGACCGCACAGCGCGATCTCGCGCGCTCGACGTGGCAGAACCCCATCCCTCGCCCCTGATGCCGCAGACACACCTCTGTCCACCTGTCAAGGTCTTCACCCTCCGTTGCCCCGTTCGGGGATGACTGGCGGATATCAAGAACCTTTGAGTGTGCGCCGCTCGATCGCCGACCGGCCTCGGCAAGCGGGGCGGTACCCCGGCCGCGCATCGGGCCGGGGTACCGGGTGGGCCGCCGTGACGCGGGATCATCCGCGGCGGCCTTCGAGGCCGCTGTCGGTGTCGGTTTCGATGTGCTCCTTGCGGACTTCGCCGCTGACGGTTTCGGTGTCCTGGACCCGCTCCTTGGCCAGCCGGACCCGTTCGACGGGGACGGCTTCGGTGTCCACGACGGGGCGTTCCTCGTGCAGGGTCATCTCGTGTTCCTCGTCGGAGATGGCCGGCCCGTCGACCGCCCGCTCGCGGTTGGCGTCGGTGATCGGTTCCCGCTCGACGCGCACCTCTTCCCGGCTGACGGGGACCTCGACCTGTTCGGTCTCGGTGACCACGTACTTGCGCAGACGGGCGCGGCCACGCTCGCGCTGCTGGGTACCCACCCGCAACCGCTCCTCGGAACGGGTCATCGCCTCGTCCGTCGTCGGCCCGGACGTGTCGTGCCCGTCCCCGCCACTCGCCGTGCCGCTCTGCCCGGTGCCGGTGAGCTGGTAGTGGCGGTAGAGCCGGTCCTCCTCCGCGCGGTCGATGTGCTCGCCCCGCGGTGTCGAGTCCGGGTCGACGCGCGGGGCGTCTTTGATCATTTCCTTGCTGTAGCGGCTTTCCAGGTTCCCGTCCTCGCGGTCGCGGACACCCTGCACCGGCACGAACGATTCGCCGGTGCCGAACATCCCGGTGCGGGCGGTCAGCCAGGTGGGGTGGCCGTCCTCGTCGTCGGTCCACAGCCGGCCGACCTGACCGACCTTCTCACCGTTGCTGTCGTAGAGGGTGCGCCCGCTCCAGCGGGCGTAGTTCTGCTGGCTCTGCGTCATCGGAGTTCATTCCCTTCGAGGGGCGCCCAGCTGCGCTCGGCGCCGTACCGCGCCCCGCTCTGGACGAGGAGGCAGTCCGGTCCACCGCAGTTACCCGATCCGGTGACAGCCAAACGTTGCAAAAACGAGGCGTTCCCGTCTTTGAACGCGGCTGCGCCGGGGTATGTGGGAGCCAATGCGGCCGAGGACCACCGCGCTGCCACTTGTCGAAGGGGAAAACCGATGTCCCGATCCACCACTGTCACCGGCTCACGCACCGCCGGTCAAGTCATCGCGGCGACTGTGGCCGTCGTGTTCCTGCTCGTCGGTGTCGCCGGTTTCATCCCCGGCCTGACCACCCACTACGACATGCTCAGCTTCGCCGGGCACCACTCGGGCGCGATGCTGCTTGGCGTGTTCGCCGTGTCGATCCTGCACAACATCGTGCACCTGGCGTTCGGCGTCGCGGGTCTGGCGCTCGCGCGCACCCCGGGCGGCGCCCGAACCTTCCTCATCGCGGGCGGGGTGATCTACCTGGTGCTGTGGCTCTACGGCCTCGCCATCGGCCACGACTCCACGGCCAACTTCGTCCCGGTGAACAGCGCCGACAACTGGCTGCACCTCGGCCTCGGCGCCGGCATGATCGCTCTCGGACTGGCCACCGCACGCCGCCGGGCTGCCGCCACCGTCCGGTGAACGGCGCACGCCACGATCCACTGTGGACGCCGCCCCGAAAGCGGGGGCGGCTCGCAGGTCATGACGGACCGGCGACGACACCCCGCGCCCGCAACGCGCCGATCTCCGCCTGGGTCAGCCCGAGCCACTCGGCGAGCACCTCGTCGGTCTCCCGGCCCAGGAGCGGTGCCGCGCCCGCGTCGCCGTGGTTTCCGTTCCACCGCAACGGGGACCGGCCCGTGATGGCGGCCGTGCCGCCGGGGAGGGTGACGTCGGCGAGCACGGGGTGCCGTCCGTCGCGGTGGGCGGCGACGACGTCACGCATGCCCTGGTAGCGGCCCCACAGCACCTTCGCGGCGTCGAGCTCGTCGCGCACCTGCTTGAGATCACGCGCGGCGAACCACGGTTTGAGGATCGCCGCGATCGTCTCCCGCAGCCGGTAGCGGTCGGCCTCCTTCGCCAGATCCGCTCCCATCGCCGCCTCCAGGGCCGCGAACACCTCGGCGGTCCCGGTCACCTCGCACAACGCCGACCACTGGCCCTCGGTCAGCGCCACGACCATCACGCGGTGCCCGTCGGAACAGGCGAAGTCGACCCCGAAGCTGCCGTAGACGTGGTTGCCGTGCCGGGGCCGCTCGCTGCCCCGCTCCGCGGCCTCGGACAGCCAGCCGAGGTTCGCCACGCCGGCCAGCGCCACGTCGGAGAGCGCGAGCTCGACGAAGGCACCGCGACCGGTCCGCGACCGCTCGCGCAGCGCCGCGAGCACACCGGTCGACACGGTCAGGCCGGTCACCAGGTCCCAGGCGGGCAGGACGTGGTTGACCGGTGCCCCACCGATCTCCGGGCCGGTGATGTCCGGGATGCCGACCTCGGCGTTGACCGTGTAGTCCACCGCGGGTCGGCCGTCGGGGTAGCCCTGCACCCGCAGGTGGATCAGATCGGGCCGGCGTGCCACGAGCGCGTCGTGCGCCATCCACCGGCGGCCCACGACGTTGTCCACCAGGATGCCGCGGTTCTCCCCGGGCGCCGTGATCAGGGCGGTGACCAGTTCCCGCCCCTCGCCGGACCGCATGTCCACCGCGACCGACCGCTTGCCCTTGTTGAGCGAGGCCCAGTAGTAGGACCGCGCGTCCGGGGCCCCGTTCCCGCCACCCACCACGGGCCAGCGGTACTGGTCGCTGCCACCGCCGATCGGGTCGATGCGCACGACCCGCGCGCCCAGCTGGGCCAGGGTCATCCCGCCGGTGGGCCCGGCGACGAAACTCGCGCATTCGACGATCTCCAGGCCGGCCAGCGGACGCGGTGCGGGATCGGGCTCGGACATGGGAGACCCCTCTCAGTCGACGACGATGGTATCGGCGGTGCTCGCACCGGCTGTTCCGGACCTTGGACACCGCACCGGACGGGGGCCGAGAATCGAGGGAACGAGAAGGTCAGCGACGATGGGCCTGTTCGGGTACGCCATCCCGCAGGAGTGGGGCGGGCTCGGGCTCGACCTGCGGCAGGACGTCGAGCTCGCCATGGAGTTCGGGTACACCACGCTCGCGCTGCGGTCGATGTTCGGCACCAACAACGGCATCGCCGGGCAGGTGCTGGTCAACTTCGGCACCGACGAGCAGAAGAAGCAGTGGCTGGAGCGCATCGCCTCGGGTGAGGTGGTCGCCTCCTTCGCACTCACCGAGCCCGGCGCGGGCTCGAACCCGGCCGGCCTGCGCACCCGCGCCCACCGCGACGGTGCCGCCTGGGTGATCGACGGGCAGAAGCGGTTCATCACCAACGCGCCGGTGGCCGGCCTGTTCCTCGTGTTCGCCCGCACCCGGGAGGCGGCACCGAAGGACCCGGGCATCGCGGTGTTCCTGGTGCCCGCGGACACGCCTGGGCTGAGTGTCGGCCCCCACGACGCCAAGATGGGCCAGGAGGGCGCCTGGACCGCCGACGTGCACTTCGACTCGGTGCGCGTCCCGGACTCCGCGCTCGTGGGCGGCTCGGAGGAGGTCGGCTACCGGGCGGCGATGACCTCACTCGCGCGCGGGCGGGTGCACATCGCGGCCCTCGCCGTCGGGTGCGCCCAGCGTGCGCTGGACGAGTCGGTCGCCTACGCCGCCGCGAACACCCAGGGCGGGGTCCCGATCGGTGAGCACCAGCTGGTGCAGGCGATGCTGGCCGACTCCTACACCGGCGTCGCCGCGGGCCGGGCACTCGTCCGCGACGCCGCGGCGGCCTACGACAGCGGCGCCGACCGCCGCGTCGCTCCCTCGGCGGCGAAGCTGTTCTGCACCGAGATGGCCGGGCGCGTGGCCGATCTGGCGGTGCAGGTGCACGGCGGCACCGGCTACATGCGCGAGGTCCCGGTCGAGCGGATCTACCGCGAGGTCCGGCTGCTGCGCCTCTACGAGGGCACCAGCGAGATCCAGCGTCTGATCATCGGCGGATCGCTGTACCGCGCCGAGCGGACGAAACTCTGAGCTCAACGAAGCGTTCGCCGCGCGGGCGCCACGACCGCCGGGTCCGCTTCGGTCGCCCGGCCGATCTCGCCGGCCCATTCGGCGGGTGCGAGGCCGGAAAGGCCGATGCGGGCGAGCGCCCGCCGGGCGGTGTGGTCCACCAGTTCGTCCACAGAGGACGGCCCGGCGTAGAAGGCGGGCACCGGTGGGGCGATGATCGCGCCGGCTTCGGCGGCCGCGGTCATCGCCCGCAGGTGCCCCAGGTGCAACGGCGTCTCCCGCACCATCAGCAGCAGCGGCCGCCCCTCCTTGAGGCACACGTCGGCGGCCCGGCTGACCAGGTCGTCGGCGTGGCAGTAGGCGATTGCGGACAGCGTCTTGACCGAGCAGGGCGCCACGAGCATCCCGTGGACGGGGTAGGACCCGGACGCGATGGTCGCCCCGATGTCGCCGGGCGGGTGCACCACCGCGGCCAGGTCCCGCACCGCGGCCGGGGTCAGACCGCACTCGTGCCGCAGCGTCATCATCCCGGCGCGCGTCACCACCAGGTGGACCTCGACGTCCGGGCGGCCCCGCAACAGGTCGAGGATCCGCACCCCGTACACGGCGCCGCTCGCCCCGGTGATCGCCACGACGATCCGCATCCGCCTCTCCCCGCTATTCGATCGCCTCGATGTGCCGTCCCGTCGAGTCCGGCGCGGCCACCGCCAGGAAGGCGCCGAGGAAGGGCCCGACGATGCCGAGGGCGAGCGCCAGCGGCACGGTCCCGGCGAGCGACAGGGCGATCAGCGGGAACAGGCCCGCGCCGAGGCCGCGCCCGGCGTAGTAGCCGAGGTTGGAGCCGCTGGAGCGGATCCGCGTCGGGAAGAACTCCGCCATCCACACGCCGAGCACACCGAACCCGCCGCTGGCGCCCGCGCACATCATCAGCGCCCAGAACGTCGGCGACGCCCAGAAATCGGCACCGATCGCCGTCGAGTGGGTCAGCACCAGGGTCAGGAACCACACGAACCCGATCAGCCCGAACGCGCTGGAGGCGAAGAAGGCCCACTTGCGCTTCAGCACGTCCGACAGCAGCCCGGCCACCGGGTAGGTGACGGCGGTGACGATCAGCCCGAGCAGCACGATCAGGCTGGCCGTGCCCAGCGGCACCTTCTCCACCTTGATCAGGAACGTGGACAGGTAGGAGATCAGGGAGTTGGTCGTGAGGAACAGCGCCGTGGCCAGTCCCATGAACAGGAACGTGCCGCGCGCGTACCCTCCGCGGAACAGGTCGAGCAGCGGAACCTTGGTGCGGCGCAGGTTCTCCGGGATGCGGCCCTCCGTCAGCTCGCGCTGGTAGGTGCGCCACTGCTCGGACTCGGGCAGGAGGACGGCCGCGGCCGCGCCGATGACCAGGGTCGCGACGCCGATCAGGATGTACCCGGTGCGCCATCCGGTGTGCTCGCCGAAGCGGACCAGGCAGAAGTAGAGGACGCCCTCGGTGAGGATCTGGCCGACGAAGTACATCGCCTGGATCGAGCCGCCCATCATGCCGCGTTTGCGCGTCTTCCAGCACTCGGCGAACATCGAGAACGACAACCCGAACAGGCCGCCCATCCCGACGCCCGCGAGCAGCCGGGTGAGCAGGAAGAGCAGGTAGGTGGGTGCCAGCCCGCCGAGCAGGGCGGCGATGCCGAACATCAGCACCGAACCGGTGTAGGTCCAGCGGCGGCCCACGATGTCGCCGAGCCATCCGCACAGGATCCCGCCGGCGATCGACGCGAACCCCTGCAGCGTCGCCACCTGCACGATCTGCAGGGTGCTCACGTCCAGGCTCTGGGAGATGTAGGCCATCGGGTAGCCGACGAGGTTGAGTTCGGCACCGTCGAACAGGGTGCCGAGGAAGGCGAAGAACAGGACGCGGGCGGTGAAGGCGCGCGTGGCGGTGCTCCCGCCCGTGCGGGCGGGATGGCGGACGATCGACACGGGGTGGCTTCCTTTCGCGGAAGAGCTCACTCGGGGAGGGTCTGGCCCTTGGTCTCGGGGCAGAACGGCGCGACGACGAGTCCGAGCACGTAGATCAGACCGACGGTGGAGGCCGCGATCCCGTAGCCGCCGAGCCGGGAGATGATGGCGCCCGCGGTCAGCGGGCCGAGGAACGCGACGAACCGCGCGGCGTTGAACACGAACGCCGCGCCGGTCGCGCGCAGGTGCGTCGGGTAGAACTCGGGCAGCCACACCGGCATCCAGGTGTACTGGCCCAGCGTGAAGAACCCGTTGACGACGAGGACGACGACGATCAGCCCCAGGTTGTGCGTCCACAGGAACAGCACCGGGGTGAGCACCAGCGACGCGCCGAAGTACAGCAGCACGGCGGGTTTGCGGCCGAACCGGTCGGCGAGGAAACCGAACGCGACGTACCCGGCGATGGCACCGGCGTTGTAGATCATGCCCGCCCAGCTGGCCCACGCGGTGGCGGACTGGCCGGAGCCGGACGCGCGGGAGGCGACGTAGGCCGGGACCCAGGTCGAGATCCCCCACCAGCCCAGCGTGGTGACCAGCGACATGAGCGAGCCGAGGATCGTGAGCTTGCGCAGCTTGGGGTCCACCATGATCTCGCGCAGGGTCAGCCGGGTGAACGACCGCTCCCGCGCGGTCAGCTCGGCGTCACCGCGCTCGCGCAGTTCGCGGCGGCGCCGGTGCGCGGCGCTCCACTGCTCCGACTCGGGCACCTTGCGCCGCAGCCACAGGGCGAACAGCGCGGGCAGGACGCCGATGAGGAACAGGTAGCGCCAGGAGCTCCCGCCCAGCGGGGCGATGAAGTACCAGCACGCCGAGGCCACGAAGAACCCGAGCCCGAGCCCGCACTGCATGAGCCCGGCGGCCTTGGCGCGTGCGTGCTTCGGCCAGGTTTCGGCGACCAGGGCGGTGCCGGTCCCCCATTCCGATCCGAGCGCGAACCCGGTGATGAACCGCAGCACCAGGAACGAGGTCCAGGACCAGGACAGGGCGGTGAGCCCGGTGAAGGTCGCGTACAGGACCATCGACGTCAGCAGCGCGCGGCGCCGTCCGAAGTAGTCGGCGAACACCCCGCCGAGGATCCCGCCGAGACCCCACCCGAGGAGGGTGAGGGAAATGGTGGCACCGGTGAGGAAGGAGACCCGCCCCGCCGGCGCGGACGGGTCGAGCTGACGCAGCACGATGCCGGCGGTGAGGATGAGTGCGTAGGTCTCGAACCCGTCGAAGAGCCACCCGAGGTTGGCGGCGAACAGGGACCGGCGCTGGGTCCGGTCCAGTGTCTTCGTCCACGAGCTCCGGGCGGCGGCGACCTCTGCCATGGATGTCTCCTTTCCGGGCCGCCGTGGGCCGGACGCGGGAGGGCCGCAGGAGTGATGTCCTGCATCGAGGACATCGGGTCCTGCATGCGGCACAGTAGGCAGAAGTGGCCCCGCAGGTCAAGGACGTCCCGCCGGCGACGGCACGGGGAACGCCGGCATTCGCGGAACCGTCACCCGATTCGCGCCGTACCTCCGGTGCGCTCGGTGATGCGCAGACCGCATTCGCGGATCAGGGCGCCGTATCGGTCCAGAGTGGACTCGTTGAGCTCGGAGGAGAAGGCGAGCGAGCACACGACCATCGACACCCGCCCCTGCGTGTCGAACACCGGCGCGGCCACCCCGGACTGGCCGAGGTCGAACTCGCGGATGCTCGCGCTGTACCCCCGCTCCCGGGTCTCGCGCAGCACGTCGTGCAGTTTCCCCGGATCCACCACGGTTTCCGGCGTGAACGCCTCGAGCCCGTGCCGCCCGATGAGCTGGTCCACCTCGGCCGGGTCCGACCAGGCGTGGAAGGCGCGCATGATGGCCGGCGCGGAGAACGGGAACGTGTCGCCGACGCCGACGGTGATGCGGACCCCCTGGCCGCGGTCCCCCTTGGCCAGCACGGAGTACTGCCCCTGCCCCTGCCGCTGCACGGCGAAGACGATGCAGCCGAGGCGCCGGCTGTAGGCGTCCAGCTCCTGCTCGACGATCTCGGACATCCAGTCCTCGGACACCCGCGCCATGGCCAGCAGCCGCGGCCCGAGCGACCACCCGCCGCGATCGCCGCGGCTGGCCGCCCAGCCGGCGCGCTGGAGTGTGCCGAGGATGTTGTAGCAGGTGCTGCGGTTGAGACCGAGCTCGTCGATCAAGGCCCCCGATGCCACCGGTTCCGGCCAGTCGCGCGCGATCCGCTCGAGAATCCGCACCGCGCTGAGCACGGCTGGCACCTCGCTCGCCATGGTCACCCCTCATCGTTTCCGTTCCCGCGACCGTAGCCGAGCGGGTTCCGGGGTCGCCAGGAACGTGCTACTGTCCTCCATATCAGACACCAAGTCCTCAATGGTGGTCATATGAAGTTGACGTCCTCGTTCCTCGTCCCCGCCGGGCACGACCGCGTGTTCGCGCACTTCCTGGATCCGGACTCCATGCGGGTCGCGGTTCCCGGCTGCGCGGAGCTGGTCCGGTCCGACGACACCCACTACCGCGGCCGCCTGGTCAACGAGATCGCGCACGTCCGGTTCAGCGCCGGGTTCAGCGCCGAGATCGTCGAACTGCGCGAACCGGAACAGGTCCGCGCCCTGCTCAAGGGCGAGGACCACCGGCTCGGCAGCTCGATCAAGATCGACGCCACGCTCGCGGTCGAGCCCGACGGCCCCGACTCCGCCAAGGTCGGCTACAGCCTCGACGTCGCCATCTGGGGCAAGATCGGCCGGCTCGGCGAGTCGATCGTGCGGCGCCGGTCCCAGGAGGTCGAGCGCGAGTTCGTCGCCGCGTTCGCCGAGATCTGCGCCGCCGGGCCGCCCGGTCCCGGCAACCCCGGGCTGCAGCGCGTGCTCGACCGGCGCGGCCAGGGCGCCGCCGTCGACGAGCCGGCCGTCAGCGCGCGCGTCCCGTGGTGGCGCCGACTGCTCACCCGCCTGTTCGGAAAGCGGCGCTGATGCCCGCCTACCACTACCCGGACACCCTCGCCGAGGCCTGCTCGATCCTCGCCGCCGCCGACGACGGCATGGTCTACGGCGGCGGCACCGCCGTGCAGATCCTGCTCAAACAGGACGTGCTGTTCGCCTCCGACCTCGTCGACATCGGCCGCGTCCCCGGGCTCACCGACATCACGCGCACCCGGTCCGGGCTGCGGGTCGGACCGCTGGTGACGCTGCGCCAGATGGAGACGAGCCCCCTCGTCCGCGAAGTCGCGCCGCTGGCCGCCACGGTCTACGGCCACGTCGCCAACCCGCGGGTCCGCAACACGGCCAGCGTCGGCGGCAACATCGCCCACGGCGACTACCGGCTGGACCCGCCCACCGCGCTCATGGTGCTGGATGCATCGGTCGAGCTGACCTCCTCCCGCGGCAAGCGGACCGTCGCCGCGCGGGAGTTCTTCGTGGACTTCCAGAAAACGGCGCTGGAGCCGGGCGAGATCGTGACCGCGATCGAGATCCCGCACCAGCCCGGGAGCGCGGGCACGCACTTCGTCAAGCTCAGCAGCCTGGCCGCCAACGACTGGCCGTGCGCCTCCGCGGCCGCCCTGGTCGTGGACGGCTCACGACGGCGGCGCGAGGTCCGGCTCGGCCTCGGCGCGCTCTCCCACATCCCGCTGTACGTGCAGTTCGAGGCCGACGCCGGCAGCACGGCCGACGAGGTCGTCGCCACCGCCTGCGCGGCCGCCGAAGCGGTCATCGACCCGATCCCCGACGTTCGCGGCGGACGTGACCACAAGAAACGGCTCGGCCTCGTCGCGGTCGGCGAAGCCGTACGAGCCTCCTGGAAGGAGGGTGACGATGAACGGCGAACCCCGTTCTGGCGCCGCCGTCGGTGAACGCTGGTCCCGGACCGACGCGCGGGCGAAGGTCCGCGGCGAGTTCCGGTACGCGGCCGAGCAGCCGGTGCGGCCGTGCCTCGACGTCGCGGTGCACCGCAGCACCCGCCCGCACGCCCGGATCGAGTCCGTCGACACCGCGTCTGCGCTGGCGATGGACGGTGTCGTCGCGGTCGTGACCGGCGCCGACCTGTACGCCCTGCTGGGTGACCGGATGATGACCGGCCCGGCGTTCTCCGACCAGCCCTGCCTGGCCGTGGACAAGGTGCGCTACGTCGGCGAGCCGGTCGCCGCCGTGATCGCGCACGGCGTGGCCATCGCGCGCGCCGCGGCGGGCGCGATCGAGGTCTCCTACGCCGACCTGCCCGGCGTGCACGACGTGGACGAGGCCACCCTCGGGCAGTCCTTCGTGCACGAGGAACTGCGGCCTTCCGCGGTGTTCGGCGACCTCAAGCACCTGCGCGGCAAGCGCGACACCAACGTCAACTACGAGTTCAACCTGCGGCACGGCGACCCGGGCACGGCCGAGGGCACGACGGTCAGCGCCGAGTTCTGGGCACCGCCCACCCACCACGTGCCCATCGAACTGCCCTACGCGGCGGCCTGGTGCGAGGGCGACCGGCTGGAGATCCTGGCCACCACGCAAACCCCCTCCTACGTCCGGCAGAGCCTGGCCGATCTGCTCGGCCTGCCGCTCAACCACGTCCGCGTCCGCACCGCCCCCCTCGGCGGCAGCTTCGGCGCGAAGATGTACGACCGGCTCGAACCGCTGATCGCCGCGCTGGCCTGGACCCAGCGCAAGCCGGTCCGGATGACGGCGACGCGCGAGGAGTCGTTCCTGCTCACCACGCGGCACGGCGCCGCGGTCACCGGGAGCATGACCGCGGGTGACGACGGCCGCATCACCGCCGTCACCGCGGACATCCGCTACGACACCGGCGCCTACGCCGACGTCGGGCCCCGCATCACCGCGAAGTCGGGCATGGTCGCCAGTGGACCGTACAAAGCGGACAACGTGCGCATCCGGTCCCGCTGCGTCTACACGAACAAACCGTCCGCCGGGCCGTTCCGCGGTTTCGGCGTCCCGCAGGTGACGTGGGCCCACGAGTCCCTGGTCGACGAACTGGCCCGCGAGCTCGGCGAGGACCCCGCCGAGTTCCGCAGGCGCAACCTGCTGCGCGACGGGGACGTGTCGCCGGTCGGCACCGCCATGCACAGCGCGGACTTCGTGGGCTGCCTGGACGCGGTCACCGAAGCGATCGGCTGGAACACGCCGCTGACCCGCCAGGAGGGCCGTCTGCTGCGCGGGCGCGGCGTCGCCGTCGGGGTCAAGGCGGTGCTCACGCCGACGATCTCCAACGCGACCTTGCAGCTCAACCAGGACGGCTCGGCCACCCTGCTGATCAGCACCGTGGACATGGGGCAGGGCAGCGACACGATCATGGCCCAGATCGCCGCCGAGGTGCTGTGCCTGGGCGAGGGCCGGGTGCGGGTGGTCGGCGCGGACACCGACGTGACGCCCTACGACACGATCACCGCGGGCAGCCGGTCGACCTACCACACCGGCAACGCGGTCCGGCTGGCCGCGGAATCCATGCGGGACAAGCTGATCGAGCTCGCGGCGCGGCACTTCGGCGTCGCGGCCACCGACCTCAAGCTGACCGGCGACGGCCTGGTCAGCGCCCAGACCCAGGAGACCGTCAGCATCCCCGACCTGCTGCACGCGCACTTCGGCGCGCGCGGCACGACGCTGACCACGGAAGCCGAGTTCGCCACGTCCTGGCAGCCCTACGACCCGGAGACCGGGCGGTCGCCGCAGGTCACCGAGCACTGGTTCGCCGGCGCCGCCGCCGTCCAGCTGACCGTGGACACCGCGACGGGCCGCGTGCACGTCGAGCACCTCGCGGTCGCCGGTGACGTCGGCCGCGCCATCAACCCGGCACTGGTCGAGCAGCAGCTGTCCGGGGCGGCGATCATGGGTCTCGGCCACGCGCTGTTCGACCAGCTCGTGTTCGACGAGGGCCAGATCGTCAACGGCACGCTGCTGGACTACCAGCTGCCCTCGATCAAGGACATGCCGGACCGGCTCACGCCGATCATCGTCGAAAGCCCCCACCGCACCGGGCCGTTCGGCGCGAAGGGGGTCGGCGAGACCACGATCATCCCGCTGGCGCCCGCGATCGCCAACGCGGTGCGCGACGCCACGGGCGTCCGGCTGACCCGGCTGCCCCTGACGCCGGAACGGATTCTCACCGCGATCACCGAGCAGGAGCGAGCATGAGGGAGATCGAACTGGCCGTCAACGGCCTGCGCCGCCGCGTGGCGGTCGCCGACGACGAGCTGCTGCTGGACGTGCTGCGCCGCGAGTTCGGCACCACCAGCGTCCGCGAGGGCTGCGGCGTCGGCGCGTGCGGGGCCTGCACGGTCCTGGTGTCCGGGCGCAGCGTGTCCAGTTGCCTGGCACGTGCCGCGCGCTACGACGGCGCCGAGGTCACGACCGCGGACGGCCTGCCGGAGGACGACGACGTCGTCGACGAGTTCGTCGCGGCGCGGGCGATGCAGTGCGGCTACTGCATCCCCGGGTTCGTGCTGATGGCTCACGAACTGCTCGGCGAGAACCCGCGGCCGACCGACGAGGACGTGACCGCGCACCTCGAGGGCAACATCTGCCGGTGCGGCACTTACGGCGAGATCCGCGCGGCGATCAAGGCCACCGCCGCCCGCCGGCAGGCCGCTGGGGAAAGGAAAACGGCATGACCCGGTACGTGCACCGGACGGGCGAGCACGGCCGTCCCGTCGTCCTGCTGCACCCGCTCGCGCTCAGCGGCGCGGTGTGGGACCCGGTGGCGGCCTACCTGGGTACCCGGCAGCGGGTGCTCGCCCCGGACGCGCGCGGCCACGGCAAGTCCGGTTGGGACGGTGCGGAGTTCACCGTGGCCGACATGGCGGCGGACGCGGCGGCGGTCATCGAGGAGGCCGGTGACGGCCCGGCCGACGTGATCGGGTTGTCGATGGGCGGCAGCACGGCGCTCGTCCTCGCCGCCACCCGGCCGGAGCTGGTGCACCGCCTGGTGCTGGCCGACGCGACCGCCTGCTACGGCCCCAACCGGGTCGCCGAGTGGGCCGAACGCGCCGAGCGCGCCGAGCGGGTGCCGCGGGCGCAGCAGCTGACCTTCCAGCGCGACCGGTGGTTCGCCGAGGAGTTCCGGGCGCAGCACCCCGAGGAGGTCGAGCGGGTGTGCGACATCTTCCTCGCCACGGACTCGGCGGCGCACGCCGCCGCCTGCCGGGCCCTGGGCGCGCTCGACGCGACCGGCCTCGTGCCCCAGGTGCGGGCGGAGACGCTGATCCTGGTCGGCGAGGAGGACTACGCCACTCCCCCGGCGATGGCCGAGGCGCTGGCGGCCGGCATCCCCGGCTCCCGGCTGGAGGTGCTGGCCCGCACCCGGCACCTGAGCCTGCTGGAACGCCCGGACCTGTGGCCGGCCGTGGCCGCGCACCTGGCCGGCTGACGGGAGCCGGGTGATGGACGAACCGTTGTTGAGCCTGCGCACCCACCTCGACGCCGTGGAACGCTTCGGCGAGCTGCGGCACGTGCGCGGTGCGCACTGGGACCTCGAACTGGGCGGGATCGCCGAGCTGAGCTACCGGCTGGCGGCCCCACCGGCGGTGCTGTTCGACGAGATCCCCGGCTATCCGGCCGGCATGCGTGTGCTGACCGGCAGCACGGGCTCGCCCCGGCGTCTCGGGCGGACCCTGCGCCTGGGCGACGACCTCGACGACGCCGGGGTCGTCGCCGCGCTGCGCGGCAAACCGTCGCGGTGGGCGGCCGCCGCGCGGGACTTCCCGGTGCGCCCGGTCGACGACGCTCCCCTGCTGGCCAACGAGGTGCCCGGGGAGGAGGTGAACCTGCTGGAGTTCCCGGTGCCGCGCTGGCACGAGCACGACGGTGGCCGCTTCATCGGCACCGGCTGCTTCGTCGTGACCAGCGATCCGGAGACCGGTGTCCACAATGGCGGCTGTTACCGGATGGAGGTCGCCGACGACGGCCGCACGGTCACGGTCGCGGCGGTCCCGGGCAAGCACGGGGCGCAGAACATCCAGCGCTGGTTCGAGCGGGAGGGCCGGGCGCCGGTGACCGTCTCCTTCGGGCACGACCCGCTGCTGCTGGTGCTCGGCGGCACCGAGGTGCCGGGCGGGATCTCGGAACTGGAGTACGCGGGCGCGGTGCTCGGCGAGCGCGTGCCGGTGGTGTCCGGGCCGGACACCGGGCTGCCGATCCCGGCGGGCAGCGAGATCGCGATCGAGGGCTGGCTGCGCCCGGACCACCTGCGCGACGAGGGCCCGTTCGGTGAGTGGACCGGGTACTACTCGGGGCGGCGGCGCCCCAACCTGGCCGTGGAGATCACGCGCCTGTGGCACCGGGACGACCCGGTCCTGCTCGGCGCGCCGCCGGGCAAGCCGCCGCACGACTACTCGTACATGCGCACGGTGATGAAGTCGGCGATGATCCACGACGAGCTGGCCGCGACCGGCGTGCCGGGCGTGGTCAAGGCGTGGGCGCACGAGTCCGGCGGCGGGCGGCTGTTCATCGCGGTGTCGGTGGAGCAGCGCTACCCCGGGCACGCGCGGCAGGTGGCGCACCTGGCCGCGCACTGCCCCGCCGCGGCCTACATGAACCGCTACGTGGTGGTCGTGGACGCCGACATCAACCCGGCCGACCCGGACGAGGTGATCTGGGCGATGTCCACCCGCAGCGACCCGGGGCAGGACATCGAGGTGCTGCGGCAGACGTGGGGCAGCCGGCTGGATCCACTGTGGACCGAGGGCACGCCGGCCCGCAACACCCGCGCGATCATCGACGCGTGCCGCCCCTTCGAACGACTGGGCTCGTTCCCGCGCGTGGCCCGCAGCGAACCGGAGTTCCTGCGCGAGATCGAGCGCAAGTGGGGTGATCAGCTGGCCTAGGCGGGTCCCGAGATCTCGGAAGAGTTGTGGGAGCTGGTGGCGGTTTCCGGACCGGGTCGCCGTGGCGGGACCGATCCGTGCGTGCCCACCGGCACGCGGCCGGAAGCGAATGACCACAACCCGCTGACTGAGCCTGGCCGGGGTCGCGTCGAAAGGTGTCGTCCGGCGGACAGCGGCGGGCGGAAAGCGGATAGCCGCACCCGGCGGGATGCTCGTAGCCTCGCTGGGCAGACGTTCTCGCGGAAGGAGGAACGGTATGACGCACGCTCCGCAGGACCACATCGCGCACGCGGTCGACGCGCTGTCCGCAGTGTTCGCCCACCCCGACCGCGCGTACGGCGACTGCGACGCCCTCATCGCGCTGTCCGACCTGTCCGCGATCGCCGCCCTGGCCGGGCAGCTGGTCGGCGACTACGAAGGCGGACTGCGCCGCCGCGCCGCCGTCGCCCCGCACTTGCACCAGGCCCGGCAGCACGCGCTGGCGCTGTCCCGGGCCCTCAACGTCGCGTGCGGAGTTCTCGGCTGGCACGAGACGCTCGAGGCGGCGGCGTGAGGGCCGCGCGGTCACAGCCGGAGTCCGTGCGTGGGGCGGTCACCGCTCTCGCCGAGGGCCGGATGATCGTCGTGACCGACGACGCCGACCGTGAGGACGAGGGCGATCTGGTCCTGGCCGCCGCGACCGCCACCGCCGAGCAGGTGGCGTTCGTCGTCCGGCACACGACGGGGATCGTCTGCGCCCCGATGTCCGCCGAGCGCGCCGATGCGCTGCGGCTGCCGCCGATGGTCCCGGACAACACCGACCCGCACGGGACCGCGTTCACCGTGACCGTCGACCACGCCGGCACCGGCACCGGCGTCTCCGCGGCGGACCGCGCGGCGACGCTGCGGTCCCTGGCCGACCCCGCCACCCGTCCCGAGCACCTGCGCCGGCCCGGCCACGTCTTCCCCTTGCGGGCCCGGCCCGGTGGCGTGCTGCAGCGTCCCGGCCACACCGAGGCCGCGGTGGATTTGCTCCGCCTCGCCGGGCAGGAGCCGGTCGGCGTGATCGGGGAGCTCGTCGGACCGGACGGGTCCATGCTTCGCGGCGAAGCGCTCGGGGCGTTCGCCCGGGAGCACGACCTGCCGGTGCTCGCCATCGCCGACCTGGTCCGGTACCGGCAGACCACCGAACGCCGCGTGGAGCTCGTCGCGACGGCGGCCATGCCGACCGTGTTCGGCGAGTTCCGGGCGCTGGCGTTCCGGTCCCTTCCGGACGGGACCGAACACCTCGCGCTCGTCCACGGTGACGCCGCCGCGGCGGCCCGCACCCCGGGCGGTGCGCTGGTCCGGGTGCACAGCGAATGCCTCACCGGCGACATCCTCGGATCGCTGCGCTGCGACTGCGGCGCCCAGCTCGAGCAGGCGCTCAGGGCGATCGCCGCCGAAGGTGCCGGAGCCGTGGTGTACCTGCGGGGTCACGAAGGCCGCGGGATCGGCCTGGCCGGCAAGATCCGCGCGTACGCCCTCCAGGACAGCGGTCTCGACACGATCGAAGCCAACCTCGCACAGGGCCTCCCGGTCGATGCCCGCTCCTACGGCACGGCGGCGCACATCCTCGGCGAACTCGGGATCACGAGGATCCGGCTCGTGACGAACAACCCCGGCAAACACGGCGATCTGGCGGGCCACGGCGTGCAGATCGCCGGTTCGGTCGCACTGCCCACCGCGCCGACCCCGCACAACCTGCGCTACCTGCGGACCAAGCAGGAGCGCATGGGCCACACGCTCGATCTGGGACGGCACGTGGGCTGACCGCGCCTCCGGCGAACCCGGCGGCATGTCCGAAATCGAGGGGAACGTGTCCGTCATCGGGCGGCGCCTGGGTACCCGGCGGCGGAGTATCGGTGGTGAAGTCCGAATTCCGCCGAACCGGGAGGCACCGACCGTGACCGAGACCATCGCCGGGATAGCCGTTCCCGACTCCGCCCTCGCGAGGGAAGCCACCGACCTCGTCCGGGCCGCCGAGGACGACCTGCTGTTCCACCACTCCCGACGGGTGTTCCTGTGGGGCAGCCTCAAGGCCCGCCACCGCGGCCTGACCGTCGACCCGGAGGCCGCCTACGTGGGCGCCCTGTTCCACGACCTCGGCCTGACCGAGAAGTACCGCAGCACCAAGCAGCGGTTCGAGGTGGACGGCGCCGACCTGGCCCGCGACTTCCTGCTCGGGCACGGCTGGAGCGAGGCCGAGGCGCGCACGGTGTGGCTGGCGATCGCGCTGCACACCACGCCGGGGATCCCGGACCACCTGGAGCCCGAGGTCCACGTCGTCACCCTCGGCGTCGAGACCGACGTGCTCGGCCTGGAGCTGGACCAGATCACCGCGGAGCAGCGTGACGCGGTCGTGGCCGCGCACCCGCGCCCCGATTTCAAGAACGGCATCCTGCACGCCTTCTACACCGGGATGAAGGACCGCCCGGACACCACGTTCGGCACCATGAACGACGACGTGCTCGCCGCGTTCGACCCGGGGTTCACCCGGGCGGACTTCGTGGAGATCATCCGCGGCAACGCCTGGCCGGAATGAGCTCCCCCGCGCGTCCGCCCGCAACGGGCCCGGATCTCTGCGGGCTCGTCCTGCGGGCGGACGTCTACGCCACGGTGCTCGCCCACGCGCAGTCCGACCACCCGGTCGAGGCGAACGGCCTGATCGCCGCGCTCGCCGAGGACCACACCCGGCAGCGCGCCGTGCCACTGCGCAACGTGGCCCGCGAGCCGCACCGGCACCGTGCCGACCCGGCCGAACTGCTCGCGCAGTTCCGCGCGATGGACGAGCGCGGTGAGGTCCCGCTGGCGATCTACCACTCGCACACGGCCGGACCCGCGTGTCCGTCCACACTGGACGTCGAGCACGCGGACGACCCGTCGATCTGGCACGTCATCGTGGCGACCGGTCCACCGTGGACCCGCTCGGTGCGCGCCTACCGGATCACCGGCGGCGAGGTCACCGAGGCGGACGTGCACGTGCGCTCCTGGTGACCGGGCGCCGTCGTCAGGCGGTGCGGTCGAGCACCTCGTCGGGTGTGCGGTGGGCGATCAGCCGCGCGGGCGGCACGACGTCACCGTCCGGCGTGACGAACGCGAGCCGCGCCGCCGTGTCCGAGTCCTCCAGCACGAACCGCGGTGACGTGCCGTCGGCGCGGGGCCGGTAGGTGCGCCCCCAGGTGGCCAGCGCCGCGATGATCACGCTCATCCCCCGGCCGGCCTCGGTGAGGACGTACTCGTCGCGCGCGCGCAGCCCCGGCTCCCGGTAGGTCCGCCGTTCCATCAGGCCCTCGTCCACCAGCACCGCCAGCCGCTTGGCGAGGATGTTCGGCGCGATGCCCAGCGCGTCGCGGAATTCCTGGAAGCGCGTGGAATCGGCCAGCATCGCCTCCCGGACGATCAGCAGCGTCCAGCTGTCGCCGAGCACGTCGAGGCTCCGGGCGATGGAGCAGGTCGAGTCCTTGCCGAGCGTCTTGGGCATACCCGGATGCTACCCGGATGACTTGCGGTTCGAAACCCAGCCTGCTAAGTTGCGGAAAACAAGTCAGCGGCCGGGGTACGCACCGGCGGCCCGGCCCGGCACCCACCACGCGGTGCGGGGATTCCCAGCACGGAGGCGCAGCCATGTCCGCAACCCCAGCGCAGCGCCGCGTGGCGTTCCGCGAGCTCGTCCGGGCGTCCGAACCGCTCGTCCTCCCGGGCGCCTACGACGCCTTCACCGCACGGCTCGTCGAGCGCGCCGGGTTCCCCGCGGCCTACCTGGGCAGCTTCGCCGCCGCGGCCAGCACGTTCGGTCACCCCGACGTGGGACTGATCACCCTGAACGACATGGTGGAGGCCTCGCGCCGGATCGTCGAGGCGACCGGGCTGCCGGTGCTCGCCGACGGCGAGAACGGCTTCTACGACGCCGAGAACATCTGGCGCACGGTGCAGGCGTTCGAAGGCGCGGGCGTCGCCGGCATCCACATCGAGGACAACCTCGGCGGCAAGCACACGTCACGGCCGGCGGGGCTGATGACGCGCGAACGGATGACCAACCGGATCCGCGCCGCGCTCGACGCCCGCACCGATCCGGACTTCCTGATCATCGCCCGCTCGGACGCCGCGTGGGTGTACCGGGACGTCGACGAGGCGGTCAGCCGGCTGCGGAGCTACGTCGCGGCCGGTGCCGACGCGGTGTTCGCCCCGGCGATCCCCGCGGCGAAGCTCAAGGAGGTCCGGTCGCGGATCGACGCCCCGGTCGTGGTGGCGGCGGACCTGTTCGACGCTCCGGACGGCGACCGGCCCGGCAGCACGCTCGCCGAGTACGCCGAAGCGGGAGCGGACGTCCTGCTGCTGTGGTACAGCCTCATCGGCGCGGCGGCGAAGAACGTCCTCGCGGCGCTCGACGCGCTCGGCCAGGGCCGCGAGGTCGCCGACATCCGCGACCTGATGCTGGGCCAGCACGCCTTCGAATCCCTCATGGGCTACGCCGACTACGAAGCACGCGCCGCCCGCTACCAGTGATCCACCCGTCCCACACGGAAAGACGGCAACGCCGATGACCCACCACCACCCTGCCGGCACGACCGCGTTCACCGATGCGCGGGTGATCGTCGGTGACGGGACCACCGTCCTCGACGACGCCGTGATCACCGTCCACGACGGACTGATCACCGGCGTCACCCGGGCCCCGGCCGGCGACCTCGGTGCCGCGAACGTGGTTTCGTTGCGCGGCAAGACTGTGATGCCCGCACTCGTCAACCCGCACGGGCACATCGGCTACATGCGCGGCACGGTGTGCGACCCGGCCTTCTACTCGCGCGACAACATCCTCGACCACCTGCGCCGGTTCGTCTACCACGGCGTCAGCACCTTCCAGTGCCTGGGCACCGACTGGAACGGCACCGAGGTCGCGATCCGCGACGAGCAGCGCTCCGGCGCCCTCGCCGACCCCGACCTGGCGACCTTGTTCACCGCGGGCTCGGGCCTGGTCGCGGCACCGACGGCCGGGCAGGCCAGCGGCGCCCCGTTCTTCGCCGTCGACGCCGTGCACCAGGTCACCGATCCCGCCGACGGCCGGGCCTTCGTGCGCGAGCTCGCCGGGCAGGGCGTCGACGCCGTCAAGTTCTGGATCGACGACCGCGGTGGTGCCGCGGCCAAGCTGTCCCCCGAAGCCTGCCGGGAGATCGTCGACGAGGCGCACCGGCACGGCATCAAGGCCGCCGCGCACATCTACACGGTCGAGGACGCCAAGACCGCGCTGGACGCCGGCGCCGACATCCTCGCGCACATGCCGCGCAGCCCGGAACCCGACCAGGAGCTCATCGACCGGCTCGTGGACCGCGACATCGCGGTGTTCACCTCGATGAGCGTGCAGGGGCCGGCCCGCACCGGGTGGCTGGACGACCCGTTCGTGCGCGAGACCCTGCCGGACGCGGCGATCGAGGACCTGCGCACGCGGATGCGGGCCCGGGAGCCGGAGCCGTTGTTCGACACCGGCGAAACGTTCCGCCGGCTGCAGCAGAACTTCGCCACCCTGCACCAGGCGGGCGTCCGGCTGGTGTACTCGCCGGACACCGGGGTCTTCGCGCAGCTGCCCGGCGTGGCCGAACACCGCGAGCTCGAAGCGCTGGTCGAGGCGGGCCTGTCGCCGCTGGAGGCCATCGAGTTCGCCACCCGCCGGTCGTCCCGGCTGCTCGGGCTGACCGACCGCGGCGTCATCGAGGCCGGCCGTCGCGCCGACCTGCTGGTGCTCGACGCCGATCCGCGTGACGACATCACCAACACCCGCCGCATCTCCGACGTGGTCCTCCACGGACGCGTCGTGGACCGCGAACGCTTGCGGCGCCAGTGGCAGGCCGAGCACGAGGACGTCCGCGCCCGGTGACCACCGCCCCGTCCGGCCGCTCCGGAGACCCCGTGATCATCCGCAGCACCTACCCCGGCATCACCGTCCCCGACAGCACGCTCCCGGAGTTCCTCTCCGGCAGCGTCCCCGCCGAGGTGGCCGGCCGGCCCGCGGTGATCGACACCACCACCGGCCGCGAGTACAGCTACGCCGCGCTGGCCGAGGCGGTCGAGCGGGTCGCCTCGGCCGTGACGCGGCGCGGGCTCGGGCCCGGCGACGTCGCCGCGCTCGTCACGCCCAACCGCGGTGAGTACCCGGCGCTCTTCCACGGGGTGCTCCGGGCCGGTGCGGTCGTGTCCCCGGTCAACCCGCTGTACACGGCGCACGAGATGGCCCACCAGTTCCGCGACGCGGGCGTGCGGCTGGTGTTCACCACACCGTCCGAACTCGACCGCGTCCGCGCCGCCGCCGGGACGGACGTGCGGGAGATCGTCGTGCTCGGCGACGACGGCCCGGACGGTGCCACCGCGTTCACCGACTTCCTGGCCGGCCCGCTCATACCACCGGTCGCGCCGGTCTCCGGCGGCGATCTGGCCGCACTGCCGTACTCGTCGGGGACCACCGGCCTGCCCAAGGGCGTCGAGCTCACCCACCGCAACCTGGTCGCCAACCTGCTGCAGCTGCACCCGGTGCACCGCGTGCGCACCGGCTCGCGGGTGCTGGCCGTGCTGCCGTTCTTCCACATCTACGGCCTCAACTCGATCATGAACCTGACCCTGCACAGCCGGGGCACCCTGGTCACGATGGCGCGGTTCGACCTCGCCGGCTTCCTCCGTGCGCTGCAGGACCACCGGATCGACCACGTGTTCATCGCCCCGCCCATCGCTCTCGCCCTCGCGAAGAGCCCGCTCGTGGACGACTACGACCTCAGCGCGCTCGAGATGGTGATCTCGGCCGCCGCACCACTGGACGGGGAACTGGCCACCGCGCTCGGCCGGCGCCTGAACACGACCGTCGCGCAGGGTTACGGCATGACGGAGGCCGGCCCCGCCACGCACGGCATTCCCGCCGACCGGCCGGACATCGACCGCGGCTCGATCGGCGTCGTGCTGCCCGGGGTGGAGGCACGGGTCGTCGACCCGCGCGGCGGCGCGGACACCCCGCCCGGGCAGCCGGGCGAGTTGTGGGTCCGCGGTCCGAACATCATGCGCGGCTACCTCGGCAATCCGGAGGCCACCGCGGCCACTGTGGACGCCGACGGGTTCCTGCACACCGGCGACCTGGTCACCGTCGACGACGGCGGGGTCTTCCACGTGGTCGACCGGCTGAAGGAACTGATCAAGTACAAGGGGTACCAGGTCGCGCCCGCCGAGCTGGAAGCCGTGCTCCTCACGCACGAGGGCATCGCGGACGCGGCGGTCATCGGTGTGCCCGACCGGGACGGCGAGGAGGTGCCGAAGGCCTTCGTCACCCGCCGCGACACCCACCCCGGGCTCGGCGCGAGCGAAGTGATCGAATTCGTAGCCGCGCGTGGCGCCCCACAAGAAGGTCCGCGCCGTCGAGTTCGTCGACGCGATCCCCAAGTCCCCGGCCGGGAAGATCCTGCGCAAGGCCCTGCGGGACCGGGAAGGACAGCGGGGCGCCGTCCGGCGGGACCGCTGAGCGCGCGACCGCCGCGACCACCGGCTGCCGGGCATTTCGGAAATTGATGCGCGAAAGCCATTTCGTGCATCAATTTCCGGTACACTGCGGTCATGCCCTCGAATGACGAAAATGTCCTGTCCCGGTTGGACGAGGACAGCGAGCAGTACCGCAAGATACGCGCGATCGCGATGGATCTCGCCCGGGAGGGGAATTCCGCCGAGCTGGCCGATTTCCTCGACCACGGACTGGATGTCGACGCGCGGGACGAGTCGGGGAATTCGCTGCTCATGCTCGCGGCCTACCACGGCCGGGCCGGAACGGTGGAGCTCTTGCTGCGCCGCGGGGCCGATCCCGATGTGACCAACGATCGTGACCAGACCCCCATAGCCGGGGCGCTGTTCAAGGGCGAGAGCGAGATCGTCGAGCTGCTCAAGCGGTCGGGCGCGAACCTCGACCTCGGCACGCCCACCGCGCGCCAGGCGGCGGAGATGTTCGGCCGCACGCTGTGATCGTCCGACGAAAATGCCTTCCCGCCGCGCCCGGCGGGAAGGCATTTCACATTGTTCGGTCCGGCACGAGGGATCAGAGCGCGCCGAATTTCTCGCAGGCCTTTCGCACGCCCGCTCCGTAATCCGGGTCGGCTTTGGTGCAGTTCTCGATGTGCCTTTCCACGGTTTCCCGCCGCGCGCCCTTGATCGCCCGCGCCGTGTTGTCGAACAGCGCCTGCTGCTGCTCCGTGCTCATCAACCGGAACAGGTCGCCGGGCTGGGTGAAGTAGTCGTCGTCGTCCTCGCGGAAATCGAACCGGTCGGCCGTCGAACCGATCTTCTGCGCCGGCTCGGCGTAGGCCGGCTGCTCGGCCCAGCGGCCGAAGTTGTTGGGCTCCACCCCCGGCACGCCACCCTGGTTGCCGTCGACCCGCATCGCCCCGTCGCGGTGGTAGGTGTTGACCAGCTTCGCGGCGCGCGGGTGGTTCACCGGGATCTGGTGGTGGTTGACGCCCAGCCGGTAGCGCGCGGCGTCACCGTAGGAGAACAGCCGGCCCTGCAGCATCTTGTCGGGACTGTAGGAGATACCGGGGACCAGGTTGGCCGGGGTGAACGCGGCCTGCTCCACATCGGCGAAGTAGTTGTCCGGGTTGCGGTTGAGCTCGAACTCCCCGACCTCGATCAGCGGGTAGTCCTTCTTGCTCCACACCTTCGTCAGATCGAACGGGTGGAAGCGGTAGGTCTCCGCGTCGGCCTCCGGCATGATCTGCACGAACAGCGTCCACTTCGGGAAGTCGCCGCGCTCGATCGCCTCGAACAGGTCACGCCCGTGCGACTCGCGGTCGCCGGCGATGACGTTCGCCGCCTCCTCGTCGGTCAGGTTCTGGATGCCCTGCTGCGTGCGGAAGTGGAACTTGACCCAGTGCCGTTCGCCCTCGGCGTTGATGAAGCTGAAGGTGTGCGACCCGAACCCGTGCATGTGCCGGTAGGACTTCGGGATCCCCCGGTCGCTCATCACGATGGTGACCTGGTGCAGCGCCTCCGGCAGGTTCGTCCAGTAACCCCAGTTGTTCTCCGGGTTGCGCAGGTTGGTCCGCGGATCGCGCTTGACGGCCCGGTTGAGGTCCGGGAACTTCAGCGGGTCGCGGTGGAAGAACACCGGGGTGTTGTTGCCGACGACGTCCCAGTTGCCTTCCTCGGTGTAGAACCGCACGGCGAAACCGCGGATGTCGCGTTCGGCGTCGGCCGCGCCCCGCTCACCGGCGACGGTGGAGAACCTGGCGAACACCTCGCATTCCTTGCCGACCTCGCTGAAGATCGCGGCCTTGGTGTAGCGGGTGATGTCGTGCGTGACCCGGAAGGTGCCGAACGCCCCGGATCCCTTCGCGTGCATGCGCCGCTCGGGGATGACCTCGCGGTCGAAGTGGGCGAGCTTTTCGATCAGCCACAGGTCCTGCAACAGCAGAGGGCCGCGCGGGCCTGCGCTCATGCTGTTCTGGTTGTCCGCGACGGGCGCTCCCGCCGCGGTGGTCAGCGGTTCGGTGTTCTCGGCGAACGCCATGTCGTCTCCTCGACGGTCGGACGTGATCTGGACTGAATCCAGTTTTGCCGACCGCGGGTGGTGGGTGCTCCCGAGATTCCGACCGCTACCCCACAGATCCGGACACCGGCAGCGCGGTCATCCGGGGTGGCCTTGCGTGACGAATCGTGCCGGTGTCGTGAACCGCCTCGCGGGCCATTGCCCGCGCGGGCCAGGCGCGCTTACCGTCCCGGCATGATGCGGGAAATACCCCGGGTCGACCTGGCGGACGCGGCGGCGCCAGCGGCCCGGCGACGTGAGTTCACCGAAACCGTCGAGCGGGGGCTGCGCGAGATCGGCTTCGTGTTCGTCCGGACCCCGGACGTCGCGCGCATGCTGCCCGCCGCGTATGCGTCCTACGCCGAGGTGTTCGCCCGCCCCGCGGACGAGCTCGAACGGTACCGGCGGCCCGGGATCCACCACCTGCGCGGCTACACCCCGCTCGGCGTCGAGACCGCGGCCGCGTGCCGGCGTTCCGGCGCGGACGGCGCATCGCAGCCCGACCAGCGCTCGTGCTGGCTCATCGGCCCCGAGTCCGTCGCCGACACCACGCTCAGGGACCGCTTCCCCGCCTTCTACGCCGACAACGTGTGGCCGGTGGACGCGCCCAACTTCCGCGACAACGCACTCGCCGTGTTCGACGCCCTGAACGCCGTCGGCATGGCGGTTCTGCGCGCTCTCGAGCAGCGGCTCGGTTATGGCGACGGATTCTTCGACGACCTCACCCGTGACGGGAGCACGGCGCTGCGACCCTTGTGCTACCCGCCGCTCACCGCGGAACAGACCGGGCGGGTCGTGTGGGGCTGCCGGCACACCGACGGCAACCTCGTGTCGGTCCTCCCGCCGTCCACGGGCAAGGGCCTCAAGGTCAAGCTCCGCGGCGGCGGCTGGATCGACGGCACCGCGCCGGAAGGTCACACCATCGTGCAGGTCGGCGACATGTTGCAGCACCTCACCGGCGGCCACCTGCGCTCGGCCGTCCACCGCATCGACGCCCCCGGCGCGCCGACCGGGCGGAGCCGCTACTCCAGCCCGCTGTTCATCTACCCCCGCGCCGACGTCGATCTCCGGCCGGACGAGCGCTGGGCGGGCGGCGAGCGGAAGTACCGGTCGATCACCGCGGCGGCGTTCTTCGAAGCCCGGCTGCGGACACTCGGGCTGGGCGCGCCGGCGGACTGACACCACCGGCGGATCGGTGGGACACTACAGACGATCCTGCCGGAGGCCACATGGGCGAGGACGTCGAGCAGCACACGTTCACCGGAGCCGACCGCACCCGGTACCGGGTCCGGTTGCGCCGCTGCCTGGACGCCTTCGCGCGCATGCTGCGCGAGTCGCACTTCGAGTTCGAACGGCCGATGACCGGGCTGGAGATCGAGCTCAACCTGGTCGACGAGCGCGGCGAGCCCACCATGTGCAACGCCCGGACGCTGGAGGCGGTCGCCGATCCGGACTTCCAGACCGAGCTGGGCCAGTGGAACCTGGAGATCAACGTCTCGCCCCGCCGCTTGAGCGGAGCGGGCGCGAAGACGTTCGAGGACGACGTGCGGGCCAGCCTCAACGCCGCCGAGGCGAAGGCGAACCGGATCGGCGCGCACCTGATCATGGTCGGGATCCTGCCCACCCTGCGGCAGGACCACCTGACCGGCGCGTCGCTGTCGCTGAACCCGCGGTACGCGCTGCTCAACGACCAGATCCTGGCCGCGCGGGGCGAGGACCTGCACATCGCCATCGACGGCGCCGAACGGCTGCGGGCCACCTGCGACACGATCGTGCCCGAGGCGGCGTGCACCAGCACCCAGTTCCACCTGCAGGTGAGCCCCGCGCAGTTCCCGGCGTACTGGAACGCCGCCCAGGCGATTGCCGGGGTGCAGGTCGCGGTCGGCGCGAACTCGCCGTTCCTGCTCGGCAAGCACCTGTGGGCCGAGACCCGGATCGCCCTGTTCGAGCAGGCGACCGACACGCGCAGCGAGGAACTCAAGGCCCAGGGGGTGCGGCCGCGGGTGTGGTTCGGCGAGCGGTGGATCACCTCGATCTTCGACCTGTTCGAGGAGAACGCCCGGTACTTCTCGGCGCTGCTGCCGATCTGCTCCGAGGAGGACCCCTTCGAGGTGCTCGACCGCGGCGACACACCCTCGCTCGCCGAACTGCGGTTGCACAACGGCACGATCTACCGCTGGAACCGGCCGATCTACGCGGTCACCCGCGGCCGCGCCCACCTGCGCGTGGAGAACCGCGTCCTCCCGGCCGGACCCACCGTGGTCGACACGATGGCCAACGGCGCGTTCTACTTCGGACTCGTGCGGACGCTCGCCGAGCACGAACGCCCCATCTGGACCCGGATGTCGTTCAGCGCGGCGGAGGAGAACTTCCACACCTGCGCCAGGATGGGCATCGACGCCTCGATCTACTGGCCCGGCCTGGGCACCGTCCCGGTCGCCGAGCTGGTCCTGCGCAGGCTGCTACCGATGGCCGACGAGGGACTGCGCGAGTGGGGGGTCGACGCCGGCGAACGGGACCGGCTGCTGGGCGTCATCGAGCAGCGCTGCCTCACCGCCACCACCGGCGCGACCTGGCAGCAGCGGCGGTTCCACCGGCTGTTCGACACCACCACGATGGACCGGTTCGACACCCTGCGCACCCTGGTCGCCGACTACCGGCACCACATGCACACCAACGAGCCGGTGCACACCTGGCCGCCGTAGCACCGAGCCGGGCCGGCGCCCGCGCGGATCACACGCCGATGGACTGGTATTCGGTGTAGGCGCTCAGCCCCGCGGGGCCGTACTCGCGGCCGAAGCCGCTCGCCTTGAAGCCGCCGAACGGGGACCGCATGTCGCGGGGCGCGCCGTTGACGGTGAACGTGCCGGTGCGGATGCGGCGCGCCACCTCGAGACCGTGTTCCGGGTCGGCGGTCCACACGCCGCCGGCCAGGCCGTAGGGGGAATCGTTGGCGATGGCGACGGCCTCGTCCTCGGTGCCGAACGGGATGACGGCCAGGACCGGGCCGAAGATCTCCTCACGGGCGATCCGCATGGTGTTGGCGACATCGGCGAAGAGGGTCGGGCGCACGTAGAAGCCCTTCTCCAGCCCCGGGACGTCCGGTGCGCCGGGCCCACCGAGCACCAGGCGGGCGCCTTCGGCGAGGCCCGCCTCGATGTAGGACTGGACGCGCTGCTGCTGGGCTTCCTTGACCATGGGCCCGATCCAGGTGGCGGGGTCGGCCGGGTCGCCCACGGTGATGCCCTCCATCATCCCGGCGATCGCGTCCACGACCTCCCGGTAGCGGCTGCGCGGCGCCAGGATGCGGGTGTGGGCCACGCACGCCTCGCCGTTGTTGCCGAGCGCCAGGCCCTTGAGGCCCTCGGCCAGCTGGGTCAGGTCGGCGTCGGGCAGGACGAGGGAGGCGGACTTCCCGCCGAGCTCCAGGCTGACGCGCTTGAACCGCTCACCGGCGAGGGCGGCGATGCGGCGCCCGGCGGTGGTCGAACCGGTGAAGGCGACCTTGTCCACGCCGGGGTGGGCGATCAGGTACTCGCTGACCGCGCGGTCGGCGGGGAGCACGCTGACCACGCCCTCGGGAAAGCCGGCCTCGGCCAGGATCCCGGCGAGTCGCAGGGCGTCCACGGCTGTCTCCGGCGAGGGCTTGAGGATGACCGGGCATCCGGCCAGCAGCGCCGGGATCATCTTGACCAGCGCGGACTGGTGCGGTGCGTTCCACGGGATCACCGCGGCGACGACCCCCACCGGGGCACGGCGCACCACGGTGCGGTGGCCGTCCTCCCCGGGCAGCTCGGTCTCCCAGTCGAACCCCGCCGCGGTCTCGAGGAAATCGTCGTTGTAGCCCCGCAGACTGCGCTGCAGCCAGGTGGTGAACCAGATCGGCGAGCCGTTCTCCGAGGTGATGAGGGCGGCCAGTTCGTCGGCGCGCGCCGAGTGCAGCTCGGTGAACCGCGCCACCACCCGCTGTCGTTCCGCGGGCGCCAGGCGCGGCCAGGGGCCGTGGTCGAAGGCCTCGCGGGCGGCGGTGACGGCGCGGTCGACGTCGGCGACGGACGCCTCCGGCACGACGCCCACCAGGGACTGGTCGTGCGGCGAGCGGACCCGCAGGACGCCGGTCGTGGCCGGGGTGGTCCACTCGCCGCCCACCAGCAGTTTGTCGTACGTGATCACGATGTCTCCTTCGTAAGAGAATCCTGTTCTCTTAACGACCGTAACAGAATGTCGTTCTCTTATCCAGGGGTGGCTGTATCGTGGCGGGCGGCGCGAGCGGGGCGAGCACGAGGAGGGTGATGAGCGAGACCACGCAGGGGTTCATCCGCGCCCGCCGCCCGGAGAACCGGGAGCTGCGCAGGCAGTCGATCCTGAACGCGGCCGCGCAGCTGCTGTCCGGGGCGCAGGTGGCCGACATCACCCTGCGCGACATCGGCCGGCAGGCCGGGATCGCCACCTCGAACGTGCTGCGGTACTTCGAGAACCGCGAAGCGGTCTTCCTGGAGCTCCTCAACCGGGAGTACGGCGCCTGGCTGGACGCGCTCCCGGCCGACCTGGCGCCGGACGGCGACAGCACCGAGCCGGTGCGCGCCTTCGCCGACGCCTACGCCGCCTCGCTCAACGCCCGGCCCGTCCTGTGCGAGCTCGCGAGCGTGCTGGCCAGCGTGCTGGAACGCACGCTGTCGGTGGAGACGGTGCGCACCTACAAACGCCGGGCACTGGCCAACAACGAGCGGCTCGCCGACATCCTGCACGCGCGGGTGGCCGGCCTGGACCGGGCGGCGGCGGGGGAACTGGCCTCGTCGACCATCGTGCTCATCGCGGGCCTGTGGCCGTTCGCCCACCCCGGGCCCGCCGTCACCGCGGCCGTGGAAGACCCCGCACTGCACGCCGCCCACGTGGACTTCGCCGGCCGCTACAGCCGCATGATCGAGCTGCTCACCGTGTCACTGCTCGCCCCGGCCTGACGGCCGGCCGGCGACTGCGGCAGCGACTGCGAGCCCTGGCGCCGGATCCGCGGGCGTCAGGCCCGCGCGGCGAGTTCGTAGCGTTCGTCCAGCCAGCGCACGATTTCCGCGGCGGCCAGTTCGTTGCCGGTGGGTTCGCCCTCGGCGATGGCGCCGCCGAAGTGCAGGCCGCGCACGGTGGCCGTGCTGAGGTCGTCCGCGCCGAGCGCGTCGATCATCCGGCGGGAATCGGCCGGGAAGGCGGCCTGGTCGCCGGTGAGCTCGACGAACAGGGTCGGCACGGTGACGCCCGGCGCGCACCGGACGAAGTCGGCGTTCGAGCTGAGCCCGGACCACGTCGACAGCCACGCCTCGGGGGTGGTGAGGCGGCCGAAGCCGGTCAGGCCGTAGTTGATGAGGTCGGGGCGCGTGCCGAACAGCGAGCCGTAGGGGCGTTCGCTGGGGTCGAGCGACAGATCGACGTTCCGGGGATCGGCGTCGGTGCGGTACACCGGGATGATCCGCGGTGCGAGCGCGCGGCGCCGGTGCACCGGGTCGCCGCCGGCCTTGAACGCCGCCCGCGCCTCGGCCGCACGAGCGAGGTGCTGCCGGGCGACGGCGTCGATCCGGGCGACCCGTTCGCGCTGCGCGGCGCGGTAGCGGGCCAGGAACTCGGGCGGGTAGGACGAGCTCGCGGGCGGATCGGCGAAACCGTTCGCCGGGCTGAACGGGTCGAGTTCGGGCACCACGGACATCGGGTCCCGCTCGTCGGCCACCGACGGGTCGATGCACGCGAGCAAGAGCTGTCCCTGTCCCGGGTGCGGGGCGAGGAAGACCGCGCCGTCCGCGAGGGGCATCTCGGCCTCGGCCAGCGGGACGGGGCGGCCGCCCGGGGTGGTGGCGAGGCGACGGGTGGCCGGCAGCGCGGCCTGCTCCAGGTAGAAGGCGTAGAGCGTGCCGCCACCGGAATGGCCGAGCGTCACGATGGACCGGAAACCCCGCTCCCGCAGGAACACCAGGCCCGCGGCGACGTCGAGCAGCGCCTGCTCGTGCACCAGGGTGAGGTCGTTGTTGACCGACCGCGTGTGCTGGGTCCACACCGCCGCCCCGGCCCGCAGCAGCAGCGGGACCAGCGGGTGGTGGGTGACGTCCTGGCGGGGGTGGGTCAGGCACACGACCGTCGACGCGCCCGGCGTCGTGGTGAGGACACCACGGACGCCGGCACCGTCCACTGTGGTCAGCTCGTGGACCGTGGTGCTGGTGTTCTCCGGGCGGCGGCCGGCCGGCAGGTACCGGCCGACGCCGAGCCGGGACGCGCTCGCGCTCACGCCGGTTCCACCCGCAGCGCGTTCTTGTCGTGCTGCGTGATGCGGCTGTCGCGGGCCACGCCGCCGACGGCGGAGTACCAGACCGCGTGACGGCAGCCGGTGGCGCGCCGGTCGATCACGATCGGGCCCGCCGCGCTGATCTCGAAGTACGGGCCGATGCGGCCGACGGTGACCGCCGGGTCCTCGGCGGCGACCTTCGCCATCGGGGTGTTTTCGGGGACGTCGAGGACGTAGAGCGTGGTCACCGGTCGCTCCCCCGCGCCAGTTCCCACTCCGCGGCCCGCTCGACGATGAGCTCGGCCTTGCGGGCCAGCAGTTTGCCGAACGTCGGCTCCGGCTCGCCCACCACGTCGAGCAGCGCGTCGATGGTGAGGTTCGCGTCCAGGTCCTCCTGGGGCGTCACCGGCCGCATGGCACGGGTGATCTCGAACATGTACCCGTTCGGGTCGTGGGTGTAGATCGACTCGATGGTCTCGTGCTGGATCTGCATCTCCACCGGCCAGTCGCTGGCGTCCAGGCGCCGCCGGTACTCCAGCAGGTCGTCCTCGTTCTCCACGTGGATGGCCAGGTGCCGCGACCGCACGAAGAACTCCGGCACGCCCGCGCCGAACCGGGCGTAGACGTCGCCCTTCTCGCCCGGTGCGCCGCCGATCGCGGGGTCGGCGCCGAAGTAGTAGAAGAACGCGATCCGGTCGCCGTTGCCGATGTCGAAGAAGAAGTGGATGAAGTCCGGGTGGTCCTCGGGCCCCCAGCCGGCCGCGCAGATCGAGTGCACGACCGGGAAACCCAGCACGTCCCGGTAGAAGCGCACCGTCGCCGCGGGGTCGAACGTCGGGAACGCGACGTGGTCGACCCCCTGTACCCGGTGGTCCAGCTCGGTCATGGCATGTCCTTCCCCTGGGCGAGTGCTCGTACCCGGACGGTACGCCGCTCTCGACGCTTGAGTCAACAGTTTGACGGTTGAGACGAATCGCAGGGCCGGAAAGACCCCTCCACCGGCGGCGGAGGGGCGGGATCAGCGGTCCAGGATGCGCTCCAGGTAGTCGAGGTCCTGCCGCAGCATCTTCAGCGCCGCCGCCGGCCCCTCCCCGTCGAGCACGTGGTGGTCGGGACGCTGCAACGCGCCCACGGCCATGTCGGCGAGCTGTTCGATGACGTCCTCGGCCGTGTCGCGGCCGCCGGGGTGGAACCACCAGGCGACCCAGTTGCACATGCCCAGCACGCCGAGCGCCGCGACGCGCGGGTCGACCGGGCGGAACCGGCCCGCGCGCACCCCGTCCTCGATCACCCCCGCGATGGTCTTGAGCACGGCGCGGCGGCTGTCGTCGTACGCCGCGGTCAGCTCGGCGGGCAGTTCGGCCTCCGACCGGATCAGCAGCCGGAACCGGGCCGGCTGCGTCGCCCGGCGGCCGACGATGACCTCGACGATCCCGCGCAGCTTCTGCACCGGGTCCAGCTCGTCCCGCGCGACCAGCTCGCTCAGCTCGTCCAGCGGCCCGTTGGTGACCTCGGTGACGAGCTTGGCGAGCAGCTCGTCCTTGCTCTTGACGTAGTAGTAGAGCGCCGGCCGCGTGATGCCCAGCGCGTCGGCGATGTCCTGCAGGCTGGTGCCGGCGAACCCGCGCTCGGCGAACAGCCGGGTGGCGTGCTCGTAGAGCTCGTTCTCCACCAGCTCGCGCCGCGCGGTGCTCCCGGTCTTCACCTCGCCGACGTTCGCCGTCTTCTTGCGGGTCATGGATGTGATGGTAGTGGCGCGGCGAGCAACCGCCCGGCGTCGGGAAGCTCGGGCGGCAGGCCGAGGTGCCGCAGCAGGCTGTAGGCACCGGCGGTGGCCGCCGACAGCACCGGCAGGCCGAACTCCTCCTCGGCGGCGGTGATGAGCCCGAGCGAGGGCATCTGCACGCACGCGGAGATCACCAGCGCGTCGGCACCGTCGAGGTCGAGACCGCGGGCGGCGGCCATCACGCGGTCGCCCGGGATGCAGCCGACCTCGGCGTTGTCGCCGACCTCGAGGGCGGCCCAGTCGACGACGTCGAAGCCCTCGGCCCGCAGGTAGCCCACGACCTGCTCGGCCAGCGGCCGCAGGTACGGGGTCACCAGCGCGATGCGCCGGGCACCGAGCGCCTGCAGCCCTTCGACGAGCGCACCCGCACTGGAGAGCACCGCGGGGCGGCGGCCGCTGCGCGCGAGCCGGCCGGTGACCGCCTTCTCGGTCCGCCGGTGCTCGCCCGGTCCCTGCGCCATCAGCGCGACCAGGCAGGCGTAGAGCAGCGCGTCCACGCCGGCGTCGGCGAGTTCGTCGACACACCGCTCGCGCTGGGCGTTCATGGCCCGCAGCTCCTCCGGCGAGACCCGGTGCATCCGCATCCGGCTGGAGTGGAACGAGAACCGGGCGCCGCGGTGGCGGGCGAGCAGCGCCGGCACCTCGGTCTCGACGGTGACGTTCGAGCTGGGCACGATCAGGCCGATGCGGTGGACTGCGGTCACGGGTTACCTCCTGTGGTGGACGCGAGTTCGGCCGTGACCTTCTCGGCGATCTCGGCGTGCAGGCGCTTCTTGTCGAGCTTCCCGACGAGGGTGCGGGGCATCTCGGTGAGGTGTTCGAGGCGTTCGGGCCATTTGAACTTGGCCACGCCCAGCGCGGCGAAGTGCTCCTGGACCTCGCTCAGGGCCAGCGGTCCGCCCTCGGTGACGAGGAAGGCGCAGGCCCGTTCGCCGAGACGGGGATCGGGCATGGCGACGACCGCGGCGGCACTCACGCGGGGGTGGCGCACCAGCAGCAGCTCGATCTCCTCGGCGTTGATCTTCTCGCCGCCGCGGTTGATCACGTCCTTGATCCGGCCCTCGATGGACACGTACCGCTCGCCGTCGATGACGCGCACCGCCGCGAGGTCTCCGGTGCGGTAGAAGCCGTCGGAGGTGAAGGCGCGCGCGTTGTGCTCCGGGGCGTCGAAGTAGCCGCGCAGGGTGTACGGGCCGCGGCAGCACAGCTCGCCGGTCTCGCCGTCGGGAAGCACGGTCTCCGATCCGGGTTCGAGAATGCGGATCTCGTCCAGTTCGGACAGTGGGGTGCCGACGGTGGTCGCGCGGGCCTCGCGCGGCGCGCCGGGGCGGGTGGTGAGGAACAGTCCCTCCCCCATGCCGAACAGCTGCCCGGACCACAGCCCCCGGCGTTCGAGGCCGTCGAACAGCGCGGGCGGGATCTTGCTGCCCGACAGCACGACCTGCGTCACCGAAGCGGTGGCGGCCGCGAACGCGGGGTGGCTCGCGGCGCGGAAGTGCCCGTGCCCCAGCAGCACGTGGGTGGCGCGTTCGCGGGCCAGCAGCGGCAGCGACTCGTCGAGGTCCGGTGTCCCCAGGACCAGGCAGGCGCCCGCGCTGTGCGGCCCGTGCACGGCGCAGACGATGCCCGCGTTGTGGATGACCGGGATCAGGTGGGCGACGCGGGTGTGCGGGCCCCAGTCCCAGGACCGGGCGTAGGCGGCGGCGTTGTACCAGTACTCGGCGTGCAGCCGCGGGATCACCTTGGGCACGCCGGTGGTGCCGCCGGAGAGCTGGAAGACCGCGACGTCGTCGGGGTCGATCGCGGACTGGATCCGCGCGACGGTCTCGCGGGCGGTGCCGGGGTCCAGGTCAGCGGCCAGCGTTTCGACGGGGATGCCGCGCGGGTCGTCCCGCGCGCCGAGGGTCAGGACGTGCCGGAGCGTGGGGTGGTCGCGTCGCTGCCCGAGCGCGAAGGCGATCAGGTCGAACCCGCGGGTACCGGCCTCCACCAGGTGCGCGGTGGCGCCGACGCGCCGGCTGATCTCGCCGATCTCGTGACCCCGGTGCGCGGCCAGCGTGCACACCGGCACCAAACCGGCCTTGAGCACGCCGTACCAGGCGACGACGGTGTCCAGCCGGTTGGTGACCTGGAACAGCACCGGCTCGCCGGGCGCGAGGCCGAGCCCGGCCAGTCCCGCGGCCAGGAGGTCGCTGCGTTCGTCGAGTTCGCGGTAGCTCAGCCGGCCGTCCAGGGCGACGACGGCGTGGCGGGCGGGGTGGGCGCGCGCGACGCGGTGGAACTCGTCGGCGAGGGTGCGGGGGCCCCACAGCCCGGCTTCGCGGTACGCGCGGCGCAGGTCGGCGGGGTAGGTCACGAGCTTGCCCATCACGACTCCCCGGTGAAGGACGCGAGGTCGGTGCGGCCGCTGACCAGGCCCGCGGCGAGGTCCTCGCGCAGCGCCGCCGGTGCCTCCACGACGGACAGCCCGCCCACCTCGGTGCGGACCCGCTCGGCGAGGTCGAGCCGGGTGAGCACGGCGGCGCGGTCGCCGGGCCCGGTGAAGCGGAACCCGTCGGCGCCGTCGGCGCGAGCGCGCCGGGCCCGCGCGACGACGGCGTCGCCGGTCTCGTCCCACGGGTCGGTGAGCACCTCGTCGAGGGTGACCAGGTTCGCGTCCACGCGCGCCGGGTGCCGGTGCGGGTAATGCCGTCCGTTGTGGATCAACGGGCGGTCGAGCACCCAGCCGGTGACGGCGTCCGGAGACGGCGGTGGTTGTTCGCCCGCGTAGTGGGTGAGCGCCGCGGCCACGACATCGGGGTTCGTGGCCGCGAAGCGGTCCAGCGGCACGTTCCCGGACCGGGTCATGTAGGCCACCATGAGCCGTTCGACGGGCAGGTGCAAGCGCGCGGGGAACGACTCCCACCACAACTGGCTGCGGCGGGCGAGTTCCTGCAGCCGCTCGACGGCGGGTCGGCGCGCGGCCTCGTACCGCGCGAACGCCGTCGCCAGGTCCGGCGCCTCCCGCAGTGCCGCGACCAGGCCGATCGCGTCCTCCATCGCCAGCTTCGTGCCGGAGCCGATGGAGAAGTGCGCGGTGTGCGCGGCATCGCCCAGCAGCACCGTGCGCCCGGCGGACCAGCGCGCGCACCGCACCGTCCGGAAGCGCAGCCAGCGGGTGCGGTTGCCGATCAACGGGCGGCCGCGCAGCTGCTCGGCGAAGATCTCTCCCAGGTAGGCCAGGGACACCTCGTCGGAGGCGTCGAACGGCGTCGCCGCGGTGGAGACGTCGAACCCGGCGTTGCGCCACGTGCGCTCGTCGGTCTCGATGAGGAAGGTGCTGCGCCCGCCCGAGTAGGGGTAGGCGTGGGTGACGAACGTGCCGTGCTCGGTGTGCACCGGGGCGAACACGGCGTCCTCGAGCGCGAAGTCGGTGCCGCACCACAGGTAGAGGCCCCGGCCGACGTCGATCCGGGTGCCGAAGGGCCCGTTCCCGCGGGTTTCGCTGCTCACCCCGTCGGCGGCGATCACCAGGTCGGCGTCGAGTTCGGCGGCCGTGCGGCGGCTGCCGAACTCCAGCGCCGCCCCGGCCTTTTCCGCGTGGCGGTGCAGGATCGCGAGCAGCTCGGTGCGGGCGATCCCGATCAGGCGGTCGTTGCGCACCCGCACGGTGTCGGCGCCGACCCGCAGGGTCATGTCGTGGCGGTGCCCCGCGGCGACGAGGTCGCGCAGCGTGTCGGGGTCGGCCGCGTCGAGCTTGCGCTGGGTGCCCGCGGCGAGTCCCACCCCGAAGCCGAAGGTGGCGTCGGGCGTGCCCTGTTCGTACACGGTCACTTCGCAGGACGGGTACGCGAGCTTGAGCAGGCGTGCGGCGTAGAGCCCGCCCGGTCCCCCACCGAGCACCGCGGCTCGACTCAGGTGCATCCTGACCTCCCGGTTCAACTAGACCGTCGACTATTTGACGGCATGGAAGAGGGCGCGTCAAGTCCTTGACTACTGTCGTCAGCGTTGAATAGTCTACTCATCCGTTAGTAGCCTCCGCGCAAAGGAGCGTGAGTCATGGCCTATGTCATCGGCGTGGACGTGGGCGGCACGTTCACCGACGCCGTCCTCGACGACGACGCCGGGACCGTGCTGGCCGCCAAGTCCCCGTCCACCCCGCCGGACTACTCCCGCGGTGTCCTCGACGTGCTCGAACTGCTGGCCGGCCAGCTGGGCCGGCCGCTGCCGGAGATGCTGGCCGACACCCACCACATCGCGCACGGCACGACGTCCTCGCTCAACGCGCTGGTGATGGGCAACGTGCCCCCGGTCGGTTTCCTGACCACCCGGGGCCACCGCGACTCGATCTTCATCATGAACGTCGAGGGCCGCTACCTCGGCCGCTCGCCGCACGAACTGCAGAACGTGCTCGGCCAGGCCAAGGACCACACCCTGCTGCCCAAGCGCCACGCGCTCGAGGTGACCGAGCGGCTCGACCGCGACGGCCGGATCGTCGTCCCCCTCGACGAGGACGAGGCCCGCGCCGCGATCCGCACCCTGCTCGACGACGGCGTGCGCGCCATCGCGGTGTCGCTGTTGTGGTCGTTCCGCAACCCGGTCCACGAGCGGCGGCTGCGGGAACTGGTCGCCGAGCAGGACCCCGGGGTGTTCGTCGCGCTGTCCAGCGAAGTGAGTCCCCGCATCCGCGAGTTCGCCCGCAACGCCACCACGATCATGAGCACCCAGATCGGGCCGGGCCTGCGCGACTACCTCACCACGCTGGAGACCACGCTCCGCGCGAACCGGCTGTCCGGCCCGTTGCTGGTGATGCAGAGCAACGGCGGGGCCGTCGCCGCCAAGGAGGCCCCGGCCACCGCGATCAGCACCGTCGGCTCCGTGCTGACCGGTGGTGTGGTCGGGTCGGTGGCACTGGGCCGCCAGCTGGGCCACCGCAACATCATCTCCACCGACGTCGGCGGCACCACGTTCCTGGCCGGGCTGGTCGTGGACGGCGAACCGGTCCGCGACACGACCACGGTGATCAACCACCACCCGATCAACGTGCCCACCCTGCGGGTGGACGCCATCGGGTCCGGCGGCGGCGCGATCGCCTGGCTCGACGCGGGCGGCAACCTGCGCATCGGGCCGCGCAGCGCCCAGGCCGTGCCCGGCCCCGCCTGCTACGGCAACGGCGGCACCGAGCCGACCAACACCGACGCCAACCTCGTGCTCGGCATCCTGCCCGAGCGCGGCCTGCTCGGCGGCCGCAAACCCCTCTCGCTCGAGCTGGCGCGCCAGGCCATCGACACCCAGATCGCGAAACCACTCGGCCTCTCGATCGAAGAAGCGGCCGCCGCGATCTACACCGTGCAGAACGCCCAGACGGGCGACCTGCTGCGCAAGACCGTCGTCGAAGCCGGACACGACCCGCGCGAGTTCGTGCTCTACGCCTTCGGCGGTGCCGGACCCGCGCACTGCGCCGGCTACGCCGCCGAGGTGGGGGTCGACGAGGTCGTGGTCCCGCTGGGCCCGGTCGCGTCCGCGTTCTCCGCCTACGGCCTGGCGTCCTCGGACATCGCGCTGGCCGCCGAACTGTCCGACCCCACCACCGTGCCGTTCGACCCGGCCCGGGCCGAGCAGAACTTCGCCGACCTGGAGAAGCAGGTCCGCGAGGGGCTCGACCGGCAGGGTGTGCGGTTCGAAACCGTGGAGCTGCACCGCGAGATCGACATGCGCTATTCGATGCAACTGGCCGAAGTCACCGCACCGGTCGTGAGCGGCCCGCTCGACGCGGCCGCGATCGAGGAGGCCGCGGCGGCGTTCGAGGAGCGCTACGCCGCGCTCTACGGCCAGGAGGCGGGCTTCCGCGAAGCCGGCATCCAGGCCATCACCTTCCGCGTGCGCGGGATCGGCGTGCTGCCGTTCTCGCCCGAACTGCCCACGATTCCGGCCGCCGGCTCACCGGACCCGGCCGCGGCGCTGGCCGGCCGGCGCCCGGTCTGCCTCGACGCCGCCGCCGGCTACGCCGACACGCCCGTCTACGACTACCGCGCGCTGCGCGCCGGGCACGAGCTCGCCGGCCCGGCCATCGTCGAGGTCCCCACGACCACCGTCGTCGTCCCGGCCGGCACCACAGGCACCGTGGATTCGCTCGGCAACCTGATCATCCGCCGCACCCCCGCCGGGAGCACCTCATGAGCATGCCCATCCTGGGTTCCGAGACCTTCTCCAGCCGTCCCGTCGACCCGGCGGAGCTGCAGCGCTCGCTGCCCACCACCCTGCCGGTCCACACCGTCACCCAGGAGCAGGTCGACGCGCTCGACCCGCTCACCTACGAGGTGGTGCGCCACCGCCTGTGGTCGGTCACCGACGAGATGGGCGAAGCGCTCAAGCGCATGTCCGGCTCGCCGATCGTGACCGACGCCAACGACTTCGACTTCGCCATCTCCGACGAGCTCGGCCAGGAGGTCCAGGTCGGCCTCTACAACACCATGCTGGTCGGCGCCGTCGACCTGGCCATCTACTGGACGCTGCGCCACCGCGCCACCAACCCCGGGATCGCCGACGGGGACATGTTCCTCACCAACGACCCGTGGGTCGGCGGCGGCCTGCACCAGAACGACGTGATGGTGTACCAGCCGGTTTTCCACGACGGCGAGCTGTTCGCCTGGACCAGCGCGATCTGCCACGAACCGGACCTCGGCGGTGTCGGGCTCGGCTCGTTCTCCCCCGCCGCGCAGGACGTCTTCTCCGAATCGCTGCCCACCCCGCCCGTCAAGGTGGTGCGCGACTTCCAGCTCCAGCGCGACGTGGCCGACCTGTGGGTCCGGCGCTCCCGGGTGCCCATGCTGGTCGCCCTCGACCTGCGCGCCAAGATCGGCGCCAACAACGTCGGCCGCGAACGCC
Organism: Amycolatopsis thermophila; assembly: GCF_030814215.1. NCBI lineage: Bacteria > Bacillati > Actinomycetota > Actinomycetes > Pseudonocardiales > Pseudonocardiaceae > Amycolatopsis > Amycolatopsis thermophila. The sequence continues at coordinate 4,519,975 of NZ_JAUSUT010000001.1, read as the reverse complement.
TGCACGCGCTGATCGAGCAGTACGGCGCCGACACCGTCAAGGCCGTGATGAAGCGCATGATGGCCGACGCCGAGACCCGGCTGCGCGGCAAGCTCGCCGGCCTGCCCGACGGCAGCTGGACCGCGACCGGGTACCAGGACCAGTCCCACGAGGGCGACCGCGGCCTGCACAAGATCACCGTCACCACCACCAAGACCGGCGACCACCTCACGTTCGACTTCACCGGCACCGGCCCCCAGTCCGGCGTGGTCAACTGCACCTACGCCGGGATGCGCGGCGGCGTCATGCTCGCCCTGCTGCCCATCCTGGCCGGCGACATCCCGTGGTCGGCCGGCGGGCTGATGCGCTGCTTCGACCTCGTCACCGAAGAGGGCACGCTGAACAACGCCACCTACCCCGCCGCGGTCGGCCGCGGGCCGATCGGCCCGGCCTGGCTCACCGGCAACCTGGTCGCCGAATGCCTGGCCCAGATGCTCGACCGCGACCTCGAACTCGGCAAGAACGTCCAGGCCACCTGCTGCGGCACCTGGGACACCGCCGTGATCGCGGGACTCGACGAGCGCGGCGAGCAGCCCGCCCCGTTCCTCAACATCATCATGGAGCCGATGTCCGGCGGGTACGGGGCCCGCCCGCACGCCGACGGCATCGACACCGGCGGCCTGTTCTGCATCCCGATGGGCCGCATCCCCGATGTCGAGATGACCGAGTTCCTCTACCCGGTCCTGGCGCTGTGGCGCCGCGAGGTGCCCGACTCCGGCGGCCCGGGGCGGCACCGCGGCGGCGTCGGAGCGTCGATCGCCATCACCCCGCACGGCACGAGCATCCCGATGGGACTCGTCCTCGCCTCCAACGGCAAGGCGGTCTCGCAGAACGGCGGCCTGGCGGGCGGGCACCCGGGCAACACCGGACTCGACGTGCTGGCCCGCGGCAGCGGCATCACCGACGTCCTCGCCGCCGGGCGGATTCCCGGCGACCTGTCCGAGATCGGCGGGACGCTGGAACCCGCGCAGAACTACGCCTCCAGCCACCTCGCGCCCGGTGAGGTGTTCGTCATGACCTGGCAGGGCGGCGGCGGGTACGGCGACCCCCTCACCCGCGATCCCGGCGCCGTGGCCAGGGACCTGCGCGAGGAGAAGATCACCGCCGACGCCGCGAGGAGCGTCTACGGGGTGGTCGTCGAGGGCGGCGCGGTGGACGAAGCCGCGACCGCCGCCGAACGCAACCGGCGGCGAGCCGAGCGCCGGCAACGCTCGCGCCTGCTGCGGGCGCCGTCCGGGCGGAAGACCGACCTGGCATCGGGCAAGCGACTCGACGACAACCTGGTCGAGATCACCGACGGGCCGCGTGAGGCCGTGGCGTGCCGTCACTGCAGGGAAATCCTCGGCGAGAGCGACGACCTCGCGCTCGCGGTGTTCGACGGACCCGCCACCGAAGCCGGGCCGCAGATCATCGCGAACGCCGCGGACTACGTCGACGCGGCGGTCGTCTTCCGGCAGTACTGCTGCCCCTCCTGCTGGACGGCGCTCTACTCGGCGGTCGTGCCCGCCGACCACCCCGCACCGCCGCTCGGCGCAGTGGCGGCCGGCGCGTGAGACAGCGGGCCGGGCGGGCCGGGCGGCCCACCCGGCCCGGTGTTGCCGGCCGCCGGGACGCCCAGGGCGTGTCTGACAAAGATCGTGGCTGGTTGTCGGGATGGTGGCGGTCGTGTCGCGGATCTGGACCTGGCATCGCTCTGGTCGGTCCCGGGCAGGCCGGCGACGCGCCGGTGTTCCCGCACCCGGCCCGACCGCGTCCGTGGCGATACGGTGGTGGGCACGCCCCGGGACGGCCGGTATCCCGGGCTCGGCCTGCCTTCGTCCCGCGTGAGGAGGTACGTGATGGCGGTGGTCGAGGACGTTCTCGCACTGGGGTCGCAGCTGGAGCGCTCCTATCCGGTCTACGTGCGCGGCCGGCTGAAGTTCCGGGTCAAGCAGATCGTCTACGTCGCGTTCTCCCGCGACGAAACGGTGATGGAGTTCGCGTTCCCGAAGGAGGAGCGCGCCGCGCTCGTCGCCGGCGAACCGGAGAAGTTCCGGCTGCCGTCGGCGTCGGACATGCGGTTCAACTGGGTCCGCGCCGAGCTGGCCGCCCTGGAGCCGGCCGAGGCGCGCGAGCTGGTCGTGGACGCGTGGCGGATGGTCGTCCCCCAGAAGGTGTCCCGTGCCTACGACCTCGCCCACCCCGGTGGCCCGGGATGACGGCGCCCGCCCCGGGCTACCTCGCACCGGCCGGCCGGGACCTCAGTCCGCGCGGATGCCCCGCCACACCAGCTCGACCAGCTCGGTCGTCTCGCGTCGCCAGTCGCCGTCGGGGTTGAGGTGCAGCAGGCCCAGGAGGCTGCGCATCACCGTCTCGGCGTCGATTCCCGGCCGCACCAGGCCGGCTTCGACGTTGGCGGCCAGCAGGGCCTTCATCGCCCCCCGGATGGACTGGACGGCGGTGGGCGGCAGCGTGCCCCGCTGCGCCGTCGCCGCGGCCAGCGCTTTCGCCAGTCCGCGCTTGGTCATCATGTACGGCGCCAGGTGGCCGGTCACCCAGGCGCGGAACGCCCCGGCCGGGCCGGCGTGCTCCAGCAGCTCCGGCACGACGTCGACCAGGTGCCGCACCTCGCGCTCGTAGACGGCCAGGATCAGGTCCGCCGGCGTCGGAAAGTGCCGGTACACCGTGCCCACGCCGACCCCGGCGCGTTTGGCGATCGCGTTGAACGACACCTCGGACGACTCGGCGAGGGCCTCGGTCGCGACGGTGAGGATGCGTTCGTGGTTGCGGCGGGTGTCGGCACGCCGCGGGCTGACCGAACCCGTCGTCATGGTCCCTCCTCGCCCTGTCCGGTGCCGGCGACCCACGTTAACCCGCCGGCCTGGAGCAACTCCGCGGGTACCGTTCGTTGCGAAGCGGATTGTAATCCGATACGTTCGATCACAGTTCAAACGGATTCTTATCCGCTTCACCCACCACCCTGCCAGGGAAGAGATCAGTGGACATCTCACTCGAAGTGAACGGCCACCCCGAACACCTGAGCGCCGACCCCGGCGTGACGCTGCTCGACGCACTGCGCGAGCGGCTCGGGGTCACCGGACCGAAGAAGGGCTGCGACCGCGGTCAATGCGGGGCGTGCACGGTGCACGTCGGCGGCCGGCCCGTGCTCGCGTGCCTCACGCTCGCCGCCACCGTGACCGCACCGGTCACCACCGTGGAAGGACTGTCCACAGGGGACGAACTGCACCCCGTGCAACGGGCCTTCGCCGATCAGGACGCCCTGCAGTGCGGGTTCTGCACGCCGGGGCAGATCATGTCCGCGGTCGCCGCCATCGAGCAGGACGTCGACGACGTCCGGGAGTTCATGTCGGGCAACCTCTGCCGCTGCTCGGCGTACCCGAACATCGTCAAGGCCGTCGAGCAGGCGAGGAGGGCCGATGCGACCCTTTGAGCTGACCGCCCCGGCAGCCGTCGGCGACGCGCTGGGCTCGTCCGGCACCTTCCTGGCCGGCGGCACCACGCTCGTCGACCTCATGAAGCTCAACGTCCTGACGCCGCAGCACGTGCTGGACATCAACGGGCTCCCGCTGCGCGGCATCGAGACCGGCGACGGGCTGCGGATCGGCGCGCTCGAGCGGATGGCCGACATCGCGGCGCACCCCGGCGTGTACCCGGCGATCTCCCGCGCGCTGCTGCTCAGCGCCTCCCAGCAGCTGCGCAACATGGCCAGCATCGGCGGGAACCTGATGCAGCGCACGCGGTGCACGTACTTCCGGGACGTGACCACGCCGTGCAACCGGCGCGTCCCCGGCAGCGGCTGCCCCGCCATCACCGGCGCGAACCGGATGCACGCCGTGCTCGGCACGAGCGAGAAGTGCGTCGCCACGCACGCCAGCGACGTGGCGGTCGCCCTCGTCGCCCTCGACGCCGAGGTCCGGCTCCGCGGGCCGCACGGGGAGCGGGCTGTCAAGCTGACCGACTTCTACCGCACTCCCGGCGACACCCCCGAGGTCGAGCACGACCTGCACACGGGCGAGCTGATCACCGAGGTCGTCGTGCCGCGACTGGACTGGGCCGACCGTTCGACGTACGTCAAGGTGCGCGACCGGCAGTCGTACGAATTCGCGCTCTGTTCCGCGGCGGTCGCCGTGGACGTGCGGGACGGGGTGGTCGCCGACGCGCGGGTCGCCGTCGGTGGCGTGGCCACCGTGCCCTGGCGGCTGCCGGCCGTCGAGGCGGCCCTGCGCGGCGCGCCCGCGACGGAGGAGTCGTTCGCGCAGGCGGCATCGCTCGCCGTCGAAGGCGCCGAACCGTTGCCGGAGAACGGTTTCAAGCTGTCGTTGCTGCCGCGGACGATCGTCCGCGCCCTGCTCGAAGTCACCGAGGGGAGCCGATGATGCCCGCACGGCTGGACGCGCCGCTGAAGGTCACCGGCGACGCGAAGTACGGGGTGGACCACAATTTCCCCGGCATGGTGTACGGCTACGTCGTGGTCAGCACCATCGCGCACGGCGAAATCGCGAGCATGGACGTCACCGCGGCCAAGAGTGCCCCGGGCGTGCTCGGCGTGTACTCCCCCTTCGACCCGCTGGCGCTGAACCCGGTGACGACGCCGATGTTCGGCGAGACGTGGGTGCCCCTGCGCGAGAAGAAGGTCGACCACGTCGGCCAGCCGATCGGGTTCGTCGTGGCGGAGACGTTCGAGCAGGCGCGGGACGCCGCCATGCTCGTCGAGGTGTCCTACCGCGAGCTTCCCGCGCTGACGTCCCTGGAGGACGGGCTGGACACCGCGGTGGAGGCGGCACCCGGGCACGTGGACGCGCCGCCGTCGCTCACCGTGCTGGAGGACGGCGTCGCCTCGATCGAGGACGCGTTCGCCGCCAGCCCGGTGGTCGTCGACGCCACCTACCGCACCGCACCGCAGAACCACACCCCGATGGAGCCGCATTCGGCGGTCGCCGTGTGGGAACCGGGCGAGCTCACCGTCTACAGTGGAAACCAGGGTGCCCACCTGCAGGCCGCGGAGCTGGCCATGGCGCTCGGGCTGGAGCCGTCGGCGGTGCGGGCCGTGAACCCCTTCGTGGGTGGCGCCTTCGGCGGCAAGGGCCGCACCTCGGCGCCCGCGTTCCTGGCGGCCGCCGCGTCGCGGGCGCTCGGCCGGCCGGTGAAGGCGTCGCTGACCCGGGAGCAGGTCTTCACCGCGACGGCGGGCCGGGCGGCGACGGTGCAGCGGATCACCCTGGGCGCGGAGTGGGACGGCACGCTGGTCGCCCTGCGGCACGAGTCGTGGTGCAGCACCGACATCGCGCGGTCGTTCATCGAGCCGACTTCGCACGGTACGTCGCGCGAGTGGTACGCGACGCGGAACCTGGCGATCAGCCAGCGGATCGTGCCGCTGAACCTCCCGCCGACGACGTTCATGCGCGCGCCGGGTGAGGCTCCCGGCTCGTTCGCGCTGGAGAGCGCGATGGACGAGCTGGCCGAGGCGCTCGGGATGGACCCGATCGAGCTGCGGCAGCGGAACAACTCGCTGGCGCCGCCGGGCAAGGACCTGCAGTGGTCGAGCAAGCACCTGGACGAGTGCTTCCGCATCGGCGCCGAGCGGTTCGGATGGGCCGACCGCGAGCCGCGTGGCCGCGCCGACGGCGACTGGCTCGTGGGCATGGGTGTGGCCGTGGCGATGTTCCCCGCGCTCCGGTTCCCGGCGTCGGTCGGGATCACCCTCAACGCGGACGACACCGTGGACGTCCAGACCAGTGGCGCGGACCCGGGCACCGGCCTGCTGACCGTGATGGCCCTGGTGGGCGCCGAATCCCTGGACGTTCCCGCCGACCGGGTCACGCCGCGGATCGGCGACTCGGCGCTGCCGCCGGGAGGCATGTCCGGCGGCTCGACCGCCACGGCCAGCGCGGGCACGGCGATCATGGCGGGCGCCGCCCAGGTGATCGACGAGCTGCTCGCACTGGCCTCCGCTCCTGGCGCACCGTTCGCCGGTGAGGAGGTCAGCTACGCCGACGGGCGGGTCCACGGCGACGGCCGGACCATGACCTTCGGCGAGGTGCTGCGGGCGGTGGGACGGCCGGGCCTGACGGCGGTCGGCTCGTCGGCGCCCGGCGAGGAGATGACGAAGCACTCGTTCAGCTCGTTCGGCGCGCAGTTCGCCGAGGTCCGGGTGCACCGCCTGACGCGGGAGGCGCGGGTGTCGCGGATGCTCGGGGTCTTCGACGGCGGCCGGATCATCAACGACCAGGCGGCGCGCAGCCAGCTCAAGGGCGGCATGATCTGGGGCGTGTCGGCGGCGCTGCACGAGGGCTTCGAGGTGGAGTCCAGCGGCCGGTTCGCCAACGCCGACCTCGCGGGTTACCTGATCCCGGTGAACGCCGACATCCCGGACATCGACGTGCAGTTCGTCGAGTACCCCGACACGCTGCACAACGACCTCGGGGCGCGCGGGCTCGGCGAAATCGGCACGGTGGGGGTGGCGGCCGCGGTCGCCAACGCGGTCCACAACGCCACCGGTATCCGGGTCCGCCACATCCCGATCCGGATCGAGGACCTGCTCTGATCTGGGCGGTCGCGAGAGCGGCGGGCTGAGTGGCCCCGGCAGTCGCACCCACGGCTGTCGAGGCCACCCAGCCCGCGGCACGCGCGCTCCGGCGCGCGTGCCCTTCGATCCCTGCCCTGACGCCGGGCCGTCTGTCTAGCTGCGCTGTTCGGGGACGTTGGTGATGGGCTGACACGCTTGGGATGATCTTGATGTGGGTGAGGACCTCCGGGTTCGGTGTGGATGGCGACATCGACACCCGAACACCAGGAGGTCCTCGATGGTCCACCGTAACGCGCCGTTGACACCCACGGGTCGGCTGCGGCTGGCCCGGTGTGTCGTGGAGCAGGGGTGGTCGCTGCGTCGGGCGGCGGAGCGGTTCCAGGTCAGTCCGTTATCGGCAGCACGGCCGGGCGGGGATGAACGACCGGTCCAGCCGGCCGCATCACAGCCCGAACCGCACCTCGGCTGAGGTGGAGGCTCTGTCGGTTCGGGCTGGGGTGGCGCCCTCGACCGCTCATGCGATCCTGCGCCGCCACGGGCTGCAGGTGCTGGCCGCGTGTGACCGCGCCACCGGCGAGCCGATCCGCCGCTACGAACGCACCACTCCGGGCGAGCTGGTACACGTCGATGTCAAGAAACTCGGCCGCATCCCCGACGGTGGTGGGCACAAGGTCCTGGGCCGTGCCCAAGGCCGGGCCAACCAGGCCCGCGCCGCCGGCGGCGGCTACCTCTGCCTCCACACCGCCCTGGACGATCACTCGCGCCTGGCCTACACCGAAACCCTGCCCGACGAGAAAGCCGCCACCTGCGCAGCCTTCCTACGCCGCGCGCACGCCTGGTTCGCCAGCCACGGCATCACCATCGAGCGCGTGCTGACCGACAACGCCTGGGCCTACCGCAAAACCACCTGGCACACCACCTGCACCGACCTGCACATCACACCCCGCTTCACCCGCCCCTGGCGGCCCCAAACGAACGGGAAAGTGGAACGCTTCCACCGCACCCTGCTCGACGAATGGGCCTACCACCAGCCCTACACCTCACAAACCCAACGCCAAACAGCCTTCCCCAACTGGCTGCACTGGTACAACTACCACCGACCCCACACCGGCATCGGCGGCAACACCCCAGCCAGCCGCGCCACCAACCTCACCGAACGGCACATCTAGCCCCGTCGCCCGGCGGGTCCCGGCCGCTGTTTCCGTGCCCGGTCCGCCACCCACGCTTCTCGCTCGCCCGCGGTCGGCGCGGCCTTCGTGGTTTCCCCGCGGGTGGCGAGGACGGAGATCCTCTCGGCGCCGGCCCTGATCCCCGAGGCTATCCGGTTTTCCGTCATCGCCGTGATGGTGCGCGTCGCGTTCGGCACCTTCGGCTGGGACAGCGTCAGACCCGCCACGCTCACGCGGATGCCCGCCGGGGAGAGCGCCGTCATGTGGACGGTTCCCGGCGCAGCGCGTCGCTGACCACCTCCAGCGAACCCGGCACTTGACCACGCATACCCCCGGGCGGTATAAATCTCGTACCGGCGCGGATACCACCAGGGGGTATCACCGCAGTGCCGGGGCAGGGAGGACGAACCATGCGGGGCTACACCAGTGACAAGGACGGCTACCTGGCGCGGCTGCGCCGGATCGAGGGGCAGATCCGCGGGCTGCAGCGGATGGTCGAGAACGACGAGTACTGCATCGACGTGCTGACCCAGATCTCGGCGGCGACGAAGGCCTTGCAGTCGGTGTCGCTGGGGCTGATGGACGAGCACCTCAAGCATTGCGTGGCCGAGGCGATCGCCGTGGGTGGCGACACCGCTGACGCGAAGGTGCGCGAGGCGAGCGAGGCCATCGCCCGGCTGGTCCGTTCCTGACAACGAGAAGGGAAGAGACAGATGACTCAGCAGACCTACACCGTGACCGGCATGACGTGCGGGCACTGCGTGGCTTCGGTGACCGAGGAGGTCGGCGAGATCCCCGGCGTGACCGACGTCGCGGTGGATCTGCCCACCGGCACGGTCACCGTCACCAGCGAGCAGGAGCTCACCACCGACGCGGTGCGCGCCGCCGTCGAAGAAGCCGGATACCAGCTGACCGCGTAGCGGCGGCCCGAGGACAGGAATGTCATGAACACTGCAGGGAAGCTCTCCGCCTACGGTGCGGCGCTCGTCCTGGTCGCCGGTGGCGCCTGGGCGATCGGCACCGCTGTCGGTCCCGTCACCGGCGAAGCCGGCACGCGCGGCGGCGAGGACGCCGCGCACGGGGACAGTCACAGCGGCACTGTCGCGGAGACCGCACAGCCCGGCCTGCCCGCGGGGCTGGCGTCGTCCAGGGGCGGTTACACCCTCACGCCCACCAGCACGACGCTGACCACGGGTACCACCAACGCATTCTCCTTCCGGATCACCGGTCCCGACGGCAACGCCGTCACCGCGTTCGACGTCGAGCACGACAAGCGCATGCACCTCATCGTGGTGCGCCGCGACACCGCCGGGTTCCAGCACGTGCACCCGGAAATGGCGGCCGACGGCACCTGGACCGTGCCGCTGGCCGTCGCCGACGCAGGCAGCTACCGCGCCTTCGCCGACTTCACCCCCACCGGCGGCCAGGCCACCACCCTGGGCGTCGACCTGGCCGCGGCCGGCGACTTCCAGCCCCGCGCTCACCAGCCCTCGCGGGTGGCCGGGGTCGACGGCTACCAGGTGCGCCTCGACGGCGACCTGGTGCCGGGCCGGACGTCCAAGCTGACCCTCACCGTCACCCGCGACGGCCGCGACGTCACCGACCTGCAGCCCTACCTCGGCGCCTACGGGCACCTGGTCGCGCTGCGCGAAGGCGACCTGGCCTACCTCCACGTCCACCCCGACGGCGCACCCGGCGACGGGGTGACCCGGCCGGGACCGACCGTGACCTTCTACGCCGAGGTCCCCTCCGCCGGCACCTACCGGCTGTTCCTGGATTTCCAGCACGCGGGTCAGGTCCGCACGGCCGAGTTCACGGTGCCCACCGCCGGCACCACCCCGGCCGCTCCACCCGCGGCCGGCCACGGTGACAGCGGCCATGGCCACCGCTGACCGGGAAAGGGGCACCACGATGACTTCGGACCTGCGGACCGACGCACCGGCCCGCGACGTCGAGCTGGCGATCGGCGGCATGACCTGCGCCTCGTGCGCGATGCGGATCGAACGCAAGCTCAACAAGCTCGACGGGGTCACCGCGACCGTCAACTACGCCACCGAGAAGGCCAAGGTCACCTTCCCCGCCGGCCTCGACCCGGCCACCCTGGTCGCCCAGGTCGAGGCGGCGGGCTACACGGCGACCGTCCCGCAGCCGAAGACCGCGGAGCCGCAGCCGGAGGCCGCCGAGGCGGATCCGACGGCGTCGCTGCGGCAGCGGCTGGTCGGCTCGCTGGTGCTGTCGGTGCCGGTGATCGTGCTGGCGATGGTCCCGGCGTGGCAGTTCACCTACTGGCAGTGGATCTCGCTGACGCTCGCCGCACCGGTGATCGTGTGGGCCGCCGGGCCGTTCCACAAGGCGGCGTGGGCGAACCTGCGGCACGGCGCGGCCACGATGGACACGCTGATCTCGATGGGCACGCTGGCCGCATTCGCCTGGTCGCTCTACGCGCTGCTGTTCGGCAGCGCCGGCGTGCCCGGCATGACGCACCCGTTCGAGCTGACCATCGAACGCCTCAGCGGGGACGGCAACATCTACCTCGAGGTCGCGGCCGGGGTGACCACGTTCATCCTCGCCGGCCGCTACTTCGAGGCCCGCTCCAAGCGGCGGGCCGGGGCGGCGCTGCGCGCGCTGCTCGAACTCGGCGCCAAGGACGTGGCGGTGCTGCGCGACGGCCGGGAGGAGCGCATCCCGGTCGAGCAGCTGGCCGTGGGCGAGAAGTTCGTGGTCCGGCCCGGCGAGAAGATCGCCACCGACGGCGTGATCACCGAGGGCAGCTCCGCGGTCGACGCGAGCATGCTCACCGGTGAGTCGGTGCCGGTCGAGGTCGGGCCGGGCGATGCGGTCACCGGCGCCACCGTCAACTCGGGCGGCCGGCTGGTCGTGCGGGCGACCCGGGTCGGCGCCGACACGCAGCTGGCGCAGATGGCGAAACTGGTCGAGGAGGCGCAGACCGGCAAGGCGGCCGTCCAGCGGCTGGCGGACCGGATCTCCGCGGTGTTCGTGCCGGTCGTCATCGCCCTCGCCACCGGGACCCTGGCGTTCTGGCTCGGCGCCGGCGGCACCGTCTCCGCGGCGTTCACCGCGGCCGTCGCCGTGCTGATCATCGCCTGCCCGTGCGCCCTGGGCCTGGCCACCCCCACCGCGCTGCTGGTGGGCACCGGCCGGGGCGCCCAGCTGGGCATCCTCATCAAGGGCCCGGAGGTGCTGGAGTCCACCCGCCGCGTCGACACCATCGTGCTCGACAAGACCGGCACCGTCACCACCGGCAAGATGGCCCTGACCGACGTGCACACCGCCGACGGCGTCGACACCACCGAGGCGCTGCGCCTGGCCGGAGCGCTGGAAAACGCCTCCGAACACCCCATCGCGCAGGCCATCGCCACCGGCGCGCGGGAACGGGTCGGCGATCTGCCGGACGTCGAGGGCTTCACCAACGTCGAAGGCCTCGGCGTGCACGGGATCGTCGACGGCAAGGCCGTGCTCGCCGGGCGCACCGCGCTGCTGGCCGACTGGGGCCAGCACCTGCCCGCCGGCCTCGCCGAGGCCAAGGCCGCGGCCGAGCGGCAGGGCCGGACGGCGGTCGCCGTCGGCTGGGACGGGCGGGCGCGGGCGGTGCTGGTGGTCGCCGACACCGTCAAACCCACCTCCGCCGAAGCGATCCGGCAACTGCGCGGGCTCGGGCTCACCCCGGTCCTGCTCACCGGGGACAACGAAGCCGTGGCGAAGGCGGTCGCCGCGGAGGTCGGCATCGACCAGGTGATCGCGGAGGTCCTCCCGAAGGACAAGGTGGACGTGGTCAAGCGGCTGCAGGGCGAAGGCAAGGTGGTGGCCATGGTCGGCGACGGCGTCAACGACGCCGCCGCCCTCGCCCAGGCCGACCTCGGCCTGGCGATGGGCACCGGCACCGACGTCGCCATCGAGGCGAGCGACCTGACGCTGGTGCGCGGCGACCTGCGGGTGGCGGCCGACGCGATCCGCCTGTCCCGGCGGACGTTGCGCACGATCAAGGGCAACCTGTTCTGGGCCTTCGCCTACAACGTCGCCGCCCTGCCACTCGCCGCGGCGGGCCTGCTCAACCCGATGATCGCCGGCGCCGCGATGGCCTTCAGCTCGGTCTTCGTGGTGACCAACAGCCTCCGGCTGCGCGGCTTCCGCACCGCCATCACCGGCACCCCGGCGGGCTGATCCCGCGCCGGGCGACCCACGGCCGGGCACTCGCGGCGAAGACCGTCCCGAGTGCCCGGCCGCAACTCGCGCGGCCGGGGCTTGACCGCTGACTAGGCTCGTCACCAGCGCGGGCCGGCGCCCACCGCCCGTGAGCGTCCGGATCCCGAGGAGGTTCCCATGCCTGTGCTGGCCGACCTGCTGTCCGCGCTGCGGACGAGCCGTGTCGAGGTCGTCGACCTGACGGCACCGCTTTCGGCGAGCACTCCGGTGTTGCAGCTGCCGCCGCCGTTCGCGAACACCCAGAGCTTCCGGCTGGAGGAGATCAGCCGGTACGACGACCGGGGCCCGCGCTGGTACTGGAACGACATCCACACCGGCGAGCACGTCGGCACCCACGTCGACGCGCCCAACCACTGGCTGTCCGGCAAGGACAAGGGTGGTGTGGACCAGATCCCGCTGAGCACGCTGATCGCGCCCGCGGTCGTGCTCGACGCCTCGGCCCAGGTCGCCGACGACCCCGATTACCTGCTGACGATCGACGACGTGCGGCAATGGGAGCGGGAGCACGGGGCGCTGCCCGACGGCGGCTGGCTGCTGTACCGGACCGGCTGGGACGCCCGTTCCGGTGACCAGGAAGACTTCCTCAACGTCGCCGACGGCGCCTCGCACACCCCGGGCGTGTCGCCGGAGTGCGCGCAGTGGCTCGCCGACGAGGCCCCGATCGCGGGCTTCGGCGTGGAGACGGTGGGCACCGACGCCGGCCGCGCCGCCGAGCTGGAGCCGATCTTCCCGTGCCACGACCGGCTGCTCGGGGCGGGCAAGTGCGGGCTGACCCAGTTGCAGAACCTCGCCCAGCTGCCCCCGACCGGTGCCCTGCTGGTGGTCTCGCCCCTGCCGATCGTCGGCGGCTCGGGCAGCCCGGCGCGGGTGTACGCGCTCGTGGAGAAGCCGTGATCGTCGCCGAAGCCGTGGGACGGGTGCTCGCGCAGCTGGGTGCGGGACCGGTCTTCGGCGTGGTGGGCAGCGGGAACTTCCACGTCACGAACGCGCTGCGGGACGCCGGTGTCCCGTTCCACGCCACCCGCCACGAGGGCGGCGCGGCCACCGCGGCCGACGCGTGCGCCCGGATGAGCGACCGGGTCGCGCTGGTGTCGACGCACCAGGGCTGCGGGCTGACCAACGCCGTCACCGGGATCGGCGAGGCGGCCAAGAGCCGCACCCCGCTGATCGTCCTCACCGCCGACACGCCGGCCGGCGATCCGCTCAACAACTTCCGCATCGACCAGGACGGCCTGGCCCGCGCGGTGGGCGCGACCGCCGCGCGCGTGCACAGCCCGGACACGGCGGTGGCCGACACCGTCCGCGCCTACACCACCGCGCTGCACGAGCGGCGGACCGTCGTGCTCAACCTCCCGCTCGACGTCCAGGCGATGCCCGCCCCGCCGCTGGATCCCGTTGCGCCGGTGGGGAAACCTCCCGTGCTGCAGCCCGATCCCGCCGCGGTCACCGAACTGGCCGCGCTGCTGACCGGCGCCGAGCGGCCGGTGTTCGTCGCCGGCCGGGGTGGTCGCGGTGCCGCGGCGGAGATCCGTGCCCTCGCCGACGCCTGTGGTGCGTTGCTGGCCACGTCGGCGGTGGCGCACGGGTTGTTCCACGGCGATCCGTGGGCGCTGGGCATTTCCGGTGGGTTCGCCTCCCCGCTCGCCGCGGACCTGATCCGCGGCGCGGATCTCGTCGTGGGCTGGGGTTGTGCGCTGAACCGCTGGACGACCCGTCAGGGCAAGCTGATCGGGCCCGGTGCGCGGCTCGCGCAGGTGGACGTGGAGGCCGGTGCGCTCGGTGCGCACCGCCCGATCGACGCCGGGGTGGTCGGCGACGCGGGCGCGACGGCCCGCGCGGTTCTCGCCGAGCTGGGCGGCCGGGTCGCGCCCGGCTACCGGTCCCCCGGGCTGCGCGCCCGGATCGCCGCGCGCGCCCGCTGGTCGACGGCCGAGTTCACCGACTGCTCGACCGCCGAGCTGATCGATCCGCGCACGCTGTCGGCGGAGCTGGACCGGATCCTGCCCACCGAACGCGTCGTGTCGGTGGATTCGGGCAACTTCATGGGCTATCCCAGCGCCTACCTCCACGTGCCCGACGAGTTCGGGTTCTGCTTCACGCAGGCCTTCCAGTCCATCGGGCTCGGCCTGGCCACCGCGATCGGCGCGGCGATCGCCCAGCCCGCGCGGCTGCCGGTGGCCGCACTCGGCGACGGCGGGTTCCACATGGCGGCCGGCGAACTGGAGACCGCCGTCCGGCTCGGGCTGCCGCTGATGGTGGTCGTCTACAACGACGCCGCGTACGGGGCCGAGGTGCACCACTTCACCGGCGATCACACGACGGTCCGCTTCCCGCCCACCGACATCGCCGCGATCGCGCGCGGGTTCGGCTGCACCGGGGTGACCGTCCGCACCACCGGCGACCTGCGGCACGTCACGAGCTGGCTCGACGGCCCCCGCGACACCCCGCTGGTCGTCGACGCGAAGATCACCGACGACGGCGGTTCCTGGTGGCTGGCCGAGGCCTTCCACGGTCACTGAACCCGCTCCGCCGGGCGCGGCGCGTTCAGCGGGCGAAGTCCCAGCGGGTGGCGCCGTGCGGTTCGGCCGTGGCGACACCGAACGCGGTGTGCACGGTGAGCCGGTAGAGGTGCCACGGCGGCGGGCCCGCGCTGGGTGCGTTGTAGGGCGCGGTGAACGCCGGGCCGTCCACGGTGGCCGGCCAGCCGCTCGTGCGGTAGAAGTCCGCGATCCGCTCCAGCGTGGGCGTGTCGGTGACGCGGTGGGCCTCGCCCTCGAGCACCAGGTCGATGCCGCGCAGGCGCACCGACACGGTGCAGGCGGGGTTGGCCGCGAGGTTGCGGGACCGGCGCGTGCCGGGCCCGCCGACGAAGTACAGGGTGTCGTCCACCCACACGGCGCCGACCGCCGCCGAGTGGGGCCGCCCGTCGGGCCGCACGGTGGCGACGAAGAACGTCAGGTCGGTCGTGGCCGAGTCGCGGACGAGGAGGTCGCGCGGACGGCTCCACGGCAGTTCCGCGTGTCCGTACCGGTCGAGGTTCCGAGTGGCGATGGGCTTGTTCGTGGTGTCAGTCATACCTGCACATCGAACGAGCCGGCCGCGTTTCGACAGCGCGCCCGCATCCGATCCCCGGGTTCACCGGTTCGCGGGCCGGGCACCGGAGTGCCCGGCCCGCGCGCCCGGTCAGGCGCCGATGGTGGCGGTGTCGATGACGAAGCGGTAGCGCACGTCGCTGTTGTTGACGCGCTCGTAGGCCTCGTTGACCTGGTCCGCCGAGATCGTCTCGATCTCCGCGCCGATGCCGTGCTCGGCGCAGAAGTCGAGCATCTCCTGCGTTTCGGCGATCCCGCCGATCATCGACCCGGCCAGCACCTTGTTGCCGCCCAGCAGGGAGAACGCGTTGTAGGACAGCGGCTCGCCGGGGGCTCCCACGTTGACCATCGCACCGCCGACGCGCAGCAGGCCGAGGTAGGCGTCCACCGGCAGCGTGGCCGAGACGGTGTTGAGGATCAGGTCGAACCGGCCGCGCAGCGCCTCGAAGGTGCCCTCGTCGCTGGTCGCGTAGTAGTCCTTGGCGCCGAGACGCAGGCCGTCCTCCTGCTTCTTGAGGCTCTGGCTGAGCACGGTGACCTCCGCGCCCATCGCGGCGGCCAGCTTGACCGCCATGTGCCCGAGCCCGCCGAGGCCGATCACGGCCACCTTCTTGCCCGGGCCGGCGCCCCACTGCCGCAGCGGGGAGTAGGTGGTGATGCCCGCGCACAGCAGGGGCGCGGCGACGTCGAGGCCGATCCCGTCGGGGATGCGGCAGACGAAGGCGTCCTTGACGACGATCTGGCGGCTGTAGCCGCCGTAGGTGTTCTCGCCGTCGAAGCCGACGCCGTTGTAGGTCTGCACGTTGCCCTTGACGCAGAACTGCTCGGTGCCCGCCCGGCAGTACTCGCACTCGCCGCACGAGTCGACCATGCAGCCGACCCCGACGCGGTCCCCGACCCGGTACCTGGTCACGGCCGGGCCGACCGCGGCGACGACACCGGCGATCTCGTGGCCGGGCACCATCGGGAAGATCGCCTCGCCCCAGTCCTCCTGCGCCTGGTGGATGTCGCTGTGGCAGATGCCGGCGTAGCGGATGTCGATCAGCACGTCGTCCGGTCGCAGGTCACGCCGCTCGATCGTGGTGGGCACCAGCGGCGCACCCGGCGACGGGACAGCGATGGCGTGCGTGGTGGTGGTCATCAATCCTCCGTGGAACGACGTCGCGGGGCATACTGTAAGAGCCCTCATACATCAGCTACGTAAGAGGGCTCTTACATATTTCGGCCGGGGGATGTGATCCACGCCATGGGCGGCAAGTACCACCACGGCAACCTGCGCGACGAGCTGGTCCGGGTGTCCCTCGACCTGATCGCCGAGCGGGGGGTGGCCGGGTTCTCCGTCGCCGAGGTCGCGCGGCGGGCGAAAGTCAGCCCCGCGGCGCCCTACCGGCACTTTCCGGAGCGCGAAAGCCTGCTGGCCGCCGTGGCCGCCACGGTGGCCTGCCAGCTCGCGGAGGAGGTGCGGGCCGCGATCGACCGCGAGGACGACCCGGCGGACTCACTGGCCGCGGCGGCCGGTGCTTACACCGCCTACCTGATCCGCCGGCGGGCCGGGATGAACCTGATCTACGCCGAGGGCCTGCACGGCCCCGGCTACACCGAGCTGCACGAGAACACGCGGGTGCTGACCGATCAGTTCCTCATGCTGTGCCTGCGGCTGTGCGCCGAGCCGGGCGAGGCGCTCGAGCTGATGGAGCAGCTGTTCACCCAGGCGCACGGGTACGGCATGTTCTGGCTCGACGGGGTCTTCGTCAAGCACGGTTACCGGCCGGAGCAGGTGGTCGCCAAGTCCGTCGCGGCGGCGCGCGTGATGATCGAGGGACACCGCAGCAGCGGCGAGCGGCCCTGACGGGCCGGGCCGGTCAGGGGTGGAAGCGGACCTCGGACGGAGCCCGCGACTGCGCGGGTGTCGGCCGAGCAGCGTGAAGCTCGTCGGCCGGCGGGTCTCGGTGGCCTCACCGCCCCGTCGCGGCCGCGTGGTGACCGTAGGGCACGGCCGCCACCAGCGTCACTCGCACCGTCGCACCACTGGGCACGGTGTAGGTCCGGGACTCGCCCTGGCGCGCGCCGGTCAGAGCGCGTCCGAGCGGCGAGTCGGGTGAATACACCTCCAGGTCGCCACCGCCGTCGCGGAAGCCGAGCAGGAACGTCTCGGTTTCCGGGTCGTCGTCGAAGCGCACGGTCAGCACCATGCCGGGTTCGGCGACGCCGTCGTCCGGGGGCGCCTGCCCGACGACGGCGCGGCGCAACAGGTCCTCCAGCTCGCCGACCCGGGCCTGCCGCCGTCGCAGCTCCAGCACGCGGTCCTCGCCGTCACCGGCGGCATCCGCGGCGCGCAGGGCGGCCAGCTCGTCGCTGAGGCGGGCGTAGGCTTCTTCGGTCAGCCAGACGGTGTCCACAGTGGATCCTCGCTTGTCTTCTCGGGCGGCGCGGCGCCGGAGCAGGGTCGCGTTCGCGTCTTCGGCGAACCCGGCGGCCACGCGCAGCAGGATGTCGCGTTCGGTGCGCAGGAGCGCGTTCTCGGCTCGGAGGAACTCCAGTTCCGGGTCCACGGCTCACTTCCGGAGGGGGTCGAAGGGCCGCAGCGCCTCGGTCTGCTTGCCGGTGACGATGCGTTCGGCGAGCAGCTTCCCGGTCACCGGCCCCTGCGTGAAGCCCCACATGCCGTGCCCGCCGGCGACGAACACACCCGGCTGGGCGGTGGCGCCGATGAGCGGGAGCCCGTCGCCGCTCACCGGACGCGGACCGACCCACACGTCGGCGCGGTCGTCCCAGCGGGCGTCGTCGAAGTAGGGCGCCGCCGAGCGCACGATCGCCCGCACGCGCCGCTCGTCGAGCGGGTCGTCGGGGCCGCGGAACTCCATCGTCCCGGCGACGCGCATCCCGTCCTGGTAGGGCGTGACGGCGACGCGGACGCCGGGCAGGTAGACGGGGTGGCGCAACGGCGTGGAGGTGGGGACGGTGAACGAGTAGCCCCGGCCGGCGCGCACCGGCACCCGCACGCCCAGGTCGCGGCCCAGTGAGCTGATCCAGGCTCCGGTGGCGAGCACGGCGACGTTGGCGGAGACGCCGACGTTCTCCCGCGACACGAGGGTGACGGCGTACCGGTGGGCGCGGAGGGACCGGACGTCGAATCCGGTGCGGATGGTGCCGCCGCGGTGGCGCACCGAGTCGGCCAGCGCCTTGACGAAGCGGCCCGGGTCCAGGTACCGCTGGCCGGCCAGGTGCACCCCGGCGCCGGCGCGCGCGGACAGCTGCGGAAGCCGGTCGCGGAGTTCGCTGCCGGTCAGGACGGTGTGCGCAGCTTCGGCTCCGGCGGCGGTGAACCGGCGCAGTTCGGCCAGCAGGGTCCCGGCGTGCCCGGCTGAGTCGAACACGGCGGTGATCGGTGCCTCGACGGTGCCGGCCGCCACGCCACCGCGGGTGAGGGCGTCGAACGCCTCGAGGCAGTCGCCGTTGAGCGCGAGGTTGGCGTGGACCACCCGGCGCCAGGCCGGCCAGGTGCAGTGCGCGGCGAACCGCAGCAGGAACGACCACAGCGCCGGGTCGGCGGTGCGCGGCACGTGCAGCGGCGCGTCCCGCCGGAGCAGCGATGCGAGACCGGTACGCAGCACTGCGGGTTCGTTGAGCGGGATCGCCAGCCCGGGCGAAAGCCAGCCGGCGTTGCCCCAGGAGGCTCCGGCGGCGACCCCGTCGCGGTCGACCACCATGACGCGCACCCCGTGTTCCTGCAGGAACCACGCCGTGGACAGGCCCACGATCCCGGCGCCGACCACCACCGCGGTGCGGGGTCCCGTGCCCTGAGCGGCCTCCCTCATCGACATCCTCCTCGCCGTCCGGTTCGCCGTGTTCGTCCGAGCATCGCCCACTTCGCGCCTCCGGTGAGTGTTCGAACCCGACAATCTGGCGGGGTACGGTTGTGGGAAGACCACAGGGAGGCGAGGGCATGGTCCGGCTCGACCGGTTGATCACCATCCTCGGCACCTTCGGGGCCCGGCTCCTCGGCGCCGCCGATCGCGAGGTCGAGCTGCACAGCGTCGCCCTGCACGACCCCGTCCGGCCGGGCTCACCGGTGGGCGATGTCTTCCTGGCCGTGGGGGTGCCGGCGCTGGCCGACGCCGTGCGCCTCGCCCGGGAGGCCCAGGCCGCGGTGCTGGTCGCGCGGACCACCGAAACCCCGCCGGACGAGCTGCTGCGCTCGGGCGTCGCGCTGCTGGTGGTCGAGCCCAGCGTGTCGTGGAGCCAGGTGGCCGGGGTGGTCTACGGGCTGGTGCTGGAGGGCCGCGAGACCGAGTCGGGACGCGGCCCGGCCGACCTGTCCGCGCTGGCCGACACCATCGCCGCGGCGGTCGGCGGTCCGGTCACGATCGAGGACCAGTTGTCGCGGGTGATGGCGTACTCGAGCCAGCAGCACGAGGCCGATCCGGCGCGGCAGGACACCATCCTCGGCCGGCGCGTGCCGGACCGGGTGCGCGCGCTGTTCGAACGGCAGGGCGTGTTCACCCACCTCGCCCGGTCCGACGAACCGCTGCACGTCCCCGCTTCGCCGGAGCACGGGTTGCACGGCCGGTCGGTGGCGGCCGTGCGGGCGGGCCGGGAGCTGCTGGGGTCGCTGTGGGTGTCGTGCACCGCTCCGCTGGACGAGGCCCGGGCGCGGATCCTGACCGACGGCGCCCGGACGGTGGCGCTGCACCTGCTGCGCTGGCGGGTGAGTGCGGACCTGGAACGGCAGGTGGAGTCCGAACTGGTCATCCAGTTGCTGGAGGGCGACGCGGACGCCGACGCCGTTGCCGGGAAGCTGGGCCTGCCCGAGGCCGGGTTGCGGGTCATCGCGGTGCAGGCCCATGCCGACGCCGAGCGCAACGCCGGGCTGCTGCTGGCGTTCGAGCGCGCCACTACGGGGTTCGGGTGGTCGCGGGTGGGGCGCAGCACGCTGTTCGGCAACACGGTCTACACGGTGCTGCCGGCCGGGGCGGACCCGGCGCCGGCGTGGCACTGGGTGCGCGAACTGGTCCACGGGCTGCCGAAGCACCTGCGGATCGTGGCGGGCATTTCGGGAGAGTGTGACGTCGCCGGGCTGTCCGCGGGACGCCGGGAAGCCGACGAATGCCTGGCGCTGCACATGAAACTCGGCGGCCCGGATGCCGTGTGCTACGACGATTCCTGGCACCAGGTGTTGTTGCAGCGCCTGCGTTCGGCCGCCGCGGCGGGCCGCATCCCGGCCCGGGGACCGGTCGCGCGGCTGGCCGCCCACGACGCCTCGCACGGCACGGAGTTCCTGCCGACGCTGCGCGCGTGGCTGGAAGCACAAGGCGACCTGGCCCGCGCCGCGGCCGCGCTCGAGGTGCACCAGAACACGGTGCGCAACCGGTTGCGCCGCATCCCGGAAGCCGTGCCGGGCGTGGACCTGACCGACCCGGGCCACCGCCTGGCGATGCTGATCGCGATGGCGGTGATCGGCTGACCGGGCGGCCGGTGCCCGGCATGGCCGGCGCCGGTCTGGGTATTTCCCGGTGGTGAGCGCGCGAAGCCGGAGCAGGGGTGACCGCGACCGGCTGTCGTCGTACCGGGCCAAGCGGGACTTCTCGGTGACCGGGGAGCCGGCCGGCGCGCCGGCGACCCCGGGGCCGGGCCGCCGGTTCGTCGTGCAGCGGCACCGAGCCCGGCGGCTGCACTACGACTTCCGGCTGGAGGTCGACGGGGTGCTGGCCAGCTGGGCGGTGCCGAAGGGGCCGACGCTGGACCCGGGGGTGCGCCAGCTCGCGGTGCACGTCGAGGACCACCCGATGGAATACGCCGACTTCGAAGGCGTCATCCCGAAGGGCCAGTACGGCGGCGGCGACGTGATCGTCTGGGACCGGGGCACCTGGGAACCGGCCGACGACACCGATCCGGTGCGCGCGATCGCGGGCGGCGAGCTGCACTTCGACCTGCGGGGCGAGAAGCTGGCCGGCCGGTTCGCGCTCGTCCGCACCGGGCGGGGGGACGAGCAGTGGCTGCTCATCCACAAGCACGACGACCACGCCCGGCCCGGCTGGGACCCCGAGGAGCTGCCGCGCTCGGTGAAAACCGGCCGCACCAACGACGAGGTGGCCGCGGCGCCGGAGGCGATGTGGCGCAGCGACGTGCCGGCCGACCAGGCCGAGGTGCCCCTGGCCGCGCCCGTCGGCCGGTGGGACGCGCCGGACGACGACGAGCTCGCCGCACTCGACGACCTCGGCAAGAGCGGCACCTGGACGGTCGCCGGCCGCACGCTCAAGCTCACCAACCTGGACAAGGTGCTCTTCCCGGGGACCGGTCGCGAGCCGCCCGTCACCAAGCGGGAACTCATCCGCTACAGCGCCCGGATCGCCCCGTTCATGCTGCCCTACCTCGCCGGGCGGCCGGTCAACGCGCACCGCTACCCCGACGGCGTGGACCGGCCGGGCTTCTGGCACAAGGAGGTTCCCGGCCACGCCCCGGACTGGCTCACCCGCTGGCAGAACCCGGACGCGGATCCGGGCGAAACGCAGTGCTACGCGGTGCTCGACAGCGTGCCCGCCCTGGTGTGGATGGTGAACTTCGGCGGGGTCGAGCTGCACCCGTGGACCTCGCGGCTGCCCGACGTGCGGCAGCCCACCTGGGCACTGATCGACATCGACCCGGGAACGACCACCGGCTTCGACGACGTCGTCGAGCTCGCCCGCCTCTACCGCACGGCGCTGGAGCACCTGGACGTCGCGGGCATGCCCAAGGTCACCGGGCAGCGCGGCATCCAGATCTGGGTGCCCGTCGCGGCCGGCTACACCTTCGACGACACCCGCGCGTGGGTCGAGAAGGTGTCCCGGGTCGTCGGCCGCGTCCTGCCCGACCTGGTGAGCTGGCGCTGGTACAAGAACGAGCGCGGCGGCCTCGCCCGCCTCGACTACACCCAGAACGCGATCAACAAGACGCTGGTCGCGCCGTTCAGCCCGCGCCCGGCGCCCGGGGCGCCCGTGTCGGTGCCGATCACGTGGGACGAGCTCGACGACCCCGCCCTGCGGCCGGACGGCTGGACGATCCGCACCGTCCTCGACCGCGTCCGCGACACCGGTGATCCGCTGGCCCCGCTGATCGGCCGGCCGCAGCACCTGCCCGACCTGTGAACGCGACCCCGCGGGTCGCCTCCGGACGGCCGCGGTCCTGATCCGGCCGCGGCCGGTGGGGAGGCTCCCGCACATCTCCGGTCAGCGGCGCCGGCCGCCGGGAACCGGCGGTGCCGCCGCGTCCGGCGCGCACGCTGATCTCCGTGCGGCTAGCATGGGGCCGGCCGAGGGAGGTGTCTGCGCCCTGGTGGACGCCGCGGTCTTCAAAACCGACGAGGCCGGGGATCCCGGCCTGGCGGGTTCGATTCCCGTCCACCTCCGCTCTCCCGCCGGCCTCAGCGGCCGATCCCCTCGGCGAGCGGGGTCGCCCGGGCGAGGCGATGATCCGTGGTGAGCACGCGGGTGCGCAGGCGGGCGGCGAGTTCGACGTACAGCGCGTCGACCAGACGCAGATCCGCCCGCCGCGCCCACGCGCCGGGCACGAGCTCCACGACCGGGTGGCGGGTGAGCGGGATGGTCGCCAGGGACGCCAGCGCCGCCTCGACATCCGTCGCGCCCAGGTGCCCCGCACGCTCGAGCCTGCCCAGGGCGGACAGGACTTCGGCGTCCAGGTGAGCCGGCGCGTGCAGGACGGTGCCGGGGAGGCGCTCCTTGGCCGCCGCCGCCAGGTCGGTGCCCGCGAGCAGGTCGACGAGAACCGAGGCGTCCAGGACCACGATCTCCGCGGGAACGTCAGTCATCGCCGGCCAGGTCCGCCCGAGCGGCGTCAAGAGCCGTCATGGCCGCATCGTGGGCCACCGCACCGCGCGGCACCGGGAGAGCGTCCAGCCAGGAGTCGGTGGCACGGCGTTGCAGTTCGTCGGCGATCGCGGCCTGCACGAGCGCCGACACGTTGAGATCGGCGGCCTTCGCGCGGTTCGCCAGCTCGTCCGGCACGTAGACGTTCAGCCTTGCCATACACACACTATACACACATGTCGGCGGCCGGCGTGTCCACGGCGGGACCGGCCCCGGCGGATCGCACCGTCCGCCGGGGCCCCGGCGTCTCAGGGGCGCCGCGTGATCAGCTCCAGCGCGAGGTCGGACTCGACGGCCGCCGGGTCGCGGTCGGCCGGCTCGCCGTATCCGCCGCCGCCCCCGGACTCGCAGCGCAGGACGTCGCCGCGGTGCACGCGCAGGCTGTTGACCTTCAGCATCTCCCGTTCGTCCGGCCGTCCCGGGTTCAGCACGACCCGCGGCGGCGCCCCGGCCTCGCCGCCGAACACGCCCCACGCCGGGGTCACCGAGCGCTCCCACCACAGGGACAGGTCCTGGTCGGCCTCCATCGTGTACTGGCGGACCACGCCGTTCCCACCGCGCCACCGGCCGGCGCCACCGGAGTCCGGCCGGATGCGGTATTCGTCGACCCGCACCGGGTACAGCGTCTCGACCACCTCGATCGGCAGGTCCCGCAGCGAACCGTTGACGTTGTTGATCAGCGCGGTCTCGCCGTCGCCGCCGTGCCAGGCGCCCCAGCCGCCGACCGTCGCCTCCAGGGTCACGAACGGCTCGCCCGTGCGCGGGTTGTCGCCGGCGAACTGGACGATCATCGAGTCCCCGTAGCTGGCCGCGGCGACCTCGCCGGGCATCGCGGGCGCCAGCGCCCTGACCACCAGGTCGATGAGCATGCCGAGGCTGGAGTAGTAGTACTGGCAGGCCGCCGGTTCGCGGGCGCCCAGCATCGACCCGTCCCGCACCAGAACCTCCAGCGGCGCGAACGAGCCGCCGTTGAGGCTGATCGACGGTGAGATCAGCAGCTTGTACCCCACGCGCGCGGCGGACACCGCCTGCGACCGTCCACAGTTGACCGGACCGGTGGTCTGGTCGGCGCAGTCGGTGAGGTCGATCGTCATCCGGTCCCCCTCGACGACGACCCGCACGGTCACCTTCAGCGGGGTCGCCAGGTCGATCGCGTCGTTGTCCAGGTACCCGGTGGCCTCGTAGGTGCCGTCCGGGATCGCCGCGACCCGCTCCCGCTCCAGCCGCTCGGTCTGCGCGAAGATCTCCGCGCGCGCGGCCTCGATGGTCTCCGCCCCGAACCGGGCGAACAACTCCCCCAGCCGGCGCACCCCCATCCGCGCGCACGCCACCTGCGCCCGCATGTCGCCGATCGTCACGTACGGGAAGCGCACGTTCGTCTCGATCAGCCGCAACACGTCCGGGTTCTCCGCGCCGCCGACGACGATCCGGGTCGGGCCCATCCGCAGGCCCTCCTGGTAGATCGTGGTCGAGTCCATCGACCCGCCCGGGTCCTTCGACCCCATGTCGATCCAGTGCGCGCGCGACGCGGCGAACCCGACGAGCTCGCCCTCGACGAAGATCGGCGCGTACACCGTGCAGTCGTTGAGGTGCGTGCCGCCGATGTAGGAGTCGTTGAGCACCCACACGTCACCCGGCTGCCACACCGAAGCGCCGAACTCGGCCTCGGTGCAGCGGGTGCACTCCTCCAGGTTGCCCAGGAAGATCGGCAGGCCGGAGGACTGGCCGAGCACCCGGTGCTCCCGGTCGAGCAGCGCGACCGCGCAGTCCTTGCCCTCGTAGATCGTCGGCGTGTACGACGACCGGATGAGGGTCATGTTCATGTCCTCGGCGGCCTGGATCAGCGCCGAGCGGATGATCTCCGTGGTGACCGGGCTCGGCGTCATGCCTGCTCCTCCGCGTCCAGGGTGATGATCAGGAATCCGTGGTCGTCGACCCGCAGCACCGCGCCCGGCGGAACGACGGTGGTCGAGGTCTCCTCGTGCACGATCGCCGGGCCGGTCAGCGTGGCCCCGGCGGGCAGGGCCGAGCGCGCGACGATCGCCGTCGGCACCGCCGCGCCGTCGAACACCACGTCGCGCACCACCGGTTCGCCCCGTTCCCGCACCGCGGGCGGTTCGCCCGGCGGGCGGTCCACCAGCCCGCGCCCGGTGGTGCGGATGGTGACGAACTGGACCGGGGCGCCGGGGGTGGCGTGCCCGTAGCGCTGGTGGTGCGCCCGCGCGAACCGGTCCTCGATGGCGGCGCGGAACTCCGGCGCGGTCACGTCCTCGCCGGGCAGGATCGGCACGGTCAGCGTGTAGTCCTGGCTCTCGTACCGCATGTCCAGCCCGTGGGTGACCTCGCGGCGCTCCGCCGGAATGCCCTGCTCGGCCAGCGCCTCCGTCGCCTGTTCGTCCAAAGTGTTCAGTGCCGCCGCGAGGGCGGCGGTGTCCAGGCTCTGGCCGGTGGCGAAGAACTGCTGCGTGAAGTCGCGGCGCACGTCGGCCTCGAGCATGCCCCAGGCGGAGAACGCACCGGGGAACCGCGGCACGACCACCTCCCGCACGCCGATCTCGCGGGCGATGAACGCGGCGTGCATCGGCCCGGCCCCGCCGAAGGCGAGCAGCGCGAACTGGGCCGGTTCGCGGCCGTGCTCGACGGTGAGGGTGCGGATCGCCTGCGCCATCTTGGCGTTGGACACGTCGCAGATCCCGGAGGCGAGCTCGACCGGGTCCATGCCGAACCCGGCGGCGAGCGTGGCGACGGCCCGGTGGGCGGCTTCGGTGTCCAGCCGCATCCCGCCGCCGGCGAAGGACTCCGGGTCGACGCGGCCCAGCACGCAGTTCGCGTCGGTCACGGTCGCCTGGGTGCCGCCGCGGCCGTAGCAGGCCGGGCCGGGCACGGCGCCGGCCGACTCGGGACCGACGCGCAACCCGTCGCCCTCGGCGTAGGCGAGCGAGCCGCCGCCCGCGCCGACGGTGTGCAGGTTCACCAGCGGCATGAGCAGTGGGAAGCCCTCGCATTCGCCGTCCGGGGTCACGTCGGGCTGGTGGTCCATCACCAGGGAGACGTCGAACGAGGTGCCGCCCATGTCGATGCAGATGACGTCCGGCCTGCCGAGCAGCCGGCTCGCCGCGACGCCGCCCATCGTGCCGCCGACCGGGCCGGACAGCAGCGTCTGCAGCGGGTGCCGCCGCGCGAAGCCGGCGTTGACCAGCCCGCCGGAGGACTGCATGACGTGCACCGGCACCGACAGGCCCTTCTCCGCGAAGCGCGCCTCGATCCGGTCGAGGTAGCGGTGCACGGACGGGCCGGTGTAGGCCTCCATGACGGCGGTCGAGGTGCGCTCGTACTCGCGCCATTCCGGGGCGACCTCGTGGGACAGCACGACCAGGACGTCGTCGCCGAGTTCCTCGCGCAGGATGCGGCCGGCGCGGCGCTCGTGGTCCCCGTCGAGGTAGGCGAACAGGAAGCAGACCGCGACGGCGTCGAAGCCTTCTTCCCGCACGCGTTTGGCCACCAGCCGCACGGCGTCCTCGTCCAGCGGTTCGAGTTCGGTGCCCTCCGCGGTCAACCGGCCGCCGACCTCGGCGACGGCGTTGCGCGGGACCAGCGGTTCGGGCTTGCGGTAGTGCAGGTCGAACAAGCGGTTCCGGTTGCCGCGGGCGATCTGGTACACGTCGCCGATCCCGCGCGTGGTCAGGATCAGCACCCGCGCCCCGCGCCGTTCCAGCAGTGCGTTGAGGCCCTGCGTGGTGCCGTGCACGAAGAACCCGATGTCGGCGAAGGGCAGCCCGAACCCCTCGAGCGCGTCGAACACGCCGCGCGCGAGGTCGTCCGGGGTGGTGAGGACCTTGCCGGCGCGCAGTTCCCGCGTCGTCTCGTCGTAGGTGACGACGTCGGTGAAGGTGCCACCGATGTCCATGGCGACCCGGTAGGTCATGCGAAGAACTCCTTGTGGTTGACGGAAGAACGTCAGTCGAGCGCCCGGCCCTCGGTCTCCGGGAGCGGAAGCACCGCCAGCAGCGCGACGACCAGGAACGCCACGATCGAGCCGATGACGGCGAAGGACGCGACGCCGTGGTCCATCAGTGCGCCGATGACGGGCACCGACACCGTGTTCGCCAGCAGGATCGCCGAGGTCACCCACGCGTAGCCGAGACCGCGCAGGCTGGTGGGCAGCGCTTCGCCCGCCCAGGTGTTCCAGATGCCCCACGCGCCCAGGGAGAAGAACGCCAGCACCAGGTTGCCCGCGTACATCTGGCCGGCGTTCGCCGCGACGCCGAACAGCACCCCGCCCGCGGCGGAGGCGAACACGAACCACAGGAACACGCGCTTGCGGCCCTGGCGCCGGGTCAGCCACGCGGCCAGCAGGTAGCCGGGGACCGACACCAGCTGCGTCACGGCGACGAACCACAGCGCGCCCGACACGCTCATGCCGCGGCCCTGCAAGAGCACCGGCAGCCAGGTCTGCAGACCCCAGTAGCCCCAGCTGAAGGTGAACGACACCACGAGCAGCAGCAGGAAGTTCCGGCGGACGCGACCGCGGAGCAGACCGCGCCGGCTGCCGCCGCCCTCCTGGTCGACCCGGAACCGCGTGTCCTCGGCGATGCCGGCGCCCAGGCGCCGCAGCACCTGCGCGGCCTCGGCGTGGCGGTCCTGCCTGGCCAGCCAGTACGGGGATTCCGGCACCCAGCGCAGCACCGCCAGCGCCCACAGCCCGGCCAGCGCGGCCACGATGGCCACCGCCCGCCAGCTGACCGTGCCCAGGGTCTGGCTGACCAGGATGCACAGCAACGTGCCGACCGGGAAGCCGATCGACAACGCGACGGCACCCTGCCCCCGCCACCGGGTCGGCAGCAGCTCCAGGAAGTACGGGAACGTCACCGAGTACACGCCGCCGAAGGCCATGCCGGAGAGGAACCGCAGGGCCAGGAACATCCAGAACTGCGGGGACACCCCGGCCAGCAGGGCGAGACCGGCGTAGAGCAGGAGGCTCAGCACGGTCACCTTGCGCCGGCCGAGCCGGTCGATGACCGCACCCCACAGCAGCGCACCCGGCACCATGCCGAACGCGACCGCCGACAGCGCCCAGCCCAGCCGTGTGTTGTCGACGCCGAAGTCGTCGGCGATGCCGGTCGAGACGTAGACGAGCCCGACCTGTTCCCACGCCTCGATGACGAACGTGAAGAACAGGACCGCGCCCGCGATCAGGTGGGCACGGGTCAGCTGCATGCGGTCGCACACGTCGCCGACGGACACCGGCGCGGTCGTGTCCGGGACTGCTCCGCTCTCGGAGGCCATTCGCCCACCGCCTTCGTCAAAACGATTTGATGGTTCGGGACATGAAACGCGCCGCGACGCGGGACTGTCAAGAGCCGGGACGGCCGTGGGCGATACTGGAGCGGTGAGCAGACCGGCCGCGAAGATCACGATCCGGGACGTGGCCGAACGCGCCCGGGTCGCGATCAGCACCGTCTCGCACACCTTTTCCGGCAGCAGGCCGATCTCGCAGGCCACCCGGGAGCGCGTGCTGCGCGCGGCCGAGGAGCTGGGCTACGACCCGAACCCCAGCGCGCGGTCCCTGCGCACCGGGCGGTCCGGGATCGTCGGGCTGGTGCTGCGGCCGCGCTACGCGGTCACCGGGACGCCGGACCGGGCCGAGACGTTCAACCGCCTGGTGGGGTCGGTCGCCACCGAGATGCTGCGGCGCAAGACCGGGCTGATCCACGTGCCCGACATCGACGACCCGTCGGTGGCGCGGGTGCCGATGGACGGCTGCATCGTGGCCCACCCCTACGGCGACGACCCGGTGCTGACCGAGCTGACGCGCCGCGGGATCCCGGTCGTCACGGTCGAGGAGGACCCGGAACGGCCCGATCTGCCGTGGGCCGTGCGGCTGGACTACCCCAAGGTGGTCACGGAGTTGCTGGACCACCTGCGCGAGGGGGGCGCCCGCCGCATCACGCTGTTCACCGGCACCGAGGACAACGCGTGGAACCGGCGCACCCGGGAGACCTACCTGGCCTGGTCCGCACGGCGCCGCCGCGCGCCCCGCGTCGAGGTGCTCAGCGAAGGCCTGACGCCGGAGGACGCGATGACGGCGGTGCGCGCGTCCCTGCGCGGGCGGCACCGCCCGGACGCGATCATCATGGCCACCAGCGATTTCGCGGCACCGGCCGCCCGCGTCGCGACCGAGGAGGGCCTGCGCGTCCCGGACGATCTGATGATCGCCTCGCTGACCGACAGCGAGCACTCACGCACGGCGTCCCCGCCGATCACGGCGATGGACCTCAACCACGAAAGCCTCGCCGAGCACGCGGTCGAGCTGATGCTCGCCCGGCTGTCGGGCGCCGCCGAGCCGGCGGAGGCACTGGTGATCGACCCGGTGCTGCACCTGCGCGCGTCCACCCTGCGGTCCTGATCGGACAGTCCGGACAGGACCGCCGGGGAACGCTCAGCCGACCGGTGCGGGCCGGCCCGGGGCCAACGCGGCGGCCCCCGCCGCGGCGGCGAGCGCGGCCGCGGCGAACACCAGGAAGCCGTTCGTGAAGCCGGTGAGGGTGTCGGCGACCAGGCTCGCCGCCGCGACGCTCGAGACCACCGCGGCGCCGAGCGAGGCACCGAACTCGTGGAACGTGCTCACGATGCCCGAGGCGATCCCGGCCTCGTGCGGGGCGACCTGCCCCAGGGCGGTCGCGGACGCGACGACGAACAGCACGCCGGTCCCGGCGCCGCCGACCGCCATGCTGAGCGTGACCACCACGGGGTTCATCGCGAGCGCGGGCAGGCCCAGGCCGGCCGCGGCGACCAGCAATCCGGACACGGCGAGCGGTCGTGCGCCGAACCGCGCGACGACCCGTCCGGTGAGGTTGGCCGCGGCCGTGGTCATCAGCGCGACCGGGAGGAACAGCAAGCCGGTCTGCAGCGCGTTGTAGCCGCGCTCGTGCTGGAAGTAGAACGTGCCGAGGAAGAACACGGCGACCGTCAGCGCCGTCGCCATCAGGATGAGGAACGTGCCGGTCGCCACCGGGCGGCGGACCAGCAGCCGGACGTCCATCAGCGGGGCCCGCGCGGAGCGCTGCCAGGCCACGAACGCCAGGTAGCCGGCCGCGGCCGCGAGCACCAGCCAGCCCGTGGTCGCGGTCAGCCACCCCTGGTCACCGGCGTTGATCAACCCGTACACCAGCGCGCCGGACGCGGCGGTGACGAGCAGCGCCCCCGGCACGTCGAGCCGCGCCCGCGGCGCCGCCACCGTCCCGCGCGGCAGCATCCGGGCCAGGGCGACGACGATGACGAGCCCGATCGGCACGTTGACCCAGAACACCCAGGGCCAGCCGGGACCGGCGGTGAGCAGTCCGCCCAGCAGCACGCCGAGGGCTGCGCCCCCGCCGCCCAGCGCGGACCACACACCGAGCGCCTTGTTCCGCTCGTCGCCGTCGAACAGCGCGACGACCAGCGACAACGCCGACGGCGACAGCAGCGCCGCGCCGACGCCCTGCGCGATCCGCCCGCCCAGGAGCACACCGGCGGACGGGGCGAGCCCGGTGGCCAGCGACGCCAAGGTGAACACCAGCAGGCCGGCGAGCGCGACCCGTTTCGCGCCGGCGAGGTCGGCCAGCCGCCCGCCGAGCAGCATCAGGCCGCCGAAGGTCAGCGTGTACGCGCTGACGGTCCAGGTCATCGCGGCGCGGCTGAGGCCCAGGTCGTTCTCGATGTGCGGCAGGGCGATCGCCACGACCGTGACGTCGAGGATGAGCATCAGCTGGGCGATGCCCAGGAATCCGAGGATGCGCCACCGCAGGGGATGTCTTCCGGGGAGTTCTGACATGGCCGGCTCCGGTCAACTCGTACGACACAGTACGACTTACAACGGCCATGCTAACTCGTACATTCCCATACGAGCTAGACTGCGGCCGTGGCCACTTCCGCCCGACCGCGCCGGCGCGCCGACGCCGAACGCAGCATCGCCCGCATCGTCTCCGCCGCACGGGAGGTTCTCAGCCGCGATCCGGACGCGAGCATCGACGACGTCGTGAAGGCGGCCGGGGTCGGCCGGATGACGCTGTACGGGCACTTCCCCAACCGGGCATCCCTGGTCGAAGCGGCCCTGGCCGAAGCGCTGCGGGTGGGCGAGGAGGTGCTGTCCGCGGTCGACCTCGAGGGCGACGCGCGCGCCGCACTGGCCCGGCTGATCGAGCCGAGCTGGTCACTGGTGGCGGAGTCGACGAAGCTGCTGCAGGCCGCCGAGGACGTCCTGCCGGCCGCGCGGATCCGCGAACTGCACGGCGACGCCGCGACGCGCATGGCGGACCTGATCCGCCGCGGCCAGCGGCAGGGCGTGTTCCGCACGGACCTGCCGCTGACGTGGCTGGTGAACGTCGTGCACTACGTGCTCAACGGGGCGGCCGAGGAAACCCGCGCGGGACGCCTCGGCGCGGCGGAGGCACCGGGGGTCGTGATCGCGACCGTGCAGTCGTTCCTCACGCCCCCGGCGGGCGGTCAGGCGATGTCCGGTAATTGATCTGGCTGTGGGTTCTGTTCGACGGGATCGCGGTCGCCCGGATCGGACCGGGTCGACCACGCTGCCGACGCGGTAGTCGCCGACAAGCCCTACTCCCACCCCTCGACACGGCAGGCGATCCCTGGTCGTCGTCGCCGCGGCGCCGGTCAGCCCTGCGCCGCGCCCGCGCGGGCCGGTGCTCCGGTGGGCAGGGCGCGTAGCAGGTCTTCGACGCGTTCTTTGGCGTCGCCGAAGAGCATGGCGGAGTTGTCGCGGAAGAACAGCGGGTTCTGCACACCGGCGTAGCCGGAGGACATGGAGCGCTTGAAGACGACGACGTTGCGGGCCTCCCACACCCGCAGCACCGGCATGCCCGCGATCGGCGAGCCGGGGTCCTCGGCCGCGGCGGGGTTGACGGTGTCGTTGGCACCGATGACCAGGACGACGTCGGTGTCGGCGAAGTCGTCGTTGATCTCGTCCATCTCCAGCACGATGTCGTAGGGCACCTTGGCCTCGGCGAGCAGCACGTTCATGTGCCCGGGCAGCCGCCCGGCGACCGGGTGGATGCCGAAGCGCACCTGCACGCCGCGCTCCCGCAGCCGCCGGGTCAGCTCGGCCACCCCGTGCTGGGCCTGCGCGACGGCCATGCCGTAACCGGGGGTGATGATCACGCTGCTCGCGTCGGCCAGCAGGTCCGCGGCCCCGTCGACGGTGATCTCGCGGTGCTCGCCGTACTCGACATCGGACCCTGCCGCAGTGTTCTCCAGGCCGAACCCGCCGGCGATGACGGAGATGAACGAGCGGTTCATCGCCTTGCACATGATGTAGGACAGGTAGGCACCGGAGGACCCGACCAGCGCGCCGGTGACGATGAGCAGGTTGTTCTCCAGCAGGAACCCGGACGCCGCCGCGGCCCAGCCGGAGTAGCTGTTGAGCATCGACACCACCACCGGCATGTCCCCGCCGCCGATGGAGGCCACCAGGTGCCAGCCCAGCGCGAGCGCCACCACGGTGACCACGACGAGCAGCCACAGCTGCGGGTCGATCACGAACCACACCGTCAGCGCCACGAACACCACCAGGGCGCCGAGGTTGAGGAAGTTCTTGCCGGGCAGCATCAACGGCTTGGAGTTGATCCGCGCCGACAGCTTCAGAAACGCCACGATCGATCCGGTGAAGGTCACCGCCCCGATGAAGACGCCGATGAACACCTCGGCGGAGTGGATCCCACCCAGCCCGAGTGCTTCCAAGGTGTGGGCCTCGGCCCCGCCGGGGTGGGCTTCCACTTCCTGGTAGCCGTTCCAGCCGACCA
Organism: Amycolatopsis thermophila; assembly: GCF_030814215.1. Lineage (NCBI taxonomy): Bacteria > Bacillati > Actinomycetota > Actinomycetes > Pseudonocardiales > Pseudonocardiaceae > Amycolatopsis > Amycolatopsis thermophila. The sequence continues at coordinate 4,487,266 of NZ_JAUSUT010000001.1, read as the reverse complement.
ACACGGCGGCCAGGCCGACGAAGGAGTGCAGCAGCGCGATCAGCTCGGGCATCCCGGTCATCTGCACCGCCCGGGCGCGCTGCAGGCCGACGGCGGCGCCGAGCACCATCGCCACCACCAGCAGCACGACGCCGAGTGTGGAGATGTCGCGGTGCACCGCCAGCGCGATGGTCGCGGCCAGGGCGATGACCATCCCGGCCATGCCGAACCCGTTGCCGGTCTTCGCGGTCTCGTGCCGCGACAGCCCGGCCAGCGCCAGGATGAACAACAACGCGGCGACCAGATAGGCCGCCTGGGCGATCGTGTCGAGGTTCATGTCACTCTTCCTGGTCGAGATCAGCTGCGGGAGAACATCGAGAGCATGCGCCGCGTGACGGCGAACCCGCCGAAGATGTTGATCGAGGCCAGCAGGATCGCGGCGAACGAGATCCAGGTGACCACCGCGTTGGCGTGGCCGACCTGCAACAGCGCACCGACCACGATGATCCCGGAAATCGCGTTGGTCACCGACATCAGCGGCGTGTGCAGGGCGTGGTGCACCTTGCCGATCACGTAGTAGCCGATCACCACCGCCAGCGCGAACACCGTCAGATGCCCCTGCAACGCCGGCGGCGACGCCGCCACCAGCAACAGCAACAGCGCGCCGACCACCGCGGTCAACCCGATCCGGGCCGCCGCCGACATCTTCTTCTCCGGCTCCGGCTCCGCCGGCGCGGCCTTCGGGGCCGCCTGCGCCGGCGCCGCGGACACCGGCGCCGGGGGCGGCGGCCACAACAGCTCACCGTCGCGCACCACGGTCATCGACCGGATCACGATGTCGTCGGTGTCGAACACCGGCGTACCGTCCTTGCCCGGCGTCACCAGCTTCATCAGGTTGACCAGGTTCGTGCCGTACAGCTGCGAAGACTGCGCGGGCAGCCGCCCGGCGAGGTCGGTGTAGCCGAGGATGGTCACGCCGTTGTCCGTCGTCACGGCCTTGCCGGCCACCGTGCCCTCGACGTTGCCGCCGTTGGCCGCGGCCATGTCCACGATCACGCTGCCCGCCCGCATCGAGGCGACCATGTCGGCGGTGATGATCCGCGGCGCCGGCTTGCCCGGGATGAGCGCGGTGGTGATGACGATGTCGACGTCGCGGCACTGCTCCTCGTAGAGCTTGCGCTCCCGGGCCTTGTAGTCCTCGCTCATCTCCTTGGCGTAACCGGTCGCCGACACCTCGACATCCGGCGCCTCGATCGACAGGTACTCCCCGCCCAGCGAGGCGACCTGGTCGGCCACCTCCGGGCGCGGGTCGGTGGCCCGCACGACCGCGCCCAGGCTCCCGGCCGCGCCGATCGCGGCCAGGCCCGCCACCCCGGCGCCGACCACCAGCACCTTCGCCGGCGGCACCTTGCCCGCCGCGGTCACCTGACCGGTGAAGAACCGGCCGAACGTGTGCGCCGCCTCCACCACCGCCCGATACCCGGCGATGTTGGCCATCGACGACAACACGTCCAGCGACTGCGCGCGCGAAATCCGCGGCACCGCATCCATCGCCATCGCCGTGACCGGCCGCCGCGCCAGATCCTCGACCAGGTCCTTGTTCAGGGCCGGCGCCAGCAGGCTGATCAGCGTCGCGCCCGGCTTCATCGCGTCCAGCTGCTCGGCCGAGGGCGCGTTCACACCCAGCACGATGTCCGCCCGCACCGCGTCACCGATCGACGCACCAGCCTCGGCGTAGGCCTCGTCGGTGAAACTCGCCGCCACACCGGCGCCCGGGTCCACCACCACCTCGTAGCCCAGCTTCCGCAGCTGGCCGACGGTCGCCGGGGTCGCGGCCACACGGGTCTCCCCCGCCTGGGCCTCCTTCAGCACTCCGATGAGCATCGAATCTCCTCGTCCACGCTCGGGCGCGGTCATCGTCTCACGGTTGTCCGGATTCCCGGGTGACGGTGGCCACAACCGGGCTTCCGCCCTGGTGGCCCGGCACCCGGTTGACGTGCAGGCTGGACACACACCCGGTGGCCGGGCGCCGGTTCCGTCATCGCGAAGCAGGAGCAGATCTCGCCGCTCCCCAGCGGGCGCTCGCGGCCTCGAGCATGTGCATGTTGCCCTCGTCGGGCGCGGCGATGTTGAGGGCGAGCGGTCCGAGCAGGGAGTAGCCGGCCTCCTCGAACACCACGGCGCGGCCCCCCATGTCCAGGCCGCGCCCGCCGTACGTGGGCGAGGCGTGCGGGGCGAAGACCCCCGCCTCCTTCGCGGCGCGCTGCAGCCGGGCGCGGACCTCGTCGGAGCGCACCACGCCCCGGTGTTCCTCCTCGACGGGGATCACCGCATCGCGGACGAACGCCGCGGTGCGGCGGGCGAGCGCGGCGACGTAGACCTGCGCGCCGGGTACGAGGCCGGGTTCCGCGCAGTGGTGCAGGGGGGTGTCGACGAAGGGGCCTTCGCGGTGGTCTGGCAGTACAGCGAGTTCGCCCTCCGCCTGGTCGGCGCCCGCGGCTGAGCAGGGCGTCAGTGCAGCGCCTGTGCCGCCGCGGCCGCGATCGTCTCGGCCACCAGCGCCAGCGCGGGCACGTCGAGCGTCCACTGCTGCCAGAACAGCGGCACGTCCATCCGCAGTCCCGGCGCCAGTTCCACCAGGGCGCCCGACTTGAGCAGCGGCGCGGCCTGCGGCTCGGGCACCAGGCCCCAGCCCAGTCCCGCCGCCACCGCGTCGCAGAAGCCTTCCGACGTCGGCACGTGGTGCCGGAACGCGGAGGCGCCCGAGCGGCCGGCGGTGAGCGACCGGACGAACCGGTCCTGCAGCTCATCCCGCCGGTCGAAGACCACCACCGGCGCGTCCGGCAGGCGGCGCTCCAGCGGCCCGCCGTCCAGGTGGTCCGCCACGAACCGCGGGGTGGCCGCCGGCCGGTAGCGTGCCAGCCCCAGCCGCCGCACCGTGCAGCCCGCCACCGGCTCCGCCGACGCGGTCACCGCGGCCATGACCTTTCCCTCGCGCAGCAGCTCCGCGGTGTGCGTCTCGTCCTCGCGGTGCAGCTCGAAGCACACGGGCGGGTCCTGCGGCACCCGCGTCAGCGCGGGCAGGAACCAGGTGGCCAGCGAGTCCGCGTTCACCGCGATCGCCAGCCGCGCCGGGGCGCTGCCCGCCGCGATCCCCAGCTCCGCCTGCGCATCCCGCTCCAGCGCCGCCAGCTGCCGCGCGAAACGCACCACCACCTGACCGGACTCCGTCGGCCGCACCGGCTTCGTCCGCATCACCAGCACCCGCCCGGTGCGCTGCTCCAGCGCCTTGACCCGCTGGCTGACGGCGGACGGCGTCACGTGCAGGGCCGCGGCCGCGGCGTCGAAGGTGCCCTCGTCGACGACCGCGAGCAGCGTGCGGACCTGGTCGAACGGCAGATCGGCCATCACAAGCGCTAATGATACGTAAAGATGTTTAGCTGTACTGATGCCCGGAACGTCCCTACCGTCGGCGGGGTGAACGGCGGCATCCTCCCCGCGGCGCTCGCGGGTTTCGGCACCGGCCTGTCCCTCATCGTCGCCATCGGCGCGCAGAACGCCTTCGTGCTGCGCCAGGGCGTGCGCGGGCAGGCCGTTCTCGCGGTGGTCGGCATCTGCGCCGCGTCCGACGCGGTGCTCATCACGCTCGGCGTGGCCGGCCTCGGAGCGGTGGTCACCGCGTGGCCGGCCGCGCTGACCGTGGTCGGCCTGGCCGGCGGCGCGTTCCTGATCTGCTACGGCGCGCTGGCCGCCCGCCGTGTGCTGCGGCCCGGGCAGGCGCTGACGACGACCGGCGCCACGGCGGGGTCCGCCGGCACCGCGGTGCTCACCTGTCTCGCGATGACCTGGCTGAACCCGCACGTCTACCTGGACACCGTCCTGCTGCTCGGTTCGGTCGCCGCCGAACGCGGACCGCTGCGGTGGGTCTTCGGGGCCGGCGCGATGCTGGCGAGCCTCGCGTGGTTCACCGGCCTCGGCTACGGGGCCCGTCTGCTCAGCGGCGTCCTGTCCCGCCCCGCCGCGTGGCGCACGCTGGACGCCCTGGTCGCGACGACCATGCTCGCGCTGGGCGTCATGCTGCTGGCCCGCGCCCTCTGAACCACCGCTACCGGACCGGCTCCGGTGCGCACCCGGGGTGGGGCCGGCCCCACCCCGGTCGTGTGTCCCGGCCCGTACCGGGCGGCCCGGGTTCTCCCTAGCGTGGTGTCCACATCGGACATCGGGAGGAATCGTGGGAACCCTGGGCAAGGTGCGCAAGCTCGTGGCGGCCTACGGGGCGGTGAGCGTCGCGCTGCTCGTCGTGGTCGTGGTACTGGCGGTCACGGGGCACGCGGTGAGCTCGTTCCAGTGGGGACGGACCGGCGGGATGTTCGCGAGCGCGGCGGTCACGAACTGGTTCACCGTACTGGCAGCGCGGGGCGCGCGGTGGGCCTACGTGCGGGTGCGGGTCATCTCGGTCGTCGTACCGGTCGCGATCGTCGCCGTGGACAGCATTCCCGGCGCTCTGCCGCCGTGGTTCGCGGCGGCGCAGATCGCGGGCGCGCTCGCCCTCGTGCCGGCGGCGTTCCTGCTCAACGGGCGGCCACTGCGCGCCGCCTTCAGCAGGTCGCGATGACCGGGTGACCGGGCGCGCTCCGACGTCGTGACCGGGCCCTCCCGCACGCGGGTGACGTGCTACCTTGCGCTCGGAAACTGGTGGAATCCGAAGCTGAGTGGGAGTCATGGCGCAATCGGTAGTGGTGTCCCTGGTGGACGACCTGGACGGATCCGAGGCCGACGAAACGGTCGAGTTCGCGATCGACGGGGTCACCTACGAAATCGATCTGTCGGAGGACAACGCAGCCGACTTGCGTGACGCGCTCGCACAGTTCGTGGGCCACGCGCGCCGCGTCGGCGGCCGCAAGCGCCGCACCTCGGGCGCGGCGGTCGCCGTGCCCGCCAAGGTGACCTCACCGCCCAAATCGGACCGCGAACAGAACGCCGCGATCCGCCAGTGGGCGCGCAAGAAGGGCTTCGACATCTCCGATCGCGGGCGCATCCCCTCGGAGGTCATCGAGGCCTACCACGCCAAGAACTGAAACGAGCGGGGCCGCACGGAAAACCACCGTGCGGCCCCGCTCGTTTCCTCGAAAACCGCCTCACGGCGCCGTGTGCCACTGTTTTCCGGGCTGAATGTGACGTGATAACGCGGGGGCACGCTGCCGAACTTCTCCGTTTCCGGCACGGCACGCCGAAGCGGGCGCGCGTAGGAGCGGGTGTCGCAGGGTGAGTTCCTTGCCGGAACAGGGATCCGCGGCGCTCATACCCCGGCGCGCACCGGGCAAAACAAGGCTCACGCGGTCGGCGGTGCTCCCCTGCCGGATTCCGGTTTCGTGTGCATGATGGGCGGATGGCACCCAGCGACCGTTCCCCGGTGGGACTTCCGCCCGACGCCGCGCCCGCCCACACCATGACGGTGTCGGCCGAGCACCGCGGTCAGGACGTCGTGCTGACCGCGACGGGCGAGCTGGACGCCGCGACGATGCCCAAGCTGCGCCGCCTGATCCGGCTTGCGCTCGTCGACCACCCGCGGCGGCTCGTGCTGGACCTGACGGAACTGCGGTTCATCAGCTCCAGCGGGCTCGGCCTGCTGGCCACCACGCACCGCGAAGCCGCGCCGGCGCAACTGCGCGTCGTGGCCGGAGCGGTGGTCCGCCGGATCCTGGCCCTGACCGATCTGCTGGAGTTCCTGACCGTGCACGCGTCACTGGAGGAAGCGCTCAGCGGCTGAGGGCGTCGGGGGCCACCACCGGCCGCGGCGCTATCTCGCGGCGAGCAGCTCCTCACCCGCCGGGGCGTAGACGGCCAGCTCGTCGTGGACATCGCCCGCCTCCAGGACATCCGGCTCGGGAGCGCCGGCCGGCTCGCCGTCCAGCGCGCGGTGCACGAACCGCGCGACGACGCGCGGCGAGGGCACCACGGGTCCGCCCAGGTAGGCCAGCACCAGCAGGTCCTCACCGCAGCGGGCCTCCACCGCGACGGCCCACCCGTACCGCTCGTCCCAGAGCAGGGCCACGTCGCGGTCCGGGAAGGCCGGCACCCGGCCCTCGATCGCGACGTAGGCGCTGAGCGGGCGCTCCAGTTGCACGCACGAGCCCTGCCCGCTCAACCCGAGCGTCTCCTCGATCAGTCCGATGTACCGGCGCAGGCCCCGCGCGGGCCTGCTCTGCGGGTCGAGCCCCAGATCCGGAAACATCTGCCGTCACCTCCGTAGCCAATCTATAGTCGTGACTGTAGATTGAGTCAAGGCGATGGCGCAGATACACTGGAGGTGTGGCTACAGACAAGTTGGACGACGAGGACTACCCCGCGTGGACGATGGGGCAGGCGGCGGACGCGCTGGACGTGCAGCCCGCGTTCCTGCGCAGCCTTGACGCCGCCGACGTCGTCCAGGCGCACCGCTCGTCCGGTGGCCACCGCCGCTACTCGCGCCGCCAGCTGCGCCTGGCCGCGCGGGTCCGCGAGCTGTTCGACGACGGGATGACCCTCGCGGCGGCCGAGCGGATCGTCCGGCTGGAGGACCAGCTGGCAAAGGTGCGGGCCGAGAACCGGGAGTTGCGGCGCAGGCTGGGCGAGCACACCGATCACGAGACCGAACGGGAGGATGAGGATGGCGCTGGAGAACGTGTGGATTCGCACGCTCGGTGACGGGCTGGTCCGGGCCGACCAGGTCGTCGGGATCGGCAGCCACCGGACGCCGTCGCTGTCCGGCAAGCCGGGGCGGTGGCTGCTGACGGTGGCCCTGCCGGTGCCGACCGGCAACGGGCCGCTGCACCGCACCGTGGTGCAGACGGACCAGGAGGTGCCCTCCGCACCCGACCGGCTGGCGCGCCTGCTCGCGCAGCTCGCCGCCGTGGAGACCGCGGGCGTCGTCACGGCCATCCCGTGCGGCCCGGACCGCAGCGACGTGCGGTTCGAGTTCAGCCGCTTCGAGGCCGAGGTACCGGCGGTCATGGAGGCGGCCGCTGGCGTACCCGACGTGGTCGGCGCGCGCTGACGTGATCCGGGCGGCGCGAGGCGCCGCCCAACACCGCCCGGCCGCCTGTCGGCAGCGCATCCCCGGTCGGCGGCAGTACCGGGGGCGGGTGCCCCGCACGCCAGACCGGCAGCGCACCCCGGGGCTGGCAGCGCACCGCGGTCGCGGCCGTCCCCCGCCCGAGCGGCGGTGCAGGCCGGGCCGCTCCGCGCACCCCAGGGCCGGCGGGAGTACCCGGGCGGGTGCCCCGCACCCCGGGGCCGGCAGCACACCGCGGTCGCGGCCGCCCCCGGCCCAAGCGGCGATGCAGGCCGGGCCGGGCCGGTCCGCGCACCCCAGGGCCGGCGGCAGTACTCGGCGGATGCCCCACACCCCGGGGCCGGCAGCACACCCCGGGGCCGGCAGCACACCCCAGGGCCGGCAGCGGTACCCGGGCGGGTGCCCCGCCACCCCAGAGCGGCAGCGCACCCCGGTCGCGGCCACCCCCCACCCAAGCGGCGGCGCAGGCCGAGCCGCTCCGCGCCCCCGGGCCGGCAGCGCTCCCCTCCCCCAGGCGGCGGCCGCGGCGGGGTGAGCGGCGCAGCAGCCGATCGCCGGGGCCGCGGCCGCTCACCGAGCTCCCCCGGTGCGGCGTCCAGCCTGTGGGAACGCGGCGCCGCCGGTGGCGGGGCTGCCACAATCGTGATCACCGGACCCCGGGAGGATCACGTGCCACTGCCCTCGCAGCCGTTGCGGAAGCTGGGTTTCCTCACGATCGGCCTGTTCGACGAGGCCGATCCGCGCACCGGGCACGAGTCGACCCTCGGCGTCATCGAACTGGGCGAGCAGCTGGGCTTCGACAGCGCCTGGGTGCGGCACCGGCACCTGCAGTACGGCATCTCGTCGCCCGTGGCGGTCCTCGCCGCCGCCTCGCAGCGCACGCGCCGCATCGAGCTGGGGACGGCCGTCATCCCCCTCGGCTGGGAGAACCCGCTCCGCCTGGCCGAGGACCTCGCCACGGTCGACATCCTCTCCGGCGGCCGCCTCAACCCGGGCCTGTCCGTCGGCCCGCCGATGCACTGGGACCAGGTCAAACACGCCCTGTACCCGCACACCGCCGACGCGGAGGACTTCAGCCACGACCGCGTCCGCCGCTTCCTCGACGCCGTCCGCGGCGAGCCGGTCACGACCTTCCGCGGCACCGAGGGGTTCGAGGTCTACTCCGATCGCGTGCAGCCCCACTCCCCCGGCCTCGCGCGGCGACTCTGGTACGGCGGCGGAAGCCTCCGCTCCGCCCGGTGGGCGGGCGAGAACGGCATGAACCTGCTGACCAGCAGCGTCGTCAAAGCCGAGGAATCGGAGGACTTCGCGGAGATCCAGCTCGCCCTCATCCGCACCTTCCGGGCCCACCACCCGGACGGCGAGCGGGCGCGGGTCTCCCAGGGGCTGGTCGTGATCCCGACCGACTCGGCCACGCCGTCACAGCGTGCGAAGTACCGGGAGTACGCCGAGAAACGCACGCCCCGGACCCGTGAGCCGCAGGGGCCCGGCCGGTTGCTGTTCGCTCCCGATCTGGTGGGGACCTCGGATGAGATCGCCGAGCGGCTGTACGCACACGCCGCGTTCCGGGAGGTGGACGAGGTCGCCTTCGCCCTGCCGTTCACGTTCGAGCAGGCCGACTACGTGCAGATCCTGACGGACATGGCGGAGAAGCTCGGGCCCGCCCTGGGGTGGCGGCCGTCGTAGGGTTTCCGAACTCACGGCGTGAGTACCACCTTTTCGCACCCGTCCTTCTTGTCGCGGAACATCTTGTACCCCTTCGGCGCGTCATCCAGCTTCATCCGGTGCGTGATGACGAAACCCGGGTCGATGTCGCCCGCCACGATCCGGTTCATCAGGGGCCGCAGGTACCGGTGGACGTGACACTGCCCGGTCCGCATCCGCAGCGACTTGTTCATGAACGCGCCCATCGGGAACTTGTCGACCAGCCCGCCGTAGACCCCGACGACCGACACGACGCCCCCCGGCGCGCAGGCCATGATCGCCTCGCGCAGGGCGTGCGGGCGGTCCGTCTCGGTCATCGTCGCCTGCTTCGCCCGGTCGTACAGGTGCAGGGCGCCGACGTCGATGTGCGATTCCAGCCCGACCGAGTCGATGCAGGCGTCCGGCCCGCGTCCGGCCGTGAGCTCGTCCAGCGCGTCCAGCACGGGCGTCTCCGCGTAGTTGACGACGTCCGTCGCGCCCGCCTTGTCGCGGGCCATCTCCAGCCGGTACGGGAACCGGTCGATCGCGATGATCCGCTCCGCCCCCAGCATCTTCGCGCCGGCGATGGCGAACTGCCCGACCGGTCCGGCGCCCCACACCGCCACCACGTCGCCCGGCCGCAAGTCGCACATCTCCGCACCCATGTAGCCGGTCGGGAGGATGTCGGACAGGAACAGCACCTGCTCGTCGGGCACCCCGTCCTCGATCTTGAACGGGCCGAAGTCGGCGAACGGCACGCGCACGTATTCGGCCTGGCCGCCGGCGAACCCGCCGAGCATGTGCGAGTACCCGAAGATCCCGCACGGTGAGTGGCCCATCAGCTTCTCGGCGATCGCCGCGTTCGGGTTGGAGTTCTCGCACACCGACGTCAGCCCGCGCTCGCACGCCCGGCAGTTCCCGCAGGCGATCGGGAACGGCACGACCACGCGGTCGCCCGGCTTGACCTTGGTGACCTCCCGCCCGACGTCGACGACCTCGCCCATGAACTCGTGCCCGAGGATGTCGCCCTTGCGCATCGTGGGCACGAACCCGTCGTAGAGGTGCAGGTCCGAGCCGCAGATCGCGGTCGAGGTGACGCGCACGATCGCGTCGTGCGAGTTGAGGATCTTCGGGTCCGGGACCTCCTGGACCTTCAGGTGGTTCTTGCCCATCCAGGTGTTGGCTCGCATGTCAGGCTCCGATCAGGCGGGCAGGGGGTGGCCGGGGCGCTGGGTGAGGTGGTCGCGCGCGTCGGACCCGCCCGGTGACCCGTCGGAACGGACCACCTCGCCGGTCTCCAGCGTCTGCTTGAACCGCCGCAGGTCGTCTCGGAGCTGCTGGGACGGCTCGTCGCCGAAGAGTTTCGCGACGGCGGCGCCGAGCTTGCCCGCCGGCGGGTCGTAGGTCAGGTGCACGCGCAGTTCGGTGCCGCGCCCGCCCGGCGCGGGCCGGAACTCGACCCGCCCGGAGTTGCGCACGGTCTCCTTGTCCACCGACCGCCATGCGATGTGCTCGCCGGGCTCGTCGCTGGTGATCTCGGCGTGCCACACGATGTCGAGACCGGCCGGGCCGCGGGCGCGCCACCGGGTGCGGCCCTCGCCGACCGGCTGCACCGACACCAGGTGGGTCATGATGCGCGGCAGGTTCTCCAGCTCCCGCCACGCGGCGTACACCTCGCCGACGGGCCTGTTCACCGTGATGCGTGCCGCGGCCTCGACCGGGGCGCGGTTTCCGGCGCGGGTGATGACGACCGCGGCCACCACGTCGGCGACGGCAACACCGGCCACCGCCGCGGTCGCCACGGCGGCGCGGCGCCGCGAGTCCGGATCACCGGCGCGGCGGCGCACCGCGGAGAGCATGCCCAGGTCGACCGCGTCGCCGGCGACCCGCGCCCACAGCCACCCCACCGGGTTGCGCCGCGATCCCAGGCCCACCCCGGCGGTGACTTCGCGGGCGCCGCCCGCCCAGCGGTGCACCGCCCGGGTGCGGTCGTCGTCCCGCGCGCCGATGAGGCGGTTGAGCGCGGCGGGCGCCACCAGCTGCGCGGTGCCGAGTCCGATGCTGAAAACCCCGAGGCCGTCCACCAGCCTCCGGGAGAGCTGTCGTTTCATCGCGTGGTTCCCTCGCTGTGTCGGCGTGAGCCGACCTCATACCCCGCACACGGGCAGGGAAACCGTTGCCCGGCGCGGGTTTCCGGCGGCGGGCGGGGCGCCGGTGAGACGGGCCCCGGCGATCGTGCGGAAGGCCGCGTCGTGGTCGCCGGCCCGCTTGGCGGGCACGACGTGGCTCGGCTCGACGCACTCCAGTGGGACCGTGGTCGGGCCGGTGCCGTACCGCCCCGCCGCGCCCGGGGACGATGGCCACCGCCTCGCCGCCCGCGGTGAGCTCGACTTTGTCCTCGACCGTCTCGACCAGGGGACCGTCCGGGGCGGCGCGCCCGTCGGGCCGCGGGTCGGCGCGCCTCGTTCCGGCGCAGGTGCACGGCACGCACGTCGGAACCGGGGCGCTGGTGATGCATTCCGCGCACCGCGGGCGTGACGATGAGGTGCACGGTGCAGCCGATGGTGAGCCAGCCCGCCCGGGCGGCGGCCCCCGTATGCGCCCAGCTGCCGTTCGAGCGAGCGGATCTGCCGGCTCAGGGAGGGCTGGGTGATGTGCAGCGCAGCCGCGGCGCGGCCGGAAGTGCCGGTGCTCGGCAACGGCGGAGCGGACTTCCTCGCCCGGGCTCATCCGGGACGGCTGGTGCTCGGGCCGGGCGTCGGTTACCCCGAGCAGGCCCGCATCGCTCGGCCGGGAGTTCGGCAGCCCGCTGTCCACGATGCACCGCTCCCTGGACCGCGTACCCGCGGGTCCTCGCCGCGAACGGCCCCGAGATCACCGCACGCGCGAGACGGACACTCGGTCCGGACAGGCTCCTGGTCGTCGGCGTATCTGATCCCCGGTGGCGACCGCGACCACACCCGGGAGAGCGTGCGACACAGTCTCGGCCAGGCGAGGTTCGCCAACGCCCTCGCCGGAGCTCGGTACGAGACCGCCGAGCCGGGCGACGAGCACAGCTGATCGCCGATCTCGTCACCGGCCTGACCGCCACGGTCGCCGGGCGGCGGCTCATCCGCGCAGGACGCTGCCCGCCCCGAGCCGGATCTCGCGGTCGGCGTACCGGACCGCGACCGGGTCGTGACTGGCGATCAGCACGGCCGCGCCCCGGTCCGCCGCGGCCCGCAGCGCGTCCAGCACCAGCAGCGCGCGGCGGTGGTCCTGGTGCGACGTCGGCTCGTCGGCGATCACCAGCGCCGGCGCGGCGACCAGCGCCCGCGCCACCGCCGCCCGCTGCTGCTCGCCCCGCGACACCTCGCCCGGCCGGCGGGCGGCCAGCCGGGTCAGGTCCAGCGCCTCCAGCAGGTCCCCGCCGCCGGGGCGGCCGAGCGCGAGGGCGAGGTTGTCGGCGAGGGTCAGCTCCTCGAACAGGCTGATCGACTGCGGCACGAAACCGACGTCGGACCACGACATCCGGTCCATCGGCAGGTCCGGCAACGGCGGGCTCGGCACCACCTCGCCCCCGTCGGGCGTCTCCCAGCCGCCCGCGATCATCAGCAACGTGCTCTTGCCCGACCCGGACGGGCCGGTGAGCACGGCCAGCTCCCCCGCCGGCAGGTCGGCGTCGACCGGCCGCAGCGCCTCCGCCTCCCCGTAGCTCTTGCACACCCCGCGCAGGCTCAGCATCAGCCCTCCCCCAGCCGTCCGTCGACCAGTTCGACCACCCGGTCCGCCGCCCGGCTCACCTCCGGGTCGTGGGTGGCGAGCAGGACCGCCTGACCCCGGTCCGCCAGTCCCCGCAACGCCTCCACCGCACGGGCGGCCGAGGCGCGGTCCAGCTGCGCCGTCGGTTCGTCCGCGACCACCACCGCCGGCTCACCGACCGCGGCGAACGCGAGCGCCAACCGCTGCTGCTCGCCACCGGAGAGCCGCCGCGGCACGTGGTCCCGCCGGTGCTCCAGCCCGAGCGTGCCGAGCACCCGGCCGGCGCCGGTGTCGCGGCCGCGCAACCGCGCGGCGAGCGCCAGGTGCTCGGCGACCGTGAGGTAGTCGAGCAGGTTGTCCGCCGGGTCGGGGAACACGTACCCCACCCGCGCCCGGCGGATCGCGCGCCGCGCCCGCGCGGACAACGCGGTCACCTCCGTGCCGTCGATCCACACGCGCCCCTCCTCGGGCCGTTCCAGGCAGGCCAGGATCTTCAGCAGCGTCGACTTGCCCGATCCGGACGGGCCCACCACCGCGGTGATCGCGCCGCGGTGCACCGACAACGCCACGTCGGACAGGGCCCGCACGGACTCGCTGTGGTGCGAGGGCGTCGGGTAGTCGTACCCGACGCCCTCGCACCACAGCGACCGCTCATCGCGCGTCACGCAGCACCTCCGCAGGCCGGGCGCGGGAGACCGCGCGTTGCGCCAGGGCCGCCGCGACCACCGTCGTCACCGCCGCCGCGCCGGCGAGCCCCGCGACCAGTCCCCACGGCACGTCCAGCAACGTGCCGGGCAGGGTGGCGGGGTTGAGGTCGTAGCCGCCGGAGGTCCAGCCGACCGCCACCGCGGCCAGCACCAGCCCGGCGACGAACCCGGCCAGCAGCAGGCCGCCCACTTCGAAACACAGCGCCCGCCAGTGGTCGGCCGGTGTCACCGACATGCGCCGCAGCAGGACGTAGGCGCTGCGCCGGGCCCGCGCCTTGGCCGTCAGGTAGAGCAGCAGGCCGACGACGATGATCGCGCCGCACAGCAACGACACCGCCGCCAGGAAGCCGAAGGTGTAGGTGATCGGCGAGTACACGCCGCCCGCGGTCACGTTCGTGGCTTCGGCGTAGGTGCGCACGGGAAGCCCGGCGGCGGCGACCTCGGGCAGCAGCAGGTCCGGGTCGCCGCGCACCCACAGTTGCGGCCGGGTGGCCAGGCCGAGGGAGTTCAGGACGTCCTGGCGCACCACCAGCAGCGGGTTGCCCGACTTCTTGCCGGGCAGCTGCGGCACGGCGACGACGGTGAGCGGCACGGCGCGCCCGCCGATGTCCACAGTGGACAGGCCGTCGGCGCCGGGCAGCCCGGCGAGCAGGCCGATCGGTTCCCCGCCGGCCATCCGGCCGAGCAGACCGGGCAGGGACGGCCCGGGCAGCGCGGTGTCCCAGAACGCGACCCGGCCGAACGTGGCCGGGTCGACGCCGAGCACCTCCACGGTGCTGCCGGCGACGTGCCCGTTCGAGTAGAAGGACACCTGGCTGGACCGGTCCGCCAGCGCGGGCGGGGTGGGCGCGGGCCGGTCCAGTGAGAAGACGACGTCGGTGCCGACGATCAGCTGCCCTTCGGCGTGCAGCGTGCGGTCCACCGAGCCGGTCACCGACGCCCCGTACACCGCCAGCGCCACCGGCACCGCGGTCGCGCCGATCAGCACGGCGGCCGCGACCGGGCCGGCCAGCACCCGCCGGCTCGCCAGGAACCAGCCCGTCCGCGCCGGCCCGCCGCGCGCCCGCACGCGCGACAGCGCCCAGCGGGTGAGGCGCGCCGCGGCCAGGGCGAGTGCGATGACCAGCAGGATCGGCGCGACCACGAGCCGGGGTGGCACGCGGGCGACCGTGCCGGCGCTCCCGGTCAGCCCGGCCTGCACGTCGTCGCCCAGGACGAACCAGCTCACCACAGCCGCGGCGAACGGCAGCAGCTCCCAGGGCACCCAGCGGCGGCGCCGCGTCCGCGCCGGCGGCACGTCGAACAGGTGCGCCGCACGCCGCCCGGCGACCAGGCCCACGGCTGCCAGGGTCACCGCGACCGCACCCGCGGCGGCGCCGATCGAGCCGGCCAGCGCCGCCGGCGTGACCAGGGAGCCCGGACCGGCCGACCCGACGAGTGCGCGGGCGGCGAACCAGCCGCCGGCTGCACCGGCGGCGACGCCGGCCGCCACCTCCAGCACCGCCTTGCCGGCGAGCGCCACCGGCCCGACGCCGCGCGCCGACAACACGGTCAGCTCCGCGCGGCGGCGGTCCACCCAGAACCCGCCCGCCGCGCCCGCGACGACCAGCCCGGCGAGCGTGGCAGCTGCCGCGAGCGGCACGACGGTGCCGGTCAGCGCACCGGCCACCAGGTCCGCCCGCTCGGCCATCGCGGGCAGGGCGGAGGCGAACCGGACGCCGTAGGAGAACTGCCCGGCGGCCTGGTTGGTGTTGTCGCGCAAGCGGTCGAGGCCGTCGAGTACGGGGTCGACGTTCGCCGTGGTGAGGCCGTCCGCGTCGACCGTCAGCTCGATCGTGGTGGTGGCGGCGGCGCCGGTGCCGCGGGCGAGGTCGACGAAATCGGCCCGCGACACCAGCGCCAGCGGGTAGATCGCGGCCTCGCCGAGCGGCTTGCCGCGGTAGAGGTCGACCAGGCCGCACCAGTACGGCTGGTCGGGCTGCGCGCGCAGGTCCTGGTAGATCGCGGCGACGGGCATCGGCACCGTGTGGTTCTCCTGGCTGACCGGGACGCGGTCGCCGACGTGGATGCCGCGCTCGGCGGCGAACCCGTCGGGCAGCCAGACGCCGGGGCCGCGTCCGCCGTCGAGCACCGTGACGTGGTCGGCGAACCTGTCGCGGGCGACCAGCGAGACCGTGCCGTCACCGGCGCGCGCCCGGCTGGTCAGCGTGACGACCGGCGCGGACAGCCGCGGCACCGTCGCCCCCTCCGCGGCCAGCGACCGGACCCGCTCGTCGAGCGGTGGTCCGCCGTTGTCGAACCGCACGCCGCCCTGGACGTGGGCGCCGGTGTAGGCCGGGCAGGCGTCCGCGATCTGGTCGCGCAGGCTCGCGTTGCCCGCCGCGGACAGGAACAGGGCCGCGGCGGCCGCGGGCAGGGCGACGAGGAACGCGGCGGCGGCGATGGCCACCGCGACCGCGGGCTGGCGCAGGAGCATCCACGGCGCCCGTGCCCAGGGTGCGGGCAACCCCCAGTGCTTCACCGGCGCAGTCTCCCACGAGCGCGGCCCCGAGATCGGCGATTTCCCGGAGGTAGTGTGCACGGGTGCGGGTGGAGATCGTGGCGCTGGTGGTGTCGCCGATCCACGCCTTCGAGGGACGCCCCGCCGACGGGCCGCGCGCGGATCCGGGACCGGTGAGCCGGGACGAGGTGGCGGTGCGGGCCGGGCTGGGGTTGGTGGGCGACCGCTACTTCAACCGGCCGGCGCACCGGCAGGCCGCGCTGACGGTGTTCGACGCGTCGGTGTTGCCCGCGGGGGCCGATCCGGTGGCCGCCAGGCGGAACATCGTGCTGCGGGGTTTCCGCGTCGACACGCTCGCACGGACGCGGGAAGTGCCGGAGGGGGCGGTGTTCAGCCTGGATTCCGGCGCGGGGGCGGTGCGTTTCCAGGCCCACCGGCCGGCGCACCCGTGCGCGTGGATGGACGTCACCCTGGGTTCGGGAGCGTTCCGCGCCCTGCGCGGACGCGGGGGCGTGCGGTGCGTCCCCCTGGACGACGGGGTCCTGCGGGTGGGGCCGGCCGATCTCGAGGTCCGGACATCGCCGCGCTGAGCCGGACGCCACCGCGGGTGCGCGCCGCCCCGCCGCCCACCCGGGCGGTCAGGGCTTGCGGCCCACCCCGGCCCACACCACGGACTCGTTGGGCTCGTCGAACTCGATCTCGGGCGCGTTCTCGCCGCTTTCCTCGGGGTGCCACAGCGGCGTCCACGTCGCGCCGGGCTCCACCATCTCCAGGTCCCCGAACAGCGCCTCGATCTCCCGCCGCGGGCGCCAGATCACCGGCGTCGCCGTGGCGTCGTACATCTCGCCGAACTCGGCCATCTCCCGCGCCCGGCTCGCCGACACGCCGTCCGCCGTGCCGTGGGAGAGCACCAGGTACGAGCCGGACCCCAGCAGCTCCCGGTAGCGCGCCACCGCGGCCGGGCCGACGTCGGAACCGTCCGGGCCGGGCTGCGTGACGTGCAGGACCGCGATCAGCAGCAACGCCACCGGCTGCCCGAAATCGATCACGCCGGTCTCGGACACCTTGCGCCACAACAGGTCGGGGTCGCGCAGGTCGGCCTGGAGCACGCGGTGCCGGGCGAGGTCGCCCTCCTTCTCCAGCAGCATCTGGGAGTGGGCGACCGCGACCGGCTCGTTGTCGACGTAGACCACGCGCGCCCCGGAGTTCAGCTCGTCGGCCACCTGGTGCGTGCTGCCCATCGTCGGCACCCCGGCGCCGATGTCGACGAACTGCCGCACGCCCCGCTTGACCAGGTACCGCACCGCGCGGTGCAGGAACAGCCGGTTCGCCCGCGCCGCGTCCCGGACGAACGGGAACTTCTCGAGCGCCTTCTCCGCGAACACCCGGTCCACCGCGTAGTTCGCCTTGCCGCCCAGGTAGTAGTCGTACACCCGGGCCACGTTGGGGTGGTCCAGGTCGACGCCGTCCATCGGGAACTGCTCGAACCGGGACTTCGCCATTCCTGCCTGCTTTCCGCGCGCTGAAGGGGATGCGGGAATACTAGCGGCGCCCGCGAACCCGCCGACGGCAACCGGTCAGGCGAACGGGCCCGGCGTCGATGCCGCAGGTGGCGCCGTCCGCGGGTCGAACACCCCGGTCCGCCCGAAGTACGGCACCCGCTGGTCCTCGCTGACGGCCGATCGGCGGTACACACGTTCGTCCCGTGGCACCACGCCCTCCGCGCGACGGATGGCGTCGAACGCCTCGATGCTGTTGCCCGCGCAGGTCGCCGACGGCGCTGAGAAAGCGCTTTCCCAGACGTCGTGGAGCCGTTGCAACGGTCGACACCCGTGGAGTCAACCGCCGAGGAAATCGTCCACCTCGGCGAGGAACTCGGCCCACGCCGGTTCGTGCTCGGTGAGGATGTGGTTGCGGCTGTCCAGGAAGCACACCCGGCTGTCCGGGATGAGCGCCGCCAGTTCGCGCGCCTGCGACCGGGGCACGCGCAGGTCACCGCGCGAGTGCAGGATCAGCGTCGGGCAGCGCACCGAGGCCGCGAGTCCGGACACGTCGATGCGGGCGAACACGTCCAGGAACCGCACCACGTTGTCGTTGGAGGTGGTGGCCCGCTGCAGGGCGTTGAACGCGTCCCACAGCTCGCGGCTGCCGTCGGGCAGGAACTGGCTCGCGAACACCTGCCGAAACGTCGGGTCGTCGTGCCGCCAGCCGATCCGGCCCAGTGTCAGGTCCAGCTCGGCCTCCTCCTTCTCCTCCGGGGTGGCGGCACGGGCGAACCGGCCGCGGCCGTAGGCGCCGGCGAGCACCAGCCGGGACACCCGCTCGGGGTGGCGCACGGCGTAGGCGATGGCGACCGCGCCGCCCTGGGAGATGCCGAGCAGCGGGAACCGGTCCAGGCCCACGCTGTCGACGACGAGTTCGAGGTCGTCGACCCAGTCCTCGAACCGGAAGTCGCCGACGTCCCAGTCCGACAGCCCGCAGCCGCGCTCGTCGTAGCGCACCAGGGTGTGCCGCCGGGCGAGGCCGTCCAGCCAGTGCGCCCAGATCGGGCTCGTCCACTCCAGGTCCAGGTGGGTCAGCCAGTTCGCCGCCTTGACCAGCGGCGGCCCGGTGCCGGACAGCGCGTAGGCCACGCACGCGCCGTCCGGTGAGCGGCAGTAGCGGATCTGCTGCGGAATCCGGCCGCGCGGCGGGGCGCCGCTCTCCCGCACCTCCGCGATGAACCGGTAGCCGACGCCGTGCACGGTCGCGACGATGCGCTGCCGCTCGCCGCTGTCGCCGATCGCGCGGCGCAACGCCTTGACGCGGCTGGTGAGCGCGGACTCGCTGACGTGCCGGTAGCCCCACACCGAGTCGAGCAGTTCGGTCTTGCCGACCACGCGGTCGCGGTGCCGGATCAAGTGCGTGAGCAGGGCGAAGACCTGCGGTTCGACGTGCACGGGTTCGCCCCGGCGGCGCAGCTCGAAGCGCCGCGGGTCGACCTCGCAGTCCTCGAACGCGTACACGGCAGGTCACCTCGTCAGCGAATCTCCACATCATCCCCACGATTCCGCCAAGTCACCAGGCCCCCTCGCGGGTCACGCTGGGGCGACCACAAGGCAGGGAGCACACCATGACCACCACCGAGACCCCGTACCTGCTCGGCAGCGAACCGGAGGAGCTGCGCCGCCTCGAGGAGCAGGCCGCGGCGCTGGCGCCCGCGACCCGCGCGATCCTCGCGCTGGCCGGCATCCGGCCCGGGATGCGCGTGCTCGACCTGGGCACCGGCGCCGGGGACGTCGCCTTCGAGGTGGCCCGGTTGGTCGGGCCGTCCGGGTCGGTCGTCGGGATCGACCAGTCGTCGAAGGCCCTGCGCTGGGCCGCGGGCCGGTGCGCGGAGCAGGGGCTGACGAACGTGTCGTTCGTGCACGACGACCTGCACGAGATGCGCCCGGCCGGCGAGGTGGACGCGGTGGTCGGACGGCTGGTGCTGCTCTACGCGCCGGACCCCGCCGCGGTGCTGCGCAAGTACGCCGGGTACGTGCGGCCGGGCGGGGTCGTCGTGTCGATGGAGTACGAGATGAGCGTCGCCGGGCTGCTGCCGCCGACCCCGTTCAGCGAGCGGGTCGCGTTCTGGATCACCGAGTCGTTCCGCCGGTCCGGGCTGGACCCCGGCCTGGGTGCGCGGCTGGGCACGGTGTTCGCCGAGGCCGGCCTCGCCGGCGCGACGGTGCTGGGTCTGCAGGGCTACTCCGCGCCGGGCACCCTGACCGGTAGCCGGATGGCGGCGGGCGTCCTGCGCACCCTGCTGCCCGTCCTCACGCGCACCGGGCTCGCGACGACCGAGGATGTCGGCATCGAGACGCTCGGGCAGCGGTTCTTCGACGAGCAGGTGGAGACCGGCCGCATGTTCCGCCCGCCGACCCTCGTGGGCGCGTGGGCACGCGTCGGCGAGAGCTGACGCCCGGGGGGGTGCCGGGTGCTGGGGGCAGCACCCGGCATTTCCCCCGCTGCGGGTGGCGATGTCGAAACGCGGCGGCCGGTCTCGACGTTTCCCGTGACAGACCCCGCTGACGGAGGAGACGGCATGACCGGCACCGCTCTGCGCAAGGAATTCGACGCCACGCTGCTCAGGAGCCCGAACAAGGGCGGCTGGACCTACGTGGTGATGCCCGGCTCGGCCGAGTACTTCGGCACCCGCGGCCTGGTGAAGGTCCGCGGCACGATCGACGGCGTCCCGTTCCGCAGTTCGTTCATGGCGCTCGGCGACGGCACCCACAAGCTGCCCGTGAAGACCGACGTGCGCCGCGCGATCGGCAAGGAGGCCGGCGACACCGTCCACGTGCGCCTCGAGGAGCGGCTCGGCTGACGGCCCTGGCGAGATTCCGTCGCAACCTGGCACTCCGGCCACTACTCGCCGTGTGCGGGCGGTTCTAGCGTCGGCTCCGTGATCATCCTGGCGGTTCTCATCGGCTGTCTCTACGTCCTGCTCAACTCGCTGATCCCGGAGGAGGAGACCCGGCGCAAGGTCAACGCGCTCGTGGTCGGCGGCGCCGGTGCGGCCTACCTCAGCGGTGGCGGGCTCGGGATCGGGGAGTTCGTGTTCACCGCGGCCCTCACCTACGTCGCCTACCGCGGGCTGGAGTCGTGGACGTTCATCGGCATCGGCTGGCTGATGCACACCGCCTGGGACGTGGTGCACCACCTGCGCGGGGAGCCGATCGTGCCGTTCGCGGACCACTCGTCGTTCGGCTGCGCCGTGTGCGATCCGGTGATCGCGATCTGGTGCGTCACCGGGGGGCGCTCGGTCGTCGACGTGGCCCGCGGGCGGCTCGCCGCCCGGCGCGCCGCCCGGTCGTGACGGTCAGCGCCGGACGAGACGGGACACCAGGCCGGTGCGGCGGCGGGAGGTCCGCAGCTTCCCGGCGACGGCGTCCTCGAGGAGCTTGCCGACGGTAGCCTGCGCGCACGACCGGTTCGCACCGATCCCGCCGGAGGGACCGCGCTTGATCCAGCCGACGACGTAGGTTCCCGGCGCCACCCGGCCGTCGTCGTTCGGGATGGTGCCGGTGTCCTCGTCGAACGGGAGCCCGGGAACCGGCGTACCGCGGTACCCGACCGCGCGCACGACGGTCCCGGCCGGGATCACCACGTCACCGGTCACGCGCAGCGCCTCGACCCGCTGGTCGCCGACGATCTCCTGGGGCGCGGAGTGGAACCGCAGCACGATGCGCCGCTTGCCGGGCGGGGGCGGCGCCGACCAGTCGATGGTCTCCTGCTTGAGGTTGCGCAGCAGCGCGGCCCGCTCGGCCGTGTCGATGGCCTCGGTGACGCGCGGGTCGTGCGCGTCGACGACGAGGTCGATGTCCTCGTGCTGGGTGAGCGCCAGCAGCTCCGGCGTGGTGTAGGCGGCGGACTCGGGGCCGCGGCGGCCGAGCACGACGACCTCCCGCACGCGGCTCGCCGTCAGCCGCTCGAGGGCGGCCGGCGAGATCGTGGTGCCCTCCAGCGAGCGCGGGTCGGTGGTCAGGATCCGCGCGACGTCCAGGGCGACGTTGCCGGTGCCCACCACCACGACGCGGTCCGACGACAGGTCGACCGCGTCGGCCGGCACGTCGGGGTGGCCGTTGTACCAGGCCACCACGGTGGTCGCGGCGAGGCTGCCGTCCAGGTCCTCGCCCGGGATGCCGAGCCGCCGGGCCGAGGACGCCCCGACCGCGTAGATCACGGCGTCGTGCCGCTGGGCGAGTTCGCCGGCCGAGACGTCCCGGCCCACCTCGACCCCCAGCCGCATCCGCAGCCGCGGGTGGTGGTGGTAGCGCGCGAACGTCTCGCCGATCTTCTTCGTGGACGGGTGGTCGGGCGCGACGCCGTAGCGGACCAGACCGCCCGCGACCGGCAGCCGGTCGTAGAGCGTGACGCGGGAACTGGTGTGCAGCAACAGGTCTTCGACCGCGTACATGCCCGCGGGCCCGGTGCCGACGACCGCGACGTCCAGCGCCGGGAAGTCGCTGGGGATGGTGCGGTCGAACACCGGCGGACCCCACCGGTGGAAGTTCGGCGCGGGATCACCCTCGGCCTGGTCACGTCCGGCGTAGTGGGCCGCGTTGATCCCGGCGTAGGGCCGCATCGAGGCCGCCAGCGCGTCCACCGGGAAGATCGCGTCGACCGGGCAGGCGTCGGCGCAGGCGCCGCAGTCGATGCAGGTGGCCGGGTCGATGTAGAGCATCTCGGTGGTGCCGAAGTCCGGCTCGTCGGGCGTCGGGTGGATGCAGTTGACCGGGCACACCGACACGCACGAGGCGTCGTTGCAGCAGGTCTGGGTGATCGCGAAGGCCATGGCGTCAGATCAGGTTGGCGCGCTTGTAGAAGACGAGCGAGGCCTTGGTGAGCAGGCCGGCGGAGTCGAGGAACTCCATCAGGCCCGCGCAGCTGGACCGCATCATCGACTTGTGGTGCTCGTTGGCCTTGGCCTCGCGCAGCGCGCGCCGGGTGTCGAGCCCGGCGTTGGCGTAGACCTTCGGGCTGACCATGCTGCTGACGATGAAGTACGCGGCGATCGACACGACCAGCGCGTTGTACTGGCGGCGCAGGCGGCCGGCACCCTTGAGCCGCTCGCGGGTCTCCTCGCGGGCGAACTTCATGTGCCGCGACTCCTCGACCACGTGGATGTTGTTGATGGTGCGCACGAACGGCACCACGCGCTCGTCGCGCATCCAGTCGCGCTGCATGACGTCGAGGACCTCTTCGGCCACCAGGATCGCTGCGTAGGCGGCCTCACCGGTAGCGGTGGTCTTGAAGAACCGGCCCAGCTCGACCGCGAGCCGGCGCGGGCGGTAGGCGGGGGCCCGCAGCTTCGCGGCGCCGCGGGCGAACATGATCGAGTGACGGCACTCGTCGGCGATCTCGGTGAGCGCCCACTGGAACGCGGGGTCGGTCGGGTCCTTGGCGTAGAAGTCGCGCAGGACCATCTGCTGCAGGATCATCTCGAACCAGATCCCCGTGCTGGCGACGGACGCCGCCTCCTGGCGGGTCAGCTCGCGCTGCTGCTCGGGGGTCATCTCGTTCCAGTACGAGGTGCCGTACAGGGTGCTCCACTCGGGGCTCGCGCCGTGGTAGCTCGTGTCGAGCGGGGTCTCCCAGTCGACTTCCGTGACCGGGTCGTAGGACAGCGTCTCGGACGAGTCGAGCAGCCGCCGCGCGACTTCCTGCCGGTCAGGCCGCGTGTCCGCGTGCTCGTGCATACCGACGCTGGTCATGACACCCTCCCTGAACACCGTTGCCTGTTACCTCGATTTACTGTTACCTAAGGTAACACACATCGGGGCGGGCGCAAGGGCCCGGCCACCGACCTCGAACGATCGGGATACCCACGAGTAGGGATCACGACACCCGGGCCCGGTCACGGCCTCGCGGGTGCCGGGGGAGCGTCTTCGCCGCCGGCCGGGCCCGCGCTCGACCACGATCGATACGGGCCACCCGAACACCCACCAGCAACGACAACGGTTTACCGGAGACACCAGCTCCAAGCTGCCAACACGCTAGGCCGGCCCGAACAGCAGTGCGCTGCCGTGGGCGCGCTTGAAGAACAGGTGCGCGTCGTGCTCCCAGGTGATCGCGATGCCGCCGTGCAGCTGGATCATCTCGGCGGCGGCGTGCTGGAGCGCCTCGGAGCAGACGGTTCTGGCCGTGGCCGCGTCGAGGGACGGGTCGTCGCCGGTAAGGGCGGCGTACAGCGCCGAGCGGGCCGCCTCCACCGACACGTGCACGTCCGCCATCCGGTGCTTGAGCGCCTGGAAACCCCCGATCGGCCGGCCGAACTGGTGCCGCTGCTTCGTGTACTCCACGGTCAGCTCCAGCGCCCGCCCGGCCGCGCCGACCTGCTCCGCGGCCAGCGCGACCACGGCCAGCTCGCGCAGCCGCCCCACGTCGAACCCGCCGGAGTCCAGACGCCGCCCGGTGACGCCGTCGAACCCGATCACCGCGAGCCGCCGGAGCGGGTCCACCGTGGTCACCCGCTCGCGCCGGACGCCGGACGGCGGCACCTCGAACAAGCCCGGGCCCTCCGGGGTCCGGGCCACGACGAGCAGCACGTCCGCGATGTCCCCGTCGAGCACGTAGTGCGCCCGCCCGTGGATCCGGCCGTCCACGACGGAACACGCCGGGGTCCACTGACCGTCCTCATCGGACCAGGCCAGCGCGGCCAGCGTCGTGCCCGCCGCGATCCCGGGCAACAGCCGGGAACACGCCTGGTCGTTGCCGGTCAGCAGCAGCGCCTGCCCGCACAGCACCGCCGACCCGAGCATCGGCGACGGTGTCAGCGTGCGCCCCAGCTCCTCCAGCACCACGCACGCCTCGGCCAGGGTCGCGCCCGCGCCGTCGTACTCCTCGGGCACGGCCAGCGCCGCCACGCCGATCTGCTCGCACAACGTGGACCACAACTTGTCGTCGTAGCCCAGCGGCGACGCCATGGCGGCGCGCACCGCCGCGGGTCCCGACCGCCGGGTCAGCAGGGCGCGCACGGACTCCCGCAGCGCCCGCGCCTCCGCCGTCCACAGTGGATCGGGCCGGTTCATCGCGCCAGCACCCGCTCCCGGTGGAACCGGCCGTCGCCCCAGGCGCCCACCAGCGCCCGCACCTTGGTCAGCCGCAGTCCCAGGTCGTGCTCGGCGGTGTAGCCGATCGCGCCGTGCACCTGCAGCGCGGTGCGCGCGGCCAGGTAAGCCGCATCACCGGCCTTGACCTTGGCCGCGGAGATGTCCCGCGGGCTCCCGGTCACGGCGGCACCGTGCACCAGCGGCCGGGCCAGTTCGAGGTGCGTGGCGACGTCGGCCAGCAGGTGTTTGACGGCCTGGTACTCGCCGATCGGCCGGCCGTACTGCCTGCGTTGTTTGGCATAGGCCACCGAGGCGTCCAGCAGCCACTGTCCCGCCCCCAGCAACTGGGCGGCGACCGCGAGCACCCCGGTGTCGAAGGCTTCGCCGCCGGTCAGCGGTGTCGCGCCCGGGATCCGGAACAGGCGCCGGGCGGGATCGATCGACCGCACGAACTCGGCGTCGCCGGTGGCGTCCGCGCCCACGACGACGTCGGCGATGTCCGCGTCGAGGGCCAGCGGCACCGGCACGGTCGCGAACGCCTTCCCCGCCGCCAGCGACGGGAGCCACCGCTGTGCCGCGTGACCGGTCAGCGCGACGGGCGCCACCGCCGCGGTTTCCACCAGCGGCCCGGGCACGACGTGGTACCCGAGCACCTCGAACGCCACGACGAGGTCGACCGGGGACGCACCGAGCCCGCCGTGACCCTCGCCGACGAGCAACGCCGTCACACCCATCTCCGCCAGCCCGCGCAGGATCGTCAACCCCGGTTCGTGCCGCCCCGCACCCCACGCCCGGACCGCGCCGGGGGTGTCGGCGCCGGCGAGGTAGTCGTGCAGGCTGGTGGCGAAGTCGCGGTGCTGCGCGGACAGCGCGAATCTCATCGGCGGGCCTCCCTGGGCAGTCCGAGCAGCCGTTCCGCGATGGTGTTGCGCTGGATCTGGTCGGTGCCGCCGTAGAGGGGACCGGCGAGGGAGAACAGGTAACCGTCCACCCAGGAGCGGTCGGTTTCGCCGTCCGGGCCGAGGACGTCCAGCGCCGTCTCGTGCAGGGCGAGGTCGAGGTGCGACCAGAACAGCTTGTTCACGCTGGACTCCGGGCCGAGCTCGCCGCCCTCGGCGAGACGGCTGACGGTCCCGAACGTGTAGAGCTGGTAGGCGCGGGCGCCGATCCACGCGTCGGCCACCCGGTCCCGCAGCGACGGGTCCTCGCCCGTCTCGCGCCACAACCCGGCGAGGCGGTCGGCGGCGGCGAGGAACCGGCCGGGGCTGCGCAACGACAGACCACGCTCGTTGTTGGCCGTGGTCATCGCGACCTTCCACCCCTGCCCGGGCTCGCCGATCACGTCGGCGTCGGGCACGAACACCTGCTCCAGGAAGATCTCCGCGAATCCCGGCTCGCCGTCGAGCTGCGGGATGGGCCGCACCGTGACGCCCTCGGCCCGCAGGTCGAACATGAAGTACGTCAGCCCGCGATGCCGCTTCTCGGCCGGGTCCGTCCGGAAGAGACCGAAGGCGCGGTCGGCGAAGGCGGCCCGCGAGGACCAGGTCTTCTGCCCGGACAGCAACCACCCGCCGTCGGTGCGGACGGCGCTGCTGCGCAGGGCGGCGATGTCGGACCCGGCCTCCGGCTCCGACCACGCCTGCGCCCACACCTGTTCACCGCGCGCCATCGCGGGCAGGATCCGGTCCCGCTGCTCGGCCGTGCCGTGGGCGAACAACGTCGGCCCGAGCATGAAGATCCCGTTCTGGGACACCCGTCCGGGCGCGCGGGCGGCGTAGTACTCCTCCTCGAACAGCACCCACTGCAGCAGCGACGCGTCCCGGCCGGTGTACTCGCGCGGCCAGGACACCACCGACAGCCGGGCGTCGGCGAGCTCGGCCTCCCACTCGCGGTGGGCGGCGAACCCCTCCGCCGTGTCCATCGACGGCAACGCCGGTCGTGGCACATTGGCCGCGAGCCACTCCCGCACCTCGTCCCGGAACGCCGCAGAGACCGGATCGATGTCGAGGTCCACTACGCCCCCTTGTTCGCGTCACGCATCGAGCGCGCGTCCTGGCCGCCGAGCGAGTCGGTCGAGGTTTCGGCGTTGTGGGCGTGGGCGAAGTGGTGCAGGCCGAACGCCGAGTCCATGCCGGACCGCAGGCCCATCAGGTCCTCGGCCTGGTTGATGGCCTTCTTCGCCAGCGCCAGCCCGAACTGCGGCATCCCGGCGATCTTCCCCGCCAGTTCCAGAGTCCGTTCCGCCAGCTCGGCGCGGGGCACGACCCGGTTGACCATCCCCCACTCCCTGGCCTGCTGGACGGAGAACCGCTCGCCGGTGAAGAGGACCTCCTTCGCCGCACGCGGGCCCAGCACCCACGGGTGCGCGAAGTACTCCACCCCGGGGATGCCCATGCGCACCACCGGATCGGCGAAGAACGCGTCGTCGGACGCCACGATCAGGTCGCAGATCCACGCCAGCATCAACCCACCCGCGATGCACGCGCCCTGCACGCTCGCGATCATCGGCTTGGGGATCTCCCGCCACCGCCGGCACATCCCCAGGTACACTTCGGACTCCCGGGCGAACCGCTGGTCGCCCCCGGCGCGATCGGTGTGGTCCCACCACATCACCGCGCGCCGGTCGAACGACCGATCCACGTCCCGGCCGGGCGTGCCGATGTCGTGCCCCGCGGAGAAGTGCTCGCCCTCCCCCGCCAGCACGATCACCTTCACCTCCGCGTCGTTCACGGCACGGGTGAACGCGTCGTCCAGCGCGTAGGTCATCGCCGAGTTCTGCGCGTTGCGGTACTCGGGGCGGTTCATCGTCACCAGCGCGACCGCGCCCCGGCGTGTGTAGCGGACCACCGGTTCACTCATGCGTTCTCCTCAGTGAGCAGCCGCTTCAGCACCTTGCCGGAAGCGTTGCGGGGCAGCTCGCCGAGGAACTCGACGAACCGCGGGACCTTGTAGTTGGCGAGCCGTTCCCGGCAGAACGCGATCACGTCCTCCGCGGTCAGGCCGGTGCCGACGACGAACGCCTTGCCGACTTCGCCCATCCGCTCGTCCGGCACCCCGACCACCGCGGCGTCGCGGACCCCCGGCAGCTCGGTCAGGGCGTGTTCGACCTCGGCCGGGTAGACGTTGAAACCACCGCAGATGTACATGTCCTTGAGCCGGCCGGTGATCGTCAGGTTGCCGGCGTCGTCGAGGACGCCGACGTCGCCGGTGTGCAGCCAGCCGTCGGAGTCGATCGCCTTCGCGGTCGACTCCGGGTCGTCGAGGTAGCCGAGCATCACGTTGGGCCCGCGCAGGAGGATCTCCCCATCCCGGATCGCCACGGAGAACCCGGCCGTGGCGCGCCCGGAGGTGCTCGCGACGATCTCCGCGTCGTCGCCGGGGCGGCACATCGTCACCACCACCGCTTCGGTCAGGCCGTAGGCGGTCAGCACGGTCTCGAACCCCAGCTCGGCGCGCATCTTCCGGACCAGCGACGCCGGCACGGTGGCCGCGCCGGTGACCGCGAGCCGCAGCGACGAGGTGTCCCCGCGGTCCGGTTCGTGCAGCAGCGACTGGAAGATCGTGGGTGCGCCGGGCAGCACGGAGATGCGTTCCCGCGCGATCACGTCCAGTGTCGTTCGCACGTCGAACACGGCCTGCGGGACGAGTGCGGCACCGGTGAGCAGGCCGACGACGATGCCGGCCTTGTAGCCGAAGCTGTGGAAGAACGGGTTGATGACGAGGTAGCGGTCGGCCTCGGTGACGCGGCCGCACTCCGCCCACGCCGCGGCGACGTCCACCACCTGGCGGTGCGCCGACAGCACGCCCTTGGACCGGCCGGTCGTGCCCGAGGTGAACAGGATGTCGCTGACGTCGTCCGGGCGGACGGCATCGGCCCGCGCCTCCGCGTCCGCGGCCGGGACGCTCGGGGCCAGCGCGAGGAACTCGGCCCAGCCGAGCGTGCCGTCCACCCCGGCGTGCGGTTTCTCCAGCGGGACCCGGACGACGGTGTCCAGATCGGGCAGGTCCGCGCCGGTCCCCCGGATCGCGGCGTAGCGGTCGGCGCCGAGGAAGTCCGCCGCGACGACCAGGGCCCGTGCCCGGCCACGCACCAGCAGGTCGACGGTCTCGGCCGCGGTGAAGCGCGTGTTGACCGGGATGAGCGTGGCGCCCGCGTAGAGCGCGCCGAGCGCGGTCAGGACCCAGTGGTGCGTGTTCGGCAGGTTGACCGCGACCCGGTCGCCGGGCCGGATCCCGCGTGCGAGGAAGGCCCGCGCGACTGTCCGAACGTGTTCCAGGAGTTCGCGGAAGTCCAGGCGCAGACCGCCGTCGACCAGGGCCTCCGACGCGCCGAACTTGGCTGCGGCATCGCGGACAACGGCCGGGATCGTGGCCTGCCCCATCGCACCCTCCCCTGGACCGAGAAACTAGAACGTGTTCTCATTACCCTAGGTGCCCGACGGGCCCGGCAGCAAGGAGGCGTGCGTGGAGCTGACGCGATTCCGCCGCGAGGTCGCGGACTGGCTCGCGGAGAACCTGACCGGGGAGTTCTCCGGGCTGCGCGGTCTGGGCGGGCCGGGGCGGGAGCACGAGGCCTTCGACCTGCGGTTGGCCTGGGAGCGGCACCTGGCCGCGGCGGGGTGGACGTGCGTGGGGTGGCCGGTGGAGTTCGGCGGCCGGGGGCTGTCGCTGGACGAGCAGGTCGCCTTTCACGAGGAGTACGCGGCGTCGGGGGCGCCGGCGCGGGTGAACCACATCGGGGAGCAGCTGCTGGGGCCGACGCTGATCGCGTTCGGCACCCCGGAGCAGCGGGCTCGGTTCCTGCCGAAGATCGTGGCGGTGGAGGAGCTGTGGTGCCAGGGGTATTCCGAGCCCGGCGCCGGCTCGGACCTGGCGGCGGTGTCGACGTCGGCGGAGTTGCGTGACGGGCAGTGGGTGATCAACGGGCAGAAGATCTGGACCTCGCTGGCGCACGTGGCGGACTGGTGCTTCGTGGTCGCCCGCACCGAGCGGGGTTCGCAGCGGCACCGCGGGTTGTCCTACCTGCTGGTGCCGCTGAAGCAGGACGGGGTGACGGTGCGGCCGATCCAGCAGCTCACCGGCACCTCGGAGTTCAACGAGGTCTTCTTCGACGACGCCCGCACCCCCGCGTCGATGGTGGTGGGCGAGCCGGGCGACGGGTGGCGGATCGCCATGGCCACCCTCGGCTTCGAACGCGGCGTCTCCACCCTGGGTCAGCAGATCGGGTTCCGGCGTGAGCTGGAGGGCGTCATCGCCGAGGCGAAACGGCTGGGGACCTGGGAGGATCCGCTGTTGCGCGCCGATCTCGAACGCGCCCGGATGGGCCTGCGGGTGCTGCGCGCGCACGCCCTGCGCACGCTCGGCCGGGCGGCCGGACCGGAGGTCGCCGTCGGCAAGCTGATGTGGGCGCAGTGGCACCGCCGCCTCGGCGAACTCGCGGTGCGGGCCCGCGGCGCGCGGTCGCTGGTGGCCGGCGGCGAGCTGGACGAGTGGCAGCGGCTGTTCCTGTTCACCCGCGCCGACACCATCTACGGCGGCTCCGACGAGATCGAACGCAACATCATCGCCGAGCGCGTCCTCGGCCTGCCCCAGGAGGCCCGACCGTGATCCCCGCCTACCCGCCCGGACACGACCTGCTGGCCGGCAAGGTCGTGGTGGTCACCGCCGCCGCAGGCACCGGCATCGGCTCCGCCGTGGCCCGGCGCTGTCTCGAGGAAGGCGCGGACGTCGTCGTCAGCGACTGGCACGAACGCCGCCTCGCCGAGAAAGCCGCCGAACTGGCCGAGCTGGGCAAGGTCCACGCGATCGCCTGCGACGTCACCGACGAGGCCCAGGTCCAGGCGCTGGTCGCGGGTGCGGTGGAGCACTTCGGGCGGATCGACGTGATGATCAACAACGCCGGTCTCGGCGGGACGAAGTCCGTGCTGGACATGACCGACGAGGAATGGTCGCGGGTCCTCGACATCACCCTGACCGGCACGTTCCGCTGCACCCGGGCGGTGCTGCGGCAGTTCGCGGAGCAGGGTGGCGGCGGAGCGATCGTCAACAACGCGTCGGTGGTCGGGTGGCGCGCGCAGAAGGGGCAGGCCCACTACGCCGCCGCCAAGGCCGGCGTCATGGCCCTGACCCGCTGCTCCGCCCTCGACGCCGCCGAGTACGGGGTGCGGATCAACGCGGTCGCGCCGAGCCTGGCGATGCACCCGTTCCTGGCGAAGGTGACCAGCGAGGAACTGCTGCGCGAACTCGAAGGCCGGGAGGCGTTCGGCCGCGCCGCGCAGCCGTGGGAGGTCGCCAACGTGATGGTCTTCCTCGCCAGCGACTACGCCTCCTACCTGACCGGCGAAGTCGTCTCCGTCTCCAGCCAGCACCCCTAGATGAGTGATTCCGAATTTGATCAGTGGTCGTAGGCGATCAGGGATCGGGTGGTGGGTTGGCCGGTGGCGCGGTTGTGCCAGATGGCGGCGGTGAGGGCGAGCAGTCGTTGGGTGATGCGGGCGGCGACTCCTTCGATGGTGCGGCCACCGTGTAGCTCGAGGTCGAGTTGGCCTTTGAGGGTGTCGTTGACCGACTCGATCAGTTGGCGGACTGGCTTGAGCAGGTGTTGGGCGGGATGCGGGGTTCGGTTGCGGTAGGACGGGCGCAGCAGGCGCACCCTGCGGTCGGCGAGGTAGGTGTCGAGTTCGCGGGAGACGTAGCCCTTGTCGGCCAGGATCAGCAGTCCGGGCCGGTCGTGGATCAACGCGCGATCCTGATCCAGCATCGCCATCAGCACCTGACGTTCGTCGATTTTGGGGTCGGCCAGGGCCCAGGTGACTGGCAGGCCGGCCGGGGTGCAGATCAGGTGCAGGCGAAGGCCCCAGAAGAAACGGGAATGGCTGGCGCAGTAGCCGTAACCGGCCCAGCCGGCCAAGTTCGACCGCTTCACCGTGGGACGAGACCGTGCGCATTCCACCGGGGTGGAATCCACGATCCAGGTGGTGTCGCTCCACAGGTCGGTGTCGGCGGCCAAGACCCGGATCAGCCGTTTGAGCAGCGGGACCGCGGCCCGCAGCCGCTTGTTGTAGCCGGACTGGCCGGGCAGGTAAGGGAACGCGCCGGGCAGGTGGCGGGGCACAAACCGCAACCACCGGGCCTCCGAGCGCACCCCCAGCAGCACCTGCGCCACCGCCAGCGTCAGCAGTTCAGCATCGGTCAGCCGCGGCGGCCTGCCGATACGCACGGGCTTGCCGAGATGGTCATCGATCTTGACGTACAGTGCGGTCAGAAGGGTGTTCAGATCGGTCCTCACAAACTGATCTTGAACACCCTTCACCCATCTCCACACACCACCCAGGGTTAAGACTTACTCGTCTAGGAGTGGTCGTGCCCGAAGCCTTCATCCTCGACGCCGTGCGCACGCCCGTCGGCCGCCGCGGCGGCGCACTGTCCGCCTGGCACTCCGCCGACCTCGCGGCGCACGTGATCACCGCGCTGGTGCAGCGCTGCGGGGTGGACCCGGCGCTGGTGGACGACGTGATCCTCGGCTGCACCGACACCCTCGGGCCGCAGTCGGGCAACATCGCCCGCACCACGTGGCTGGCCGCCGGGTTCCCCGACCACGTGCCGGGCGTGACCGTCGACCGCCAGTGCGGGTCCAGCCAGCAGGCGGTGCACTTCGCCGCGCAAGCCGTGCTGTCCGGGACGCAGGACCTCGTGCTCGCGGGCGGGGTGCAGAACATGAGCCGCATCCCCATCAGCGCCGCGATGCTCGCCGGACGCGAGTACGGGTTCGACGACCCGTTCTCGGGATCCACCGGCTGGCAGGAACGCTACGGCACCGTCGAGGTCTCGCAGTTCCGCAGCGCCGACATGATCGCCGAGCACTGGGACATCACCCGCGAAGCCATGGAAACCTACGCGCTGGGCAGCCACCAGCGCGCGCTGGCGGCGATCGACGAGGGCCGGTTCGACGCCGAAATCGTGCCGGCCGGCGACTTCCGCGTCGACGAGGGCCCACGCCGCGACACCAGCCTGGAACGGATGCAGGGGTTGCAGCCCCTCAGTGACGGCTCCCGGCTCACCGCCGCCGTCGCCAGCCAGATCTCCGACGGGGCGAGTGCCGCGTTGATCGCGTCGGAGTCGTTCGTGCGCGAACACGGGCTGGCCCCGCGCGCCCGGATCCACCACTTGTCCGTGCGGGCGGCGGACCCGGTGTGGATGCTCACCGGCCCCATCCCCGCCACGGCGCACGCGCTGAAGAAGACCGGGCTGTCGGTGGACGACATCGACCTGTTCGAGGTGAACGAAGCGTTCGCCAGCGTGGTCCTGGCCTGGCTCGACGAAACCGGCGCCGACCCCGCGCGCGTGAACGTCAACGGCGGCGGGATCGCGCTGGGCCACCCGATCGGCGCCACCGGCACGAAGCTGCTCGCGACCCTGCTGCACGAACTCGGCCGCCGAGGCGGGCGGTACGGGCTGCAGACCATGTGCGAAGGCGGCGGCACCGCCAACGTGACCATCATCGAGCGCCTCTGACCAGCGAAGACCCTGCTACCCGGGCCCGGCGCCCAGTGTGACGCACCGCCCTGGGAGCCGGCAGCGGGGGCCGCGGCCGGCCCGCTACACGCACGCTCTCGTCGAACCCCACAGCCCAGCCCCACCCGACGGCGGCACCGCCTGGGTCACCCCGTGCGCACGAACTGGCGGGTGCCGGACGGACGAGACCCGGGCGGCGGGCCCGCTCCGGAAACCCCAGCGCACGAGCACCGCACCGAACGCCACGGCTCGCCCCGACACGACGCACCCCTGGGGCCAGGGCACCGCAAGCCGCCGGCCGGCCTGCCGCGACAACGGCCTCACCCGAGGTCCGGCCCGCTCCGGGAACCGCCGCCGCTGACCGGTCAGCAGGTCCGTCGGAGGGTACCGCCTTCACCCACCGAGGCGGTGGAGGATCTCCTCCGCCTGGCTGACCGTCCCCTCCACGATCTCCGCCACCGACGGCACGTCGTCGATCATCCCGACCACCTGCCCGGACGCCAGGACACCCGCGTCGGTGCGACCGTCGACCAGCCCGGCGCGCAACAGCATCGGCGTGTTGGCCGCCATCACGATCTGGCTCCACGTCATCTCGTTGCCGTGCTTCATCGCCAGGCCCTCGCGCACCATCGCGGGCAGCGAGAGGCCCGTGATGCGCCGGAACCGCACCGCGTTGCGCGCCGCCTGGAGCAGGCCCCGCACACGGCCGGTGGATTCCAGCCGGTCGACCAGCTCGGTGCGCAACACCCGGTGCGGCAGACCGTCCACCCGCCGCGTCACGACCGTCCCGGCCAGGCCCTGCGCGAGGTAGACCCGCTTGACCTCCTCCGGCACCGTGCTCTCCTTGCTCAACAGGAACCGCGTCCCCATCGCGACCCCGGCCGCCCCGTAGGCCAGCGCCGCCGCCAGCCCGCGCCCGTCGAAGAACCCGCCCGCCGCCACGACCGGGATGTCCACCGCGTCCAGCACCGACGGCAACAACAACGTCGTCGCCACTCCCCCGGTGTGCCCGCCACCCTCGCCGCCCTGCACGATCACCGCGTCCGCGCCCCACGACGCGACCTTCTCCGCGTGCCGCGCGGCACCCACCGACGGGATCACGACGACGCCGTGGTCACGCAGCTTGGCGATCATCTCCCGGCGCGGCGCCAGGGCGAAGGACGCGACCTTCACCCCCTCGCGGATCAGCAGGTCGACCCGCTCGCCCGCGTCGGCGGCGTCCGCGCGCAGGTTGACGCCGAACGGCTTGCCGGTGCGCTGCTTGACCTCGGCGATGGCCGCGCCGAGTTCGGGGTAGGTCATGGTGGCCGACGCCAGGATCCCCAGCCCACCGGCTTCGGCGGTGGCGGACACGAGCCGCGGCCCGGCGACCCACCCCATCCCGGTCTGCACCACCGGGTGCCGGATCCCGGCCAGCCGGGTCAGCGCGGTGTCCAGCGTCATGACGGCACTTCCTTGTCCCCCAACCCCTTCGGGTCGAGCACCTCGCGGATCAGCCGCAGCTCCTCCGCCGTCGGCTCCCGCGACACCGGCGCCCCACCGCAGTCGATCTCGAATCCGCTCGCCTGCGCCACCTCCGCCGCGGTCACGCCGGGGTGCAGCGACACCGCGCGCATCGTGTGGTCCGGGGTGGCGAAGTCGAACACCCCCAGGTTCGTCACCACGCGGTGCACGTCGTGGAACTTCAGCCCGGCCTTGGCGGCGTTGTCGTAGCCCACGCCCGAGACGACGTCCACGGCGTCCACGAAAACCCGCTTGCTGTGCCGGGGGACCCAGTAACTCGTGCGGTGGTTGGCCGTGTTGCCCGGGGCGCCCCGCACCCCCAGCAGTTGCTTCTTCGGCCTGGCGTGGTCACCGATCGCGGAGATGTTCTGGTTGCCGTACCGGTCGATCTGGTTCGCGCCCATCACCACGTGCCGCCGCCCGTGCGGGACGATCGTGTCCAGCATCTTGCGGAACGGCTGCCAGCCCTCCACCACACCGTTCTCGTCGACCAGATACGCCTCGCCGTCGGAGAGCAACAGGTCCGGCTCGAACGTCAGCCGCGCGAGCTTCGCACCGAGCGACGGGATCAGGCCCATCGGGCTGGCCACGATCTCCCCGTCGCCGCGGAACAGCTCGGCCACCGCCACGACGGCGATCTCGGCCCTGGTCGCGCTCATGCCGCCTCCGCCTCGAACTTGTCCACCTCGGACAGGTACGTGCGCTCGTCCCCGGACAGGAACCGGTCCACGAACCCGGGCCACGCATCGAGGTCCTTCGCGGAGTCGACGTAGTGCTTCTGGAACCGCTCATCGCGACCGTAGTCGGGTACCGCGGTGGTGAAGTGCGCACCTCGCGGCGCCGCCACGACACCGTCCACAGCGGACCGGTTCAGCAACAACGACTGCACCGGCCCGCCCGCGGTCAGCTCGGCGGTGCCGACCACCTTCTCCACCGACACGAACCGCTTCTTCGCGGCCAGGCAGAACAGGTCGTCGAAATACGGGTCCGGGCCCAGGTACTGCGCGTTCCCGCGGGCGTCGGCGCGGTTGAGGTGCACCAGGGCGACATCCAGTTCCTGCGCGGGCACCGCCACCAGCTCCTCACCGTCGGCGTAGGGCGAGCGCACCGTCCGCAGGCCCGGGTTGGCGCGCATCACCTCCGACCCGAGGCCGGCCCGCATCGGCAGGAACGGCAACCGTTGCGCGGCCGCCGACAGCGCCGCGCCGAACATGCCCTCGTCGTACTCGGTCACCTCGATCGCGCCGGTCTCCCGGGCACGCCCGAACCACGGGTCGAACGGGATCGAATCCAGGGTGACGAACCCGAACACCACCCGGCGGACCTTGCCCGCCGCGCACAGCAGTCCCACGTCCGGGCCGCCGTAGGACACCACCGTCAGATCGCGAACCGGGGTGCGCAGCAGCGCGCGGACCAGGGCCATCGGCTTGCGCCGCGAGCCCCAGCCACCGATGCCGATCGTCATGCCGTCCCGGATCTCGGCAGCCACCTCGTCGGCGGTCATGCGCTTATCGGCCATTCAGGAACTCCTCACGAGCCGCATCCGACGCGCCCAGCAGGTTCAGCTCGAACGTGAACCCCTGTTCGAACCGGTAACTTCGGTGCACCTGCTGGGTGTCGATCCCGTTCAACGCCTCCTTCGCGGCGCGAACCACCCTGGTGTCCTTCGCCGCGATGTCGCGGGCCACGGCCAGCGCCGCCTCGTCCAGTTCGCCGCGCGGCACCACCTGGTAGACCGAGCCGTGCTGGTGCAGCTCGGCCGCGGTGATCTTGCGCGCGGTGAAGTACAACGTGCGCATCAGGTGCTGCGGCACCAGCCGGGCCAGGTGCGTCGCCGCACCCAGCGCGCCCCGCTCCACCTCGGGCACCCCGAACGTCGCATCCGCCGACGCCACGATCACGTCGGCGTTGCCCACCAGCCCGACGCCGCCGCCCAGGCAGAACCCGTGCACCGCGGCCACCACCGGCACCGCGCAGTCGTACACCGCACCGAAAGCCGCGTAGCAGCCCCGGTTCGCGCCGACGAGCGCGTCGTAACCCTCGGTGCGCTGGATCTCCTTGATGTCCACCCCGGCGTTGAACCCGCGCCCCTCGGCCCGCAGCACCACCACGTGCACATCCGGATCCTCCCCGGCCGCGTTGATCGCGGCGGCCAGGTCGAACCAGCCCCGCACGGGCAGGGCGTTCACCGGGGGATAGTCCACTGTGATCGTCTCGATATGACTGTCGCGTTTGGTCGTGATGCCCATCAGTTCGCTCCGTACACGGGTTCGGGGGCGGGCGCCTCGGCGATCAGCTTCTCCACCACGGGGCCGAGTTCGGACGGTTCCCAGCGCTGTCCCTTGTCGGCTGCCGGACCGTGCCGCCACGCCTGCGCCAGCGACACCTTCCCGCCCTCGACCTCGAAGACCCGGCCGGTCACCCCCGCCGACTCGGTGCTGCCCAGCCACACCACCAGCGGCGAGACGTTCTCCGGCGCCATCGCGTCGAAGCCGGAGTCCGGGCGGGCCATCGTGCCCGCGAACACCTCCTCGGTCATCCGCGTCCGCGCCGACGGCGCGATCGCGTTCACCGTCACCCCGTACCGCGCGAGTTCCGCCGCGGCGACCACCGTCAGCCCGGCGATCCCGGCCTTGGCCGCCGAGTAGTTGGACTGCCCCACGCTCCCCAGCAAACCCGCCCCGGAACTGGTGTTGATCACCCGCGCGTCCGGCGTCCGGCCGGCCTTCGCTTCGCCCCGCCAGTACTCCGCGGCGTGCCGCAACGGCGCGAAGTGGCCCTTGAGGTGTACGCGGATCACCGCGTCCCACTCGTCCTCGCTCAGGTTGACCAGCATCCGGTCGCGCACGAAGCCGGCGTTGTTGACGAGCACGTCCAGCCGGCCGAAGTGCTCCAGCGCGGTGCGGACGAGGTGCTTCGCGCCGGCGAAGTCGGCGACATCATCGGTGCTGGCGACCGCTTTCCCGCCCCGCGCCTCGATTTCGGCGACGACCTGCGCCGCGGGACCGTCCGCGGTCGCCGAGCCGTCGAGGGCCACTCCCACGTCGTTGACGACGACCCGCGCCCCCTCCGCGGCGAACGCGAGCGCGTGCGCCCGCCCGATCCCGCGTCCCGCGCCGGTCACGACGACCACGCGGTCCTGGCACAACCTGCTCACGAACCCTCCCGATTGACATCCGCGGCCGCCTGGAACGCGGGGACCTCACCGCCGCCGTGCACCTTCAACGTCGCTCCCGAGACGTAGGAAGCCAGCGGGGAAGCCAGGAACGCGGCGCACTGCCCGACCTCCTCCGGCTCGGCCAGCCGGCCCAGCGGCACCGTCTTGCCCACCGCCTCGACCGCCGCGTCGTCGCCGTAGTGCAGGTGCGCCTGCTCGGTCCGCACCATGCCCACGTCGAGCGCGTTGACCCGCACCTTCGGCGCCCACTCGACGGCCAGGGTCGCGGTGAGGTTGTCCAGCCCCGCCTTCGCCGCCCCGTACGCGGCGGTTCCCGGAGAAGGCCGGGTCGCGCTGACGCTGGAGATCATCACGATCGAACCACCACCGTCCTGCCCCTGCATGACGGCGTTCGCGTGCTGGGCGACCAGCAACGGCGCCAGCAGGTTCAGCTGCACGATCCGGTCGGAGAACCGGGGCGAGGCCTCGGCCGCGCGCGCGAACGGGCTACCGCCGGCGTTGTTGACCACGACGTCGAGGCGGCCGTGCTCGCCGGCGATCCGCTCGATCATGCTCCCGACCTGATCCGGATCACGGACGTCGCACGCGATGAAGTCGCCGCCCGGTTCCGCGGGCTCGCGCCGCGCGCAGGTCACCACGCGGGCGCCGTGGTCGCGGAACACCCGGCTGATCCCGCGGCCGACACCGCGGACACCGCCGGTCACCAGCACCACCGCACCCGTCAGCCCCAGATCCGTCACGCCCCAAAACTAGAACATGTTCTCACCGCGGACAAGGCCGGTGGTCAGGGGTGCCGTCGGCGCGGACCGGAACCTGTTCCTCCGATGGACGGCGGACGGCTCAGGACACCCGCCCGGGTGCGCACGGCCCAGCGGGCGGCGGGGACGGTGGCACCCCCGGCGGCCAGGAACACCGCCGCGAGGACGAACCAGCCGGGCCGGCCCCAGCTGCCGATCAGCAGTGTCATCAGCGCGGGGCTGATCATCTGCGCGCCGGCCTGCGCGGTCGCCGCCACGCCCTGGTACCGGCCGGTCGCGCCGGACGGGGTCAGGCCGAGCGTCAGCGACCACCTGGCCGCGATGAACCACAACTCCCCCGCCAGGTGGGCCGTCGCCGCCAGCAGCACCAGCCCCACCGCCACCGCGCCGCTCCCGCCACTCGTCGCCGCGAACAGCAGGCACGCGACGGCCAGCGCGGTCCCCGACCAGGCCGCCCGCAGGGCCCCGCGCCGCGGCCCGCTGCATCCCCGGCTCGCCGCCACCTGCAGCAACGCCACACCGAGCGAGTTCACGATCACCACCACCCCGGCGAGCCCGGCCGGCAGGTGCGTGTTCCCCACCAGCCACAACGGCAGCGCGGTCGACACCAGCCCCCAGCACAGGGACAACAACCCGGTCGTCGTCACCACGGCGAGGAACGCGGGGTCCCGCACCAGCGACCGGCGCTCCCGAGCGGCCGGCGGCACCACCGGCAACCGCGTGATCATCGCCGCGTAGATCAGCGACGTGACCGCGTTGACCGCGATCAGCACGTGGAACGCCGCCGGCGTCCCCAGCGTCAGGCACACCGACCCGGCCGCGGCACCCACCGTGTACCCGAGGTGGCTCGCGACCCGCTGCCGGGCGAGGAGCCCCACCCGGGTCCGCTCGTCGGCGAGCTGGGCGACGTAGGCGGTGCGGACCCCTGCCGTGGCGCGATCGGCCATCGTGTTGAGCACCGCGACCGGCAGGAACACCGCGACGTGCTGGGCGAACACGAACGCGCCCATCGACACGCCCTCCGTCGCGATCAGCACCGCGAGCAGCGCCCGCGGGCCGATCCGATCCGCCAGCGCCCCCACGGGCGTCGCCGCCAGCAGGCCCGCACCGCCGGCCACCATCAGCCCCAGCCCGACGACCGGCGGCGGCAACCCCGCGACCGTCGTCAAGTAGACCGCCCACGTGGTGTACCAGGCGCCGCCCCCCGCCGTGGTGACCAGCGCCCCGAGCGCCATCACCCGGAACGGGCCGGGCGGCGGGACCTGGCCGTGCCAGTACCTGCGCAGCGCCTGCATCCGCAAAGACCTATCACGTATCCGTGAAACGTGAAAGTCGATGGTAGAGTGCGTGCCGTGAGTTCCCTCGGATGGACCAGCGCCGAGCAGCCGGTGGTGGCGACGGTGACCGGCCTCGCCCGCGAACTGGCCGACCCGATCCGGCTGACCGTGCTGCAACTGCTCGCCCACGAGGGCCCGCACGGCATGACCCAGCTCGCCGACATCCTCGGCGTCACACCCGCCCGCCTCGGCAACCACCTGGCGAAGCTGCGGCAGGCCGGGCTGGTGGCCACCGAGCAGAGCGGCCGGCACGTGACCTACCGCCTGGCGGACCCGGCGATCACCGCGGTGCTCGACGCCCTGGCCGACTACGCGGGCGGCGCGCTCCCCCTGCCCGGCCCGGCCACACCGCCGGAACGGCTGTGCTACGACCACGCCGCCGGCCGGCTGGGGGTGGCCGTGCTGGACCACCTGCTCGACGAGGACGCGGTGCGCCGCCGCTCCGACACCGACGAGCTGGAGCTGGGGCCGCGGGCGGAAGAGGTGCTGGGGCGCTTCGGGATCGACGTGTCCGAGGTGGCCGGGGGCCGCCGCAAGATCGCGACGAGTTGTCTGGACAGGACGTTGCGGCGGCCGCATCTCGGTGGGGCGCTGGGCAACGCGGTGCTGAACCGGTTGCGGGCGGAGGAGCTGGTCGAGCTCGACGCGGACGGGCGGACGCTGACCGTGCGGGCCGCGCGGCGGTTGCGTTCCCTCGTGCCCGGGTTTGCCGAGGTTCCGGGCGGGTTGGCCAGGAATACTGGGACCACGCACCCTGTTGCCCCGGGTGCAACCAGTGGACTCGGTGTGAGGTGATGTGAGATGCGGACGTTCGTGCTGGCCGGCGGGTGCTTCTGGTGCCTGGACGCGGTCTACCGGACGCTGCGCGGTGTGCAGGACGTGGTGTCCGGCTACACCGGTGGCGACACGGCCGGGCCCACCTACGAGCAGGTGTGCACGGGCCGGACCGGGCACGCGGAGGCCGTCGCGGTCACGTTCGACCCGGAGGTGATCCCGGCCGAGGTGATCCTCGACGTCTTCTTCACCCTGCACGACCCCCGGCAGCTCAACCGGCAGGGCGCGGACGTCGGGACCCAGTACCGGTCGGCGATGTTCTACGCCGACGACGCGCAGCGCGCCGAGTTCGAGGCCGCCATCAAGCGCGCGAGCGAGTGGTGGGACGGCGAGATCGTGACGACCCTGGAGCCGCTGGGCGAGTTCTACCGGGCCGAGGAGTACCACCAGGACTTCTTCGCCAAGAACCCCGGCCAGGGCTACTGCCTCGCGGTCGCGCTGCCCAAGGTGAACAAGGTGCGCAAGTCCTTCGCGCAGTACGTGGTGTGAGTTCGCGGGAGCTACGGGCCGGCCGTGGCTCCCGCGCCGCCGTGACGAGAAGCGGGTCAGCCCCGCTGCTCGACGAACGCGGCGAGCTTGGCGAGCGCCATGCGGGTCCCGGTCTCGTTGTCCGCGGGGGCGACGGAGTCCGGGATGCCCTCGTGCTCGATCACGACCTCGGTGCCGCCGTCGGCGTCGGACAGGGTGGTCGTCATGGTCATGACGCCCTGCGACGCCGGGTCGGGGCTGTCGAACTCGATCAGCTCGACCACACGCCGGTCCGGTTCCAGCGCGGCGAACCGGCCGGTGAAGGTGTCGGTGCGGGCGCCGGACTTGCCCGCGCGGCCCGGGTCGTCGTAGATCAGCGACATCCGGTACCGGCCGCCCTCGCGGGCCTCGAACTCGTGCACCCGGCCGGTCATGTCGTCCGGAACCCGCCACGCCGCGATCGCGCGGGCGTCGGTCAGCGCGCGGTAGACGGCCGGGCGCGGCGCCCGCACGAACCCGGAAACCCGTGTCGAAGTCATGGCGACACCCTGGCCCGGCGACCGGCGGGTGTCCAGCCCAGTGGCATCTCGTCCCAGGTGCGG
This sequence comes from Amycolatopsis thermophila, assembly GCF_030814215.1. Lineage (NCBI taxonomy): Bacteria > Bacillati > Actinomycetota > Actinomycetes > Pseudonocardiales > Pseudonocardiaceae > Amycolatopsis > Amycolatopsis thermophila. The sequence continues at coordinate 4,445,832 of NZ_JAUSUT010000001.1, read as the reverse complement.
CCGTCGAGGAGCCGCCCGCCGGCGTTGCGGGTCCGCCCGCCCCACTGCTTGAACAGGAACGGGATCCCGGCCGCCACGCAGCGGTCCCGTACGGCGCGCACCCACGCCGCGTCCATCGGGCGGGCGTGCGGGCCGGACTCCCCGCCGGCGTAGACCCAGTCCAGGCCGGTGAGGTCCAGGTCCGGCAGCGGCCCGAGCAGCGGTTGCAGCGACAGGAACCGGATCGCGGCCGGGGTTTCGCGCAGGCGGTCGGCGCGCCGGACGTGGTCGTTGCTCTCGACGGTGACGCCCCACCACACGTTGGGCAGCGGCTCGGGCCGCAGCCGGGCCAGCACGGTCGCCATCCGCGCGGGCCGTTTGGTGAGCGCGAAGAACGTGTGCTGCCCGGCGCGCGCCATCACGTCGAGGACGTCGGCGAGGAACTCCTCGGGAACGCCGGGGTGGAACAGGTCGGTCATCGACCCGGTGAAGACCAGCCGGGGCCGCCGCCACCGCACGGGAACGGCGAGCCGATCGGGGTGCAGGGTGAGCGCGAAACCCGGCCCGCTCGTGCGCGGGTCGCCGTCGCGGCGGTAGGCGGGGTTGCCCATCGCCTGCAGCCGGCGCGCGAAGGTCAGCGCGTAGCAGTGGTCACAGCCGGGGCTGACGCGGTCGCAGCCCGTGGCCGGGTTCCACGTCGCGGATTCGATCGTGCTGTCCCCACCGCGCATTCCTCCATTGAACCTCTCCCGCGACGCGAGGACCCTGGATCACGCACCGGCAGCGACGGCAAAGGAGCCCGCTCATGTTCGCGAACGCGGAAGAAGTCCTGCAGTTCCTCGCCGACGAGAACGTGGAGTTCGTCGACGTCCGGTTCTGCGACCTGCCCGGCATCATGCAGCACTTCACGGTGCCCGCGCGGGCGTTCGACGCCGAAGCCTTCGACGAGGGCGTGGCGTTCGACGGCTCCTCGGTGCGCGGGTTCCAGTCGATCCACGAGTCCGACATGCTGCTGCTGCCCGACCCCTACACCGCGCGGATCGACCCGTTCCGGGCCGAGAAGACGCTGATGATGAACTTCTTCGTGCACGACCCGTTCACCCGCGAGTCCTACAGCCGGGACCCGCGCAACATCGCCCGCAAGGCCGAGGAGTACATCAGCGAGTCCTCGATCGCCGACCGCGCGTTCTTCGGGCCCGAGGCGGAGTTCTACATCTTCGACTCGGTGCGGTTCGGCAACGTCGAGCACACCGCCTTCTACGAGGTCGACTCCGTGGAGGGCTGGTGGAACACCGGCCGCGACGAGGAGAGCGGCAACCTCGGCTACAAGACCCCGTTCAAGGCCGGCTACTTCCCGGTGTCGCCGCGCGACCACTTCGCCGACCTGCGCGACCAGATGGTGCGCAACCTGGAGGGCGTGGGCATCGACGTGGAGAAGGCGCACCACGAGGTCGGCAGCGGCGGCCAGGCCGAGATCAACTACCGGTTCAACACGCTGCTGCACGCGGCCGACGACCTGCAGCTGTTCAAGTACGTCGTGAAGAACACCGCGTGGGAGCAGGGCAAGACGGTCACCTTCATGCCCAAACCCCTCTACAACGACAACGGGTCGGGCATGCACTGCCACCAGTCGCTGTGGGACGAGAACGGGCCGCTGTTCTACGACGAGGCGGGGTACGGCGGGTTGTCGGACCTGGCGCGGCACTACGTCGGCGGGATCCTGCACCACGCGCCGAGCCTGCTGGCCTTCACCAACCCGACGTCGAACTCCTACCACCGGCTGGTGCCGGGGTTCGAGGCGCCGATCAACCTGGTGTACTCGCAGCGGAACCGGTCGGCGTGCGTGCGCATCCCGGTGACCGGGTCGTCGCCGAAGGCCAAGCGCATCGAGTTCCGCTGCCCGGACTCGTCGGGCAACCCGTACCTGGCGTTCTCGGCGATGCTGATGGCCGGGCTCGACGGGGTGCGCAACAAGCTGGAACCGCCGGCGCCGATCGACAAGGACCTGTACGAGCTGCCGCCCGAGGAGGCGCGCGACGTGGCGCAGGTGCCGGCGTCGCTGGAGGCGGTGATCGACCGGCTGGAGGACGACCACGAGTTCCTGCTCGCCGGCGGCGTGTTCACCGAGGACGTGATCGACACGTGGATAGCGTTCAAGCGCGAGACGGAGATCGACCCGCTGCGGTTGCGGCCGCACCCGTACGAATTCGCGCTGACCTACGACGTCTGATCCTGGACCCAGCCCCGGTGTTCCACCACATGGCGGTGCTGCGTCGAGAACGCCTCTGACGGGCGGGTGGTTCATCTACATCGGACAGTCCAGCGAGGACGGCGGGAGCGCCGTGCGATGACGGGGTTCGCGCCGCCGCCGGGAACGCCTCGATCGAGCGGCCACCACCTCGCGCAGGAACGGCTGGTAGGTCGTGTACGGGCGCGGGTCGACGAGCGTGAACTCCGCCTCGCCGCGGCGGAGTTTCTTCTCCGGTTTCCAGGCAGGGCGGGCCGCCGCGGCACGGGACGCCGTCAGTGCGTGGCGCGCCGCTCACGGGAGGTGTCCATTGGGCCCGGTCAGCCCCTCGCGCCACCGCCACGGTGCCGTCCGCGTCCGCCCGGTACAGCGCACCGTGCGTGTTGTCGTAGGCCATCGACCCGGCCCGGAACCGGCCGGCCGGATCGGCCACGCCGTCGTTCACGCGCCCCGTCCGGCCCTGGCGAGCCACCGCGTCCCGCCGCGGCCCGCCGCGATCCAGCCCGTCCCAGCCGTGCCACCGCCCCGAGCGGACAGTCCACAGCGCCCATCAGCCGCGGCCCGGACGGGGCGGCAGCTCCGGCAACCGCCCGGTCAGGATGTCCTCCATCACCAGCCGCCAGCCGTCGAACCGCAGCCCCTCGCCGAGCCGAACCGGTCGGCCACGCCTGCCAGGTCACCATTCCGCGAACGACCCGTCCTCGTGCCGCCACACCGGGTTCCGCCACCGGTGCCCGGTCCGGTCCGCCGCCCGCACGGCGTCCTCGTCGATCGACACGCCGAGCCCGGGCGCGTCCCACCGCCGGATCGCGCCGCCGGGGAACGCGAACGGCGCGCGGTCCAGCACGTAGTCCAGCAGCTCGGCCCCCACGTTGTAGTGGATCCCGATGCTCTGCTCCTGGATCAGGAAGTTCGGTGTGGCGAACGCGACCTGCAGGCTCGCCGCCAGCGCGAGCGGCCCGAGCGGGCAGTGCGGGGCCAGCAGCGCGCCGAACGTCTCGGCCAGCGACGCGATCCGCCGCACCTCCGAAATCCCCCCGGCGTGCGAAAGGTCGGGTTGCGCCACCGCGATCCCGGCCTGCAGCGCCGGCAGGAAGTCCGTCCGCGAGTACAACCGCTCGCCACACGCCACCGGCACCGCGGACGACGACACGACGTCAGCCAGCCGGTGCGAGAACTCCGGCAGCACCGGCTCTTCGACGAACAACGGGTGCAGCGGCGCCAGTTCCGGGAGGACCCGCCGCGCGGCGGCCACACCGAACCGGCCGTGGAAGTCCACCGCGACGTCGCGCGAGTCCCCCACCGCCTCGCGCACCGCGGCCAGCCGCGCCACCACGTCGGCGACCTCGGCGCGGGTCGGTATGCGGCCGATGCGCCCCGAGGCGTTCATCTTCACCGCGGTCAGGCCCGCGGCCACCTGCGCGGCCGCCGCGTCGGCCACCTCCGACGGCTCGTCGCCGCCGATCCAGCCGTACACGCGCACCTCGTCCCGCACCGCGCCGCCCAGCAGCTGGTGCACCGGCGCGTCGAGCGACTTGCCGAGGATGTCCCACAACGCCTGGTCCAGCCCCGCGACGGCGCTGGACAGCACCGCCCGCCGCGGTAGAACGCCGCCTTGGTCATGAGCTGCCACAGGTCCTCGACCCGCCGCGGGTCGCGGCCGAGGAGCAGGTCGGACAGTTCGCCGACCGCCGCGCGGACGGTGTCCGCCCGTCCCTCGACGACCGGTTCGCCCCAGCCGACGAGACCGTCGTCGGCGGCCACCCGGCAGAACAGCCACCGCGGCGGCACCAGGAACGTCTCGACGGAGGTGATCTTCACGCGTCGTCCTTCTCCCGGACGCCGATGACACCCGCGACGTCCTCGGCGGCCTTGTCCAGCAGTGCGGTCACGGCGGCCGCGGCGGCGCCGGGGTCGCCGCGGTGGATCGCGTCCACGACGACGGCGTGGCTGGGCACCGGATCGCCGGCGTGGGTTTCGTGCACGAGCGCGTCCCGCAGGCTCAGCGCGGGCTCGATGAACACGTCCATCCGCGCCAGCATCTCGTTGTGGGTCGCCTGCAGCAGCGCCCGGTGCCAGCGCAGGTCGGCCGCGACCTCGGCGGCCGCGCCGCGCGCCGTGCGCATTTCCTCGAGCGCCGCGTCCAGCTCGGCGAGGTCGTCGTCGTCCCGGCGCCGCGCGGCCATCGATGCGGCGGCCGGTTCGACCACGGCCCGCACCTCGGCGAGGTCGCGCAGCACCGCGGCCGTGTCGCCGGCCTCGCTGCGCCAGCGGATGACGTCGCTGTCGAGCAGGTTCCAGTGTTCCCGCGCCCGCACCGACGTCCCGCGCTTCTGGCGCGCCTCGACCAGTCCCTTGGCCGCCAGCACCTTGAGCGCCTCGCGTAGCGCGGTCAGGCTGACGTCCAGGTCCCGGCCGAGGTCGCCGAGGTCGATCACCGCCCCCTGCGGGATCTCCCCGGACACGATGCGCGCGCCGAGCGTGGCCACCGTCTGGCCGTGCACACCGCGACCGGTGTAGGCACTCATGCGCCCATCCTCCCCGTCCTCACGACCCCGTCACGACGACATCTTGGAGACGCTCCAGCCGCCGTCGACGGTCAGTGCGGCACCGGTGACGAACGAGGCGTCGTCGCCGGCGAGGAACGCGATCGCCGCGGCGACTTCCTCCGGTCTGCCCAACCTCTTCACGGCGGTCTCCTCGGCGCTGCGCCGCCTGTCCGCCTCGCCGATCCCGTCCCACGCGGCGGTCAGCACCGGCCCGGGCAGCACCGCGTTGACCCGCAGAACCGTGCCGTACTCGACGGCGAGCTGGCGGGCCAGGCCGGTCAGCGCCGCCTTGGTCGCGGCGTAGGCGGGGCGGCCGGGCAGGCCGACGAGCGCGTGCACCGACGAGGTCAGCACCACCGCGCCGGTGCCGTTGCGGGACAGGTCCGCCAGGCAGGCGCGGAACCCGAGGAACGTGCCGGTCAGGTTGACCGACAGCTGCCGGTTCCACGACTCCAGCGTGGTTTCGTGGGCGGGCAAGACGTCGACGGTGCAGGCGTTGCTGATCAGGATGTCCACCGGCCCGAGTTCCGCGTGCACCCGTTCGATCGCCTCGGCCCAGGAGTCCTCGGAGCTGACGTCGCACCGGATCGCGAGACCGTGGATGCCCGCGGCGACCTCGCTGCTGTCGTGGACGTCCAGCAACGCCACCGCGGCACCGCCGGCGGCGAGCCGCCGCGCGGTCGCCGCGCCGATGCCCTGCGCGGCTCCCGTGACGACCGCGACCTTCACGACACCTCCATGAGCTCGGGTGGCCGCGACGGCAGTTGCCGCACCCGGCCGCCAGTCTCACCCAGCCCGAGCCACGGCGTCAATATTAATTATTAATTAATGTGAACCACCCGAGTAGCGACCCCTCAGCCGAAGACCGAGATGATGTCCACCATGACGGCGAAGGTGCTGACCGGCCTCCTGTCCGAAGCGGGCGCGGAGGCCTACGACCGGTTGCACACCGCCGGTCAGCTCACCCTCGGCACCGGGCCCGGGGAGTTCGACCTCGACAGCGAGGTCGGTCGCGAGCTGCTCGACGCGGGGCTCGTCACGCTGGCCGGCGCGGGTGGCCAGCCGCGGTTCGTGCGCGTGGTGCACCCGGTGATCGCGTTGCGGCGGCTGCTCGACCGGCAGCACCGGCAGCTCTCGGCGCTGCAGGGCCGCCTGGCGGAGTCGTGGGAGCGGTTCGCCGACCTCGTCGCGCCGACCACCGGCCTGGCGCAGGGCGCGCTCGACGGGGAGGACGTCCAGGCGGTCCGCGACCCGGCCGAGATGGCCCGCCTCGCCGCCGGGCTCTACCGGTCGCCGCGGCGGCTGCTGCGGGCGACGTTCAACGCGCGGTCCGGGCACAACCCGACCACCGAGGGCCTGCTGCTCCCGCCGCCGGACGCGATCGCCGCCGGCGTCGAGTTCCGCATGCTCTACGACGCCGAGCACGCGTCCGACGAGTGGGGTTCGCACAGCATCGAGCAGTCGGTGCTGGCCGGGGAGCAGGCCCGGATCCGCCGGTCGGTGCCGGTGAAGATGATGCACGTCGACGACAGCGTCGCCCTGGTCACGATCGACCGCACCGGCGCGGACGGCGCGTTGCACGTCCGCTCGCCGGCCCTGCTGGCCCTGCTCGCCGAGTGGTTCGACGCCCTGTGGGACGCGCCCGGCACCACCACCATCGGCGAGTCGGCCCCGGCCGAGCTCACCCCGGCGCGGCACAAGATCCTGCGCCTGCTGGCCGCGGGCCTCACCGACGAGGCGATCGCGCGACAGACCGGCACCGCCGTCCGGACGGTCCGCCGGCACGTCGGGGCGATCCTCGAGCTCCTCGGCGTGGAGAGCCGGTTCGCCGCCGGGGTCGCCGCGGTGCGCCGCGGCTGGCTGTAGAGGTGACCACAAGCGGACATTGTCCGGAATGGACCTGGTGACAGCAGGGTTTCGGACGTCACACTTCGGTCCGTCCGAGGGGGAACGACCGGAGGGGGAGCCATGCGGCGGAGAACGGGGAGGGCCGTGACGCTGGCCGGGATGGTGGCGCTGTTCGCCGGGCTCGGGATGAGCCCGGCGAACGCCGCCACGAACCCCTACACACCCCAGGAGGTGTGCGGCTCGGGCTACCGGGTGATCGACTCGCGGACGGCGACGTGGAACGGCAAGGCCTACGCCGGGGTGTACCTGCTGTACGCCTCGGGCGGCTACAACTGCGTGGTCACGATCAAATGGACCGCGATCGGCACCCCGACCGACACGATGGCCGGGCTGTACCGGGATTCCGAGGACTCCGGCCGCAACGTCATCGACCAGGGTGACTACAAGTACTACGCCGTGGCCAAGGGGTACGCGCCGGACTGCATCAAGTACGCGGGCTGGAGCGGCGCCGCCGTCGCGGTGAGCGGATGGGGATGGTGCGCATGAGCGGCGGGTACGAGGTCGACCTGTCCGGCCTGGAGGCCGCGGGCAAGGCGCTGGGCAAGGCGGCCGGGTCGGCGGCGGAGAACGCGGGACGCCTGCACGCCTGCCGCACGAACGTCGAGTTCACGGATGGGTCCACTTTGGACGATCTGCTGCGGGGCGACGCCGAGAACCTGCCGTTGCGCAAGCTGGAGGGCGTCATCGCGAAACTGACCGATCTCGTCGAACGACGGCAGACGCACGTCGCCGACGAGCTGGACTACGCGGGCAAGGCGATGCTGAAGATCAAGGCGCTGTACGCGCGCGCCGACGGGCAGGGCTGAGCGGTGGGCAAGTACGAGGAGTACCGGGAGCAGCTCTTCGCCGAGTTCCTGCGGCTGGCCGGCGTCATCGAGGACTGCGCGAAGATCCTGCTCCAGCAGACGCCGGCGCCGGTGATCGAGGGCGTGGGCACCCAGACCGAGGAGTACGTCCGGCAGCTGTCGATCGACGCGGCGAAGAAGAAGGAAGTGGTCTGGGAGGCCTACGAGCTGCTCGGCCAGGTGCACGGTTACCAGGCCGGAGCTGCCGAGGCCGCCGACCGGGCGCGCGCGCAGCTGCCGTCGGTCGGCGTCACGGTGGACGACGTCGACGGCGACTTCAAGTCGGTCCGGGAGGCGCTCGAGGACTGGGCGGGGTCGGGCGCCCTGGCGGTGAAGGGTGCGCTGAACGACCTGGAGACGTTCGTCGGGAACCAGTCGGCCTACGTCGCGTACCTGGACAAGGTGCTGGAGCAGTACGCCCTGCTCGTGCGGACGGGCGAGGACAACGCGGAGAAGCTGGCGGAGAACATCACGAAGGCGCTGACGGATGCGGCCAAGCACCGCACCGCCGCCAAACAGGAGTTCGCGCTGACCATGTTCTACGGCACCGCCGGGCTCATCGAGGCGGTCAAGAAGGCGGAGCTGGTCAACGGGATCAAGAACATGGAGCAGGTCGTCGGCGCGATCCAGAAGCTGCAGAAGACCTGGGAGGAGACCGACCCGGACAAGATCATGACGCAGTTCCGGGCCGACGTGCTCCAGGCGCGGACCAACCTGGCCGAGGCGGGCGACCGGCTGGCCGGCTACTTCACCGCGATGCTGGAGAACATGGCCAAGGAGAACGCGCACAGCTTCTTCAAGGACCCGGCGGTCGGCATCGACGTGACGAGCCCGAACTTCAAACCGGCCCAGTTCCGGCTCAAGGAAGCCACCAACTGGGACGAGTTCGCGCGCGCCGTGGAGAAGCTGCCGAAGGACACCCCGGCCCCCACTCGCGGCCCGATCGCGCAACGGCTGGACGCCGCGGGCTAGGTGCGCTGGAACGCGCCGTTGACACCCACGGGTAGTCACATCACCGTCGCCCGCTGGGTGGGCCGCTCTCGCCAGCACGGCCCGGCGGGGATGAACGACCGGTCCAGCCGGCCGCATCACAGCCCGAACCGCACGTAGGTTGCGGTGGAGGCTCTGGTCGTGATGTTGCGGGAGGAGCACAAGATCGGCCGGGCGCCGGCCGCATGTGAGCGGGCCACCGGCGAGCCGATTCGCCGCTACGAAAGGAACCATCCCGGCGAGATGGTGCACGTCGATGTCAAGAAACTCGGCCGCATCGCCCGACGGAGGCCGGCACAAGGTCCTGGGCCGTGCCCAAGGCCAGGAAAACCAGGTCCGCACCAGCGGCGGCTACCTCTGCCTGCGCACCACTCTGGGTGATCGCTCCCGCCTGGCCGACACCGAGATCCTGCGCGACGAGAAAGCTGCCACCTGCGCAGCCCTTCTGCGCCGCGCGCACGCCTGGTTCACCCGCCCCTGGCGACGCCAAACGAACGGGAGGGTGGAACGCCTCCACCGCACCCTGCTCGACCAATGGGCCTACCACCAGCCCCACACCTCAGAAGCCCACCGACAACACGCCTTCCGCGGCTGGCTGGACCGGTACAACCACCACCGACCCCGTACCGCCATCGGCGACAACACCCCAGCCAGCCGCGCCACCAACCTCATCGACAACACAGCTAGGCCCCAGACGGCCGGCCACAGTCGCGGCATCGGGCGAACCGGCCGGACGGACGCGGGACCACCGCGCTGACCGCGGGGGCCGGGAGGGTCGGCCGGCCCCCGCGCCCGGCTGATCACGGCCCGCCCCGCGCGGCCACTCCCCGACCGACCCCACGCCCCACCCGCGGCCCACCGCCTTCTCACCCGCGGCGCACCTCGTACGCCAGGTGCGTCACGCCGTTGCCCTCGATGACCGTCGGGTCGCTCAGGTGCACCGGGGCCTTCCCCAGGTTTTCGAACCACCGCACGCCCTCGCCCAGCAGGACCGGCACCTGGTCGACGTTGATGGCGTCCAGCAGGCCCGCGTCCAGCACCTGCTGGGCGATCTTCGCGCTCGCGACGACCACGTCCTTGTCCCCGGCCAGGTCCGACGCGACCCGCACCGCCTCCTCGACGCCGGACACGAACGTGAACGTCTCGGTGTGCGGCCAGTCCGCGGGCGGCTCGTGCGTTACGACCACGACCGGCACGCCCAGCGGGTGCCGGCCGCCCCAGCCCTGGGTGATGTCGAACAGGTGACGGCCCGCGATCAGCGCGCCGACCCCGGCCATGGCGCTGCGCATGTACTCCGCGCTCGCCGGCGACATCCGGAACGTCGCCCACTCCACCGCGGTCGGCACCTCGACCTCACCGTTGCCCATCCAGCCGAACAGCTGGTCGATGCCGTCGCCGGGGTCGGCGATGAAACCGTCGAGGGACATGGACATGTTGGCGATGACCTTGCTCATCGGAGTTCTCCTTCTGCCTGGTGAACCGGACACCGACCACTCTGCCGACGCCGCGGTCCCGGAATATCGGCCACCTGGCCACCTTCGGAGTGGCAGACTGATCCGCGATGTCAGCCACCCTGCCGCCGCAGCTCACCCCGTTCGTCGGCCGCGGCCCGGAACTCGGCGCGCTCGCCGCGGAGCTCGCGGGGGCGCGGCTGGTCACCGTCGCCGGGCCGGGCGGGTGCGGCAAGACCCGGCTGGCGCTGCAGGTCGCCGCCGCCCGGGACGACGTGTGCTGGGCGGACCTCACCGCGACCACCGACCGGGCCGTGGTGCCGCAACTGGTGGCCGCCGCGGCCGGCACCCTGGGCGGCGGGTCGCTGCCCCGCCAGATCGGCGACCGGCGGCTCCTCGTCTGCCTGGACAACTGCGAGCACGTGCTGACCGCCGCCGCCGAGGTGGCGCTGGAACTGATCACCGGCTGCCCGAACGTCACCGTTCTCGCCACCAGTCGGGAGCCGCTCGGCGTTCCCGGCGAACGCGTGTGGCGGGTCCCTCCGCTCAGCGCCGCCGACGCGGTCGCGCTCTTCCGCGCCCGCTCGGGCACCGGGGAGGACACCGCGACCGGCACGGTGTGCGCTCGGCTGGACGGCATCCCGCTGGCGATCGAGCTGGCCGCGGCCTGGTCCGGCACCCTCACCGTGCCCGAGATCCTGCGCGGCCTGGACGACCGGTTCGCGCTGCTCGTGCGCGGCCCGCGCGGGGTGGCGGCGCGGCACCAGACGCTCGCGGCGTCCATGGCGTGGTCCCACGACCTGCTCGACGAAGCCGACCGGGTCCTGTTCCGCCGCCTCGGGGTGTTCCACGGCGGGTTCACGCTCGACGCGGCGGGCGCCGTGTGCGGCCTCGGCCGGATGGACGTGCTCACCGGGATCGGCCGCCTGGTCGACAAATCGCTCGTCATCGCGGACACCACCGGGCCGGTCACGCGGTACCGGATGCTGGAGACGATCCGCCACTACGCCCTGGCCCGGCTCGCGTCCGCGGGCGAGGAGGACGAGATCCGCGACCGGCACCTCCGCACCTTCCTCGCCGTCGCCGAGGGCGCCGCGCCGCTGCTGGACACCGACAAGGACGCGTGGCGCGCGCTCGTCGGGGCCGACCAGGAGAACCTGCGCGCCGCCATCGAACACGGCCTCGCCGCGGCGGACCCGGACCGCGGGCGGCGGCTCACCGCGGCGCTGGCCTGGCTGTGGCACCTCAACGGACGCGGCCACGAGGGCATGGCCCTGCTGCGCCGGGCCATCGACCGCGGCCCCGCGGACACCGCGCTGCAGGCGCGCCTGCTCACCGGGCTGGCGCTGGTCGCCGACACGACCCAGCCGCTGGGCCTGGACTACGACGCGGCGCAGGCGGCGCTGGCGATCGTCCCCGGCGACGGGCTGGCGACCCTGCTCGGCGCGCTGGGCGAACTCGTCCGCGACTTCGACGCCGCGGCCAAGCTCGCCGAGCAGGGGCGCGCGAGCGAGGACGGGTTCGTCCGCGACGGTTCGACCGCGCTGCTGGGCATCATCGCCCACCTCCGGGACGACCACGACACCGCGGCCACCCTGCTGGAATCGGCGATCGACGGGCTGCGGCGCAGGCACGACCGCGGTGTCGCCTCGACCGCCCTGGCGTTCCTGGCCACCAGCGCGCTCCACACCGGGCAGGTGGAGCGGGCCCGCGACCTCGCGGCCGAGAGCGTCCGGGTGGCCCGTCCGCTCGACGACTACCACCGCATCGGCTCGGCGACGAGCGTGCTGGCGATGGTCGAGGGCACCGCGGGGCGGCTCGACGAGGCGCGCGCGGCGCTCGACCCGATGGTGCGGCTCGTGGCCGGCGCCGAGTCCGCGCCGTTCGTGCCCGGCCTGGCCAGGGCGAAGGGCTACCTGCACCTGTGGTCGGGTGAGCCGGCGGAGGCGGTGCGCTGGTTCCACCGGGAGGCCGGCGACGGCCGCCTCACCCCGCCCACGCTGGTCGGGCTCGCCGAAGCCCACCGGCGGCTCGGCGACCTCGGCACGGCGGCCGCGGCCTGCGAGCGCGCGCTGACCGCCGCCCGCGACGCCGGGATGCCGAAGGTGATCGCCGACGCGCTCGAACAGTCCGCCTTCCTCGCCGAGGCGCCCGAGGGCCTGCACCACGAGGCGCTCGTGATCCGCGCCCGGCACGGGTTGTGGCTGTGCTGCCTGAGCAGCCTGGAAGCACTGGCCGACGGCGACGAACCGCTGCGGCGGGCGTGCGAACGCGCGCGGTGGGACATGGGCCTGCCCCACGGCGTGGCCGACGAGAACGCGATGCCCCTGCGCGAGGCGATCGCCTACGCGCGCCGCGCCCGCGGGAAGCGGGGCAGGCCGGAGAGCGGCTGGGGCAGCCTCACGCCGACCGAGGAGAGCGTCGCGCGCCTGGTGGTGGAGGGCCTGAACAACCCGGACATCGGCACCCGCCTGTTCATGAGCCGGAGCACGGTCAAGACGCACCTGTCGCACATCTACGCCAAGCTCGGCATCACCAACCGCACGGAACTGGCGGCGCGCTGGCGCGAGAACGACGACCGGTGACCCCGCGCCGATGCCGGCCCTCAGCTCGACGGTGGCGCGACGTGCTGCGCGTCCCCCGGGCCCGCCGTCGCCGGTGAGGTCGCCTCACCCGTGCCGGGGGTCCGGCTGGGTCCGGGCCGGAACCGCCACCACCCCTGCCGCCGGTGTGGCACGATTCCGCAGGTGACGAGAAGCGCCAATGCGGAGGCCCGCCTGCGGGACCTCGCCCGGCTGCGCCGGGTCCGCGACCGCATCGATCGCGAGTACGCGCAGCCACTGGACGTCGAAGCGCTGGCGCGGGGCGTGAACATGTCCGCGGGCCACCTCAGCCGCGAGTTCCGCCGCGCCTACGGAGAGTCGCCCTACAGCTACCTGATGACGCGGCGCATCGAGCGCGCCATGGCCCTGCTGCGGCGCGGTGACCTCAGCGTCACCGAGGTCTGCTTCGAGGTCGGCTGCTCGTCGCTGGGCACGTTCAGCACGCGCTTCACCGAGCTGGTCGGCATGCCACCGAGCACCTACCGGGCCGAGGCGGCCCGCGCGACCGAGGGCATGCCGCCGTGCGTCGCGAAACAGGTGACCCGACCGATCAGGAATCGAGAAGCGCCGACGACGGCACGTGGTTAGCGTGGCCGCCATGGACATCACCATTCACGCGAGCTACCTCCCGCACACCGACTACGAGGCCACCCTGGCCTTCTACCGCGACACCCTCGGCTTCGAGGTCCGCAACGACGTCGGCTACCAGGGCATGCACTGGATCACCGTCGGCCCGCCCGGCCAGCCGGTGAACATCGTCCTGTACCCGCCGGCCGCGAGCCCGGGCCTCACCGACGACGAGCGCAACGCGATCTCGGAGATGATGGCCAAGGGCACCTACGCCAGCATCAACCTGGCCACCAAGGACCTCGACGCCACCTTCGAGCGGCTGCAGGCCGGCGACGCCGAGGTCGTCCAGGAACCGACCGAGCAGCCCTACGGCGTCCGCGACTGCGCCTTCCGCGACCCCAACGGCAACATGATCCGCATTCAGGAACTGCGCTGAGCGCTCCGGCGGATGTGGAGGCCGCGACCCCGCGGCCTCCACTCGACACGATGGAGAAACGATGACCACGGCCAAGCGGAAACCCGCGCCGCACGTCGCCGACACGCACGAGAAGATCCGGGTGCACGGCGCGCGCGAGAACAACCTCGCCGACGTCAGCATCGAGATCCCCAAGCGCAGGCTGACGGTGTTCACCGGGGTGTCCGGCTCGGGCAAGAGCTCGCTGGTGTTCGCCACGATCGCCGCCGAGTCGCAGCGGCTGATCAACGAGACCTACAGCGCGTTCGTGCAGGGCTTCATGCCCACGCTGGCCCGGCCCGACGTGGACGTCCTGGACGGGCTGACCACCGCGATCATCGTCGACCAGCAGCGCCTGGGCGCCGACCCGCGCTCGACGGTGGGCACCGCCACCGACGCCAACGCGCTGCTGCGCATCCTGTTCAGCCGCCTCGGGAAGCCGCACATCGGCTCGCCGAAGGCGTTCTCCTTCAACGTCGCCTCGATCAGCGGCGCCGGCGCGGTCACGGTCGAGCGCGCCGGGCGGACCGTGAAGGAGCGGCGCAGCTTCAGCATCACCGGCGGCATGTGCCTGCGCTGCGAGGGCCGGGGTTCGGTCAACGACATCGACCTGACCCAGATCTACGACGAGAACAAGTCGCTCAACGAGGGCGCCATCACCATCCCCGGGTACAGCATGGAGGGCTGGTACGGCCGCATCTTCCGCGGGTCCGGCTTCTTCGACCCGGACAAGCCGATCAAGAAGTACACCAAGAAGCAGCTCGACGACCTGCTCTACAAGGAACCCACCAAGATCAAGGTCGACGGCATCAACCTCACCTACTCCGGTCTGGTGCCGTCGATCCAGAAGTCGATGCTGTCCAAGGACATCGACTCGCTGCAGCCGCACATCCGCGCCTTCGTCGAGCGCGTCGCGACCTTCACCACCTGCCCCGACTGCGACGGCACCCGGCTGACCGCGGAGGCCCGCTCGTCCAAGATCGACGGGATCAGCATCGCCGACGCGTGCGCGATGCAGATCAGCGACCTCGCCGAGTGGGTCAAGGGCCTGGACGAGCCGACGGTCGCGCCGCTGCTGACGTCGCTGCGGGACACCCTCGACTCCTTCGTGGAGATCGGTCTGGGCTACCTCTCGCTCGACCGGCCGTCGGGCACGCTGTCCGGCGGCGAGGCGCAGCGCACCAAGATGATCCGCCACCTCGGGTCGTCGCTCACCGACGTCACCTACGTCTTCGACGAGCCCACCATCGGCCTGCACCCGCACGACATCCAGCGGATGAACGACCTGCTGCTGCGGTTGCGGGACAAGGGCAACACGGTGCTGGTGGTGGAGCACAAGCCGGAGACGATCGCGATCGCCGACCACGTGGTCGACCTCGGCCCGGGCGCCGGCACCGCGGGCGGGCGCGTGTGCTTCGAGGGCACGGTCGACGGGCTGCGCCGGAGCAAGACCGTGACCGGACGGCACTTCGACGACCGGGCCAAGCTCAAGGACACCGTCCGCACGCCGTCCGGGAAGCTGGAGATCCGCGGCGCGACGACGCACAACCTGCGCGACGTGGACGTCGACGTCCCGCTGGGGGTGCTGTGCGTGGTCACCGGCGTGGCCGGTTCCGGCAAGAGCTCGCTCGTGCACGGGTCGATCCCCGCCGGTGAGGGTGTGGTGTCGGTCGACCAGGCCCCGATCCGCGGGTCCCGGCGGAGCAACCCGGCCACCTACACCGGGCTGCTGGAACCGATCCGCAAGGCGTTCGCCAAGGCCAACGGCGTGAAGCCGGCGCTGTTCAGCGCGAACTCCGAGGGCGCGTGCCCCACCTGCAACGGCGCCGGTGTCATCTACACCGACCTGGCGATGATGGCCGGGGCGTCCACGACCTGCGAGGACTGCGAGGGCAAGCGGTTCCAGGCCGCGGTGCTGGAGTACCGCTTCGGCGGCCGCGACATCAGCGAGGTGCTGGCGATGCCGGTGACCGAGGCCGCGGAGTTCTTCGGCGCGGGCGAGTCACGGGTGCCCGCCGCCCACGCGATCCTGGACCGGCTCGCCGACGTCGGCCTCGGCTACCTCAGCCTCGGCCAGCCGCTGACCACGCTGTCCGGCGGCGAGCGGCAGCGGCTCAAGCTGGCCACGCACATGGGCACCAAGGGCGGGATCTACGTCCTCGACGAGCCCACCGCGGGCCTGCACCTGGCCGACGTCGAACAGCTGCTCGGCCTGCTCGACCGGCTCGTGGACTCCGGCAAGTCGGTGATCGTGGTCGAGCACCACCAGGCCGTCATGGCCCACGCGGACTGGATCATCGACCTGGGCCCCGGCGCCGGGCACGACGGCGGCCGGATCGTCTTCGAGGGCACGCCCGCCGACCTGGTCGCCGAGCGCTCCACCCTGACCGGCGAGCACCTCGCGGCCTACGTCGGCGCGTGACGCCCCGCCGGGGCCACCCCCAGTGAGCGGCCCCGGCGGAACCCGTCAGCGGACGACGTCGTAGACGAGCTTCTGGACGCCGTTGCCGTAGGACTCGCTCTCCAGGAGCCGCAGGTTCTGCTTGTCCTTGTCGGTGTCGCTGAACAGCCGCTTGCCCGCGCCCAGCAGGACCGGGAAGACCAGCAGGTGGTAGCGGTCGATCAGGCCGGCGTCGGACAACGCGCGGTCGAGGGTGGCGCTGCCGTGGACGATGATCGGGCCCCCCTCGGTGTCCTTGAGCGCGGCGACGTCGTCGAGGGACCGCAGGATGGTGATCTCGCCCCAGTTCGTCACCAGGTCCTCGTCCTTGAGCGTGGTCGACACGACGTACTTCGGCATCGCGTTGTAACCGGGGAACTCGGTGGTCATGCCCGGCCACACCGGCGCGAAGACCTCGTAGCTGACGCGGCCCATCAGCATCGCGGTGGCCTCGCCCTGCTCGCGGCCCTTGAGCTCGTAAGCCGCCTCGTCGAACGGGATGTCCCGGAAGGTCCAGCCCGAGTTCCGGTAGCCCGGCTCGCCGCCGGGTGCCTCGACGACGCCGTCGAGCGAAACGAACGCGGTCGCGATCAGGGTGCGCATGGGTCCTCCTCGGTGGGTGTGGTGTGCTGTCACCAGTGCATCGATCGGCCACCGGCGAATTCGACAGCCCGGGGAAGATTTTTTCCGGGGGTGCTGCGGGCGGGGCGGTCGTGTTAGCCTGTCGCCGTGCAGCGCCCGATGACGTCCTCGCGACTCGTAGCCCGGCGCGCCGGCTGAACCAGGTCGCCGGCGCGCAGTACCGGCGACCGCGGACGAGCGGCATTCTCCTTTCGGGACCTGGCCCGTCGACCGTTGCCAGTTCTCTCACCCGCGGAGATGTCCCGTGTCCGTCCACACCGCCTACCCCACCGCCCCGGCTCCCCGGTCGCTGCCGGTGCGCCGCCGGATCGCCACCTACTTCACCGGCGGGGTCGAGGAGATCCCGCGCCTGGTCGGCGTGCTGGCCCAGCGGGGCCACCTGGTGCACGAACTGTCGGTCGACATCCGTGACGGCGTGCGCGAGAGCAGCATGGCCTGCGCCGTCCTCCTCCCGGGCGACGAGATCGAGCAGCTGCTGACCCGGCTGCGCGAACTGCCCGCGGTCGTCTCGGCCGAGCTCACCTGACACGCGCGGTCTCCGGAGGCCGGTTCCGCACCTCGCGCACACCGCCCGTGCACGTGGGATGCGGTCCCCGCGCCGTTGACGACCCGAGCCCCCTCCCCGGCGAACGCGAGCACATGCGCCCGCCCGGTCCCGCGTCCCGCGCCGCCGGCCGCCGGCCGCGGCGTCAGGGGCCGCGGGCGCTGGTCCACCTCGCCAGCACCATCGTCGCGTCGTCCTGGAGGACGCGGCGCGCGGTCTCCGGAGACCGGTTCCGCACCTCACGCACACCGCCCGTGCACGGGGGATGCGGTCCCCGCGCCGTTGACGACCCGACCCCCTCCCCGGCGAACGCGAGCACGTGCGCCCGCCCGGTCCCGCGTCCCGCGCCGCCGGCCGCCGGCCGCGGCGTCAGGGGCCGCGGGCGCTGGTCCACCTCGCCAGCACCATCGTCGCGTCGTCCTGGAGGGCTCCGTGCTGGTGCTTGAGCACGGCCTGCACGACGCGGCGCGCGGTCTCCGGCGGCGGGTGCCCCGCGGCGGCTTCCCGCTGGAGGAAGTCGGCCAGCCGCTCCTCGCCGAAGAACGTGCCGTCGGCGTCGCGCGCCTCGGTGATCCCGTCGGTGTGGATCACGAGCCAGTCGTCCGGTTCGAGCGTCTCCTCCCCGATCGTCAGCTCCTCCGCGCCCAGTCCGAGCGGGCGGCGGCGCCCGTCCGTGAGCGGCTTGACGACCTTGCCGCCGCGCATGATCAGCGGCGGCGGGTGCCCGGCGTTGAGGTAGCGCATCCGGCCGGTCCCCAGGTCGATCTCGGCGAGCACCGCGGTCGCGAAAAGGCTCCGGCCGAACTGGCCGGCGATGATCTCGTCGATGGCCCGTGCCTGTTCGAACAGGCCCATCCCGTCCCGGCGGGCCGCGCGGTAGGCCGACAACGCCGTCGCGGTGATCAGCCCGCTGCCGAGGTCGTGCCCGACGGCGTCGAGGACGATCAGGTCGGCGGTGGTCTCGGAAAGGGCGTAGTCGAAGGCGTCACCGCTGGCCCGCTCGCTCGGCTCGACCACGCCGGTGACGACGAGGTTGTCCACCCCCGCGGTGAGCGGTGGCAGCAGGGCCCAGATCAGTTCGGCGCCCAGGGTCCGCGACGTCCGGATCCGCACCCGGTCGAACGCGTCGCCGTACCCGTCGACCGCCGTCACCAGGTGCCCCAGCAGGCTCGCCAGCCAGCGGCACTGGGTGCGCAACCCCGGGTCGTACAGCTCGGCCGGGTCGTCGACCTCGACCTCGAGGACACCGAGCCGCTCGACACCGTCCAGCAACGGAACCCACAGGCGGGGACGCCCCGGGGTCTCCGCGGGCAGCACCCGCACCTCGCGGAAGGCGCGGCCGGCGAGGGTGTTGTCGATGTCGAGCGCCTCGCCGCCGCCCATCGGGTGCAGCCGCCGCTGGTCGTAGTCGACGAGGTACACCGCCGGGGCCACCCCGAGGACACCGCCCGCGGCCGTCACCAGAGCCGGCAGCCGCTCCGGCGGCGACAGCACGGCGCCCTCCAGCAGCCGCACCAGGGCACCGAGCGGGCGGCCGCGGGGACGGCTGTCGCGGAACGGACGGCTGTAGGTGGCGCGCACGGCCGGGACCAGCTCGTCCAGCCGCTCGTTGACCGCCTGCGCGAGCAGGTCCGCCTGCGCGCCGGGCAGCGAGCCGCGGGCGGCCAGGTAGTCCTCCAGCGCGCGCGGCCCGGCCGCGCCGCCGAGCTCGAAGTACCGGCTCCACAGTTCCCCGGCGGTCAGCCCGCCCCGCCGCCAGGCCTGGGCGATGCTGCGCTGCTGCTCGCCGGTCATGACGCCCTCAGCGCCGCCGGCGCACGGTCGTCCCGGCCAGTCGTTCCGCCTCCTCGCGCACCGTCCGCCGGTGCCGCCGGGCGGCGTCGGCGAGGGCGAGGAACGCGGTGTGCTCGTCGACCCCGTCGCGGCTCATCACGATGCCCTTGGCGAGGGTGACGGCGTCCCGGCCCCGCAACCGGTCGCCGAGCGCCTCGCCGATCCGCTCGGCATCCTCGGCGCCGCGCACGTTGTTCAGCAGGACGGCCGCCTGGTTGGCGAACATGGCGAGCACGTGCTCGGTCCGGGGGCCGCAGACGCCCGGGCCGGCGCCGTAGATCTTCAGCGCTCCCAGCGCACGCGCGCCGGCGACCAGCGGAGCGCTCACGCAGGACCCCACGCCCGCGCCCGTCGCGGCTTCCGCCCAGGCCGGCCACCGGGGCTCGTCGCGCAGGTCGTCGGCCCGCACGACCACCCGCTGCTCCCAGGCGGTCAGGCACGGCCCTTCGCCCAGCCGGTACTGGAGGCTGTCGGCGCGCCACACCTCCTCCGCCGTGGCCGCGACGGTCGAGCGCGTCCCGCCCTCGTCCAGCAGGGAGATCCCCGCCCCGGCCGTACCCGGGACGGTCTCGGTGACCAGGGCGGTCAGCAGCGACAGGGCCGTCTGTACCTGTTCCCGGGACAGCAGCAGACCGGACACGTGGGCGAACACCAGCCCGAGGTCCTCGGCGAAGTCGGACCCCACTGTCCTCACCTCCTCGCCCGCGAAGCCGGTCGTTGCCGGGCCTTCCGAGCAGGAGTCCGGCGACCTCCGCCGACCTACCCACCGCGCCACCGCGTCAAACGGGGACGCGGGTGCGGGACCGCGCCGGGCCGGTGCGGTCCCGCACCCGGGAGGGGTCACGGGCAGTCCGGAGAGGACGGTCAGCGGCCGGTGAGGCCGCGCAGCGCGTGGAGCAGCACGTGCGCCAGGTTGTAGATCACCGCGCCGGGCGGGGCGGCCGCGCCCTGCTCCACGGTTGCGACGATGCTCGCCATCGGCTTGCCCGCCCGCTCCGCCGCGTCCGCGACCTCCGTCATCGCCTGTGCCACACGGGGTTCGGCGGCGCCGCCGGTCAGGCCCATCGCGACGGACAGGTCCGCCGGGCCGACCAGGACCGCGTCCACACCCGGCACCGCCAGGATCGCCCCCGCGGCCTCGCAGGCGGCGGGCGTCTCGAGCATCGGTACCACGATCGTCGTCTCCGCGGACCGTTCCAGGTGCTCGGCGATGCCGCGCGCGCCGAACCGGCCGGCCCTGCTGTACGTCGCGAAACCGCGCTCGCCCAGCGGCGGGTAGTGCGCCGCCGACACGATGGCGCGGGCCTGCCCGGCGGTGTCGACGTGCGGCACGATGATCCCGTCCGCGCCCAGGTCCAGCACCCGCAGCACGAGGGCGGGCTCGGCCGCGCCGACGCGCACCAGCACGCCGAGCCCGTGCGCCTGGGCCGCCACCACGTGCTGCTGCAAAGGGACCAGGTCGGCGGGCCCGTGCTCGCAGTCGAGCACCACGAAGTCGAGTCCGGCCACACCGGCCATCTCGACGAGCGTCTCCGACGGCAGCCGCAGCAGCCCGCCGAGCAGCCGCTCCCCCGCCGACAAGCGCTGTTTCAGCGTGCTCATCGCGCCACCATCCCGGCCGACAGGTCGATGTCCGCGGCGCACAGCCCCGGCATCCGCAGCATGGCGAGCACCGCCGCCGCCACCTCGGCCTCGGTGACCATCCTGCCCAGCGCGGCGCGGCTGGTGAACGCCCGCTCCGCCTCGTCGTAGCTCACCCCGGTGCGCTCGGCCTCCAGCCGGAAGTTCCGCGTCATCCGCGGTCCCTCCACCGGCCCGGGCGACAGCGAGTTCACCGCCACCCCGGACGGCCCGGCCTCGGCCGCGAGCGTGGCCGTCAGCCCGATCACCGCCATCTTCGACGCGCAGTAGGGCGTGCGGCGCGGCAACGGCCGCTTCCCGCTCACCGAGGCGATGTTGATGACGTCGCCCGCCCCGCGCGCGACCATCGCCGGCAGGAACGCCCGGCACACCAGGTACACCCCGCGGACGTTGACGGCGAAGACCTCGTCCCACTCCTCCGGCGAGACCTCGACCAGCGGCTTGACCGGACCCGCCACGCCCGCGTTGTTGACGAGCACCGAGATCTCCTCGCCCGCCAGCTCGCCGGCGAGCGCGGCGACCGACCCCGGGTCGGCGACGTCGCACACCGCGGCCCGGCCCGGTCCCGGCAGCGCCGCCACCGTCTCCTCGAGGGTGTCCCGGTTCCGCCCGGTCACCACGACCCGCGCACCGGCCTGCGACAGCGCCACCGCGATCGCGCGGCCGAGGCCGTTGCCGCCCCCCGTGACCAGTGCGGTGCGCCCCCTCACGCCGGGTTCCACGACAGCTCACCGCGCCGGAACCCGGCCGCGCGCACGTCGCCGGACCGGGCGTGCCCCTCGAACAGCTCCACCCGCGCCGCGCGCCCGCACACCTCGCCGAGCCGCACGCTCGACTCGCTGTTCGTGACCTCCTGGTAGGTGACGGTCTTGAGGTACTTGCCGACCCACAACCCGCCCGTGTAGCGGGCGGCGCCGCGCGTGGGCAGGACGTGGTTGGTGCCGATCACCTTGTCGCCGAAGGACACGCACGTCCCCGGCCCGAGGAACAGGGCACCGTAGTCGCGCATCTTCTCCAGCGCCTGACGCGGCTCGGCGGTGAGCACCTGGACGTGCTCGGAGGCGTAGGTGTCGGCCAGTGCGAAGGCCTCGTCGAGGGAGTCGACCACGTGGATCTCGCCGTGGTCGCGCCACGCCGGCTCGGCGAAGTCGCGGGTGGGCATGCCGGGCAGGAGCGCCTCGACGTGGTCGAGTACCTCCCGCGCGACGGCCTCGGAGGTGGTGATCAGCACCGCCGGGGAGTCCGGGCCGTGCTCGGCCTGCGACAGCAGGTCCACCGCCACGACGAACGGGTCCGCGGTCTGGTCGGCGACGACGAGCACCTCGGTCGGGCCGGCGAACAGGTCGATACCGACCTCGCCGAACAGCTGCCGCTTGGCCTCGGCGACGTAGGCGTTGCCCGGCCCGGCGATCAGGTCGACCCGTCCGATGGTCTCGGTGCCCACGGCGAGGGCGGCCACGGCCTGCACGCCGCCGAGCAGGTAGATCTCGTCGGCGCCCGCGAGGTGCATGGCCGCGACGGTGGCGTCGGGCACCTCACCGCGGATCGGCGGCGTGCACGCGGCGACGCGCGGCACCCCGGCGACCTTCGCGGTCACGATCGTCATGTGCGCCGACGCGGTCAGCGGGTACCGGCCGCCCGGGACGTAGGCGCCCGCCGCGGCCACCGGGACGTGCTTCTGTCCCAAGTGGACACCCGGCAGCGTCTCGACCTCGAACTCCCTGAGCGAGTCACGCTGGTGCCGCGCGAAGGTCCGCACCTGGTCCTGCACGAACCGGATGTCCTCCAGCACCTGGGCCGGCACCCGGGCGACGATCTGGTCGACCTGCTCCGGCGACAGCCGGAACGACTCGGGCGACCACGAGTCGAACTTCGCGGAGTAGTCGCGAACGGCGGCGTCGCCACGCTCCCGGATGTCGGCGATGATCGCGCGCACGCGCTCGGCGACGTCGGTGCGCCGGGCCGCGACCTGCTCGACGGGCACGGCGGATTTCAGGACCTTGGGCATGGGGAACTCCTTCACTGGTGGGAAAAGCCGCGCAGCCAGTCGCGCAGCAGGGTGGCCGCGGGGGCCGGCGTCTCGAGGGTCAGCAGGTGCCCGGCTCCCGGGAGCACGCGCAGGGAGGCGTGCCGCGCGTGAGCGGCGATGGCGTGGTGGAACGCGGGCGGGCACAGCGCGTCCCGTTCGCCGCACACCACCAGGACCGGGCAGGACAGCCCCGCGATCGCGTCGTGGCCGTCGCGCCGGGTGGCCTGCGCGGCGAGCTGGGCGCGGAACGTCGCCGGCCCGACCCGGTGGGCCATCGCCAGGAACCGCTCGCGCAGCACGGGGCCGGGATCCGGCTCGGCGAACATGGTCGGCAGGATCTGCTCGGCGACCCCGGCGAACGCGCCCCCGGCGGTGCGCCGGTCGAAGTCCGCCCAGCCGGCCAGCTGACCGGGTGTCGGCGCGCCCGCGTTGGTCGACACCGCGCAGAACCCGGCCAGCCGCTCCGGCGCGCGCCGGGCGACCTCGAACCCGGCGATCGCGCCGAGGCTCAGCCCGGCGAGCACGAACGGCCCGTCGACCGCGGCCAGGATCTGCTCGGCCATACCGCCGAGGTGCGGGGCGGTGATCTCGGCGTGGACCACCGGCCCCGCCAGGAGCGGCTCGACGTCGGCCCACAGGCCCGCGTCGCACAGCATCCCGGGCACCAGCACCACCGGCGGCACGGTCACCGCCCGGCCGGCTTGGGCAGCAGGTGGTAGGGCGCGAGGTAGCCGTTGTGGTCCAGGCCCACCCCGGCGTCGGCGGCCGCCTTGACGACCTCCTCGTCCCACTGCAGGCGCACCCGCCCGTCCCCGCTGTTGACGACGAGCAGGGTCGCGGTGCCGTCGGAGACGTTGCGGATGCTGCGCCACGCGCCGCGCGGCACGGACAGCATGTCCCACGGGCCGAGGCGCACGCTCACCTCGTCGTGCCGGTTGAGCGTGACCTCCCACTCGCCGTCCTTGACCATGAGCACCTGCGTCTCGTCGTGGCGGTGCAGCGGAACGCCCTCGCCCGGCTCGGCGCGCAGCCACGCCACGTTGTGCCCGTGCGGGTGGTAGATCGGCGGTTCCTGGTCGCGGTCCTCGGTCATGCCGAAGCCGATCACCGGTGCCAGTTCGGCGCGCCCGCCGGGCAGCACGCTGCCCAGCAGGGCGCGCGCGGACCACCGCAGATCGCCGGTTCCCACCACCCGGCGGCGCAGCTTCGCCACGTCGTAGGCGGGCAGTGCGGCGATGTCCTGCGTGGACATCGGGCGGACCAGCTCGGACGGCTCGGGCACCTCGTCACCGGCGACGGTGTCGACGAGCCGGTTGTCGGCGGTCAGGTACAGGCCGTGGTCCGCGGCCTCACGCAGCACGGACGGTCCCCAGATGATCCCGCCGGTGTCGTCGTGGCCCAGGACCGTGAACAGCCAGCCGTCGTCCGGGCCGATGTTGGTGAACCCGCGGAAGATCCAGGTCGGGATCGAGGCGATGTCGCCCTCGCGGAGCACCAGCTCGCCCTCGTCGCCGTCGGCGCCCCAGCGGAGCAGGAACTCGCCGCGGAAGCACAGGAACACCTCGGCGGTGAAGTGCAGGTGCAGGTTGTTGGTGATGCCGTGCGGCATCGCGGCCGCGCCGATGTTGAAGCCGTGGGGTTCGCGCAGGTTGACGACCTGGTTCGGGTTCTGGGTCACCCCCGGCCCGATCATCGAGTAGTTCTCCTTGCGGTCCGATCCCGGCGTGCGGCAGTCGATGAACGCCTGGTTGCAGGACACGAAATCGGTCCGCCGGATCGTGCGACGTCGCAGCTCGTCCGCCGGGACCCACCCCTCGCCGTTGACCATGACACCCTCCGCGCTCGTTTTGTTAATACGTATGCAGAACACCACCGGCGACACCCGTGTGTCAAGCCCGCGCACCCCGAAGTTCGGCTAGGATGCGTATGCACGGACACTCCGCCGGAAGGGCAGCCGATGTCGATCACGAGCCATGACGTGGCCCGGCTCGCCGGGGTCTCCCAGCCCACCGTCTCCCGTGCGCTGCGCGGGGACCACCGGGTTTCGGAGGCCACGCGCGCCCGGGTGCGCGAGGCGGCGGAGGCGCTGGGCTACGTGCCGAGCGAGGCGGGCCGGAGCCTGTCGACGCGCTCGACCCACCGGGTCGGGGTGGTCGTCACCGACCTGACCAACCCGTTCTACCCGCACCTGATCGGCCCGCTGCACGACGAGCTCGAGCGGCACGGCTACCGGATGATGCTGTTCACCGAGCGCAGTGAGACCGCACTGGAGACCGAGCGTCTGCTCGACCGGTCGATCGACGGCGTCGTGCTCACCACCGCGGTGATCGGCTCGCCCCTGCCCGCCGAGCTGACCCGTCGCGGCCTGCCGTTCGTCTTCCTCAACCGGGAAACGGGCAACGACGGGGCGGACGCGGCGGTGGTCGACAACGAGTCGGGCGGCCGTGTGGTCGCCGAGGAACTCGTGCGCCTCGGCCACACCGACGTCGCCCTGATCGGCGGCCCCGCGGACACCACCACCGGGCGCGACCGGGAGCTCGGGTTCCGCGACGGGCTGTCCGAGGCCGGGGTCGGGCTGCCGCGCCACCGCGTGCGCCGGGGCCCGTTCGACTACGGCACCGGCTACCAGGGGCTGCTCGACCTGCTCGGGGACGAGCCCCGCCCCACCGCGGTGTTCTGCGGCAACGACGTGATCGCGATCGGCGCGATGAACGCGGCGCGGCGGCTGGGGCTGACCGTGCCCGGCGACCTGACGGTCATCGGGTTCGACGACCTGCCGATGGCCGCCTGGGAGACGTTCGACCTCACCACCGTCCGGCACGACCTCGACGGCATGGCCAAGGCCGCCGCGAGCCTGCTGGTCGAGCGCCTGTCCGGCAGCGCGCCGGAGGCACCGCGCCGGGTCACGTTCGCCCCGGAACTGGTGCCGAGGGGAACGCACGCGGCGCGGTGATCCTCACGCCGGTTCCCCCTGCCGCAGGTCCGTCCCGGCCCAGGCGGCCGGGGTCAGGGCGCCCCCGTACAGCGGCATCGGGATCGGCTCGTCGTCCTCCCGCAGCTGGCGCCACACGCGCGTCACGCCGAAGCTGCCGTGGCGGCGCACGGCGGTCACCGCGTCCAGGTCGATCACGGCGGTGAGCACGCCGGCGCCGGCGCCGGGCAGCTCGGCGAGCACCTGCCCCTCGGGGCCGGCCAGCACCGAGTGACCGAGACCGGCCGGGCCGGCCGCGTTGACGCTCGCGACGAACACCTGGTTGACCGTCGCGTTCGCGCGGGCCAGCACGATCTCCTGCGCGCGGTCGGCGGTGTCGGTGCGGACCACGTTGAGCACCAGCTCGGCACCCAGCCACGCCAGATGCCGCGTCGTTTCGGGGAACCACGCGTCATAGCACACCGACAGCCCGATACGACCCACGCCGGGGATCGGGAACACCACGAACTCCCGCCCGGGCCGGAACGGCTCGTGCGGGCGCCAGGGGAAGACCTTGCGGTAGGCGGCCGCCAGCTCACCCTCCGGCGAGTACACGACGGCGGTGTCGTAGACGTGGCCGTCGGCACCGAGTTCGGCGACGCTGCCCGGACACAGCCACAGTCCCAGATCCCCGGCCAGTTCGGCGAAACACCGGTGCCGGGGCCCGTCGCCGACCGGTTCCGCGCTGTCCACGTCGGACTCGAGGTGCAGTTCCGGGTAGACCAGCAGACGGGTGCCCGGGAACCGGCGGTGCGTCGCGGTCGCGTGCGCGGCGAACCCGTCGAGATCACCGGCCGGCCGTCCGGGGACCTGGGCGAGCGCGAGGGTGAGCGGGCGGCCCATCAGACCTCCTGCCGGGTCAGACGCCGGGTCCGCAGGGCGGCGGTGGCGAGGTGGGCGGCCATGCCCTCCGACGCGGAGATGACCTCGACGGCGCCGGCGAGCGCGGGCGTGGCTTCCTCGGCGACCCGCTGGTAGGTCAGCGGCCGCAGGAACCGCGACACCGACAACCCGGCGCCGTGCCGCGCGCCGCCCGCGGTGGGCAGCACGTGGTTCGTCCCCGCCATGCCCTTGTCCGAGTAGGCGACGGTGCTCCACGGCCCGAGGAACAGGGACCCGTACGCGGTCAGGTGCTCGTGGTACCAGTCGTCGTCCGCGGTCTGGATCTCCAGGTGCTCGGGGGCGAGGTCGTCCATGAGCGCCGCCGCCGTTTCCCGGTCGGCGGCCACCGTGATCGAGCCGTGGTCGCGCCACGCGGGGCCCGCGATCGCCGCGGTCGGCAGGGTCGCGAGCTGCCGGCCGACCTCCGCGGCGACGCGGGCCGCCAGGTCGCCGCTGGTCGTGATGAGCGCGGCGGGCGAGTCCGGTCCGTGCTCGGCCTGGCCGAGCAGGTCGGCCGCGACGAGTTCCGGGTCGGCGGACTCGTCGGCGATCACGGCCACTTCGGACGGTCCGGCGAGCAGGTCGATCGCGACGGTGCCGAAGAGCTGGCGCTTGGCCTCGGCGACGAACGCGTTGCCCGCGCCGACGAGCATGTCGACCGGGGCGTCGCCGACCAGGCCGTAGGCCATCGACGCGAGCGCCTGCACCCCGCCGAGCAGGAAGACCCGGTCCACTCCGGACACGTAGGCGGCGTAGAGGACGGCGGGGTTGGGGCCGCCGTCCGCCTGTGGTGCGGTGCACGCGACGACCGACGGGACGCCCGCGGCCTTGGCGACGTTCACGGTCATGAACGCGCTGGCGGTCAGCGGGAACCGGCCGGCGGGCAGGTAGGCGCCCACGCGCTGCACCGGGACGTAGCGGTATCCGGCGACGAGCCCCGGTTCGAGCTCGACCTCGAGGTCTTTGAGCGCGTCGCGGGAGGCCTTGGCGAACGCGGCGGTGCGAGCGGCGCCGAGTTCGATGGCCTCGCGCAGGTCGTCGGGCAGCAGCTCGCCGCTGCGGTGCATCTCCTCGCGCGAAATCTCCAGCGGCCGTCCGTCGTAGCCGTCGAGTTCGGTGGCGTAGCGGGTGACGGCGTCGAGCCCCTCGGCGCGGATCTGCCCGAGCATGCGGGTCACGGTCTCGATGACGGCCGCATCGCGCTGGGCCGGCGCGCCCCCGGCCGCGGGCTCCTTGACGACGGTGAACCGGCCGGCGAACCGGCGCTGGGTGGCTTCGGTGAAGTACATGCCCGGAAAGCTAGTTCGGTGGAAGCCACAGGACCACCTTGTCTTTCGTTGGACGACCTATAGCATTTCCTTGTGACACTGACGCAGTTGCGGGCGCTGGTCGCGGCGGCGGAGCTCGGCTCGTTCACGGCCGCGGGCACCGCGCTCGGGTACACGCAGGCGGCGATCTCGGAGCTGGTGCGCCGGCTGGAGGAGGAGTGCGGGCTGCAGTTGTTCCACCGCGGCGGGCGGCGGCTGACGCTGACGCCCGCGGGTGCGCAGTTGTTGCCGCACGCGCGGCAGACGGTGAGCGCGGCGCGCAACGCCGAGGACACGGTGAAGGCGGTGCGCGGGCTGACCGGTGGGGTGGCGTCGTTCGGGTTGTTCCGCAACGCGGATTTCTACCTGCTGGCCGAGCTCGGTGAGCGGTTCGCTTCGGCGCATCCGGATGTGCGCGTGCGGCTGGTCGGGGTGAACGCGGCGCTGGTCGCCGAGGCGGTCGCGGCCGGGGACCTGGAGGCGGGCATCGTGGTGCTGCCGGTGACCCCGGCGGGTTTGGAGGTGACGCCGCTCGCGCGGGACGAGGTGCTGTACGTGTCGGCGGACCCGGCGCACGTGTCGGCGCCGGTGGACATCACGACGTTCGCCTCGCGGCGCCTGGTGTTCTACGACGCGCACGTGGGGTGGTCGGACCCGGACCGGTTGCAGCTGGCGGAGCGGGCGCAGGTCGCCGGGGTCCGGCTGGAGCCGTTCATCGAGGTCGAACAGGCCCAGGCGGCGCTGCACCTGGTGGCCCGCGGGGTCGGCGACACGTTCCTGTCCCGTGCGGTCGCCGAACGCCTCATCCGGACCGAGGGCCTGCACCTGCACACGACGACGTTCGACCCGCCGCTGCACAACACGTTCGCCCTGATCCGCCGCCGGCACACCCAGCTGTCCCCCGCGACATCCGAACTGGCACGGCTCGCGGTGGACCTGCTGCTGACCAACTCGATGCTCGACCAGCGGCGGCCCCTGCCCGCGCGGGAGCCGCGACCCTGACCACGGGAGGCGGAACTGGCGGCGGCCCCCGCCGAAGCGGGAGCCGCCGCCGGTTCCGCCTCCGCGAGCCTCAGTGGGCGAACTTGTCGGCCGCCAGGTCGCTGCGGTAGGTCTCCTTCATGAACACCGTGATCACCACCAGCGCCAGCACCGCCGCCACCGCCAGGTACACCCACACGGCATAAATGGTGCCGAACGTGGACACCAGCAGCGTCGCCACGAACGGGGTGATCCCCATGAAGATCGAGAACGAGCTGTTGTAGGCGATCGAGCTCGCGCTGAACCGGGTGCGCGTCGCGAACAGCTCCGCCGCGCACACGGTGACGATGCCGGTGAGGAAGAACTCCGGGATGATGTAGATCAGCTGGCTGCCCACCGCGCCGGCGAACGTGCCCTGCTGCCCCACCCAGAACGCCAGCGGCACCAGCACGATGCACGCGACGGCCCCGGTGATCAGCATCGGCTTGCGGCCGATCCGGTCGGAGATCGCGCCGGCGAGCGGCAGCAGCGGGATCAGCACCGCGACCGAGATCATGTTCGACAGCCACGCCGCCGACTTCGGCAGGCCCAGCGTCTCCGACAGGTACTCCGGGTAGAAGGTGACCCACGTGTAGGACAGGATCGCGAGCATGATCGACGCGCCGCAGAACACGAGGATCGGCCGCCACTGCGACCGCAGCGCCTCCCGGAACGGCGCCTCCACGATGTTCGTCCCGTGCTCGGTCGCCGCCTCGAACTCCGGCGTCTCCCCGATCCGGCTGCGCAGCCACATCCCGACCAGGCACAGCGGCAGCACCGCGAGGAACGGGATCCGCCAGCCCCAGCTGTGCAGCGCCGCGTCGCTGAACACGGCGCTCATCAGCGCGGCCACCCCGGCACCGGCGAGGATGCCGAAGAAACAGCTGTTGGACGCGAACGACGTGTAGAACCCGCGGCGGCGCGGCTCGGCCCACTCGACCACGAACGCGACCGCGCCGACGTATTCACCGCCCGCCACCATGCCCTGCACGACCCGCAGCACCAGCAGGATCAGCGGCGCGGCGAGCCCGATCTGGCCGTAGGTGGGCAGCACACCGATCAACGCCGTGGAGATGCCCATGAACACGACCGTCCACAACAGCACGCGCTTGCGCCCGAACCGGTCGCCCCACCGGCCGAGCAGACTGCCGCCGAGCGGCCGGACGAGGCATGCGATCGCGATCACGGCGTACGCGCTCAGCACGCTGGCCGTGTGGTCGCTCGCCGGGAAGAACGAGGAGGCGAGGACGGGCGCCATGTAGCCGTACAACCCGTAGTCGAACTGTTCGACGAAGTTGCCGATGCTGCCGGCGACGATCGCGCGGCGGATCACCCTTCGACGTCCGGCCGCATCGGTGGACGCGGCTGTGGTCGGCGCGACGGTGGACATGACACCTCCATTGTGCCACAACGGCGAGAGCCGTTTGCATACGTATGAGAGGCAACATAGGTCGGCCAAGTGCCCCGGTCAAGACGCAAACCGCACATGTGCGTCCGACCTTGCCGACGGCTATGCATACGGATACACTCGCGGTGCCCGTACCCCGTGCCACCGAAGGGAAGACCATGCCACTCGATCCGGTCGCCTACCAGCCCTACGAGGACCCGGACGACTTCATCCGCGAAGTGACCGACCGGATCTGGGTCCAGCGCGACATCTCCTACATCGTCGACAACTACGAGCCGGACTCGATCGTCCACGGTGGCCTGGGCACGGTCGTCGGCAGGGACGGCGTCATCGAGGGCAGCCTGATGCGGATCGCGCAGGTGCCGCAGCACGTCGGGCAGGCCGAGGACGTCGTGTGGGAGGCCCGCGGGGACGACGCCTTCCTCAGCTCGCACCTGGTCTTCTCCAGCGACACGCACATCGTGAACGGCGTTCCGGCGCCGATCCGCAAGCGCACCATCGCCAACTGCCTGTACCGGCGGGGCCGGATGGTGGAGGAATGGGTGGTGCGCGACGACCTGGCCGAGTGCCTGCAGCTCGGCCTGGACCCCGCCGAGGTCGCGCGGGGGCTGCGCTTCCGCGGCTACGAGGGCTCGATGACCAAGCCGGCCCCGGCGGACGTCCTGTCCGCGGGCGACAGCGGCCCGCGCCCCGACGACTTCCGGCCGGAGTGCGAGATGGTGCTGGAGTTCATCGAGGAGGTGTGGAACGCGCGCCGCCTGCACAAGGTCACCGAGTTCATGCCGCGCGACCTGTTCCTGCACACGATCGGCGACCGGACCGTCGTGCGCCCCGACGGCTACCAGCGCGATCTGCTCAACCAGGTCGCACCGTTCCCGGACGCGCGGTTCGAGGTGCGCGACATCCAGACCAACCACGCCGAGCGCTACGCGGGCCTGCGCGTCGCCGTGCTGTGGGTGATGAAGGGCTCCTACCGCGGTGTCGCCGAGTTCGGGCCGCTCACCGGCCGGCCGGTGGACCTGCTCGGGGTGTCGCAGTTCCTGATCCAGGGTGGACGGATCGTGCGCGAGGTGCGCGTGTTCGACCAGATCTCGCTGCGGGCGCAGATCAACAGCCACGAGAGCACGTTCGCCGACACCAACATCTACTGACGCGGGCCGGCTGCCCTCGCCGGGCTCGTCGAGGGCAGCTCGGTGCGGGCGCGGTCCAGCCGGACCTGCCGGAGGAACTCCATCGGTGGCTCACTTCGCCAACGGTGAGATCGTCATCGACTCCCGCCTCCGCGCGCCGCACGAAGTCGACGGGCAGTTGGAACTCGGCCGTTCCAGTCCGTCCGGACCGGACACCCGGTTCGCGACGCGTGGGCAGGGGGTTGACGTAGCCAGTGATTTCAGTCGAGACTGAAACCACTAGCTACGTCTCGGATGGAAGGCGGCGGCGATGACTCCGCGTCCTGGGCAGGTGATGTTCACCAGTCTCGGCACCTCGTGCGCCGGGTTCGCCGTGCCGGCAATCGACGACCGCACGGTCGGTGCCGGCGAGGGCGAACCTCGGGGCAGGACATCCGCAGCGCGATCTCCTACCTGCAGAACCGACCGGAGGTGGACCCGGCACGGATCAGGTTGGGGTGTCAGGGTCAGTGGCTCGGACGCGGTGCAGGCCGCGGTGCTCGTCCGGCGCGCGAGGTGTGTTGTGGTGCCGAGCCCCAGCACCGTCGCGCCGGAGGGTCTCGTCCACCGGCTGTCGCCCACCCCGCTGTTGATGGTCGCCACCCTCTGCACCGGTCCGACCCGCGAGCCGGTTGCCGGCATGGCACAGTGACGGCCCCGACAACTCAGCCGAGGAGGAGTGCCGTGTCCAGTCAGGACAACCAGGACGAGGTGCTGCGGTGGGTCGAGCGGGTGGCCACGTTCTGCGTGGAGGAATGGGCGCTCCCACCGATCACCGGGCGCATCCTCGGCCTGCTGATGATCTGCGACCCGCCCGAGCGCTCCGCCGGCCAGATCGCCGAGACGATCAAGGCCAGCCGCGCTTCGCTGACCTCGAACATGCGTTTCCTCGCCGCCATCGGGCTGGTCCGCAAGGTTCGCGTGCCAGGTGACCGCACCACCTACTACCGCATCGAGGACGACGCCTGGCACAGGGTGATCCAGCGCAAGCTCGACAGCCTCGGCGCCTTCGACGGCATCGCCGATGAGGGCGTCAAACTCGCGGGCGGCAGAGGGCCGCGCAGCGAACGCATCCGCGCCGCCCAGCAGTCCCTGACCTGGCTACGCGACATCGCCGCCCGAAATCCCCCGAAAAGGTAAGGACTTCTCGTGCCACGCCTGCGACTCGACCTGGACCCGCTCCGGGAAACCTTGCTGCTCACGCTCTACGCGAGGGCTCTGGACGCCAAGCTTCCCCACTCGATCCTCGGCGACACCCACTCCGCCGCCATCGCCGACACGATCGACTACGACTTCGCCAAGCTCAAGCTCAAGCCCAGCCTCGTCTGCGGTACCGCCCTCCGCGCCAAGAAACTCGACGAGGCGGTCCGGGCGTTCGTCGCCGGCCACCCTGACGCCGTCGTGCTCGACCTCGGCTGCGGACTCGACACACGTGTCCTCCGCTGCGACCCGCCCGCCGGCGTCGACTGGTACGACGTCGACTTCCCCGACATCGTCGAGCTGCGAGCCCGGTTCCTCCCGGACCGGTCCCTGCGCTTCGGCGCCGATCTGACCACACCGGGCTGGCTCGATCCGCTGCCCCGCGACCGGCCGGCCATGATCGTCGCCGAGGGCCTGCTGCCGTTCCTGCCCGGCGACACCTTCCAGCGGATGACCCAGGAGCTGACCGCGCACTTCACCACCGGCGAACTCGCCATCAACGGCTACACCCGCTTCGCCGCCTGGTCGATGAAGTACCACCCGACGATCAAGGCCATCGGCATCACCGCCGCTCAGGGCTTCGACGACCCGCACGACCCCGAGACCTGGAACGCCGGCCTGACCGTGGTCGAGGAGCAACTACTCACCCGCGCCCCGGAAGTCGCCGACTTTCCCCAGCCACTGCGCGCGGCCACCCGGCTCATGAGCCACAGCACCGCACTGTCCCGGCAAGGCACCCGGATACTCCGCTACCGGTTCTGACCAACCTCCCCCAGCGCCGGAACATCGCACTCGCCCTCCCCGGACGCCCCTCCGTCGTGCATCCCACCGAGGCGACCCTGTTCCTCGTGACCGGCACGTCCCCATGCCATTTCGACCAATTCGGGTCGGGTGCGGCCGAGCCGGATGTCTTCTCGACCTTGGGGTCGCTGCACCGAGGCCGCACCGCACTGTAGCCACCTGGACGGGTGAAGCCCCTTGAGCGCGAGGTCGATTCACCGACAGCGCCGCAGGTATCGCTGACTGTCGCGCAGATGACGATCGCTTGGAACCCCGCGCCGGGGAACTCGCCGAAGTCCGGGTCAACTTATGCTTTTCTGTTGACGGTCGTCACAGCTCAGCGATACTCTCGGTCCTATCGCAACGGTGCGAGCGCAGCCGAAAGGGAGTGGTGTGCGATGGCGGCACCCACACGGATACCCCAGACGTTGACCATGATGGAGGCCTGTTTCACGCTGGCCCCCGGTGTCGAGGACGAGTTCTGGCCGGCGCAGGAGCGCTTCGGCCCGATCGCCGCAGCCGCTCCCGGCTTCCGGGGCGTACTGGGCGGCCCCATCGCGAACTCGTCCTGGTTGTACTTCGGGGGAGTGTTCGCGACCCCCGAGGACATGGACCAGTGGTACCACACGCGGCATCACCGCGCGGTCCAGAACAAGGCCTACGAAACCTGGTTCAACGCCTACTACATCCGGAAATGGCGGCTACCCGAGGATGGCGAGGCCGTGACCGGCCGCGTGCTCGTGGAGACTTCCCTCGCTCGGCGGGAGCCGTTGTCGGACAACGAGATGTCCTCCGTGCTCAAGCTGCTCGACCAGGCGCTGCCGGCGTACGGGCCGCGGCCGTTCGAGACCCTGAGTGGCGAGTTCGAGCCGAACCCCTACCAGTTCGTCGGCCCGCTCGAGGAGGCCCCGCAGCTGGCTCCCGTCCGTTACCTCCTGCTGACCCACTGGGATTCCGCCGAGCAAGCGAGCAAGTGGAGCGCGTCCCCCGAGTTGATGACGCTCGGCGAGCTCGGCGAAGTGAGCACGCGCACATTCATCCCGATCTACCACCAGCCGGGCGAACGGAACTACCTGACTCCGGATGGCATGCACCGGCAGTGGGTGAGGCCGGCGTGAGTCAGAACGTCCGCGTGAACGACAGCTGCATCGGGTCGGGGATCTGTGAATCCGTGGCACCGGACCTGTTCACCGTCGGCGACGACGAACGCGCCCGGCTGCTGATGGACCCCGTTCCCGACGGCGCCCTGGGCGGCGTCCGAGACGCGGCCGCGTCCTGCCCGATGGCCGCGATAGCGATCGGCGACGGACAGCGGTAACGACACGCGGATTCCGGCAGCCAGGGCGATCCCCCTCGTCGCCCTGGCTGCCGTCCTTTTCCGCCGAGTTTGACCACCGTGACGCACACAGGCGACCTCTTCCGCATCGCCTCCCCCGGGACGTCGCACGGCGTTGCCGACGGTTCATTCGCAGCATGGTTGAAATATGGGTGGGTTCCCGCGTGGTCCTGACCACGCGCATGGGGCGCGACACGAGCGGCAGGCGTCAGCGGGTGCGTTGGTAGTGGCGGCGTGCTTTTTCGCGGTTGCCGCAGACAGCCATCGAGCACCAGCGGGCGCGGTTGGCGCGGCTGCGGTCGAGCAGGAACAGCTGGCATTCGTCGTTGGCGCAGGGGCGTAGCCGGCCCGGTAGACGCTCCTCGATGTCGGCCCAGGCGAGGACCACCTCGACTGCCAATCGGGCGTGCGGAGGAGCCTTGACTGTCCACTGAAGACCATCCGACGTGAACTCCGGGATCTGGTGGACTCCTTCGAGCAGTGGACTCAACGCGGTGGCCGGGCTTTCTCCGCGCACGACGTCTCGCAGGATGTCCCGAGCCTCGCGCAGCAGCGCCAGTTCCGCGAGGCTGCCGTCGCCGCCGTGCTCCCGTGCCCAGCGTCTGCCTTCTTCCGGGTCGGCGAGCGCGTCCTGTTCCTCGCCGTTGACCAGTGGCCTGCTGTTGAGCAGGTCCAGCAGCGCATTCATCAGATACCGCTCTCCCTCTAACCAGATCGAACCCTTTGACAGGTTAGCCCATCCCGTGCTTGTATGGCGAGGGCTAACCAGATAAAACCTCCGAAGGGGTTAGAAATGAGCTTGGTGCACCACCGGACCGCCACCGTCGACGGCTACGAGATCTTCTACCGCGAAGCCGGCCCTGCCGACGCCCCCGCGGTCGTCCTGCTGCACGGCTACCCGACCAGTTCGTTCATGTTTCGCGAACTCATCCCGCTGCTGGCCGGGGACTACCACGTCATCGCGCCGGACCACCTCGGCTTCGGGCACTCCGCCGCCCCACTCGCGGGGGAGTTCGCCTACACCTTCGACGCTCTCGCCGCACTTACCTCCGGACTGCTCGACCGACTGGGCCTGGACCGATACGCCCTCTACGTCCAGGACTACGGCGCCCCCATCGGATGGCGCCTCGCGCTCAAGCACCCCGAACGGATCTCCGCCATCGTCACCCAGAACGGCAACGGCTACGAGGACGGTTTCGTCGAGTCGTTCTGGACCGACATCTGGGCCTACGGGGCGAACCCCGGCCCCGACACCGAATCCGCCGTCCGCGCCGCGCTGAGCATCGACGCCATCCGCTGGCAGTACGTGCACGGAGTGCCCGACCCGAGCGTGGTCAGCCCGGACACCTGGAAGCACGACTTCGCCCTTGTCTCCCGCGAGGGCAACGACGAGGTCCAGCTGGCGCTGTTTCGCGACTACCAGAACAACCGCCCGCTCTACCCGCTGCTGCACGAATTCCTGCGCACCAGCGAGGTCCCGGTGCTCGCCGTGTGGGGCCGCAACGACGAAATCTTCGGCCCGGCCGGCGCGCGCGCCTTCGCCCGCGACGCCAAGGACGCGGAGGTGCACCTGATCAACGGCGGTCACTTCCTGCTGGAGAGCCATCTGGATGTCGTTGCGGGTTATCTGCGAGGCTTCCTCGGGCGGGTGCTGGCTTGAGTCGGCCCTGCACCGATCATCCGCCGACCGGGTAGTGCGCCACCCGCCAGGCGGTGGTCA
Source organism: Amycolatopsis thermophila (assembly GCF_030814215.1). Classification (NCBI taxonomy): domain Bacteria; kingdom Bacillati; phylum Actinomycetota; class Actinomycetes; order Pseudonocardiales; family Pseudonocardiaceae; genus Amycolatopsis; species Amycolatopsis thermophila. The sequence goes on along the minus strand of NZ_JAUSUT010000001.1, from coordinate 4,409,313 downwards.
ACGTGGCCACAAGCCGATCAGGTCGGTCACGCCGTCGGCGAACTCGGCCACAGCCCCGGCGACGCTACGACCGAAGCTGCGCCCTCGATGCAGCCCCCAGAGTTGTTGTCCCGCAAGGCTCCAGGAATGACCGCAGCCGACGCCGCGGTGGCGGTCAGCGGGTGCGGAGGCCGCCTGCCCGATCGCGTCGCCGCCTCGCATCGGTCAGGCGACGTCGCGCACCGTGTTGCGCAGCGTTCCGAGTTTGGTCACTTCGACTTCGACGACATCGCCGTCGACGACGAATCCCGGCGGGTCCATGAAGAGCCCGACACCGCCGGGCGTGCCGGTGACGATGACGTCGCCGGGGGCGAGCGGCGTGAACGTGGTGACGTACTCGATGATCGAGGGGATGTCGTTGATCAGGTCCGCGAGCTTGGCGCGCTGGCGCACCTCGCCGTTGACCCGGGTCGTCAGCTCGAGCTCGGTGACGTCGCCGACCTCGTCGGCGGTGACCAGGCAGGGACCGAAGCCACCGGTGCCCGGCCACGTCTTGCCGGGCAGCCACTGGCTGGCGGCACGCTGCCAGTCGCGGACCGAGAAGTCGTTGTACACGGCGTAGCCGGCGACGTGGTCGTAGGCCTCGGCCTTGGCCACCCGGTGCGCGGGCTTCGAGATGACCAGGGCAACCTCGCCCTCGTAGTCGAACTGGGCGGAGCCCGCCGGTTTGCGGGCGTCCGCGCCGTGGCCCAGCTGGCTGTCGGCGTAGCGGGCGAAGACGACCGGGGCTTGCGGCGCCGGCTTGCCGATTTCGTCCTGGTGGCTGCGGTAGTTGACCCCGATGCAGATGATCTTTCCGGGGTCGGGGATGACCGGGGCCAGCGCCACCTCGCCGAGCGCCACCGGGCGCTCGGTGTAGTGCGCCAAGGATTCGAGGGAGCCGGCCGTGATGGCCGCGGCGAGGGAGGGCGCGGCCGGGGTCGCGTCGTAGATCGTCTCGGCGTCGAGGCGCCCCCACGCGATGGTGTGGTCGGCGCGGTAGTAGCTGACGAACTTGGTCATCGGGTCTTCCTCTTCAGGGGTGGACGGAGAAACGGGGATTTCGGGGAAGGTCGCGGTCGTCGACGAAGGCGCGGAGGTGCTCGACGACGCGTCGCTCGCCGGCGGCGTCGAACACCGCCGCGACGTAGCGGTCGGGACGGACCGCGACGAAGACCGGACGGGTGCCGGCGCCGGAGGTGAGCACCGCGGTCGTCTCGGTGACCACGCCGTCGGTCGGCTCGCTGCCCGGTGGGCGGACGCACAGCCGCTTCGCGCCGATCGCGTCCCAGTACGCGTCGGCCGCCGCGGCGGGCGGACCGCCGATCTGCAGCAACGTCCACCCGCGCCCGAGATGAGCGTCGAGTCCGCGCTCGGCGCCAGTGGCGTCGCGGACGACCGGTTGGCTCAAGGCGCGGCCGACGGTCACGGTGTCGAAGGTGACGCCGTCGGACGCGACGGCGGCTCCCGCGGCGTAGTCGGGTGGTGCGATGAAGCGCATGGTGGCGAGGAATTCGCGGACGCCGGGGAGCAAGCCGACCGTGCGGACAACGGCGTCACGCAGGCGCGTGACGACCGGATGGGTCGCCATGACGACCTCGCCGATGCGGCGCGAGACCCGCACCATCGCGGCTCCGTGGGCGCGGCGCTCGAGCTCGTACGAATCCAGCAGCCGCTCGGTCCCGCCGCCGGTGATCGCCTCGATCAGCTTCCACGTGAGGTTGGTCGCGTCGCGGATACCGGCGTTCAGGCCCTGGCCCGCGAACGGCGGCATCAGGTGGGCGGCGTCACCGGCCAGGAACGTGCGCCCCGCGCGATACCGCCGCGCGACGCGCTGGTGCGCGATGTACACGGTCGCGCGGCGCACGTCATCCGGCGCCAGCTCGGCCCGGAAGCGCGGCACGACCAGCTCCCGGATCCGCTCCGGCGTCGTCATCTCCTCGGGGTCCTCGTCGTCGAAGAGCATGAACTCGATCCGCAGGCGTCCCTTGACGCCGGGCACGAGCACGTACGGCCGCTCGCCGTCGCCGTGGAATTCGGCGAACGGGGCCCGCTCGCGCGGCTCGTTGCGCAGATCGACGACGATCCACCGCTGCGGCTGGGTGGTGCCGGCCAGCTCGATCCCGACCGCCCGGCGGACGAAGCTGCGCCCGCCGTCGGCGCCGATCAGCCAGTCGGCGGTCAGGGTCTGTGTCTTCTCTCCGGCGGTCACGGTCACGCCGACCCCGTCGCTGTCCTGCATGATCGCTGTCGCGTCGGCGCCGCGCAGGAATTCGAGTCGCTCGTGCGCGGCTGCTCGCTCCCACAGCAGCCGCTCCAGGATCGGCTGGTCGAACTGGGTCTTGGCGGGATGCCCCAGCCGGGACGCGACCGGCCTCGCCTCGAGCAGGAGGCGGTCCCCGAGGCCGAAGTAGCGACTGCCCGTGTCGAGCAGGGACTCGGCCTTGAGCGCGTCGGCCACACCGAGCTGCTCGAGGGTGCGGAACGACTCGTCCTGGAGGCTGATCGCGCGCGGCAGGTCGCCCGGCTCGGTCTCCTTCTCCACGAGCGTCGCGCGCACGCCCGCATCGGCGAGAAGGAGGGCGGCGACGAGCCCGACCGGGCCGGCACCCACCACGAGCACGTCACGTCGCGCGCTCACGACGTCGCCTCGGGGCGTGAGCCGAGCGTGAAGTCGGAGTCGAAGTCGGCGCCCCGGGTCAGCGTCCAGTACTCGAGATGGCTGTACGGCCACACCTGCGAGACCCGGCCGCGGGAGTTCTTGTACCAGGTGCGGACCTGCGGCTGCGCCCATGCGCACTCGGCATTGCCCCGGTCGACCCAGGCGAGGAAGCGGTCCAGGGTCTCCTGCTTGACCTCGAGCGAGGCCGCCCCGCGGCGCAGCAGCTGGTGGATCGCCTCGACGGTGAACTCGACCCCGCATTCGATCATGAAGTGGAACTGGCCGTGCACGACGTAGTTCGTGTTGGGCCCCTGGATGAGGAAGAGGTTCGGGAAGCCGGGCACGCAGATGCCGGCCCAGGCCGTCGCGTCACCGTTCCAGTGCTCCTTGAGCGTCTGCCCGGACGGCCCGGTGACCACGATCGGGTCGAGGTGGTCGGACGCCTTGAACCCGGTCGCGTAGATCACGACGTCGACCGGGTGCCGCTCGCCGTCGGCGGTGGCGATGCCCTCAGCCGTGAACCGTTCGATCGGGGAGGTGACGAGCTCGGCGTGCTCCCGGTGCAGTGCGCGCGCCCACACGCCGTTGTCGCGGAGCATGCGCTTGCCGCCGGGCGGGTACGCGGGCACGACGACGTCGAGCATGTCGGGGCGGTCCGCCCACTGCTCGCGCAGGATCGCGGTGAGTTCCTCCCGCACCCGCAGGTTGGTGGCCGACACCGAGTCGGTGCGGTCCCACTCCGGATCGACCTTGACGGTGTGCAGCCGTCCGGTGCGCGCACCCCAGAACGCCTGGAACCGGAACCACTGCCCGTAGTGCGGGACGTGGTCGCTGAGCCAGGTCAGGGCCGATGGTGCCCGGTCGTGGTAGTTCGGGGCGGGCACCGTCCACGGTCCGGACCGCTGGAAGACATCGAGGTGGCCGACTCGGTCGATGATGCTCGGGACGATCTGGTAGGCGCTGGCGCCGGTGCCGACCACCGCGACGCGCTTCCCGGTCAGGTCCACGTCGTGGTCCCACCGCGCGGAGTGCATCTGTACGCCGCCGAAGTCGTCCTGTCCGGGGAGTTCCGGGATGCTCGGCTTCTCCAGCTGCCCGGTCGCGGCGATGACGAGGTGGAACCGCCGGCACTGCTCGACGCCGTCGCGCCGGACGACGACCTCCCAGGTGGCCGATGCTGCGTCCCAGGTCATCGAGACGACTTCGGTGTCGAACTCGATGTGCTCACGCAGCTTGGCGCGATCGACGATCTCGACGGCGTACCCCTCGACCTCGGCGCCCTCGGCGTACGCGTGGGGCCAGTCGGCCCGCTGGGCGAAGGAGAAGCTGTAGGCGAAGGTCGGGGTGTCGAGGCGCACCCCGGGATAGGTGTTGGCCCACCAGGTGCCACCGACCTCGGGGTGCTTCTCGAACGCGACGAACCGTACGCCCGCCTGCTTGAGCCGGTACATGGCCGCGATGCCGCTCATCCCGGTGCCGATGACCGCGACTTCGAGGTCGCGGTCGGGTGCGACCTCGTCGACATGCCAAGCCGGTGCTCCCGGGCGCTGGGTGACCAGGTCGAGCTCGTGCATCATCAGCGCCGCGTCCTCGGCACTCGCCCCGCCCGTGATGAAGTCCACGATGGTGCGTGCTTCCTCGGGGTCCAGCAGGCGGGGCGAGGTGAGCCCCTCGTCGCGGACGCGCTTGAGCGCGGTCAGCGCGAGCTCACGCGCTCGAGCCTGCGCGGCCTCGCTCATGCCGCCGTGCGCGGGCGGAGCCGTGTCGACGGGAGGAAGCGGGGGGCGCAGCTCCGGCGGGATCAGCGTGTGATCTCCGGTCAGGGCGGCCAGCGCCGTGAGCAGCGACGGCAGGTCGGCCTCGGCGACGATGCGTTCGAGGAAGGCGTCGTCCTCCGTAATGGGCGTGTACTCGTCGCGCCAGTACACGTCGTCGATCTCGGCGGCCTCGGGCATCAGCGCTCCATCGTGTTCGGGTTCGGGGATGTGCGGGGTCACGCGATGCAGGCGGCCTCGAAGACCTTGCCGAGTACGTCGTCGAGTTCCTGGGCGAGGCACTCGGCGGCGATCACGTGGTCGGGGCGGACGATGACCGCGCCGACCGGGCGTGCGTCGAACCAGGCCTGCAGGCTCGACTCCCCACCGAGGTCGCCGACGACCGTGACGCCGGGCGCGGCGTGCTTGCGCGCCCATGGCAGCTGTGTCTTCGGCACGATCCGCACGAGGCGAGCGCCGAGGCGCTCGAGCACGGCGAGCCGCTGCGCCGGCAGGAAGGCCGTCGGGTCGTTGTTCCAGGCGATCACCCGCCAGCCCTGACCGGTGGCCTCGTCGAGCAGCATCTCCACGCCGTCCGCATCGGTGGCCCGCGGCTGCGGGAAGATCGACCCGGCGAGACGCGGCACGTCACGCGCAGGCAGCGTCTTGAACGCCGGCAGCGGGGTGTGCACCACGACGCCCTGGTCGAACTTCGGCTGGGGCTTGAACGCCTGCCGCTTCAGGGCCTCCCGCTCCTCCGGGGTGCGGTTGGCGGCGATCCGGTCGCGCTCCGCGGCCTTCTCGGGATCGTGGTCGGTCATGTCCTTCGCCATCCCGAGGGAGACGGCCACCATCTGCGTGACGTGGCCCCGCCGTTCGGTCTCGTACGTGTCGAGCAGAGCGTCGGTCGAAAGGCCCTTGAGGACGGTGGCCAGCTTCCAGCCGAGGTTGAAGGCGTCACGGATCCCCGAGTTCCAGCCCTGGCCGCCGACGACCGGCATGACGTGGGCGGCGTCACCGGCGAGGAAGATCCGCCCGTGGCGGAACCGCCCGGCGATCCGGGCGTGGTGCCGGTACACGCGGCGGCGGATGATGTCGAGCTTGGCCGGGTCCGGTACGTGGGGTGCCAGCAACCCGAAGACGTAGGCGTCGTCCTCGACGAGGTCGGGGGTCTCGTCCTCGAAGAGGGTGAACTCCCAGCGCCGGATGCCGTGCGGCAGCGCGATGGAGGCGTAGCTGCGGGCCGGATCCCCGCCGAAGACGGCGTGGGGCGTGCCGATCGGGTCGTTGGCCACGTCGATCACGATGCCGTCGGTCGGCCGGGTCTCGCCCTCGAACGAGATGCCGAGGCGCTTGCGGGTGGGCGAAGCCCCGCCGTCGGCGGCGACCGCGTACCGGGCGCGGACAGTCCCCCCGCCGGCGAGGGTGGCCACCACGCCGTCCGCGTCTTCGGCGAGGTCGGTGACTTCGGTGCCGAACCGCGCGGTGGCGTTCGGGAAGCGGTCCAGGCCGGCGAGCAGCACCTGGTCGACCAGCGGCTGCACGAAGCCGTTGCGGCGCGGCCAGCCGAACTCGCGCGTCCTCGGGTCCACTTCGGACAGGATCATCCGGTCCCCGTTGACCATGTAGATCTTCTGGTCCGGAATGGTGTGCGGGAGCACCTCGTCGACGAGCCCGGCGGTCTGCATCGCGCGCAGCGCCTCGTCGTCGATGCCGACGGCCCGCGGGTAGTCGATCAGCTCCTCGCCCTTCTCGACGAGGAGGACTTCGACGCCCTGCTGCCCCACCAGGTTCGCGAGGGTGAGGCCGACCGGTCCCGCACCGATGATGAGGACGTCGGCGGTGGTCTCGCTCATGCGGTGCTCCCGGAAGATCGCGCCGAGTCCAGCGCGGCGATGGTGTCGGCGAACGCGCGGTTCAGCAGGACGAGGTCGATGCCGAGGGCCGCGTAGTCGACCAGGCCGTCGGCGATCAGGCCGGCGGCGTACGCCGGCTGCCCCGAGTAGATGCCGAGGGTGACGCCGTGCGCGGCCGTCACCTCGCGCACGTGCGCGATCGCCGCGCGCACGGGGCCGTCCGCCCAGTCGCCCCGCCCGGGCAGCCCGTAGGAGACGGCCAGGTCGGCCGGTCCGATGTAGACGGAGTCCAGGCCCGGGGTCGACACGATCTCCTCGGCACGGTCCACGCCGGTCTTCGTCTCGATCTGGGCGATGGCGGAGACGGCGAGATTGCCGGCCTCGGTGTACGAGGCGCCTTGGTACAGCGCGGGTCTGGACGGGCCGAGGCTGCGGTTGCCGACCGGGGGGTAGGCGACCGCAGCGACCAGTGCCTCGGCCTCGGCCCGGGATTCGATCGCGGGCGCGATGATGCCGCGGGCCCCGCTGTCGAGCAGCCGCAGGACCGGCGCGGGATCGAGCGAGCCCACCCGCGCGTAGCAGTACGCGCTCTGCCGCGGCAGCGAGCGCAGGATCCCGCATGCCGCCTCCAGGCCCAGCTCGCCGTGCTGGAGGTCGAGGACCACCCCGTCGTAGCCGGCTGCCGCCGCCCACTCCGGCATCGAGAACGACGGCACCGACTGGTGGTACAGGACGGGGTTGCCGCCGCCGAGAGCTGCCCGCTTCACTGCGCCGGCCCTTCTCGCCCGGCGAGCCGGGCGGCATGCGCGGCGGCTGCCTGGCCGCCGAAGATCGGTACGATCTCGCGGCGGGCGAACCGCCACTGCCCGTCGACCTTCCGGTACCGCTCGCGGAACTCGCCGACCGACGCGGGCTGCGTCGGCGGCTCGTTGGTGTCGCGGAAGGTCAGGTACTGCACCGTGCCGTCGACCTCCTCGCCGTCCCGGACGAGGCGGATCCCGCCGATGAAGTGCCGGCTGACGATGTCGGTCTGCTGGGCGCGCCGGGCACCCCAGGCCTTCATGGCCTCGCGGTCCATGTCGCCCAGTGGGCCGGCCGAGACGCCGTCCTCGGTGTACAGCTCCCAGGTGGTGTCCGCCCGGTTGTGGTCGAGGCGGTACAGCATCTCCGCGATCAGCTGCTCGATCTCGACGCGCGTGGCCGCGTCGACGGGGTGGTAGTCGCTCATGTTCAGCCCTTCGCATCCGCGGTCGCGACCACGCGACCGAGTCCGGTGATGGTGGCGACGCACTCGACGTCGGCGGGCCACGGCTCGATGTAGCCGATGGACCCGGACAGCAGCAGCTCGCCTGCCCGCAGTGGTTCGCCGATGCGGATCGCGGTCCCGGCCAGCCAGATCACCGCGTTGACCGGGTCACCCAGCACATTGCTGCCGACGCCCCGGGTGATCTCCGCGCCGCCGCCGGTGATGATCATCTCGACCTTCGTGAGGTCGGTCTCGCCGTACGGGTGCCGCTCCTCGCCGAGCACGATGCCGCTGCAGCCGGCGTTGTCCGCGATGGTGTCGACGATCTGCCCGACCGAGCCGCCGTAGCGGAAGTCGACCACCTCGAACGCCGGCGTCACGTAGTCGATCGCGGCTTCGACGCTCTCGCGGGAGGCCTCGAGGATGTCGCTCTTCAGCGCGAACGCGACCTCGGCCTCGATCAGCAGCCGGTTGTACCGCGACAGCGGCAGGTGCGCGCCCGACGGGTGCACCATGTCGTCGTGGATGATCCCGTAGTCGGGCTCGTCGATACCCACGCGCTGCTGGACGAGGGGGTTGGTCAGGCCGACCTTGCGGCCCACCCGCCGCACACCCAGCTCGCGCTCGCGGAGGGCGGCGAACTCGGCGGAGATCGCGTACGCCGCGTCGAGATCGCGCTCGGGGAGCCGCGGGCTCACGTACGGCACGGTGTACACGTCGCGCTTCGCCTCGAACAGTTCGCGCGCGATCCGGTCGATGGTCTCCTGGGTGACGCTCACCGGCGGTCCTTTCCGCACGCGTGCTTCTTCAGGAAGGCGACCGCCGCGGCGTTGAACTCCGCCGCGCCTTCCCACTGCGGCCAGTGCGCGGCCCCGCGGATCAGCAGGTACTCGCCGTCCGGCAGCAATCCGCACAGCCGCTCGCCCTCGGCTTCGTCGCCGGTCGGCTCGTTGTCGGTCCACACCATCAGGGCCGGGACCGGCATCGCGGCGAAGTCTTCGTCCGTGACGCGGTTGCGCCACCGCCGCTCCGGCTCCCGCAGCGCGGTCACGTTCGCCATGCTGAACCCGTCCCGGGCGTAGATCGCCCGGCGGACGCGGACGAGCTCGTCGGTGATCTTCTCCGGGTCGTGGATGACGACCTGCAGGCGCTTCTTCACGTTGTCGAAGGTCGGTTCGTGCACCGCCTGGGTGCTCACCGACTGCGTCTTGTCCAGTCGCGGTCCGGCGATCATCCGCCCGCCCGGCGCGGAAAGGATCACCGTGTGCAGCCGCTCGGGGTGCTTCGGCGCGAACTTCAGCGCGAGCCACCCGCCCAGCGACTCGCCGGCGAGGTGCACGCGCTCCAGCTCCAGTGCGTCGAGCAGCGCGAGCAGGTGCTCCTCGTAGTCGCGGATCTCCAGCGGATGGTCCGCCGGCGAGGAGTAGCCGTGGCCGGGGTAGTCGTAGCCGACCACCCGGAAGCCCGCCTCGGCGAAGGCGCGGACGTTCTGCGTCCACGCCTCGATGTGGCCGCTGGTGCCGTTGGCGAGGATGACCGTCTGAGCCCCGGGGCCCGCTCCGGTGAAGTCGAGGACCCGGGTGCGGTAGCCGCCCGCGTCCACGTACCGCAGCGTGTGCTCCAGGTCCGCGATCTCCTCCCAGAAGGTCGCGAGGTGTCTCGTTCCGGTGCGGTTCACGCGGTCACCGCCGCCTGGATCGCGAAGCCGGCGCCCCACTTCTCGACCGCCCAGTAGTGGTCGACGGCCAGGCGGTACGGGCCCGCCGTGGACAGTGCCGCGTAGGCGGCGATCCAGCTGCGCATCTCGTGCGCGGCCGAGCCGCCCTCCGCCAGGAACCAGCCGTTCTCCCAGCCGTCCGCCTGAGCGAGGTCGCCGGAGCGGAGCACGTCGAGGACGAGCGTGTCCCATTCCTCGTTCAGCGGGTCGCTCGGGGCCTTGCCGTCGGCGATCGCCTGGATGCCCTTGACGATCAGCTGCTCGCGTTCGTGCCGTTCCTCGGGCGAGGGCGCATAGCTGACCAGGCGCTCGTGCACCGTGTCGGGGGCACCCTCCCAGCGCGGGATCGGCGGGCTGTGGGAGATGCCGCCCGAGGCGAGGAACAGCACCTTCTTGTCCATCTCCTGGGCGGCCCGGCCGAACGCCTCGCCCATGAGGCGCACCCGCCGCAGGGGGGAGAGCGGTAGGCCGATCGCGTTCACGAACACCGGCACGATCGACTGCGTGAAATCCTTGCCGAACACGAAGTCGAGCGGCTGCACCACGCCGTGATCGACCTTCATCCGCTCGCTGCGGCCGATGTCGATGCCCGCACCCAGCACTGCGGTGTGGAAGGCCCGGGCGGCTTCGCCGTCGACGGGGAGCGGCCCCGCGGTGGTGCCGTAGTCGCCGATGCCTTCGGCGACCGCACCGATCACCCACGGGGTGATCAGCGAGTAGAGCTGGCCGTTGAAGTGGTCGGGCCCGAACACCACGACCAGGTCGGGGCCGTACTCGGCGACGAACCCCCTGACCTCGTCGATGGCGGCGTTGATCTCGGCGAACGTCTCCCCGCCCGGGTCGACGTTGCCGAAGGACGGCGCGTGGGAGAGCGCGGCGACAGCCAGCGGCATGGTGCGGTTTCCTTTTCTCGAAGGTGTTGGACGGCGGCTACGCGGACGTGGCGGCGAGCTGAACGTCCGGTGCGGCGGAGCGGCGGCGCAGGCTCAGGTGCAGGCCCACGACGCAGAGGCCGGCGACGAGCATGGGCAAGGCGAAGACGGTGAAGGCCGCCCCCATCCCCATGCCCGCGTCGAAGGCCGCCCCGCCGACGATCGGCGCCGCGATGCCGCCGAACCGGCCGACGCCGATGACGACACCGAACCCGGTCGAGCGGGCCAGCGTCGGGTAGAGCGCGGGGACGATCGCGTAGAAGGCGGCGGTGCCCGCGCAGACGAAGAACGAGGCCAGGAACAGGGTCCACCAGGCGGTCGGCATCCCCGGGCCGGCGAAGCCGAACAGCGACAGGGTGACGGTGGCCAGTACCAGGAAGACCGGGGTGAGGAGGCGGACGTTGAGCTTGTCGCCGAGGAAGCCGAAAAGGACGTTGCCGAGGATGCCGCCGACGCTGAACGCCGTGACGAGCTGCGCGGCGAGGGCCGGCTGGTGGTTGGCGGACGCGACGGTGCTCGGCGCCCAGTTCGTCATGAAGTAGAAGCTGAGCATGTACGCGAAGTACCCGATGACCATCAGCAGCGTGTACAAGCCGGTCCGGCCGGTGAACACGGTGCGCAGCGAGCCCTTCGCCTTGACACTGGTCGAGTCGGACTCCGGGAGCGCGTCGAGCGCGGGGCGGTGCATCTTCGTCAGCAGCGCGTTGAGCCGCTGCAGGGAGTCCTTGCGCCGGCCCTCCGAAAGCCAGGCCAGTGATTCGGGGAGGAAGGCGAACGTGGCGAGCGCGGCGATCAGGCTCAGGGCGAACCCGGCCCACCAGCCGAACCGCCAGCCGTGCGCGCCGAGCATCGGGCCCACGATCATCGAGCCCAGCAGCCCGCCGATGTTGATGGCGGCGGCGTAGACCGCCATCACCAGCGCGTACACGCGCTTGGCGGTGTACTCCGCGAGGATGACGCCGACCGCGGCCACCAGGGCGCCGATGCCGATCCCGGTGACGATGCGGCTCAGGACGAGCGGCCAGGTGCCGGTCTCCTGCGTCGCGAACGGGCCGATGAGCATGCCGATCGCGATCGTCAGGGTGGAGATGACGCCCATCTTGCGCCGGCCGATGCGGTCGGCGAGCGGCGCGACGACGATCGAGCCCACGAGCATGCCGATCAGCGCGCCCGACATGACGAGGCCGAGCTCGGCTTTCGAGACCCCGAAGCCCTTCTCGATGTAGGGGGCGGAGAACGACGTGAGCGAGACGTCGTAGCCGTCGAGCACGACCAGGCCGATCGCCACGACGACGGCGCGGATCTGCAGGCCGCTCATTCTTTCTCGAGCGATGTGGTCGGTGATCCTCATGGAGACCTCTCTGTCTCGGGATCGGCGGACGTGCGTGGTCGCCGTGGCCGCCAGGTCGGGGGTGGGCCGCGCACCGGCGGGTGGCGGTCCCTAGAATCAGGGTTCTAGAATTGACGTTACAGTCACTGATGCCGACCTCAGTTGTCAAGGGGTGAACCGAATTTGGTAGAACGGCTGTCCGAGCGGCTGCTAAGGGGATCGATGGCGACGAGGCGAAGGACCCACCGGGCGTCCGAGATGTCGAAGCGGGCGATCCTCGAGGCCGTGCTCTCGCAGGTGGTGAAGGCCGGGTACGAGGGCACCACCATGGCCGACGTCGCACGCGCGGCTGGTCTGCCGATCGGGTCGGTGTACTGGCACTTCCAGAACAAGGAGCAGCTCTTCGTCGAGCTGCTCGACTACTGCTTCGAGGTCTGGAAGCAGACCGACGCCGGCATCAGCGGCATGCGTGAGCGGCTGCGGCGCAGCATCAGCGAGTCGGCGGCGGCTTCGGCGAGCCTGGACGAGCCGGCCGCGGCGTTCTGGAGCATCGGCCTCGTCTTCGCGTTCGAGCGGCGCCTGGAGGACAACCTCGCCCGCCAGCGGTACCTCGCCATCCGCGAGGAGATGTTCCAGCTCGTCACCGACCGGGTGCGGGCCTCCCACCCGGGCGTGCCGGAAGAGGTCCTGGCGGAGCTGGCGGTGGACATGGCCGTCATGGGCCGCGCGCTCACCGACGGCTTCCGCGTCGCCGCGGCGGCCGGCGACGACATCGACTTCCTCCGGTACGCCGAGCTGTCCGCCGACGCGCTCGAATTCCTGGTCGCCGCCCGCCTGAAGGAGCACGAGCATGCCTGAGCCCACCTCGTCCGCGGCCGAGCGGGTCGCGATCGTCGTCGGTGGCGGATCCGGGATCGGCGCGGCGTGCGTCCGGGAGTTCGCCGGGAACGGCTACCGGGTGGTGGCGATGTCGCCGTCGGGCCGGGCCCGGGCCCTGGCCGAATCGCTGGGCGGTGCCGGGGTGGACGGCTCGAACACCAGCGTCGAGGATCTGCGGGCCTGCGTCGAACTCGCGGTCTCGCGGTACGGCCGGGTCGACGCGGTCGTCAACAGCAGCGGTCACGCGGCACGCGGCCCGGTGCTCGAGATCACCGACGAGCAGTGGTCCGAGGGCGCCGACCTCTACCTGATGAACGTCGTGCGCATGGCCCGCCTGGTGACCCCCCACCTGATCGCTTCCGGGGGCGGCGCGATCGTGAACATCTCCACCGCCGGCGTCTTCGAGCCCGGTCCGATGTTCCCGGTCTCGGTGACGATGCGAGCGGCACTGGCCTCGTTCACCAAGCTGTACGCCAACGAATACGGCCCCCGGGGCATCCGGATGAACAACCTGCTCACCGGGCTGACCAAGGACGACCCGAGCGTGGTCCCGGCGGAGTGGACGAGCGGCATCCCGCTGCGCCGGGCGCAGAGCACCGCGGAGGCGGCGCGGGTCGTCCGTTTCCTGGCCGGCGAGGAATCGGCGTACCTGACCGGTCAGAACATTCGCGTCGACGGTGGCGAGACCAAGTCGGTCTGACCGGGCCCGCCGGGCGGCTACGCCGTATCCGGGGATGAATTCGTGCGGCGGTGGGTGCCGGAGTCGTCCGGGTGCCGCCACGGCGCGCCCGCGAGTTGCACCTGAACGGCCGCCACCGCGGACCGCAGCTTCTCGACCGTCTGCTTCGTCAGGGGTTCGAGCCGCTCCGCGGGGCCGGAGATCGTGATCGCGCCGAGCGCCCGCCCGCGCCTTCCCGGGACGGCGACGCTCACCGCGTACAGGCCGGGCTCGCTCTCGCTCCGGTTGACCGCCCACCCCGCTTCCGCGACCTCCGCGAGCTCGTCGAGCAGTTGACCGCGGTCGCGGATGGCGCGCTCGGTGCCACCTTCCAGCGGCTGCCCCGGCGGGTAGAGCGCGCTCAGCTCCTCGGAGGTCAGCGTGGCCAGCAGGCATTTCCCCGCCGACGTCGTGTGCGCGGGCAGCCGGGAGCCGACGCGCGAGGCCGAGCGGATGACGTAGGTGCCTTCCGCGACCAAGGTGAAGAGCACCTCGTCCTGCTCGCGGACGAGGAAGTGGGCGGTCTCGCCCGTTTCGAACGCGAGCTGCGTCAGCAGCGGCTGGACGACCGGACGGACGTCGACCGCATCGGCGACGACCATCCCGAGCTCGACGAGAGCGTGCCCGGCCGTATAGGTCTTGTCGGTGAGGTTGCGCTGCAGAAGCCCCGCTTGCGCCAGCGTCGACACCATGCGGTGGGCGGTGGAACGGGCGACGCCCAGCTCGGCCGAGACGTCGACGGCCCGGATCGTCGAACGGGTGCGCAGCATCAGCAGTGTCTTGGCGGCGTTCTCCACCGCCTCGATCGCGTACCCGTACCGCGCCTCGGTCGCGGCGGTTGGTTCCTGATCCATGAGCGTCCCTTCTCTGCCGGCTGAGCCAGGGTATCCACAGCGTCGGCGAGAGAACGTCACCGCGGCGGTGCGTCGTCATCGGAGGAAGACGTGGTCCTCGTCGCGCACGGTCTCCGTGACGTCCCAGTAGTCGGCGTTGGTGTACGGCCATATCTGCGAGACGCGACCGTGGCTGTTCTTGTACCAGCTGCGGACATACGGCTGCCCCCATGACATCCGCCGGTTGCCGCGGTCGACCCACGCGACGAAGCGGTCGAGCGCGGCCGGGAGCACGTCGATCGCCGCCGCGCCTTCCTCGAGCACCCGGCGCACGGCCTTGACGGCGTACTCCGCGGCGCGCTCCAGCATGAAGTGCAGGCTCCCCGCCGACACACCGCCGATGTTCGGCCCGTAGATCATGAAGAAGCTGGGGAACCCCGGCACCGTCACGCAGGCGTGCGCGCGTGCGTCGCCCGCCCAGTACTCGTGCAGCTCCAGCCCGCCGCGCCCGATGACCTCGATGCCCTCGAGGTAGTCCGACGGCTTGAACCCGGTCGCGAACACCACGATGTCCACGACGTGCTCGACGCCGTCCCCGTCGACGATGCCCCGTGGCGTGAAGTGGTCGATGCCGCTGGTCACCAGGGTGGTGCGCGACGAGCGCAGCGCGGCCGCCCACACCCCGTTGTCGCGCAGCATGCGCTTCGCCCCCGGCGGGTAGTCCGGAATCGCGTGGGCGAGCAGATCCGGGCGGCCTTCGAGCTGGGCGGACAGGCGCCGCACGAGTTCGTCCCGCACCGCCTGGTTCCGGGCGGACACGCTCAACGGCGCCCCCGGCCAGCCTTCCTCCGCCGTCACCGAATGCGTGCGGCCGGGGATGCCGAGCAGGATGACCCACAGGCGGTACCACTGCGCGTAGTGCGGCACCTTGCGCCGCAGCCAGGAAAACGCCTCGGTGACCTTGTCGTGGTAGGTCGGCGCGGGCAGCATCCACGGTGCGCTGCGCTGGAAGAGCACGAGCTCGCCGACGCCGTCGGCGATCGCGGCCGGCACGATCTGGTACGCGCTCGCCCCCGTCCCGATGACGGCGACGCGGGCCCCGGTCCAGTCGACGTCGTCCCGCCACTCCTGGGTGTGCATCGTGACCCCGCGGAAGTCCTCGGCGCCCGCGAAGTCGGGGATGTTCGGCCGGTCGAGCTGGCCGACCGCGCTGACTATCGCGGAGAAGGTCCGTTCGCGTTCCACGCCGGCGGAGTCGCGGGTGGTCACGTGCCACCGCCCGTCCGCGTCGCTCCACCGCGCGCGCACGAGCGTCGTGGAAAACTCGATCTTGTCCGTCAAACCGGCGCGAACGGCCACGTCCCGCAGGTACTCCAGGATCTCGTGTCCCTCGGCGAACTGGTGCGGCCAGTCGCCCCGCTGCGCGAACGAGTACGAGTACCCGAATGTCGGGGTGTCGAGCCGGACACCCGGGTAGCGGTTCTTCGCCCACGTGCCCCCGAGTTCCGCGGCGCTCTCGACCACGGTGATCGGCACACCGGCCTGCGAGAAGCGGTGCGCCGCGGCGATGCCGCCCACGCCCGCGCCGACGATGAGCACCGAGTAGTCGCGATCCCCGGCCAGGTCCGCGAACCGCCAATCGGGTGCGCCGCCCTTGTCCGGCGCGAGGTTCAGTTCGTGCTTCAGCGAGGGGTGCCATTCCTCGCGCCCGCCGGTGAGGTAACCCAGGATCGCGTCGACGTGCTCGGGCGGCAGGACGGAGACCGTCGTGATCCGGCGTTCGGCGAGTTCGCGGAGCCCGGCCAGGGCGAGCTTCCGCGCCTGGGCCTGCTGATCCTCGGTCATCCCGCCGTGCGGGCACGGCGTCAGGTCGGCCGGTGGGTGCGGAGGCTCGAGCCCGACGCCGAGCCAGGACAGGTCACCCGTCGCCGCGGCGATCGATGCCAGCAGCACGGGCAGTTCCGCGCCGTCGACGACCCGTTCGAGTTCCGCGTCGGTCTCGGTGATCGCTTCGGTCGGCGAACTCGGGAAGAGGTCGTCGAGCTGCACCTCGGTCCGTTTCGACTGCGTCGTCACGTCTGTCACACCTGCCTGGGGGGGGTTGGAGGGTTCTGGCGGCTGATGTTCCGCACAGCAGACTCGGTTCTGCAAGCTAGCACACGATCCGCCGAAAAACAGGTCTTGCGGGTTCGCGGCAACGCCGCCTAGCCTGCCAACAGCGATTCCGCCTATCGAAATCTGTTCTGCCTATCAGAACGCAGCGGTTCATGCGTCGTCGATCGACGCGACCACACGCGCGAAGCCGCGCGCGACGACAAAGGAGTCATCGCAGTGACCGAGACGAGCCAGTACCCGCCGCCCCCGGACTCGCGCACCTCACCGGCTCATCGACGCCGGGTCGTCCTCGCGACGATCGTGGGCACCGCGATCGAGTGGTACGACTTCTTCCTCTACGCGGCGGCGGCCGGGATCGTGTTCGCGGAACTCTTCTTCGCCCCGGCGGGACGGGGGTTCGGCACGATCCTCGCGTTCCTGACCGTGGGCCTCAGCTTCCTGTTCCGCCCGCTCGGCGCGTTCCTCGCCGGGCACCTCGGCGACCGGTACGGCCGGAAGCTCGTCCTGCTGGTCACCCTGGTGATGATGGGTGTGTCGACGACCCTGATCGGTGTCCTGCCGACGCACGCCGACATCGGTATCGCCGCGCCGGTCCTGCTCGTCGTGCTGCGGGTGCTGCAGGGGATCTCGGCGGGCGGGGAGTGGGGCGGAGCCGCGCTGTTGGCCGTCGAGCACGCGCCGCCGCGGCGACGCGGGCTCTTCGGCGCGTTTCCGCAGGTCGGCGTGCCGATCGGGCTGCTGCTGTCCTCCGGTGTGCTGGCGCTCATGACCCGGATCGCGCCCGGCGAGGCCTTCCTCGAGTGGGGCTGGCGGGTGCCGTTCCTCCTGTCGGTCGTCCTCATCGTCGCCGGCGTCTACATCCGCCGCCGGGTCGAGGAGAGCCCGGTCTTCGAGGCGCTCGTCGAACGCAAGGCGCGGCCGCACGCGCCGATCGCCGCGCTCTTCCGCAAACACCCGCTGCTCCTGATCGTCGCCGGCTTCGTGCCGGTGGCCAGTCAGGCGGTCGGCTACATGACCACGGGCGGCTACATCCAGCGCTACGCCACGGATCCCACCGGCCCCCTCCGCCTGCCCACCGGGGAGGTCCTGTGGGCCGTGACGGGGTCGGCGGTGACCTGGCTTGTCTTCACGCTCGTCGGTGGCCTGCTCTCCGACCGGATCGGCCGCCGCCGGACCTTCTTCCTGGCGTGGGGGCTGCTGTTCGTCGCCGTGCTCGCGATGTTCCCCCTGGTCAACACCGGCAACGTGGGCCTGCTGTTCCTCGGGCTGGCGTTCCTGACCGTCGGTCTCGGCCTCGCGAACGGCCCGCTCGCCGCGTTGCTCGCGGAAATGTTCCCCACCTCGGTGCGCCTCTCCGGGGCTTCGATCGCGTACGCCATCGGCGCCATCGCCGGCGGCGCCTTCGCGCCGACCATCGCGACCGCGCTCGTGCAGGCGACCGGTACCACGTCGTCGGTCACGATCTACCTCATCGTGATGGTCGGCCTGTCGACCCTGGCGATTCTGCTTCTCAAGGACCGCAGCGGGATCGGCCTCGGCCCGGAGAACGAAGCGGAACAGTCGGTCAGCCCGCTCCGCGGACGCGCCCGCGCCGTCCGCGCCCAGACCGAGCGCCCGAGCGCGCCGTCGCGGAGCTGAACAAGACCTTCGTGCCCGGCGCCGCCGGGCATTCGACCATCGCGCTCAACCTGCTGTGGAGGCTCGCATGAGCTGGGGTGTCATCTCCGACATGGGTTCGGTGACCATCCGGACCTCGGACATCGAGACGTCCGTCCGGGACGCTGTCGGCATTCTCGGCCTGAAGGAGGTCGGACGCGACGGCGAACGCGTGCACCTGGCCGCGGCCGGCGACCGTCCCGAACTGACGTACTTCGCCGCGGACGTCGACGGCCTCGATCTGCTGGGGCTGGTGGCACCGACCCTCGACGCGCTGCACGAGGTGCGCAAGCGCATCGAGCACGAGGGGCTGCCGATCCTCGCGACCTCGCCGAGCCAGCCCGGCGCGGAGGACGGCTTTTCCTTCCTCGGACCGGAGAACTTCGCGTTCGAGGTCGTGGTCCGGCCCGGGGGGAACCCGGTCCAGCCATCCGGTTTCGGGCCGAAGCGGTACGGACACTTCAACTTCCACCCGCAAGACCACCGGCGCATGGTCGGCTTTCTCACCGGCGTGCTCGACTTCCGGGTCTCGGACGTGATCGGCACGGGCGGCTCGCTCGGCTACTTCCTCCGGTGCAGCAGCGAGCACCACGGGATCGCCGTGCTCGGCGGGCGAGGCACGCTGCACCACCACGCGTGGGAAACGCAGAGCTTCGTCGATCTCGCCAAGCTCGGGGACCGGCTGCACGCACACGGGCGCGAGCTGCTGTGGGCACCGGTGCGCCACGGCGCGGGCCAGAACCTCGCCGCGTACTACCTGGAGCACTCGGGCAACGTCGTCGAGCTCTACACGGACATGGAGCACATCTACGACGACGACCGGCCACCGGCGGAGTGGCCGGACGGCAAGGTCTGGTGGAACGAGTGGAGCACCCACAGCGGCTTCCTGCCGGACGGCTTCCGCGACCACGGCCTGGCGCCGACGACCAAGCGCTGACCGCAGCGCACCGACAAGGAGACATTCATGAAGTTCGTGCGATTCGCCGGGCGGGACAACGCACCCCGGCTCGGTGTGGTCGACGGCGACGCCTACCACGTCGTCGCGGGGCACACCGACCTGCTGCCGCTGCTGGAGTCCGGTGTGGACGCGCTGCTCGAGGCGGGCGGCGCGGCGATCGAGCGGGGCGAGACGGTCGATCCCGCGACGGTCGTGAACCTTTCGCCCATCGCGACCCCGCCGACGTTCCGGGACTTCTACGCGTTCGAGCAGCACGTCCGCGCCGGCCGCAAGTGGCGCGGCCTCGAGATGGACCCGCTCTGGTACGAGATCCCCGTCTTCTACTTCTCGAACCCGTACGCCTTCCGGGGCGAGGGCGACGTGCGGATGACGCCCGGGTCCACGGCCTTCGACTTCGAGCTGGAGGTCGCGGCCGTGCTGGGCAAGGGCGGCTCGGACCTGACCGCCGAGGAGGGCGAGGACGCCGTGGCCGGGTACGCGATCCTCAACGACTGGAGCGGTCGTGACGTCCAGCGCCGCGAAATGACGCTGTCGATGGGTCCGGTCAAGGGCAAGGACACCGCGACGTCGCTCGGGCCGTGGTTCGTCACGAAGGACGAGCTGGAGCCGCACCGCACCGCCACGGGCTTCGACCGGACGATGACCTGCACCGTGAACGGCGTGGAGTATTCGCGCGCGAACTGGTCGGACGTGCACTTCTCGTTCGGCGAAATGGTCTCCTACGCCAGCCGCGGCACCGAGGTGCGCCCCGGTGACGTGATCGGCTCGGGCACGTGCGGCACCGGCTGCATCAACGAGCTGAGCCAGGCGCACGGCGCCGGCCGTTTCCCGTTCCTGCAACCCGGGGACGAGGTCGTCGCCGCGATCGAGGGGCTCGGCTCGCTCCGGTCGACGATCGTCGCGAGTCCGGATCCGATCCCGTTCCGCTGAGGGAGCTGCCGTGACCACGGACTTCGACGTCGCGATCGCCGGGTACGGCCCCGTCGGGCAGGCGCTCGCGATCTTGCTCGGCCGACGGGGCTGGAAGACGGCGGTGTTCGACCGCCAGCGCGAGCTCTACCCGCTGCCTCGCGCCTGTCATCTCGACTACGAGGCGATGCGGATCCTGCAGGCGATGGGCATCGCCGACGAGATCGACGCCGCGATCACGCCGGCGAGGGAGTACCTGCTCCTGCGCGGGGACCTCAGTGTGCTGTCGGATCTGCCGCGCGGCTGGGAGACACCGACGGGCTGGGAAGCGTCGTACCACTTCTACCAGCCGGACGTCGAGCACATCTTCGACGCCGCGGCGAAGGCGCTGCCCGGTGTCACGGTTCGCCAGGGCATGGCGGTGACCGGCGTCGTCGACGACGGCGAGGTCGTCACGGTGAGCTTGGACTCGGGCGAGCGCGTGACCGCCCGGTTCGTGATCGGCGCGGACGGAGCGAACAGCCTCGTCCGGGAGTGCCTGGGGATTCCCCGGGAAGACCTCGGGTTCGAGGCCACGTGGGTGGTCAACGACGTCGAGCTCAAGGAGGGGTGCCCTCCGCTGGACGTGCCGGACACCGGGCAGGTGCTGGATCCGGCGCAGCCGCGCCACATGGCCTGGCTCGGCGGCCGGCACTACCGCTGGGAGTTCATGGTGCTGGACGGCGTCGACGCCGGCGAAGCGGTGAACCCCGAGCGGGTGTGGGCCAAACTCAGCCGGTGGGTCGACCCCGGATCGGCTGTCCTGCGGCGATCCGCGCTGTACACGTTCCGCTCGCTCGTGGCCGAGACCTTCGGTACCGGGGGCGTGCTGCTCGCCGGCGACGCCGCGCACCTGATGCCGCCGTTCATGGGGCAGGGCATGGTCAGCGGCCTGCGCGACGCGATCACGCTGAGCTGGATGCTCGATCTCGTGCTGCGCGACGTTGCGCCCGTGCCATTCCTCGAGAACTACACGCTCAGCCGCCGCCCGCACGTCACGAAGTACATCGCCGAGTCGGTGCGGATCGGCCAGATGGTGTGCGAGACGGATCCGGCCAAGGCAGCCGAGCGCGACCGGATCCTCGCCGCGCAGACGGAAACTCCGCCGCCCTTCCGCCCGCCCGTGGAGGCGTTCGTCGTCCCCGGCCCGCTCGCCGGGACGCTCGCCGTGCAGCCGCGGGTGTGGGACGGCGACCGCAGCCGGATGCTCGACGACGTGCTCGGTCCGGGATTCCAGCTGCTGACGACAGATCCCGCGGACGTCGAAGGCCTTTCTCCTGAGGCCGAGGAGACGTGTGCCCTGGTCGGGGTCCGTAGCGCGGTCATCGGGGTCGCCGTCGGGGAGCCGACCCCGTCGTTCGCCGAGGAGAAGCCGCGATTCGCCGACTGGCTGGCGAGGGCCGGAGCCACCTGGGTGCTCGTACGTCCCGACGGGTACGTGTACGAATCCGGGACGGGACGCGCCGCACTGGAGCAGTCGCTCCCGGCGCTGCGCGCCGCCATTGCCGAGGGCGTCGCGTGCTCGGCCGTCCGGGAGGTGGCATGAGCCGGTACACGGCACCGCTGCCCGATGAGTTCTCCCCCCGGCAGCGCGCACTCTATGCCGCGATCGTGGACGGACCGCGCAAACATCAGGCCGGACTCGTGCCCGTCGTCGACGAAGCGGGCCGGCTCCTCGGGCCGTTCGCGCTCATGACGATCGCCCCCGAAATCGGCGATGCCGTGCAATCCGTCGGCGCGGCGCTGCGATTCTCGGGAGCGTTCGCCCCGCGCACGCGAGAACTCGCGATCCTGACCGTCGCCGTGCACCGCGGCTCCGATTTCGAATGGTTCGCGCACGTCAATGCCGGGCGCGACGCGGGCCTGACGGACGCCCAGCTGAGGGCGATCCAGCAGCGCCACGAGCCGGGCGGGCTCGATGCGACGGACGCGTGCGTGTGGCGCGCCACAGAGGCACTGCTCGCACAGGGGCGACTCGACGACGAGGAGTACGCCGAGACAGTGCGCGTGGTGGGAGCCGCCGGGCTCGCCGAGCTCGTCTGGCTCATCGGGTACTACTCGACGCTGCAGCTCGCCCTTGCGACGTTCGACCCCGCCCTGCCCGCCGACGTCGCCGGAGTCGTGACGCGACCGGTCTGATCTGGCTAAGAACGAATGCGCGGATCCACCAACAACCACTCGGCCCGCTCTTCACGGTGACGCCCAAGAGGGCCGAGAATGCCCGGCTGAGTTCGGTGCTCTCGCTGCCGCGCTGGACGGCTCCGGGCTGAACGCCCATGTGCACTACTGGAGCGCTCTGCCGGCGCTGTTCACGGGGGACGTCGCCCGCGCCGTCCCCCGTGTTCGACACCTGACACTCACCGGCACGCGAGGATCTTCAGCAGCGCCGAGCTGCCCACGCCGGACGGCCCCACCACCGACGTGATCGCCCAGCGCGCCGCCCCCGCCGGCACGCGGCGAAGCCCACGGCAAGTACCTCTCCCCCAGTGTCGCCCGGGTAAGCCACCGACCAGTGGGAACAGAGAATGCCCTGCACATCGTGGGACGGTTGCGGCCCGTTGAGGACGGTTCAACGCACCACGCGACCATCCGCCGCTCCGCTTTCGCTCCTGCTCCTGCGCGCCCAGGCCTGCTCCAGACTTGCTCCACCCAAACAGTGTGAAGGCGGCGGCTAGCCCCGCGGGACGTGCTGGCCATCCTGCGTCGGGCGAAGTCCCGTGAGCCCGTGGTCCCAGAGGCAACGGCGGTATGACGTACAGAAGGCGTCTGGGGACCCGGTCGTAGGTGGGGGCCAATTTTCGGTGAAGCCAGATTCGCGCCGAGGGGCCGAATCTCGGCGGACATCCGCGCCGCGTCCTGAATCCGGCGATCGCGGCCTTGTCGAAGCTCGGCTACGACGGCGCCGGGGTACGGGACATCCCCGCCTCGGCAGGCGTGGGCGCTCGTCAACCGGTACCCCGGCTCCCAGGAGCAGTTGCCTGCCGTCACCGCCGACGGGGCGACCGGCACCCGAAACAAGTCCACCGCAGACAAGACACCGAACCCGGGCCACGACTGTCCTTTGAGAACTGAGACCGCGTCGCTCCCCGATTCTCGGCGCCACGTCATCGTGGCGGTAGAGTCGGGGTGTTCCGCACGTCTTGGAGGTCAGGTGGGTACTCGGTCGGCCGGCCGCCGCGCCGACCTGCTCGCTGCCTCCGCGCGGCTGTTCCGCGAGCGTGGGTTCGGCGGGGTCTCCGTGGCCGACGTGGCCGACCAGGTGGGCATCACCGCGTCCGCGGTGTACAAGCACTTCCCCGGCAAGAAGGTCCTGCTCTCCGAGCCGATCCGGGAGATGGTGCTCACCTGGCGCGACCGCGAGATGCTCGCCCTCGCCGAGGGCGGCGACCCGGAAACAGTGCTGCGGCGGCTCACCACCACGGTGGTGGCCGTGGTGCTGGAGCGCCCCGATGTCGTCGGCCTGTGGCACCAGGAGGCCCACCACCTGCCGGCCGAGGTGCGCGACGAGCTGATCGCCGTGCGCGTCGAGGGCGTCGGGCTGTGGAGCCGCGTGCTGCGCGAAGTACGCCCCGAACTCGACGCCGGGCAGAGCGAGTTCCGCATCCGCGCCGCGCTCGGCCTGCTCAACTGCGTCCCCGTGCTGCCACGCAGACGCCTCCGGGCGCAGGCGCCCACCCTCGAGACCCTGGTGCTCGCCACGCTCCTGGCGCCGCCGCCACCGCCGGAGCTGCTCGAGCTCGGCGCCGTCGAACGGGCCCACGAAGCGGCTACCGGCCGCCGGGCAGAGATCCTCGCCGGGGCGGCCCGACTGTTCCGCACGCGCGGGTACCACGCGGTCGGCATCGACGACATCGGCCACGCGATCGGCATCGCGGGCCCGTCCCTCTACAGCCACTACCCCAGCAAGGCGGCGCTCCTCACCGCACTCATCGAGGAGACGGCCGACGAGCTGTGCTGGTGCGGCGCCCGCGCGCTGGCCACCGGCGACGACCCGGCGAAGGTGCTGGAGCTGCTGGTCAGCGCGCACGTGCGCACGGCGCTGGCCGACCGCGACCGGATCTCGGTGTGGATGACCGAGGCGCACCACATCCCGCGCGAGCTGGGCCGCCAGGTTCGCCAGGACCGGCAGCGCTACCTGGACTACTGGGTGCGGGCCGTGCGCGCGCTGCGCCCCGAGCTGTCCGAGCAGGTCGCCCAGACCGCGAGCAGGTCGGTGATGGAACTGATCCACGCGGTGGCCCGGTCGTCCCGGTTCGCCGGCGCGCCGCGCTTGGCGGAATGGACCGCCGGCCTGGCGCTGGCCGCGTTGACGGCGCCCGAGCTGGCCGGCTAGCGGGAGCGGCCGTCGCCGCGTTCGCCGCGCGCCGACCAGCCCGGACCGCCCTTGCGCGCGAACGACCACGGCTGCACGCTCTGCTCCAGCGCGACGGCGGCCGGCCAGCTGACCGCGGGCGGCCCGGCCTCGGTGCGCAGGCTCTTGATCGTCGCGCGCGCCAATGCCGGATCCTTGCCCGCCACCTGGGCCAAGGCCAGGGCGCGGTCCTCCACCTGGTCGTCGGGGACGCTGTCGTAGGCCAGCCCGAGCCGCACCGCGGACGCCCCGTCCACGGTCTCGCCGAACACACCCAGCGCGGCCGCTGCCTGTGGTCCGGCGAAGCGGTTCAGCAACGCGAAGTGGCCACCGCCCGGATGCACGCCGAGCCTGGTGAAACCCGAGGCGAGGACGGCGTCGTCCGCGACCACCCGGACATCGGCCGCGAGTGCGAGGTTGACCCCGGCGCCGACCGCGCCGCCGCGTACCGCCGCGATCGTCGGCACGAGCAGCCGGCCTACGCGCAGGAACGCGTCGTAGATGCGCTGGGTGGCCGACATCCCGGCGTCCGAAACGGGGGCAGCCGAAATCTCGGCGAGTTCGTCGCGGTCGCCACCGGAACAGAAGTAGCCTTCCGCGCCCCGGAGCACGGCGGCGCCGATCGTCGCGTCCGCGTCGATCGCGTCGCACGCGTCGGCCAACCCGGCGGCCAGCGCCGCGTCGATCGCGTTGCGCCGCCCCGGGTTGTCCAGCGTCACGAGCGCGACGCCGCCGGTGCTTTCCCATCGCACGCCACCACTCACCGTCGCGCCTCCCGCAGATCGATGTCGCCGGCTTCGAGCACGCGCAGGCGCGCGGCCTGGATCTTCTGCGTCGCCGTCTTCGGCAGCGCGTCGCGCACGCTGACATAGCGCGGCCAGGCCAGCTTCGGCAACCGCCCGGTGAGGAACTCGGCGAGCGCCCACGGGTCGAAGTCGCCGTTCGTCACCACGACCGCCCGCACCTCCTGGCCCATCACCTCGTCCGGCACCCCCACCACGGCGACCTCCTCGACCGCCGGGTGTTCCGCGAGGACGGCTTCGACGTCGGCCGGGCGGATGTTCTCGCCGCCCCGGCGGATCATGTCGTCGAGCCGTCCCAGGAAGTGCAGGTAGCCGTTCTCGTCGACAAACCCCTGATCACCGGTGTGGAACCAGAGGTTGCGGAACTTCCGCAGGGTCAGCTCCGCCTTGCCGTGGTAGCCGTCGAACAGCACCGCGGGCCGCAACGGGCGCACGCAGATCTCCCCCGGCTCACCGGCGGGCACGGGTTCATCGGCGGGACCGAGCACGGCGAGCTCCATGTCCGGCCGGACCGTGCCGCAGGTGCCGCGCCGCCGCTCCCCCGCGCGGTTCGCGGTCACCCAGCCGCCGGTCTCCGTCATGCCGTACAGCTCGTGCACGTCGACGCCGAGGTGGTCCTCGATCACGTTCCACAACTCGATCGGCGCCCCGCCCCCCGTGCAGAACCGCAGCCGGTGTTCGGGGATCCGCTCGGGCAGCGCACGGGTGAGCATCGCGAGCATCGTGCCGACGTAGGTGAAGCCGGTTGCTCCATAATGGACCGCCTGCTCGAGGAACCGCGCGGGTTCGAAGCGCTCGACCAGGACCAGCGAGCAGCCGGTCGCGATCGCCGTCATCACGCCGTAGACCTGCGGGTTCGTGTGGAACAACGGCAGGGCGAGCAGGATCCGGTCCTCGGCGGTGATGCCGATGGCCTCGGCCAGCTCCCGGCCGCCGGCGACGAACGCGTTGTCGGAGATCACCGCGCCCTTCGGCGGTCCGGTGGTGCCCGAGGTGTAGAGCAGGCTGCACTCGTCGCCGGGCTCGGCGTCCGCCCGGGGCAGCGGCGGCAAGTCCACGACGGACTTCTCGAGCTCCTCGGCGTCGGCGAAGCCGTGCCCCGCGCCGGCCCACGCCTCGCCTTCCCGCAGCCGCGCCAGCGCCTCCGCGTCGCCGGTCGCGAACGTGATGCCCGCGTCCGCGACGATCCGGCGCACGTGCTCGGGGGTGGACTGGTTGTGCAGCGGCACGCAGGTGGCACCCGCCCAGCGCAACGCGAACCACAGGTACAGGAAGTTGGGGTTGTTGCCGCAGGCCAGCAACACCCGGTCGCCGTGGCGGACGCCGTTGCGGTGCAGCAGCGTCGCGGTCCGCGAGACGACCTCCAACAGCTCGCGCCAGGTCACCGTCCGGTCACCGTGGAGCACGAACGGCGCGTCCCCCGACGCCTCGCACCGTCGCTGCAAGGTGGCGGCGAACATCAATCCTCCTTCGCCCGGACGGCCTTGACCAGGGTCTTGGCCACGGTGTTCTTCAGGACCTCGGCGGAGCCACCCGCCACCTCGTACGCCTTGGCATCCCGGAGATATCGCCCGAACGGCTGCGACTCGCGCGTGCCGTGCGCCCCGCACACCTGCACCGCGGTGGCCGCGACGCGCGTCGCGAGGGACGCGGCCAGCATCTTCGCCTCGGAGGACGATCGTGCGATGTCGCGGCCCGCGTCGAGATCCCGGGCGGCCTCGTAGGTGAGCAGTCGTGCCGCGTCGATCTCCGCCGCGAGCTGCGAGAAGTACCACTGGATGCCCTGGAAGTCGAGCACGGTGGTGCCGAACGCGGTGCGCTCGTTGACGTAGCCGAGGGCGTCTTCGAACGCCGCCCGTGCGATACCGAGGCTGATGCCCGCGGCCAGCGTGCGAGAGTTGGCCAGCGTCACCATCACCTGCTTCAGCCCGCGGCCCTCGGTGCCGATCAAGTGGTCTTCCGGGACCTCGACGTCGTCGAGCACCAGGTTCACGTGCGGCCCGTTGCGGAGCCCGAACGTCTCGGCGTGCTCACCTTCGTAGGTCGACACCCCGGCGGCGTCCTTCGGCACCGCGAAGGTCGACACGCCGTGCTCGGTCTCGGCGAGCACCACGAACAGCTCGGCCGCCGCGCCCGAGGTGATGAACGCCTTTTCTCCGGACAGCACCCAGCCCCCGTCGCTGGGGCGCGCTTTCGTGTCGAGGTAACGGATGTCGCTGCCGTGCCCGTCCTCGGTCAGCGCGAAGGACGCGGGGAGCCCGTCCGCGTAGTGCGGCAGGTAACGGCGCTTGAGCGACTCTTGGCCGTACATCTCGATGCACTTCTGACTTTGGAAGATGGTGATCAGCGAGATACCGAGAATCGGGCTGTGCACCGACAGTTCTTCCATGACCGCCAGCAGGTCCGTCATCGGCCGCCCGCCACCGCCGTAGGTGGCCGGCAGTGTCATCGCGTTCCAGCCGTGGTCCGAGGTGAGGCGGACGAGATCGAGCGGATACAGATCTTCCCGGTCGAGCTTGGCCGCGACGGGGGCGACGTGGGTTCGGGCGAATTCGCGTGCCTCGGCGACCAGTGTTTCGTCGGCGAGGGTCCTCCAGAGCTGCATTCCTAAACGGATCCTTAACTCATTCCGAGGCCGTGATGGCGCGGCCGGAGCGGTCGGTGAGGAAACGAGCGGTGACCATCATCGCCGCGACGGCGAACAGGCCGGTGGAAATTCCGCCGCCCAGGCCGAATTTCGCCGCGAGCAAGCCGACGAGCCCGGGGCCGAAGCTCGCGATGCCGCGCCCGACGGAGTAGCAGAAACTCGAACCGGTGGCGCGGATCGGCGTGGCAAACAATTCGCCGAACCACGCGCCGAAGATGGCGAAATAGCCCAGTCCGAACGAAATCACGTAGTACGCGATGATCACCGCACCGACCGAAGCGTGCGCGGCGATGAAGACCGCGAAGGCGACGAACGCCACGAGTTGCACGGCGGCGAAGGCGAGCAGCGAGCGCTTCCGGCCCCAGCGGTCGCCCAGCGCGCCGGCGGCCAGGTAGGACACCAGCGAGATGCCGGCGCTGACGTAGAGCACGGTTTGTGTGCCGCTCGCGCCGAGGTGCAGGCCCGTCTTGAGGAAGGTCGGCATCCAGGACGAGTAGACGTAGTAGGAGTACTGCGCGCCGAAGACGAGCAACGTGCCGAGCACGACGAGCCGCACGTTGCCCCGGCGGAACAGGCGGCGCATCGAGTCCTGGCGGTCGTCCGGCGGCAGCTCGCCCGCCGCGCGGGCGCGGCGCAGTTCCTGCCACTGCTTGGATTCCGGGCAGAAGAACCGGATGACGACGGCGAACAGGGCCGGGACCGCACCGATCGCGAAGGCCCATCGCCAGCTCGGCACCGCGCCGGCGACGAAGATCCCGATCGCGTACGCCGGCCAGATCGCGGCCTGCACCGCCCCGCCGGCCAACCCGCGGCGCTTCGGCGACCACGCTTCGTTGAGCAGCGAGAAGCCGGTGGCCCATTCCCCGCCGATACCGATGCCGGCGACCATCCGCAGCAGCACGAAGATCCCGAAGTTCGGCGCGAGCGCGCCGAGCCCGGTGCCGATCGCGAAGATCCAGATCGTCCAGGTCAGCACCCGGCGGCGGCCGTAACGATCGGCGAGCCAGCCGAACAGCACACCGCCGACCGCCGTCGCCGCGAGCTGTGCGGTGAACACCCCGCCGACCGCCGCGGTGGAGACGTGGAAGTCGCTCGCGACGTTGCTCGCCAGCAGCGACAGGATGACGAGGTCGAAGTACTCCAGGCCCCAACCGCTCACCGCGGCCGTAATGATCATGCCGCGTTCGCGGCGGGTGTAGGCCGAGCCGGAGACCGTGCCCGCACTCGTCTCGCTAGTCGTCTGCACGCTGAGCACCTTCGCTCGTTAGGTGAATGCTGGTTAGGCGTAAGGTAACCCGTCGCTAGCCCGAAGGCAAGGCTCGGCCGGGGAGGGCCGGGCGCCCGGAGGGTGTGTGCGGGCGTGGGCCGGGGCGGGGCCGCGCTTGCGGGACCGGGGATGGCAGGCATGAGGCGGTGGCGGCGGGACGAGCTGTGGGGCCGCGGCGGTCGGCAGGGGCCAGGCCGCGGCGGTCGGCAGGGGCCAGGGCGCGGCGGTCGCCAGACGGGCACGGGGCGCGGCCGTCGGCAGGGGCCAGGCCGCGGCGGTCGGCAGGGGCCAGGGCGCGGCGGTCGCCAGACGGGCACGGGGCGCGGCCGTCGGCAGGGGGGCCAGGGGCGCGGGACGAGCCGCACGTGACGGGTGGTGCAGCAGCGTCCGCCTGGGGCAAGGGATACCGCTGGCGGGCGGCACCCGGACGGCGGCGGGACGAGCCGCGGGGGGTGGCGGAGCGGCGGGCGGCACCCGGGCGGCGGGCGCGGCGGCGTTTCGCCGGCCGGGTGCTCGGGCTGCGCGACACCCGCGCGGCGGCGGCGACGGGAGGAGCCGCGGGGGGTGGCGGAGCGGCGGGCGGCACCCGGGCGGCGGGCGCGGCGGCGTTTCGCCGGCCGGGTGCTCGGGCTGCGCGACACCCGCGCGGCGGCGGCGACGGGACGAGCCGCGGGTGGTGGCGGAGCGGCAACGTTCGGCAGGCGCACAACGGACGCCACTGGTTGGCGACGGGACCGACCGCGGTGAGGCGCAAAGCAACGCCGCTCGCCAAACGAGCAACGGGAGACCGCGGGCACGGCACCCACGGCGGAGGGACCAGCCGCCGTGAGGCGCAAAGCAACGCCACTCGCCAAGCGAGCAACGGGAGACCGACCGCGGGCAGGCACCCGCAGCAGCCGGACCAGCCGCAGGTGGCGGACGGGCAGTGGCGCGTCGCCACCCGGGCGATCGGGCTGCACAGCCCCGGCCTGCCGCGCTTGCCTCGCCCCAGCCCTCCCCCGCTACCGCTCGCCCCGGCCTCGCCGCTACCCCTCAGCCACGACGACCGTCACGCCGGGGAGGGCGTGGAACGGCGCGAGCTGCTGCTCGGTCGCCGACGCGTCGGTGATCAGCGTCCATCGCGCGGGCAGCGGCGTCCACCAGTGCGAGCCGGCTCGGCCGAGCTTGCTCGCGTCGGCGAGGACGAAGACCGCCGCGGCCTGCTCGATCAGCCGCCGCTTCACGGCAGCCTGCTCGGCGCTCGCCTCGCACACGCCGCGCTCCGCGGTCACGCCGTCGCCGCTCAGGTACACCGCGTCGGCGGTCAGCCGCGTCAGGGCGAGCTCCGTCAGTGGCCCCACCGTCCCCTGGCTGATGTGCCGCACCACGCCGCCGAGCGCGATGAGCTCCACGCCCTCCGCGTCGGCAAGCGCGTTGATCGTGGTCAGGCCCGTCGAGGCGACGCTGATCCCGCGCCAGCCGGTCAGCCGCGCAGCCAGCGCCCCGACCGTCGTGCCCGCGTCGAAGAACAGCAGCTGTCCCGGTTCGATGTGCTTCTCGGCTTCGCGCGCGATGGCCGCCTTCTCGACGCCGGCCATCGTTTCGCGCTCGTGCAACGGTTGTTCGTCGCCGCCGGGGGCGAGTGCGCCGCCGTAGGTGCGCACGATCTCGCCGGCCTCGGTGAGCATGGCGAGATCACGGCGGATGGTCGACGCGGTCACGTCGAAGCGCACGGCGAGCTCGTCGACCCCGACCGGCCTCGTCCGCAGCAGGTCCCGGATCGCGGCTCGCCGCGTGCTCGCGTTCACGACGCCTGCTCCTCCTTCGCCTCCGGCGCCAGCTCGACCGCCTGCCGCAGCGCCTCCAGCATGCTGGCCGCATCGGCCTTTCCGGTGCCCGCGATGTCGAACGCCGTGCCGTGGTCCACGCTGGTGCGGATCACCGGCAGGCCGATCGTAATGTTCACCCCGGCGTCGAGCCCCAGCACCTTCACCGGGCCGTGCCCCTGGTCGTGGTACATCGCGACCACCAGGTCGAAGTCCCCGCGCACGGCGCGGAAGAACACCGTGTCCGCCGGCAGCGGCCCGGTGACGTCGATCCCCTCGGCCCGGCACTCCTCGACCGCGGGCGCGACCTTCTCCTCCTCCTCACCGTGCCCGAACAGCCCGTTCTCGCCGGCGTGCGGGTTGATCCCGCACACCGCGATGCGCGGGCGCGCGACGCCGGACTTGCGCAGCGTCTCGTCCCCGCGCCGGATGGTGCGCGCGACCAGGCCGGGCTCGATCCTGGCGACCGCGTCCACCAGCCCGATGTGGGTCGTCACGTGCACGACGCGCAGTTTCGGCGCGGCGAGCATCATCGACACCTCGGGCGTGCCGGTGAGCGCGGCGAGCAACTCGGTGTGCCCCGGGTACTTGTGCCCGGCCGCGTGCAGCGCCTCCTTGTTCAGCGGTGCCGTGCAGATCGCCTGCACCCGGCCCGCGACGGCGAGTTCGGTGGCGACCTTGACGAACCGGTACGCCCCGTCGCCCGCGACCGGCGACAACGTGCCGAAGGGCAGGTCTTCGGGGATCACGCCCAGGTCCAGGCAGTCGATCACGCCCGCCCGGTACCCGCCCTCCTCCGGCGACCCGACGGCCTCGACCGTCAGCGCGACGCCGGTGATCTCGACGGCCTTGCGCAGCCGCGCGGCGTCGCCCACGACGAGCGGGCGGCACGAGGCGTAGAGCTGCTCCTCGGCCAGTGCCTTGACCACGACCTCCGGGCCGACGCCCGCGGCGTCCCCCATGGTGATGGCGACGATGGGACGTGCCATGGAAAGTCCTTCCTCCTTCGTCAGCGCGCGGCCGCGGCGTGCGCGGCCGGCAGGTGCAGCGTGCGGCGAGCGCGGTCGAGCGTGCCCGGCTCGCCGAACGCGCCCGCCTTGGTGATCAGCGGCAGGCCGCCGAGCCCGGGCACCCGGGCGCGGACCACGCCGGGCTCGACCTCGCCCAGCACCTCGAACCGGGTGACGCCCGCGGCGAGCAGCACGGCCCGGGCGGTCTCGCCGCCGGTGAGCACGAGGCCTGCCAACGTTTCCCGGTGCGCGGCGAGATACCGGCCCGCGACGGCGGCGAGCGCGGCGGCCACGGCGGCGGCGTTGCGGCGCTCGACGGCCGCGGCGGGATCGGGCACGAGCAGCAGGTCCGCGTCCGCATGGGACAGCTGGGCGAGCGCGCGGTCCTGTTGCGGCGGACCGAACGGCGCCGCGACCGCGACCGCGACCGCGGTGACCTCACCGGAGGCCATCAGCGCGGCTCGCTGCTCGCGGGCCGGCCCCGAGTAGCTGCCGAGCACGGTGAGCACGGAACCCGGCGCCGGCGGCGGGAACGCCCGGGCGCCGGTGCCGCGAGAGCGGGCCGCCACCCGGGTCAGTCCGGCCGAGCCGACGAGCAGGACGTCCGGCCCGAGCGCCGCCCCGGCGGCGGCCAGCACCGCCAGGTCGTGCTCGGTTTCCGCGTCGGCGCAGATCACGTCGGCGTCCGCGGCGCGATAGGCGGCGACCACTTCGGACGGTCCACGACGGACTGTCTCGAGCGGGATCAGCGCGGTGCGCAAACCGCTTTCGTGGAACAGCTTGCGCAAGTCGCCGAGCGACTCGCCGTTGACCCGCAGGATGCCACCGGTCACGGTCCGGCCCGTGCCCGGGAACGCGGGCGCGAGCAGCGCGGTCGCGGAGAGTTCGCGCAGCGCCGCACCGACCTCGGCGGCGATGTTGCCGCGCAGCGTCGAGTCGATCTTCTTGTACACCGGGATGCCGGCGGCGGCCGCGGCGCGCACCGCGGCGGTCACGGCCGCGGCCGCGAACGCGGGGCCGCGATGCCTGCTGTCGGTGTCGACGGCGACGATCTCGGCGTCCGGCAACGGGGCCGACGCGTCGAGCGACACCGTGACGCCGGCGGACGGCCCGTAGGCGGCCGCGGCGTCGGCCGCGCCGGTGAGGTCGTCGGCGACGATCACGAGCCGGTCGCTCACGGTTTCGCCTCCTCGGCCACGCGTTCCTCCTTCGCCCTGGCCCGGGCGGCGAACCAGGCGGTGGCGAACGGGACCAGCAACGACGTCACCACCACCGAGGCCGCCACCAGAATCGTCGCCTGCGCCGCCGCGGCGTGGTAGGCCGGGTTCGCCGAGGCGACGATCGCCGGTACCGCCGCGGCGTTGCCCGCCGTGGAGGCGGCCGCGATGCCCGCGACGCCGTTCCCGCCGGTGAACTTGTCCGCGAGCAGCAGCACCGCACCCGTGACCAGGAAGACGAACACGCCGAGCCCGATGCCGAGCAGGCCCGCGCGCCACACCGACTTCAGGTCGATGCTGGAGCCGAGCGCGAACGCGAAGAACGGGATGAGCACCGGGACGGCACGGCCCAGCCACTGGCGCATTTCGGGGTCGAGGTTGCCCAGCAGCATGCCCACCAGCAGCGGCAGGATCGCTCCGACGAGCGTCTGCCACGGGAACGCGGACAGGCCCGCCGCGCCGAGGGTGAGCATGGTGAGGAACGGGCCGGACTCGATGGTCATGATCGAGTACGCGGCGACGTCCTTGCCCTTGCCGAACTGGCCCATCAGCGCCATGTAGAGGCCGCCGTTGGTGTCGTTCATCGCGGCGACCACGGCGAGGGTGGACAGGCCGGCGAACGCGCCCGAACTGATCGGCAGCTCGCCGAGCAGCCGGCCGAGGATGATCCCGACGATCACCGAGGCCAGCACCTTCGCCGCGAACAGCGCGCCGCCCTTCTTCAGGATGTAGGGCGTCGACCTGACCTCGATGCCCGCGCCCATGCAGACGTAGAACACGGCGAGGATCGTCAGCGAACCGGAGAACAGGGCGCCGGTGAACGAGCCGAAGAACTTTCCCGTGCCCGGGGCCAGGGTGTAGAGCACGGCGCCGACCAGCAGCGGGACGATCATCATCCCGCCCGGGATCGCTTCGAGCCGGCGCTTGATGGGAACCGCCACGACGCTCCTCCTTGAACGTGCGGAAAGCCCGGGGCGGGGGCGCGCCCGGACTGCGTTGTACGCGCAACTCTATGTCTCACTGCGCAAAACGCGCAAGTGATCTGCGCGATATGCGCGTTCAAGGTGTGGGAGACCGCGAGTGGCAGACTGGTCGCAGGATCCGGCGAAGGAGTGCGGATGCTCGAGGGCGAGCTCGTGCAGCCGATCCCCACCGACTACCGAGGGCGGTGTACAGACCTTCGACTACGTGCGCGACCGGATCGAACGCCGCGCCGCGGTCGCCGACGGCAGCATCCAACTGGCCCCCGAGACCACCTCGATCGAGGAGCAGATCGCCGAGCGGGACCGGGCGGCGCGGGACAAGCTCGAAGAGATCCGCCGGTCGCTGCGCAAGGAGTGAGTCAGGGACCGGTCAGCGACGACGACGACCTGCCTGCCCCTGGCTCGCCGACTTGACCGTCGCCAGTACGCGGGTCACCGGCCCCGGCTCGGCGATCTCCCGGCGGCAGTACGGAAGTAGCCGGCCACCTTGTCCGCCCCGCCGGCGGCGCTGACCATAGCGCCGAACGCCGGGTTGTTCCCCACCCTCTGGCCGGGCTGTTCGAGCACGTTCACAACCGTTGCCCAGGGAGCAGCCGAGGAGGAGCGGTTAGGCGACCCCATTTGCCGCCGGAAGCATGATCCACTCCAGAATCGCTCCTGCACACCCCTGTTGATCTTGAAATCGACGAGGCGGGGCTAATGTGAAAGGAATACGAAAAAGCCCACTGACCTGGGCTTCCACCCAGAGCCAGCGGGCTCCATCCGACCGTCGGGATGACAGGATTTGAACCTGCGACCCCTTGACCTTATTCGGGTCTGTGTCGACCAGCGGCGGACCGGTCGCAGCGTCGCTGACCTGCGAATGGGCTGCTCGTCGAGCGTTGTCGTCTGCCGTCCTCTGCGGGTGGCGTGTTGCACGAATGTGGCATGCGCGGTTCGTTGTTGCTGCCAGCCTCCAGCTGTCGCTACCTCGAGAGTTGGCAGACACAAACAACAGTGCTTGTGCGCGTCGACTTCTGTACGCGAAACGTAACATCGCGACTGCGTTACGCGATGATGGGACGTGGGTTCCGTCAACTGGTCCGAGCGAGAGACCATCAGTGCGCTGCTGAGGTATCAGCCAGCAAGATCACCGTTGGAGCCCCACTGGGTTTCCTGTCTTATGGCGGGTTTGCGAGACGCCCGGTCGGCAACTGGGCGTGACGTCGAATCGGGCAATGTTGATCCTGCGACGATTGATAAGATTGGGAATTGGCTAGGCGCCCTTGGCTACATGGTGTTGCTTGACCAAATTGGCCAATGCTACAGAATTCGGAGCGTTGAACTAAAACAGCCAGCGTCCGATTTCGTGAACGCGCTTAGCCTGTATGCCCCTGAGATTTCTTTTCTTGAAGCGCAAGCATTATGGGCGTTGAGATGCAGTTTTGCCCACAACTATGGTTTAATAAACGCGCCGAAAATCAAGAACGTCATTTTGCGCGAGCAGTTGACGCACCATTTTCTGCTCGATGCGAGCTCGGATCCGGGTGCGCCGCTCGTTCGTCTTCCAAAGGTCAAGTGGGACGGCCAACTTGCCCATTGCAGCAAATTCAATGCGACTTGGGTGGATCTACGATCGTTGGGTGATCTTGTAGAAGCAATTTACCGTAAGCTCGTTGAGCTTCATGACGAAAACAGCCTCGTTCTTGGTTTGCCTGGCGGGCTGGCTGAGTTGCAAAAGCGGTTCGCAATCACTATTCATCCAGGGCTTAGAATGGTCGGGCCGTAGGGGGAGAGATGAGCGCAGAGGAAGACGACTACGACTATGTCATGGCCCGATCGTTCGCTGAGCGATGGGCGTATGGTGCTCTTCGGCAGGCGGAGCGCCTTAGGGACTCCTTGGGCCGGGCAACCGTGGACGAGCGAGCGTCTCAGGGTTTGCCGCCCGAGAGCGTCACGAAGCGGTTGGATGCGGCATGGGTCGAGCAGCACCTACTCCTGGTCTCCACGCAGCAATTCGAAAAGTGGGCGACGCGCATGCTCAAAGCCCGTGGCGAAATAAGAGACAAGGAAAGCGATCTGCTTCGATTTCTTCGAAATAGCTTGGAGCACCTCGACGAGGCAGTTTTGGATGGCGGCTATGCTGTGCCTGGCGACTCGGGAAATTGGTCGCTACGTCAACTTCCAGAGGGTCGCCTCCCCTTGGGAATTGAGATAGTCGACGGGCAAGCAAAGGTTCTCGATCTTCTAGACCTCGACGAAATCCAACGAAATTGCGAAGAACTTGCGGACGAGATTTTTGAGGAGATGGCGTCACCTTATATCGACGATATGATAGACGCCCGCATGGAAGAGTTGCGTGGGCTATAAGCAGCCAACGGACTTGACCGTTATCCGATCCGAAAGTGCTTGGTGGTCATCCCGTCGCCTGATGGCGTCTCGATCACGCCGCGTTGGGGCCGCAACCTCCGTGCTAAGCCGCCGGCCGAAGTTGCCAACCTTGCGGCCCCGGCGTGGCGTGATAGCCATCAGATCAGGCGACGGGATGACCACCAAGCGCCCACCCTGCCAGCGCAACCGGGCCTGCACTCCCCCGGTCATCCCGGAGCCTGCCTGCCCGGCGAGGGCATCTTTCTTCTTCCTTCTGCGGCGGCTGCGGGGCCGCCCGGCCTCCGTCGAACCGCCACGCGGGACCGGCGCCAGCCGCACGCCCGCGTCTGGCGGTTCGACAGGATGAGGGCCGGATCAGCGGCCCCGCAGGGGCCGCCTTGAACAAGTAAGGAAACTCTGAACACGCGAGCTCAAGCCCCTAGCGGCCGCAGCGAGGTTCAGGAGATGATCTGCGGGTGACTGCTTGGGCCGCGATCTTGAAGGTTGACCAGTGGGGATTGCGGCTGAGCGAGGGTGTGTCGGCCTCTGAGCTTGCGAGGACAGAGCGCGCTTTGGGCATAGGGCTGCCGCCGCACCTGCGAGAGTTTCTGGCCTTCGCCAACGGGTTTGAGGACTTGAGGGGCCAGTGGCGGCCCGCGTGGTCGTGCAAGGTAATCGTCTCCGACAACCTGAGAGCCTGGCAGATGGAGATGCTCCCGCGAACCTTGATCGGCTTCGGTGATGACGGCGCAAGCACGTGCTTCTGCGTGCACACCGACCTCGAAAACCTAGAGGTTGTTCGCTGGTCCTGGATCGCGCAGGAAGCAGAAGAGACCTTTACCGACATGCCCACGTTCTGGCAACGCTGGTACGCCGATTCCCCCGGCTCTACGGACTGAGCTGCACAGCTGCGATCGCCTTATCGTCATGTCGCTTAGCGCGCGGCAACTTGCGTGCATGCGGGTCCTTGTCGCGTTCCCACTGCTGGCAGCGGTCCAGGATGCGGGCAAGCTCGTCGGAACTGGCGCCCGCGATCCTCTCCCAGTCGGTGAGGCCAACGTGGGTCATCGTGTTGTACGCGCCATCAGTAGCGAGGACTGCCCAGGGCACCGCCGACACCGGCCGATGCTCGACGAGCGCATGGTGAGCGGCTTCCGGTGATGCTTCCGCGATCCAGAACCCCCCGGGTCGGTTCCGGCGCTCCCCCTGCTGAGTCTGCAGCTGGCGCAGCAAAGCACGGTGGGCCTCGTCGTATCCCCCGCCCTCCGCCAAACGCTGCCGATACTGACGTCGCGGGGCAAGGTCCAGTTCATCCATCCGCTCGTCCGTGAGAACCTCGTCGGGCAGGATGGCTACGCTGTCGCCCAGGCTCAGGAGATCGACCACGCCATTCGTTTGCCGGAGCATCGTCACGGTGCTGGAGGGCGACCTCCCGGGCTCCAGTTCAAGCGCTTTGGCCGTCAGCGCGATCGCCTCGGCGAGCACCCCTTGCAGCTCGGCGTCCGGCTGCTCGGTCAAGCACGCGACGATCTGCCGGCCGAGTTCGTCGGCGTAGGTCGAGGCGGGCACGGGCACCGGCACGAACGCCGACGCTCCATCAAGCACGATGACAGCGTTCGGGGTGGTGAAGATCTTGTCGTCGCTGTCCTCGATGGGCGGGAGCTGGGCCGTGGCTACTCGCATCACTCACCAGACGTACGGACCGGCGGCAAGTTCGCTGCCGGTGATGGTCAGTCCTTCGTATGTCGCGCGCACCGCCAGGGAACAGCTCTTGTCCCCCACCTGCCCGAACACCTCGGCGAGGTGCGCGGTCAGGTAGTGCGTGGCCCCCAGGGAGGCGATTCCATGGATGCCCGCGATGTGGACGATCACACGTCCCTCCTGACGGTGGCGCGCCACATACGCCACATCCGCGGACTGGGGCTCCGACTCGTCACTCGGCGACCCGTACCGCTCCCCTGTCGGGCGGTGCTCGATCCACCAGCGTCCATCCGCCTCGACCATCCCCAAAACCGGGTCACGCGACATCAGGTCCGCGCCAACCGGTGCCGACTTGGGACCACAGACAACCACGGAGTCACCAGCCGGCGGCTCTTCCCGGTCTGGCTCGATCTGGTACCGGGTGACGGCAAGCGCCAAGCTGTCGAGCAGCCGTTCCAGCTCTTCACCGGTCCGGGCATCCTCGGCAGCGATCAAGGGACGTTCGCGGTCAGTCGTCTGGTAGCGGTACGGAACGCCAACACTGACCGGACCGACGCCGAAGAACGCCCGCTCACGCGGAGGCGCGGTGCTCCGGATCTGGGTGACCCGCCCCTTCGTGATCCCCAGCGCTGCTGCGATCTCGGTATAGCTCATCCCTCGCTCGCGGTGCGCCTCTTCGATCGCGGCCTTACGCAGGCGAGCAAGCTCCGTGGCGCGCTGCTGGTAGAGCATGAGCAGCGAGGACGCCCGCTGGCCCCGCCGGATCGGGTCCGGGTCCCGGCGGACGCTCTCGAACTCGCTCTCACTCTCCATGCAGCCGAAGTTTAGTCCCCCTTGACAGTAGGCGCGAGGGTGCCTATGTTCGTGTTTAGACCCCCTCAACGACGACAAACATCAGCACGCCTCGGGAGTTTAGGGGGCCTACACCAGCTCCGAGGCTGGCACTTGGAGGACGACAGCAATGCAGGACATCTCGATCAACCTGGGGAACTACCGGCTGATGGTGACGGAAGCGCCGACGGTGAAGATGCGGGAGAACCCGCGCACCGGGGAGCTGGAGACGGTGACCAACCGTCAGGGTGAGGTGCAGTTCGTGGTGGTGCTGTTCGCCAAGCCGATCGCGCAGCCGGGCAAGCGTCCGGGCAAGGGCGAGGAGATCCGCGTCAACCTCCCGGCGGACCCGGGTGACGGGTTCGACGAGGGCGGCTACGTGGAGCTGATCAACCCGGTCCTCAACACCTACGAGATGCGGGACGACAACGGGCGCATCACCGCCTCCGGCCTGTGGTTCAAGGCCGACGGGTTGAAGCCTGCCGGGCAGCGCGGTCTGTCGTCCGCCGCGTAGCCCCGCACTGACCGGCGGGTGACCGGTCGCGGGGTCTTCCTCCCCGGGCCTCGCAGATCAACATCCTGGAGCGCTGCCCGTGTGGGCGGCTGCCCGTTCGAGTCGGGCCAGCGCGCTTTCCTGTTGTTTGAGAATTACACAGTGGGCCGATCCATGCCTAAATTCGCGCCTTTTGTGGTGGCGCGCCTTGATTCCCGGCTTTTCCGTCCGGGGGTCTTGGGGTCCTACCACAACACGTGATTGGGGTAAGGAGATGCGTAATCGAGACTGGATTGATGGTGACTACTGGTCTGGCAAGGACGAGGACACCCCGGGCGGGTTGTCCACGTTCGATCCGCACGGGCCGCAGCGGAGGGCGCGATGACCTGCCCGAACGGCCACGGTGACTGGTTTCTGTCCACCGCAAGGATCGCCACGTGCCGCGTGTGCGCCTGTCAGTGGAAGGTGTGACTCGTGATCTCCGAAATTCGGGACATCATCGCGGCCGCGACTGCAGCGTATGAACGTTTTGCCGCAACACAGCCGGATCGCGAAACGCGGGTGACCGTGAGCAACGCGGTGCGTTTCCTGGTGGCTGACCTGACCTCGGCAGCGGAATACGCGGCGGGAAAGGGGAACTGAATGCAGATCGAGGCGATCAACCGGCGCGCTCGGGACCGCTACGGCAATTTCGTGACCGCGATGGACCTGGTGCTGGAAGCACTGGAGGGCCTGACCGGACTGATCGAGAAGGTGGACGACAAGCACGAGGGCACCGGGTGGGCGGTGGCCACCCAGGACGAGTTGAAGGGCTACCGGTCCCAGGCGGTCGATGAGCTGGAGCGGCTGCGGGCGGTGGCGAAGAAGTACGAGACCGAGCTGGTCTCCCGCGAGTGGAGGGTCTGACCGATGGCAGGTCATCAAGTAGACCGCGCACTAGATGCCGTGGACGCCGCGATGCGGCAGCTGCGGCAGGCGATCAAGGGCATTCCGGTGCGGCGAGAGGGCTTCAAAGGCCACCACGACCGCATGGCCAAAGCCGTCGCCAAGCTCACCGTCGCACTGTCCGACTCCCGCTCCGCGATCAAGGACTAACCCAACACCACACACGTCAGCAGGGACCGGCCTGACCACCACACCCACGGTGGCGGGCCGGTCCCTCTCTTTTCGTTCTCGGAAGGGATCATCATGGCTTCGGAATTCTCCAAGCGGGCCAAGGGTGCTGAGGTCAAGGCCGCCGCCTGGCTCGGCCGGCACCCGGGCAGCGTGCTCACCCCGGCCGCCCTGACCGCCTCGGGGCTGGAACTCGGGTGGACCACCACCGGCGGGATCGTCTGCGGCACCGCGGCGGGCCTGGGTGCGTGGTATCGGGCGCATCCGGACACCTTCGACCGGTTCGCCGCACCCCGGCTGCGGGCCTGGCGGCGCCGCTGGATCACCTACCTCGGGCCGCGCTGGCGCAACGCCCTGATCGCCTGCGACCTGTTCACCACCAACCGCAAGACCGGCGAACTGCACGTCCCCCGCCTGATCCGGATCCGCTCCTACTCCCCGAGCGTGGACACCCTCTACGTCAAGCTCCACCCCGGCCAGCACCTGCGGCAGTTCGAGGCCCGGCTGCCCGAGCTGACCGAGGCGCTCAAGGTCGAGCGGATCGCACTCGAGCGGGTCAAGCCCCGGGTGATCGCCCTGGTGGTGGAGCGGTCCGAGCCGTTCACCGAGGTCATCGAGGCCCCGGAGCTGGTCTACGACTCCGACGCGATCGAGCTGACCAACCTCTACGTCGGCGAGACCGAGTACGGCGGCGACTGGCGGCTCTCCGCGCTGGGGCAGCACCTGTTCGTCGCCGGGGCGACCGGTGCGGGCAAGAACTCGGTGGTCAACGCCCTCCTCCGCGGGCTGGCCCCGCTGATCCGGGACGGCGCCGTCAGGTTGTGGATCTGCGACCCCAAACAGATGGAATCCGCCAAACTCGCCGGCATCGCCCACCGCTACGCCGCCGACGACGCCACCTGCATGGAACTGGTCGACGACTACGTCGCCGACATGCAGGCCACCCAACGCGGCCTGGCCGACCAGGGCACACGCAAGATCAGCCCCTCCCCGGTCACGCCGCTGAACCTGCTGATCCTCGACGAGATGGGCGCCCTGCTCGCCTACGGCGACGCCTCCGCCGCCCGCGGCCTGAAACGGCAGCTCGCCCTTGTCGGCTCCCAGGGCCGCGCCACCGGCCACTCCATGGTCGGGCTGGTGCAGGAACCCACCAAGGACACCGTGCCGGTGCGGGACCTGTTCACCACCCGCGTCTGCCTGCGCGTCACCTCCGCCGCGCACGTGGACATGGTGCTCGGCGAAAACGCCCGCCTCCGCGGCGCCCTCGCCGACGAAATCCCCAACACCCCGGAAACCTCCGGCATCGGCTACGTCATCCGGCAGCGCTCCCGCGTCCCCATGCGCGTCCGCGCCGCCTACGTCGACGACCGCGAACTGGACGAACTGGTCGAGTTCGTGCGGGCCGGATGGCGCGGCGCCGAGCTGCGGGTGGTGGCCTGATGCTCATCGACGTCCGCTATCCAGCCGTGATCGACACCCCGCACTACCTGCTCGTCGTGTGGTGCCACGACTCCGTTTCCCCCGAGTCGGGAATCCTGCACCCAAACTGGGCCGCCGCCGAGCGAGAGCAAGAACGCTGGCGGGTCAAGATCCAGCAAAGTCCCGCGGCCCGTGACCACGAACCCGAGATCTGGAGATACCAGCCGGTGTTCCTCCTGCGCTGCGGCGACTGCGGCGACACCCCCGGCGAAGGCCTGCGGTCCTTTGTCGACTGGTGGGACCTACAAGACGAGGTCGCCAACCACCCCGGCTGGTCCACCACCAGCGAGCAGCACGTGTTCTGCCCCCATCACCGACTGGCCAAGGAGTACTGATCATGATCACGCTGCGGTTCCTGTGGTCCTGGACCAAAATCACCGGCCTCGCCTTCATCGCCCTGCTCATCGAACGCGCCCTGATCCACGGGTTCTGGCCCTTCGCCCTCGCCGCCGCCCTCACCCTCGCGATCTGGGCCGTCATCACGGTCGGGCTGTACCGGGAGTGGCGAGCACACGGCACCGGCTACCGGCACGAGGTCAACGAATGGGTCACCGGTCGGCCGGACCGGAGGCCGTGATGGAAGACGAGTTCGAGCTGTTCACCACACCGGCCACCGAGGCCCCGGCCCCGTCGCGGCCCTGTCCGCCACCGCGACCGCGTAAGCGCTCGAAGGCGGTCATGAGCCCGGCATTGGCTCAGGACGTGCTGGCGGAGGTGCAGGACGGCCGGTATGGGCTGCTGGACGACTCCGACCGGGTGGTGTTGTTCGAGGACACCGACCGGGTGCGGATCGCGGGCGACGAAGACGCCGTGCACGCCCTCCTCCAGGGCCGCTACGTCGAACGGTGCCCCGCCCGCGAAACGGTCTCGTGCCTGCACGGAGTGGTCCGGCGGCCGGTCTCGCCGCTGCGGCTCACCAGGCAGGGCAGGAACCTGCTCGCTCGCTGGTCCGCGCTCAAGCCCTACTGACGAAAGGAGAACCACCGTGTCCAAGGTGGACAGCCTCAAGGGGACCGGCACTCGTCTCGTGGAGGTGGTGCGGGTGCTGGTAACCGTGGTGCTGGGCGGGATCGGCGCGGCCGCCGGGTTCACCCACACCCACGACTGGGCCGTCCACCACGGACAAACCGGGTGGCTCGCCTGGGCCGACGCCGTGGTCATCGAGGGCATCGCCATCGTGGCCGGGTTCGAGGTCCGCCGCGACCACCACGCCGGCAACACCCGCAGGATCACGTTCCCGATGGTCGTCCTGGTAGCCGGATTCGGCATTCAGATGACCGCCCAGGTCGCCCTGGCCGAACCCACCCCCGGCGGCTGGCTCTTGGCCGCGATGCCCGCCCTCGGCTTCCTGGTCGTGGTCAAGCTCCTCATGCGCCGCACACCCGCTCCCGCCGCCACCAGCACCCCGGCCGAACCACCGGCCACGCCCCTACCGGAAACCACGACGGCACCCGTACCGACCACCACCCCGGCCCCGCCTCCGCGTCCACTCCCGCCACCCGCGCGGGGATCGACACTGGCGAAACTGCCGGCCGGGCTGCGTGAGTCGGTCACCCGCACCACCGCAACCGCCCACAGCGCTGGCCGCCCGGTCACCGCCGATGACCTGTCGGGCGCGGTGAAACTGCCCGACGCGATGCTTACCGCCCTGCTGGACGAGCTGAACACCAGCGTCAACCACCACCCCGTCACCACCTGACCCGCGCAGAGCACCTCCCGCTCCGCGCATCCCTGCGAGGGACGGGCCGCCGGACATCCCCACCGGTCGGCTCGTCCCTCGCCCTCGTTCCACCCCCTGCACGACAAGGAGGCATTTTCGTGAACGCTGAGGTCACCGACCTGGCTACACGCATCCAGCACCGCCTTCGCGCACCCGACTACCGCACCTGGCGGGCACGAGTGGAGGCCACCGGCGGATGCCTCAAACCCGTCCACCTCTCCGGCTTCCGCAAGCTCATCGACCGCTCCACCGGCACGGTGCTCGACCGGCATGCCGGGACGATCTACGCCCCCTGCGGCAACCGTCGCGCCTCGGTGTGCCCGGCCTGCTCCGACCGCTACGCCGGGGACGCCTTCCAGCTCATCCGCGCCGGAGTCGCCGGAGGCAAAACCATCCCCACCGACGTCGCGGACAGGCCGCGGCTGTTCGTCACACTGACCGCTCCGAGTTTCGGCGCGGTCCACACCCGGCCGACGACTCGGCATGGCAAGCCTCGGCCGTGCTCGTGCGGCACCTTCCACCACCCCGACGACCCCCGCCTGGGTACCGCGATCGACCCGGACGCCTACGACTACCGCGGTGCGGTGCTGTGGCAGGGCCACGCGGGGGAGCTGTGG
The DNA here is from genome assembly GCF_030814215.1 of Amycolatopsis thermophila. NCBI lineage: Bacteria > Bacillati > Actinomycetota > Actinomycetes > Pseudonocardiales > Pseudonocardiaceae > Amycolatopsis > Amycolatopsis thermophila. Next base: position 4,365,305 of record NZ_JAUSUT010000001.1, on the reverse strand, counting down.
CACCGCTTCACCATCCGGCTGCGCCGGGAGCTGGCCACCGCGGCCGGCCTGCGGGTCAAGGACTTCTCGCAGCACGCCCGGCTGTCGTACGCCAAGGTCGCCGAGTACCAGCGCCGCGGACTCGTCCACTTCCACGCCGTGATCCGCCTCGACGGCCCCGACGGTCCCCACGACCCGGCCCCGGCCTGGGCCGACGCCGACCTGCTGGAGCATGCCGTCCGCGCCGCCGCGCAGACCGCGCAGGTCACCAAGACGCTCGACCTCGACGGCCGGACCGAGGAGCACACGTTCACCTGGGGTCAGCAACTCGACATCCGCGTGATCCACCGACCCGACCAGGTCGAGGACCGGCACGGCAACCTCACTGATCAGGCGCTGGCCGGCTACATCGCCAAGTACGCCACGAAGGGCACCTCCACCAGCGAGACCCCGGACCGGCGGGTGCACTCCGAACGCCACATCGACCACCTCGACGTGCACCCCCACCACAAGCGGATGATCCGCGCGGCCTGGCAGCTCGGCGGCAACGACGACCTCGCGTTCCTCCGCCGCTGGGCGCACATGCTCGGCTTCCGCGGTCACTTCCTGACCAAGAGCCAGCGCTATTCGCTGACCTTCACCCAGCTCCGTGGTAACCGCCGCGCCTTCCAGCAGCACACCGCCCTGCATGCCCTCGGCGTCGAGCCCGGCTCGGTGGTCGTGGTCAACCACTGGAACTACACCGGCAACGGCCACGCGGACGACGCCGAACGTGAACTCGCCGAAGCCATCTACCAGCGCAAACGCGACAACCGTGCGACCAAAAAGGAGGACAAGCCGTGACCCGCAAGCTCCTGTCCATCGAGGACCTGGCCGACTACCTCGGCGTCCCCAAGGGCACGCTCTACCAGTGGCGCACCAAGGGCTACGGGCCGCAAGGCCGGCGGATCGGCAAGTACGTGCGCTACCGCCCAGAGGACGTGGACGCCTGGGTCGAACAGCAGGGGGTGGCCTGATGGCTCGCGCATGGGTCTACGACCGTACGAAGAAGAAGGACTACCAGGAGGCGGTCAAACGGGCCAAGGCCAAGGGGCGGCAACCGCCGTCGCGGTGGCTCGTGCAGTACTACGACCGGGCGGGCAAGCTCCGTTCGGAGGTCGCGCCGAGCAAGGCCCGTGCTGAGGCCCGGCGGACCGAGCTGGAAGCGGACCTCAACGCGGGCACCTACGTCGACCCGGCCGCCAGCAAGGTGACGGTCGGCGACATGGCGGAGAAGTGGTTGGAGTCCCGCCACGACCTCAAGAAGTCCACGTGGTGGAAGTATCGGGGCATCCTCGACAACCACGTCATTCCCCGCTGGGGCGACATGCAGTTGCACGCGGTGGACCGCGAGGACATCGCCACGTGGGTGGCTGCGCTGCTCAAGCCGAAGTCGGAGGAAGGCAGCGGGCTCGGCCCGTCGCAGACCCGGCATGCCTACCGCGTACTCGCGATGGTCCTGGAGTGGTGCGTGCCCCGCCGCTTGCAGGTCAACCCGGCCCGCGGGGTCAAGCTCCCCATCCGACCCGAGAACGAGCACGTCTACCTGAGTTACGAGCAGATCGAGAAGCTCGCCGACGCCGCGGGCGGTCTTACGACCAAGTACGGCGTGCCGACCGCCTCGGCGGCCGTCAACCGGGCCTTGATCCTGCTCCTGTCCTACACCGGCCTTCGGTGGGGTGAGGCTGCCGCTCTGCGCATCGGCCGGGTGGACCTCGACAAGCGGCGGGTCCGGGTCGCGACGACCTTCTACGAGGTCAACGGCGTCCAGCATGAAGGCCTGCCGAAGACGGGCAAGCGGCGCACGGTGCCGATCCCCGCGTCCCTGGTCCCCGAGCTGCGCCGGGTCATGGGGAACCGGCCGGCCAACGAGCTGATCTTCCGCACCGCGCGCGGGCACTCACTTCGGGCGAACAACTGGCGAGTCCGGGAGTTCAACGCGGCGGTGAAGGAGGCCAAGCTCGGTGTTGAGGGCCTGACCCCGCACAAGCTCCGCCACACCGCGGCGTCGCTCGCGATTGCAGCCGGTGCGGACGTCAAGGTGCTCCAGCAGATGCTTGGGCACGCCGACGCGGCCATGACGCTGAACATCTACGGGCACCTGTTCCCGGACCGGCTGGACGAGGTCGCCGACGTGCTCGATCTCCGGCGGACCGCGGCCCTGGACAAGCGAGCGGCGTAGCAACGTCCAACAACGAGAACCGCCCCGTGTGGCATGAATGTGGCATGCACCGGGGCGGTTCTCGGGCAGAAAGACGAAAGCGGCCCGTCTACCTGGGTAAACGGGCCGCTGCCGGTCGGGATGACAGGATTTGAACCTGCGACCCCTTGACCCCCAGTCAAGTGCGCTACCAAGCTGCGCCACATCCCGGCCATCACCACCGTGGTGGCGACGGGGCATAGCTTATTACGGACCGCACACGCGCCGGTAGCGGGGTCCCCCATCAACTCGACCTGGGGAAACGGTGGGGCTGACCCCCAGCGGTCCCACCGCGAGATCACAGCCGCGCGGCCAGGCGGGCCCGCAGCGAGGGCTCGGACGCGAGTCCGTCCCGCAGGGCGGTTCCGGACAGGCCCCGGAACCGCTCGCGTGGCGCGGCCGCCCAGTCGAGGCCGCCGAACGGGGGGTCGGGGTCGTACTCGATGCCGAACTGCAGGACCTCGCAATGTCCTCGCCGGCGAAGCGGGCCGCCAGGTGGAGCGCCATGTCGATGCCCGCGGCGACACCCGCGGCGGTCAGTATCCCGCCGTGGTCCACCCAGCGGCGCTTGACCGGCACGGCACCGTACTCGCGCAGCGTCTCCAGGAACGCCCAGTGCGTCGTCGCCTTCCGGCCCGTCAGCAGACCGGCCGCGCCGAGGATCAGCGAGCTCGGGCGCACCGACGCCGGCGCTGCCACCGCCCGCCCGTACTCCGCCAGGCGCTGATCGGCCAGGGCGCGCATCGTTCCGGCCGGCCCGCCGGGCACCACCACCGCGTACGGCGACGGCACCTCGTCGAACGTGCGGTCCGCGACCAGCGACGCGGCGGTGTCCGTGGCGACCCGGCTCCAGGGACGCGGCCACCACCGTCTCGAAGGACGGGTCCGCCGCCGGCAGCGCGGACAGCACCTGGAGCGGACCGACGAGATCCACCACCGTCAGCCCCGGGTACAGCACGAAAGCAATCGTCTTCCGGCCGGGCACGTTGCCGGGAAGCGGCGGCACCGACACGGGCCATGTCCGAGAACCTGGGAACCGCGGCGGAGGGGACGGGTACCTGCGCCGCATGGTGTTCGTCGGGTACGAGGGGGCCGCGCAGGGACGGCTCGACCGGATCCGGGGGCCGATCGACACCCTGATCGTGGGGGGCGGCTTCGGGCACGAGCGCGCCGCCGCGGACGTCCGGCTCACCACCCACGTCCGCCGGGTCGCCGCGACGGCCAGGCGGGTCGCGTCGGTGTGCACGGGGGCTTCGGTGCTCGCCGCGGCGGGGCTGCTCAACGGGCGGCGGGCGACGACGCACTGGATGTGGGCGGGCGTGCTGGCCCGGCAGTACCCCGAGGTGACCATCGACCCGGCGCCGCTGTTCGTCCAGGACGGCAACGTGCACACGGCCACGGGCGTGACGAGCGGGCGGGACCTGACGCTGTCGTTCGTCGAGGCGGACCACGGTCCGACGATGGCGCGCGAGGTGGCCCGTTCGCTGGTCACCTACCTGCAGCGGCCGGGGAACCAGGCGCAGGTCAGCATGTTCCTCACCGCTCCCCCGCCCGAGCACCGCGTGGTGGCCGACCTCGTCGCCCACATCACCGGCCACCCGGACGGCGATTTGTCGACCGAAACGCTGGCCAGGCGGGCGGGTTTGAGCGCGCGGCAGCTGACGAGGCTGTTCCGGGAGCACGTCGGGACCCCGCCGGGCCGGTTCGTCCAGCGCGCCCGCACCGAGGTCGCGTCCCAGCTGCTCGCCACCTCGGACCTGCCGCTGTCCGCCGTCGCGCGGCGCTGCGGGTTCAGCTCGGCCGAGACGTTGCGGCAGGCGTTCGTCGAGCTGTGCGGGACACCTCCGTCGGCCTACCGGCGGGTACACCGCAGGGCGGCGTGAGCCGGCGTTACCGAATCTCTACAGTAGGTCGCGATGCGCAAATACCTGTGGCTGGTGCCGGTGCCGTGTGCGGTGTGGCTGTTCTTCGCCGTGCAGGGGATGATGCACTACCTGCCCACCCGCCCCCAGATCGACCTGGAGGTGTACCGCTACGGCGTGCAGGCGTGGTGGGACGGCAAGGACATGTACGGCACCCTGCCGCCGGTCGGGAACGGTGCGCAACTGCCGTTCGTGTACCCGCCGTTCGCCGCGGTGCTGCTGTCGCCGCTGGCGATGCTGCCGTGGGACGCCTCCGTGGTGACCCTGTACATCCTGAACGGGCTGGCCCTGGGCGTCACGCTGTACCTGGTCGCGCGCGCCGTGCGCCCGTCGCTCGGGCGGGCGGGGGGTGTCGCGGTCGCCTCCATCGGGCTGCCGGCGAGCGTCTTCCTGGAACCGGTGAGCCAGACGTTCGGCTTCGGGCAGGTCAGCATCATCATGATGGCCCTGGTGAGCATCGACTGCCTGGCCGGCCGCACCGTCTGGCCGCGCGGGTTCGGCATCGGGCTGGCCGCGGCGATCAAACTGACCCCGGCCGCGTTCATCCTGTACTTCCTGATCCGCCGCGACTTCCGCGCGGCGATCACCTCGGGCATCACGTTCGCGGTGGCGTCGGTCATCGGGTTCATCGCCGACTTCGACGGGTCGATCACCTACTGGTTCAAGGGCGGCCTGAGCGGCGGCGGCGTCAGCGGCACGGCGTTCGCGACGAACCAGGCCATCGAGGCGGTCATCGTGCGGACCGGGCTGACCGGCGCGGCCGAGAAGGCCGTCTGGATCGTCCTGGTGCTCGGGCTGCTGGCGCTGGTCGGGAACGCGATGCGCCGCGCCGAGCCGGCGCTCGCGCTGATGGCCAACGCCGGGCTCGCGCTGCTGGTCTCCCCCACCTCGTGGTCGCACTACTACGTGTGGGTGGTCCCGGCACTGCTGGTGATGCTGGGCATCGCGGTCCGCCGCGCGGAGGAGCGCTCCTGGCTGGCCGCGGCGTGGCTCGCGTGGGGCGTGCTGACCGCGGTGTTCTTCGTCCTCGCGCCGTTCCACAGCCTGCCGAAGACGGACTTCCCGGTCGTGCACCGCGACTGGACGTTCCTCGAACAGCTCTCCGCCGCCACCTACGTCCTGGTCGGCGTCGCGCTGTTGCTGGCCTTCGCGATCCCCCGCCAGAAGACGCGCCCGCCGTCGATTCCGGTCATGCCCGCAAGGCGCCCCGCCGGCGCTGCCAGTCCGTGACCGTCTCGCACCCGGCGTCCAGTTCCGCCCGCAGCAGCGCTTCCTGCTGAGCCGCGACCTCGTCGCCGAGCAGCTTCGCGACGCGGTCCAGCCCGGCCAGCGCCTCCCACGGCGCCCCCGGCAACGACCCCAGCACCACGCCCGGCGGTGGCAGGGGCAGCCCCTCCTCGATCCCGGCCCGGCCCGCGGCCAGCAGCGCGGCGAGCACCAGGTGCGGCTGCGCGTCGGCGCCGGCGAACCGGAACTCCAGCCGCAGCGAGCCGTCCCGGCCCGCGACGCGCACCGACGACGTGCGGTCGTCGACGCCCCACCGCAGCTCGCGCGGGGAGAACGGCGCGGTGCGCAGCCGGACGTAGCTGTTCCAGGTCGGCGCCCAGACCGGCGTCAGCGCCGCCGCGTCGCGCAGCACCCCGGCCAGGAACGACGCCATCACCGGTGACAGCTCGGTCCCCTCGCCGGACACGGGAGCGCCGGCCGTCGTCGCCAGCGACAGGTGCACGTGGCACGAGTTGCCCTGGCCGGCTTCGGGAGCGGCCAGGTAGCTCGCCCGGACGCCGTGCTCGGCAGCCACCGACCGCACGACGAGCTGCTGCAGCAGGGCGTCGTCGCACGCGGCGAGCGCGTCCCGGTGCCGCAGCACGATCTCGTACTGGCCGGGGTGGCATTCGGCGCGCGCCGATTCCACCCCCAGTCCGGACGCGTCGAGCGCCGCCCGCAGGTCACGCAGCAGCGGCCGCATGCGCTCGGTCCCGCCGACGGCGTAGTCGACGCCGTGCCCGGTCAGCGGACCGCCGGAGTCGCTGAACACGACCTCGTGCTCGAGACCGGCCGAGGGTACGAACCCCGTCGCCTCCAGCGCGGCCAGCTGCTCGGTCAGGGCTTGCCGCGGCGCGGCTCGCGCCGGTTCGCCGCCGGGCCATTCGACGTCGCACACGATGCCGGTCAGCCCGTCCGGCAACGCGGTCACCGTCGCCAGGTCCGGCCGCATCCGCAGGTCGCCGTAGCCGTCGACGTACCGCGCGAGCGGGCTGTCCGCGGCCACCGGCAGCGCCTCCCGCGGCGGGTCCCACGCGAACACGTAGGTGCACACCCCGTACCCGGACGCGAGGACCTCCTCGGCGAGGAACCGCCCGGACAGCTCGACCGCGGCGAACCGGGCGTGCGGGTCGGGCACCAGCAGCACCACCCGGGACAGGTCACCGCGGGCGAGCGCGGCGCGCATGCCCCGGGCGGCCGCCGCGCGTTCGGCGAGCGTGCGCGGCCCGACCGGGCGGGGCGATCTCACCACGCCCCCGCCGGGTCCGGCGCGTGCAGGGGGTTCGGCACGCGACCCCACCGCACGTCGAACTCGTCGTCCCGGTCGACCTTGTCGAACCCCTGCCCGGCCAGGTGTTCCCGGTTCAGCGTGACGCGCTCGACGTCGGGCGCGAACAGCAGGCAGGCGTCGAACCGCTCCGCCACGTCCGGGTTCTCCGCGCGGTAGCGGCCGACGACCTCGCGCACCAGCCCCCAGAACCGGGCGCGCGGGACGGCGAGGTCATCGAGCAGGATCTCCGCCCAGAACCGCAGCTGCCCGGAGAACACCGAGCTGAACAGCGACTGCGCGAGCAGGTGCGCGGGCCACCGCAGCATCTCCTCGGCGGCCTCGGGCGCGAGCAGCCGGTAGCAGTCCAGGTCCTCGTCGAGCAGGTCGACACCCTGCGCGAAGTCCTTGATCGCGACCCGCAGCGGCCGCCCGCCTTCGTCGATGATCAGGATCAGGTTCTGGCCGTGCGGGCAGAACCCGACGCCGTAGCGCAGCAGCCATTGCAGCAGCGGTGTGAGCAGCAGGTCGAACACCGTGCCGCACCAACGTTCGGTGTCCCAGCCGGACTTCTCGATCAGGCTCGTGATGACCGCGGCGCCGGAGAGATCGCGGTAGGGCAGGGCGGCGAAGGAGATCGCCTGCTCACCCTCGTCCAGCCGCGACAGCAGCGGTTCGCGCCACAGTGCGCCGAGCGTTTCGTGGAACCGGTAGGGCAGCTCTTCGATCGTGCCGAAGACCGGGTGCTCGACCGACACGCTCGCGACCTCGCCCAGCAGCTCGAACCGGTACTTCTCGGTGAGCAGCGGATCGTCCGCCCCGACCTGCTTGAGCCAGCTGGTCACCGCGGGCCCGGCCAGCGTCGCCCCCGCCGCGAGACCGCGGTAGACGAGCGTGTTGCGCACCGACACCGCGGTCTTGACGTCCCGCCGGTCCGGCCGGGACACGTTCGCCAGGGTCCGGACCGTCTGGTGTGGACGGTAGGCGTCCCGGGACTCGCCGAGGTCGACGACGGCACCGGTCGCGAGCTCACCGGCGTAGAGGGTGCCGAGGATTTCGTCGGCCTGCCACGGGTGCACCGGCAACCAGACGTACTCGCCGGGATCGGCGAGCCGGGCGAACTCGGCGCGCTGGTCGTCGTCCAGCTCCTCCGCCAGCAATCGCGAGGCCGACAGATCGTCCACGCACCGGAACCGCGCGTGGTCGCGGTGCACGGCGAACCACCGCAGCCGCACGTCCACCCCGGCCTCCGGCGCGTACCGGGCGCGGTCGCCGGCCGAGAACCCGACGCGGCCCTTGTTCAGCACCAGGCGCGGGTGCCCGGTCAGGTGCCCGTCGGCCAGGTTGTAGTCCATCCTGGACAGTTCCGCCGCGCTCGGCGCCCGGCGCAGCCGCGCGGCCTCGTTGGTCACCGTCGCGGTCAGCTCGGCCAGCACGTCGGCCAGCCGCAGTCCGGACAGGCCCAGTTCCCGGCGCGCGTCCACGACCAGGGTCCGCGGGTCGGTGGCCGGTTCGCCGTCGCGCGTCGCCGAGCCCGGCTGCACGGTCCAGGATTCGAAGGCGCCGCGCCGGGCCCGGAACTGGTAGGTCGCCTCCGGGAGTTTCAGCGACCACAGCCGGTGCGCACCGGGCCGTTCGTCCTCGGCCGGCTCGGGGCGGAACAGCCCCTCGTAGGACAGTTCGCCGAGCATCTTGTGCACGACCAGCGTGCCCGCCGCGCGCCAGGCCTGCGCAGATTCCACCTTCACTCCTCCAACCCGAACCGCGTGAACGCCGTGCGCGACGGCAGCCGGTAGACGGTGCGGCCGCAGACCGCGTTGATGATCGACGCCGAGCGCCACGCGGCGAGCCCGAGGTCGGGGGCTCCCACGCCGTGGGTGTGCCGTTCGGCGTTCTGCACGAAGATCGCGCCGCCGATCTCCCGGGCGAGCCGCAGCCGGTAGTCGTGCTCGACGACCGGACGCCCGCTGCCGTCCCGCTCGATCCGGTCCGCCAGCGGGCCGAGGATCCCGTCGAGGGGGCGTTCGGTGTAGCCGGTGGCCGCGACGACCGCGTCGGTCACCCAGGTCGCGGTGCTGCCCTGGTGCCGGTGGCGCAGGCCGAGCGCGATGCGGTCGCCGTCGCGGGCGGCGGACACCACCTCCACGCCGGGGGTGAGCGTGACGCCGGGCCAGCCGCCGCCGACCGAGCGGCGGTACAGCTCGTCGTGGATCTCGGCGATGGTCCCGGCGTCGATTCCCTTGTACAGCTGCCACTGCGCGGGCAGCAGCCGGTCGCGCTCGGGTTCGGGCAGCGCGTGGAAGAAGCGCGTGTAGTCCGGCGTGAACTGCTCCAGCCCCAGCTTGGAGTACTCCATCGGCGCGAACGCCACCGTGCGCGTCACCCACCGCAGACCGTCCGGCTGCTTGCGGTGGCGCAGCAGGTCCAGGAACACCTCGGCACCGGACTGGCCCGAGCCGACGACCGTGACCGCGGGCAGCGTGAGCAGCCGTTCCCGCTGCGACAGGTACTCGGCGGAGTGGATCACCGGTGCCGCCGGGTCGCCGGCCAGCTCGCGCAGCGGTTCCGGTACCCGCGGCGCGGTGCCGATGCCCAGCACCACGTTGCGCGCGCTGATCTCACCGTCGGCCGAGTCCAGCCGGAACAGCCCGTCGCGGAACGAGATCGCGGTGATCTCGGTGCCGAACCGGCAGGACGACAGCCGCCCGCTCGCCCAGCGGCAGTACTCGTCGTACTCGGCGCGCGGGATGTGGAAGCGTTCGGCGAAGTAGAACGGGAACAGCCGGTCGTGCTCCCGCAGGTAGTTCACAAAGGACAGCCGGCTGGTCGGGTCGGCCAGCGACACCAGGTCGGCGAGGAAGGGCACCTGCAGGGACACGCCGTCGAGCAGCAGACCCGGGTGCCAGCGGAACTCGGGGCTGCGCTCGTACATGGACACGGTCAGGTCCTCGACCGGCTCGGCGAGCGCGGCCAGGGACAGGTTGAACGGGCCGATGCCGACCCCGGCCAGGTCGAGCGGAGTCACCGGACGGCCGCGCTTTCCGGCAGCCGCACGGCGTCCGCGGTCGCGACCACCGACTCCAGCAGCGGGCGGTAGTCCTCGGCCTTCGCGTGCGGGTGCAGCAGCGTCAGCTTGAGCCACACGCCGTCGGACATGGTGGCCCGCCCGACGATCGCGGTGCCGGCCTCCAGCAGCGTCCGGCGCACGCGGGCGACCAGCTCGTCGTCGGCGTCCACCGGCTTGAACAACACGGTGGACAGCGTCGGCGCCCCCCACAACCGCAACCCCGGGTGCCGATCGATCATCCCGGCGACTTCCGCGGCGGTGTCGCAGCAGTGCTCGACCAGCGCACCCATGCCGTCCAGGCCCAGCGCCCGCAGGGTCACGGCCATGCGGAACGCGTCCGGACGGCGGGAGGTGCGGATCGACCGGCCGAGCAGGTCGGGCAGGCCGGCCTCGGTGTCGTCACCGGCGTTGAGGTACTCGGCGCGCACGGACAGCGCGGCCAGGTCGGCGGCCTCCCGGACCGCGAGCAGGCCCGCGGAGATCGGCTGCCAGCCGAACTTGTGCGCGTCGAGCGCGACCGAGTCGGCGTCGGCGATCCCGTCCAGCAGGGGCTTGAGTTTCGCGCTGCACAGCGCGAGACCGCCGTAGGAGGCGTCGACGTGCAGGCGGGCGCCGTGGCGGCGGCACACCTGCGCGAGGTCGCGCAACGGGTCGATCTCGCCGGTGTCGGTGGTGCCCGCCGTGGCGACCACGACGGCGGGCGAGCCGAGGCCGCGCACCGTCTCGTCGAGCGCGCTGGGCCGCATGCGCTCGCCGTCGCAGTCCACGAGGACCGGCGCGGGCAGGCCGAGCAGCCAGGCAGCGCGGGCCACGCTGTGGTGGGCGTTGCGCCCGCACACCGGGCGGACCGCCGGGTTCGGCTCGCGCGCGAGCAGCAGCCCGAGCAGGTTCGATTCGGTGCCGCCGGTGGTGACGACGGCGTCCGGCGCGGTGGCGCCGGGGTAGCACAGCCGCGCGACGAGGGTGACCAGTTCGCGTTCCAGCTCGCTGGCCACCGGTGCCTGGTCCCACGAGTCCATCGAGGGGTTGAGCGCGCTCGCCACCACGTCCGCGGCGACCGCGACCGCCAGCGGCGGGCAGTGCAGGTGCGCCGCGCACGCCGGATCGGCCGGGTCGACCGAGCCGGCGGCCAGCAGCCGGGACAGCTCCGTAAGCGCTTGCTCGGCTCCGACCCCGGTGGCAGCGGCCAGCGGGGCCGCCCCGGTCAGGGCCGCCACCCCGGCCGCGACGGCGGCCGGACCGCCCGCGGGCCCGGCGCCGCCGCGCTCCGCGGTCCCGTCCGCCAACCCGTTCAGGACCAACGGGATCAGCTCGGCCAGCCGCCGGTGACCGTCCCGGCCGCCGGCCAGCGCGGCGCTCCCCGGCATCGATTCGCCCACTCACCACTCCTTAGGTATGCCTACACTAAGCCACGATACGGATACCGTGCGCCGCAGGCACACCCCCGGCGGGCACGTTCCTCCCAAAGTGCCTGCCCGGGGAGCTCACGTCATGCCGCCATTGGGGTCATCCGCGGTTCACCGCGGGGCCAGCGCCTCGACCTGGCGGACCGGGTCCTCGCCGGTGGGCAGCAGCGCGATCACCGGCGTGGTCAGCCCGTTGTCCACATAGGACTCGATTTTCGCGCGGCACTCCTCCGGGCTGCCGTGCACGATCAGGTCGTCGACCACTTCGTCCGGAATCACCTCGTTGGCCCGTTTCCGGTCGCCGGCCGCCCACGCCTGGTGCATCGGCGCGAGCGCGTCGCCGCGACCGAGCCAGTCGTGGAACGCCGCGTAGACCGGCACCGTCAGGTAACTGCTGATCAGCATCCGGCCCAGGCCGCGCGCGGCGTCGCGGTCGGGGGTCGGGCAGACGAAGATCCGGGCCGCCAGCTCGGTGTCCGGGCCGATCTCGGCGCGCACCCGGCGCACATCGGCAGGCGAGAGCCAGTTGGTGATGGCGCCGTCGGCCTCCTTCGCGGCCAGCTTGAGCATGCCCGGGCGCAGGGCGGCGAGCATGATCGGCGGCGCCGGTTCCGGGGCCCGCTCCAGCCGGAACTTGCTCACCGAGAACGTCTCGTAGGTCTCGGTCACCTTCTCCCCGGCCAGGGCCGCGCGCAGGAACCGCAGCGTGTCGCGGGTCCGGGCGAACGGTTTGTCGAACTCCGCGGCGTTCCAGTTCTGCACGATGACCGGCGAGGACGCGCCGATGCCGAGCACGAACCGGCCGGGGGCGGCCTCGGCGAGGGTCGCCGCGGACATCGCCAGCAGGCCGGGGCCGCGGGTGTAGACCGGGACGATCGCGGTGCCCAGCCGCAGTTCCGGCGCCCACTGCGAGGCCAGCAGCAGCGGCGAGAACGCGTCCGTCCCGGCGGTTTCGGCGGACCAGGCGTCGGTGTAGCCGAGGGCGGGCAGCCGCTCGATCAGCTCACGGTGCGCGGTGAGCGGCACCCCGGTCAGCGGAATGGTGATACCCCAGCGCTTCATCGCGCAGCAGCCTCCAGCTCTCGTTTGATCCAGTCGACCTGGACCCTCATCAGGTTCTCCGCGACCTCTTCGGCCTGCGGGGTCATGTGGGTCGCGCCGACCAGTGGCAGGAACACGTGCGGGCGCCCGGCGGCCAGCAGAGCCGAGGACAGCCGCAGCGCGTGCGCGACGAACACGTTGTCGTCGGCCAGCCCGTGCACGATCAGCAGCGCCCGGCGCAACCCCGGCGCGTCCGCGATCAGCGAGTTGCGCTCGTAGGAGTCCGGCTCCTCGTCCGGCCGGCCCAGGTAGCGCTCGGTGTAGTGGGTGTCGTAGAGGGACCAGTCGGTGACCGGCGCGCCCGCCACCGCGGCGTGGAAGACGTCCGGGCGCCGCAGCACGGCCAGCGCGGACAGGTACCCGCCGTAGGACCAGCCGCGGATCGCCACCCGGGACAGGTCGAGCTCGGGATGGTCGGCCGCGACCGCGTGCAGCGCGTCCACCTGGTCGGTCAGCGTCACCTCGGCCAGCTCGCGGGCGACCTCCTTCTCCCACGCCGGCCCGCGGCCGGGGGTGCCGCGGCCGTCCGCGACCAGGACCGCGAATCCCTGGTCGGCCAGCCACTGCGAGGTGAGGAACGCGTTGCGGCTCTGCAGCACGCGCTGGGCGTGCGGGCCGCCGTACGGGTCGAGCAGGACGGGCAGCTTGCCGTCCTCCGGCCGGTAGCCGGTGGGCAGCAGCAGCGCGGCGCGCAGGCCGCGTTCGCCGACGGTGAGCCATTCCGGGTCGGGCTCCAGCCCCGGGTCGACCGGGTAGGAGCGGACCTCGGCGAGCGGCCGGTCGTCGCGCAGGACGCTCACCTCGGGCCCGCTGCGGCGCAGGCTCCACGACGACAGGACGGTGATCTCCGCGGTGCCCGCGCCGACGTGCACACCGTCCGCGCTGGACAGGCGGGTCACGCCGTCCGGACCGGTGCGGTAGACGTGGATCTGGGTCGGGTCGTCGGCGGAGGCGCTGAACAGCACGTCGGCGCCGACGTGCAGCACCGAACGGACCTGCAGGCCGGGCTCGGTGACCGGGTCGCCGTCGATCACGAGGCGGTGGCTGCCGTCGGCGGCGGTGACGTGCACGAGCCGCCCGTCGGACGTCCAGGCCGGCACGCCCGGGACGATCTCGACCCAGTGCGGGTCGGTCTCGGTGTGCAGCAGCTTGGTCGAGCCGTCGGTGGGATCGACCGCGTAGATCGCCAGTTCCCGCTGGTCACGCGGCTGCACGGCGAGCAGCGGCGGGCCGCCGGCCGACCAGTGCACCGCGACGAGGTACTCCCACTCGCCGCGGTCGACGTCCACCCGGGTGCCGTCGAGCCGGAAGAAGGACAGCGAGACGTCGACGTTGGTGGTGCCGGCCGCCGGGTAGGCGACCGTGCTCGCCCCGGCCCCGGGGTGGGCCGGGTCGGAGATCGTCCAGCGGGGCACGTCCGAGCGGTCGGTGCGCTCGACGAGGAGGGTCGTCCCGTCCGGCGACCACCAGTAGCCGCGGGCGCGGCCGAGCTCCTCGGCGGCGATGAACTCGGCCAGGCCCCAGGCTATGTCCTCGCCGTCCTCGCCGTCCTCACCGGCGATCACGGTGTCCTCGCCGTGGGCGAGGTCGAGGACACGCAGCTTGCGGTCGCGGACGTAGGCGACGTGCGTGCCGGTGGGATCGGGGCGCGGGTCGACGACGGCGGTGTCGACCCGTTCGCGCACTTCGCGCGTGGTGAGGTCGACGGTGTAGAGCTTGCCGGACAGGGAGAACGCGGCCACCCGGAACTCGTCGTCGACCGCGTAGCCGACCACGCCGCCCGCGCTCTCGCGCATGCGCTCGCGGCGGGCCCGTTCCTCCGGCGGCAGCTCCTCCTCACCGGGCAGCAGCTCCGCGGCGTCCACGATCTTCGTTTCGGTGCCCCGCGTGAGGTCCAGCTCCCACAGGCTGTTGCGCCGGTCGGTGCCGGACTCCGAACGCAGGAACAGCAGCCGCGACCCGTCCGGCGCGACCCGGAACTCGCGCGGGGTGCCGAGGGTGAAGCGCTGGGTGCGGGCCTGCTGGCGAAGGAAGGAGAGCTCATCGGTCACGCCTCGCACTCTGTCAAACGAGAGCCGGTCTTGGCGAGCGGCCGTTGACACGTTCCGTCAGTAAGGCCTAACGTTAGCCGTTACTGACAGAAGGGAGCCGTCATGGGACAGCAGGTCGCGTTCTTCGAAGTGATCAGCCCCGACGCCGAACGGGCGCGAAAGTTCTACGCCGAGCTGTTCGGCTGGCAGATCGGCGCCGACCCCGCGATGGGCGGATACGCGCTCGTCGACACGGGCGGGGGCATCGGCGGCGGAATCGGGCCGTCGACCGCGCCCGGCGACGCCGGCGTCAAGATCTACATGCGGGTCGACGACCTCGACGCGTACCTGGACCGGGCGGAGCGGCTGGGCGGGAAGCGGCTGGTGCCACCGACCGATCTGCCCGGCGACTTCGGCCGGTTCGCGATCTTCACCGACCCGGACGGCAACCAGGTCGGACTCTGGGCGTAGGAGTGGCGATGACGGACGACGAGCGGACGGACGAGGCGCTGCGGGCGCTCGCGGAGCCCCGGCGGCGCGCGATCCTCCGGCTGGTCGCCCACGACGAGCTGGCCGCCGGCGAGATCGCGGAGTCGTTCGACGTGAGCCGCACGGCGGTCAGCCAGCACCTCACCGTGCTGAAGAACGCGGGACTGCTCGACGAACGGCGCGACGGGACCCGGCGGCTGTACCGGGCCCGCCCGGACGGGCTCGCGGGACTGCGGCAGTTCCTCGACGACATGTGGGCCTCATCCCTCGACACGGCTCGACGGCTGGTCGAAGCTGAGCGGGGGATCGGCGAAGACGACACGGCGAGAGGATCGGCATGACCGAAATCCTGAGCCGGCCGCCGGTGCGGCAGGCGACCCTGGTGCGCAGCGACGCCGCGCACACCTTCGACACTTTCGTGCGCACGATCGGCGTGTGGTGGCCGGTCGAGCCGTTCTCGCGCGGCCGCGAACGCGTCCGTGACGTGACGTTCGAGCGCCGCGAAGGCGGCCGGGTCTACGAGACGTGGGACGACGGCACCGAGCACGACTGGGGCGAGGTGCTGGCGTGGGACCCACCCGAGCGGTTCACGATGAGCTGGCTGGTCACCCCCGCGCCGACGGAGGTCGAGCTGACCTTCCGCGCGCTGGGCCCCGCGCTGACCCGCGTCGCGGTCGAGCACCGCGGCTGGGAGGCCCTCAGCGACGAGCAGGTGCGGGCGGCGTGCGCGCTGGACGGCGGCTACGCCGGGGGCGCGTTCACCGAGGGCTGGTCCCGGATCCTCGCCCGGCTCGTGGCGGAAGCGGAGCGTGCGGCATGAAGTACCTGCTGTTCTACGAGCCCGCCGACAACGTCCTCGAGCGCGGGGCGCCGCACATGGCCGACCACTCGGCGCGGCTGCGCGAGTTCCACGCCCGCGGCGACCTGCTGCTCGTCGGCACACTCGAGAACCCCCAGGAGAACGGGGCGCTCAGCGTGTTCCGGACGCGGGAGGCCGCCGAGGAGTTCGCCGGCGGTGACCCGTTCGTCCGCAACGGGGTGGTGCGGCACTGGTACATCCGCGAGTGGGACGAGATCCTCACGCCGTGAGTTGTGGCCACGGCGGCTCTGGACG
Organism: Amycolatopsis thermophila; assembly: GCF_030814215.1. Lineage (NCBI taxonomy): Bacteria > Bacillati > Actinomycetota > Actinomycetes > Pseudonocardiales > Pseudonocardiaceae > Amycolatopsis > Amycolatopsis thermophila. The sequence continues at coordinate 4,349,425 of NZ_JAUSUT010000001.1, read as the reverse complement.
ACCACAGCGTGGGACTCCGCGAACTGCGGCACAACAGCGCGCGTCCGGCACGGGGAGACCGTCGACACCACCGAATACGGCAAGCTCCTGGGTCAGCTCGAACCTGCTGCGGATCGAGCTGACCCGCGCGGTCGTGCGGCGGCGGCCGGCGCGGGTCTGCCCGTTCTCGCCGCGGGCGCAACGAACCTCCGGAATCACGGGTAACTGCGCAACGATCAGCCCGTCACCGCAACGATCAACGGCTGATTCCGGGCTCGAACTGCCCTTAGCCTGAAAGCCATGACGACCTCCGCGGCCGAGTTCATCGCGCTCGACGAGCGCTGGAGCACGCACAACTACCACCCGCTGCCCGTCGTGATCGCCGAGGCCGACGGCGCCTGGGTCACCGACGTCGAGGGCCGCCGGTACCTCGACTTCCTGTCCGCCTACTCGGCGCTGAACTTCGGGCACCGCCACCCCGCGCTGATCGCGGCGGCGCAGGAGCAGCTCGGGAAGGTCACGCTGACCTCGCGCGCGTTCCACCACGACCAGCTGGGCCCGTTCTGCCGGGAACTGGCCGAGCTGACCGGCACCGAGATGGTGCTGCCGATGAACTCCGGCGCCGAGGCGGTCGAGTCCGCGCTGAAGGTCGCCCGGAAGTGGGCCTACGAGGTCAAGGGCGTGCCGGAGGGGCGCGCCGGGATCGTGGTGGCCGGGTCGAACTTCCACGGTCGCACCACGACGATCATCTCGTTCTCCACCGACGAGTCCGCACGGGCCGGGTTCGGCCCCTACACGCCGGGATTCACGGTGGTGAAGTACGGCGACCCGGCGGCCCTGCGCGACGCGATCACCGACCACACCGCGGCGGTCCTGCTCGAACCCATCCAGGGCGAGGCCGGGGTGCTGGTGCCGCCGGAGGGCTACCTGGCGGAGGCGCGCCGGCTGTGCGACGACGCCGGGGTGCTGCTGATCGCCGACGAGATCCAGTCCGGCCTGGCCCGCACGGGGACGTTGCTGGCGCTGGAGCACACCGGGGTGCGCGCGGACCTGTACACGCTGGGCAAGGCGCTCGGCGGCGGGATCCTGCCGCTGTCGGCGGTGGTCGGCCGGCGGGACGTGCTGGGAGTCCTCAAGCCGGGCGAGCACGGCTCGACCTTCGGCGGCAACCCGCTGGCCTGCGCGGTCGGCCGGGCCGTGATCAGGCTGCTGTCCACCGGCGAGTTCCAGGCGCGGTCGGCACAACTGGGCGCCCGGATGCACGCGCGCCTCGGTGAACTGGTCGGGCACGGGCTGGCCGAGGTCCGCGGGCGCGGCCTGTGGGCGGGCATCGACATCACCCCCGGTGGTCTCAGCGGCCGGGAAGCCTGCGCGGCCCTGGCCGGGAAGGGCCTGCTGGCGAAGGAAACCCACGGCGCCACGCTGCGCCTGGCGCCGCCCCTGACCATCTCGGAAGCCGACCTGGACCACGGGCTGGACGTCCTGGAGGAGGTCCTGCGCCGCTGAAACCACCGGCCTCTCCCGTACGTTGGGCAGGCGAGGAGAGGGAGCAGGGGATGGAACGGGCACTGGTGCCGGGCGAGCTGAGCGACCCGGAGGAACTGCACGCACGGGGCCGCGAGCTGGGCGAACGCACTCCGCCCTCCGCGCACGACCACGACGCGAGGGGCCCGCACCGGCCGTCGATCGCCGACTTCCTCGACGCGAGCAACTCCGGCCGCCTCGACGATCTGATCCCGCTGCGGATCGGCCGCATGATCACCTCGCCCTTCGCGTTCTTCCGCGGGGCGGCCGGGTTGATGGCGGCCGACCTCGCCGGCACCCCGCACAGTGGACTGTCCGCCCAGATCTGCGGCGACGCGCACGCCGCGAACTTCGGCCTGTACGGCACGCCGGACGGGCAGATCGTCATGGACGTCAACGACTTCGACGAGACCGTCCGCGGGCCGTGGGAGTGGGACCTCAAGCGCCTCGCCGCGAGCCTGGTGCTCGCCGGACGCGAGGGCGGCGTGTCCGAAAAGGACTGCCAGGACGCGGCCGAAGACGCGGTGAAGTCCTACCGGCGCGTGGTCCGCCGGCTCGGCGAGGCGTCGTTCCTGCGGTCGTGGAACGCGCTCGCCGACGAGGACGCCCTCTCCACGGTGAAGGCCGGCGACCTGTCCGACGAGTTCCGTGAGGCCGCGGAGAAGGCCCGCCGCAACACCAGCGCCCGCGTCGCCGCGAAGTGGACCGAGCGCATCGACGACCACACCACCGGCCTGAGCCGCCACCGGTTCGTCGAGGACCCACCGGTCCTGCGCCACGTCGACGAAGACACCGCCGAGGCCGTCGCGGACGGGCTGGTGTCCTATGTGCACACCCTGCGCGAGTCGCGGCGCAACCTCATCGCGCGCTACCGCATCGCCGATGTCGCCTTCCGCGTCGTCGGCACCGGCAGCGTCGGGCTGCGCAGCTACCTCGTGCTGCTGCACGGCAACACCGACGAGGACCTGGTGCTGCAGGTGAAGGAGGCCCGCCCGTCCGCGCTCGCGCCGTTCGTCCCGGAGCACCGCAGCGAACACGAGGGCCGGCGTATCGTCCACGGTGCCCGGCTGGTGCAGGCCGAAACCGACATCCTGCTCGGCTGGACGACCGTCGGGGACAGGCCGTTCATCGTGCGCCAGTTCCGCAACATGAAGGGTTCGATCGAACCGACCGGGCTGGGCGGCCGGGACCTCGACGACTACGGCCGCCTCGCCGGCGCGCTGCTCGCCCGTGCGCACATCCGCTCGGTCCACCCGCGATTGCTGGCGGGATACTTCGACGGTGACGACCAGCTCGACGAGGCCATCGGCCGCTTCGCGGTGCGCTACGCCGACCAGACCGAGTCCGACCACGCCGAGCTGGTCGCCGCGGTCGAGAACGGCCGCTTCCCGGCGATCACGGAGTAGCGCGTGAGGTGGGCGGCCGCGGCGGTCTGCCTGGCCGCCGCGATCGCGGTGGGGGTCCCGTTCGCCGGGGACACCACCGCGAGCGGGCCCGACGCCACGATCACCGCGTGGATCGACGGCACCTTCGGCGGGCAGCCCGCGCTGCTGCGGCTCTTCGTGCTGCCCACCGAGCCGGTCGTGCTGCTGCCGCTGCTGGCGATCGTCGTGCTCGCCTGCGCGATCGGGCGCCGCTGGGACGGCGTGGCGCTCGCGGTGCTGGGTGTCGCGGTGCCGGTCGCGCTCAACGCGTGGGTGCTCAAACCGCTGTTCGACCGGGTGAAGACCGGCTACCTCGCCTACCCCAGCGGGCACACCGTCAGCATGGTCGCCACGCTGACCGTGCTCGTGCTCCTCGCCCGCCCGCGGACGGCCACCGCGATCACCGCGACGCTCAGCGCGGTGATCGTCGTCGTCGCCGGCATCGGTCTCGTGGGGCTGGGGTACCACTACCCCACCGACGTGCTGGGCGGCGCGTGCTTCGCCGTTGCCGTGGTGCTCGCGCTCAGCTCACCGACACGGCGTCTCGCGCCAGCGCGGTCAGCCGGCTCACCGCCCGCAGGTACTTCTTCCGGTAGCCCCCCTGCAGCATCTCCTCGGTGAACAGCGCCGACAGCGGTTCGCCGGACACGACCACCGGGATGGCCCGGTCGTAGAGCCGGTCGGCGAAGGCGACCAGCCGCAGCGCGACGTTCTGGTCCGGCGCCGGCCGCACGTCCCGCAGGTGCACCACCGAAACCCCGTCGACCAGCCGTCCGTAGCGGGACGGGTGCAGCTTCGCCAGGTGCTCGCACAGCGCGTCGAAGTCGTCCAGGGTCGCGCCCTCGCGGCTCTCCGCCGACTTCAGCAGCATCTCCTCGTCCACCGGTGGCGGCGCGTCGGGCAGGCCGCGGTGCCGGTAGTCCGGCCCGTCCACCCGCACCACGGCGAACCGCGACGACAGCGACTGGATCTCGCGCAGGAAGTCCTCGGCGGCGAACCGGCCCTCGCCGAGCTTGTCCGGCAGCGTGTTCGAGGTGGCCGCGACGTACACACCGGCGTCGGTCAGCTCCCGCAGCAGCCGGGTGACCAGCATCGTGTCGCCCGGGTCGTCCAGTTCGAACTCGTCGATCGCGAGCAGCCGGTGCTCGGACAGCCGCCGCACCGCCTCGCCGAACCCGAGCGCGCCGACCAGGTGGGTCAGCTCGACGAACGTGCCGTACGCCTTGGGCGAGGGCGCGTCGTGCCAGGTCGAGGCGAGCAGGTGGGTCTTGCCGACACCGAACCCGCCGTCGAGGTAGAGACCCGGCTTGCCGGGCTCGGGCGCCGACCCGCCGCCGAACAGCGCCCGCAGCTTCGACTTCCTGGGCGACGCCTGCCCGATGCGCGCGGCGAACGCCGAGCACGACTCGACGGCCTGGGCCTGGCTCGGCTCGTCGGGGTTCGGCACGTACGTGGCGAACCGCACGGCGTCGAAGCGCGGCGGTGGCACCAGAGCGGCGATGAGCTCGTCCGCTCCCAGCTCGGGCTGCCGGTCGGTGAGGTGCGCGGGCATCCACCCAGGCTATCGGGAGCACTGCGGCGAGCCCGCGCCGTCACGGTCTGATGTGATGGAGATCGTGCGCAGTGTGTGGCCCGACCCCCTCGACGACGTGACCGACGACGACCTGGACCGGATCTACGGCTACCCGGACGACCTCGACCGGCCGTGGGTCCAGGCCAACTTCACCTCCTCCGCCGACGGCGCCTCCACGCTGGAGGGCAGGTCGGAGGGGCTGTCCGGCCCGGCCGACAAACGGATCTTCTTCCACGGCCGGCTGCTCGCCGACGTCGTGCTGGCGGGTGCCGGCACCGTCCGCGCCGAGAACTACCGCGGCGCGCGCACCACCCCGGAACGGCGCGAGCGCCGGGCGCGGCTCGGACTCGCCGAGGTGCCGCCGATCGCCGTCGTCACGGGCAGTGCCCGCCTCGACCCGTCGGCGCCGCTGTTCACCGACACGAAGGTGCCGCCGATCGTGATCACCACCGAGCACGCCCCCGCCGAGCGGCGCGCGGCGCTCGCGGAGGCGGGTGCGGACATCCTGCTGGCCGGTGAGGAGACCATCGACCTGCGCCGCGCCCTGGACGGGCTGGCCGAGCGCGGCCTGCTGCGGGTCAACTGCGAGGGCGGGCCGCACCTGTTCGGCGAGCTGGTCGCCGAGGACCTGGTGGACCAGCTGTGCGTGACGGTCGCGCCGCTGCTCGCCGGTGGTGGGGCGGACCGCATCGCGATCGGCCGGATGGCCAGCGAGGCGCGGGAGATGGATCTGGCATCGATCCTGGTGGAAGACGGATTCACGATGCTGCGGTACCGCCGCCGCGGCTAGGTGTACTTGGCCATCAGGTTGGTGGCAGCCGGCTGATGGGTGGGTGGCCGTCGAGTGCGTTGTGGCGGCGTTGAGTGTGGTAGTGCTGGAGCCAGGGTGCCAGGGCGGCGGCTCGTTCGATGTTGCTGGTGAACACCTGCCGATAGGCCCACTCGGTCTGCAGGGTGCGGTTATAGCGCTCGACTTCGCCGTTTTGCCAGCGGTCGTCCTGCATGCCGTGATCACCTGGACCAAGGCATCGTCAGACACACCCTCGGGGCCTCCCCCTCGCCCACCACCTCAATGGACACGCTCCGCGTGGCTGTCCAGACTGGGGTCATGCTGCCGCTGACCCCGCCGATCCAGCCGATGCTGGCGAAACCGGCGAAGTCGATCCCGGACTCCGACCAGCTGCTGTTCGAGCCGAAGTGGGACGGCTTCCGCTGCCTCGTCTTCCGCGACGGCGACGAGCTGACGCTCCAGTCGCGCGCCGGCAAGCCGCTCGACCGGTACTTCCCCGAGGTGCTCGCGCGGCTGCCGGAAGTGCTGCCGGACCGGGTGGTGCTGGACGGTGAGCTGGTCGTCGGCCGCGAGGGGCACCTCGACTTCGACGCGCTGACCGAGCGGATCCACCCCGCCGAGTCCCGCGTGCGGCTGCTCGCGGAGCAGACCCCGGCCACGTTCGTCGCGTTCGACCTGCTCGCCCAGGGCGGCGACGCGTATCTGGGCGAACCGACCAGCACGCGGCGGGAGCGGCTGGCGGAGCTGGCCGGGCAGGACCTCAACATCACGCCGGCGACCACCGACCCGGAGACCGCGCGGCACTGGTTCGAGCTGTTCGAAGGCGCCGGGCTGGACGGGGTCATCGGCAAGCCGCTGAACGCCGGCTACGAGCCGGGCAAGCGCATCATGATCAAGTACAAGCACTCGCGCACCGCGGACTGCGTGGTGGCCGGGCTGCGCTGGCACAAGGACTCCACGCCCGGCGAGGCCGTCGGGTCCCTGCTGCTGGGCCTGTACGACGAGAACGGCGTGCTGCACCACCCGGGCGTCGTCGGGTCGTTCCCGGTGACGCGGCGCAAGGAACTGGCGAGCGAATTCGCCGGCCTGATCACCGACGGTGCCGGGCACCCGTGGCTGGAGGGCACGGTCGAGGGGCAGCGCCTGCCCGGCGGCATCACCCGGTGGCGCTCGACCGAGCAGCCGTGGGTGCCGCTGCGGCCGGAGCGGGTGGTCGAAGTCGCCTACGAACACACCGAGGGCGGGCACCCGTCGAGGTTCCGGCACACCGCGCAGTTCGTCCGGTGGCGCCCCGACCGCGAGGCCGGGTCCTGCACCTACGCGCAACTGGAGGAGGTCGCCCGCTACGACCTCGCGGCGGTCTTCCACGGCGAGGTCAAGCGCACCCGCTGACGCCCGGCACACCGGGCTCGTGCGAACCTCTGGGCAGGACCAGCACCAGAGGGGAAAGAAGGAACGTCGTGCCGCGCCGTGGTCTCGTGCTCGCCGTGCTGCTGCCGGCCCTCCTCGCGGGCTGCACGGCTGGCCCGTCGAAACGGCCGCCGGTCGTGGAGAACGACGAGCCGGTGTCCTCCGCGCCCGCCAGTTCCGCCACCGCGGTCCCGCTGCCGCCGCTGACCGAACCCCGCTCGCCCTCGGTGGATTGGACCGACTGCGACCAGCAGACCCGCGCCCGCCTCGGCGCCGATGCGCCCACCTACCTGCGGTTCAGCTGCGGCACGGTGCTGTCCACCCTCGACGACCCCGCCCTGCCCGGACGCGTCCAGACCCACGTCGCCCTGCTCAAGGCGGGCAACGGCGCGATCCCGCTGGTCGTGGTCAACGACGTCGGCGGCGAACCCGGCACCCTCTACGCCGCTCGCCTCGCCGCGACCCTGCCGCCCGCACTGCTGCAGCGGTACTCGCTGATCGGCGTCGACCGGCGCGGCACCGGCGAGTCCGACCCGCTCTCGTGCGTCCCGGAGGACACGCGCAGCCAGCTGCTCGGCCAGGACCCGGCCGACGACGACCTCGAACCGCTGCTCGACGCCGCCCGCAAGGCCGGTCAGCAGTGCGCGATCGACCTCGGCGGCGCGCAGCAGTCGTTCGACAGCTGGCGCACCGCGGGCGACCTCGACGAGATCCGCGGCGAGCTGGGCGTGCCGAAGCTGCACGCGCTCGCCCACGGCGAGGGTTCCCAGGTGCTGATCTCCTACGCGGCCCGGTTCCCCGACCGGGTGGGGCGGTTCGTGATGGACGGTGTGCCCGACCCGTCCGGCGACACGGTCACGGTCCTCGGCGACCTCGCCGCCGCGCAGCAGGCCACCCTCGACGCCTACGGCACCACCGTCGGCCAGGACGCGGCCGCGACGGTGAACGCGGTGGTGGACCGTCTGCGCCGGTCGCCGCAGGTTCTGCCGGGCGGCTCGGTGTTCGGCGCGGGCACCGCGCTGCGGGCGGTCGTGACCGGGCTGGCCGACCGGACCCGCTGGCGCGAGCTGGCCCAGGCGCTGGAGGCCGGGCGGGCGGGCGACGTCCGCGCGCTCGCCGCGTTCGTGGCGCCGATGCTCAACGGGTCCGACGTCGCCCCCTCGCGGCTCGACGGGCAGCTCGCCACCGAGTGCAACGACACCGTGGTGCGGATGCCCGCCGACCAGGTCGCGGGGCTGACCAGCCGGCTTCGCGCGCGGTACCCGGTGTTCGGCGGCCTGGTGACGCAGCAGCTCGCGTGGTGCCTGCCGTGGCCGGCGCGCACCGAATCGTTGCCGACGCTGAGCACGTCCGGGCTGCCACCGATCCTGGTCACCAGCACCCTGGCCGACCCGGTCACGCCCGAGGCGGGCACCGTCCGCGCGGTGCAGCAGATGCCGAGCGCGGTGCGGGTCGCCTGGCAGGGCGCGGGGCACGGGGCGCTCTCGTCGCCGTGCGCGGCCGAGGCGGTGCGTGCGTTCCTGGTCGACGGCAAGGTGCCCACCGACGGCACGCTCTGCCCCGCGTAGGTGACCCACCACGGCCCCCGTTTAGGCTTGTCCTCCATCCGCCGGATCTTTCGAGTACTGGGAGTCACTGTGCCGTCTTCCGCGGTCGAGACGACGGCTGCGCGGCCGGCGCCCCGCGAGGGCGTTCGACGACCTCTTCCCTGGGCCGCGTTCTGGCCCGTCCTGGTGCTGGGCGCGGTCGCCGGCTTCGTCTACGTGCGGCAGGTTCTGGCGCAGCTGCCGGTGCTGATGCACCTGCTCGATCTCGGCGTCTACCAGATCGCGGGCGAGCGCGTCCTGGACGGCGTGTCGGTCTACGACACCCCGCTGCTGGGCAACGTCCGCGGCGAGTGGGAATTCGTCTACACGCCGTTCGCGGCCCTGCTGTTCGCGCCACTGGCGCCACTGCACGGTGACGTCTTCACGTGGGTGGGCGCGCTCGGTGACTACGCCATGCTCGCCGTCGGCGTGTGGGCGGCGTTGTCGTTGCTGCGGTTCCGGCGCGACGTGCGGCTGGTGCTGTTCAGCCTGCCGGTCGCGGCGCTGCTCATGTGGTGCGAGCCGATCCGCGAGACGATGGCGTTCGGGCAGGTCAACATCCTGCTGATGACCCTGGTGCTGGTCGACGTGGCGCTGCCGGACTCGTCGAAGGTCAAGGGCGCGCTGATCGGCATCGCCGCCGGGATCAAGCTGACCCCGGCGTTCTTCGTGCTCTACCTGGTGGTGACGCGGCGGTACCGGGCGGCGATCGTGTCGGTCGTCGCGCTGGTGGCCACCGTGGCGATCGGGTTCGCGTTCCTGTGGCACGACTCGGTGACCTTCTGGTCCGGCGCGTTCGCCGACCCCACCCGTGTGGGCGTGCCGGAGAACCCGTCGAACGAGTCGCTGCGCGGGTTCTTCGCGCGGGCGACCGGCGTGACCGGCGGGATGCAGATCGTGTGGCTGCTGGCCGCCGCCGCGACGGCCGTGGTGTGCCTGCTGCTGGCCCGGCGCCTGGCCGCGCGGGGTGAGGAGCTGGTGGCGGTGACGCTGTGCGGGCTGGGGATGACCGCGGTGTCCCCGTACAGCTGGGTGCACCACTGGGTGTGGCTCGCGATGCTGCTGATCTGCCTGGCCAACCTCGCGTTCCGCGGTTCGGTGTGGGGCTGGATCGGGCTGGTCGGCGCCGGGCTCGTCACCTCCGGCGGGGTGCTCGAGCTGCTCGGGTTCCAGGCCGGCACGGTGCTGAACTTCAAGCCCGCGGGGCTGGAGTGGTTCTTCCTGAACGGCTACCTGTGGCTGACGTTCGCGGTGTTCGTGGCGGTGGCGCTGTACTACCGGGCGCCGGCGAAGACCGATTCGGCCAGCAGCCGGTAGGAGTCCAGCATCTCGCTTCGGTCGTAGGTGCTGGTGGTCACCAGGATCTCGTCGGCCCCGGTGCGGTCGGCCAGGCCGCGCACGGTCGCGGCCGCCTCGTCCGTGCTGCCGGCGATCTGACCTCGGCGCGCCTCGTCGAAGAACCGGCGCTCGCGGTCGGTCATGGGGGTTGCCAGGATCTCGCCGGCGGGGCGCAGCGGCGGGAAGACGCCGTGCGTGCGTGACCAGGCGGCCGACCAGGCCTCGGGCACGAGGAGACGTTCGGCGGCCTCGCGGGTCTCGGCCACGGCGACGGTGGCCGAGACGATCACGTACGGCATCGGGCAGCGCTGCGAGGGCACGAAGTCGTCCCGGTAGCGCGCGATGGCTTCGAGCATCCGCGCCTCGCCGCGGACCGCGCCGATGACCAGGGGCAGGCCGAGCTCGGCCGCGAGGTCCGCGCCCGCCCCGGTGGCGAGCAGGAACGCCGGGACCGGTCGCCCCTCGGCGGGGAAGGCGTGCACGCCGGGGTGTTCACGCTGGGTGCCGTCGAGGTAGCCGAGGAGGAGCCGCACCTGCTCGCCGAAGCGGTCGGCGTCGTCCTTGCCGTGGCCGAGCGCGCGCCGCACGCCGCCGGTGAAGCCGACCGAGCGGCCGAGCCCCATGTCGATCCGGCCCGGGTACAGGGCCTCGAGCACACCGAATTGTTCGGCGACGACGAGCGGCTGGTGGTTGGGCAGCATGACGCCCCCCGTGCCGACGCGGATGCGGCGGGTCGCCGACGCGACCGCGGCCGCCAGCACGGTGGGGGCGGACCCGGCCACGCCGGGGACGCTGTGGTGCTCCGACACCCAGAACCGGTGGTAGCCCAGAGCCTCCGCCTGGCGTGCGAACGCCACGGTCTCCCGCAGCGCGTCGGCGTGGGTGCCCCCGTCGCGGGTGCGGGACCGGTCGAGCACGGACAGCTTCACGCTAGAGGTCAACACCCCGCTCGGGGCAGGTGTTCCGCGATGCCAGACGCCGGGCCTGGACCTGCGGCCGGCGCCCGTGCACCGTCACTCCCGGGCGCGGCTGGGCTGCACCCGTTTCGGTTCACCGGGCATCTTCGGGTAATCGGGCGGGTAGGGCATCTCCCCCAGGCCGTGGTCCCGCTCGTCGCGGGCGTACCACTCCAGCGCCGTCTCCAGGCCGAACGCCTCGTCGTCCATCGCCGCGTGCGGGTCACCGTGGGCACCCAGCAGGGCGGGCACCGTCAGCACGTCGAAGTCGTCCGGGTGCACCTCCGGTAGCTGCTCCCACGTCAGCGGTGTCGACACGGTCGCCCGCGCGGTGCCCCGCACCGACCACGACGACGCGACCGTCCGGTCCCGCGCCGCCTGGTTGTAGTCCAGGAACACGCGGCCACCGCGCTCCTCCTTCCACCACGCGACCGTGGCGAGGTCGGGGATGCGCCGCGCCACCTCGCGGCCCAGCGCGATCACCGCGTGCCGCACGGCGACGAAGTCCCACTCCGGCCGGATCCGCACCAGCACGTGCACCCCGCGCCCACCCGACGTCTTCGGGTACCCGGTCAGCCCGGCCTCCGCCAGCACCTCCCGGACCACCAGCGCGACCCGCACCGCGTCACCGAACCCGTTCGAGTCGGAGGGATCCACGTCGATCCGCAACTCGTCCGGGTGGTCCACGTCGGTGCGCCGGACGGGCCAGGGGTGGAAGTCGAGCGTGCCGAGGTTGGCCGCCCACGCGAACACCGCGGGCTCGGTCGGGCAGACCTCGTCGGCGGTGCGCCCGGACGGGAACGTGATCCGGGCGGTCTGCACCCATTCGGGCGCTCCCTTCGGCACCCGCTTGGCGTAGAACGGTTCGCCGGAAACGCCATCGGGGAAGCGTTTGAGCGTCGTCGGCCGTTCGCCGACGGCCCGCAGCAGGGGTTCGGCGACCGCGAGGTAGTACTCGACGACCTGCCGCTTGGTGATCCCGCGCTCCGGGAAGTACACCTTGTCCGGATTGGACACCCGCACCGTCCGGCCGCCCACCTCGTACTCGACCGCCTCACCGCGTTTCGCCACCGCATCACCGTAGCGGCGCGGGCCCGGTTCCGCCCGTGCCTTACCGTGGACGTCGTGCCCCGCCGCGTCAAACTGGTCCTCGCGCTCGTCCTGCTCGCCGGGGCGGTGGTGGCGGCGTTCACACTTCCCGTGCCCACCCCCGCGGAGCTGCGCACCTGGGCGGCCGGCGCGGGCGCGGTCACCGCGCTGGTGTTCCTGGCCGCCTATTCGGTACTCACCGTCGCCCCCGTCCCCCGCACCGTGTTCAACCTCGCGGCGGGACTGCTGCTCGGCGACGCCCTCGGCATCGTGGTGGCGATCACCGCGACCGCGATCTCCGGCGCGCTCGGGTTCGGGCTGGCGCGGTGGGTCGGGCGCGACCTCGTGTCCCGCCACCTGGAACGGAAAGTGGTCCGCGCGGTCGACGAACGCCTCGCCGACGGTGGCGTGCTCGCGGTCGCGTCGCTGCGGCTGATCCCGCTGGTTCCCTTCGCACCACTGGGATACTGCTGCGGGATCCTGTCCGTGCGGTTCCGCCCGTACCTGGCCGGGACCGTCCTCGGCAGCGTGCCCGGCACGATCGCGGTCGTGGTGCTGGGCGACGCGCTCACCGGCAGCACCCCGCCCGCACTGCTGGTCTGCTACGGTGCCTTCGCCATCGCCGGGGCCGTTGGCCTGGCCCGAATCGCCCGCGGGACAGCTTGCGTCGGGCGCACGAAGCAGCCCGCTACACTCGACCCGGTGCGCGAGGAGATCGTTCGCGCTGAGCCAGGCCAGCACATGCGGAGAGTTTCCGAGGAGTAGTCCCATCGACACCGGTCAGCTGATCGCAGGGCACTATCGCCTCGTTGAGCACATCGGCAGCGGCGCCATGGGCGTCGTGTGGCGCGCGGTCGACGAGCGCCTCGAGCGTTCGGTGGCGGTGAAGCAGATCCTCGCCCAGCCGGGCATGTCCGAGACCGAGCGCAACAACATGCGCCAGCGGGCGATGCGCGAGGCGAAGAACGCGGCCCGGTTCCAGCACCCCAACGCCATCGTCGTGTTCGACATCGCCGAGCACGGCGGCGATCCGTGCCTGGTGATGGAGTACCTGCCGTCGAAGAGCCTGTCGGCGGTGATCGCCGAGCAGGGCACGCTGCCGCTGGCCGAGGTCGCCCGCATCGGTCACCAGGTCGCTTCCGCGCTCGTGGTCGCGCACCGCGCCGGGATCGTGCACCGCGACATCAAGCCGGCGAACATCCTGATCGACGAGAACGGCACGGCGAAGATCACGGACTTCGGCATCTCCCGCGCGGCGGGCGACCTCACGCTCACCCAGACCGGCCTGATCGGCGGCACCCCCGCCTACCTCGCGCCCGAGCTGGCGCGGGGCTCGGACCCGGCGCCGGCCTCCGACGTCTTCTCCCTCGGCGCGACGCTCTACCACGCGCTGGAGGGCCAGCCGCCCTACGGCAACAGCTCCAACCAGCTCGCCCTGCTCTACACGGCGGCGAACGGCCAGGTCGTGCCGCCGCGGCAGTCCGGCAAGGCGACCGCGCTGCTGATGAGCCTGCTGCGGGTCGAGCCGGAGGAGCGACCGACCATGCTCGAGGCGCGTGACCGGCTGGCCGCGCTCGCCAACGGCGAAAAGGACGTCAAGGCCGGCACGATGGTGTCGCCGCCGCTGTTCTCCGCGGGTCGTCAGCCCGCCGCGGTGCCCGTCGAGCCCGCGCCGCCGGCCGAGCGGCCGCCGTGGCAGCGCACGGGCGCCGCCGCCACCGCCGCTCCCCCGGCTCCGCCGCAGCGCAGCCCGCGCAACCCGACCGCGGCGTTCATCCCGCCGCCGAAGCCGGCGCAGGCCGCGCAGCCGTCCCCGCTCAAGCGCAAGGGTGTGCTGATCGGGTCGGCGGTGGCCGTGGTCGCCGTGCTCGTGGTGGTGCTCATCGTGGCGCTGAACGGCGGCGACTCGGCGAAGGAGGGCGGGACCCAGGCCAACGCGGGCGGCAACACCCCCGCTCCCACGTCGGCGCCGTCGAGCCCGTCCAGCAGCGCGCCGCCGGCCGCTCTGGGCAAGACGGCCAACACCGGATCGGTCAACTTCGGCCAGGCCGGGCAGGTCGTGAAGGGGTACCTGGACGGCAAGGGATCGGCCGCGGCGTGGGCGCTGCTCACGCCCGCCGCGCAGTCGTTGTTCGGCAGCCAGCAGGCGTTCCAGCAGTACTGGAGCGAGCACCAGATCGAGCAGTACAACTCGATCCTCGCGGACAAGGGCCTCAACGCCGACGGCTCGGCCGACATGTACGTCACCATCGCGGGGGTCGGCCGGGTCTCGTGGCGGGTCGTCAACACCGAACAGGGCATGCGCATCGACGCCGACACCCGCATCGGCTGACCTACCCTGGTGGCATGACCGAGAGCGGGCGGAACCCGCGCTTCGACGACGACCTGGTCGGCCTCGATCCGGACGATCCGGAGGCCCAGGCGTTCGCCCGGCACCTGGACCGGATGCAGCGGTGCGAGCCGGGGTTCACGGTCGAAGGAACATTGCACAACGTGGAGGAGTTCGCCGACTCCAGCGCCCGCGTCGGCGGCCTGCGGTGGTGGGTCGCGGCGACCATCGTGGTGCTGCTGGTGCTGGGCGTGATCGTCGCCTCGTGGGACATCGTGGTCCGGGCCCTGCAGTGGCTCGCCGAGTAGCCTGAATCCCATGAAACCTCGCATGGAACCCGTGGTGGGAGCCACTCCGAAGGTGGTCAAGCCGGACCAGGAGTGGCGCGAGCAGCTCTCCCCCGAGGAGTACGCGGTGCTGCGCCAGGCGGCGACCGAGCGGCCGTTCACCGGCGAGTACACCGACACCAAGACCACCGGCGTCTACGAGTGCCGGGCATGCGGCGCGGAGCTCTTCCGCAGCGACACGAAGTTCGAAAGCCACTGCGGCTGGCCGTCGTTCTTCGACCCGGCCGACTCCGATGCCGTGCTGCTGCGCGAGGACCGGTCGCTGGGCATGGTGCGCACCGAGGTGCTGTGCGCGACCTGCCACAGCCACCTGGGGCACCTGTTCGAGGGCGAGGGCTACCCCACCCCGACCGACCAGCGGTACTGCATCAACTCGATCGCCCTGCGCCTGGTCCCGGCCGAGTAGCGGGGTCGGCGCGCCCGGCGTCGGCGGGAGCGTGACGACCGTGCCGCTGCTGCGCCGCCGTCCGGCGCCTCCGTCCCCGTGAGCGGGAACCGGCGGCCGTCGCGGGTCGTCTCACCGCACAACGGGCTGATGCGGAGGTGCCGGCGTTGGGGGTCGAAGCGACGGTCATGGACGCCGGCGGGTCCGGGTACTGGGGGCTTCCGCTGCCGGCGTTCCTCGTGATCTACGCCGGGCTGGTGCTGCTCCCGATCCTGGTGCGCCTGGCCGGCCCGATGCTGCTGAAGGGACGTGCGGGCGTGCCGCACCGGACGCCCGGCCCGGCCGAGCTGGGGTTCCTGGCCGGCGGCCCGATGCGCGCGACCGACGCCGCACTGGCTGACCTGCTGGAACGCCAGCAGGTCCGGGTGAGCTACGCGGGACGGCTCACCACGACCGGCGATCGTCCCCCGGCCGACGAGCTGGGCGCGGCGGTGTGGTCGAGCGTGCACCACGAACGCGGCGCGGCGACGCTGCACACCGTGCGGGCGGCCGTGCGCCGTGGCGGCGTGCTCGACGTCGCGCGCGACCGGCTCGCGGAGGCCGGGCTCCTGGTCGAGCAGGGCGCGCTGAAGAACGTCCGGCGGTTGGCCGCGGTCCTCATGGTCGCCGTCGCGATCGTGGCGTTCACGAGCTTCCCCGGCCCCGGTTTCGTGCTGGCCCTGGCGCCCGCCGTGATCCTGTGGGCGGTCACCGGCCGCCCGGACGGCCGCCCGCCCCGCACGAGGACCGGCGACCAGATCGTCCGGTCGGCGTCGGGCACGAGTGCGGCCCAGGCGGTGGCGCTGGGCGGCCTGACCCGGTACCCCGATCGGGAGATCGCCGAGGCGCTGCGCGCGGCGCCCGCCCCGCGGCCGCAGAAGTCGCGCGGGTGGGCCGGGGCGTCGGGTTGCTCGTCGGGCGGTGCCTCCTCGTGCGGGTCGTCGAGCAGCTGCGGCAGCTCGTGCGGGGGGAATTCGTGCGGCGGCGGCAGCTCGTGCGGTGGCGGCGGCGGGTGCGGAGGTGGCGGTGGCGACTGACCGGCTGGGCGTGGGGATCGGGTGGCGCCCCGAGATCGACCTGTCCATCGCCCGCATGCCGGGCGTGGAGTGGGTCGAGGTGATCGCGGAGAACCTGCACCCCGGGCACCTGCCGGCCGCTCTGACCGAGCTGCGCGCACGGGGCCTGCCGGTGCTGCCGCACGCGGTGTCGCTCTCGCTCGGCGGGGCCGAACCGCTGGACACGCGGCGGGTCGAGCACCTCGCGGCAGTGGCCGACGAGCTGGACGCGCCGGTCGCCAGCGACCACGTCTGTTTCGTGCGCGCGGGCGGTCTCGACGCCGGGCACCTGGTGCCGCTCCCCCGCACCCGGGAGGCGCTCGACGTGCTGGCCGGGAACGTGCGGCTGGCGCAGTCGATCATCGGGCGGCCGTTCGCGCTGGAGAACATCGCCGCGCTGCTGGAGTGGCCGGACGCGGAGATGGACGAGGCCGCGTTCCTGCGCGAGCTGACCGAGCGGACCGGCTGCCTGCTGATCGTGGACGTGGCGAACCTGTATGCGAACGCGCGCAACCTGGGCACGGACCCGGCGGCCTTCCTCGACGAGGTGCCGCTGGAGCGTCTGGCGTACGTGCACGTCGCGGGCGGGGTCGAGGTGGACGGGATCTACCACGACACGCACACGCATCCGGTGCAGCCGGAGGTGCTGGACCTGCTCACCGAACTGCGGCGCCGCGCCGAGCCGCCGGGCGCCCTGCTGGAACGGGACGGCGCCTACCCGCCCGACGACGAACTGGCCGCCGAGCTCGCCGCGATCCGGGGCCGGTTGTGAGCCGCGCGGAGCTGGCCGCCCGCCAGGCCGCGTTGCTGCGCGCCCTGCTGGCCGGCGAGCAGGCCCCCACCGGTTTCGACCCCGCGCGCGTGGCCGCCGAAGTCCGCGCCCTGCGCGCCAAACGCGGCTCCGTCGTCGCCGACCTGCGTCCGGACCTGCCCCAGGCGCTCGGCGAGCGGTTCCGTCCCCTCTTCGACGCCTACGCGGCGGCCACGCCGCGCACGGACGGCGTCGGCTACCGCCAGGACGCCGCGAACTTCGCCACCTGGCTCACCGAGCGCGGCGAACTGCCCCGGCCACGCCGGAGGTTCCGCCTCAGCCGGTGAGGCAGCGCTGCCGGGTCGCGCCACAGGCCCGGGAGGCGGTGGCAGCGGCCCGGCCCCTACGGCAGGTTGGCGATCAGCTCGGCCGGCGGAACCCGCGTCCCGGTGTAGAACGGGGTCTCCTCGCGCACGTGCCGGCGCGCCTCGGTAGCGCGCAGGTGGCGCATCAGGTCGACGATGCGGTGCAGCTCGTCCGCCTCGAAGGCGAGGATCCACTCGTAGTCGCCCAGCGCGAACGACGCCACGGTGTTGGCCCGGACGTCCGGGTAGTCGCGGGCCTCCTTGCCGTGGTCGGCGAGCATCTTGCGGCGCTCGGCGTCCGGCAGCAGGTACCACTCGTAGGACCGCACGAACGGGTACACGCAGATGTACTTGCGCGCCTCTTCACCGGCCAGGAAGGCGGGGATGTGGCTGCGGTTGAACTCGGCGGGCCGGTGCAGCGCGAACTGGCTCCACACCGGCGTCGACACGCGGCCCAGCGGGGTGCGGCGGAACCCGGTGTAGGCGGCCTGCACCTGCTCGGCGGTCTCGGCGTGCCACCAGATCATGAAGTCGGCGTCGGCCCGCAGCCCGGCGACGTCGTACACGCCGCGCACCACGACCCCCTTGCCCTCGAGGGCGTCGAGGTAGTCGGTGGTCTCCGCCGCGGCCTGCCCGCGGTCCTCCGGGAGCCGCCCGGGCTCGACCCGGAACACCGACCAGGCGGTGTAGCGGATGGTGTCGTTGAGCTCCTGATAGTTCAGCCGCGCCATGTCCCCATCTTCGCACTGCGGGGAAACGGGCTGCTAGGGAACCAGGTGTGAGGTGATGCGCGCCGCTGCCGCGGTGGCCGTCGCGATGCACGCGGGCACCCCGACACCGTGCAGCGCGGCCCCGGCCAGCGCCAGCCCCGGCACCTCCGCGACGGCCCGCTCGGCCCGGTCGACGAGGTCGAGGTGCCCCGGCCCGTACTGCGGCAGCCCGCCGCCCCAACGGGTCACGACCACGTCGATGGGCTCGGCGGTGATGCCGGTCAGGTCGGCCAGATCCGCGCGCACCAGGCGGACCAGGTCCTCGTCGTCGCGGTGCAGCGCGCCGGGTTCACCGAACCGCCCGACAGAACCGCGCACCAGCACCGGGCCGGTGTCCAGGTGGGCCCACTTGCGGGAGGAGAAGGTGAAGGCCTTGGCCGCGAACGGCTCGCCGTCGGACCGCCGCTCGCGCGCGCCGATCAGCACCCCGGACGCGTCCGGCAGTTCCGTGCCCGGCGGCAGCGCCATCGCCACAACCGCCATCGACGCCAGCTCGACCTCGCCGAGCGCGGCGGACGCGGCCGGGACGACGTCGCCCAGCAGCCTGCGGGCCGCCGGGGCGGGCACAGCGAGCAGCACCGCGTCGACGTCGACGGCCTCGGTGCCGGCCTCCAGCTGCCACCCGGTCTCGCGGCGTCGCAGCGCGGTGACCGGCTGCCCGAGGCGCACGTCCGGTTTGGCCTGCTCGACGAGGGTGTCGACGAGGGTGCCCAGTCCGCCGGGCAGGGTGCCGAACACCGGCGCGGTGCTGGGCTCGGCGGGGATGAGCCCGGCCGCGGCCGCCGTGAGCGAGGTCGCGCCGCGGTCCAGCGCGGCGGCCAGGGCGGGCACGGTGGCGCGCAGGCCGAGACCGTCGGCGCCGCCCGCGTAGACGCCGCCGAGCAGCGGGTCGACCAGCCGGTCCACCAGCTCGTCGCCGAAGCGCTCGCGCAGCAGCGCGCCCAGCGCGACGTCGTCGTCCAGGGTCACCGGGGGCAGGTCCGCTTCGGCCGCGACCCGGGCACGGGCGCCGGGTGAGAGCACGTCCGCGACGGCGTCCGGCGAACCCGGGATGCCCATGAGGGTGCCGCCGGGCAACGGGGTCAGGCGCCCACCGGCTCGCACGGTCGAGCGCGCGCCGGTGGGGTGCACCAGGCCGAGCCCGAGGTCGGCGGCCAGCGCGGCCCCTTCCGGCCGGCGGGCGAGGAACGCCTCGGCGCCCACGTCGTAGCGCACGCCCGCGACCTCCGCGGTGCGCAGCTTGCCGCCGAGGGTGTCGCCCGCCTCGAAGAGCGTGATCGTCGCGCCGTCGCCGAGCGCCGCCCGCAGGCGGTACGCCGCGACCGCGCCCGAGACGCCCCCGCCGACGACCGCGACGTGCATCAGGGCTCCAGACTGTGGACGAGCTCGACGACGCGGGTCAGCACGCCGGGATCGGTGCCCGGCAGCACGCCGTGACCGAGGTTGAAGATGTGCCCGGCGGCGGCACGGCCCTCCGCGGCGATGCGCCGCACCTCGGCCTCGACCACCGGCCAGGACGCGTGCAGCAGCGCCGGGTCGAGGTTGCCCTGCACCACCGGCGCGGGCTCGCCCCGGGCGGTGAGCCGCCGCACGGCCTCGTCGAGCGGGACGCGCCAGTCGACACCGACGACGTCCGCACCGGCGTCGCGCATGGCGGGCAGGATCTCACCGGTGCCGACGCCGAAGTGGATCCGTGGCACGTCCAGGTCCGCGACCGCGTCCAGCACCCGCGCCGAGTGCGGCAGCACGAACTCGCGGTACTCGCGCAGCGTCAGCGCGCCGGCCCAGGAGTCGAACAGCTGCACCGCGTCGGCCCCGGCCTCGACCTGCCCGCGCAGGAAGGTCGCCGCGATCCCGGCGAGCCGCGCGGCGAGGTCGTGCCACACCGCCGGGTCGGAGTGCATGAGGGCCTTGGTGCGCTCGTAGGTGCGGCTCGGGCCACCCTCGATGAGGTAGGAGGCGAGCGTGAACGGCGCTCCCGTGAATCCGATCAACGGCGTCTCGCCGAGCCGCTCGACCAGCAGCCGGGCGCCGTCCAGCACCGGCTCGATCCGCGCCGGGTCCAGCTCGGGCACGCGGCCGACCGCGGCGGCGTCGCGCACCGGATCGGCCACCACGGGGCCGGTACCGGGCACGAGGTCGACGTCGATCCCCGCGGCGACCAGCGGCACCACGATGTCGGAGAAGAAGATGGCGGCGTCCACCCCGTGACGGCGGACCGGCTGCAGCGTGATCTCGGAGATCATCTCCGCGTCGAAGCACGCCGTCAGCATCGGCACGCCCTCGCGCAGCGCGCGGTACTCGGGCAGCGACCGGCCGGCCTGGCGCATGAACCAGACGGGCAGCCGCGACGGACGGCGGCCGCGGGCGGCGGCCAGGAACGGGGACCCGGCGAGGTCCCGGCGGGCCGTTCGCGGCCGCGACTGCGCAGTAGTGGACATCGCCAACCATGGTGCCACGCGCCGCCGACCGGCCTTCCCTCGGCGCGTCTGCCGCCCGGCACCCGGTACCCGTCCTACAGTCGGGCTGTGACCGCGATGACGCATGCGCCCGAGATGTTCCGTGAAGCTGTCGCGGCGTTGCAGGCCGTCCGGCCCCGGCCGGAGATGACCCTCGAGCCGATCCGCGCGCCGCAGCGGCTGGCGCCCTGGTCCTACGCGCTCAGCTGTGACGCGACCGGCCCCGCGGACGTGACGGCCACCGGCCGGTTCGTGCTGCTGCACGACCCGGAGGGTCAGGAGGCCTGGCACGGGGTCCTGCGGGTGGTCGTCTACGTGCGGGCGGAGATCGATCGCGAACTGGCCAGCGACCCGTTCCTGCCCGCGGTCGGCTGGTCGTGGCTGACCGACGCACTGGAGAACTCCGGCGCGCCGTTCGCGGCGCTGGGCGGCACGGTCACCGAAACCTCGTCGGCGCGCTTCGGCGACATCAGCGGGCCGGCCCGCACCGACGACCTGGAGCTGCGGGCGTCCTGGACGCCCGCGGACGCGAACCTGCACCCGCACGGCGAGGCGTTCTGCCAGCTGATGTCGAGCGTGGCGGGGCTGCCGCCGGTCGGGGTGTCGATGTTCGGGCACCGGCACAGCGGCTGAGCGGCGCCGCACCGCTTCCGCGGAGCATGGGACACCGCCAACGCGCGGGGTGTGACGCAGACCTCACCGCGACGGCCGGACCCGGCCGGTTAGAGTCACTCACGCGAGTGTCGGCCGGTTCGGCGCTCTCGCCGCGGACACCCTCCGGAGTCCGGCTCCGGCCGCATACGCTGCGCGAAGAGAGCATTTCCCTCGTTCTGATGACGGCACTACGCCGAGCGGCTGCCGTCGAAAATGACCGCGGGTGAGCAGATGCACGGCCGGTATGCACGCGCAGCGGCTCAGCCCCAAAAAGGGGTTATCGCTGGCTTTCCGCGATGCGTTAGCCACGCGGCGTGTATTAGTCCGATCGTGCTACACGGACGCCAGCTAGTAACTACCCGATCGGGATAGATACCCGTTCGATCCCCCCGCGAAGGGCGATCGGCGGCTAGAGCGCCCTTCGACGACACCACTTTCGGTCTAGAGCTGGCGCGGCTGATCGGCCGAAAGTACCCGGTGCCGGTCGGGGGGCACGACCGACTCCAGGGAGGTAGTGACGTGGCTGCCGTCGGCTTATCGCAGGCCGTCAGATCCACGCCAGCCGGTGCTTTGCCGGCGAGCATGGTTCCGCATCCGCGGGAAGAGCTGTTTTCCGTGCTGGTGGTCGACGACCACCCGCTGCTGAGGGAGGCGATTGCCGCACGACTCGCACAGATGGGTGCGGGCACCGTACACGAGGCTGCCTCGGTAGCCGAGGCGAGGGCGCGGGCGACCGCGACGGGTCCGTGCGACCTGGCCATCCTCGACCTCGGACTGCCGGACGGGAGCGGGATCGACCTGGTCACGGAGCTCCGTAGCCAGGGCTGGCCCCGCATCGTGGTGCTCGCCTCGTCCGACGACCCGTACGCCGTGCGCTCGGCCTTCCAGGCCGGTGCCCAGGCGTACCTGCTCAAGTCGGCCTCGCCCATGGTGGTGACCGACGGGGTGCGCCGGGTGCTGGACGGTGGAGTGTACGCGGACCCGAGTGTTGCCCCGGTCCTCGCGACCGGCACCCGGGTTCCGGGCACCGACAACACGCCGCGGGAGCTGTCCGCGCGCGAGGTGGAGGTGCTGCAGCTGGTCGCCGACGGCCAGTCCAACAAGGAGATCGGCGAGGAGCTCAGCCTCTCGGCGCTCACCGTCAAGTCGCACCTGTCCCGGATCGGGCGCAAGCTCGGCACCGGTGACCGGGCGCAGATGGTGGCGCTGGCGATGCGGGCCGGTGTCATTCGCTGATCGGACGAAAAGGATCCCGACGGACGGGCGTACCGGTGACGGTGCGCCCGTCCCGTAGGGTTGACCGACGTGGAAACCGCAGATCAAGTGCCTGATGCCAGCGAACCGGCTGTCCCGGTCACGCTCAAGGAGCCGGCCGACGGGACGCCGGACGTCGTGGCGGACGAACCGGCGCTGGCGCGCGCCTGCGAACGGCTCGCCGCGGGCACGGGTGCGATCGCGGTGGACACCGAGCGCGCGTCCGGCTACCGCTACTGGCCCAAGGCCTACCTGGTGCAGTTGCGCCGCGAGGGCTCCGGAACGGTCCTGGTGGACCCGATCGCCCTCGCGGGCAGGCTCGGGCCGTTGCAGGACGTGCTGAACGGGCAGGAGTGGGTGCTGCACGCCGCTTCGCAGGACCTGCCGTGCCTGGCGGAGCTGGATCTGCACCCCGGGAGCCTGTTCGACACCGAGCTGGCCGGGCGGCTGGCGGGGTACGAGCGGGTCGCACTGGGCACGCTCGTCGAGCGGTTGCTCGGGTACCACCTGGAGAAGGGGCACAGCGCGGCCGACTGGTCGAAGCGGCCCCTGCCGGTGGACTGGCTGAACTACGCGGCGTTGGACGTGGAGCTGCTGATCCCGTTGCGGGAGAAGCTCGAGGCCGAGCTGGACGCCCAGGGCAAGCTGGACTGGGCGAAGCAGGAGTTCGAGGCGGTCCGGACGGCCCCCCAGCCCGCCCCCCGCGCCGAACCGTGGCGCCGCACTTCCGGGATTCACAAGGTGCGCACCGCCCGCGGCCTCGCGGCGGTGCGGGCGCTGTGGGAGGCCCGTGACGAGCTGGCCCGCAAGCGCGACCGCGCGCCCAGCCGGGTGCTGCCGGACAGCGCGATCGTCAACGCGGTCCTGGCCGAGCCGAAAACCGTGGCGGAGCTGCAGGCGCTGCCCGTGTTCGGCGGACGCGTGCAGCGCCGGTACACCGGGAGCTGGTTCCGGCACCTCCAGGCCGCGCGGCAGCTGCCGCGGGACCAGCTGCCCAACCCCGCGCAGCCCAACGACGGCCCTCCCCCGGCGAACCGGTGGGCCGACAAGGACCCCGACGCGGCAGCCCGCCTCGCCGCGGCGCGGGCCGGCCTGGCGAGGATCGCGGAGCACCACCAGCTGCCCGTGGAGAACCTGCTGCTGCCGGACCTGTTGCGCCGCACCTGCTGGCGGCCGCCGGAGGACCGGAGCCTGGAAGGCGTGTCCGCGGCGCTGGCCGCGGGCGGTGCGCGGCCGTGGCAGATCGAGCTGACCGCGCCGGTGCTGATGGAGGCACTCCAGGCCACCGCCTGAGCACGGCGCGGACCGGGTGAGGCGCGGTGGCCCGGTGGGGCGGGAGTCTCAGCCGGAGCGGTCGGAGCACGCCGCCCCCGCCCAGCCCGACCCGGAAGCCGCCATACAAGGCGACCGGGGACCTCACCAGACCTCGCGGCAGCCGGCAACGCACGGCGAGGTGCGACCTCGCCAGACCCCCAGGCGGCCGGCCACGCCGGGTGACACGCGACCTTCCCAGACTTCCCGGCGGCCGGCAACGCGAGGCGGGCCCACAAGAGTTCCCGCCGCCCGGCAAGGCGAGGCGCGGGCGCACAAGACTTCCCGCCGCCCAGCGACGCACGGCGAGGCACGACCTCACCAGACCTCCCCCGCACCCCCAGGCGGCCGGCAACGCGAGGCGGACCCACCAGGCTTCCCAGCGCCCGGCAACCCCAGGCGACGGGGGACCTCCGCAAACCTCCCGGCAGCCCGGCAACGCCAGGCGAGGTGCGACCTCCCCGCACCCCCAGGCGGCCGGCGACGCGAGGCGACACACAGCCTCCCCAGACCTCCCGGCGGCCGGCAACGCCAAGCGAGGTGCGAACTCCCCTGACCTCCCCGCACCCCTCCCGGCAGCCCGGCAACGCCAGGCGAGGTGCGACGTCACCAGACCTCCCCCGCCCCCGATCCCCAGCCCGCCTTTGGTCGCCGATCAGGCGTGTCAAGGTACTCTTTCCCGCCTTGACACGCCTGCTCGGCGACCGAAAACACTCCACCCGGAGGGGGCGGGGGAGGTCGGCACCCCAGGCGACCACCCAGCGCCGCAGGCGCCCCTGGCCGAAGGCCAGAGAAAAAGATCAAAAGAATGTCCTCGCCGGACGGGCAGGCTCCGGGATGACCGGGGAGCGTTGTCGGCTCGCCTTGGGTAGGTGGTCGCTGGGTGGTCATCCCGTCGCCTGCATCGAGGCCTATCACTGTGAGCCAGGCCCGCAAGCTTGGCATGTCATCTCGCGCGGGTGCCGGGGGTGCGGGCCTGGCTCACAGTGATCTGACGGCCTCAGGCGACGGGATGACCACCCAGCTCTCTTTAGGGCAGGGCGCTTCCGCGCGCACACGAAAAGGTGGCGTCGCCCACCAGGCGGGTTACCCGCCGGTAACAAGGGCTAGAGTGCGGTCAGTACTGCCGGGTAACCGGCCGTCCCAGAACTGACAGAGGAGCACATCGTGGCCGCAACCCCCCTTGCGCCGACCGCGCGGGCGGTGCGCACCGTGGCCTTCGTCGAGGGGGTCCGCACCCCGTTCGGCAAGGCGGGTAACAAGGGCATCTACGCCAACACCAGGGCCGACGACCTCGTCGTCAAGGTCATCCGCGAACTGCTGCGCCGGCACCCGGAACTGCCGCCGGAGCGGGTGGACGACGTCGCCATCGCCGCCACGACCCAGACCGGCGACCAGGGCCTGACGATCGGCCGCACGGCCGCCCTCCTCGCCGGCCTGCCGCGCTCGGTCCCGGGCTACGCCATCGACCGCATGTGCGCCGGCGCGATGACCGCCGTCACCACGGTCGCCGGCGGGATCGGCTTCGGCGCCTACGACATCGCCATCGCGGGCGGCGTCGAGCACATGGGCCGCCACCCGATGGGCGAGGGCGTCGACCCCAACCCGCGCATCGTCGCCGACAAGCTCGTCGACCCGTCGGCCCTCGTCATGGGCCAGACCGCCGAAAACCTGCACGACCGCTTCCCCGCGATCACCAAGCGCCGCGCCGACGAGTACGCCGCGCAGAGCCAGGAACGCTTCGCCGACGCCGTCAAGGCCGGCAAGATCGGCCCGGAGCTCGTGCCGGTCGCGATCCGCTCCGAGCTCGGCTGGGGCCTGGCCACCGAGGACGAGCCGCCCCGCCCGGGCACCACCGTCGAAACCCTGGCCAACCTCAAGACCCCGTTCCGCCCGCACGGCCGGGTGACCGCGGGCAACGCGGCCGGCCTTAACGACGGCGCGACCGGCGCGATCCTCGCCGACGAGGAGACCGCCCGTGAGCTGGGCCTGCCCGTCGCGATGCGGATGGTCGGCTACGCCTTCGCCGGCGTCGACCCCGAGGTGATGGGCGTCGGCCCGGTCCCGGCCACCGAAAAGCTCCTCAAGCGCACCGGACTGTCCATCTCGGACATCGGGCTGTTCGAGATCAACGAGGCCTTCGCCGTGCAGGTGCTGGCCTACCTCGACCACTTCGGCATCGAGCAGACCGACCCGCGCGTCAACCCGTGGGGCGGCGCGATCGCCTGCGGCCACCCGCTGGCCTCCTCCGGCGTCCGCCTGATGACCCAGCTGTCCCGCCAGTTCGCCGAGCACCCCGAGGTGCGCTACGGCATCACCACGATGTGCATCGGCCTCGGCATGGGCGGCACCGTGATCTGGGAGAACCCTGCCTACGACGGGAGTGACAAGTGACGTTCACGGCTGAGCAGGCCAAGGCCGCGTTCCCGGACGAGGTCGTCACCCGTGCCACCACGCGCCTGATCAGGGTACCGGGCCTGGACGAGCAGGTCGCGCTGATCACCTTGGACAACGGGCACGACCACACCCGCCCGTCCACGTTCGGCCCGCAGGGCCTGGTGAGTCTCGACGCCGCGCTCGACGAGGCGTTCGCCGCGGAGCCGGCCGCCATCGCGGTCACCGGCAAGCCGTTCATCTTCGCGGTCGGCGCGGACCTCTCCGGCGTCGAGGCGATCAGCGACCCGAACCTGGCCCACGAGATCGCCGAAACCGGCCACGCGGTGTTCCGCCGTCTCACCGATTCGACGATCCCGACCTTCGCGTTCGTCAACGGCGCGGTGATGGGCGGCGGGCTCGAACTGGCGCTGTCCTGCCACTACCGCACGCTGTCGGAGTCGGCGGCCGCGATCTCGTTCCCCGAGGTGTTCCTCGGCCTGTTCCCCGGCTGGGGCGGCACCCAACTGCTGCCGAACCTGATCGGGCCGGACGCCGCGGTCACCGTGATCGTCGAGAACGCGCTGAACCAGAACAAGATGCTCAAGCCGGCGCAGGCCGCCGAACTCGGCATCGCCGACGAGCTGCTGGGCAGCGCGGACTTCCTCGAGCAGTCGCTGCTGTGGTTGTCCAAAGTGGTCAAGGGCGAGGTGTCCCCCGCCCGCCGCGAGATCGACCGCGGTGCCGGCTGGGACGCCGCGATCGCCCGCGCCAAGGCCATCGTGGACGGCAAGACCAAGGGCGCTTCGCCGGGCGCGACCAAGGCCGTCGAGCTGCTGGAACTGGCCCGCGCGAACGACCTCGACGCCGGGTACGCGGCCGAGACCCAGGCGCTGGCCGAGCTGCTGATGGACGACACGCTGCGCGCCGGGCTGTACTCGTTCAACCTGGTCAACAAGCGGGCCAAGCGGCCGGCCGGCGCGCCGGACAAGTCGCTGGCGCGCAAGGTGACCAAGGTCGGCGTGGTCGGCGCGGGCCTGATGGCGAGCCAGCTGGCGCTGCTGTTCGTGCGGCGCCTGAAGGTCCCCGTGGTGCTGACCGATGTGGACCAGGCGCGCGTCGACAAGGGCGTGTCCTCTGCGCACGGTGAGATCGACAAGCTGCTGGGCAAGAAGCGGATTTCGCCGGACGAGGCGAACCGGCTCAAGGCATTGGTGAGCGGGTCGCTGGACAAGGCCGCCTTCGCGGACGCGGACTTCGTGATCGAAGCCGTGTTCGAGGAGATGGGCGTCAAGCAGCAGGTCTTCGGCGACCTGGAGAACCACGTCAAGCCCGAGGCGATCCTCGCGACCAACACCTCGTCGCTGTCGGTGTCGGAGATGGCCTCGAAGCTGCGGCACCCGGAGCGGGTCGTCGGGTTCCACTTCTTCAACCCGGTGGCCGTGCTGCCGCTGCTGGAGATCGTGCGCGGCGAGAAGACCGACGACGCGGCGCTGGCGACGGCGTTCGCGGTGGGCAAGCAGCTCAAGAAGTCCAGCGTGCTGGTGAAGGACGCCCCGGCGTTCGTGGTGAACCGGTTGCTGCTGCGCTTCCTCGGTGAGGTGCTGACGGCCGTCGACGAGGGCACCCCGTTCGACGTCGCCGACCGCGCGCTGGAGCCACTGGGCCTGCCGATGTCGCCGCTGACGCTGATGCAGCTGGTCGGCCCGGCGATCGCCCTGCACGTCGGCGAGACGCTGCACGCCGCGTTCCCGGACCGCTTCGCGGTGAGCGAGAACCTCAAGAAGTTCGTCGCGTCGGGCAAGACCGCGGTGTGGCAGTGGGACGACAAGGGCAACGCGACGGTCGACCCCGAGGTCGCCGCGCTGTGGCAGCAGGGCGACAAGCCCTCCACCGCGGAGGAGCTGCGGGAGCGGGCGCTGGCCGCGATCGCCGAGGAGATCCGGATCATGCTCGACGAGGGCGTGGTCGCGCAGCCCCAGGACATCGACCTGTGCCTGATCCTGGGCGCGGGCTGGCCGTTCTGGCTGGGCGGCATCACGCCGTACCTGGACCGGACGGGTGTGTCGGCGAAGGTGACCGGAAAGCCGTTCCTGGCGCCGGGCGTGGCCTCCGTCCCGGCCTGACCAGGTGACCGAAGCCCCTTCACGGTGCTGCCGTGAAGGGGCTTCGTCATGGCCTGGCCGTGGAGGCGCGCACGATCAGTTCCGGCTCGAGGCGTTGCGACTCCGGTGTCCCTCCGTCGAGGACGGTCATGAGCAGTTCGAGCGCGCGACGGCCCATCTCGTGCATCGGTGAGCGGACGCTGGTCAACGGCACCGGCAGTTCGGCCGCGAGCGGGGTGTCGTTGAACCCGGCCACGGCGACGTCCGCCCCGGGGCGCAGGCGCGCGTCCCGCACGGCGCCGAGGGCCCCGATCGCGGCGAAGTCGTTGACGGCGAAGATCGCCGTGGGCTCCACCTCCGTCAGCAACTGCTCGGCCGCCTGGTGGCCGCCCGCGGTGTCGAACCGGGAGTGGACGGTCGCGACGTCGAGGCCCTCCTCGCGGTAGCGGTCCACGAACCCGGCCGTGCGGTCGATCCCGGTGCTCGCGAACGGCTCACCGGCGATCACCGCGGTCCGCCGGTGCCCGCGCTCCAGGAAGTGCGCGGCCACCAGCCGCCCGCCGCGATAGTCGTCGCAGGTGACCGAGGGGTGCCCGCCCGCGTGGCGGCTGACCAGCACGAACGGGATGCGCCGCTGCGCGATCTCGTCGACGAAGCCGCCGTCGTGGTGCGCGTCGCCGAACACGAGACCGTCCACGCGCCGCGAGAGGGCCAGCTCGGTCCGCGCGCGCTGCTCGTCGGGCCGGTCGTGGCTGTTCATCACGAACGTCGCGAACCCGTGCCGCGCCGCCGCGTCCTCGATGCCCTCGTAGATGGTCGCGAGGACGACGTCGGACAGCCGGGGCACCAGGACGCCGACGAGGTTGCTGCGCTGGGTGCGCAGGCTCTTCGCGTGCGGGTTGGGCCGGTAGTCCAGCCGGGCGGCCCACTCGCGGATCGCGTCGGCGGTCTCGCGCGAGGCGGCGCGGGCCGCGTCCTCCGGCGACCCGTTCAGCACCCGCGACACCGTCGACACGTCGACCCCGGCGCTCTGCGCGATGGTCCGCAGCGTGGCCGGCCGCTTCCGGTCCTCTCGGCCCACTTCCGCCCCAGCCTCTCGCCCGAGACCGCCACTTGACAGGCGGCCGTTCCGGGCCCTTAATACTACCCAAACGATTTTCCCAAACGTTTGGGTCGCGTCGTGACACGGACCCAAACGTTTGAGCAACGGAAAGGACCGCTGTGTCGTCTTCCCTGGGGACGAGGCTCGCTCCCCCACCCGGCGCCGGGTTCTTCGCCCACCGGTCCGTCGCCGAGCTGGCCGCGGACCTGCGCTCCGGGCGGGTCACCGCCCGGGAGCTGACCGAGACCGCCTTGGCCGAGGCGGCGCGGTGGCAAACCGTGATCAACGCCTTCACGACGCTGGACGACGGGGCGCGCCGCGCCGCGGACGAGGCCGACCGCGAACTCGCCACCGGGCGCGACCGCGGACCGCTGCACGGCATCCCGATCGCGATCAAGGACCTGATCGACGTGCGCGGCCTGCCCACGACGGCCGGGTCCCGCCACTTCGCCGGGCACGTGGCGGAGCGGGACGCGGATTGCGTGCGACGGCTGCGCGCCGCCGGAGCCGTCGTCCTCGGCAAGACGGCGACGCACGAGATCGCCCTCGGCCCGACGGGCGACCGCGCGGCCGCCGGCCCGACCCGCAACCCGTACGAGCCCGGCCGGATGAGCGGCGGCTCGAGCAGCGGATCGGCCGCGGCGGTCGCGGCCGGTGTCGTCCCGCTCGCGCTGGGCACCGACACCGGCGGGTCGATCCGGATCCCGGCCGCGCTGTGCGGGGTCGTGGGCCTCAAACCGACCCACGGCGCGGTGTCCCCGGACGGCGTCCTCCCGCTGGCGCCCTCCCTCGACACCGTCGGTCCGCTGGCCCGCACCGCCGCGGATTGCCGGCTCCTGTGGACCGTCCTGAGCGGCACGACGCCGTCCCTCGAGTCCGGGCGCCTGGTGGAGGTCGCGCCGGAGGAGATACCCCATGCCGGCGAGCTGCGCGCGGCGTACGCGGTCATCCAGGGCAGCGAGGCTTTCGCCGTGCACGCGGAGCGCTTCCGGGACGCACCCGAACTCTTCGGCGACGAGGTGCGGGACCGGCTCCGAGCCGGCAGCGAGGTCCGCGGCTGGGAGTACGTCCGAGCCCGCGACCTCCGCGACCGGGTGCGAGACGATGTCCGGAAGCTGTTCCAGGACAACGCGTTCCTGATCCTGCCGACGGTCCCGATGACCGCGCCACCGGTGGACGCCCGCACCTGCGACCTCGGCGACGTGCGGACCGCGCTGCTGTCCCTGACCAGCCCGTGGAGCGTCCTCGGACTGCCCGCCCTGTCGATCCCCGCCGGCCTCGCCGGTGACCTGCCCACCGGGCTGCAGCTCG
Organism: Amycolatopsis thermophila; assembly: GCF_030814215.1. NCBI lineage: Bacteria > Bacillati > Actinomycetota > Actinomycetes > Pseudonocardiales > Pseudonocardiaceae > Amycolatopsis > Amycolatopsis thermophila. The sequence goes on along the minus strand of NZ_JAUSUT010000001.1, from coordinate 4,319,146 downwards.
TCGGCCCGCCCGGCTCCGAGCACCGCCTGCTGACCCTCGCCGAAACCCTCTGAAAGGACAACGATGTCGACCAGTGTCATCACCGCCGCCGCGATCCAGTGCGATCCCCAGGTCGGGCTGGAGAACAAGGACAAGAACCTCACCCGGACCCTGGAGCTGATCACCGAGGCCGCCGACCGCGGCGCCGACCTCGTCGTGCTGCCCGAACTGGTCAACACCGGCTACTCGTTCGCCACCCGGGAAGAGGCCTACGCCCACGCGGAGGACCTGACCGGGCCGACCGTGCAGGCGTGGACGGACCTGGCGCGTTCCCGCGGCATCCACCTCGTCGGCGGCCTGACCGAAGTGGACGGTGTGCGGCTGTTCGACACGGCCGTCCTCATCGGACCGGACGGGTTCATCGGGAAGTACCGCAAGACCCACCTGTGGCACCGGGAGAAGCTCGTCTTCACACCCGGCGACCTCGGGTTCCCGGTGTTCGACACGCGCATCGGGCGGATCGGGATGCTGATCTGCTGGGACATCTGGTTCCCGGAGGTCGCCCGCCTGCTCGCGGTGCAGGGCGCCGACGTCATCTGCAGCACCAACAACTGGGTGTGGACGCCGCCGCCGCTGTTCGACGAGGCCGGCAGGTGCATGGCGGCCTACCTGACCATGACGGCGTCGCACGTCAACCACGTGCCGATCGTGGCCGCGGACCGCGTCGGTGAGGAACGCGGCGCGAAGTTCCTCGGCTGCTCGCTGATCACCGGCACCAACGGCTGGCCGGCGAGCGAGGTCGCCAAGCCCGAGGGCGAGGCGATCGTGCAGGCCGAACTCGACCTGATGGCCACCCGGTCGGCCGCGATCTGGAACGACCTGAACGACCTGCCCCGCGACCGGCGCACGGACCTCTACGACCCGCGGCTGGGCTACCGCGGCGGCGAGGAGTACCCGCGATGACGAGCCTCGCCACCGCGCAGACGGACACCAAACGGCCCACGGCCCTGGGGCGCTGGCTCGCCGGCGGTGCGCTGGTGGCCGTGACGACCGGTCTGGCCCTGTTGCTGGCCCGCGTCTCCGGCTCGCTGCCGCACGTCCTGCCCGGGTACACCGAGTGGCAGGAGCAGGCCTACCGCCGGATCCCGCAGTTCCTGCGCTGGGTGCTCGGCGACACGACCGAAGCGCAGTTCGTCAAGTCCGGTCTCGGTGGTCTCGGGCTGCTGGCCGGTGGCTGGATCGCGCACACCGGGTGGAAGCGCCGCCGGCGCTGGGCCGGTTCGGCATCAGCGCCGGCACCGGGTTGTGGCCGTGGGTGACCGCGTCCGCCCTGCTCGGGGTGCTGCTGGCGAACCTCGCGTGGGGCTGGACGATCCCCGCGACCGGCGCGTGGCAGCCGACGTTCGTGGCCTTCGTGTCGGTGCCCCCGGCGGTCGTGCTGACCTACGGCGCGGGGTGGCGGGTGGCCGTGACCGGCGCCGTCCTCGGGGCCGCGCTGACCACCCCGGTGGCGTTGGTTCTGGTCAACTACGCGTGCCCGCCGTTGGGGCTGCCGGCCGTCGTCGGCAACGTGACGGCCATGTGGGTCAGCGCGCTGATCGCGTTCCCGCTGTGCCGCCTGATGCCGTGGCTGCCCCGGCCGGCCGGCCCGCCCGCCGCGGCCGGGACGCCCCCGCGGCAGGGCGCGGGGTGGGTGGTGCGCCGCGTGCTCGCCGACTTCACCGAAGCACCCTTCCACGGCAACGAAATCGCCTCGCTCGGGCTGCTCGCCGGGACGCTGCTGACCTACCTGCTCAACCCGCTGACCCCGGTGTACGGCAGCGGGCTGCTGCCGGCCCTGCTCGCCGCGCAGGTCCTGACCGCCACGCTCGGCGTGCTGCTCTACCGGCGCCAGTGGGCGCGCCACGGCTGGTACCCGACGTTCGTGCCGATCGTGTCCGTCGCACCGGCGGTGGTGCTCACCTACGGTCCGACGTGGACGGCCGTCCTCGGTGGAGCGGTGCTGGGCGCGGTCTTCGCTCCACCGCTCGCGGCGTTCGCGTCGCGCCGCGTTCCGGCCGGTGTGCATCCGTTCGCGGGCAACGTGTTCTCCATGACGGTGTGCACCGCGGCCGTCGTTCCCCTCCTGGGTTCGTTCCTCTCCTGAAAGGACTTCCATGCGAGTCAACCGTGCGGGCACGACGCTGGTCGCCGAACGAAGGGACGGTGCGGGTGCGCCGCTGGTCATCCTGCCCGGGGTGATGGCTGACGCCGCGTCCTGGCGGCCGGTGGTCGATCACCTGGCGCTGCCCAACCCGGTCGTCGTGCTCAACCGGCGGGGCCGGGTCCCCAGCGGCCCGCTCGGGCACGGGTACTCGGTGCGCACCGAGATCGACGACCTGCACGCCGTCCTCGACGCGCTCGGCGAGCCGGCGGAGCTGTTCGGCTGGAGTTACGGAGGGCTGATCGCGCTGGAAGCCGCGGTCGAACGCGACGACCTGCTGTCGGTGATCGCCTACGAGCCGGTGTCGAGCCCGTTCGGGACGGACGCGCTCGAACCGCTGCGGGCGGCCGAGGGTGACCTCGACCGCGCGGTGGAGATCGTGAACCGCGTCGTGTCGGGGTTCTCGGCGGAGTACGTGGCGGAGCTGCGGCAGAGCCCGGCCTGGCCGGTGCTGCGGCCGCTGGCGCACCCGCTCGCCGGGGAACTGACCGCCCTCAACGCCCACGAACCGGCGTTCGACCGCTACCGCGACATCGCCGCACCGGTCACGCTGCTGCTGGGCGAGATGAACGAGGGCACGGCGCCGTACGGCACGGCGTTCGCGAAGTTCGAGCGGGCGCTGCCCCGGGCCCGCCGGGTCGTGCTGCCCGGGCAGGGCCACCTCGCCCACGTCCAGGGTCCGGACGTGCTGGCCGAGCACCTGACCGCGGCCGTGGCCCCGTCGAACTGACCCGCGCGCCGTGCGGGGTGACCCGCACGGCGCGACCCTCAGGCGTCCGGGTGCGGGCCGAGGCGGTCGCCGGCCTCCAGGGTGGCGAACCCGGCGATGTCGTGGGCGTCCAGCTCGAAGTCGAAGATGTCGATGTTCTCCCGGATGCGGCTCGGCGTCGCCGACTTCGGGATGATCATGTGGCCCATCTCGATGTGCCACCGCAGCACCACCTGGGCCGGGGTCTTGCCGTGCTTGCGGGCGACCGTCCGCACGACCTCGCTGTCGAGCCGGCGTCCCCGTGCCAGCGGGCTCCACGCCTCGGTGACGATGCCGTGCTGCTCGTGGAAGGCGCGCAGGGCCGCCTGCTGCAGGCCGGGGTGCAGTTCGACCTGGTTGACCGCGGGCACGACCTCGGTCTCGTCCATCAGCCGCTCCAGGTGCGGGATCTGGAAGTTCGACACGCCGATCGCGCGGGCCTTCCCGTCGGCGAGGATCTTCTCCAGCGCGCGCCACGTCTCGACGTAGCGGTCCTGGCTGGGTACCGGCCAGTGGATCAGGTACAGGTCGACGTAGTCGAGCCCGAGCAGCCGCAGGCTCCCGTCGAACGCCTTGAGCGCCCGGTCGTAGCCGTGCTCGGTGTTCCACAGCTTGGTGGTGACGAACAGCTCCTCGCGCGGCAGCCCGGACGAGCGGACGGCCGCGCCCACCCCGCGCTCGTTGCCGTACAACGTCGCCGTGTCGAAGCTGCGGTAGCCGGCCTCGATCGCGACGCGCATCGCCGCCTCGACCTCGTCGTCGGGCAGCTTGTAGACCCCGAACCCGAGTGCGGGCAGCTCGACGTCGTTGTTCAACCGGATCGAAGGCACCATGCCCTGAACCGTAACTCAGCGAGCGGGCAGCCGGACGGTGACGGCCAGCCCGCCGCCGACCACCGGTTCGGCGCTCACCAGCCCGTCGTGCGCCTCGACCGCGGCCCGCACGATCGACAACCCGAGCCCGGCACCGTGCCGGGCCGTGCGCGCCACGCCCGCGCGGCGGAACGGCTCGAACAGCTCCCCCACCGTCGCCGGGTCGACCAGCGCGCCGGAGGAGCGCACCCGCAGCGTCGACCACTGCGCGCCGGGCTGCGTGGTGACCTCGATCCAGCCGCCGTCGGCGTTGTGCCGCACCGCGTTCTCCAGCAGGTTGCCGGCGATGCGTTCGAGCAGCGCGGGATCGCCGGTGGTCCAGGCCGGCTCGACGTGGAACGTGGTCTTGAGGCCGCGCTGGTCGGCCTCCCCGGACACCGCCCGCCACGCGCTGGCCACCAGTGCCGCGAGGTCGACCGGCTCGGTGACCGCCAGCCCCGCGCCGTCGGTGCGCGCCAGCAGCAGCAGCGACCCGACGAGCTGGTTCGCGCGCTCGGTCGCGTCCCGCACCACCTCCGCCATGCGCCGCAGCTCCGCCGTGTCGGCCCGGTCGTCGGCGAGCGTGACGTCCAGCTCGGTGCGGATCACCGACAGCGGCGTGCGCAGCTCGTGGCTGGCGTTGGCGACGAAGTGCCGCTGCGCCTCGAACGCCGCCTGCAACCGGTCCAGCATCGCGTCGAACGTCTGGGCCAGCTCGGCCAGCTCACCGCGGGCGTCGACGTCGCCGATGCGCTCGCCCAGCGATTCGACCGACAGCCGCCGCGCGGTGCCGGTGATGTCCCGCAGCGGCCGCAGCACGCGCGAGGTGAACGTCCAGGCCAGGATCGCGGTGGCCAGCACGACGCAGCAGAACGCGATGCTGCCGGCGAGCAGCATCTTGTCGCGCGCGTGGTCCCGCAGGTGGGCGGCGAGCGCGGTGGCGTCCACGTCCACCCCGTCGACCCGCACCACCGTGCCGGGCGGCATCTGCGGGACGGCGGCCACCGCGTCGCCCACCAGGGTCCAGGCGAGCCAGAGCAGCACGAGGCTCACGCCGGCCGCCAGCCCGGTGGCGAGCAGCGTGATGCGCGCCCGCAGGCTGCGAACCGGCGTGCGTGCCGAGCGCGAGCTCACCCCTTCGCGGGGCCGGTGTCGCGTGCCCGGTACCCGGATCCCACCACGGTCTCGATGATCCCAGGTTCGCCCAGCTTCTTGCGCAGGGTCATCACCGTGACCCGCACGGTCGTGGTGAACGGGTCGGCGTTTTCGTCCCACACGCGCTCCAGCAGCTCCTCGCTGCTGACCACCCCGCCCTTGGCGGCCATCAGCACCTCGAGGACGCCGAACTCCTTGCGGGTGAGCTCGATCGGCCCGCTCGCGCGCCGCACGGTGCGCTTGGCCGGGTCGAGCTGCACGTCACCGACCGTCAGCAGTGGCGGCGCGGCCGGGGTGGCGCGGCGGCCGAGCGCGCGGACGCGGGCGACCAGCTCGGGAAAGGCGAACGGCTTGGCCAGGTAGTCGTCGGCGCCCAGGGACAGGCCCTCGACCCGGTCGGAGACCGTGCCGCTGGCGGTGAGCATGAGCACGCGCGTCAGCTCGTCGGAGGAGACGATCTGACGGCACAGCTCGTCGCCGGACATGCCCGGCAGGTCGCGGTCCAGCAGCACCACGTCGTAGCGGGTGATGCTCGCCTTCTCGTGGCCCTCGTCGCCGGTGAGCGCGACGTCGACCGCCATCCCCTCCCGCCGCAGGCCGCGCGCGATCGCGTCGGCCAGGGGCGCCTCGTCCTCGACTACCAGAATTCGCACGCCGACCAACTTGCCACAGTTTCCTGAGAGTTACCTCAACGGCAGGTCGCGGGCGGTCCAGGGCCGGTCCGGCTTGGCTGGGGGTGGCCCTCGTCACCGATCTGGAGATCTTCACCCGCGGCCGGATCGCCCTGGCGCCCCTACCGGCGCCGCGCGCTGAGCACGCGCTCGGCGACGCGCAGGAACTCCGCCGTGTGCGGGCGGCGGTGCCCGTCGGCCACGGCGAGGCAGACCTCGAACGGCTCGGCGTCCGCGATGGGCCGGTGCACCAGGTCCGGCCGCGCGTAGTAGCGCGCGACGCTGCGCGGCACCATCGCGATCCCGCGCCCCGCGGCGACCAGCTCGAGCTTCTCCTCGATCGACCGGACCTGCCGCGAGTGGGCCCGGAGCACGGACTCGCCCTCGAGGTCGGCCTGCTTCAGCCGCCGCCGGGAGGCCAGCGGATGCGTGACGGGCAGGCACGCGACCTTCGGTTCGGTACCGACGCCGATCGTCCGGATCCCCGCGTCGTCGAACGGCCGGCGCAGGCAGCCGAGGTCGGCGCGCCCGTCCCGCAACGCCTCGGCCTCCTCGAACCAGTCGAGGCGCACCAGCTCGACCTCGACCTCGGGACGCGCCTTCGCGAACTCGCGCACCGCGGCCGAAATGCTCAGCCCCGGCGCGAAACCGACGATGAGCCGGTCCGCGCCGCGCGCCGCCCCGTACGCCCGCCGGGTGGCGGCGACGGCGGCCGCGAGCACCCCGGGCGCGTCCTTGTGCAGCTGCTCGCCGGCCGCCGTCAGCCGCACCGAGCGGGTGGTGCGTTCCAGCAGCTCACAGCCCAGTTCCCGTTCCAGGGCCCGGATCTGCCGGCTCAGCACGGGTTGCGCGATGTGCAGCTGCTCGGCCGCGCGCCCGAAGTGCCCGTGCTCGGCGACCGCGGCGAAGTACCGCAGCTTCCGCAGGTCCAGATCCATACCCGCAGGGTATCAATCTTCGCGAAGAGGTATTGGACGTTCGGCGCGACCGGCCGGAAAGTGGTGTCCTCACCGCACATCCACGGAGGTTGGTTCGTTGATCGTCATCACCACTCCCACCGGCCGCATCGGCCGCCAGACCCTCGACCGCGTGCTCGGGGCCGGCGCGGCGGTCCGGTTGATCGCCCGCGACCCGGCCCGGCTGGCGCCCGAGGTGCGGGACCGGGTCGAGATCGTGCCCGGCTCGCACGGCGACCGCGAGGTCGTGAACCAGGCGTTCGAGGGCGCCGACGCCGTGTTGTGGCTGCGGCCGCCGGACATCCGCGTCGAGAGCCTGGAATCCGCCTACCTCGACTTCACCCGCCGGGCGTGCGACGCGATCGTGCGCCACGGGGTGCCGCGGGTGGTCGGGATTTCTTCGCTGGGCCGGGGATATCCCGGTGACGCCGGCCTGGTGTCGGTGTCACTGGCCATGGACGACCTGATCGCGAGCACCGGCGCGGGCTACCGGGCGCTGACGATGCCGTCGTTCATGGACAACCTGCTCGACCAGGTCCCGTCCATCACGAAGGAAGGCGTGTTCTTCTCACCCACGCCGGGCGACCACAAGCGCCCGGCGTGCGCGACGCGGGACATCGCCGCCGTCGCCGCCCGCCTGCTGCTCGACGACGGGTGGAGCGGGCAGCGGGAGGTGCCGGTGCTCGGCCCGGAGGACCTGTCCCAGGACGAGATGGCCGTGATCATGTCCGAGGTGCTGGGCCGTCCGGTGCGGTTCCAGGAGGTGCCGCTGGAGGCGTTCAAGGCCGGGCTGCTGCGGCAGGGCTGGTCCGAGGCGATGGCGCAGGGCATGGTCGCGATGATGGCGGCGAAGAACGACGGCCTCGACAACGCCGAGCCGCGCACCCCCGAGTCGTCCACGCCCACGACGTTCCGCCGGTTCTGCGAGGACGTCCTCAAGCCGGCCGTCCTGGCCGCGGGCTAGGTCGAAACTGACAGAGGTTGTCGACAGTCTGGGCTCTTGAACAAGGAGGCCCCAGGCCTGAGCGAGTGTGGAGTGAGAAGGACCTGGTCAGGCGCGAACCGGCGCCTGGCCGTTCTTCGTGATGCGGAAGAGGTCGGTGGCAACGTCGCGGCGACCTGTCGGTGTCACGGCATCAGCCGCCCGGCGGCCTGGGCGGCCAGACCCGTCTGACGGGCTCCTACACAAGACCCAGGCCCGATCCCAGGGTGTCAAGGACCAACAGCAGTAGCACGGCTGGATTCCGCCCACCGCGGAGATCGTCGCCGGACCGTCCACGGAGGACGAAAGCGGCCCCGGCGCGAACGCCGGGGCCGCTGTTCCCACGATCAGTCCTGCGGGGCCGTCTCCGGCTGGGCTTCGCGGATCAGGTTCGACGCCCACTCCGTCACGCGCCGCGCCACGTCCTGCGCCGTCAGGCCCACTCCGGCGAGCACCTCCTCGCGGGAGCCGTGCGGCAGGAACTTCTGCGGCACCGCCAGGTCGCGCAGCGGCACGTCGCACTCCGCGTCGCGCAGCACGGCCGACAGCGCGCTGCCGAAGCCGCCGTGGCGCCCGCTGTCCTCGACCGTCACGACCAGCCGGTGTTCGCGTGCCATCCCGACCAGCTCGTGCGGCACCGGCAGCACCCAGCGCGGGTCGACGACCGTCACGCCGATGCCCTGGTCGGCGAGCCGTTCCGCGGCGGCGAGACCGAGGGGCGCGAACGCGCCGACCGCGACCAGCAGCACGTCCGCGCCCGCGCCCTCCCGGGGCTTGCGCAGCACGTCGACCACGCCGACGCGCTCGCGCGCGGGCACCGACTCGGTGACGCTGCCCTTGGAGAACCGCAGCGCGGTCGGGCCGTCGGACACGGCCACCGCCTCGCGCAGCTCCTCCCGCATGGTCCGCGCGTCCCGCGGCGCCGCGACCCGCATGCCGGGCACCATGCCCAGCAGCGACAGGTCCCACATGCCGTGGTGGCTCGGCCCGTCCGGGCCGGTGATGCCCGCGCGGTCCAGGATCAGCGTGACCGGCTGGCGGTGCAGGGCCACGTCCATCAGCAGCTGGTCGAACGCGCGGTTGAGGAACGTCGAGTACACCGCGACCACCGGGTGCAGCCCGCCCATCGCGAGCCCCGCGGCCGAGGTCATCGCGTGCTGCTCGGCGATGCCGACGTCGAACCAGCGGTCCGGGTGCCGCTTCGCGAACTCGTGCAGACCAGTGGAGCGCAGCATCGCGGCCGTGATCGCCACGACGTCCTCGCGCTCCTCACCGATCTTGGCCAGCTCGTCGCCGAACACGGCGGTCCAGCTCAGGCCCTTCGGCTTGGGCAGGCCGGTCTCCGGGTCGATCGGGTCGGTCTGGTGCATCTGGTCGGCCTCGTGGTTCACCGCGGGCGGGTAACCGTGGCCCTTCTCGGTGACCGCGTGCACGACGACCGGGCCGCCGAACGCCTTCGCCGCCTGGAACGCCTTCTCCAGCGCAGCGATGTCGTGGCCGTCGACCGGCCCGAAGTACTTCAGCTTGAGGTCGGAGAACATCTCCTGCGGGCTCAGCGCGTCCTTGATGCCGGCCTTGGCCGCATGGAGCGCCGCGTAGATCGGCTTGCCCACCACCGGCGTGTTGAGCAGCAGGTCGCGGCCGCCGTCGAGCATGCGCTCGTAGCCGGGCTGCAGGCGCAGCGACGCGAGGTGCTCGGCGAACCCGCCGATCGTGGGCGAGTACGACCGGCCGTTGTCGTTGACCACGATCACCACGGGGCGGCCCGGCTCGGCCGCGATGTTGTTCAGCGCCTCCCAGCACATGCCGCCGGTCAACGCCCCGTCGCCGACGACCGCCACGGCGTGCCGCCCGCCGCCGGCCAGTTCGAACGCCTTCGACAGACCGTCCGCATAGGACAGCGCGGTGGAGGCGTGGCTGTTCTCCACCAGGTCGTGCTCGCTCTCCGCACGGGACGGGTAGCCGGACGGGCCACCCTGCTGCCGCAGCAGGTCGAACTCGCCGTGCCGCCCGGTCACCAGCTTGTGCACGTAGCACTGGTGACCGACGTCCCAGATGATCGCGTCCTTCGGCGAGTCGAACACCCGGTGCAGCGCCAGGGTCAGCTCGACCACGCCGAGGTTGGGGCCGAGGTGACCGCCGGAGCGGCGGACCTTGTCGACCAGGAAGTCGCGGATCTCCCCCGCCAGGTGCTCGAGCTGGCCGTGTCCCATGCGCTTCAGGTCGGCCGGTCCGTGCACGGACTCCAGCAGCGTCACTTTCCACCTCACCCGCATCGATTACGCGCCCTGCCCTCCAGGGCGCGTCCAGCCAGTCTACGGAGAACCGTAGTCCTCCGGCCGCCCCGCGCGTCCGGGGTCACGTGATCGCCGGTGAGGCCCGGTCCACTCGTGCCGCCACCGTGTGAACGCGGTCTCACCGGCCGGACGCATCGCGGTGACCTTTCGTGAGATCGCGTCCGGCCATGCGGGGTGTTACCCGGGCCACGGGATTGGTGAACCGATCAAGACCACGGGGGGTGGCCGGGCGCCGGCGAGACCCCCGGGGACAGGGCGCCCGCGCGGTCCAGATCCCCCAGGTAGGCCAGCAGCTCGGCCCGGAACGCGCGAGCGGCGAGGGTCGGCTCCACGTCGGTCCGCTGGGCCAGTGCGATGGTCCGGGTGATCTCCGGACCGGTCAGCGGTGTCCCCCGCAGAGCCGGCCGCCCGCGGAGCACCAGGCTCGGCACGATCGCCACCCCGAGGCCCACCTCGACGAAGCGGAGCACGGCGTCCATCTCCCCGCCCTGCACCGCGAACGCCGGCCTGAACCCGGCGGCGCGGCAGGCCTGCAGCGTGGTGTCCCGCAGGTCGTAGCCCTCGCGGAACATCACCAGCGGACGGTCGCGCAGCTCGCCGAGGGTGATGGTCCCGCCCAGGTCCACGTCGGCCGGCGAGGCCACCACCAGCCGCTCGGACAGCAGCGGCACCGACGTCAGGGCCGCTTCGTCGGCGCGCTCCGACGCGATCAGCACGGCCAGGTCCAGTTCGCCCTGGGTCAGCGCCCGCGCCAGGTCCTTGGACCCGCTCTCCTCGACGACCAGCTCGATGCCGGGGTAGTCGCGGTGGAACCGGTGCAGCACCTCGGCGAACACGGTGACGCACAGGCTCGGTGTGGCCCCCACCCGGACGCGGCCGCGGCGCAGGCCGACCAGCTCGCCCACCGCCAGCCGGGCGGTGTCCACCTCGGCGACGATGCGCCGGGCGATCGGCAGCAGCGCCTCACCGGCCGGGGTCAGGCCGACGTTGCCGCGCGCCCGGCTGAACAGCGGCGCGCCCAGTTCGTCCTCCAGGGCCCGCACCTGCTTGCTGAGCGAGGGCTGCGCCACGAAAGCCCGCTCGGCGGCGCGCGTGAAGTGCCGCGTCTCCGCCACGGCCAGGAAATACAGCAGCTGCTGCAGCGTCATAGCCCCAGGCTATCGTCACCAGCACTTCGATATATTGGACGACTCGGAGCGTGGCCGCGCAGGCTACGGACGTGGCCCTTCTCGAACGTTCCCCCGCACCACCACGACCCCGCGGACTGTGGTCCTCGACCGTCGGGCAGAAGGCGATCATGGCCGTGACCGGCCTGGTCCTGCTGCTCTTCGTCATCGCGCACATGCTGGGCAACCTGAAGTTCTTCGTCTCCGCCGCGAGCTTCGACCACTACGCCGCCTGGCTGCGGACGATCCTCGACAGCGTCCTCGGGCACTCCGGCTTCCTCTGGGTCCTGCGGGCCGGCCTGGTGGTCTGCGTCGTGCTCCACGGCGTGACCGCGGTACGCCTGGCGCGCCGCGCCCGCTCCGCCCGGCCGGTCCGGTACGTCCGGCGCGGGCGTGTCCAGGGCGGCTACGCGGCGCGCACCATGCGCTGGGGCGGCGTGATCCTCGCCCTGTTCGTCGTCTACCACGTGCTCGACCTGACCACCGGTGACCTGAACCCGAACGGGGTGCCGGGCGCGGTGCACGACAACGTCGTCGCCGACTTCCGGCTCTGGTACGTGACGCTGGTCTACGCGCTGGCCGTGGTGGCGCTCGGCTTCCACATCCGGCACGGGCTGTGGAGCGCGCTGCACAGCCTCGGCACGTCCGGCGCCGCGCGGCGCACCGCCCAGGGTGCCGCGCTCGCCGTCGCGGTGCTCGTCACCGCCGGCTACCTGTCCGTCCCGTTCACCGTCGTCACCGGATTGGCCGGGTGAGCACCGTGTACGTCGAAGGAACCCCGATATCCGACACCCGGGCGCCGGACGTGCCGCTCGCGGAACGCTGGGAGCGGCGGCGGTTCACCGCCCGTCTCGTGAACCCGGCCAACCGGCGACGGCTGTCGGTCATCGTGGTCGGCACCGGGCTGGCCGGCGCGTCGGCCGCGGCGACCCTGGCCGAGCTGGGCTACCAGGTCCGCTCGTTCTGCTACCAGGACAGCCCGCGGCGCGCGCACAGCATCGCCGCGCAGGGCGGGATCAACGCGGCCAAGAACTACCGCGGCGACGGGGACAGCGTGTACCGCCTGTTCTACGACACCGTGAAGGGCGGGGACTTCCGGGCGCGGGAGTCCACTGTGTACCGGCTCGCGGAGCTGAGCGCGGGGATCATCGACCAGGCCTTCGCGCAGGGCGTGCCCTTCGCCAGGGAGTACGGCGGTCTGCTGGACACCCGGTCGTTCGGCGGGGCGCAGGTGTCCCGGACCTTCTACGCCCGCGGGCAGACCGGGCAGCAGCTGTTGCTGGGCGCCTACCAGGCGATGGCGCGGCAGATCCACCTCGGGCGCATCGCGATGCACCCGCGCACGGAGATGCTCGACCTCGTCGTGGTGGACGGCCGGGCGCGCGGGGTCGTCGTGCGCGACCTGGTGAGCGGCGAGATCTCGGCCCACGTCGCGGACGCCGTGGTCCTGGCCACGGGCGGGTACGGCAACGCGTTCCACCTGTCCACCAACGCCAAGGGCTGCAACGCGACCGCGATCTGGCGGGCGCACCGGCGCGGCGCCCTGTTCGCCAACCCCTGCTTCACGCAGATCCACCCGACGTGCATCCCGGTCAGCGGCGGGCACCAGTCGAAGCTGACGCTGATGAGCGAGTCGCTGCGCAACGACGGCCGGGTGTGGGTGCCGGCCGCGGCGGGCGACACCCGGCCGCCCGAGGAGATCCCGGAAGCCGACCGCGACTACTTCCTGGAACGGCGGTACCCCGCGTTCGGCAACCTCGTGCCGCGCGACATCGCCTCTCGCGCGGTGAAGAGCGTGTGCGACGCGGGCCGCGGGGTCGGTCCCGGCGGGCTGGGCGTGTATCTGGACTTCGCCGATGCGATCGAGCGGCTCGGCCGCGACGGCGTGGAATCCCGCTACGGCAACCTGTTCGCGATGTACGAGCGGATCACCGGGGACGATCCGTACCGGGCGCCGATGCGGATCTACCCGGCCGTGCACTACACGATGGGCGGGCTGTGGGTCGACTACGACCTGCGCAGCACGATCCCCGGGCTGTTCGTGATCGGCGAGGCGAACTTCTCCGACCACGGCGCGAACCGGCTCGGGGCGAGCGCGTTGATGCAGGGGCTCGCGGACGGGTACTTCGTGCTGCCCACGACGATCGGCGACTACCTGGCGGACGGTCCGTTCCCGGACGTCGGGGACCTGTCCGGGGCGCGGGCGGAGGTCGAGGGCCGCATCGCGCGGCTGCTGGCCGTGGACGGTGACCGGTCGGCCGAGGACTTCCACCGCGAACTGGGCGCTGTGCTGTGGGAGCACTGCGGGATGAGCCGGAGCGAGACCGGGCTGCGCAAGGCGCTGGAGCTGATCCCCGCGCTGCGCGAGGAGTTCTGGGCGCGGCTGCGGGTGCCCGGTTCGGGCGCGACGCTGAACCAGTCGCTGGAGAAGGCCGGGCGGGTCGCGGACTTCCTCGAGCTGGCCGAGCTGATGTGCGTGGATGCCTTGCACCGCGCCGAATCCTGCGGCGCGCACTTCCGGGAGGAGAGCCAGACGCCCGACGGTGAAGCCCTGCGTGACGACGACGCGTTTTCGTACGTGGCCGCGTGGGAGTTCACCGGGGCGGGCCGGCCGCCGGTGCTGCACCGCGAAGTTCTGTCGTTCGACCACGTCGCCCCTAGCCGGCGGAGTTACTCATGAAACTGGTGTTGAAGATCTGGCGGCAGCGGGACGCGGCGGACCGCGGGCGGCTGGTGCGGTACGAAGTGGACGATCTGTCGCCGGACATGTCGTTCCTGGAGGTGCTCGACGTGCTGAACGAGCGCCTGACCGCCGTGGGTGACGAGCCGGTGGCGTTCGACCACGACTGCCGGGAGGGGATCTGCGGTGCGTGCGGCGTCGTGATCGACGGCACCGCGCACGGCCCCCGGGCGGCGACCACGACGTGCCAGCTGCACCTGCGGCATTTCGCGGACGGGCAGACGGTGACGGTGGAGCCGTGGCGGGCGCGTGCCTTCCCGGTGGTGAAGGACCTGGTGGTGGACCGGGGGGCGCTGGACCGGATCATCGAGGCGGGCGGCTACATCACCGCACCGACCGGCAGCGCGCCCGACGCCCACGCGACGCCCGTCCCGAAGCCCGACGCGGACCTCGCGTTCGAAGCCGCGGCGTGCATCGGCTGCGGTGCGTGTGTGGCGGCGTGCCCGAACGGATCGGCGATGCTGTTCACCGCCGCGAAGGCCACGCACCTGGGGGTGCTCCCGCAGGGCGCGCCGGAGCGGCCGGCCCGGGCGGCCGGCATGGTGGCAGCCCAGGACGCGGAGGGCTTCGGGGGCTGCACGAACAGCGGCGAGTGCACCGCGGTGTGCCCCAAGGGCATCCCGCTGGACACGATCGGGCACCTGAACCGGAACATCCTGGGCGCGGCGCTCCGCTCGCGGTGAACGGGGGCGCCGCACTCGGTTCGCCGTGAGCGCCGTCCGGCCCGCGGGGCGCGGCGCGCCGGGAGCGGTGGCGCCGGGGCCGTGCACCGTGAAGGACATCTGGGGCGGATCGCGCCGCTGGCCGCGACCGACGTCGGGGACGCAGCACCGCGGGCGCCGCGGACTTCCGGTGCTCCGCCCGCTGGAAGCGGTAGCGCCGCCCCGGCGCCGTGCACCCTGCACGACATCTCGGGCGGACCGCACCGATGGCCGCGACCAACATCCGGAACTCGGCCCGCTGGGAGGGATGGCGCTGCCCCGGCGCCGTGCACCGTGAACGGCATCTGGGGCGGAGCGCGGCGGTAGCACAGCCACGCGCCGCGAACGCCATCCGAAGCTCCGCCCGCTGGGAGCGGCGGCGCCGCCCGGCACCGTACACCCTGCACGACATCTCGGGTGCAGCGCACCGCTAGCCGTGCACGACCTCTGGGACGCAGCACACCACGCGCCGCGAACGCCATCCGAGGCTCCGCCCGCTGGGAGCGGTGGCGCCGCCCGGCGCCGTGCACCCTGCACGACATCTCGGGCGGACCGCACCGCTGGCCGCGCACGACGTCTAGGACGCAGCACACCACGCGCCGCGGACATCCGGAGCTCCGCCCGCTGGGAGCAGTGGCGCCGCCCTCCCGGCCGCCGCCCCAGCGCCGTGCACCGTCCGGCGCGCGCCCGGCCCAGCCCCCGCCGTCCGGCGCGCGCCCGGCCCCCCACCGTCCTGCGGGCAGGTTCCCCGGCGGGCGCACCCGTTCGCGAGGGCACCTCGCCCGCGGGGACACTCGCCCCGAATCCCCGCGCGGCGCGCGCCGGCGAGCTCAGGTGCCGCCCAACCTCGCCCGCTCCACCGTCAGCCGGGCGTGGTCGGCGGCTGCCCGGCCCGCCGCCCAGCCCTCGCCGTTGCTGACGGTCGTCGTGCGGCGCAGGGTGTGCGGGAACAGCTGGGTGAACAGCGTGTCCACCTCCTGCCTGCGCCGGGCCAGGATCGGGAGCAGGCGCGAGTCCGCGACAGCGTCGCCCGCGGCGCGATCGGCCTCGTCCAGCCGCTCCCCGATCCGGCCGGCGTAGGCGAGCAGGAACGCGTGCCGGAACGAACGGGTCCGCGCCCGGCGCCCGGCCGCGAGCATCGCCTCGTTCGCCTGGACCAGCAGGGAGGTCGACAGCAGCTCGACGAGGTCCAGGTCGACCTCGTGCCCGACCAGCGCGACGAACCCGAGCTCGGCGTAGAACGCGGCCCGGCACCGGTTGGCCGTCGCCACCGCCGTGACCAGCGACGACTTCGGCCCGAGGTAGGGCTGTTCGAGCCAGAACCGGCGCGCCGACCCCGCACCGGCGGCGGGCCCGCTCACCAGCGCCTGCTCGAACGCGTACCGGCTCATCAGCTCCTGCGCCTTGGCCGACAGCGCTTCCGCCTCCTCCGGGAACGACGTCGACTCCGCCTTCGCGAGCAGCGCCCGGATCCGCGCGAGCACCTTCTCGTCCACCCCGCGCGCGGGTGCGGACGGCGCGGGCATCTCCGGCAACCGCGGCAGCGGCAGCAACGCCTCCAGCACCGCCAGGACGGCCAGCAGCGCGGGTACGCGCTCCACCCGGTGCCGTCGCGCCCACTGCCCCAGCAGCGGCTCCTGCGGCGACCACCAGACCTCGGCCCCGATCGCGGCGACCTGGTCCCGCCGGGCGGCCGCCGCGCAGCCGGCGATGGCGTCGACGGTCAGCGCGACACCCTGACGGCCCAGCCGCCGCAGGGCGATCTGGTGCACGTCACGCGGCTGCCAGCCGGTGCGCCACAGCCGGGCCAGGACCTCGCGCAGCGCCAGCTCCGCGGCCCGGTCGATCAGCCGGTCGTCGTAGGCCGGGCCGGCGAGCTCACGCGCCGCCAGCTCCCCCAGCCGCCGCTGCGCCGCGTCGCACAACAGGACCGCGAACGTTTCCACCGTGGACTCCGCCACTCACACCCCCTCGCCGGGCAACCGCGTCACCGGAGTCCGGCCCCAGCAGACGACGGCGGGGAACCAACCACGTCCCGCCTCGGCGGGGGCGGGCCCGAGCCGCCGCCCCACAGCGCGCTCAACGCCGCCAGAGCCCGTGCCGCCAGATCCGGTTCGAGGTCGGCCGGCCGGTGGGCGGCGTCGGCCGCGTCCCGGCCGTGCACTGAAGTCATGCCCGCATCCTGCCGCAGGGCACCGACAGTTTCCGGCGCTCAGCGGGTCAGCAGGGCGATGCACTCCACGTGATGCGTCATCGGAAAGGCGTCGAACGCCCGCAGCCGCTCCAGCCGGTACCCCGCCTCGCCGAAGAAGGCCACGTCGCGGGCCAGCGCCGCCGGGTCGCAGGCCACGTACACGACGCGGGCGGGCGACGCCGCGGCCAGCGCCCCGGCCACCGCGCGCCCGGCGCCGGACCGCGGGGGGTCCAGCACCACGACCTCCGGCTGACCGGGCAACGACGGCAGCACCTCCTCGGTCCGGCCCGCGCGCCAGCTCACCTGCGGCAGGTCGGCGAGGTTCCGCTCACCGTCGCTGACCGCCCGGTGCCCCGACTCCACCGCCACGACCTGGCCGGACGGCCCCACCTGCCCGGCCAGCACCGACGCGAACAGCCCGACCCCGGCGTACAGGTCCCAGGCCAGCGCACCCGCCGGAGCCGCCGCCCACTCCCGCACCACACCGGCGAAGGTCTCCGCCGCCGCGGGGTGCACCTGCCAGAACCCGTGCGCCTGCAACCGCCAGTCGCGGCCGGCCGCGTGCTGCACCGCTTCGCCACCGGTGAGCTGCCGCGCCCGCCGCTTGCCCCGCACCGTCGCCAGCTCCCGGGTGTGCACCCGGCCATCACCGTCGCTGGTCACCTCGATCTCGGTGCCCGGCCGCCAGCGCCGCTCCAGGACCGCGTCGAGCGCACCCGGCACCGTGATCGGGCACTTCTCCAGCGCGACCACGCGGTGACTGCGGTGCGCCCGCAGCCCGGCCCGGCCGTCCCGCCCGGCCACCAGCCGGACGCGGGACCGCCAGCCGAGCACGTCGCCGGGCAGGGCCTCGACCTCGACGGGCCACTCCAGCCCGGCCAGCCGCTGCAGCTGTTCGGCCACCACGCGCGCCTTCAACTCCCGCTGGAACTCCGGCGTCGCGTGCTGCCAGTCGCACCCGCCGCAGCGCCCCGGCACCGCCAGCGGGCACGGCGGGGGGACCCGCTCCGGCACCGCCCGCAGCACCTCGACCGCCTCGGCCCGGCAGAACGAACCGCCCTTGTCCTCGGTCACCTCGGCGCGCACCACCTCGCCGGGCAGTGCGTGCCGCACGAACACGACCCGACCGTCCACACGGGACACGCAGTGCCCGCCGTGGGCCACGGGGCCCACTTCGAGCTCCAGCGTCCGCCCGGTCCAGTCCGTCACCGTCCGCCGTCCTTGCCGGCGCCCGCGCGGTGCGCCCCGTCGGTGAAGAACCCGCGGCGCACGTCACCGGCCGCGGGCCGGGCGCGGGCCGCCCGCCGCAGCGCCTTCGCCGAGGATTCCAGCTGCCAGGGCACGCTCGTGACCATCACACCGGGCTGGAACAGCAGGCGCCCCTTGAGCCGCAGCGCGCTCTGGTTGTGCAGCAGCTGCTCCCACCAGTGGCCGACGACGTACTCCGGGATGAGGACCGTGACCACGTCCCGCGGGTTGTCCCCGCGCACGCGCTTGACGTAGTCCAGCACCGGGCGCGTGATCTCCCGGTACGGCGACTCGATCACCTTCAGCGGCACCTTGAAGCCCTTGGCCTCCCACTCGGCGGTGAGCTGGCGCGTCTCGGCGTCGTCCACGTTGACCGTCACGGCCTCGAGCACGTCCGGCCGCATGGCCTTGGCGTAGGCCACGGCGCGCAGCGTCGGCAGGTGCAGCTTGGAGACCAGCACGATCGCGTGGTTGCGCGAGGGCAGCACCGTCGGCGCGGAGCCGTCCAGCGCGGACAGCTCCTCCGCCACCCGGTCGTAGTGCCGCCGGATCGCGGTCATCAGCAGGTAGATCGCCACCATCGCGGCGATCGCGATCCACGCGCCGAGCAGGAACTTGGTGATCAGCACGATCACCAGCACCGTGCCGGTCATGGTCAGGCCGATCGCGTTGACCGTCTGGGACCGGCGCATCCGGCGCCGCGCACCCGGCTCGGTCTCGTGGGCCAGCAGCCGGTGCCAGTGCCGCAGCATCCCGGCCTGGCTGACGGTGAAGGACACGAACACGCCGACGATGTAGAGCTGGATCAGCTTCGTGACCTCGGCGTGGAAGGCGAAGATCAGCACCAGCGCGAACGCCGCGAGGAACAGGATGCCGTTGGAGAAGGTCAGCCGGTCGCCGCGGGTGTGCAGCTGCCGCGGCAGGTAGCGGTCCTGCGCGAGGATCGACGCGAGCACGGGGAAACCGTTGAACGCGGTGTTCGCCGCCAGCAGCAGGATGATGCCGGTGACGAACGAGATGTAGTAGAACGCCGGCGAGAAGTTCTGGAAGACGGCGTGCGCGATCTGGGCGACGATCGTCTTCTGCTGGTAGCCCGCGGGCGCGCCGGCGAGCTGGGTCGCCGGGTCCTCGGCGAACTTGACGTCGGTGAGGATCGCCAGGGTGATGATGCCGATCAGCATCGTCACCGCGAGCACGCCCATCATCAGCAGGGTGGTCGCCGCGTTCTTCGACTTCGGCTTGCGGAAGGCGGGCACGCCGTTGCTGATGGCCTCCACGCCGGTCAGCGCGGCGGCGCCGGAGGAGAACGACCGCAGGATGAGGAAGAAGAAGGCGAACCCGGCGAGCGAGGTCTCCTCGTGCAGCTGGAACCCGGCGCTCTCGGCGCGGATCGGGGTGCCGCGCAGCGCCTCGAACAGGCCCCAGGCCACCATGCAGAGAATGCCGATGATGAACCCGTACGTCGGAATTGCGAAGGTCTTGCCCGACTCGCGCACGCCGCGCAGGTTCATCGAGGTCAGGATCACCACGATCAGCACCGCGCAGAGCACCTTGTGCTCGGCGACGAACGGGATCGCCGACCCGATGTTGGCCACACCCGACGACGTCGACACGGCCACGGTCAGGACGTAATCGACCAGCAGCGCGCTGGCCACGGTCAGGCCGAACTTGCCGCCCAGGTTCGTGCTGGCGACCTCGTAGTCACCTCCCCCGCTCGGGTAGGCGTGGACGTTCTGCCGGTAGGAGGCCACCACGACCAGCATGACCACGGCGACGGCGACACCGATCCACGGCGCGTAGGCGTACGCCGACAGCCCCGCGACGCTCAGCGTGAGGAAGATTTCCTCGGGCGCGTACGCCACGCTCGACAGCGCGTCGGAGGCGAAGATCGGCAGCGCGATCCGCTTGGGGAGCAGGGTGTGGGACAGCCGGTCGCTGCGGAACGGACGGCCCACGAGCAGCCGTTTGGTGGCGGTCGCAATCTTCGACACGTCAGAAGGGTACGGGCGCCTCCGCGAGACGGCCGGACAAGGTAGGTTCTGCGTCGGCATCTACCGGGTAACCGCCGTTCGGGTGACACACAGGAGGCAGGACGTGCACGTGGTGATCATGGGCTGCGGCCGGGTGGGCGCGTCCCTGGCCGCGGCCCTCGAGCGCCTCGGTCACGAGGTCGCGGTGATCGACAAGTCGCAGGAGGCCTTCCGGCGGCTCGGCAGCGACTTCCACGGCCGGCAGGTGCTCGGTATCGGTTTCGACCGGCAGGTGCTGATCGACGCCGGCATCGAGAAGGCGGGCGCCTTCGCGGCGGTGTCCAGCGGCGACAACTCGAACATCATCTCCGCTCGGGTGGCGCGCGAGAACTTCGGCGTCGAGCACGTCGTGGCCCGGATCTACGACCCGAAACGTGCGGCGGTCTACGAGCGGCTGGGCATCCCGACCGTGGCGACGGTGCCGTGGACGACCGACCGGTTCCTGCGCACGCTGCTGCCCGACGGGGTCGCGTCGGCGTGGCGGGACCCCAGCGGCAACGTCGCGATGCTGCAGCTGCCGTTGCACGAGGGCTGGGTCGGCCGCAGCGTCAACGAGCTGCAGGAGTCGACCGGCGCGCGGGTGGCGTTCATCGTCCGGTTCGGCACGCCGGTCCTGCCCGATTCCAAGACCGTCCTGCAGGCCGACGATCTGGTCTACGTCGCCGCGAAGTCGGGGACGGTCGGGGACGTCACGAGCATCGCGGCGCGTGCGCCGGAGGAGGAAGCCTGATGCGGGTCGCGATCGCGGGAGCCGGCGCGGTGGGCCGGTCGATCGCCAAGGAGCTGATCGACGGCGGCCACCAGGTCATGCTGATCGAGCGGCAGGCCGGGCAGTTCGAACCGGACACCGTCGAGCAGGCCGACTGGGTGCTCGGGGACGCGTGCGAGGTGTCGACGCTGGAGGAGTCCGGCATCGAGCGCTGCGACGTGGTGATCGCCGCGACCGGGGACGACAAGGTCAACCTGGTCGTGTCGCTGCTGGCGAAAACCGAGTTCGCGGTGCGGCGCGTGGTGGCGCGGGTGAACAACCCGGCGAACGAGTGGCTCTACACCGACGCGTGGGGCGTGGACGTCGCCGTGTCGACGCCGCGGATCCTGGCCGCGATGGTCGAGGAGGCGGTCAGCGTCGGCGACCTGGTGCGGCTGATGACGTTCCGGCAGGGGCAGGCCAACCTGGTCGAGCTGACCCTGCCCGACCAGACACCGCTGGCCGGGCGCCCGGTGAGCGACCTGGCGCTGCCGCGGGACGCCGCGCTGGTGACGATCCTGCGCGGCGACCGGGTGATCGTGCCGCAGCCGGAGGACCCGCTGGAGCCCGGTGACGAGCTGCTGTTCGTGGCGTCCACGGAGGTCGAACCCGACATCCGCAAGGCGTTGGGCTACTAGCGCAGCCGGTGGCCGGCGTCGCGGCGGGTGACCTCGCGGGGGCGTTCCTCCGGCGGGAAGTGCCCGCCGGACAGGACCCGCGCGTGCAGGCCGGGCGCCCAGCCGTCCCGGACCTGCCGCGGATCGACCCGGCCGCAGGCCTGCACGGGTCGTGGCCGGAACCGGCACCGGGATCCAGCGAAACGGCCGAAACCGGCAGGGCGCCGGACTGAGCCGGCGCGGGCGTCATGCCTCCTGGGGCGGCTGTCCGTACTTGACGCGGAGGTGGGCTTCGACGTCCTCCTCCTCGGCCGCCTTGGCCTCTTCGAGGGCCTTGAGGCGCTTGTCGGAGCGGCGCACGGCCCACACGACCACCAGCAGGGCGAGGGCGTAGAGCGGGTAGCCCATCGCGATCTTGGCGAACGCGAGCCAGCCGGTGTAGTCCGCCTCGTAGAGCCACCGCTGCACGATGAAGCGCGCGCCGAACACGGCGGCGAGCGCGAGCGTGGCGACGTCGTAGCCGAACCGCGAGGACTTGTCCCGTCGCCAGGCGGTGCCGGTGCCGTTGAGGAAGTTCCAGATCACCCCGGCCAGCGGCCAGCGCACCAGCACCGACAGCACGAACACGCTGCCGTAGACCAGGCTCGCCCAGATCCCGAACAGGAAGAAGCCCTTCGCGGATCCGGTGCGGTAGGCGATGAAGGCCGCGATCGCGACCCCGAAGAAGCCGGAGATGGCCGGCTGGAGCGGCTCGCGGCGGACGAGCCGCAGGACGGTGATCGCCACCGCGCTGCCGACCGCGCTCCAGATGCCGACGGTGAGCCCGAAGAACGAGTTCGCGAGGACGAACACGACGATCGGCAGCGACGAGTAGATGAGCCCGGACACCCCGCCCATCTGCTCGAGCATCGTGGGCTCGGGACGCGTGCCCGCCCGCCCAGGCTCGGCCCCGGTGTCGTCGGCGGGGCGTCGTTCGGTCTGCTCGCCTGGACGGGCGGGTTCAGTCACGCGGTTACCAGTTTCAGGAAGTCGTCTGCAGCTCGTAGAACGGGTTGTACAGCACCTTCTGGCCGTCACGTTCGGCCATGCGGCCGCGGACCTTGATGGTCCGGCCCGGTTCGATGCCCGGGATGCGGCGCCGTCCCAGCCAGACTAGCGTCACGCCCTCCGTGCCGTCGAACAACTCGGCCCGCAGTGTCGCCGCCTCTTTCGTGGGACACAGCTCCACGCTGCGTAACCGTCCCAGGACGGTCACCTCTTCGCCCGACCGGCAGTCGCAGGCTCGCCGCGCCCCGCCGGCCTCGGATTTTTCGGACAGATCGTCGGCGTCGAGTTCCTCGACGTCGCTGGTGAGCTTGCGCACCAGCCGGCTGAAATAGCCGCCGTCTTTGGCGGACATAGGCGTCTGCTCCTGTTCCGGGGCCCCCGACTAGAACGGCCCGTACGTCATCCAGCCTAACCTTGCGGGGGCCAGCACAACGCCTTTGCGCCAAGATCGCAACGTGACGTCCGCAATGCCGAAACCACCCGCCGTCCTGCTACCGGGAACGGGCTCCGACGAGGTCTTCGTGCGGTCCGTTTTCGCAGGTCCGCTGGCCGCGTTCGGGATACGCACACAGACTCCCGCGGCGCCGCGCGGTGCGGCCGTCGTCACGGGTCTGCTGGCGGCGCTGGACGCCGCCGCCGACGGCCCGGTGATCGCCGGCGGCATCTCACTGGGCGCTCATCTGGCGGCCGAATGGGCGGTGCGCAACCCCGGCCGGTGCGCCGGTCTGCTGCTGGCGCTGCCGGCGTGGTGCGGGCCGCCGGACGACGCACCGGCCTCGCTGGCCGCGCGGGCGTCCGCGGACCTGGTGACCGAACACGGGCTGGACGGCGCTCTGCGCCTCGCGACGGCGGGTGTGGCGCCCTGGCTGGCCGCCGAGCTGACGCGCGCCTGGCGGCGTCACGGGGACGGCCTGGCGGCCGGCCTGCGGGTCGCGGCGGCCCAGCCCGCACCGACGCTCGAGGCGCTGGCCGGGCTGGAGGTCCCGGTCGGGATCGCGGCGTGCACGGACGATCCGGTTCACCCGTCCGGGGTCGCCCACTCGTGGGCGGACGCCCTGCCGCGAGCCGTGGTCGTGGAAACCACACTGGACGCCCTCGGCGCCGACCGCGAATCGCTGGGGCGGGCCACGCTCCTGGCCTGGCTCCGGGCACGTCGCTGACGTTCCGCCACCGCGGCGTTCGAGGCCACGGGCGCGAGCGTGCTACTGGCCCTGCTGTTGCGCGATGTGCTGCGCGACTGCGTCGGGCAGGGTGATCGGCAGCGGGGTGCGCACCGGCATCGGGGCGTCGCCGCGGTTGACGATCGTCCCGCGGACGATGTCGCGCAGCACCGCGGGCGCCTCCGCGGCCATGGACTGCGGGCCGGCGATCACGCCGCGCAGCATCCACCTCGGCCCGTCGACCCCGACGAACCGCAGCGCGACGTCACCGATCAGCGCCGACAGCTCCGGGCCCCACTCGCCCTGGCCGGGCGCCACCTTCGCGCCGTCGTTGCGCAGCTGCTCGGTCAGCTCGGCGATCACCTCGCGCCACAGCCCGCCCGACCGCGGGGCGGCGTAGGCGCTGACCGTGACCTGCCCGTGGGCCGTCACCACGTGCACCGCCCGCACACCACCGGCCTGCGGGTCCATCTCGACCTGCACCTGGGTGCCGTCGGGCACGGGAACCCGCACCGAGCCGAGGTCGATGCGCGGCCGCCCGTCCTCGGGGGCGTCGGCGATGTCGTACGGCCCGTCGGTCGCCTCGGGTTCCGGTTCCTCTTCCGGCTCCTCGGCAACGTCCTCTTCCCAGGACTCGTCGGGGTCGGGCATGGCGTGCCTGCCCCGCTTCTTGCGTCCGAAGATGCCCACTACTTCCTCGTTCCTTCCCCAGTGTTTCCGCTCAGCGTCGCATGCCCGCCGGTCGAGCCGTAGCCGCCCGCCCCGCGTTCGCTGCCCGCCAGTTCCGCGACCTCCACGAACTCGGCGGTCTCCACGCGCTGGACGACCAGTTGCGCGATCCGGTCGCCGCGCGCCAACCGGATCGGCTCGGCCGGGTCGTGGTTGATCAGGCACACCCGGATCTCCCCGCGGTAGCCCGAATCGATGGTGCCCGGCGTGTTCACGACGGACAGCCCGGTGCGCGCGGCCAGCCCCGACCGCGGGTGCACGAACCCGGCGTACCCGGGCGGCAGTGCGATCGCCACCCCGGTTCCCACCAGCACCCGCTCCCCCGGCGCGATGACGATGTCGGTGGTCGTCACGAGGTCGGCGCCGGCGTCGCCGGGACGCGCGTAGGACGGGAGCGGGACACCCGGATCGAGCCGGGTGAGCAGGACCTGCACGGGGGACACGGGCGGCGAGACTACCCTGAAGGCATGGGTGACCACGCGAGTGCGGCCGGTGCGGTGGGCGAAACGACCGCGGACGAAGGCCGCACGCGGTATTCCGAGCGGCTCTACCTGTCGTGGTGGGGCTGGCCGCTGCCGCTGGTCGGCGCGTGCCTGCTGGCGTACGAGATCCACCTCGGCTACCCGGCGGTGCCGGTGTGGCTGCCGTTCGTGGTGCTCGTGCCGTTGCTGGTGGCGTGGCTGATCGCGATGGGCCGGGCCCGGATCCGGGTCACCGGCGACGAGCTGTGGGTCGGGGACGCGCATCTGCCGTTGCGGTTCGTCGGGGAGGTCGAGGTCATCGGGAAGGACGGGAAGCGGAAGGCCATGGGGCCGGAACTCGACCCCGCCGCTTACGTGACGCATCGCGGCTGGGTCGGTTCGCTGCTGCGTGTGCACCTGACCGATCCCGCGGATCCGACTCCCTACTGGGTGTTCAGCACGCGCCGGCCGGAGACGCTGGCCGAGCTGCTCCGCTCAGGGAAGTAGCCCGGCCCCGGCCGGTGTCACGCGCAGTCGCGGCAGATCATCTGCCCGTTGTGCTCCTCGGCCAGCCGGCTGCGGTGGTGCACGAGGAAGCACACGGAGCAGGTGAACTCGTCCGCCTGCTTCGGCACCACCTTCACCGTCAGGTCCTCACCCGACAGTCCGGACAGGTCCGCGCCCGGGAGTTCGAAGTTCTCCGCGCTCGCGTCCTCGTCCACGTCCACCACGCCGGACTGGTTCTCGTTCCGGCGAGCCTTCAGCTCCTCCAACGAGTCCTCGGCGAGCTCGTCGGCTTCGCTGCGGCGCGGAGCGTCGTAGTCGGTCGCCATTGTCCCTCACCCCTGCGATCAGCATCGTCATCACTGTTCAAGCACGCTGTTCGCATGCCTTCGTGCCGCTGGACAACGTTCCAGCGCCCCTGTTTGTGCCCGCCGCCGTAGTGAGCCAGGTCTCTCTTCGGCAACGCCGGGAAAGACCTGATCCATGGGCGGAGCCCGCAGAGGGTAGCTCACGCTTTACCCGGGCGCGCAGAGTGTCATTCGAAGCAGGACGTACGTCACCCAACAGGGGGAACGCGTCCGAGGGACGTCCACGAGACGGTGCGACAGGGACCCCGGCTTCGGACGGGTGACGACGCTGGTGCACTGTAACGCCTACGCTGATCAGGAACGACGGTTCTGGCGAGCGGGTGTTCGGGACTTCGGTCGAAGGGGTGGGGCAGGTGTCGTCGGGGATGGGTTACGGCAACCGCAGATCGCGTCCCTACCGGAAGCACCGGCCGCTGCCCGCGCTGATCGTGTTCGGCGTGCTCGGTCTCGTCGCGATGTTCATCTGGGTGCGCGCGATCACCACCAAGACCGACATCAACGAAGCGCTGCGGTGCGATCCGCCCCCGACGCCGCCGCCCGGCATGACGTACACGAACCTGGACTACACGGCGCTGGACGGCACCGCTCCCCTGCCGGCCGACCGGATCGCGCTGAAGGTGCTCAACGCCAGCGGGAAGCGCGGACAGGCCGCGATCACCACGGAAAGCCTGCGGCAGCTGGGTTTCACGCAGATCGCGCCGCCGGAGAACGACCCGGCCTACGCGGAGAAGGAAGCGGCGTGCCGCGGCCAAGTGCGCTTCGGCGACAACGGCAGCGCGGCGGCGCGCACGGTCAGCCTGGTGGTGCCGTGCGTCGCGCTGGTGCGCGACGACCGGCCGGACGCCAGCGTGGACCTCGCGATCGGCAGCGGTTTCGGCGACGTCATCCCGACCCAGGCGGCGCGCGACATCCTCGCGCAGCTGCAGACGTGGTCATCCCAGCAGGGCGACGACGGCGGCGAACAATCCGCGGCGACACCCCCCAAGATCGACGACGCGCATCTGAAGGCCGCCCGCCCCGGCACCTGCTGACCGGGCTGCTGGCCGGGGCGGCGACTGCCGGCCTCGGCGGCACCTGCTGAACCGGGCGGCAACTCCTGGCCAGGGCGGCGACTGCCGGCCTCGCGGCGCAAGTGCGCGCTCCCCGCTCCCCGGGCGCGGTGCGAGCCCGCGCTGATCACCGCCTCGCGACCACGAGTTCCCGCACTCCGCCCTGAACACGTTCCGGACCGGCGGCACGCGCTCGGCGCAGCGGCGGCAAGTCCGCCCAGCGGCGGCAAATCCGCGCTTCCCACCCCTGGGCGCTCCGCGCCGCGGCGCAGGCGCGCTCCGCGCTCATGCGCGGCGCGCTCCTGAAGGCCGCCCAGCCCGGCACCCGCTGCTCCCGGGCAGGCGCGCCACTCCTGGTCCCGCGAGCGCGAGTCCCCGGCACCTGCTGACCCGCGCCCGTGCTTCCCACTCGCGGGCGCCGGTCCGCGCCCCGGGACCACGAGTTCCCGCACCCCGCCCTGAACAAGTTCCGGACCAGCGGCGTGCACGCTCCCCGCAGCGGCGGCAAGTCCGCGCGTCCCACCCCCGCGCGCTCCGCGCTCATGCCCGGCACGCTCCTGAAGGCCGCCCAGCGCGGCACCCGCTGCTTCCGGGCAGGCGCGCCACTCGTGATCTCGCGAGCGCAAGTCCCCGGCACCTGCTGACCCGCGTCGCGCCCGCGCTTCCCGCGAGCGCCCGCGCTTCCCGCTCGCGGGCGCCGGTCCGCGCCCGCGACCACGAGTTCCCGCACTCCGCCCTGAGCACGCTCCGGACCAGCGGCGTGCGCGCTCCCCACAGCGCCGGCAAGTCCGCGCGTCCCACCCGCGGGCGCGCTCCTCCCAGCGGCGCAGGCGCGCGCCGCGCCCACAGCGCGGGCGCAGGACGCCGCTAGACGTCCTTCGCGCCGCACTCCACCGCCGCCGCGTGCAGGGCCTCCGCGATCGACGGCGCGGCGGCGAACGTGGCATCCGTTCCGAGCGCCCCGTCTTCCCCCGGCAGGGACACGACCGCGCCCGCCTCTTCCGCCACCAGCGCCCCGACGGCCCAGTCCCACCGGTTCAGGCCGTGCTCCACGTACCCGTCCAGCCACCCCGCCGCGACCGCGCACAGGTCCAGCGACGCCACCCCCGCCCGGCGCACGTCGCGCACCCGGGTCAACAGCCCGGCGACGAACTGCGCCTGCCGGGCGCGCCGCTGCGCGCTGTAGGCGAAACCCGTGCCGACGAGGCTCAGGTCCAGCCGGGACGGTGACGACACCGACAACCGCCGGCCGTCCAGCCACGCGCCCGACCCCCGCACGGCCGTCCAGCAGCGCCCGCTGACCGGCTCCACCACCGCACCGGCCACCGACACCCCGCCGACCTGCGCGGCCAGCGAGACGGCGAACAGGGGCACCCCGTACAGGAAGTTGACGGTGCCGTCGATCGGGTCGACCACCCACGTCACCCCGTCGCCGGACGAGCCGCCCGCCTCCTCGCCCAGCACGTGGTCCCCCGGCCGCAGCTCGGCCAGCCGGTCACGCACCAGCTGCTCCACCGCGCGGTCGACCGCGGTGACCACGTCGGTGGCGGTCGACTTGGTCTCGACCTGCACCGGTTCACCTGCGACCATGGCGTCACGGGCCCGGCGGGCCAGCTCGGCGGCCTCCGACGCGACCCGGACGGCGACATCCTTCAATCCAGCTTCGGCAGCTCCCACGTCCACCATGGGACCACACACGGTTAAAGTCTCCGGCACAGGTTTCTGAATCGAACGAGAAGGGACGGCGCCAATGACGGCGACCCGAGGTTTCGGAATCGACATCGGCGGCAGCGGTATCAAGGGCGCCCTTGTCGACCTGGAAAAGGGCGCACTGATCGGCGACCGGTTCCGGATCGACACCCCCCGCCCGGCGACCCCGGACGCGGTCGCCGACGTGGTGGCCGAGGTGGTCGGTCACTTCGGCTGGGACGGCCCGGTCGGCATCACGCTGCCCGCGGTCATCAAGAAGGGCGTCGCCCAGACCGCGGCGAACATCGACCCCAGCTGGATCGGCACGGACGCGGACGCGCTGTTCGCCAAGCGGCTGGACCGCCGCGAAGAGGACATCGCGATGCTCAACGACGCCGACGCGGCCGGCATGGCCGAGATCCGCTATGGCGACCCGCGGGCCCG
This sequence comes from Amycolatopsis thermophila, assembly GCF_030814215.1. Taxonomy (NCBI): domain Bacteria; kingdom Bacillati; phylum Actinomycetota; class Actinomycetes; order Pseudonocardiales; family Pseudonocardiaceae; genus Amycolatopsis; species Amycolatopsis thermophila. Next base: position 4,290,409 of record NZ_JAUSUT010000001.1, on the reverse strand, counting down.
CGAGGGCGTCACGACCCTCCTGACGTTCGGCACCGGCATCGGCAGCGCCCTCTTCCAGCACGGCACCCTCATGCCGAACACCGAGTTCGGCCACCTCGAGGTCGACGGGCACGACGCGGAGAAGAAGGCGGCCGCCTCGGTCAAGGACAACGAGGGCCTGTCCTACCCGCAGTGGGCCAAGCGCGTGAACCGTTACCTGACTGTGCTGGAGAACCTCATCTGGCCGGACCTGTTCATCGTGGGCGGCGGGGTCAGCAAGAAGTCGGAGAAATGGGTTCCGCTGCTCAAGATCAGGACACCGGTCCTGGTCGCATCTCTGCAGAACAACGCCGGGATCGTGGGTGCGGCGCTGGCCGCGGCGGAGGGCCTGGAGCACTGATCGGCGAAACGGCGCGCCGGGGATTGACCGATGATCGGCCGCAACGCACCGGCGTATCGTCGTTACAATGGAACACGGCCCACGGTCGCGGAGGACAAAACCGCAGGCCGCGGGACGTTCCCCGAATCTGAGGCAGCCGGGAGCCACCATCCCGGCTCGCCGTGATCGACCGCTGCGAAAGGGCGTACGTGGCAGCCGCAAAAACCGCTACCCGAAGCGGCACGAAGACAACGAGCGCCGCCGACGTGAGCGCGGAACCCGAGGCGGGCCGTGAGAACACGACCGAGGCCGAGGCTCAGGGCTCGGGCGCCACGAAGAAGGCGACCACCCGGAAGTCGGCCGCGGGCAAGGGCCCGAAGAAGGCTCCGGCCAAGGGCCGTACCACCCGCAAGGCCGGCAAGACCGACGACGGGGAGCCGGACGGCCCCGGCGGCGAGGACATGGAGGACGTCGACCTCGACGCCGATCTCGCCGACCTCGAGGGCGAGGTGGAGGTCGACGTCGTCGACGCCACCGTCACCGACGAGGCCGAGGACCTCGACGAGGACGAGCCGGACGGGAAGTCCACCCCTGCGGCCAAGCAGGGCGGCAAGTCCACCGACCGCGACTTCGTCTGGGACGAGGAGGAGTCGGAGGCCCTGCGGCAGGCCCGCAAGGACGCCGAGCTCACCGCGTCCGCGGACTCGGTGCGCGCGTACCTGAAGCAGATCGGCAAGGTCGCGCTGCTCAACGCCGAGGAGGAGGTCGAGCTCGCCAAGCGGATCGAGGCCGGCCTGTACGCGGCGGAGCGGCTGCGCGTCGCGGAGGAGGAGGGCGAGAAGCTCGCCACCCAGATGCGGCGTGACCTGCGCTGGATCATCCGGGACGGGGAGCGCGCCAAGAACCACCTGCTGGAGGCGAACCTCCGGCTGGTCGTCTCGCTGGCCAAGCGCTACACCGGCCGCGGCATGGCGTTCCTGGACCTGATCCAGGAGGGCAACCTGGGCCTCATCCGTGCGGTCGAGAAGTTCGACTACACCAAGGGCTACAAGTTCTCCACCTACGCCACGTGGTGGATCCGGCAGGCGATCACGCGCGCCATGGCGGACCAGGCTCGCACCATCCGCATCCCGGTGCACATGGTCGAGGTGATCAACAAGCTCGGCCGCATCCAGCGTGAGCTGCTGCAGGACCTCGGCCGCGAGCCCACCCCCGAGGAGCTCGCCAAGGAGATGGACATCTCCCCGGAGAAGGTCCTGGAGATCCAGCAGTACGCCCGCGAGCCGATCTCGCTGGACCAGACGATCGGCGACGAGGGCGACTCGCAGCTGGGCGACTTCATCGAAGACTCCGAAGCGGTCGTCGCCGTCGATGCCGTGTCGTTCACGCTGCTGCAGGACCAGCTCCAGTCGGTGCTGCAAACGCTGTCCGAGCGCGAGGCCGGCGTGGTCCGCCTGCGCTTCGGCCTGACCGACGGACAGCCGCGGACTTTAGACGAGATCGGCCAGGTCTACGGCGTCACGCGCGAGCGCATCCGCCAGATCGAATCGAAGACCATGTCCAAGCTCCGTCACCCCAGCCGGTCGCAGGTCCTGCGGGACTACCTGGACTGAGAACAACGACGAGGAACCCCGGGTCGCCAACGGCGGCCCGGGGTTTTTTCTTTGGCAGAGGACAAAACCGCCAGCCGGCAACGCAAGCCGGCACACGGCCTCCCCAGACCTCCCGGCGCCCGGCAACGCGAGGCGAGGTGCGACGTCACCAGACCTCCCCCGCCCCCGATCCCCAGCCCGCCTTTGGTCGCCGACCAGGCGTGTCAAGGTACTCTTTCCCGCCTTGACACGCCTGCTCGGCGACCGAAACCCTCCAACCGGAGGGGGCGGGGGAGGTCGGCACCCAAGGCGACCACCCAGCGCCGCAGGCGCCCCTGGCCGAAGGCCAGAGAAAAAGATCAAAAGATGTCCTCGCCGGACGGGCAGGCTCCGGGATGACCGGGGAGCGTTGTCGGCTCACCTCAGGCGGTGGGTCGCTGGGTGGTCATCCCGTCGCCTGCATTGAGGCCTATCACTGTGAGCCAGGCCCGCACGCTTTGGTCTTTCGGCCGCCGGACCCGGCGCAGGGTGCGGGCCTGGCTCACAGTGATCTGACGGCCTCAGGCGACGGGATGACCACCCAGCTCTCTTTGGGGCAGGGCGCTTCCGCGCCCGCTGGTTGGGCGGTTCGGGTCACAGCAAGCGTGTGCCGCGCTGCGGGGGCCTTCGTGATCTTCTAACGTTCTGGCATGGGTATCACCCGAACGCTCGATGTGAACGAAATCCTCGCCCGCCAGGAATCCGGCGAGCTGAAGCGCCGGTTGCGCGCCCGGGATCTGGTGGGCTTCGGCGTCGGGATCATCATCGGCACCGGCATTTTCACCCTCGCGGGCGTCGAGGCCAAGACGCACGCCGGACCGGCCGTGACCTTGTCGTTCGTCATCGGGGCCGTCGTCGCGGGCTTCGCTGCTCTCTGTTACGCCGAGCTGGCCTCGAGCGTGCCCACGGCGGGCAGTGCCTACACCTACGCCTTCGCGACCCTGGGCGAGGTGTTCGCGTGGATCATCGGGTGGGACCTGCTCCTCGAGTTCGCCCTCGGAGCGGCGGTCGTGTCCCGCGGGTGGTCCGGGTACCTCGCCAACCTCCTCGGCCTGCCGCAACAGTGGTTCGGCGAGGAGGCGACCGTGAACGTGGGCGCGGTGGCGATCATCGCCATCCTCACGGTCATCGCCGTGCTGGGCATCCGCGAATCGGCCCGGGTGACGAACCTTCTGGTGCTCGTGAAGGTCGCGGTGTGCGTCCTGATCCTCGCCGTGGGCGTGTTCTTCATCAAGGGCGCCAACCTGACCCCGTTCATCCCGCCCGCCCGGCCCGGCGAGAGCGGGGCGAGCGTCCTGCACCAGCCGGTCGTCCAAGCGGGCCTCGGGCTCGAACAGTCCGTCTACGGCATCGGTGGCGTCGTCTCCGCCGCGGCGATCGTGTTCTTCGCCTACACGGGGTTCGAGGCGCTGGCCAACCTCGGCGAGGAGACCCGCAACCCGCACAAGGACCTGCGCATCGGCATCCTCGGCGCGCTCGCGGTGTGCGCCCTGCTCTACATCGGCGTCTCGCTCGTGCTCACCGGCATGGTGCCGTTCACCGATATCGACGAGGGCGCCCCGCTGGCGTCCGCCTTCGACTCCGTCGGCCAGCACTGGGTCAGCGCCCTCATCTCGCTCGGCGCGGTCACCGGCCTGACCTCGGTCATGATGGTCGAACTGGTCACCATCGGCCGCATCGGCTTCGCGATGGGACGCGACGGCCTGCTGCCCGAACCGATCGGCACCACGCACCCGCGGTGGGGCACGCCGCACCGGATGACGATCGGTGGCGCCGTCCTCATCGCCCTGCTCGCCGCGTTCATCCCGATCACCGAGCTGTCCGACATGGTCTCGATCGGCGCCCTGTCGGCGATGGTGATCGTCGCGGTCGCGGTGCCCGTCCTGCGCCGCAAGCGCCCGGACCTCAAGCGGCCGTTCACGGTTCCGCTGTCGCCGGTCCTGCCGATCATCGCCGCGCTCGCGTGCCTGTACCTGATGCTCAACCTCGACGTGATGACCTGGATCCGGTTCGCCGTCTGGCTCGCCGTCGGGCTGGTCGTCTACTTCGCCTACGGCCGCCGGCACTCCCGGCTCGCGCCTAAGGGGTGAAACCCGCCCGCGCGACCAGTGCCCGCGCCGCGGGCGCGTCGGCGGCGGGCACCACCAGCAGCAGCCCGCGCAGGGCCGCGGCGACCCGGTCGAGCAGCTGCAGGTGCACGCCGTCCCGGCCGAACGAGCGGTAGCCGTCCACAATGGCCACCAGCGTGCCCGCACCCTCGATGGTGCCGCCGAGGAACACGCAATGCCTTGCGCGCCAACGGGAACCCCAGAAGGGCGGCAGGCCGCCCTCCAGGTAGTCGCGCAGGGCGCGCTCCGGCGTGTCCGGCGCCCCGAAGTCCTCGGTGTCCACGAAGGCCACCAGTGTCACGTCGGGCAGCTCGGGCACGCCGGCGAGGATCGCCTTCAGCGCGCTCGCGGTCCACTCCCCCTGGGCGACCACCGCCGTGAGCCGCCCGCCGGAGAGCGTCCCGATCGCCTCCGCGGCGGTGGCCGGTGCGGCACCGGCGCACGCCGTGTCGTCCTGGCCCGCGAGCTCGAACCCGTGCGCCCGCAGGGAAACCAGCGTCACGAAGGCCGCTGACTCGCTCTTCTGCTGCGGCATCTCCGCTCGCGCGAGGGCGACCAGGCGCACGGCGCCGGGGAACCAGCGCACCTCGTCCAGCAGAGACACTAGTACCGCCACAGGTGGGCGGCGACGACGTCCTCGAGCGGCCGGTCGGCGGCCCAGCGGCGGTCGGCGGCCCGCACCGCGCGGAACGCGCCGAGCAGCTCCTCCCCCAGCGCCTCGCGCATCCGCGCGGAGGCGGCGAGCGCGGCGTCCTGTTCGCCGGGTGTGGCCGGCAGGCGGTCGATCCCCGCCGCCGCCCGGCGGCCGGGCGGCCAGGTCCCCGGGTCCTCGCCGACCGGATCCGGGAGGGAAAGCCCTTCCACCAGCCCGGCGACCCCGGCCGTGATCACGGCGGCGAGCGCCAGGTACGGGTTCGCCGAGGCGTCGCACGGCTTCAGCTCGACGTTGGCGTGGTCTTCGCCGAGCAGCCGCGTCCCCGGCACGTACCGCAGCGGCGCTTCCCGGTTCTCCACGCCCCAGAACGCGTACGCGCTGGCGAAGTAGCCGGGCCTGAGCCGCAGGGTGGAGGGCACGCTCGGCGCGGTGACGGCCGTGACGGCGGGCAGGTCGCGCAGCAGGCCGGCGATGTAGCCGGCGCCCTCCGCGCCGGGCACCCCCTCGCCGGCCAGCAGGTTGCGGCCCCTGCGCCACACCGAGGTGTGCAGGTGCCACCCGTTGCCGGCGGCCTCCGGGCTCACGATCGGCGCGAAGCTCAGCCGCAGGCCGTGCTTGTGCGCCGCGGCGTGCAGGGTCTGCCGGGCCAGCAGCTGGTCGTCGGCCGCGGACACCGGATCGGTCGCGGCGAGCGAAAGCTCCAGCTGCGCCGGCCCGTACTCGGCGTGGAACTGGTTCAGCCGCAGGCCGTTGGCGTCGAAGTCGTGCAGCAGCGTGGCGACGAACTCGTCGAGCGGGATCAGCGCGTGCGGGCTGTACGCGGGACCGGGGTGCCCGGGCGAGGACGCGATGCCGGTGGCTCCGGCGGGCGCCACCGCGAACTCCATCTCGAAGCCGGCGCGGATCTCGTAACCCCGCTCGAACGTGACGGCCACCACGTTCTCCAGAGCGGTGCGCTGGCAGTAGGGCCACGGCGACCCGTCGGCGGCGATCTGCCGCCCGGGAGCCCAGGCGAGCGCGGGCTGCCCGGCGAGCCGCCGGAGCCGGTCGACCACCGGGACGAGACGGACGTCACCCGACGGTGTCGGGAGCCCGGGGTGCGCGAACGTGATGCCGTCGTGGGTGTCGAAGACGGCGAACAACGCCGTGATGCCGACGCCGCGCGTCGCCGCGCCGGCCAGGCCGCTCAACGGCACGATCCGCGACCGCGGGATGCCGTTGTTGTCGGCCCAGGCGATCTGCGTCCCGCCGACCCCGGCCGCCGCCAGGTCCTTGGCGGCCGCGGACGCCTGCTTCGTCATGCTCCGCAGTGTCTCACGCTGCCCCGCGCGGGGGATGCTTTCGCCTACGGACTGATCACGATCCCGCCCGGGAGCACCCACACGAATTCCGCTGAGAACGAACAAGCCCGTCCGCGCGGCCGCTTGACAGGCGTTCCGGCGAGCCGGGTTCCGCCTGCTCGCACTGGTCCTGACCACGGAAAACGGGGTCGCGATGGGGTTTGTGCACGGCACTGGCGGGATTGATCTACGACATCCGGGGTAATTCTGCGTGACACACATCCCACACAGCCGGGAACACTTGCCAGGCGCTCAGCGTCTGCAAGAGTGGAGGCCAGCGAACACCGCGGAGCCGACGGGCAACCGCAGGGCCGAAGTGGTCGCCGCTGGATTGATGGCATCGGGCAGCCGATGCCGGGACGGAGGGAGACTCCAATGACATCACCGACGCTCACCCGCCCCGAGTTGACCGCAGCCGACCGTTGTGACCGGTGCGGCGCCGCAGCACAGGTACGAGCCATCCTCACCAGCGGTGGCGAGCTGCTCTTCTGCGGCCACCACGCCCGCGAGTACGAGTCGAAGCTCAAGGAGATCGCTGCGGAGATCCAGCGCGGCTGAGCACCACCCCAGACCGATGAGCGGGCGCCCGGGACCTCCCGGGCGCCCGCTTTGTTGCTTCAGCCCGGTGTGCCCGTCGTCACAGCGGGAACGGAGCACGCGGCCACCGGCACGCGGTCGGCCCTGCTGCTCGGCGCCCCTCGCGCACCGAGCGCGGCTCACCAGGAACGCAGGGTAGCGATCCGCTCCTCGAGCTGCTCCAGCGACGCCATCGCGGTGGGCGGGCCGCCGCACGCCCGGCGCAGCTCGTTGTGGATCGCGCCGTGCGGCTTGCGCGTGCGGTGGTGGTACATGCCGACCAGGGTGTTCAGCTCCTTGCGCAGCGCGGCGATCCGCTCGTTGACCGACTGCGGCTTCGGCGCTGGTGGCGGGACCGGCTCGTTGGCCGGCTTGCGGCGGTTGGCGTCGGCGAGCTGCTCCTCCTGCCGCTTGCGCAGCAGCGCCCGAACCTGGTCCGGCTCCAGCAGGCCGGGCAGGCCGAGGTACTCCTGCTCCTCCTCGCTGCCGGAGAACACCGCGGTCCCGAACGAGTTGCCGTCGTAGATCACCTGGTCCAGCTCGGCCGAGGCGCCCAGCGAGGTGAACGCCTTCTCCTCCTCGCCGGGCTCGTCCTCGGTGCGGTTGGCCTGCGCCAGCAGCTCGTCGTCCCAGCCGTCCTTCTCCCGGTGCGGCTTGCCGAGCACGTGGTCGCGCTGGGCCTCCAGCTCGCTGGCCAGCTCCAGCAGCACCGGCACGCTCGGCAGGAACACGCTCGCCGTCTCGCCCTTGCGCCGGGCCCGCACGAACCGGCCGATGGCCTGCGCGAAGAACAGCGGCGTGGACGCGCTCGTCGCGTAGACGCCGACGGCCAGGCGCGGCACGTCGACTCCCTCGGACACCATGCGCACCGCGACCAGCCAGCGGTCGGTGGACTCGGAGAACTCGCTGATCCGCGCCGTCGCCTTCGGGTCGTCGGAGAGCACCACCGTGGGCGCCTCACCGGTGATGCGGGCCAGGATCCTGGCGTAGGCGCGCGCGGACTCCTGGTCAGTGGCGATCACCAGGCCGCCGGCGTCCGGGATGCCGCCGCTGCGCAGCTGCTGCAGCCGCGTGTCGGCCGCCTGCAGGACCGACGGGATCCACTCGCCGCCCGGGTCGAGCGCGGTGCGCCACGCGCGGGCGGTCTGTTCGGCCGTCAGCGGCTCGCCCAGCCGCGCGGTGAACTCCTCCCCGGCGCTGGTGCGCCAGGACGCCTCGCCGCTGTAGGCGAGGAACACGACGGGGCGGACGACGCCGTCGGCGAGCGCGTCGGCGTAGCCGTAGGAGTGATCGGCCTTGCTGCGCAGCGAGCCGTCCCCGTCCGGCTCGTAGGTGACGAACGGGATGGGCGAGTCGTCGCTGCGGAACGGGGTCCCGGTCAGCGCCAGCCGCCGCACGGCCGGGGTGAACGCCTCGCGGATCGCGTCGCCCCAGCTCTTCGCATCACCCCCGTGGTGGATCTCGTCGAGGATGACCAGCGTCTTGCGGCCCTCGGTGCGCACGCGGTGCAGCGTCGGGTGGGCGGCGACCTGGGCGTAGGTCAGAGCCACGCCGCGGTAGTCGGCCGCGACGGCGCCCTGCCCGTTGCGGTAGTTCGAGTCGATGGGGATGCCGGCCATCGCGGCGGAGGCGGCCCACTGGTGCTTGAGGTGCTCGGTCGGGGTCACGATCGTGATCGACTCGACCGTGCGGTCGGACAGCAGCTCGGCGGCGATGCGCAGCCCGAACACCGTCTTCCCGGCGCCCGGGGTCGCGACGGCGAGGAAGTCCTGCGGCTTGGTGCTCAGGTACTTCGTCAGCGCGCGGCGCTGCCACGCCCGCAGCGGGCGGGCGGTGGAGTCGTGCTGGGGCTCGGGTGCGACGAAACCCTGACCGGTCCGATTACCCTGGGCCGTGTCCGACAAGGGATTCCTCCCCCTCCTCTCGCCGACGATGGAACGCGACATGCGAATGCCCCCACGGAACTGCCCGGCCGCGATGCCGGACGGGGGTGAGGGCGGCTCAACGGAGATTACCCGCACCCACCGACAACGGCCGCGAACGGCACGGCGGAGTTGAACACGCCACAGGGCTTGACAAGCCAAATCCCGCCCGTTCCGCCATGCTTGAGGGTGACATGACTCCACCGTCCAGCGAGCCCGCCGAGGGTGCAGCCCGCCGCAAGGGTCCGGCACGCCTGATCAGCCGCACCTTCAGCAAGGCGTGGGAAGGCAACATCTTCTCCGAGTCGGCCGAGGCGGCGTTCTGGCAGACGCTGTCGCTGCCGCCGCTGCTGCTCGGGCTGCTGGGCAGCCTGGGCTTCATGGGCGACTGGTTCGGCCCGGGGTTCGTGACCACGGTGCACGACCGGATCATCACCTTCGCCGACAAGATCTTCAGCGGCAACGTGGTCGGCCAGATCATCGAACCCACGGTCGACGACATCCTGACCATCGGCAAGGGTGAGATCGTCTCGGTGGGCTTCCTGATCTCGCTGTGGGCCGGTTCGTCGGCGATGTCGTCGTTCGTCGACGCGATCACCGTCGCGCACGACCAGTACGGCGTGCGCAACGAGGTGTGGCAACGGATCTTCGCGCTGCTGCTCTACCTGGCCAGCCTGATCCTGCTGGTCGTGGGCCTGCCGGTCATCGCGATCGGGCCGAACATCCTGATCGACTTCCTGCCGGACAGCTGGGCGCCGACGATCACGACGTGGATCAGCTGGCTCTACTACCCGGTGATCGGCGTCCTGCTGGTCCTCGCGGTGGCGACCCTGTACAAGCTGGCCCTGCCGCGACGGCTGCCGTGGCACCGCGGGCTGCCCGGCGCGGTGCTGGCGATGGTGATCTTCCTGCTCGCCAGCATCGGGCTGCGGATCTACCTGTCGTGGATCACCAGCACCGGCTACACCTACGGCGCGCTGGCCACGCCGATCGCGTTCCTGCTGTTCACGTTCTTCATCGGCATGGCCATCGTGGGCGGCGCCTACTTCAACTCCGCGATCCAGGAGCTGTGGCCGGCGAAGATGACCCGCCGCCAGCGCCGAAAGTGGCGGCGCCTGGAGATGGAGCGCGCGAAGGAGCGCATGCGTGACGACCACCCGTCACTGTGGGAGCGCACGACGCAGCCGCTGCGGAAGCCGCGCAAGCACGAGCAGCCACCCGCGTCCGGGGACGAGGGCGACCTCGCCGATCAGTCCTCGCCGTCGGGGCCGGGGCGCAAGCCCTCGTAGATCTCCTTGCAGGCCGGGCACACGGGCGAGCCGGGCTTGGGCGAGCGGGTGACGGGGAAGACCTCGCCGCACAGCGCCACCACGTACGTGCCCATGACCGCGCTCTCGGCGATCTTGTCCTTGCGCACGTAGTGGAAGACCTTCGGCTGATCGCTGTCGGTCTCCTCGGTCGACTCCGGGCGGGTGTCTACCTCGGGCAGCGTCGAAGTGCTCATGCCCCCATTTTGCCGCAGCCCCCGGCACGGGCGACACTCTGGCCTTCTGTACCTACTAGTATGTACAGTGCGGGCATGCCTCTCGTTCGCATCGACGCCCTGCCCACTCACGACGACAAGACGCTGGTGGCCCTCGGGGACGCGGTCCACCAGGCGATGACCGAGACGATCGACGTCCCCCACGACGACTTCTTCCAGATCATCACCCGGACGGACGGCCACCTCCGCTACGACCCGGCCTACCTGGGGATCCGGCGCGACGACGGGGTGGTGTTCATCAGCCTGACCATGCGCGTGGGCCGCACGTACGAGAAGAAGAAGGCGCTCTACGCGCGGATCGCCGAACTGGTGTCGCAACGCACCGGGATCGAGCCGCGCAACCTGCTGATCTGCGTGACCGAGAACCACGAGGCGGACTGGTCGTTCGGCGGGGGTGTGGCGCAGTATCTGGGGTGAAGGGGGTGATCCGCCGATGGCCGTTCCCCGCGCGTCCCGGCCGCACATGCCCGGCTACGGCACGCTCCCCGCGGACCAGGGCACCGGACTGCTGCCCTGGTCGTGGGCGGAGAACCGGCTGCGCGGCTCCCACGACTACTGGGTGGCGACGGTGTGGCCGGACGGGCGGCCGCACCTGATGCCGGTCTGGGCCGTGTGGCACGACGAGGCGCTGTGGTTCTCGTCGTCGAAGGCGGCCCGCAAGATCCGCAACCTGGAGGCCAACCCGGCCGTGACGATCTCCACCGACGACGCCCTCAACCCGGTGGTGGTCGAGGGTGTCGCCCGGGTCGTGCGGGACACCGTGTCCCGGCAGGCGTTCCTGGGCGCCCTGAACGCGAAGTACCGGACGGACTTCGGCCCGGACTTCCTCGACCCCGGCGTCAACGCGACCGTGCGGGTGCGCCCGCGGTGGGTGTTCGGCCTCGACGAACGGGACTTCGGCGGCTCGCCCACCCGCTGGGACTTCACCGGACGCCGTCGGTGAAGATGGTTCCCCGTGACCGGAACACCCCCGATAGCCCTCTCCGACGAGGTCGCCGACGCCGTCCACAGCGGCCGCGCGGTCGTCGCGCTGGAAAGCACCATCCTGTCCCACGGCCTGCCCCCGGGCCGCAACCTCGACGTCGCTGCCCGGTTGGAGGACACCGTCCGCGAGGCCGGTGCGGTGCCGGCCACGATCGCGGTGCTCGACGGCGTCCCGTACGCGGGCCTGTCCCGCGCCCAGCTGGAACGCGTGTGCGCCGCCGACGCCGGCCTGGACAAGCTCTCCCTGCGTGACCTCGGTCCCGCGGTCGGGCTCGGCCGCTCCGGCGCGACCACCGTGGCGAGCACGTCCGCGCTCGCGCACGCGGCCGGGATCGGCGTGTTCGCCACCGGCGGACTGGGCGGCGTGCACCTCGGCACCGGCGAGTCCTGGGACGTGTCGGCCGACCTGGGGGTGCTGGCGCGCGTCCCCGTGCTGGTCGTGTGCTCCGGGGTGAAGTCGGTGCTGGACATCGCCGCGACCCTGGAGGTGTTGGAGACCAACTCGGTGCCGGTCCTCGGATACGGCACCGCCGAGTTCCCCGCGTTCTACCGCCGGACGTCCGGTTTCCCGGTGCCGTGGCAGGTCGACGATCCGGCCGCGGCCGCGGCGGTGGTGGCCGCGCACCGGCGGTACGCGTCGTCGGGGGTGCTGCTGGCCAACCCGATCCCGGCCGCGGCCGAGATGGACGCCGAGCTGCACGACCGTCTGCTGGCCGAGGGGCTGGCGCTGCTGTCCGCGCGCGGCGTGCACGGCAAGGACGTGACCCCGGTGCTGCTCGAGCACTTCCACACCGCCAGTGGCGGCGCGAGCCTGGACGCCAACGAGGCGCTGGTCGTGGACAACGCGCGGGTCGCCGCCGAGGTCGCGGTGGAGCTCGCGTGACCGTCGTGGTGGTCGGGGACGCCGGGCTGGACGTGGTGGCCCGGCACGAGGGTCCGATCGTGTACGGCGGCGACTCGCGCTCGCGGGTGCGGCTGGCCGGTGGCGGCGCGGGCGCGAACACGGCGCTGTGGCTGGCCGCGGCCGGTGTCCCGACGACGCTGATCGCGCGCGTCGGCGACGACGCCGGCGGCCGCCTGATGCGGTCCGAGCTGGAGGCCGCGGGCGTGTCGTGCGCGTTCGCGGTCGACGCGTCCGCGCCCACGTGCTGTGTCGTGGTGCTGGTGGACGGCTCGGGTCAGCGGAGCATGCTGCCGGACCGGGGCGCCAACGGGCGGTTCTCGCCGGCGGACGTCGATCCGGCCGTGCTGGCCACGGCGGACCACCTGCACCTGTCCGGGTACGTGCTGCTCGACCCGTCGTCGCGGCCGGCCGGGCTGGCCGCGCTGGCGGCGGCGAAGGAGGCCGGGCTGACGACGTCGGTGGACCCGCAGGCTGCCGCGCTGATCACCGACCCGCGGGCGTTCCTGGACGACGTGCGCGGGACGGACCTGCTGATGCCCAACACCGCGGAACTGCAGGCGCTGACCGGTTCCGCCGAGCCCGCGTCGGCGAAGGCGTTGCTGGACGACGTCGGCGCCGTGGTCGTGACCGCCGGGCTCGACGGCGCGACGTGGGTGGACCGTTCGGGCGTGACCAGCGTACCCGCGCAGGACGCGGAGTGCGTGGACTCCACAGGCGCGGGCGATGCCTTCGACGCCGGCGTGCTGGCCGCCTGGTTGCGCCACGAGTCCACTGTGGACGTCCTGCGGACGGGCGTGCGGCTGGGCGCGCGGGCGGTGACGAAAGTGGGCGCACAGCCCTGAGTTCCGGCTCGGTGGGCGCGCCGCGCCCACCCGGCCGGCTCAGCCGTCGATGACGCGGTGTTCCCGGCGTTCGAGCGCCTTCGCGTTGCGGTGGTAGCGGCTGACCTTCTCCGACTTGCGCGGGGGACGGTCGTTGGCGATCAGCACCGCGACCCACGGCAGCGGGATCGAGACGACGATGAACAGCAGCGCGAGCCACCAGGTGTGGTAGAAGAGGCCGGCCAGCACCAGGCACGGGAACCGCATGCCCATCATCAGCATGTACTTGCGCTTGCGGGCCGCGTGCTCGTCCTCGTAGGAAGGGGCGGCTTCGGTGATGAGAACGGGGGTGTCCTCGTCTCCGGTGCCCCGGGGGGACCTGTTCACCGCGACCACCTCCTGTGCTGTCCATGCTGCCACTTCGCCCGCACCGGCGACACTCGGGTGGGGATAAATCGCTCAGGCGTTCGCCGAGGTGGACGACGACGTCGTCGCGCCGGGTGCGGGCGTAGACCTTGACCTGGTCGGCGGGCCGGTCCGGCACGGGCAGGGGCGCCCTCGCCGATCCGCAGCCCGGCCGCGCCGCCGTCGGGCCGGGCGGGCCTACTGCGCGGTGCCGGTCCAGGTGACCGGGAGCTCGTGGACGCCGTAGATGTTCATGTCGGTCCGGAGCTTGACCTCGTCGGCGGGCACGGCGAGTTCGAGGTTCGGGAAGCGGCGCAGCAGCGCCTGGAAACCGGCGCGCATCTCGATGCGGGCGAGCTGCTGGCCGAGGCACTGGTGCACGCCGTGGCCGAACCCCACGTGGCCGCGAGCCGTGCGGTGGATGTCCAGCTCGTCCGGGTTGTCGAACCGCTGGGGGTCGCGGTTGGCGGCCAGCAGGGAGACGACGACGGTCGAGCCCTTGGTGATCGTCTCGCCGCCGAGCTCGAGGTCGTCGGTGGCGTAGCGGTAGAAGATGTCGGCGACGGACAGGTAGCGCATGAGTTCCTCGACGGCGCCGGGCATCAGCTCCGGGTCGTCGCGCAGTTCGGCCAGCTGGTCCGGGTGCTCCAGCAGCGCGAACGTGCCCAGCGACAGCATGTTGGCCGTGGTCTCGTGTCCCGCGAGCAGCAGCAGGAAGGCAGCCCCGGTCAGCTCCTCGACGGTGAGGTCGTCGTGGCGGGCCAGGTCGGACAGGATGTCCTCGCCCGGGTCGGCGCGCTTGGCCGTGACCAGTTCGGCCAGGTAGGTGTTCAGCGCGACGTAGGCACCCATCTTCTCCTCGAGCGACTGCTCCCGGACCATGAACCGGGCCGAGTCGGCCTGGAAGGTGTCCCGGTCGGCGTAGGGCACGCCGAGCAGTTCGCAGATCACCAGCGACGGCACCGGGAGTGCGAACTCCTCGACCAGGTCGACCGGCGGGGTCAGGCCCGCCAGGTGGTCCAGTTGCCGCTCGACGATCTCGGCGATGTGCTCCTCGAGCGCCTTCATCCGCTTGACGGTGAACGCGCCGGTCAGCCTGCGCCGGAGCCTGCTGTGGTCCGGCGGGTCCATCGCGATGAACATGCCGGGGATCTGCGGGGACGGTTCGGTGGCGGCGGGCATGCCGGGGGTCTCGTACGGCACGTGGACGACGCCGAGGTCCAGGCGCGAGCTGAACCGGGTGTCGGCCATGAGCTGCCGGACCGCTTCATAGCCGGTGACGAGCCAGCCCTCGTGACCGTCGGGGAAGACCAGCGGGCTGACCGGGCGGGCTTCGCGCAACCGGGTGATCTCGCGGGGCGGGTCGAAGGGACCGGCGTCGCGCTCCACGGGGAGGCCGTGCGGGATGTCGGCCGTTGCGCTCATTCTGGAGTTCCTTTCGTGGCGGTGTGTTGTCACCACGATCTCCGGCTCGCCTGACACGGCCCTGACACCGCTCTGACACCGGAGGCCGCCGTCAGTACCCGGTGGCCCCGTCGATCCGTTCTCGCAGCAGGTCGGCGTGGCCGTTGTGGCGCGCGTACTCGGCGAGCAGGTGCACGATGATGCGCCGCAGCGAGATCGGCTCGCCGGACGCCGCGTGCACGCCCGTGACGTCCAGCGAGGGCGCGTCGGCCACGATCCGCCGCGACACCTCGCATTCGGCGCGCCACACCGCCAGCGCCTCCGCCGGATCGCCGTCCAGCCGCTCGAAGTCCTGGTCCGGATCGTCGTCGGAGTAGTACAGGTGGGGCACGTCCTCGCCGCGGAACTGGATGCGAAACCACCACCGCTCGACGCCCGCGAGGTGGCGCGCCAGTCCGTGCAGGCTCAGGCCCGAGGGCGGGACGGGCTTGCCGGACAGGCGATCCGCCGGCACCCCGGCGCACTTGAGTTCGAAGGTCTGCCGGTGCCAGTCCAGGTAGGCGGTGAGGATCTCGCGCTCGTCACCGGTCTTCGGCAGGGGCGGGCGCGTGTCGCCGGACCACGGCAGCGCGTAGTTGGCGGCGGGTATCTCGGTCATGCGGCGAGCGTGCCACCGCCCACCGACAAGAACGTGAGGGCGGCCACGACCAGTGTCTCCACCCCGGCCCGCAGCGTCGGGTGCAGGACGGGCGCGAAGTGCGGCGAATGGTTCGACGGCACGTCCCGCTCGAACCGCCCGTCCGCCATCGCGCGCAGGACCGTGTCCTGGTCCAGCCCGCCGACCAGCCAGAACACCGACTTCGCCCCGGCCGCGCGGCCGAACTCGCCGAAGTCCTCGCTGCCGGTGACCAGCGGCGCCTCCAGCACTCGCCCGTCGCCGAAGTGCCCGGTGAACGCGGCGGTGAGGGTCCCGTTCGCGCCGTCGTCGTTGGCGGTCACCGGGAAGGTCGCGATCGGCCTGATCTCCGGCTCGCGGGGCGCGCCCGCAGCCGCCGCCTCGCCGTGGACGATCCGCTCGATCGCGGCCAGCACCCGGCGGCGGACCTGCTCGTCGAAGGTCCGGACGTTGACCTCGAGCACCGCCTCGTCGGCGATCACGTTGTGCGCCGTGCCCACGTGCATCGCCCCGACCGTGACGACGGCCTGCTCGGTGGCCGCGATCTCGCGCGACACGATCGTCTGCAACCGCATCACCACCGACGCGGCCAGCACCGCCGGGTCGACCGTCGTCTCCGGGCGCGAGCCGTGCCCGCCGCGGCCGTGCAGCACGACCCGCAGCGCGTCGGTCGCCGCCATCAGCACCCCCGGCCGGGTCAGCACCCAGCCGGCCGGCCCGGGCGCGACGTGCTGGCCCAGCACCACCTCGGGCGTGCCGGTGAAGTCGAACAGGCCGTCGCGCACCATGGCCTCGGCGCCCTCGCCGGCCTCCTCACCGGGCTGGAAGACCACGGCGAGCGTGCCCGACCAGGCGTCCCGCCGCGACGCCAGCAGCCGGGCCGCGCCGTCGAGCCAGGTGGCGTGCATGTCGTGGCCGCACGCGTGCATCACCGGGACCTCGTCGCCGTCGGGGCCGGGCGCGCGCACCGCGCTCGCGTACGGCAATCCGGTCTTCTCCGCCACCGGCAGCGCGTCGATGTCCGCGCGCAGCATCACGACCGGGCCGTCGCCGTTGCGCAGCACCCCCGCCACGCCGGTCCCGCCGATCCCCGTGCGCACGTCGTAACCGGCCTCGCGCAGGCGGCCGGCGAGCGCCGCCGCGGTGCGGTGCTCGGCGAAGGACAGCTCGGGGTGCCGGTGCAGGTCGACGTACAGCTCCTCGAGGTCCGGCAGCAGCGGGTCGAGCCCGGCGAGCACCGTCTCCAGGTCCGTGGTCGTCATGCCGCCCATCACAGCACAGCGCCGGCACCCGGCGTGGGAGGATTACCGGCCGTGAGCATTCCCCGGTTCTCCGACGACTTCCTGGCCCGGCTGCGCGAGGCGTTCCGGCGCACCGGCTACGACGCCGACGGCGTGGTCGGTGCGCTCGGCGGGGCCGCGCACGCGGCGCTGGGGCGCGGCGAGCCCGAACTGGCCTTCCGGGCCAGCGCGGACGCCGGCGAACTCGGCACGCTCATCCGCCTGTTCCTGCTCGGCGCCGCGGAACCGGAGGCCGCGGTGCGCGCGGCGCTGGCGCCCGTCCCGCTCGCCGACGCGCTGGCGGCCGGGCTCCTGCGCGGCGGGCCGGACCGGCTGCGCGCCGGCCTGGACGTCCGCCCGCACGGCGACGAGCAGGGGTCGTGGTGGGTGGTGTCGGACCTGGACTCCGACGCACTCGGCACGGAGGTACCGCCGGAGCACGTGCTCGGCGTCGGGCACGCGTCGCTCAGCCTGATCCGCGCCACCACCCGGCGGCCCGTGGGCACCCTGCTGGACCTGGGCACGGGCAACGGCGTCCAGGCGCTGCACGCGACCCGGCACGCGCGGCGCGTGACGGCGACCGACGTGTCGGAACGGGCGCTGGCACTGGCGGACGCGACGTTCCGCCTCAACGAGCTGGACGTCGAACTGGTGCGGGGCGAGTGGTTCGCGCCGGTCGCGCGCCGCCGGTTCGACCAGATCGTGTGCAACCCCCCGTTCGTGGTGGGCCCGCCGCGCGTCGACTACACCTACCGGGACTCCGGCCTGGGCGGCGACGACGCGAGCGCGCTGGTGGTCCGGCAGCTGCCCGGTTTCCTGAGCGAAGGCGGCACCGGCCAGCTGCTCGCGTCCTGGCTGCACGTGGACGGCGAGGACTGGGCCGACCGGGTGACCCGCTGGCTGCCCAAGGGCACCGACGCGTGGTTCGTGCAGCGCGACGTCGCCGACCCCGGCCTGTACGTCGGCACCTGGCTGCGGGACGCGGGGATCGATCCCCGCTCCGACCGTGGCCGGGCCAAGGCCGCCGACTGGCTCGACTGGTTCGCCGAGCACAAGGTCCAGGGCGTCGGCTTCGGGTTCGTCACCCTGCGTCGGACCGGCGCCGGCCACCCGACCGTGGTGTGCGAGGACCTGCGCCAGGCCTACGACGACCCGCTGGGCCCGGAGGCGGGCGCGTGGCTGGACCGGGTGGACTGGCTGCGCGACCACGGCCACGAGCTGCTGGACACGCGGTTCCGGGTGCCGGAGACGGTGCTGCTGGAGCGGGTGTCCGCGCCTGGCGACGAGGGCTGGGACACCACGGTGCTGCGCCTGCACCGCTCGGACGGGCCGGGGTGGCAGCACGAGGTCGACGAACCGGTCGCCGCGCTGCTGGCCGGGTGCCGGGGCGCGCTGCCGCTGTCGGACCTGCTGTCGCTGCTGGCCGCCGGGCACGGGCTGGACGAGGAGGCGCTGACCGAGGGCGCGCTGCCGCTGGTGCGTGAACTGGTGCGGCACGGCTTCCTGGAGGCGGTGTGAGGGCCGTCGCGGCGCGGGTGACGGAGGCGAGCGTCACCGTCGAGGACGAGGTCGTCGGCGCGATCGCGGAGCCCGGGCTGCTGGTCCTGCTGGGCGTGCACGTCTCGGACACCGAGGACAAAGCGGTCACCATGGCGCGCAAGCTGCACGAGCTGCGCATCCTGCGCGACGAGGAGTCGTGCGCCACCGCGGACGCCCCGCTGCTGGTGGTGAGCCAATTCACGCTGTACGGCGACACCCGCAAAGGTCGCCGTCCATCGTGGACGCAGGCGGCGCGCCCGGATGCCGCGCTGGCCCTGTTCGACCGCGTGGTCGCGGAGCTGCGCAACCGCGGAGCCCGTGTGGCGACGGGGAAATTCGGCGCCGCCATGGCGGTGCACAGCGTCAACGACGGACCGTTCACGGTCCTCGTCGAGGTCTAGACCACATCCGGCAGGATCGGGCTTCTCAGCAAAACCTCAGCTTTGGTCGAGCAACCCGGTCCGGTATTCCCCCGTCCTGAAGTCGAGAACGCGGGAACGTTTTGGCAACAGCCGGCGTTGGAACCAGTGTCCAGCCGACGAGCTGGGCTCCGCGGGGGTGGAGCACTCCACAGGATCCACCCACGCGGCGCAGGAGCCGGTGTGACGCACCGAACGTGTCCGCCCGTGACCGGGGAGGCAGAACATGTCAGTACAGACTCTCGAGCGCCCGACTCGTGAGGTCCCCGAGCCCGAAACCGAGCCCGTCGAGACCAGCGTACGCCCTTCGCCGAACCTCGATGCGGATCTCGACGCCCAGGGCCCGGCCGCGGACCTCGTGCGGGTCTACCTCAACGGGATCGGCAAGACCGCGCTGCTGTCCGCCGCCGACGAGGTCGAGCTCGCCAAGCGCATCGAGGCCGGGGTGTTCGCGCAGCACATGCTCGACACCACGCCGAAGCTGAGCCCGCAGCGGCGCAAGGAGCTGCAGGCGCTCGTGCGCGACGGCCACCGGGCGAAGAACCACCTGCTGGAGGCCAACCTCCGGCTGGTCGTGTCGCTGGCCAAGCGCTACACGGGACGGGGGATGCCGCTGCTCGACCTGATCCAGGAGGGGAACCTGGGTCTGATCCGCGCGGTGGAGAAGTTCGACTACTCCAAGGGGTTCAAGTTCTCGACGTACGCGACGTGGTGGATCCGCCAGGCCATCACCCGCGGCATGGCCGACCAGGGCCGCACCATCCGGCTGCCCGTGCACCTCGTGGAGCAGGTCAACAAGCTGGCCCGCATCAAGCGCGACCTGCACCAGCAGCTCGGCCGTGAGGCCACCAACGAGGAGCTGGCCGCCGAGTCCGGCATCCCGGCCGAGAAGGTCGCCGACCTGCTCGACCACGCCCGCGACCCGGTGAGCCTGGACATGCCGGTCGGCACCGACGAGGACGCCCCGCTGGGCGACTTCATCGAGGACTCCGAGGCCACCGACGCCGAGAGCGCCGTGATCTCGGGCCTGCTGCAGGACGACCTGCGCCGCGTGCTGGCCACGCTCGACGAGCGCGAGCAGCAGGTCATCCGGATGCGCTACGGCCTCGACGACGGCCAGCCGCGCACGCTGGACCAGATCGGCAAGCACTTCGGGCTGTCCCGCGAGCGGGTCCGCCAGATCGAACGCGAGGTCATGTCGAAGCTGCGCCAGGGCGAGCGGGCCGAGCGCCTGCGCGCCTACGCCAGCTGACGGGTTTCCGGACACGGCCGGGGGAACACCAGGGCCATCCCGCAACGCGGGGTGGCCCTGTCCGGCGTTCACGAACAACCCGATCGGCCGCGTTGACGTATGACGTAGGTCACGTCACCGTGGAAGCAACGGTTTGTGGGTTTTTCACGTCCTTCGGACGGTGACTTCGCGGCGGGTGCCTTGTGCTCCCGGCCGCTTGCCCCGGAAGGTCGGGTCCGTCGGGGTGGGCCCGGCCTTCCGACTTTTCGGGGGCGGCCCGGAGTTGCCCGGGATCACGGTCTCCCGCAGCGAGGTGCGCGCCACACCTCTACGTGGGCAAGCACGCGCAGGCGGTAACGTCAAGGGCCCGAATTGCCTGCAAGGGAGCCCGAGTGACCACCACCACCTTCCAGTACACCGACGTGCTGCCGCTCGGCCCGGATCACGAGACCGAGTACCGTCTCGTGACCGCCGAGGGGGTCCGGGTAGTCGAGGCCGCCGGACGGAAGTTCCTGGAAGTCGAACCCGCCGCGCTGACCGAGCTCGCCCGCACCGCCATCACCGACATCCAGCACCTGCTGCGCTCGTCGCACCTGGCGCAGCTGCGCGCGATCGTCGACGACCCCGAGGCCAGCGGCAACGACCGGTTCGTCGCCATGGACCTGCTCCGCAACGCGGCCATCTCGGCGGGCGGCGTGCTGCCCATGTGCCAGGACACCGGCACCGCGATCGTCATCGGCAAGCGCAGCGAGGGCGTCCTGACCGGCGGCAACGACGAAGAGGCGCTGGCGCGCGGCATCTTCGACGCCTACCAGCAGCTCAACCTGCGCTACTCGCAGATGGCGCCGGTCAGCTTCTGGGACGAGAAGAACACCGGCACCAACCTGCCGGCGCAGATCGAGCTGTTCCACAAGGACAACACAGCCGGCAGCGACGATCCAACCTACGAGTTCCTGTTCATGGCCAAGGGCGGCGGCTCGGCCAACAAGACGTTCCTCTACCAGGAGACCAAGGCCGT
The DNA here is from genome assembly GCF_030814215.1 of Amycolatopsis thermophila. Classification (NCBI taxonomy): domain Bacteria; kingdom Bacillati; phylum Actinomycetota; class Actinomycetes; order Pseudonocardiales; family Pseudonocardiaceae; genus Amycolatopsis; species Amycolatopsis thermophila. The sequence goes on along the minus strand of NZ_JAUSUT010000001.1, from coordinate 4,269,595 downwards.
CCTGAACCCCAAGCGGCTGGCGAAGTTCCTGGACGAGAAGCTGCGCAGCCTCGGCACCGCGGCCTGCCCGCCCTACCACCTGGCGATCGTGGTCGGCGGCATGTCCGCCGAGTACAACCTCAAGGTCGCCAAGCTCGCCTCGGCCCGCTACCTGGACAACCTGCCGCGCGAGGGGTCGCCGCTGGGCCACGGCTTCCGGGACACCGACCTCGAGCAGCAGGTGCTGGAGATGACCCGGCAGTTCGGCATCGGCGCGCAGTTCGGCGGCAAGTACTTCTGCCACGACGTGCGCGTGATCCGCCTGCCCCGGCACGGCGCGTCCTGCCCGGTCGGCATCGCCGTGTCCTGCTCGGCGGACCGCCAGGCCAAGGCGAAGATCACCGCGGACGGCATCTTCATCGAGCAGCTCGAGCGCGACCCGGCCCGCTTCCTGCCGGACGTCACCACCGACGACCTGTCCGACGAGGTCGTGCAGGTCGACCTGAACCGGCCGATGGACGAGATCCGCGCGCAGCTGTCGTCGCTGCCCGTCAAGACCCGGCTGTCGCTCACCGGCCCGCTGGTCGTGGCCCGCGACATCGCGCACGCCAAGATCGCGGAACGGCTCGAGGCCGGCGAGGAGATGCCGCAGTACCTGCGCGACCACCCGGTCTACTACGCGGGGCCGGCCAAGACCCCGGACGGCTACGCGTCGGGCTCGTTCGGCCCCACCACCGCCGGGCGCATGGACTCCTACGTCGCGCAGTTCCAGGCCGCCGGCGGCTCGCTGGTCATGCTGGCCAAGGGCAACCGCTCCCAGCAGGTCACCGCGTCCTGCCGGCAGCACGGCGGGTTCTACCTGGGCTCGATCGGTGGCCCGGCGGCGCGGCTGGCGCAGGACTGCATCAAGAAGGTCGACGTGCTCGAGTACCCCGAGCTCGGCATGGAAGCGGTGTGGAAGATCGAGGTCGAGGACTTCCCGGCGTTCATCGTCATCGACGACAAGGGCAACGACTTCTTCGCCGAGACGTCGGAGCCGGTGCTGCAGATCAGCTTCCGCTCCTGACCGAGCGCGGAAGGGGGCGCCACCCGCGACGGGGGCGCCCCCTTCTCGTCACGCCTGGAACAGCTTGACCATCCGGTCGAGCGTCTTGTCGATGGCCTGCTTGTTCTTGCGCGGGAAGAAGCTCAGGTCGATCAGCAGCGGGATCCGCGCGGTCGACCAGTCGAAGGTCTCGGTGACGTCGGTGGATCCGTCGTCCCGCGGCTCGAGCTGCCAGCGCCAGCGGTGGCCGTTGAAGTGCCGCCAGGCGATCAGGCGGTTCTCCTCGAACTCGACGACCGTGTTGAGGATCTTGTAGGACGCGCCCATCTTCATGTCCATGCCGAAACGGGCTCCGAGCGACAGGCGCTCCGGGCCGCCGTCCTGTGCGGCGAGCACCGTGCCGGAACCGTCGATCAGCGGGTGCTTCGACGGGTCCGCGAGCAGCTCGAAGATCTTCTCCGGCGGCGCGGCGACGGTGCGCGTGGCCGAGACCTGGCGTTTCTTCATGCGGCGGATACTACCGGTCAGTAACCTCGCTTGACGGACTTGAGCACGACGGTCCGCTCGCCCAGGGGATCGGACAGCGTCGCCGACACCACCGGGTAGCGGATGTCCATGGTGCACATCTGCCCGGCCAGGTTGCTCCTGCTCTCCACCAGGTCGACCACGACCTGCTGGGCGTTCTGCTCGGCGACCTCGGCGGCGGCGCGCCCGCACCCGCCCTCCTCGGCGCGGATGAACAGCTGCCTGCCGTCGGCGCTGACGAACACCTCGCGCGGGAAGTCGGACGGCAGCGCCGCCGAGTCGACGCGGCTCGCCGGCACCGGGGTGGTGTCGGCGGGCGGTTGCATCTGCCGCGGCCCGCCGGGCATGACGGGCGGTAGCTCGGTGGCCGGGATGGTCGGCGCGGTGGGAGCGGCTTCGCTGCTGGACGGCGCTCCCCCGGACCCCGGCTGGACGCCGCCGCCCTGCTCGCCGCAGGCCGTGGCCGCCAGCAGGACGAGGCCCAGCCCGCACATCGTTGCTTTCCACCTCATGTGCCCAGGACGGAAAAGACCTGCCGCGGGGTTGCACCGCGTGGGATAGTGATCAGCTATGGGGGATCACTGGGCGGGGACCGGGTTCGACCGGGCCGGGGTGACCGAGTCCGCGCTGGAGCGGTGGCGGGAGTTCCGCTCGGGCGCGCCGGGGGCGGAAGGTGACCGGCGCTTCCACGACTGGCTCTTCGGCGAGGAGTTCACCCGCGTCGTGGACGCCGACGGGCACGCCCTGTTCCTGTTCGAGGTCGCCATCGGCCTGGCCGAGCGAGGGATGACGGCCGAGGCGTTCGTGATCCTGCGGTGGCTGGGTGAGCATTTCGTCCGCCACCCGGATCCCGGCGTGGTGTGCCGCATGCTCCGCACGCTCACCGAGGACTGCACCGCACTGGGCGTGCGGGACCGGCAGGACAACGAGCGAGCCCGGCACACGCTGCGCGCGGTTCTCGACGCGGCCGCCCCGGTCAACCACGTCGAGGTCGACCGGGCGTTGTGCCTGGTGCACGTCCACGTCGCCTACCTGCGTGGCGAGGCCGTCGCGCCGCCTGAGAACAAGGTGCCCGAGGTGCGGCGGCTGTGGCAGGAGGTCGCGTCGCGCTGGGCCGCGAGCACGGACCCGGAACTGCGCGGGCGGGTCGCCCAGGCGCTGACGAACGCGGGCTTCGCGGCCCTCCAGGACGGCGACGAGCCGGCGGCGCGGGAGTCGTTCGCCGAGGTCGCGGCCCGTTTCGCCGGCGTGCGTCCGGAGCCGGGCACCGAGCTGGAGCGGTACCTGGCCGTCTCCCGGCACGCTCCGGACCTGCTCGACCGGTTGCGCATCGGCGAACCGGAGTTCCAGCTCCGCTACCTGGAGCGGCAGCGCCACTGGCATCCGGACAGCGGGATGGACACCATCGTCGGACTGGCCCGGCAGGCGCACGTCCGCTCCGCGGGCACGGTGCGCAGCTGGGTGTGCTCAGGGCAGCCGTTCGTCCTGCTGCTGCGCAACTTCGAACTCACCGAACGGTCGGGGGTGTCCGATTCTCCCCTCGTGCGTGACGAGGAGGGCGGCGACCACGTCCAGATCTTCACCCACCGCAAGTCCGAGCGCGTGCTGACCGAGCTGGCCGGCGGGGTGCCGCTGGTGCAGGTCGCGAGCACGACCGCGGGCGAGCTGGAGGTCAACAACTGGCCGGGCACGTTCGTCGCCCCGAACCGGCTGTACCTGCCCGGCGCGTCGTGGTTCGAGACCGTGCGCCGCCTGATCGCGGTGGCGGACCAGGTCATCGTGTGGGCCGAGGAGCTGACGCCGTCCCTGCGCCGGGAACTCGGCGAGCTGGTGGCCCGCGGCCGCACCGGGGACACGCTCATCCTGCTGGAGAAGGCCGACACCGACCCGTTCGCCCAGATCTACCTGCCCCGGCCTGGGGGCGAACCGCTGACCGCCGATCACCCGGTGCTGGCGGATTTCCCGCACCGGCTCGACGGCGGGACCCTCGACGGCTCGACCGTGCGGGAGTGCCCGCCGTTGATGCGGCTGGTGGAGCGGCTGCACGACGCGGGGCGGGAACCGATCGCGTCGCGGCTGGACCGGACCCGGGCCCGCCTGGACGCGGCGCGGCACCAGTGACCATGATCGGGGCATGACCGAACTCAGCGCGAAGCTGTGGAACGAGGCCGTGCGCCCGCGGGACTACGCGCCCGAGGGCGAGAAGTACCAGACGGCGGTGCTGGAGCAGTACAAGATCTGCGTGGAGATGGCCGACCGGGTCAGCGCCCGGCGCAACCTCACCAACACCTTCTTCCTGACGGTCAACACCGCGGTCGGCGCGGCCTTCGTCGGTCTGGCGGGAGGTTCGAAGCTCACCGGCGCCCCGGTGTGGGTGCTCGTGGTCGGGCTGGTGATCCTGCTCGGCGAGTGCGTCGCGTGGCTGGTCATCGTGCGGTCCTACCGGCAGCTCAACTCGGCGAAGTACGCGGTGATCGGCGCGCTCGAGGAGCGGCTGCCGGCCTACGCCTACTCGCGCGCGGAGTGGACCGCGCTCGGCGAGGGCAAGGACTGGCGCCGGTACGTCCCGCTCTCACACATCGAGCAGTGGATACCGGTCATCTTCGCGCTCACCTACGTTCTCGTCGTGGTCGCGCTCGCGGTCATCTGAGCCGGGCAGGATGCCGACGTGGCGGAGTTGACGCGGCGGCTGGGCACCGGGGACGCGGTGGTGATCGGCCTCGGGTCGATGATCGGGGCTGGGGTGTTCGCGGCCTTCGCGCCCGCGACCCGCGCGGCGGGCGCCGGGTTGCTGATCGGGCTGGCGGTCGCGGCCGTCGTGGCCTACTGCAACGCGACCTCGTCGGCGCGGGTGGCGCCCGCTACCCGTCGTCCGGCGGCACGTACGTGTACGGGCACGAGCGGCTCGGGCCGTTCTGGGGTTACCTCGCCGGGTGGGGGTTCGTGGTCGGGAAGGCTGCGAGCTGCGCGGCGACGGCACTGACCGTCGCGTCGTACACCGCGCCCGGCTCTGGCAGTCGCTGATCGCGGCGGCGGCCGTGCTGGTGTTGACCGCGCTGAACTACCGCGGGGTGCAGCGGTCGGTCACGGTCACCACGGTCATCGTGACGATCACGCTGGTCGTCCTCGCCGGGTCGGTGCTCGCGATGGCGGTGGCCGGCGGAGCGGCTGACGTTCGGGGCGGGCGCGGGCGGGATCCTGCAGTCGGCCGGGTTGCTGTTCTTCGCCTTCGCGGGGTACGCGCGGGTCGCCACGCTGGGCGAAGAGGTTCGCGACCCGGTGCGGAGGTTCCCGATCGCCCTCGGCATCACGCTCGTCGTGTACGCGGCGGTGGCCGTTTTCCTGCTGCGGCAACTGGGTCCGGCGCGCCTGGCGTCCACTTCGGACCCGATCGCGGCCGCGCGGGCGGGCACGTCGTGGCCGGCGTTGACCCCGGTGCTCCGGGCGGGCGCCGCGCTGGCCGCGCTGGGGTCGCTGCCGGCCCTGGTGCTCGGCGTGCCCCGCACGACGCTCGCCAGGGCCCGCGACGGTCACCTGCCCGCTGCGCTGGCCGCGGTGCACCCGCGGTTCGCGGTGCCGCACCGGGCGGAAGTGGCGGTCGGCGTCGTGGTCGCCGCGCTGGTGCTGGTGACGGACCTGCGCGGCGCGATCGGGTTCTCGTCATTCGCGGTGCTGACCTACTACGCCATCGCGAACGCGAGCGCGTGGACGCTGGGGCGGCGGGTGGTGCCGGTGGTCGGCCTCGCCGGGTGCGTGGTGCTCGCCTTCAGCCTGCCGCCGGCATCGGTGATCAGCGGATGCGTCGTGCTCGCCGGAGGGGGTCGCCTGCTCCAACTGGTGCGGCGGCGGGCGGACAGCGCGACAGCCGCCGACGCTCGCGGCTGCCGGGTCTCGCCGAGTGTGGCGTGCTCGCCTGCAACCTGCCGGCCTCGGTGTCCAGCAGGTGCATCGGGCGAGCCATCGGGGCAGTGGCCTGCTTCGCCACCACCGGCGCCGGCGCCCCCGGCGCTGACCGGGGCGGCGCCGACCGGGCTCAGCGTGTCTTGTCGAGCCTCGCGAGGGTTTCCTCGTAGCCGCTGACCAGGTCGGCCATGATCTCGGCCACCGGGCGCACCCGGTCGATCCGTCCGATGATCTGCCCGGCCGGCATGGAGACCACCGTCGGGTCGTTGGCGGCGTGGATGCGGTTGTGTGCGGAGCTCACGAGCAGGTTCTGCAGCGGCATCGGCAGCGGCTCGGGCGCGTCGGGGGCCGTCCACGCTTCCGTCCACCGCGTCTTGAGCAGCCGCGCGGGCTTGCCGGTGTAGATGCGCGTCCGCACGGTGTCCGACGACGACGCGCTGACCAGCGCCTGCTGCATCGCGGTCGACTCGGGCATCGTCTGCAGGTACTCCTCGGTCGCCAGCCACATCGAGCCCGTCCACGCGCCCTGCGCCCCGAGCGCGAGCGCCGCCGCGACCTGCCTGCCCGAGCCGATCCCGCCCGCCGCGAGCACCGGCGCCCGGTCCCCCACCGCGTCGACGATCTCCGGCAGCAGCACCATCGACGCGATCTCGCCGGTGTGCCCGCCGGCCTCGTGCCCCTGCGCCACCACGAAGTCCACACCGTTGTCGACGTGCCGCACCGCGTGCTCGGCCTTGCCCGCGAGCGCCGCGACCGGCACCCCGTGCTCGTGCGCCTGGCCGATCACGTCCACGGGCGGCGAGCCGAGCGCGTTGGCGATCAGTTTGATCGGGTGCTTGAGCGCCACCTCGACGTGCGAGCGGGCCACCGAGTGCAGCCAGCCGAGCACACCGGCGCGTTCCTCGGTGTCCTCCGGCAGCTCCGGGACACCCAGTTCGCGCAGGGTCCGCTCGACGAACGCGACGTGCTCGGCGGGGATCAGCTTCGACAGGTCGACCGCGGCGCCTTCGGTGGGGACCTTCGCGGGCATCACGATGTCGACGCCGTAGGGCTTGCCGTCGGTGTTCGCGTCCATCCAGTCCAGCACCCGGTCGAGTTCGCCGGCGTCGTTGAACCGGACGCACCCGAGCACACCGAGCCCGCCGGCCTTGCTGATGGCAGCGGCCACGTGCTCCGAGGGGGTGAACCCGATGATCGGGTACTGGATGCCGAACGTCTCGCACAGCGCGGTGCGCATCAAGGATCTCCTCAGGCCTTCTGCGTTTCGGTGGGCGGGTTCCCGGCGGCGTGCCGCGCGGCCCACGGGTAGTCGGGTTTGCCGGTGGGCAGACGGCCGATCTCGTCGACCAGCCACACGCTGCGCGGCACCTTGTAGCCGGCGACCTGGGTCCGCACGTGCGCCTCGATCGCGCCGAGGTCGGGCGTGACGCCGGTGCGCGGCTGGATGATCGCGCCGACCCGCTGGCCGAGCCGCTCGTCCGGGACGCCGACGACGATCGCGTCGAACACGTCCGGGTGCGACTTCAGCGCGCTTTCCACCTCTTCCGGGAACACCTTCTCGCCGCCGGTGTTGACGCACTGCGAGCCGCGGCCGAGGAGGGTGACCGTGCCGTCCTCCTCGTAGCGGGCCCAGTCGCCGGGCACGACGTAGCGCTTGCCGTCGACCTCGACGAAGATCGTCTCCGACTTGGCCGGGTCCTTGTAGTAGCCCAGCGGCACGTGCCCGCGTCGCGCGATCCGGCCGGTCGCGCCGGGCGCGCGCGCCACCACGCGGTTGTCGTCGTCGATGAGGATGGCGTCCTTGCCGAAGTTCACCCGCGGGCCCGCCGAGTGGTCGGCGTCCTTGGCGACCATGCCGATGCCGGTGAAGCCGCTCTCCGACGAACCGATCGCGTCGGTGAGGACCAGGTTCGGGAACGTGCGCAGGTACTCCTGCTTGACCGACTGCGAGAACAGCGCGGCGTGGCTGGACACCGCCACCAGCGAGGAGGCGTCGTACCCGCCCTGGTGGTAGGCGTCGAGCAGCGGGCGCGCCATCGCGTCGCCGACGATGGTGAGGACCTGCACCTTGTGCCGCTCGACCTCGCGCCAGACCTCGTGCGGGTCGAACTGCGGCACGAACACCACGGTGCCGCCGCTGAACATCGCGCCGAACGCGGCCCACTGGGCGGCGCCGTGGATCAGCGGCGCGGCCGGCAGCCGGACCATCGCGCCCTGTTTGCCCTGCTCGGCCATCGTCCACTCGTCCGGAACGTACTCGCCGGTGACGAAGTCGATGCCGCCGCCGAGCGCGCGCCACACGTCTTCGTGGCGCCACATGACGCCCTTCGGGTAGCCCGTGGTGCCTCCGGTGTAGACGATGTAGACGTCGTCGGGGCTGCGCTCGCCGAAGTCGCGGTCGGCCCGCTGGGCCGCCAGCGCCGGTTCGTACCCGACGCCGCCGTACCCGGAGAAGTCGGCGTCACTCCCGTCTTCGACGACTAGTACGTGTTTCAGTTTCGGGGTCTCCGGGAGCACCGCGGCGACCTTGTCGGCGTACTTGCGCTCGTGCACGAGCGCGACGAGGTCGGCGTTGTCGAACAGGTAGCGCAGCTCTCCTTCGACGTAGCGGTAGTTCACGTTGACCGCGACGGCGCGCAGCTTGTACGCGGCGAACATCGCCTCGATCGTCTCGACGGAGTTGCGGGAATAGACGCCGATGTGGGAGCCGGGACCGACCCCCTGCGCGGCGAGGTGGTGCGCCAGCCGGTTGGCCCGATCCTCCAGCTGGGCGTAGGTCAGGCGCCGCTGCCCGCAGATGACCGCGGGGCGATCCGGCACGGCGTCGACGGCGTGCTCGAGCAGATCCGCGATGTTGTATGCCACTCAGTCAAAGTAGAACATGTTATCGTTTTGGGCAATGGCGCCGCACTGCGCCGGACCGGGAGGAACCTATGACACAGCCGCACGCCCTGGTTGAACAACGCGCGCACACGCTCGTGGTGACGATGAACCGGCCGGAGGTCCGCAACGCGATCACAGGTGAGATGATGGCGATCCTGGTCGAAGCCTGGGACCGGGTGGACAGCGATCCGGACATCCGGTGCTGCGTCCTCACCGGGGCGGGCGGGGCGTTCTGCGCCGGGGCCGACCTGAAGTCGATGAGCCGCAATTCGCCCGCGGACTCCTACGAGAAGGGCACGTTCGACCCGGGCCGCATCGAGGGACTGCTGAAGGGCCGCCGCCTGACGAAGCCGCTCATCGCCGCGGTCGAGGGCGCCGCGATCGCCGGTGGCACGGAGATCCTGCAGGCCACGGACATCCGGGTGGCCGGGGAGAGCGCGCGGTTCGGGGTGTCGGAAGCGCGGTGGGGGCTGTTCCCGATGGGCGGTTCGGCGGTGCGCCTGCCGCGGCAGATCCCGTACACGATGGCCGCGGAGATCCTGCTGACCGGGCGGCACCTGTCGGCGGCCGAGGCCAAGGAGATCGGCCTGATCGGGAGCGTCGTGCCGGACGGCACGGCGCTGGACCGCGCGCTGGAACTGGCGGACATGATCGCGGCGAACGGTCCGCTCGCGGTCCGGGCGATCCTGCGCACGATCCGCGACACCGAAGGGATGCACGAGGAGGAGGCCTTCAAGCTGGAGGCCCAGTACGGGCTGAAGGTCTTCCAGTCGGCCGACGCCAAGGAAGGCCCGAAGGCGTTCACCGAGAAGCGCAAGCCGCGGTTCGAAGGTCGCTGACACCGCCGGTGGGACGAACTGGGCCCGGACGAGCCGCGGCCCAGCGAAGCGCAGCAGAACCGGGGCACACACCCGTGTTGGCCAGGCCCACCACGGCGAATCGGACGAGTTTGCGCGAACAGCCCGCGCCGCGCAGGGGCGGTCATGGGTCAAGCGTGCGGCGACCCGCTCGCCGTGCCCTGTGCGGACCGTGCGCCCGCACCGTGAATCCTCAGATCTTCCGGTCCGTCCAATAGGGATCGCGCAGCTTCCGCTTGTACAGCTTGCCGTTGGGATCCCGCGGCAGCTCGTCCACGAAATCGATGCTGCGCGGCAGTTTGAACTTGGCCAGCCGCCCGCGCGTCCACTCCAGCAGCTCCCCGGCCAGCTCCGGTCCGGACGTGACCCCGGGCGCGGGCTGCACCACCGCCTTGATCTCCTCGCCCCAGTCCTCGTGCGGGATGCCGAACACCGCCACGTCGGCGACCTTCGGGTGCATCACCATCTCGTTCTCGATCTCCGCCGGGTAGATGTTCACCCCGCCGGAAATGATCATGTCGTTCTTGCGGTCGTGCAGGAACAGGTAGCCGTCCTCGTCCAGGTACCCCACGTCGCCCAGGGTGAAGAGGTTCCCGACCCGCGCCTTGCGCGTCTTCTCGGCGTCCTTGTGGTACTCGAACGTCGACGAGCCCATCTGCATGTACACCGCCCCCGGCTGGCCGGGCGGCAGCTCGTTGCCGTCGTCGTCGAGGATCTTGACCACCGAACCCGGCCACGGCAGGCCCACCGAACCGGGCTTGCGCAGCCACTCCTCGCCGGTGATCATCGTGCCGCCGCCCTCGGTCGCCGCGTAGTAGTCGGTCACCACCGGGCCCCACCACTCGAGCATCCGCCGCTTGACCTCCGGCGGGCACGGCGCGGCGCCGTGGATCATGTTCCGCAGCGACGACAGGTCGTAGCGCGAGCGCACCTCCTCCGGCAGCGCCAGCAACCGCCGGAACTGCGTGGGCACCATGTGGCTGTGCGTGACCCGGTACCGCTCGATCAGCCGCAGCATCTCCTCCGGGTCCCACCGGTCCATCAGCACGACCGTGTGCCCCAGCTGGATCGAGATGGACGCGAAGTTCAGCACCGCGGTGTGGTAGAGCGGCGAACCGCACAGGTGCACGTGGTCGTCGAACGGCTTCAGCCCGAAGATCCCGAAGAACCACGTCGACGCGGCCGGCACGCTGTCCGGGTCAGCCCCCGTCAGCGGCCGCCGCACGCCCTTGGGCCGTCCGGTCGTGCCGGACGTGTAGAGCATCGGCGACCCCGCGGTCCGCACCTCGGGACGGCCACTCCCCCCGGCACCCAGCTCGGACACGTCGCGGAACCCGTCGATGCGCCCCACCGCGAACCGGGCCGGCGCCGGCACCCCGGCCTCGTCCGCCGCGGCCACCGCGACCTCGGCGAACCGCTCGTGCGCGAGGAACGCCTTGGCCCCCGAGTCGGACAGGATGTAGGCGACCTCGGGCCCGACCAGGTGCCAGTTGACCATCACCACGTACAGGCCGGTCTGCAGCGCGGCGAAGTAGGCCGCCAGCAGCTCGTCGCTGTTGGGCTGCAGCACCACCACGACGTCGCCGGTCTCCAGGCCGAGCTCGCGCAGACCGCGCGCGTAGGCGTTGGCCTTGCCGGCGAGGGCGCCGTAGCCGACCTCGCTGCCGTCGGGGTTCACGATCGCCGTCCGGTCCGGCTGCCCGGCCGCGATGTTCCACAGGCCGATCGTCTCCAGTGCGATGGTCATGACCCCGAATCTAGAACTTGTTCCACCAAGCGCGCAACCTCCCGGCTGAGCGTCTTGCCGCGAGATCGAGAACGTGTTTCACTTCGATTCGTGAGTACACCGCTGTCCGCACCGCTCGACCTCGCCTTCGACTACACCCGCTCCCTCGGGCCCGTGCTCGGCCGGTTCGCGGCCGGGTTGCGCGAGCGCCGCATCGAGGGTGTGCGCGGCTCGGACGGCCGCGTGCACGTGCCGCCGGTCGAGTACGACCCGGTCGACGCCGCGCCGCTCACCGAGTTCGTCCCGGTCTCCGACGAGGGCACCGTCCTGTCCTGGTCGTGGATCCCCGAGCCCCTCGACGGCCAGCCGCTGACCACGCCGTTCGCCTGGGCCCTGATCCGGCTCGACGGCGCCGACACCGCGATGCTGCACGCCGTGCACGTGCCCGGGCCGTCGGCGATGAGCACCGGCATGCGGGTGCGGGTGCGCTGGGCGGACGAGACCGCCGGTCACATCCGCGACATCGCCTACTTCCTCCCCGTCGGCGCCGGGGACGGGCCCTCCCCCGCACCGCCGCCTAGGTCCGAAAAGGACGGCGTGATGGTCACGCCGATCGAGCTGCACTACCAGCACTCGGCATCACCCGAGGAAAGCCGCTACCTGCGCGGGCTCGCCGAAGGCAAACTCATCGGCCAGCGCTGTCCGGCCTGCGGGAAGGTCTACATCCCGCCGCGCGGCTCGTGCCCGACCGACGGTGTGCCCACTGTGGACGAGGTGGAGCTGCCGGACACCGGCATCGTCACGACGTTCTGCATCGTCAACGTGCCGTTCCTCGGGCAGCGCATCAAACCGCCCTACGTCGCGGCCTACATCCTGCTCGACGGCGCCGACATCGCGTTCCTGCACCTGGTCCTCGGGTGCGAGGCCGCCGAGGTCCGGATGGGCATGCGCGTGCGCGCGGCGTGGAAGCCGCGCGACGAGTGGTGGACGAGCCTGGAGAACATCAGCCACTTCGAGCCGACCGGCGAGCCGGACGCGCCCTACGAGTCCTTCGCCCACCACCTGTAGAGGGGAACTGCCATGCGAGACGTCGCGGTGGTCGGGTTCGCCCAGGCCCCGAACGTGCGCGAGACGCCGGGCACCACGAACGGCGTGGAGATGCTCGTGCCCATCTTCGCCCAGGTCTACCAGCAGACCGGGCTGTCCAAGTCCGACATCGGGTTCTGGTGCTCCGGTTCGTCGGACTACCTGGCGGGCCGGGCGTTCTCGTTCATCTCGGCGGTGGACGCCATCGGCGCGTTCCCGCCGATCCACGAGTCGCACGTCGAGATGGACGCGGCGTGGGCGCTGTACGAGGCCTGGCTGAAGATCCGCACCGGCGAGGTGGACACCGCGCTGGTGTACGGGTTCGGCAAGTCCTCGGCCGGGCACCTGCGCCGGGTGCTGGCGCTGCAGCTCGATCCGTACACCGTCGCTCCCCTGTGGCCGGACTCGGTGAGCATCGCCGGACTGCAGGCCCGGCTCGGGCTGGACGCCGGGCTGTGGAGCGAGAAGGACCTCGCCGAGGTCGCCGCGCGCAGCCGCGCCGACGCCACCCGCAACCCGCTCGCGCAGCTGTCCGGCACCAGCGAGATCGCCGATCTGCTCGACGCGCCCTACGTCGCGGATCCGTTGCGGGCGCACGACATCGCGCCGGTCACCGACGGCGCCGCGGTGATCATCCTCACCGCCGCCGAACGGGCCGGCGAGTTCGCGGAGCGGCCCGCGGTCATCACCGGGATCGAGCACCGCGTCGACACGCCCGTGCTCGGCGCGCGCGACCTGACCCGCTCCCCCTCCACGGAGGCCGCGGGACGCGCCGTCGGCACCGGCGACGTGGAGATCGCCGAGCTGCACGCGCCGTTCACGCACCAGGAGCTGATCCTGCGGACCGCGCTGGGCCTCGGCGACGACGTGCGCATCAACCCCTCCGGCGGTGTGCTGACCGGCAACCCGATGTTCGCCGCCGGATTGGCGCGCATCGGCGAGGCCGCCACCCGCATCCTCACCGGCCAGGCCTCGAAGGTGCTCGCGCACGCGACGAGCGGCCCGGCCCTGCAGCAGAACCTCGTCGCGGTCCTGGAGGCATGAATGGCGAAGCAGCTGGCCGCGGTGCTCGGCACCGGGCAGACCCACCACCGCGCCAAGCGGACCGACGTGTCCATGCCCGGCCTGATCCGCGAAGCGGTCGACCGCGCGATGGCCGACGCCCGGGTCGGGTGGCCGGACATCGACGCGGTGGTGATCGGCAAGGCGCCGGACCTGTTCGAGGGCGTGATGATGCCCGAGCTCTTCCTGGCCGACGCGCTGGGCGCGACCGGGAAACCGCTGCTGCGCGTGCACACCGCCGGCTCGGTGGGCGGCTCGACCGCACTGGTGGCGGCGAGCCTGGTGCAGTCGGGTGTCCACCGCCGGGTGCTGACCGTGGCGTTCGAGAAGCAGTCCGAGTCGAACGCGATGTGGGCGCTGTCGATCGCGCCGCCGTTCACCATGCCCGTCGGGGCGGGAGCGGGCGGGTACTTCGCCCCGCACGTGCGGTCCTACATCCGGCGGTCGGGTGCACCCGAACACGTCGGGGCGATCGTCGCGGCGAAGGACCGGCGGAACGGGGCGCTGAACCCGTACGCGCACCTGCGCCAGTCCGACATCACCGTGGAGAAGGTGCGCGCGTCGCAGGTGCTGTGGGACCCCATCCGCTACGACGAGACGTGCCCGTCGTCCGACGGCGCGTGCGCGATGGTGATCGGTGACGAGGCCGCCGGGGACGCGGCCGGGGGCGGCGTGGCGTGGATCCACTCGACCGCGATGCGCACCGAGCCGACCACGTTCGCCGGCCGCGACCAGGTCAACCCCCAGGCCGGGCGCGACGCGGCGGCCGCGCTGTGGCGCGACGCGGGCATCGCGGACCCGCTGTCCGAAATAGACACCGCCGAGATCTACGTGCCGTTCTCGTGGTTCGAGCCGATGTGGCTGGAGAACCTCGGGTTCATGCCGGAGGGCGAGGGCTGGAAGCTGACCGAGGCCGGGGAGACCGCGCTGGGCGGGCGGCTGCCGGTCAACCCGTCGGGCGGGGTGCTCTCGTCCAACCCGATCGGGGCGTCCGGGATGCTGCGGTTCTCCGAGGCGGCCAAGCAGGTGATGGGCCGGGCGGGCGACTACCAGGTCGACGGCGCGCGCCGTGCCCTCGGCCACGCCTACGGCGGCGGATCGCAGTACTTCGCGATGTGGGTCGTCGGCGCGGAGAAGCCGTAACCGCTGGACATCCCCCCTGCCCGCAGCGAGGATCACCCCATGCGGCAGGAGGGGACGATCGCACTGGTCACCGGCGGCAACCGGGGCATCGGGCGGGAAGTGTGCCGTCAGCTGGCCGCGGCCGGCCACACCGTCGTGCTCACCGCGCGGTCCCTGGCCGCGGCCACGGACGCCGCCACCGGCGGCGAGGTCATTCCGTGGCCGCTGGACGTGACGTCCGAGGACAGCGTGCACCGCGCCGCCGAAGCGGTCGCCGAACGGTTCGGCCGGCTGGACGTGCTGGTCAACAATGCCGCCATCAGCTACGACACCTGGCAGCGGGCCGTGACCGCGGATCTGGCGGTGGTCCGGGAAGCGGCCGAGACGAACCTCTACGGCCCGTGGCGTCTCACCCAGGCGCTGCTGCCGCTGCTGCGGCGCAGCGACCACGCGCGGATCGTGAACGTGTCCAGCGAAGCGGCGTCCCTGGCCGGCATGGGCGGCGGAACGCCCGCCTACACGGCGTCGAAGGTCGCGCTGAACGCGCTCACCCGGATGTTCGCCGCCGAGCTGCGCGCGGAGGGCATCCTCGTGAACGCGGTCTGCCCCGGCTGGGTCGCCACCGACATGGGCGGGCCCGGCGGCCGGCCGGTCGCCGAGGGCGCGGCCGGAATCGTGTGGGCGGCCACCCTGCCCGACGGTGGACCGACCGGTGGCTTCTTCCGCGACGGCCGGCCCCTGCCCTGGTGACCCCGAGCCGAAGCACCTCCCGGCGCGCGGGAGGTGCTTCGGCGGTCGTTCGCGTGTGCGGGGCCCCCGCCGGGGCAGCCACCGTCCCGGTAGCGCGGGTTCACCGCCGGCCGCCGGTCCGGAACGCCAGGCTTCGGCGAGCGGTCACGCGTAGGCGACGCGGTAGTGCTTGATGCCGTTGAGCCAGCCCGAACGCAGCCGCTCCGGCGGGGCGACCTCGCGGATGCCCGGCATCTCGTCGGCGATCGCGTTGAAGATCAGGTCGATCTCGAGGCGGGCCAGGTTCGCGCCGATGCAGTAGTGCGACCCGGTGCCACCGAAACCGACGTGCGGGTTCGGGTCGCGCAGCACGTCGAAGCGCTCCGGCTCGTCGAACACCTCGGGGTCGAAGTTGGCCGAGCTGTAGAACATGCCGACCCGGTCGCCCTTGCGGATGTGCTGGCCACCCAGCTCGGTGTCGCGGGTGGCGGTGCGCTGGAAGGCGATCACCGGCGTGGCCCAGCGGACGATCTCGTCCGGCGCGGTCTTCGGGCGCTGCTCGCGGTAGAGCTCCCACTGCCCGGGGTGGTCGAGCATGGCCTTCATGCCGTGGGTGATGGCGTTGCGGGTGGTCTCGTTGCCCGCCACGGACAGCAGGATGACGAAGAACCCGAACTCCTCCGAGCTGAGCGACTCACCGTCCACATCGGCCTGGACGAGCTTGGTGACGATGTCGTCCATCGGGCACTTGCGGCGGTCCTCGGCCATGTTCCAGGCGTAGCCGACGAGCTCGGCGGAGGCGGCGACCGGTTCGACGTCGTACTCCGGGTCGTCGTAGCCGATCATCTGGTTGGACCAGTCGAAGATCTTGCGGCGGTCCTCCTGCGGGATGCCGATCAGCTCCGCGATGGCCTGCAGGGGCAGCTCGCACGCGACGTCCTCGACGAAGTCGCCGGAGCCCTTCTTCTTCGCCTCGTGCACGATGCGGGCCGCGCGGTCGCGCAGCGTGTCCTCGAGACGCGCGATCGAGCGGGGGGTGAAGCCCTTCGAGACGATCCGGCGCAGTTTGGTGTGCTGCGGGGCGTCCATGTTGAGCAGGACGAGGCGGTTCGCGTCGAGCCCCTCGTCGGTCATGTTCTCGTCGAAGCGGATGATCGCCAGCTTCTCCTGCGACGAGAACAGCTCGCTGTCCTTCGACACGGTCTTGACGTCCTCGTGCCGGGTGACGACCCAGTACCCGTCGTCGCGGAAACCCGCGTGGTTGTGCGGCTGGGCGTTCCACCAGACCGGCGCGGTCTTGCGCAGCTGCGCGAACTCCTCCAGCGGGAGGCGCTTCGCGATCAGGTCGGGGTCGGTGAAATCAAAGCCGGCGGGGATCAGGGGCGTGGCCACGGCTACCTCCCGAGGTGCCTCACGTCGTCGTGGAACACGTTCTAGAGCCGATTGAAGCATACGGTGTTAACTAAGTCGAGAGATTCAGTGAAACCCGTTTACTCTCGCTGTCTCGATCTTGAAACCGCTGGTGAGCGCGGACGGACCAGAGAGTCACCGAATGGCGGTTGACCTGGGTCACACTTGCCCAATACTGAAACCGGTTCTACTTTGAGGGCGAGCCGAGCGAAGGAGAGCTGCCGTGGGTGAACCCGTCATCGTGGAGGCCGTGCGGACCCCGATCGGGAAGCGGCGTGGCTGGTTGAGCGGGCTGCACGCGGCGGAGCTGCTGGGCGCCGCGCAGCGCGCGCTCGTCGAGCGGGCCGGCGTGGACGCCGGGGTCGTGGAACAGGTTATCGGTGGGTGCGTGACGCAGGCGGGTGAGCAGTCCGGCAACGTGACCCGAACGGCGTGGCTCCACGCCGGCCTGCCCGAGACGACGGGCGCGACGACGATCGACGCGCAGTGCGGATCGGCCCAGCAGGCGGCGCACCTGGTGGCCGGGTTGATCGCCGCGGGCGCCATCGACGTGGGCGTCGCGTGCGGGGTGGAGGCCATGAGCCGCATCCCGCTCGGCGCGAACCGCGGGGTGGACGCGGGCGCCCCGAAGCCCGCGTCGTGGTCGATCGACATGCCCGACCAGTACGGCGCGGCGGAGCGGATCGCCGTGCGGCGGGGGCTCACGCGGGAGGACGTGGACCGCTTCGGGTTGTCGTCGCAGGCGAAGGCGGCCACGGCGTGGGCGCAGGGCCGGTTCGAGCGCGAGGTGGTGCCGGTGAAGGCGCCGGTGCTCGACGAGGCGGGCGAGCCGACCGGTGAGACGCGGCTGGTGGCGCGGGACCAGGGCCTGCGCGAGACGACGTCGGAGGGTCTGGCCCGGTTGAAGCCGGTGGTGGACGGCGGGGTGCACACGGCGGGGACGTCGTCGCAGATTTCGGACGGTGCCGCCGCGGTGCTGATCATGGATTCGGAGCGGGCGGCGGCGCTGGGGTTGCGGGCGCGGGCGCGGATCCGTGCGCAGGCCCTGGTCGGGGCCGAGCCGTACTACCACCTCGACGGGCCGGTGCAGGCGACGTCGCGGGTGTTGTCGCGGGCCGGGATGAAAGTGGGGGACGTCGACCTGTTCGAGGTGAACGAGGCGTTCGCGTCGGTCGTGCTGTCGTGGCAGCGGGTGCACGAGCCGGACCCGGAGCGGGTGAACGTCAACGGCGGCGCGATCGCGCTCGGGCATCCGGTGGGCAGCACCGGGGCGAGGCTGCTGACAACAGCCCTGCACGAACTCGAACGGCGCGACGCGGCGACCGCGCTGGTGACGATGTGCGCCGGCGGGGCGCTCTCCACGGCGACCATTGTGGAGCGCCTGTAGGGGCGGCCGGGCCGCTCACCCGCGGCGGCAAAAACGGGCGCGCGCATCCGGCGGCACTCAGTATGCTCCGGCCGTGCCCGACGCGATCTTCGCCCATCCCCGGCTGGCCCCGGTGTACGACGCCTTCGACGGTGAGCGCGACGACCTGGACCTGTACCTGTCCATCGCCGCCGAACTGGGCGCCGAGCACGTGGTGGACGTGGGATGCGGCACCGGGAACCTCGCCCTGCTCCTCGCCGCGAGCGGGCGCACCGTCGTCGGCGTGGACCCGGCCGGCGCGTCGCTCGCGGTGGCCCGGTCGAAGGACACCGGCGGGACGGTGACGTGGATCCACGGCGATGCGACGGATCTGCCGCCCGGCGACGCGGATCTCGCCGTCATGACGGGCAATGTCGCGCAGGTGTTCCTCACCGACACCGGCTGGGCCGACACGCTCGCCGGCATCCACGCGGCCCTGCGCCCCGGCGGGTACTTCGTCTTCGAGACGCGCCGGCCGGAGCGGCGGGCGTGGGAGGACTGGGCCGCGAGCGAACCGCTCGTGCTCGACGTGCCGGGGAGCGGCCCCGTCGAGCGCCGGCTCGAGGTGACCGACGTGAGCCTGCCGCTCGTGTCGTTCCGCTTCACCTACCGGTTCCTGGCCGACGGCGAAGAGGTCACCTCCGACTCGACACTGCGGTTCCGGGACCGCGACGAAATCGGGAAAACCCTGGCCTCACAGGGATTCCGGGTGCTGGACGTGCGGGACGCGCCCGACCGGCCGGGGATGGAACTGGTGTTCCTCGCCCAGCGCTAACGCGGGGCCTTCGCCTCGTCGTAGGCGTGCCGGGCCGCGACGACGTCCGGCAGCCGGCCCTCGACGAACTCGATCAGGTCCCGCAACCGGGCCGCGACCTCGGCGCCCAGCGGGGTCAGGCTGTACTCGACGCGCGGCGGGATCGTGGGCTCGGCCTCGCGGTGCACGAAACCGTCGCGCTCCAGCGCCTGCAACGTCTGGGCCAGCATCTTCTCGCTCACGCCGTCGACCTTGCGGCGCAACGCGTTGAACCGGAACGGCCCCTCGGCCAGCGCCGCGAGGGCGAGCGTGCCCCAGCGCCCGGTCACGTGCTCGAGCACGCCCCGCGACGCGCAGGCCCGGGCGAACACGTCGGCGACCAGCTGGTCGTGCGCGGCATCGGCGCAGGGACCGTCGAGCTTCATGCCCCCATCATACTCGGTACTAACCATAGAGTTGGCACTTACTAGAAGTTAGTACTAACTTGGAGAGCGCAACCTGTGGAGAAGGAGTATGACCATGACCATCGTCGTCACCGGGGCCACCGGCCGGCTGGGCCGTCACGTCGTCGCCGGCCTGCGGGCGAAGCTGCCCGCCGGGCAGGTCGTCGCCGCCGTCCGCAGCCCGGAGAAGGCCGCCGACCTGGGCGTCGAAGTGCGGGAAGCCGACTACGACCGGCCGGAGACCCTGGACGCGGCGTTCGCGGGAGCGAGCAAGGTGCTGCTGATCTCCGGCACCGAGGTGGGCCGTCGCGTCCCGCAGCACCAGGCCGTGGTGGACGCCGCCGCGAAGGCCGGTGTCACGCATCTCGTGTACACCAGCGCGCCGCACGCCGACGACACGTCGCTGGTGCTGGCGCCGGAGCACAAGGCCACGGAGGAGATCATCCGCGCGTCGGGCGTGCCGTTCACCTTCCTGCGCAACAACTGGTACACCGAGAACTACGTCCAGCCGGCCCAGCAGGCCATCGCGACGGGCGTGCTGACCGGCAGTGCGGGGCGGGGACGCGTCGCGAGCGCCACGCGGGCCGACTTCGCCGCGGGGGCCGTCGCGGTCCTCACCGGCGAGGGTCACGAGGGCGAGGCGTACGAACTGGCCGGCGACGTGGCGTGGACGTTCGACGACCTGGCCGCCGAGATCTCGGCCATCGCCGGCCGGGAGATCCCCTACCGCAACCTGACGGCCGACGAGCACCGGGCGGCACTGATCGAGGCCGGCGTGCCCGCGGAGACGGCCGGGTTCGTGGTGGCGCTCGACCGGAACATCGCGGAGGGCACCCTCGCCGGCGCCACGGGCGAGCTGCGGGCGCTGATCGGCCGGCCGACGACGCCCCTCGGCGAGGGCCTGGCCGCGGCGCTGACGGAGGCCTGACCCGGCGGCGGCGTCCACTGTGGAAAGGGCACGGGCAGACCGCGAGCCGAGCACGGCGGGGCGCGGCCCGACCGGTGTGCTTGACTGCCGCCATGACGGAGAGCGGTACGTGCCCGGTGCCGGACGGGGAGTTGCACGTCGAGCGGAGCGGCGCCGGGCCGGCGCTGCTGCTGATCCCCGGCGGGACCGGGGCCGCCGCCTCGTACCGGGCCCTCGCGCGGCTTCTCGCGGAGCGGTACACCGTTCTGGCCTACGACCGGCGTGGGCACTTCGGCAGCACGGACACCACGGACGGGCCCTTGACCGTCACCCGGCACGCGGATGACGTGCGGGCCGTCGTCGAGCACTTCGGATACGGCAAGGCGCTCGTGTTCGGCAGCAGCGCCGGTGGCGCGATCGGGCTGGAGCTCGCCGCCCGGCACCCGGACGTCGTCGGCGGGCTGGTCGTCCACGAGCCACCCACCGTCGGTCTGCTGCCCGACGCCGACGAGTGGATCGCCTTCGCCGAGGAGCAGGCCGCGGCCAGCACCGCGGGGGACGTTTTCGGCGCCTTCAAGGGCTTTCTCGGCTCCATCGCGGGCGCCGGGCTGCCGCCGCTCAAGACCGTCCGGCTCCCGCACGAACACGAGTGGCGCCTGCTGTTCGACCGCGAACTGGCGGGCTTCTACCGCTACCTGCCCGACCTCGACGTGCTGCGCCGCAGCCCGGTGCCGATCGTGCTGACCGCGGGCGAGGGCAGCCGCGGCTTCTACCACTACCGGCCGGCGCGGGCGCTCGCGCTCGAACTGGGTCTGCCGTTCGTCGAACTGCCCGGCGCGCACCTCGCGCCGCAACGCAACGCGGAAGCCTTCGCCGGGGCGCTGAACACCGTTCTCGCCGACCTCGTTCTGTGACACCACCCGGAACGCTCGCGGGGCACGCTGAACGCCGTTCTGCCCCGCCGCACCCCGGAGACGGCCACGACGAGGGACGGAAAACCCGTTCAGTTCCGGTGAAAAGGGTCCGCACAGCGAAACGCGCGCTATCCTGAACACGTACGGCCGGCGACATCCTCCCCAGTTTTTCGCCGGCCGGTGCTCCGGCGCTTACCTCCCCCTCGGGCGCTGGGGCGAGGCCCCCGGGCCGCGCCTTCCTCCCCCAGTTTCGGCGCGGTCCGGGGGTCTCCTCATTTCTCCGTACCCGGCGCCGCCACCCGCACGCCGTCCTGCCAGACCTCGCGCACCCGGCCGGGCAGCGCGGCCAGGTCGTACGCGTCGCCGGACACCACGACCAGGTCCGCGCGAAACCCGGGCGCCAGCCGGCCCAGCTCGGCGTCACAGCCCAGCAGTTCCGCCGCCGACGACGTCGACGCCGCCAGCACCTGACCCGGGCTCATGCCGGCCGCCTCCATCAGCGGCAGCTCCTCCAGGTTCGTGCCGTGCGGGCCCACGCCGCTGTCCGTGCCCATCGCGATCTTCACCCCGGCCTCGACCGCGCGGCGCATCGACTCGGCGTGCACCTCCGCCACGTCCTCGGCCTTGCGGACCATCTCGTCGGTCAGCGCGGCGCCCGCCCGTGCCGCCCGGATGACCGCGATCGGCGCGATCAGCGTCGGCACCAGCCACGTGCCGTGCGCCAGCATCAGCTCGATCGCCTCGTCGTCGAGGTAGATGCCGTGCTCGATCGACCGGATCCCGGCCCGAACCGCGTTCTTGATGCCGTCGGTGCCCTGCGCGTGCGCCATCACCCACTTGCCCTGCATCGCCGCCTCGGCGACCAGCACGTCCAGCTCGCCCGGCGTGAACTGGGTGTGCCGCGGGTCGTCGCCCGGTGACAGCACACCGCCGGTCGTGCACACCTTCAGCACGTCGGCGCCTGCGCGCAGCAGCTCCCGCGCGGCCTTCCGCATCTCGTCGGGCCCGTCGACCACCACGGCCGGGCGGCCGGGGTGCGGCAGAGTCAGCGGAACGCAGTGCCCGGAGGGCATCCAGTCGTCGCCGTGCCCGCCGGTCTGGCTGATGATGCCGATCGAGATCTGCAGGCGCGGCCCGGAGATGAGCCCGTCCGCCTGGGCCTTCTTGATGCCCAGATCCGCACCGCCCGCGTCGCGCACCGTCGTGATGCCCAGTTCCAGTGTGCTGCGCAGGTTCCGCGCCGCCTCGTAGAACTGGTAGGAGAACGGCTTCTGGAACAGCTTGACGAGGCTGATGTCGGACACCGTGACGTGCACGTGGCAGTCGAACAGCCCGGGCAGCAGGGTGGTGCCGGCGCAGTCGACGACCTCGTCGCCGTCCAGCCCGGTGCCGATCTCGGCGATGCGGCCGTCCTCCACCACGACGTCCGCGTCGAACGGGTCGGCGCCGGTGCCGTCGAAGACGCGCCCGCCGGCGAACAGGGTCCTGGTCATGCGTCCTCCTTCATCAGGCGCCGCGCGGCCAGCGAGGCGAGCAGCGCCGCGCCGTCGGCGAGCACGCCGTCGTCGAACGATGCCTGCGGGGAATGGTTGTAGGGCACCGAATCCGGGTCGTCGGCGAAGGTGGCCCCGAGGAAGACGAACGCGCCGGGCACCCGGTCGAGCACGCGGGAGAAGTCTTCCGAGCCGGTGATCGGGTCGGGCGCCGTGGTGAACCGCTCCTCGCCGAACACCTCGCGCACGGTGTCCGCGACGAACTCGTGCGCCGCGGCGTCGTTGACGGTGACCGGGTACTCGCCCTCGTAGCTGATCTCCACCTCGAGCCCGTGCGCCGCGGCGATGTCCCGGCACAGCGGCACCGCCAGCTCGGCGACCCGTTCCCTGGCCTCTTTCGAGAAGCTGCGGATGGTGGCCTCGAAGCGGGCGTCCGGCGGGATGATGTTGCGCTGGGTGCCCGCGTGGAAGGTGCCGACGGTGACCACCACCGGGTCGAACACGTTGAAGCGGCGGGTCACCATCGTCTGCAGCGCGGTCACCATCTCGCACGCCGCCGGTACCGGGTCGAGCGCCGCGTGCGGCCGCGACCCGTGCCCGCCGGCGCCGATCACGCGCACGAACAGCCCGTCGGAGGCGGCCATCAGCGGTCCGGGCCGGGACACGAACTGGCCGCGCGGGATCATCGACGACACCACGTGCAGCCCGTAGGCCTCGGCGACCGGGCGGCCGGCGGCCTCCAGCACACCCTCGGCGATCATCTTGCCGGCGCCGTCGTGCCCTTCCTCACCGGGCTGGAACATGAACACCACGTCCCCGGCCAGGCGGTCGCGGTGCGCCGACAGCAGCCGCGCGGCGCCGACGAGCCCGGCCGTGTGCAGGTCGTGCCCGCACGCGTGCATGCGGCCCTCGTGCCGCGAGCTGTACTCGACGCCGGTCTGCTCGGTGACCGGCAGGGCGTCCATGTCGCCCCGCAGGAGCACCACGTCGCCGTCGCCGGCCCCGCCGCGCAGCACCGCGGTGACCGACGACAGCCCGGTGCCGGTGCTGATCTCCAGCGGCAGGCCGTCGAGGGCTGCCAGTACCTTCTCCTGGGTGCGGGGCAGGTCGAGTCCCAGTTCGGGAACCTGGTGGAGCGCGCGCCGCAGTGCCACGAGGTCGTCGGACAGCTCGCGCGCGTCGTGTCTGAGATCCATTCCAGGAGAGTAACCGCCGCCACGGACGGAAACCGTTGTCCTGATCGGTGATCGGGAGATAACTTTCCGGCATGACCGCCGCGCAGTCGATGACGACCCGCTTGGACCGGCTACCCGTGACGCGCTTCCACCGGCTGCTGATCGCCGTCGTCGGGGTGGCGACGTTCTTCGACCTCTACGACCTCTTCCTCGCCAGCACCGTCAGCACCGTGTTGTCCAAGGAGTTCGGCGTCTCCAGCGCCGAGACCAAGCCGCTGCTCGCGTCGGCGTTCCTCGGCGCCTTCGTCGGCGCGGTGGCGCTCGGCAGGCTCGCCGACCGGATCGGCAGGCGGCGCGCGTTCCTGCTCACCCTCAGCGTGTACTCGTTGTTCACGCTGCTCGGCGCGTTCTCCACGGACGTGTGGATGCTGGTGGTCTGCCGGTTCATCGCGGGTATCGGCATCGGCGCCGAACTGCCGCTCGCCGACGCCTACCTCGCCGACCTGCTGCCCGCGCACGCCCGCGGCAAGGCCACCGCCTGGGCCTACACCATCGGCTTCTGCGGCGTCCCGGCCGCCGGTTTCCTCGCGCGCGGCCTGGTCGGCGAGGCACCGCTGGGCATCGCGGGCTGGCGGTGGCTGTTCGTCATCGGCGCGCTCGGCGCGGCGATCGTGTGGGCGCTGCGAACCGGTTTGCCCGAATCGCCCCGATGGCTGATCGCACAGGGACGTCACGACGAGGCCGAAAAGGTCATCCAGCGGCTGGAGAAGTCCGCGGACGGGACCGTCGACACGACACCGGTGCCGCACGTGGAGGCGCGGCCGCAGCGCTTCGCCACGCTGTTCCGGAAACCGTGGCGCACCCGCACCGCGATGCTGTCGGCGTTCCAGGTCCTGCAGGTCTTCGGCTACTACGGCTTCGGCTCGCTGGTGCCGATCATCCTCACCGCCAAGGGTTTCGACGTCGCGCATTCGCTGACGTTCAGCGCCCTGTCGTTCCTCGGCTACCCGATCGGCTCCGCGCTGTCGATCCCGCTCATGGAACGCGTCCAGCGCAAGTGGCTGATCGTCGCGGCCGCCGCGGGCATGGCGGTCTTCGGTCTCGCCTTCGGCTACTCCACCACCGGCACCGCGATCATCGTCCTCGGCTTCTGCTACACCGCCGTCAGCAACGTCTTCTCCAACGCCTACCACGCCTACCAGGCCGAGATCTTCCCGACGAGCCTGCGCGCGACGGCCGCCGGTTCGGCCTACTCGCTCTCGCGCCTGATGACGGCGGCGATGCCGTACCTGCTGCTCCCCCTGCTGGAAGCACAGGGCGCCACGGCGGTGTTCGCGGTGGTGGCGCTGGCGATGGTGCTGCTGATCCTGATCACCGCGGTGTTCGGGCCGCGCACCACCGGCCGGTCGGTGGACGAGATCGCCGCCGCGGACGTGGTCACAGCCAGTCGTCCGGACCGGCCCAGCTGAGCACGTCGGCCTTGACCGGCGCGGCCCCGGTGTACTGGCCCCGGTAGAACAGCAGCGGACGCCCGTTCGACGGCTCGCCCAGTGCCGTCACCCGGCCGACGACGACGAAGTGGTCACCCGCCTCGAAGACCGTCTCCACCGCGCAGTCGACCCAGGTCAGGGCGTCCTCCAGGATCGGCGACCCGGACGGGGCGGGTTCCCAGCCGACGTCGGCGAACTTGTCGGTGCCGCGTGCGCCGAACACGGTGCTGACCCGGTGCTGTCCCTCGGCCAGGACGTTGACCGCGAACCGGCCGTTGCGCTCGATCAGCGGCCAGGTCCGCGACCTGCGGGCCGGGCAGAACAGCACCAGCGGCGGATCCAGCGACAGGGCCGCGAACGACTGGCACGCGAACCCGGCGGGCTCGTCACCGTCCATCGTGGTCACCACGGTGACCCCGGTGGCGAAGTGGCCGAGCACCTGGCGGAACCGCGCCGGTTCGATCGCGGACGAGATCACTGCCGCATCCCGACGCTGAAGTCGTGGCCCCACAGGCTCACCGCCGTGCTCTCCCGCGCGATCCAGGACTCGTCGTCGACCTGGCGGCCCTCGCAGCCGAACTCGACGTCGAACCCGCCTGGCGTCTTCATGTAGAACGACAGCATCAGGTCGTTGACGTGCCGCCCCAGTGTCGCCGACATCGGGACGCCCCGCCGCTTCGCGCGGTCCAGGGCCAGTCCGACGTCGTCGGTGTTCTCGACCTCCACCATGAGGTGCACGATCCCGCTCGGTGTCGGCATCGGCAGGAACGCCAGGCTGTGGTGACGCGGGTTGCAGCCGAAGAACCGCAGCCACGCGGGTGCCCCGTCGGCCGGGCGCCCGACCATCTGCGGTGGCAGGCGCATCGAGTCGCGCAGCCGGAAGCCGAGCACGTCGCGGTAGAACCGCAGCGCCGCGTCGTCGTCGTGCGTGGACAGCACGACGTGCCCGAGCCCCTGCTCGCCGGTGACGAACCGGTGCCCGTACGGGCTCACCACGCGCCGGTGCTCCAGCGCGACGCCGTGGAAGACCTCCAGCGTGTTGCCGGACGGGTCGTCGAAGCTGATCAGTTCGGCGACGCGACGTTCGGCCAGCACCTCGGCGCTGCCTTCCTTGTACGGCACACCGTGCGCGTCGAGCCGCGACCGCACTTCGTCCACATCGGCCGCGTCGGCGGCCTCCCAGCCGGCCACCGCGAGCCGGTCGCTCTCGCCGGGCACGATGACCAGACGCGCCGGGAAGTCGTCCATCCGCAGGTACAGCGCGTCCGGGTGGCCGCCCTTGCCCTCGACCATGCCGAGGACCTTGAGGCCGTACTCGCGCCAGGCGGCCATGTCGGTCGCCTCGATGCGCAGGTAGGCCAGTGAGCGGATGCCCATCTCATTCACCTCGCAGGAAGTCCAGGGCCAGGCGGTTGAACTCGTCGAAGCGCTCCACCTGGGCCCAGTGTCCACATCGGCCGAACACGTGCAGCTGCGCGCGCGGAATCGTCTTGAGCGCCACCAGCGCGCCGTCGAGCGGGTTGACGCGGTCCTCGCGCCCCCAGATCAGCAGCACCCGTTGCCGCAGCTTGTACGCCTCGCGCCAGAGCATGCCCTGCTCGTAGTCGGCGCCGGCGAAGGACGCACCCATCGCGCGCATCGCCGCGAGCGATTCGGGTGTGCTCGCGTTGGCGTAGCGCTCCTCGATCAGCTCGTCGGTGATCAGCGACGGGTCGAACACCATGAGCCGCAGGAACGCGGCGAGCTTGTCCCTGCTGGGCCCCGGTGGCGCGGCGAACCGGCCGAGCGCCTTGACGCCCTCGGTCGGGTCGGGCGCGAACAGGTTGGTGCTCAGGCCGCCCGGCCCCATCAGCACGAGCCGGCCCGCCCGCGCCGGGTGGTCCAGCGCGAACCGCACCGCGGTGCCGCCGCCGAGGGAGTTGCCCACCAGGTGGGCCTTCTCGATGCCCAGTGCGTCGAGCAGCCCCGCGAGCGCCCTGGAGCTGTGCGTGAAGTACTGCGGGTGCTCGGTCGGCTTGTCCGACCTGCCGAATCCCGGCTGGTCGACGGCGATGACGCGGAACGACTTGGCGAACACCGCGATGTTGCGGGAGAAGTTGCTCCACGCCGACGCGCCCGGGCCGCCGCCGTGCAGCAGCACCACCGTTTCCGGGTGCTCGGCGCCGTCCTCGTGGTAGTGCAGCCGGAGCCCGTCGCGGACCTCGGCGTACTTGCCCTCGGTCATGTCACACCATCGCATTCTCGACCGGGACGCCGAACTCGCCGTTGCCGAACATGATGTAGGCGCGCTCGGGGTCGTTGGCCGCGTGCACGCGCCCGGCGTGGGCGTCGCGCCAGAACCGCTGGATCGGCGTGCCGCGCTTGAGGGCCCGGCCACCGGAGTTTTCGAACAGCCGGTCCACGGCGGCGATCGCGCGCTCGGTGCCGCGGACCTGGTCGCGCCGCACCCGCAGGCGCGTGGCGAACGGCAGCTTCTCGCCGCGGCAGGCCAGCTGGTACAGCTCGTCGATGTTGCGGGTCAGCTGCAGCCACGCGGCGTCGATCTCGCTGGCCGCCTCGGCGACCCGGACCTTGGCGAACGGGTCCTCTTTGGACTGCTCCCCCAGGTACGCGGCGCGTACGCGGTTGCGCTGGTGCTCCACGTGCGCCTCGTACGCGCCCTGCGCCATGCCGATGATCGGCGCGGTGATCGTCGACGGGTGCACCGAGCCGTACGGCAGCTTGAACAGCGGCCCCGGGTTGATCTTCTGTCCCGGCGTGCGGCACTTCGAGGTCGCCTGGAAGCTCAGCGCGCGGTGCGCGGGGACGAACGCGTCCTCCACGATGATGTCGTTGCTCCCGGTGCCGCTCAGGCCGACGGTGTCCCAGACGTCGTCGATCGTGTAGTCGCCGATGGGCAGCAGGTAGGTGCAGAAGTCGACCGGCCTGCCCTCGGCGTCGAACGCGGGCGCACCCAGGAACACCCAGGTCGCGTGGTCGCAGCCGGAGGAGAAGCTCCACCGGCCGGTCAGCCGGTACCCGCCGTCGACGACGGTCGCCTTGCCCATCGGCGCGTAGGAGGAGGAGATGCGCACGTCGACGTCCTCCCCCCACACGTCCTGCTGCGCCTGCGGCTCGAACAACCCGAGGTGCCACGGGTGGACACCGAGGATCGAGGCGACCCAGCCGGTCGACCCGCACGCGCTCGCCAGCAGCTTCACCGCGGTGTAGAAGGTCACCGGGTCGGCCTCGTAGCCGCCGAAGGTCTTCGGCTGCAGCAGCTTGAAGAACCCGGTCTCCTGCAGCGCCTTGATCGACTCGTCCGGAATGCGCCGCGCGTCCTCGGTCTCCTGGGCCCGTTCCCGCAGGACGGGAAGCAGCTCCCGGACCCCGGCCAGCACCCCGCGACCATCCTGATCGGTCATCTGCACGCCCCGTCCGTCATGTCTGTTCTCGGTTCACCGGCAAGACTAGAACACGTTCTCGTTTTTGTCATCATTCAGGCCGCCGAGCTGCGGATTTTCCCGCCCTACGTCCGGAAAACACGCAGTCTGCGAGCGACAGTCCGCTCACGTACGACCTGGAACAGATTCCTACTGCCGACCGGCCGGCCGCGTACAGGCCCGCGATCGGCGCGCCGTCGCCGGCGCGCACCTGACCGGTGGACTCGTCGACCACGAGCCCGCCGAGTGTGAGCATCGGGCACGGGAAACCCAGACTGGGCTTGATGGAGACGTCGATCAGCGAGAACGGCGCGGTCCGGACCGGCCGCACGTACTCCGCCGGCTTGCCCGCCGGATCGGCGGCACCGGCGTCCGCGGCCGCGTTGTACGCCTCGACGGTGGCCTTCAGCCCGTCCGCGTCGACCCCGGCCTTGCGCGCGACCTCCTCCAGGCTGCCGGCGCAGACGCGCCCGCGGTGCAGCAGGTAGCGGGCCTGCAGCCACTGGAACCACTGGCTCTCCCGCCGCGCGGTGCGGCGCGCCTCGGCGATCGTCTCGGCGTCCGCGAGCAGCCAGCCCTTGCCGTCGTGCTTGCCGATCATCACCTCGCCCACCGCGGCGCCGTAGCGGGACTCGTCGATGATCCGCCTGCCTGCGGCGTCCACGAGCACGCCCTTGAGCATCGCGCTGGGCGGGGTCACGAACCGCCAGGCCGAGACCCGGTGCATCTGCGCGGTCGCGGCCCCGGCCGCGGTGCCGAGCCCGATACCGGAGCCGTCGTCGGCGATCGTGCCGAGCGCCAGCCCGCCCCGGTAGGCGGGTGCGTGCTCGCGCACGAGCGCGCGGTTGAAGATGAAGCCGCCGGCCGCGATCACCACGCCGCGCCGGGCCCGCAGCTCGACCTCGCGCGCGTACCGCCGCTCCAGCCGCTCGATCCGGTGCTGCAGGGCCTTGCGCACGGCCGGCACGTAGATCCCGGGCTTGGCGGCGTAGCGCGCCATGCGGGCGTGTGCGGCGCGGACCCGGGCAGGGGCGTCGTGCAGGGTCTTGACCCGCACCCCCGTCACCACGCCGTCGTCGACGATCAGCGACCCGGCCCGCGTAGCGGGCAGGACCCGCACACCACGCCGTCGCACGGCCTCGGCCAGCCGCGCGAACAGCACCTTGCCCGACGTGCCCGGCCCCTTGGCGCGGTGCCCGCGCGCGGCCGGTTTGGCCAGGTCGCGGAACCCGCCCGCGGACTCGCTGCCGGAGTAGTACAGGTAGTAGTCGTCGTTGGGGTAGGAGGTCTTGTACGGACACAGGCTGCCCTCGAACGGGACGCCGTTGCGCTCCAGCCACTCGATCATCGCCGGGCTCTCGTCGCAGAAGCGCCGCAGCGTCTCCTCCGACACCGCGTCGCCGACCTCGAGCCGCAGGTAGTCGTACATCGCGTCGGCCGAGTCGTCGACCCCGGCCTCCCGCTGCTGCGCCGTGCCCCCGCCCGCGTAGACGATCCCGCCGCTCAACGCGGTCGCACCGCCCCCGCCGAACCGGTCCAGCACGAGCACGTCGGCGCCGGCGTCCGCGGCCTCGATCGCCGCACAGGCGCCGGCCGCCCCGAACCCGATCACGATCACATCCGCCGTCTGGTTCACACCCGCTACCCTAGAACTGAAACACGTTCTCGTCTATCGTGACCGACGAGGCGGCGAACAGGCGCTAGGCATAGTGGAACACGTTACAGTGTTGGCTTACCGGAGGTGGCATGACCGACGAGTTCGACGTCGTGGTGGCCGGCAGCGGCGCCGCCGGCATGACCGCCGCGCTCGCGGCCGCCGACGCCGGCCTGTCCGTCGTGGTGATCGAGAAGGCGTCGAAGTTCGGCGGCTCCACGGCCCGATCGGGTGGCGGGGTGTGGATCCCGGACAACGAGGCGCTGCGCGCGGCGGGCGTCGCGGACACACCGGACCAGGCGCGCGCCTACCTCGAGGCCATCGTCGGCGACGTCGTGCCGGCCGAGCTGCGCCAGGCCTTCCTCGATCACGGCCCCGAGGTGGTGTCGTTCGTGCACCGCAAGACCCCGCTGCGCCTTCAGTGGGTGCGCGGCTACTCCGACTACCACCCCGAGGCGCCGGGCGGGCGGCCCGGCGGCCGGTCGGTCGAGCCGAAGCCGTTCGACGGCACACTGCTCGGCGCCGAACTGGCCAACCTCGAACCGCCCTACAGCGGGGCGCCCCTGGGCGTGCCGATCACCCAGGCGGACTACCGCTGGCTGAGCCTGCTCGCCCGGCACCCGAAGGGGGCGCTGCGCGTGCTGCGGATCGGCGCCCGGTGGCTGGCCGGGCTGGCCCGCGGGCAGCGGCTGCTGTCGATGGGCCAGGCGCTCGCGGCGGGGCTCCGAGCGGGCCTGCTCCGCGCGGGTGTGCCGATGTGGCTGGACACCCCCCTGCTCGACCTCGTGACCGAGGACGACCGGGTCACCGGCGTGGTCGTCCGGCGCGACGGCCGCGCCGAGACCGTGCGGGCACGCCTGGGGGTCGTGCTCGCCGCGGGCGGCTTCGAGCACAACGAGGAGATGCGCGCGAAATACCAGCGCAGCCCCATCGGCACCGAGTGGACGGTCGGCGCGAAGGCCAACACCGGCGACGCGATCACGGCCGGGCTCAAGCTCGGCGCGTCCGTCGCGCTGATGGACGACGCGTGGTGGGGCCCGACGATCCCGCTCACCGGCGGCCCGTGGTTCGCCCTCGCCGAGCGGTCCCGGCCCGGCTGCATCCTGGTCAACGCGCGCGGCGAGCGGTTCGTCAACGAGTCGGCGCCCTACGTCGAGGCCGTGCACGCGATGTACGGGCCGGGCGACGGGCCGGCCGAGAACATCCCGACCTGGCTGATCTTCGACCAGCGCTACCGCGACCGGTACATGTTCACCGGCGTGGGCCCGCGGCAGAAGCTGCCCGGCCGCTGGTTCAAGGCGGGCATCGTGACCAAGGCGCCCACACTGGGCGAACTCGCCGCGCGCATCGAGGTGCCGGCGGCGGCCCTGGAGGCGACCGTCGAGCGCTTCAACGGCTTCGCCCGCCGCGGTGTCGACGAGGACTTCCGTCGCGGCCAGAGCGCCTACGACCACTACTACGGCGACCCGCGCCAGAAACCCAACCCCAGCCTCGGCCCGCTCGACAAGGCCCCGTTCTACGCGGTCCGGATCGTGCCCGGTGACCTGGGCACGAAGGGCGGGCTGCGCACCGACACCCACGCGCGCGTGCTGCGCGAGGACGGGTCGGTGATCCCCGGGTTGTACGCGGCCGGCAACACCAGCGCCGCGGTCATGGGCCACACCTACGCCGGGCCGGGGGCCACGATCGGACCCGCGATGGTCTTCGGGTTCCTTGCCTCACGCCACCTGGCCACCCAGAATCGCACTGGAGGTCGATGATGACTGAAGTCCGCACGATCGACGCGGGTGCGCCGCCGGCGCGGTTCGCGCGCGGCTGGCACTGCCTGGGCCTGGCCGAGACGTTCCGGGACGGGAAACCGCACGCCGTCAACGCGTTCGGCACCAAGCTGGTGGTGTTCGCCGGCGAGGACGGCACGCTCAACGTCCTGGACGCCTACTGCCGCCACATGGGCGGCGACCTGAGCCAGGGCAGCGTCAAGGGCAACGAGGTGGCCTGCCCGTTCCACGACTGGCGCTGGGGCGGCAACGGCAAGTGCGTCTCGATCCCCTACGCCAAGCGGGTTCCGCTGCGCGCCCGCACCCGGTCGTGGATCACGCTCGAGGAGAACAAGCAGCTGTTCGTGTGGCACGACCCGCAGGGCAACCCGCCGCCCGCCGACGTCGTGATCCCGCGCATCGAGGGCATCTTCAGCGGCGAGTGGAGCAACTGGACCTGGGACTCGGTGCTGATCGAGGGCTCCAACTGCCGCGAGATCATCGACAACATGGTCGACATGGCCCACTTCTTCTACATCCACTACGCGTTCCCGACCTACTTCAAGAACGTGTTCGAGGGCCACATCGCCACCCAGTACCTCAACACCAAGGGCCGCCCGGACGTGGGCATGGCGTCCAACTACGGCGGCGAGGACAACCTGCTGCGCTCGGAGGCGTCCTACTTCGGCCCGTCCTACATGATCAACACCCTGCTGAACACGTACAAGGGCTTCGAGATCGAGAACGTGCTGATCAACTGCCACTACCCGGTCACGCCGACGTCGTTCGTGCTGCAGTGGGGCGTGAGCGTGAAGAAGCTGCCGGGCGTGTCCGACGAGCAGGCGGACAAGATCGCCGGCAAGTTCGCCAAGAGCATCGGCGTCGGGTTCCTGCAGGACGTGGAGATCTGGAAGAACAAGTCCCGCATCGACAACCCGCTGCTGTGCGAGGAGGACGGCCCGGTCTACCAGCTGCGCCGCTGGTACGAGCAGTTCTACGTGGACGTCGAGGACGTCACCGAGGACATGACGCGGCGCTTCGAGTTCGAGGTGGACACCACCAAGGCCAACGAGGCGTGGGCGCGGGAGGTGGCCGAGAACCTGGCCCGCCAGCAGGAGGCGGGAGTCGCCGGATGACCACCGCCGAGCGCACCGAGTTCCTCTCCGGCGGGCTGCGGCCGCACGCCTGCGCGTCGTGCGGCACGCGGGTCCTGGTGAAGAAGAACAGCGTCAAGCACACCAGCATCCAGTGGACGACGGACGCGGGCAGCTGCCCGGTGTTCGCGCAGGAGGTGTCCGAGGGGCACAACACCGCGCTGCTCGACACCTGCCCGAAGCTGGTCGACAGCATCGACGCGGCGGTGCGGAACGGGGAGTTCGGGGTTCTCGATGCCGGATAGCTACACCCTCACGGTCGCCGAGGTGATCGCGGAGACGGCCGAGGCGTCCTCGATCGTGTTCGACGTGCCGGAGGAGCACGCGGAGCGGTTCCGGTACCGGCCCGGGCAGTTCCTCACGTTGCGCGCGGGCGAGGCGGCCCGGTGCTATTCGCTGTCCAGCGCCCCGCACGAGGGTTCCCGGCTCAAGGTGACGGTGAAACGCACCGAAGGCGGGTACGGGTCGAACTGGTTGTGCGACAACATCTCCGCAGGATCCACTGTGGACGTGCTGCCCCCGTCCGGCGTGTTCACCCCGGAGTCGCTGGACGCCGACCTGCTGCTGATGGCCGGCGGCAGCGGGATCACGCCGGTGATGTCCATCCTGAAGTCCGCGCTGGTGTCGGGTGGCGGGCGGATCGTGCTGGTCTACGCCAACCGGGACGAGTCCTCGGTGATCTTCGCATCCGAGCTGGCCGCGATGGCGCGGGAGCACCCGGAGCGGCTGACCGTGCTGCACTGGCTGGAGAGCGTGCAGGGCCTGCCCTCGGTGGCGCAGCTGCGCGAGCTGGCGCGGCCGTACCCGGAGTTCGACGCGTTCCTGTGCGGGCCGGAGGCGTTCATGACGGCCGGCAAGCAGGCGTTGAAGGACCTCGGGATGCCGCGGCAGCGGATCCACCTGGAGCGGTTCGTGTCGCTCGGCGGCAATCCCTTCGAGGACAAAGCCGCGGCCGCTGCCTCGGAGGAGGCGGGGACGACCGCCCTGCGGGTGGATCTGGACGGGTCGCAGCACTCGTTCTCCTGGCCGCGTCAGGAGAAGCTGCTGGACTTCCTGCTGGCCCGCGGCCTGGACGCGCCGTACTCGTGCCGCGAGGGGCAGTGCAGCGCGTGCGCGTGCCGGATCGTCTCCGGCGAGGTGAAGATGCTGAACAACGAGGTCCTGGATTCCGAGGACATCGCCGACGGCATCGTGCTGGCGTGCCAGTCGGTACCGTTGACCGACGAGGTGTCGGTCACCTACGAGTAGGAGTGCCCGCGTTGCCCATCGATCCCGACGTCGCCATCGGTGCCGAGCTCGACGAGCTGGCGTTCGAGTGGATGCCGTCCGACGTGCTGCTGTACCACCTGGCACTGGGCGCGGGCACCCGGCCGGCCGATCCGCGGGAGCTGCGCTACACCTACGAGCGGGACCTTCGGGTGTTGCCGACGTTCGCGACGGTGGCGGCGAACCTGCGGATCTACGAGCCTCCCGCGGTGTCGTTCCCGGGTGTCGAGATCGACCTGGCGAAGGTCGTGCACGGGACGCAGGCGGTGACGGTGCACCGGCCGATCCCGGTCGAGGGCAAGGCGGTCGCGCGCACGCGGATCGTGGACGTGCTGGACAAGGGCAAGGCGGCGGTGATCGTCAACGAGACGTTGGTGGTGTCCACGGACGGCTCACCGTTGTGGACCGCGCGGTCGAGCATCTTCGCCCGGGGCGAGGGCGGGTTCGGCGGGTCGCGGGGGACGTCGGAGCGCGTGGAGCTGCCGGACCGCGAGCCGGACGTCGTGATCGACACGCCGACGTTGCCGCAGCAGGCGCTGATCTACCGGCTGTGCGGCGACCGGAACCCGCTGCACATCGACCCGGAATTCGCCCGGTCGGCGGGGTTCGACCAGCCGATCCTGCACGGGCTGTGCACGTACGGGGTCGTGGCGAAGGCGGTGACGGACGCGGTGCTGGACGCCGACGTCACGCGCGTGGGCTCGTTCTCCGCGCGGTTCGCGGGCATCGTCGTGCCGGGCGAGACGCTGCGGACGCGGGTGTGGGACGAGGACGGCCGGCTGCTGGTGGCGACCACGGCTGTCGAACGGGACGCGCCGGTGCTGGCGGACGCGGTGCTGGTGCCTACAGGCCGGTGACCAGCAGGTAGGCCATGCCGGCGCCCATCAGGGCGCGGCAGACCTGGCGGACCGCGCGGTGGTCGCGGAGGCTCTCGGTGCGGGCCCAGCGGGCGCCGATGATGCCGGCGCGGACGCTGTCCACGGCGAAGTAGCCGATCGCCGCCAGGGCGAGCACCGGCCAGGCGAGTTTCGCCGAGGATTCCGTCATGACCAGCCAGGGCCCGTGGTCGCCCCGGTGGGGCATGGCGGTGATCATGTACAGCATCGCGGCGGCGGAGACCAGGTGGTGCACGGCGCAGCACCGCCGCCCGCGCAGCGCGGCGACGAAGAACCAGCCGGCCGTCAGGACGAGGATCGCCTGCCAGCCGGCCGCCGGGATGGGCCCCCCGAGCGGCGAGACCATCGCGAGCATCGCCAGGACCATCAGCAACTCGGCGAGGTCCTGCTGGCGGATGTCCGGCGTGGTGCTGAGGGAGTCCAGGCGCACCAGGCGGACGAGGCTGGGAACGGCCAGCAGCGCGAACGCCGCTGTCAAACTCCACGCAACCAGGGCCGGGATCTGCACGTCCTCAAGTTCGCCCACGAAGTGCCGGACGCGCTAGAGGTCATCGAGGTGAATTCCACACCCCGAGACGGCGTAACTCGTGTGAGGGGAACCAGGTGGAGGACGACGCCAGGACCGTGGGCGCCGGGTGCCTTCGCGCGTTCCTGTACGGGCTGATCGGGTTCGCCTGGGTCGCGATCGCGCTGATGGTGTGCGGGGTGCACCGGCTGCGGCGCCGGTTGTGGCCGACTGGATCCCCGTCCCTCCACCGCTGAAAACCGCCGGTGAGTGATCGCGTAGTGTGACGGGAACCACAGACCGTAGGCGACGTCAGAAAGGACGACAAGGCGATGCCGGCCACCGAACCGCTCACCGACCAGCCCGTCATCGGGGACACCACCGTCGACATCACCGAGGTGGCAGACGACGAGAGCCACCTCGTCCGCGGCTACGACTGAGCCAGCACCAGCCCGCTCGTCGGCACGCCGGTGCCCGCGGTGACCAGCACGTGCGACACCGACGGCACCTGGTTGACCGACGTCCCGCGGATCTGACGCACGGCCTCGGCGATGCCGTTCATCCCGTGGATGTAGGCCTCGCCGAGCTGGCCGCCGTGCGGGTTGAGCGGCAGCGAGCCGTCCAGCTCGAGCGCCCCGGACGCGACGAACCCGGCCGCCTCCCCGCGCCCGCAGAACCCCAGCTCCTCCAGCTGCATCAGCACGTACGGCGTGAAGTGGTCGTACAGCACCGCCACGTCCATGTCCGACGGCCCCGCGCCCGACTGGGCCCACAGCTGCCGCGCCACGACGCCCATCTCCGGCAGCGCGGCGAGCTCGTCCCGGTAGTAGCTGGTCATGATGTACTGGTCCGGCCCGCTCCCCTGCGCCGCCGCCGCGACCACCGCCGGCTTCTGCCGCAGGTCACGAGCCCGCTCGACGCTCGTGATCACCAGCGCGACCCCGCCGTCGGACTCCTGGCAGCAGTCGAGCAGCCGCAGCGGTTCGGCGATCCACCGGGACGCCTGGTGCTCCGCCAGCGTGATCGGCTTGCCGTGGAACCACGCGGCCGGGTTGGTCGCCGCGTGCTTGCGGTCCAGCACCGCCACCCGGCCGAAGTCCTCGGTCGACGCCCCGTACTCGTGCAGGTACCGCTGCGCCACCATCGCCACCGTGGCCGCCGGGGTCGCGATGCCCATCGGGTAGTGGAACGCGTTGTCCACCCCCGACGAGTTCACCTGTCCCGCCGCCGCGGCCGACACCTGCCCGAACCGGTGCCCGGACCGTTCGTTGAACGCCCGGTACGCGACCACCACCTCGGCCACCCCGGTCGCCACCGCCATCGCCGCCTGCTGGACCGTCGCCGCCGCCGCGCCGCCGCCGTAGTGGACGCGGCTGAAGAACGTCAGCTCCGGGATGCCCAGCTCCCGCGCCACCGCGATCTCGGCGTTGCCGTCCATCGTGAACGACACCAGGCCGTCCACATCGGACGGGCGCAGCCCGGCGTCGTCCAGTGCCGCGCGCACGGCCTCCGCCGCCAGCCGCAGTTCGCTGCGCCCGGAGTCCTTGGAGAACTCGGTCGCGCCGATCCCGGCGATGGCCGCCCTGCCCGACAGTGTCATGCCGCCAGCTCCACGGTCACCGTCCCGGTCACGTGCGCACCCAGCGAGCCGGTACCGGTCACCTCGACCACCGCGACCCGGCCCTCCAGCGACGCCACGCGCCCGGTGAACACCAGCTTGTCCCCGGCGTAGCACGGTACGCCGAGCTTGATCTTGATCGAGCGCACGAACGCCTCCGGCCCGGCCCAGTCGGTGACGAACCGCTGCACGAGCCCGTTGTCGGTGAGGATGTTGAGGAAGATGTCCTTCGACCCGCGCGCGACGGCCGCGTCGCGGTCGTGGTGCACGTCCTGGAAGTCCCGGGTGGCCAGGGCCGTGCTGATCACGAACGTCGGGGTGACGTCGAAGGCCAGCTCGGGCAGCTCGGTGCCGACGGCGATCATCGCGCCACCCGCCAGGCCGGCAGGGTCAGCTCGTCGTCCACCTTCAGGAACGTCGCGGTCACCGGTAGTCCGATGTGGACCTCCGCCGGGTCGGCGCCGACCAGCTCGCCCAGCATGCGCACCCCTTCCGCCAGCTCGACCAGCGCGATCACGAACGGCAGTTGCTTGCCCGGCACCGCCGGCCGGTGGTGCACCACGTAGCTGTAGACCGTGCCGCGCCCGCTCGCCACCACCCAGTCCGGCTTCGCGTCGAGGTCGCCGTCCGGCGGCATCGGCCCGGGCGGGTGCCGCAGCGTCTCGCCCCACCGCTGGATCCGCAGCTCCCCGGCCTTCGTGCCCTCCCAGAAGAACTCGGTGTCGCGGCTGATCACCGGCCGCAGCGCGCCCGGTGACGAGGGCGGCGGCGCGAACTTGAGCACCCGGAACAGCATGTCGGCGACCAGTTCGTCGCCGACGTACCAGGACGTCTTCGTGGTGACGAACCAGCCCTCGCCCAGCGCGGTCCGCTTCGGGCCGGCCACCGACTCCAGGGCCGTGGACGCCGCCACGTGCTCGCCGACCCGCAGGTGGCGGTAGTAGTTCTGCTCGGAGTTCGTCGCGACCACCGACGTGTAGCCGGCCTCGTCGAGCACGCTCATCATCGCGCCCAGCGGGTCGTCCTCGGCGCGTCGACCGTGCAGGCCGTTCATCGTCCACACCTGCGCCATCGCGGGCGGCGCGACGCCCTCGAGGTAGCGCGGGTTGGTGTCCCCGATGGCCTCGACCCAGTTGTTGATCATCGCCTGGTTGACCGGATCGCGCGCCAGGCGCCGCGACGACTCGCCCCGCGCGGCGATGCGGGCGGCGGCCTCCTCGACGCTCATCGCGGCACCCTCGGCAGCTCCAGGCCGGCCATCGCGATCAGCTCGCGCTGGATCTCGTTCACGCCCCCGCCGAAGGTCAGCACGATGTTGCGGCGGGCCAGGACGTCCAGCCATTCCGCGAGCACCGCGGTGTCCGGATCGGACAGATCCCCGTGCCGTGCCACGATCTCCTCCATCAGCCGCGCCACCCGCTGGATGCGGTCCGAGCCGAACACCTTCGTCGCCGACGCGTCCGCCACGTCGGGTTCCGCCGCCGCCACCTGCCAGTTCAGCAGCTCGTTGATCCGCACCACCGCGAGCGTCTCACCGAGCGCGCGGCGCACGTCGGGCTCGCCGAGCAGCCCGCGCTCGGCGGCCCAGGCGCGCACCCGGTCGTAGAGGCCGCCGATCCGCCCGGCGGGACCGAGCATGACGCGCTCGTGGTTGAGCTGCGTCGTGATCAGCTTCCAGCCCTGGTTCTCCTCGCCGACCCGCATCGACACCGGCACCCGGACGTCGGAGTAGTAGGTGGCGTTGACGTGGTGGGCGCCGTCGCAGGTGATGATCGGCGTCCACGAGAACCCGGGGTCGGTGGTGTCGACGATGAGGATCGAGATGCCCTTGTGCTTGGGCGCGTCTGGATCGGTGCGCACGGCCAGCCAGATGTAGTCGGCGTCGTGCGCACCGGTGGTGAAGATCTTCTGCCCGTTGACGACGTAGGAGTCGCCGTCGCGGACCGCGGCCGTGCGCAGGGACGCCAGGTCGGTGCCCGCGTCCGGTTCGGTGTAGCCGATCGCGAAGTGCACCTCGCCGGCGAGGATCTTCGGCAGGAAGAACGCCTTCTGCTCCGGTGTGCCGTACTCCTGCAGGGTCGGGCCGACGGTCTGCAATGTCACCGACGGCAGCTGCACGTCGGCGCGGGCGGCCTCGTCGGCGAAGATGTGCTGCTCGAGGTCGCCGAAACCGCCCCCGCCGTACTCCGCGGGCCAGCCCACGCCGAGGCGGCCGTCGGTGCCCATGCGCCGCACGATGCGGCGGTAGACCTCGCCGTGCCGCTCGCGCAGCAGCGCCTGCCGCTCCTCGGGCGTGATCAGCCCGGCGAAGTAGTCACGCAGCTCGGCGCGGAGTTTCCGTTGCGGTGCGGTCAGTTCGATGTGCATCAGCCCTCCACCAGGTCGCCGAGCCGGTCCAGCCGCGCACTCGCCCCGCCGGTGAACGCGGCCAGCTCCTTGACCAGCCCGTAGTGGCGGTGCAGCGGGTAGGTGATGTCCACGCCCAGACCGCCGTGCAGGTGGTGGCACACCGCCAGCGCCTTGGGTGCCTCCTCGGCGAGCCAGTACGCGGCGACCGCGAGGTCCTCGTCCGCATCGAGCCCCTCGGCGAGCCGCCACACCGCGGACAGCGCGGCCAGGTGCAGCGTGCGCGAGGCGATGTAGACGTCGGCGATCTGCTGGGCCACCGC
Organism: Amycolatopsis thermophila; assembly: GCF_030814215.1. NCBI lineage: Bacteria > Bacillati > Actinomycetota > Actinomycetes > Pseudonocardiales > Pseudonocardiaceae > Amycolatopsis > Amycolatopsis thermophila. The sequence goes on along the minus strand of NZ_JAUSUT010000001.1, from coordinate 4,229,746 downwards.
CTGGAACGTCGCGAGTGGACGGCCGAACTGCTCCCGCTGCCGGATGTGCTCGGTGGTCAGGGCGAGCGCTCCGGCCACGGCGCCGTCCCCGAGCGCCACCGCACCGGCGAGCGCGCACCGGTGCAGGTCGGCCGGTGCCGCGTCGCGCACCAGGTCTGCCTCCCCCACCCGGACGCCGTCCAGCCGAAGGGTGGTGCCGTGGACCTCGGCACCGCGGGCGCGGGGGTCGACGAGGAAGACCCCGGTGCCCCACGGCAGCCGGGCCGGGACCAGCACGCACCGGGCCTCCGGCAGCGACGGCACCCGGGTCTTCGTGCCGGTCAGCACCCATCCGCCGTCGACGGCGACGGCCTCGGTACCCGGTTCGGCGACGAAGGGCGCGGACGGCTCGTGCACGGCGGCGGTGACGACCGACTCCCCGGAGGCGATCTCCGGCAGCCAGCGGGCCCGTTGCTCCGGGCTGCCGTGCCGGTTCAGCGGCAGCACCCCGAGCGCCAGTGACGCCAGCGCCGGCACCGGTGCGGCGGCGCGGCCCACCTCGGTGAGCACCACCGCGATCTCGGCCGGGCCGAGACCGTCGCCGTCCAGCTCGGCGGGCAGGGCGAGCGTGAGCAGGCCCGCCTTGGCCAGAGCCGGCCAGGCGTGCTCGGGCTCCCGGGCGAGGACGTCCGCGGTCAGCGCGGCGATCTCGGCCTGGGTCGCATCCAGGGTGAAGTCCACACCGGCTCCTCGACGACAAGAGTGAAACCTGTTCTAGTCTTAGTCGAGGAGCGGCGGCTAGGCAAGGGCCGAGGCGGCGTCCAGCAGCTCCTTCATCTCGTCGCGCACGGCATCGGTCAGCGCCCACAGATCTGGAACGAGTTCTCGCGCGGCGATCAGCCCGATGTCGACCCCGCCGGCGTAGGACAGCACGGTCACGTTGAGCCCGGCGCCGTGGAACACCGGCCCGAGCGGGTAGAACGCGGTGACCTTGGCGCCCACGAAGTACAGCGGCACCGGCGGGCCGGGCACGTTGGACACCACCAGGTTGTGCACCACCGGATGCCTGTCGGCCAGCCGCAGCGCCGCGTAGGCCCGTACGGCGAGCCCGAACAGACCGGGTGCGGCGAACTGCGCCCAGTCCCGCAGCATGTCCGCGTCGATCTCGTGGTGGTGCTCCTTGGCCTGACGGTTGCTCTCCGCGACCGCGTACAGCCGGGCGGCGGCCTCCGGCAGGTGCGTCGGCAACGTCGCGAAGAACGCGGACACCTTGTTGTTGCTGGTGTCGTCGCGGCTGGTGCGGTCCTGCGTCGACACCGGGACGGTCGCGACCAGCGGCTCCGTGGGCAGCTCGCCGCGCGCCTCGAAGTAGCGGCGCAGCCCGCCCGCGCACAGCGCCAGGACGACGTCGTTGACCTTCACGCCGAACGCGTTCTTCACGGTCTTGACGTCGTCGAGGTCCACGGTGGTGTAGGCGACGCTGCGGACGCCGGTGATGGTGGCGTTGAACGACGTGCGGGGCGCGGTGAACGGCACCGGCATGCCCTGGCGGCGCAGGGCGCGGCCGATCCAGCGCGGCGCCATCCCGGCCAGGCCGGGCAGCAGCTTCGCCAGCTCCACCGGGCGCCGGGCCAGCTCCCCGACGCTCGTGCGGAGCAGTTCGAGGTGCGACGGCGGCTCCGGGTTCGGCTCCCGCTCGGGCAGCGGCGGAAGTTCACCCGGTTCGGTGCCCGCCAGGTAGGCGATCAGGCTCGCGCCGCCGACTCCGTCGACCATCGAGTGGTGCATCTTGAACATCACCGCGACGGCGTCGCCGGGCAGGCCCTCGATGACGTACATCTCCCACAGCGGGCGGCCGCGGTCGAGTGGCTGCCCGGCGAAGTGGGCGCACAGCTCGGCCAGGGTCTCCCGATCGCCCGGCTGCGGCACGGCGACCCGGTGGAGGTGGCGGTCGATGTCGAACGCCTCGTCCTCGACCCACACCGGGTGCAGGAAGTTCAGCGGGGAATTGTGCAGTTTCCGCCGGAACTCCGGAATCGCGGCGATGCGTTCGGCCAGGACGCGTTTGAACTCCGGGAAGCGATATCCGCCCGGTATGGTCGATCCGTCCAGGGTGAGCAGCCCGCACACGTGCAGGACCTGCGAAGACGTTTCCAGGTACAGGAAACTGGCGTCGAGTCCACTGAGCGGTCGCACGTGATAAGGGTAAGCGAGGTTGACTACGATCACGTGGCATGCGACCCCGTTTCCCCACCCGCCGGGCGATCCAGCTCGCCCTGACCGCGAACGCGATCCGGCCGGTCCCCGGGGTGCGCGCCTCGGTGCCCGCGTTCTTCGCCGGCTGGCTGACCGGGGAGCTGGCGCCGCACCTGCTCGCGCTGACCGTCGCCGACACCGCCGCGCACCTGGCGCGGCGCGGGGCGCGCTCGACGTCGGACCGGGTGGCGCTCGGCATGGCCGCGGCGTCGGCCGCGGGACTGGGCTCGCTGATCGCGACGTCGCAGAAGGCCAAGGGCGCGGTCGAGGGGGCGCTGGCGGAGGCGCTCGGGCCGCGGTACGTGGAGGACCTGGAGCGCCCGCCGGACCCGAAGGACCTGGCGACACCGTGGGGGCAGCTGGTGCTGCCGTTCCGGATGCGCAACCCGGACGTGCGGCGGGACCGCAACCTGGCCTACGCGCCGGGCGGCAAGCGGTTCCTGATGGACGTCTACCGGCCGCGCACGCCCGTCGAGGGGCGGCCGGTGCTGCTGCAGATCCACGGCGGCGCGTGGATGATCGACAGCAAGGACCACCAGGGGATTCCGCTGATGCTGCACATGGCCCAGCGCGGCTGGGTGTGCGTGGCGGTGAACTACCCGTTGTCGCCCAAGGCGCACTGGCCGGACCACATCGTCGGGGTGAAGCGGGCGGTGGCGTGGATCCGGGAGCACATCCACGAATACGGTGGCGACCCGTCGTTCCTGGCCGCGACGGGCGGTTCAGCGGGCGGGCACCTGTCCGCGCTGCTCGCCCTGACCCCGAACGACGCCGGCCTGCAGCCCGGTTTCGCCGACGCCGACACGTCCGTGCAGGCGTGCGTGCCGCACTACGGGGTGTACGACTTCGCGGCGACGAGCGGTTCGCCCGCGAGCAAGGCGCGCCTGGAGGGCCTGCTCGCGCGGTACGTGGTGGGCAAGGACCCGGCACGGTTCCTGGACGAGTACATCGCGGCGTCCCCGCTGGACCGGATCACCGACAAGGCCCCGCCGTTCTTCGTGATCCACGGAGCGCACGATTCGCTGGTGCCGGTCCGGGAGGCGCGGGAGTTCGTCCGGCGGTTGCGGGAGACCTCGGAGCAGCCGGTGGCGTACGCGGAACTGCCGGGGGCGCAGCACGCGTTCGACGTGTTCCCGTCCATCCGGTCGGCGCACGTGGTGCGCGGCGTGGAGCGCTTCCTGGACTGGACGTACCTGCGCTGGCTGCGCGACGAGCGCGGCTGACCACGCTCTTCGGGCGGGCGGGCCGCCACCCGCGGAGCTCACAGCAGGTCGAGCGGGTGCGGTGAGCCCGGCCCGTCCGGGAGCCAGTCCTGGAACGAGCGGCTGAACCGGTACCACCGGCCGTCCCGGGCGAGACGGAGTTGCAGTGCGCCGCGCGTGACGCGGTTGCGCCAGATCTTCGTCTCGCCGGGCAGGCCGGACTCGTCCAGCTCGGCGAGGACCTCGTAGAACCTCCCCGGCGGCGGTTGCCACGTCTCGCGCAGAGCGGCCAGCCCGCCGCGACCCGCTTCGCGCCAGGCGATCGCCCAGCGGGTCAGCTCGCGTGTCGACATACCGGCTTCCGCGGCCAGTGCGGCGACGCTCACCGGCCCGCCGTGCAGGGCGTCCGCCGCCCGGCGGGCCAGGTCCTCGTCGACCGACAGGTCATCCTCCGGCTCGCCGCCCGTGAGCAGCCGCCACGCGCGGGCGGCGGCGTCGGCGGCCAGCGCCTGCAACGCGTCCACCCGCACACCACTCGCGGGCGGTGGCGACAGCGCCACCTCGGCGGGCCGCCCGGGCGCGTCGGGCGGTGGCGGCAGCGACGGCACCGGCGACCGTTCCCGCGCGAACGCCTCCGCGGGCGCGATCCCCGGTCCGGCGGGTTCCGGCAGGTTCGGGCGCGTCACGGACGGGCGGCTGCGCCGCGCCCGCAACTCGGCCAGCAGCTCCGCGCGGTCCTTGCCCCGCAGCAGGAACAGCACGAACGGGTCCGCGTCGACCTCGTCGGCGACCAGGTAGCACACGGCGGCGGAATGTTTGCACGGGTCGGCGAAGTCCGGGCACGAACACCGCGGCTTGAGATCGCCCGGCCCGGGCAGCAGATCGGCCCCGGCGGCGCGCGCGTGCTCGGCGAGATCCGATGGGAGCTCACCGTCGAGGAGCGCCGCCGCGTAGCCGGCCTGCCGGCCGATGGTGACCAGCAGCGTGTCCCACTGCGCGGTCGTGAAGCGGTGCGTCCGGACGGTGACGCGGTAGGGCGACGGCCGGGACCCGCGCACCTCGGCGCGGATCTCCCCCGGACTCACCTCGAACGAGCCGACCTGCCCCTTGCGCGCGTAGGTCCGCCCGCGCGGCAGCCGGTTGGGGTCCAGCTTGGCGCGGCCCTCGAGGGCCTGCACCCACGCCCGGCCCCACCAGGTGCGCCCGAACACCCGGCGGCTCATCCCGGCACTCCCGACGGCGGACCGCCGACGCGCGAGCGCCCGGGGACACGACCCGGCATGGCGATCCAGCCCCCGCCCACGCGCCGGCCACCCCTGCCCCCGCGCACCCAAGCCCAACCCCAGCGCCTGGTCACCACAGCCCAGGACCGCCCCAGCGACGCACCGCGCACAGGCGCCCACGGACGACGCCGCCCCACCGCGCCGACACGCCGCCTGCCCACCACACCACCCGATCCGGCGATCCAGCCCCCGCCCACGCGCCGGCCACCCCTACCCCCGCGCACCCAAGCCCAACCCCGCCGCCGGGTCACCACAACCCGGGACCACCCCAGCGACACACCACGCACCGACACCCCCGAACGACGCCGCCCCACCGCGCCGACACGCCGCCCACAACCACACCGCCTACCCACCACACCACCCGGACCGACGATCCAGCCCCCACCCACGCGCCGGCCACCCCTACCCCCGCGCACAAAAGCCCGACCCCGGCGCCTTCCACCGGCGGCACGGCATGGCGTCGAGCGGTGAACGCCGGACCCGACGGTCATCCCGGGTCACCCAGCCGCACCAGGTCGGTCAGCTCGTCGTCGCTCAGTTCGGTGATCCAGTCCTCCCCGGCGCCGATCACGCTCTCCGCCAGGCCGCGCTTGTCGGCCAGCACACCGGCGATCCGCTCCTCCAGCGTGCCCTCCGCGATGAGCCGGTGGACCTGCACCGGCCGGTCCTGCCCGATGCGGTACGCGCGGTCGGTCGCCTGGTCCTCGACCGCCGGGTTCCACCACCGGTCGTAGTGGATCACGTGCGTCGCGCGGGTCAGGTTCAGCCCGACGCCCCCCGCCTTGAGCGACAACAGGAACACCGGTGCGTCACCGCGCTGGAACCGGGCGACCATCTCCTCCCGCTGCCGCGCCGGCACCGCACCGGACAGCAGCTGCACGGGCAGCCCGCGTTCGGTCAGCCGGGCCTCCAGCAGCCGGCACAGCTGCACGTACTGGCTGAACACCAGCACGCTCTCGCCCTCGTCGAGGATCACGTCCAGCAGCTCCTCGAACGCGGCGAGCTTGCCGGACCGCCCGGGCACCGGCCCGCTCTCCTTGAGGTACTGCGCCGGGTGGTTGCAGATCTGTTTCAGCTCGGTGAGCAGCTTGAGCACCTGCCCGCGCCGCTGCACGCCCTGCGACTCGCGGATCACCGCCAGGTTCTCCCGCACCACCGCCTCGTACAGGGTGGCCTGCTCGGTGGTCAGCGGCACGTACCGGTCGGTCTCCGTCTTGCGCGGCAGCTCCGGCGCGATGTCCGGGTCGGTTTTGCGGCGCCGCAACAGGAACGGCCGCACCGTGGACGCCAGCCGCTCGGTGCTGCCCGCGTCGCGATCGCGCTCGACGGGGCGGGCGACGGTGCGCCGGAAGTGCTCCAGGGACCCGAGCAGGCCGGGTGTCGTCCAGTCCAGGATGGACCACAACTCGGTGAGCCGGTTCTCCATCGGCGTGCCGGTCAGCGCGATCCGCGCCGGCGACGGGATCTTCCGCAGTTCCCTGGCCGTCACCGAAAGCGGGTTCTTGACGTGCTGCGCCTCGTCCGCGGCGATCAGGCCCCAGTCCACTTCGGACAGCGTGGCGCGGTCGCGGCGGAGGACGCCGTAGGTGGCGAGGACGACCTCGTCCGGTCCGAGGTCGTCGAGGTGCCGCCGCCCGCCGTGGAACCGGCGCACCGGGACCTTCGGCGCGAACCGCGCGAACTCGCGCTCCCAGTTGCCCAGCAGCGACGTCGGGCACAGCACGAGCGTCGGCCCGGCACCGAGCGCGCGGCGGTGCAGGTGCAGCGCGATGAGCTGGATCGTCTTCCCCAGGCCCATGTCGTCGGCGAGGATGCCGCCCAGCCCCAGCTCGGTCATCCGGACCAGCCAGGACAGCCCGGCGCGCTGGTAGGGCCGCAGGGTGGCCTGCAGGTCGGCGTCCGGCTCGACCGGTTCCCCCGGCGCCCGCAGCCGTCGCACCAGGCCGTCGAGCACGGGCGGGGCGGCGAAGTCGAGCTCCTCGTCGTCGAGCCGGAGCTCACCGGTGAGCGCGGCGGCCAGCGCCTGCGCGCCGGTCACCGTCCGCGGCGAGCGGCGCAGCCGGGCCAGCAACCCGCTGTCCACCCGCACCCACTGCCCGCGCAGCCGCACGAACGGGCGTTTCGCCTCGGCCAGCGCGGACACCTCGTGCTCGGTGAGGTCCGTGCCGCCCAGGCTGAGCTGCCACCGGAACTTCAGCAGGTCGGTCAGGCGGAACACCGCGCCGCCCTCGCTGCCGGGCGACGGCGTCGCGCTCGCCTTGGCCCGCACGGTGTCACCGAACATCCCGCGCGGCCACAGCACCTCGATGCCGGTGGCGGACAGCGCGTCCCGGCCGCCGTCGAGCAGGTCGGCCACCTCGGCGTCGTCCAGCCTCAGCTCGCTGGGGGCGGCGGCCTCGAGCATCCGGCCGAGCGGCGACCACGCGCGGGCGCCGCGCCGCAACCCGATGAGCAGCTGCGCCTCGACCTGCTCACCGAACCGGGACAACACCGCGTCCGGCGCGTCCCACAGCGTCGCCGCGTCGACGACCAGGCTCGGATCGGCCCGGCTGCGCAGCGCGAGGACGCCGGTGAAGGCGAAGTCCTCCTCGGTTTCGCGGACCTCGATCCGCAGCTGGAGCTGGGCGCCCGCCTCCTGCTCCGCGGCGAGGTCGGCGAGCCAGGCGACGCTCTCCTCGCCCAGGAGGGTGGGCTCCGGCGCGGCGAACGCGGGCCCGCCGGCGACGACGCGGGCCGCGGGGGTGCGGACGAGCACGTCAGCCGTGGCGTCCCAGAGCGCGCGGACCAGCGTCTCCGGCGAGTGCAGGCGGATCCGTTTCAGCCCGGACAACGGGAGGGCGTGGGACTCCGGCGGCAACGCGGCGGCCAGGTCGCGCAGCAGGCCTTCGTCGGCGGCGTCGAGCGGCCCGACCCGCCAGGCGTCCACCCCGCCCGTGCTCGCCGCGGGCCGGATGCGCCCGCGCGAGATCAGGTTCAGCCCCGCCGTGACCGCGGCCGCCCACGCGCCGGTGGCCGGGCTGGGCTCGGTGAGGGCGAGCAGGCGGGGGATGGCCTCGGCCAGCGGCAGCACGTGCGCGTCGACCCTGGTGCGGCGGAAGGACTTGCCTGCCCCGGCGGGCAGCACGAGCTCGACCGGCGTCGGCCCCGGCTGGTCGCCCCACACGGCGAGCGCGCCGTCGCGGGGCGGGTCCGAGGGCACGAAGATCGCCCTGGTCGTCTCGGTCCATTCCACGGTGGCCACGATAGGCGTGACCACCGACGATTCAGGATCGAGGCAGCCCCAGCAGGCGTTCCGCGGCCACGGACAGCAGGATCTGCGTGGTGCCGCCGGCGATGCTCAGGCAACGCGTGAGCAGGAACTCGTGCTGCGCGGCGGCCGTACCGTCGGTGACCAGGACACCTGCGGGTCCCAGCAGGTCCAGGGCGGTCTCCGCCGCGGCCTGCCGGTGCCGGACGCCGATCAGCTTGCGCACGCTGGATTCCGCGCCCGGGTCCTGGCCGGCCAGCCGGCGCAGGGTCGAGCGCAGGTCGAGCAGCGCGCACGCCGACCCCTCCGCGACGAGCGCGCCGAGCCGCTCCAGCACCGCCGGATCGGGATCGTCCACGCCGGCCAGCAGCTCCTCGACCGCCTCTCCGACCGACGAGCCGCCGCTCATCGCGACGCGTTCGTTGGCCAGCGTCGTCCGCGCCAGCCGCCAGCCGCCGTTCACCTCGCCCACCACGTTCTCCTCCGGCACGAACACGTCGTCCAGGAAGACCTCGTTGAACCGCTCGACGCCGGTGATCTCCCGCAGCGGCCGGATCTCGATGCCGGGTGAAGCCATGTCGACCAGGAAGTAGGTGATGCCCCGGTGCTTCGGCGCGTCCAGATCGGTGCGGGCCAGGCAGATGCCCCAGTCCGCCTCGCGCGCGAGCGAGGTCCAGACCTTCTGCCCGGACAACACGTACCCACCGTCCACTTTGGTGGCGCGGGTGCGCAGCGAGGCCAGGTCGGACCCGGCGCCGGGCTCGCTGAACAGCTGGCACCAGCTCAGCTCGCCGCGCAGGGTCGGCATCGCGAACCGGTGCCGCTGCTCATCGGTGCCGTGCTCCAGCAAGGTGGGCACGGCCCACGCGCCGATCACCAGATCGGGTCGCGTCACCCCCGCCCGTGCCAGCTCGGCGTCGATCACCAGCTGCTGCGCGGGTGTCGCGTCCAAGCCGTACGGGGCGGGCCAGTGCGGCATGAGGTAACCCGACGTGGCCAGCCTCGCCCGCTGTTCCGCGGCCGGCAGCGCCGCGATCTCCTCCACCGTCGCCCGCACGTCGGGATCGAAGTGCTCCGACAGGTCGACGGCCAGACGACGACGCCTCCCTCGCAGCGCGAGGGAAGCGGCCTCCCGCCGCCACGCGGCGGAACCGCCGAGCCACTGCCGCAGCGACACCGCGCGGCGCAGGTAGCGGTGCGCGTCGTGCTCCCAGGTGAAACCGATTCCACCGAGCACCTGAATGCAGTCCTTCGCGGTGTCCACGGCCGCGTCGAGCGCCCCGGCCGCCGCGACCGCCGCGGCGAACTCGTGCTGCTCCGGCGACTCCCCGGCGGCCCGCGCCGCGTCCCACGCGAGCGCGCCGGCCAGCTCGGCCCGGCACAGCATCTCCGCGCACAGGTGCTTGACCGCCTGGAACGACCCGATCGGACGGCCGAACTGCTCGCGCACCTTGGCGTAGCCGGCAGCCGTCTCCAGGCACCACCGCGCGATCCCCGCCGCCTCGGCCGCCGCCAGGGTCGCCGCGTACGCCCGGACCGGTCCCTCGAAGTCCGCACCCGCGCTGCCAGGCACGGTTCCGAAGGCGCGGGACAGATCGAACGACTCGACGGCGGCCGCGCCGGAGTCGCTGATGCCCCAGCGGGCACCGTCGGCGACCAGCACGTGCGTGGCGTCGGCGTCGAGCACCGGTCCGCCGGGCGACAGCGCCACCCCGGCGCTGGCCGACCCGTCCGCGAAGGCCGGGAGCAGCTCCTTCGCCACCGGTGATCCGCCCTGGCGGCCCAGCAGCAGAGCCGCCAGGACGGTGCCGAAGACCGGGCCGGGCACCAGCGCGGCGGCCGCTTCCTCGACGGCCACGGCCGCGTCGGCGACCGTCCCGCCCGCGCCGCCCAGCTCCTCGGGCACCCCGATCCCGAACACGCCGATCGCGGCCAGGTCCTCGCGGGTGCGGCCGACGGAGCGGATCGTCTCGGCCAGTGCGCGCTGCTGCGCGGTCAGGACTGACATGCGGCTCACTATAGAACGTGTTTCAGTTTTGTGGCCAGATCCACTCGATGCGCGAGATCAGGCGCCGGACCGGTAAGCTGTCGGGTGAAACTGAAACAAGTTCCGGAGCAGGTGCCGATGGCCGGGAAAGCGAAGACGTCCACCCAACCCAAGACCGGGATGAGCGCGCTGTCCAGCGACGAGCTCGGGTCCGCCGCCCAGCGGGACCGGCGCAGGCGCATCATCGACGCGACCCTGGCGCTGGCCGCCAAGGGCGGGTACGACGCCGTGCAGATGCGGGCCGTGGCCGAGAAGGCCGACGTGGCGCTGGGCACCCTCTACCGGTACTTCCCGTCCAAGATCCACCTCCTGGTGTCCGGTCTGGCCCGCGAGTTCGAGCGCGCCCACGAGAAGCTGCAGCGCTCGAGCATCCCCGGCGACACGCCCAGCGAGCGGCTCATCTTCGTGCTCAGCCGCAACACGCGGATGATGCAGCGCGACCCGCACCTGACCGAGGCGATGGTGCGCGCGTTCATGTTCGCCGACACCACCGCCGCCGCCGAGGTCGAGCAGGTCGGGCGGCTGCTGGAGAGCATGTTCGCCCGCGCGATGGGCATCGAGGAGCCGACCGAGCACGACCGCGCGGTGTTCCACCTCATCGCCGACGTGTGGATGGCGAACCTGGTCGCGTGGGTCACGCGCCGGGCGTCGGCCGCCGACGTCGCCAACCGGCTGGAGCTGTCGGTGCACCTGCTGCTGGACAACACGCGCTGAGATCGTTTCGTCGCCAGCCGTGACGCCCCGTCGGGTCGGCCGCCGGGCCGTGCTCCCCGCAGCGGTGTTCGGCGCGGTCGCCATGCGCGTCCTGACCACCGAGCACCAGCACGTCGGCACTGCTCCGGCGACCCGGGCGGCCGGCGCGGCGCCGGCGGGAGGCCGGTTCCGCACCGCCCACAGTGGACCCTCCGCGTCCGGCTCAGGCGAAGCGCGGGGCCAGCGCCGCCAGCGCGTCCAGGCGGCGCAACGTGTCGCCCTCCGACGAGGCCGGCAACCCGAGCGTCACCCGCTCCGCACCCGCCTCCGCGTAGGCGTCCAGCAGCGCCGGGTCCGGCGGCGCCGACGTGGCCGTCACCGGGACCGAACCGGCCTGCGTGACCTGGGCCCGCGCCGCATCCGGGTCGCGCAGGGCGTTGGGCAGCCAGCCGGCCTCCAGGCGCTTCGCCCGCTCCAGCGCCGGCGCGCTGTTGCCGCCGATGTAGACCGGCACCGGGCGGGCCGGCTTGGGCCACTGGAAGACCGGGTCGAAGTCGACGTGCGCGCCGTGGAACTCGGCCTCGTCCCGCGTCCAGATCGTCCGCAGCGCCTGGATCTGCTCGTCCAGCAGAGCACCGCGGGTGCGGGGATCGGTGCCGTGGTTGCGCATTTCCTCCCGGTTCCAGCCGACGCCGACGCCGAACAGGAACCGGCCACCGGAGAGCAGGTCCAGGCTCGCGACCGACTTCGCGGTGTGCAGGACGTCCCGCTGGATCAGCAGCGCGATGCCGGTGCCCAGCTTCACCGTCGAGGTCGCCGCCGCGGCCGCCGTCAGCGCGACGAACGGGTCGAGCGCGCGGTAGTAGGCTCGCGCCATGTCGCCGCCGGGCGGGTACGGCGTCTGGCGGTTGACCGGGATGTGCGAGTGCTCGGCGAGGAACAACGCGTCGAACCCGCGCTCCTCGACCGCCTTGGCCAGCACATCGGGGCGCGCGCTCTCGTCCGTGACGAACGTGGAGATGCCCAGTTTCACCGGTAGCCCTCCGCGAGTGCGGCGAGTTCGTCCAGCTTGGCCAGGGTCTCCGACTCGGGCCGGGTGCCCAGCATGAACGTCACGCGCTCGACACCGGCCTCGGCGTACCCGGCGAGGGCCTCTTCGCTGCGCCCGGCGCCGAACACGGTGAACGGCACGTCGGTGCGGCCCTGCTCGGCCAGCCACGCCCGGACGCGCTGGATCTCCGCCGCCGGCGTGTGCGACCGCGGCATCCAGCCGTCGGCGTGCTTGGCCAACCGGTTGAGCGCGGCCTCGCTCTCGCCGCCGACGTAGATCGGCGGGTGCGGGCGCTGCACCGGTTTGGGCCACTGCCAGATCGGGTCGAAGTCGACGTGCTTGCCGTGGAACTCGGCCTCGTCCTGCGTCCAGATCGCCTTGAGCGCCTGGATCTGCTCGTCGATCAGGGCGCCGCGGGTGCGCGGGTCGGTGCCGTGGTTGCGCATCTCCTCGCGGTTCCACCCGACGCCGACGCCGAAGGCCACGCGCCCGCCGGAGAGCAGGTCGAGGCTCGCGACCTCCTTGGCCGTGTGGATGACGTCCCGCTGGACCAGCAGGGCGACACCGGTGAACAGCAGCAGGTCGGTCGTCTCGGCCGCGACCGCGGTGAGGGCGACGAACGGGTCGAGGGTGCGGTAGTAGACGCGCGGCAGGTCACCGCCGCCGGGATAGGGGCTCTCCCGGCTGACCGGGATGTGCGAGTGCTCGGCCAGCAGCAGCGAGTCGAAGCCGCGTTCCTCCAGCGCACGGCCCAGCGCGCCGGGGCGGATGCCTTCGTCGGTGATGAACGTCGAGATCCCGAACTCCATGTATCCCGGTAACCCGCCGACCGGGGCGCGCTATTCCCGGCCCGGTCGGCGGGTCACCGGTGGCGGGCCGCCGCGACCCGCCACCGTGCGCACGGCTTCTAGATGTTGCGCCGGTACTGGCCGCCGACTTCGAAGAACGCGTCGGTGATCTGCCCGAGCGAGCAGACCCGCGCGGCGTCCATCAGCACGCCGAACAGGTTCTCGCCGCGGGTGGCGGCCTCGCGGAGCGCCCGGAGCGCCTCCTGGGCCTCCCGGCTGTGCCGCTGCTGGAAGTCGGCCAGCCGCGTCAGCTGCGACTGCTTCTCCTCCTCCGTGGCGCGCGCCAGTTCGACCTCGACCTCGTCCTCCTCGGGGTGCGGGTTGCGGAATGTGTTCACCCCGACGATCGGCAGCGTGCCCTCGTGCTTGAGCCGCTCGTACAGCATCGACTCGTCCTGGATCTTGCCGCGCTGGTAGCCGGTCTCCATCGCGCCCAGCACACCGCCGCGCTCGGCCATCCGGTCGAACTCGGCCAGCACGGCCTCCTCGACCAGGTCGGTCAGCTCGTCGATGATGAACGAACCCTGCAACGGGTTCTCGTTCTTCGACAGGCCCCACTCCTTGTTGATGATCATCTGGATGGCCATCGCGCGCCGCACCGAGCTCTCCGTCGGCGTGGTGATCGCCTCGTCGTAGGCGTTGGTGTGCAACGAGTTCGCGTTGTCGTAGAGCGCGCACAGCGCCTGCAGCGTGGTGCGGATGTCGTTGAAGCTCATCTCCTGCGCGTGCAGCGACCGGCCCGACGTCTGCACGTGGTACTTGAGCTTCTGCGACCGCTCGTTGGCGCCGTAGCGCTCCTTCATCGCCACCGCCCAGATGCGGCGCGCGACCCGGCCCAGCACCGAGTACTCGGCGTCCATGCCGTTGGAGAAGAAGAACGACAGGTTGGGCGCGAAGTCGTCGACCTTCATGCCGCGCGCCAGGTACGACTCGACGTAGGTGAACCCGTTGGCCAGCGTGAACGCCAGCTGCGAGATCGGGTTCGCCCCCGCCTCGGCGATGTGGTAGCCCGAGATCGACACCGAGTAGAAGTTGCGCACCCCGTGCTCGATGAACCACTCCTGGATGTCGGCCATCATCCGCAGCGAGAACTCGGTGGAGAAGATGCAGGTGTTCTGGCCCTGGTCCTCCTTGAGGATGTCGGCCTGCACCGTGCCGCGCACCTGGTGCAGCGTCCACTCGCGCAGCTCCGCGGCCTCCTCGGGCGTCGGCTCCCGCCCGTGCTCGGCGCGGAAGGCGTCCATCCGCTGGTCGATCGCGGTGTTGAGGAAGAACGCGAGGATCGTCGGCGCCGGGCCGTTGATCGTCATCGAGACCGAGGTGTTCGGCGCCGTCAGGTCGAACCCGTCGTAGAGCGCCTTCATGTCCTCCAGCGTCGCGATCGACACACCCGAGGTGCCGATCTTGCCGTAGATGTCCGGCCGCGTGTCCGGGTCGTGCCCGTAGAGGGTCACCGAGTCGAACGCCGTCGACAGCCGCTTGGCCTCGGAGTCGGCGGACAGGTACTTGAACCGGCGGTTGGTGCGGAACGCGTCGCCCTCCCCGGCGAACATGCGGGCCGGGTCCTCGCCCTCGCGCTTGAACGGAAAAACGCCCGCGGTGTAGGGGAAGTAGCCGGGCAGGTGCTCGCGGCGCAGGAACGACAGCAGCTCGCCGCGGTCGGTGTAGCGCGGCAGCGCCACGCGCGGGATCCGGTTGCCGGACAGGGTTTCGCGCCACAGCTGGGTGCGCAGTTCCTTGTCCCGGATGCGGACGACCAGCTCCTCCTGCCGGTAGGACTCGGACAGCTCGCCCCAGCGCTCCAGCAGACCGGCCACCGAGGAGTCCACTTCGGACTCCGCCTTCGCCAGCAGCGCCTCGATCGGCCCGGTGTCCGCGCCTTCGGCGGCGAGGGCGTCCTTCGCGGCGGTCAGCTGGTCGACCTTGCGCACGGCGGCGACCTGCTCGCGCGTCTTCTCGTGGTAGCCGCGGACGGTGGCGGCGATGTCGGCCAGGTACCGCTCGCGCGACGCCGGGATGACGACCGTCGCGCCCGTCGAGACCTTGGTCTCCACCTTCGGCAGCTGCCCCGCCGACACCGACAGGCCCCGCTCGGCCAGCTCGTCGCGCAGGAACTGGTACAGCGCCGTCACGCCGTCGTCGTTGAACCGCGCGGCGCTGGTGCCGAACACCGGCATGTCCTCCGGCGAGGCACCGAACTGCTCGCGGTTGCGCACCAGCTGGCGCGCGACGTCGCGGCGCGCGTCCTCGGCGCCGCGGCGCTCGAACTTGTTGATCGCCACCGCATCGGCGAAGTCGAGCATGTCGATCTTCTCCAGCTGCGACGCGGCGCCGAACTCCGGCGTCATCACGTACAGCGAGTAGTCGACGTGGTCCACGATCCCGGCGTCGCCCTGCCCGATGCCCGGCGTCTCGACGATCACCAGGTCGTAGCCCGCGGCCTTGCACGCCAGCACGGCCTCGTCCAGGCCCTCGGGCACCTCGCCCGCGGCCTGACGAGTGGCCATCGACCGGAAGTAGACCTGCGAGCCGTCCAGCCCGTTCATCCGGATCCGGTCGCCCAGCAGCGCGCCACCGCCGCGGCGGCGGGTCGGGTCGACCGCCAGCACCGCGATGCGCAGCTTGTCCTCCTGGTCCAGCCGGAACCGCCGGAGCAGCTCGTCGGTCAGCGACGACTTGCCCGAACCACCGGTGCCGGTGATGCCCAGGACCGGGACCGTGCGCGCCTTGGCCGCCTCCGTGACGCGCGCGAGCCGGTCCGCCGGGACGCTGCCGGCCTGCAGCTGGGTGATGAACCGCGCCAGCGCCCGGACGTCCCCGGCGAGCAGGTCGTCGTCCGACCCGGCCGGCACCTCGGCCAGGTCGTAGTCGCACTCGGAGATCATCAGGTTGATCATCCCGGGCAGGCCCAGCTGGAGGCCGTCGTCCGGGGAGAAGATGCGCGCGACGCCACGCGAGTGCAGCAGCTCGATCTCCTCGCGCACGATGACGCCGCCCCCGCCGCCGTACACCTTGATGTGCCCGGCGCCGCGCTCGTTCAGCAGCTCCACCAGGTAGCTGAAGTACTCGACGTGGCCGCCCTGGTAGGCGCTGATCGCGACGCCGTGGGCGTCCTCGCTGATCGCGGCCGTCACGACCTCGTCCACCGACCGGTTGTGCCCGAGGTGGATGACCTCCGCACCCTGCGACTGCAGGATGCGCCGCATGATGTTGATCGAAGCGTCGTGCCCGTCGAACAGACTCGAGGCGGTGACGAACCGCACGGGGTGCACGGGCCGGTGCAGTGAGGCGTTCATACCTCAAAAATACTTGGGCTTCCTACTATCGCAAACCCAAGTATGACCGCCGCGACACCCGCCGGGGCACGGTAACGATTCAGAACGCGAGCGAGCAGCACGAAGGAAGCGTCGACCGAACGTGAACCGGGCCCCCCGCCCGGCACTTCCTCCGAACTACCGCGGAGCGTCAGCGCGCGGTCGCGGACCGCATCGCGATCCACTGCCGCATCGCGTACTCGACCAGTGTGATCAGCGTCTGCTTGGTCGACTCGCGGTCACGCGCGTCGCAGCGCACGATCGGGATGCTCTCGTCGATCGCCAGCGCCTCGCGCACGTCGCTCAGCTCGTGGTGCAGCTGCCCCGTCGAACGTGTTCACGCCGATGATGTAGGGCAGCCTGCGGTCCTCGAAGAAGTCGATCGGCGCGAACGAGTCCGCCAGCCGCCGCGTGTCCGCGAGCACCACCGCGCCGATCGCGCCCCGCACCAGGTCGTCCCACATGAACCAGAACCGCTGCTGACCCGGCGTACCGAACAGGTACAGGATCAGATCGGTGTCCAGGGACACGCGACCGAAGTCCATGGCCACGGTCGTGGTGGCCTTGTTGGGTGTCTGGTCGAGGTTGTCGATGCCGCGGCTCGCGTCGGTC
Organism: Amycolatopsis thermophila; assembly: GCF_030814215.1. Taxonomy (NCBI): domain Bacteria; kingdom Bacillati; phylum Actinomycetota; class Actinomycetes; order Pseudonocardiales; family Pseudonocardiaceae; genus Amycolatopsis; species Amycolatopsis thermophila. Next base: position 4,213,214 of record NZ_JAUSUT010000001.1, on the reverse strand, counting down.
ATCATCGCCTCGGTGGTGAGCGGCACGATCTCCGAGACCGAGCCGACGAAGGTGGTCTTGCCGGCACCGAAACCACCGGCGACCACGATCTTCGCCGAGGTCATGGTCTGCGGCGCGGTCTGCCGCGGTGCCTTAAAGCCGACGGAGTCCACTCAACACCCTTTCCATCAACATGAGATGCGCCTCGGCGTCGTCGTTGGTCGACACCGTGCGGTGCACGGTGACCAGACCAGCATCGGCGGCGTCGCTGATGAGGACTCTGGCCACGCCGATCGGGACCCGCAGCAGCGCTGCGATCTCCGCGACCGACCGCGGTGTCCGACATTCTTCCATGATCGAGCGGTGCTCGAACTGCACCGTCAGCGCACCGGCGTCGAGCCGGGCGAGGACGGCGTCCTGGACGGAGACCAGCGTCTCCAGTTCCAGTGCGACCCGGGCCTTGGTGCGGCCGCCGGTGAGCGCGTACGGGCGCACCACGGCGGTCTCCTCGGCAGGGTGGATCTCGGGCTCCTCGCGCCGGAACGGCGGCGCCGGGTCCGCGGCCTGGGCGGGCTGGACGGGCTCGAAGAACCCGGTGCCCGGCGAGGAGTCGAACGGGCCCGCCGGCGGCGCCGGGTACTCCGGCTGCGGGGCGGGTGCCGGCGCCGGTGACGGCGGCGGCTGTGGCGCCGGCGGCGCCTGCTCGGCCTGCGGAACCTCGGGGGCCTCGGCCGGGGCCGGTTCGGGCCGCGGTTCGCGCGACTTCTTGCGCTTGCGACGGCCACGCCCGGAGTCCAGGCTGAAGCTGTTCATCACGTCGGCGAACGTCGGTTCCGGTTCGCCGCCGCCCGGGGAGCCACTCTCGGATCCCGTGGTCATGTCGGCATCATCCCACCGGCTCGCCGATCAGGGCGCCACCGGCACCCTGCAGCTGAGCCCGCAGTTCGGGGGTGAGGATCTGGCCCACCCGGTCGACCAGCATGGTCATCTCGTAGGCGACCTGGCCGATGTCGCAGTTCGGGGCGGCCAGGACGGCCAGGCACGAGCCGTCGCTGATGGACATCAGGATCATGATCCCGAGTTCCATCTCCACGACGGTCTCGTTCACCGCACCGGCCTCGAAGCACCGCGCCGCGCCCTGGGTCAGGCTGACGAGGCCGGACGCCACCGCGGCGAGCTGGTCGGCGCGATCGAGCGGCAACCGGTTCGAAGCGGTCAGCAGCAGGCCGTCGGCCGAAACGACCACCGCGTGCGCCACGCCAGGCACACGCTCGGCGAAATCATTGACCAGCCATCCGAACTGGTTCTGTGGCTGCGGCGTGGTCATTCACCCTCCATGGTTCCTTGATCGGGGTCGGCGGACTGAGCGGTCCGGTGCCTCCCACGCTGAACACCTTGCTGGAAACTGCTCAGCCTGCCACGCACATCCTGCGGGTCACGGCGTGTCCTGGGCGCCGGTGTGGCGGCACCCCCCGGGGACAGGGCGCTGCCGGGCAGCAGCTGCTCACCGCGGCGCCGCTTGGGCAGCCCCGCGGCGGTGAAGCTGGACGGCGCGGACGACGACACCGACTGGACGGCCGCCCAGCTCTCGTCCGTCGCGAAGGACCAGGCACCGTCGCCACCCGCGGCCGGGCCGCCCGGCCGCTGCGGCCGGCCCGCGGGATCGGTCTGCCGCTGGGCGGTGGGGTCCGGCTGCTGGGGGTCAGTGGGGTCTTGCTGCGAGCCGGTGCGGTCCCCCCGCTGGGGCAGTGGCTCGCCCTCGGCCGGCTGGTGGCGGGGCGACGGGGCGCCCGCGTCCGGCCGCGACTGGTCCGTGCCCACCGGCTGGAAGAGCCCGGTGCCGGTCTGCTCGGCGGCGAACAAGCCCGCGCCCGCCGCAGGCCGCGGCTGGCGCTGCGGCAGGCCCTCGGCCGGGCGTGGCTGGCGCCGGGGCAAGCCGGTGTCCGGCTGCCCGCCGGGCACCGACGGCCCCTCGGCCGGGCGCGGCTGCCGCTGGGGCAGGCCGGCGTCCGGCTGCCGCTGGGGCAGCGCCGGGTCCGACTCGGTGGTGGGCTGCCGCTGCGGCAGCGCCGCGTCCGGCTGGGTAGCCGACTGCCGCGCGGGCTGGGCCGCATCCGGCTGGGCCGCGGCGGGGGGCTGGCTGCTGTCCTCCTTCTCGGAGGTGGGGCGGCCGCTGTCCGCCTCGGGCTTCGGGCGGCGGGGCAGCCCGCTCTCCGCCCCCGCCGGGTCCGCCTTGGGACGGCGGCGCGGGAGGCCGGCGTCGGTCCCCTGGGCTTCGCGCTGCGGCAGGTTCGACTCGGCCTTGGCCTCGCGACGGGGGAGCCCGGCGTCCGTCTCCGCCTTGGGGCGACGCTGCGGCAGGCCGCTGTCCAGCTGCGGGGCCGCCGACGTGGCAGCGCTTTCCGGACCGGGACGCGGCTGCCGGCGCGGCAGGGCACCTTCCGCCGGCGAAGCGCTTTCCGACTCCGGGGCAGGCCGCGGCTGCCGGCGCGGTAGCCCGCCTTCCGCTGGGCGCGAAGCGCTTTCCGAGCCGGCCGACGCGGCACTGCTCGTCGGGGCGGCGCCCTCGGCGTCGCCCTTCTCCGAAGCGGCACCCGCCACCGGCGCGGCACTTCCCGCAGTACCCGGGGCCGAAGCGGCCCCCGCACCCGGGGCAGCGGCATCCGAACCCTCGCCGGCGGCCTTCGCGTGGCGGGCGCGGTTCACCCCGTGCTGGAAGCTGCTCAGGCGGCCCCGCATCTCGGCCGGGTCGCGGGTCGGCAGCTCGCGCTGCGCCGCGGGCGCCGGGGCCTCGCTGCCGGCGCTGCCGGGCAGCAACTGCTCACCCCGGCGGCGCTTCGGCAGGCCGGCGTCGGTGAAGCTCTTCGGCTCCACCTGGGAGGCCGCCTGCACCGCGCGGAAACTCTCGTCCGCCGCGAAGTCCCAGCCGCTGGTGGCCTTGCCGCCGCTCTCCGGCTCCTCCGCCGCCTTGGCGGCCGGCGGGTCGTCGCTGCGGAACCACGCCGACAACGTCTCGTCGAAGATCGGCGTCGTCTCGCGGCGCGACGGCGGCGCGGCCGGCTTCGGCTCGTTGGCGGCCGAGCTCCACCAGTCCGACAGCGGGCTGCTGTTGGCCGTGAACAACGCCTTGCCGCTCGGCAGCTCACCCGGCTCCGGCTCGGCGGGCGCGGGGGCGGGCTCCTCGGCGACCGGCTCCGGGGCCGGCGGCTCGGGAACCGGCTGCCCCTCGTCCGCCGGCAACGGCGTGAACAGCGCCGTACCGGAAATCTCCAGGTCCGACGGCGGCCGCGGCGGCAGCACACCGGAGTGACCGTTCTGCGCCCACGCGGCCGGTGCGCTGGCACCGTCGCCCGCACCCGGCACCTCGCCGAACCCGGCGAGCGCGCCCGGCCGTCCGGCGCCGTTGACCGTGCGCCGCCGCGGCAGTCCGGCGGCCTGCTCCGGCGCGGGAGAAGGCGCGGGAGAAGGCGCGGGCAGGTCCAACACCAGGTCCGGCGGCACGGTGACGGTAGCGCGCACACCCACGATGTCCTTGCCACCGTGCAGGACGACGCCGATGTTGTGACGCCCGGCGAGCCGGCCGACCACGAACAGGCCCATCCGGCGCGACGTCGCGAGGTCGACCGTGCCGGCCTCGGTCAGCCGGACGTTGGCCTCGGCGACCTCGGCCTCGTTCATGCCGATGCCCTTGTCGATGATGTCGATGACCAGCCCGCCCTGGTCGGACGCCCGCGTGGTCACCGTCACCTGCGTCTCGGGCGCGGAGAACGCGGTCGCGTTGTCCAGCAGCTCCGCGACCAGGCGCATCAGGTCGCTCGAGGCGAAACCGACGATCCGCGCGTCCGGCGGGGTCTGGACCACGACCCGCTGGTACTGCTCGATCTCCGACACCGCGGCGCGCAGCACGTCCGAAGTGGAGACCGGCTGGCCGGACCGGCGGCCCGGCTCGGCGCCGGAGAGCACCATCAGGTTTTCGTTGTTGCGCCGCATGCGGGTCGCGAGGTGGTCGAGCTGGAACAGCGTCGCGAGCTGGTCGGCGTCCTCCTCGTCCCGCTCCAGCCGCTCGATCAGCTGCAGCTGCCGCTGCACCAGGCTCTGGCTGCGGCGGGAGAGGTTGATGAACACGCTGCTGTACCCGGTGCGCATGTTGGCCTGCTCGACCGCGAGGCGCAGCGCCTGGCTGTGCACCGCGTCGAACGCCTTGGCCACCTCACCGATCTCGTCCTTGGTGCCGACCGGCACGGGCTGGACGTCGGTGGTCTGCTCGCGGCCCTCCTGGATGTTCTGCACGGCCGCGGGCAGCTGCCGGTCGGCGACGTCCAGCGCGCCGGCTCGCAGCACGCGCAGCGAGTGCAGCAGCTGGCGGGTGATCAGGATGACGACCGCGGCGGTGACGACGAGCGCGGCGAACAGCAGCACCGCGAGCAGGCCGGCGTCGGTGCCCGCGTTGTCGGCGAGGTCGGCCGACGTGGTCGCGAGCTGGTCGCCGAGGCTGTCGCTGACCGTGTTCAGCGCGGTGATCACCGACGCCGACACCGTCGACCACTGCTCGGCCGAGATGCCGCGCAGCGCGCTGGGCACCGACGAGCCCTCCGCGGCGAGCACCCCGTTGACGAGGCGGCTGCGAGTGTTGAAGTCCTGCCCCATGACCGAGCGGTCGAACTGGGCCTCCTGCGCGGAGTCCGCGGCGGCGCGGAAGTCGGTGAGCCGGTCGGCCAGCCGGAGCTCGGCGGTGCGCAGGTCGTTGAGCTGGGTGGGGGTGAGGTTGCCGCGCGAGATGCCGTAGCCGAGCAGCGACTGCGCGGTCGACGCCTCCTCCTTGACGACCACCAGGTCGTGCACGGCGCTCGGGGTACCGCCGATGGCGTCGTCGCCGATGCCCGCGACCAGCGCGGTGTCCAGCCCGATCAGCGAGTCGGTCATCTCGCTGTAGGCGGCCAGCGCCTGGACCGCGTCCAGCCGTCCCTCGGCGACCTGCCTGCGCACCTCGCCGAGCCGGCCGACGGCGGTCGCGGCGGCCTCGCCGGGCGCGCGGATCCCGTCGTCGGCGTCCGCGGCGTGCGCGGTGGCGCTGGTGAGCGGACCGGTCGCGCGGTCGACCAGCTGGCGGGCGGCGTCGAGCTGGGGCGAGCTGCCCACGGTGCCCTGGGTGAGCAGGGCGACGGTCTGGGTGCGCTCCTGCTGCAGCGCGTCGACGAGGGTGCGGACGGTGCCGTTGAGCTCGACGAGCCGGTTCATCCGCTCGTAGTTGCCGGAGCGCTCGACCTGGTTGCCGATGGTGATACCGCCCAGCACCATGGCGACGACGATGGGCACCAGGGAGACGGCGGCGAGCTTGGCCGACAGCCTCCAGTCCCGCCAGCGCGTCAGCGCGGCCCACTTCGACGGCTCCGGCGGTTGCTGACCGAGGAGCTGTCCCACAGGCACCTGGCCCTGTCCTGCAACGGTCACAGAGGTGACTCCCTGTCCGGCGTTTGGTGTTCGCGTCCGTGGCGGGCCGGACCCGTGCCGGAGCACGCGGCGGCACCGCAAGGCACTGACCGCATGGCTCTCCTCATCACGGATGAACTCGTCGCTTCTCGTGCAGCCCCAGCCGACGGTGCTGTCCCGGCCGCCCCGCCGTCCCGCCGGACCGGCCCGGCGCCAGTGCCGTGCATCATGCGGTGTGCACGATGCTTCGCACAACACCGGTTTACGCTCGGTCACAGCGAGTCAGCGTGGCCCAGGAAGCGTACACCAAACGGGCTGACCGGAAGCCCGCCGAACCGGGCGGTGCTGACCTGCGGAAATACCGCTCGTCACCAGGGGTTCACGCAAAACCGCTTGTCAGAGCGGCAGAGCCGGGAGTTTTGGTTACCGCCGGCCCCGTCCACGACGTGGACCTGTCACCCACTTAGCCCACAGTTTCCCGGGACCAGCCCGGAAATTCGTACCGACCGTGCGGACGCGGGGTTGCCCGGCGATCGAAGACCCCCCGATCTTGTGGCTTTCGCTGTGAGGTGGATTCCTGCCCGGTCACCGTTGTCTGCCAGGGATTTTCCACAACCGGCGCGGTGTTACGCGGCGCATCGCTCCTCACCCCTTCCAGGGACGGCACCCCGCGTCACTCACGCGGCGTTACGTGTATCGGCGGAATCCTGCCCTCCTTTCGCTCGATCAGCGTATTAACCCGACCGGGTGGCGGAGCACCGCTTCACTCTGCTGGGGTCCTCCGCTGTCGGAGGCCCAGGTCGCCGTAGCTAGCATGTGCGCCGCCGAAAAAGTTTCGCCGAGTTCGCACGCTTGCCGGGAGGCAGAGATGCAGAACGTCGCCCCCACCGCTGCGACGCGCAACCCCGTGGAAGACACGGGTCAGATGCGTCCGCTGTTCGGCAACCCCGCCGAGCAGCCGCCCCGCCCGCGCCGCCCGGCGGGTCCCGACTTCGTCGCCATCCAGCGCAGCGAGGAGTTCACCACCCTGCGCGGGCGGTTCCGGCGGTTCGTGTTCCCGATGAGCCTCGCGTTCGTCCTGTGGTACCTCGCCTACGTGCTCCTCGCCGCGTACGCGCACGGCTTCATGAGCATCAAGCTCGTCGGCGAGGTCAACGTGGGGATGGTCCTGGGGATCCTCCAGTTCGTCTCGACCGCCGTGATCACCGCGCTCTACCTGCGGTTCGCGCGGCGCCGGATCGACCCCGAGGTGGACGAGGTCCGCCGCCAGGCAGGAGTGCAGTGACCCGATGAACCACCTTCTCGCCGCGGGCACCACCGCGACCAGCAACCCGGTCCTGAACACGGTCGTCTTCGCGCTCTTCGTGGCGATCACGCTGTTCGTCGTGTACCGCGTGAGCAGCCGGAACTCCTCGCGCTCCGACTACTACGCCGCGGGCAGCGCTTTCACCGGACGGCAGAACGGCATCGCGCTGTCCGGCGACTTCCTCTCCGCGGCGTCGTTCCTGGGCATCGCGGGTGCCATCGCCGTGCACGGCTACGACGGGTTCCTCTACTCGATCGGCTTCCTGGTCGCGTGGCTGGTGGACCTGCTGCTCATCGCCGAGCTGCTGCGCAACACCGGCCGCTTCACGATGGGCGACGTGCTGAGCTTCCGGATGAAGCAGCGGCCGGTGCGCGCCGCCGCCGCGACGTCCACGCTGGTGATCTCGCTGTTCTACATGCTGGCGCAGATGGCCGGCGCCGGTGGCCTGATCGCGCTGCTGCTCGACATCCACGGCGGGTTCGGCCAGGCGCTGATCATCGCGGTGGTGGGCATCGTCATGGTGCTGTACGTGCTGGTGGGCGGCATGAAGGGCACCACCTACGTGCAGATCATCAAGGCCAGCATCCTCATCCTGGCCGCGGTGCTGATGACCGTGTTCCTGTTCGGCAAGTTCGGCTTCAGCGTGTCGAACCTGCTCTCGCAGGCGGCGTACCGCAGCCCGATGGGCGAGAAGCTGCTCGAGCCGGGCGGGCAGTACGGCGCGACCGGCACCACCAAACTGGACTTCGTGTCGCTGGCCGTCGCGCTGATCCTCGGCGCGGCCGCGCTGCCGCACGTGCTGATGCGCTTCTACACCGTGCCGAACTCGCAGGAGGCGCGCCGCTCGGTGGTGTGGGCCACGGCCTGCATGTTCGTGTTCTACCTGTGCACCCTGGTGATCGGGTTCGGCGCGGCGGCCCTGGTCGGCACCGACGAGATCAAGGCCGCGCCCGGTGGCGAGAACTCCGCGGCGCCGCTGCTGGCCCTGCACATCGGCGGCACGGTGCTGCTGGGGATCATCGCGGCGGTGGCGTTCGCGACGATCCTGGCGGTCGTGGCGGGCCTGACGCTCACCGCGTCGGCCTCGTTCGCCCACGACGTGTACGCGAACATCTTCAAGCGCGGGCACGCCGATCCGGCCGACGAGGTGCGGGTCGCCCGGCTCACCGCCGTCGCGATCGGCGTGCTGGCCATCCTCGGCGGCATCCTCGCCAACGGGCAGAACATCGCGTTCCTGGTCGCCCTGGCGTTCGCGGTCGCGGCCTCGGCGAACCTGTCGACGCTGCTGTACTCGCTGTTCTGGAAGCGCTTCAACACCACCGGCACGCTGTGGGCCATCTACGGCGGCCTGGCCGCGTGCCTGGTGCTGGTGATCTTCTCGCCGGTGGTGTCCGGTTCGCCCGACTCGATCATCAAGGGCGTGGACTTCCACTGGTTCCCGCTGAAGAACCCGGGCCTGGTGTCGATCCCGTTCTCGTTCCTGTGCGGGTTCGTCGGCACGCTGGCCGGCAAGGACAAGGCCGACCCGCGCAAGCACGCCGAGATGGAGGTCCGTTCGCTCACCGGGATCGGCTCCTGAGACCCTGCGGGGGTGACCCCAGGGCATGAGCGGATCAGGCGTTTCCTGAACGACCACGAACCGGCCACCCCGTGCCTGGTCGTGGACACCGACACCGTCGCCGCGCGCGTGCGGGAGCTCGTCGCCGGGTTCCCGCACGCGCGGCTGTGTTACGCGGTCAAGGCGAACCCCGAACCGGCGGTGCTGCGCGCGGTGCTCGCGGCGGGCGGCGGGTTCGACGTGGCCGGCCCGGCCGAGATCAGCGCCTGCCTCGCCGCCGGAGCTCCGGCGGCCGCGCTGTCCTACGGCAACACCATCAAGAAGCCGGCCGACATCGCGTTCGCCTCCGACCGGGGTGTGCGGGACTTCACCACGGACGCCCCCGGCGATGTGGCGAACCTGGCCGAGCACGCGCCCGGCGCGTCGGTGTCGGTGCGGATCCTGGTGGACGGCCCGGCGTCGGCGACCCCGTTCGGCCAGAAGTTCGGCTGCGAACCGGACGCGGCGGCCGCGCTGCTGGTGGAGGCGGACCGGCTGGGCCTGGACGCGGCCGGTGTCGCGTTCCACGTCGGGTCCCAGCAGCCGGATCCGGGCGCGTGGGAGCCGGGCATCGCGGCCGCGGCCAAGATCTTCGCCGCCTGCGCCGCGCAGGGTGTGCGGTTGCGGCGGCTCAACATCGGCGGCGGCTTCGGTGTCGCCTACCGTTCACCGGTGCCCTCGCTCGCCGAGTACGCGTCGGCGATCCGGACCGCGGTGCGGGCTCACTTCCCGGACGAACCGGAGATCCTGCTCGAACCGGGCCGGGCCGTGGTCGCCGGGGCCGGGCTGATCCGCACCGAGGTCGTGCTGGTATCACACCGCTTCGGGCGGCGCTGGGTGTACCTCGACGTCGGCCGCTACAACGGGCTGGCCGAGACGGAGAACGAGGCCATCCCCTACCGGCTCGACCCGCTGGGCCGCGACGGCGAGCGGGGCCCCGTCGTGCTCGCCGGACCGACCTGCGATGGTGACGACGTGCTGTACCAGCGCACCCCGTACGAGCTGCCGCTGTCGCTGCGGGCCGGCGACCGGATCGACATCCTCGACACCGGCGCCTACACCGCCAGCTACTCGTCGGTGGCGTTCAACGGGATCCCGCCCCTGCGCACCTACTGTCTGGAAGGAGGACGGCTCGCCGATGACACGTGAGATCGGCGCCTTCGCCGGCCGGCACGTGCTGGCCGAGCTGCGGAGCATCGACCCGGGGTTGCTCGACGATCCGGCGTTCCTGCGCGACGCCCTGCGGACCGCGGTGAGCGAGGCCGGGGCGACGGTGTGCGACGTGGTCGCGCACCGCTTCGAGCCACAGGGGGTGACCGTGCTGGCGCTGCTGGCCGAGTCGCACGCCTCGGTGCACACCTACCCGGAGATCGGGGCGCTGTTCGCCGACGTGTTCACCTGCGGGGACCAGGCGGACCCGGAGGTGGCGGTGCGGCTGCTGGCGGCGGCGCTGGGCACGTCAGCGGTGGAGATGTCGGTGGTCGAGCGTGGGGAGAAGCATGTCACGGCAGATCGTTGAGCCCCTCGGCCCGGGGCTGACCCGGGTGTGGGACGTGTCGGAGGTGCTGTTCGACGAGCACACCGGGTTCCAGCGGATGCTGATCGGCCGGACGTCGCAGGGTGTGTCCCTGTTCTGCGACGACGAGCGGCAGAGCACGGAGGCGAGCCAGCTCGTCTACCACGAGGCGCTGATGGTGCCGGCGATGCTGCTGGCCGCCCAGGTGCGGCGGGTGCTGATCATCGGGTCCAGCGAGGGGGTGGCCAGCCAGCTGGCCGTGGCGTTCGGTGCCGAGGTGGTGGACCACGTCGACATCGACCGGGTGGCGGTGCGGACGTGCGCGTCGCTACTGCCCTACGGGTACACGGCGGCGGAGCTGGACGCGGCCGAGCGGGGCGAGGGCCCGGTGCGGGTGCACTACGAGGACGGGTTCTCGTTCGTGTCGGCGTCGCCGGGCGGGTACGACGTGGTGGTGATCGACCTGCCGGACGAGAACTTCGACGCCGAGGCCCAGCACAACCGGCTGTACGGGGCGGAGTTCCTGAGGCGGTGCGCCGGGCTGCTCGCGCCGGGCGGCGTGGTTTGCTGCCAGGGCGGTTGCCCGACGCTGTGGCGCAACGACACGTTGCGCGTCGCGTGGCGGCGGTTCGGCGAGGTGTTCGCCACGCCGGTGTACTTCGGCTCGGACGAGCACGAGTGGGCGTTCCTGTCCGGCCGGCTGGACCCCGTCCCCGATCCGGTCGGCCTGATGACGTCCCACCTGGCCGGCTTCACGCCGGCGACGCTGGACGCGGCCACCCTGCACGGGTCGACGGTGGTGCCGTTCAGCCTGCGCCACTGATCGCAACCGGTGCCCGGCTGCGCCGGCGCACGGCGCCGCGTCCGGCGAGGGGACAGCTCGTCAGAGCTTGCGGCCCGCCCGGACGCGGTGCGTCACCGCGCGCTCGGCCACGAACGACAGGAACGGGATGGTCCCGGCGAGCAGCACCAGGATCGTGCCCTTGATCGACCACCGGGCCTTCAGCGCGAGGTCCACCGCGAACACCAGGTAGACCATGTAGAACACGCCGTGGGTGACACCCGCCCAGCTCATCATCCCGACGGAGTCGAACCCGTACTTGAGGATGAAGGCCGCCGTCAGCAGCAGCAGCGCGACACCGGTGGCGTAGGCCAGCGCGCGGTAGCGCAGCAGCGGCCCCCGCAGGACCGGCGTGGCCTTCGTGGCCGGGGCGCCTTCGCGTTCGTCGGTGTCCACCATCGATCTGCCTTTCTAGCTCTCGCGCTGCTGGTCACGAGCGTGCAGCTCGGCCAGGTACCGGTTGTAGGCGGCGAGCTCCTCGTCGCCGTCGTCGATCGGGACGCGGCGCGGGACCGGCGGCCGCGGCGCGGGCACCGAGCTCACCGGCTTGCCGCCCCACTCCGCGCGCTGCCCCGACTCGGCGGCGTCCTCCTCGGCGGCCTCCCGGCGCAGCTTCACGATCCGCCACACCATGAACGCCGGGAACACCCCGAACAGCGGCCACTGCAGCACGTACCCCAGGTTCTGGAACGTGCCGCTCGCCGATTCGAACCGGTTCCACTGCCACCAGGCCAGCCCGCAGCACACCGCGAACGCGGCGACACACAGGACGCCGATCGCGATGCGGCGCGGCGTGAACAAACCCGTGGGCACCCCACGACGCTAGCACTCGCGGGTCAGGAGACCTTGACGACCTGGGCGGCCTTGGCGTAGGCGTCGGCCAGGCCGAACACCTTCTGCGCGTAGTCGACCGAGTTGTTGTAGGACAAGATCCCGGCCCACCAGCCGCTCGCGGTGGCCATGTCCCGGCCTCCGGTGCACAGGTACTTCGCCGCGGCGAGCGCGGCGGCGTCGATCTGCTGCGGGTTGTACCCGCCGCCGTAGCGGGCCCAGGTGCTGGGCAGGAACTGCATCGGCCCGACCGCCCGGTCGTAGGCCGGGTCCCCGTCGAACCGGCCGCCGTCGCTGTCGCCGATGGCGCGGACGCCGGGCGAGCCGTCCAGCGGGACGCCGACGATCGCCTTCGACGGCAGCCCGTTGGCCTGCAGCACGGCGCCGCCGTACTGGCCGTGGTTGGACTCCACGCGCCCGATGCCGGCGAGCGTGGCCCACGAGATGCGGCACTTCGGCTGGGTGGCGCGGATCTCGAGCTCGGCGTTGCCGTACGCGACGAGCGCGCGGGCCGGGATGCCGGTGACGTCGGCCACCTGGTCCGCCCACTTCGACAGCAGGTCCGCACCACCACCGGACTGCTGCGGCTGGGCCTGCGGCCTGGTCTGGGCCACCGGCGTGCCCTCGACGGTCGCGTTGACCGGCGCGGCCGTGCCGGGTTCGACCTGGGCGGCCGCGTTGTCGAGGTCCGGGATCTCGGTGGTGGTCGCGGTCGGGCCGGGCCGGGTGACCGCGCTGGTCGACCAGATCCCGCCGGCCGCCGCGGCCAGCACGGCCACCACCACCGCGAGCCGGCCGAGCACCGCCGGGGCGATCCGCCGGCGGGCGGACCGCGCGTCGGCGGTGTCGTCCTCGGTGGACACGTCCGCAGGGTCGTGCTCGATCTGCTCCGTGTCCAAGGACCTTGCCTCCCACCGACGTCGCGCCTGACGGCGCCGACGATAGGTGCGTGGGCGTCAAGCGAGCGCTAACCGTGCCTCACCTGACCAACGAGGCCGCGTTTCCTGACGTTACGCGGCCACGACGGTCAGCCGGCGCGCTGCTGCCTCGCGAGCCGGGCCACGCACCACGCCGGGGCACTGCCGCGGCGCAGGTGCTGCAGGACGGTCATCGGGCCGAGACGGCGGGACAGGTCCGACGGCGTGAGCCCCGCCAGCCGGTAGTCCAGCGCCCGCTGGTCGATCGGGCTGATGCCCGCGTCCCACCAGGCCTTGGCCTCCTCCAGGTCGCCGATCATCTGCCACCAGCCGGCGGCGGCGACCAGCAGCTCCAGCGGAACCTCGGGGAGCCGCTCGCGCATGGCGTCCAGGTAGTCCGGATCGGCCGACTCCACCGGCTTCCACGTGCGCGTGCCGGCGCGCTCGCGCTGGCCGGGAATCCCTGGTGGTTGCTGCGGCAGTTCGGCGAGCCAGGCGGAGGCGATCCGGTCGGCCTCCATTTCCTCGGGCGTGCGCTCGAGCTCGGACGCCCACTGGCGAATCACCGCATCCACCCCGGGATCTCCGGTCATCCCTGCCTCCTCGTGCCCCAACTGAAAGCCACCACGGCGATGATCGAAGCGATTGACCGTTTCGCCGGCGAGAACCGGCTGGTCACGCAATGTGAGCACCGTAGGGGGAATTCGGGCCGTCGCGCCAGAGGTTCCGGGCAAGGATTTCGACGACCAGCGCGTTAATCCCGCCAATCCACCCAGATGGTCGAACAGTGCCGCTCAGATGCGGAGAATCATGACGGAACGTAGCGACTGCGGGAACGCGCACGGCCACGGCCGGCACCGCGCACGGGCGGTGCCGGCCGTGGCCGGATGGGGTCAGGAGAAGAGGCTGCGGACGAACGTGACGATGGCTTCCGCGCCGTCGCGCAGCCAGCCGAGCGCGTCGCGCACCACCGCGGCGGATTCGGTCGGTCGCGTGATCAGGAAGAACAGGACGAGCGCGACAACGGCCACGATGACGATCTTCTTGGTGTTCGCCGACATGGTCTCGTTCCCCTCGCTCCGCTGCGCTCGCGGTATGCCACGAGCCGTTCTGCCCCGCAAGCCCCCGATCAACGGCAATCCTGCCGTCACCGGGACGTTTTCGACACCCCTTCACACGGATGGCTGGACGCGGTGACGCTGCGTGCCCAGTTCGGGCTCCGTCCCACTCTAAACGATCTGCGCCGCGAACGTCAGGAGGCGATCACCCCCGCCGCGCGGAGCGCCGCCACCCCGTCCGGGTCGTACCCCAATTCGGCGAGGACATCCTCGGTGTCCGCCCCCTTTTCGTGGGGTGGCTCCGGTGTCGCGGGCGGCGTCCGGTCGAAGCGGGGCGCCGGCGCGGGCTGGACGACTCCGCCGATCTCGACGAACGTGCCCCGCGCGGCATTGTGCGGGTGCGCGGCCGCCTCCCACGGGCTGAGCACCGGTGTCAGGCACGCGTCCGTGCCCTCGGCGCGCGCCACCAGCTCGTCCCGCGTGTGCTTGCCGATCGCCTCGGCCAGGATCTCCCGCAGCCGCGGCCACGAGTTCCCGTCGACGTGCGTCGGCAGCTCGGCCGGGTCCAGGTCGAGCACCTTGACGAGGTCGCCCCAGAACCGCATCTCGATCGCCCCGACGGCGACGTACCTGCCGTCCGCGGTCTCGTAGGTGTCGTAGAACGGCGCCCCGCCGTCGAGGACGTTGCCGCCCCGCTCGTTGGGCCACATCCCGGCCGAGCGCATCCCGAACAGCTGCGTCATCAGCAGGGCCGCGCCGTCGACCATCGCCGCGTCCACGACCTGCCCCTGGCCGGACGTGGTGCGCTCGTGCAGCGCGGCCAGGACGCCCAGCGCGAGCAGCATGCCGCCGCCGGCGAAGTCGCCGACCAGGTTGAGCGGCGGCACCGGTCGCTCCCCCGCCCGCCCGATCGGTTCGAGCGCGCCCGCCACGCTGAGGTAGTTGATGTCGTGCCCGGCCGCCGACGCCAGCGGCCCGTCCTGGCCCCAGCCGGTCACCCGGCCGTAGATCAGGCGCGGGTTGCGCGCCCGCACCTGCTCCGGCCCCAGCCCCATCCGCTCGGCGACGCCCGGCCGGAAGCCCTCGATGAACACGTCCGCGCGTTCGGCGAGCCGCAGCACGACCTCGACGCCGTCGGGGTTCTTGGTGTCCACGCCGATCGTGCGGCGCCCGCGCATCAGCGGATCGGCGGGGACGCCGAGGACGTCGGCCCCCGGCTTGGCCCGGTCGACACGCACCACGTCGGCGCCCAGGTCGGCCAGCAGGGTGCCGGCGAACGGCGCCGGGGCCAGGCCGGCCAGCTCGACGACCCGCAGACCGCTCAGTGGTCCCGCCATCAGAGCGTCCGCGAGATGACTTCGCGCATGATCTCGCTGGTCCCGCCGAAGATGCGGGAGATGCGCAGATCGGTCCACGCGCGCGCGATCGGGTACTCGGTCATGTAGCCGTAGCCGCCGTGCAGCTGGACGCAGTCGTCGACGACCTTGTTGGCCCGCTCGGTGGTCCACAGCTTGACCATCGCCGCGCCCTGCACGTCCAGCTCACCCTTGAGGTGCCGCTCGATGCACTGGTCGAGGAAGGCACGCGCGACCGCGGCCTCGGTGGCCGCGTCGGCGAGCTTGAACTTGCTGTTCTGGAAGTTGTAGACCGGGCGGCCGAACGCGGTGCGGCCCTTGGTGTACTCGATGGTGAGGTCGATCGCGGCCTCCATGCCGGCGACCGCGGTGACCGCGATGATCAGCCGCTCCTGCGGGAGCTGCTGCATCATCTGGATGAAGCCCTGCCCCTCCTCGCCGAGCAGGTTCGCCGCGGGCACGCGCACGTCGTCGAAGAACAGCTCGGCGGTGTCCTGGCCCTTGAGGCCGACCTTGTCGAGCACGCGGCCGCGGCGGAAGCCCTCGCGGCTGGTCTCGGCGACGATCAGCGACACCCCGGCCGCGCCCGCGTCCGGGTCGGTCTTGCAGGCCAGCACGACCAGGTCGGCCATGCCGCCGTTGCTGATGAAGGTCTTGGCGCCGTTGATGACGTACTCGTCGCCCTCGCGCACCGCGCGGGTCTTGATGCCCTGCAGGTCGGAGCCGGTGCCCGGCTCGGTCATGCCGATCGCACCGACCCATTCGCCGCTGGCGAGCTTGGGCAGCCACTCCTTCTTCTTCTCTTCGGTGGCGTAGTTGAGCAGGTAGTGCGCCACGATCCCGTTGTGGACGGACACGCCCCACGAACCGTCGCCGCTTTTGGCCTGCTCCTCGTACAGCACGGCTTCGTGGGCGAACGTGCCGCCACCGCCGCCGTACTCCTCCGGGATGGAGATCGCGAGCAGCCCGACCTCGCCCGCCTTCGTCCACAGCTCGCGGTCGACGGACTTCTGCTCGTTCCACCGCTCCTGGTGCGGCACGAGCTCCTTCTGGCAGAACGAGCGGGCCAGCTCGCGGAACTCGCCCAGGTCCTGCGCCCAGGGGCTCTTCGGTGCGGGCAACGGCATCGGTGACCTCCAGCGGGTGGAAAACATGACGGTCGGAATGTAAGTTCCGGCTGGAATGTACATCCGGCACCAGCGCCGGTAAAGGGAGGCGACGTGACCGCGCGGGGGCACCGCACGCAGGCCGAGCGCCGGGAGCAGACCCGGACGGCCCTGCTCGACGCGACCATCGAGTGCCTGGTCGAACTCGGTTACGCCCGCACGTCGGTGCAGGAAATCTGCGCCCGCGCCGGGGTGTCGAAGGGCGCGGCGCAGCACCACTTCGCGGACAAGGCCGATCTGATGGCGGCCGCTGTGGCGCATCTCACGACACGGCGCATGGCGGCGCTGGCGGAGTCCTTCGCGGACCTGCCGCGCGGCGAGGCGGCCATCCCCGCGGCGATCGACCTGTTGTGGGCCGGGTATTCGGGCACCCTCGCCACGGCGGCGACCGAGCTGTGGATCGCGGCCCGGACGGATCCCGCACTGCGGGCGGCGATCCGGCCGGTCGACCGCGCGCTGGGGCGCGAGACGCTCGCGCAGATCAAGACCATCGCACCGGAACTGCCCCGCGAGCGCCTGGAGACGTTGTTCTGGCTGACGGTGAACTTCACCCGCGGCCTCGCGCTGGACGCCGAGCTGGGCGGCGCGCCCGCGCGGCGGAAGCAGCTGCTGGAGGAGTGGAAGCGGTTGGCACTGGCCGCCTACCGGGGTGACATCGAGGGCTGAGCCCAGGTCGACGCGGCTTTCTCCCGGCGCATCGGATCCCGCGCCGGACGCGGGCGGCGGCCGGCCCGGCCCTCGCCCGGGCCGGCCGCTCACTTGGTGAGACGCACGGATCTCCGGGTGTGACGTTCGCGAACGGAAAGGGTGCGCGGTCATACCGCCGGTATGCTGTACTCGCCGGTAACGTTGCCGACCACCGTCAGGAGGGCCGATGACCAGCACCACCGCGTCCACGGACGAGGCGTCCCCGGGGCCGGGCACCGTCGGCGGCATCGTCGGTGCGCCGACCGCCGCCCGGGCCGCCCACCTCGCCCGTCGCGCCGAGGGCGGGCAGGACTCCGCGCCGGTCGAGATCACCGCGCCGTTCACCGGCCTGCCGACCGCGACCCTGCCGCAGGCCACCGACGCCGACGTCCGCGCGGTGTTCCGGCAGGCCCGCGAGGCGCAGCAGGCGTGGGCCGCGCGCCCGGCCACCGAGCGGCAGCGCGTGCTCAAGCGGCTGGGCGACCTCGTCCTCCGCCGCCAGGAGGAGATCCTGAACCTGGTGCAGATCGAAGCGGGCAAGGCGCGCATCGACGCGTTCGACGAGGTCAGCGCCACCGCGCTGGTCGCCGGGTACTACGGCAGGCACAGCGCGAAGTTCCTCGGCGCGCGCCGGGCCGCCGGGGTCATCCCGATCGCGACGAAGGCCGGCGAGATCCGGCACCCGAAGGGCGTCGTCGGCGTGATCTCGCCGTGGAACTACCCGCTCGCCCTCACCGCGATGGACGTGCTTCCCGCTCTCGCCGCCGGCAACGCCGTCGTGCAGAAACCGGACAACCAGACCGCGTTGTCCGCGCTGTGGCTGCACGAACTCGCCGCCGAGGCCGGCCTGCCCGCCGGGGTGTGGCGGATCGTGCTGGGGCGGGGTTCGCGCATCGGCGACGCGATCGTCGAGGAGTCGGACTACCTGTGCTTCACCGGGTCCACCCCCACCGGCAAGGCGCTCGCGGAGAAGGTCGCCGGCCGGCTCACCGGGTACTCGCTGGAGCTGGGCGGCAAGAACCCGATGATCGTGCTGCCGGACGCGCCCGTCGCCAAGGCCGCGGCCGGGGCGGTGACCGCGTGCTTCTCGTCGGCGGGGCAGCTGTGCGTGTCGGTCGAGCGGATCTACGTGCACGAGAACATCCGCGAAGAGTTCACGAAGGCGTTCGTGGCGAAGACGCGGGCGCTGAAGCTGGGCGCGGAACTCGGGTACGGCGCGGACATGGGCTCACTGACCAATGCCGCGCAGCTGGCCGCGGTGAGTGCGCACGTCGAGGACGCGCGCGCCAAGGGCGCCACGGTGCTGACCGGTGGGCGGGCCCGGCCCGATCTGGGGCCGCTGTTCTACGAGCCGACGGTGCTGACGGATGTCGGCGAGGACGTGAAGCTGTACCGCGAGGAGACGTTCGGGCCGGTGGTCGCGATCTACGGCTACACGGACCTGGACGAGGCGATCGCGCAGGCGAACGACACCGAGTACGGGCTGAACGCGAGCGTGTGGTCCGGGAGCACGGCCGCCGGCTGGGCGGTGGCGTCGCGGCTGAAGGCCGGGACGGTCAACGTGAACGAGGGCTACGCGGCGACGTTCGGGTCGGTCGGGCTGCCCATGGGCGGGATGAAGGAATCCGGCGTCGGGCGGCGCAACGGGCGCGAGGGGCTGCTGAAGTACACCGAGGTGCAGTCGATCGCCGTGCAGCGCGGCGTGCGGCTGCGGCCGCCGCGCGTGGTGCCCGGGAAGATCTGGGCCCGCGGGATGACCGTGGGGCTTCGCGTGCTGGGCAAGGTGCCGGGACGCTGAACCCCGCCCGGGCCTGGCGACCCGCCTTCGGCACTCAGGTGAGCAGGCCGCGGTCGTAGGCGATGGCGACTGCCTCGGCGCGCCGGCTCGCGCCGAGCTTCGCCATGACCCGGGACAGGTGCACGCTGACCGTCTTTTCGCTGATGTAGAGCTCCTCGCCGACCTGTTTGTTCGTCCGGCCCAGGGCCACGCGCTCCAGCACGGCCCGTTCGCGACCGGTGAGTGGGTCGACGACCGGGCGCGGCCGGGGTTCCGGGGCCACGCCGGGGAGGTCGACGCGCGCGCGGCGGGCGACCTCGCGCACCGCGTCGCGCAGGGGTTCGGCTCGCAGGCGCTCGGCGACCTCGTGCGCGGCCAGCAGTTCCTTCGCCGCCAAGCCGGCATCGCCGTGGGAGGCCAGCAGCGCTTCGGCGTGGTGCCACCGGCAGACCGCCTGCTCGTACACCGCGCCGTAGTCGAACGCCGCGACCGCCACCGCCCACAACGACGGGTCGGCCGGACCGTCCAGACCACTGGCCGCCGCCTCCGCGCGGGCGAGCCAGGCCCGGCCCTCCGGACCGAGCGTGCGGGCTCGCGGCTTCCCGTGCGCGCCGGCGTGGCGGACGTGCTCGATCAGCTTCCGCCCCGCCGCGGCCGCCTGGGCGGCCAGACCCTCGTCACCCCGCCGGCGGGCGGTGGCCGCCCACGACGCGGCCGCCTCGACCCCCAGTGCGCCGAGGCGGACGGTCGCGAGCAGGTAGCCCTCGTCGAAGGCCAGCAGGAAGTCGGTGACCTTGTGGACCCAGGCCAGCGCCTGCTGGTACTCCCCCTGCCAGAACGCGAGCTCGGCGCCCGTCGCACCGCTCACGATCGCCGTCAACGGCTCCGCCCGCCAGTGCGGCCGCAGCTCCTCCAGGTACTTCTCGGCCGTCGCGACCCGGCCCCGCGCCACGGCGAACGGCAGCCACGCCGCCGTCATCCGCGCCGCCAGCACGCTGGACACCCCCCGCGCGGGTGCGTTGGTGCTGGCCATCGCGGGCCAGTCGCCGGTGAGGTACCGCAGCGTCAGGTGCCGGGCGCGCATCTCGAGCCCGTAGATGCTCCAGGTCAGCCCGGTCTGCTCCGCGCGCTCGATGCCGCGCTGGTAGATCTCCATCGCCGCGCCGTACTCGCCCAGGTCCTCGTGGCTGAACGCGAGGAAGCACACCGCGCGCAGCCCGACGTTGAGCGAACCGGACTCGACGGCCTTGCGTTCGGCCTCCCGCAGGCGCTCGCGGGCCTCCTCGGGCTCGCCGGCGGAGTCGGCCAGCGCCCCCAGCGTGACCAGGGCGGCGGCCTCCGCGCCGGTGGCACCGACTGCGCGGGCGTCGGCGACCGCGGTGTGCGCGTTCCAGCTGGAGTCCTCGTACTGGCCCGCGTTGCGCAGGATCGCCGCGCGCGTCGCCAGCACCCACGCGCGCGTCTTGCTCGGCTCGCCCTCCGCGACCAGCTCCCACGCCCGGTTGATGGCGGCGCGCGCCTCGTCGAGCGTGCCCTCGGCGTTCAGCAGCACCTCGGCCAGCCGCCGCCACGCCTTCGCCGCCTTCTCGGCCGGCACGTCCGGCCCCAGGTTCTGCACAGCGGACCGGCCGTAGGCGATGGCGCGCTCCGGCTCACCCGAGGTGGCCGCGAAGTAGGACGCCTCCTGCAGCAGCTTCAGCTCGCCGACGTCCGCGGGCCGCTCGGCCTCCGGGACCGCGTCCCAGATCTCCAGCGCCTGCTCGATGTGCCGCAGCGCGGCGCCCGGCGCGCCCAGCCGCTCGGCCTCCTCGGCCGCGCGCAGCAACGCGGGCAGCGCCGTCGTCAGGTCCCGGCTGCGCAGGCTGTGGTACGCCAGCTTCGCGTCGTGGCCGCGGCCCTGGGGCGTGCGCTCGATCCGCGCCGCGTAGGCCCCGTGCATCCGGACCCGCTCCCCCGGCAACAGGTCCGCGTACACCGCCTCCTGCAGCAACGCGTGCCGGAACGTGTAAGCACCGCGCTCGATGACCAGCACGTGGTGGTGCACCGCCTCGCGCAACGCTTCGTCCAGCTCCAGCTCGTCCAGACCGGTGACCTCGGCCAGCGCCGCGTGCGCCACCGAGTCGCCCGCCGCGGAAATGGTCCGGACCACGCGGCGCGCTTCGGGCGAGAGCCGTTCCAGGCGCGCCAGCAGCACCTCGGCCAGCCCCGCCGGGAGATCGCGGCACTCGACCCCGGCGGCCATCAGCTCCTCGGCGAAGAACGGGTTGCCCTCCGACCGCTCCGCGACCCCCGCGAGGATCTCCGGCGACAACGGCCCGTCGGCCAGCGCCTCGACGAACGCCCGCGCCTCGGCGGTGCCGAACGGGCGCAGCTCGACCTGCTCCACCGCGGGCAGCCGCACCATCTCGACCAGCAGCGCCCGCAGCGGGTGCCGCCGGTGCACGTCCTCCTCGCGGTAGCTGGCGACCACCAGCAACCGCTGCGTCCGCAGCCGGTTGAGCAGGAACGACACCAGGTTGCGGCTGGAGGAGTCGGCCCAGTGCAGGTCCTCCAGCACCAGCACGACCGGCCGGTGCGCGGCCACCTGCGTCAGCAGCCCCAGCACCGCGTCGAACAGCTGCAGCTGCCCGAGGTCCTGCTCCTGGCGCACCCGGTAGGGCACGTCCCGCTCGCCGGAGGTGTCCGGCCCCGGGTACTCGCCGTCCGGCGCCGGCGGCATCGCACCCTGCGGCAGCAGCCGCGCCAGCGCCGGGCGCACCCGCACCGCCTCGGCCACCACCGGATCCTCGTCCAGGCTCAGCGGGGCCAGCGCCTCGGCGAAGGGCAGGTACGGCAGACCGCCCTCCCGCACGTCGAGGCACCGGCCGGTGAGCACGAGCGCGCCGCGCGAGGCGGCGTGCTCGGCCAGCTCGGTCAGCAGGCGGGTCTTGCCCACCCCGGCGTCACCCGACACGAGCACCGCACCGGCCTCACCCCGCTCGGCGGCGGCGAAGGCAGCACGCAACCGCCGCATCTCGTCAGTGCGGGCGACCAGTGGGATTCCGGAACCGAGGCGGGGCACGAGGTTCATTCTGTCGTACCCCACCGACAGTTCCGACAGGGTTTTCGCTCCGGGCGGACCACGCCCGCCCCTTACCGGGCCCGGACCAGCTCGGCCGCGCTGGGGCGGCGCTGCTCCGGCACGCGGACCGCGGCCCGTCGGCGGCCGAACCACCGGGGGCCCGGCCGGCCCGCGTTCTCCAGCTGCTCACGGCGGTAGGCCACCTCGGCCAGGACCGCGTCGAACATCAACTCGTTGCGCATCGGGAGTTCCCTCTTCCGGCTCTCTCAGTTCCCCTTGTGAACCTCAGAGTCGTCCTGAGGGCGGTGCCCCGGCATCGGTCGAACACCTCGTCCCGGACGCGAAACGACCCCTTACCCCGCCCCATCCCCTGTGCGGCGGCGTAAGGGGTCGTCCGTTCGGCTGCTCAGGCGCGGTCGAGCGCACCCACGGCGCGCAGCAGTCCACGCCAGCTTTCGGCGGAGACGTGCAGCTCGCCCCCGCCGGGGTTCTTGGAGTCGCGCACGCCGACACCCCCGGCGATCATCGCGACCTCGACGCAGTCGTTCCCGCCGCCGCTGTGGCTGCTCTTGCGCCACACCGGGGTCACCCGCTCCACATGGGACATTTCTCCCCGCTCCTCACTTCCCAATGCTCACGTTCGTACGGCTCACCCGGCAACCCTCATCGGGAAAAACGTTCGGCCGCCGCGGCGATCACCTCGACCGAGTCGTCGGGTTTGAGAGCCGTCGCACGCAAATGATCGAACATCAGGATATAGCGGCGCACATCGGGGGGCAGCTCGAGGAAAAAACCACCCGAAGTGCTGTCCACGTACACGACATCGGGATCGGCCTGCTCCGGGAAACCGAGGATCAGGAACGGTCCCTCCATACCCGGATGGGCGCCCGCGCCGAACGGCACCACCTGAATGGTGACGTGCGGCAGCTGCGCGACGGCCAGCAGCCGGTCGGCCTGGTGCGCCATCACCTCCGGGCCGCCGACCACGCGGTGCAGCACCGCCTCGTCGATGACGGCCCAGTACTCCGGCGGGCTGGGGTCGGTGAGCAGCTGCTGGCGCGCGGTGCGCGCGGCGACCCGGCGCTGGATGTCGGACTCCTCGGCGTCCGGCCGCATGGCGCGGATCACGGCGCGGGCGTACTGCTCGGTCTGCAGCAGGCCCGGCACGAGCAGGGCCTGGAACGCCCGCAGCGAGCTGGCGTCGGCCTCCAGCCCGACGAACGTGCCGGTGAAGACCTCCTTGTAGGCCTGCCACCAGCCCGGTTTGCGGGCCTCGCGGGCGAGCTGGACCAGCGCCTCCCGCTCGTCGCCGGTCATGCCGTACAGCTCGAGCATGTCCCGCGCGTCGCGCGGCGTGACCCCGACGTGCCCGGTTTCGATCCGGCTGATCTTCGACGCCGAGCATTCGAGTTTCTCGGCCACCTCGTCGATGGTGAGATCCGCCGATTCCCGCAGCCGGCGCAGTTCGCTCGCCAGCCGCCGACGGCGAATCGTAGGACCCTGACCCCGGCTCATGTCCGCACCTCCACTCCGGCCCGCGCATTCCCCCCTGGCGGCTCGTGGACAACCCGCTCCATCTAACCAGCCGAATCCGGAAACGGGCCCCGGCCGGCTCACCCCCGTGAGGTATCTTGTGCCATGAGCGGTCTGCAAATTGCAGATTGCCGCGGTAATGTCGCCTCCGCGAACTGAACCACCCCCAGGAGGCGGCGTGCTCGACCGCGACACCATCGTCGGTCCACTGCAGACGTCCGTGCAGCGCAGGCTGGACGATCTCAGCCGATCGGTCGACCTCGCCGACCGCGACCGGGCCGCCGACCTTGCGGTCCGCGAGATCCCCCTCCTCGTCGAGGCGCTGCGCGCCACGCTGGCCACGCACGCGCCCGACGCCCGGGGGCACTGCCCGGTCTGCCGCAGCCGGCGGTCGCGCCTGCTGTTCCGCCGTCGCGGGCGGACGCCGTGCCGGGCCTACCTGGCGGCGCAGCTCAGCCTGGGGCCGGCGATCGAGGACGTGGTGAAGCCGCGGACCAAGCACCTCCGCCGTCGCCGGACGCCGTCGCTGAGCCCGCTGGGCTGATTCCCACCGCGTGCCCGCTCAGGCGCCCGCGCCGTCCTTCGGGAGCACCCGCAGCAGGCCCTCCTGCACCACGGTCGCCAGCAGCCTGCCGTCCTGGCTGAAGAAACGCCCGGTGGCCAGGCCACGCCCGCCGGAGGCGGAGGGCGACTCGCAGTCGTAGAGGAACCACTCGTCGGCGCGGAACGGCCGGTGGAACCACAGCGCGTGGTCCAGGCTCGCGCCCAGCACGCGGTCCAGGTCCCAGTACACCCCGTGGCGGGCCAGCGGCGAGTCGAGCAGCGTCATGTCCGAGGCGTAGGTCAGGACGCAGACGTGCAGCAGCGGGTCGTCGGGCAGGACGCCGTCCGCGCGCATCCACACCTGGTTGCGGTCCGGACGCTCTCCGGTCTGCCAGGTCACCCACGGCGGGTCGTTGACGTAGCGGACGTCGATGGGCCGCGGGCGCATCTGCACCTCCGGCGCCTGCCGCGGGAAGTCCCGCAGGCGCTCGGCGTACGTCGGCAGCGTCTCCGGGTCCGGCACCTCGGGCATCTCGTCCGCGTGCTCCAGCCCCGGTTCGGTCTTCTGGAACGACGCGGACAGCGCGAAGATCGCCTTGCCGTGCTGCACCGCCGTCACCCGCCGCGTGGTGAACGAGCGGCCGTCGCGGATGCGGTCGACCTCGTACACGATCGGGACGCGCGGATCGCCGCCCCGGATGAAGTACGCGTGCAGCGAGTGCACGTGCCGCTCCGGCGGGACGGTGCGGCCGGCCGCGACCAGCGCCTGTCCGGCGACCTGGCCGCCGAACACGCGCACCGGCGAGTGCGGCGGGCTCACCCCGCGGAAGATGTCCTCCTCGATGCGCTCCAGGTCCAGCAGCGCGACGAGGTTGTCGAGCACCTGCTGCCCTCCGGCGCCCTCCTGGGCATCCAGTCCCGCGGCCGCGTCCCGAGCGAGCTCAGTCATGGTCGAAAGCCTACGGGGCGGCCTCAGGCGTGGTCGTCCTCACCGAGCTTGTGCACGCGGATCAGGTTGGTCGACCCGACGGTGCCCGGCGGCGAGCCGGCCACGATGACGACCAGGTCGCCGGCCTGGTAGCGGCCCGTCTCCAGCATCGCGCGGTCGACCTGCTTGATCATGCGGTCGGTCGAGTCCACCGACGGGACCAGCTCGGTGTGGGTGCCCCAGGTCAGCGCCAGCTGGCTGCGCACGCTGTCCTCCGGGGTGAACGCCAGCAGCGGCAGGCGCGTGTGCAGGCGGGCCAGGCGGCGCACCGTGTCACCGGACTGGGTGAACGCGACCAGCGCTTTGGCGTTGAGCCGCTCACCGATGTCCTTCGCCGCGTAGGAGATGACGCCCCGCTTGGTCCGCGGCACGTGCGACAGCGGCGGCACGGACGGGGTGTCGGCCTCGACGGCCTCGACGATCCGGGACATCGTGCGCACCGTCTCGATCGGGTAGCGGCCCACGCTGGTCTCGCCGGACAGCATGACCGCGTCCGCGCCGTCGAGCACCGCGTTGGCCACGTCGGAGGCCTCGGCGCGCGTCGGGCGGGAGTTGTTGATCATCGAGTCGAGCATCTGGGTGGCGACGATGACCGGCTTGGCGTTCTCACGGGCGATCTGGATGGCCCGCTTCTGCACCAGCGGCACCTGCTCCAGCGGCAGCTCCACGCCCAGGTCACCGCGGGCGACCATGACGCCGTCGAAGGCGAGCACGATGGCCTCGAGGTTGTAGACGGCCTCGGGCTTCTCCAGCTTGGCGATCACCGGGCGGCGGCCCTTGCCCACGCGGTCCATCACCTGGTGGACCAGGTCGATGTCGGCGGGCGAGCGGACGAAGGACAGCGCGATGAAGTCGGCGCCCAGTTCGAGCGCGAACTCCAGGTCCTCGATGTCCTTGCCGGACAGGGCCGGGACGGAGACGTCCATGCCGGGCAGCGAGACGCCCTTGTTGTTGCTGACCGGGCCGCCCTCGGTGACCTCGCAGACGACGTCCGGGCCCTCGACGCCCTGGACCACCAGGCCGACCTTGCCGTCGTCGACCAGCAGGCGGTCGCCCGGCTTGGCGTCCTTGGCCAGGCCCTTGTAGGTGGTCGAGACCCGGTCGTGGGTGCCGGCGACGTCCTCCACGGTGATGCGCACGACGTCCCCCGTGCGCCATTCGACGGGTCCACCGGCGAAGGTGCCGAGCCGGATCTTCGGGCCCTGCAGGTCGGCGAGGATGCCCACGGCGCGCCCGGTCTCGGCCGCGGCTTCCCGGATCAGGTCGTACACCTGCTTGTGGTCACCGTGGCTGCCGTGGCTGAAGTTCAGCCGCGCCACGTCCATCCCGGCTTCGACAAGGGCACGCACCTTGTCCGCCGTGGCGGTCGCGGGGCCAAGAGTACAAACGATCTTCGCGCGTCGGCTCACGTTCCCATAGCGTAGTCCCTTACCCGGCGCACGTCTGTACCGATCTCTCAAACGGTTCAGGAAAGGTTCACCAGTGAGCCGCCTCACGGCTGGTCGGAGGCCGGATTGCCCGGCCGGGGGCGAGGTCACCCGGTATGGGGATGCGCCGGGCTCGCCGGCGGGGCGGGCGAAGCCGGGCACCCGGGGCCCTGGCTCCCGCGCCGCCCGAGCGCGGCCCGGTCGTCAGCGGCGCGGCTTCTCGCTCACGCCGACGTGGTCACGGGCCCACTCGTTGAACGCGCGGACCTGCCGCCAGGCCTTGCGCACCCGGTCGAGGCACGCGCGCTCGTGCAGGGTGTCGTCCGGCTCCCAGGCCTTCACCGCGTACAGGGAGCGGTGCTTGAGCAACTCGAGGCGCGGGTGGTCGTCCGCGTAGCCGCGGGGCTTCGTCTTCAGCGCGTCGCCCGCGATGGTCCACCCGGCGCGGCGCAGTCCGGCCAGGACGTCCTCCAGGACCTTGCCGTGGATGTCCGTGTCGACCGCCTGCCGGAACCGGGCCAGCTGGTCGGACTGGAGGTGGAAACACCCGCCGCCCACGCGCAGCCCCGCCGAGGACACCTCGACGTAGTAGGCGCCGCCGCCCCGGCCCTGCTCGATCACGCCGCCGCAGTGCGTCTTATACGGGGTCTTGTCGCGGGAGAACCGCACGTCCCGGTACGGGCGGAACACCTTCCCGTCGCCGAACCCGGGCCCGAACTCCGGCGTCAGCTCGGCCAGCAGCGCCTCCATCGGAGCCCGCACGTCGGACCGGTAGATCTCGACGTGGTCCTCCCAGTACGGCTTCGAGTTGTCGGCGTTGAGGCCGTCGTAGAACTCGACCGCGTGCTCTCCGAACCCGGCGAACTTCCTCACTCCGCCACGATAATCCCCGGCACCGGCGGTCCGGCCGGGTCCGCGCGGACCCGGCCGGATGGCCTCAGGAGTTCATCGCGGAGATCAGCTCACCGTCGGCGGTGTCGCCGGACAGTTCCCAGAAGAACGCGCCGCCCAGGCCCTGCCCCTTGGCGTAGCTCATCTTCCCCGCGATCGTCGCCGGCGTGTCGTAGCTCCACCACTCCGAGCCGCAGTGGGCGTAGGCGGTGCCGGCGATCGTGCCGGTCGCCGGGCAGCGGGTCTTGAGGATCTTGTAGTCCTCGATGCCCTGCTCGTACTTGCCCGGCGCCGGCCCGGTCGCCGTGCCGCCCGGGCCGGCCTGGGTGACGCCGGTCCAGCCGCGGCCGTAGAACCCGATGCCCAGCAGCAACTTGCTCGCCGGCACACCCTTCGCCTCGAGCTTCCGGATCGCCGCATCCGAGTAGAAGCCCGCCGCCGGGATGCCGTCGTAGGAGGTCAGCGGCGAATGCGGCGCCGTCGGCCCGGCCGGGCTGAAACCGCCGAAGTAGTCGTAGGTCATGACGTTGTACCAGTCGACGTACTTCGCCGCGCCGCCGTAGTCGGCCGCGTCGATCTTGCCGCCCGCGGAGCCGTCCCCGGTGATCGCTGCGGTCACCAGCTTGCCGCCGAACCGGGACCGCAGCGCCGCCATCAGGTTCGTGAACGCCCCCGCCCCGCTGGTGTCGCACGTGGCGCCGCACGCGTTGGGGTACTCCCAGTCGATGTCGATGCCGTCGAACACGCCCGCCCAGCGCGGGTCGTTGACCAGGTTGTAGCAGGACTCGGCGAAGGCGGCCGGGTTCTGCGCGGCCTGGCCGAACCCGCCGGACCAGTTCCAGCCGCCGAAGGACCACAGCACCTTCAGGCCGGGGTGCATCTGCTTGAGCCGCTTGAGCTGCCCGATGTTGCCGCGCAGTGCGCCCGCGTCCCAGGTGTCGGCGACACCGTCGACGCTGTTGGCGGCCGAGTAGGCCATGTCGTAGGCGGCGTAGCTGTCGCCCACGGCGCACTGGCCGTTCGTCACGTTGCCGAAGGAGTAGTTGATGTGGGTCAGCTTGTCCGCCGACCCGCTGGTCTGGATGTTCTTGACGTAGTACGCGCGGTCGTAGACGCCCCACTCGGCGAAGTAGCCGAGGAGTTTGCCCACGGGCGCCGCCGTCGCGGCGGGCGGTGCGGAGGTGACGGTCATGACGAGTGCGGCGAACAGGCCGCCGAGAACGAGACCGGGTCTGCGCATGATGCCTCCCTGGGAGCCGAAGGGGACACCAGCACCGTAAGAGGACTGGACCACTCAGACAATGGTTCAGACCATTTCACCCGACGAAAGTAGGGGGCGCGACGGGAAACCCGTCCCGCCCCCGCGGACCTCAGCCGAAGAAGACCTCGGCCTCTTCGTAACGCTCCGGCGGCACGGTCTTCAGCTCGGCCGTGGCCTCGGCGAGCTTGACGCGCACGATGTCGGTGCCGCGCAGCGCGACCATCGTGCCGAAGTCGCCGTCGGCCACGGCGTCCACGGCGTGCAGGCCGAAGCGGGTCGCGAGCACCCGGTCGTAGGCCGTCGGCGTGCCGCCGCGCTGGGTGTGCCCCAGCACGACCGCGCGCGACTCCTTGCCGGTGCGCGTGGCGATCTCGTCGGCCAGCCACGTGCCCACACCACCGAGCTGGACGTGCCCGAACGCGTCCTTCTGGCCGGTCTTGAGGACCTCCGCACCGCCCTGCGGCACCGCGCCCTCCGCGACCACGATGATCGGCGCGTACATCCGCTCGAAGCGGCGCTCGACCCACTCGACGACCTGCTCGACGGAGAACGGCCGCTCCGGCACCAGGATCACGTTCGCGCCGCCGGCCAGGCCGGAGTGCAGCGCGATCCAGCCGGCGTGACGGCCCATGACCTCGACGACCATCGCGCGGTAGTGCGACTCCGCCGTGGTGCGCAGCCGGTCGATGGACTCGGTGGCGATGTGCACCGCGGTGTCGAAGCCGAACGTGTAGTCGGTGGCGGCGAGGTCGTTGTCGATGGTCTTGGGCACGCCGACCACGCCGACGCCGTCGTCGGTCAGCTTCCGCGCCACGCCGAGGGTGTCCTCGCCGCCGATCGCGATGAGCGCGTCGACGCCCTGCTCGGCCAGCACGGCCTTGATCCGGTCCGCGCCGCCGGACTCCTGGTAGGGATTGGTCCGCGAGGAGCCGAGGATGGTCCCGCCGCGGGCGAGGATCTCCTCGACGTCGTCGAGGCCGAGCGGGCGGCTGTCCCCGGTCAGCGGCCCGCGCCAGCCGGAGCGGAAGCCCACGACCTCCCAGCCGTGCACCTCGATGCCCTTGCGGACCACGGCGCGGATCACCGCGTTGAGCCCGGGGCAGTCGCCGCCACCGGTCAGCACGCCGACACGCATCTGATCAGACCTCCGAAAAAAGTTGTGCTGCTCACACCTGGCGAGCGCCAGCGTAGCGGTAGTCACCCTTGATCGGTAAAGCGGCGGGACGGGGTGCTAGGGTCGGTTCCGTGCAGCGCTATTTCTGGTTTAGCGGGCCGGCCCTGGGTGGGCCAGCCGGCGGCCTCGCTGCGCGCTGACCTTCCACCCTGGAGCCGGATGATCGACCGGCTCGGCAGGGACTCACGCGGGCCGGTCACCGAAAGGAACCCCCCGCAATGACCCTCAGCGCAGGCCCCGCGGACACCACCGAAGGCCTCGACAACCAGCGCACCCTCGGCGTCAGCCCGCTGATCTCCCCCGCCCTGCTCCGGCAGGAACTGCCGGTGGACGCGGCGATCGCCAAGACCGTCGCCCAGGGCCGGGCCGCCACCGTCGACATCCTCGACGGCGCCGACGACCGCCTGATCGTCGTCGTCGGCCCGTGCTCGGTGCACGATCCGGCGGCCGCACTCGACTACGCGCACCGCCTGGCCGAGAAGGCCGCCGCGCTGCGCGACGACCTGCACGTGATCATGCGCGTGTACTTCGAGAAGCCGCGCACCACGCTGGGCTGGAAGGGCCTGATCAACGACCCGGACCTGGACGGCAGCTACGCCGTCAACAAGGGCCTGCGGATGGCGCGCAAGCTGCTGCTCGACATCTCCGCGCTCGGGCTGCCGGTCGGGTGCGAGTTCCTCGACCCGATCACGCCGCAGTTCATCGCCGACACCGTGAGCTGGGGGTCGATCGGCGCGCGGACCGCGGCCAGCCAGGTGCACCGCCAGCTGTGCAGCGCGCTGTCGATGCCGGTCGGGATCAAGAACTCCACCGAGGGCGACGTGCAGGTCGCGGTCGACGCCACCCGCGCCGCCGCGGCGAGCCACGTGTTCGCCGGGATCAACAACGACGGCCTCGCCGCGCTGTTCACCACCGCCGGCAACCCGGACTGCCACGTCATCCTGCGCGGGGGGTCGGCCGGGCCGAACTACGACGCCGCGACGGTGTCGGACACGCTCGCCCGGCAGGCGAAGGCCGGGCTGCCGGAGCGCGTGATCATCGACGCCAGTCACGGCAACAGCGGCAAGGACCACGTCCGCCAGGGTGCGGTCGCGCGGGAGATCGCCGACCGCGTCGCCGCCGGGGAGCGCGGGATCGCCGGGATCATGCTCGAAAGCTTCCTGGAGGCCGGGCGGCAGGATCTCGTGCTGGGGCGCTCCGGCGAGCTGACGTACGGGCAGTCGATCACCGACGCGTGCCTGGATTGGCCCGGCACGGCCGAACTGCTGGAGCGGCTGGCGGGCGCGGTCTCCGCGCGGCGGTGAGAGCCGCTGCTCCTCGACGAGGTGCGCGCGGCGTCAGACGGGGAAACCCCTCCGCCGCCGCACCTCGTCGATGACGCGCCACCGTTCCAGGTTGAAGCGCGCGTCGGCCAGGGCGTCGTGGGCGTTGGCGGGCGGGGCGGGCAGCTTGGGCTTGCCCACGTCCTCCCAGCGCTGCCGCAGGTCGCGCGTGAAGCGGGGCAGCTGGCGCGGCAGCTCGGGCATGGTGCCCCACAGCTGGGCGAGCGCGACGTGGTCGTAGGCGGCGTACCAGGCCCACAGCTCGATCCCGCCGGGCGGGCGGCCCAGGAACTCCAGCAGGTCGGCCCGGATCCGCTCCCGGCTGCGCCACGCCTTGTCGCCCGGTGAGGGCAGCTTCGGCAGGACGTTCTCGCGCACCCAGGGGCCGGCCTTGGCGGGGTCGAAGTCGGTGGAGACCGCGTAGAACTCGCGGCCTCTTTCGTCCACGACACCGATCGACACCAGATCGATCGTCACGCCGTCCTCGATGAACTCGGTGTCGTAGAAAAACCGCACCGCAGCACCCTAAGCAGTGCGGCGCGCAGCCCCGCGATCAGGGGTGCCGGCCGGGCGGCGGGTGGGCGCTAGCCGGCCTTGGTCTCCGGTACCCGGTGGGCGTCGGGCAGGCCGCTCTGCGCCGGCACGACGGCGCGCACCCCGGCGGCCTCGGCCGCCTGGAGCTCCTTCGCCTTCGCCGCGTAGATGTCCACGTACTCCTGGCCGGAGAGCTCCATCAGGGCGTACATGATCTCGTCGGTGATCGAGCGCTCCACGAACCGGTCACCGGACAGCCCGGCGTACCGGGAGAAGTCCAGCGGCTTGCCGAAACGGATCTCCAGGTGGCGCGGGATCCACATCTTCGAGCCGATCGGGTTGACCTTGTCGGTGCCGATCATGGCGACCGGGATGACCGGCACCCCGGCCTCCAGCGCGACGCGCGCGACGCCGGTCTTGCCCTTGTACAGGCGGCCGTCCGGGGAGCGGGTGCCCTCCGGGTAGATGCCGAGCAGGTTGCCCTCGCGCAGCAGCCGGATCGCGGTGTCCAGCGCGGCCTGCGCGGCCGAGCCGCCGGAGCGGTCGATCGGGATCTGGCCGGCGCCGGTGAAGAACCACTTCTTGAGGGTGCCCTTGACGCCCTTCTCGGTGAAGTACTCCTGCTTCGCCGGGAAGGTGACGCGGCGCTTGACCCGCAGCGGCATGAAGAACGAGTCGGCGACCGCGAGGTGGTTGCTCGCCAGGATGGCGCCCCCGCTGTCCGGGACGTTCTCGGCCCCGGTGACCTTGGTGGGCCACAGCAACCGGAGCAACGGTCCGAGCAGCACGTACTTCAGCAACCGGTACAGCACTCGGCACGCCCTCCTACCTGCCCGAACTGCCTGCCGCATCCAGGGTAGGAGGCGGTGTGACCGGGCACAACGCCCGGGTCGGCAGTGGGCGGGAGGTCACAGCCGGGGGACGGGGCTGCGGCAGGCGGTCCCCCGGCGGGCCCGGGCATGCGACGATTGGGGCCGCGTTCGGAGGAGAAGGGCGGATGCCATGCCTGTGCTCGCCGGTGCGGAACCGTTCGCGCACACCGGTTCGGCCGACGTCGGGGTGCTGCTGTGCCACGGGTTCACCGGCACGCCGCAGAGCCTGCGCGGCTGGGCCGAGTACCTGGCCGCGCGGGGCTTCACGGTGCGGCTGCCGCGCCTGCCCGGCCACGGCACCACGTGGCGGGAGATGAACAAGACCGGCTGGCCCGAGTGGTACGGCGCGGTCGAGCGCGAGTTCCTCGAACTTCGGCAGCGGTGCCGGTCGGTGTTCGTGTTCGGCCAGTCGATGGGCGGCACGCTGGCGCTGCGGCTCGCCGAGCAGCACGGGGACGCGGTCGCGGGCCTGGTGCTGGTCAACCCCTCGGTGACGCGGCTGAGCTGGACCACCAGGCTGCTGCCCGTCCTGTCGCGGGTGGTGCCGTGGTCGCGCGGCGTCGCGAACGACATCGCCAAGCCGGGCGTCACCGAGCTGGCCTACGACCGCGTGCCGGTGCGGGCGGCGGCGAGCCTGGCGGAGCTGTGGAAGCTCACCCGCGCCGACCTGCCGCGGGTGACGCAGCCGCTTCTCCTGTTGCACTCGGTCGTTGACCACGTGGTGGAGCCCGAGAACGCCCGGATCGTGCTCGACGGCGTGCGCAGCCGGGACGTGACGGAAGTGCTGCTGGAGAAGAGTTTCCACGTGGCGACCCTGGACCACGACGCGCCGCTCGTCTTCCGGCGTAGTGTCGAGTTCGTGGAAGCGGTCCGCGATCCGGGGCAGGTGGGGGCCCGATGAACTCACGCGTACCCGACCCCGACGACATCGACGCCACGTTCGCGGCCATCGTCGCGGACCTGCGGGCCGAGGGCGTCGGCCTGTTCGACGACGGCATCGAGACCGAGCGGGCGCCCGCGCGTCCCGAGCCGTCCGAGCCGGAGAAGCCCGCGGAACCGGAGAAACCGGCCGGCGAGGCGAGCTGGCGCGGTGGCGGCACCGCGTGGGAGGACACCGTGCTGGGCGACGACCCGTCGCCCGAGCCGGCCGGCGACGAGGAGCACTACGTGCCGCCGGAGCCGCCGCCGTTGCCACGACCGGGCAAGGGCGCGTTGATCGTGCTGCTGTTCTTCGTCGCCGGGTTGCTGTTGCTGATCGTCCCGGGCGTGGTGGGCGTCAGCACCACCGTCGCCACGCCGCTGGGGATCCTGGCGCTGGCCATCGCGATCGCGTTGCTGCTGCTGCGGGTCAAGCAGGGCCCGCCGGACGGCGACGGGGCGCAGGTGTGACGCGAGTCGTCGTCGCTCCGGACAAGTTCAAGGGCACCCTGCCCGCCGCCCAGGTGGCCGCCGCGATCGCGGCGGGGCTGCGCCGCGGGCGGCCGGGCGCCGAGGTGCTGGAGTGCCCGATCGCCGACGGCGGGGACGGCACGGTCGCGGCCGCCGTGGCCGCCGGGTTCGAGTTCGTGCCGGCGCGGGCCAGTGGTCCGGTCGGCGAGCCGGTCGACACGGGTTACGCGCGCCGGGGTCCGACGGCGGTGATCGAGCTCGCGGCGGTGTCCGGGCTGGCCATGCTCCCCTCACCCGCTCCGTTGACGGCGACGACGCTCGGCGTCGGCGAGCTGATGCGCGCGGCGCTGGACGCCGGCGCCACCCGGCTGGTGCTGGGGCTGGGGGGCAGTTCGAGCACCGACGGCGGGACGGGTCTGCTGCGCGGTCTCGGTGCCCGGATGCTGGACTCCGCGGGCGCGGAGCTGCCGCTGGGCGGGGCGGCGCTGACCCGGCTGGCGCGCATCGACCTGGATGGTCTGGACGCGCGGCTGCGGGACGTCGAGCTGCTGGTCGCGAGCGACGTGGACAACCCGCTGCTGGGCCCGCACGGCGCGGCGGCGGTGTACGGGCCGCAGAAGGGTGCGACCCCGTCGGACGTGGAGCTGCTGGAGTCGGCGTTGCGCCGGCTGGCGGAGGTCGTGCGGGCCTCGGGCGTCGACGTCGCGGAGGTGCCGGGCGCCGGTGCGGCCGGTGGAACCGGCTACGCGCTGGCGGTGCTGGGCGCGTCGTTCCGGCCGGGCATCGACGTGGTGCTGGAGCTGACCGGGCTGGCGGAGAAGCTGCCGGGCGCGGACCTGGTGATCACCGGCGAGGGTTCGCTGGACGAGCAGACCCTGCGCGGCAAGGGCCCGGCCGGGATCGCGTCGGCGGCGGCCGAGCGCGGGATCCCGGTGGTGGCACTGGCCGGGCGCAGCACCCTGGACGCCGGCGCCCTGCGCACCGCGGGCTTCAGCGGGGCGTACGCGCTCAACGACATCGAGCCGGACGTCCAGCGGTGCCTCACCGAGCCGGCGCCGCTGCTGGAACGCCTCGCCGAGCGGGTCGCGCACGAGTACCTCTAGTGCCCCCTCAGGCAGCGTTCGGCAGGTGATCCGGCCTGCGGATCGTGGATCCGGGTGCGAAGCTAGCCGCCGAACATCGTGCGCCACTCGTCGAGGTTGCGCGGCCGGTAGACGAAGTTGTTCTGCTTCACCGACGACAGCGACGCCGACGGCGCGGCCGAGTACTGGTGTCCGGGGTAGACCACCGGGTCGCCCGGCAGGTCCACCAGCCACCGCAGGCTGTGGTACATCGCCTCGGCGTCGCCGCCGGGGAAGTCGGTGCGGCCGCAGCCCTCGAGGAACAGGGTGTCACCGGCGACGAGCCTCCCGCCGACCAGGAAGCACTGGCTGCCCGGCGTGTGGCCGGGCGTGTGCAGCAGCCGGATCGGGATGGCGCCGACCTCGATGACGTCGTCGTGGTCGTGCCCGGTCAGGTCGGTGGCCGACACGCCGGTGACCCGCTGGACCCACTCCGTCTCGTTGCTGTTGACGTGCACCGGCACGGTCTCGCGTGCCAGCAGCTCGGGCAGGCCCGCCAGGGTGAAGCCCATCATGCTGCCGCCGACGTGGTCGGGGTGGTGGTGCGTGGCCAGCACCCCGGTCAGGCGCATGTCGTCGGCGGCGAGCACGTCCAGCAGGTCGCCGACGGCGTACGCGGGGTCGACGACCACCGCCTCCCGGGTCTCCCGGTCGCCGATCAGGTAGGCGAAGTTGACCATCTGGGTGGCCACCGGGTCGCCCACGGCGAAGTCGCGGCCGGACAGCAGCTGACGGAAGTACAGGCGGTCGTCGGACATGCCCGAAGACTAACCGGCGCCGGGATCGGCGAGCGTGCGCAGCATCGCCACCAGCGCGCCGGTGCCGGGAACCTCCTGGAAGAACGCGGCGTCGACCGCCTCGAGCCGGCCCTGGCGCGGCGGGCCATCCGCGCCGCGCTCGGTGGTGCGCAACCGCTCGGCTCGGGTGCCGGCCCGGTCGACCTCGCGCCGGATCAGGTCCTTGTCCTCGAGCTGGCGCAGGACCTGCGAGGCCACCTCGACGTCCGTCCCGCCCGGCGGGGGCCAGGGCGACCTGGTTGGGCCCCCGTGCGTGTTCATCCACCAGGCCGTGGCGTCCGCCGCGGGACCGCTGATCTCGGTGCGGTACACCACCTTCGTCCGCCCGCCGGCGTGCCCGCGTTCCACTCCGGCCACGGCCGGATGTCCTCAGGCGAACTTGGTCTTCGGGCGCTCCTGCTTCACGCCGTCCAGGTAGACGTCCACCTTCTCGTCGTAGAAGGCGACCAGCCCCTGCACCTTCTGGCTCTCCGGCAGCGGCATCCGGTAGTACCAGACCACGTCCTCGTGCAGCCTGTCCCCCACGCGCACCGAGTAGTACTCGGCCTCGCCCTTGTACGGGCAGCGCGTGATGGTGTCGCTGGGTTCCAGCAGGTCCAGCCGCACGTCGGTCTTCGGCAGGTAGTAGCGGGTGGGCAGCCCGGTCTCGAACAGCAGCCGCGGGCTGCGCGACTCCGCCACGGTGACGCCGTCGATCTCGACGCGCACGTGCCGCGAGCTGGCGAGGATGTCGATGCGGGTCCGCGGGTCGCGCGGGTGCACGAAGATCTCCTCGTCCTCCTCGAACCACGAGTCCATCGCGGCGAAGTCGAGCCGCACGTGGCCCTTCAGCGCCTCCAGCGGCGAGTCCGGGTACTCCAGCGCGGCGCCCGGCGCCTCGCGGTCCCCCACCCGCACGGTGAACACGTCGGCGTCGCCGCGGCTCGGTGAGTGCGCCGTCTCACCGGTGGCGACCAGGTAGCCGGTGCGCACGTCGTCCCTGGGGACGTAGTAGGTCGGGTAGTACGGGACCTCCCACACCATGAGCGGGCGGAGGGTGTCGGCGACGACCTGCCCGCCGAAGACCGCCCGTACGCGCTTGGTGCCCGGTTCGGTCCGGACCCGGCCACGACCATCGGTTGTCATGCCGGTCACAACCACGTGCGGCGCCCGGTTATTTCCGGGGCGGGGCCGCCCCCGTTTGCCCCGGTCGGGGCGGGGTAATCCGGCGGCATGACCACGCCCGACCCCGACCGCCTGCGCGCACTGCTGTCCGAAGTGGACTTCCCGTGCGACCGGGCCGAGCTGATCCGCCAGGCGACGGCCCACGGCGCGGACGACAGCACACTCGGACACCTGGGCGCGATCCCGGACACCACCTACCCCGACCTCGACGCGGTGACCGGCGCCTGCAGCGAGATCACCTGACCGCCATGCGGTTGCGCAGGAGCAGGCTCTCCCAGCCCGGCATCCGGCGTCAGCGGAGCGGGCGCGGCTTCCGGTACCTGACCCCGGAGGGCGAACCGCTGCGGGACGAGGAGACCCTGCAGCGGATCAAGAGCCTGGCCGTGCCCCCGGCGTGGCGGGACGTGTGGATCTGCCCCTACCCGAACGGGCACATCCAGGCCGTGGGCACCGACGACGCCGGCCGCCGCCAGTACCGCTACCACGACCGCTGGCGCCAGGAGCGCGACGAGGAGAAGCACGAGCGGGTCCGCGAGCTGGCCCGGCGGCTGCCGAAGTGGCGGATGCAGATCGCCGAGGATCTCCTCCGGCCCGGTCTCGGCCGCGAACGGGTGCTCGCGGCGGCGCTGCGGATGCTCGACCGCGGCGTCTTCCGGGTGGGCAGCGAGGAGTACGCCGAGTCGAACGGCACCTACGGCGCGGCGACGCTGTTGCGCGAGCACGTCGCCGTCAAACGCGACGAGCTGACCTTCTGCTACCCCGCGAAGGGCGGCATCGAACGCACCATCACGCTCGCCGACGCCGACCTGGCGGCCGTGGTCAAAGCGCTGCGCAGATCCCGGACGGGCAGCGACCGGCTGTTCGTCTACCGCACACCCCGCGGCTGGCACGAGGTGCACGCCGACGAGATCAACGAGCGCTTCAAGGAAATGGTCGGTGACGAGTTCACCGTGAAGGACCTGCGGACGTGGAACGCCACCGTGCTGGCGGCCACCGCGTTCGCCGCGGCCGAGCCGGTCACCTCGCAGCGCGGGCTGAAACGCACCCAGGCCGCGGTGATGCGCGAGGTGTCCGAGGAGCTGGGCAACACCCCGGCCGTGTGCCGGAAGTCCTATGTGGACCCCAGAGTGGTGGAGGCGCACGCGCGGGGGAAGACGATCCAGGCCGCGGTGCGGCGCCTGGGCCGCACCGGCGTCCGCACCGACGCGGACCGCGAGGTGCTCGACCGGGCGGTCATCCGCCTGCTTTCCGGGGTTTGACCTGCGCGTCCAGTGGTACCTGATCCGGGTGAAGCTGCTGAGACTTCCCGGGGTGTACCGGCCGCAGGCGGACACCTGGCTGCTGATGCGCGCGATGCGGGAAGCGCGCCTCCCGGCGGGCGCGCGGGTTCTCGAGGTGTGCACCGGCACCGGCGCGCTGGCGATCGCCGCCGTCCGCGGTGGAGCGTCGAGCGTGACCGCGGTCGACCGGTACCTGCCGGCCGTGCTGAGCGCGCGGTTCAACGCGCGGGTGCGGGGGCTCCCGGTCGAGGTCCGGCACGGTGACCTGTCGCAGACCATCGGCGGCGCGCCGTTCGACGTGGTGCTGGCGAACCCGCCGTACGTGCCGTGCGAGTCCACGGAGGACCCGGACGGGGCGGCGCTGGCGTGGGACGCCGGCGCGGACGGGCGCAAGCACCTGGACTGCCTGTGCACCAGGGCCCACGACCTGCTCGCTCCGGACGGGACGATGCTGCTGGTGCATTCGTCGCTGTGCGGCATCCGCCGGACGGTGGAGTCGCTGCGGGACAGCGGGCTCAAGACATCCGTGGTGGCGCGGGCGATCGAGCCGTTCGGCCCGGTGATGCGCGGGCGGATCGACTTCCTGGAGCGCACCGGGCTCATCGCGCCCGGGCAACGACACGAGGAGCTGGTGGTGATCCGTGCCGACCGGACCGAACGCTGAGCCGCGCAGGGTGACGCTCGTCGACGGCGGGCCGGTGCTCGTGGAGGGCCCGGTGGAGCTGGAGATGCCCGACGGGACGGTCGCCCGGTCGGACCGCTTCGTGGTGGCGCTGTGCGCGTGCCGCCGCAGCAAGCGGTACCCCTTCTGCGACACCAGCCACCGCAAGCGCGTCCGGAACTGACGGGTGGCGGGCGGGAGGCCCGCCCCGTTGCCATCTTCGTGGTTTCTGATCAAGGAGCTGTGGTCGCCAGGTTCCGGATGACTGGCCCCGCCGACGGCTGCGGCTTGACAACCCCATCGGGACACGCCCCTTCCGCTACAGCGGTCTGCGCAGCGCGCTGCGGCCCGCCCGCCAGGCCCCCATCACGTGGTCCGCGAAGCGCTGCTCCACCAGGTCCGTCGCCTGGATGCCGAACACGATGTCGCCCGCCAGGTCCGGCTCGGTCTCCAGCAGGCCGCCCAGCACGTCGCGCCGCATGACCTGCTCGTGCACCGCGTCGGCCTCGATGTGCTCGGTGTAGAAGTACCGGCAGCGCTCGTCGGCGTCCAGCCGCTTCAACGCCTTCTCCAGCCGCTGCGCGCTGGGCGCGGTGGTGATCTCGGCGGCCGCGAAGTGCCCGGCCAGCGCGGCGCGGAACCGCCGGTGCAGCCCGAACAGCGACATCATGTTGACCACCGCGAGCATGCACGCCGGGGCGTGGTCGAGGTAGTGCAGGTAGGCCGGGTTCAGCCCGGCGCCGTCCAGCAGGTCGGCGAACAGTTGCGCGTGCACCTGGTCGGCCCGGCCCCCGCCGTACTCGTCGAACTCCACCGCCACCAGCGCCGCCTTCGGCCTGCCGCGCAGGCGCGGGATGACCCAGGCGTGCGGGTCGGCCTCCTTGTGGTGGTAGATCGACCGCAGCGCGAAGTACTCGCGCAGCTGCCCCCACGTGCCGTCCGCGGCCAGGTGGTGCGAGAGCCCGGTGCCGTTGACCGGCTCGACGAGCAGCGGCGCGAGCGCCTCCGTCACGTCGTCACCTCCCGGCGTGCGGGCCCGCAGCGCGGCCAGGAACACCCGCTCCATCGCCGCGCGCAGGCGCAGCAGGTCCGGATCCCACTCCCAGTCCGGGTCGACGCCGGCGAAACCCTGGTAGTGCAGCTCGTAGCAGACGTGCAGGGCGAGCTGCAGATCCTCGCCGAAGGGGTCGGCCTCCGCGGCCTCGGGCAGCTCGGGGAAGTCCCCGCGCTCGTCGCGGCCCAGCGCCTCGATCACGGCTTCGGACAGCGGTCCCCGGGGCGCCGGGAGGGCAGCCGCGAGCGTCATGGCAGTCGTCACCTCCCCCGGTTACCCCTGCTCGCGGTCGGTTAAGCCTGATGGGTGATCGTGGCGAGCAGGGCGGGCAGCCCGGCCGCGGCGGCCTTGCGCTGACGCCGGGCGCCGCTGCCGTCGCGGCGGAGCCGTTCCAGGACGATCGCGACGAGGTCCCGGTCACCGGTCTCGTCGAGCGTCGACGCGACGTGCGCGACGAGTTCGTCGACGAGCTGCCAGGCCGGCAGTCGGCGGGCGTGACAGGCGTGCACGCCCTCCCCGTCGATCCCGTCGCGCGCCGCGGCCCACAGGGCGGCGGCGGCGACCTGCCCGGAGATCTCGGGCGGTGGGACACCGTCGGAGAGATCGGCGAGGGCGCGGCGCACCAGAGCGCGGGAGAGCACGGCCTGCAACACCGCTTCATCCACTGTGGACGCCGCATCGGCGACCCGGAATTCCAGTGTGGGGAACGAAGCCGAGGGGCGCACGAGCCAGAACGACATCGACTCGTCCACCAGCGCGCCACAGTCCGCGAGCCGCCGCACTTCGGCCCGGTAGGCCTCCAGGTCCGGGAAGTACGGCGGGATTCCCGCGCCGGGGAACCGGGACTGCTGCACCATCCGCCAGCTGCCGTACCCGGTGTCGCGGCCGTGGTCGAACGGCGAGTTCACGGACAGCGCCAGCAGCGACGGCAGCCACGGGCGCAGGTGGTTCATCACCGCGACCGCGGTCTCCGCATCCGCCACGCCGACGTGCACGTGGCACCCGCAGGCCTCGTAGTCGGCGACCATGCCCCGGTAGACCCGGTCGATGTCCCCGAACCTGCCGTCCTGGTTCTCCGATGTGGACGGTCCGGAGAGGACCGGTGTGCCGGACGAGGCGATCACCGCGCCGTGCAGGCGGGCGGACCCGGCGAGCGCCCGGCGGCCGGCGACGAGCTGTTCGCGCAGCTGCCGTGCCCGGGTGCAGACACCGGTCGCGGCCTCCACCTGGGTGAGCCGCAGTTCGCGGTGCAGCTTCGCACCGGGCGGCAGCGGCGGGTCGGCGGCGACGATCGCGGCGGCGCGCGGCAGGGTGGCGCCGGTGGCGGGGTCGAGGAGCAGGAACTCCTCCTCGACGCCGACGGTCAGGCCGGCGGCAGCGGCCGGGTCGCCGGGCCCTGGATCACCGAGCCGTCCGTGGCGAATCGCGATCCGTGGCATGCGCAGTCCCAGGTCTTCTCGGCGTTGTTGAAGGCGACCACGCAGCCCAGGTGGGTGCACAGCGCGCTGACCTCGCGCAGCTGCCCGTCCTCGCCGCGGTAGGAGGCGACCAGGTCCGTCCCGCGACGCGCCACCTGTGCCGCTCCCGGGGCCAGGTCCGCCGGGGTGGTGGTGAGCGCACGGGTGTAGCCGGCGACGTACTGCTTGCCGACCTTCGCGCCGTCCTCGGCGAGGGTGATCGAGGACTTGAGGTCGAAGCGGTTCGGGTCGAACAGGCCCGCGGCGGGGTGC
The DNA here is from genome assembly GCF_030814215.1 of Amycolatopsis thermophila. NCBI lineage: Bacteria > Bacillati > Actinomycetota > Actinomycetes > Pseudonocardiales > Pseudonocardiaceae > Amycolatopsis > Amycolatopsis thermophila. The sequence goes on along the minus strand of NZ_JAUSUT010000001.1, from coordinate 4,171,952 downwards.
CCGTTGCCGGTGATCAGCTCGGTGAGGAGGAGGCCCGCCGCGGTGCCGCCGCTCATGCCCCACTGGCTGAACCCGGTCGCGACCCACACGTGGTTCGTGGCCGGGTGGTAGCGGCCGACGTAGGGCACGCCGTCGAGGGTGGTGAGGTCGTGGGCGGACCAGCGGTGGGTGGCCTTGGTGACGCCGAAGGTGGTGGCGGCCTCGGCGAGGCGCTGGTAGCGGGCCTCGACGTCGACGGGTTCGCCCGTGCGGTAGTGCTCGCCGCCGACGAGCACGTACCGGCGGTCGCCCTCGGTGTGGCCCCGCAGCGAGCGGTGGGTGACCGCGTCGAGGTACACGCCGGGCGGCGCCTCCCCCTCGCCGGCGACGACGAGGTCGCGGGTCAGGTCGAGGCGCGCGAAGTAGAGGCCGCGGTCGAAGATCGGGTAGTGGGTGGCCACGACGACGTCGCGGGCGCGGACCTGGCCGCGGTCGGTCTGCACGGCCGGCGTGGGGCGTTCGTCGAGGTTGCGGACGCGGACGCGCTCGAGGACGTGCCCGCCGAGGCGTTCGATGTGCTCGGCCAGGCCCAGCAGCCAGCGGCGGGGGTGGAACTGGGCCTGGTCGACGAACCGGACCGCGCCGGCGGTGTCGAGGGGCAGGTCGACGTGCTCGACGAAGTCGGCGGGCATCCCGGCCTCGGCGGCGGCTTCGGCCTCCTGCCGCAGCTTGCCGGCCTGGGCGGGGTCGGTGGAGTACACGAAGCTGTCCCGCCGGGTGAAGCCGCACTGGATGCCCAGCTCGGCCGACGTGGAAGCGACCCACTCGACCGCGTCCAGCTGGGTGCGCCCGTACTGGGCGGCGGCTTCCGGTCCTTTGCGGGAGGCGAGGGTGGCGTACTTGAGGGCGTGCTGGGCGGACAGTTTGGCCGTGGTGTGACCGGAGACACCGGAAGCGACCTCGGAGGCCTCGAGAACCACCACGGAGCGCCCGGCGCGCACGAGGCCGTACGCGGTGGTCAAGCCGGCGATCCCAGCGCCGACGACAACCACGTCGGCCTCGGCGGGCAACGCGCGCCCGGCGCGATCCGGCGCGGGCGCGGTCTCCATCCACAAGGAGCGCGGTTCGGGCAGCTGGATGCTCACGGGCCAGATTGCCCCCGTAGCCGGCCTGCGAAACGCCCCGCCGGGGCGGGGTGGGGCGACCTGATCATCGGCACCCTGGTCGAACGCCACACAACCACACCGTGGGACCACGGCGCCACCCCGGAACCGTCACTTCGTGATCGTCAGCCAGGCACCGCTGCGCTTCCCCGGCTCGTAGACCGAATCGAGCCGCTTCGCGGTCACCCCGCCGAGTCCGTTCGCCAGGCTGGCGGCGAGCACGTCCGCCCCGCCGCCGTCGTACGACTCGGGCGTTCGCCAGTAGTCCCCGGCCACCTGGAGCTTCCGCAGCCGCGCCCGGCGCTTCCGGTAGGGCAGCTGCAGCAGCGACTTCCCGTCCGCGTGCAGCACGTCGAACGGCAGGAACAGCACCGGCGAACGCTCCGACAGCCGCTTCGCCTGGCGGGGCTCGGCCGACACCCGCGTCCTCAGGGCCTTCCGGCTGGGACGACCGTCCTCCAGCACGATCAGCTCGCCGTCGAGCAACACCTCCGTCGCCCCCAGCGATTCACCCAGACCGCGCAGCTCGGGGTACAGCGGCGTGACGTCCTCCCCGGTGTGGTCACGCACCGTGATCCGCCCGCCTTCCACGCGCACCACGACCCGCTCACCCCGCCACCGGAACTCGTACGCCCAGCCGGCGTCCTCGGACGGCAACGAGCCCGCTCGCGCCTGCATCGGCTTCACGAACTCCGGCAACTCCTCGCCGCTCCCGCGATCGACGCGCCGCACCAGCCAGTCCCGGGACTGCGAACCGCGGTGGCTGTTGACGAACAGGAACCGGCCCCGCACCCGCGACCCGCGCAGGTCGACCTCGACCTTGTGGTCGTTCCAGTGCAGCACCTCGTACGTGCCCCGGTCCCAGATCAGCATCTTCCCGCCGCCGTACTCGCCTTTCGGGATCTCGCCCTCGAACGTCGCGTACTCCAGCGGATGGTCCTCGGTGTGCACGGCCAGCCGGGGCGGGCCCGGGCGCGGCGGCAGCCCCTTGGGCACCGCCCACGAAACCAGGACCCCGTCCCGCTCGAACCGCACGTCCCAGTGCAGGCGCCGCGCGTGGTGCTCCTGGATCACGAACACGTCGTCGTCACCCCGGGGCACCACGCGATCGGGCATCGGTTCCGGCGTCCGCTCCGGATCGCGTTTCCGCCGATACTCGCTGAGGTCGGCCACGCGCCGAGGTTACCCCGGTCACCCGCTGGTGTTTACCGTTCCGCGACAACGGGGATCAATTCCGGTGTGAACGACATCGACATTTTCGTGCTGGGGCTCGACGACGCCAACCTGCGAACCCTGCGACGGGTGCCGGGAGCGGAGAACTACCGCTACCACGGCCTCCTGTCACAGGCCGACGTGCAGGAGGGCGAGATCCCCATCGCCGACCTGATCGACCGGGCCGTGGCCGAACTGGACGCCTTCGACGGCAAGATCGGCGCCATCGTCGGCTACTGGGACTTCCCGGTCACCACGATGGTGCCGATCCTGGGGCGCCGCTACGGCCTGCCCACCCCGAACCTGGAGGGCGTGCTCAAGTGCGAGCACAAGTACTGGAGCCGCCTCGAGCAGCGGAAGGTCACCGACGCGATCCCGAACTTCGCGCTGGTCGACCTCGAGGGCGACCCCAAGCCGCCCGAGGACGTGTCGTTCCCGATGTGGCTCAAACCGGTCAAGTCGTTCTCGTCCGAGCTGGCCTTCCACGTCAAGGACGAGCAGGACTTCCGGGAGGCGGTGGAGGAGATCCGCGCCGGGATCGGGCGCGTCGGGAAGCCGTTCCAGTACATCCTGGACCAGGTGTCGGGCGTCGACATCCCGCCCGAGGTGGCCGACGCCGGCGCGCTCGCCGCGCTCGCCGAGGAGGAGATGACCGGCCAGCAGGCCGCGACCGAGGGTTTCGTGTACGACGGCGAGGTCGTCGTCTACGGCGCGCTGGACTCGCTGAACTACCCGGACAGCTCGTCGTTCCTGCGCCACCAGTACCCCTCGCAGCTGCCCGAGCCGGTCGTGGAGAAGATGCTGGACGTCTCCAAGAAGGTCATCGAGCAGATCGGCCTGAACAACTCCACCTTCTCCATCGAGTTCTTCTGCCGGCCCGACACCGGTGACGTGAAACTGCTGGAGATCAACCCGCGGCACTCGCAGTCGCACGCCGAGATGTTCGAGAACGTCGACGGCGTCCCCGACCACTACAACATGATCGAGCTGGGCCTGGGCCGCCGCCCGAAGATGCCGCACGACAAGGGCGAGTACCGGATCGCGGCGAAGTGGTACTACCGGCGCTTCGAGGACGGCGTCGTCACGCGCATCCCGACGGGCGAGGAGATCGAGCGGCTGCAGCGGGAGATCCCCGGCGTGGACGTGGACATCGTGCCCGCCGAGGGCCAGCGTCTGTCCGAAATGGATGCCCAGGACAGCTACAGCTACGAACTGGCGTTCGTCTACGTCGGTGCGGACACCGAGGCCGAGCTCAAGGACAAGTACCGGCGCACGACCGACGCGCTGAAGTTCGAGTTCCAGGAGGTTTGATCGGATATGCGGGAGGTCCGCTCCCTGCCGTACGAGATCACCCAGGAAGAGCACGTCTGGATCCCCGTGTCGGACGGCACGCGCCTGGCCGCGAAGATCTGGCGGCCGGTGTCCGCGGAGGACGAACCCGTGCCGGGCATCCTCGAGTACATCCCGTACCGCAAGCGCGACCTCACCGCGGTCCGTGACTCGGTCCACCACCCGTACCTCGCCGGCCACGGGTACGCCTGCGTGCGCGTGGACCTGCGCGGCACGGGCGAGTCGGAAGGGGTCCTGACCGACGAGTACGTCGAACAGGAGCAGCTCGACGCCGAGGACGTCCTGGCGTGGCTGGCCGACCAGCCGTGGTGCGACGGCCGCACCGGCATGATGGGCATCTCCTGGGGCGGGTTCGCCGCCCTGCAGGTGGCGGCCCGGAAACCGCCGAGCCTGCGGGCGATCGTGATCTCGTCGTTCACCGACGACCGCTACTCCGACGACTTCCACTACATGGGCGGCTGCATGCTGTCGGACAACCTCGGCGAGGCCGGGACGATGTTCGCCCACAGCACGCTGCCGCCGGACCCGGCCCTGGTCGGGGACCGCTGGCGCGACATGTGGCGCGAGCGCATCGAGGGTGTCGGCCCGTGGGTGGACACCTGGCTGGAGCACCAGCACCGCGACCAGTACTGGCGCCACGCGTCGGTGTGCGAGAACTACAGCGACGTGCAGGTGCCGGTGCTGGCCTCCAGCGGATGGGCCGACGGCTACTCCAACGCGGTGACGCGCGTGCTGTCCCACCTGTCCGTGCCGCGCAAGGGCCTGATCGGGCCGTGGTCGCACAAGTACCCGCACCTGGGCGAACCCGGCCCGGCGATCGGGTACCTGCAGGAGGTCGTGCGCTGGTGGGACCACTGGCTCAAGGACCGCGACAACGGCGTGATGGACGGCCCGATGCTGCTGGCCTGGATGCAGGACAGCGTGCCGCCCTCGACGTCCTACCAGGAGCGTCCCGGGCGGTGGGTCGGCGAGCCGCAACTGCCCTCGCCGCACATCGACTGGCGCACCTACCCCCTGGCGCCGCACCGGATCGCGCGCCGCGACGAGGAGGTGCCCGACGCCCGGCTGCAGGTCGAGTCGCCGCTGTCGGTGGGCCAGTTCGCCGGCAAGTGGGCCTCCTACAACGCGCCGCCGGATCTGCCCTACGACCAGCGCGAGGAGGACGGCGGGTCGCTGGTGTTCGACGGCGACGAGCTGACCGAGACGTGCGAGATCCTCGGCGCCCCCAAGGTGCGGCTGGAGCTGTCCGTGGACAAGCCGGTGGCGATGGTCGCCGCGCGGCTGTCCGACGTGCAGCCGGACGGGCGCGCGACCCGCGTGACCTACGGTCTGCTGAACCTGACCCACCGGGACGGCCACGACGAGCCCGAGCCCCTGGAGCCGGGCCGGTGGTACCAGGTGGAGATCGAGCTCAACGGTGTCGCCCAGGCCTTCCCGCCGGGTCACCGCATCCGGTTGTCGCTGTCCACTTCGTACTGGCCATTGGCGTGGCCCCCGCCGGAACCGGCGCTGCTGACCGTCTACCCGAAGGGCAGTTCGCTGTGCCTGCCGGTGCGCCCGATCCGGGAGTCCGACGAGGTGACCGGCATGGTGTTCGGCGAGCCGGAAGGCGCGCCGCCGATGACCACCACGCAGGTGCGTCCCGGTGAGCAGCGCTGGACGGTGTCGCGGGACCTCGTCGAGTACCGCTCGGCGCTGGAGATCGTGAAGGACTCCGGGACCACGCGGCTGGACGACATCGATCTCGAGGTGTCGCGGCGGGCGTACGAGTGCTACAGCTCGGTCGCCGACGACTTCTCCTCGGTGCGTGGCGAGACGAAGTGGAGCATCACGTTCGCCCGCGGCGACTGGGAAGCCCGCACCGACACCCACACGGTCCTGTCCTGCACGCCGACGGAGTTCGTGCTGCACGCGACCGTCGACGGGTTCGACGGCCCGAACCGGGTGTTCTCCCGTAACTGGCACCGCACGTTCCCGCGGAAACTGGTGTGAGTTTCACGCCCGGGCAGCAGGGGTAACCGGGCTCGGTGATCGGGAACACCAGCCTGCACGCGAAACTGCTGATCGCGCAGATGCTCCTGACGGGGCGCAAGCGCACGTTCACCGACGTGGACGCCCTGCACAAGAGCACCGGGCCGCGACAGCAGCGGGAGAACGCGCTGCCGCCGGTCGCGGTGCGCAAGCACGTCGACATCGACCGCACCGAGGTGCACGGCCACCCGGTGTACACGCTGCGGCCGAGGGCGAACGCGACCGCGCGGCACGTCCTGTACTTCCACGGCGGCGCGTACGTGCACCAGATCCAGGGCGACCACTGGAAGTTCTTCGCCCGGCTGATCGCCCGCACCGGCTGCACCGTCACCGCGCCGCTGTACCCGCTGGCTCCCGGCAGCCACTACGACGACACGTTGTCGACGATCCACGCCGCCTACAAGGAGGTGCTGGGGAACGTCGCCCCGCGGGACCAGGTCCTGATGGGCGACTCCGCCGGCGGCGGGCTGTCGCTGGTGCTGGCGCGGGCCCTGCGCGACGAGGGCCGTCCGCAGCCGAAGGAGATCGTGATGCTGTCGCCGTGGCTGGACATCACGATGACCGACCCGTCGCTGCCCGAGTACGACCGGCACGACCCGTACCTGGGCGTCACCGGTCTGCGCGAGGCCGGGCGCCTCTACGCCGGCGGCCTCGACCCGGCGAACGAGCTGGTCAGCCCGATCAACGGGGACCTGCGCGGGCTGGGTGCGCTGAGCTGTTTCATCGGCACCCGGGACGTGCTGCTCGCCGACTCGCGCAACCTGTACCACAAAGCGGCCGAGCAGGGGGTGCCGCTGGAGTACTGGGAGTACGGCGGGATGTTCCACGCGTGGATGATCGCGAACATCCCGGAGGCGAAGCACGCCCTGGACCGGATCGCGGCGCTGGTGACCCGATGAGCGGGCTGCCGGCGGCCTCGGTGGCGGAGACCGCGCAGGTGTTCGCCGGGGTCGTCGGGCCGACGCTCGCCGGTGGCGTCATCAAGCGGCGCCCGCGTGTGCTGACCGTGCTGGAGAAGCTGCAGGCGGACGCCTCGGCGGTGCGGACGTTGCAGAAGCTGCGAGCCGAGCACGGCGACGGGCTGTTGCGGCTGGCGGTGCCCGGCCGGTCGTTCGCGCTGGTGCTCTCCCCCGACGACGTCGGGCGCGTGCTGGCGGAGTCGCCCGAGCCGTTCACGCCGGCGAATCTGGAGAAGAAGGCCGCGCTGTCCCAGTTCCAGCCGCACGGCGTGCTGATCTCCGACGGGCGGGACCGCGACCGGCGCCGGGAGTGGAACGAGCGCGCGCTGGAGACGAGCCGCCCGACGCACCACCTGGCGCCCTCGGTGGCGGCGAAGGCGGCCGAGGAGTTCGCCACCCTGGGGCCGGGACCGCTCGGGTGGGACGCGTTCGCGCCGGTGTGGTGGCGGATGGTGCGGCGGATCGTCTTCGGGGACCACGCCCGCGACGACCAGGTGACGACGGACCTGCTGGGCCGGCTGCGGCGCGCGGCGAACTGGTCCTACCTGCTGCCGCGGCGGCGCCGGTCGCGGGAGGAGTTCCTCGGCCGGGTGCGGTCGCTGCTCGCGCGGGCGCCGTCGGACGGCCTCGCCGGCGGCCTCGGCGCCGGCGAAGACGTGGCCGCCCAGATCGGGCACTGGCTGTTCGCGTTCGACGCGGCCGGGATGGTGACGTTCCGGACGCTGGCACTGCTGGCCACACACCCCGCCCAGCGGCAACAGGCCCGGCAGGACATCGCGTCCGGTGACGGGCTGGGCTACCTGCGCGCGTGCGTGCTGGACACCGTGCGGCTGTGGCCGACGACGCCGGCGATCCTGAGGGACACGACGAAGGAACTGGACTGGAACGGTCACCGGGTGCCGTCCGGGACGGGCCTGCTGGTGTTCACGCCGCTGTTCCACCGTGATGACTCCCGGTTGCCGTACGCGCACAGTTTCGTGCCGGAGATCTGGCTGGACGGGCGGGCGCAGCGGGAGCCGGCGCTCGTGCCGTTCAGCGCCGGGCCCGCCGGGTGCCCGGCGAAGAACTTGGTGCTGTTCACGGTTTCGACGGTGCTGGCCGCGCTGATCCGGGACCGCGACTACACAGTGGACTCCTCCCCGAAGCCCGCGCCCGGCCGCCCCCTGCCGATGACGTTCGACAACTTCTCGGTGCGCCTGACCGGTCATCCGTAGGGTTGAGGCTCCCTCGGCTGGGTAGTGGACGGGTGGAATCCGTACCGAACCGAAACGGAGCCACGATGACCGCCACCGACAAACCGGACCTGATCTCGGTGATCATCTCCGATCACCGGCACGTGGAACGCGTGTTCACCGAACTGGAGTCCGGAACCGGGACTCCCGAGCACCGGCGGAACCTGGCCGACCACGTGATCGCCGAGCTCGTGCGCCACTCCGTCGCCGAGGAGCAGTACATGTACCCGGCGGCGCGCAAGTACCTCGAGAACGGGGACGAACTCGCCGACCACGAACTGGAGGAGCACGCCGAGGCCGAAGAGGTCATGAAGCAGCTGGAGAACATCCCGGCGACCGAACCGCGCTTCGACGAGCTGCTGCGCCAGCTGATGGACGACATCCGGCACCACATCGAGGACGAGGAGAAGGACCTGCTGCCCAAGCTCCAGTCCGCCTGCTCGCCCGAGGAGCTGCTCGACCTGGGTGACAAGGTCGAGCGCGCGAAGAAGATGGCGCCGACCCGCCCGCACCCGAGCGCGCCGGACCGCCCGCCGATGAACCTCATCCTCGACCCCGGCGCCGGGCTGATCGACAAGATCCGGGACGGGCTGAGCAAGCGGCACACCTGACCGGCGCCCGATGCGATTCGCGGATTCGGATTCGCCGATACCCGCCCTTCCCGGACAAGCCCCTCGCCCCCGGCCAGGCCCGCACCACCCGCCTCGCCCCCGGCGAGGGGCACCTTCCGGGGGACCGTTCATCCCTGATCCCGCGCCCGGCAACGGAAACCGCCCCGGGGACCTCCCCAGACCTCCCGCCGGCCGACAACGCAAGCCGGCACACGGCCTCCCCAGACCTCCCGCCGGCCGGCAACGCCAGGCGAGGTGCGGCCTTCCCAGACCTCCCCGCACCCCCACGCGCCCGGCGACGCGAGGCGAGGTGCGACGTCCCCAGACCTCTCCCGCCCCCGATCCCCAGCCCGCCTTGGTCGCCGATCAGGCGTGTCAAGGTACTCTTTCCCGCCTTGACACGCCTGCTTGGCGACCGAAAACACTCCACCCGGAGGGGGCGGGGGAGGTCGGCACCCAAGGCGACCACTCAGCGCCGTAGGCGCCCTGGCCGAAGGCCAAAGAAAAAGATCAAAAGATGTCCTCGCCGGACGGGCAGGCTCCGGGATGACCGGGGAGCGTTGTCGGCTCGCCTTGGGTAGGTGGTCGCTGGGTGGTCATCCCGTCGCCTGCATCGAGGCCTATCACTGTGAGCCAGGCCCGCACGCTTTGGTCTTTCGGCCGCCGGACCCGGCGCAGGGTGCGGGCCTGGCTCACAGTGATCTGACGGCCTCAGGCGACGGGATGACCACCCAGCTCCTTTGAGGGCAGGGCGCTTCCGCGCGGGCTACGCGGGTACGGCTCGCAGGTCGGCCACCAGGGCGGCGTAGGCCTCGTCCCGGTCGGGCGCCCGCAGCACCGACGAAGGATGCACCGTCGCCAGCACGTTTTCCGGTCGTCCGGAGAACTCGTCCGGCGCGGGGAGCAGCTCGCCGCGGTGGGCGGTCACCTTGAAGGCCGGGCCCATCAGGGAGGAAGCCGCGGTGGCGCCCAGCAACACCACCACCTCCGGCTGCACCGCCTCCAACTCGGCGAGCAGCCACGGCCGGCACGCGACGATCTCCCCGCGGGACGGCTTCTTGTGGATCCGCTGCTTGCCCCGTTCCGCCGGCACGAACTTGAAGTGCTTCACCGCGTTGGTCACGTACACCTGCCCGCGGTCGACGCCCGCTTCCTCCAGCGCCCGGTCCAGCAACCGTCCCGCGGGGCCGACGAACGGCTCGCCCGCGACGTCCTCCTTGTCCCCCGGCTGCTCACCCAGCATCAGAACCTTCGCGGGCGCCGGGCCGGCCCCGAACACCGTCTGGGTGGCGTTGCGGAACAGGTCGCATCCCTCGCACCCGCGCGCCGCCGAGCGGAGCCGGTCCAGCGAGCGGCTGTCCGGCACGAACCCGGCGGCGTCGCGCTTCGTGCGGGTGGCCATCAGTTGCCGGGGCGGTCCACGTCGCCCCGCCAGGCGCCCGTCTCCTGGCCCCCGCGCTTCTCGATGAACGCCTTGAAGCGCTCCATGTCACCGTGCACGCGACGGTCCAGGATGCCCAGCCTGTCGGCGACGTTCTCGACGAACCCCTCCGGGTCGATGTCCATCTGGGCCGTGACCCGGGTCTTGCGGTCGTCGATGCGGTGGAAGGTGATGACCCCGGCGTGGTTCGGGCCGTTGTCCGACCGCCACGCCACCCGCTCGTCGGGGTGCTGCTCGGTGATGGTGGCGTCGAACTCGCGCTTCGCGCCGCCGATCTTCGTCACCCAGTGCGTGTGCGTGTCGTCGAGTTGGCGGATCTGCTCGACGCCTTCCATGAACTCGGGGAAGGACTCGAACTGCGTCCACTGGTTGTACGCGGTGCGAACGTCGACGTCGACATCCACGGACTCGGTGATCGTGCTCATTTCGGTACGTCTCCTTTCACCCGATCCCCGACCGGGTACCTCGAGACGACCGGGTTACACGTCCGCCGACACCGACAACCGCGCCAGAACCGTTTCAAGGAGGTCCCGCGACTGCGCCTGCGGGGCACCGGCGGCCTGGACCGCGTCGACCAGGCGGTCGGCGAGGTCGCGCAGCTTGGTGTTGCTCTGCTGGGACACGCGGATGAGCAGCTCGAACGCGGCCTTCGAGTCGTGCCCGTAGGCCAGCATGATCATGCCCTTGGCCTGCTCGATCGTGGCGCGCGAGGCCATCGCACGCTGCAGCCCGGCGGCCTCGCCGGCCAGCTCGGACAGCTGTTCGGCCTCGCGGATGCGGGCGGTGGTCAGGTCGACGTAGTAGCCGTGCACCCCGGCGGGCTCGCCGCCCTCCTCGTCGACATCGCCGACCACGACCACCGCGCGGGTGCTCTCGTCGGCGGCGAGGATGCGGTGCTGCGCGCTGAACGGCTCACCGGTGCGGCGCGCGTCCTCGAACACCGCGGCGAGCTGGCGCCGGTCGGTCGGGTGGCCGTGCTTGGTGACCAGGTCCAGACTCGGGTCCACGGAGCCGGGCTGGTAGCCGTACATGAGGTAGATCTCCGACGACCACGTCCACGTCCCGGCACGCACGTCCCAGTGGTACATCCCGACCTGGTCGGCGCTCTGACCTGCGGGCAGGTCGGACAGGGGGTCCGGCTTCCGGCGGGTGGACATGCGTGTACGGCTCCTGCAGTGGAGTTGCTTCGAACACGGGTGCCACGCTGCTGGACAATCCCAGGGAGCCAGATCATAGCCGGGTGATCATCCGGGGCTACGCTCCGCTGTCCGGAAATCCGGGCGTGCCGCCTCCGTCACACCGAAGGCTGAAGGAGGATCTTGATCGCCCCGTCCTGCTTCTGCTGGAACATCCGGTAGGCGCGCGGCGCGTCCTCCAGCGGCAGCTTGTGGGTCGCCAGGTCCGCCACGCCGAGCGGGTCGGCGTCGTCGGTGACCAGCGGCAACACGTCGTCGATCCACCGCCGCACGTTGGCCTGGCCCATCCGCAACTGGATCTGCTTGTCGAACAGCTCCATCATCGGCAGCGGGTCGAGCATGCCGCCGTAGACACCGCTCAGCGAGATCGTGCCGCCGCGGCGGACCGTGGCGATGGCCTGGTGCAGCACCGCGAGCCGGTCCACGCCGCCCTTCTCCATCAGCGGCGCGGCGACCTGGTCCGGCAGCAGCCCGACCATCTGGTGGGCGAGCTTGCCCAGCGGCGCGCCGTGCGCCTCCATGCCGACCGCGTCGATCACCGAGTCGGCGCCCCGGCCGGCGGTCCTCTCCCGCACCGCGCCGGGAACGTCCTTCTCAACGCGGGCGTCGATCGCGGTGACCCCGTACCGCTCCGCGAGCGCCAGCCGCTCGGGCACCAGGTCGACGCCGATCACCTGCCCGGCGCCCCGGTGCCGGGCGATGCGGCAGCACATCTGCCCGATCGGCCCGAGCCCGTACACCACGACGCTGCCGCCGCGGGGGATGCCGGCGTAGTCGACGGCCTGCCACGCGGTGGGCACGACGTCGGAGAGGTACACGAACCGCTCGTCGGCGGGACCTTCGGGCACCTTCACCGGGCCGTAGTGGGCCTGCGGGACGCGCAGGTACTCGGCCTGCCCGCCGGGCACCTGTCCGTAGAGCTTGGTGTAGCCGAACAGCGCGGCACCCTTGCCCTTGTCCCGGACCTGGGTGGTCTCGCACTGCGACTGCAGGCCCTGGTCGCACATGAAGCAGTGGCCGCAGGAGATGTTGAACGGCACCACGACCCGGTCACCCGGTTTGAGGTTGGGCACCGCGGAGCCGACCTCCTCGACGATGCCCATCGGCTCGTGCCCGAGGATGTCGCCCTCGCCCATGAACGGGCCGAGCACCTCGTACAGGTGCAGGTCGGAGCCGCAGATGCCGGTCGAGGTGATCCGCACGACCGCGTCGGTGGGTTCCTCGATCTTCGGGTCCGGGACGTCCTCGACGCGGACGTCACGCTTGCCGTGCCAGGTGACAGCCTTCATGCCCGTTCGTGTGCCCGCGACCTGGTCGGCGAAACATTCAACCGCCGAGCCACCCGTGGTCGCGGACCAGCTCGAGGACGCAGCGGCGGACCCGCAGCACCTCCTCGGCGGTGAGCGTCGGGACGCCGGTGAGCAGCGCCTCCGTCAGCTCCTCGCGGAAGTCGCGCGCCGAGTACGGGTCCTCGCCCTCGTCGTCACCGCTCCGGCGCACCAGCCGGATGCCCGACGCCTTGAGCCCGCGGTCGCCGTCCTCGACCGTGAACTCGACGACCACACCGGGTGTGATCAGCCGTTTGTCCACGTCGAGATCGTTGACGTGCATGAAGACGTCCTCGCCACCCCCTTCCGGCGCCACGAACCCGTACCCGCGCATCTCGTCGAACCGGACGACCTTGCCCCTGACCACCAGCCCAACCCTCCCGGCGAAGTATCGCGCCAAGGTACGCCCCTCGACCCCGCCGCACAACGGCCGAGTGTCGGTGACCGGAACGCTGGGTACCCGGCCGGGTGCAGCCGGGTCCACTGTGGAGAGGTGACGGGATGAAACTGCTGTACAAACCGCTGAGCCTGGCCGTGAGCGCGCTCGGCGGGGTGCTCGCCGGGGTGCTGTTCAAGCAGGCCTGGAAGGCGGCGACCGGTGAGGACGACGCCCCGGAGGCCACATCGCCGGACTTCTCCACCAAGGAGGTCCTCATCGCGGCGGTGCTGCAGGGGGCGATCTTCGGTGGGGTGAAGGCGGCCGTCGACCGGGCCGGCGCGAAGGCGTTCACCAAGGCGACGGGCAAGAAGCTCGGCTAGTTCCGCACGGCTCTGCGGGCGCTGTCACCGAACATGGCCAGTGCCCGCAGCGCCGTTCCCAGCTCCGCGATGTCCGAGGGGTCGCTCAGCGACCGGCCCAGCACGTCCGCGATCCGCTTCAACCGGTGCCGCACCGTGTTGGGGTGGCAGTAGACGCGCTCGGCGATCGCCTTCGTGGACCCGCCGCAGTCGAACCAGGCGCGCAGCGTCAGCAGCAGCACGTTGCCCTCCTCCCCCGGCAACTCCAGGATCGGCCGCAGCACCTGACCGGCCAGCTGCGCCGACGCCTCCGGGTCGCTCGCCACCAGCCCCGCCAGCGGCGACTCGTTGAACCGGGCCACGTCCTTCGTCCCCGCCGGCAGGCTGGACAGCGCCACGCGCGCCAGGTGCAGTGCCCGCGCGGTGTCGCCGAGGCCGGTGAACACCGGGCTCATCCCGGCCCGGCCGCGGCAGTCCTCCCGCAGCAGGTCCAGCACCGGTCCGGTGTCGCGCAGCGACACCACGCCGATCTGCAGCTCGGGGGTGAGCCGCCAGGCCGAGGCGTGGTTCGCCTCCCGCAACCGGACCTCGATCAGCGGCAACGCCTCCTGGCCCAGCCCGGGTGTCTCCGCGGCCACCACGACGAACGTGCCCTCCAGCGGCAGGTCGAGCATCCGCGCGATGTCCCACAGCGTGCCGTCGGTGGCGTTGCCGCCGGCGAACAGCGCCTCCACCAGCGCCAGCCTCCGGTTCTGCCGGGTACGGCTGATCTCGGCCATCGTCGTGCGGTAGGTCGAGGTCAGCTCCTCGATGTAGTCGTCCATCAGGTCCCAGATCGCGGTGGTGGCCGGCACCAGCGTCGCGAGGTCCTGCGACGGCGTGGTCAGCTCGACGAAGCACTGCCACACCTCGGTGAACCCGATGCGGAACGCGCGCAGCAGCTCCGGCAGCGGGGCGCCCATCAGCGCCCGCTCGCGGCCGGTGGCGCGGGCCTTCGACAGGTCCGGCACGCCGGATTCGGACAGGGCGCGGACGAGGAACTGCAGGTTGTCCCGGCACGAGGCGAACAGGTCGGCGTGCGAGACGAACCGCTCCTCGCGGTAGACAGCCATTTCCTCGAGGATCTGCTCGTAGGTCGCCTTGGTCATCTCCGGCAACCGCGGCAGTGCGCGGCCGGCCAGGCCGGCCACCGCGGGATCGGGGCCCGTGTATCGCATGAGATGTCCGTCCTCCCCGTCGAGGGCTGGGGCTCGCGAGTGGACATCTAACACGAAAGTGTCCAACGTCGCCCAACCGCGCGGAAAAGCCCCGCAACCGCGGAAGGTTGCGGGGCTTTTTGCCGCAGTTGCGTCACGCACACCTGTCGCTCGCCTCGCCCTCAACGGACGCGCTGCGCGCGACTGCCTTACGCCCACCCGTCACCCACCGCCGCCCTCAACGGACGCGCTGCGCGCGACTGCGTTACATCTTGGCGGCGGCGCTCTTCACCGCCTCGCGGATGCGCGAGTAGGTGCCGCAGCGGCAGATGTTGCGGATCTCCTCGAAATCGGCGTCGCTGATCTCCCGGCCCTCGCTGCGGGCCTGCTTCACCTTCGCGATGGCCGCCATGATCTGACCGGGCTGGCAGTACCCGCACTGCGCGACGTCCCGGTCGAGCCAGGCCTCCTGCATCGGGTGCAGCTCACCGGTGGCCGGGTCGGCCAGACCTTCGATCGTGGTGATCTCGTCGTCCGGCCCGATCGCCGACACCGGCACCGAGCACGGGTTGAACGCCTTGCCGTTGATGTGGCTCGTGCACGCCTTGCAGACGTTGATACCGCAGCCGTACTTGGGACCGGTGATGCCGAGCAGGTCGCGCAGCACCCACAGCAGGCGGACCTTGTCGTCGGCGTCGACGGTGACCCGCTTGCCGTTGACGGTGAAAGTGTGTTGGGACAACGCGGGCTCCTCAGAACGTGTAGGACAGGCCGTCGACCGGCGATTCGGGCACCGGCGGCACCTTCGGCTTCGGCTCGAAGCTGAGCGTGCCGTGGTTGATCGGGAAGCGGGTCGGCATCTTGCCCACCGCGCGACCGTAGGCGCAGGCGGCCGCGGCGAACGAGCTGGCGACGGCGAGCTCACCGGCGCCACCCGGTTCGCCCGTCGTGGCGGGCATGACCACGACCTCCATCTCCGGCGGCGTGTTCCACTGCCGGGTGTAGAAGTAGTTGTCCCAGCTGGCTTCCAGCGGCAGGCCCTGGTCGATGTGCAGGCTCGAGGTGAGCGCGAGGGCGATGCCGTCGTTGACGCAGCCGATCGTCTGCGCCTCCAGGCCCCGCGGGTTGATCGGCAGGCCGGCGTCGACGACCGCGACCGCCTTGGTGACGCGCGGGCCGGCGACACCGTTGCGGATCTTGCGGTTCACCGTCTCCGGGCGGCAGTCGATCTCCATCAGGACGGCGCTGACGCTCTTGTACTCGTGGTGCAGCGCGATGCCCTGAGCCGTGCCGGCGGGCATCTTCCGGCCCCAGTTGCCGACCTCGGCGACCTTGTCCAGGACCTTGCGGATGCGGTCGTCCTTGATGAAGTTCCGGCGGAACGTCAGCGGGTCCTGGCCCATCTTCGCGGCGAGCTGGTCGACGATCAGCTCGCGCGCGCAGACCACGTTGGGCGAGTAAACGTTGCGCATGCTCGCGGTGTGGAACTTCAGCGGCACCTCGTTGAGCAGCTGGGTGGTGGCGCCGAAGTTGTAGGGCATCGAGGTGGACAGCATGAACACCGTCTGGGAGAACCCGATGTCGCCGACCGGCAGCTTCGCCGCGACCGCGGTGAGGATCTCGCCGAGGCCGTGCCCGAAGTCGGTGGTGACGCTGGTGTGCCGCTGCTCGTAGCTGACGACGTTGCCCAGGGCGTGGTTGACCCGGACGCGGGAGATGCACATCGGGTGCGTGCGGCCGTGGCGGGCGTCGTCGGCGCGGTGCCACATGAGCTTGACCGGCTTGCCCATCTTCTTCGAGATCTCCGCGGCCTCCAGCGCCGCGTCACCGAACAGCTTGCGCCCGAACGAACCGCCGCCGGTGACGACGTGCACCTTGACCGCCGGGATGGGCAGTCCGAGCATGGTCGCGATCTGTTCCTGCGCGACGATCGGGGACTTCAGGCCGGACCAGATCTCGGCGCGGTCGGCGCGGACGTCGGCGATGGCACAGTTGGTCTCGAGCGCGCTGTTGCTGGCGAAGGCGAACACGAACTCGGCGTCGATGGACTGGGTCAGCACCGGCGGCACGGCGAGCGGGAGGGCGGCGGCGCGCAGTTTCGCCTCGACACTGGCGTCGGACTCACCGTCCACTGTGCCCGGACCCCAGTCCACTTTGAGCGCTCGGACGGCGTCGATGCACTGGCCGAAGGTCTCGGCCCGGACGGCGACGCCGGAGGAGACGGTGACGACGTCGGTGACGCCCGGCATCGCCTTGACCTCGGCGAGGTTGCGGACGGCCTTGACCGTGCCGTTGATCGTGGGCGGGCGGCAGACCATGGTCGGCTTGGCGTTCGGGACCTGCAGGTCCATCGTGAACTGCTTGCGCCCGGTGACCGCGTCGAGCGCGTCGATGCGGGTCGTGGGCTTGCCGATGATGCGGAACTCGGAGGTCTTCTTGAGGGTCGCGGTGGTTTCCTCGGTGCGGGACGAGGCGGCGGCCTCGGCGAGCGAGCCGTAGGACGCGGTCAGCCCGGAAGCCGAGCGGACGACACCGTCGCGGGTGGTGAGCGTGGCGGCGTCGACCTTCCACTGCTCGGCGGCGGTGGCCAGCAAGCGGGCGCGCGCGATGGCGGCCGCGGTGCGGACCGGGTTGTAGAGGGAGCGGACCGAGTTGGAGCCGCCGGTGAGCTGGTTGAAGACCAGTTCGGGGCGCGCGTCGGCGAGGTTGACGCCCACCTTGCTCAGCGGGAGGTCCATCTCCTCGGCGATGAGCATGGCGACGGTGGTGGTGATGCCCTGGCCGACCTCGGCGCGGGGCACCGCGAAGGAGACCGTGTCGTCACGGTTGAGCTGGATCGCGATGAGGTTGGAGGTCGGCATCGCGGCCAGGGTGAGGGCGTCGCCGAGGTCGAGGATGTCGGCGGGGCCGGGGAGGGTGGGGATGGCGGCGTCGGCGGGCGCCGGGGAGGCGAGGTCACCGCCGAGCCGCGCCGCGACCGCGAGGGTGGGCGCCGCGAGGAGGTATCCCAGGAACCGGCGCCGTTCCAGGGCCGGAGCCCCGTCCCCGTCCGCGGGCGATCGACGTTGAAGCGCCATGGAGTAGTCCTTCCGAGATCCACGTTGATCGCGGTCACGATAGGAATCCGGGGAGGCAGGGTCAACGATCCGTAGCCGCCAGGGGGTATCTCTGTGACCGGATGACAGTCTCATGCCACTGAACTGTGACGCGAACACAGCCGAACGTCGCACGAGGTTGGGCTGGATGGTCTATCCGGTGCGGTGGTTGATCAGTGTTCCGGGGTGGCGGGTGGCGTTGGCGGGTGTCGGTCGTGGGTGGGGCGTTGGTCAGGATGGCCCGGCGGGTGGGGAGGGCGGTGGGGACGGCGTTGATCCGCGCATGAGGCGGGTGAGATCGTGCCGCTGATCATGTGTTGAGGCAGGTGGGCCGCGCCGCTGACCAATGTGCGAGGTAGGCGGGACCGTGTCAGTGTGCGAGGTAGGCGGGGCCGTGCCGCTGATCAGTCGAGGCGAGGGGGCGCCGTTCGCTTCTTGCGCGGGGGCGCTGACCAGTGCGCGAGGCGGGCAGGCGCCGCTCGCCCCTTGCGCCGCGGCGCGAATGTCCCTCTCGCACGGCCACGACCAGCCCTCCGGCCAAGACGCGAGTGGCCCATCCACACCGCCATCGACTGGACCCCGGCGTGCGCGCACGAACGATCCACCCGTGAGCGCACGAACGATCCACCCGTGAGTTCACCACACGCCCACCGGCTCGCCCGTTCGCGGAGGCGCCAACCGCGCGGCGATGAATGGACCGTTCACCCGACCACCATCGCCCAGTGAGCGCCCTCGACTCGCAGCCGGGCAGCACGGCCACGGCCACGGCCACGGCCACGGAAACACAGTGAGGGCGGAGGCCAACAGGCCTCCGCCCTCACTGAACCAGCCGAACCCGAGAAACCGACCTCAGCCCTCCGGACCAGAACCGAGCCGGACCGGAGCCGGGCGCCGAACCCGCGATCCGGTCGGACCCGTCCGCGAACGAACCGGATCGGCACCGCGAGCGAGCCGGACCGGCACCAGTGAACGAGCCGGACCAGCCCCGGACCCGGCCCACCGACCCAGCCCCAGCCCTGCGAACCGACCCGGCCCGGCCCGCGAACCAGGCCGGACCAACCCCAACCCCGGCCCGGCTCCGGCTCCGGGCCCGGAGCCGGAGCCGGAGCACGAAACCCGAAGAACCGGCCTCAGTCGGCCGCGTGCGTGATCACCCCGCGGATGTTCTTGCCGTCACGCAGGTCCTGGTAGCCCTCGTTGACCTCCTCGAGCGAGTACCGCTTCGTCACGAGTTCGTCCAGCTTCAGGTGCCCCGCCTGGTACAGGCGAAGCAGCCGGAGGATGTCGTACTGCGGGTTGGCCGACCCGAAGAGCGTTCCCTTGACCGTCTTCTCGAACAGGGTCATCACGCCGCCCGACAGGTGCACCGTCAGCTTCTCCGGGTTAGCCAGCCCGGTGATCACGACGGTGCCACCCTTGCCGACCACGTTGAACGCGTCGGTGACGACGTCCTCTTCCACGGTGCCCACGGTGATCAGCGCCTGGTCCGCCATCTGGCCCCAGGTCAGCTCCGCGACCTTCTCCGCGGCCTCGGCGGCCGTCGCGAACGCGTGGGTCGCGCCGAGTTCGAGCGCCTTCTCCCGCTTGAACGCCACCGGGTCGACCGCGATCACGTTCGCGGCACCGGCGTGCGCCGCGCCCTGCACGGCGTTGATCCCGATCCCGCCGATGCCGTAGATGACCGTCGTGTCGCCGGCGCGCACCCCGCCGGCGTAGTTGGCCGACGCCCAGCCCGTCGGCACCCCGCACCCGACCAGCACCGCGGTCTCCAGCGGCAGCCACTCGTCGACCTTCACCACGGAGTGCTGCGAGATCGTGGCCCGCTCCGAGAACGTGCCCAGCATGCACATCGCACCGTAATCGGTGCCGCCGCGGTGGAAGCGGAAGCTGCCGTCCGGCATGCCACCGTCGAGGATCGTGGCACCCATGTCGCACAGGTTCGACCGGCCGGTGGCGCAGTAGCGGCAGGTGCCGCAGTTCGGGATGAAGCTGCAGACGACGTGGTCGCCCGGCTTGACCTTGGTGACGCCGGGCCCGACGTCCTCGATGATGCCGGAACCCTCGTGCCCGCCCACGATCGGGAACCGCGGCACCAGGTCGTTGTCGATCAGGTGGAGGTCGGAGTGGCACAGCCCGGCGGCCGTGTACTTGATCAGGACCTCACCTTCGCGTGGACCGTCGAGTTCGAGCTCCTCGATCTCGAACGGCTTGCCCGCGGAATGCAGGACGGCGGCCTTGGTCTTCACACCGATCACCTCTTTGTGACAGGGGTCTCATGCACCGACTGCTCCATGATGCCATCTCTGGCAAGCGTTGCGGCAACATCAAGTAGAGCTTCCGTCCAACGGCTGAGTGCGGCGCGCCCCGCCTCCGCGCTCGCCCCGCGCGGATCACCCAGCACACCGTTCGGGCTCACCCCGCGCACCCCTTCCGAGCGCAACCGCCCGATCAACTCCGGCAACGGCGCGGTGTTGCCCGCCTCGAACCGCTGCGTCCGCACCGATTCCGGCCGCAGCGCCAGCATCACCGACGTCTCCAGCCGCCCCGCGTGCGAGTCGTCGGCCGGGCCGTCGGGGCTCCACGCGCGCACGTTGCGCCCCTCGTACCGCAGCCGCTTCACAGCCCGGTGCAGGGGGAACGCGTTGCCACCGTGCGCGGACACCAGCAACACCCCGGCGAACGCGTCGGCGGAACGCACCAGTTCGGTCACGACGAGTTCCGTTGCTTCCTGACCGATCGAGAGGGTGCCCGGAAAACCGGCGTGCTCGCCACTGGAACCGTAGGGCAGCGCGGGCGCGACGACCACCTCCGGCCGCGCCTGCCCCAGACGACGGCACAGTTCGACCGCGATCTCGGTGTCCACCGTGTACGGCAGGTGCGGCCCGTGCTGCTCGACCGCGCCCAGCGGCACGGCCAGCAGGCGGCGCTCGCCCAGTTCGGGCCAGGCCAGGTCGGCGAGGTTCACCGGCGTTTCCGGATCGAGTCCGCGCCGCGCAGCGCCTCCGTCGAGGGTGCTGGTGGGCGGCGAGCGGGCCAGTTGGCCAGGTCCGGGATCAGCGGACCGGCTTGCCGCTCGGCCAGGCAGCCGCGCCACACCCCGGCCCCGTAGGCGAGGTCGTCGGCGGCGCGCGCCAGCAGCCACCGCGCCGGGCCGACGTCCGGCCGGGTGCGCGCCCAGTCGAGGAGGTGGCGGGCGTAGGCCAGGGCGAGCACGCGCCGTCCCCGCCGGGACAGCGCCAGCAGGGGGACCGCGACCGGGCCCCACGCGCCGGTGAGGGCGTCGGCGAGGAACCGGCCCGCCGCGACGTGCCCGCGCAGCGCGATGCCGAGGGCCTCCTCGGCCGGCACGTCGAGTGGTTTCAGCTTGCGCGGCAACAAAGCGGCGGTGGCGAGCGCGATCGCGGCACCGGTTTTCGGGCGTCCCGCGGCGATCGCGAGCCACGCCAGT
Organism: Amycolatopsis thermophila; assembly: GCF_030814215.1. Taxonomy (NCBI): domain Bacteria; kingdom Bacillati; phylum Actinomycetota; class Actinomycetes; order Pseudonocardiales; family Pseudonocardiaceae; genus Amycolatopsis; species Amycolatopsis thermophila. Next base: position 4,150,973 of record NZ_JAUSUT010000001.1, on the reverse strand, counting down.
GCGGTCCAGCCGGACACGCGGACCGGTGCCAGGGCCTTGCGGCCGTGTCGGCGGGCGAGCGGGCCGGCGGAAGTGCCGTAGCTGTACCGCTGTTGGAGCCAGCCACGCCAGGTGCTGCGCGGTGCGTGGACCACTTCGGACCGCGGCTCGTACCGCACGGAGCCGCCGGCGTCGACGAGGCGCCAGATCAGATCGACGTCCTCCCCGAAGCGCAGCTCCTCGTCGAAGCCGTGGATCGCCTGCAGCGCCGAGGTTCGCACGACCAGCGCGGCGGTCGGCAGGTAGGTGATGCGGCCGCGCGGCCGGACCTGGGCCGGGACCGGTCCCATGTCCAAAGAGGACCGCAACCGCTCGTAGCGGGAGAGCGTGCCGGCACCCGGTTCGCTCCGCACGCGGGGCGCGACGGCCACCACGGCCGGGTCCTCGAACTGGGCCAGCAGCGGCTCGAGCCAGCCCGGTTCCGGCCGGGTGTCGGCGTCGAGGAAGGCGACCAGTTCGGTGGTGACCTTGCGCCAGCCGGTGTTGCGGGCCGCGGCCGGCCCGCGCGGGACCGGGTGCCGGTCGACGGCGTGCGGCACCGGAACGGCGGACCCGTCGTCGACGACGAGGGTTTCGCGCACCTCGGCCAGGTGCGGCAGGAGCCCGGCGAGCCGGTCGGCGTGGTCGCGGACCGGGACGACGACCGTGACGTCCTGCGGGGTCAGCTTCGCGTCGTCGTAGGCGGGGTGGACCATGCCGGCGAGGATCAGCTTGTCGGCGAGGCGCCGGTGGTGGGGCTTGTCGCCGACCGGTTCGCCGTCGCACCAGGCCGCGAACAGGCGGGCGCCGGTCGCGGACAGCCTGATGACCCGCAGGGGCGCACCGCCGACGAGGACGCGCCCGCCGCCGACCGCCTTGGTGGACGGGTCGAGCCGCAGTGTCGTCATGCCGTGAACCCCCCGTCCGCGTGCACCACCGTGCCGGTGATCGCGCCGGCGTCCGGGCCGCACAGCCAGCACACCGCGGCGGCCACCTCCTCGGGTTCCAGCAGGCGCTCGGCGAGCTGGTGCTGGGCGAACTCCTCGACGTCGTCCAGGTCGTAGAGGGCGGCGGTGGCGTCGAGCATGCTGGTGCGGGTCGAGCCGGGTGAGACCGCCGTGGCGGTGACGCCCGTGCCGCGCAGGTCGGTCGCCAGGCCGCGGATCAGGCCGACCACGGCGTGCTTGGCGGCGTTGTAGCCGGCCAGGCGCCACAGGCCGGTGTGCGCGGCGGCCGAGGCGAGCGCGACGAACCGCCCGGTGCGCGGCTGCGGCCGGCGCAGCAGGGCCGGGACGGCCGCGCGGGCCAGGTGGAAGACACCGTCCACGCCGGAGGCGAAGAGCGATTCCCATTCGGAATCGGTGGTCTCCCACAGGGGCCGCCCGCCGGCCATGACGGCGGCCGCGGCGACGGCGGCGTCCAGGCCCCCGAACTCGCCCTCGGCGGTGGCCACGGCCCCGTCGAGGGCCTGCTGGTCCCGCACGTCGGCGACGACGTCGAGAACCTGGCCGGGCCACTTCGCGGCCACCTCGGCGAGCTGCTCCCGCCGGCCGAGCGGGTAGGGCACCCCGGGCAGGTCCTCACCGACATCCACCGCGACGACCCGCCACCCCTCGCCGGCGAGGCGGTGCACGACGGCCGCGCCGATGCCGCGCGCCGCCCCGGTCACGAGGGCCACCCGCCCGCTCACTTGATCATCACCACGCCCGGAGCCTCCCACGACACCCGTCACAGCGACACCCCCGCGCGGTGGCCCTCCACGATCGCGGCGTGGGCGCGTCGCGGGGTGACGCAGTCACCCGCGCGCAGGACCGGGAACGGCGCGTCGCGCAGGGAGCGCCACAGGTCGTCCTCGGGGTCCTGGTGCGTCGCGCACACCACCCAGTCGCAGCGGACCTCCCTGGTCTCACCGGTCGTGTGCGTCAGGACCCGCATCGCCACACCCCCATCCTCCGTCGCGGCGGCCGCGAGCACCATCTCGTCCGTCCGCTCCGCGATCCCGAGCCCGTGCGCGCGCCGGGCGAACATCTCCCGGTCCAGGGTGATCCCCAGGTCCTGCCCGGCCACCATCCCGGGTGTCGACAGCGTCACCCGGCAGCCGCGCCGGGCCAGCAGCTCCGCCACCGACGTCGCCGGGTGGAAACCGACCTCGTCGACCACCACCACCTCCCCCGACGGCGCGACCCCGGACAGCACGTCCCGCGCGTGCACCACCCGCGGCAACCCCGAGGCCCACGACGGCAACCGCGCCCGGGCGCCCGTCGCGAGCACCACCGCGTCCGGCGCCTCGTCCCGCACCAGAGCCGCCGTCGCGGCGACACCGGTGCGCACCGCGACCCCGGCCCGCGCGCAGTCGGCGAGCAGGTTGCGCACCAGGTCACCCAGCTCGGCCCGGCCCGGCGCGGTCGCCGCCAGTGCGATCTGCCCGCCGGGCTCGGCCGAGCGCTCGAACACCGTCACCCGGTGGCCGCGCTGCGCGGCGGTGGCCGCCGCCTGCAGGCCGGCCGGTCCCCCTCCGACCACGAGCACCCGCTTCGGACGGGGCCCGGGCGCGGGCAGCGGCACGGCCTCGCGGCCGGCGAGCGGGTTCTCCACGCACCCGAGCCAGCGGTTGAGCCCCATCCGCCCGGCGCACTCCTGGTTGCACGACAGGCACGTCCGCACCGGCTGCCCGGCCCGGGCCTTCCGGGCGAACGACGGGTCCGCGATCTGCCCGCGCACGACGCCGACCAGGTCGCACCGCCCCTCGGCCAGCGCGCGTTCGGCCTCCTCGGGCGACTTGATCCGGCCGACCCCGACCACCGGCACCGACACCGCGCGCCGCACCGCCTCGGCCACCGGGAGGGCGTACCCGCGCGGCACCGCCATCGACGGCTCGACCATGTACAGCGACGACGTCGCCACCCCGACCGAGGTGTTCAGGTAGTCCACGGCCGGCTCCACCATCCGCGCCACCTCGACCGCCTCGTCGAGCGTGACGCCACCGGCGACCAGGTCGTCGCCGGACAACCGCACACCGAGCGCGCGATCCGGGCCGATCGACGCGCGCACGACGTCGAGGATCTCCAGCAGGATCCGCGCCCGGTTCGCCAGCGACCCGCCGTAGCCGTCGGTCCGCAGGTTCGTCCCCGGCGCCAGGAACCCCCGGACCAGCGAGGACTGCGAGCACTGGATCTCCACGCCGTCGAAGCCGCCCTCGGCGCAGTGCCGCGCGACCCGCCCGTACCCGGCGACGACCTCGGCGATCTCCGCGGCGGTCATCGCCTTCGGCACCTCCCGGAACAGCGGGTCCGGCACCGGCGAGGGCGCCCACACCGGGCGCCGCGTGTACATCGACGACGCCTGGCCACCGTTGTGGTTGAGCTGCGCGAAGATCGGCACCCCGTGCGCGTGCACCGCGTCGGTGATCCGCCGGTAGCCCGGCACGACCTCCGGCCGGTGGCCCCGGATCACCTTCTCGTACGGCTGGTCCGACGGGTGCACGACGTGCTCCTCGGACACGATGAGCCCGGTCCCGCCCGCCGCGCGCGCCGCGTAGTAGGCGGCGTGCTGCTCGGTCGGCAGCCCGTCGGTGGCGTAGTTGGTCAGGTGCGCGGCGAACACGATCCGGTTGCGCACCTCGACGGGCCCGATCCGCAACGGGGAGAACAACAGGCTCACAGCGCCACCGCCGCGCGACGGCCGTCCAGGACGGCCTCGTGGATCGTCCGCGGCGCGACCGCGTCGCCGACCGCCTGCCCGGCCAGTGCCGCGTTCGGCAATCGGTGTCCACAATGGACCACAGCGGCGCAGGCCAGCGCACGGCGTTCCGCGGTGAACACGTCCTCCAGCACGACGTGGTCCGCACACACCTCCCGCAGCCGGGACCGCTTCGCGAGCGCGACCCCGGCCCGCTGCAGCCGCGCGTTGACCTCGGCGAGGTCGGCCACCTGGGTGGCGATCACCGGGTCCGGGCTGACGATCGCCACCGGGTGCCGGGCCGCGAGGAGTTCCGCGACCCCCGCACCGACCCAGTCGCCGAGCGGGTCGTGCACCACGACCGGCCCGCCGGGCACCGGCACCGCCCCGGTCAGCACGTCGACCACGTCCAGCACGCGCCCGCCGTCGACGGCGTAGTCGCGGGGCCCCGCGACACTGCCCGTTGCCACGATCACCGGGCGCCCGTCCGCCGCGGTGGTCTCCACGCCGGTCCGCACGCGCACGCCCAGGCGCCGGACCTCGGACTCCAGCCAGTCGACGAGCCCGGCGAGCCGGTCCCGCCCGGTGACCCTCGCCGCGACCCGGACCATGCCGCCGACCCGCTCGGCCCGCTCGGTCAACTCGACGTCGAAACCCCGCAGCGCGAGGACCCGCGCGGCCTCCAGCCCGGCCGGTCCCCCGCCGACGACCAGCACCTCGCCGGAACCCGGCTCCCCCACGGGCGGGTCCTCGGTCTCGTGCCCGCTGCGCGGCTCGCCGATGCAACTGACGATCGGGTTGCGCGGGTCGCGCACCCGGCACCTCTGGTTGGACAGCACGCACGGCCGCGGCCGCGTCCCCGCCCGCACGTGCCGGACGAGGTCGGGGTCGGCGATCTGCGCGCGGGTCATCTCGACCAGCCCGGCGAACTCCAGTGACCGCTCCGCCTCGGCGGGATCGACCACGCTGCCCTGCAACACGGTCAGCACGCGCCCGGACAACGCCCGGCACATCCGCGAGTTGAACCCCGGCTCGGTGCGCAGATCAGGACGGGCGTCCGCGAACGCCGAGCCGCGCACGGGCACCAGGTAGTCCACGCCGTCCACCTCGGGCACCGACGCGGGCGTGATGCCCGCCCACGGCGCGCCCTCGTCGCAGGCCAGCCGCAGCCCGAGGATCCGGTCGCCGATCACCTCGCGCACCGCGGCCAGCACCTCGCGCAGCAGCAGTCCCCGGTCGGCGCCGTAGCGGTCGGTGCGCTGGTTCGTCAGCCCCGAGCAGAACTGCCGCAGCAGGGAATGCTGACCGGCGTCGATCTCCACACCGTCCACACCGGACTCCTCGGCCAGCGCGGCCGAGTCACGGAATCCCTCGAGGAGCGCCGAGATCTCCCGCTCTTCCATGGCCATCGGCAGCTCCCGGCTCACCGCGTCCGGCACGCGGGACGGCGCCCACAGCGCCGACTGGTGGTGGGCCGAACTCCCCTGGCCGCCGGCGTGCCCGAGCGAGGCCACCACCAGCGTCCCGTGTGGACGGCAGGCGTCCGCGACGGACGACCAACCGGGACCGCACAGCGCGGCCAGCGGTGCGCGCTCGTAGGGCCAGTCGGAGTCGTGCACGCTCGCCGTCTCGGTGACGACGATCCCGGCACCGCCCTCGGCCCGCCGCCGGTAGTAGGCGACGTGGCGGTCGGCGAGCCGGCGGCCCCGGGCCAGGTTCGTTTCGTGCGGACCGAAGAGGACCCGGCTCGGGGCGGTACGGCCGCCGACCCGCACGGGGCCGGCGAGCCTGCTCATCGCGCGGGCTGGAACCCCGCGAGCGGGCTGGTGTCGCAGGCCCGGTCCGGCCGGGCGCCGTCGGACGGCGGGCCGAACCCGATGTCCACCGCGACCTTGCGGCTCCGGCGGGTCGTGCGGTGCGAATGGTCCACATGCGACCGTGGCGCGGGCGCGCCCACGGTCTGCAGGGCCAGCTCGCCGTGCCCCTTGACGCACTCGGGGTCGGGCCCGTCCAGCGGCAGTCCGGTGAAGAACTTCGCCGCCATGCACCCGCCCTGGCAGGCGTCGTAGGCCGAGCACGACGTGCACGCGCCGCCGGTCTGCGGGCCGCGCAGGCGCTCGAACAGCGCGGACCCCGTCCACACCCCGGCGAACCCGCCCTCGTCGCGGACGTTGCCGGCGAGGAACTCCTCGTGGATCGCGAACGGGCACGCGTAGACGTCGCCGACGGGGTCGATCAGGCACACCACCCGGCCCGCGCCACACAGGTTCAGGCCCGGCAGCGGGTCCGAGCCGAGCGCGTTGAGGTGGAAGAACGAGTCGCCGGTGAGGACCTTCTCGCCGTTGGCGACGAGCCACTCGTAGAGCTCGAGCTGCTGCTCCGCGGTGGGGTGCAGCTCGTCCCAGGTGTCGGCACCGCGACCGGACGGGCGCAGCCGCGTGATGCGCAACTGGGCGCCGTAGCGGTCGGCGATGGCCTTGAACTCGTCGAGCTGCCCGACGTTGTGCCGGGTCATCACGACGCTGAGCTTGAAGTCGCGGAACCCGGCGTCGGAGAGGTTCCGCATCGCCCGCATCGCGGTGTCGTACGAGCCGGGGCCGCGGACGTGGTCGTTGACCTCGGCGGTCGCGCCGTCGAGCGAGATCTGCACGTCGACGTAGTCGGTCGCGGCGAGCCAGCGCGCCCGCTCCGGCGTGAGTTTGACGCCGTTGGTGGAGAACTTGACGCCCACCTGGTGGTCCACCGCGTACTCGACGAGCTCCCAGAAGTCGGAGCGCACGGTCGGTTCGCCACCGCCGATGTTGACGTAGAAGACCTGCATGCGCTGCAGCTCGTCGATGACGGCCTTGCACTCCTGCGTGCTCAGCTCGCGCGGGTCGCGGCGGCCCGACGAGGACAGGCAGTGCACGCACGACAGGTTGCAGGCGTAGGTGAGTTCCCAGGTCAGGCAGATGGGCGAGTTGAGCCCCTGCTTGAAGTGTTCGACGAGCTTCATCGCACGCCCTTCGTGGTGGTTCAGCGCGGTTCGATCGTGCCGTTGTCGGCGAGTCCCGCCAGCGCCTTCAGGTAGCTCTGGCGCTGGTCGTCGGGGACGCCGGCGGCGTCGAGGGTGGTGTGCACGTCGGGTTTGTCCCCGAGCGTGCGCACCACCTCGACCAGGATCTTCGTCTTCAGGAACGAAAGCCTCCGGGTGCCGAAGTCGTAGGCGAGCGCCCCGAACGGTTCCGGCCGCAACGCGACCCGCGGGGAGCACCGGTAGGCCCGGTCGGGATCGAACACGACGGTCAGTAGACGCCGCACATGCCGTCGATGGAGACCTCTTCCACGAGCAGGTCCTCTTCGACGAGCGTGTCCTTGGGGGCAGAGTCGGCGGTCATCTTGTCGGACATGGGATGCTCCCTTCGGCGATCCGGCCGCTCCGCTGCGGCCGCGCTTCTGGGACGATAATGGCACCGAGTGCCGAATGGAAGAGGGATGACCGAAAAGGCGGATGCCCACCGGGCGGGGCGCAAGCCGATCACGTCACGTGCCGAGGTCGAGCACGTGGCGTTCGAGCTGTTCACCAGCCGGGGGTTCGACCGCACCACGATCGACGACATCGCGAAGGCCGCCGGCATCGGGCGGCGTACGTTCTTCCGCTACTTCCCGTCGAAGAACGACGTCGCCTGGGGCGACTTCGACGGCCAGCTGGACCGCATGCGCAAACGGCTCGCGTCGTACCCGCCGGACCGCCCGCTGCTCGCCGTCATCCGCGAGGCGCTGGTCGACTTCAACCGCGTCGCCCCGGACGAGGCGCCCTGGCACCGGCGGCGGATGGAGCTGATCCTGACCACCCCGGCGCTGCAGGCGCACTCGACGCTGCGGTACGCGGACTGGCGTCAGGTGATCGCGGAGTTCGCGGCGGACCGGCTCGGGGTGGACGCCTCGTCGCTGGCCGCGCAGACGATCGCCTACACGGCCCTGGGCATCGCACTGGCGGCGTACGAACAGTGGCTGCGCGATCCCGCGGCCGATCTGGGCGAACTGCTCGCATCCGGCGTCGACGAGCTGAGCACCGCGCTCCGCTGACCGCGACCGCCTGAACTACTCGGAGACCAGGTTCAGGAACGCCGACGGGCCCAGCACGCCCGCGCCCTCGGCCTCCACCCGGGACCGCAACTCGCGGTCCGCCGTGACGACCACGACGTGGTCCTCCGGGCGCGCGTCGCGCGCCTTGCGGACGCTCTCCACGATCTGCGAGTCACCGTCCCGCACGGCGGCGATCACCTCGACGTCGTCGGCCGGTGCGACGTCGCGCGCCTGCCCCTCGACGACCATCCGCACCCGCGGCCACCAGGACCACGCGTGGTCGCCCAGCCCGATGTCGGCTCCGCGCACGCCGGTGTGCACCAGTCCGCTCAACCGGTCCCGCAACCGCTCCGCGGCGCCGGCCCGGTCGCGCCACCACCCGTCCGGCCGTGAGCCCACCACGTTCGCCGCGTCGACCACCAGCACCAGCTCGCGTCCGAGCTGCTCGTGCAGCGACGGCCACGCGGCGGCGAAATCCCGGTGCAGGGGGAACGACGCGACCTCCTCGGGCGGCACCCAGCGCAGCTCGGCGCTCTCCTCGTTCACGACCCGCTCGCGCACCGGGTGGCGGGTGCCGGCGAGCACCGTCGTGTAGGTCCAGCCGCCGTGGTCGACAACGGACTCGGCCGTCGGGCGCACCGCGGCGACCGGCACCGCGGCCTCCTCCTCGGCCTCCCGCGTGGCGGCCTCGCGCGCCGACTCGTGACCGCGCCGGGCACCGCCGGGCAGTGCCCACGTCTCGCCGTGGTGCGTCCACCAGGCCCGGTGCTGCAACAGCACGCCCCGCTCGGGATCGGTCAGCAGCAGGCCGGCGGCACCGTACAGGCCCCAGTGCCGATGGCCGCGCTCGCAGTACACGAAGCCGTCGCCGTCATCAGGGGTCATCCCCCCAGCTTGTCACACCGCTCGGGCTTCCAGGGCGAGCGCGGCGGCGCCGACCAGGGCGGCATCGTCGCCCAGCTGCGCGGTGCGGATGCGCGCCAGCGGCCGGTGCCTGCCTCCGGTGACGGCCGCCGCGTAGTGCTCGCGGGCCTCGTCGAGGAACAGCGGCGCCGACTCCGACACCCCGCCCGCGATCACCACGACCTCCGGGTCGAACACGTCCGCGACCAGCGCGAGCCCCTCGCCGAGCCACTTCGCCAGCTCCGCCACCGCGCGCTGGGCGATCGGGTCCCCGTCGCGGGCGGCGCCCGCCACCCGGCGGCCGGTCAGCGCGCCGGGGTCGATCGCGATGTCCCTGGCCAGGATCGTCGAACTGCCGGGGTACCGCGCCAGCAGCTCGATCGCCGTCGCCGCCAGCGCCGTCCCGCTGCAGTAGCGCTCCCAGCAGCCGTACTTCCCGCACGGGCAGGCGCGCCCGTCCGGCACCACGGTCAGGTGCCCCAGTTCCGGCGCGACCCCGTTCGCGCCCCGGTACAGCTCGCCGTCCAGCAGCAGGCCCGCGCCGATCCCGGTGCCGATCGCGACCAGCGCCGCGACCCCGGCGCCGCGGGCGGCGCCGAACCGGTGCTCCCCGACCGCGGCGGCGTTGGCGTCGTGTTCCAGGGTCACCGGCAGGCCGACGCGCTTGCTGATCCGGTCCGCGACCGGGGCGTGGCGCCACGCCAGGTGCGGCGCGAACATCACCGTGCGGCGGTCGTTGGCGATGAACCCGGCAACCGCCAGCCCGACCGCGCCGACCTCGCCGCGGTCGCCGAGGCCGCTGTGCCGGTTGCGCAGCTCGTCGATCACCCCGGTGATCGCGTCCTCGAGCGCGGACTCCGCACCCGGCGTGCCCGCGCGGGCGGTGTCCAGGATCGAGCCGTGCTCGTCCACCACGCCGGCGCGGACGCTCGTGCCGCCGACGTCCAGACCGATCGCGAGCACTAGTTCTCCCGCCACTGGACCGGGATGCGCTGCACCCGGCCGGACTCGGGCCGCGGGCGCGGCGGCGGCTGGAACCCGGGCATGTGCACGCCCTCCTGCGGGTCCCACCGGTCGGCCAGCACCGCGCGCAGCAACGCGATCACCTGCGCCGCCTGCTCCAGCACGCGGGCCACGAACTCGGGCTTCTCGCCGCGCACGACCGCGACGACGGCGCACAGCGGGCACCAGCCGCAGTCGGCGCCCGCGCCCTCGCCGGTCGCCTCCGTCCCGCCGTGGCCGGCGGCCACGACCCCGTCCAGCCAGGGCGCCGCCCGCTCGGCGACCATCTCGACGAGCAGGCGGATCTCCTCGGCCAGGCTCGCCGCGGTCACACCTTCGCCGGTGGTCATGCGTCCTCCCCGGGTTTGGTCAGCGAGACGACGAGACCGTCCGCATCGGACTCGGCACCGGTGATCCGGCAGGGGCGCAACGGCTCCGGCAGTGCCACCAGGCGGCGGAACCCGTCGACGGTGACGGACAGGTCGTCGTCGACGCGAGCGAGGTCGAGGTCGGCGTCGCGGTCCAGCGGCAGGGCCAGGCGCAGGCGGTAACCACCGTCCACTTCGGTCACCGTGAGCAGCGGCGCGGCCGCGGAACCGTCCCCGCTCAGCGGATCGGACTCGCCGTACAACTCGGTCGCGATGTCGCGCAGCGCGGGCAAGCCGACCGGTTCCTCGGCGCGGAACTCCACCCGGGACAGCTGCCACGTCAGCTCGCCCAGCACGCGATCCTGCGCGCGGCGGCGGGTGCGCATCCAGGACGCCGCCGGCCCGCGCCACACCCCGGGCGCCGGCATGAGCCGGTTCGCGATCAGGCCGTCGACCCGGATCCCGCGCAGCGCGAGCGAGCTGAGCGTGCGCCGCGCCTCGGCGACCACGACCCGCTCGGGCGTCAGCACGAGCCGCACCGTGGTGATCGCCGGGTCGGTCAGCAGGTCGCGCAGGGACCGCACGTGCGCCGCGAGCTCGCGCACGGACCGGACCACGGCGCGGGACCCGGTGAGCGTGAGCTGCCAGCCGAACACCTTGTCCAGGTACCCGGAGACGGCCTCGGGAAGCGCCAGCAGCCGCAGTGTCTCCGCGGTCGGCCCGCAGTCCACGACCACGACGTCCCAGCGGCCCGCCTCGGCCAGGCGCTGCACCTCGGTCAGGGCGAGCAGCTCGTCCACGCCGGGCAGGACGCTCAGCTCCTCGGCGTCCAGCGCGTCCACCCCGGCGCCCGCGAGCGCGGTCTTGAGGCGGCCCCGCAGGTCCTGCCAGATGTCGTCGACCAGGCCGCGCGAATCCACCTGCGCGCCGTGCAGCCGCGTATCCACATCGGACGGCTCGCGGCCCAGGCGCCTACCGAACGCGTCAGCGAGCGAGTGCGCGGGATCCGTGGACACCACGAGGGTCTTGTAGCCGCGCGCCGCCAGCCCGGCGGCCGTCGCCGCCGCGAGGGTCGTCTTGCCGACGCCTCCCTTGCCCGTGAACAGCAGCAGCCGGGTCATCCGCCGCCCCGCCCTCAGGCGAGGTCCTCCACGCGGCGCTTGAGCTCCTTCAGCGCGGTGTCCATCACCATCTTCTCGGCCTTGCGGCGCAGCAGCCCGATCATCGGCAGCACCAGCTCGACCGACAGGGTGTAGGTGACGCGGGTGCGGCCCTCCCCGACGGTCTCCAGCTCGTAGCGGCCGTCCTGCGCCTTCTGCATCTGGCCGCGCACCAGGTGCCAGCTGACCGAGCGGCCGTCGGCGGCCCAGTCGTACTCCAGCGTGTAGACGTCCTTGATCGGCCCGGCGTCCAGCGTCAGCTTGACCTGCTTGGGGCGGCCGTCGTCGTCGGTGGCGAGCACCTCGGTCTCCCGGACCTGCTTGGCCCATTCCGGGTACGACGCGAAGTCCGCGATCACCGCCATGACCTTCTCGGGCGGCGCGTCGACCTCGATGGACTGCGTGGACTGCTCGGCCATGGCGGAGAGGTTACCGCCTGCGCCCCGCCCGCACCGCAGTCACCACCGCAGCACGTAGGGCCGCTCGGTGACCTTGAAGTGACCGACGTTGCGGCACTCCGTCCGGCCGACGCGCAGCCGGCGCGACAGGGGCTGGTGCACGTGGCCGAACAGCGACCAGCGCGGCTGCTCCGCGTAGACCAGCCCGCGCAGCGCCGACGAGCCCAGCTCGTGCCGCCGCGCGACCACGTCGTAGGTCAGCTCGGGCAGCGCGGGCGGCTGGTGGGTGCACAGCACGTCGATGTCGGTGAGCTTGCCGACGACCTCGTCGAACTCCTCCTGCGTGCGCAGGAACGGCCGCCACACCGGGTTCGACCGGCGGATCGTGGCGCCCGCCGGCAGCACCACCCCGCCGGCGAAGCCGAACCGCAGGCCGCCGATCTCGACGACCTCGCCCTCGACCAGGCGCACGTCGTCCCCCGCGAACTCCGGCCACAGGTCCGGCGAGTCCACGTTGCCGGCGATCGCATAGGTCGGGGCCGTCATCGCCCCGAACAGGGCGGTGTACTGCTCGCGGACGGCGTCCTCCACGGCGGCGGCCGGGTCGTCGAGGCTCGACCACAGCGACCGGGAGAAGGCGATCGACTCCTCGCGGGTGCCCTCGCGGCGCAGCCGGGCGAACGTCGCGACCTTCTCGGCGCCGAACAGCGTGCCGAGGATGCCCTGGTCGTGCTGGTGGTAGTTGACGAAGTCGAGCAGGTCGCCGAGGACGATCAGGGCGTCGGCACCCTCACCGGCCCGCGCCAGGGCCTCGGTGTTGCCGTGGACGTCCGACACCACATGAACGCGCATGATCCCCCCAGTTTAGCGATGCTAAGAACCCTGCGGGGGCACGCCGGGCTCCCGCCCGTCCTCCAGGACCTCCTTCAGCCCGAGAGCCACGGCCTTCGCGGCGCGGGCCCGCCGGTCGAACTCGCGGCGCAGCTGCCGCGGGGTCATCGGCGTCGCCGGGGTGGCGCGGAGGAAGTAGTGCAGCAGGGTGCCGTCGAGGCTGCGCTCCAGCCACACCTCCATCGTGCCGACCAGGGCGCCCCGCACGGTCCAGCGCAGGCCCTCGTCGCCGCGGTCGGTGTAGACCTCGAGCACCAGGTCCGGCCAGTACCGCCGCCAGGCCGCCGGGTCGGCGAACACCGCCGCCACCGTGCCGGGCGGCACCGCGAGGAAGGTCTCGTCGACGATGTCGATGCCGGGCGGCGCCCCGTTGAGCGTGCTCACGCCCAGCAGAATGTCATGCCCGTGTGAACGGGGGCTCGCCCCCTTGGTCGTAAGGTGTCACCGACGCTAAGTTGTGACTGGCGAGTAACACCCTGAACGACGGAGGTCCACCGTGCGCGAGTACAGCGCCCCGGCACTGCAGCCGGTTGCCGACGACGAGAACCTCGCCGACATCGTGTGGGCGAACGCCGAGCGCTTCCCCGACGCGATCAGCTTCCGGCGGCAGGTGGACGGCTCCTGGCTGGACGTCACCGCCCGCGAGTTCGCCGCCCAGGTCATCGGCGTCGCGAAGGGCCTGGTCGAGGCCGGGATCGAGCGCGGCGACCGGGTCGGCCTGATGTCCAAGACCCGCTACGAGTGGACGCTGCTCGACTTCGCGATCTGGGCCGCCGGCGCGGTCACCGTGCCGATCTACGACACCTCCTCGCCCGAGCAGGTGGCCTGGATCCTGTCCGACTCCGGCGCCAAGGGCGTGTTCGTGGAGACCGGGGAGCACCTGGCCGCCGTCGACGAGGTCCGCGACCGGCTGCCCGCGCTGCAGTACACCTGGCAGATCGAGGCCGGCCGTCCCGCGGTGGACGAGCTGACCACGCTGGGCGCCGAGGTCGCCGACGACACCGTGCACGAGCGGCGCCGCGCGGTGCGGGCGGGCGACCTGGCCACCATCGTGTACACCTCGGGCACCACCGGCCGTCCCAAGGGCGTCGAGCTGACCCACCGCAACCTGCTCGCCGAGATCCGGGCCGACATCAACGCGTTCCCGCAGCTGATGGAGCAGGGCAACTCGCTGCTGTGCTTCCTGCCGCTGGCGCACGTGCTGGCCCGCGCCATCGCCGTCACCGCGATCACCGCGCGCGTCACCCTGGGCCACACCCCGGACGTCAAGAACCTGGTCGCCGACCTGGGCACCTTCCGCCCGACGTTCGTGGTGGCCGTGCCGCGCGTGTTCGAGAAGGTCTACAACGGCGCGAAGCAGAAGGCGCACAGCGAGGGCAAGGGCAAGATCTTCGACGCCGCTGAGCAGGTGGCCGTCTCCTACAGCGAGGCGCAGGACTCCGGCGGGGCGGGCCTGGCGCTGAAGGCGCAGCACTTCCTGTTCGACAAGCTCGTCTACGGCAAGCTGCGGGCCGCGCTCGGCGGTCGCTGCATCGCCGCGGTGTCCGGCGGCGCGCCGCTGGGCGCCCGCCTGGCGCACTTCTTCCGCGGCATCGGCGTGCCGGTGTTCGAGGGCTACGGCCTGACCGAGACCTCGGCCGCGGCGAACGTCAACACCCAGGACGCGTTCCGCGTCGGCACCGTCGGCCGCCCGGTGGCGGGCACCTCGGTGCGCATCGCCGACGACGGCGAGGTCCTGCTCAAGGGCGACGTCGTGTTCGACGCCTACTTCAACAACGAGACCGCGACCAAGGAGGCGCTCGAGGACGGCTGGTTCCACACCGGCGACCTCGGCGAGCTCGACGACGACGGGTTCCTGCGGATCACCGGGCGCAAGAAGGAGATCATCGTGACGGCGGGCGGCAAGAACGTCGCCCCGTCCGGCCTCGAGGACACCATGCGCGCCCACCCGCTGATCAGCCAGGCCATGGTGGTCGGTGACCAGCGCCCCTTCATCGCCGCGCTGATCACGATCGACGAGGAGTTCTTCCCGGCCTGGAAGTCGCAGAACGGCAAGCCGGCCGGCGCCACCGTCGCCGACCTGGCGCAGGACCCGGACCTGCTCGCGGCCGTGCAGGGCGCCGTCGACGAGGCCAACAAGCAGGTCTCGCACGCCGAGGCGATCAAGAAGTTCGTCATCCTCGGCAACGACTTCACCGAGGCCGGTGGGGAGATCACGCCGAGCCTGAAACTCAAGCGCAACGTGGTCACCAAGAACTACGCGACCTTCATCGAGGGTCTGTACCAGAAGTAGTCGCCTGCCCGCTGTCCGCGATCCGGGCCCGGGCACGCGAGTTCCCGGGCGCGGCTCGCGCAGGGCCGTCCAGGCTGGCACGCCGGGTGCGGCCACAGCGGCCTGGCCGGGCACCTGCCCGGGCGTGGCGGAGGCTCTGCGCACGCCGCCCGCGCGATCCCGGTGGCGGCCCCGTGCCCGGCCGGCGCGGTGGTCGATCCGCACACGCAGGCGGACCGCTACGCCGAGGCCACGGAGGCGGCGCCGGCCGCGGACCTGCACACCCCCGGCCGCCTCGGCGACGACGTGGTGGCGCAGGTGGCGTGTGCACCCGGCCGGCACCTTCAACGCCGGGCTCCGGATCCTCGGGTCGACCGCGCACGGCGCCGGCCTCACCGGCCGGCCTCACCGGCGAAACCGGACCTGACCACCGCTGACCTGCTCGACCGCGCGTTGCGGCGGACCGATCCGCACCCGGTGGACGGCGGGCTCGTGCCCGACGTGACCGGCTTGCGGTTCCTGGACTACGAGAGCCTGTCGCACCCGGTGGGCGCCGGTGAACGGGGCTGGACGCTGGTGCCGCGCACGGCGTGGGCGGGGGTGACGCGTCTGGTCGGCCTTCTGGGCGTACCGTCGGTACGGGTGGAGGCGATCGTGTGACCGTGGCCGGCGAGTTCGTGCATCCTGCGCTGTTCTACTCCTCGGACGAGGAGTACCTCGACGCGCTCGTCCCGTTCGTCACCGAGGGCCTGGCGAGCGGCGAGCCGGTGGCGGTGGCGGTGCCCGGGGACCGCCTGCGGGTGCTGCGGGCGGCGGTGGGCGCGGCCGCGGACGGTGTGCTGTGGCTGGACATGACGGTGGCCGGCCGCAACCCGGGCCGGATCATCCCGGCGGTGCTGCGCAAGTTCGCCGACCCCCACCCGGACCGGCACGTGCGCATCGTCGGGGAACCGATCTGGGCGGGGCGCTCGGAGACCGAGTACCCGGCGTGCGCCCAGCACGAGGCGCTGATCAACCACGCCTTCGCCGGTCGGGACGTGACGATCGTCTGCCCCTACGACACCGGCGCGCTGGACGCCCACGTGGTCGAGGACGCCCGCGCCACGCACCCGGAGGTGTGGGAGGCGGACCGGCGCTACACAAGCGCGCGTTACGCGCCCGACGACGTGGTCGCCCGGTACAACCAGCCCCTGCCCGGCGTGCCCGCGCCCGCGGAGTTCACGGTCACCGGTGAGACCGGCGTCCGCCCCGCCCGGCGTTGGGCGGCGGCGTACGCGCGGTCGCTCGGCCTGGACGAGCCGCGGGTCCCCGACCTGGAGCTGATCGTGACGGAGCTGGTGACCAACAGCATCCGGCACGCCACCGGCTCCTGCCGGGTGCACCTGTGGCACACGGACGGCCACCTGTGCTGCGCCGTGCGTGATGGCGGCCACCTGAGCGACCCCCTGGCCGGCCGGCTCCCGCGAAGCCCCACCGCCCGCGGCGGGCGGGGTCTGCTGCTGGTGCACCAGCTCGCCGACCTGGTCCGCACCCACACGGTCGCGGGCAGCACCACGCAGTACGCCCTGCTGCGCCTGGCGAAGTGAGCGCGGCAACCCCGCCCGGCCCCCGTCACAACGGGGTGAGGGAAGCGATCTTCCAGGAACCATCGACCTTCCGCGCCAGCACGGACACCGCCGCGGACGACGAAGTCTGCTGTCCCGACACGGTGTTCAACGTCTGCTGATCCAGGAACGCCAGCACCCGCGCCTCGCCGTCACGCAAGTCCTGGACCCCCAACGACTTCACCGCCGTCGTCCGGATCAGCTTCTGCTCCGCCGCCTGCCGCTGCGCCGCGGCGAACGTGTCGCGGTACTGCGCCACCGCGTCATCGACCAGAACGGAAGCCGCGGCCCGCTCGGTCCGCGCGAGGTTGCCGTAGTCGTAGGAGAAAACCGCCTTCAACGCCGCGGAAACCTGTTCCGACACCTCCCCGGTAGCGGCAGCGTCGGCGAGCGCGGCGTTCGGCGTCCGCCACTCCCCGGCCCGCACCGCGGCCCACCCGGCGAACCCGCCGGCCAGCACCACCACGGCGGTCAGCACCGACACCCACGTCGCGATCCGGCGCGTCATGTCGCCGCCTGCACGGACGTCACCTTCCACGTCCCCTCGACGCGGGAGACGTCCGCGATCACGTGACTGCGTCCCGGTTTCGGCGCGCCACCGCCGGTCGCGATCGACACGTCGAGCACCGCGATGACCCGCGCGGTGTCCCCCGTCAGCTCCGTCACCGCGATCTGCCGCAGCGACGCCGTCGCCACCAGCTGCGCGGTCTTCGCCCGGTCCTGCTGCGTCTGCCGGTCGCCGTTCAGGGACGACCCCAGCTGCCCGCTCGTGACGGCGATCCACCGGTCGATCGCCGCCGGGCCGTCGCGGTAGTCGATGGTGTTCAGCGTGACCAGCGCCTCGCCCGCGGCGGCCACGACCGCGTCCCGGTCCCGGGCCCGCACCAGGCCCGCGTCGGTGGCCGCCTGCCACCAGCCCCACCCGAACCACGCCGCGGCGAGCACCGCCACCACGGCCAGCGCGCCCAGGACGCGCGGCAACCGCGTCATCCGGGCAGCCCCAGGAGCTGCCCGAGCGACCCCGCGGTCCCGCTGACCAGTCCCAGCACGCCCGGCAGCTGCGGGGAAGTCTGACCCGGCGGCGGAGCCTGCACCGGCGACGGCTTCGCCGGGTTGACCGGCTTGCCCGCATACGGCGCGTTCTGCGCGCCCCGCACCCCCGTCGCGCTGCCCGGCGGCTCCGCGCAGTAGGCCTGCTCGTTCGCCGGGATCTCGCTCGTGTCGTTCGCCGGGCGCTGCTTCGTCGTCTCGTAGCCCTTCGTGCACGAGTGCGGGTCGAAGAAGTTCAGCACCAGCCCGAGGTGCCCCTCGCCGTTGGACCACACCGACCGCGTGAACGCCGAGATCACCGGGTAGGCGACCAGCAGTTCCTCGATCGCGTCCGTGCGCACCGACGTGATCTGTGCGGTGGTGAGCAGGTTCGCGGTCAGCACGCCGAGGTCCGTGCCGGACGTCGCCAGGATGCTGTCGATGTCCTGCGCGAGCCCGGGCGTCGAGTCGATCACCTTGCGCAGGTCGGGGTCGGCGCCCTTGAGCTGCGCGGCGATCGTGCGCATCTGCGTCGCGATCGAGGTGATCGTGGCGGACTGCCGCTGCTGCGTGTCCAGCACCGTGCGCCCGTCCGACAGCAGCCGGGTGGTCTGCGGCAGGTTCTCGGTCGCGGTGGTGGTGACGGAGTTCGCCGTGTCGAGCAGCTGCTGGAGGTCCTGCCCGCTGCCGGCGAAGGCCCGGTAGGTCTCGTCCACCACGGTCCTCAGCGACTGCGTGTCCACACTGGACACCAGCTGGTCGAGGTTGGCCAGCACGGTGTCCGGGGACAGCGGGATGGCGGTGCGGTCACTGGTGATCACCGACCCGTTCTCCAGGTACGGTCCGTCCTGGTGCCGCGGCCGCAGGTCGACGTACTGCTCGCCGACCGCCGACCGGGTCGCCACCACGGCCTCGGTGTCGGCCGGAATCTTCTCGCCGGAGGAGATGTCCAGGTCGACCGAGACGCCCTGCCCCGTCAGGTGCAGCTTCGACACCCGCCCGACCGCGACGCCGCGGTAGGTGACCTCCGCCCCCTCGAAGATCCCGCCGGACTCGGACAGGTTCGCCGTCACCAGGTACCCACTGGTGCCGAACAGCCGGTCCAGCCCGGCGTACTTGCCGCCCGCGTAGCCGACCGACGCGAGCGCGATCAGCAGGAACGCCAGCAGCTGGATCCGGTGCTTGCGGGTGATCACGGCGTGCCTCCCAGGAGGCTGCCGAGCAGCCCGGTGACCCCGGGCAGCAACCCGGTCGGCTGCTGCTGGGTGCCGGTCGGCGCCGTCTGCTGCGGGGTGAGCGGCAACGGGACGTCCGCGGTCTGCGCCGCGCCGGGGTTGCCGCCCGGCAGGTCGATCGTCGGGAAGTGGCCGGAGTTGGCGATGTTCTGGAAGATCGAGTCGAGGTTCAGGTCGATCCGGGCGGTGACGTTCGCGTAGTCGCCCCTGATGACATCGCCGGCGACGTCGGGCAGCGGGTAGGTGGGCAGGATCTTCAGCGCCTCCGGCAGGTTCGTGCCCGCCTCGGCCAGTTTGGACAGTGTCGGCTGCAGGGCCCGCAGGTCCGCCACGAGCGAGTCGCGGCTGGCGTTGATCGTGTCGACGGCGACCCCGGACAGGTGGTCGAGCGACTGGAGCATCCCGACCAGCTGGTCGCGCTGCTGGGTCACCACGGCCATGCCGGGCGCGAGGTTGTCGAGCGCGTTGGTCAGGTTCGCGGTCTGCGCGACCAGGGTTCCGGACAGCCGGTTGAGCCCGTCGATGGCGCGGACGATCTCCGTCTTCTGCCCGTCCAGCTCGGTCGCGAGCCGGTCCACCCGGGACAGCAGCGCCCGGATCTCCGCCTCGTTGCCGGTCAGCGCGTGGTTCAGCTCCCGCGTGATGTCCGCCAGCTGGTTCACCCCGCCGCCGTTGAGGAGCAGCGACAGCGCGCCGAGGACCTCTTCGACCTCGGGGTTGCGGTTGGTGCGCGCGAGCGGGATGACCGACCCTTCGTGCAGCGCGCCGGCAGCCGCTTCCCCGGCCGGTTCGGCGAGCTGCACGAACTTCTCCCCCAGCAGGCTCGATTGGCGCAGCTGGGCGAAGGAGTTCTCCGGCATCTTCAGGTCACCGTTGACGCTCATCCGCACGATCGCGGACCTGGTGTCCGGCGCCAGTTCGATCGTGTCGACCCGCCCGATGGCCACGTCGTTGACCTTCACCGCGGCCTGCGGCACCAGGTCGAGGACGTCGGCGAACTCCGCGGTGATGCGGAACGGGTGGTCGCCGAGGTCGGCGCCGCCGGGCAGCGGCGTGTTGTAGAGCCCGGAGAACCCGGCCGACCCGCAGCCGGCCACGAGCAGCAGCACCCCGCACAGGACCCCGGTCAGGCGCCTCATGAGCCCGCCTCCGGGATGTCGATCAGCGGCAGCAGCGGCAGCGGCGGCAGCTTGCCGCTGTTGATGTCGGCGAGCAGCTGCGGGATCGAAGGCACCTTCGCGATGCCCTCGACCACCGGGGCGATCGCCTGGCACACGTCGCTGACGGTCGTCGGCAGGCCGACGGGTGTCGAGGCCTTGATCAGCCGGCACAGCGTGGTGATCAGCGGGTTGGTGAACTCGTTGGCGTTGTAGCGGATCGCGATGCTGCCGGACGCCGCGTCGTAGGAGTTGATGAAGTTGGTCATGCCGGTCGGGCCGACGTCGAGCACCTCGGCCAGTGCCGCCCGCTGGTCCACCAGGACCTGCGTGATGCTCGCCAGCTTGTCCACGTTGGAGGTCAGCAGGTCCTTGTTCTCCGCGACGAAGCTCTGCACGTCGCCGAGCGAGGAGCCCAGCGCGTTCAGCGCCGAGGCGACGTCGCCGGAGTCGTCGGCGAGGAACCCGGTCACGTCACCGAGGCGCCGGTAGAACTCGTTGAGCTGCGCGTCGCTGCCGGCCAGCGTCGTGGTGAACGTCTGGAGGTTGCGCACGGTGGAGAACAGGTCGTCCTTGGAGTTGTCCAGTGTGCGCGAGAGGTTCGCCAGCGCGGTGACGGTGTCGTTGAGGTTCTCCCCGTTGCCGCTCAGGTTCGCCGCCGCGGTGTTGAGCAGGTCGGACAGCGCACCGTTCGCGTTGGCGCCGTTGGGCCCGAGGCTGGTGGACAGCTTGTCGAGCGTGCCGTAGAGGTCGTCCAGCTCCATCGGCGTCGCCGTGCGGTCCTGCGGGATGAGCGTGCCCGACGCCATCACCGGGCCGCTGTCGTAGGCCGGGGTCAGCTGCACGTACCGGTCGCTGACCAGGCTCGGCGCGACCACGACGGCGCCGGCGCCGGCGGGGATCGGCACGTCGTCATCGACCCGCATGTCGACCCGCACGTTCGCGCCCTCCGGCGTCACGGCGGTGATCTCGCCGACCTGTACGCCCAGCACGCGCACCGACGATCCGGCGTAGAGGCCGACGGTCCGGTCGAAGAGCGCGGAGATCTTCGTGCCGCCGCTGTCCCGGAGGACCAGGAACAGCCCGGTGGTCACGAGCAGCGCGAGCACGCACCCGGTGGCGACCCACCGGTAGGCGCTGCGCGAGGCTTTCGTGTCGAGCGTCATCGGCCCCCCAGTCCCTGGTCCGGCGCGGCGAGCGGCGGCGTGCAGCCCTCGGGGTTCATGGACAGCCCGCCCGCCTTGATCACCGGCGGCAGCAGGCCGCAGATGTAGCCCTCGAACCAGCGCCCGTTGCCGGTGGCGTTCGCGCCGACGCGGGTGAACGGCGCGAGCAGCTCGAGGCTTCGGCTGAGGTTGTCCTGGTTGCTCTGCAGGATGTCGGTGACCTGGCCGAGTCGCTCCAGCGTCGGCTGCAGCCGGGCGCGGTTGTCGGCGACCAGTCCGGACAGCTGCGTGGCGAGCTGCCGGGTGCCGGTGAGCAGGGCGCTGATCGCGTCCCGGCGCCGTTGCAGCTCGCCGAGCAGCAGGTTGCCGTCGTTGATGATCGCGGTCAGCTGGGCATTGCGGTCGGCGAGCGTCTGGGACACCTGGCTGGTGTTCGCCAGCAGGTTGTGCAGCTCCGCGTCCCGCGAGGAGATCGTGCGCGACAGGGCCGACAGCCCGGACAGCGTGTCCCGCAGCGGCTGCGGGGTGTCCTTGAGCGCGTCCGACACCGCTTCGAAGCTCTGCGCGAGCTGGGTGGTGTCGATCTGCCCGACCGTGGTGCTCAGCTGCTGGAACGCGTCCTGCAGCTGGAACGGCGTGCGAGTCCGCTCGACCGGGATCGGCTCGTCCGGGCTCTGGGTGCCCGCACCCTTCGGCTGGAGCGCCAGGTACTTCTCCCCCAGCAACGTCTTGATCTCGATCGAGGCGGTGGACCGGTCGCCGACGCGCGTGTTCGCCACCTTGAACTCGACCAGCACCTTCTTGCCCGCCAGCGACACGTGGGTGACCTGGCCGACCTTCACGCCGGCCACCTGCACCTCGTTGTCCGGGGCGAGACCCGCCGACTCGGCGAAGTAGGCCTGGTAGGTGGTGCCGGTGCCGAGCAGCGGCAGTTCGTCGGAGAAGTACGACACGAGCGTCACGAGGACGACGAGCACGAGGGTCACCGCGCCGACGGCGGCCTGGTTGCGGTCCTTGAGCGCCTTCATGGCCGGCACCTCTCCGGAAGCTCGGTAGCCGGAAGGGGGAGCATGGGCAGGGTGATGTTCAGCGACGTGATGCCGATCGTCCCCGTCAGGCCGCAGAGGTAGTAGTTGTACCAGCTGCCGTAGCTCAGGGTCCGGGTGAACTTGTCCAGGTTCCCGGGCAGCTTCTTGAGCAGCTCGTCGATCAGCGGTCCGGCGTCGGCGAGGGTGCCCGACAGCGCGCCGAGCGCGGCGATGTCGTCCTTGAGCGGCGGGCGCGCGTCGGCGAGCAGGCCGGCGGTGGCGTCGGTGAGCTCACCCAGCGCCGAGACCGCGTCGCCGATCGGGCCGCGCTGCTGCGCCAGCCCGGTCACCAGCTGCTGGGTCTGGTCGATCAAAGTGGACAGTTGCGGACCGCGGTCGTTCACGGTCGTCAGGACGGTGTTGAGGTTGCCGATGACCTGGCCGATCACCTGGTCGCGGTCGGCGATGGTCTGGGTGAGCGACGCGGTGTGCGACAGCAGGCTCTCGATCGTGCCACCCTCGCCCTGGAAGACCTGGATGATCTCGTAGGACAACTGGTTGACCTGCTGCGGATCGAGCGCGGCGAACAGCGGCTTGAACCCGTTGAACAGCACGGTGAGGTTCAGCGCGGGCTGGGTGCGCTCCGGCGGGATCATGCCGCCCGCCGGGAGCTGGTCGTCGCCGCCGGTGTTGGTGCCCAGCGACAGGTACCGCTGCCCGACCAGGTTGCGGTACTTGACGGTCGCCGTGACCGAGCCGGGCAGGCGGTAGGCCGACTGGACGGTGAAGTGCACGTCGGCGTAGCTGTCGTCGCCGTCCTGGTCGACCGTGATGCCGTCCACCTGCCCGACCTTCACGCCGACGATCCGCACGTCGTCGCCCTCGTGCAGGCCGGAGGCGTCGGTGAAGCGCGCGGTGTAGGTGGAGGTGACGCCGAAGTTGGTGTTGGCGATGGTCGCGCCGAGGATCCCGGTGAGCAGGACCGTGACCGCGGCGAACACGAGGATCTTGATCAGGGACGGGACGAACCCCTTCACTGGACCTCCACCTCCGCTCCGCGGTAGAGCGGCCCGACGAGCAGGCTCGCCCACTCGGGAACGTCCTGCGGTGCGGCCGGCGCCACCAGCGCGGCGATCAGGTCCTGCTCCGCCGGTGAGTTCGCGACCGAGCCCGTGGTGGACGAGCCGCTCTCGATGATCCCGTTGCTGGGCAACGGAACGCTCGCGCCGGGACCGGCCGGCGGGTGCGTCGAGCCGTCCTGGACCGGCCCGCCCGGCGGGTACTGCGGCCAGCGTCCCGGCGGCAGCACCATCGGGTAGCAGCGCGGCCCGCGCTTGTCGAGGTACGCCGGTTCGTCCTTGCCCGGTTCGTACTTGGTCCGGTCGGCGACGAAGCGGATCGTCACGTGGTTCATCTTGTCGGTTCCGGCGCCGAACGCCTCGTACGCGCGCGGCACGGCCTCGGCCAGCTGCCGCAGCAGGCACGGGTACTCGGGCGCGTACTTCGCCAGGACATCCAAAGTGGACCGCGAGGTGACCGTGAGGTTGATCAGGTTGGTCCGGTTGACCTGCAGGAAGGTGTCCAGGTCGGTGCTGACGTTCGTGACCGACGCGTAGACCTGCGCCAGGGTCTGCTGCTTGTCCACCAGCGTCTTCGTCGTGGTCGTGAGGTCGGACAGGGCCTGCAGGAAGTCCGGGGCGGCCTGGTTGTAGGTGTCGGCCGCGTTCGCCAGCCCGGTGATGTCGGCCTTGATGTCCGGCAGCGACGGGTCGAGTCCCGCGAGGTAGTCGGACAGGTGGACCAGGGTGGCCCCGAGCTGCTCGCCGCGTCCCTCCAGCGCCGTGGAGACCGCGCTGAGCGTGCTGGCCAGCTTCTGCGGCTGGACGGCCTGCAGCAGGGGCATGACGTCGTCGAGCACCTGTTCCAGCTCGATCGCCGAGCTGCTGCGGTCCTGCGGGATGACATCGCCCGCCGCGAGGTGCCGCGGCGCCGGGTCGGGCGGGATCTGCAGGGCCACGTAGCGTTCGCCGAACAGCGTCTTGGGCAGCAGCCGGGCCGACACGTTGGCCGGGATCAGGCCGAGCTGCCCGGGGTCCAGCGCGAGCTCCAGGGCAGCGTGGTCGCCGAGCGCGCTGATCGAGCGCACCTCGCCGACCACGACACCGCGGATCTTGACGTCCGAGCCCTGCCGCAGCTGGTTGCCGGCGTGGTCGGTCTCCAGCCGCACCATCGCGACCGGGGTGAACGCCTTGTTGTAGGCGGCCACCGTGGTGGCGAAGAACAGCCCGCACACGACGAGGAACACCAGGCCCAGCACCTGGTACCAGAGTCGCCGCAGCAGCACCGCCCTCCTCATCCGGCGATCCTCACCGTCGTCGTCGCGCCCCAGACCGCGAGGCTGAGGAAGAAGTCGAGCACCGAGATCAGCACGATCGACGTGCGCACCGCGCGCCCCACCGCGACCCCGACACCCGCCGGCCCGCCGCTCGCGGTGTAGCCGTAGTAGCAGTGCGACAGGATCACCAGCACGCTGAACACGATCACCTTGCCGAACGACCACAGCACGTCCTCGGGCGGCAGGAACAGCCCGAAGTAGTGGTCGTAGGTGCCGGCGGACTGGCCGTAGAGCCACACCGTGACCTGGCGGGAGGCCAGGTAGGACGAGAGCAGCCCGACGGCGTAGAGCGGGATCACCGCGCCCAGGCCGGCCAGCACGCGCGTGGTGACCAGGTACGGCAGGCTCGGCACCGCCATCACCTCGAGCGCGTCGATCTCCTCGGAGATCCGCATCGCGCCCAGCTGCGCGGTGAAGCCGCAGCCGACGGTGGCCGACAACGCCAGCCCGGCGGCCAGCGGCGCGACCTCACGCGTGTTGAAGTAGGCCGAGATGAACCCGGTCAGCGCCGCCGTGCCGAGCTGGTTGAGCGCCGCGTAACCCTGCAGGCCGACGATCAGGCCGGTGAACAGGGTCATGCCGATCATCACGCCGAGTGTCCCGCCGATCACGGCCAGACCGCCGGTGCCGAAACAGACCTCGGTCAGCAGCCGCAGCGTTTCCCTGCTGTAGCGGCGAAGCGTGCGCGGCGCCCACGCGAGTGCGCGGAAGTAGAAGGAGAGCTGACTGCCCAGGCCCTCCAGCGCGGCGCCCGGACGCGCGATCATCTCGAGCGTCCGGTCGGACACCCCCGGTTGTCGGTCCAGCGTCTCGGCGGTCATCACAACGCTTTCGGCGGAATGATCCGCAGGTAGATGGCGGTCAGCACGACGTTGATGAGGAACAGCAGCAGGAACGTGATGACGACGGCCTGGTTCACCGCGTCGCCGACGCCCTTCGGCCCGCCGGCCGGGTTGAGCCCGCGGTAGGCGGCCACCACCCCGGCCACGAACCCGTACAGCACCGCCTTGATCTCGCTGACGTAGAGGTCGGGCAGCTGCGCCAGCGCGTTGAAACTGGCCAGGTAGGCGCCCGGCGTGCCGCCCTGCATGACGACGTTGAAGAAGTAGCCACCGAGCACGCCGACCACGCTGACCAGGCCGTTGAGCAGCACGGACACGACCATCGCGGCGAGCACCCTCGGCACGATGAGGCGCTGGATCGGGTTGACCCCGAGCACCTCCATCGCGTCGATCTCCTCGCGGATCTTCCGCGCGCCGATGTCCGCGCAGACCGCGCTTCCGCCCGCGCCGGCGACGAGGAGCGCGGTGATCAGCGGGGCCGCCTGCTGCACGATCGCGAGCGCGCTGGCCGCGCCGGTGAACGACTGCGCACCGATCTGCTGGGTCAGCGACCCCAGCTGCAGCGCGATCACCGCTCCGAACGGGATCGCGACGAGCGCGGTCGGCAGGATGGTGACGCTCGCGAAGAACCAGCACTGCAGGATCCACTCGCGGAACTGGAACGGCCTGCGCGGCAGCGCCCGCAGCACCTCCCAGGCCAGTGTGGACAGGCGACCGACCTGGGTGAGCGCGGCGGTGCCCGGTATCGTGAGCGTTCCCGTGCGTGACCCCATCACACCTCCGCGACCCCAGCCTCGTTGCCCTGAGTCTTACTCCCCGAGGGGAAACCGCTTTGCGTTAGCGGTGTTTACTTCGTATTCCCGTGAAGTCGATCACCCCTGGACGTTCAACGCATGGGTGGCCGTCGCCCCGCCGTCCGCGACGAACTCCGCACCCGTCGAGTAGGAACTCTCGTCGGAGGCCAGGAACACCGCCAGCTGCGCGATCTCCGCCGGCTGGCCGACCCGTCCCAGCGCGACCTTCTTGCCGACCCAGGACGTGTCGATCTCGGCGCCGCCTGCGGCGTCGGACACCATCTTGGTGTCGATCATGCCGGGATGGACCGAATTGACCCGGATGCCCTTGCTCCCCAGCTCCAGCGCGGCCACCTTCGTCATCCCGCGGATCGCGAACTTGCTCGCGGTGTAGGCGACGAGGAACGGCATGCCGGCCAGACCCTCCACAGAGGACACGTTGATGATCGAGCCGCCACCGGCCCGCGTCATCGGTTCAACGACCGAGCGCATCCCGAGAAACGCCCCGATCTGGTTGATCCGGATGACGCGTTCGTAATCGGCCAGTGACGTGCCGGCCAGCTCCGAGAAATGCAGGATCCCGGCGTTGTTCATCAGCACGGTGAGGCCGCCGAACTCGTCCTCGGCGCGGCGCACGGCCGCGGCCCAGTCGTCCTCGCGGGAGACGTCGAGGTGCTGGTAGACCGCCCCGATCTCGTCCGCGAGGGCCCTGCCCTCCGCGTCGGCGACGTCGGCGATCACCACGCGCGCGCCCTCTTCGGTGAAGCGCCGCGCGGCGGCCGCACCCTGTCCGCGTGCCGCGCCGGTGATCAGCGCGGTCTTGCCGTCGAGGCGTCCCATCACATCGTCTCGTCGGTCAGCGGGAGGTACACCGACTTGAGCTCGGTGTAGGCCTCGATCGACGACCTGCCGCCCTCCCGGCCCAGGCCGGACTGCTTGAACCCGCCGAAGGGCAGGTGCGGCTCGATCTGGAAGCCGTTGATGCCGATCGTGCCCGCCCGCAGCTTGCGCGACACGCGGAACGCGCGCTGGACGTCGGCGGTGAACAGCCCCGCACCCAGGCCGTACTCGGTGTCGTTGGCCAGCCGCACGGCCTCGTCTTCGTCGCTGAACGGGACCACGGCCAGCACCGGACCGAAGATCTCCTCCTGCGCGATGGTGGCGCCGTTGTCCACGTCGGCGAAGATGGTCGGGCCGACGAAGTTGCCGCACGCCAGGTCACCGCCGAGCCGCTCGCCGCCGGTCACCAGGCGGGCACCCTCGGACTTGCCCTTCTCGATGTAGCCGAGCACGCGCGCCAGCTGCTTGGAGTTGATCAACGGGCTCGCCATCACACCCGGGTCGAACGGGTCGCCGTAGGTCATCGCCTGCGCCATGCCCTGCGCGGCGCCGAGGAACTCGTCGTAGACGTCCCGGTGCACCAGCGCGCGGGTGTTGGCCACGCACGCCTGGCCGGACAGGCCCATGGTGACCGCGCCGACCACGGTCGCGGCGGCCAGGCCGACGTTGGGCGCGTCGGCGAACACCAGCGCGGGGCTCTTGCCGCCCAGCTCGAGCGACACCCGCTTGAGCGTGCCGGCGGAGGCCTCGACGATGTGCTTGCCCACCGCGCGGCTGCCGGTGAAGCTGACCTTGTCCACCCCGGGATGCGTGATCAGGGCTTCGCCGACCGGGTCGCCGGGGCCGGTGACGACGTTGAGCGTGCCGCCCGGCAGCCCGGCTTCGACGAGCAGTTCGACCATGCGCAGCACGGTGAACGTGCAGTACTCCGAGGGTTTGAGCACGATGGTGCATCCGGCCGCCAGCGCCGGCGCCACCTTCTGCGCGAAGAGCAGGAACGGCGCGTTCCACGGCAGGATCGCCGCCACCACGCCGATCGGCTCGCGGAACGTCATCGCCAGGTGGTCGCCGCCCTGGTACGGCGTGAGCGTCTCACCGCCGAGCTTGTCCACCCAGCCGGCGTGGTGGTCGAACACGTCGGCGGCCGCGCCGACCGAGGTCGCGTAGATCGTGCTGCTGAACGACAGCGGCACCGAGTTGTCCAGCGCCTGCAGCGCCCGCAGCTCCTCGGCGTGCTCGCGCAGCAGATCGGCGTAGCGGTGCAGGACCGCGACACGGGTGCTGGCACGCGAGCCGGACCAGGCGCCGGACTCGAAGGCCACGCGCGCCGAGGCGACCGCGGCGTCGACGTCGGCCTCGGTGGCGATGGCGAACTCGCCGATCTCCTCGCCGGTGGCCGGGTGCCGGTGGGTCCACGAGTCACCGCCGGTCCCCGGGCCCCACTGGCCGTCGAGGTAGAGCCGGCCGGTCTTGAGGCCGAGGGCTTCGCGGTGCGGCTGCACGGTGAGTGTCATGGGAGCTCCAGGATCTCGGTGGCGGCGAACATCGTCTCGGGGTCTCGGCCGGCGAAGTGGGCGCCGACGGTGGAGTCCAGCTCGTCGGCCGTCCACAGCGGACCGTTCGTGTCGAAGCGCCGCTCGACGGCGGGCGGGCGCAGCAGCGCGACCATCCCGCCGTGCACCACGAACACCTGGCCGTTGATCCGGTCCGCCCGCTCCGAGGCCAGGTAGGCGACGAGCGGGGCGACGTGCTCGACCGAGAGCGGGTCCACCCCCTCGGCCGGGGCGTCGCCGAAGACCTCGGCGGTCATCGCGGTGCGGGCGCGGGGGCAGATGGCGTTGGCGCGCACGCCGTAGCGCGCGGCGCCGCGGGCGGTCGCGACGGTGAGGCCGACGATGCCCGCTTTGGCCGCCGCGTAGTTGGGCTGACCGGCGGAACCGACGAGGAACGCCTCCGACGCGGTGTTGACGATCCGCGCCGGCACCGGCCCGCCGGACGCCTTCGACCGGGTGCGCCAGTACGCCGTGGCGTTGCGGGACAACAGGAAGTGCCCGCGCAGGTGCACGCGGATCACGGTGTCCCACTCCTCGTCGGACATCGAGAAGATCATCCGGTCGCGCAGTACGCCCGCGTTGTTGACGACGACGTGCAGTCCGCCGAAGTGCTCCACCGCGGCTTCGACGAGCGCGTCCGCGGTGGCGCGCTCGCCGACGTCCCCGGTGACGAGCAGCGCCTGCCCGCCCTCCGCCTCGATCTCGTCCACCACCGTCTTGGCGGCATCGGTGACGTCGTTCAGGACGACCGCGGCACCCGACCGGGCCAGCGCGAGCGCCTCGGCCCGGCCCAGTCCCGCCCCGGCGCCGGTCACGATGGCCACGCGCGGTTCCCTCTCACCTTCCACGACGGTCAGACTAGAATCTGTTCTCGTCGCGGACAAGCCCCAGTTTCCGGCGTTTACTCCTCGGTGAACAGCGCATTCTTCGGGCAAGCCGCAACAGCTTGCGAAACACGTTCTACTTCCGATTCGGGCACGTCCGACTGGACGATCCGCAACTCCTCCTCGTCGTCCAGCTCGAAGACGGCGGGCGCGAACCCGATGCACACCTCGTTCGCCTCGCACAGCGACCGGTCGACCCCGACCCGCATGACTTCCTCCTCGGCGGTTCTGCTGATAGAAATAGAACGTGTTCTAGACTAGCGCCGGGGCCGGTCTGCTTCCAGCAACGACCGTCCGGGCCGGAGGTGACGGTATGCGGATCAGCTACACGACCGGGCAGGAGAAGTTGCGCGACGAGCTGCGCGACTACTTCGCGCGGCTGATGACCCCGGAGCGGCGCGAGGCGCTGGCCGGCGACGGCGGTGAGTACGGGGACGGCAAGGCCTACAAGGAGATCGTGCGCGAACTGGGCCGCGACGGCTGGCTCGCGATCGGGTGGCCGGAAGAGTACGGCGGGCAGGCGCGGCCCATGCTCGACCAGCTCGTCTTCACCGACGAGGCGGCCGTGGCCGGGGTGCCGGTCCCGTTCCTGACGGTCAACACGATCGGGCCCACGATCATGCGGTTCGGCACGCCCGAGCAGAAGGCGTTCTACCTGCCGCGGATCGCCGGCGGAGAGCTGCACTTCTCGATCGGCTACTCCGAGCCGGAGGCGGGCACCGACCTGGCGTCGCTGCGCACCCGGGCGGTCCGCGACGGCGACGAGTACGTGGTCAACGGCCAGAAGATGTGGACGAGCCTGATCGAGTACGCCGACTACGTGTGGCTGGCCGCGCGCACCGATCCGGACGCGAAGCGGCACAAGGGCCTGAGCATCCTGGTCGTGCCGACCGACGCGCCCGGGTTCTCCTGGACGAAGGTCCGCACGGTCGCCGGTCCGGGAACCAGCGCAACCTTCTACGACGACGTGCGGGTGCCGGTGTCCGCCCGGATCGCCGACGAGAACGCGGGCTGGCCGCTCATCACGAACCAGCTCAACCACGAGCGGGTCGCGCTGACCTCGGCCGCGCCGATCATCTCCGCGCTGGCCGAGGTGCGGGCGTGGGCGCAGGAGACCAAGCAGCCGGACGGCAGCCGGGTCATCGACGCCGAGTGGGTCCGGATGCACCTGGCCCGGGTGCACGCCCACGCCGAGTACCTCAAGCTGCGGAACTGGCGCATCGCGTGGGCGGCGGAGTCCGGCGACCTGGGTGCGGCGGAGGCGTCGGCGACGAAGGTGTTCGGCACCGAGCTGGCGATCGAGGCGTACCGGCTGCTCATGGAGGTGGTGGGGCCCGCGGCGGCGGTGCGCACCGGGTCGCCGGGCGCGGTGCTGCGCGGACGGCTCGAACGCGCCCACCGGTCGGCGCTGATCCTCACCTTCGGCGGCGGCACGAACGAGATCCAGCGCGACCTCATCGCCGCGACCGCCCTGTCCCTGCCCGTCACCCGCTGAGGAGGAACCGTGGACTTCGCGCTGAGTGAGGACGTCACCGAGCTGGCGGCACTCGTCCGCCGGATCCTCGCCGAGAAGGCGACGCCGAGCCCGCACGGCGAGGGCGGCTTCGACCGGGCGGCCTGGGGTGAGCTGGCGCGTGCCGGGGTGATCGACGCGGCGCTGCCGTCGCCGGTCGGCGGTGGCGGGCTCGGCGTCCTCGGGCGGTGCGCGGTGCTCACCGAGATCGGACGGGCCGTCGCCGAGGTGCCCTACCTGCCGACGGTGGTGGCGGCGACGGCGGTCGCCGGATCCGGGGACGGCCGGCTGATCGAGAAGTGGTTGGTGCCGGCCGTGCGCGGGCAGGCGGTGCTCGCGCTCGTGTTGCCGGACGCTGGGGCGCCGTGCGGGTTCACGGCGGAACCGGACGGGTCCGCCGGCTGGCGCGTGTCCGGCGCGCAGACCGCCGTGCCGTTCGCGTCGTTCGCCGACGCCCTGCTCGTCCCCGCGCACACGTCCGAGGGAACCGCGGTGTTCGCGCTCGACGCCGAACGGGCGGAGATCGAGTCGCAGAGCGTGATCGACCACGCCGACGCCGGGCTCGTCGAGCTGAGCGGCGTCCCGGCCACGCGGGTGCCGGTCTCGGACGTCTGGTTGCGCGAGCACGCGACGGTGGGACTGTGCGCGCAGCAGCTCGGCGTGCTGGAGGCCGCGCTGCACCGCACTGCGGAGTACGCGCGGCAGCGGCAGCAGTTCGGGCACGCGATCGGGGCGTTCCAGGCGGTGCGGCACCGGCTCGCGGACGCCTACGTCGACGTGGAGGCGGTCCGCCTGACGGTGTGGCAGGCCGCGTGGCGCCTGTCGGCGGAGTTGCCGGCCTCGGCGGAGGTCGCGACGGCGAAGTACTGGGCGGCCGAGGCCGGGCACCGGGTCGCGCACAGCGCGGTCCACCTCCACGGCGGCGTCGGCATCGACACCGACCACTCGCTGCACCGGTACTTCGTGGCGGCCAAGCGGCTCGAGTTCACCCTCGGCGGCGCGACGGCGCAGCTGCGGGTGCTGGGCGACCTGCTCGCGGCGTCATGACGGTCACCGAGCTGCTGCTGGCGCGGGCCGGCGACGACCGGCCCGGTCTGCGGTTCGAGGACTCGTCGTGGACGTGGCGGGAGCACGTGCAGCAGTGCGCGGACCACGCCGCGGTGTTGCGGTCGGTGCTCACCGGGCCCGTGAAGCACGTGGGGATCCTGGCGGACAACGTGCCGTCGTTCTCGTTCCTGCTCGGCGGGTGCGCGTTGTCGGGGTCGGTGCTGGTGGGGCTGAACCCGACGCGGCGGGGTGCGGCGCTGGAGCGGGACATCCGGCTGGCGGACTGCGAGCTGGTGCTGACGGAGGGACGGCACGCGGCGTTGCTGACCGGGATGGACGTCCCGGTGCTGGACCTGGACGGGCCGGAGTGGGCCGCGTTGCTGGATTCGTGCGCGGGCTCGCCGTTGACGCCGGTACCCGCACGTGCCGACGACCTGCTGATGCTGATCTTCACATCGGGTACCAGCGGTGATCCGAAGGCGGTGCGCTGCACGCACGACAAGATCGCCGCTCCGGGCCGGATGCTGGCAGACCGGTTCGGACTGTCCTCTTCGGATTGCGTCTACCTGTCGATGCCGATGTTCCACTCGAACGCGATCATGGCCGGGTGGTCGGTCGGGCTGGCGGCCGGGGCGACGCTGGCGTTGCGGCGGCGGTTCTCGGCGTCCGGTTTCCTGCCCGACGTGCGCCGGTTCGGGGTCACGTACGCGAACTACGTGGGCAAGCCGTTGTCGTACGTGCTGGCGACACCCTCGGCAGCGGACGACGCCGACAACCCGCTGCGGATCGTGTACGGGAACGAGGGTGCGGAGGCGGACCTCGCGGCGTTCGGCCGGCGGTTCGGGTGTCGCGTGGTGGACGCGTTCGGGTCGACCGAGGGCGGGATCGGGTTCGCGCGGACGCCGGACACGCCGGCCGGTTCGTTGGGCAGACTTCCGGAGGGGGTGGCGATCCTGGATCCGGAGACCGGGGTGGAGTGCCCGCCCGGTGTCGTCGGGGAGCTGGTGAACACCCGGGGGGCCGGCGCGTTCGCCGGGTACTACAAGAACCCCGCGGCGGACGCCGAACGCCTGCGCGACGGCCGGTACCACACGGGTGATCTGGCCTATGTGGACGACGCCGGGTTCTGCTACTTCGCCGGCCGCCTGGGCGACTGGTTGCGGGTGGACGGCGAGAACCTGGGCACGGCGCCGATCGAGCGGGTGCTGCTGCGCCACCCGGCGATCGCGGAGGCCGCGGTGTACGCGGTCCCCGATCCGGCGGTGGGTGACCAGGTGATGGCCGCGGTGGTGCTGGCCGGGCCGCTGGGCCCGGAGGAGTTCGGGGCTTTCCTGGCCCGGCAGGAGGATCTGGGGCCCAAGCAGCTGCCCCGCTACGTCCGGGTGGTGCGAGAACTCCCCCGGACCTCGACGTACAAGATCATGAAGCGGCAGCTGTCGGCGGAGGGGGTGCACTGCCCGGATCCGGTGTGGTCGAGGGTGGGTCGGGAAAGCGCTTACTGCACCGTGGGTGCCGGGTCGGGCGCGGACGAGGTGGTGCGGCCCTGAAGGTGGTGTCCGGCTCCGGGGAGGTTTGCACCCGCGCTCGGCTGGTGCACGGGTGGTAGGCCGCTCGCCGGACGCCCGTGTGCACCCGCCTCGTAGGGCACCCGCCTGCCGCCGCTCGCTGCCCGCCTGTGTACACCCGCCTCCCGCCGCTCGCTGCCCGCCTGTGTGCACCCACGTCGCAGGACCCTGTCGCTCGTTGCCCGCCGGGGGCGCACCGCTCGCCGTCCGCCCGCCGGGGGTTCGCCACTCGCCGATGCAGATGCGGGTCACAGGGCACCACCCGCCCGCCTGGGTGCACCCGCGTCGTAGGGGCACCCGCCGCTCGCCGCCCGCTGCTCGCCGCCGGGGCTCGCCGCCCGCGGATCACCCGCGTCGCTGGGCACCACCCGCCCGCTGCCCGCCGGCCGCCGACCGCCGCCAGCCTGGGGCTCGCTCCCCGCCGATATAGACGCCGGTCGGAGGGCACCACCCGCCCGCCTGTGTACACCCGCCTCGCAGGGCACCCGCCACTCGCCGCCCGAAGGCGTATACCGGCTAACCCGCCCCCGGGCGGGTGATCGGGTTCTAAGCTGCACTGATGGGCAAGGTCTATGCGCTGAACCTGTTCGACGTCGCCGACCGGGACGAGTACCTGGCGTACTCGCGCCGGTCCGCGGCCGAGGTCGCCGCCCACGGCGGGCGGGTCGTCGCGCTGGGAAAGTTCCGTGAGAGCGCCACCGGGGACATCGCCCCGCGGCAGGTGATGATCCTGGTGGAGTGGGAGTCGCCCGAAGCGTTCGCGAGCTATCGCGACGACCCGGCGCTGGCGGACCTCCACCCCCACCGCGAACACGGGACGTCCTCCTACATCTGGCACCTGTTCGACCAGATGGACGACCTGCGCCCGATCCTCAAGTCGGCCGAGTAAACCCGCCTCCCGACGGGCGCCGTCTCCGTCGCCCACACGCCGCGGGGGCCCAGTGGTCGCGGGAGCGCTGGCGAGGGCACCAATGGTCCATTCGTGGCCACACCACTGGTCCATCAGCGCTCCCCAGCACATCGACGGTCCGTCCGCGCTCTCACCGCTGGTCCATCAGCTCCACCGCCTCCACCGCCAACGGCCGCCCACCCGCACCACCGGTCAACCCGCGCTCGCCACCACACCGCTGGCCCCTTCGCCTCCCCACGACCGGCCCACTCGCACGCCCGCCACGCGTCCATCAGCTCCCCACCGCCAACGGTCCCCTCACCAACACACCACCGATCCACTCGCGCTCACCACCGCCCGAATGGACCGTTCGCGCCCCGGGCGTGGCCCCCGCCACGCGCACGCCAGCCGGCGCGCGCCACGCCAACGGTCCACTCGTGTGCGCACCACTGACCCATCGGCGCACCGGCGCCCACCGCCGCACCAATGGACCACTCACCCACCTACCACCGGCCCAGCGAGACAGGCCACCACCAGCAAGACCGCGCTCAACGCTCAGTGTCAGAAGCCCGCGTTGATCGGCCGCAAGCGGCGCGGTCCGGTGTCCGGGCGCGCGGGCGGCGGCCCCAGCACGATGCGCGCGTTGGCCACGAACGCCCCCTCCGGCGAGGCCATCACCGGGTCGAGGGTCAGCGCCCGCACCTCCGGGTGATCCTCCGCGAGCGCCGCCACCCGCAGCACCAGGTCCTGCAACGCCGCGAGGTCCGCGGGCTCGTCGCCGCGGTAGCCGGTCAGCAGCGGGGCCGTCTTCGGTTCGCGGATGAGCGTCGCGGCGTCCACGTCGGTCAGTGGCACCGCCCGGTAGGCCCGGTCCCCGAGCAGCGTGCTCACCAGCCCGGACAACCCGAACGACACCAGGCTGCCGAACGACGGGTCGTCCTGCAGGCCGATCAGGCACGAGATGCCCTTCGGCGCCATCTTCTGGACGTAGACGTCCTGCTCCCCCGACACCTCGCTCAGATCCTCGTAGCCGCGCCGAACCGCGTCGGGCGACGCCAGGTCCAGTCGCACGCCCGCGAGGTCCGGCCGTCCGCGCAATCGCTCGTCCACGGCCTTCACCGTCACCGGGTACCCCAGCTCTTCGGCGGCCGCCACCGCACCGTCCGCGCTCGACACCACCCGGAACGGCACCACGTCGATGCCGTAACACCCGAGCAGGCGCACGATGTCGCTGTCCTCGAGCACCACGTTCTTGTCGCCGCCCGCCAGGATCTCCCCCACGACCTGCTCCGCCTGCTCGACGTGCAGCCCATCGGGCCGGATCAGGGTCCCCTGCGGGCGCTGCCGCCACGCCGCATACCGGACAACCTTCGCCAGCGCGTTCACCGCCCGCTCGGGGCTCGGGAACGACGGGATCGACCCGGGCCCCGGCGCGCCGTCCGGCCCGGGCACCGCCAGCTCGTCCGGCACGCCCTCGGCGGCCAGGAACGTCGAGACGATCGGTTTGCGCTGGTCCAGATCCTGCGCCGCCTCCCGCAACGCCCGTGCGTACGTGCTGCCCGGGATCGACAGCGGCGGCACGAACACCGCCACCAGCGCGTCCGTCTCGGGGTTGTTCAGCGCCTCCCGCACCGCGGCGGCGAAGTCGTCCGGGCCGGCCTGCGGGCCGACGTCGACCGGGTCGAAGGCCAGACGCAGCCCCTGCGCCCGCGCGGTGTCGGCGGCCAGCAGCCCGATGGCGCTGGAGTTGCCCACGATGCCGATCCGCGGCCCGGCGGGCAACGGCTGGTGCGCGAACACCAGCGCGGTGTCGAACAGCTGCGCCAGCGTCTCCACCCGCACCACGCCGGCCTGCTCGAACAGCGCCTGCACGCTCGCCTCGTCGACCTCGGCGGAGGTGGCGGCCAGCTGCGGTCGCACCGCGTGCCGCCCGGACTTCACCGCGACGATCGGCTTGTTGCGGCCGAGCCGCCGCGCCAGCCGGGCGAACTTGCGCGGGTTGCCGAACGATTCCAGGTAGAGCAGGACGAGGTCGGTGTTCGGGTCGGTTTCCCAGTACTGCAGCAGGTCGTTGCCCGAGACGTCAGCCCGGTTACCGGCGGAGACGAACGTCGACAACCCCAGCCCGCGGGCCTCGGCGTCGGCGAGGATCGCCGTGCCCAGAGCGCCCGACTGGCAGAAGAACCCGGCGCGGCCGCGTTTGGGCAGGCGTGGCGCGAGCGTGGCGTTGAGCCGGACCGCGGGATCGGTGTTGAGCACGCCGAGCGCGTTCGGGCCGACCACGCGCATGCCGTGCGCCCGCGCCTCGCCGACCAGGCGCAGCTCGGCGTGCAGGCCATGCGGTCCCGCCTCGCCGAACCCGGCGGTGACGATGAGCAGGGTCTTGACACCCTTGGCGAGCGCACCGTCCAGAACGGACTCGACCTGGTCGGCCGGCACCGCGACCACCGCGAGGTCAACCGGATCCGGAATGTCCACAACGGACGGGTAAGCCCGTACACCGCGCACCGAGCGGTGTTCCGGGTTGACCGGGTAGACGGTGCCGGCGAAGTCCGCGGCCAGCAGGTTCGACAGGACGGAATAGCCGACCTTGGTGGGGTCGGCGGAGGCCCCGATGACGGCGACCGAGCGCGGGTGCAGCAGGTTGTGGACGCTGCGGGCCTCGGCGGCCTGTTCCCTCGCCCGGGCGACGGCCAGGGATTCTTCGGTGGGGTCGATGTCGAATTCCAGGTGCAGCACGCCCTCCTCGATGGCGCGGCTGACCTGGTAGCCGGCGTCCCGGAAGACCCGCACCATGGCGGCGTTCTCGGCGAGCACCTCGGCGACGAACCGGCGCAGACCGCACTCGGACGCGGCCGCGGCCAGGTGCTCCAGCAGGATCGACCCGACGCCGCGGCCCTGGTGCGCGTCGTCGACGACGAACGCCACCTCGGCGGACGGCCCGTGCCCGAGCCGCTCGTACCGTCCCACCGCGATGATGTCGTCACCGAGCAGAGCCACGAACGCGACGCGATCGTGGTGGTCCACGACGGAGAACCGCTCCAGGTCGCGCTGCGGGATGCGCGGGTACGCGCCGAAGTAGCGCAGGTACCGGGTGCGCTCGGAGAGCTTGGCGTGGAAGGAGACCAGGGCGTCCGCGTCACTCGGCACGATGGGTCGCAAGTGGACGGTGCCGCCGTCGCTGAGGAGGACGTCGGCCTCCCAGTGGCGCGGGTAGTGGTAGGGGTCGCGGGCGGGGTGCTCGTCCGGACGCTCCCGGCCGGGCTCGGCATCTCGGCCCTGATCGGGTGCCGCGGGATCCGCCACCGCGGTGCCTTGCTCCCCCGCGCCGGCCGGTTGGTCCTCGTGACCCGCAGCGGGAACTGCTGCCGCGGCTTCGCCGCGCGCCCTGCCGGCGGGCTGGTCATCGTGGCCCGCCGCGGGACCTGCTGCCACGGCTTCGCCGCGCGCCGGGCCGGCAGGCTGGTCCTGGTGGCTCGGCGTTGCGGCCGCACCTCGTCCTGAGCCGGCGGGCTCGGGCTCGCGGCTCGCGGCCGCAGCGGCACCCCGTCCGGAACCGGCAGGCCGATCCGGGTGGCTCGCTGCCTCGGCGTCATCCGGTCCCGAACCGGCGGGCCCGTTCTGGCGGCTCGCTGCCGCACCACCCTGCCCGGAACCCGCGGCCTGATTCTGGCCGCCCGCTGCCGCCGCATCAGCCCGCCCGGAGCCCGCAGCCTGGTTCTGGCGGCTCGCTGCCGCAGGGTCACTCGGTCCTGCGCCGGCAGGCTGGTTCCGGCGGCTCGCTGCCGCGGCCTTACCCGGCCCCGGCCCGACGGGCTGGTCCGGGCGGCCCTGGCCCGCCCCGGCCGCCTGGCCCTCCCGGGCCTGGTCGGCACCCGCCTCGCTCACGGTCCGGTTCTGCCCCGTCCCGTCCGCGGCGCCGCCAACCCGGGCGCCGGGTTCCTCGTACGGTTCGCCGGGCTTGTCGGTGGTGCTCATCTCACGTCGATTCCTCGGTGGTGTCGGGTCAGTCCCGCGGGTCGTCCGGGTCCAGGCCGTGCAGCGGGAACAATGCGCGCCGCGTGTCGCGAATGGCCACGTCGACCGGGTCGTCGGCCCCGTCGCCCCACGGCCGGTACGTCGTGTCGCGCCCGTCGGTCATCTCGGGCGGCAGTTCGGCGCTCGGCGCGGCTCGCAGGACCGTGCCGACCCAGCCCGGCGGCAGCGGGGTCTCGGGCTTCACGTCCCGGTTGAGCACCGTCGCCAGCAGGTGCGTCCACGAGCGCGGCACCACCCGGATCAGCTGGTAGCCGCCACCGCCGACGGCGAGCCAGCGACCCTCGGTGTACCGCTCGGCGAGGTCACGCAGAGTAGCGTAAATCGTACGATGTCCGTCGACGGACAATGACAGGTCCGCCAGCGGGTCCTCCTCGTGCGAGTCGACACCGCACTGGGTGACCAGGATCTGCGGGCGGAACACCTCGAGCAGCGACGGCACGACCGCGTGGAACGCGCGCAGCCAGCCGCCGTCGCGGGTGCCCGGGGGCAGCGGGACGTTCACCGCCGTGCCCTCGGCCTCGCCGGAGCCGGTCTCGGCGCTGTAACCGGTGCCCGGCCACAGGGTGAACGGGTGCTGGTGCAGGGACACGGTGAGCACGCGCGGGTCGTCGTAGAAGGCGGCCTGGACTCCGTCGCCGTGGTGGACGTCGGTGTCGATGTAGGCGATGCGGTCGAATCCGTGGTCGAGCAGCCACGAGACGGCGACGGCGCAGTCGTTGTAGACGCAGAACCCCGAGGCGTGGTCGCGCATCGCGTGGTGCAGCCCGCCCGCGATGTTCACCGCTCGCCGGGCTTCACCGTCAGCGATTTTGCGGGCACCCAGCAGAGTCGAGCCGACGACGAGGGCGGACGCCTCGTGCATGTCGCTGAACACCGGGTTGTCGGCGGTGCCGAGGCCGTGACCGACGTCCCAGCCCGCGGTCGGCGCGAGCCGCACTGCCGCCAGGTACTCCTCAGAATGGATGCGGTACAACTCGGTGTCGGTGGCGGGCTCGGGCACGAGCATCTCGACCCCGTCGAGAACCCCGAGTTCAGTGGCGAGCCGGACGGTCAGATCAAGCCGGACCGGGTTGAACGGGTGGTCTCCGCCGAGGTCGTAACCGAGCAGGGCGGGATCCCAGACGACGGCGGGCTGCATGACGTCCGATGGTAGCCGTGAGGAGCGGGATTATCCTCCCGGTCACCTGGGGTGACCGTCGCCCGGAACGACTACCATGGATTGTCGCGGACGAAGGGGACATCGTGAACGATCTCATCGACACCACAGAGATGTACTTGAAGACCATCTTCGAGCTCGAAGAGGAAGGTGTCGTACCGCTGCGCGCCCGAATCGCCGAGCGCCTGCAGCAGAGCGGTCCGACGGTCAGCCAGACGGTGGCGCGGATGGAACGCGACGGGCTGGTGCGCGTGGCCGACGACCGCCACCTCCAGCTCACCGACCACGGCCGCGAGCTCGCGATCGCCGTCATGCGCAAGCACCGCCTCGCGGAGCGGCTGCTGCTGGACGTCATCGGGCTGGAGTGGGAGCACGTGCACACCGAGGCGTGCCACTGGGAGCACGTCATGAGCGAAGCGGTGGAGCGCAAGCTGGTCCGGCTGCTGGACCACCCGACCACCTCCCCCTACGGCAACCCGATCCCCGGTCTGGACAAGCTCGGCGAGGGCGGGCAGCCCGCGCCGCCGGCCGAGGCCGACCTCGTGCGGCTCGACGACTTCGCGCGCTCCGGCGGCGGCAAGGCGGAGATCCGCCGGCTGGCCGAGCACATCCAGCTCGACGAGAAGCTGATGGTCGACATGAAGCGGGCGGGGATCGCCCCCGGCAGCATCGTGTCGGTGCGCCGCGCCGACGGCGGCGGCACGGCGGAGGTGACCGGCGAGCTCGGTGCCGTCCAGGTGCCCATGTCGGTGTTGCACGCGGTTCTGGCGCAGGCCAAGTGAACTCCGCGCGCGCAGCCGCGGAGGCGTTCCGATCGGTGCACGGCCGGCCCCCGGCAGGCGTGTGGTCGGCCCCGGGCCGGGTCAACCTCATCGGGGAGCACACCGACTACAACGACGGCTTCGTGCTGCCGTTCGCCCTGCCGCACCGGCTCGCCGCCGCCGCGTCCCCGCGGAGCGACCAGGTGCTCACCGTCGCGACCCTCGGCTCGGACGGCCGCATCCAGGACGCCGCCCCGATGACCATCCCGGACCTGCGTCCGGGCAGTGTCGAGGGCTGGTCCGCCTACCCGGCCGGCGTCGCCTGGGTGCTGCGCGACCACGGCGTCGAGCGCGGCGCCGACATCGTGCTGGCCGGCGACGTGCCCACCGGTGCCGGGCTGTCCTCGTCCGCCGCGCTGGAGTGCGCGGTCGCCCTCGCGCTGCTCGGGCTCGCCGGGGAGGACGACCCCGACCTCGACCGCCGCTCCGAGATCGCGCGCTGGGCCCAGCGCGCCGAGAACGACTTCGTCGGCGCCCCCACCGGCGTGCTCGACCAGACCGCGGCGCTGTGCTGCATCGACGGTCACGTCCTGTTCCTCGACGTGCGCTCCGGCGAGATGGAGCAGGTGCCCTTCGACGCGGCCGCCGCGGGCCTGCGCATCCTGGCCATCGACACGCGCGTCAAGCACGCCCACAGCGAAGGCGGCTACGGCGAGCGGCGCCGGGGCACCGAGCGCGCCGCCGACCTGCTGGGCGTCAAGGCCCTGCGGGACGTGGGCCCGGACGACCTCGACAGCGCCGTCGACCGGCTGCCCGGCGAGCTCGGGCCGCTGGTCCGGCACATCGTGACGGAGAACCAGCGCGTGCTCGACGTCGTCGCGCTGCTGCGGGACGGCCGCATCGGCGACATCGGCCCGCTGCTGACCGCCTCGCACCTCAGCATGCGCGACGACTACCGCATCTCGTGCCCGGAGCTGGACCTCGCGGTGGACGTGGCCAACGAGACCGGCGCCCTCGGGGCCCGCATGACCGGCGGTGGTTTCGGTGGCACCGCGATCGCGCTCGTGCCGGAGTCCGCTGTGGACACAGTGGAAACGGCGGTCGCCGCGGCCTTCGCCCGCGCGGGCTACCGCGCGCCGCGTGCCTTCGTGGCGGTCCCGTCGCCGGGAGCGCGGCGCGACGAGCTGTGACCCGGCGGGGCGGGACCGGTGCGGGACTCACAGGTTGATGGTCCACACTGGCGGACACCTCCTTCGTTCTCGAGAAAGGCCTTCGACGAGACCATGGCTTCCGACTCCTCGCGCCTCAAGCTGATCGTCACGGGTGGTGCCGGCTACGTCGGCAGTGTCTGCACGGCCCGCCTGCTGGAAGCGGGGCACGAGGTCGTCGTGGTCGACGACCTGTCCACGGGCCACGCGGACGCCGTCCCCGACGGCGCGCGCTTCGTCGAGGGCGACGCCGCCGACGCGACGGCCTCCCTGCTCGGCGAGGGCTTCGACGGCGTGCTGCACTTCGCGGCGAAGTCCCTCGTCGGCGAGTCGATGCAGGACCCGGCCAAGTACTGGCACGGGAACGTGCTCACCTCCATCCGGTTGCTCGATGCGATGCGTGCGCACGGCACGCCCCGCCTGGTGTTCTCCTCCACGGCGGCGACCTACGGGGAGCCGGAGCGCAGCCCCATCCCCGAGACCGCTCCCACGATGCCCACCAACACCTACGGTGCCTCCAAGCTGGCCATCGACCACGCGATCACCAGCTACGCGCGGGCGCACGGGCTGGCCGCCGTGAGCCTGCGGTACTTCAACGTCGCCGGCGCCTACGGCCGCTTCGGGGAGCGGCACACCACCGAGACCCACCTCATCCCGCTGGTGCTGCAGGTCGCCACCGGGGACCGCCCGCAGGTGAGCATCTTCGGCGAGGACTACCCCACCGACGACGGCACCGCCATCCGCGACTACATCCACGTCGCCGACCTCGCCGACGCGCACTTGCTCGCCCTCACCCACGCACGCCCGGGTGAGCACCGCATCTACAACCTGGGCAACGGCACCGGGTTCTCCGTGCGCCAGGTCATCGAGGCTTGCCGGGCGGTCACCGGTCACCCCATCCCGGCCGAGGTGGCGCCCCGGCGGGCCGGCGACCCCGCCGTGCTCGTGGCGGCCAGCGACCGGGCCCGCGAGGAGCTCGGCTGGAAGCCCGAGCGCGCCGACCTCGAGGCCATCGTCAGCGACGCGTGGCGCTTCACGCAGGACCGGCGGGCCCTCGACAGCTGACGCTGCCTGCCGTCCCGGCTGCGTCGTGACGCCGGCTCCTGGTGGCGGGTGCGTGCGACGCCGGTGGCTCCGGCGCTGCACGGGCGGCGGCGAGCCGTTGGTGCCCCCGCGGGCTTCCCGGTCGGCGCTGGACTCCGTGGGGGAGCCGGTGGCCGTGTCGCGCCGATGCGGCTCCCGATGCTCGGCCCGGGCACATCCTGTGGTGGTCCACCAGATGCTGCTCGGGACCGGACCGGCATCGGGCGCTCAGTGGAGGGGCCGCCGGGGCTGCGGCGGTCACGGCTCGTGCGCCGGTGCGCCAGCCGGGTGCAGGGCTCGGTGCACCGGCGCTGGAGCACTCCGTGGGCAGGCCACCGGGCTCGGTCGGCCAGTGCTGGGGCTTTCGCGGCCTGGTCAGCGGGCTCGGCGGACCGGGGCTGCGGCGCACCCCGTGCCGGGCGCTGGGCACGGACCGGGGCTCCGGGACACCGCGGACCGGTCGCCGGACGCGGGCCGGGACGGCCGCAGTCCGGCAGGCTGGTCACCGGGCTCGGCGGACCGGGGCTGCGGCACGCCGCGTGCCGGACGCTGGGCACGGACCGGGCGTGCGGGACACCGCGGACCGGTCGCCGGGCCCGGACCGGGAGTGCCGCACTCCGCAGGCTGGTCAGCAGGCTCGGCGGACCGGGGCTGCGGCGCACCGCAGGCTGGCCGCCGGGTGCCGTGAACCAGTGCACCGGCACCACGGCCAGCCAGCCAGCTCAGCGGACCCGGACTGCGGCACTCCGCAGGCTGGTCACGTGGAGCGGTGGACCCATGCACCAGCGGACGACCGGCCGGTAGCCGGGCGCTGGGCACGGACCCAGGGCGCCGGGACACCGCGGAGCGGAAGCCGGGCGCTGGGCACGGCCCCCGGGCTCCAGGGCACCGCAGGCCGGAAGCCGGGCGCTGGGCACGGCCCCCGGGCTCCAGGCCACCGCAGGCCGGAAGCCGGGCGCTGGGCACGGACCGGAGCTCCGAGGCACCGCGCGCCGGTCAGCGGGCTCAGCTGATCGGTCCTGCGGCACTCCGCGGCCGGTCCGCGGGCGGGGTGCACCAGTGCGCCGGCGCACGACGAGCCGGTCGCCGGGCGCGGGCTGGCCGGTTCTGAGCTGGTCGCCCGGCCGGGGCTAGGGGGTGTTCGCCATCGGGGCACCTCCGTTCGGGTGGCTCAGTCTGCTCAGCGCGGCGGGTGGGATCTGGCGGTCCAGGCACAGGTCGAGGAGCTCGGCGAGGCGGTGGCCGGGCCGGGCGGTCAGGGCGTTGTCGAACGCCAGGCCGGCCAGGACGCAGTCGCCGCGGCGGTAGGCCGAGTAGCCCAGCAAGACGGCCGGCTCGGCGCGCTCCGGCGGTGGCGTGCGGCGCACCAGCTCGAGCCACAGGCGCTCCGCCGCGTTCGACGCCGGCTCGCCGGGCGGCTCGGCGGTCCTCAGGCACCGATCCCGCACCTCGAGGTTCGACAAGGCCATCGCCAGGGACACGACGTCCTCGTCGCTCAGGTCGAGGTCACCCGCCTCGGCGCGAGCCAGCGCGGCACGCACGACGGACAGGTGCGCCGCGGACTCCTCGGCGCCGAAATGACCCATCGCGGCGGCGATGGCTTCCGGTGCGGGTGCTTCCGCCAGCCTGTCCACCGCCGCGTCCAGCATGCGTTGCCGTCGCTCGATCGCCGCTGGATCGTCCGGGTCCAGCAGTCGCGACATCTCCTCGCGGCTGTCGTAGGTCACCCAG
Source organism: Amycolatopsis thermophila (assembly GCF_030814215.1). Classification (NCBI taxonomy): domain Bacteria; kingdom Bacillati; phylum Actinomycetota; class Actinomycetes; order Pseudonocardiales; family Pseudonocardiaceae; genus Amycolatopsis; species Amycolatopsis thermophila. The sequence continues at coordinate 4,106,697 of NZ_JAUSUT010000001.1, read as the reverse complement.
CCGCGGGTCGCCATCGCCGCGGCCATGACGGTGTCCCGGTCGTCCGGCAGAACACCTGGCGGGCAGTCGTCGAGGTAGCACCTCCACGGCACGCCGGCACGGATCTCCGGCACCCACAACGCGTGGTCGACCGGCCGGCCGACGTCGTCGAGCGCGCGGACCAGCAGGCCGGCCAGCTGCTTGTGCGGCACCTCCCCCGGCGGTGCCCGGTGCCCGGGACGACAGCCGATGATCACGACCGTCACCCCGGCGCCGGGATGTCGGAGCAGGCGGCGCACGAGTTCGCGCACCGCGTCGGGCTCGAAGCTCTCGTCGGGGAGATCCGCGCGGATCACCGGGAGGATTCGCCGCTCTTTCGCGCCCGCATGGTTGAGCAGTACGACGGACGGCCCGGGCCGGAACGAAAGCAGGTGCGGCACCGCCGCGATCAGCTCGCCGGGATCGGAGATGCGGACGGTGACGCGGCCGTCCGTGCCGGTGTGGGTGGTGGTCGATGTCATGACTCCACTATGCGGCAGGAAACGGATCACCCAGGAACAGAACGGAATTCTGTGGATGGTTGAGGACGATGTGGACAACTCGCCGGGTTCTCAGGCGAGCGGCCCGGTTTTGTCGGAGGTATGCGCTAAAGTGCGCGTCCCCGCGCGCCGGTCCACAGTAGAAACCTGATCAAGATCCATACGAGAATTGAGTGGCTGTCCCGTACAGTGATCATGATGGGCACGGTTTCACGGGGACGGACGTTATGCGGGACATGAAATGGCGCCTCGTGCTCGCCGGCCTGGGCGCGGGAGTCGCCATCGCCGTGGTCGTCACCTCGCTGACCGCCGGTCGAGCGGACACCGACACCGTGTCCGTCGCCGGGCCGACGTCCACCGCGGTCACGACGACAACGGTGACGACGTCGTCCAGCGTCCCGGTCAGCACCGCCCATTCGACACTCAACCAAGGCGAGCGCGATCGCCTCGCCGGCGCGGTCACGGATGCGGTGAACGACAAGGTCTCCGGCACCACCGTCGGCCTGGCGCTGTACGACACGGCCACCGGCGAGCTGCTCGCCTCGGCCCACGGGGACCGGCAGTTCTACGCCGCCTCCGTGGTCAAGCTCCTGATGGCGCTGGACGTGCTGCACACCGGCGGCTGGCACGCGCCGAGCGAGACCCAGCGCGCCCGCATCGTGGAGATGCTGTCACTGAGCCACGACGGCGACGCCGAGTCGTACTGGAACTCGGGCGGACGCGGGGCGATCATCACCCGCATGGCCGATCTGATGCATCTGCCGAACACCCGTCCACCGCGGATTTCCGAGCAGTGGGAGATGACGAGGACGACGCCGAACGACCTCGTCGCCGTCTACCGCTACCTGACCACCCAGGTCCCGCCGGAGGCGCGGCAGCCGATCCTCGACGGGCTGGCGGCGATCCGCAGCACGGCCTCGGACGGGTTCCCGCAGCACTTCGGCATCCCGGACGGTCTGCCGGGGCAGCCGCGCGCGGTGAAGCAGGGCTGGATGGAGATCAGCCGGGCGGTGGTGCTGAACACGACCGGGCTGGCCGGCCGGGACTACCGCTACATCGCGGTGCTGTTGACCGAACTGCCGCGGGGGACCACCTTCGCCAGCGGGCGCGTCGCGCTGACGGCCGGGATCAGCGCCCTGCGGCCGACGGTGGCCGGATTGCCCTGATGTGACAGCAGTGGTCGGTGCCGGGACCAGCGGGTTGGTCCGACGGAGTGTTGGGCGGGGACGGGCACGCGACGAGGTGCCGCGGGCGATGTCACTGGACGCGGGGCCGGGCGCGGAGTTGGCCGGGACGGTTGTCAAAGACCACAGGCTTTGCGGCACGCAGCCTCTCGGCTGCGGAGTCGGTGAGCGGATCGGGACAGGCACGGTCGAAGCCGCTGCGTTCACCCCGGGCAGGGAGCCGTCTGGTGACGACTGTGAGCCCTTGCGGGAGCGGCCTTCCGGCCGGCGCCAATCGCCCAGACGCGGGGCAGGCTGAGCCGTTCCGGGTGATGACCGCGAGCCCTTGCGGAAACGGGCTCCCAGCCGGCGCCGATCACCCAGACGCGGGGGCAAGCTGAGCGGTTCGGGGGTGTCAGAGAGCCCCAACGGCTGCGAGGCGGGAGCAAACGGCCGGGGCGGCGGCCCAGCGGAAGGGGACGCAACGATCCCGCGCCAAGGTCCACAGCAGGCGCCGAAGGGCCCGTCCACGGCCGTGGGCCGACGAACACTGGCTACACTTTCCGCCCGATGGGTGGGAAATTGCGTGGCCGCGTGGCCTCCGTGGCGGCTGCTTCGCTTGCCCAGCGCAAGTACGTTGCTCCGGTCGAGGTGTTCGTCTCGCTGGGATGGGTGCCCGCTCACCGCGTCGAAGCGTGGCGGCAGGGGCGCTTCAGCCCGCTCACCGAAGCGCTGCCCGTCGACAACGAGCGCATCACCGAAGCGCTCCGCTGCCTCCACGACTGGGCCAAGGAGAACGGGCTCACCCCGGCCGGCACGACCTACACCGCCGCCACCCGGGACCGCCGCGATCTGCGGTTCACCGACGACGACACCCTCGACGCGCTCTGCCGCACCCACTGGCTCTCCGCCGACCTGTCCGACAAGCAGCGGGCCCGTCTCGCCGAACGGCAGAACAAGGCACCCGACCTGACCGTGAACACCGCCGACCGCGCCTGGAGCTGTGCCGGCTGCGGCGACCCGGGCGAGCCCGGCGACCTCGTCCTCCCCGCGGGCCCCCTCTGCCTGACCTGCGCGGACTTCGACCACCTCGTCCTGCTGCCCGCGGGCAACGCCGCGCTGTCCCGCCGCGCCAGGCGGGAAAGCACCCTCTGCGTCCTGGTCCAGCGCTTCAACCGGCGGCGCAAACGTTACGAACGCCAAGGGATCCTCGTCGAGGCGGACGCGCTGGACCGGGCCGAACGACAGTGCCTCGCCGACGAGGACGTCCGCGCCCGGCGGCGGGAACGCGACGCACAACGCCGCGCGGTGCAGGACGTCGAATTCCAGGCCGCCTTCGCCGCCGGCATCCAGCAGCTCTACCCGGGCTGCCCGGCCGAACGGGCACACCTCATCGCCGAGCACGCCGGGACCCGCGGCAGCGGCCGGGTCGGGCGGTCCGCCGCCGGGCGGGCCCTGGACGAGAATGCGGTGCGCCTCGCGGTGATCGCCTCCGTCCGGCACCTCGACACCGCCTACGACCGGATGCTCATGGACGGCGTGCCGCGCGCCGAAGCCCGCGAACGGATCCGACCGGACCTCGACCGCGTCCTGGCACGCTGGCAACGGGCCTGACGCCTCAACCCTGCGCGATGTAGGCCGCCAGCTGCTGCTGCGTCGCCTCCAGCTCCTCCATCCGGGTCTTCACCACGTCGCCGATGCTGACGATCCCGACCAGCCGCCCACCCTCGACGACAGGCACGTGCCGCACGCGCCGCTGCGTCATCAGCACGCTCAGGTCGTCCACCGAATCACGCGGCGTGCAGGTCGCGACCACCGTCGTCATGATCTCCGACACCGGCCGCTCCAGCAGGGCCGGTCCGCGTTCGTGCAGTTTGCGCACCACATCGCGCTCGGAGACGATGCCCGCGATGCCGTCCTCGCCGGCCACGACCATGGCGCCCACGTTGTGTTCGGCCAGACCGGCGAGCAGATCGGTGATGGACGACTCGGGTCGCACCGTCGCGACCCAGTGGCCCTTGTTCCGCAGTAAGTCGGCGATCCGCATCGGCAGCCTCCCAGCTGGACGTGACCCGGCTCACATCAGGTTAGTGCCCGGTCGCTGTCCGCGAAAGCCCGCAGTTCACGCAGCCCCCGTTCGATGCGCTCGCGCGGGATCGCCCCGAAGCCGAAGACCAGGCCCTCCAGCGCGTCCCGCGGCCGGGTGAAATCACCGAGCGCGTAGATCCGCACCCCCGCCTTCCGCGCGGCGAGCACCATCGGGCGGACCGGTGCCGAACTCATCGCGCTGACGTGCAGCCCGGCCGAGGACCCGATCAGCCGCAGCTCCGGGAAGTCCCGCTCGACGACGCCGCGCACCACGTCCCGCCGCGCGGCGTACTCGCGCCGCGTGCGGCGAATGTGCCGGGCGTACTCGCCGGTGTCCATGAATTCCGCGAGCGCCGCCTGCGCGGGGCTCGCCGAATGCCAGTCGGTGAGGTACTTCGCCTTCGCCAGCGCCGGGCGCAGACCCGGTGGCGCGACGAGGAATCCGAGGCGGAGGCCGGGCAGCAGCACCTTCGAGAACGATCCGATGTAGAGCACGCGACCGCTGGAATCCAAGCTGCGCAACGGTTCCAGCGGACGTCCGGTGTAGCGGAACTCGGTGTCGTAGTCGTCCTCGAGGATCGCCGCGTCGTTGCGGCACGCCCATTCGATCAGCGCCAGGCGCCGCGCCATCGACATCGGGACCCCGAGCGGGAACTGGTGCGACGGCGTCACGTACACCAGGCGGCAGCCGTCGGGGATGGCGTCCACGACGATCCCCTCCTCGTCGACGGGCACCCCGACCGGCCGCGCACCCAGCGTCGCGAAAAGCTGCCGCGGCGGCGGGTAACCGGGCTCCTCGACCGCGACCCGGTCACCCGGCTCCAGCAGCACACGGGCGGCGAGATCCACCGCCTGCTGCGAGCCGTTGGTGACGAGCACGTCGTCGGCGGCGACGCGGACGTCGCGGGAGACTCCGATGTGCCGCGCGATGGCGGCGCGCAAACCGGCGTGCCCCTGCGGGTCGCCGTAGGTGAGCAGGTCGTGGTGGGACCGGCGCAGCTGCTGGGTCATCAGCCGCCGCCAGGTCTCGAACGGGAACAGCGACACGTCCGGGGCGCCGGAGCGGAAGTCGTACTCCGGCCGTTCCGCGAACCGGCGCGGCGGACGGGGTACGTCGTCCCAGGCGGCGGACGCGGTCAGGGCCGCCGCCCGCTCACCCGGGCCGGCACCGTCCCGCCGGGCGCCCGCTCCCACGAAGGTGCCCGACCCCACCCTGGCCTCCAGGAATCCCTCGGCGACCAGCCGGTCGTACGCGGCGCTCACGGTGTTGCGCGAAACCACGAGACGCTGCGCCAGCTCCCGCGTCGGCGGCAACGCGTCACCCGCACGCAGGCGCCCGTCGAGGATCGCTTCGCGGATCTGGCGGTAGATGGCATCCCGCCGGCCACGGCCGGCCCCCAGTTCGATCTGGATGTCCATTCCCCGAGCCTAATTGGCCCACCTCGCTCTGCCCATCTTTGGACCTTCGACCGGGCCACTTTCCGGCCTAGCGTGGGCGGCATGGACATCCGTGACCTGGACCGCCGCGTTCTCCGCACCGTCGACAAGATCGTCTCCGGCACCACCGACCTCGGCCTGCGCACCCCGTGCACGGGCTGGACGCTGGGCGACCTGCTCATCCACCAGGTGAGTGAGAATCACGGGTTCGCCGTGGCGCTGCGGGAGGGGTCCGCGGCCGACTGGCACAGCGGTTCGCTCGGCGACGATCCGTACCGCGCCTACGCCGATTCGGTCGACGCCTTCCTGTCCGCCGCGGCCGACGACGCCGTCCTGACCCGCGAGGTGACCGTGCGCGAGTTCGGCACCTTCCCCGGTTCGGTCGCGCTCACCATGCACCTGGTCGACTCGGTCGCCCACGGCTGGGACCTCGCCCGCACCTTCGGCGTGCCCTACCAGCCCGACGCCGAGGCCGTGCACGTCGCGCTGCGGTTCGCCGAGCGAATGCGCGCCCGGCCGCGTCCCGACGACGACGTCTTCGCACCGGTGCTCGAGGTCGGTCCGGACGCCGGCGAGCTCGACCGGTTCCTCGCGCTGACCGGCCGGGACCCCGCCTGGCGTTGAAAACCATCCCCACCTGGCAGGATGGGGACATGGCTGACGAAGACCCGTACCTGTGGCTCGAGGACGTGACCGGTGAGCGGGCGCTCGACTGGGTTCGGCAGCGCAACGCCGAATCCGTCGCCGAGCTCACCGGCAGCACGCGGTTCGAGCAGCTGCGCGACGAGGCCCGCGAGGTGCTCGACGCCGACGACCGGATCCCCTACATCCGCCGGCGTGGCGAGTACTTCTACAACTTCTGGCAGGACGCGGCGCACCCGCGCGGTCTGTGGCGGCGGACCACGCTCGACTCCTACCGCACCGAGCGCCCGGAGTGGGACGTCCTGCTCGACGTCGACGCGCTCGCCGAAGCCGAGGGCGAGAACTGGGTCTGGCAGGGCGCGGCGGTGCTGCGGCCGTCGTACCGCCGTGGTCTGGCCGAGTTGTCGCGCGGCGGCGCGGACGCGGCCGTGGTGCGCGAGTTCGACCTGGAGACGCGCGAGTTCGTCGCGGGCGGTTTCGAACTGCCGGAGGCCAAGAGCCGGGTCGGCTGGATCGACGAGGACCTGATCTACGTCGGCACCGACTTCGGACCCGGGTCGATGACCGCCTCGGGCTACCCCCGGATCACGAAGGAGTGGCGCCGGGGCACGCCGTTGTCCGAGGCCGTCACGGTGTTCGAGGGCAAGCCGGACGACGTGGCGGTGTTCGCGTACCACGATCCCACTCCCGGGTTCGAGCGCGACTTCGTCGGCCGGGCCATCGACTTCTACCGCACCGAGAAGTTCCTCCGCACGCCCGACGGGCTGGTCAAGCTGGACGTGCCAGAGGATGCGCACGCGAGCGCGCACCGCGAGTGGCTGCTGATCCGCACGCGGACCGCGTGGACCGTCGGCGGCCGCGAGTACGCCCCGGGCACGCTGCTCGCCGCGCGGTTCGACGACTACCTGGCCGGCGCCCGCGACCTGACCGTCCTGTTCGAGCCGGACGGCCGGACCTCACTGGAGTCCTGGGACTGGACGCGGAACCACCTGCTGCTCACCACCCTCGCCGACGTGCACACCGAGCTGCACGTCCTCACCCCCGGCGAGGGCTGGCGCAGGCAGCCGCTGGCCGGCGCGCCGGAGCTGGGCACCGCCGAGATCATCGACACCGATCCCGACGACAGCGACGAGTACCTGCTCAACACCAGCGGTTTCACCCAGCCCTCGACCCTGTCCTACGGGCACGTCGGCGGCGCGACCGAGGTCCTCAAGCAGGCCCCGGCCCGTTTCGACGCCACGGACACCACCGTCGAGCAGCACTTCGCGACGTCGAAGGACGGCACGCGGATCCCGTACTTCGTGGTGCGCCCGCGCAACGGGGACGGCCCGACGATGCTCACCGGCTACGGGGGGTTCGAGGTGTCCCGCCTGCCCGCCTACAGCGGCGTGATCGGGCGCGGGTGGCTCGCGCGCGGCGGCACCTACGTGCTGGCCAACATCCGTGGCGGCGGCGAGTACGGCCCCGGCTGGCACACCGGTGCCATCAAGGAAAACCGCCACCTCGTCTACGAGGACTTCGCCGCGGTCGCCGCGGACCTCGCCGACCGCGGCATCACGACGCCGGAAGGCCTGGGCATCCAGGGCGGCAGCAACGGCGGCCTGCTGATGGGTGTCATGCTGACCCGGTACCCCGAGCTGTTCGGGGCGATCGTCAGCCAGGTCCCGTTGCTGGACATGAAGCGCTACCACCTGCTGCTGGCCGGTGCGTCGTGGATGGCCGAGTACGGCGACCCGGACGACCCCGCGGAATGGGAGTACATCTCGAAGTACTCGCCGTACCAGAACGTCCACCCGGGACGGAAATACCCGCCCACGCTGTTCATGACGTCCACCCGCGACGACCGCGTGCACCCGGCGCACGCGCGCAAGATGATGGCGCGCATGCTCGAACAGGGCCACGACGTGCGGTACTACGAGAACATCGAGGGCGGGCACGGCGCCGCCGCGGACAACGAGCAGCTGGCCTACAAGTGGGCGTTGCTGTTCGAGTTCCTCTGGCGGAAGCTCGCCGCCTGAGCGGCCGCCGTCAGCGCGGCGGCGAGCAGGAACGCCCAGCCGAACCCGCCGGTGGCCACCACGCTGCCCATCGCCGCGACGCCGACGGTCGCCCCGACCTGGCGGACGGCGTTGAGCAGGCCACCGGCGGTTCCGGCGTACCCGTCGGGCGCCGCGGTCACCACACCGGTGACCAGCGCGGGCAGTGCGAGGGAGACACCGAACCCGAGCAGGAGCAGTCCGCACGCGAGCACCGGGTAGGGCGCACGGGTCCCCGCCGCGAGGACGAGCGCGCCCGCGGTCAGCAGCGTCAGGCCCGCGACGACGGGGAGCCGTGGACCACGGGCGACGACGATCCGGCTGGTCAGCAACGGGTTGAACGCGGTGGGCAGGGTGAGCGGCAGGAAGGCCAGGCCGGTCTGGACCGGGTCGAGGTGCCGCTCGTTCCGCAGCAGCAGCGTCACGGCGAACAACGTCCCGGACAGGACGAAGTTGACCGCGGCGCCGGCGAACAGGTTCGTGGCCACGGCCCGGGTGCGTACCAGCACGGGTGGCACGGCGGGGGCCGCGGAACGGCGCTCCCAGAACCGGAACACCGCGGCCACGAGTGCGGCGGGGACGAGCGCGAGCGGCCGGGAGTCGACGATCGCCTCGGTCACCAGCCCGAGGACCACGCAGGCGGCGAGCTGGGTCTTCACGTCGAAACCACGACCGCCCGTCGTGGTTTCGCGGCCGCGGGTGAGGGCCAGCCCTAGGACCGCCAACGGCACGTTGACCACGAACACCGCGCGCCACCCCGCCAGATCGACCAGCAGTCCGCCGACGATCGGCCCGGTCGCGAGCGCGACGCCCGTGATCGCGGCCCACGCCCCGAGCGCCTTCGCCCGCGCGGCGGGGTCCGGGTGGAGGCGGCTGATCAGGGAGAGGGAGCTGGGCAGGCACGCCGCACCGGCGATCCCGAGCAGCACGCGCAGCACGACGAGCACGGGCAGCGTCGGCGCGGCCGCGGAGACCAGCGAGAGCACGCCGAAACCCGCCACACCCCAGCGGAACACGCGCAGCGGGCCGACGCGGTCGGCGAGCGCGCCTCCGCCGAGCAGGAACGCGGCGAACGAGACGGTGTAGCCGTTGACCACCCACTGCTGGCCGGCGAACGACCCGCCGAGGTCGTCGCGGATGTCCGGCAGCGCGACGGTGAGCACGGTGGTGTCCAGCAGGACCAGGAAGTACGCGAGGGAGACGCCGAGCAGGCTGCCCCGGGTAGCGGTTGTCGTCACGGCGGCGACTCTCCGGGTATGGCCGGGGTCGCTCAACGGGCCGATCCGCATGCGGTGTTCGGGATTTCCGGATGCGGGCGGCTCTCCGGTCTCGCGGACAGGCTCGGTGCCCCGGCGAGCCGGTAGGCGCGTCACGGCTGTTGAATCTCCCCACCGGAAGCGCCGCAGCCTGCGGCTTTCGGGTTTTCCGAATGCTCGCTCGCTAGGCTGAACTCATGGAACTGCGGCAGTTGCGGGCGTTCGTGGCGGTCGCCTCGGTGGGGACGGTGACCGGTGCGGCCGAACGGCTCGGCCTGTCGCCGGCGACCGTGTCGGAACACGTGCGCTCGCTCGAGGCTTCGCTCGGCCTGGTGCTGTTCGAGCGGAAGCCGAACGGCATGGTGCTCGGCGAGCGGGGGCGGTTGCTGCTGCCCGAGGCGCGACGGCTGCTCGACCAGGCCGAGTCGATCCGGCGGCTGGTGAGCGACGAGCGCACGCGGTTCGCGGTCGGTGCGCTCGAGACGCTCGTCGCCACGCGGCTGCCGGCCGTGGTCGCCCGCCTCGGCGACCGGCGGCCGGACCTCGACCTGGCGGTGCGATCACTGATGCGGCAACCCCTGCTGCAGGCGGTCGCCGACGGCGAACTCGACGCCGGACTGCTGCTGGACACCGGATCAGCGTTGGGCACCCTGGGTTTCGACGGCGGCGATCTGTCCTTCGTGGACATCGAGACCGTGCGGTTGTTCCTGGTGTCCAAGCCCGGCCGGACCGGCGACGACGTCCTCCTGGTGACGCCCGACGGGTGCTCGTTCCGGATGGCCGCCGACCGGCTGCTGGGTGCACACGGCAGACGGCTGGAGTTCGACAGCGTCTCGACTATCCGCGCCTGGGTGACCCAGGGGCTGGGCATCGCGCTGCTGCCGGATTTCGCGGTCGCGAGCGACCTCGCGGACGGGACCCTCGTGTCATTACCGATGGCAGACAGCGCCGAGCTGGCGTTGCGGGTCGTGTGGCGCACGGACCGCGAGGACGACCTGCGTGACGTGCTCTACGCCATGGCGGCCTGATGCGCGACTCGGCCAGTCGTGGTCGTCGGCGGCACCGGTGCGCCGTGTCGTGACCTGCCCGAACGGATGGGCCGCGGAAGACGGCGCATGAGCGGTTGCGGGACGAGGTGATCGTCAACGACGATGCGGGGCCACGCCGGGGACAATCCGCAGCTGGTGCCGGGGCTCGACGGGATCGCGGTCGCCGGGATAGGACCGGGTCGACCACGGTGCCGACCCGATGCGGTGGTCGCGGACAAGGCGTATCGCACCCTTCAACCTGGCAGGCGATGCGGACCGGCGGATCCGGTTCGTCAACCGTGAGCGCGAGGATCAGATTGCCCGCCGCACGGCCCAGGGCTCCCGTCGCGGGCGGGCGCCCGTCCGCCTTCGACGCCGAGGCCTGCAAGCGGCGCAACGTGGTCGAACGCTGTTTCAACGCCGAACTCACCATCGCCGCCATCACCCTCTGGCTCCGATGACTTGCCGGACACGGCCCAAGCGGTCGTCCGTCTTCGGCTGCCGCCTCGGCTCACGGGCCTAACTCCCCGAACCGAGGAACTGCTCGAACGTGACGCGGCCGGCCGCGTTCGGCGTCAGGTGGTGGCCATCCCGGTAGCCGCGGCCGATCGCGCCGGGGATCGGGACCGGGATCATCGGGCGGCGGCGGTTGGCGGCGCGCAGGGTTGCCCGCGCGAGGTCGCGGAAGTCACGGACCTCGGGCCCGCCCATGTCCGGCACGCGTCCGGCGGCGCCCTCCAGCGCGAGCTCGGCCAGACGCGCCGCGACCTCGCCCGGATCGACCGGCTGGAAGCGGAAACCGGCGGGGCGGAACACGACCGGGAGCCGGCGCTGGAGGTCCACGACGAGCCGGATGAGGGTGTGGAACTGGGTCGCACGCAGGATCGTCCATGGCAGACCCGAGGACACCACGGCCTCCTCCGCCGCGAGTTTCGCCCGGTAGTAGGGCAGCGGAATGCGGTCGACACCGACGATCGAGACGTAGACCAGGTGCGGCATGCCGGACCGGGCCGCGTCGATCAGCGTCCTCGTGGCCGCCACGTCCTTCCCGCCGAGTGTCGTCGCGCAGTGCACGATCACCTCGGCTCCTTCGACCGCCGCGCCGATCCCGGTGCCCGTGCGGAGGTCGCCGGTTCGCCACGCGTAGGGCGAACCGTCCGGCGCCGGACGGCGGCTCAGCACACGGACCTCCCGGCCCGGCGCGAGGAGACGGCGGGCGACCTCCCGGCCGAGCACGCCGGTGCCGCCGGTGACGAGGTTGGTTCCAGGCATACCGACCAGACTGGATGATCCACCGGAACGTGACAACGCAAGAGGGCCGGGCGAGCGCCCGGCCCTCTCACGTCACTTGGTCGATCAGCTGCAGCCGGAGGTGGCGCCGCAGCCCTCGCAGGCGTAGCACGAACCCGCGGGACGCATCTTGGTGCCGCAGGTCATGCACAGCGGGGCGTCGGCGGCCTTACCCAGGTGCAGATCCATCAGCTCGGCCGTGCTGTGCGCGGCGTGGGGCTGCTCGGCCGGCTTCTCGCTGGCGCTGGCGTCGACGGAGCTGCGCAGCTCCTCCAGGTCGACGTTCTCCTGCTCGGCGGGCTGCGAACCGTAGCCGGTCTCGACCTGGGCGGCCCGCTCGGCGGCGGTGAAGATGCCCAGCTCGGCCCGCTTCTCGTACGGCAGGTAGTCCAGCGCGAGACGGCGGAACAGGTAGTCCAGCACGCTGGTGGCGATCCGGATGTCCGGGTCGTCCGTCATCCCGGCCGGCTCGAAGCGCAGGTTCGAGAACTTCGAGACGTAGAACTCCAGCGGGATGCCGTACTGCAGGCCCACCGAGATCGACATCGAGAAGGCGTCCATGACACCGGCCAGGGTCGACCCCTGCTTGCCGAGCTTGACGAAGATCTCGCCCAGGCCGTCGTCCGGGTACGAACCGGCGTGCAGGTAACCCTCGGCACCGCCGACGGTGAACGACAGCGTCTGGCTCGGGCGCTTCTTCGGCAGCCGCTTGCGGATCGGCTTGTACTCGACGACCTTCTCCGGCTGGACGGCGTCGGCGGTCTCGGTCTTCTTCTTCGCGCTCGACAGCGGCTGGCCGACCTTGCAGTTGTCGCGGTAGATCGCCAGCGCCTTGAGGCCCAGCTTCCAGCCCTGGAAGTAGATCTCCTCGATGTCCTCGACGGTCGCCGACTCCGGCATGTTGACCGTCTTGGAGATCGCGCCCGAGAGGAACGGCTGCACCGCGGCCATCATCCGCACGTGGCCCATCGGGGCGATGGACCGCTCACCGATCGCGCAGTCGTACACCTCGTAGTGCTCGGGGCGCAGGCCCGGCGCGTCGACCACGTGGCCGTGCTCCGCGATGTACTCGACGATCGCCTCGATCTGCTCGTCCTGGTAGCCCAGGGCCTTCAGCGAGCGCGGGATCGTCTGGTTCACGATCTGCATCGACCCGCCGCCGACGAGCTTCTTGAACTTCACCAGCGAGAAGTCCGGCTCGATCCCGGTGGTGTCGCAGTCCATCATGAAGCCGATGGTGCCGGTCGGCGCCAGCACGCTGGCCTGCGCGTTGCGCCAGCCGTTCTTCGTGCCGATCTCGATGCCCTTCTGCCACTCGCGGGTGGCCAGGTCGCGGATCGCGACGTCGTTGGTGTGCATCGTGCGGATCGCGTCGTTGGCCGCCGCGTGCTTGCGCATGACGCGCTGGTGCGCCTCGGCGTTGCGGCTGTAGCCCTCGTACGCGCCGACCACGCCGGCCATCTCCGCCGAGCGGCGGTAGGACGCGGCGGTCATCAGCGAGGTGATGCTCGCGGCGAGCGCGCGGCCGCCGTCGGAGTCGTAGGCGTGCCCGGTGGCCATCAGCAGCGCGCCCAGGTTGGCGTAGCCGATGCCCAGCTGGCGGAACTTGCGGGTGGTGTCGCCGATCGACTCGGTCGGGAAGTCCGCGAAGCAGATCGAGATGTCCATCGCGGTGATGACGAACTCGACCGCCTTGACGAACAGCTCACCGTCGAACGTGCCGTCGTCGGAGAGGAACTTCAGCAGGTTCAGCGACGCGAGGTTGCAGCTGGAGTTGTCCAGGTGCATGTACTCGCTGCACGGGTTCGACGCGGTGATCCGGCCCGACTCGGGGCAGGTGTGCCAGTCGTTGATCGTGTCGTCGTACTGCAGGCCGGGGTCGGCGCACTCCCACGCCGCCTGGGCCATCGAGCGGAACAGCTTCCTGGCGCCGACGGTGTCGATGACCTCGCCGGTGAGCCGGGCGCGCAGGCCGAACTCCGAGTCCGACTCGACGGCGCGCATGAACTCGTCGCTGACGCGGACCGAGTTGTTCGCGTTCTGGTACTGCACCGAGGTGATGTCGGCGCCGGAGAGGTCCATGTCGAAGCCCGCGTCACGCAGGACGCGGATCTTCTCCTCCTCGCGCGCCTTCGTCGCGATGAACTCCTCGATGTCCGGGTGGTCGACGTCCAGGACGACCATCTTCGCGGCGCGGCGGGTGGCGCCACCGGACTTGATGGTGCCCGCGGAGGCGTCGGCGCCGCGCATGAACGACACCGGGCCGGACGCGGTGCCGCCGGAGGACAGCAGCTCCTTGGACGAGCGGATGCGGGAGAGGTTGATGCCCGCGCCGGACCCGCCGCGGAAGATCATCCCCTCTTCCTTGTACCAGTCGAGGATCGACTCCATCGTGTCGTCGACCGCGAGGATGAAGCAGGCGGACACCTGCTGCTTGGAGGAGGTGCCGACGTTGAACCACACCGGCGAGTTGAAGCTGAAGACCTGGTGCAGCAGCATCCAGGTGAGCTCGTGCTCGAAGATCTCGGCGTCGGTGCCGGTGGCGAAGTAGCCGTGCTCGGTGCCGGCCGTCACGTACGCCTTCACGACGCGGTCGATGAGCTGCTTGAGGCTGCGCTCGCGCTGCGGGCTGCCCACCGCGCCGCGGAAGTACTTGCTGGTGACGATGTTGGTCGCGTTCATCGACCAGAACTCGGGGAACTCGACGCCCCGCTGCTCGAAGTTGATGGACCCGTCACGCCAGTTGGTCATGACGACGTCACGCTGCTCCCAGGTGACCTCGTCGTACGGGTGCACGCCCTCGGTCGTGAACACCCGGCTGATCTTCAGCCCCCGCTTGCCCCGCTTGGCCGCCTTGCCGCTCGCCGTGCTCGCACCCACGGTCTCGGTCATGAATTCGTCCCTCCCGCTGCGCGCCGGGCTCACGCCCCGGCCGCGCTTTCGTCGCCGTGCTTGTCTGCCATGGCCTTGCGCAGGTCCGCGATCTCCTTCTCGAAGTCCTCGACCGAGGAGAAGGAGCGGTAGACGCTGGCGAACCGGAGGTAGGCGACCTCGTCGAGTTCCCGCAGCGGCCCGAGGATGGCCAGTCCGACCTCGTGGCTCGGGATCTCGGCGACCCCGGCCGCGCGGATCGACTCCTCGACCCGCTGGGCGAGCTGCTGCAACGCGTCGTCGTCGACCGGCCGGCCCTGGCAGGCGCGGCGGACGCCCCGGACCACCTTGTCCCGGCTGAACTGCTCGGTGACCCCGGAACGCTTGACGACCGCCAGCACCATCGTCTCGGACGTGGTGAACCGGCGACCGCATGCCGAGCAGGACCGCCTGCGGCGGATGGCCTGCCCCTCGTCCACTTCCCGCGAGTCGACGACCCGGGAGTCGGCGTGACGGCAGAACGGGCATCGCATCTTCCGAACACCTTCCCCTCTCGTCCCGCGGGCGACATCCACCCCGGCCCGCGCCGCCACGCTACGGCTCGAACCTGGTGATCAACATGTGGATATCCGGTGGGTGAACGCCCACCGCCTGTGGACAACTCGTCCTCAGTCTACCCCAACTTGTGGACCAACTACAGCCATGTAACTACTAGATATAGCGGTGGACCTTAGATCGCGCGCAGGCGGGGCGCAAGCGACACGAGCGAGTGATGCGGTATGGCAGCGCCCGTCACGAGCCGGTGATCACGGAGCCGGATTCGACCGGCACAGTGAGCAACAGGCCCGGCACGACCGACTCGGCAGACAGGTGGTTGAGCTCCTCGATGCGGTCGACCACGGCACCGGTGTCGCTGCCCGGCGCGTACTGGCGCGCCAGGTCCCACATCGTCTCCCCCGGCTCGACCGCCACCGTGGCGGTCCGATCCGGGACGGCGGGCGCGAACGAACCGGCGAAAACACCCAACCCGGTGACGGCGAGCGCGATCGCGACCCCGATGACGGCGAGCCACGGCCAGCGCGGCGCCACCCGCCGCGGGCACGCGGTGACCGGGCCGGGGCGGCGGCCGGCCACGACGCGGGCGCGCGTCGGCGGGCGCCGGACCTCCGGACGGCGCGGCCGCAGCGGCGTGCGCCCGGCGACCTCCGGCGCGCGCCGGACCGCCCGCTCCTGGTGTGTCAGAACCGACATGGCGGAACCTCCTCGCAGATCCCGACCCGCGACGGCGCGCCGCCGGTCGAACAACCGTTCTATCGAACCTCCGTGCGAATGTGTACCACCCGGGTACGACAAAATCGAGCGCACCCCGGCGTGTCGTCGAACAGTTGTTTGATGTTTGCTGTCGGCTGCACTACTGTGGGTGACCAGCAGAGGCGGACAGCGCCGGCTCGCGCGGGTGCGCGTCCCGGCCGCGGAACAGCTGGGAGGCAGCACGGTGGCGCAGGAGACGGGCGAGACGATCCGCAGGCCCGGAGGCAGGTTCGGGAACGTCCACCCCCTGCCTGAGCCGGAGGACGTCGAAGAGGGCCTCAGCCCTCGCCAGCAGCAGATCCTCGAGGTCATCAAGGCCTGGATCGAGCGCTTCGGCTACCCGCCCAGCGTGCGGGAGATCGGCGAGGCGGTCGGGCTGACGTCCACGTCGTCGGTGTCGCACCAGCTGCGGACGCTGCAGCGCAAGGGGTACCTGCGCCGCGACGCCAACCGCCCGCGCGCGGTGGGCGTGCTGACCGCCCAGGCGGAGGCCGAGACCACGCCGATGCCCAAGCCGGCCTACGTGCCGCTGGTCGGCCGCATCGCCGCGGGCGGGCCCGTGCTGGCCGAGCAGTCCATCGAGGACGTCTTCCCGCTGCCCAAGGACATCGTCGGCGAGGGCGAGGTCTTCCTGCTGAGCGTCACCGGTGACTCGATGGTCGACGCCGCCATCACCGACGGCGACTGGGTGGTCGTGCGCCAGCAGCCGACGGCCAACAACGGCGAGATCGTGGCCGCGATGATCGACGGCGAGGCGACGGTCAAGACGTTCAAGCAGAAGGACGGGCACGTGTGGCTGATGCCGCACAACGAGGCCTACGAGCCGATCCCGGGCGACGAAGCGACCATTCTCGGGAAGGTCGTCGCCGTCATTCGCCGCCTCTAGGCGGCCGCTCGGGCGTTCGAAACGATCAACGCCCGAGCCGCTTCCGCAGCTTCGACCAGGCGAACACGGCACCGCCCGCCACCACCACGGCGAGCAGGAGTGCGGGTACCGGCGGGACGCCGTCACGGCCGGACGAGCCGCCCGTGGCCTCCCCGCCCGCGGCGGGCGCCTGCCCGCCGTCGCCCGGCTCCGCGCTCCGGACCAGGGACGCGGCGCCCCGCACCGCGCGGACCGGCCCGGAACCCTCGGACGCCGACAGCAGTGTGCCGTCGGGTTCGAACGCGATCGCCTCGCCCTGCTTCTCGTCGGGCAGCGGGACCCGCACCGGCTCGCGCCGCAGCGCGGCCGCCACGTCCCGGTCGGGGGCCGGGAACAGGTAGGCGTCGGTGTACGTCCGCAGCGCGACCACCGTGCCGTCCGCGTTCACCGCACCGCCGGTGACCAGCACGGACCCGAAACTGGCCACCGGGCCGCCCGGCGTGTCCGTGGATTTGACGTTCAGCGAGCCGACCCGTTCGAGCGGTGTCGGGCCCGGGCTGCTCAGCGCCTTCGCGGGCCGGTAGATCCCCGCCTCGCCCAGCGGGTTCTTCGTCACCAGGTACGGCGTCCCCGACGCGTCGAGCAGCAGCGCCTCGGCGTCGTGCTGCCCGTCGGGATAGGTCAGCCGGTACAGCGTCACCTTGCCCTGCGGGGTCACGGCGAGCAGCGCCACCGTGTCGCGCTGCTTGCGGTTGTCGCCGGTGTCGGACAGCCAGAACGTGCCGTCCGCGGCCCGCGCCAGGTCCTCGACGTCGTAGGGATCGGTCGAGCCGGTGATCACCTTCTGCACGGCGCAGTCCCGGCCCAGCACGAAGATCTGCACCCTGGTGCCGCCGTCGTTGATCGCGTACCACCGCGACCCGTCACTGACCAGGCCGGAGAGTTCGGTGATCCGCTTGTCGGTCACCGAGCACACCGGCTCGGGTGCCGGCACCTGCGCCGCGCCGGCCGGCCCCCCGCCCGGTCCGATCAGGAACAGGACGGTCAGGACCGGGACCACCGCAGCACGACCAAGGCTCACACGGGCCAAGGTACCGAGTTCAGGCCGGCGAACCGTTCACGACGTAGGCCTCCAGCGCGGACGCCACGTCCGGCCGGACGCGCGCGCTCAGGCGGGTGCCCTCGGGCAGGTGCTCCTCACCGAGGACCTCGCCCTCGGCGTGCACGCGCGACACCAGCTCGCCGCGGGTGTAGGGCACCAGCGCCTCCACCACCACGTCGGGCCTCGGCAGCCGCTCCGCCAGCGCCTGGACCAGCTCGGCGATGCCCTCGCCGGTCTTGGCCGACACCACGATCGCGCCCGGCAGCAGGTGCCGGAGGCGGACCAGCGACAGCTCGTCGGCCGCGTCCGCCTTGTTGATCACGACCAGCTCCGGGGGCAGCGGGCCCTCGTGGTGGGCGGTGATCTCGCCGAGCACCTCGCGGACCGCGTTCACCTGCTCCTCCGGGGCCGGGTCCGACCCGTCCACGACGTGCAGCAGCAGGTCGGCGCCCGCCGTCTCGTCCAGCGTCGAGCGGAACGCGTCGACCAGCTGGTGCGGCAGGTGCCGCACGAACCCGACCGTGTCGGTCAGCGTGAACGTGCGCCCCTCCGGGGTGACCGCCCGACGGGTGGTCGGGTCCAGGGTGGCGAACAGGGCGTTCTCCACCAGCACACCCGCTCCGGTGAGGGCGTTGAGCAGGCTCGACTTGCCGGCGTTGGTGTAGCCGACGATCGCCACGCTGGGCACCTCGTTGGCCACGCGGCGGCCGCGCTTGGTGGCGCGGATGGTGTCCATCGCGGCGATCTCGCGGCGCAGCTTCGCGACGCGCTTGTTGATGCGCCTGCGGTCGGTCTCCAGCTTCGTCTCACCGGGACCGCGCAGGCCCACGCCGCCGTTCGCGCCGCCGGCGCGGCCACCGGCCTGGCGCGAGAGCGACTCGCCCCAGCCCCGCAGCCGCGGGATGAGGTACTGCAGCTGGGCCAGCTCGACCTGCGCCTTGCCTTCGCGCGAGCGCGCGTGCTGGGCGAAGATGTCCAGGATCAGGGCGGTCCGGTCGATCACCTTGACCTTGAGCCGCTCCTCCAGCTGGCGCAGCTGGCCGGGCGAGAGCTCACCGTCGCAGATGACCGTGTCAGCACCGGTGGCGACGACGATGTCGAACAGCTCCCGCACCTTGCCCGAGCCGATGTAGGTGGCCGGGTCGGGCTTGTTGCGGCGCTGGACGAGACCCTCGAGCACCTCGGAACCGGCCGTTTCGGCCAGGCGCGCGAGTTCGGCCAGTGAGGCCTCGGACTGCTCGGCGGTGCCCT
Organism: Amycolatopsis thermophila; assembly: GCF_030814215.1. Classification (NCBI taxonomy): domain Bacteria; kingdom Bacillati; phylum Actinomycetota; class Actinomycetes; order Pseudonocardiales; family Pseudonocardiaceae; genus Amycolatopsis; species Amycolatopsis thermophila. The sequence goes on along the minus strand of NZ_JAUSUT010000001.1, from coordinate 4,087,839 downwards.
CGGTCCACACACCGACCAGCACCACGCGTTCGAGGCGGAGTTTCCGGTACTCGACCTCGGTGATGTCCGACAGTTCGGTGGACAGTCCCGCGACGCGGCGCAGCGAGGCGCGGTCGGAGAGTTCCAGCTCGCCCGTCGAGGGGTCGAGGTCGGCGAGGTCTGTGTACGTCAGTTCTGTCATCGTCCTTCCATGGTCCCACGGTTCGCGGGATTGGCCGAATCCTTTAGCGGCTCGGATAGGTGGCGACGTAGATCGCGAGGTGCTCGCCGGCGTCCGGCCGGGAGCGGTTCCGGAACTCGTCCAGCAGCTCGGCGAGCCGGCGTTCGAACTCGGTCCGCTCGTCCGGGTCGATCCGGACGACCAGCCGGGACTGGTCCAGCTCACCGGGGTCCAGGTCGGCGATCTCGGCGAGGTAGGCCTCCAGCATGGCTTCGGAGAGCGCCTTGTCGGGCCCGCCGCTCAGCTCCCAGGACAGACCGGTCGACAGGTAGGGGATCTCTTTCGCCCCCCGCTTGCCCTTCCGCACCGGCTGCGGGGCCAGGAAACCGGTCTCGACCAGCTTGCGCACGTGGAACAGCGTGGTCGCCGGGTCCCGCCCCAGGCGCTCCGCGATCTCCTTGTTGGTGAGCGCCTCCGCATAGGTCAACCGGATGATGCGCAGGCGTATTCCGGAGGCCAGGGCACCCGCTTCGGCCTCGCTGGCGGGACGGCGTTCTCGCACCGGTTCAGCTTACGACGAACAGTGATTGACGGATTCCAATCACTCGGGCACCCTGACGGGGTGCGCCGAAGAGACTCGTTGTGGTTCCACCCGGGCTTCCGCCTGCTGTGGGCGGGTGACACCGTCAGCCAGGCGGGCACCTTCATCGGGCAGACCGTGCTCCCCCTGCTCGCCGCGACCGTCCTGGCCGCGACGCCGGGCCAGATGGGGCTGCTCACCGCGGCCGAGAACGCCGCGTTCCTGCTGATCGGGCTGCCCGCCGGGGTCTGGGTGGACCGCCTGCGCCGCCGCCCGCTGATGCTGCGCGCGGACTTCGCCCGCGCCGCACTGCTGCTGACCATCCCGGTGGCCTGGTGGGCCGGGCGGCTCACGCTCGCCCAGCTGGTGGTGGTCGCGTTGCTGGTCAGCGCCGGCACGGTGTTCTTCGACATCGCCTACCAGTCGTACCTGCCGTCGCTGGTCGGGCGGGAGCACCTGCTGGAGGGCAACGCGAAGCTGCAGACCAGCCAGTCGGTCGCGCAGGTGACCGGGCCGGGCATCGCGGGCGGGCTGGTGCAGCTGGCCGACGCGGCGAACGCGGTGCTGGCCACCGGGCTCGGCTACCTCGCGTCCGGCCTGTTCCTGCTGCGCATCCGCACGCCCGAACCGGATCCCGAGCCGCACGACGGCACCCCGTTGCGGGCGCAGATCGGCGAGGGGCTGCGGTTCGTGTTCGGCAACCCGGCGTTGCGGGCGATCACGCTGTGCACGTCGACCGGCAACTTCGCCGGCACGATCGTGATCTCGATGCAGGTCCTGTTCCTGACCCGGGTCCTCGGGCTGAGCCCGTCCGCGGTCGGTCTGGTGCTGGCCGTCGGCAGCGGCGGCGCGGTGCTGGGCGCGCTGACGGCCGGGTTCTGGACGCGGGTGATCGGGCAGGCGCGGGCCATCTGGCTGGTACCGCTGGTCACCTGGCCGCTGCAGCTGCTGCTGCCGCTGTCGCAGCCGGGGTGGTCGGTCGCGCTCGGCGTGCTGGGCATGGTCGCCAGCGGCTACGGCATCGTCGTCTACAACGTGGCGCAGGTGAGCTACCGGCAGGCGATCTGCCCGGACCGGCTGCTCGGGCGCATGAACGCCACCGTGCGGTTCGTCGTGTGGGGCACGATGCCCCTCGGCGGGCTGGCCGGCGGCGCGCTCGGCGAGCTGATCGGCATCCGGCCCACCGTCTGGGCCGGATGCGCGCTCATGGCGATCACGATGCTGCCGGTGCTGCTGTCGCCGTTGCGGACGATGCGGGACCTCCCGGTCAGCCCGCCTGCTCCCACCACCGGGGATCCAGTTCACCCCGGGCCACGAACTCCGCCGGGCCCGTCAGGGTCGACGCCCCCCGCTCCACCGTGACCTCGACCCGGCCGCCGGGAATGTCCACAGCGGACTTCCCGGTGTCGGTGCCGGCGAGGTGCAGCGCGGCCGCGACGGCCGCCACCGTGCCGGTGCCGCACGCCCGGGTCTCGCCCACACCCCGCTCGTACACGCGCATCTTGAGGCGCTGCTCGCCGAGCGGGTTGACGAACTCCAGGTTGACGCCGTCCGGGAAGAAGTCGCTGTCGTAGCGGGGCGGGCGGGTGAGGTCGAGCTCGTCGATGTCTTCGTCCACAACGGACACCAGATGGGGGTTGCCGACGTTGACCGCCACCCCGGAGAAGTTGCGCCCGTCGACGATCGCCACCGACGCGCCGGTGATCGCGGCCGGGCCCATCTGCACGGTCACCGACAGGTCGGGGTGCACCACCACCGGCCGGTCACCGGCGCGGGTGCCGATGACGAACTCGCGCTGCGGCACCAGGCCGGTTTCGACGAGGTAGCGCGCGAACACTCGCGTCCCGTTGCCGCACATCTCGGCGATGGAGCCGTCGGCGTTGCGGTAGTCCATGAACCACTCCCCGCCCGCCGGAAGACCGATGGCCTCGCTGCGGACCACCCGCAGGACGCCGTCCGCACCGAGCCCACGCTGCCGATCGCACAGCGCCGCGACCCGGCCGGCCGTCAGGTCCAGCCGGCCGTCGGGGTCGGGAAGCACCACGAAGTCGTTCTGGGTGCCATGCCCCTTGAGGAACTCGATTGCCACACGATCAGACTACTGGGCCACCACGGAGAGCACCCGCTCGGCCACGTCAAGATCAGCACCGTCGAACCACCGGATCCGGGCGTCGCGGCGGAACCAGGATCGTTGCCGGCGAACGAATCGCCGCGTCGCCTGCTTCGTCGCCTCGGCTGCCGCGGCGAAGTCCCCGTCGCCGTCCAGTTCGGCGAGCACCTGCTGGTAGCCCAGCGCGCGCGACGCGGTCTTGCCCTCCCGCAGCCCGCGCCCCACGAGGGACTTCACCTCGTCCACCAGGCCCGCGGCGAACATGCGGTCCACCCGCAGCTCCACGCGGCGGTCGAGGTCCTCGGTGTCCCGGTCGATGCCCACCATCACGGTGCCGTAACGCGCCGGGCCGGGTTCGGGCATGTTCGCGGAGAACGGTTGTCCGGTGATCTCGATGACCTCCAGCGCGCGCACGATCCGGCGCGTGTTGGTGGGCAGGATCGCGGCGGCCGCGACCGGGTCGAGCGTGGTCAGGCGGTGGTGCAGCGCGGCGGCGCCGACCTCGGCGGCCTCGCTCTCCAGCCGTGCCCGCACCGCGGGGTCCGTGCCGGGGAAGCGCAGGTCGTCGAGCACGGCCTGCACGTAGAGGCCCGATCCGCCGGTCAGCACGGGCACCTTGCCCTCCGCCAGCAGGCGCTCGATGACGGCCCGGGCGTCGCGCTGGTAGGCCGCGACCGAGGCCGTCTCGGTGACCTCGAGGACGTCGAGCAGGTGGTGCGGTACGCCGCGGCGCTCCTCCTCGGTGACCTTCGCGGTGCCGATGTCCATGCCGCGGTAGAGCTGCAGGGCGTCGGCGTTGACCACCTCGCCGCCGACCGCGAGTGCGATCGTGATGGCGAGCGCGGACTTGCCGGTCGCGGTGGGGCCGACGACGGCGATCGGGTTCACCCGCGCTCCCAGACCGCCACGTGGTAGCCGACGCCGAACGGCGCGGCGGAGTAGAGCAGCTCGGCTCGCCAGTCGTCGCCCGTGCCGGCCAGCGCCTGCCACGGCGCACGGCCACCGGCGCCCAGCTCCGCCGCCAGCGCCGGGTCCAGCGCGCGCAGGGCGGCGGTGTCGGCGGTGGCCAGTGCGCGGGCGACCGCGTCGTCGAAGCCGGGTGCGCGCTCGTCCTCGCTGCCCGGCGACTTCGGGCCGTGCCGGTTGGAGCCGTCGGCCAGCACGAGCAGCCCGGTCCGGTCGCCGTGGGCCAGGTGCTTGCCCAGGCGCTCGCACTCGGCCGGGTCGCCGTCCACGAGGTGCACGCGCACCGAGTCGGCCCCCGCCTGCTCGCGCAGCCAGCCGGCGACGAGGGCGGACAGTGGGAGGTCGGCGGGTGTGACGGCGTCGCGGGACAGGCGGACCGGAACGTCGGCTCCGTATCCACGGAAGGATCCGGACGCGGCCTCGAGGACCCGTTCGTGGTCACCGGCGCCGATCGCGACCCACTCACGGGTGACGGCGGCCAGGCGCCCGACCGCCGTGCGGCACGCCGCGCGCAGGGCCTCCAGCTCGGCGTTGACCCCCGGCGACAGGGCGGGCACGAGCAACGGGGGCTGCGGTACCACGACGGCTTGCACGATCACACCCGTCGAGGTTACCGGCAGCCACTCTCGGGCAACCGCCGGACACGGAGAGCAGCGAGAACGATGATCACGGCGATCCCACGCCGCCGGAAAGTAGAATCACCCGCTCCGACTCCCCAACCGAGTACCACGAGCGGCGCTGAACTGCTTGAATGCGGCCAGAGGATCGTTACCCGCATGACCCGGCCCCGCCCGCCCGCGGGGCGCCCGCCACCAGGTGGGCCGACAGGCGATAAGGAGCCTGCGATGTCCGACGAGAACACCGGCACCCCGGCACCCCACCAGGTGCCTCACGGCCACACGCCCACCGCCGGTCACGGCGCGCCGGTCCCTCCGGCGGAGCCGCACCCCTCCCGCTGGGGCCGGGTGGACGACGAGGGCAACGTGTACGTCCGGACCGAGGACGGGGAACGCGCCGTCGGGGTGTGGCAGGCCGGCTCGCCGGAGGAGGGCTTGCTGCACTACGCGCGGCGCTTCGACGACCTGCGCACGGAGGTCGAACTGCTCGGCACCCGGCTGTCGTCCGGGGCGGGCGACCCCAAGCACGCGCTCGCCACCGCCACGCAGCTGCGGGAGAGCCTGCCGACCGCGGCGGTCGTCGGTGACCTGTCGGCCCTGTCGGCCCGGATCGAGCAGATCGTGGCGCACGCGGAAAAGGCGCTGGCGTCGGCGAAGCAGGAGCGCGAGGAGGCCCGCGCGGCCGCGGTCGGGCGGAAGCGGGCGCTTGCCGAGGAGGCCGAGCAGATCGCCGCCGAGTCGATGCAGTGGAAGGCCGCGGGCGACCGGCTGCGCGCGATCCTCGACGAGTGGAAGACGATCAAGGGCGTCGACCGCAAGACGGACGACGAACTGTGGAAGCGCTTCTCCAAGGCGCGTGAGGCGTTCAACCGCCGCCGCGGGTCGCACTTCGCGGAGCTGGACAAGCAGCGCGCGGCGGCGAAGGCGCGCAAGGAGGAGCTGATCGCCGAGGCCGAGGCGCTGGCCGACTCGACCGACTGGGGCCCCACCGCCGGGCGCTACAAGGAGCTCATGGCGGAGTGGAAGGCCGCCGGCCGCGCGCCGAAGGAGGCCGACGACGCGTTGTGGCAGCGCTTCCGCGCCGCGCAGGACGCGTTCTTCTCGCGCCGGTCGGCGACCTTCTCCGAGCGGGACGCCGAGTTCGCCGCGAACGCCACGCGCAAGGAGGAGCTGCTCGTCGAGGCCGAGAAGATCGACCCGGGCGCGAACCTCGACGCGGCGAAGGCGCAGCTGCGGCGGATCCAGGAGCAGTGGGACGAGATCGGCAAGGTGCCGCGGGAGCGGATCCGCGAGCTGGACGGCAGGCTGAAGGCGGTGCAGGACCGGATCCGCGAGGTCGAGGACAGCCAGTGGCGCCGCAGCGACCCGGAGGCCCAGGCGCGGGCCGCGCAGTTCCGCGAGCGGGTCGAGCAGTTCGAGGCGCAGGCTGCGAAGGCCCGCGCCGCTGGCGACGAGCGGCGCGCCAAGAAGGCCGAGGAGCAGGCGGCCCAGTGGCGGGAGTGGATGCAGGCGGCCGAGCAGGCGGTCGCGGACCGCTGAGGCTTTCGTGGTGACGGCCCCTCCCCTGCGCGCGGAGGGGCCGTTGTCGTTGGCGGAGCTCAGTGCTGCCGGTAGTAGTCGGCGATCGCGGTGAACGCGGCCTTCGGTTCCCAGGGCAGGCCGTCCCCGTCGCGGTCGGAGAACACCTTCACCACCCCGTAGCTGGCCAGGTCCAGGTCCTCCCGCGGGTCGCCACCGGGCCGGTGCACGTGGTCGTACAGCGCGAAGGTGAACACGAACGCGCTGTCGACTCCGGTGGCGTCGAACGTCTCCAGCAGCTCGCGCACGTACGCGGCCTGGCCGTCCTCGTCGCGTTCGTACACCCCGTTCAGCCGGACCGGGCCGCGGTCCTCGTCGTACTCGACCGCCTCCAGGGCGCCGGCGCCCACATCACCCGCGCCGCGGTAGGTCGCGGCGCCGAACTCCGTGATCGCGACCGGCTTGCCCTGCGTGACGAGGGTCCGGACACCGTCGGCGAACTGGCCGGCGATCTCGGCCGTCCGGTACAGGTCCACCGACACGAAGTCGAACAGCGCCCAGTCGAGACGTTCGAACGGCACCGACGCGTACGTCACCTTGCCGCCGAAGCGTTCCCGGACGACGGGGACCGCTTCGGCGAGGAATTCGCCGACCCGGCCACCGGCTGCGAGGACCTGCTCGCGGTTGCCCAGCAGCTCCCCGATCCGGTCGCGGATGCCGTTGCCGGGCAGGAACCCCTTGTTCATCAGGCTCAGCTCCGCGCCCGCGACGAACACGACCTCGGCTCCCCGCCGTCTGATCCGCTCCGCGCGCTCGGCGCAGTCGGCGAAAAGCTCGAGCATCTCCTCCTCGGTCAGCTCCAGCGGGTAGGGCGAGAACCAGACCTCGAGCCCCAGGTCGGCGGCGCACGTCGCGGTGAACTCCAGGCGGTCCGGGTCGCCGCCCATGATCCGCACGGCGGTGCAGTGCAGGTCGTCCCGGATGATCCGCAGCTCCCGTTCGACCACCGCCGGGTCGAACCGAACACGGGAGAACTTCCCGTTGTGCACGAAACCGGTGTCGTAGCTGATGCCCTTGGCTCGCATGGTCGGCTCCTCAAACAGGGTACGTGAAGTACCCTATCAGAAATAAGGTACTGTGCGTACCCATGGATGTGCCGAGGACACGCCGACGGGGAACCGCGCTGGAGGACGCGATCCTGCGCGCGGCGGCGGACGAGCTGACCGAGTCCGGGTTCGGCGCGCTGACCATGGACAAGGTCGCCGCGCGCGCCGGCACCAACAAGAACGCGATCTACCGCCGCTGGCCGAACCGCCTGTCCCTCGGGGTCGCCGCCTACCAGCGGCTCACCAGGTCCGTGCCGCTGCCGGACACGGGCAACCTGCGCGAGGACGCACTCGAACTGCTCCGCGGCGCCAACCGCCACTGGAGCTCCCCGCTCGGCACGATCCTGCGCGAGCTGATCTCCGCGGCCGGGGGCGCGTCGGAACTCCTGTCCCAGCTGCAAGACCCCGGCGAGGACGCGGCCGGGCCGTGGCTGACCATCCTCGAACGGGCCGTCGAGCGCGGGGAAGCGTCACCGCGGGCGCTGCGCCCGCGGGTGGCCACGGTGGCGATCGTGTTGCTGCGCAACGAGTTCGTCGTCCGTGGCGTCCCCACCGCGCCGGACGACGTCCTGGCCGAGATCGTCGACGAGGTCTACCTGCCGCTGGTGCGCGCGAAGTGACGTTCCAGCACCGCCAGGTCGCGCACGGCGTAGCGGCGGTGTTCGCACTCCTCGTTCATCACCACGCGCAGGCAACGCCCCACTGGACGGGGCTCCTCCGGGTAGCCCGGTGCCGGTGAGCGCTTGCAGGGCCGGGCGAGGTCTTCGTCGGACAGTCCTCCGACTATGCGGCGCACCAGGGCGAGTCGCTCGGCGCGGACCGCGAGGACCTCGTCCAGCTGCGGGCGGGCTCCGACGTCCACGCCGAGCGCCTCCGGAGCCGGGTAGGACGTCTGGGGCAGCGCGAACCGGTGATAGGGCATCGGCGCGTCGAGGATCGTCCGGGCCGCCCACGCGTCCGTCGCGAAGATCAGGTGCCGCAACGTTTCCACGAACGACCACTCGCCGTCGACCCGCTCGTGCACCAGCTCCGGAGACAGCCGAGACGCGCGATCGACCGTGGCCGCCCACAACGTTTCGATCATCGTCCACATCGCCCGGTAGTCGGCCGCCGTGCGCATCTCGCGCAGCGCCACGCGCTCCGGGTGCCGCCGGTCCAGCTCGGCCTCCACGAACCCGGTCACGTCCACGTCGTTGACCACGAACCGGCGCAGGTCGCCGGAGATCGACACGTCGGACAGGCGCGAATCGACGACCTTGAGACGGCTCAGGTCGCAGGCGCGGAACGTCGAGCCGGTCAGGTCGGCGTTCTCGACGTCCATCCGGACATCATGACGCCGTCCGGTGCCGCACCGCCACACCCGCGCCGGTCAGGAACGCCAGCGCGGCCGCGCACCCCAGGATCACCGCCGGGGTCGTGATCTCGGTCAGCAGCGCGAACACGTACGGCGCGCAGAACCCGATGTAGGTCAGCGCCCAGAACACCGACGCCAGCCGCGCCAGGCCGCCCGCTGGGGCGATCCGCGCGATCTCGGTGAGCCCGAACGTCACGCACAGGCCGTAACCGCAGCCCAGCGCGGCGTCGGCGACCAGCGCGAGCGCGGGCTGCCCGGTCACCGCCGCCGCGACGCCGAGCAGCATCCCGGTCCCGATGGCGGCGAGCCCGATCAGCGCGGGCAGCAGGATCGAGCGAGCCGCGAGCTGCCGCCCGACCGGCTGGATCAGCAGCCCGCACCCCAGCACGACGGCGATCGCCACCCCGGCGAACACGGTCTCGCCGCGCCCGAGTCGCGACTCGACCAGCAGCGGCAGCACCGCGAACCCGGTCGCGGGCGCGGCGAACACCCACGGCGCGACCGGCACGACCATCCGCCGGAACCGCGGGTCCCGGATCCCGGTCTCCCGCTTGCCGGCCACCACGGCCGGCGCCGTCTCCGGCACCCGCAGCGCGGCGACCAGGACGACCGCGGACAGCACCAGGTGCGGCAGGTAAGCGACGTCCAGCGGCGCCCACTGCGCGATCAGCGCCGCGACCAGCCCGCCGACGCCGAACCCGGCGGACAGGAACAGGCTCGCCCGCCGCGCCCCGGTCCCCTCGACCGCGTCGTCGTGGGGCGGGTGGGACAGCTCCTTGACCCACGCGCTGCCCGCCGCGAGCACCGCGCCCATCGCGAACCCGGACGCGAACCGGCCGACGCCGAGCCACACCACGCCCACCTCGCCGAGCAGCAGCGCGCCGGTGGCGAGCAGCGACAGGCCCACGGCGCCGATCACGACCGGGCGCCGCCCGTACCGGTCCGCGCCGGGACCGCCCATGAGCAGCCCGGGCACCAGCCCGACGACGTAGATCGCGAACAGCCCGGTCACCGTCGCCGCGGACAGGCCCATTTCCCGCCGGTAGGCCCCGAGCAGCGGCGAGAACTGGTTGGCGCCCCAGCCGGCGGCGGTGATCAGCCAGGCCGCCCTCGGCCACGCCCGCCGAACGGGCACCACGGCACACTCGGTCATGCCCCGGTTGTAACCCGCACGGGCGCGCGTGAACCAGATCGTTCACGATTCCCGAACGGCTCGCGCACCACGACGTCCCCGGACGGCAGGCCGGCGCAGATCACCTTGGCGAACCCGGCGGTCCCGGCCTACCGTCGGACCGTGGATCTGCGCCGCCTCTCGTCGTTCCTGGCGGTGGCCGAAGAAGGACACTTCGGCCGGGCCGCGGCGCGCCTGTTCCTGTCCCCGCCGGCCGTCACGGCGCACATCCAGCAGCTGGAACGCGAGCTCGGCGTGCCGCTGTTCGAACGCTCCCCCGTGTGCCTCACACCCGCCGGGCACCGGTTCCTGGGTCACGCACGCAGCCTCGTCGAGGCCACCAACGCCGCGCTCGAGGACCTTTCCGCCTTCGCCGCGGACGCGAACGTCCTGCGGGTCGGGGTGATGGGGCACGGCTCGGCGGAGCTGACCCCGGCCGTCATCGCCGCGTTCCGGCACCTGCGGCCGCACGTGGAGCTGCGCCTGGAGGCGCTCACGTTCACCCAGCACACCAGCGCGCTGCTGGAGCACCGCGTGGACGTGGCGTTCGTGCGCCCCGCCGTGACCGACGACCGCATCACGGTGGACGTGCTCACCACCGAGGCCCGCATCGTCGTCATCCCGGCCCGCTCCGAGCTGGCGGCCGCCGGGGAGCTGCGGCTCGCCGACGTGCTCGACCTGCCGTTCGTCGCGCTGCCGCCGCACACACCGCGGCCGTTCACCGACTACCTGTACTTCACCGAGGCCCGCGGCGGCGAAGCCCCGCGCCCCGGCCCGGACTCCGCGGTGACGCCGCAGGAGGTGCTGATGAGCGCGGCGGCCGGCCGTGGCGCGGGCTCGGCGCTGCACTCGTTCGCGCGCTTCTACCGCTGGCCGGGCACCTTGTGCGTGCCGGTGGTGGACGCGCCGTGGGACCACAGCGTGCTCGCCACCCGCACCGGGGACCGCAACCCGGACGTCACCCTGTTCCGCCGGCTGGCGCTCGCGCTCGCGCCGCGCTTCGCGTCAGGTGCGGGACCAGGCGGTGCGCATCCACTGGGCGGCCAGCAGGATCATGGCGATCAGGGCGAGCACCATGCCGATGCCCGGCCCGCGGCCGGCCGCACCGTTGGCCACCGATGACTGCTGCGACCAGATCGCCAGCAGCCCGTCGACCGAGGCGAACCAGCCGCCCATCGCACACACCCAGGACAGCCACCAGCGCCGCGTCATCAGCGTCAGCGCCGAGGCCAGCACGCCGATGACCGTCGAGGTGGTGGCGAACAGCTGGGGGATGCCGCCGCCCTGCCCGAGCAGCACCTGCCAGCCGACGTGGTCGCCGACCCACGGCAGCAGCTGCCCGACCAGCAGGACGAACACCAGCACCGCGATGACGAACCCGCGGCGGCCCAGTTCGACCGTCCGCGACGCCTTGGTCACGACCTGGTCGACGTCCTCGGCCAGCTCCCGGTCGTAGTCGCTGTCGCTCACAGTCCGCACCCGCCCGTCGTCACCGGCTGGGGCGCCGGACGGCCGAAGGAGGGCAGCCCGAGGCTGACCCCGTCGGTCTTGGGCCGGCGGCCCGCCTCCACGTTGTCCCCGGCGCGCGTGCGCCGGTGCGTGAGCAGGTCACCGTCGGCGACCAGGTGGTGCGGCGCGCCGTAGGTGACCACCGTTTCGACGACGTCACCCGGCCGCACCGATCCGTCGACGGCCGGCCCGGTGGGCGTGAAATGCACCAGCCTGCCGTCACGGGCCCGGCCGCTCATCCGCCGCGTCTCGGCGTCCTTGCGGCCCTCGCCCTCGGCGACCAGCAGCTCGACCTTCCGGCCGACCAGCTTGCGGTTCTCGTCCCAGGCGATCTCGTTGACCAGCTCGACCAGCCGGTCGTAGCGCTCCTGCACGACCTGCTTGGGCAGCTGGTCCGGCAGCTCGGCGGCCGGCGTGCCGGGCCGCTTGGAGTACTGGAAGGTGAACGCGCTGGAGAACCGCGCCTCGCGCACCACGTCGAGCGTGGCCTGGAAGTCCTCTTCGGTCTCGCCGGGGAACCCGACGATGATGTCGGTGGTGATCGCCGCGTCCGGGATCCGGGCCCGCACCTTGTCCAGAATGGACAGGAACCGGGTGGACCGGTAGGAACGCCGCATCTCGCGCAGCACCCGGTCGGAACCGGACTGCAGCGGCATGTGCAGCTGCGGGCACACGTTGGGCGTTTCGGCCATCGCGTCGATGACGTCGTCGGTGAACGCGGCCGGGTGCGGCGAGGTGAACCGGACCCGCTCCAGCCCGTCGATCGCCCCGCACGCGCGCAGCAGCTTCGAGAACGCGTCCCGCTCGCCGAACTCGACGCCGTAGGAGTTGACGTTCTGCCCCAGCAGCGTCACTTCCAGCACGCCCTCGGCGACGAGCGCCTCGACCTCGGCCAGGATCTCGCCGGGCCGCCGGTCGCGTTCCTTGCCGCGCAGCGACGGCACGATGCAGAAGGTGCAGGTGTTGTTGCAGCCGACCGAGATCGAGACCCAGCCCGAGTAGGCCGACTCGCGCCGGGCGGGCAGCGTCGAGGGGAACGTCTCGAGCGACTCGAGGATCTCCACCTCGGCCTCGGCGTTGTGCCGCGCGCGCTCCAGCAGCACCGGCAGCGACCCGATGTTGTGCGTGCCGAACACGACGTCGACCCACGGGGCGCGCTTGACGATCTCGCCGCGGTCCTTCTGGGCCAGGCAGCCGCCGACCGCGATCTGCATGCCGGGGTTGGCGTCCTTGGCCGGGCGCAGGTGCCCGAGGGTCCCGTAGAGCTTGTTGTCGGCGTTCTCCCGCACCGCGCACGTGTTGAACACGACGAGATCGGGCGCGTCGGACGCGCCCGCCGGGACGTAACCCGCCTCCTCCAGCTGCCCCGCGAGCCGCTCGGAGTCGTGCACGTTCATCTGGCACCCGAACGTGCGGATCTGGTACTTTTTGCCACCGTTCATCGGGCACCGTGTTCGCTGGTAGGACAAGCCATGACGGCTCCCAGCGTAACTCCCGCGGGTTGCCCGCTTTCGCGCGCGTCAGGTCTCGAGCGCGACGTACCAGCCCTCGGGGATCGGCCCCGGCAGGAGATCGGGGATGAACGTGCAGACGTGGCCGGGCCAGGACGGCAGGACCGCCTGGCAGTCCGCCTGCGTGGGATAGGGGCCGGCCTTGAGGCTCACCCCGTCGGCGGGGGCGGCCTGCGCCGGGGCGGCCAGCGTCCCCAGACCGGCGGCCAGCACCAGCCCGGCGGCCAGAGTGCGAAGGTTGCGTGCGGTCACGACCCGAGTATCGACCGTGACAACGCCGAGCGCAGGGGTATGCCCCTTTCGTGCTAACCGACCCCGTCCGAGCTGGGCAGTCGGCCTGACTACAGTTACCGGCACCCGGGCTCACCGTATGTCGGAATCGGGCAGAACGGATGACACCTGGGTTGCGTTTGATTCGATTTGCGGGCGCGGGGCCGCGTCTCGGTGTTAGATCGCCGAGTGAGCCGGGCAATGGAGGGCAGATGACCACAGCTACGTCAGCACCACCGATGATCAGGGCTGCGGGCGTGAACAAGTTCTTCGGCGACCTGCACGTGCTCAAGGACATCAACCTCGAGGTGCCCAAGGGCCAGGTCGTGGTGGTGCTCGGACCGTCCGGTTCCGGCAAGTCCACCCTGTGCCGCGCGATCAACCGCCTGGAGCCGATCAACTCCGGCGAGATCTCGGTCGACGGGCAGCCGCTGCCCGCCGAGGGCAAGGCGCTGGCCGCCCTGCGCGCCGAGGTCGGCATGGTGTTCCAGTCGTTCAACCTGTTCGCGCACAAGACGATCGTCGAGAACGTGATGCTCGCGCCGGTCAAGGTCCGCAAGGTCGGCCAGGCCGAGGCGCGCAAGATGGCGATGGAGCTGCTGGACCGGGTCGGCATCGCCAACCAGTCGCAGAAGTACCCGGCGCAGCTGTCGGGTGGTCAGCAGCAGCGCGCGGCGATCGCGCGAGCGCTGGCGATGAAGCCGAAGGTGATGCTGTTCGACGAGCCCACCTCGGCGCTGGACCCGGAAATGGTCCAGGAGGTGCTGGACACGATGACCGGGCTGGCCAAGGAGGGCATGACGATGCTCGTGGTCACGCACGAGATGGGCTTCGCCCGGCGCGCGGCGAACCGCGTGGTGTTCATGTCCGACGGGGAGATCGTCGAGGACGCGACTCCGGACGACTTCTTCACCAAGCCGAAGTCGGACCGCGCGAAGGACTTCCTCGGCAAGATCCTGACGCACTAGTTCAGTTCCCGCGGCGCCGGACCGGCGTCGCCCGACCCCGGGAGAACAGGAATCCAGATGAAGATCCGCACCCTGGCAGCGGGGCTGCTCGTCGGCGCGCTGACGCTGACCGCCTGCGGCAAGGAGGGCTCGCCCACGGACACCGGCGGGGCGGGCGGCAACAACGCCGCCGCGCTGCCGACCTACACGGTGGCCCAGAACGTCACGGTCGCGGGCTCGCCCACCTTCGACAGGATCAAGGCCGCAGGCAAGCTCACCATCGGCGTCAAGGACGACCAGCCCGGTCTGGGTCTGAAGAACCCGACCACCGGCAAGTTCGAGGGCTTCGACGTCGAGATCGCCAAGATGGTCGCCGCGGGCCTCGGCTTCGACGAAAGCAAGATCACCTTCACCACGGTCGACTCGGCCGCGCGTGAGGCCGCGATCACCAACGGCAACGTCGACTACTACGTCGGTACCTACACCATCACCGACAAGCGCAAGACCCAGGTGTCCTTCGCCGGCCCGTACTTCATGGCCGGGCAGGACCTGCTGGTGCGCGCCGACGACAAGTCGATCACCGGCCCGGAGACCCTGAAGGGCAAGAAGGTCTGCTCGGTGACCGGGTCCACGCCGATCCAGCGCGTCCGCGACCAGCAGCTGACCGAGCCGCAGAACATCGTCGAGTTCCAGAAGTACTCGCAGTGCGTCGAGAAGCTGGGCACCAAGGAGGTCGACGCCGTCACCACCGACGACGCGATCCTCAAGGGCTTCGCCGCGCAGGAGCCGGACACCCTGAAGGTCGTCGGCAAGACGTTCTCGCAGGAGCCCTACGGCATCGGCCTGAACCACGACGACGCCGCCCTGCGCGCCAAGATCGACGACCTGCTGCAGGCCGCGATCGACAACGGCACATGGCAGAAGATCTACGACGCCACGCTGGGCAAGTCGGGTTCCTCGGCGCAGCCGCCCACCATCCAGCGCTACTGATCCTCCTCTGTGGCCGGTGAGCGCGCTCCGCGTTCACCGGCCACACCCTTTCCACTCGTTCCTCACACAACCGCGGCGGGGAAGGCCCGATGGACGTCCTGCTCGACAACCTGGACCTCTACGGTCCGTTCTTCTGGACCACGATCAAGCTGTTCCTGATCTCGGGAGTGGCGAGCCTGATCTTCGGCACGTTCCTGGCCGGCCTGCGGGTCAGCCCGGTGCCGGTGTTCCGGGCGGTCGGCGCCACCTACGTGACGTTGCTGCGGAACACGCCGCTGACGCTGATCTTCGTGTTCCTGGTGTTCGCCTATCCGCTGCTCGACATCCTCGAGCTCTCCTACTTCACCGCCGCCGTGGTGTCGCTGACGCTGTACACGTCGGCGTTCATCTGCGAGGTGGTGCGGTCGGGCATCAACACGGTGCCCGTCGGGCAGGCCGAGGCCGCCCGGGCGCTGGGTCTCACCTTCACCCAGATCCTCGGCCAGATCGTGCTGCCGCAGGCGATCCGGTCGGTGGTGCCGCCGCTGATGAGCATGCTCATCGCGCTGCTGAAGAACACCACCATCGCCGCCGGGTTCTCGGTCGCCGAGGCCGGCGCGATCCGGCAGTACCTGTCCGAGCGCGGTGACAACCAGCTGATCGGCCTGCTGTGGGTCGCGCTGGGCTTCATCATCCTGGTCGCGGTGCTGTCGCTGATCCAGCGGGCCCTCGAGAAGCGCTGGAGCGTGGCGCGATGAGCAACGTCCTGTTCGACATCCCCGGCCCGAAGGCGCGGGCGCGCCACCGCGTGCTGGCCGGCCTCGGCATCCTGGCCGTGGCCGCGGTGCTGGCCTACATCGTCTACCGCTTCATCGACAGCGGGCAGTTCACCGCGCGCAAGTGGGAGTGGCTGCAGTTCGCGCAGGTCCAGCGCGACCTGGGGAACGCGGTGGTGGCGACGCTGGAGGCGTTCGCGCTCGGCGCCGTGCTCGCGCTGGTCTTCGGTGCGATCTTCGCCGCCGGGCGGTTGTCCGATCACGCGTGGCTGCGCGGCATCTCGACGTTCGTGGTCGAGTTCTTCCGCGCCATCCCGCTGCTGATCCTGATGTTCCTGTTCTACTACGGCGGGCCGGCGCTCGGGATCTCCCTGCCGCCGTTCGCCGCGGTGGTGCTGGGCCTGACCCTGTACAACGGGTCGGTGCTCGCGGAGGTGTTCCGCGCCGGCATCCAGGCGCTGCCGAAGGGCCAGAGCGAGGCGGCCTACGCGCTGGGCATGGGCAAAACCCAGGTGATGACGCTGGTCCTGATCCCGCAGGCGATCCGGTCGATGCTGCCGACGATCATCAGCCAGCTCGTGGTGCTGCTCAAGGACACCGCGCTGGGCTTCCTGGTGACCTACCCCGAGCTGCTGTACTACGCGCGCTACATCGGGTCGCAGGGCGCGTTCGGACGGCCGATCGTGCCGTCGACGATCGTGGTCGCCGCGATCTACATCGCGTTGTGCCTGCTGCTCACGGCCCTGGCGAACTACCTCGAACGCCGCCAGCGGCGCAGCAAGAAGCACGTGGAAACGGAACGACCGCAGCCGACGGAGGACATGGTCGGCGTGGCCTGATCCGGGGGCCGACGAGCAGGGGGCGTGGCGAGCGATCGCCACGCCCCCTTTGTCGTCCGCCGGGCTCCCGCCACCGGACGCGAGCGTCCTCAGTCGGCGTCGGTGCAGAGCCAGTCCAGTACGACGGCCGCGGTCCAGCTCTGGTCGGTGCTGCCCAGTGGCTCGCCGGTGAAGGGTTCGTAGTACTCGCCGAACGCGCCGTCGTCGGTCAGCCGCAACCCGGCCTCCCGCAGCTTGCGGGCGCGTTCGTGCCAGCCGCGGCGTGCGAAGGCCCACCCGAACAGCCAGTTGACCACCGGCCACTGCGGACCTCGCCAGTACTGGCGCGGGTTGAAGCCGGGACGCATCGGCGACACCGACGGCGGCACGGGCGCGAGCAGGCCGGGGTGGCCGCACCAGCGGTCGCTGTCCAGCAGCGACAACAGCCGCATCTGCACCTCGTCCGGCGCTCCCCCGCACAGCAGCGGCGAGAACCCGGCGATGGTCTGGGTGTCCAGCCAGCGGTTGGCCCGCAGGTCGCGGTCCCGGGCCATGCCGGAGACCGAATGGCAGCTGCCGGCGACGGCGTCACGAGCCCGCGCCGCCCACTCCGCCAGGTCGGCCAGCCGCGAACCGGGTTGCCCGAACTCCGTGCCCAGCTCGATCAGCACGTCGCAGGACACCGCGAACAGCGCGGTGATGAACACGTCCCCGACCAGGAAGCTCGAGCTGCGCACGACCTCCTTCTGGTCGTAGCCGGCGCGGCGCATCTCCTCGATGAGCCACAGGTAGCGGTCGTACTCCTTGTCGGTCGGCCGCTCGCTCGCGTCGCCGACGATGCGCACGTCCTTGCGCACGTACGGCGGCAGCTCGTCACCGGGGTCGACCGCCGCGTAGGGCACGTCCCAGCGCGGCGAGTTGTCCATTCCGGACTCCCAGCCGTGCACGATCGCGATCAGCCCGCTCGGCCCCGGTGTGCGGTACTCGACCAGCCACCGGTGCCACGAGTACAGGGCGGGCCAGATCGACCGGGCGAACCGCTCCGCGCCCGCGCGCTCCTCGGGTGACGAGGTGCGGGCGATCTCCAGCATCCGCTGCACGGCGATCGCGTGCACCGGCGGCTGGCAGATGCCGGAGGTGCGCACGCCGTGCGGGCCGTCGACGGCCGAGTCGGTGCCCCAGCGGTCCGGCCCCGGGAAGTACGCGTCGTCGTCGGTGAAGACGATGTGGGGCACCATGCCGTTGCGCCACTGCGCGCGGAAGAGGGTCTCCAGCTCGGCCACGGCGCGCGGCAGGTCCAGCCGGGCCAGGCCGATCGCGATGAACGCCGCGTCCCAGCTCCACATGTGCGGGTAGAGCCGCGGCGCCGCGGTGATCACGGCACCGGTGTCGTTGTCCCTCAGTACTCGGGCGGCCCGCGCCGCCAGGGTGGGCCTGGCGTAGCGGACCGGTCTTCTGCCGCCGGCGGCTCCGTCGGGGGGACTCGTGACGTCGACGGTCATCTACTTCGCCTCCAAGCGGAGCTGCGTGTCGGGGTCGTACCACCGGCACTGCTCCGGCGGCAGGCCCAGACGCAGCACCTGGCCGGGCTCGGCGCGGAAACCCGCCGGCGCCTGCACTTTGAGCACCTGCCCGCACAGCTGGTGGTGAGCAGCGTCGACGAGCCGAGCGGTTCGAACACCTGCACCTCGCAGCGCAGGCCGTCGCCGTCCAGGTCGAGGGAGATCGACTCGGGCCGGATGCCGAGCCGCAGGTGGCGGCCCCGGAACGACTCGAGCGCGCGCGGAACCGGCAGCGTCTGACCGCCCAGGTCGATCCGCTCGCCGTCCTCGGTGACGGCTCCGGTGAGGAAGTTCATCGGCGGGCTGCCCAGGAACCCGCCGACGAACTCGTCGGCCGGGTCGGTGTACACGGCGACCGGGTCGCCGCACTGCGCGATGCGTCCCTCCCGCATGACGGCGACCCGGTCCCCCAGCGACAGCGCCTCGACCTGGTCGTGCGTCACGTAGAGCGTGGTCACACCGATCTCGTTGACCAGCTTCTTCAGCTCGGCGCGGAAGGACAGCCGCAGCAGCGCGTCCAGGTTGGACAGCGGCTCGTCCATCAGCAGCACGTCGGCGTCCATCACGATCGCCCGCGCCACGGCGACGCGCTGCCGCTGCCCGCCGGACAGCTTCGCCGGGTACCGGTCCAGGTAGGGCGTCAGCTGCAGCAGCTCCGCGGCCCACTCGACCTTCTTGCGCACCTCGTCCGCCGGCACGCCGTGCACCCGCAGGCCGAACCCGATGTTGTCGGCGACCTTCTTGTTCGGGAACACCGCGTAGGACTGGAAGACCATGGACAGGTTGCGCCGCCGCGGTTCCAGGTAGGTGACGTCGCGACCGCCGATGACGATCTGGCCGGCGTCCGGCGTCTCCAGCCCGGCGACCATCCGCAGCAGCGTGGTCTTGCCGCAGCCGGACGGGCCGAGCAGGACCATGAACTCGCCGTCGGCCACCTCGAGCGACACCTCGTCGGTGGCACGCGCGGTGCCGCCCGGGTAGGTCTTCACGAGCTCGTGCAAGACGACCTCAGCCATTCCGCTCCCTCATCGCAGCGTCGTCCCCCACATGTTCACCAGGTACCGGCGCATCACGAGGATGAACACCAGCGCGGGCAGGATCAGCGCGAAGCCGCCGGCGAACCGGTAGGCCTGCGGCGCCTCCCCGAGCGAGGCCAGCACCTGGGCGGGCAACGTCCGGTGCCCGAGCGTGATCACGGCCGCACCGAGGATCTCGTTCCAGGACAACACGAACGTGAAGATCGAGGACGCCGCCAGACCGGGCAGCGCGAGCGGGAACACGACCCGGCGCGCGGCTTCGAACCGGCCGCAGCCGAACACCCGGGCCGCCTCCTCGACGTCGGCCGGCACCGACACGAAGATGCTCGCGCTGATCAGCACGGTGGTCGGCAGGGCGAGCGTGGTGTGCAGCAGCGTCACCGAGAACACCGTGTCGTACACCCCGAAGCGGAGGAACATCGTGGCCAGCGGCACGGACAGCACGACGATCGGCAGCGCCCGCGCGAGCAGCATGAACACCTGGTAGGCGTCGTTGCCGCGGAAGACCTGGCGCGCCAGCGCGTACCCGGCGGGCGCGCCGACCAGCAGCGACAGCACCATCGTGTATACGCCGGCGAGCAACGAGTTCCCCAGCGCCGGGACGGTTCCGGTGGCCTGGACGAACGCGAGCAGCGTGTCGGCGGAGAACCCGCTGGGGACCAGCGGTTTCGGGAACTCCAGCAGCGCCCGCGGCGAGGACACCGCGGCGAGGCCGATCAGGATCATCGGCACGGCCATGAACAGGCTGACCAGGACGCAGGCGATCTGGACGCCGATCGCGCGGCGGCGACGGCGGCGCAGGGGTGCCCGGTCGACCGGCGGCAGCGTCGTCGTCATTTCGCCTCCTGCCGCATGGTGCGCAGGTAGAACAGCGCGGTGACCAGCGACAGCGCCAGCACGACCAGTGCGGCGGCGCTGGCGACGGCCGGGTTCTGCAGGTTGACGTACCACTGGTAGGTCTCGCCGACCAGGAGCGGGAAGTCGCGTCCGGTGAGCGCCTGGGCGACCGCGAACGCCTGCATGGCCAGGATGGTGCGCAGGATCAGCGCGACCTGCAGGCTCGGCTTCAGCTGCGGCAGCGTCACGTGCCACAGCCGCTGCCACGCGCTCGCGCCGAACACCTGCGCGGCCTCGTCGAAGTCCTTGGGCACCATCTGGATGCCGGCGACGACGATGACGAACACCAGCGACGTGGCGCGCCAGATCTCCGCGATCACCACGGCCAGCAGCATCGTGCCGGTGTTCGTGTAGCTCAGCCACTGCACACCGGTCCCGGACAGGCCCCAGGACACCAGCAGCGAGTTGAGGTAGCCGCGGCTGTCGAACACCGACAGCCACACCAGGCCGGCGGCCAGCTCGGACACCGCGAGCGGGATCGTCCACAGGTAGAAGTGGCCGGACAGGAACTTCGGCCGGGCCTGCACGAGCAGCGCCATCGCGACGGCGAGCACCAGCTGGACCGGCACCACGATGGCGATCAGCAGCAGCGTGTTGCGCAGCGCTTTCAGGAAGTACGGGTCGCCGAAGAGCCGGTCCCACGCGGCGAGCGTGAACCCGGATTCGTCGGTGAACGCCGAGATCAGCGCCTGGACCACCGGCCAGCCGAACAGCGCCAGCATGAACACGACCGAGGGCGCGAGCAGCAGCCACGGCGAACCGGCCAGGCGGCGCCTCTTCCCCGCCTCCAGAACGGCCACCGCCATCAGGCCACCTCGCAACGCGCCGCGGGCGGGTCCGGTGCCCAGCACGGCACCTTCAGGTCGTCGAACACCTTCTGCAGCACCTTCGCCTGACTGTCCAGAGTGGACCGAATGTCGGCACCGTCGAGGACGATCGCCTGGAAGGAGTCCTTGAACGCCTTGGTGACCTCACCCTCGCGGGTGCCGAGGCCGACCGGCAGCAGCGACAGGATCGCGCCGGGCGCGTCCCGCTGCCGCCGCACCGCCCCGGCTTCCAGCTGGAGGGCGGGCGGCAGGTCGCCGGGGATCGGCGCGTCGACCACCGGGGAAGAAGCCGTTGGACCGCAGCAGCTCGACCTGCGCCCGCGGCGTGGACAGGGCCTGGATCACCTGCTCGGCCTGGTGGCGGTCGGTGCTGCCCCGGGGGATGGCGAGGCCGAGCACGACGGCCATGTGGCCCAGGCCGCGCGGGCCGCGGGGTGCGGGCAGCATGCGCCAGCGCCCCGGCTCGTCACCGGGCGCGTCGACCAGGCGTGCGACGTGGTCCCACCCGACCCGCACCGCGCCGGCCCGCAGCGGTTCCTGCATGAAGTCGTAGGTGGTGCTGGACGGGCTGGTGTTGGCCCACAGCTCCTTGAGGTACTGCCACGCGGTGACCGCCTCGGGCGAGCGGAACGTGGTCATCTGGCCGCCGGTGAACGAGGGCAGCAGGTAGCCCTGCAGGAACCGGTGGTAGAGCCCCTTCGGCCCGCACGGCAGGCCCAGCATCGGCCGGTTGCCGTTGGCGCGGCGCGCGGCGACGGCCCAGTCGAGGAACTGGTCGTAGGTCAGGGTGTCCGGGTCCGCGCCCGGCGGCAGGTGCTGCAGGGCGTCCTCGTGCGCGGCGAGCACGAAGCCGGCCTGCGCCCACGGGACGTACCAGGACTGCCGCGTACCGGCCCTGGCCAGCGTCAGGAACTCCGCGGGGTAGCCCTGCCCGGCCGGGACGCCGGAGACGTCCTCCAGGTACTCCCCCGCGAGCGGTGCGAGGTCGCTGTGCGACCCGCCGAGCAGGCCGACCTGGGTGCGTCCGGCGCCGACCTGGCTCTGCACCTGGCTGGCGAACGGCCCCTCCTCGATCGTGACGTAGCTGACCGAGCCCGGGAACGTCTTCGCGAGGAACCCGCGGAAGCGCTCGGCCTCCGCGACCGGCCGGAACTGCGTGGACAGGAAGACCATGCCCCCGCCGCCCGTGGTCGCGAACCCGACGCACCCGGCGGCCATCGACGCGGCGCCGGCCAGGAAGACCCCCTGGAGGACGGTACGACGGCTGGGGCCGCTGCCGGGAAGGCGGGCCGCGCACATCCAGTTCACACCCCAGTGGTCGACGTCTAGACTTCTGTCTGGTCATTGAACATAAGTGCTCCCGAGAGACCCTGTCAACATGCCCCCGGTACGCACCGGCTCGCCCACCTCGGCCGGCCACATCCTCGCCCTCCTGCGTGCGGAGGGCCCGCTCACGCGGCAGCAGCTGCAGGACCGCGTCGGCCTGTCCCGCGCGACGATGGTCGACCGGCTGGACGTGCTGCACCGGCTCGGGCTGCTGCGCCAGGAGGGGCACCGCGCGTCCAGCGGCGGCCGGCCGGCGGAGGTGCTCGCCGCGAACGACACGGGCCGCACGGCGCTGGTGGCCGACATCGGGCAGCGGCACGCGACGATCGCGGTCACCGACCTGCGCGGCACGGTGTTCGGGCAGGTCCACCGCCCGCTGCCGTCCGGGCACCCGCCCGGCGAGACGCTGTCGTTCGTGCTGGCCACCGGGCGCGAGCTGCTGGCCCGCGAGGGACGAGCGGACAGCCTGTGCGCGGTCGGCCTGAGCGTGCCCGGCCAGATCGACCACGACACCGGCACGACGATCGCGCCGCCGTCGATGTCGGAGTGGCTGGGCGTCCGGCTGCGCGACGGTTTCGAGGACGCCCTGTCGGTGCCGGTGATCTTGGAGAACGACGCGAACGCGCTGGCGTTCGGCGCCTACTGCGAACTGGACCGGCCACGGGCCGCGCTGGTCGGGGTGAAGGTGGGGACCGGAATCGGCGCGGGGATGGTGATCTCCGGGCGGGTGCACCGCGGCGAGACCGGGTGCGCGGGCGAGGTCGGCCACATCCGCATCGAAGGCTCCGACCTGCGCTGCGACTGCGGCCGGCGCGGATGCGTGTCGGCGATCGCGAGCGGGCAGGCGGTGATCAGGTCGTTGCGGCCGTCCGGCGTCCGCACGGCGGAGGACGTGCTGCGCCGGGTGCGTGCCGGGAACGCCGAGGCGGTCCGCGTGACACGGGACGCCGGGCGGCTGGTGGGCACCGTGCTGGCCACCGTCGTGACGATCATCAACCCGCGGTTCCTGCGGGTGGGCGGCGCCATCGGGGTGCTGCCGCCGTTCCTGGAGGGCCTGCGCGAGGTGGTGCTGGCAGGCGCGCACACCAGCTCGCTGGACCACCTCGACATCGGCCCCTGCGCGATCGGCGTGAACACCACGCTGACGGGTGTGGCCGGGCTGGTCGCCGACGAGGTGCTAGACCCGGCGACCATCGACGCGATGGCGCAGCGGTAGACACCGAAGGCTCGACCACGGTAGGACACGAAACGGTATCGATCTCCCCGCGGGAGTTACGGAAACGGTGCGATCTACGACAGGCCGTTACAGCAGCGGACGCATCTGAGGGGAGGCGCCTGGTGAAGGCGCTGTTTCGAGAAGTAAACTACCAGCTGTCGAAGCTTTTGGCGGAGATCGAAGACGGCGATATCGGATTACCTGAGATCCAGCGTCCATTCGTGTGGTCCCGCACCAAGGTGCGCGACCTGTTCGACTCGATGTATCGCGGATTCCCAGTCGGCTATTTCCTGTTCTGGGAGAACCCGGCGAACCCTGCTACGACGCGGCAGATCGGGTTCAACGAGAAGCAGCAGGTCGCGCGCCGCCTGATAGTCGACGGCCAGCAGAGGCTGACATCGCTTTACTCGGTGATCAAGGATCGCCCCGTCCTGGATGATGAATATCAACAGTCACGACTGACCATCGCGTTCCGCCCCCGGGACCGCCGCTTCGCCGTACCCGATGCAGCAATAGACAAAGATCCTGAGTACATCTCGAACATTTCACACCTGTGGTCGGGCCCGAAGTCTCGCCACAGATTCCAGACCGAGTTCATCGACCGCCTCCGCAGTAGTCGGGACGTGAGCCCGGCAGAGGAAGATCACATCATCGAGGCGATCGATAGGCTCTACGACCTCCGCGACTACCCGTTCACCGCGCTCGAGCTGTCGGCGAGTGCTTCGGAGGAGGAAGTTGCCGACATCTTCGTGCGGATCAACTCCGAAGGGGTCGAACTCAAGCAGGCAGACTTCATCCTCACGCTCATGTCGGTCCATTGGGACGCCGGCCGTCAAGAGCTCGAGCAGTTCTGCTACTCCGCCCGCCACCCCAAGACCGCCAGCGGTACTCCCTACAACAACTTCTTCATACCAAACCCGGATGAACTCCTGCGGGTGACCGTCGGACTGGGGCTGCGTCGCGCGCGACTCCAAGCCGTCTATCCGGTCCTGCGCGGCAAGGAGCTGGACACCGGGCGGATCTCGCCCGACGCCAGAGAGCGACAGTTCGACCTGCTCCGGGCGGCACAACGGGAAGCGCTTGACCTCGACAACTGGCACGAGTTCCTCGGAGCACTTCGTCACGCGGGTTACCGCAGCGGCGCGATGATCACGTCGCGATTCACGATCGTCTTCTCGTACATCGCGTTCCTGATCGCGAAGAGCGACTACGACATAAGCTACACCGACCTGAAGCCGGTCATCGCGCGATGGTTCTTCATGTGCTCGTTGACCGGGAGGTACACCGGATCTTCCGAAAGCCGGATGGAACAGGATCTACGGCGGTTCGCCGAGGCACGGACAGGCGAGGAGTTCATCTCCATCCTCGACGGTGTGATCAACACTCAGCTGACCAACGACTTCTGGGACGTCGCGCTTCCGGACCTACTCGCAACATCGGCGAGCTACTCCCCCAGCCTCTTCGCATACCACGCCTCGCTGACCTTGCTCGAAGCCAACGTTCTCTTCACCTCGATGCCCGTGAGCGACTTGCTGGACCCTTCCACGAAGCCAAAGAAAACCTCAGCGGACCGCTACCAGCTCTTCCGGCGGAAGTACCTCGAGTCGACAGGGATACACGGTGTCAGTCGCCTCAACCAGCTGGCGAACTATGCGATCCTCGAATGGCCCGCCGGCAAGAAACCGAGCACGGAATCACCACTGGACTACTTTCCCAAACTGTGGGAATCATACGTCCCTGAGGAGCAGCAGGACAAGACGCGCTTCCTCCATGGGCTCCCCGAAGGCTGGGAGCAGCTCGAGTACGAAGAGTTTCTCGACCGACGGCGCAAGCATCTCGCCCTGGTGATCAAGACCGCCTTCGAAAAGCTGCGGACCGGTACGGCCGCAGTTCCTGGAAGCGGTGAAAGAGCGTGGACCGGTCACACGGTCCAGGAACTCCTGTCCCAGGAAGAGTCGTTCGAAGTCGAGTTCAAACAGACCGGAATCGGTCAACGGGCCGACTCGGGCAAGGCCAAGTTCCCCAGTGATGCGGTCATCAAGACCGTCGCCGCGTTCCTCAACAGCGGTACCGGCGGGACGCTCGCAATCGGCATCACCGACGACAAGCGGATACTCGGTTTGGCATCGGATTTCGACGCTTCGGGTATGGACGTGGACAAGTACTTGAACGCCGTCACTTCGGGTTTGGTGAGTGCGTGTGGGGCCGGCCCAGTGACCCTGCACACCCGGGCACGAGCGGAGAAGGCCGAAGGCGAGTGGGTCGTAGTGATCGACGTCAGCCCATCTTCGAAGCCGGTGTTCGCCCGTGTCACCAAGAACGACGAAGCTTTCTTCGTGCGTGCCAACAACACGACCAGGCAATTGGGCATCTCCGAAGCGCACGAATACATAGGTACGCGTTGGGGGGCGTAACCTCGCACCTTGAGCTGCCGGAACACCGATCAGGCCCGCGGGGACAAGCGCGGACCGATAGTCCGCGCTTGTCCCCTTCCTACTCGCCCTTGCGGCGGAAGATCTTGCTGCCCAGCCACACCACCGGGTCGTAACGGCGGTCCACCACGCGCTCCTTCATCGGGATCAGCGCGTTGTCCGTGATGTGGATGTTCTCCGGGCAGACCTCCGTGCAGCACTTGGTGATGTTGCAGTACCCGAGCCCGTGCTCGTCCTGGGCGGCGTGACGGCGGTCGGCCACGTCGAGCGGGTGCATCTCCAGCTCGGCGATCCGCATCAGGAACCGCGGCCCGGCGAAGTGCTCCTTGTTCTCCTCGTGGTCGCGGATCACGTGGCAGGTGTTCTGGCACAGGAAGCACTCGATGCACTTGCGGAACTCCTGCGAGCGCTCGACGTCCACCTGCTTCATCCGGTACTCGCCCGGTTTCAGCTCCGGCGGCGGCGTGAACGCGGGGATCTCGCGCGCCTTCGTGTAGTTGTACGAGACGTCGGTGACGAGGTCGCGGATCACCGGGAACGTGCGCATCGGCGTGACCGTGACGACCTCGTCCTCGGCGAAGACCGACATGCGGGTCATGCACAGCAGCCGCGGACGGCCGTTGATCTCCGCCGAGCAGGACCCGCACTTGCCGGCCTTGCAGTTCCACCGCACGGCCAGGTCCGAGGCCTGGGTGGCCTGCAACCGGTGGATGATGTCGAGCACGACCTCGCCCTCGTTGACCTCGACGGTGAAGTCCTGCAGGCCACCGCCGGACGCATCGCCGCGCCACACGCGGAACGAGGCCTTGTAGCTCACGACTGCCTCCCGGGGTGGTCCGCCAGCTCTTCGTCGGTGTAGTACTTCTCCAGCTCGCTCAGCTCGAACAGCTCCAGCAGCTCGGGCCGCATCGGCTCCTGCTCCTTGGGCTTGACGTCGACCTCGAGCGCGAGCGGGTCGTCGCCGGAGGCGCTGCACACCAGGAGGGTGTTGCGCCACCGGGAATCCATCTGCGGGTAGTCGTCGCGCGTGTGCCCGCCGCGGCTTTCGGTCCGCATCAGCGCCGCCCGCGCCACGCACTCGCTGACCAGCAGCATGTTCCGCAGGTCCACGGCGAGGTGCCAGCCGGGGTTGAACTGCCGGTGGCCCTCGACGGTGACGTTGCGGATCCGCTTCTTGATCTCGTCGAGCTTCGCCAGCGCCTGCTCGATCTCCTCGGCCTTGCGGATGATGCCGACGAGGTCGTTCATCGACTGCTGCAGCTCGCTGTGCAGGGTGTACGGGTTCTCCTCGACCCCCTCCGCGGGCGGGTCGAACGGGACCAGCGCCGTCCGGGCCGCTTTGTCGACATCGGACTGGGCCACCGACGGCCGGGTCTGCAGGCCCTCCACATAGGACGCCGCGCCGAGACCCGCGCGGCGCCCGAACACCAGCAGGTCGGACAGCGAGTTGCCGCCCAGCCGGTTCGACCCGTGCATCCCGCCGGAACACTCGCCCGCGGCGAACAGCCCGCGCACGCTGGAGGCCGCGGTGTCCGGGTCGACCTCGATGCCGCCCATCACGTAGTGGCAGGTCGGCCCGACCTCCATCGGCTCGGCGGTGATGTCCACATCGGCCAGTTCCCGGAACTGGTGGTACATCGACGGCAGCCGCTTGCGGATCTCCTCCGGCGTCAGGCGGCTGGCGATGTCCAGGAACACGCCGCCGTGCGGCGATCCGCGCCCCGCCTTGACCTCGGAGTTGATCGCCCGCGCCACCTCGTCGCGCGGCAGCAGGTCCGGCGTGCGGCGGTTGTTCTCCTGATCGGTGTACCAGCGGTCGGCCTCTTCCTCGGAGTCGGCGTACTGGCCCTTGAACACGTCCGGCACGTAGTCGAACATGAACCGCTTGTCCTCGGAGTTCTTCAGCACGCCACCGTCGCCGCGCACGCCCTCGGTGACGAGGATGCCCTTGACGCTGGGCGGCCAGACCATCCCCGTGGGGTGGAACTGGACGAACTCCATGTTGATCAGCTTCGCCCCGGCGCGCAGCGCGAGCGCGTGCCCGTCGCCGGTGTACTCCCACGAGTTCGACGTGACCTTGAACGACTTGCCGATGCCGCCGGTCGCGAGCACCACGGCGGGCGCCTCGAACAGGATGAACCGGCCGCTCTCGCGCCAGTACCCGAACGCGCCGGCGATCCGGTCGCCGTCCTTGAGCAGCTCGGTGATCGTGCACTCGGCGAAGACCTTGAGCTTGGCCTCGTAGTCGCCGAAGTCGCGCAGGTCCTCCTGCTGCAACGAGACGATCTTCTGCTGCATCGTGCGGATCAGCTCGAGCCCGGTCCGGTCGCCCACGTGGGCCAGGCGGGGGTAGGTGTGCCCGCCGAAGTTGCGCTGGCTGATCCGGCCGTCCGGCGTCCGGTCGAACAGCGCGCCGTAGGTCTCCAGCTCCCAGACCCGGTCCGGCGCCTCCTTCGCGTGCAGCTCCGCCATGCGCCAGTTGTTCAGGAACTTGCCGCCGCGCATGGTGTCCCGGAAGTGCACCTGCCAGCTGTCGCGCTCGTTGGCGTTGCCCATCGCGGCGGCGCACCCGCCCTCGGCCATGACGGTGTGCGCCTTGCCGAACAGCGACTTGCACACCACCGCCACCGAGAGCCCGCGCTGCCGCGCCTCGATCACCGCCCGCAGACCGGCGCCGCCGGCACCGATCACCACCACGTCATAACTGTGCCGCTCGACCTCGGTCATTCAACGCCACCTAACGCCCTTGTCAGTCGATGAAACGCAAGTCGGGAATCACGTCGCTCGCCACCAGCATCACGTACAGATCGGTGACCACCAACGTGCCGAGGGTGATCCACGCGAGCATCATGTGCCGGTTGTTGAGCCTGGTCACCTGGGTCCACATCCAGTACCGGACCGGATGGCGGGAGAAGTGTTTCAGCCGCCCGCCGACCACGTGCCGGCACGAGTGGCAGGACACGGTGTAGGCCCAGAGCATGATCACGTTGCCGAGCAGGATCAGGTTCCCCAGCCCGAACCCGAACCCGCCGGTCCTCCCGTGGAACGCCACGATCGCGTCGTAGGTGTTGATGACGGAGATGATCGCGGCCACGTAGAAGAAGTAGCGGTGCGCGTTCTGCAGGATCAGCGGCAGCCGGGTCTCCCCGGTGTAGCGGCCGTGCGGCTCGGTGACCGCGCACGCGGGCGGGGAGAACCACACCGACCGGTAGTAGGCCTTGCGGTAGTAGTAGCAGGTCAGCCGGAACCCGAGCAGGAACGGCAGGGACAGGAACGCCAGCGGGATCCAGCCCGGCAGCTCACCGAACGGCGTGCCGAAGTGGCTCGACCCGGGCACGCACGAATCGCTCAGGCACGGCGAGTAGAACGGCGTGAGGTAGTGGTATTCCGGCACGTAGTACGCGCTGCGCACGAACGAGCGGATGCCGGCGTAGATCACGAACGTGGCCAGCCCGAGCGTGGTGATCAGCGGCGGGACCCACCAGCGGTCCGTGCGCAGCGTGCGCCCGGCGACGCGGGCGCGTCCGGCCTCCGTCGCGGGTGCGCTCACCGCTGGTCACGGTGGTATCCGCCGACCCCTTCGTCGTCGGCCCCCTGCCACAGGGCCGGGTCGTACGGGCCGTCGGGGATCTTCACGACCGCCGACGGGTCCAGCGGCTTCGGCTGCGCGGGCACCGCGGGCTGTTCCAGATCACCCGCGTCGATGTCCAGCCGCTCGATGTCGTTGGCCAGGCGGCGGACCGCGGAGGCGTCACCGTAGCGCGATCGCAGGGCACCGACGCACTGCTTGAGCTGGCCGATCGTGCGGCGGAGTTCGGCGAGTTCGGTGGTGGTCATTGCTACCTCCGGGTCAGTTCGGCGGCGAGCCGGGGTTGCTACCGACTCTGCCGTTCCGCATGCAATGTGACAAGTAGCACACTCCAGGTGGATGTTGTGATCGGGGTCACCTGAAACGATCTTCTTAATCGATTTTGTCCCGAGCGTTCCGGCCGCTACTGTGTCCACTGTCACGACCGTGCGACGCCAGCGAAGTCGTCAGCCGGACCCAGCCGACGAGTTCCAGGTGGTTCTCCCGTGCGCGAAGCCCGAACACCCGTCCACCCCGTCGTCGAGGAAGTCACCGCACGCATCGCCGCGCGCAGTGCCGCCACCCGCAGCGCCTACCTGGCGCGCATGGCCGCCGCCCGCGCCGAAGGGCCCGCCCGGGCCGGACTGGCGTGCAGCAACCTCGCCCACGGCTTCGCCGCGTGCGGCGGAGCCGACCGCATCGCCCTGCGCGGGCTGCGCAAGCCCGGCATCGCGATCGTGTCCGCCTACAACGACCTCCTGTCCGCCCACCAGCCGCTGGACGAGTTCCCCGCGTGGATCAAGGACGCCGCGCGCGAGGCGGGCGGGGTCGCCCAGTTCGCCGGCGGCGTGCCGGCCATGTGCGACGGCATCACCCAGGGCCGCGCCGGGATGGAGCTGTCCCTGTTCAGCCGCGAGGTCATCGCCATGGCCACCGGGATCGCGCTGTCGCACGAGATGTTCGACGGCGCGCTGCTGCTCGGCGTGTGCGACAAGATCGTGCCCGGCCTGCTGATCGGCGCCCTGTCGTTCGGTCACCTGCCGGCCCTGCTGGTGCCGGCCGGGCCGATGACGTCGGGCCTGCCGAACAAGGAGAAGGCGCGCGTCCGGCAGCTCTACGCCGAGGGCCGCGCGACGCGGGAGGACCTGCTGGCGGCCGAGTCGGCGTCCTACCACTCGGCCGGAACCTGCACGTTCTACGGCACCGCGAACTCCAACCAGCTGGTCGTCGAGGTGATGGGCCTGCACCTGCCCGGCGCGAGCTTCGTGCACCCGGGCACGCCGCTGCGCAAGGCGCTGACCGAGGAGGCCGCGCGGCGCGTCGTGGCGCTGTCGCGCGCGGACGAGTACACGCCGCTGGCCGAGGTGATCAGCGAGCGCTCGGTGGTCAACGGCGTGGTGTCCCTGCTGGCCACCGGCGGGTCCACCAACCACACGATGCACCTGGTGGCGATCGCCGCGGCCGCGGGCATCGCGCTGAGCTGGGACGACTTCGCCGACCTGTCGTCGGTCGTGCCGCTGCTGGCCAGCGTCTACCCCAACGGCAGCGCCGACATCAACCACTTCCACGCCGCGGGGGGCGTCCAGTTCCTGGTCGGCACGCTGCTGGACGCCGGGCTGTTGCACGAGGACGTCCGCACGGTCGCCGGGGACGGGCTGTCGCGGTACCGGTCGGAGCCGGTGCTGGACGACGGCCGGCTGACCTGGCGCGAGGTGCCGTCACGCAGCCTCGACGAGGACGTGCTGCGGCCGGTGGACGACCCGTTCGCGCCCGACGGCGGCCTGCGGATGCTCTCGGGCACCCTGGGACGGGCGGTGATCAAGGTGTCGGCGGTCGCGCCCGGACACCGGGTCGTGCGGGCGCCGGCGCGGGTCTTCACCAGTCAGGAAGGGTTCACCGAGGCGTTCCGGGCCGGCGAGCTGGACCGTGACGTCGTCGTGGTGATCCGCCACCAGGGGCCGCAGGCCAACGGCATGCCCGAGCTGCACGGCCTCACGCCCGCGCTGGGCGTGCTGATGGACCGCGGGCACCGGGTCGCGCTGGTCACCGACGGCCGGATGTCCGGCGCGTCGGGCAAGATCCCGGCCGCGATCCAGGTGACGCCGGAGGCCGCCGCGGGTGGTCCGCTGGCACGCGTGTCGGATGGCGATCTGGTGGTGGTGGATGCCGTCGCCGGACGGCTGGACGTGCTGGTCGACGAGGCCGAACTGGCCGCCCGGCCACTGCGGGACGCGCCGCCGGACGAGGCATCCTGGACGGGGACCGGCCGCGAGCTGTTCACGGCGCTGCGCCGCGCCGTCGGGCCGGCCGACCAGGGGGCCGGGGTGTTCGGGCCGATGACCCCGGGGCACTTCGGCGCCCCGGCGCGGGTGTGATTCGCGCGAGTGTGAGGAGAGACGTGAAGACTGGGCATGACGTGCTCGAGCTGTCGCCGGTGCTGCCGGTGGTCGTGGTGGACTCCGCCGCCGACGCGGTGCCGCTGGCCAGGGCGCTGGTCGCGGGCGGGATCCGCGCGATCGAGCTGACGCTGCGCACGCCCGCCGGGCTGGCCGCGATCGAGCGGGTGGCGGCCGAGGTGCCGGACATCGTGGTCGGGGCGGGCACGGTGGTGAGTCCGGAACAGGCGAAGCAGGCGGCGGACGCGGGTTCGGCGTTCCTGGTGACGCCGGGTTGCACGGACGCGCTGCTGGAGGCGGTGTCGGCGACCGGGCTGCCGTTCCTGCCGGGCGTCAGCACGGTGTCGGAGGCGATGCGGGTGGCGGAGCACGGCGTCACCGCGCTGAAGTTCTTCCCGGCCGAGGCCAGCGGCGGGGTGGCCTACCTCAAGGCGCTGGGCGGGCCGTTGCCGCAGCTGCGGTTCTGCCCGACGGGTGGCGTGTCGATCTCGAACGCGCCCGCGTACCTGGCTCTGTCCACTGTGGGCTGTGTCGGGGGCTCGTGGCTGACGCCACCGGACGCCGTCGCCGCCGGCGACTTCGACCGGATCGAGCAGCTGGCGCGGGAGGCCGCGGCACTGCGCTGAGGTGGTGGTCCCGGTCGTGGCGTCGCCCCGCCGCGCCGGGACCATCGGGCGGCGCCGGGGGCCGGCCCCGCGCGCAGTGCGCCCAGCCCCGGCCCGCGGACCTGCCCGCGCACGCTGCACCGGCCCCACCGGCCCACTACCCTGACGGCGAGCTCGCCTCCAGGGAGAACGTCGTGGGATGGGACTGGTTCACCGATCCGGGCTATTGGGCCTCCCGGCTGCTGTTCCAGCGTCTGCTCGCCGCGCTGTACCTCGTGGCCTTCCTCGCCACCGCGCTGCAGTTCCGCGCGCTCCTCGGCGAGCACGGGATGTTGCCGGTGCCGCGGTTCGTCCGCCGGGTTCCGTTCCGCCGCGCGCCGAGCCTGTTCCACTGGCGCTACTCGGACCGTCTGTTCGCGACCGTCGCCTGGGCCGGCGTCGTCGTGGCGGCCGCGCTCGTGCTCGGCCTGTTCGACCGCACGCCGGTGTGGGCGACGATGCTCGCGTGGCTGGTGCCGTGGCTGCTGTACCAGTCGATCGTCAACGTCGGCCAGATCTGGTACTCCTTCGGCTGGGAATCACTCCTGCTCGAGGTCGGCTTCCTGGCGATCTTCCTCGGCCCGGCCGACACGGCGCCACCGGTGCTCGTGCTGTGGCTGCTGCGCTGGGTCCTGTTCCGCCTCGAGTTCGGCGCCGGGCTGATCAAACTGCGCGGCGACGAGTGCTGGCGCGACCTGACCTGCCTGTACTACCACCACGAAACCCAGCCGATGCCCGGTCCGCTGAGCTGGTACTTCCACCACCTGCCCAAGCCGCTCCACCGGGTCGAGGCGGCGGCGAGCCACTTCACGCAGCTCGTGGCGCCGTTCGCGTTGTTCGCGCCGCAGCCCGTCGCCGGCGCGGCCGCCCTGCTGATGATCCTGACGCAGCTGTGGCTGGTCGCCAGCGGCAACTTCTCGTGGCTGAACTTCCTCACCATCACGCTCGCCGTGTCCGTTGTGGACAGTTCCGTGGTGGGACTCCCGGTGCCGGAACTCGCGCAACCACCGGTGTGGCACCAGGCACTGGTGATCGGCCTGACCGTCCTGGTCGTGGTGCTCAGCTACCGGCCGGCGCGGAACCTGGTGTCGCGCCGCCAGGTGATGAACACCAGCTTCGACCGGCTGCACCTGGTCAACACCTACGGCGCGTTCGGCAGCGTCACCAAGGTCCGGCACGAGATCGTCATCGAGGCGACCGACGATCCGGTCCTGACCGGCGACACGGTGTGGCGCGAGTACGAGTTCAAGGGCAAACCGGGCGACCCGCGGCGGCGACCGCCCCAGTTCGCGCCCTACCACCTGCGGCTGGACTGGCTGATGTGGTTCGCCGCGCTGTCCACGCGGTACGCGCAGTCGTGGCTGCCGGCGCTGGCGGAGAAGCTGCTGGCCGCCGACCCGGCCACGCTGAAACTGCTGCGGCACGACCCCTTCGACGGCGCCCGGCCGACGTACCTGCGGGCCCAGCTCTACCGGTACCGCTTCACGACGCCGCGCGAACGCCGGGAGACTGGAGCGTGGTGGGTGCGCGAAGCCCGCGGCCCGGCGCTGCGCACCGCCCGGCTGGGCGCGGACGGCACCGTCATCGCCGTCGACTGAGGAGGACGTCGCATGCACGCTGGACGGCTCGCGGAGCTGCTCGGGCGGTGGTCCAGCGGCACCGACGCGCTCTACCTCAAACTCGCCGGGCGGCTGGAAAGGCTGATCGAACGCGGCGAGATCCCGGCGGATGGGCAGCTGCCGACCGAACGGGCGCTGGCGGCGGAACTCGCGATCAGCCGCAACACGGCGGTCGCGGCGTACGACGTGCTGCGCGACCACGGCCTGGTGGAGCGGCGACGCGGCAGTGGCACGTTCGTGCGGCGGCCGCCGCGACCGGGACGCGGGGTGGTCGGCGAGTTCAACCCGATGTTCCTCCACCTGCTCGACCCGGTGCCCGACCTGATCGACCTCACCTGCGCGGCGCCGCCCCAGCCCGCGTACCTCCCGGAGGTCGTCGCGGGGGCGGCGGAACGGGTCGCGGACTTCGGGATCGGCTACTACCCGTCCGGCATCCCGGAGTTGCGGCAGGCGATCGCGGACCGCTACACCGCCGACGGTGTGCCGACGACGGCCGGCCAGGTCGTCGTCACCTCCGGCGCACAGCAGGCGATTTCCTTGCTGACACAGCTTTTCCTGCGCCCCGGCGACGTGGTCGCCGCCGAGGAGCTGACCTATCCCGGCGCGCTGGACGCCTTCCGCGGCAGCGGGGCCCGGATTCTGGGTGTGCCGTTGACGCCGGACGGGGCGTCGGTGGCGGGTCTGGCGGAGGTCGTCCCGCGGGCGCGGATGGTGTACCTGGTGCCGGCGTTCCACAACCCGACCGGCGCGGTGCTGCCCGCCGCGTCGTGCCGGCGCGTGGTGGCGCTGTGCGAAGCGCACGGGGTGCCGCTGATCGACGACCACGTGCTGGCGGACCTGGCCCTGGACGGTGCCCGCCCGGCGCCGCTGGCCCGGTACGGGCCGGTGATCAGCGTGGGGTCGCTGAGCAAACTGATCTGGGGCGGCGTGCGGATCGGCTGGATCCGGGCCGACGAGCGGACGGCGGCCGATCTGTCCCGGCTCAAGGCGGTCGCCGACCTGGGGACCGACGTCGTCGCGCAGGCGATCGGGCTGGGGTTGTTCGAGCGGCTCGACTCGCTGCGCGCGCAGCGGTGCCGTGAGCTGCGGGCGAGCCGGGACCAGGTGGTGCGGGACCTGCGGGCTTCGTTGCCGTCGTGGGAGTTCCGGGTGCCGGAGGGCGGGCAGACGTTGTGGGTCCGCCTGCCGGGGGTGGACTCGCGGCGGTTCGCGCAGTTCGCCTTGCGCTATGGCGTGGCGTTGCTGGAAGGCACCTCGCTGGCGGCTCACGAGTCCAGCGGTGAACACATCAGGTTGCCGTTCACACCGACGCGAGATGCGCTTTCCGAGGCGGTGCGGCGGTTGCGGAAGGCCTGGGCCGACTTCCCGGGGGCCAATGGCGCCGCATTGGCTCTGGAGCGGGACGGTGGCGTGCGCGAGGCTGACGGGCATGCGACGTTTTCCGCCCAGCGCGATGACGGGCCTGCTGGACCGGGCTCCCCGGTACGACCTCGCCGAGAGCACCTGCGGTGATCTGACGGTCGCCGATCTGGTGGACG
Organism: Amycolatopsis thermophila; assembly: GCF_030814215.1. Classification (NCBI taxonomy): domain Bacteria; kingdom Bacillati; phylum Actinomycetota; class Actinomycetes; order Pseudonocardiales; family Pseudonocardiaceae; genus Amycolatopsis; species Amycolatopsis thermophila. The sequence continues at coordinate 4,052,395 of NZ_JAUSUT010000001.1, read as the reverse complement.
CGGGCGGCCTCGCGAAGTTCCAACTCGGGTACGGCACCTCGGCCGGTGATCCCGAGCTGCGGACGCTGCTGGCCGCACGACTCGGGGTGTCCGCGGATGAGGTGCTGGTCACGACGGGCGCCGGCACGGCCCTGTTCCTGGTCGCGTTGGTGGCGGCGGGTGAGACCGTCGTGGTGCAGCCCGGTTATCCGCCGATGCTCGGGGCGGTGCGGGGTCTCGGGGAGCCGGTGCGGACGGTGCGGCTGCGGTTCGACGACGGGTACCGGCTCGACGTGCCGGCGCTGCGGGAGGCGTTGTCGCCGCGGACGCGGCTGGTGATGCTCGCGACGCCCCAGAACCCGAGCGGGGTGGCCTTCACACGGGACGAGGTCTCGTCGGCGTTGTCGGCCATGGCCGAGGTGTGCCCGGAGGCGGTGCTGCTGGTCGACGAGAACTACCGGGAGGCGGCGTATTCGCCGGTGGAGTCGTTCGCCACGGTGTCCCCGCGGGTGCTGACGTGCGGGTCGTTCTCGAAGGCCCACGGTGTTCCCGGGGTGCGGATCGGGTGGCTGACCGTGCGGGACCCCGAGTGGTACGAGCAGCTGCGGCGGGCCAAGTTCACGACCGCGGTGTCGTGCGGGACGCTGGACGAGTTCCTGGCGCTGGAGCTGCTGCGCCGCGTGGACGACGTGCTGGCCGCGAAAGGGGCGCGGGTCGCCGCGGGGCTGGCCGTGGTGTCGCGGTGGGTGGAGCGGCACGCGGACCGGGTGAGCTGGATCCGGCCCGACGCGGGAGCCTTCTGCTGCGTGCGACTGGATTCCGGCGCCGGGGAGTTCTACGAGCGGCTGTCCGCTCGTGGGGTGGCGGTCGCCCCCGGCGCCTGGTTCGGCGACGACCCGGCCCTCTTCCGGCTCGGCTTCGGCCACGAACCAATCGAGCGCCTGCGCGAGGCGCTCGCGCTGATGAGCAACGCCCTCACCAGCTGAGCCTGCCCACGCGAGTCCCACCACGCGCCGAAAGGCGGGACTCGCAGCGCCGGCCCGCAACCTCCGCACGGTGGGCTTCACGAGCGCGAGCAGATCCCACGGGCGGCGACCGTGGACCCTCGCCGAAAGGCGGGACTCGCAACGCCGACGCCACCCGAGCACCGGCCCGCCATTCCCAAGCGTGCGACCCCCCTCCGGCTGCGCCCTGCACGAATGCGGAACCCACTCGCCCGAATGATGATTCGCCAGCACAGGTGGGACCCGCAGGGCCACAACCGTGGCCCCCGCCCGCGCACTGCGGTGTTCGCCAAACCTCACCGAGAGGGGGAGGCGAGAGCCCGGAACTCGCCACCCCGACGCCCGCAGGCACCGCCACGAGACGACCGCGCCGAACCCACCACACGACCACCGACCGCGCCCCCACGAACACCCGCGCACCGAAGCGACCGCGAGCACCAGCGCACGCCGCTGGTCAGTCCAGGGTGGCGTCGTCCAAGGGGGTCTCGTCCGCACCGGCTGCGCGCAGCTCGTCGCGCACCACGGTGTACGCTAGGCCCTGCGGGTAGCCCTTGCGGGCGAGCGTGCCGAGCAGCCGGCGGGTCGCGGTCTGCTCGTCCAGCGACGTCATCGAGCGCAGCCGCTTGCGCACCAGCTCACGCGCCCGCTGCTCCTCGGACTCGCGGTCGATCTCCCCCGCCGCCTGCGCGGCCACCTCCGCGTCGACACCCTTGCGTTTCAGCTCGGCGACGAGCGCGGTGCGCGCCAGCCCCTGGTACGCGTGGCGGGACCGCACCCACTGCTCGGCGAACGCCGCGTCGTCGATCAGGCCCGCGTCGTCCAGCTTGCCGAGCAGCTGCTCGCGGATCTCGTCGTCGAAACCCTTGCGCCGTAACGCCTGCCGCAGCTCGTCCTTGGTGCGGGCACGGATGGCCAGGAGGTCGAAGCAGACCTCCTTGGCCTTCTTCCACGCCTCGTCCCGGGACAGCTCCGCCGGATCGAACCTGGGCATCGATCAGAAGTCGACGGGCGCCGGCTCGGCCGCTTCGGCGTCGACCTGCGGCCCGATGCCGAGCTTCTCCTTGATGCGCTTCTCGATCTCGTTGGCGATGTCCGGGTTGTCGCGCAGGAACTTCCGCGCGTTCTCCTTGCCCTGGCCGAGCTGGTCGCCCTCGTAGGTGTACCAGGCGCCGGACTTGCGCAGGATGCCCTGGTCGACGCCCATGTCGATGAGCGAGCCCTCGCGGGACACGCCGACGCCGTAGAGGATGTCGAACTCGGCCTGCTTGAACGGCGGCGCGACCTTGTTCTTCACGACCTTGACCCGGGTGCGGTTGCCGACCGCCTCGCCGCTGTCCTTGAGCGTCTCGATGCGGCGCACGTCGAGCCGGACGGAGGCGTAGAACTTCAGCGCCTTGCCACCGGTGGTGGTTTCCGGCGAGCCGAACATGACGCCGACCTTCTCGCGCAGCTGGTTGATGAAGATCGCGGTGGTGCCCGAGTTGGACAGCGCACCGGTGATCTTCCGCAGCGCCTGGCTCATCAGCCGGGCCTGCAGACCCACGTGCGAGTCGCCCATCTCGCCCTCGATCTCGGCGCGCGGCACGAGCGCGGCCACCGAGTCGATCACCAGGATGTCGAGCGCGCCGGAGCGGATCAGCATGTCCGCGATCTCCAGCGCCTGCTCGCCGGTGTCCGGCTGGGACACCAGCAGCGCGTCGGTGTCGACGCCGAGCGCCTTGGCGTACTCCGGGTCGAGCGCGTGCTCGGCGTCGATGAACGCCGCGATGCCGCCGGCCTTCTGGGCGTTGGCGACCGCGTGCAGGGCGACGGTCGTCTTACCCGAGGACTCCGGGCCGTAGATCTCGATGACCCGGCCGCGCGGGAGGCCGCCGATGCCGAGCGCGATGTCGAGGGCGATGGCGCCGGTCGGGATCACGCCGATGGGCGGGCGGGTCTCCTCGCCCAGGCGCATGACCGAGCCCTTGCCGTACTGCTTGTCGATCTGGGCCAGGGCGAGCTCGAGCGCCTTGTCCTTGTCGGGTGCTGCTGGCATGGAAATCCACCTCGTCGTTTCGGAGCCTGTGGGGCTGGTATTCGGGTTTGTTCGCTGTGGGCCCGACACTACGGGCGGGGTCCGACAATTCCGGGCGCCGAGACGAAGCTGTGGATCGTTGACCCCGATGTGGACAACAGAATAGCCGAACACGTGTTCGAGGCAAGAGCGACACACCTGCAGGTGCGAACTTTCCGCACGGGGCTCACCGGCGCTCCGGCGGCACGTCGAACTCGGCGCAGACCTCCCGCCAGATCTCCTTCGCCGGGACACCCTGGGCCAGCGCCTCCTCGACGGTGCGCCCGCCCAGGCCGCTGAAGACGTGGTCCTTCGCCAGCATCTCGGACCGGCCGGGCCCGAACTCGTCGGCCATCAGCTTGCGGAACACGGTGATGCGCATCGGACCCAGCGTAGCGACCGGCGCGGACCGGGACGCGGGTACCGTGGCGGCATGCCCTCCTGGGGACCGGCCCTGATGACCGCGGCCTCGATCGCGGTGCTGGTCGCGGTGATCGTGGTCGCGCTGCGCGCCCTCTGGCACATGCGCAACCGGCGCTAGTCATTCCCCGGGCTGGACGTTCTGCTCGAAGTAGGTGGCCAGCTGCGCCGCCGTCAGCGGGGTCTGCCCGGTGCCCACCTTCTGGTAGATCACCCCGGCCAGCGGCCGGTCGGCGACCTTGAACACCAGCACCGCGGAGGTCCGCCCGGACGCCGACGAGTAGCTGCCGTCCAGGCCGTTGCCCTTCCACGCGGCCTGCACCTGGTTGCCGCCGACCGCGCCGAGCAGCCGGTCGGTGTAGTCCTTGACCTCCTCGGCCGACACCCCGTGCAGGTAGGTGATCTGCGCGCCGGCCAGCGCGGGCGCCGAGCAGGTGGCCAGCACGCCGATGTCGGCGTTCTCCGGGGGCGCGATGTCCCCGCTGCCCGCGCCCGGCGCGCACTGGCCGTCGGCGATCGTCCCGGCCAGCTGGCGCAGGCAGCCGGTGAAGCCCTGCGGGTCGGCCGCGCCCGGCTGCTGGCAGTCGGCGGCGCTGAAGGTGGTGGCGGACGAACTGGACGGCCAGAGGAGGTAGGTGGCGCCGGCGGCCAGCAGCACGACGACGGCCGCGGCGATACCGGTGATCAGCTTCTTCCGGTTCTTCGGCGCCGCGGGCCGGGCCGGGGGCAGCGTCGGGAAGTTCGACGGCGGCGGGAACCCGGCCTGCGGGTAGGGCGCCGCGCCCGGGTAGCCACCCGGCGGCGTGCCCGGCACCGTGGCGACCGGGGGCGGCGGGAACCCGGCGGGCACGCCGGTCGCGGCGACCTGGCCCTCGACGTTCTGCGTGCGCATGTTGATGCCGTCGCGCGCCACGTGGTGCGCGCCGAGCGCCACCGCGGTCTCCGGCTGGTCCAGGCTGCTGGGCACGACGCCGAGCTTCTCCGCGATCATCGAGCCGACCAGCGGCAGCCGGCTCGACCCGCCGACCAGGTAGATGCCGGCCAGCCGGTCCGGCGACAGCCCGGCCGCGGCGATCGTGCGGCCGAGCAGCTCGACGCTGCGCAGCAGCGCCGGACGGACCAGCGCCTCCAGCTCGCCGCGCGTCACCAGGACGTCGCTGAACGGCTCGGGCATCGGCACCTCGGTCTGCGGCAGCCGGGACAGGGCCTCCTTGGCGGCCTTCACGTCCTCCTGCAGGGCGCGGCGCGTGCGCCGGTCCGCCGTGGACTCCGGGCGCAGCAGCCGCTGCCAGCGCTGCGGGTCGGAGTGCGAGACCTCGCGCCCGACGTGCACCATCAGCGCCTGGTCGACGTCGAGGCCACCGAGGTCGGGCAGGCCGTCCTCGGCCAGCACCGCGAAGCCGGTGCCCGTGGCGCCGACGACCGCCACGTCGAAGGTGCCCGCGCCCAGGTCGTAGACCGCGAGCGCCTGGCCGGGCGCGGGCGCGCGGCCGGCCAGTGACGCGAAGTGCGCGGCCGCGGCGACCGGCTCGGGCACGAGCAGCAGCGGACCGGTCATCCCGGCCAGCCGGGCCGCCGACAGCAGCACGTTGCGCCGCGTCGGCCCCCACTGCGCGGGGTGGGTGAGCCTGATCTCGTCGGGCATCTCGCCGCCGAGCTGGCGGGTGGTCTCGTCGAGCACGCGGCGCAGCACGGCGGCCAGCGCCTCGTTGACCGGCACGACGTCCTGGCCGAGCAGCAGGGTCTGCTCGTCGACGCGGCGCTTGGGGTTGGGTTCGAACCGGGTCGGGTCGAGGCGGGCGCGGCGCTCGGCGTCGCGGCCGACGACGAGGGTGCCGTTCTCCTCGGCGAACACCGCCGAGGGCATGGTGGCCGAGCCGTCCACCTCGACCACCCGCGGCGGCCGGCCGTGCGCGGACAGTACCGCCACGGTGTTGGACGTACCGAGATCCACCGACAGGATGCGCACAGCTCTTCCCCTCACGAACCACCCAGGTCAGGACGTGATGCTGCCACGCTCGCCGGTGCCCCGCGTGCGCACCCGCGAGAAATTGTCGTACCCCCCGGTCATCATGGTTGCGTGACCGCAGTGCTCGAGCAGTTCTCGCCCGCCACCCGCGACTGGTTCGCGGGTGCCTTCGCCGCGCCCACCCAGGCGCAGGAGGGTGCGTGGCGCGCGGCGCAGGCGGGCGAGCACGCGCTGGTCGTGGCGCCCACCGGCTCGGGCAAGACCCTCGCCGCGTTCCTGTGGGCGCTGGACCGGCTGGCGGTCGAACCTCCGGCGGCCGACGCGCAGCGCCGCTGCCGGGTCCTATACGTCTCGCCGCTGAAGGCGCTGGCGGTCGACGTGCAGCGCAACCTGCGGGCCCCGCTGGCCGGCATCCGGCAGGCCAGCCACCGCCTCGGGCAGACCCCGCCGGACATCACCGTGGGCATGCGCACCGGCGACACCTCCCCCGCCGAGCGCCGCACGTTCCTCAAGACCCCGCCGGACATCCTGGTGACCACACCGGAGTCGCTGTTCCTCATCCTCACCTCCTCGGCGCGCGAATCCCTGCGCGGGGTCGAGACGGTGATCCTCGACGAGGTGCACGCCGTGGCCGGCGGCAAGCGTGGCGCGCACCTGGCGCTGTCGCTGGAGCGGCTGGACGCGTTGCTGCCGAAGCCGGCGCAGCGCATCGGTCTGTCCGCCACGGTGCGCCCGGTCGACGAGGTCAGTTCGTTCCTCACCGGCGGCCGCCCGGTGCGGGTGGTGCAGCCGAAGACGGCGAAGACGATCGAGGTGCGCGTCGAGGTCCCGGTCGAGGACATGGCGAACCTGGACGCGCCCGCGCCGAGCCCGCTGGAGCGGCTGGACGCGATGCTGCCCTCGGAGGGCGGTATCGGCACGCAGGAGGAGATCGGGGGCGCGGCGGTCCGGCGGCCCTCCATCTGGCCGTCGGTCGAACAGCGCGTGCTGGAGCTGATCCGGCAGCACCGGTCCACCATCGTGTTCGCCAACTCGCGGCGGCTGGCCGAGCGGATGACGGCCCGGCTCAACGAGCTGGCGGCCGAGCAGACCGAGCTGACCGCCGAGCAGCGGTTCCCGGCCGAGGCCATCGGCGAGTCCGGCCTCACCACCGGCGCCGAGGCCACGGTGGCGAAGGCGCACCACGGTTCGATGTCGCGCGAGCAGCGCACCCGGGTCGAGGAGGAGCTGAAGTCCGGGCAGCTGCCGTGCGTGGTCGCGACGTCGTCGCTGGAGCTGGGCATCGACATGGGCGCGGTCGACCTGGTGGTGCAGATCGAGGCCCCGCCGACGGTCGCGTCCGGTCTGCAGCGCGTGGGCCGCGCCGGGCACCACGTCGGAGCCGTGTCGACGGGGGTGATGTTCCCGAAGTTCCGGGGCGACCTGGTGTCGTGCGCGGTGGTGTCGGAACGGATGACGGCGGGCGCGATCGAGGCGGTCCGCTACCCGCGCAACCCACTGGACGTGCTGGCGCAGCACGTGGTGTCGATGGTGGCGCTGGAGCCGTGGTCGGTGGAGGACCTGGCGGCGACGGTCCGCCGGGCGGCGCCGTTCACCGCGCTGCCGGACGACGCGCTGCTGGCCGTGCTGGACATGCTGGCCGGGCGGTACCCGAGCGAGGAGTTCGGCGAGCTGCGCCCGCGCATCACGTGGGACCGCGTGTCGGGCGAGCTGCGCGGCCGTCCGGGTTCGCAGCGGCTCGCGGTCACCTCCGGCGGCACGATCCCCGACCGCGGGCTGTTCACAGTGATGACGCCGGGCAGCGACGGCAGCCCGGGGTCCCGGGTCGGTGAGCTGGACGAGGAGATGGTCTACGAGTCGCGGGTGGGCGACACGATCCTGCTCGGCACGTCGTCGTGGCGGATCACCGACATCACGCACGACCGGGTCATCGTCGTCCCGGCGCCGGGCGAGCCGGCGCGGATGCCGTTCTGGAAGGGCGACGCGCCGGGCCGTCCGCTGGAACTGGGCCGGGCGCTGGGCGCGTTCGTCCGTGAACTGTCCAGTTCGGACGACGAGAAGGCACGGGCGCGAGCGCAGCGGGCCGGGCTGGACGAGCTGGCGTGCGACAACCTGCTGACCTACCTGGCCGAGCAGCGTTCGGCGACCCGGCACGTGCCCAACGACCGGACGATCCTGCTCGAACGCTTCCGCGACGAGCTGGGCGACTGGCGGGTGGTGCTGCACTCGCCGTTCGGGGCGCAGGTCAACGCGCCGTGGGCGCTGGCGATCGCGGCCCGGCTGCGCGAGCAGCGCGGCGTGGACGCGCAGGTGATGCACTCCGACGACGGCATCGTGCTGCGCCTGCCGGAGGCGCTGGACAGCGACGGCGCCGAGGTGACGGTCGGCACCGACGACGTGTTGATCGACCCGGAGGAGGTCGAGCAGATCATCGTCGCCGAGGTCGGCGGCTCGGCCCTGTTCGCCGCACGGTTCCGGGAGTGCGCGGCGCGGTCGCTGCTGCTGCCGCGGCGCGATCCGCGGCGGCGCACCCCGTTGTGGCAGCAGCGTCAGCGCGCCTCGCAACTGCTGTCGGTGGCCGCCAAGTACGAGCGGTTCCCGGTGGTGCTGGAGGCGATGCGGGAGTGCCTGCAGGACGTCTACGACGTCGGCGGCCTGCGCGAGCTGATGGCCGACGTGCGGGCCCGGCGGGTGAAGGTCGCCGAGGTCGAGACCCCGTCGCCGTCCCCGTTCGCGCGCAGCCTGATGTTCGGTTACGTCGGCATGTTCCTGTACGAGACGGACGCTCCACTGGCCGAGCGCCGCGCGGCGGCCCTGTCGCTGGACTCCACCCTGCTGGCCGAACTGCTGGGCACCGAGGCGATCCGGGAGCTGCTGGACGCCGAGGTGGTCGACGAGGTCGAGCGGTCGCTGCAGCGGCTCGAACCGGACCGGCACGCGCGCAACGCCGAGGAGGCCGCGGACCTGTTGCGGTTCCTGGGTGATCTGTCCGATGAGGAGGCCGCGGCGCGCGGGGTTCGGCCGGAGTGGCTGGACGAGCTGATCGCGCAGCGCCGGGTGATCCGGGTGCGGATCGCGGGCGACGACCGCAATCTGTCCATTGAGGACGCGGGACGGGTGCGGGACGCGCTCGGCGTGGCGCTGCCGATCGGGGTGCCGGAGGCGTTCACCGAGCCGGTGGCCGACCCGCTCGGTGACCTGCTGTCCCGCTACGCCCGCTCGCGCGGTCCGTTCTCGGCGCAGGAGGCGGCGAGCCGGTTCGGGCTCGGCCCCGCCGTGGTGACGGGGGTGCTCGACCGGCTCACGGCCGAGGGGCGCCTGGTGCGGGGCGAGCTGCGCCCGGTCGGGCATCCGGAGACGCACGGCGCGGGCACGGAGTACTGCGACGCGGCGGTGCTGCGGCGGTTGCGGCGGGCGTCGCTGGCACGACTGCGGGCCGAGGTCGAACCCGTGGAGCCCGCCGCGCTGGGCCGGTTCCTGCCGTCGTGGCACGGGATCGGCGCGCGGATGCGGGCCGCACCGAGCGTCGACGACGTGCTGTCGGTGGTCGAGCAGCTGGCGGGCGCGCCGCTGCCGGCGAGCGCCCTGGAGTCGCTCATCCTGCCGAGCCGGCTGCCGGGCTACTACCCGGCCCTGATGGACGAGCTGATGACCGCGGGAGAGGTCGTCTGGTGCGGTGCGGGAGCGCTGGCCGGGGGCGACGGCTGGGTGTCGCTCGCGCCCGCGGACGTGGCGGATCTGCTGCTGCCGGAGATCGACGAAGAGGCGCCGACGAGCCCGCTGCACGAGGCCATCCTCTCCGCGCTGGAGGGCGGCGCACTGTTCTTCCGCCAGCTGGTCGACCGGGTGACACCGCTGGTGGACAGCGCGCCGAACGACGCGGACGTGGTGGGCGCGCTGTGGGATCTGGTGTGGGCCGGCACGGTTACCGGCGACACGCTGGCGCCGCTGCGGGCGCTCGTGTCGGGCAAGGGCGCGGCCCACAAGCCGCGACAGGCGACGCCGCGCAGCCGGTACGGGCGGATGCGCGCGGGCCGTCCGGCGATGCCCTCGCGCACCGGTCCGCCGACGGTGGCGGGCCGGTGGGCGCTGACGCCGTTGCGCGAGTCCGATCCGACGCGCCGCACGCACGCGCGGACGGAGGCCTTCCTGGAGCGGCACGGTGTGCTCACGCGAGGTGCGCTGGAGACCGAGCGGGTCACCGGCGGGTTCTCCGGGATCTACAAGGTGCTGCGCGCGATGGAGGACTCGGGGCAGGTGATCCGCGGCTACGTCGTGGAGGGCCTGGGCGCGGCGCAGTTCGCCGCGCGTGGCGCGGTGGACCGGTTGCGGGCGCTGTCGGATCCGGGCGGGACCCGCCGGGGAGACCCGATGGCGGACGCGGTCGTGCTCGCGGCGACCGATCCGGCACAGCCGTACGGCGCGGCGCTGTCCTGGCCGGCCGCCCTGGGCGACACCAAGCACCGGCCCGCGCGCAAGGCCGGTGCGCTGGTGGTGCTCGTGAACGGGGTGCCGGCGCTGTATGTCGAACGGGGCGGGCGGTCGCTGCTGTCGTTCACCGAGGACGAGCCGGCGCTGAAGGCCGCCGCGCACGCCCTGTCGCGCGCCGTCCGGGAGGGCTGGCTGGGTCAGCTGGCGGTGCAGCGGGCCGACGGGGAGCAGGCCCTGACCTCGGCGCTGGCCGACGTGCTCCGCGACGCCGGGTTCCGCGCGACACCGAAGGGGCTGCGGTTGAGAGCTTGAGATCACCTCCCCTCCGTTGGCTCACCGCGGGCGAACACGATTTACTCTTCGTAGCCCGAACGAGTGAGAGGACGACCCGATGGCGTTGCGGGAGCTGCGGTACTTCGGCGACCCGGTGCTCAAGACGGTCTGCGACCCCGTGACCAAGTTCGACACTGCACTGGAGCGGCTGGTGACCGACCTGCTGGACACCGTGCGGCCGGCGGGGCGCGCCGGGCTGGCGGCGCCGCAGATCGGCGTGAGCCTGCGGGTGTTCAGCTACGAGGTGGACAACCTGTTCGGGTACGTGATCAACCCGGAGATCGTCGAGCTGTCCGAGGAGACGCACGAGATCAACGAGGGCTGCCTGTCCGTGCCGGAGCTGTGGTTCCCGACCCGCCGGGCCAAGCGCGCGGTGGTGCGCGGAGTGGACCTGCACAACGAGCCGGTCACCGTCGAGGGCGAGGGCGTGCTGGCGCAGTGCCTCCAGCACGAGACCGACCACCTCGACGGCATGCTGTACCTGGACCGCCTGGAGAAGGAGCGCAAACGCGAGGCGCTCAAGCAGGCCCGGGAGAAGGACTGGTTCTGGTCCCGCTGACGCGGCTCCCTCCAGCCGCCGTGGAGGCTCCGCCCCGCGATGGGGCTTCGACTGCATTGGGGCTTCGAGTGCGATGGGCGGATTCGACCGCGGCGGAGGTTTCGACCGCAGTGGGCCTCGACCGCAGTGGGCTTCGAGCGCAGTGGAGCTTCGACGGCGATGGGTGGATTCGTCCGCGATGAGGGCGTCGACCGCGGCGGAGGCCTCGACCGTGGTGGCACACACCGCTCGGTGACGACCCCTCACTCCGACGGAGTGGAGAAGGCCGCCCCGCGGACGGCAACTCACCTGCGGCCGACGCAGAGCCCTTCCGCTGGACCGCCTGCGCGAGCACAGCGACCTCCGCCGACCGACCCGGCTCGCCTGGCCCACTGGCCCCCGAGCGGGATCTGCCCCCATCGCCCCACCGGCTGGCCCGCACCCGCCACCCATCGACCCCTCCAGCTGGCCCGGCACGGTAACCCATCGCCCTACCGGCTGGGCCCGCACGAGCAACCCGCCGTCCCCCACCGGCTGGCCCGGCACCCGCAATCCACCACCCCCATCGGCTGGCCCGGCGCCGGCAACCCATCGCCCCACCGGTTGGCCCGCACGGGCAACCCACCGCCCCGATCGGCTGGCCCGGCACCCGCGACCCACCACCCCCACCAGCTACCCACGCACGCGCAAGCCACCCATCCCCTCCAGCTGGTCCGGCACCGGCAACCCACCGACCCCACCGGCTGGCCCGGCACCCGCAACCCACCATCCCCTCCAGCCGGCCCGGCACCCGCAACCCACCGCCCCCACCAGCACGCCCCGCGCCCCACCGCAGCGGCCGCCCCGGCAAATCGGGCTTTCCCACCACCGCCGGCCGCTCCGGGAGCGCAGCCGTCACAGCTCGCTCAGCACGCGGGGCTCCGCGCGGTGCAGGTCGATCCGCAGGAGGCCCTCCTCCTCCGGCGGATCCGGCGCCAGCCCCGCGCACAGCGCGGTCCGGTAGATCGCGTCCCGCCCGGGCAGTGACACCGCCACCAGCCGGCGGCATCCGCCCGCCGCCGCGATTTCCGCCACGCGCGCCATCAGCGCGGTGCCTACGCCGTTGCGCTGCCAAGCGTCCTCGACGAGCAGCGACACCTCGGCGATCTCGCCGGCCGGGCCCGGAATCAGCTGTCCCAGCCCGACGACCTCGCGCCCGCACACCGCGAGCAGGCTCATCCCCCGCGGCGGCACCAGCAGCCGGTGCAGCCAGCGGCGCGGCATCCTGCTCATGCCGGTGTGGTAGCGCGCGAAGAGCGTGTTCGACGAGCATCGGGCGTGCATCGCGGACACCGCCTCGGCGTCAGCGGGCTTGCCCTCGCGCAGCACGATCGCCGCGCCGTCCGCACACGTCGCCGCCGCCGGGGCGGACACGTTGCGCCGCGACCGCTCGATCAGCCCCAGCAGCGCCTCCGCACGAGCCAGTTCCAGCTGCACGAACGGCGCCCACCGGCGACGGGCCACCAACGCGCTGTCCTCGCCGACCGCGAACACCGCCCGGTGACCGCCCTCGACCCGCGCCGGGTTGGCCTCCGCCAGCGGCACCACCGTCACGAGGTCGGCGGTCAGCACCTCGCGCAGCACCTCGGCGCGGCGCGCCGGGTCGTCGACCGCGCGGCCGGCCGCGGTCAGCACCGCTGCGGAGGCGTCGACCAGCGAACTCATGTCCACGCCCGCGAGGCAGCTGCACTCACACCCCTCGGCCTGGATCGCCGTCACCAGCTGGTCCTTGGTCAACCCGGTCGCCGGCCGGATCACGATCTCGTCGAGCACACCGCCCGGCACCGGGAGCACCGTCAACCCCAGGATGTTGCACTCCAGATCGGCCATCCGGATCGCGATGCGGGCGAGCGCGCCCGGGCGGTCCTCCATCCGGATGCGGACCCGCCAGACGGCGAGCGCCGTCTCATCCACGACCACCGGAAGCGTTCTTCGGGTGCGAATCTCCATCCGGCCACGATCGCGCACGTGTGTTGCCGGTCGTGGACGGATGTGTATCACCCGTGTCAGCGCCCGCGCCGCACCCGCAACGGAGCCGAAACACTCACCGCGGCGAGAGCACGCAGAACTCGTTGCCCTCCGGGTCGGCCAGCACCTCCCAGCTGACCTCGCCCTGCCCGATGTCGATGCGCCGCGCACCGAGGCCGCACAACCGGTCCGACTCGGACGCGGTGTCGCCGTCCGCGAACGGCGCCACGTCCAGGTGCAGGCGGTTCTTGCGATCCTTGGGCTCCGCGCTGCGCAGGAACTCCAGCCACGGCCCGCGCCCGGTCGGCGCGCGCAACCCGACGATCTCCGGGTGCCGGCTGCCGATCCGCCACCCCGTCGCCTCGGCCCAGAACGTCGCCAGCGCCAGCGGGTCGCGGGCGTCCAGCACGACCGCGGCGACGGCCCCGGTCGTCGTGTAGGCCGCGCGGGGCTCCAGCACGCAGAACTCGTTGCCCTCCGGATCGGCCAGGACCACCCAGGGGACCGCGCCCTGGCCGATGTCGCGCTCGCGCGCGCCCAGGGCCAGGGCCCGCTCCACCGTGGCGGCCTGGTCGTCAGCGGACGCGCTGGCCAGGTCGAGGTGCACGCGGTTCTTCACGCCCGGTTCCTTGACCTCCGGGACCGTGCCGAACACGAGCAGCAGCCCGTCGACCCCGGGCGCATCGACGTGGACCTCGTCGTGGACCTCGCGCGTGATCGTCCAGCCCAGCAACTCCGCCCAGAAGCCGGCCAGCTCCCGGGGCCGGTTCGCGTTGATCACGAGGCTGTCCAGTCGCGTCGTCATGACGGGACGATATCCAGCAACGCTTCCCCACGTCCTGGACTTTCCGCCCCTACCGCGTCGCCAGGCGCAGCAGCGCCCAGAACTGGCCGATCGCGTCGTCGCTGCCGTCCCAGGTGACCCCCGCGTGGCCGCGACGGCCCCACAGCCACTCGTAGACCGCCACGGGCGATCCGGTGACCGTGCCGTCGGCCCGGCCGGCCTCCTCCTCGGAGCAGCGCCGGGCGAGGGTCTCGCCGGGCCCCGCCCGTGCGATCCAGCTGTGCCCGCCGGTGCGGATCCCGACCGTTCCCGCCGAAGTGCCGGACAGCCCCAGCATCGGCAGGCGCTGTGCGAACCACAACGCCAGGACCTCATCCACACCGTCGATCGCCACGTCGTCACCGGCCTCGTCGACGATCACGTCCGCCGCGCGCTGGACGTCGATCCGGTGCACGGTCGTCTCGTGCGCCATGCGGCGGCACCAGAACCCGTAGGTGCGGTCGGCGGGCCACCACGTGGCCGCGTGATCGTCCCAGTCGTGCGAGGTGAGCTCGCGGTGCAACGCCGCCAGCCCCTCCCGCAGGTACTCCTCGCCGCTCTGGCCGGGGGCCGGGTCCTCCTGCCAGTCCCGTGGGCGGTGCCCTTCGGTCATCCAGCCGGTGGCGACGCGGTAGACGCCGCCGACGTGCCGGACCACCTCACCTGTGGTGAGACCGGGCGTGGTCGGCACCGGGGTGTCCGCAGGCACCGACCGGGCGGTCGAGGTGAGCAGCTCGACCTCGATGCCCAGCACGTCCAGCAGGCGGCCGTGGTCGATGAGCGCTTGCCCGGTCATCGCCTTCGGGGCGCCTTCCCCAGAGCCGGGGGCGCGTCGCACTGCCGAACTCGGCTCGGCTTGCCGGCCGGCTCGCGGCCGTGCACGAGATCGCGGGCGAGCTCGACGAACAGCGCCGCCTGGCGCAGGAGTTCGTCGGCCTTGTCCGGGGTGATCCGGCGTGTGTTGCCGGCCTGGGCGGCGGCGCGGGCGGCCGAATGCGCGGCGAAGTACGCCGTCCACTCGTTCAGCTCGGGCGCCGCCGTTTCGAGCAGTACCCAGACGCTGGCCGGGCGGGCCCGGCCGCGGTGCGGACGGCCGCGCGCGGCGAGCACCGCGGCTCCGGCGCGGAGTGCGGCCAGGTAGGCCGCGATGAACCGGGGCGACGGCTGGGCGGCGTGCCGGGCTTCGACGATGCCCCGCCGGGCGTCGGCGAGCAGGGCCGTGGCGGCGGGCGCCGCCGGCGGACGGACCGCTAGCGGCAGCGCCGGCTGCCTCTCCTCGGCGCGGGATGCGACGGCAATGGACATTGCCCCTCCCTTGCGGACAACGTGCGGTGGTGGCATCCGGTGCCGAGGCGCTTCCCCCGCCCCGGCACCGGATGACCTGACCGGCGAGCGCTCACCGGATGTCGAACTCTTGTTCGAGCGAGTTCCAGAGTAGCTTCGAACACGTGTTCGTTCAAGTCCTCGATTGACGTGGTGTGCCGCACGTCAACGCCTTCGCTCACACGATCGGGTCCGAACGAGAATTCCCCGGAACCACCGCCCGGGGGCCCGGCGACCTGCACGACGTCACGCCGGGCCGGTCCGCCGCCCAGCCCACCTGCCCGGTGTCACACCCACCCCGACGAACGACCGGTGAACCGGTTTGCCATCAGGGGACCCGCGGCGCCGCGGGACGGCCGCCGATCGTCGCGCCCATGGCCGCGGGCCATCATTCGGTGCGCGACCGCCGGTGCACGGTCGCCGGGCGCCCCGCCCACACCCGAGGGCGGGGTCGCCGAAAGCCGTTGTGCGGCCGTTGCGGCGACCGTGACCGCGACCGAGCGGGGATACTCGTCGCCCGCGGTGGCCGTCCGTGATCTCATATCGGTATGAGCAGCCTGGACCATCCGGCGGTGGCCAAGGTCGCTGCCGCGCTCGCCGAGGCGGGCCGCCACGAAGCCGCCGCCGGCATCCGCATCCTGCCGGCCGAGGTACGCACCGCCGCACTGGCCGCCGAAGCACTCGGGGTCGAAGTCGGCGCCATCGCCAACAGCCTCGTCTTCCGCGCGGTGTTCGCCGACCGGACCGCGCCGCTGCTCGCCCTCACCTCGGGTGCGCACCGCGCGAACACCACCACCCTGGCCGCGCTGATCGGCGCGGAGTCGGTCGAGCGGGCCGATCCGGAGTTCGTGCGGACGCACACGGGCCAGGCCATCGGCGGCGTCGCCCCGGTCGGGCACCCGGCGCCGATGCTCACCCTCGTCGACACCGCGCTGCAGGCCTACGACACCGTGTGGGCCGCGGCCGGGCACGCGAAGTCGGTCTTCCCGACCACCTTCGCCGACCTCGTCGCCGTCACCGGCGGACAGCCCGCGGACGTGGCCGCATGACGACGTCCCTGCACTACGCCCAGCTGTCCGCCGACGACTTCCGCACCCGGCTGCGGGAGGCGCTGGCGATCTACGTCGACGCGATGCGCTACCCGCCGGGCACGGCCGAGCAGCGCGCGCCGATGTGGCTCACGCACGCCCTGCGCGAAGGCTGGCGGTGCATCGCGGCGCTGGACGCCGACGACACGATGCTCGGCATCGCCTACGGCTACCGGGGCGCGCCCGGCCAGTGGTGGCACGAGCAGGTGCGGCGCGGGCTGGCGAAGTCCGGCGGCGAGCAGTTCGCCGACCAGTGGCTGACCGACTACTTCGAACTGACCGAAATCCACGTCCGTCCCGCGAGCCAGGCCCGCGGGATCGGCGAGGACCTGCTGCGCCGGCTGCTGGACGGCGTGCCCAACCGGCACGTGCTGCTGTCCACACCGGAGGGCCCGAGCCGGGCGTGGAAGCTGTACCGGCGCATGGGGTTCGTCGACGCGCTGCGCGACTACCACTTCGCCGGTGACCCACGCCCGTTCGCCATCCTCGGCCGCACCCTGCCCCTGGAGCCTCAGGACCGCAGGTAGCCCACCAGCAGCCCGGCGCCCAGCAGCGCGGCGCCGCACCAGCCCTGCAGCCCCAGGTGCTGGTGCAGCAGAACCTCGCCGATGAGCGCGGAGGTCAGCGGCTCCAGCAGGGTCGCCAGCGCCGCGACCACGGGGGACGCGGCGCCCAGGACCCGGAAGTAGGCCGCGTACCCCAGCCCGGTGGGCACGATGCCGAAGTAGAGCGCGATCGCGACGACGTCGGCGCGCACCGGCATCCCCATCCCGAACAACAGTCCGGCGGGCAGCAGCAGCGCCCCGCCGGCGAGCAGGCCGAACGCGGTGGTCCGCTGGAAGTCCAGGCCCTCGACCGGGCGGCGCATCACCAGCGTCAGGGTGGCGAACCCGGCGCCCGCGGCGAGCGCGCACGTCACACCGCCGGCCAGGCGCCAGCCGCCCGGACCGGGTGTGGACGACAGGAGCGCCAGACCGGCCACCGCCAGCGCGACCGACAGCAGGGTCACCGGCGCGGGCAGCCGGCGGGCGCGGACCGCGGTGGCCGCCGTGACGAACACCGGAACGCTGCCGATGGTGACCATGGTCGCGATGCCGACCGAAGTCAGCGCCACCGCCGCGAAGTACGCGGCCTGGAACGAGCCGAGCAGGCCGCCGGCCACCGCGATCCGGCGGAGCACCGGCCTGGTCCAGACCACGCCGCGCAGGCCGCCGGACAGCCACACGAACAGCACGACCGCGGCGCCGCCGAGCAGCAACCGGTACGTGGCCACGGAAACCGGGCTCAGCCCGGCGCGGCGGGCGAGTAGCGACCCGGCCAGCCCGCCGGTGCCCCAGAGGACACCGGACAGCAACAGGATCAACGACGATCGAGCGCGGGCGGGCGCGTCGACGGAAACAGACATGGGAAAACCGCTCCAGCGTCAGGAATGGACAGACATGCCCAGGACGCGGGGCGGTGCGGCATCACGCCGGGCTGCGGGATGCCGTGTGGTGTGTGGAGTGGACCGCCCCGCTAGGCCGGGGGCGGCGGCGTGACCAGGAAGACCCGGTGCATCACGTGCTCCTCGCTAGTCGAGTTCGGCCAGCTGCTCGCGCAGCGTGTCCAGTCCCATGCCGCCGAGGCGGAGGGCCTTCGTGTGGAAGTCCTTGAGGTCGAACGCGTCGCCCTGGCGCTTGCGCACGTCCTCGCGGGCCTCGATCCACAGCCGCTCCCCCAGCTTGTACGCCGGGGCCTGGCCCGGCCAGCCGAGGTAGCGGTCGATCTCGTCCCGCACCAGCGGTTCGTCGGTGATGGTGCGGGTCAGCATGAACTCCAGCCCGAGGTCGGGGGTCCACCGCTCACCCTCGTGGAACCCGGTGCCGGACGGGATTTCCAGCTCCAGGTGCATCCCGAAGTCGACGACCACCCGCGCGGCCCGGAACAGCTGCTCGGACAGCATGCCGAGCAGGTCGCCGTCGTCGGAGAGGTAACCGAGGTCCTGCATGAGCCGCTCGGCGTAGAGCGCCCAGCCCTCGCCGTGGCCCGACGTGAACGCCAGCAGCCGCTGGAACCGGTTGAGCGACTGCTCGTACACGGCCGTCGCGATCTGCAGGTGGTGCCCCGGCACGCCCTCGTGGTAGACGGTGCTGACCTCGCGCCACGTGGAGAACTCGTCGCGGCCCGGCGGCAGCGACCACCACATGCGGCCGGGGCGGGTGAAGTCCTCGTTGGGGCCCGTGTAGTACGCGCCCGCACCGCCGCCCGGCGGCGCGATCCGGCACTCCAGGGCCATCAGCGGGTCGGGGATGTCGAAGTGCTTGCCGCGCAGGTCGGCCAGCGCGGTGTCGGACAGCTGCTGCATCCACCGCTGGAACGCCTCACGGCCCTGCACGCGGTAGCGCGGATTCGCGTCCAGCGCCGCGGCGGCGTCCGCGAGCGAGCCCCCCGGCGCGATGCGCGCGGCGACGGCCTTCATCTCGGCCTCCAGGCGCAGGAACTCGGTCCAGCCCCACTCGTAGGCCTCGCGCGGATCGAGGCTCGCGCCGATGAAGTAACGCGACCAGAGCCGGTAGGCGTCCTCGCCGACGGCGTCCTTGACCCGGGCCTTCGGCGCCAGCTCGGCGCGCAGGAACCCGGCCAGCTCGGCGTAGGCCTCCTGGGCGGCGCAGGCTCCGCGGTCGAGATCCGCGCGCACCGCACCGTCCGGCGCGCCGGCGACCAGGTTCTCGAAGTACCCGGTCTCGCCGGACAGCCCGGCCCACGTCTCGGCCTGGTCGGCGACCTTGGTGACCTGGCGCAGCGCGGGCGCGTTGCCCGCCTCGACGGCGGCCAGGAGCGAAGCGCGGATGCCGTCGACCGCCTCCGGCACCTTCCCCAGTCGCTGGGCGATGGCCGCCCACTGCTCCGGCGTGTCGGTCGGCATGAGGTCGAACACCATGCGCAGGTCCTGCACCGGGCTCGCGATGACGTTGAACGACGCCACGTCCAGCCCGGCGTCGTGCATCTCCAGGTCCAGGCCCGTGCGCTCGGTGAAGACGGCCTTCGCGGCCCGCTCACCCGCGTCGGCGGGCTCCGCGGCGGCGACCGCGTCCAGCGCGCGCCGGGCGATCGCGGCGCGGGCGGCGTGACCCTCCGGGGAGTAGTCGGTCAGCTGGTCGTCGTAGCCCGGGATGCCCATCTCGGTCGCCGCGACGGGGTGCGCGGCGGCGAAGTCCTCGACGAACCGGTCACAGATCTGGTGCACACCCATGGACGCAACCTACCGAACCGGGGCAACGCCTTTATGCCCGCGCGGGGACCAGGCCGAGCCTGCGCACGACCTCACGCGTGGCCTTGGACCGGTTGAACGTGTAGAAGTGCAGGTCGGGCACGCCTTCGGCGATGAGCCGCTCGCACAGCTCGGTGACCACGTCCAGCCCTTCGGCGCGGAACGCCTTGGGGTCACCGGCCAGCGGCTCGAGGCGGTCCAGCAGCCGCCGGGGCGCGGGCGCACCGGACAGCCGGATCGTCGTGTGCAGCGTGCGGGGCGTGGTCAGGGGCATCACACCGGGGATGACCAGCGCGTCGCAGCC
Organism: Amycolatopsis thermophila; assembly: GCF_030814215.1. NCBI lineage: Bacteria > Bacillati > Actinomycetota > Actinomycetes > Pseudonocardiales > Pseudonocardiaceae > Amycolatopsis > Amycolatopsis thermophila. The sequence goes on along the minus strand of NZ_JAUSUT010000001.1, from coordinate 4,032,873 downwards.
CGCGGCGGCGACCCGGTCGCGCAGCCGCAGGAAGTCCTCGGCCTCGAAGAACAGCTGCGCGATCCCGAAGTCCGCCCCCGCGCGGAACTTGCGCACCAGGTACTTGGTGTCGGTGTCCAGGTCCGGCGAGCGCGGGTGGCCGTAGGGGAACGCGGACACGCCGACGCAGAAGTCGCCCAGCGACCGCACCAGCGACACCAGTTCCTCCGCGTAGCGCAGGCCCTGCGGGTGCGGCACCCACTCGCCATAGGGGTCGCCCGGGGGGTCGCCGCGCAGGGCGAGGATGTTGCGGACGCCCACCGCGGCGTACCAGCCGATGACGTTGCGCAGCTCGGCGACCGAGTGGTCGACCGCGGTGAGGTGCGCCATCGGGACCAGCGTGGTCTCCGTCGCCACCCGCGCGATGCTGCGGATCGTGCCGTCGCGGCTCGACCCGCCCGCGCCGTAGGTGATCGACATGTAGGCGGGGTCCAGCGGCTCCAGCTCGCGCACCGACCGCCACAGCACGGCCTCGTCGGCCGCGTCGCGGGGCGGGAAGAACTCAATGGAGAACGCCGGGGACTCCCCTCGCAGGCGCTCGATCACCGACGTCATGCGCGCAATGGTAACCGGCGTCCGAAACGTGGGAAACGAGGTCCGCCTCCTGGGAACCGTTAACGCACCCCGGCGACAGCGGGTTGACCGGCCTCCGCCTGCGCGCCCCAGCGGCGTGCCAGCACCGCGCAGATCATGAGCTGGGCCTGGTGGAACAGCATCAGCGGTAGCACGATCAAGCCCACCGTCTGCGCCGGGAACAGCACGGCGGCCATCGGCAGACCACTGGCGAGGCTCTTCTTCGAGCCGGCGAAGATGATCGCCGCGCGGTCCGCGCGGTCGAAGCCGAGTTTCGGCGTGACGAGCTTGAGGATCCAGAACACGACGTAGAACAGGGCGAGGTTGACCACCACGAGCCCGCCCAGCGCGAGCGGCGTGAGCTGGTGCCAGATCCCGGCGACCACGCCCTCGCTGAAGGCCGTGTAGACCACCGCCAGGATCACCGTGCGGTCGGCGCGGCCGAGGATCTTCTTGTGGCGCGTGATGAATCCGCCGATCCAGCGCCGCGCGATCTGCCCGGCGACGAACGGCACGAGCAGCTGCAGCACGATCGACGTGACGGCGTCCAGCGAGAACCCGTGACCGGTGCTCTGCAGCAGCAGGCCGACCAGCAGCGGGGTGACGATGATCCCCAGCAGGCTGGAGAACGAGGCGGCGCAGATCGCCGCGGCCACGTTGCCCTTGGCGATCGAGGTGAACGCGATCGAGGAGTTCACCGTCGAGGGCAGCGTGCACAGGAAGATCACACCGGCCGCGAGCGCCGGGGTGAGCACGGCGGGCACGAGCAGCTTCGAGGCCAGCCCGAGCAGCGGGAACAGCACGAACGTCGACGCCAGGATCACCAGGTGCAGCCGCCAGTGCTTGAGGCCGGCCATCGCTTCGGCGGTGGACAGGCGGGCGCCGTAGAGGAAGAAGAGCGCGCCGACGCCGATCGTGGTCACCCAGTCCGCGACCTCGGCTCCCTGCCCGCGCGCCGGTACCAGGCAGGCGACCCCGACCGCGGCGAGGATGCCGACGATGAACGGGTCGATCCGGAGCTTGGCCAGCAGCGCGAAGGGAGACATCACGCAATCCATCGTCCGCCGGCCCTCGACGATTGTGAAGTATGATGAGCAACATAACTGCTATCGCGGATCGCGATGGAGGTGGCGGTGCTGGATCCCGTGTGGCTGCGCACCTTCCTGACGGTGGCCGAGACCCGCAGCTTCACCCGGGCCGGGCAGCGGCTCGGGCTGCGGCAGTCGACGGTCAGCCAGCACGTCCGCAAGCTCGAGGAACTCACCTCGCAGCAACTGCTGCTGCGTGACACGCACTCGGTCGAGCTGACGCCGGACGGCGAGGCGATGATCGGGTTCGCCGGCACGATCCTGGAGGACATCGAACGCGCGCTGGCGTACTTCACCGGCCCGGAGCTGCGTGGCCGGGTGCGGTTCGGCGCTTCGGAGGACTTCGTCGTCGGGCCGCTGCCGGAGATCCTGCGCGAGTTCCGGCGTTCGCACCCGCTGGTCGACCTGGAACTGACCGTGGACCTGTCCGGTGTGCTGTACGAGAAGCTGCGCGCCGGTGAGCTGGACCTGGTGCTGGGCAAGCGCCGTCCCGGCGACGAGACGGGCAGTCCGTTGTGGACGGACCCGCTGGTGTGGGTGGGCCGCGAGGGTTTCGCGGTGGAGGACGAGGCACCGGTGCCGCTGATCGCCTACCCGCCACCGAGCATCACCCGCGCCAGGGCGCTGGAAGCGTTGCAGAGCAACGGAAAACCGTGGCGGATCGTGTGCACGAGCGGCAGCCTGAACGGCCTGCGCGCCGCCGCGCTGGCCGGCCTGGGGGTGGTGGTCTTCGCCCGCAGCCTCATCCCGGCCGGCCTGGTGGAACTCCCGCCGAGCCAGAACCTCCCCGACCCGGGTGAAGTGGAATTCCTGCTGTCCACCCGCTCGGCCACCCCGCGCGGCCCGACCGCGGCACTCTCGGACACGATCCGCACCGAGGCCAATCGCCTGCACAGCTCTTAGGGCACTCCGGCCAGCCGGAGGAGGGCGGTGACGGCCGCGGCCGACACGACGACCACCAGGAACGGCGCCTTCCGCCACGCCAGCACCCCCGCGACGGCCACCCCCAGGGGCCGCGCGTAACCGGCGAAGGAGTGACCCTCGGCCAGGGCGTTGGTCGCGACGACGGCCGTCAGCAGGACCGCCGCCGCGATGCCCATCAGCTTCTGCACCCGGTCGGGCACCCGGATCTTCGCGCGCAGCAGCGGGCCGGCGAACCGGAACGCGAAGGTGCCCGCGGCCAGCACCGCGATCGCGATCAGCAACGGGACCGTCATCGCCGCCCCACCAGGACGAGCAGCCCGGCCAGCGCGAGCAGCACCGGCAGGCCGGCGGGCAGGAACGGCGTCACCACCAGCGCGACCGCCGCGCCGGCCAGCGCGGCATGCCGCGTCGACCGGTCCTCCAGCGACGGCAGCACCAGCGCGAGCAGCACGGCCGGGAACGCGGCGTCGAGCCCGAACGCGTCCGTGTCGCCGATGACGGTGCCGGCGAACGCCCCCGCCAGCGCACCCACGTTCCAGCACACGAAGATCCCGATGCCGCACGCCCAGTACGCCGTACGCCGCCGCCCCGCGTCCTCCTGCGCCATCGCGAACGCGACGTTCTCGTCGGTCATCAGGTGGCTGCCCAGCACGCGCCCGCGACCGCCGAGCACGTCCGCGACCGCCATGCCGAACGGCAGGTGCCTGCTGTTGATCAGCAATCCGGCGACCGCCGCGGCGAACGGGCTGCCCCCGGCCGCCACCAGCCCGACGAACAGGAACTGGGCGGCGCCGGCGAAGACCACCAGCGACAACACCACCGGCAGCCACGGTCCGAACCCGGACCCCGTGCTGATCGCGCCGTAGGAGACCCCGACGACGCCGTCCGCGAGCGCCACCAGCGCCACGTCGCGCATCAGGCGCCGGTCGAGTGTTCGGTAGATCGTACGCATCGCCTCTTATACTGAACGACGGGCGAACCGTTCGTCAATCCGAACGACTGGACTTATGGAGCGAACACATGGCCGATCGCGGTGCACCGTTGGACGTCATCGCGGCTTCCCTGCGGCGGGAACGCGCCCGCACCGGGCTGTCGCTCAGCGAGGTCGCCAAGCGCGCGGGTATCGCCAAGTCGACCCTGTCCCAGTTGGAGGCGGGCAGCGGCAACCCGAGCGTGGAGACGCTCTGGGCGCTGAGCGTGGTGCTCGACGTGCCGTTCGCCCGGCTCGTCGAGCCGCGGCGGCCGCAGGTGCAGGTCATCCGGGCCGACGAGGGGCCCACGTTCTACTCGGAACGCTCCGACTACGTGGCGACGCTGGTGGCGTCGTGCCCGCCGAACGCGCGCCGCGACCTGTTCCGGATCGCCGCCGAGCCCGGCGAGCCGCGCCGCTCCGACCCGCACATGCCCGGCGTGGTCGAACACGTCGTGCTCAGCGCCGGACGCGCCCTGGTCGGCCTGGCCGGCGAGCCGGTCGAACTCGCCCCGGGCGACTACATCGCCTACCCCGGCGACGTCGAGCACATCTTCCAGGCGCTCGAACCCGGCACCCGCGCGGTGCTGGTCTCCGAGCACACCTAGCTGTTGCGGGTCATGACGATGGTGTCGGCTGAGGGGGTCTGAGACAGGGGGCCGGCTCGTCGCGCGGTGCCAGACCCGCCCGATCGCCCGCAACACCGCGGAGATGGGCATTTCCCGCCAGTGCGCGTCCAAGCGGGTCAACCGCTGGCGCCGCTACGGCCAGGCCGGGTCTGCTCGACCGGCCCAGCGTCCCGCACGCCCAGCCCACCGCCACCCCAGCCGAGGTGGTAACCCGGATCGAGCAGCTGCGCCGAAAGTGGAAATACTCCGCCCTCGCATCGCCACCTGACTCACCGCCGATGGCATCACCATCTCGGTTCGCACCGTCGGCCACCACCTACTGCAACTCGGTCTCAACCGGCGCCGGTTCCTCGACCCCACCAATCGGGCCCCGCGGCGCATCATCGCCCGCCGGCCCGGTCACATGGTCCACCTCGATGTGAAAAAAGACCGGCCAAATCCCCGACGGCGGCGCCTGGCGCGTCCACGGCAAAGGCAGCGACCAGGACCGGCAGGTCGCCCGCGTCAAAACCCGAGGCCAGCGGCCCCGCTACACCTACCTGCACTCCGCCATCGACGGCTACTCACGCCTGGCCTACACCGAAGCCCTGCCCGACGAGAAAGCCCGCACGGCGATCGGGTTCGTCCACCGCGCGCGGGCGTTCTTCGCCCGCCACGGCATCACCCACATCCACCGCGTGGTCACCGACAACGGCGCCTGCTACCGCGCCCGCGACTTCGCCACCATGCTCCGCGACGCCCGCCACCAGCGGATCACGCCCTACACCCCACGCCACAACGGCACAACGGCACAATCGAGCGCTACAACTGGATCCTGGCCGAAGAGTTCCTCTACGTCCACGTCTGGACCAGCGACAACTACCATCGGCCACACTGCAACCGGCAACCGGCATCCAAGCCCCACACCGGCATCACCAACGTCACGACCTCATACACCTAGCTAGAACAGCGCGAGCGCACCCTCGCCGTCCGGCACCACCAGGCCGCGCCGCTCGCGCACCAGCACCGACGGCGTCACGCCGGCCAGCTCCCGCGTCTCGCGCGTCAGGTGGGCCTGGTCGGCGTACCCGGCCGCGATCGCCGCGGCGGCCAGCGGGACCGGGCGCGCGTCCGCGGACCGGACGAACCGCTGGAACCGGGCGACCCGCTGCAGCGCCTTCGGGCCGAGGCCGACGTGCTCGGTGAACAGCCGGCGCAACTGGCGGCCGGTGACCGCGATCTCCGCCGTGACGTCGTCCAGCGCCACTCCGCTCCAGATCCGGCGCACCGCGTACCGGACCCGCCCGTCCCCGGGCGTGGGCCGCAACGCGTCCGGGAACTCCCCGCGCCACACCGATTCCGCGGCCGACCGCGCCGCCGCGTCCGGCAACAGCGCCGTCAACGGCACCACCGCGTCCCGCACCTCGTGCCCGGGCAGCCCGAGCACCGCGGCCACCGCCGACGTGCGCACCCGCAGTCCGCGCAGCTGCGATCCCCGCGGCACCAGGTGCACGGCGGGCCGCAGGGTCGGCCCCACCAGGTACGCCGCACCGGTCGAGGACACGATCACGTCGGCCGCGGCGTCGGGCACCACGCGCTGCAGGTGGTCGTCCCCCGCCCGCTGCGCCCACCAGCAGCGCACGGCACCGGAGGCCGCCCATTCGCGATAGGCGTCCGTTTCGTTCAAGACCGCACCGGGCCCGGCTGCCATGCTGCCGAGTATGGAGCAAAGCGTGCAGATCATCACGGTGTCGACCAGGGACCTCGACGCCGCGCGGAAGTTCTACGTGAGCGGCCTGGGCTGGGAGCCGTTGCTGGACGTGCCCGGCGAGATCCTGTTCTTCCAGGTCGCCCCCGGCGTCGCGCTCGGCCTGTTCGACGCCGTCAAGTTCGCCGAGGACCTGAACACCACCGGCGTCACCGGCCCCGCCGGGCTGACCCTGTCGCACAACCTGCCCGGCCCCGACGCCGTCGACCGCTGCCTGGACGCCGCGGCGGAGGCCGGGGCGACGATCCTGAAACCCGGGCAGAAGGCCGCGTTCGGGGGCTACCACGGCCACTTCCGCGACCCGATCGGCCTGATCTGGGAGATCGCGCACAACTCCGGCTGGTCGGTGGACGCGGACGGCCGGGTGCGGATCGGGCTCGTCGAACCCTAGAGACCGGCCAGCAGATCCGTCTCGGTGATGCCCGGGCCCTGGCCCGCGCGGATGAACCACTCGGTGCCGAAGGTGTGGGCGAACGCGTCGTCGGGCATCGCCAGGAACAGCGACTGCTCGCTGATCTGGCTCGCGTGCGCGCGCATCGCCGCCCGTTTGACGCCCAGCCACGGCGTCACGTCGACCGCGGCGGTGATCTCCGCGGCCGGCTTGCCGAGCTCGGCCAGGCCGTCGACACCGGGGATCTGGACGCCGGTGTCTGCGGCACGGGCGGCGAACACTTCGAGCCCGGCGCGCACGTGGTCGCGGTTGGCCGTGCTCTGGTACACGCGCGGCGTGCCGGCGAGCTCGGCCGCGCGCATCCCGACGCGGTGCACCTGGATGTGGTCGGGGTGGCCGTAGGTGCCGTAGTCGTCGTACACGGTCAGCACGTCGGCGTTCTCCTCGCGCAGGATCGCCGCGAGCCGCTGGGCCGCCTCCTCCACCGGCGCCTGCCAGAAGGAGCCGGGCAGGTCGTTCTCCGGGGTGCCCATCATCCCGGAGTCGGTGTAGCCCAGGAACTCCAGCCGTTTCGCGCCGAGGATCTCGGCCGCTGCCCTGGTCTCCTCGACCCGCCGCTGCCACAGCGGTTCGCCGTCGCCCAGGAAGCCGGGCGGGACCTCACCGTGCTCGCCGCGGGTCGCGACGACGAGCACCACGCGGTGCCCCTCCTCGAAGGCCTTGCGCATGACCCCGCCGCAGGCGATGCACTCGTCGTCGGGATGGGCGTGAAATGTCACCAAGGTGGCCACGTGCCGAGCCTACGGGCGCCGATCACATCGCGGCCACCCCGCCCAGCGCGCCCGGCCGCGGTCACCGACGATAGGCGCATGGACTTCGACGCCGACCTGCCCCAGCACCTGGAACGCCACCTGGCCGCGTTCCTGACCGAGGCGGGCGCGGCCGTCCGGGCGGACGAGCCCGCGTTCGGATCCGGCGTCGACACCCTCACCGCGTTCGTGCTCGGCGGCGGCAAGCGGTTGCGGCCGACGTTCGCCTGGTGGGCCTGGCGCGGTGCGGGCGGCGACCCGGAGGGCCCGGACGCGGAAGGCGTGCTCCAGGCCGTCGCCAGCCTGGAACTGGTGCAGGCGTGCGCGCTGATCCACGACGACCTGATCGACTCCTCCGATTCGCGGCGCGGCCGTCCCACGGTGCACGTCTCCTACGCCCGCGAGCACCGGGCGAACGGCTGGCTGGGCGCGCCGGAGACGTTCGGGCTGGCCGCGTCCGTGCTCATCGGTGACCTCGCGCTGGCCTGGGCGGACGACATGTTCGCCGGCGCGCCGCTGCCCGCCGGGACGCTGGCCGCCGCCCGCCCCGCGTGGCGCGCGATGCGCACCGAGGTGCTGGCCGGCCAGTACCTCGACGTGCGCACGCAGGCCACCGGCGACATCTCGCCCGAGGCCGCGTTGCGGGTGTGCCGCCTCAAGACCGCGGCCTACACCGTGCAGCGGCCGCTGCACCTCGGCGCCGCGCTGGCCGGCGCGGACGACGACCGGATCGCGCGGCTGCGCGAGTTCGGCGACGACCTGGGCGTGGCGTTCCAGCTGCGCGACGACCTGCTCGGCGTGTTCGGCGACCCGTCGGTCACCGGCAAGCCCGCCGGGGACGACCTGCGCGAGGGCAAGCGCACGCTGCTGGTCGCGCTCGGCCTGCAGCTGGCCGAGGACCCGGAACGGCACAAGCTCATCGCGGACGCGGTCGGCGCCGACCTCAGCGACGCCGAGGTGGACACCGTGCGCCGGACGCTGACCGAGGTCGGCGCCGTCGACGCGGTCGAGGAGCGCATCACGGCGCTCACCGGGACCGCGCTGACCGCGCTGGAACGCGCCGAGCTGGCCGAACCCGCGGCGAGCCGCCTCGCCGAGCTCGCCGAGCTCGCCACCCAGCGCACCTCCTGAGTACACAGTGGACTTCCACCTGGAGCGCGATCCAGGTGGAAGTCCGTGCGGGACAAGGCTTCGCGGCGACGCGCAGGCCGGAACCGATGTGGCTAGGCTGGCGCCATGACCGCTTCCGTCAAACCGATCCGGATCGGGCTGCAGCTCCAGCCCCAGCACGCCGACTACAAGACCATCCGCAGCACCGCGTCCGCGGCCGAGGACCTGGGCGCGGACATCGTCTTCAACTGGGACCACTTCTACCCGCTGTACGGCGACCCCGACGGCAAGCACTTCGAGTGCTGGACGATGCTGGGCGCGTGGGCGGAGTCGACCTCGCGGGTCGAGATCGGCGCGCTCGTCACCTGCAACAGCTACCGCAACCCGGAACTGCTCGCCGACATGGCCCGCACGGTCGACCACATCAGCGACGGCCGCCTGATCCTGGGCATCGGCTCCGGCTGGTTCGAAAAGGACTACACCGAGTACGGCTACGAGTTCGGCACCGCCGGGGGGCGGCTGGACGACCTGGCCGAGGCGCTGCCGCGCATCGAGTCCCGGCTGAGCAAGCTCAACCCGGCACCCACCCGCAAGATCCCGGTGCTGATCGGCGGTGGCGGCGAGAAGAAGACGCTGCGCCTGGTCGCCAAGCACGCCGACATCTGGCACGGCTTCGGCGACGCCGAGACCGTCGAGCGCAAGGTCGGCATCCTGCGGCAGCACTGCCAGGACGTGGGCCGCGACTTCGCCGAGATCGAGATCTCGGTCGGCACCCAGGGCGACCCGGAGGAGGTCGGCCCGCGGCTGCGCGAGCTGGGCGTGAGCACCTTCACCGTCGGCGTGGGCGGCCCGGACTACGACCTGGGCGCGCTGCAGAAGTGGATCTCCTGGCGCGACGCCCAGAACGGCTGAGCGGGCGGGGGCGGCGCGGTCCGGCGCCGCCCCCGGCCACTAGAACGCCATCGCCTGCGCGCGGCGCTTCACTTCCGTGCCGTGGTTGGTGCGCAGGGCGTTGATCGGCGTGGTGCCGGGGAGGGACTCGTCGGCCTCGTACAGCCAGCGCAGCATCTCGGTGCGGCTGAAGCCCGCGTCGGCGAGCACCGTCAGCAGGCCGGTCAGGCCCTTGACGACCTGGCCGTCGACCAGGAAGTCGGCGGGCACCATCAGGTCGCCGTCGCGGCGCACCGCGAGCAGCTGACCGTCCCGCAGCAACTGCCGGACCTTGTTCACCGACAGCCCGATCTCCCGGGCGACCTGCGCCAGCTCCAGCACGGGAACGCCGGCGTCGAGAACGTCATCAGCGACTGGGATCGCACTCACGCAAGACAGGGTGCCACATCTGGCCTGGTTGTCCGCAATCTCATGCGAACGGCGTAACGAAACCTCAACCGGCCGCGCCCGGGGCGGGGACACCGGCTTCGCCGAAGTCCGTACGATCGGGCGCGTGACGAGCACGGAAACCAGCCTGGCCGGAGCGCTCCTGGAGCGGCGTTACCGGGTCGACGGCCTCCTCGCGCGGGGCGGCATGTCGGCCGTCTACCGGGGCTCGGACACGAGGCTGGACCGGCCGGTCGCCATCAAGATCATGGACCCGCGGTTCGCCGACGACCGGTCGTTCGTCGAGCGGTTCGAGCGCGAGGCGCGGCTGGCGGCCAAACTGCACCACCCGAACGTGGTGACCGTGCACGACCAGGGCGTCGACGTGGCCGGCGACCGCTCGCACGTGTTCCTGGTGATGGAGCTGGTCGACGGCGGCACGCTGCGGGACCTGCTCGACCAGCGGGGCAAGCTGGACGTGCCGCTGGCGCTGAGCGTGGCCGAGCAGATGCTCTCCGCCCTCTCCGCCGCGCACCAGGCCGGGCTCGTGCACCGGGACGTGAAACCGGAGAACGTGCTCATCGGTCACGCCGGCCACCCGCCGGCCGGGGTGGTGAAGGTCGCCGACTTCGGCCTCGTGCGCGCCGTGGCCAGCGCGGGCACCACGAGTTCGAGCATCATCCTCGGCACCGTCTCCTACCTGGCACCCGAGCAGGTCACGACCGGGGCGGCCGGCGAGCGCGGCGACGTCTACTCGGCCGGCATCGTGCTCTACGAGATGCTGACCGGCCAGGTGCCCTACACCGGTGACACGGCCATCTCGGTGGCCTACCGGCACGTCAACGACGACGTCCCGGCTCCCAGCGCGATCGAGCCGGGAATCCCCGCGGCGCTGGACGACCTGGTGCTGCGCGCGACGCGACGCGATCTCCAGGCCCGGCCCGCGGATGCCGGAACCTTCCTGCAGGAACTGCGGCGCGTGCGGGCGGCGCTGGGCATCGCGCCCGCGCCGATCCCGGTCCTGCCCGCCAAGGAGGTCCCGCCGGCGCCCGCCAAGCAGACCGCGCCCGCGCCGGCCGACCCGGAGCAGACCGTGCCCGCGTTCTCACCGGTGGTCACCGCGACCCCGGCCACCGGGCCGCGCGGCACCCAGGCGCTGATCCGGCCGCAGGGCGCGCCCGTGCCGCCGCCACCGCCCGCTCCGCCGCGCGACGAGCGGCCCGCGCTGGTCCGGCGCCGCCCGGTCGTGCTGTGGACCGTGATCGCCGTGCTGCTCGCCGCCGTGCTCGGCACCGGCGTCTGGTGGTTCACCGTCGGCCAGGACGCGGCCGAGACGGTCGCCGTCCCGTCCCTCGCCGGGCTCGACCAGGTCACCGCCGAGAAGACCCTGCACGACGCCGGGTTGTCGTCGACGGTGGTGCGCGAGCGGCACAACACCGTGCCGGCGGGCAAGGTGATCGCCACCGACCCGATGGCCGGGGCGTCGGCGAAGAAGGGCAGCACGGTCACCGTGAAGCTGTCGGCCGGCCGACCCACCGTGCCCGACATCGCCCAGGGCACCGGCCTCGAGCAGGCGGAGGCGGCCGTCAAGGAGGCCGGGCTCACGCCGCAACGGGACGCGGGTGCCGACGGCTACAGCACCTCGGTGCCGGCCGGCAAGGTGCTGTCGGTGGACCCGCAGCCGGGAACGCAGCTGCCGATCGGCTCGGCGGTGAAAATCGCCCTGTCCAAGGGCGCGCCGCCGACGCCGGTGCCCAGTGTCGCCGGATTGAGCCGCGACGACGCCTTCCAGCGGCTGCGGAACGCCGGGTTCGAGCCCTACGACGCCGGCACCGAGTTCTCCGAGGACGTGCCGGGCGGCAGCGTCACCCGCACCACTCCGGCAGCCGGAACCACCATCGACGGCCAGGGTGCTAAGCGCGTCGGCGTCTACACCTCCACGGCGGTCGACGTGCCGTCGGTGATCGGACGCCCCGTGCCGGACGCCATCCAGCTGCTCTCGGACGCGGGCCTGCAGGCCGACGTCGAGGGAAAGGCGCGCAACTTCTCCATCGTGATCGGGCAGGATCCCGAGCCGGGTGAACGGGTGGAACGCGGCAAAAAGGTGAAACTGCAAGTATTTCCTTGATCAACGGGGAGAACACCCACCACCGCCGTCCACAAAGGACCGATACCCCATTCGAGTGAGAATTGGGAGCCGTTAGCGCTGCCGAAACAAATGGACTACCGTTTCGTCACGTCCGTTTGCTCGAGTAGCAGGCAATCCCGTGTCACCGACCGTAGAGGGGTCGTCTATGGCTGGCCGTCAGCTCAGTGGGCTGGACGTGGCTTTCCTTTGCCTGGAAGGAGAATCCACCCCGATGCACATGGGGGCGGCGGTGATCCTCCAACCGGACGGGCCGGTCGACCCCGGGGCGCTGGCCGCGCTGCTGGCGCGCCGCGCCGCCCGGATCCCCCGCCTGCGCCGGCGGGTCCGGCCGTCGCTGTTCCCGCCGGGCGGCGCGTCCTGGGCCGAGGACCCGGAGTTCGATCCGCACGACCACGTTCACGTCCACCGGCTCACCGGGTTCTACGCCGACGACCCGCTGGCGGCGTACGCGGCCGAGTGGATCGAGCAGCCGTTGCCGATGGACCGGCCGTTGTGGGACGTCCACCTGGTGACGGGTCTTGCAGAAAACCGGTTCGCGTTGCTGCTCAAGCTGCACCACGCGTTCACCGACGGCGCGGGCGCCTTCGCGGTGGCCGCCGGCCTGCTCGACGAACTGCCGATCACCCGGATGCTCGTCGACGCGGCCGACCCTCCGGCCGACCCGCGGTCGCCGCTGGAGGCGTTGCGCGACGGGGTGACCGGCGCGATCGGCCAGGCCGGTGAGAACGCGGCGATCGCGTCGGCGATCCTGCGGGCCGCGCGGCCGTACCCGTCGTCGCCGCTGAGCGCCCCGGATTCGGCCGCCCGCCGGCTGGGGTTCGTCCGGCTGCCGCTGTCGGACATCCGCACCATCCGCGGCGCGCACGGCGGTACCCCCAACGACGTCGTGCTCGCCGTGCTGGCCGGCGCGCTGCGGGACTGGATGATCAACCGCGGGCAGCGGCCGGACGCACGCACGCTGCGGGCACTGATCCCGGTCAGCACGCGGGCGCGCGACGGCGGCTGGGGTTCCAACCAATTGTCCGGCTACCTGTGCGATCTGCCGGTGCACCTGGACGATCCGGTGCGGCGGCTGCGGGAGATCCGGTGGTCGATGGACCGGAACAAGGCGGCCGGACCGCAGCGCGGCGCCGGTGCCCTGCCGGTGCTTGCCGACCGGCTGCCGCCGGTGCTGCACCGGATGGCGGCGAAGGTGACCGGACGCGCCGCCGGCGCCCTGTTCGACACCGTGATCACGAACGTGCCGCTGCCGAAGCTGGACCTGTCGCTGGACGGGGCACGGTTGTGCGAGATCTACCCGTTCGTCCCGTTGGCGCCGCGGCACGCGGTCGGCATCGCGGCCGCGACCTACCGCGACCACGTCCACATCGGACTACAGCTGAACGGCGACACGGTGCCGGACACGGGGTCGCTGCGGGACGCCGTGCTCAAGTCGGCCGCTGCTCTGTACGAGCGGTCGATCTAAACTTCTCCGCCCGCTTCAGTCATGATGAAGCCATGCCGGTCCCCGACGCGCCGTGGCTCCGCCGTGCCACGAAGAGTGCCATCATCGTCCCCGTCCCGGAAACCGACCACCTGGTCACCCGGCACCGGCGCACCGTACCGGCTCACGTGACCGTTCTGTACCCGTTCGTGCCGCCGCGGCAGATCGACGCCGGGACGGTGGCGGACCTGGAGGCGGCCCTGATCGGGATCGAGGCGTTCGACTGCGCGTTCTCCCAGGTCGGCTGGTTCGGTCAGGAGGTGGTGTGGCTCGCACCGGAGCCGGACGACCACTTCCGGGCGTTGACGCGGGCGGTGTGCGAGCGGTTCCCGGCGCACCAGCCCTACGGCGGTGAGCACCCCGACACGGTCCCCCACCTGACGGTGGCCGACCACCGCACGGGCGACGCGCGGGCACGCCGCCGGGCCGCGGCCGACCTCGCGGCGGCGCTGCCGATCCGGGCCCGCATCGACTGCGTCCGCCTGGTCGCGGGCGACGACGAGCACGTGCCGTGGCGGACGGTGGCCGAGTTCGAGCTCCCGGCCCCCCTGCAGCGGCCGCGTGAGGCGGCCGAGGACAGCTTCGCGGTCTGACGTCAGCCGCGGAGCATCTCCGCGACCAGGAACGCCAGCTCCAGCGACTGCTGCGTGTTCAGCCGCGGGTCGCAGGCGGTCTCGTAGCGGCCGGCGAGGTCGGAGTCGGAGATCTCCTGCGCGCCGCCGAGGCACTCCGTGACGTCCTCGCCGGTCAGCTCGATGTGGATGCCGCCGGGGTAGCTGCCCAGCTTGTGGTGCACCTCGAAGAAGCCCTGGACCTCGTCGATGATGCGGTCGAAGTGGCGGGTCTTGTAGCCGCTGGGCGACTCGTGGGTGTTGCCGTGCATCGGGTCGCACTGCCAGATGACCTTGTGGCCGGTGGCCTCGACCTTCTCCACGATGTGCGGCAGCACCTCGCGGACCTTGCCGTTGCCCATGCGGGAGATCAGGGTGACGCGGCCGGGCTCGTTGCGCGGGTCGAGCCGCTCGACGTACTCCACCGCCTGGTCGGGGGTGGTGGTCGGGCCGATCTTGACGCCGATCGGGTTGGCCAGCAGCTCGGCGAGCGCGATGTGGGCGCCGTCGAGCTGGCGGGTGCGCTCGCCGATCCACAGGAAGTGCGACGAGAGGTTGTACAGCTTCGGGTTGGCCGCGTTGGCGTTGTCCATGCGCAGCATGGCGCGCTCGTAGTCGAGCAGCAGGGCCTCGTGGCTGGCGAAGATCTCGGTGGAGTGCAGCGAGGTGTCGGTGACGCCGCAGGCGGACATGAACCGCAGGCCGCGGTCGATCTCGCCGGCCAGCGCCTCGTACCGCTCGCCCGCGGGCGAGGTGCGCACGAAGTCCTTGTTCCAGTCGTGCACCTGGGCCAGGTCGGCCATGCCGGCGCCGGTGAGGGCGCGGACCAGGTTCATCGCCGCGCCGGAGTTGGCGTAGGCGCGGATCATCCGGCCCGGGTCGGGGACGCGCAGCTCGGGCTTGGCGACGAGCGAGTTGACGATGTCGCCGCGGTAGACGGGCAGGCCGAGCGCGTCGGTGTTGTTGGAGCGCGGCTTGGCGTACTGGCCGGCGATGCGCCCGACCTTCACGACCGGCAGGCTGGCGCCGTAGGTGAGCACGACGGCCATCTGCAGGAGCGTGCGCAGGTTGGCGCGGATGTGCGGCTCGGTGTTGGACTCGAACGTCTCGGCGCAGTCCCCGCCCTGCAGCAGGAACGCCTCGCCGCGGGCCACCATCGCGAGCCGGTCCTGGAGCCGGTCGATCTCGGCGGGAACGGTGATCGGCGGGACGGCTTCGAGCAGGTGGCGGACCCGGTTCACCGCGCCGGCGTCCGGCCACTCGGGCTGCTGGGCGGCCGGGCGGGACAGGGCGTCGTCCAGCTTGGCGCGCAGCTCCGGCGGCAGGGGCGGCAGCTCGGGGAGGGTGTCGACGGGCACGTCCACGGTCCAGTTCACCACCCCAGGATATGGGGTGCGCTGGGACGATCCGCCCCGAGGTGGCGGGGCCGGCCCCCGGGGCCGAACTCACGCGCCCGGCGCCGCCGAACCCTCGCCGCGGGCGAGCAGGCCCGCGGTCGTGATGCGCAGGATGTCGGTGTACGCCGTGGCGAATTCGACGCAGGATTCCCGCAGTCGCGGATCGCTGGTCGCCTCGACGATGGCGGGGGTGGGAGTGCAGAACGGCCAGAGGCCGGTCAGCGCGACGACGGCGATGCGCGTCAGGTGCAGGGCGGTCGCCTCGTCGAGCGCGGGCACCCGCTCGCTGACCAGCCGCGCCAGCCGCGTGCGGTGGTCGAGGTCGGTGAGCTTGTAGGAGCGGACCGACGCGGCCGACACGTTCCGCTCCAGCACCGTCGGCAACAGGCTCCACAACTGGCACAGCAACGGCCGTTCGGCGAGTGAGTCCGCCCAGATCGTGACGAGTTCATCGGCGTGCACCGGTCCCGGCGGCAACCGCTCGTCCAGCTCGTCCAGCCAGGCGGACCGGGTGCGGTTGAGCAGGGCGAGCAGCACGCCTTCCCGGGTCTCGAAGTAGCGCACGACGTTGGTCTTCGAGGTGCCCAGCCGCCGGCTCAGCTCACGCAGGCTGATGTCCTCGACGGGGACCTCGGCCAGCAGCGCCTCGGTGGCGTCCAGGATGGCGCGCCGGCGCTGCTCCCGCTGTTCCGGCCTGCGCGCGCGCTGGAAATCCGCTGGCGGGCTCATGGCGTCGCATCCTAACGGTCCACCGGTCTTGGTCATGGGTCCACCGGACTGCTATTGTCGAAGTTAGCGGTCCACCGGACTGTTAATTCGCGGCTGGGAAGGGCGACATGGGCACGGCACGAATCACGCTGGGACACAGCGACATCCGCATCCGGCCGATCGGGCTGGGCTGCATGGGCATGTCCCAGTTCTACGGCCCGGCCGACGAGGACGAGTCGGTCGCGACCATCCACGCGGCCCTCGATGCCGGTGTCGACTTCTTCGACACCTCGGACGTCTACGGGGCGGCGGGCGCGGCGACCGGTCAGGAACAGCGCGGGTTCGGGCACAACGAGCGGCTGCTCGGCCGGGCCGTGCGGGACCGCCGGGACGAGGTGGTGATCGGCACCAAGTTCGGTGCCCGCCCCACCGGGAACGGCATCGAGATCGACGGGCGCCCGGAGTACGTGAAGCAGGCGTGCGACGCCAGCCTGCGACGCCTGGGCATCGACCACATCGACGTGTACTACGCCCACCGGCTGGACGAGCGGGTGCCGGTCGAGGAGACCGTCGGGGCGATGGCGGAACTCGTCGAGGCCGGCAAGGTGCGCGTGCTCGGCCTCAGCAACGTCGGTGCGGACATCCTGCGGCGGGCGTCGGCCGTTGCCCCGATTTCGGCGCTGCAGAGTGAATACTCGCTGTGGGAGCGGGGGATCGAGCGGGAAGTGCTGCCCGCGTGCCGGGAGCTGGGCATCACCGTCGTGCCCTTCAGCCCGCTCGGCCGGGCCGCACTCGCCGGCACCTTCTCGGCCGGCACATCCTTCCCGGCCGACGACTTCCGGGCCACCCTGCCGAAGTTCCGCGCCGAGAACTTCGCCGAGAACCTCCGCCTGGTCGAGGCGCTCAAGGAGTTCAGCGAAGCCCGCGGGCACACACCCGGCCAGGTCGCGCTGGCGTGGCTGCTCGCCCAGCCGCACGACATCGCCCCGATCCCGGGCACCAAGCGGGCGAAGTACGTGCGGGAGAACGTCGCCGCCACCGGGGTGCCGCTCAGCGCGGACGACCTCGCCGAACTGGCCGGGCTGTTCGCGCCGGACCGGGTGCGCGGCGGGCAGTACGGCGACCTCGCCGTACTGCCGCGCCGGTGACGGGTCAGCGGGCCTGCGCGGTGTCGTACAGCGCCTCGGCGTCGGAGCCGAAGTACGGTCCGAACATCACGCCGGGCAGGAACGTGTAGCCGAAGCTGTTGACCGAGTTCTGCACGCCGGCGCCGGTCGCGGTGTTGAAGTTCAGCAACCACGGCCCGCCGCTGGAACCGCCGGTCATGTCGCAGCGCATGCCGAGGTCGTTGCTGCCGAACGTGTCGTTGAAGGTGCTGCCGGCGCAGTAGGTCAGCTTGCGGCCGTCGTAGGGCGGCTCGGCCGGGTAGCCGAAGCTGTACATCGCCCGTCCCCGCGCCTGGTTGAAGGCGATGCCCTGGGAACCCACCACGTCGGTGAGGTACTGGCCGTTGAGCGGGGCCACCACCGCGGCGCCGACGTCGTAGTTGAGGTCCTCGCTCGCCTGCCACTGCGGCGTGGTGAGCGTGGCGGTCGCGGCCCATTCACCGTAGGGCGCGCTGCCGTTGTCGTAGCCCGGCACGAAGACCCAGTTGGTGTGCCAGCTGCCCTGGTACTTCACGCAGTGCCCGGCGGTGATCACGACGCTGCGGTTGGCGCTGGTGACCGCGTCGCCGCTGCACGAGGCCGGCGAACCGTTGAAGGTGAAGAAGACCCGGCCCGCGGTGTGGGTGACGGCACCGCCACCGGTCCACGGGGCACCGGTGCTCACCTTCGACGTCCGCGACGGGAGCAGCCGCGGCACACCGGCCGTGACGTCGGCGGCGAGGTTCTTCGCGTCGGCCATCAGACCGTCCAGCGGCCTGGCGGAGCGCATCTTCTCCGGGGTCCAGTACTCGGCCGCGCCGCCGCCGAGCGGGTGCACGGCCGGGCCCGACGCCGCGTGGGCCGCGGTGGCCGGAGTGGACAGCACGGCTGTCGCGAGTGCGGCGACCGCCGCGAGGATTGCTGCCCGGAGACCTGTTCGCTTCATGCCGCCCACCCGTTCGTCGTCGTCGCTACGGGAAAGCTAAGCGGCCACGACGGGGTGAACAATCGGCCGTTCGGGCCCTGGGTGAGCCCGAACGGCCGAGGGGCAGCGAACTAGACGACCGCGAGCGGCAGCGCGGTCGGGTGCACCGGCGCCGGCAGGTCGGACGCGCCGGTCAGGTAGGCGTCGACCGCGTTGGCCACCGAGCGGCCCTCCGCGATCGCCCACACCACCAGCGACGCGCCACGGTGGGCGTCGCCGCAGACGAAGACACCCGGCGCCTCGGTCTGCCAGTCCGGACCGCACGAGATGGTGCCGCGCCTGGTCAGCGAGATGCCCAGGTCGTCGAGCAGCCGCATGTGCTCCACGCCCTCGAAACCGATCGCGAACAGCACCAGGTCGGCCGGGATCTCCTCGACCTCGCCCGAAACCGGCACGACCTCGCGGCGCCCGGTCTCCGGGTCCTTGCTGACCTTGACCCGCTGCAGCTCGATCGCGCGCACGTGCCCGGTCTCGTCGCCCACGAACCGCCGCACCGCGACACCGAACTTCCGCTCGCCGCCCTCTTCGTGCGCCGGGTAGGTGCGCAGCACGTACGGCCACGTCGGCCACGGCGAGCGCTCGTCGTCCCGCGTGGTCGGCGGCATCGGGTACTGGTCCAGCTGGGTGACCGAGGCCGCGCCCTGGCGGACCGCGGTGCCGTAGGAGTCGGCGCCGGTGTCCCCGCCGCCGATGATCACGACGTGCTTGCCGGCCGCGTGGATGGGCGACGGCCCGTCGCCCTCGCACTGCTTGTTGGCCGGCACCAGGTGCTCCATCGCCAGGTGGATGCCCGCGAGATCCCGGCCGGGCGTGGTGGTGTCGTCCCGGCCGCGCAGCGCGCCCACCGCGAGCACGACCGCGTCGTAGCGCGACCGCAGCTCCTCGACGGTGATGTCGACGCCGACCTCGCAGCCGGTGACGAACTGCGTGCCTTCCTTCTTCAGCTGCGCCAGCCGCTTGTCGAGGTGCTTCTTCTCCATCTTGAACTCGGGGATGCCGTAGCGCAGCAGCCCGCCGAGCCGGTCGTCCCGCTCGAAGATGGTCACGTCGTGCCCCGCGCGGGTGAGCTGCTGGGCGGCGGCGAGCCCGGCCGGGCCGGACCCGACCACGGCGACGCGCTGACCGCTGGCCACCTCGGCGACCTGCGGCTGGGCCAGGCCCAGTTCCCACGCCTTCTCCGCGATCGTGGCCTCGACGCGCTTGATCGCGACCGGCCCACCGGACAGCGGCGAGATGGACAGCGTGCAGCCGGCCTCGCACGGCGCCGGGCACAGCTTGCCGGTGAACTCCGGGAAGTTGTTGGTCGCGTGCAGCCGGTCGCTGGCGGCGGCCCAGTCGCCGCGGCGCACCAGGTCGTTCCACTCCGGGATCAGGTTGCCCAGCGGGCAGCCCGAGCTCGACGAGTGGCAGAACGGGATGCCGCAGTCCATGCAGCGCGTGGCCTGGGTGCGCACCTGCTGGTCGCGCTCGGCCGGCTCGAGGTCGGCGTAGACCTCGCGCCAGTCCCCGGCCCGGTCCTGCAACGGGCGCTTGCGCGGCTCGACCCGCTCGTACTTCAGGAAGCCCTTGGGGTCAGCCACGAGACGCCACCTCCATGATCGCCTCGTCGACGTCCCGGCCCGCGGCCTTGGCGGCCTTCGTCGCCTCCAGCACGCGCTTGTAGTCGCGCGGCATGACCTTGGTGAAGCTCGCCGACCGGCGGGGCCAGTCACCGAGCAGCGACGCGGCGACCGTCGAGCGGGTGAGTTCGTGGTGACGGGTCACGATGTCCTTCAACCAGTTCAGATCCTCGGGCTCCAGTGGGAGCAGCTCGACCATCTCGGGGTTGACACTGCCCCGGTCGAGGTCGAGGACGTAGCCGATGCCGCCGGACATGCCCGCGGCGAGGTTGCGCCCGGTCGGCCCGAGCACCACGGCCCGGCCACCGGTCATGTATTCGAAGGCGTGGTCGCCCACCCCTTCGGCGACGACGGTGGCGCCCGAGTTGCGTACGCAGAACCGCTCGCCGACCTGCCCGCGCAGGAACATCTCCCCCGCGGTGGCGCCGTAGGCGAGCGTGTTGCCCGCGATGACCTGACGTTCGGCGGCGAACGTCGCGTCCGGGTGCGGGCGCACGATGATCCGGCCGCCGGACAGGCCCTTGCCGACGTAGTCGTTGGCGTCGCCGACCATCTCCAGCGTGACGCCGCGGGGCAGGAACGCGCCCAGCGACTGGCCCGCCGACCCGACGAGCCGGATGTGGATGGTGCCGTCGGGCAGGCCCTCACCGCCGTAGCGGCGGGTGATCTCCGACCCCAGCAGCGTGCCCACGGTGCGGTTCACGTTGCGCACCGGCAGTTCCAGGCGCACCGGGTGCGCGTCCTCCAGCGCCGCCTCGGACAGCTGGATGAGCGTGCGGTCCAGGGCGTGCTCCAGACCGTGGTCCTGCTCGCGGATCTTGCGCCGCGCACCGCCGTAGGGGGTGTCGGTGGGCATCTCGAAGATCGGCTCGAGGTCCAGCCCGGCGGCCTTCCAGTGCTCGATGGCGTCGTCGGTGTCCAGCACGTCGGCCCGGCCGATCGCCTCGTCGAGCGTGCGGAAACCGAGCTCGGCCAGCAGCTCGCGGACCTCCTGCGCGACGAACCGGAAGTAGTTCACCACGTGCTCGGCCTGCCCGGTGTACCGCTTGCGCAGCTCCGGGCTCTGCGTCGCGACACCGACGGGGCAGGTGTCGAGGTGGCAGACGCGCATCATGATGCAGCCGGCCACGACCAGCGGCGCGGTGGCGAAGCCGTACTCCTCGGCCCCGAGCAACGCGGCGACCACGACGTCGCGGCCGGTCTTCATCGCGCCGTCGACCTGCACCGTGATGCGGTCGCGCAGCCCGTTCAGCATGAGGGTCTGCTGGGTCTCGGCCAGGCCGATCTCCCACGGCGTGCCCGCGTGCTTGAGCGAGTTCAACGGCGAGGCGCCGGTGCCGCCGTCGTGACCGGAGATCAGCACGACGTCCGCGTGGGCTTTGGACACCCCGGCCGCGACCGTGCCGACGCCCAGCGAGCTGACCAGCTTGACGTGCACGCGGGCCTGCTCGTTGGCGTTCTTCAGGTCGTGGATCAGCTGCGCCAGGTCCTCGATCGAGTAGATGTCGTGGTGCGGCGGCGGCGAGATCAGTCCGACGCCGGGCGTCGAGTGCCGGGTGCGGGCGATCCACGGGTACACCTTGTTCGGCGGCAGCTGACCGCCTTCGCCCGGCTTGGCGCCCTGCGCCATCTTGATCTGGATGTCGTCGGCGTTGACCAGGTACTCGCTCGTCACGCCGAAGCGGCCGCTGGCGACCTGCTTGATCGCGCTGCGGCGCTCCGGGTCGTAGAGGCGCTCCGGGTCCTCCCCGCCCTCACCGGTGTTGGAGCGCCCGCCGATGCGGTTCATCGCGATCGCCAGCGTCTGGTGCGCCTCCGCCGAGATCGAGCCGTAGGACATCGCGCCGGTGTTGAACCGCTTGCAGATCGACTCGATCGACTCGACTTCTTCGATGGGCACCGGTGCGCGGCCTTCGTTGCGGAACTTGAACAGCCCGCGCAGCGCGCCGCCCTCGCGGTTGAGGCGGTGCACCTCCTCGCTGTAGCGGCGGTACACCTCGTCACGACGCGTCTTGCTGGCGTGCTGCAGCAGGAACACCGTCTCCGGCGTGAACAGGTGCAGCTCGCCCTCGCGGCGGTAGGCGTACTCGCCACCGGAGTCCAGGCGGCGGTGCACCCGGTCGGTCGGGTTGTCCGGGTAGGCCCGGCGGTGCCGGACCGCGACCTCCTCGGCCAGCACGTCGAGACCGACGCCGCCGAGCTTGGACACCGTGCCGGTGAAGTACTCGTCGAGCAGTTCCTGCGACAGCCCGAAGGACTCGAACACCTGCGCCGCGGTGTAGGCGCCGACGGTCGAGATGCCCATCTTGGACATGATCTTCAGGACGCCCTTGACGAGCGCGTTCACGTAGTTGCGCACGGCCTGGCGCGGCTCGATCCCGGTGATCGCGCCCTGCGCGATCATGTCCTCGATCGTCTCGAACGCCAGGTACGGGTTCACCGCCGCGGCGCCGTAGCCGAGCAGCAGCGCGATGTGGTGCACCTCGCGCGCGTCGCCGCTCTCCACGACCAGCGCCACGCGCAGCCGCTCCTTGGTGCGCACCAGGTGGTGGTGCACCGCGGAGACCAGCAGCAGCGACGGGATCGGCGCCATCTTGTGGTCGGAGTCCCGGTCGGACAGCACGAGCGTGCGGGCGCCGGCCGCGATCGCCTCGGACGCCTCACGGCGCACGCGCTCGATCGCCTCCGCCAGCGCCTTGCCGCCGCCGTCCACTTCGAACAGTCCGGACAGGACGGTGCAGGCGAAGCCGGGCAGGTCGCCGTCGTCGTTGATGTGGATGAGCTTGGCCAGCTCGTCGTTGTCGATCACCGGGTAGGGCAGCTGGATGTGCCGGCAGGACGCCGGACCCGGGTCGAGCAGGTTGCGCTCCGGGCCCATGATCCGGCTCATCGAGGTGACGAGCTCCTCGCGGATCGCGTCCAGCGGCGGGTTGGTCACCTGCGCGAAGCCCTGCTTGAAGTAGTCGTAGAGCTGACGCGAACGCTTGGACAGCACGGCGGGCGGGGTGTCGGTGCCCATCGACCCGAGCGGCTCGGCGCCCTTCTCGGCCATCGGCGCGAGCAGGATCTTCAGCTCCTCCTCGGTGTAGCCGAAGGCGAGCTGACGGCGCAGCACCGAGTCGTGGCTCTGCGTGACGTGGTCGCGGTCGGCCAGGTCGGCCAGCTGCAGCAGGCCGGCGTGCAGCCACTCCTCGTACGGGTGCTGCGCGGCCAGCTGGGCCTTGACCTCGTCGTCGGCGACGATGCGGCCGGCCTCGGTGTCCACCAGGAACATGCGGCCCGGCTTGAGCCGGCCCTTCGCGACCACCTGGTCCGGCGGCACGTCCAGCACGCCGGCCTCGCTGGCCAGCACGATCCGGTCGTCGGCGGTGCGCCACCAGCGGCACGGGCGCAGGCCGTTGCGGTCCAGAACCGCGCCGACGAGCGTGCCGTCGGTGAAGGTGACGCAGGCCGGGCCGTCCCACGGCTCCATCAGGCTCGCGTGGAACTGGTAGAACGCGCGACGCTGCGCGTCCATGGTGGCGTGGTTCTCCCAGGCCTCCGGGATCATCATCAGCACCGCGTGCGGCAGGCTGCGGCCGCCCAGGTGCAGCAGCTCCAGGACCTCGTCGAACGAGGCCGAGTCCGAGGCGTCCGGCGAGCACACCGGGTAGAGGCGCGTCAGGTCGCCCGGGATGACACCGGAGTCGAGCAGGGCCTCGCGGGCCCGCATGCGGTTGCGGTTGCCGCGGATCGTGTTGATCTCACCGTTGTGCGCGACGAACCGGAACGGGTGCGCCAGCGGCCACGACGGGAACGTGTTGGTGGAGAACCGGCTGTGCACCAGGGCGATCGCACTGGTCAGCCGGGGGTCGCGCAGGTCGGCGAAGAACGCCGGGAGCTGCTCGGGCGTGAGCATTCCCTTGTACACCAGCGTGCGCGAGGACAGCGACGGGAAGTACGTGCCGCATTCGGCGACCACGCTCTCGTTCTCCGCACGCTTGCGCAGGCAGAAGGTGAGGCGGTCCAGCTCCAGCCCGGATGGGCGCGCGCCCTCGGCGTCCGGCCGTCCGGCGACGAACAGCATGGCGAAGTGCGGCATCACCGAGCGGGCGGTGGGGCCGATGCCCGCCCCGTCGGCGTCGACCGGCACCTCGCGCCAGCCCAGCACCTCGAGGTCCTCCTCCTCGGCGAGGCGCTCGATCAGCGCGACGGCCTTGCCGCGCGCCTCCTCCTCGGCGGGCAGGAACGCGATGCCGGCGGCGTAGCGGTGGTGGCCCCGCGCGTCCGGTTCGGGCAGCTCGAACCCGGCCTCCTCGCGGAGCAGCCGGTCCGGGAGCTGCACGAGGATCCCGGCACCGTCGCCGGAGGTCGGTTCGGCGCCCGCGGCGCCCCGGTGGTCCAGGTTGATCAGCGCCGTCAGCCCGTCCGTGACGATGGCGTGCGTGCGGCGGCCCTGGATGTCGGCCACCATCGCCACACCGCAGGAGTCCTGCTCCTGGGCAGGGTCGTACAGGCCCTGCTTACCCGGGTTGGCGGAGAAGATCATGCGGGGACCTCCTTCGTCGTCTCTGTGCTCAGTTCGGAAAGTTCCCCCGGTACTGCTGCAGGGACGACGATGGCCCTTGGATTAGCGCGACCTTAACACCCAGGAAACATGACGGCACCCTCTCGGAGTGTGGATTTTCTCATCCGATCGGTAACGATCTGGCTGCGAGGAACGACGTCGTTCTTGATGGGCTGCGTTCGGTGCGCCTCAGGCGAGTCTACGCGCGGCGGTGCCCCGCGTGATCCCGACAAGATTACGTGAGCGTTGCCGGGAAAGGCCAGATTCGCCGGTGGTAGCGTTCCTCACGCTGGTCAGCGGCTTGCCGGCCAGTGGTGCGGTGGTCGCGAAACCGGTGGGAACCCGGTGCTGTGCCGCAACTGTGATGACTCGGGTGCGCTGCGTGCACGCCCGGTCGAGCCAGGTCGCCTGCCGCCGCGCCGACGCCTTTCGCCCCCGGCTCAGGGGTGCGGCGTCCGTTACGCCTGGGTGCGGGACGGGGCCCCGTGACGCCGGCCGGAAACCCGAGGTTTTCCTGTGTTCCGTCGTTTCGCACCGCTGCTGGCGGTCCTGCTCGTCCTGACCGGGTGCGCCACGCGCCCGTCCGACACCGACTCCGCCGCCCCACCCGAAACCGGGGGCACCTTCCCCGTCACCGTGTCCGCGCCCGGTGCGCCCGCGGTCACGCTCGACCGTCAGCCACAGCGGATCGTGTCGCTGTCGCCCTCGGCGACCGAAACGCTGTTCGCCCTGGGCGCCGGGCCGCAGGTCGTGGCCGTCGACTCGGCGTCGGACTACCCCGGGCAGGCGCCGAAGACCCAGTTGTCCGGCCTCAGCCCGGACCCCGAGGCGATCGCCGCCTACCGGCCGGACCTCGTCGTGGTCTACGCCGACACGACCGGCCTGGCGGACGCGCTCGCGAAGACCGGCACGAAGACGCTGGTGATGCCTGACGCGAAGACCCTCGACGACGCCTACGCCCAGTTCGTCGCGCTGGGCAAGGCGACCGGGCACCAGGCCGAGGGGGAAAGCCTGGCGCGCCAGGCGAAGGACGACATCGACAAGATCGTCGCGGACACCCCGAAGCCGGCGCGGCCGTTGTCCTACTACTGGGAGCTGGACCAGACGTACTACAGCGTCACGTCGGCGACCTTCGTCGGCCAGGTGCTCACGCGGTTCGGTCTGACCAACATCGCCGACGGCAGTGACCCGGCCGCCTCCGGCGGCTACCCCCAGCTGTCCGCCGAGCGCATCCTGCAGGCCAACCCCGACCTGATCTTCCTGGCGGACAGCAAGTGCTGCGGGCAGAACGCGCAGACCGTGGCCGCCCGGC
The DNA here is from genome assembly GCF_030814215.1 of Amycolatopsis thermophila. Taxonomy (NCBI): domain Bacteria; kingdom Bacillati; phylum Actinomycetota; class Actinomycetes; order Pseudonocardiales; family Pseudonocardiaceae; genus Amycolatopsis; species Amycolatopsis thermophila. The sequence continues at coordinate 4,007,321 of NZ_JAUSUT010000001.1, read as the reverse complement.
CCGGCTGGAACACCCTGACCGCCGTGGCGCGCGGCCACGTCGTGGCGCTGGACGACGACATCGCGTCACGCTGGAGCCCGCGCATCGTGGATCTCGTCCGGACCGTCGCCGACACGATCGCCGACGCCGGTGCCTGACACCCGGACGCGGCTGCGGGCACCGGTCCTGATCGTCGGGCTGCTGGCGCTCGTGGCCGTCCTGGTCTCCGCGGTCCTCGCCGGCGCGAGCGACCTCGGCTGGCAGCGCGTGCTCGCCGAGATGTGGGCGCAGGTCACCGGCGGGCAGTCGCCGCTGTCCGCGCGTGAGGCGGCGATCGTGTGGCAGCTGCGGGTGCCCCGGGTGCTGCTGGCGGCGATCGTCGGCGCGGCGCTCGCGGTGTCCGGGGCGACGTTCCAGGGTGTGTTCCGCAACCCGCTCGCCGACCCGTACCTGCTCGGTGCGGCGGCGGGTGCGGGCATGGCGGCCACGCTCGTGGTCGTGCTGGCACCGTCGGTCACCGGCTGGGTCATCGGCCCGCTGCCGCCGGCCGCCTTCGCCGGGGCGCTCGGCGGGGTGGGGTTGAGCTGGCTGGTCGGCCGCTCGGCCGGCGGCGGGGGCACGAGCACCCTGCTGCTCGCCGGGGTCGCGGTGGCGTCGTTCCTCACCGCGATCCAGACGTTCGCCCAGCAGCTGAACACGCAGACGATCCGGCAGGTCTACACGTGGATGCTGGGCGGGCTGAACGTGAGCGGCTGGCGGGAGGTGGCGATCGCGGTGCCGTACGTGGCGGTCGCCGCGGTGGTGCTGTGCCTGTCCGCGCGGCTGCTGGACGTGCTCACGCTCGGCGACGCGGAGGCGGCGTCACTGGGCCTGCGGCCGGGCCGGATCCGGCTGGTGGTGCTCGCGGCGGCGTCGCTGGCGACCGCGGCGGCGGTGTCGGTGAGCGGGCTGATCGGGTTCGTCGGGATCGTGGTCCCGCACGTCGTGCGGATGCTCGCCGGGGCGAGCTACCGCGTGGTGATCCCGTTGTCGCTGGTCGGCGGCGCGGCCTTCCTGGTGCTGGCCGACCAGCTGGCCCGCACGATCATGCCCGGCGAACTGCCGCTGGGCGTGGTCACCGCGTTCACCGGGGCGCCGTTCTTCGCGTGGATCCTGCGCTCGTCGCGGCGGCGGGTGTCATGACGGCGTTGTCGCTGCGTTCGGTGCGCTCCGGTTACGGAGACCGCCCGGTGGTGCACGGGGTTTCGGTCGAGGTGCCCGCAGGCGGCTGGCTGGCCATCGTCGGCCCCAACGGGGCCGGTAAGTCCACTGTGCTCAAAACGGTGGCCGGGCTCCTGCCCGCACAAGGCGAAGTGCGCATCGACGGACGTACTCGTCTGTCGCGAAAGGACCTGTCGCGGATCGTCGGGTACGCACCGCAGGACCCGTCGCTGCCGGCCGGGCTGACGGTCACCGACTACGTGTTGCTCGGCCGGACCCCGCACCTGGGCCTGCTGGCGCGGGAGAGCCGCCACGATCTGTCCATTGTGGAAGAAGTGCTGGCGCGCCTCGACCTCTCCGCGCTGGCGGGCCGCCGGATGGACATGCTCTCCGGCGGCGAACGGCAGCGCGCGGTGCTGGCGCGGGTGCTGGCCCAGCGGGCGAGCCTGCTGCTCCTCGACGAACCGACGACGGGCCTGGACCTCGGCCACGCCCAGGCCCTGCTCGAGCTGATCGACCGGCTGCGGCACGAGGACGGCATCACGGTCGTGTCGACGCTGCACGACCTGACGTTCGCGGCGCAGTACGCCGACCAGGTCCTGTTGCTCGACCGCGGGTCGGCCGTCGCCGCCGGGCCGCCCACCGAAGTGCTCACGGCCGGGGCACTGGCGAGGTACTACGGCGCGACGGCGGAGGTGTTCACGACGGAACGGGGCGAGCTGGCGGTGCTTCCGACCCGTCCCGAAAAGAACTAGAACCTGTTACAGTCGGCCGCATGATCCTCGAGCGTTTCCGGGTGGACGGCAAGGTCGCCGTCGTCACCGGCGCCGGGCGCGGGATCGGCGCGGGTGCCGCCATCGCGCTGGCCGAAGCCGGTGCGGACGTGGTGATCTCCTCCCGCACGAAGGCCGACCTCGACACCGTCGCCGCGCGCGTCGCCGAAACCGGGCGTCGCGCGCACGTCGTGCCCGCCGATCTCAGCGATCCCACGGCCGCGGCCGCGCTCGCCCAGGCCGCGGTCGGTGAGTTCGGCCGGATCGACATCGTCGTCAACAACGTCGGCGGCACCTACCCGCGTCCGTTGCTGGAGACCACGCCGGAGTTCCTGGAGGAGGCGTTCCGCTTCAACGTCTCGACCGCGCACGCGCTCACCACCGCCGCCGTGCCGCTGATGACCGACGGCGGCGCGATCGTGAACATCTCGTCGAACATGGGCCGCGTCGCCGGGCGCGGGTTCGCCGCCTACGGCACCGCGAAGGCCGCGCTCGCGCACTACACACGGCTGGCCGCCTACGACGTCGCACCGCGGATCCGGGTGAACGCGATCGCCGTCGGGTCGGTGGCCACCTCGGCATTGGAAGTGGTGGTGAACAACCCGGAGATCAAGGCGAAGATGGAGGGCGACACGCCCCTGCGCCGGCTCGGGGAGGTCTCCGACGTCGCCGCCGCGATCGTCTACCTGGCCTCGCCCGCCGGCTCGTTCGTCACGGGAAAGGTGCTGGAAGTGGACGGTGGACTGCAGGCGCCCAACCTCGAGCTCGGACTGCCGGACCTGTGACCTACCGGGTGGTGCAGTGGAGCACCGGCAACGTGGGGCGGCACGCGATCGCGGGCATCGACGCGCATCCGGAGCTGGAGCTGGCCGGGGTGTGGGTGTCGAACCCGGACAAGGCCGGGCGCGACGCGGGTGAGCTGGCCGGGCTGGGCCGCTCGCTGGGTGTGCAGGCGACCACCGACGCGGACGCGCTGCTGGCGCTGGAACCGGACTGCGTGGTCTACACGGCGATGGCGGACGACCGGTTGACGGAGGCCCTGGCCGATCTGCGGCGGATCCTGCGGGCGGGCGTGAACGTGGTGTCGAGCAGCCCGGTGTTCCTGCAGTTCCCGGACGGGGTGGTACCCGAAGAGGTGTCCGGGCCGGTGCGCGCCGCGGCGGCCGAGGGCGGCGCGTCGCTGTGGGTGAACGGCGTCGACCCGGGGTTCGCCAACGACTGGCTGCCGCTGGTGCTGACCGGGGTGTGCGAGCGGATCGACGAGGTGCGCTGCTACGAGATCCTGGACTACTCGACCTACGACAACCGCAAGGTCGTCTTCGACATCATGGGCTTCGGCGCGCCGCTGGACGAGACCCCGATGCTGCTGCAGCCGGGCGTGCTGTCGCTGGCGTGGGGCAGCGTGGTGCGGCAGCTGGCGGCCGGGCTGGGCGTCGAGCTGGATTCCGTGGCGGAGAGCTTCGAGCGGTTGCCCGCGCCGTCGACGTTCGACATCTCGTGCGGAACGATCCGCGAGGGCACCGCGGCGGCGCTGCGGTTCGAGGTGCGCGGCATGCGCGGCGGCCGTCCGGTGTGCGTGCTGGAGCACGTGACGCGGCTGCGCGCGGACCTGGGGCCGGACTGGCCGCAACCGTCCGGGCGGGGCTGCTACCGGGTGCAGGTGACGGGCGAGCCGAACTACACGCTGGACCTGCGGCTGGTGGGCACGGACGGCGACCACAACACGGCCGGGCTGAAGGCGACGGCCATGCGGCTGGTCAACGCGATCCCGGCGGTGGTGGCGGCGCCGCCCGGGCTGCTGACGGCGCTGGACCTGCCGCTGATCACCGGGCGCGGCCTGGCCGGCTAGGCGTAGGAGGCCGTGGCGTTGGGACGCCGGTGTGGAGCCGGGATGGTGGACGAACTCGATCGCGGTCCGGGCGGTGTCGTCGGGCAGGGCTTCGGTAGGCCAGGCGGGAGTAGCCGTCGATGGCGGAGTGCAGGTAGGTGTAGCGGGGCCGCTGGCCTCGGGTTTTGCCGCGGGCGACCTGCCGGTCCTGGTCGCTGCCTTCGCCGTGGACGCGACAGCCACCACTCATCCTGCCGCCGACACCTAAAACTGCCCCCACCTCACCAGGGCGAGGTAGAGCACCACGGCGACCGCGATGGCCGCCGCGAAACCGAGCACGCCGCCGAGGATCAGGCCGGTCCCGAACGAGCGCCGCGGCGGCCGGGCGAGCCTGCAGAGGCACCCGGCGCCCACCGCGCCGCACGCGACGCCGAGGAACGCGTAGGTGTACTCGCCCCCGCGCCAGCCGAGGTCCGCCAGCGCGTCCCGCGCGAGGGCGACCACGACCGCGGCCGGCAGCCCGGCACCGAGCGCGAATCCGAGGAAGGCCACCCCGGGCCGCGGCCGGCCGGAGTCGGGTTCGGTCATGGTCCCAGTCTCGCCGAGCCGGACGCGCTCGCGCCTGAGTAGAACTACTTGCGGTCGGTGACCTTGCCGTCGTCGTCCACGGGCTCCGCGTCCTTGCTCCGCAAGCGTTCCGGCTCCTCGCGCGGGCCGCGGCGCTGGGCGGCGAAGAAGTAGACCATGGCGCCGAGGAAGACGAGCCCGGACACCCAGGTGTTCACCCGCAGCCCGAGGATGTGGCTCGCGTCGTCGGTGCGCATCAGCTCGACCCAGAAACGGCCCAGCGTGTAGCCGGCGACGTACAGGGCGAACGCCCGGCCGTGGCCCAGCCGCAGCTTGCGGTCGGCGTACACGACCAGTGCGGCGATGAGCAGGTTCCAGATCAGCTCGTACAGGAACGTGGGGTGCACCGGGCTGTCGGCGAGCGGGATGTGCCCGAACGCGATGCCGTTCGGCCCCTGGTCGGGGATGCTCGGGTTGTTCGGGTCGAAGCGCTGGTAGATCTCCAGGCCCCAGGGCAGCGTGGTGTGGGCGCCGTAGAGTTCCTGGTTGAAGTAGTTGCCGAGCCGGCCGATGGCCTGCGCGGCGACGATGCCGGGCGCGATCGCGTCGGCCATCGCCGGCAACGGGATGCCCTTGCGGCGGCAGCCGATCCACGCGCCGACCGCGCCGAGGGCGATCGCGCCCCAGATGCCGAGACCGCCGTCCCAGATGTAGAGCGCCTTGACCGGGTCCTTGCCCTCGCCGAAGTAGCGCCACGAGTCGGTGATGACGTGGTAGAGCCGGCCCCCGACCAGGCCGAACGGCACCGCCCACACGGCGATGTCCACGACCGTGCCCTTGGTCCCGCCGCGCTGCACCCAGCGCCGGTCGCCCCACCAGATGGCGAGGACGATGCCCGCGATGATGCAGAGGGCGTAGGCGCGGATCGGGATCGGTCCCAGGTGCCAGACGCCGCGGTCCGGGCTCGGGATCGTCGCGAGGAACACAGCCGAGGCGGAATTCACGTGGTCACCGTAACCTGCGGGGCGAGCGGCGCGGGGATCAGCCCGGGCGGTTCAGGAACGCCGAGCCGACCGCGAGAACGCACCCGACGCCGAAGATCGCGGTGAGGTACCACGGGCCACCCTGTGTCACGTTCCAGACGGCCACGAGAGCCGCCACCACGGCGATGACGAGGTTGCGCACCTGAAGCGGAGAAGGCCGGGCCACGGGCCCCAGCCTTTCACGCCGGCCGCAGCAGCCGAGGTCGAGGGTGGCGGTCGACGACGTCCTAATCCGCGGACTGCCGCTCCAGGGCGCGGCGCACCTTGCGCTTGTCGTACTCCGGCAGGGCTTCCACACCGGCGAGCCGGGGCAACAGCGCGGGCTCGGTGGTGAACGCCCGGAACGCGAGGGCGATCGTGGCGTCGTGGCCCGGCCGGGACAGCACCTGCACGGCGTCCCCGGCCTGCACCGGTCCCGGTTCGAGCACCCGGAAGTACGCGCCCGGCACCGCGCGCCGCGTGAAGGTCTTGACCCATCCGCGCTCGCCCAGCCAGCCCGCGAACGTGCGGCACGGGATGCGCGGCGACGTCACCTCCAGCACCAGCGACGACCCGACCCGCCACCGCTCCCCGATCAGCGCGCCGGTGAGGTCGAGGCCCGTGGTGGTCAGGTTCTCGCCGAACACACCGGGCGGCAGGTCGCGGTCCAGCTCGGACGCCCAGACGTCGAGGTCCTCCCGCGCGTACGCGTACACCGCCTGGTCGTCGCCGCCGTGGTGGCGCAGGTCGCAGATCACGTCACCGGCCACGCCGCTCGCTCCGGAGCCGCGCGGCCCCGGCGCGGCGACGAACACGGGGCCCGCCACGGGTCGCTTGTCGATCCCGGTGACGCCCAGATCGGCGTCCCGCAGCTCCCGCTCGGCCCCGACGTTGACCGACAGCACCTTCCCCGCGCTCATGCCTTGCCGGCCCGGTCCGCGCGGCCGGGGGAGGCCGCCGAACCGGACGGCCCGAACGTGTCCCGGAACGTGAAGGCGTACGGCGTCGGCCCGTGCGCCCGCAGGTGCCGCACGCGCTCTTCGGCCTCGTCGGTGCTCGGCCGGTGCCCCTCGGGCACCCACCACAGCGCGGTGAAGGCCTCACGCATCCGCTCGAACCACTCGCGCCGGCGTTTGAGGACCTCCCGGTGCTCCCCCGAATACACGTAGGCGGCCAGGTCCTCGACCGACCGCCACACCGACATGTTCACGATGACCCCCGCGCTGCCGCCCGCGTCCCACTGGAACGCCGGCACCGCGGTCGCGTTGCCCTCCTCCGTCTGCAGCCGCCACACGAACCCGGGTGCGGCGTCGGCGAGTGCGTTGACCGGGTCCAGCGCGTCCACGAAGTCCTTGAGCTGGGGCGAGGTCAACGGCGCCGCCAGACGGCCGACGTTCACCTGCGCGAGTTCGTAGGGCATGCCCGCCAGTCTGCCGATCAAGCCCGGCGACGGCTACCTGTTTCCGACGAAGCCGGCGCGGTGGCCCCGGAAGATCAGGCGGTGGCGACGGCCTGCCGGACGCCCTCGGCGAGCTCACCGGTCAGCGCGTGCACCGGCTCCGTTCCCCCCGCCGCCGCGGACACCAGGGCGGAGCCCACGATCACCGCGTCCGCGAACCCGGCCATCTCGGCGGCCTGCTCACGCGACTTGACGCCCAGCCCGACGCCGACCGGCAGGTCGGTGTGGGCCCGCGTCCGGCGCACCAGGTCGGCGGCGGCCCCGCTCACCTGGTCGCGCGCGCCGGTGACGCCCATGACGGCCGCCGCGTAGACGAATCCGGAACACGCCCTGACCGTCAGGTCGATCCGCTCCTCGGACGAGGACGGCGCGACCAGGAAGATGCGGTCCAGACCGTGCTGCTCCGAGGCGGCCAGCCACTCGCCGGCCTCGTCCGGGATCAGGTCCGGCGTGATCATGCCCAGGCCACCGGCGGCGGCGAGGTCCCGCGCGAACGCCTCGACCCCGTACCGCCGCACCGGGTTCCAGTAGGTCATCACGACGGCGCGGCCACCGCGGGCGGCGACCGACTCGACGACCTCGAACACGTTGCGCAGGCGGAAGCCGTTCTTCAGCGCGGCGTCGGCGGCGAGCTGGATGGTCGGTCCGTCCATCACCGGATCGGAGTAGGGCACGCCGACCTCGACGAGGTCCGCGCCCGCGTCCAGCATGGCCGCGAACAGGTCCTTCGACCCCGGCACGGTCGGGTAGCCGGCGGGCAGGTAGCCGACCAGCGCCGCCCGGCCCTCGCTCTTCGTCCGGGCGAACAGCTCCGGCAGGCTCACGACTTGTCCACCAATCCGAAGTACTTCGCGGCCGTGTCCATGTCCTTGTCACCGCGGCCCGACAGGTTGACCACGATCAGCCCGGCGCGCCCGAGCTCCCGGCCCAGCTGGATCGCGCCGGCCAGCGCGTGGGCCGACTCGATCGCCGGGATGATGCCCTCGGTGCGCGACAGCAGCGCGAACGCCTCCATCGCCTCGGCGTCGGTGATCGGCCGGTACTCGGCGCGGCCGCTGTCCTTGAGCCACGCGTGCTCGGGACCGACGCCCGGGTAGTCCAGTCCGGCGGAGATCGAGTGCGACTCGACCGTCTGGCCGTCCTCGTCCTGCAGCAGGTACGACACCGCGCCGTGCAGGTTGCCGGGCGTGCCCTTGGTCAGGGTCGCGCCGTGCCGGTTGCCGTCGAGGCCCTCGCCGCCGGGCTCCAGGCCGACGAGCCGGACGTCCGGGTCGTCGATGAAGCCGTGGAAGATGCCGATCGCGTTGGAACCGCCGCCGACGCAGGCCGCGACCGCGTCCGGCAGCCGGCCGGTCTGCTCGAGGATCTGCGCGCGCGCCTCCTCGCCGATGACCTTGTGGAAGTTGCGCACCATCAACGGGAACGGGTACGGGCCCGCGGCGGTGCCGAAGATGTAGTGCGTGGTGTCGGAGTTGGCGACCCAGTCCCGCAGCGTCTCGTTGATCGCGTCCTTCAGCGTGCGCGACCCGCTCTTGACCGGCACCACCTCGGCGCCCAGCAGCCGCATCCGCGCGACGTTCAGCGCCTGCCGCTCGGTGTCGACCTCACCCATGTAGACCACGCACTCGAGGCCCATCAGGGCGCACGCGGTGGCGGTGGCGACGCCGTGCTGGCCCGCGCCGGTCTCGGCGATGACCCGCTTCTTGCCCATCCGCTTGGTGAGCAGCGCCTGACCCAGCACGTTGTTGATCTTGTGGGACCCGGTGTGGTTGAGGTCCTCGCGCTTGAGGAAGATCCGCGCGCCGCCCGCGTGCTCGGCGAACCGCTCCGCCTCGGTCAGCAGCGACGGCCGTCCGGCGTAATCGCGCAGCAGCCGCTTGAACTCGGCCTCGAAGTCCGGGTCGAGCCGGGCCTTGTCGTACTCGGCGGACACCTCGTCGACGACACCGACCAGCGCCTCGGGCATGAACCGGCCGCCGTAGGGGCCCCAGTAGCCGCGCTCGTCGGGGTCGTGCTCGTCGTGGTGCGGGTGCTCGTTCATCGGCTCGGCCTCGGGCAGGCGGGGTGCGATCCGGCGGTGACCAGCTTCATCAGGGCGCCCTTCGGGTCGCCCGAGGCCACCAGGCCCTCGCCGACCAGCACCGCGTCGGCGCCGTGGCCGGCGTAGGCCATCAGATCACCGGGGCCGCGGACACCGGACTCGGCGACCTTCACCGTGTCGAACGGCAGGCCCGGCGCCAGGCGGCCGAAGACGTCCCGGTCGACCTCGAGGGTGTGCAGGTTGCGGGCGTTGATGCCGATGACCTTGGCGCCGGCCTCGAGGGCCCGGTCGGCCTCCTCGGCGTTGTGCACCTCGACCAGCGCGGTCATGCCCAGCGACTCGACCCGGTCGAGCAGCGCCATCAAGGCGTTCTGTTCCAGCGCGGCGACGATCAGCAGAACCAGGTCGGCGCCGTGCGCGCGGGCCTCGTGCACCTGGTAGGGGCTGACGATGAAGTCCTTGCGCAGGATCGGGATGTCCACCGCGGCGCGGACGGCGTCCAGGTCGGCCAGCGAGCCGCCGAACCGGCGCTGCTCGGTGAGCACGCTGATGACGCGCGCGCCGGCGGCCTCGTAGTCCTTGGCGAGGGCGGCCGGGTCGGGGATGTCGGCGAGCGAGCCCTTGGACGGACTGCGGCGCTTGACCTCGGCGATGACGCCGATGGACGAGTCACGCAGCGCGGACAGGGCGTCCCGCGGTGGCGGCGCCTGCGCGGCGAGCCGCTTCAGGTCGTCGAACGGGAGCGCCTTCTCACGCTCGGCGAGATCCTCCCGGACGCCGGCGACGATGTCTTCGAGAACGGTCACGGCGCAACCTCACCGGTTGTCGCACATTCACTCGAAAGCTGGCTCACAAACACCTTCCCCTTCCCGCAGAAAAGATGCTAACCCGCCCACCTGCGCGGACCGGTTCCGGGTCGGACTTGCCTTGTCCAGCAGCGAAATCGCCCGCCGCTACCGATCAGTAGTCGGATCTTCGCCGTCGGAGAGCGCCTCCCAGAGTTCCGTGTCGGGGTCCTTGGCCGCCTTCTTGCGGCCGGCCGGAGCTTCGTACCGGGCACCCAGCTTCGCCATGCGCCCGGCGCCCTTACCGGCGATCAACCCGGCGACGAGCATGAGAATTCCCGCCAGCAGGGCCAGTCCCCGGCCGGCGAAGATCTGCCCGGCCGGAGCACCCTCGGGGAAACCACCGAAGCGCCAGCCGTCGATCGCCAGCCAGCCGGCGGCGATCCCGGCCAGCGCGATCACGATCCCGAGCACGCGCCGCAGCCACCCGCTCGCCGCGATCAGCCCGGCGACGCCGGCCAGCGCGAGCACGGCCAGCGGCACCAGCGCACCCGTGGTCTCCGCACCGGTGTGCTTGTCGAGCACCATGCCGCGCACGCCGGCGTCCCGCAGCTCGGCGGACCACACCAGCCGGGACGAACCCCACAGCGCGGCCGCGGCCGGCAGCAGGGCGGCCACGACCATCCACAGTGGACGCTTACTGGACGGTGGCGACGTCATCGGCCGGGTCCAGCTTCCGCGGTGGCACCAGGGTCTGCGCGGCGGCGACCGCGGAGAGCACCGTGCGGGCCTTGTTCAGGCATTCGTTGTCCTCGTACTCCGGGACCGAGTCGGCGACGACCCCGCCGCCGGCCTGCACGTACGCGATCCCGTCCCGGATCAGCGCGGTGCGGATGGCGATCGCGGTGTCGGCGTCGCCGGCGAAGTCGAGGTAGCCGACGACACCGCCGTAGAGCCCGCGGCGGGTCGGCTCCAGCTCCTCGATCAGCTCCATCGCGCGCACCTTCGGGGCGCCGGACAGGGTGCCGGCCGGGAAGCACGCCGCGACCGCGTCGAAGGCCGTCTTGCCCTCGGCCAGCTCGCCGGTGACGGTCGACACGATGTGCATCACGTGGCTGTACCGCTCGATCGTGAAGAAGTCGACCACCCGCACGGTGCCCGGGCGGCACACCTTGCCCAGGTCGTTGCGGCCGAGGTCGACCAGCATCAGGTGCTCGGCGCGCTCCTTCTCGTCGGCCAGGAGGTCCTTGGCCAGCTGCGCGTCCTCCTCCGGGTCCGCGCCGCGCCAGCGGGTGCCGGCGATCGGGTGCGTGGTGGCGCGGCCGTCGCGGACCGTGACCAGGGACTCGGGGCTGGATCCGACGATGTCGAACCCGTCCAGCCGCACGAGGTACATGTACGGGCTCGGGTTCGACGTCCGCAGCACGCGGTAGACGTCCAGCGCGTCGGCCTGGGTGGGGATCTCGAACCGTTGCGAAGGCACGACCTGGAACGCCTCGCCGGCCTTGATCGCCTCGACCGCCTTCTCCACGGCCGCGAAGTAGTCGGCCTGGCTGCGGCGGCGCTCGAACTCGGGCGCGGGCCGTTCGAACACCGCGGCGGTCGCGGGCGCGGCGGCGCCGAGGCGCTCGGTCATGTCCTCGAGCCGGCGGACCGCGTCGTCGTAGGCCGCGTCGACCCGCTCCGGGGAGTCGTCCCAGTTGACCGCGTTCGCGATGAGCGTGACCGTGCCCTCGTGGTGGTCCACGGCCGCCAGGTCGGTGGCCAGGAGCATGGTCAGCTCGGGGATGTCGATGTCCTTCTCGGCCAGCTCGGGCAGCTTCTCCAGCCAGCGGACGGCGTCGTAGCCGAGGTAGCCGACCATCCCGCCGGTCAGCGGCGGCAGGCCGGGCAGCGGCTCGGTGTGCAGTGCGGCGACGGTCTCGCGCAGCACGGTCAGCGGGTCGCCCTCGGTCGGCAGGCCCACCGGCGGAGTGCCCTCCCACACCGCCCGGCCGTCACGCACGGTCAGCGCGGCGGGGCTGCGCACGCCGATGAACGACCAGCGCGACCACGACTGCCCGTTCTCGGCCGATTCGAACAGGAACGTGCCCGGCCGGTCGGCCGCGAGCTTGCGGTAGACCCCGACGGGCGTCTCGCCGTCCGCGAGGAGCCGCCGGACCACCGGGATCACGCGACGGCCCTCGGCGAGGGCGCGGAACTCGTCGCGTGCGGGGCTCACCGAACCGAGGCCGCCGTCGGTGGGATTCGCACTGACCATGGAGCCATTGTGCCGCGCGGGACCGACACTCTTCGCACCGGGCACTAATTCACGTCGCGTTGAATTTTACCCCGGAACGGGCCATCATGGATGGGTGAGTACCGCGGAACAGCCTACGCCCGCCAAGCGGCGCGGCCGGCGGCCCGGCGGCCAGGACACCCGGGCCGCGCTCGTGGCCGCCGCGCGCGAGGTCTTCAGCGAAAGCGGCTACGAGGGCGCCACCGTACGCGCGATCGCCCGGCGCGCCGGCGTCGACGCGGCCATGGTCAACCACTGGTTCGGCGGCAAGGAGGGCCTGTTCGCGCAGGCCGTGCTGCAGCTGCCGTTCGACCCGGTCCAGCTGGTGTCCGAACTGATGGACGGGCCGGTGGACGGGCTGGGGAAACGCATCGTGCGGCGGTTCCTGACCGTGTGGGACGCGACCGATGGTGGCGCGTTCCCGGCCCTGGTGCGCAGCATCGCCAGCCACGACCAGGCGGCGCTGAGCCTGAAGGACTTCCTGATCCGGCACGTGCTGGACAACGTGGTCTCGCACGTGTCGCCGGACCGGCCGGAACTGCGCGCGTCGCTGTGCGCGTCCCAGATGGTGGGCATCGGGATGGCCCGGTACGTGGCCAGGTTCGAGCCGTTCTCGACCACGGACATCGAGACGCTGGCGGCCGCCATCGGGCCGACGCTGCAGCGGTACCTGACCGGCGAGATCGGCTAGCCCTCGTCGGCCAGCAGCAGCCGGTCGGCGCCGTCGAAGCAGGTCCGCGTGCCCGTGTGGCAGGCCGGGCCGGTCTGGTCGACGCGCACCAGCAGCGTGTCGGCGTCGCAGTCGAGGCGGACCTCGCGCACGTGCTGCACGTGCCCGGACGTCTCGCCCTTGACCCACAGCTGCTGACGGCTGCGCGAGAAGTACGTGCCACGCCGCGTGGTCAGCGTGCGCTCCAGCGCCTCGTCGTTCATCCACGCCACCATCAGCACGTCGGACGTCGCGTGGTCGACCACCACGGCGCACACCAGGCCATCGGCGGTGCGCTTGAGCCGCTGGGCCAGTTCGGGTGCCAGGCTCACCGGACCTCGACCCCACCGGCGCGCAGGGCGTCCTTCACCGCACCGATCTTCAGCTGTCCGAAGTGGAACACGCTGGCGGCGAGCACCGCGTCCGCCCCGGCCCGGACGGCGGGCAGGAAGTGCTCGACCGCGCCCGCTCCCCCGCTGGCGATCACCGGCACGGTGACCACCTTGCGGGTCATCTCGATCAGCTCGAGGTCGAACCCGGCCTTGGTGCCGTCGGCGTCCATCGAGTTGAGCAGGATCTCGCCCACGCCCAGCTCCTCGCCGCGCGCGGCCCACTCGACGGCGTCGATCCCGGTGCCGCGGCGCCCGCCGTGCGTGGTCACCTCGAACCCCGACGGTGTGGGCTCCTCGCCCTCGGGCACGCGGCGCGCGTCCACCGACAGCACGATGCACTGGGCGCCGAACCGGCGCGAGGCCTCGCGCAGCAACTCGGGGCGGGCGATCGCCGCGGTGTTGATGCTCACCTTGTCCGCACCGGCGCGCAGCAGGCGGTCGACGTCGTCACAGGCGCGCACGCCACCGCCGACGGTGAGCGGGATGAACACCTGCTCGGCGGTGCGGCGCACCACGTCGAACGTCGTTTCGCGATTGCCCGAGGACGCGGTCACGTCGAGGAAGGTCAGCTCGTCGGCGCCCTCCGCGTCGTAGGCCCGCGCCAGCTCGACCGGATCGCCGGCGTCCCTGAGGTCGGCGAAGTTGACGCCCTTCACCACCCGGCCCGCGTCGACGTCCAGACACGGGATCACCCTGACCGCTACACCCATGTCACCAGGTTAGATGACCGGTGCCGGGCCTAGAGTGGATGCCGTGTGGTGGGGGTTGCTCTGCGCGGTGGCCGCCGCGGTCGCCTACGGGATCGCCTCCGTCTTCCAGGCCGTCGCGGCGCGTGCGGTGGACGAGGGCGCGTCCGGTGTGGATCCGCGGCTGCTGGTGCGCGTGCTGCGGCAGTGGCGGTTCGTGCTCGGGGTCGGGCTCGACCTGCTGGGGTTCGTGGCGCAGCTGGTCGCGTTGCGGGTGCTGCCGCTGTTCGTGGTGCAGGCCGCGCTGGCGGCGAGCCTCGCGGTGACGGCGGTGGCCGCGCTCACGCTGGGCGTGCGGCTGCGCGGCCGCGAGTGGGGTGCCGTCGCCGTGGTGTGCGCGGGGCTCGCACTGCTGGGCGTGTCGGCCGAGAGCGAGGGTTCACGTCCCGCCGCAACCGGGTTCCACGTCGGCCTGCTGGTGGTCGTCGCGGTCCTGGCCGGCGTGGGCTGGATCGCCGGGCGGGCGCCGGAACGCGTGCGCACACCGGCGCTCGGGCTGATCTCGGGGCTGTGCTTCGGCGTCGTCGCGCTCGCCGGCCGGGTCCTGGACGCGAGCAGCGTGCCGGCGGTGCTGACCGATCCCGCCGCCTACGCGCTCGCCGCGGCGGGTGTCGTCGCGATGCTGTTCTACACCTCGGCCCTGCAGCGCGGGAGCGTCACGATGGCCACCGCGCTGATGGTGGTCGGCGAGACCGTGGTGCCGTCGCTGATCGGGGTGCTCGTGCTGGGCGACGCGACGCGGCCGGGGTTCGCGGTATTCGCGGTCACCGGGTTCGTGCTCGCGGTCGCGGCGGCGCTGGCGCTGGCCCGGTTCGGCGAGATCGACAGTCCACAACAGACAGCGGCCCGGTCTTGACGCCGCGTCACCGGCGGGCGCAGAATTCAACACGTGACCAATTACGCCGTCGAGGTGGACGGCCTGCGGGTCGTCCGGGGTGGCCGCGAGGTCGTGCGCGGTGTGACGTTCACAGTGCCCCGCGGCACGGTCACCGGCCTGCTCGGGCCGAGCGGCTGCGGCAAGACGACCCTGATGCGCGCGGTCGTGGGCGTGCAGATCGTGGCGGGCGGCGCGGTCACCGTGCTCGGTCACCCGGCCGGCAGTCCGGCGCTGCGGCGCAAGATCGGTTACGCGACGCAGAACCCGGCGATCTACACCGACCTCACGGTCACCGAAGCGGTGCGGTACTTCGCCGCGATCCTCGACGCGCCGGCCGCCGACGTGGGCCGGGTGATCGCCGAGGTCGGCCTGACCGACCACGCGCACGCGGTCATCGGCACCCTCTCCGGCGGCGAGCACAGCCGGGCGAACCTCGCGGTCGCGCTGCTCGGGCGGCCCGGGCTGCTGGTGCTGGACGAGCCGACGGTCGGGCTGGACCCGGTGCTGCGCGACAGCCTGTGGGACCTGTTCGCCCGGCTCGCGCGGCAGGGCACGACGCTGCTCGTGTCCAGCCACGTGATGGACGAGGCCGCGCGCTGCGACCGGCTGCTGCTGATGCGCGAAGGTGCGCTGCTCGCCGACGACACGCCGGCCGCGCTGCGCGACCTCACCGGCGCGGCGGACCTGGAGCAGGCGTTCCTGCGGCTCATCCGGGACCGGGAGGCGGCGATATCGTGAACCCGGCCATCACCCTCGCGACCGCCCGGCGGGTGCTCACCCAGCTGCGGCACGATCCGCGCACCGTCGTGATGCTCGTGGCCGTGCCCGCGGTGCTGATGGTGCTCCTCCGGTACGTGTTCAACTCGCCGGCGCAGTTCGACCGCATCGCCCCGGCGCTGCTGGGCGTCTTCCCGTTCCTGACGATGTTCCTGATCACCTCGGTCGCCACCCTGCGGGAACGCACCAGCACCACGCTGGAGCGGCTGATGACCACGCCGCTGGGCAAGCTCGACCTGCTGTTCGGGTACGCGCTCGCGTTCGGCCTGCTCGCCGTCGTCCAGGTCGCGGTGGCCTCCGGGGTGAGCCTGTGGCAGGGGCTGCACGTCGCGGGCTCGTTCGGGGTGCTGCTGCTGATCGCGGTGCTCGACGCGCTGCTCGGCATGGCGCTCGGGTTGTTCGTCAGCGCGTTCGCCCGCACCGAGTTCCAGGCCATCCAGTTCATGCCGGTGTTCGTGCTGCCGCAGTTCCTGCTGTGCGGGCTGTTCGCGGCGCGTGACGAGATGGGCTGGGTGCTGAACTGGCTCTCGCACGCGATGCCGCTGTCCTACGCGGTGGAGGCCCTCGGCCGTGTCACCACATCGTCCACACTGGACGCCACGACGGTGCGGGACGTGCTGGTCGTCGGTGGCTGCGTGTTCCTCGCGCTCGTGCTGGGAGCCGTCACGCTCCGCCGTCGCACGCCGTGATCCGCGCTACTGTGACCGCATGTCGGAATTCGAGCGGATGGCCGCCGAGAAGTTCCTCCTGCTGACCACGTTCCGCAAGTCCGGCACGCCCGTGCCGACGCCGGTCTGGGCGGCCGGCGACGCCGGCGAGATCGTGGTCTGGAGCGAGCGCACCGCGGGCAAGGTCAAGCGGATCCGCAACAATCCCGAGGTCACCGTGCAGGGCTGCGACTTCCGCGGGAACTCCACCCACGGCCCGGTGGTGACCGGGCGGGCGCGGATCCTCGACGACGAGGCCACCGAGCGGGTGCGGAAGGTGATCGCCCGCAAGTACGGGATCGTCGGCCAGGTGACGATGTTCTTCAGCCGGCTGCGCGGTCGTCGGCGGACCGTCGGGCTGGCGATCAAGCTCGGGGACTGACCGCTTCGAGGGCCTGCGGCAGGGTGAACGCGCCCGCGTAGAGCGCCTTGCCGATGATGGCGCCCTCGACGCCGTCGGTGGCCAGGCCGGCCAGCGCGCGCAGGTCGTCCAAACTGGACACCCCGCCGGACGCGATCACCGGTGCGTCGGTGCGGGCCGCGACCTCGGCGAGCAGGTCGAGGTTCGGGCCCTTGAGCGTGCCGTCCTTGCTGACGTCGGTGACCACGTAGCGGGAGGCGCCGTCGCGGTCCAGGCGTTCCAGGACCTCCCACAGGTCGCCGCCGTCGCTGGTCCAGCCGCGGCCCTTGAGGCGGTGGCCCTGCTCGGTGATGCGGACGTCGAGGCCGATCGCGACGCGGTCGCCGTAGGCGGCGACGACCCTCGCGGTCCACTCCGGGTCTTCGAGCACCGCGGTGCCCAGGTTGACGCGGCGGGCGCCGGTGGCGAGCGCGGCCTCCAGCGAGGCGTCGTCGCGGATGCCGCCGGACAGCTCGACCTGGACGTCCAGCTCGCCGACGACGCGGGAGATCAGTTCCTT
The DNA here is from genome assembly GCF_030814215.1 of Amycolatopsis thermophila. NCBI lineage: Bacteria > Bacillati > Actinomycetota > Actinomycetes > Pseudonocardiales > Pseudonocardiaceae > Amycolatopsis > Amycolatopsis thermophila. The sequence goes on along the minus strand of NZ_JAUSUT010000001.1, from coordinate 3,990,261 downwards.
GTTGTCGCCCTTGCCGAACGCCGCGTCGAGGTCGACGAGGTGGATCCACTCCGCACCGTCCCGCTGCCAGGCCAGAGCCGCCTCCAGCGGGCTGCCGTAGGAGGTTTCCGTGCCTGCCTCGCCCTGGACGAGACGCACGGCCTGGCCATCGGCCACATCGACAGCGGGGAGCAGGGTGAACGTCACGCGGCCACTATAAGGAGCAGTGGCGCCTGCCTGGTCAGAGGGTGCGCAGCCAGTTCTCCAGCAGGTGGGCGCCCGCGTCGCCGGACTTCTCCGGGTGGAACTGGGTGGCCCACAGCGGGCCGTTCTCGGCCGCCGCGACGAAGTCCTCGCCGTGGTGCGACCAGGTGACCTTGGGCTGCTGGCCGGGCAGGCCCGAGTCGAGCTCCCAGCGCCGGGCGGCGTAGGAGTGCACGAAGTAGAACCGGGCGTCGGGGCCCAGGCCGGCGAACAGCTGGGTGCCGGCGGGGGCGCGGACGGTGTTCCAGCCCATGTGCGGGACGACGTCGGCGTGCAGGCGCTCGACCGTGCCGGGCCACTCGCCGGTGCCCTCGGTCTCGACGCCGTGCTCGACGCCGCGTTCGAAGAGGATCTGCATGCCGACGCAGATGCCCAGCACGGGGCGGCCGCCGGCGAGGCGGCTGCCGATGATCTTCTCGCCGCCGACGGACAGCAGGCCCGCCATGCAGGCCGCATACGCGCCGACGCCCGGCACGACGAGGCCGTCGGCCTCCAGCGCCGCATGCGGGTCGGCGGTCACCTCGACCTCGGCGCCGACGCGCCGCACGGCGCGCTCGGCGGAGCGCAAGTTCCCCGATCCGTAGTCCAGAATCACGACGCGAGCCACCTGACCAGTCTAGAGGTTTCGCACGGGCCGTTCCGCCGGGCGGCTCGGGGGCGTTTGATGGCTGGTGGAGGGGGAATGTGGGCGCAGGGGCGCCGCACAAGGGAGTGACGATGCCGTCGCAGAGCGAAGCCCGGCCCGCCGATCTGGCCCCGCGGCTGGCCAAGTCGCTGGAGGAGTTGCAGAGCGCCCGGCTGGGCGGGGACGAGGTGCGTGACCTGCTCCAAGGGCTGGCCACGGTGGCCGCCGCGGTGACCCGCGTGCTGGACGACCTGCGGGCGTGCCCGGTGCTGCGGGAGCGGGAACACGAGCTGGGACTTCTCGCGTACCAGACGATCCACAGCAAGCTGGAACAAGCCGCCGCGGCGGCCGAGGACCTCGAAGTCGGGGTCGAGGCGCTGTGCCGGCTGCTGCCGGAACACGCGCCGGGCAGCGGGTGAGATCCGCCTCGCGGCCCGGGTGGTCTCGTAGCCCGGGTGGTGTCGTGGCCCCGGGTGGTGCCGTGGCCCCGGGCGGTCTCGCAGCTCGCCTGGTCTCGCAGCCCGCGTGGTCTCGTGGCCCGGGTGGCCTCATCGCTGCCATGTCTCGCAGCCTGCTCGCAACCCGGGCGGCCTTACGGCCCCACGCGCCCTCACCGCCCGAGTGGTCTCGCCGCCCGCCTGGTCTCGCCGCCCGCATGGTGTCGCAGCCTGCTCGCAACCCGGGCGGCCTCACGGCCCGCATGACCTCACCACCCGGGTGGTCTCACCGCCCGGATCATCTCGCCTCCCGCGTGGCCTCACCGCCCGCCTGACCTCGCAGCCCACGCGGCCTCGCAGCCGTGGCGGCGCCCGCGCGGCCTCGCAGCATGCGTGGTCCGCGGGCCGCCTGGTCTCGCCGCCTGGCCTCGCCGCCCGGATGGCCGCCCGGATGGCCTCGCGGCCCGCGTCGCCCCGGCCCGCCTGGCCCCGCCGCCCACGCGGCCTCACCGCCCGCCTGGCTTCGCCACGCGCACGACCTCCCGCCCCGCGTGGCTCGCCACCCGCATGACCTCACCACCCGGATCGCCTCACCGCCGGGATGGCCTTGCCGCCCGCGGGGTGCGGGGCCGCCGGCCTGGCCGCCTCCCGCGGTTCCGCGGAGCGGCCTTGGCCGTCCTCCCCCGGTTCATCGGGCGGGCCTGGCTGGCCTGGCTGGGCTCCGCAGTCCGGGGCGGGCGGCCCGACCAGCGGCCCACCCCAGAGTGGTCCGCCCCGACCAGCGACCGCGGCCAGGGGCCACGTCCAGCGTCGGTCGCGGCCGGCGCTGCCGGTGCCCGGCTCCGGTACTTCCGCCGCGCGTTCGGCATCCCGGGAAGCGCGGCACGCGGGCCGGGTGTCAGCGACCCGCCCCACTTCCGGGCGGCGGCTGGGCGGACTGGAGGTGACCCGGCCGGGTGAGACCCACCTGGGTGGCTTTGATCCGCGATGCGCTCGTCGATCGAGCGACGCAGAGTCACGCTCTGTCGAGGAACGCCTTCACCGCCGCGGCGATGCTCGCCTCGTCGAGGCCGTGCGCGAGGTCGTGGTCGGCCACGTCGCCGTACCGGCGGACCTCCACGTCCCGGCGGACGCCGAGCGCGCGGAGGCGGTGCGGCACGTCGGACAGGGCCTCGCTCACCTGGTGCGCCGACGTGCCGGCCAGGTACGGCTCGACGAGCACCACGTCCGCAGCCCCGGTCACCGCGGACCGCAGCGTCGCGCCGTCGAACGGCCGGACCGTCGTGGCGTAGAGCACGGTCACGTCGAGCCCGTCGGTCGCGGCCAGCACCCGGTCGAGCATCGGGCCGACGGCGAGCACGACCCCGCGCGTGCCCTCCCGGACGACCTGCATGCCCGGGCCCGGGCGCGGATGCGCGTTCGACTGGCCGCTCAGCCGCAGGTAGACCATGTCGTCGCCGGGCAGCGCATCACGCAGCACCGCGACAGCTTCGTCGGGATGGCCGGGCACGTGCACGGTCCAGCCCGGGATGGTGTCGATCAGCGCGACGTCACCGGGCGACTGGTGCGTCCGGCCGGCGGTGGGCATGTCGTACGACCCGCCCCAGGAGACGAGGACCGCACCTGCGCCCTGGTGCGCCAGGTCGAGTTTGACCTGCTCGTAGGGCCGTTCCACGAGGAACGACGGGAACGTGTGCACCACCGGCCGCATCCCGGCCAGCGCCAGGCCACCGGCGACACCGACGAGGGCCTGCTCGCGGATGCCGACGTTGATCACGCGGTCCGGGTGCCGCCGCGCGGCATCCGCCAGCGACGCCGCCGAGATGTCGGCCAAGACCACCGCGACGCGCGGATCCTCGTCGAGCATCCGATCCATTGTGGACAAAAATGCCTCGCGCATTCCGGGCATGGCTCAACTTCCCTTCGGCTCGACGACCGCGACTACGCACAGCGGGCGGTCCGGGTGGGGCGTGGTGAAGGCGTCGTGGAGCGCGTCGTGGTCGCGTCCGTCCACAGTGCGGGTGGCCCAGCCCTCGACGGCGAAGCGCTGGGCGATGCCGCCGGGCCACCCGTGCGTGGCCGACTGGTTGTCGACCACGACGACGGTCAGTTGGGCCATCGACGCCCGTCCGGCGAGCGCGATCGCCTCGTGGTTGGAGCCCTCGTCGAGTTCGGCGTCGCCGGTCAGCACCACCACCTTCGGCTCCGTCAGTCCCCGCGCGCGCAGGCCGAACACCATGCCGGCGCCCAGCGCCAGCCCGTGCCCGAGCGACCCGCTGGAGATCTCGACGCCGGGGACGAGCACCCGGTCCGGGTGCATGCCCAGCCTCGAGTCCGAGCCTGCCCAGCCGGGCAGTTCCGCCGGGTCGAGGAACCCCTTCGCGGCCAGCACCGCGTAGTAGGCCATCGGCCCGTGGCCCTTGGACAGCAGGAACCGGTCGCGGGCGGGGTCGTCCGCGGTGGCGGGTGAGACGTTCAGCACCCGGTCGTACAGCACCCACAGGACATCTACTGTGGACTCCGCGGCCCCGGAGTGCTTCTCGTCGCCTCGCATGGCGGCGATCAGCCGCGGCAGGTCGGCGTAGCCCAGTGCCCTCGTCGGGGCGTCACCTGTTCTCATGCACCGACCGTGCAACCTCGACTTAAGTTGAAGTCAAGGCTAGGCTGACGCCGTGACCAAGCTTGCCGACCACCTGACCATCGGCCAGGTCGCGGAGCGCAGCGGCGTGCCGCACACGGCGCTGCGCTTCTACGAGGACCGTGGCCTGATCTCGTCCGAGCGCTCCGCGGGGAACCAGCGCCGCTACCCGCGGTCGGTACTGCGCCGGATCGCGTTCATCCGTGCCGCGCAGCGGGTGGGCCTCAGCCTCGAGGAGATCCACGACGCGCTGGACACCCTGCCCCGCGACCACGCCCCGACGAAGGCCGACTGGGCCCGGCTGTCCCGCGGATGGCAGGACGAACTGGACGCCCGGATCGACGCACTGCAGCGGCTGCGCGACCGGCTGACGGGCTGCGTCGGCTGCGGATGCCTGTCGCTGCGCGTGTGCGGCCTCTACAACACCGACGACCGGATGGCGCAGTACGGGCCCGGCGCGCGCGGCCTGAAGCCCGCCGTCGAGGGCGGCGCGTAGGCGGGTCACCGGCCCGTGGTTCTACTCGCCCGGCCGCGACGCCCCACTGCGCCGGCCACGTTGCCAGGGGCTGCCGCTGTCGGTGAGCAAGCTGGGCTGCGGCGGCGTGGCTAGCCGGTTGCCCGGAAGCGAGCACGGTCTTTCCTCTGCGGTCGTTCGCTGAGCCACCACCATCTGCGAGCAGGGCACGCGTGTCTGGGGTCCGCTCGTGTGCCGCCGGCAGGCAGGCCTGCGCATAGCGAATACCGTGCTCGCCACCGCGCTGACGGCTGAGCAGACCACCACAGTCCAGTCGTGCTCGCCGAGAGTTGCCGCGGCGGCGAGCTGCGGACGTGCGTCGGCCGTGTCCGCCGAGGTCTCACCTCCGCCTCGGCGGCGAGCAGTCCTGCCCCGCACCCACGAGGTTCACGGCATTCCGGCGCGGCAGATCCGCGGACACGCGGGTGTGCCGCCAGCCGGGGTGCTTCGGTTCCCGAGATGCCTCCGTTCCTGCACCGGTCTCATCGACAAATGGACGTATCGGCGGGCAGGCGTCGGGGTTTGTCCTCAACCGGGCGGCGGGCGGCCGTGGGCGGAGCAGGGTTTCGTCGAGCCGCGGCGGACTCCGCGACACGGTGCGGGCGGCCCCGGTGCGACAGGGGTTCCATGCACCGGCGGCGCGTGACTTCCCGCCGGTGGCGACGCGCCGCCGAGCGCGGCGGGCACTCCGCAGTCGCACGGGATGGCGCGCAGCGTTCGGTCGAGCGTCTTCACTTCCGGAGCGCGGAGAGCGCGCCAATGCCGCGTCCAGCGCGGAGTGCCGTCGCAGCCGAAGTCGGTCAGCATTCGCGTCACGTAGCAGGGCAGGCATTCCCCGTCCTGCGGCTCGGTCCACAGATCGAGCAGGGCGCTGGCGGTGTGGCGCATGGAGATCGTCCCCTTCCGGTTCGTGCTTCCTGCTTACCAGCACCCACCGACAAAACCGTTGCGCCGCTTACGCCGTTGAAGTGGTGGCGGGGAACGACAAACAACGCTTCGCGTTCGACGAGAGCGGCACGCTGATCCGAGCCGCACACTGGCGGTGGACCCCGGCTTGCCGGACGCCACGCCGCCGGACGAACTGTTCCACGGCACCGCTGAACAGTTCCTGCTCGCTGCGCCCGCAGTCGCGGCACGACGTGCACCTTTCGCGTGACCTCGAGACCGCCGTCCGGGTCGGCTCGCGGCACGGCGCACCGGTCGTGCTGACTGTCGACGCCGCGGCGATGACCCGCCACGGGTACCACTTCCAGGTGAGTGCGAACGGGGTGTGGCTCACCCGGGTGGTGCCTTCGGAGTACCTGGCCCATCACCGAGTGACCACAATGAGGGTGTGCGGATCAGGCCAGCCGATGTCACCGACGCCGAAGCCGTCTTCACGGTGCTCGACGAGTCCCACGGGGCCCGGCGCCCGGCTTTCGACCGCAACTACGAGCAGATCATCGCGGCGATGACCTACGACGACACGGACTTCCTGGTCGCGGAGGCCGATGGCGAGGTGGTCGGGTACGCGCTCGCCACGCGGGTCCTGTCCCTGTACGCCAATGGGCCGGTCAGCCAGCTGCTGGAGCTGGCGGTCGCGCCGGCGCACCGCGGACGGGACATCGGCGGGCAACTCGTCGACGCGATCGTGCATCGCGCGCGGCAGGCGGGAGCGGTGGAGGTGATCGTCGTGGCCCGGCGCACGCGGGGCTACTTCGAGCGGCGGGGGTTCACCGAGGTCTCCAACTGCCTGACGCTGCCGCTGACGTGAGGAGCCGGGGCACGCTCCGGCCGGGAGGGTGCCGGCGGAACGGGGACTCGCGCGCGGGAAGGCGGGGCGGCACGAGGGCCGAGGCCGGGCGGCGGGCTGGGTCGACAGGGAGGGCTGCGGGCCGGGCCGAACAGGCAGGCCCGCGATGGCGCCCGCCGCTCAGATGAGGCATGCGGGCCGGGGGCACTCGACGGGCGCCGGGCCCCGTGGGCACGAGCCGGACAGAGCAGGCAAGACGAGCCCCCTCAACGGCAGGCGCTCCAAGCACCGAAGGCGAACCGGGCCATGAAGGCACCCGACGCCCAGATCAGAAGGCCGGAGCAACCGACGGGAACACGTCGCGGGCACAAGCCGGACAGGGCACCCAAGACGAGCCCCTACGGCAGGCGGGCCAAGCGACGACGGCGACGGCCGTGAAGACGACCGTCACGCAGATCAGAAGGCCGGAGCAACCGACAGGCGCAAGCCGCAGACACAAGCCGGACAGAGCAGGCAAGACGAGCGCCTCCTCATCGAGACGCGAGCGGGGCCGAGGAGGTGCGCGCTTCAGCGAGGCTGGGGTTCGAGCCTCGGCGAGTCGGGTCGAGCGCCGGCGGGGGCCGGCCGCGAAGAAAGTCCTCAGCCGACCGGGTGTTCGCCGCGACGGCGGGGGCGTCCGAGGAGCTTGCGGCCCACCTCGAGCAGCGACGAGCGCAACGTGTCGTCTCCGTAGTGCGCCAGCTCGGGCGACCCGCCGGCCAGTGCGATGCCCGCGACGGCCGCGTGCGCCGCCACCACGCGCGCCGGGTCGGGGTTGGGGCCCGTCAGGATCGTCATCATCCCCACCATGAAGCTCTCCTTGCCGAAGAAGTGCTTCTCCAGCGCCCGCGCCACCCCCGGATCACTCGAGAACAGCGCCACCAGCGCCCGGTGCCGCACCACGACATCGACGAACCCGGCCAGCAGGTGATCGATCCGCGCGCCCGGCCGGCGCTCCCGCGCCGCCTCCTCGACCGTCGCCTCCAGCTCGCGCAACCCGGGCTCCACCACGGCCTCGGTGATCTCGTCCTTGGTCTTGAAGTGGTAGTACACCGCGGCCTTCGTGACGCCGAGCTCGTCGGCGATCATCTGCAGCGACGTGCCCTCCACGCCATGCGCGGTGAACAGCTTCAACGCCGTGGCGAGCAGGCGCGTACGGGTGTCCTCGTGACCGGCCACGGCTGCCATCGACTGGTGAACCTCCTCGTCAGCAGCCGAAGAGTACGCGACCGGAAATCCCCCGGCAAACCTGTCAGGCACTAGCCGTGCGGCTACTCACACACTAGCCGATCGGCTTGTAACTGCACTTGCCGATCGGCTAGCTTCGAAGTCACCGGATCGGATGTCACTCGACTGAATTGGAGCCGAGTACGTGGCCACCCTGCTGTACCGCCTAGCCCGGTTCTCGTTCCGCCGGCGCTGGCTCGTCGCGACCGCCTGGACGGCGATCCTGCTCGTCCTCGGCGGCGGCGCGCTGACGCTGTCCGGCCAGATGACGAACTCGGTGACCATCCCCGGCACGGAGGCGCAGCAGGCCATCGACCACCTGAAGGACAAGTTCCCGCAGGCCGCGGCCGGGAACGCGACCGCGCGCGTCGCGATCGAGGCACCCGCCGGGCAGAAGCTGTCCGAGAACGCCACCCGCGTCACCGTCGAGGACCTCGTCGGCAAGCTGCAGAAGGCGCCCAACGTCGTCGCGGTCACGGACCCGTACCAGAGCGGCACCGTCTCCGAACGCGTCGCCGTCGCCCAGGTCAGCTACAAAGTCCCCGCCCCGGAAGTGACCGACAGTGACCGCGAAGCGCTCAAATCGGCGGCCAACGCCGCGAAGAGCGCCGGTTTCACCGTCGAATTCGGCGGCGACGCGATTCAGGGGATCCCCGCCACGGAGGCCACCGAAGGCGTCGGTGTGATCGTCGCGGCCATCGTCCTCGCGATCACCTTCGGCTCGGTCGTGGCCGCCGGCCTGCCGCTGCTCACCGCGCTCATCGGCGTCGGCGTGGGCATGGCGGGCGTGATGACGGTGTCCGGGTTCGTCGAGCTGAACTCCAACACCCCGATCCTCGCGCTGATGCTCGGCCTCGCGGTCGGCATCGACTACGCCCTGTTCATCGTATCCCGCTACCGGCACGAGCTCGCCGAAGGCCACGAGCCGGAACAAGCCGCCGCGCGCTCGGTCGGCACCGCCGGGTCCGCCGTGGTGTTCGCCGGCCTGACGGTGATCATCGCGCTGGTCGGGCTGACCGTCGTCGGCATCCCGATCCTCGGCCAGATGGGCATCGCGGCCGCGGTGACCGTGGCCGTCGCGGTCCTCATCGCCCTGACCCTGCTGCCCGCGCTGCTCGGGTTCGCCGGGCGCAAGGTGGTCGGCAAGCGCACCCGCCCGAAGCACACCGGCAAGCCGGCGATGGGCGAGCGCTGGGCCCGCCACGTCGGACGGCACCGCGTGCCCGTGCTGGTCACCGCCGTGGCCGGGCTCGCCGTCGTCGCGATTCCCGCGCTGAACATGCAGCTCGGGCTGCCCACCGACGCCACCGCCGCGCCCGAATCGACGCAGCGCAAGGCCTACGACATGATCAGCGCCGGCTTCGGCGAGGGCATGAACGGACCGCTCATCGTCGTCATCGACTCCTCGCAGGCCCGCGATCCGCGCCTGGCCGCGACGGAGGCCACCGATTCGATCTCCCGGCTGCCCGACGTCGCCGCGGTGACCAAGGCGCAGTTCAACGTCGAGGGCGACACCGCGCTGGTCACGGTGATCCCGAAGAGCGGCCCGAGCAGCGAGCAGACCGAGCGGCTGGTGGCGAGCATCCGTGACCAGTCCGACCGGCTCTCCGGCGCCACCGGCGCGAAGCTGTCGGTCACCGGTCAGACGGCGCTGCAGATCGACGTGTCCGAGAAGCTCGCCGGCGCGATGCTCCCCTACCTCGGGCTGATCGTCGGGCTCGCGTTCCTGCTGCTGATGCTGGTCTTCCGCTCGATCGTCGTGCCGCTGAAGGCGACACTGGGCTTCCTCGGCTCGGTCGTGGCGACGTTCGGCGCGGTGGTCGCGGTGTTCCAGTGGGGCTGGCTCAACGACCTGCTCGGCGTGAAGTCCACCGGCCCGATCATGAGCATGCTGCCGATCCTGCTGATCGGTGTGCTGTTCGGCCTCGCGATGGACTACCAGGTGTTCCTGGTGACCCGCATGCGCGAGGACTACGTGCACGGGGCCGACGCCCGCGACGCCGTGGTCAGCGGGTTCCGGCACGGTGCGCGGGTCGTGGTCGCCGCCGCGCTGATCATGATCAGCGTGTTCGCCGGCTTCGTCGCCGCGGAGCTGTCACTGATCCAGTCGATCGGGTTCGCGCTGGCGTTCGGCGTCGCGGTGGACGCGTTCGTGGTGCGGATGACGATCGTGCCCGCGGTGATGACGCTGCTCGGCAAGCACGCGTGGTGGCTGCCGAAGTGGCTGCAGCGCGTGCTGCCGAACGTGGACGTCGAGGGCGAGAACCTGAAGAAGCACCTCGACGACCGGCGCGAGCTGCAAGGGGCGCGCAGCTAGCTGACCAGCCAGGCGATGGCGCCACCGACGGCCAGGAGTGCCGCGACCAGCAACAGGGTCGCGAGCACCTTGGCCGTCTTCCACGTGCTGTAAACACCGCCGACGAGGAAACCGCCCAGCGCGAGCAGGAGAACGGCCACGAGCTCCTTGCTCACAGGACACCCTTCGTCGACGGGATGCCACCCGCGCGCGGGTCGGGCTCGGTCGCGGCGCGCAGCGCACGGGCGACCGCCTTGTACTGCGCCTCGGCGATGTGGTGCGGGTCGCGGCCGTGGACGACCCGCACGTGCAACGCGATCTGCGCGTGGAACGACAGCGAGTCGAACACGTGCCGGGTCAGCACGAACGGGTAGTTCCCGCCGATGGTGAACGTGTTGAACTGCTCCGGCTCGCCCACGTGCACGCAGTACGGACGCCCGGACACGTCGATCGCGGCGTGGGCCAGCGTCTCGTCCATCGGGATCCACGCGTCGCCGAAGCGGCGGATGCCCGACTTGTCGCCGAGCGCCTGGCGGATCGCCTGCCCGAGCACGATCGCGGTGTCCTCGACCGTGTGGTGCGCGTCGATCTCGATGTCGCCGGTCGCGTCGATCTTCAGGTCGAGCGAGCCGTGCACGCCGAACGAGTTGAGCATGTGGTCGTAGAACGGCACCCCGGTGGACACCTCCACCTGGCCGGTGCCGTCGAGGTCGACCACCACGGTGATCGAGGACTCCTTGGTGGTCCGGGAAACCTTGCCGACGCGGCTCACCGCGGGACCTCCTTGCTCGCCGCCAGGAAGGCGTCGTTCTCCTCCGGGGTGCCGACGGTCACCCGCAGGTGCCCTTCGATGCCGACGTCGCGGATCAGCACCCCGTTGTCCACGTAGGCCTGCCAGCTCGCGCGCGCGTCGGCGAAGCGGCCGAACAGGATGAAGTTGGCGTCGCTGGGCACCGGGGTGAACCCCAGGCCCAGCAGGCCCTCGACGACCCGCTCGCGTTCGGCCGCGAGTTTCGCGACCGACGCCAGCGTCTCGTCCGCGTGCCGCAGCGCCGCGCGCGCAGCCGCCTGCGTCAGCAGGGACAGGTGGTAGGGCAGGCGCACCAGCTGCAGCGCGTCGATCACCGCCGGAGCGGCCGCGAGGTAGCCGAGCCGGCCGCCGGCGAACGCGAACGCCTTGCTCATCGTGCGGGACACGATCAGCTGCGCGGGGTAGGCCTCGATCAGCTCGACCGCGCTGCGCTGCGACGAGAACTCCGCGTACGCCTCGTCCACCACGACGATGCCCGGCGCGGCGCGCAGCACCAGCTCCAGCTCGCCGAACGGGATCGACCCGCCGGTCGGGTTGTTCGGGCTGGTGACGAACACGACGTCGGGCTGACGCTCGCGCACGATCCGGGCCGCGGCCTCGGTGTCGAGCGTGAAGTCGTCGCGCCGCGGGGTGGCGACCCAGTCGGTGCGGGTGCCGGCCGCGATGATCGGGTGCATCGAGTACGACGGCTCGAAGCCCAGCGCGCTACGGCCGGGGCCGCCGAAGGCCTGCAGGATCTGCTGCAGCACCTCGTTGGACCCGTTGGCAGCCCACAGGTTCCGCTCGGTCAGCCGCACCCCGGTCGCGCCCGACAGGTACGCGGCGAGGTCCTGGCGCAGGGCGATCGCGTCGCGGTCCGGGTAGCGGTGCAGGCCCGCGGCCACCTCGCGGACGGCCTCGGTGACGTCGTCGACCAGGGCCTGCGGCGGCGGGTAGGGGTTCTCGTTGGTGTTGAGCCGGACCGGGACGTCGAGCTGCGGCGCACCGTAGGGGCTGCGGCCCCGCAGGTCCTCGCGCAGCGGCAGGTCCTCGAGACGGACGTCGTCGGAACTCACGCGGCTCCTCCCGGGAAACGGGCGGTGACCGCTTCCCCGTGTGCGGGCAGGTCTTCGGCGTTGGCCAGCGAGACGACCTTGCCGGCCACCTCGCGCAACGCCTCCTCGCTGTAGTCGATGACGTGGATGCCGCGCAGGAAGCTCTGCACCGACAGGCCCGACGAGTGCCGCGCGTAGCCGCCGGTCGGGAGCACGTGGTTCGAACCCGCGCAGTAGTCGCCGAGCGAGACCGGCGCGTACGGGCCGACGAACACCGCGCCCGCGTTGCGCACGCGCGCGGCGACCGCCCGCGAGTCGGCCGTCTGGATCTCCAGGTGCTCGGCCGCGTAGGCGTCCACGACGCGCAGCCCCTCGTCCACAGTGGACACGAGCACGGTACCGGACTGCTTGCCGCGCAGCGCTTCGCCGATGCGCTCGGCGTGCTTGGTCGCGGCGACGCGGACGGCGAGCTCCTTGTCGACGGCGTCGGCCAGCTCCTCCGACGTGGTCACCAGCACGCTCGCGGCGAGCGGGTCGTGCTCGGCCTGGCTCACCAGGTCGGCCGCCACGTGCACCGGGTCGGCCGTCTCGTCGGCCAGGATCGCGATCTCCGTCGGGCCCGCCTCGGAGTCGATGCCGATCAGGCCGCGCAGCAGGCGCTTGGCGGCGGTCAGGTAGATGTTGCCGGGGCCGGTGACCAGGTCGACCGGGACCAGCTCGGCGCCGTCGGTGTCGGTGCCGCCGTAGGCCAGCAGCGCGACGGCCTGCGCGCCGCCGACCGCCCACACCTCGTCGACGCCCAGCAGCGCCGCCGCGGCCAGGATCGTCGGGTGCGGCAAGCCGCCGAACTCGGCCTGCGGCGGCGAGCACAGCACCAGCGAGCCGACGCCCGCGACCTGCGCCGGGACGACGTTCATCACCACGCTCGACGGGTACACCGCCAGGCCGCCGGGCGCGTAGAGGCCGACGCGCTCGACCGGGACCCAGCGCTCGGTGACCGTGCCGCCCTCGGCGACCGTCGTGGTCACGTCCGTGCGGCGCTGGTCGGCGTGCACCCTGCGGGCCCGGTCGATCGACTCCTCCAGCGCGGCGCGCACGGCCGGGTCGAGCGTGGTCAGCGCGGACTCGATCTCGGCGCGCGGCACGCGGACGCCCGCCGGGCGCACCTTGTCGAAGCGCTCGGTGTACTCCAGCACCGCCTCGACCCCGCGCTCGCGGACCGCCTCGACCACCGGGCGGACCTGATGCAGCGCCGCGTCCACGTCGATCTCGGCACGCGGGAGCGTGGCTCGGAGTTCCGTGGCGGACGGCACGCGTCCACGCAGGTCGATGCGGTTCAACATGGGTCTAGGGTACGAGTTGGAACGTTGACGACGACCAGGGAGGTAGCCCGTGCTCCGGATCGGCTTGTGCCAGCTCACATCGAGTGCCGAGCCCGCGGAGAACCTCGCCCCGATCCGCGAGGGCGTGGCGCGCGCGGCGGGCGAGGGGGCGCGGGTCGTCGTGTTCCCGGAGGCGGCGATGGCGCGGTTCGGGGTGCCGCTCGGTCCGGTCGCCGAACCGCTGGACGGCCCGTGGGCCAAGTCGGTCGCGGCGATCGCCGACGAGCACGGCGTGCTCGTGGTCGCCGGCATGTTCACGCCCCACGACGACGGGCGGGTGCGCAACACGCTGCTCATCACCGGGCTCGGGCACCACCTCGGCTACGACAAGATCCACCTCTACGACGCGTTCGGGTTCCGCGAGTCGGACACGGTCGCGCCGGGCTCCTCGCCGGTCACCGTCGAGGTCGACGGTGTCACCCTGGGCTTCGCCACCTGCTACGACGTGCGGTTCCCGGAGCTGTTCCGCGCACTGGCCGACCGGGGCGCGTCCGCGGTCCTGCTGCCGACGTCGTGGGGCGCGGGCGAGGGCAAGCGGGACCAGTGGGAGGTGCTGGTGCGGGCGCGGGCGCTCGACTCCGGCTGCTGGGTGCTGGGCTGCGGCCAGGCCGACCCGGTCGCGGCCGGTGTCGAGGTGAACCCGAAGGCGCCGACCGGCATCGGGTACTCGACGGTGGCGGACGGGTTCGGGCGCGTGCACGCGCAGCTGGGCGCGGGGCCGGAGTCGGTCGTCGTGGACATCGACCCGGCGGTCGCGGACAAGGCCCGCAACGCGACCGGTGCGCTGGCGAACCGGCGGCTCTAGTTGTGGCCGGGGCGCTGCGGGGTCCCGGAGACGGGTGAGAGCCGGAAGACCGGCCAGCCGATCTCGGTGCGCCAGGTCTCCGGGGCAGCGTCGTCACGGGGGCCGCGAACGTAGGTTTCGTGAACCGGCCCGTCGACGGCGAGCGCGTGCTCCACGACCCAGGCACCGAGCCGGCCGTACGTGACGTCGATGTCGTCGTGCGGCCCCCGGTGCACCGCGACCGCGAGCTCGGTGGCGGGCAGCACGTGCCGGATCACGCGTCCGCCGGGCGAGAAGCCGGACGCCGGCCGGTAGATCACCATCGTGCCGCGGCCCGTGGTGAACAACTCGTTGTCGTACACGCCACCGGGCGGTCCCCCGCACTCGTGCCCGGCCACGGCCGCGTCGAGTTCGGACATCGCCTCGGCGTACCACGTCAGCACGTCCTCCCTGGCGACGGTTCCGCGGACGGCGGCGACGGTGCGCGACGGTACCGACCGCAGCTCGACCGCCAGCCGCTCGACGTCGGGCCGCAACAGCTGCCGCAACGACGCGACCGCGGCCCGCGTCCGGTCCAGCTGCGCTTCCAGCCGCCGCAGGTGCTCCGCGGTCAGCTCGGCGCGGGCTTCCGGGTCCTCCGTGGCCAGGATCCGCTTCACGTCGGCCAGCGGCATGTCCAGCTCCCGCAGCCGGTGGATCACCTGCGCGTCCGGGATCTGCGCGGTGGCGTAGTAGCGATAGCCGGTCGCCGCGTCGACCGAAGCCGGTTCGAGCAGGCCGGCTTCGTGATAACGGCGCAAGGTGCGCACGCTCAGGTGCGTGAGCTGGGCGAATTCCCCGATCGTGAGGCCACGGCGCATACCGCCACTGTGCACCCTCTCCCCGGGGGAGAGTCGACCGCGCTTGACCCTCGCCCCGGGAGAGACCACACGCTCGGGGCATGACGAACCCGACAACCGAACGGCTCGACGGCCGGCGAGCCGTCGTCACCGGCGCGAGCAAGGGCACCGGCGCCGCCATCGCCTCCCGCCTGCGCGACCGCGGGGCGACGGTCCTCTCGGTCGCGCGCACCCGCCCGCCCGGCGCCGGCTTGTTCCGCCGCGCCGACCTCACCACCCCGGAAGGCATCGCCACCGTCGCCGAGGGTGTGCGCCAGGAGCTCGGCGGGGTGGACATCCTCGTGCACACACTCGGCGGGTCCAGCGCGCCGCCCGGCGGGTTCGCCGTGCTCACCGACCGGGACTGGGACACCGAGCTGCGGCTCAACCTGCTGGCCGCCGTCCGCCTGGACCGCACCCTGCTCCCGGCGATGCTGGAGGCCGGCCGCGGCGCGGTGGTGCACGTTTCGTCCATCCAGCGGCGCCTTCCGTTGTACGACGGGACACTCGGGTACGCCGCCGCCAAGGCCGCGCTCACCACCTACAGCAAGGGACTCGCCAACGAGGTCGGCCCGCGGGGTGTCCGCGTCAACGTCGTCTCGCCCGGGTTCATCCGGACGAGCGCGGCCGACGCCCTGATCGAACGGATGTCCGCCGCGCACCGCTGCTCCCCGGAGCAGGCGCTGTCGCGGCTCATGGATTCCCTCGGCGGCATCCCGCTCGGCCGCCCGGCCGAGCCCGCCGAGGTGGCCGAACTCGTCGCGTTCCTCGTTTCCGACCGCGCGGCCGCCATCACCGGCGGCGAATACACCATCGACGGCGGGACCGTCCCCACCGTCGGCTGACGAACGGAGCAGTCATGACCATCGCACTTCCCGAAGTGATCACCTCGTACCTGGCCGCCCACTCCTCCCGCGACACCGAGACCGCGCTGGGACGGTTCACCGACGACGCGACCGTCACCGACGAGGGCCACATCCACCGGGGACCGGCCGAGATCCGCGACTGGCTCCAGCGGGCGGGCGGTGGGTACACCTACACCACCACGCTCATCGCCACCGAACGCGTCGACGACGACCACTACGTGGCGACCCACCGTCTGGAGGGCGACTTCCCCGGCAACGTCGTCGACCTGCGGTACCGCTTCACCCTGCGGGAGGGAAGGATCGCCGCCCTGGTCATCGAGCCCTGATCGGAGGCCGATCACCGCGGAGACCGGCGCTAGGCCATCCCTTCCTCGATCGCCAGGCGGGTGAGTTCCGGCCGGCGGCGGCGGCCCGTCTTGTCGCGGATCCGGTCCAGGTAGCTGCGGACGGTGCGGACGCTGATCGACATGGCCTCGGCGATGTCGGCGTCCCGCTCCCCCGCCGCGACCAGCGACAGCACCTGCCGCTCCCGGTCGGACAGCACGCTCTTCACGCCCGCCCGCGGGCGCGTCGAGTCGAGCAGGTAGGACGCGAGCGTCGGCGAGACGTAGGAGTTGCCCGCCGCGATCTCGCGGACCGCGCGCACGATGTCGTCGCCGTCGGCGTCCTTGGACAGGTAACCGCGAGCGCCCGCGGAGATCGCGCCCAGCACCTCCTCCTGCCCGGCGTGCGCGGACACCACGAGCACGTTGTGCCCCAGGCGCACGATCTCCTGGACCGCCTGCGAGTCGGTGACGCCGCGCAGCTTGAGGTCGAGCACGACGACGCACCCGGCGGGCTCGTGCGCCGCGGCGAAGTCCGCGACCGACTCCGCGACGGGCCCCAGTTCGATGCCGGGCGCTTCGGACAGGACGTTCGCGACCGCGTAGCGGTACAGCGGGTGGTCCTCGACGACGCCGACCCGGATGGGCCCGCCCTCGCTCGCGGCCATGTCGCCTCGCTCCCTGTGGGCATTTTTCCCGGCAGCGAAAGCCGGTTCCCCGGTTATTCTGTACCAGGAGCAAGGAGAAGCGAGTTGACCGCTGCCGACGCGGGGGTCTCCGCCGGTGGCGGGACGGGACCCCGAGCACACCGGCCCCGCCGGACCACCTTGGCGCCCTTCCTGCTGCCCATCTCCTTCGCCCAGGTCGCGGTGTGGGAATGCGCGCTGATCGCGGTGCTGCTCGCGGTCGAGGACGCGTTGCCCGCGAAGGTCGTCGTCACCGTCCTGGCGCTGGTGGTGATCGCCGCGACCTCGGTCCGGTTCGCCGGCAGGCACCTCGCCGGGTGGGCGCTGACCTGGGTGTCGTTCCGGCTGCTGCAGCACGACGAACGCCGCCTGGCTCCGGACCCGCTGCGCGTGCTCGCGCACGACTTCCGGCTCCGGCAGCACGTCGACCGCGCGGGCAACCGGTTCGGGGTGGCCGGGGTCGGGGACGGCTGGACGGCGGTCATCCGGCTGCGTGAGGGGGTCGAGCCCGATGTCGCGAAGGTGCTCGACCTGATGCGCGCGGCGTGCGACAACCCGGAGATCCCGCTGGCCGGTGCGCAACTGCTGGTGCGCACCAGCTACGGCGAGCGCACCTACCTGGTGGCGGTGCGGTACCGGTCGAGCGAGGCCCCGCTGGCCGCGCTGGCTCGCGGTGGGGGCGAGCCAGGCGAGCTGCGGGCCACCACGCGTGCCGCGCTGGCGCTGATGGGTGCGCTCGCCAAGGCCGGGTACGGGAGCACGCTGCTGGAGGTCGGCGAGCTGGCCACCGAGCTGCGCGCCAGCCTCGGCACGGAGTTCCCGGCCCGCACCCGGGTGACCGACGGCTGGCGGGCGTGGTCGGCGGGCAGCGCGGCCCAGGCCGGGTTCGCGCCGCTGACCCGGGACGACGTGCCCGTGCTGCTGACGGCGACCGCAGCGGACGCGGCGATGACCGTCGCCTCCTGCACGCTGCGGCGCACCCGCTTCGGGCGGCTGGCCGAGGACGTGACGCTGCGGATGGCCGGTACGCGGCGCCCGCCGCGCGCCCGCGACCTCGACGTGCCGGTCGTCCCGTTGTACGGGCGGCACGCCTCCGCCGTGCGGCGCACGCTGCCGCTCGCGCTGCCCCGCTGACCGGTCGTGAAGATCGGCGCCGTCGCCGGTCCGGACGAGAAGGGGGACACCTGCGCCGGTACCCCTAGGCCCTGTCCTCAACGCCAGCTGAGCAGTGTGGCCAGGTCGATCGTGCTCCGGTAGGAGGTGGCGGTCTTGTCGAATCGGGTGGCGATGGCGCGGAACTGTTTGAGGCGGTTGACGCATCGTTCGATGATGGTGCGGCGTGTGTAGGCAGCGCGGCCGGTTGGCCTGCTGGTCCCGGCGTTCGGGAATGGTCGCTGGGATGCGCCGTCGGCGCCGGTAAGAGCGGATGGCGCGGCTGGAGTAGCCCTTGTCGGCCAGACCCCTGCTCGACCGGGTCGGCGGACGGCCCGGGCCCGGCCGGCGGACGTCGATGCCTGCCCTGACCTGCGGGAACAGGGTGCAGTCGTAGACGTTGCCGCCGGTCAACAGGATCGACAAGGACCGTCCGTGGCCGTCGCAGGCGAGGTGGATCGGCAGCGTGCTCATGCGCCCGCACGATGCTGGAATCGACCGAGACCTCGCGGTCGAGTTCGTCAACCGCCTCGGCGATCACACGAACCTGCGCCCACCAGGGCGGACAGAGTGCCGGTGCGTGACCAGCGCCAGAACCGGTTGTGTCCCTTCGTCTCCGACACCGGCAGCAACGGCTCGATCACCTGCCACTGCTCATCAGACAACTCATGCCGACGCACCACAACCCAAGATCAAACCAGGTCGAATCACCGACTTCGAGGGCATCACCTAGTCCATCAACGGGGTCGGGTCGGTGTAGACGCCGGCCAGGACGCCGGTGCACGCGGCGACGGCCTGCACGTCCGGGCCGAACCTGGTGACCGTCACCAGGTCGGTCCCGGGCAGCGCCGTCGTCGCCGCGAAGGTGTGCAGCAGGGTCGCCAGGTGCTCGGGCGCGTCGGTGATGTTCTGGCCGCCGAGGACGACGTGGTCGGGGTTGACGAGGTCGCGCAGGATCGCCACCGCACGGCCCATCGTCGCGGCCCGCTCGGCGAAGGCGCCCCGGTCGGTCTGGGCGTTGATCGTCGCCTCGAGGCAGCCGGTGCGCCCGCACGGGCACCGCACGTCGCCGCCGATCGGCAGGTGCGCGATCGTCCCGGCCTGGCCGGGCCCGCGGTGCAGGACGCCGTCGACGACGATCGCGGCGCCGACCACCTGGCGGGCGTAGAAGTAGAGCAGGCTCGGGTACTGCTTGCCCTCGCCGAAGAGCAGTTCGGCGTGCGCCATCGCGGGCACGTGACCGTCGACGTGGACCGGCAGCCCGGTCCCGCGCGACAGCACGGTGCCGGCGGGGACGCGGTGCCAGCCCAGCCGTTCGTGCGTGACCAGCCCGCGGGCGACGTCGACCTGGCCGCCGGTGGCGAGCCCCAGCCCGACGACCCGGCGGTCCCGCCAGCGGCGCAGGAACGCGCGGACCTTCGCGGCGAGGAACGCCAGACCGTCTTCGGCGCTGCCCCGCGGCGTGGAGACCCGCTCGCTGCCGACCAGCCGTCCGCGCAGGTCGACGAGACCGAACGTGGTGGTGCGGACGCCGACGTGCACCCCGCACGCGGCCAGGACGGTGTCGTCGATGTCGACCGGCACCCGCGGGCGGCCGACCGCGCCGACCCGCGCCAGGTCGGGCACGTCGCGGACCAGCCGGGCCTCGGTGAGCGCGGCGACCTGACGGCTGACCGTCGGCATGCTCAGCGACGTCAGCTCGGCGATCGCGGCGCGCGACAACGGTCCCTCGCGCCTGATCGCGGCCAACACCGCGGCGGCGTTCGACACAGCTCGACCCCCAGCGCCCGGTGAACGGTTCCACCCTGCACGAAAGTGCCCGCGGACTCCGGTGTCAACGCGGTCCGCCATCCGGGATGGCAGACTCCGGCAGGTGACCCGGCGACCTTACGTCCTCGCCTCCGCGGCGGTCTCCCTGGACGGCTACCTCGACGACACCAGCGACCGGCGGCTCCTGCTGTCCAACGAGGAGGACTTCGCGCGCGTCGACGACGTGCGCGCGAGCGTGGACGCCATCCTGGTGGGCGCGGGCACGATCCGCACCGACAACCCGCGGCTGCTGGTGCGGTCCGGGCGCGCGACCCCGGCGAAGGTCACCATCACCGAGAGCGGCGACCTCGACCCCGCGGCGAACTTCTTCACCACCGGGGACGTCGAGAAGCTGGTCTACACCCCGTCCGCGGCGGTTCCGGGGGTGCGCTCGCGGCTGGGCGCGGTGGCGACGGTCGTGGACGGCGGTGATCCCCTCGACCTGCACCACGTGCTGGCCGATCTGGCCGGGCGCGGCGTGGAGCGGCTGATGGTGGAGGGCGGCGGGGCGGTCCACACGCTGTTCCTCACGGCGGGCGTGGTCGACGAGCTGCACCTGGCGATCGCGCCGGTGTTCGTGGGCGAGGCGGCGGCGCCGCGGTTCGTCGGCCCCGGCCGGTTCCCGCCGGGGCGCCTGCAGCTGACCGAGACGCGCCGGATCGGTGACGTGGTGTTCATGCGCTACCACCTGGGCCAGGCGGCGAGGGATCACGCGCGGCTGCGGGAGGCGATCGCACTGGCGGAGCGGTGCCCGCCGTCGACGACGTTCCGCGTGGGAGCGATCGTGGTCTCCGCGGACGACGAGGTGCTGGCCACGGGCTATTCGGGCGAGACGGACCCGCACGACCACGCGGAAGAAGTGGCGATCGCGAAGCTGCGGCCCGGCGACCCGCTCGACGGGGCGACGATCTACACGTCGCTGGAACCGTGCAGCGCGCGGGCCTCCCGGCCCGTTTCGTGCACGCAGCACATCCTCGACGCCGGCATCCCGCGGGTGGTGTTCGCCTGGCGCGAGCCGAACCTGTTCGTGGACTGCGTCGGGGCGGAAACGCTGCGCGCCGCGGGCCGCGAGGTGCGGGAACTGCCTGAGCTGGCGGAGCTGGTCAAGCAGACGAACGCGCACCTGCCCTGGTAGCGCGGGCGAAATGCGCTAGGGACGTGAAAAGACTCCCGGCTGGCCTACTCCGAGGTCCTGCCGGACGAGAAGGGCGACACCCGCGCCGCAGCTACCGCGGCACCCACAACGTCACCCGCGTGCCGTGCCCAGGCTTCGAGTCGATCCGGCACCAGCCGCCGGCCTCGGTGAGCCGCGCCTTCATCGACGAGCTCACCCCGAAGCCCGCGGGTCGCTGGTCCTCGTCGTAGCCGACGCCGTGGTCGCGGATCACCACGGCGATCCCGCCGTCGTGTTCGGCCAGGCGTATCACGACTTCCCGGGTGCCGGCGTGTTTCAGCGTGTTCCGCAGCGCCTCGCGGGCCGCGTCGCGGACGGCCGCTCGCCGGGCTTCGGTCAGGGTGTCGCCGGCCAGGTCGGTCAGCGCCAGCTTCGCCCGCAGCCCCTCTCGCGCCATCTCGGTCGCCAGCCCGGTCAGCTCCGCGGCCAGCCCCTCGCCCTGCCCACCGGGTGCCCCGATCCCGCGACGCACCTCCCCTGCCTGTGCCCGGGCCTGCGCACGCACCCGCGCCAGCGCGCCCGCGGGATCGTCCGCGTCACCCGGGCCGCGCATCGCCATCGCTTCGAGCGCCTGCAACACCGTGTCGTGCAGCGCGCGCTCCGTCCGCGCCCGCTCGCCGGACACCCCGAGCCGCATGCCGATCGCCAGCGCCAGCCGCGTCGCCACGCCCAGCAGCACCAGCGTCCCGGCCGCCACGACCACCGCAACCAGCGCCGTGCCCGTACCGCCGATGAGCGCGGGCACCCACATCGGCAGCTGGCCGCCGAGCGCGAGCAGTCCCAGCTGGACCGGCACGCCCAGCACCACCAGCGTCACCCCCGCCGGCACCCCGCGGCACATCGTCCACAGCCCGACCGTCCCGGTCCAGTTCAGGAACGGTATCCACGCCGCCGCCCAGTACAGCGACGCCGGCGCGACCGCGCTCACCAGCACCCCGCCCGCCAGCGCGAACACCAGATCCGCGCCCAGCACCAGCCGGGTCGTGCGCCCGTCGCGGTCGGGCACCCGCAGCACCCACACCAGCCCGGCCAGGTTCGCCACCACCCCCACCCACGCCACGATCGTCGCCGCGGGCAGCGGGCCGTAGGCGGCGACGAGCCACACCCACGCGATCGGCAGCGTCCCGATGCGGTAGACGAGCGGCAGCAGCACGGCGTAGCGCGTCGCGCGCACCATCAGTGACGACCGCGGACCGTCGGTGCTGCTCGCGGCGACGGCGCCGATCCGCCGGAGCGCGGACACCGGCTCCGGATCGTCGATCTCGTCCGGCAGTTCGGGGGGCGTGGACGCCAGCACTCCCGCACCCTTGCTCAGCAAGGTCAGCAGGAAGTTGGCCGCCATGCCCGTTCCTTCCTCCCCCGGACCCCTAGTCATAGCAAGCCCGGGGAAGGAGGGACAAGGTTCAGCGGAGATCCATCCCGAGGTCGAGCGCGGGCGAGGAATGGGTCAGCGCGCCGACCGACAGGTAGTCCACGCCGGTCTCGGCGTAGGCGCGCGCGTGGGGCAGCCGCAGGCCGCCGGAGGCCTCGAGCCGGGTCTTGGGCGACAGCTCGTCCTTGCGGCGCACCGCTTCCGCGCACTGCTCGGGGGTGAAGTTGTCGAGCAGGACCTCGTCGGCGGACGCCTCGAGCGCTTCGGTGAGCTGGTCGAGCGTGTCCACCTCGACCTCGCACGGCAGCCCGGGCGCGTGCTCGCGCGCGGCGGCCAGCGCGGCCGTCACCGAACCCGCGGCGACGACGTGGTTGTCCTTGATGAGCACGGCGTCACCGAGGCCCATCCGGTGGTTCACGCCGCCACCGCAGCGCACCGCGTACTTCTCCAGCAGCCGCAGGCCCGGCAACGTCTTGCGGGAGTCCCGGATCGCACACCCGGTACCGTCCACAGCGGACACCCACGCGGCCGTCGCGGTGGCGACACCGGACAGGTGGCACAGCAGGTTCAGCGCGGTCCGTTCGGCCGTGAGCAACCCGCGCACCGGCCCGCGCACGACGAGCGCGGGCTTGCCCGCCACCAGCCGGGTGCCGTCCTCGGCGCGGTCGAGCACCTGGTAACCGGAGCCGAGCACGGCGTCGAACACGATCAGCGCCACCGGGCCGCCGGCGAAGGTGCCGTCGGCGCGCGGGGTGATCTCGGCGACCGCGGTCGTCTCGGCCGGCACGGTCGCGGCGGTGGTCGCGTCGGGGCCGTACCGCAGGTCCTCGGCCAGCGCGACCTCCACGACGCGGCGGGCGTCCTCCAGGTCCAGGGTCATGCCACTCCTTCGGTGCAGACGGGGTCGGCCAGCACCGGCTGGCCCGACGGGTTGAGGCGGATGAGCTGGCTGCGCTGCCACCGCACGTCGTCGCGGTGCGGGTGGTCGCTGCGCACGTGGCAGCCGCGCGACTCCTCGCGGCGGGCCGCGGCCGCGAGCAACGCCTGGGCCACCAGGGTGAGCGCCGCGTTCTCGACGTCCGCGTGCGTCCGCAGTGGACCGTCCGATGCCGACAGGTCGAGGACGGAACCGGCCACCGCCAGCCCTTCCGCGTCCCGGCCGATCGCGGCGTACCGGCTCATCGCGCGCTGCAGCGCGTCCCGCTCGGCGATCCGCACCCACCCCCACGCCGGTGCGGACGCCTGCCGCGGGTCGCCCAGCAGGCCCGCGGCGAGGTCGGCGGCCACCGCCTCCGCGGCGGCCCCTCCCGTGACCAGCCCCTCCAACAGGCTGTTCGACGCCAGCCGGTTCGCGCCGTGCAAGCCGGTCCGCGCGACCTCACCGGCCGCGTACAGGCCGGTGACACCGGTGCGGCCGTCCGTGCCGGCCACGATCCCGCCGCAGGCGAAGTGCGCCGCCGGGGTCACCGGGATCGGGTCCCGCGCGGGGTCGACACCGATGGCCCGGCAGGCCGCGAAGACCGTCGGGAACCGGTGCGCGAACCCGGGCACACCCGTGGCGTCGAGGAACACGTGGTCGTCGATCCCGCCCGGTGCGGACGCGAGCCGCCGCGTGATCGCACCGGACACCACGTCGCGCGGCGCGAGGTCGCCCAGCGGGTGCACGCCCTGCATGACCGACGCCCCCGCTCCGTCGACGAGCACCGCCCCCTCGCCGCGCACGGCCTCGGTGACCAGCGGGCAACGGCCCCGCGCACCCGGCGTGTAGAGCACGGTCGGGTGAAACTGCACGAACTCGAGGTCGGCGGCGACCGCGCCGGCCCGCAACCCGAGCGCGACGCCGTCGCCGGTGGCGATCTCCGGGTTCGAGGTGGCCTGGTAGAGCTGGCCCATGCCGCCGGTGGCGAGCAGGACCGCGGGCGCGCGCAGCACGCCCGGCCGCCCCTCCGGGTCGAGCACGGTCACCCCGGCGACGTCGCCGCGCGGCGTGCGCAACGCGTCGACCGCGATGTGCCGCTCCAGCACTGGCAGGCGGCGCCCGGTGGCCTCGGCGACGAGCGTCCGCTCGACCTCCGCGCCGGTCGCGTCGCCGCCGGCGTGGATGACCCGGAACGCGCTGTGCCCGCCCTCGCGGGTGCGGGCCAGCAGCCCGCTCGCGCCGGGGTCGAACCGCGCGCCGGACGACCGCAGCCAGGACACGGCACGGGGACCGCGGGACACGACGGCATCGACCGCGTCGGCGTCGCACAGGCCGGCGCCCGCGATCACCGTGTCGTCGGCGTGCCGGGAGACGGAGTCACCCTCGTCGTGCTCGCCCTCGAGCACCACGGCGACACCACCTTGTGCCCAGCGCGTGTTGCCGTCGCCGACCGCCGCCTTCGTCACGACCAGCACCCGCAGGCCGAGCTCCTGCGCGCGGATCGCGGCGGTCAGCCCGGCGACGCCGCTGCCGAGCACCACCAGATCCGCGCGAGCCTCCCAGCACGGGGTTTTCGTCTGATCGTCGATAACCGGGCGGGTCATTCGCCGCCGCCGGGCTGCCCGATCTCGATCATCCGCTGCACCGAGGCGCGGGCCCTGGCGGCGGTCTCCGGGTCGACGTGCACCTCGTCGGCGCCTTCGCGCAGCCCGCGCAGCAGCGCGGCCGGCGTGATCATCTTCATGTACGCGCAGGACGCGCGGTCGTTCACCGCGCGGAAGTCGATGCCCGGCGCCGCCTTGCGCAGCTGGTGCAGCATGCCCACCTCGGTGGCGACCAGCACCGACTTCGCCCTGGTGGCGCGGGCTTCGTGCACCATGTCGCCAGTGGACAGGATCTTCACCTTGTCCGCGGGCACCGCGCCCTCCCCGGCGAGGTAGAGCGCCGAGGTGGCGCAGCCGCACTCGGGGTGGATGAACAGGTCGGCGTCCGGGTTCGCGGCGGCGCGCTCGGCCAGCTCGGGGCCGTTGATGCCGGCGTGCACGTGGCACTCGCCCGCCCAGATGCGCAGGTTCTCGCGCCCGGTCTTGCGCTTGACGTGCGCACCCAGGAACTGGTCCGGGCAGAACAGCACCTCGCGGTCGGCCGGGATGGAGGCCACCACGTCGACGGCGTTGGACGACGTGCAACAGATGTCGGTCTCCGCCTTGACCTCGGCCGTGGTGTTCACATAGGACACCACCACCGCGCCGGGGTGTTCGGCCTTCCACGCGCGCAGCTGGGCGGCGTCGATGGAATCGGCCAGTGAGCAGCCCGCGCGCGCGTCGGGGATCAGCACCGTCTTCTCCGGCGCCAGGATCTTCGCGGTCTCCGCCATGAAGTGCACGCCGCAGAACACGATCGTCGACGCGTCGCTCGCCGCCGCGATCCGGGACAGCGCGAGGGAGTCCCCGGTGTGGTCGGCGATGTCCTGGATCGCCGGCGCCTGGTAGTTGTGCGCCAGCAGCACGGCATCCCGCTGCCGCGCCAGCTCGCGCACCTCTTCCGCCCACGCCTCGTCCGGCTCGACACCGCCGTACGGGGTCATCTCCTGCACAGTCGCTGCAGTCATCGGCCCTCCTGGACCCGTCGCTGGTTTTCGCCTTACAATCGAAAACCGTGCGAAGCCATATTAACAGCAGCGCCCCCCTGGCACACGAGGTTTTGGCGGCGGTCCTCCAAGTGCGTTCCGCCACACTGCAGGTGCTGCTGTGGCGCCGGGCGCTGGATCCGCACGTGGGACGCTGGTCACTGCCCGGCGGGCGGCTGCGGCCCGACGAGGACGTGGAGACCTCCATCCGCCGCCAGCTCGCGGAGAAAGTGGACATCCGGCAGTTGAGCCACGTCGAGCAGCTCGCGGTGTTCAGCGCACCGGACCGGGTGCCCGGCCCGCGCGTGGTCGCCACCGCGTTCCTCGGCCTGGTGCCCTCCGACGTCGACCCGGAGGTGCCCGAGGACACCCGCTGGCACCCGGTCGGCGACCTCCCGCGCACCGCGTTCGACCACCACGACATCGTGCTGCGCGCCCGTGACCGCCTGCGCTCCAAGCTGTCCTACACCAACGTCGGCTTCGCGCTCGCGCCCCGGGAATTCACCATTTCGGCCCTGCGCGAGCTGTATTCGGCCGCGCTCGGCTACAAGGTGGACGCCACGAACCTGCAGCGTGTGCTGTCCCGCCGCGGGCTGCTCTCCGCCACCGGCCACACCGCCGCGCCCGGCCGCAGCGGCGGCCGTCCCGCCGCGTTGTTCTCCTTCACGGGGAAGGGGATCCAGGTGACCGACCCGTTCGCCGTGTTCCGCCCGCCGCCCCGGCGGCGCTGAACCGACGCTGAGCGAGAACCACCGGATCGACGTACCGTGTAGCCGTGGATGCGGAGCGGCAGGAAAGAGCGACAGAGATCATCCCCCTTTTCCCGCTGCAGACCGTCCTGCTCCCCGGCGCCACGCTGCCGCTGCACCTGTTCGAGCCGCGCTACCGGCAGCTCGCGGTCGACCTGCTGACCGGGACGGTACCGGATCGCCGATTCGGGATCGTCGCGATCCGGACCTCCGCCGTGCGCGAGGTGGAGGACCTCGGCCACGTGCACGGGATCGGGTGCGCGGCCCTGCTCGGTGACAGCGAACGGCTGCCCGACGGCCGGTTCGACATCATCACGCGCGGCGAGCGCCGGTTCCGCGTCCTGGAGATCGACAACGCCCGCGCGCCCTACCTCGTGGGCACCATCGAGTGGGTCGACGACGCCCCGGTGCCGGCCGGTGCCGCGCGGGCGGTGGAAGGCCTGCGCAACGCCGCGCTGTCCGCGCACGCCGCCTACTGCGACGCGGCGTGGCACCGCGACAACTGGGTCACCCCCGGCCCCGAGACCGGCCCCGGACCGCTGTCGTACCTGCTGGCGGCCGATTGCCTGCTGCCACTCGCCGACCGGCAGATGCTGCTCGAGGAGACCCAGCCGCTGCGGCGTCTGCGCATGGTCAGCCAGATGCTGCGCCGCGAGGCCGGCTTCCTCCGGAAGCTGCGCGCGGTGCCCGCTCCCCCGCCCGAGTTGATCCAGCTGGGCCTGCCCGCCAGCCTGAACTGAGACGCTGGCCACAAGGTTTTCGCAGGTCGCCGGGGAACAACGATCTCACTGGTACCGTTGGACCTTCGGCGCTGCAAACAGCCCCTGCCACCGGCCCGGCGGATCAAGGTGATTGATCCACGCCCGGTGTGGCAACCCCAGATATCGCGAGAACAACGAGATGGGCCCTGTTGTGCGCTCATCACCGTGCCGGCGCGCCAGCGCCGGTGCACCACGCAAACGCATGAGAGGAGGCGGCACGCCATGAACCGTGACGCGATCGACTGGCGTACTCGTGCCGCCTGCCGGGACGAGGACCCTGAGCTGTTCTTCCCCGTGTCCGAAATGGGCCCGGGCGCCCGGCAGGTCGCACGGGCCAAGGCGGTGTGCGCGAGCTGTCCGGTGCGCGCCGAGTGCTTGGCCTACGCACTGGACGCCGGTCTCGACAACGGCATTTTCGGCGGCACGACCGAGCGGGAGCGGCGGAGCCTGATCCGCCAGACCCGCCGGCGCGCCGAGGCGGCCTGAGACACCGGACGGCCGGGACTCCGACAGGGTCCCGGCCGTTCGCGTTTTCCGGGGTGGTTCAGCCCAGCCTGCGGCCCAGGTCCTCGCGGCCGTTCCACCCCGCGAGCAGCCCGTAGGCCAGCGCGGTGCCCAGCGGCTGGGCCACCAGGACCCACATCGACTCGATGCGCGGGGCCCGCGAGATCACGTCCCCGACGGCCGGTGTGCTGGTGACGGCGTAGTGGCCGTTGGCGAACGCCACCCCGATCTGCGTGCCGAGCCACGCGGCGAGCAGCCCGCCCAGCACGGCGGCGATCAGCACCACCGGCCCGCGGCGCTCCCGCAGCATCCACACGGCGACTCCGGTGATCAGCCCGGTGGCCAACCCCAGCAGCGCGTAGACCGCCAGCGCGTCGAAGCGGTGCCAGCTTTCCAGCTGCAACGGAACCAGCTGGCCGGCGTCGAACACGCGCACCCGCTCCGGCGGCGCGAGGCGGGACCACAGCCAGCCCAGCGGGATGCCGAGGATCCCGATCAGCGACAGCAGGCTGACCGCGGGCAGCAGGTCGGCCTTCACGACCACGCGCGGGCGTGGCGGCCTGCGGGCGAACAGCACGGCAGGCAGCTCCGGGCCGCCTGCTCCGGGCCTGGCCTGCACCGGCGACGAGTCGGCCACCGCGCCCCCTTTCCGTCCGCGTGGATCCGCCGCCACGAGGTTAGCCGGTCGCCTCACCCGTGTACTCACCGTGTCGGCCGCGTCGCGCTGTCCAGCCCGGCGCCGTCACCGGCACACCCACGACGGGCGCTGGGTGCCGCGCGCCTCACGTCTGCGAGGACAGGCCCTTGTCGAAGCGTTCGGCGTCGAAATCACCGCCGAACCACGGCGACAGGCCCGCCCGTGCGGCCTCCAGGAACCCGGCCCGGTCCAGGCCGCCCGCTCCCTCGGCCAGCGCGCCGAGGAGGGGCGAGCCTGCGGCCACCGGCAGGTCGCTGACGTTGCACAGCGCGGCGAGGTCCGGCCGCTCGGGCCACGACCCGATCACCACGCCGAGCACGTTCAGCCCGCGCGCGGTCGCCACCTCCGCGGTCAGCGCCGTAGCGTTCAGCGTCCCGAGGCCGGCTTCGGCGACCACGAGCAGCGGCGCCGACAGCGCCCACGCGACGTCGGCGAGGGTCGCACCGCCGGCGTCGAACCGGACCAGCAGCCCGCCCG
The DNA here is from genome assembly GCF_030814215.1 of Amycolatopsis thermophila. Taxonomy (NCBI): domain Bacteria; kingdom Bacillati; phylum Actinomycetota; class Actinomycetes; order Pseudonocardiales; family Pseudonocardiaceae; genus Amycolatopsis; species Amycolatopsis thermophila. Next base: position 3,961,503 of record NZ_JAUSUT010000001.1, on the reverse strand, counting down.
CGCCCTCGACCAGCACCAGGTCGTGGGACTCGGCCAGCTCGCTCGCCGCCCGCGCCGCCTCCGCCGGACCGACCGGCGCGATACCGCTGCGGCGCGCGGCGACGTCCGGGGCGAGCGGATCCGGGTAGCGGCGCAGCTCGCGTGTCGTGACGTCCCCGGCCAGCCGGGCCACCTCGTCCACGTCCCCGGGATCTGACGGGCCCACGCCGGTCTGGGCGGGTTTCAGCACGGCGACCCGCCGCCCCTCGGCGCGCGCGAGCGCGGCGAGGGCCGCGGTCACCGCGGTCTTGCCGACGCCGGTCCCGGTCCCGGTCACCACCAGCACGCTCACGGGATTCGACACTAATACCGGCGCCGGCCGTGCGGCTTTCCGGTGTATGGCTAGCCCGTGACCATCGGGTTGCCCTCCTCGTGTTCGGCCACGAGGCCGTCCGCGGAGACGAACGCGCCGGCCTTCGGGTCGTACAGGTGCACCCGCGCGGCCCCGACCTCGAAGTACATGCCGACCAGGTCGACCTCGCCGCGGGCCTCGGCCGCGGCGACCGCCGGGTACTCCCGCAGCCGGTCCAGCTGCTGCAGGACGTTGTGCAGCGCGAGGCGGTCTGCCTCGGACACCGGCGGCGAGTCCCCGACGCGGATCGGCGGGTGGGTCCTGGCCCGCTCCACACTCGGCTCGGCGTGCCTGAGCCACGACCGCAGCGCGGGCGCGCCGTCCGGGGCGCCGGTCAGCAGCGCCTTCATCGCCCCGCACGAGGAGTGGCCGCAGACCACGATCTCGCGCACCTTCAGCACCCCCACCGCGTACTCGACGGCGGCGCCGATCGACGCGTCCGCACCGTCCGCGCAGGTCACGTGGTCGGGCACGAGATTGCCGATGTTGCGGACGGTGAACAGGTCGCCGGGGCCGCTGCTGGTGATCAGGTTCGGCACGATCCGCGCGTCACCGCACGTGATGAACAGCGTCTCCGGGTGCTGGGTGTCGGCCAGCCTGCCCAGGATCGGCCGCACCAGCTCCGAGGTGCGCCGCTCGAACTCGAGCATGCCGCGCCGCATCGAGCTGTCCCGCCCCCGGCGCTGCCGCGGCACCTCGACCGGCGGCTCCGCGGACGCCTGCTGCCACTCGGACCAGGGCGCGAACCAGCGCGGCACGATCCGCTGCGCCTTTCCCTTGTGGACGGTCGGCTCGCCGGCCTTGCCCCGCTCGAACCAGGGGTGCCCGATCTCGTCCACGATCACCTGACCGCCGGCCTCCTCGTGGGAGTGCTGCCAGGCCGACAGCGCGTCGAACGCGGCGTGATCGAGGTAGTCCACGACGAGTTCGAGGGTCACCGTCGTCCCGCGCGGGATGCCGCCGAGCACTGTGGTCAGGCGCGGGATCGAGAGCGCGGACAACGCCCCCTCCACGACGACGCGCCACCGGTCGCCGTCGCGCTCGGCGTGGATGCCGGACCACAGCAGACGGCGCAGCATGACCAGCGCGGCCACCGCCACACCGATCAGGACACCAGTGAGCAGGTCGATCGCGACCACGCCGGCGAGGGTGACCAGGTACACGGGCAGGTCGCCGTGGCGGCGCAACTCCTTGATGTGGTCGGGGTTCACGAGTTTCGCGCCGACGTGGACCAGCAGCGCGGCGAGCGCCGCCAGCGGGATGTTGCGCAGCAGCCCGGCAAGCACCGCGACGAAGAGCAGGACCCACAGGCCGTGCAGGATCGCCGAAACCCGCGTCCGCGCGCCGCTCTGCACGTTCGTCGAGCTGCGCACGATCACGCCGGCGACCGGCAGACCGCCGAACGCGCCGGACACCACGTTCGCCGCGCCCTGGCCGACCAGCTCGCGATCGAGGTTGGCGCGCGGGCCGGTGTGCATCTTGTCCACGGCCACCGCGGAGAGCAGGCTCGCGACGCTGGTGACGAGCGCGATGGTGACGACCGCGACGGCGAAGTCGAACCAGCGCGTGCCGGGGAACTCCGGGACGAACGTCAGGTCCAGCACGTTCTCCGGAACGTCCACACGGGACACGTTCATGCCCGCCACGACCGACGGCACCGTCGCGATCACGATCGCGGCCAGCGGGCCGGGCACCTTCCGCACCGCCGCGGGGAGTTTGCCCCACACGAGCACGATGCCGAGCGCGACCACGCCGATCAGGGTCGCGGGGCCGTGCGGGTCGAGGATCTGCGCGGGCAGCGCCAGCAGGTTGTCGATCGGCGAGCTCCGCGCGGTGGCGCCGAAGACGATGGGGAGCTGCGATAGCACGATCGTGACGCCGATGCCGGCGAGCATGCCGTGCACGATCGCCGGGGAGAGCGCGAGCGCGGCGCGCGCGATCCGGCTCAGCCCGAGCAGGATCTGCAGTGCGCCGGCCAGCATGGTGATCGCACAGGTGGCGGCCCAGCCGAACTCGTTGATCGTGTCCGCCATCACAACGGTCAGCCCCGCCGCGGGTCCGCTGACCTGCAGCGGTGACCCGCCCAGCGCGCCGGCGACGACGCCACCGACGATCGCGGCGATCAGGCCGGCGACGATGGGCGCACCCGAGGCCAGCGCGATGCCCAGGGACAGCGGGATCGCGACCAGGAAGACGACCAGCGAGGCCGGTGCGTCGTGGCGGAGGTTGTCCAGCGCGGACCGCCACGAGCGGGGCGGAGCGTGCTCACGCTCCCGAGCCGAGTTGTCGATCATTCAAGCCTCCGTGAAGAGAAGTTCCGCGACGGGCGGAGGAACCGAGCGGGCCGACGGCAGTGACGGCCGGTAGCTTCACAGATACCGAAAAACGCCCTGGATGTCCGATATGCAAAGAAATCCTCACGTTTTGTTCACAATGGGTCATCACAGAGACGGCAAGGCGTGGTGACGGATGGCCGGCGGCACACCGGGCGCAAGTCACTTGTCTGATCGAAGATCGACCCGAGTGATCACTTTTCGTGGTCAGCCATCGAGCCCGTGGTCCAGCTCACCCTGGATCGGGTGAATTGTCACCGAGTGAGCTGTCCGGTGGCGAGATGCCCGGGCTACACGGAGAACTGCCGCCGCGAAACCTGCGCGTGCGCCATCCGCCGGAGCGCGGCGAGCAGGGCGTCGCCGAGCACCGTGCCGACGACAGCGCCCTCCACGACCGCCTCGGTGGCCCCCAGCTTCGCCACAGCGGTCACATCCGCCTCGGCGACGGTGTCCGCGGCTGCGGCGTAGGTGTCCAGTTCGTCCAGGACCCACTCGTGACCGACCTGGCGCAACGCGCACAGGACCCCGGCCAGTGATTCGACCACCGGCGACCCGGCGTGCACCTCCCAGCCCCGCCGCCCGGCCATCGCCTCGATGCGACCCATCGCCCATGCCCGCTCCTCGTCGGTCACCTCCTGCGTGGCCGCCGGCAGGCCGTGCTGGGCCAGGCCGAGGATGTCGTGCGTCGACGTGGCCGGCTCGTCGATCGCCGCCAGCACCTCCCCCACCGCCGCGATCGACAGGCCCCCGATCTCCAGCAGGGCCCGGACGAGCTTCAGCCGCCGCACGTGCGCCGCGCCGTAGCGCGCCTGGTTCGGACTGGTCAGCTCGCCGGGCGGGAGCAGCCCCTCGCGCTGGTAGTACTTGATCGTCGCGACCGGAACCCCTGACTCCCGGCTCAGCTCGGCCATCCGCATGCGGCGTCCCTTCCTCTGGACGTACCCCTGATGGGTAGGGTAGCTTCCCATTATAGATAGTTCAGCTATCCACTAGGGAGGCGACCGCGATGACCGCACTGACCTGGCGTTCGCCGGCCACCCGCCGCGCCGTGCTGCACTACCTCGAGATGTGGATCGCGATGGGGCTGGGCATGACCGTTCTCGGCCCGCTCGTCCGCCTCGGGCTGACCGCGATCGGCTGGTCCGCGGCGCTCGACGACACCGGCTGGCGGGCCCTGATCATGGCGACCGAGATGGCGTTGCCGATGGCCGGGTGGATGCGGTTCCGCGGGCACGGCCGTCGCCCGATCATCGAGATGACGGCGTGGATGTACGTGCCGTTCGCCCTGCTGCTGGTGCCCTACTGGGCCGGCCTGATCACCGGTGGCGCGCTCATGGGTGTCGGTCACGGCCTGATGGGCGTGGCGATGGCGGTGGTCGTGTACCGCCATCGCCACTGACGTCTCAGCGCAGCGCGACCGGCAGCGCGTCGAGGCCGTGCACCAGGGTGCTCTCCCGCCAGCGGAGTCCGCCCGGGTCGCCGTCCAGCTCGATCCCGGGAAAGCGCTCGAACAGGCGGCCCAGGGCCACTTCGGCTTCGAGCCGGGCCAGCGGCGCGCCGACGCAGTAGTGGATGCCGTGCCCGAACGCCAGGTGACCACCGGCCGGGCGGGTCACGTCGAGACGATCGGGCTCGTCGAACCGGTCGCCGTCCCGGTTGGCACCGACCAGCGAGATCATCACGAACTCGTTCGCCGGGATCTCGACGTCCCCGATCGGCACGGGCTCCGCGGTGAACCGCAGGGTCGCGATGTTGATCGGCCCCTCGAACCGCAGGAACTCCTCGACCGCGCCGGGCAGCAGCGAGGGGTCCGCACGGAGCTTCGCGAGCTGGTCCGGGTGGCGCAGCAGCGCCAGCACGCTGTTGCCGATCAGGTTGACCGTCGTCTCGTGACCGGCCACCAGCAACAGGAACGCCATCGCCACCAGTTCCTCGTGCGAGAGCTGGTCGCCCTCGTCCGAGACGTGCACCAGGTCGGACAGCAGGTCCTGGGTCGGCTCGGCCCGCTTGGCCTCCACCAGGGCCGTGAGGTAGGCCGCCATCGCGCGGGCCGCGTCGTGGAAGTTCTCCTGCGGGCCCGAGTTGAGCAGCGTGTTGGACCACTCGCGGAAGTCGCCGCGCTCGGACTCCGGGATGCCGAGCAGCTCGCAGATCACCGTGATCGGCAGCGGATAGGCGAACGCGTCCAGCAGGTCCACCCGCCCGCGCGCGGCCATCGCGTCCAGGAGGTCGTCGGTGATCTGCTCGATGCGCGGGCGCAGCCGGGCCACGGTGCGCGCGGTGAAGGCCTTGTTCACCAGCTTGCGCAGCCTGGTGTGGTCCGGCGGGTCGGTGTTGAGCATGTGGAACCGCAGCAGCGCGCCCGACGGGTCCGGCCCGGGTTCGCCGCCCGCCGCGGTGATCCGGTCCCGGAACAGCTCCTGCGCCCGGTTCGCGTCCTTGCTCAGACGCGGATCGGCGAGCAGCGCCTTGGCCTCCGCGTATCCCGAGACCAGCCACACGCGCATGCCGTGCGGCATGATCGCCGGGCGGACCGGCCCGTCCTCGCGCAGCTTCCGGTACAGGGCGTGCGGGTCCTGGATGATGGCCTCGTCGAGCCTGATCGGTTCGTCCACCACGGGCATCTCGTGGTCCTCCCAGTGACGTTCGTGCTCCGGCATGGGATCAACGGACCACGCCCGTGATTCGTGCCCGCCGCGCCGCCGGCTCGCCGGCGTGGCGAGGAGGCACCGCCCGTTCCGGCCCGTCGATGGGGCACGATGGGACATCGTGCGATACCGGCCGATCACCTTCGAGCGTCTCGTGGACGAGCTGGCGGAGCGGGTGCTCGCGCTGCCGCGGCCGTGGGTGCGCGTCGCCGTCGACGGGCCGGCCGGCACGGCCGGGCTCGCCGACGCGCTGGTCGACCCGCTGCGCATCGGCGGCCGCGCCGTGCAGCGGGTGTCCACTGTGGATTTCCTGCGGCCGGCTTCGCTGCGGTTCGAATTCGGCAGGCAGAACCCGGACGAACGGTACTGGTCGTGGCTCGACGAGGGCGCGCTGCGCCGCGAAGTGCTGGACCCGTTGGGGGACAACGGAAGCGGGCGGGTGCTGCCGGCGCTGTGGGACGCGACCCGTGACCGGGCGACGCGGATGGCGCGGGTCGAGCTGCCCGCGCCGGGTGTGCTGATCGCCGACGGCGAGATGCTGCTCGGGCGCGGTCTCCCCTTCGAGCTGACGGTGCACCTGCAGCTGTCACCCGGCGCGCTGCGGCGGCGCCTGCCCGAAGACGAGACGTGGGCCTTGCCGGCGTTCGAACGTTACGAGGAGGAGGTGCGGCCCGCGGACATCGCGGACGTCGTGGTGCGCGCCGACGACCCCCGCCATCCGGCGCTGCTCGAACGCGTCAGGGGGTCGTGACCCGTTCACCGCTGAGGAGGGTGCGCAGGCGGGCGCCCAGCAGGTCCCAGCGCCAGTGCCCGGTCACCCAGTCCCGGCCGGCGGCGCCCATCTTGCGCGCTCGCGCCGGGTCGGTGAGCAGCGGCGTGAGCGTCTCGACGAGCTGGTGGACGTCCCGGCCGTCGACCACGTGCCCGGTCACCTCGTCCACCACCGTCTCCGGCGCGCCACCCGAGTTGCCCGCGATCACCGGCAGCCCGGTGGCCGAGGCCTCCAGGTAGACGATGCCCAGCCCCTCCACGTCGAGGCCCTTGCCGCGGGTGCGGGCGGGCATCGCGAAGACGTCCCCGGCGGCGTAGTGGGCGGCGAGCTCGGGCCACGGCACCGAGCCGGTGAAGACGACGTCGGCCGCGACACCGAGACCGTCGGCGAGGCGTTCCAGCGACTTCCGGTACGGTCCGCCGCCGACCAGCAGCAGCGCGACGTCCGGGACGCGGCGGCGCAGCTCGGGCAGGGCGTGGATGAGCATGTCCTGGCCCTTGCGCGGCACCAGCCGGGACACGCACACGACCGTCGGGCGGTCGCCGAGGCCGTGGCGGGCGCGGATCTCGGCGCGCGCGGCGTCGTCGGGTTTGAACACGTCCGGGTCGACGCCGGGTGGCAGCAGCTCCAGCCCGGCCGACGGGCCGAACGCGGAGGCGAACCGGCCGCGGGTGTACTTGCTGACGTACGTGATCACGTCGGTGGTGCCGCCGATGCGGCGCAGCGCCTGCCGGGCCAGGGGCAGCATCGACCAGCCGACCTCGTGGCCGTGGGTGCTCGCGACGACCCGCTCCGCACCCGCGGCGCGCAACGGCTGCGCGAGCAGGGCCAGCGGCGCGGCGGCGCCGAACCAGACGGCCTGGCAGTCGTGGGCGCGCATGATCTCCTTGGCGCGGCGCAGCACGTCGGGGGTGGGCAGCATCAACGACGTGGGGTGGCGTACCACCTCGAACGGCGCGGCGGCGTCGAACTCGGGGTGGGAGCCGGAGGGCTTGTCCCAGGAGGGTGCGTAGACGACGAGCTGGTCGGACGGCAGCAGGCGCGCGAAGGAGTTCAGGTAGTTCTGGATCCCCCCGGGCCGTGGCGGGAAGTCGTTGGTCACCAGCAGGGTCCGAAGCACGGGCTGGAGACTACTAGGCCGGGTTCCGGCGGTGGGACGGACGCGGCCCCAGGCGCACGGCCACGAACGCACAGGGGCGGCGCCGCGATCGCGACGCCGCCCCTGGGACCTGCGGGGGATCAGTTCACCGCGACGCGGCGGGCCCCCACGTAGTCGTTCTGCAGCGGCGAGACCTTGACCACGTCCCCGGTCTCGGGGGCGTGCACCATCTTGCCGTCGCCCAGGTAGATGCCGACGTGGTGGATCGGCGAGCCGAAGAACACCAGGTCGCCCGGCTGCAGCTGCGACCGCGACACGGCGAGGCCGACCGTGGCCTGCGACTGGCTCGTGCGCGGCAGGCTGATGCCGGCCTTGCCGTAGGCGTACATCGTCAGGCCCGAGCAGTCGAACGAGCTCGGGCCCGTGTCGCCCCAGCCGTACGGGCTGCCGAGCTTGCTCAGCGCGACGTTGACCGCCGTCTGGGCGGCCGCCGTCGGCGCGGGCAGGTTCGGCGCGCTGCCGCCGACGTCCTTCTGCGACGCCCGCTCGGACGCCGTGAGCCGCTGACGGACCTGGTCCAGCTGCGCGAGCTGGGCGTTCAGCGCGGCCTGCCGCGCGTGCAGGTCGTTCAGGAGCGCCGCGGCGGCGTCCTTGGCGGCCTGCGACCGGGTCTGCGCGTCCGCGGCCGCCGCCTGCGCGGCCGCCGCCTGCTGGATCGCGTTGTTGTAGTCGGTGAGCGCCTTGTTCTTCTCGTCGGCGAGCACCTCCAGAGCCGAGGAGCGCTCGAGGAAGTCCTGCGCCGACGTGCCGTTCAGCAACGCGGACAGCTTGTTGAACTGGACCCCGCCGACGAACGAGGCGTCCGCGAACTGGTCGACGACGCCCTGGTACTGCTCCTTGGCGGCCAGCGCCTGCTGGCCCGCCGTCTGGGCGGCCGCCAGGTCGGCGTTGGCCCGGTCGAGGTCGGCCTGCTTGGCGTCGAGGTCGGCCTGCGCCTGCATGGCCTCCTGGTTCAGCTGCTCGGCCTGGGCGGCGAGCTGCCGGTACTGCGCCAGGGCGTCCGCGGAGTTGGTGGGCTGCTGCGGGGCGGGGATGGGGACCGCGCCGGCCGGAGCCGTGGGGAGACCTCCCACCGCGAGTACCGCGGCGGCGGCCAGGGCTCCTGCGACCACGCGCTTGATGGGTTGCGACTGCACGCCGCGCGTGTCTCCTTTGCACTCATGCCGCCAGCCGGCCGCCGTCGGGAGGTCGGGGGACCCTCCACACGGGACCGGGCACGGGCGGACACAAGCACCCGAGCCGGCCTACGGCGGTAACCCGGCATGTCCAGAACGCAGGGGGTAGCGCATCTGGGTCCATGCGTGGGTCCGGCACAGCTCCCCGACAAGCTGCTTCCGGCGGCGATCTCGCGTCGCCGCCACGGGCGTGACGGCTGCCGGGCGCGAGATCTCGGCTAGGTTACGAAAACGCCGCCGTCGCGTCCACCAGGCACCGGTAAAAACTTTGCGTAATCACCTCCGACCCCGTTCGGACCAGCAGTTCCCCTGTGGGTGTGACCAGGGCAACAGTAAGCAGGATCACGACTACTGACCGTTTGCCGATGAAAGCGACCGTTTGTCGGCTTGGCGCCTCCGGCTGATCGGAGCCGGGCTGATCGGAGCCGGGGCCGCGCTCTGGGTGTCGGCACCCGACGGCCCGGTGCGCGACGGGCACGGTGCGCGACGGCCGTCCAGACGTTCGCGTTGGCTTGCGGCGGGAGGGTGCGGAGAAGTGGGTGCGATGGCTCACGGCGATAGGCCTCGGCCAGGCGACGGGATGACCACCCAGCGACCCACTGCATGAGGTGAGATGACTGCATTCCCCGTCATCCCGGAGCCTGCCCGTCCGGCGAGGACATCTTTTGATCTTTTTCTCTGGCCTTCGGCCAGGGCGCCTGCGGCGCTGGGTGGTCGCCTGGGGTGCCGACCTCCCCCGCCCCCTCCGGGAGGAGGGTTTCGGTCGCCGAGCAGACGTGTCAAGGCGGGAAAGAGTACCTTGACACGCCTGATCGGCGACCAAAGGCGGGCTGGGGATCGGGGGCGGGGGAGGTCTGGGAAGGCCGCACCTCGCCTCGCGTTGCCGGCCGCCGGGGGGCTGCAGGGGAGGTCTGGGGAGGCTGTGTGCCGACTTGCGTTGCCGGCTTCCGGTTCGGGTGGTGATGGGTGGGACGGCGTCCTCGACCGCTCCGGATGAGATTCCCGACCCACTAGCCACCGCGCCTCACCTGGTCCGCGCTGCGCTCCGGCGGTGGACCGTCGAAGCTCACGTTCGGCGCAGCTCGCACGTTCGCCCCAGCAGCGACCGGCCAGCGCCCAGCGACAGTGGACCAACCGACCCAGCGGCAACCTGCCCGCGCCAGCAGCAGCCGCCTCACCCGGGACCGACCCCAGACGCAACCTGCCCGCGCCCAGACGCAACCAGCCCAGCCGGCGCCCACCGACGCGCACCCGGCTGTGGGCAGGAGCGCTGGCGCGGGCCGGCTGCGCTGGGACAGCCGGCGGTGCCCGGGCGCTGGCCCACCTCAGCCGGCCGGCGGCACGCTCAGCAGCCGGCCGGCGGCGCCCAGCCGCAGTCGGCCGGCGGGAGGCTCCTCAGCCGGCCCGGCGCTCGGGGAGCCGGACGTGCGGGCGCCGCCCGCGGGTGGTCATCCGGATCGGCGGGACGAGCCCCGCGTCGGCCAGCAACTCGACCGCGGTGAGTTCCTCGTGGTCGAGTTCGACGACCGGGGGTGCGTCGACCACGGCGCTCAGCACGCACTCGCCGCACGCGCGGCCCCGCAGCGCGCAGCGGTTGCAGTCGATGATCACGCTGTTGTCGTACATTTCCAGCCTCCTCGCGGCCTGTCCGCTCTTGCTGGGATGCACGGTACGAGTCACCACCGACAATTCCGGGCTCGCGTATCGAACGAATGGACCATTCGCGCACCCAGAACCTTGTGACCAGCGGAAACCGGCCACAAAAAAAATTCTCAGACCCGCCCCAGCCGGGCCAGCAACACCGCTGAAGCGACCGGATGCGCACCGGATCGGCGCACCGAATCCGCCACCCCGCGATCCGTCGACGCGACGACCAGCGGCCGCCCCTGCGGCTCGGCCGCCACCAGCGACCGGATGACGTCGTCGGCGATCACGCCGGGGTCGGAGAACAGCACCCGCACCCCCCGCGCGCTCACGGTCGGCACCGACATCACCTCAGCGCCGTCGAACACGACCGTGATCTCCGCGCCCGTGCGCGCCGCGAGCGCGGCGAGCTGCTGGACCAGCCGGTTGCGCTGGTCGGCCAGCGCCAGCTCGGGGTAGCCGGTCTTGGTCACGTTGTAGCCGTCGACGATGAGGTGGACGCTGGGCAGCGCGAGCAGCCGTTCCAGCACCGCCGGGTCCCGGACCTGCCGGCCGGCACCGGTGCCCGACGAAGCACCCGGCACGCTGTCCGCGGGGCGCCGTGAACTGGTGTCCAGGGCCAGCTCCCGCCGCAGCCCGGAGACCGCGCCCTGCAGCGTGTCCACGAGCAACGCCAGCCGCACCTCGTCGGCCTCGCGGGCCTCCTTCGCGGACTGGCGCGCGATCTCCGCGTCCGCGGCCGCCCGTTCCGCCCGCGTCCGCTCGGCAGCCGCCCGCTGGCGCTCACGCTCCAGCTGCGCGGTCAGCGCAGCGACCTCCTGCTCCCGCCGCACGTCGGCCCCCGCGAGGCGCTCACGGATCTCCTCGGCCGCGTCCTTGGCCTGCCGCAGCTGCGTGCCCTGCTCCCGGAGCCGGTTGCGGAGCTTGGTCAGCTCAGCCTCCCGCTCCCGCCGCACGCCCTCGACCGCCTCCAGCGCCTCCGCCAGCTCCTCGCGCACACGGGCGAGCTCCGCCTCCAGCCGCTGGCTGCGCGCCACCGCCGCATCGCGCTCGGCCCGCAACGCCGTCTCCGCCGCGTTCTTGACCACCAGCCGCACGCGCGTCGCGGCGCTCGACTCACCCAACAGGACCGCCGCGACCGCCGCGGCGACCGGGTCCGGGTCATTCGGGTCGAGCGCGTCCGGCCGGTACTCACGCACCCACTCCAGGACGGCGGCGCGGAACGCGGTCGAGTCCTCCAGGGTGGTGAGCAACGCCGCTCCGCCCAGCTTGGCCCGTTTGGCGGGTGCGAACTTCGCCACGGGCCGCAGTTGCTGCGGGATGTCGATGCGCGGGATCTTCCCCAGTGCCTCCGCGGCCAGCTCGGCGAGCCGGGCCCGCACCGGCTCGGGCAGCTCGCGCCAGGTCACGGACCGATCATCCGGTTCCTGACCCGGGCCCGCCGCGGCAGCCCGGAGACCGGGGTCTTCGGGCTCTTCGGCGTGCACTGAGGGAAACATCCGTTCAGGGTAGTCCGGTTCGGTAACGATCACCGGTCGTCCCGCCCGGGAATGTCGGACCCCCTCCCTAAGGTGCCGATCATGCAACTGGCGGACGGCGCGCAACTGACCTTCGACGAGCTCGGCACGCCGCTGCGGGACACCACGTTCGTGGTGTTCGACCTGGAGACCACCGGCACGAAACCGGGCCCGCACGGGATCACCGAGATCGGCGCGGTCAAGGTCCGCGGCGGCGAGGTGCTGGGCGAGTTCGCCACCCTCGTGGACCCGGGAATGCCGATCCCGCCGCAGATCGTCGCGCTCACCGGCATCACGACGGCGATGCTGCACGACGCTCCCCGGATCGACCGGGTACTGCCCGCTTTCCTGGAGTTCGCCAGCGGCGCGGTGCTGGTGGCGCACAACGCGCCCTTCGACACCTCGTTCATCCGCGCGGCCTGCCTGCACCACGGCTACGCGTGGCCCAAGCCCGCGGTGGTGTGCACCGTCCGGCTCGCGCGCCGGGTGCTCACGCGGCAGGACAGCCCCAGTTTCCGCCTCTCCGCGCTGGCCGCCCTCTTCGGCTCGCCGGTCACGCCCAACCACCGCGCCCTGGAGGACGCCCGTGCCACCGTCCACGTGCTGCACGCGCTGCTGGAGCGCGTCGGCAACGTGGGCGTGCAGTCGCTGGAGGAGCTGCTCGACTACCTGCCCGAGGTCACTCCCGCGCAGCGGCGCAAGCGCGGGATGGCCGCCCACCTGCCGGAACGGCCGGGCGTCTACCTGTTCCGCGGGCCGGGCGACGAGGTGCTGTACGTGGGCACGGCGAGCAACCTCCGCCGCCGGGTGCGCCAGTACTTCACCGGCTCGGAGAGCCGTGGCCGCATCCGCGAGATGGTCGCTCTGGCCGAGCGGGTGGACGGCATCGAGTGCAGTCACGCACTGGAGGCCCAGATCCGCGAACTGCGGCTGCTGGCGGCGCACCGGCCGTCGTACAACCGGCGGTCGAAGAACCCGCGCAAATCGTGGTGGATCGTGCTGACCGACGAGGCGTTCCCGCGTCTGTCGGTGGTGCGGCTGCCCAAGGACGGCGCGCTCGGCCCGTTCTCCTCGCAGGTGACGGCCAAGATCGCCGCCGACGCCCTGGCGAGCGCCACCGGCCTGCGCACCTGCACGCAACGGATCTCCGCGCACACGCCGTCCGGCCGGCCGTGCGCGCTGGCCGAGCTGGGCCGCTGCGGCGCGCCCTGCGCGGGACGGCAGAGCGTCGAGGAGTACACGCCGAGCGTGCACGCGATCGTCGACCTGGTCTCCGGCCGCGGCACCCGGCCCCTGGACTCGGCGCGGCGTCAGCTCGACGAGCTGGCCGGCGCCGAGCACTTCGAACAGGCCGCGCGGCGGCGGGACGAACTCGCGGTGCTCGTGCGCGCGGTGGACCGGGCGCACCGGCTGTCCGCGCTCGCCGCGATCCCCGAGCTGGTCGCCGCGGCGCCGGACGGCAACCGCGGGTGGGAGTTCGCGGTGATCCGGCACGGCAGGCTGGCTTCGGCCGGCGTCGCGCGCCGGGGTGTTCCGCCGATGCCGGTGGTGGACCAGCTCGTGGCCTCCGCGGAGACCGTCGAGCCCGGTCCCGGCCCGCTCTACGGGGCGCCCGCGGAGGAGACGTCGATCCTGTTGCGCTGGCTCACCCGGCCCGGCGTGCGGCTGGTGCGCACGGCCGTGCCGTGGTCGGAGCCCGCGCGCGGCGCCGGGCCCTGGCGCGGCTGGCTGGAGCAGGTGTCGACGGCCGTGTCGCTCGAGCAGGCCGGGTGACGGCACGGGAGCTACGATCGCCGCGCTACCCAATTCATGCGAGGAGGACGCGAGTGATCACCGCGATCGTGCTGATTCACGCCGTGGCGGACAGCATCCCGGAGACCGCGCAGGCGATCGCCGACATCGACGGCGTGGCGGAGGTGTACTCGTGCGCCGGCGACGTCGACCTGATCGCGATCGTGCGCGTGCACGCCCACGAAGAGCTCGCCGACCTCATCCCGGCCAAGATCGGCAAGGTGCCGGGGGTGATCGACACCGACACGCACATCGCGTTCCGGTCCTACTCGACCGCCGACACCGAGTCCGCCTTCGCGATCGGGGTCGAGGACGCCGACTGACGACACGACACGGAAAAGGGCCCCCGGATCGCTCCGGGGGCCCTTTTCCGTGTCCGTGGACTAGTGGTCCGGCGTGTGCCAGCCCGCCGGGACCTCGCCCTTGTCGGGCAGCTCGCCGGGGACGTGACCGTTGCCGTGGCCGTCGCCGCGGGCGCGGTCCAGCGCCGCGGTCTCCTCCACCGGGTCCGGCGCCAGCATCGTGCCCGGCACCGCACGCCCGGCCGCGCCGAGCTTGTTCATCTTCTTCGGCACCGAGGCGCCCTGGTACTCCAGCGGGATGGCGTGGCCGTGCTCGTCCACACCGCCCAGCGGCTGGTGGATCTCGATGAACTCACCGTGCGGCAGGCGCTTGATGATGCCGGTCTCGATGCCGTGTTCCAGCACCTCGCGGTCGGACCGCTGCAGGCCCAGGCAGATCCGGTAGGTGACGAAGTACGCCAGCGGCGGCAGCACCAGCATGCCGATGCGGCCGGCCCACGTGGTCGCGTTCAGCGAGATCATGAACTTGTCCGCGATGATGTCGTTGAAGCCGGACAGCTCGATGACCACGAAGAACGCGAGCGCCATCATGCCGATCGAGGTGCGGACCGGTGCGTCACGCGGGCGCTGCAGCAGGTTGTGGTGCGCGGTGTCGCCGGACAGCTTCCGCTCGATGAACGGGTAACCGATGAGCAGCGCGAACAGGATCGGCATCCAGACCGCGCCGGCGAAGAACACCGCCGGGACCGTGTAGTTGCCCAGGTAGAGCTCCCAGGCCGGGAAGATCCGCAGCAGGCCGTCGGCCCAGGCGAGGTACCAGTCCGGCTGCGAACCCGCCGACACCTGGCCCGGGTTGTACGGGCCGAGGTTCCAGATCGGGTTGATCTGGAACACGCCCGCCATGATCGACAGGACACCGGTGACGATGACGAAGAACGCACCGGCCTTGAGTGCGAACACCGGCATGATGCGCACGCCGACGACGTTGGTCTCCTTGCGCCGCACACCCGGGAACTGGGTGTGCTTCTGGTACCAGACCAGCGCCAGGTGCACCCCCACCAGGGCGAGCATGATGCCCGGCAACAGCAGGATGTGCAGCGCGTACATGCGCGGCACGATCTGGTCGCCGGGGAACTCCCCGCCGAACAGCGCCCAGTGCAGCCAGGTGCCCATGATCGGCACCGACAGCACGATGCCCGACAGGGTGGCGCGGATACCGGTGCCCGACAGCAGGTCGTCCGGCAGCGAGTAGCCGAAGAAGCCTTCGAACATGCCCAGGATCAGCAGCAGGGCGCCGATGATCCAGTTGGCCTCACGCGGCCGGCGGAACGCTCCGGTGAAGAAGATCCGGAACATGTGCACCATCATCGCCGCGACGAACACCAGCGCGCCCCAGTGGTGCAGCTGGCGCACGAACAGACCGCCGCGGACCTCGAACGAGATCTGCAGGGTCGTCTGGAACGCCCGGGACATCTCGACGCCCTGCAGGTTCTTGAACGGCCCGTTGTAGACGACCTCGGCCATCGACGGGTCGAAGAACAGGGTGAGGTAGACACCCGTGATGATCACGACGATGAAGCTGTAGAGCGCGATCTCGCCGAGCAGGAAGGACCAGTGGGTCGGGAAGACCTTGTTCATCTGGTGCCGCAGGCCCTTGGCCAGGCGGTACCGCTGATCCATGTTGTTCGCGGCCTCGGCGGCCTGCCGCTCCAGCATGCTGGAGCCCCGGGTCGGCGTGGTGAGTGAACTCATGACTTGCGCTCCCAATAGGCGGGGCCGACCGGCTCGATGAAGTCTCCCCGCGCCACGAAGTACCCCTCATCGTTGACCGTGATGGGCAACTGCGCAAGCGCGCGGGTCGCCGGGCCGAAGATGGGCTTGGCGTAGTGCAGGGCGTCGAACTGCGACTGGTGGCACGGGCACAGGATCCGGTTGGTCCGCTGCTCGTACAGGGAGGTCGGGCATCCGACGTGGCTGCAGATCTTCGTGTAGGCGTAGTAGTCGCCGAAGTTGAAGTCCTCCTGGCCCTCGCGCTTGACGACCCGCTGGGCGTCCTCCGGGCGCAGGCGGATCAGCATGACCGGGGCGTCCGCACGCATGAAGACCGCCGACAGCGCCCGGTGGTCACCGCGCTCGCTCTCCCGGAACGGGTAGACCGTCTCCATGGCGCCCGCGTCCAGGTCCTCCGGGCGCAGCAGCACGATCTCGTCCGACTTGCCGGTGTAGCGGCGCAGGTAGACGACCTCACCGGGGTGTTCCGGCTTCCACGGGGTGTGGGCCAGGTTGTCCTTGGACTCGGGTTCGGCCCACGGGTTCTTGATGAACGACGCGATCGGCAGGCCGACCAGGCCCAGGCCCATCACGCCGGCACCGAGGCCCGCGGTGCGCTTGACCAGCGAGCGGCGGGCGATGGTGCTGCGGCTACCGGAGTCGGCCAGCTGCGCGACGATCGTCTTGCGGTCGATCTCGGCCGAGCCGTCGCCGTCGCCGTCGTGCCGCTCCTGCACCGCGAGCTCGCTCGGGATGAACCGCTTGGTGTAGAGCAGCACGCCGATGCCCAGCGCGAGGATCGAGATGCCGAGCGTGATGCCCAGCGCCGGCGTGTACAGCGCGTACTTCACGTACTGGCCGGTGTCCGGAGCCCGGTACTCCCACCACTGCGGCCAGCACAGGATGACCAGGAAGCCCAGTCCGGCCAGCGCGGCGATGGTGAACCACAACGCGATGACCCGCTCGGCGCGCTTCTCGGCGCGGGTGCCCTTGACGGGCCACGGGTCCGGGTAGTCGACCAGCTCGACGCCGTCGAGCTTGGTGCCCAGCTTCACCAGCTGGTCACGGTCCATCTCGGCCAGTTCGGCCTCGGAAGGCTGGGAAACCCCAGGCTCGCGCCCCGCCCCCGGGTGCTCTTCCATGCTAGTCATGCCCTCGATCCAATCCACAAAGTCACGCCGACGATGGCGCCGATGCCGACGATCCACGCGACGAGCGCCTCGGAGGCGGGCCCGAGACCGCCCAGACCGAGACCACCCGGGTTGTTGTTCCCTTCGGACACGGACTTGACGTAGGCGACGATGTCCCGCTTCTCCTCCGGCGTGAGCTGACGGTCGGAGAACTTCGGCATGTTCTGCGGGCCGGTCAGCATCGCCGTGTAGATCTGGTCCTCGGTGGCCGGACCCAGTTCCGGCGCGAACTTGCCGGCCGACAGGGCGCCGCCCTGGCCGGTGAAGTTGTGGCACGACGCGCAGTTGAGCCGGAACAGCTCACCGCCGCGCGCCGGGTTGTCCCCGCGCAGCGCCTCGCCGGTCTGGGCGGGCCGCGTCGGGCCGCCGCCGTTGGCCTGGATGTAGGCGCCGACGGCGTCGATCTCCTCGGGGGTCAGCTTCGGCGGCTTCCGCTCGGCCTGGGCCTCCTGGCGGACCGCCGGCATCCGGCCGGTCGAGGTCTGGAAGTACACGGCCGCGTCGCCGACGCCGATGAGGCTCGGCCCGCGGTCCTCCACGCCCTGCAGGTTCGCACCGTGGCAGCTGATGCAGCTGTTGTTGTAGACCTGCTGGCCCAGGCGCAGCTGCGCCGGATCGCCCTGCGCCTGCGCCGTCTGCGGCTGCGGCACCAGGAGCGCGTAGCCCAGGCCGGCGCCGACCAGCGCCACACCGAGCGCCAGCGCGCCCGCGAGGCGGCGGCGCAGCTTGGTGCGGGCGCCGAAGCGGCGCCTGGAGGAGTTCTTGCTGGTGGTCATTTCTCGGCAACCCTTGCTGTCAGTTCAGGCCGGTCCATGGGGTGGCTGGCGCGGTCACGGGATGATGTAGATGACCGCGAACAGGCCGATCCACACGATGTCGACGAAGTGCCAGTAGTAGGACACGACGATCGCCGAGGTCGCCTGCGCGGGAGTGAACTTGCTCAGCTTCGTGCGGATGAGCAAGAAGACGAAGGCGACCAGACCACCGATCACGTGCAGACCGTGGAAGCCGGTCGCCAGGAAGAAGACGGTGCCCCACGGGCCGGACGGGATCGTCACGCCCTCGCTGATCAGGTTCGCGTACTCGCCGGCCTGACCGCCGACGAAGATCGCGCCCATGATCAGGGTGATGACGTACCACCGGCGCAGCCCGTAGACGTCACCGCGCTCGGCCGCGAACACACCGAGCTGGCAGGTGAACGACGACGCCACCAGGATGATGGTGAAGGGCAGCGCGTACGGGATGTTGAGGTGGATGGGCTCGTCGGTCGCCGGGTTGATCGGCGGCCAGATCCCCGTGGCGTTCTGCGCCTTGACCGTGAAGAACATCGCGAACAGCCCGGCGAAGAACATGAGCTCGCTGGAGAGCCACACGATCGTGCCGACACTGACCATGTTCGGCCGGTTCAGCGAGTGCACCCGCTGGCTGATGGTGGGAGCTGCCGTTGTCACGCGTCGCATTATGTCTCGGCGTCGTGCGACCTGCTTGGTCGGGTCCGGCACGCCGCGCCGGGGGTGTTGGTCACAGCGACGAACGCGGAGGGTGAGGATCAGGACGTGAGTTTCTTCGATCGGGTGCGTGACCTGCTACGAAAGCGTGGCGAGCCGGTGCTCACCCTGGACACCGAGGGTGTCGCCGTGGTGGCCGAGGCCTTCGACGTCGCCGAGGCCGACTCCGCCGTGCTGGGGAGATCACACCTCTGGCGCCCGGACGAACCGGCGATTCTGCGCCATCACCTCGTTCTGCCACCGCATCGGGTCACCGAGGCGGCCTCGGTCCTCGCCCAGGACGGGTGGGAATTGAGGCCCGACGGCGACGAACCCGGCCGGGTGCACGCGCTGCGGGTGCAGAAGCTCGACGCCCTGCACTGCGCGCAGGAACGCGCGCGAATGGCCGGGCTGGCCCAGCGCCTGGACGGCGACTGGCTGGGCTGGGACGCGCTACAACCGATGGGCCTGGGTGGAACCGGGCAGGACGGCTAGCATCAACACGACCAGTACAGCGACGAAGCCGGAGGGTCGACTTGTCCGAACAGTCCACGCGGATCCTGGTGTTCAGCCACCGTCCCGAAGTCCGGGAGTCGATCATCACGGCGGTCGGCCGCAGGCCCGCCACCGACCTGGGCCGGGTCGACTACGTCGAGGCCGCCGGCGTCGCCGACGTGCTGGCGGAGATGGACGCGGGCGAAGTCGATCTGGCGATCCTGGACGGCGAGGCCCAGCCCACCGGCGGCATCGGCTTGTGCCGGCAGTTGAAGAACGAGATCGACGACTGCCCGCCGATCGTGATCGCGGTGCGGCGCAAGGACGACCGCTGGCTGGCCACCTGGTCCCAGGCCGACGCCGTCCTGGTCCATCCGCTCGACCCGCTGACCGCGGCGGAGACGGTCGCGGACGTGCTGCGGGCCCACCGGGTCCCGGTCGTCCGGGGCTGAGGCGCCGCGACGATTCCAGGCCGGTCTCCGATCCGGCCGCAGAAAGGTGACCATGGGCACGCAGAACTGGCCCACGCTGTTCAACCAGCTGATCGCCGGCACCGACCTCTCGGCGGAGGACACGGCGTGGGCGATGGACCAGGTGATGTCCGGCGAGGCCACCTCCGCCCAGGTCGGTGGCTTCCTGGTCGCCCTGCGCGCGAAGGGTGAGACGCCCGCCGAGATCACCGGTCTCGCCGCCGCGATGCTCGACCACGCCAAGCGGCTGCGCATCGACCGGCCCGCGGTCGACATCGTCGGCACCGGTGGCGACCGGTCCGGCTCGGTGAACATCTCGACGATGGCCTCGCTGGTCACCGCCGCCGCCGGGGTGCCGGTGGTCAAGCACGGCAACCGCGCGGCGTCGTCGAAGTCCGGCACGGCCGACGTCCTGGAGGCCCTGGGCGTGGCCATCGACCTGCCGCCCGAGGGCGTCCAGCGCTGCCTGAGCGAGCTGGGCATCGGATTCTGCTTCGCCCCGGTGTTCCACCCCGGGTTCCGGCACGCCGGTGCGCCGCGGCGGGAACTGGGTGTGCCGACCGCGTTCAACCTCCTCGGGCCGCTGACGAACCCGGCCCAGCCGAGCGCCGGACTGATCGGGTGCGCGTTCCCGGACAAGACGGAGGTGCTGGCGCGGGTGTTCGCGGGGCGCGGCACCTCGACGCTCGTGGTGCGCGGTGACGACGGCCTCGACGAGCTGACCACCACCACGACCAGTTCGGTGTGGGTCGTGTCGGGCGGCGAGGTGCGGGCCGACCGCCTCGACCCGGCGGACCTGGGCATCGCGCGCGCGACAGCGGAGGACCTGCGCGGCGGTGGCCCGGCGGTCAACGCCGAGGTCGTGCGGGAGCTGGTGGCCGGAAAGCCGGGCCCGGTGCGGGACGCCGTGCTGCTCAACGCCGCCGGCGCATTGGCCGCCTACGCCGGCTTCAGCGGCTCCCTCATCGACGACCTGTCCGCGGCGATGGGGAAGGCCGCCGAGGCCATCGACTCCGGCGCCGCGGCCGATCTGCTGGCGCGCTGGGCCCAGTTCCGCTGACGACGCGGTTCCGCTGAACCGACGAAAACGGGCCCGCCGGTGGTGCCGGCGGGCCCGTTTCCCGTGTGCTGTGCCTATTCGTGGTTGGGGCCGGTGTGGTACTCGAACACCAGGCCGCCGACCATCGTCAGGATCAGGACGCCGCCCACGACGAGCATCCAGATGTGGAAGAACGCCAGGCCGAGACCGACGAACGCGGCCGCACCGGCCAGGCCGATCGGCCAGTAGCTGCCGGGGCTGAAGAAGCCCATCTCGCCCGCGCCGTCGCTGATCTCGGCGTCGTCCCGGTCCTCCGGGCGCGGCTCGATGCGCCGCCCCACGAACCGCATGTAGCTGCCCGCGAGGAGCGAGAGCCCGCCGGTCAGGATCAGGGCGACCAGGCCGACCGGCTCGACACCGTAGTCGGTGCCCAGGCCGGTCCACACGCCGTAGACGATCGCGATGAAGAACGCGAAAGCCGTGACCAAGTCGAAAATCCGGGCTTCGACCTTCATGACGCTGTCCTCACTGTGTTCATGCTTGCAGAACCCACTGACCGTCGCAGGCTCAGCCGGACTGCGTCCGCAGCGTGCGGTCGGTGTTGAACGGCTTCGTCGTGGTCGCCTGCGGCGCGCACAGCTCGCCGCAGTTCAGCGCGGCCAGCGCCTCGGACGTCGTGTTCGGCTGCCCGGTGGCCGGGTTGATCTGGGTGCGCAGCTGGATGTAGCGGTCGTACTGGTCGCCCGGCAGCGCGCGGACCTCGAAGTTCATGCCCGAGTGGTAGGTGCCGCACAGCTCGGCGCAGCGGCCCACGAACGCCCCGGTCCGGTCGATCGTGTTCTGGAACGACGGGTCCTGGTTGTTCTTGTCCGGGTCCGGGAAGACGTCCCGCTTGAAGTGGAACTCCGGCACCCAGAAGGAGTGGATGACGTCGGCGGACCGCAGGTTGTACTGGATCGTCCGGCCGGTCGGCAGGACCAGGATCGGGATCTCGCTGGAGTTGCCGATGGTCTTGATGACCTGGCCGTTGGCGTCCTTCGGGGCGTTCGGGTAGTCGAACTCCCAGTTCCACTGGAACGCGATCACGTCGACCGTGACGTCCGGGTTCGGCTCCTTGGCCAGCACCTTGCTCTCGGTGGTGGCGGTGAAGAAGAACAGCACGCAGACCATCACCAGCGGCAGCACGACGCAGAAGAGCTCGAGCGGCACGTTGTACTGGAACTGCCGCGGCAGGTCGCCCGGCTTGTCGGTCTTCTTCTTCCGGTGGAACGCGACGGCCCAGAAGATCAGGCCCCACACGACGACGCCGACCAGGAGCGCGGCGATGACCGACCAGGTCCAGAGGACGCGCATGTCCTCGGACTGCTTGGTCACACCGACGGGCCACCCGAACCGCAGCACCTCGTCACCGGAGCACCCGGTCGCCAAGAGCGCGACGAGCCCGGCCAGCGCGGCGACCTTACCCACTTTCGCCGAACGTGATGCCGGAGTGCGCTCATCCCTGCCCACTGCGCAGCGCCCTTTCAACCCAGGCCTCCTTGACGATTTCTGGCTTACCAGCGGGAGCCTAGCCGAGCTACCGCGATCCGCAGCCCAAGGGGTGACCGTTCACGACCGGGGCGGCGGGCATACTGGGCGCTCGACATCCGGCCACGACCTCGAGGTGTGAATATCCGTGTGCGGCCTGCTTGGACTGGTGTGTGCCACTGAGAACGACGCGGTCAAGGCGCGCGAAGCCGTCGGCGAGGCCATGCGCTGCCAGCGGCATCGCGGTCCCGACGAGCGCGACACCTGGACCGACGCCGAGGTCGTCTACGGCTTCAACCGGCTCGCGTTCATCGACGTCGAGCACGCCCACCAGCCGCTGACCTGGGGCCCGCCCGAGTCGCCGAACCGTTACACGCTGAACTTCAACGGCGAGATCTACAACTACCGTGAGCTGCGCGAACAGCTGACCGCGGAGCACGGTGCGAAGTTCGCCACAGAAGGCGACGGCGAGGCGATCGTCGCGGCCTACCACTACTGGGGCCGCTCGGCGGTGGCCAAGCTGCGCGGGATGTTCGCCTTCCTGATCTGGGACGCCGACGAGAAGGTGATCTTCGGCGCACGTGACCCGTTCGGCATCAAGCCGCTGTTCTACGCCTCCGGCCCGGGTGGCACGGCGTTCTCCAGCGAGAAGAAGTCGCTGCTGGAACTGTCCGACGTGCTCGGAATCACCGGGGAACTGGACCGGACGGCGCTGCAGCACTACCTGACCCTGCAGTACGTGCCGGAGCCGGAGTCGCTGCACACGCAGATCCGCCGCATCGAGTCGGGCACGTCGTTCACGGTCTCCCCGGGCGGCACGCCGAAGATCGAGCGGTACTTCTTCCCCGAGTTCGCGGCCAAGCCGGTGCACGGCACCGCCGAGGCGACGATCCTGCACGAGCGGATCCGCGACGTGATGCGCGACTCGGTCGGCAAGCACATGATCGCCGACCCGGACATCACGGTCGGCACGTTCCTCTCCGGCGGCATCGACTCCACGGCCATCGCCGCCCTGGCGAAGGAGCACAACCCGAACCTGATCGCGTTCACCACCGGGTTCGAGCGCGAGGGGTACTCCGAGGTCGACGTGGCGGCCGAGTCGGCGGCGGCGATCGGCGTGAAGCACGTCATCCGCACGGTGTCGGCGGACGAGATGATGGAGGCGCTGCCGCTCATCGTCTGGTACCTCGACGACCCGGTGGCCGACCCGGCGCTGGTGCCGCTGTGGTTCATCGCGCGGGAGGCGCGCAAGCACGTCAAGGCGGTGCTGTCCGGCGAGGGCTCGGACGAGCTGTTCGGCGGCTACACCATCTACAACGAGCCGCTGTCGCTCGCGCCGTTCGAGAAGGTGCCCGGCGGTCTGCGCAAGGTGATCGGCAAGGTGTCGGAGCGGATCCCGGAGGGCACGCGGGGCAAGGACCTGCTGCGCCGCGGGGCGCTCCCGCTGGAGGAGCGGTACTACGGCAACGCCCGCATCTTCCGCGACGACCAGTTGCGCGGGGTCCTGAAGACGTTCCAGGAGGGCGTCGGGCACAAGGACGTCACCGCGGAGCACTACCGCACGTCGGCGGGCTGGGACCCGGTCGCCCGCATGCAGCACGTGGACCTGTTCACCTGGCTGCGCGGCGACATCCTGGTCAAGGCCGACAAGATGACGATGGCGAACTCTCTGGAGCTGCGGGTGCCGTTCCTGGACGCCGAGGTGTTCAAGGTCGCGGCCGGTATCCCGCTCGACCAGAAGATCACCAAGGAGACGACGAAGTACGCGCTGCGCCGCGCGCTGGACGGGATCGTGCCGGCGCACGTGCTGAACCGCCGCAAGCTGGGCTTCCCGGTGCCGATCCGGCTGTGGCTGCGCGACGAGATGTACGACTGGGCGCGCGGCATCATCGCCGACTCGCGGACCGGCGAACTGCTCGACAAGCAGGCCGTGCAGCGCCTGCTGGACGAGCACAAGGCGGGCACGCTGGACCACAGCCGGCGCATCTGGGCGCTGCTGGTGTTCATGCTCTGGCACGGCATCTTCATCGAGAACCGCATCAAGCCCGAGATCCCGGAGCCGGTCTACCCCGTGCGGATCTGAGTGGTGCCGGACGGGGCCGGCGCACCGGCCCCGTCCGGCGAGGGCGTCCCGTGATCCGTCGAGCCGCGCTCGGCCCGGCGTGGGTCAGGGCAGCGCCGGGGCGATCTCCGCCGCCGCGTCGGGACCGAACGCCTCGCCGATCCGCGACAGGGCCGATTCCCGGTTCAGGGTCCACTCCTGCGTCCCCACGGTCTCGAGCACCAGGACGGCGATCATCGAACCCAGCTGGGCCGCGCGCTCCAGGCTCAGGTCCGCGTTCAGCCCCGCCAGGAATCCGGCCCGGAAGCCGTCACCGACGCCCGTCGGGTCGGCCTTGGTCAGTTCGGGCACCGCGCCGACCTCCAGGGCGAGCCCGTCCTTGCCGACGATCTCCACCCCCTTCTCGCCGAGGGTGGTGACCCGGATGCCGACGTGGTCGAGCACGTCGGCCTCGGTCCAGCCCGTCTTCTGCAGCAGCAGTTCCCACTCGTAGTCGTTGGTGAACAGGTAGTCGGCGCCGGCGACGAACCGGCGCGCCTGCTCACCGTTCATCCGGGCCAGCTGCTGCGACGGGTCCACCGCGAAGGGGTACCCGCGCTGGCGGCACTCCTCCGCGTGCCGGAGCATGCCGTCCGGGTCGTCCGGGCCGATCAGCATCAGGCCGAGCCCGCCGACGCGGTCCGCGATCGGGCCCAGTTCGATGTTGCGGGCCTCGGCCATCGCGCCCGCGTAGAACGTGGCGATCTGGTTGAGGTCGTCGTCCGTGGTGCAGACGAACCGCGCGGTGTGGGCCAGCTCGGAGATCAGCACGCCGGCCGTGTCGACACCGTGGCGCTCCAGCCAGGACCGGTAGTCGGCGAAGTCCGCGCCCGCCGCGCCCACCAGCACCGGGTTCGCGCCCAGCACGCCCAGGCCGAAGGCGATGTTGGCGCCGATGCCACCCCGGCGCACCACCAGGTCGTCGGCCAGGAAGCTCAGCGAGACGCGGTGCAGCTGGTCGGCCACGAGCTGCTCGGCGAACCGGCCCGGGAAGTGCATGAGATGGTCCGTTGCGATGCTGCCGGAAACCGCGATGCGGGCGTTGATGGCCACCGGTGCTCCCTGCTCCTCTGGCTGGCTCGAACTCAAGTTACCGGCGAGGAATACCCCGTCGGAGCTAAAACTGACCCGCTGACCGACACTACTAGCTGGTAGACCTGTCCGGCGCGGTCGCCTCGCCCTAGCGTCGGCTGCGTGAACACCCTGACCGAACCCGATTCCCTCGCCGAGCTGATCGACGACTGCGCCGGCATCCCCGCCGAACTGCGGGCGCCGCAGGCCTCGGCCCCCCGCCCGCCCGCGCCGCGGGGCTGGTCCGTCGACGACGCCTGCCACGCCCAGGTAGTCGGGCTGGAGGACTATTAGTTACGTGGACAGCGAAACGGGCGCCGGTCGGAATCCGACCGGCGCCCGTTTCGCGTCAGGACTCAGTGGAACGAGTCGCCGCAGGCGCAGGAGCCCGTGGCGTTCGGGTTCTCGATCGTGAAGCCCTGCTTCTCGATCGAGTCGACGAAGTCGATCACGGCGCCTTCGACGTACGGCGCGCTCATCCGGTCGACGGCCACGCGCAGGCCGTCGAACTCGCGGAACAGGTCGCCGTCGAGCGTGCGCTCGTCGAAGAACAGCTGGTAGCGCAGGCCCGCGCAACCACCGGGCTGGACCGCGATGCGCAGGTGCATGTCGTCGCGGCCCTCCTGCTCCAGCAGGGCCTTGGCCTTGCTGGCCGCGGCGTCGCTCAAGGTCACGCCGTGGGTGGCCTCGCCAGCTTCGGCCTGCGTGCCGGTCTGCTCAGCGGTAGTCATAGCTCTCCCTCGGGGTCTTGCCGTGCACCGGGTGGTGGGTGCTCCTCCCTGGTGGAACACCTGGGACACCCGATCTGTTCCGGGCTGGTTCCCGCCTTGGCGCTCGCTCCCATGGTGGCACATCCGGAAGGGGGTTGAACACGCGCGCCGCTGTCTGGAATAAGCTGCTTGGGTGAGGTTTCTCCGTCGTAGCAGCACGACCACCGAAGACAGCCCCGAGATCGAGGCGGCCGAGGTGGCCGAAAGCGTCGAATCTCACACCCGGGGCTACACGCCGGGCAAGGGCAGGCCGACGCCGAAGCGCAAGGAGGCCGAGGGCAAGCGCCGCGGCCCCGTCGCTCCCCCGCCGAGGACCATGCGGGAGGCGATGAAGCGCAACCGGGAGCTGCGCAAGGCGAACCCGGCGAGCAAGGAGGAGCGCCGCCGCGCGGCCAAGGAGCGCCAGGAGCGCATGGCCGCGGGCGACGACCGCTACCTGCTGCCCCGCGACCGCGGCCCGGTCAAGGCGTACGTGCGGGACCTGGTGGACTCGCGCCGCCACTTCCTCGGCGCGTTCATGCCGCTGGCGATCCTGGTGTTCATCGTCCTGCTGGTGCCGTTCCCGGTGATCCAGCAGTACGTCACGCTGCTGTGCATGGCCGCGCTGGTCGTGATGGCCATCGAGGGCTACTTCAACGGCCGCCGCATCGCCCGGCTCGCCCGCGCGAAGTTCCCGAAGGAGACCATCAGCGGCCGTTCCATCGGCTGGTACGCCTTCGTGCGGGCGAGCCAGATCCGCAAGCTCCGGATGCCGAAGCCGCGGGTCAAGGTGGGCGAAGCCGTCAACTAGAGGCGTTCCAGGATCGTCGCGTTCGCGAGGCCGCCCGCTTCGCACATGGTCTGCAGGCCGTAACGCGCCCCGCGCTGTTCCATCGCGTTGACCAACGTCGTCATCAGCCGGGTGCCGCTCGCACCGAGCGGGTGGCCGATGGCGATCGCGCCGCCGTTGACGTTGACCTTCGCCGGGTCGGCGCCGGTCTCCTGCAGCCACGCGAGCACCACGCTGGCGAAGGCCTCGTTGACCTCGAACAGGTCGATGTCCGCCAGCCCCAGTCCGGCGCGCTTGAGCACCTTCTCGGTGGCCGGGATGATCGCGGTGAGCATGAGCAGCGGGTCGGATCCGGCGACCGCGAAGCTGTGCAGCCGCGCCCGCGGGGTCAGGCCCAGCCGCGCCGCGGTGTCGCTCGACGTGATCAGCACCGCCGAGGCGCCGTCGTTGATCGGGCTCGCGTTGCCCGCGGTGACCGACCAGGCGATCTGCGGGAACCGCTCGGCCATCGCCGGGTCGTAGAACGCCGGGCGCAGACCGGCCAGCACCTCGGGGTTGGTGCCCGGCCGGATCGACTCGTCCGCGCCGACCAGCCGGTCGCCCACCCGCACCGGGACGATCTCGTTCGCGAACAGCCCGTCCGCGGTGGCCTGCGCCGCGCGCCGGTGCGATTCGGAGGCGAACTCGTCGAGCGCCTCCCGGCTCAGTGACCACTTCGCCGCGATCAGCTCGGCGCTGATGCCCTGCGGCACCAGGCCGTCGGGGAAGCGGCGGGCGATGCCGGGACCGAACGGGTCGGTGCCGGGCAGGACGTTCGAGCCCATCGGGACGCGGCTCATCGACTCCACGCCGCCCGCGATGACGATGTCGTAGGCCCCGGCGAGCACACCCTGTGCGGCGAAGTGCACCGCCTGCTGGCTGCTGCCGCACTGCCGGTCGACGGTGGTCGCCGGGACCGTGTCGGGCAGGCCGGCGGACAGGGCGGCCCAGCGTGTGGTGTTCATCGCCTGCTCGCCGACCTGGTCGACGCTGCCGCCGATCACGTCGTCGATCAGCGCCGGGTCGACGCCCGTGCGGTCGACGAGCTCGCGGATGGCACCGGCGAACAACTCCACCGGGTGAACCGGGTGCAGTGACCCGTTCGGCTTGCCCTTGCCGATCGGGGTGCGAACCGCATCGACGATCACCGCGTCATGCATGACATCCTCCTTAGTTGGATTCTCCAACCCACTGTCCCACCTGGTAAGTTGGAAATCAAGACGGTTCGTACCGGCGAGTAACCCAGGAGGCGCGCCGATGGCTCCCCGGCAGTGTTCGATCGCCAACGCCCTCGCCGTGGTCGGCGAACGCTGGAGCCTGCTCGCGCTGCGGGAGGTGTTCTTCGGCGTGCACCGGTTCGACCAGATCGTGCGCAACACGGGCGCGAGCCGGGACATCCTCACCGCGCGGCTGCGCAAGCTCGTCGAGACGGGCCTGCTGGAGCGGCGCCGGTACGAGGACCACCCGCCGCGCTACGAGTACCTGCTGACCGACGCCGGGCGGGCGCTGCACGGGGTCCTGTTGACCCTGATGGAGTGGGGCGACCGGTACGTGACGGAAGGCGAGCCGCCGACGGTGTGGCGGCACAGCTGCGGGCAGGAGCTGCACCCGCAGACGGTGTGCGCCCACTGCGGCGAGCCCGTCCGGACGCAGGACGTGGAACTCGTGCGCAGGGACGAGCCTTCTGGAGCGACGTCAGGTCGTTAGCAACACGAATTATTTCCGGGTACGCCGAGCGAGCCCAGGCCTGCATCGAGGCCGCGCTGAACGTGGGGATCACCACGTTCGACACAGCCGACGTGTAACAGCAACAACCGGCGGTCCGGGTCAGGCAGGCACTTTCGGAAGTAACGGTTCCACCCGCTCGGCCAGCTCCCGAGCATCCGGACACGCCTGCGGATTGTTCCGGGGAGAAGCCATATTGACGTTGATCACAGCGCGCGCATGAGGGCCAACCTCGACCGCAATGGCGCATCCACCGATCTCACCAAAGGCCTCAAGAGCGTTCCGGCCGTTGATGCTCATCTCGGTGGCACCTGGATCGGTTTGCCGGAATTCCGCGAGCCCTTGGACCGGATCCAGCGCCAGGCCGTTCGCACCATATTCGTATTTGGAAGCCGTGCACTCGTTGCGCTTGCTGATGTTCCGGCCCGGCTCGAACCCTCGTCCAGCATTGAGTTGATCGAGAACCTGACAGGCGTTCATACCCGCGAACGCATCCTGACCCGCTGCGGACGAAGGCGCCAGGGACGATCGAGGAGCAGGCGAGGGCGCACCTGCGACCGTCGAGGTGCAGCCTCAGTCCTCGAACTTCCCAAGGTACTTCGTCGCGGCCTCGTCGGACGCATCGTACCGAGCGACCGCCTCGTCAATCGCCTGTACGAGGCTGTCCAAATTGTGCACGAGCATCCATCGCTTGCAGAAAATGGTCGGCGGCCAACTGCGCGTAGTGATCAGTGCCGAACTTCGGCGCTCGCCGGAGATGCGAGCCGGTCTCCTCGTCGACGGCCCAACCGCCGGCTCGCGCCGCATCCAGCATCCGCTGGACCTGAGCACCCATAGCTTTCAGCTGCTCTGACACGATCGCTCGAACGCAAAGCCGTCAGGAGCTCAGCGCCATCCGATGAGCGTGCCCGGTCAGCGGCGCGAGAGTCTGGAGATCTGCACCAAGGTCTTCTGGCCCACCGGGCCCGGCGGCCCCAACGACCGCGGCCTCGGCCGCAAGCACATCCTCGAGTGCTGCCACGCGTCGCTGGAGCGACGTCAGGTCGTTAGCAACGCGAATTATTTCCGGGTACGCTGCCGTCCATGGAATTTCGCCGCCTCGGCCGCAGTGGCCTGTCCGTCAGTGAGATCGCCTACGGCAACTGGCTCACCCACGGTTCCCAGATCGAGGAGGACCAGGCCCAGGCCTGCATCAAGGCCGCGCTGGACGCGGGGATCACCACGTTCGACACGGCCGACGTGTACGCCAACACGGCTGCCGAGTCGGTTCTCGGACGTGGTCTCGCCGGCCAGCGGCGCGAGAGCCTGGAGATCTGCACCAAGGTCTTCTGGCCCACCGGGCCCGGCGGCCCCAACGACCGCGGCCTCGGCCGCAAGCACATCCTCGAGTCCTGCCACGCGTCGCTGGAGCGGCTGCAGACCGACCACATCGACCTCTACCAGGCACACCGCTTCGACCCGACCGTGCCGCTCGAGGAGACCATGTCGGCCTTCGCGGACCTCGTCCGCCAGGGCAAGGTCCTCTACATCGGCGTGTCCGAGTGGAACGCCGAGGAAATCACCCGCGGCGCCGCCCTCGCCCGTGAACTGCGCATCCCGTTCGTCTCGAACCAGCCGCAGTACAACATGCTCTGGCGCGTCATCGAGCCGCAGGTGATCCCCGCCAGCGAGCGCGAAGGGCTGAGCCAGATCGTCTGGTCCCCGATCGCGCAGGGGGTGCTCACCGGCAAGTACAAGCCGGGCCAGCCGCCGCCCGCCGGGTCCCGCGCGACGGACGAGAACGGCTCGCGGTTCGTGCAGCGGTTCCTGCGCGACGAGGTCCTCGAGCGCGTGGTGCGCCTGCAGCCGCTGGCCGACCAGGCCGGCCTGACCCTGGCGCAGCTGGCGGTGGCGTGGGTGCTGCAGAACCCGAACGTCGCCTCCGCGATCGTCGGCGCCTCGCGTCCGGAGCAGGTGCACGAGAACGTCAAGGCGGCCGGTGTGAAGCTGGACGCCGATCTGCTGACCGAGGTCGACTCGGTCCTGCTGGGTGTCGTCGAGGACGATCCGCGCCTGACCGCCCGGGCGGGCTGACGATAGGTTGGCGCGGTGACTGACGTGTCGTTCGCCGATGTCCCCCACCCCGACGAACCCGCCCGCGCCGGGGCGTTGCGGCGGCACGCGGAGCTGATCAAGCCGGCCGGCTCGCTGGGTGAGCTGGAGGTGCTCGGCGCGTGGGTCGCCGCCTGCCAGGGCCAGGTGCCGCCGCGCCGGTTCCAGCGGCCGCGGGTGATCGTGTTCGCCGGGGACCACGGCATCGCCGCGAAGGGCGTCTCCGCCCACCGGCCGGAGGTCACCGGCCAGCTGGTGGACAACCTGCTCAAGGGCCTCGGGCCGGTCGCCGTCGCCGCGTCGGTCGCCGACGCCGGTCTGCGCGTGGTCGACATCGCCGTCAATGGCGAGACGCCGGTCGCCGAGTACAAGGTGCGCGCCGGCTCCGGGTCCATCGACGTCGAGGACGCGCTCACCGACGACGAGGTCGCGGCCGCGCTCCGGGCCGGCGCGGCGATCGCCGACGCGGAGGTGGACCAGGGCGCCGACCTGCTCGTGGCGGGCAGCGTCGGCGTCGGCGCGACCACCCCGGCCGCGGTGCTGGTCGCGGCGTTGACCGGGGCCGAACCGGTCGCCGTGGTGGGCCGCGGTTCCGGCATCGACGACCGCGGCTGGATGCGCAAGGCCGTCGCGGTCCGCGACGCGCTGCGCCGGGCCCGCGCGGTGCTGCCCGACCCGGTCGCGCTGCTGCGCACGGCGGGCGGGGCGGATCTGGCCGCGCTGACCGGGTTCCTCGCGCAGGCCGCCGTGCGCCGGACACCGGTGCTGCTCGACGGGCTCGCCGTGGGGGCCGCCGCCCTGGTGGCCGAGGAACTGGCGCCGGGTGCGCGCTCGTGGTGGCAGGCCGCCCACGCGGACGCCGAACCCGCGCACCGGATGGTGCTGGAGCACCTCGACCTGAAGCCGATCGTCGACCTGGGCCTCCGTCTCGGCGACGGCACCGGTGCGGCCACGGCGCTGCCCCTGCTGGTCACGGCCGCCCGGCTGCTGACGGACCTGCCCACCTACGAGGTGGCCGCGGTCACCCCACCGCGGGCTTGATCCTCACGTCGCGTCAGGTCATAGCGTCGTTCTCACCGGCGCACGAGCGCTGGTGGAAGTAGGTGAACGGCATGACGAGCCACAAGGTCGGCGAGCTGGCGAAGGCGACCGGTCTGACCGTGCGGACGTTGCACCACTACGACCACGTGGGGCTCGTGCGCCCCTCCGGGCGGACGGCCTCCGGGCACCGGCTCTACGACGAGTCCGACGTCCGGCGGTTGTACGCGGTGCTCGCCCTGCGCCAACTGGGCCTGCCGCTCGAGGACATCGGCGCCGCACTCGCCGGCACGTCCGGTCTCGGCGAGCTGCTGACGCGGCACCGGGAGCACCTGGACCGGCAGCTGGTGGCGATACGCACCCTGCACGCGCACCTCACCACGATGCTCGCGACCCTGGACGACGGGGTCGGCGTCACCGACTTCCTGGCTCTGATCCGGGAGGTGACCACCGTGGACGAGACGGTGAAGCAGTACTTCAGCGAGGCCCAGCTGGCCGAACTGGCCGAGCGCCGGTCGCGGCTCGGCGGGCAGGAGGACGTCCAGCGGAAGTGGCAGGACCTGATCCCGCGGGTGCAGCGGGCGATCGACACGGGGACCGACCCGGCTTCGACCGCCGGGCGGGCGCTCGCGGCCGAGTGGATGTCGCTGCTGGAGGCGTTCCACGGCGGTGACCCCGGCCTCCGGGACTCGCTCTACCGCATGCAGGCCGACAACAGCGAGCGGATCCGGCGGGAGCACGGCGGCCCGTCGCCGGAGCAGCTGGACTTCATCCGGCGCGCGAACGCCGCGTCCTGAAAAAGGGCCACCCCGCCGGACGAACCGGCGGGGTGGCCTCACGGACGAGGTGGTCAGGAGAGCTTGTGCATCCAGCCGTGCGGGTCGGGGCGCGTGCCCTCCTGGATGCCGGTCAGCTCGGCGCGCAGCTTCATCGTCACCTCGCCGGGCTCGCCGCCCGCGATGGTGAACTCGCCGCCCGCGTGCTTGACCCGGCCCACCGGCGTGATGACCGCCGCGGTGCCGCACGCGAACACCTCGGTCAGCTCACCCGAGGCGGCCGACTTCTCCCACTCGTCGGTGGAGATGCGACGCTCCTCGATGGACAGGCCGTGGTCGGCGGCCAGCTTGAGCAGCGAGTCGCGCGTCACGCCGGCCAGCAGCGAACCCGACAGTTCCGGCGTGACGATCCGGGCGTCCGAGCCCGAGCCGAACACGAAGAACAGGTTCATGCCGCCCATTTCCTCGACGTAGCGGCGCTCCACCGCGTCCAGCCACACCACCTGGTCGCAGCCTCGCTCGACGGCCTGCGACTGGGCCACGAAGGACGCCGCGTAGTTGCCGGCGAACTTCGCCGCACCGGTACCACCGGGGGCCGCCCGGACGTACTCGGTGGACAGCCACACGCTCACCGGCTTGACGCCGCCGGTGAAGTACGAGCCGGCCGGCGAGGCGATCACCAGGTACAGGTACTCGCTGGCGGGCGCGTTCACGCCGAGCCCCACCGAGGTGGAGATCATGAACGGCCGCAGGTACAGCGAGTCGCCCGGGTTGGTGGGCACCCAGCGGCCGTCGACCGCGACCAGCTCCTGCAGCGAGCCGAGGAACAGCTCCTCGGGCAGCTCCGGCATCGCGATCCGAGCCGCCGAACGGCGGAAGCGGGCCGCGTTGGCGTCCGGGCGGAAGGCCGCGATGGACCCGTCCGGCTGCCGGTAGGCCTTGAGCCCCTCGAAGATCGCTTGCGCGTAGTGCAGCACCGAGGTGGCCGGGTCGAGCGTGATCGGCTCGTACGGGCCGACGCCCGCGTCGTACCAGCCGCGGTCCTTGCTGTAGCGGATCGAAACCATGTGGTCGGTGAAGAACGTCCCGAAGCCCGGCTTCGCCAGTACCTCGGCTACGCGCTCCGCCGAAGCGGGAGACGGGTGCGGGGTACGGGTGAAGGGCAACGTGGTCGTCATTCGACCAGGATAACTGTTAGTTGGACGTCCGAGAATCGCCGTCTCCCCTACCATGGCGGGGTGACCGCCAACACGCCGCAGCGCGCGACCCCGAACTCGGTGTCCGCGGGCCCCGCCTCCGACGTCCGCACCTTCCTCGCCGCCGGCCTGCTGACCTTCGCCGCCGGCGAGCTGATGCTGCTCGGCTACGCCCTGCTCGGCGTGTTCGGCGGCATCATCGGCCTGGTGGGCGCCGTCTTCGGCGTCGTGTGGTGGCGCAGCCTCCACGACAAGAAGGCCTTTCCGCGCGATCTGCCGACGAAGTCGGTGGTCATCCTCGCCGTCGTGACCGCCGCGATCACGCTGCTGGCGTTCCTGATCGTCGCGTGAGGGCGGCGCCGGCGGCGACCGCCACGACCGTCCCCAGTAGATAGAGCGGCGGCAGCCAGGCCAGCAGGGTCACGGCCAGTACCGCGGCGATCACCGCGCGCACGGTGATGCCTGCGATCATCGACAGCACCGCGGTCACCAGCACCTCGGCCAGCGCGGCCGCGGCGGCCAGCAGCAGCGCCTGGTCCGGATCGAGCACCACCGCCACGACGGCGGCCACGAGTCCACAAGCGACGGAAGCCCGCGGCCAGGCCAGCTCCGCGCGCGTCTCGCGCATCGCGAGCAGCGCGGCGGGCACAGTGGACAGGACGACCACGCCGCCCAGCAACGGATCGAGCACCTGCCCGTCCAGCGCGGCGAGCGCGTCCCGCACCGGCACCCCGGACAACGCGAGCCGCACCGGCCCGAGCTGGTACAGCGCGCCCGCCCCGACGGCCAGGACGGCCGCTGCCGAGCCGGCGAGCCACGCCGGCTTCCCGCGCGGCAGCAACGGGAACACGACCGCGGCGGAGGCGAACAGCCCGCCGATCGTGCCCTCCGGGGCGGTGACCGGCTGGGCCGGGTCGATCGCGAAGCACAACACCACGAACCCGGCACCGGCCACCAGCAGGATGCCCAGCAGCCACGCGCGGGCGTAGCGCGCCAGTCGCAGTCCGGCCGCGTCCGCGGCGGTGACCACCAGCGCGACGGCCGCGCCGGCGAGCGGCTGCCGCGGGAACAGGTAGGCGGCGAACGCCGCCGCGCACACCGGCACCAGCGTCAGCCGCGACACCAGCCGGGCCGACGCCAGCAGGCGAGCGGGGTTCGGCGCCAGGCCGGGCGGCTCCGGCGCGGACCACGCCAGCAGCGCCGCGACCACGGCTCCGCCGAGCAGCCACCAGCCGCCCGCCTGCGCCCCCACGGCCAGCGCGATCAGCAGTCCCGCCGCCAGCCGCACGCCCACCACCTGCCTCTCCCGCCGGGCTCGCTCGTCATTAGCATGGCTCACTACCCGGGCGGGTACTCGCCCGGCACGACCGTCGACAGATGCGCGAGGAGCCACAAGTGACCGTGCCGAAGTTTGCCCTGATCGAGAACACCGGCGCCGCGCTCGGCAAGAGCCGCGCGGAGGTCGTCGTGATCGGGACCCTCCAGGGCGAGAAGGCCGTGTCGCCGGCGCCGGGCGCCGAGGCGGTCGACGAGGCCTTCGACGGGACGCTCGCCGAGGTCCTGGCGACGCTGGGCGCCACCGGCAAGGCCGAGGAGGTCGTGAAGCTGCCGACGCTGGGCAAGCTGCCCGCCGGGGTCGTGCTGGCCGTCGGCCTGGGCCGCGCGGACGCCGACGGCACCGTGACCGCCGAGCAGGTGCGGCGCGCCGCGGGTGCCGCCGGACGCGCGCTGGCCGGTACCGCGCGCGCGGTGTCCACACTGTCCGCTGTGGACCTGCAGGCCGCGGTGGAGGGCACCGCGCTGGGCGCGTACAAGTTCACCGAGTACAAATCCGAGCCGGGTGACGCCCCGGTGGCCGCGGTCGACTTCACCGCGCCGGCCGAGGGCGCGAAGCGGGCGCACACGGCGACCCTGAAGGCCGCGACCGCCATCGCCGAAGCCGTGATCATCGCCCGCGACCTCATCAACACCCCGCCGAACGACCTGTTCCCGGCCTCCTTCGCCGAGCGCGCCCGCAAGCTCGCCGAGGCCAACGACCTCGAGTTCGAGGTGCTGGACGAGAAGCAGCTCAAGCGCAAGGGCTTCGGCGGCATCCTCGGCGTCGGCGGCGGCTCGTCCCGCCCGCCGCGGCTGGTGCGCGTGTCCTACCGGGGCCCCAAGGCGGGCAAGAAGGTCGCGCTGGTGGGCAAGGGCATCACGTTCGACTCGGGCGGCATCTCGATCAAGCCCGCCGCGAACATGGACCACATGACCTCGGACATGTCCGGCGCCGCCGCGGTGCTCGCGTCGGTCGTGCTCGCGTCCAAGCTGAAGTACCCGCTCGAGGTGACCGCCAGCATCCCGCTCGCGGAGAACCTGCCCTCGGGCACCTCCTACCGGCCCGGCGACGTGCTCAGCATGTACGGCGGCAAGACCGTCGAGGTCCTCAACACCGACGCCGAGGGCCGCCTGGTGCTGGCCGACGCGATCGTGCGCGCCGCCGAGGACGACCCGGACTACCTGATCGAGACCTCGACGCTGACCGGCGCCCAGATGGTCTCGCTGGGCAACCGGACCGCCGGGATCATGGGCTCCGACGAGTTCCGCGACCGGGTGGCGGCCATCGCGCAGGCGACCGGTGAGGGCGGCTGGCCGATGCCGCTGCCCGACGAGCTGCGCGCCGACCTCGACTCGCGGCTGGCCGACCTGGCCAACGTGACCGGGCACCGCTGGGGCGGCATGCTCGCGGCCGGCATCTTCCTGCGCGAGTTCGTCGCCGAGGGCCTGCCGTGGGCGCACATCGACATCGCGGGCCCGTCGTTCAACACCGGCGCGCCGTGGGGTTACACCGGCAAGGGCGGCACCGGCGTCCCGGTCCGGACCATCGCCGCCGTCCTGGCCGACATCGCCGACCAGGGCTAGAGCGAAGGACGGTTTCGCGGAGGAGAGCCCGGCGGCGGTCGTGGACGTCGCCGGGCTCCCCGGCGGTCGCGGCGTGGACGTCGCTGACCGGGACCACCCGGCCCGCGACCGCCGGCATGGTGAACGAGCCGCTGCACCACCTCGCGGGCAACGACTCCGCGACCGCGTCGTCCTCGATCAGTCCGACCTGGACCGAAGTCAGCCCTGCTGCCGTTTC
This sequence comes from Amycolatopsis thermophila, assembly GCF_030814215.1. Lineage (NCBI taxonomy): Bacteria > Bacillati > Actinomycetota > Actinomycetes > Pseudonocardiales > Pseudonocardiaceae > Amycolatopsis > Amycolatopsis thermophila. Next base: position 3,925,099 of record NZ_JAUSUT010000001.1, on the reverse strand, counting down.
TGCCGCTGTGTGTATTCGCGCATGCGCTTCGGGTAACCGACCTTCGCGACCTCGTATACCGGGATCGAACGCTTGCGCCCGAACTGCTGGGCGGCGTCCAGGCTGCCGATCCGGCGGCGGGTCCATTCGCCGTCGTGCGCGATCAGGACGACGGTGGCCTCGGTGACCGTCGTGCGCGGCTCGACGTAGGCCTCGACCCCGTGCCGCGCGGCCGCCCAGCCCTCCAGATGCCGCAGGTCAGCGTCGCTGGGGCGGCGCAGCGTGCCCGGTTTCCCGCCGCCGCGTCTGCGCTTCAGCCCGTCGAACAGACCCACCTCGACCACCTCATCTCCGCCTGCCCTCCCCTGCCATTATCCCGGCGATCAGAAGTGCGCCGATTAACACACCCCGGCTACCTCGCAGGGCCCGACTCCTTAGTGACAAGATGATGAGGGTTTGGACGTAAAACGAGGAGTAAGTGACGTGAGCGACGCTGGCGCCGACCTGGTGATCCTCGGTGGCGGATCCGGCGGCTACGCCGCGGCATTCCGCGCCGCGGAGCTGGGCCAGTCCGTGATCCTGATCGAGAAGGACAAGCTGGGCGGGACGTGCCTGCATCGCGGCTGCATCCCGACCAAGGCCCTGCTCCACGCGGCCGAGGTCGCCGACAGCGCCCGCGACGGCGAGCAGTTCGGCGTGAAGACCACTCTGGAGGGCGTCGACATCGCCGGCGTCCACAAGTACAAGGACGGCGTCATCAGCCGTCTCTACAAGGGGCTGCAGGGCCTGGCGAAGGCCCACAAGGTCACGGTCGTCGAGGGCACCGGCACGTTCGTCGGCGGCACCACGGTCGAGGTCGACGGCACCCGCTACACGGGCAAGAACCTGATCCTGGCCACCGGGTCGTACTCCAAGACCCTGCCGGGTCTCGAGCTGGGCGGCCGGGTCATCGCCAGCGACGAGGCGCTCACCCTGGACTGGATCCCGGAGAAGGTGGTCGTGCTCGGCGGCGGCGTCATCGGCGTCGAGTTCGCCAGCGTCTGGGCCTCCTTCGGTGTGGACGTCACCATCGTCGAGGCCCTGCCGCGGCTGGTGCCCAACGAGGACGAGTTCGCCTCCAAGCAGCTCGAGCGCGCCTTCCGCCGCCGCAAGATCGCCTTCAAGACCGGCGTGAAGTTCACCGGCGTCAAGCAGGACGACAACGGCGTCACCGTGTCGCTGGAGTCCGGCGAGACGCTGGAGGCCGACCTGCTGCTGGTCGCGGTCGGCCGCGGCCCCAACACCGCGGGCCACGGCTACGAGGAGTCCGGCGTCAAGATGGAGCGCGGCTTCGTCCTCACCGACGACCGCCTGCGCACCAACCTCCCGAACGTCTACGCGGTCGGCGACATCGTGCCCGGCCTGCAGCTCGCGCACCGCGGCTTCGCGCAGGGCATCTTCGTGGCCGAGGAGATCGCCGGGCTCCGGCCGAAGGCGATCGACGAGGCCGGCATCCCGCGCGTCACCTACAGCCACCCCGAGGTCGCCTCCGTCGGCCTCACCGAGGCGGCGGCCAAGGAGCGCTACGGCTCCGACGTGAAGACCTTCACGTACGACCTCGCCGGCAACGGCAAGAGCCAGATTCTCAAGACCTCCGGCGCGATCAAGGTGATCAAGGCGCCGGACGGGCCGGTCGTCGGCCTGCACCTGGTCGGGGACCGGGTCGGCGAACTGATCGGCGAGGCCCAGCTGATCTACAACTGGGAGGCCTTCCCGGAGGACGTCGCTCCGCTGATCCACGCCCACCCGACCCAGACCGAGGCCCTCGGCGAAGCGCACCTTGCCCTGGCCGGCAAGCCACTGCACGTGCACAGCTGAGCCGGACCGCAGCCGACAAGATTCAAGGGAGTTCATTCACGATGGCCTTCTCCGTCACACTGCCGGAGCTCGGGGAGAGCGTTACCGAGGGCACCGTCACCCGGTGGCTGAAGCAGGAAGGCGACACGGTCGCGGTCGACGAGCCGCTGCTGGAGATCTCGACCGACAAGGTCGACACCGAGGTCCCGTCGCCGGTCGCCGGCACCCTGCAGAAGATCGTCGCCCAGGAGGACGAGACCGTCGAGGTCGGCGGCGAGCTCGCCGTGATCGACGACGGTTCGGGCGGGGGTTCCGCCCCCGCTCAGGAGCAGGCGCCCGCGCAGCAGGCCCAGCCCGAGCGGGAGCCGCAGCAGCCCGCGCCGCAGCAGCCCGCGCCGCAGCAGCAGTCGCAGCCCGAGGCCCAGCCCGCGCCGAGCGGATCCGCCCAGGGCACGCCGGTCACGCTGCCGGAGCTGGGTGAGAGCGTCACCGAGGGCACCGTCACCCGCTGGCTGAAGTCGGTCGGGGACAAGGTCGAGGTGGACGAGCCGCTGCTGGAGATCTCCACCGACAAGGTCGACACCGAGGTCCCCTCGCCGATCGCCGGCACCCTGCTGGAGATCAGCGTGCAGGAGGACGAGACGGTCGAGGTCGGTGGCACGCTGGCGGTGATCGGTGACGCGAGCGCCGCTCCCGCGCCGCAGCAGCCGGCCCCGCAGCCGGAACAGCAGAAGGCGCCGGAGCCCAAGCCCGAGCCGAAGCCGGAACCGAAGCCCGAGCCCACGCCGGCCCCGGCCGCGCAGGCCCCCGCCCCGCAGCCGCAGGCTCCGCAGCAGCCCGCACCGCAGCAGGCGGCTCCGCAGCAGCAGGCGGCCCCGGCGGCGGGCGACGGCAACGGCAGCGGCCCGTACGTCACCCCGCTGGTCCGCAAGCTGGCCTCCGAGCACGGCATCGACCTGGCGTCGGTGACCGGCAGCGGGGTCGGCGGCCGTATCCGCAAGCAGGACGTGCTGGCGGCGGCCGAGGCGAAGCAGAAGCAGAGCGCTCCGGCTCCGGCCGCGCAGCAGGCCCCGGCCGCCGCGCCGAGCGCCCCCGCGGCCAAGGCGTCCGCCCCGGTGTCGCCGGAGCTGGCCGCCCTGCGCGGCACGGTGCAGAAGGCCACCCGGATCCGCCAGGTCATCGCGCAGCGCACCCGCGAGTCGCTGCAGAGCTCGGCGCAGCTCACCCAGGTGTTCGAGGTGGACGTCACCAAGATCGCCCGGCTGCGCCAGCAGGCGAAGGCGGCGTTCCAGGAGCGGGAAGGCGTGAAGCTCACGTTCCTGCCGTTCTTCGCGAAGGCGACCGTCGAGGCGCTCAAGCAGCACCCGAACGTCAACGCCTACCTCGACGAGGACAAGAAGGAGATCACCTACTTCGGCGAGGAGCACCTCGCCGTCGCGGTGGACACCGACCGCGGTCTGCTCTCGCCGGTGATCCACAAGGCGGGCGAGCTGAACCTGGCCGGCCTCGCCAGGGCGATCGCCGACGTCGCGGCCCGCACCCGCGCGAACAAGATCAAGCCGGACGAGCTGTCGGGCGGCACGTTCACGATCACGAACCTGGGCAGCAACGGCGCCCTGTTCGACACGCCGATCATCAACCAGCCGCAGTCCGGGATCCTGGGCGTCGGCGCGGTGGTGAAGCGGCCGGTCGTGGTCACCGACGCCGACGGGCAGGACACCATCGCTATCCGGTCGATGGCCTACCTGGCGCTGACCTACGACCACCGGCTGATCGACGGCGCCGACGCCGGGCGGTTCCTGACCACCATCAAGCACCGCCTGGAAGAGGGCCACTTCGAGGACGAGCTGGGTCTCTGACCGCAGGACCGGACGGCCCCCTCCCCCGCCCCGGCGGAGGAGGGGGCCGTCGTTTTTCCCGCCCACGGTGGGGGAACGTGCGCGCAGGGGCCGCGTGAGCAACGATCGGGGTATGCGCGTACTGATCGCCGGTTCCAGCGGGCTCCTCGGCTCGGCACTCGTCGCCGCGTTGCGCGACTGCGGGCACGACGTGCGCCGCCTGGTGCGCCGGGAAGCCCGGGCGGCCGACGAACACTCGTGGGATCCGCCCGCGGGGCGGATCGACGACCGCGCCTTCGAGGACGTCTCGGCGGTGGTCAACCTGTGCGGGTCGCCGATGGGGCTGCGGTGGAGCGCGGCCCGCAAGCAGATGATCCGCGACAGCCGCCTCGAGCCGACGGAGGTGCTCGCCGAGGCCGTCGCCGAGTACCGGATCCCCAGCCTGGTCAACGCGTCCGGCATCGGCTACTACGGCGACACCGGCGACACGGTGGTGACCGAGACCGCGCCCCGCGGCGAGGGGTTCCTGGCCGAGCTGTGCGAGGCGTGGGAGGCGGCGACCACCGCGGCGGCCGAGGCCGGCTCGCGCGTGGTGAACCTGCGCACCGGTCTCGTGCTGGGCGGCCGCGGAGGGCTGCTGGGGCCGTTGAAACCGCTGTTCTGGCTCGGCCTGGGCGGGCGGCTGGGCGACGGCAGGCAGTACATGCCGTGGATCAGCCTGCGCGACCACGTGTCCGCGGTCCGGTTCCTCCTCGAGCACGAGACGCTGTCCGGCCCGGTGAACCTGTGCGCGCCGGAACCGGCGACCAACGCCGAGTTCACGCGCGCGCTCGCGCACGCGCTGCGGCGGCCGGCGCCGTGGTGGGTGCCGGGGTTCGCGCTGCGGGCGGCGCTCGGCGAGGTGGCCGACGAGATGGCGCTGATCTCGCAGCGCGCCGTGCCCGCGGTGCTGGAGAAGGCCGGGTTCACGTTCGTGCACACCGATCTCGACGGCGCGCTGGCGGTCGCCGTGTGAGCAGGTGGCTCTCGATCGGCGGCGTGTTCACCATCCTGTTCCTCGGGCTGGGTGTGGTCGTCTCCGGGCCGCCGTCGGCGGTCGACCTGACCGTGGCGGGCTGGGTGCAGGGCTGGTGGCGCGGGACGCCGGGGCGGGTCGCGCAGGTCGTCAGCGACGCCTTCGGGCCGGTGGTGCCCGCGGTGTTCGCGATCGCGCTGGCGGTCGGGATCGTCGTGTGCTGGCGGCGCGGCCTGCGGTTCCAGGCGGGGGTGTCGCTGCGAGTGCTCGCGGTTCTGGCCGCGACCCGGCTGGTCAGCGTCGTGTTCAAACCGCTGTTCGTGCGCGACCGGCCGCGCGCCTACCCGGAGTTCAGCTACCCGAGCGGGCACGTGGTGTCGATCTGCGGCACGGGCCTGGCGGCGACGCTGTTGTGCGTGTGGCTGGCGCCGCGGTTGACGCGGTGGGTGGTGGTGTGCTTCTCGGTCGCGACGGTGCTGTGCGCGGCGAGCCGGGTGGTGCTCGGGGTGCACTGGCTCAGCGACACGGTGGGCGCGGTGCTGGGGGTGCTGGGGGTGGGCATTCTCACGGCGTGGGCGGTGCGGTTGCTACCGCCACAGATCGTGCCTTCGCCGACGCCGTCGGCGTAATGTGCCTGGTGTGAGTCCGAAGTCCTGCCGCGCCACCAGCAGTCCCGTCAGCGTCAAGAACATCGGGACGATCGACTACCTGCAAGCCTGGGAGTTGCAACGGGAGCTGGTGAACGCGCGCGCGGACTGCGCCGAGGCGCCGGACACCCTGCTGCTGCTGGAGCACCCGTCGGTCTACACGGCGGGCAAGCGCACTGAGGACTCCGACCGGCCCACCGACGGCACGCCGGTCGTCGACGTCGACCGCGGCGGCAAGATCACCTGGCACGGTCCGGGGCAGCTGGTCGGGTACCCGATCGTGAAGCTGGGCGACCCCATCGACGTGGTGCACTACGTGCGGCGGCTGGAGGAGGCGCTGATCAAGGTATGCGACCAGTTCGGTGTCTACACCGGACGGGTCGAGGGCCGCAGCGGCGTGTGGGTGCCCGCCGACGAGCGCGGGCCCGAGCGCAAGATCGCCGCGATCGGGATCCGGGTGCAGCGCGGCGTGACGATGCACGGTTTCGAGCTGAACTGCAACGCGGACCTGTCGGCGTTCGACAAGATCATCCCCTGCGGGATCCGCGACGCGGGCACCACGTCGCTGTCGCAGGAGCTGGACAGGGACGTCCCGGTCGCCGAGGCACTCCCCCTGGCCCGCGACGCCGTGCTGGCCGCTTTGGACGGGGAACTGCCCGTGTCGGACAACCGGTGGCTGCGCAAGGCGGACTCGGCACCGTCGGCGCCCGGGGTCACCTTCGCGCTCCGCCCCTGAGGGTTCCGGCGCCGGCTCGTCCTCCGGCCCTGCGTCCAGGGCCGGAGGACGGCTCGTCAGAGCTGGGGCGCCACGTCGGACGCGATCAGCTCCAGGTGGTCCAGGTCGGACAGGTCCAGCACCTGCAGGTAGAGCCGCGTAATGCCGGTGGCCTCGCGGTAGCGGCCGATCTTGTCGACGACCTCCGCGGGGGTACCGGCCAGCCCGGTCTGCCGCACCTCACCGGGATCGCGGCCGATCGCGGCGGCGCGGCGGGCGAACTCGGCCTCGTCCTTGCCGATCGCGACCACCTGGGCCACCGAGCGCGTGATCTCCTTCGGGTCGCGCCCGATCTCGCGGCACGCGGCGTCCACCCGCTCGAACTGGGCGCTCGCGGCGGCCACGTCGGCGAACGGCAGGTTGAACTCGTTAGCGAAGCGCGCGGCCAGCGCGGGCGTGCGCTTCTTGCCGCTGCCCCCGATGATCACCGGCGGGCGCGGCGACTGCGCCGGCTTCGGCAGCGCGGGCGCGTCGGCGAGCTGGTAGTGCTTGCCGTCGAAGGAGAACGTCTCGCCCTCGGGGGTCTCCCACAGGCCGGTGATGATCTCCAGCTGCTCCGCGTAGAGGTCGAACCGCTCCCGCACCTCCGGCATCGGGATGCCGTAGGCGCGGTGCTCGGCGTCGAACCAGCCCGAGCCGAGCCCGAAGTCGACGCGGCCGCCGGACATCTGGTCCACCTGCGCGACGGAGATCGCCAGCACCGACGGGTGCCGGAACGTCGCGGCGGTCACCAGCGTGCCGAGCCGGATGCGGGAGGTCTCGCGGGCCAGCGCGCCGAGGGTGACCCACGCGTCGGTCGGCCCGGGGAGCCCGGAGGCGGACCCCATCTTCAGGAAGTGGTCGGAACGGAAGAAGGCGTCGAAGCCGTTGTCCTCGGTCGCCTTGGCCACGCGCAGGAGGTCGTCGTAGCTCGCGCCCTGCTGGGGTTCGGTGAAGATCCTCAAGTCCACGTGTTCAGCGTAATGACTACGGCGTCCGCCGGACGCGGTGGAGCAGCTGCACGATCACGGCCTCGATCTGCGCGCCGACCTTCTTCGGGTCCGGTGAGCTGGCGATCTCGGTCGCCGCGCTGTGCAGGGCACCGAACAGCAGCCGCGCGGTGATCTCGACCGGCACCTCGTCGACCTCGCCCGCCTCGATCAGGTCCGCCAGGCTCCGCCGGATCAGCCCGAAACTGGCCCTGTCCTCGGCCTCGCGCCACCGCTCCCAGCCCATCACCACCGGCGCCTCGTGGATCGCGATGCGCTGGTAGGCCGGGTCGAGGCAGCTGGAGATGAACTCGCGCAGCCCGGCCAGCGCGCGCTCCCACGGCGAGCCGTCCCCGCCGACGATCTCCTCCAGCCGCCCGAAGACCTGGCTCTCGACCTTCTCGAACGCGGCTTCGAAGAGCGCCTGCTTTCCACTGAAATGGTGATAGAGGGCACCTTTGGTGACCCGCGCGCGCTTGGCGATCTCGTCCAGCGACGTGCTCGCGTAACCCCGTTTGGTGAACAGGTCCACCGCGCTGTTCACCAGGGCCGACCGCGTGGACTCCGAATAGTCGAGACGCCTGGACCGCATTGTCACCACGATCACGAGCTTACGCCGGTTTCCGTTTCCATACCCGTGGTATGTTCGTCGTGTCGGGACCATACCGACGGTATGCTTCAAACTCAGAGTATGGCCGGGGTCACAAGTGGGGAGGACCCATGAGCTGGAACGACTTCTACCGACGGCGCGACGTCCTGGACGCCGTCCTGACCGCGGCAGCCCGCGATCCGCGGGGGCCGCTGCCCTTCGAGACCGTTCCCGGGGCCGAGGAGGTCTTCGGATCGCGTGAGGAGCTCATGCTCGCGCTGCACTACAACTGGACCCGGACGTTGAGCGGTCACCTGCGCGCCGAGGTCCATGACGAGCACGACGAGCACGACGACCACGTCGGCGCGGTCAAGCGCGCGTTCGCCGCGGCCGTGCGGCGCAACCCGGTGCTCTACGAGGTGGTCTCCGCGCACCGCGACGAGTACCCGGCGCTGCGGGCCGCGCACCGCGCCGAGCAGGCCATGCTGGCCGTGTCCGCGGGCCTGGCCGAACCGGACGAGCCGGTCGGCGAGGTCGCCAAGGTCGGTGCCGCCTTCGAGGCGCTGCTGACCGACGGTCCCCGGTTGTGGCCGGCCCGTCCCTTCGACCGCCTGCGGCGGATGCTGGCCCCCAGCGCTTGATCCTCTGTGGTCGCCCCCGTCTCCCACCGCCACCCTCGACGGTGACGCTTCGCGTCGCTCTACTATCGCGGGCATGAAAACCTGGGCCGAGGGCGACATCCCCGACCAGACGGGCCGCACGGTGCTCGTCACCGGCGCGAACTCCGGCCTCGGTCTGCAAACCTCGCTCGTGCTCGCCGGCAAGGGCGCCCGCGTGCTGCTCGCCTGCCGCAACCGGGAGCGGGGCGAGCAGGCGCTGCGCTCGGTGTCCGCGGTCGCCGGCACTTCGCCCGAGCTGGTCTCACTCGACCTCGCCGACCTCGCGTCCGTGCGCGCCGCCGCGAGCCGCGTGCAGGAGCTGACCGGCGGGAAGCTCGACGTCCTGATCAACAACGCCGGCCTGATGGCGGCGCCCCAGAGGCGGACCAAGGACGGCTTCGAGCTGCAGTTCGGCACCAACCACCTGGGACACGCGGCGCTGACCTGGCTGCTCATGCCCGCCCTGCGGCGGGGCACCGGCGCGCGCGTCGTGACGTTGTCCAGCCTCGCCGCCACCGGCGGACGCGTCGACTTCGACGACCCCAACTTCGAGCACCGCCGCTACAACCCGGCCGTCGCGTACGCGCAGTCGAAGATCGCCAACCAGATCTTCGCGCTCGAACTGGACCGGCGACTGCGCGCGGCCGGTGAGGACGTGATCAGCGTGGCCGCCCACCCCGGTTACACGGCCACCAACCTCACCTCGAACACGGCGAACGCGCAGGGCCACCCGGTCGTCCGCGCGGTCGTCGGCGGTGTGACGTTCCTGGGTGACCTGCTGATCGCGCAGGGGGTCCGCACGGGTGCCCTGCCGTCGCTGATCGCGGCCACCGCGCCGGACGTCAACGGCGGTGACTACATCGGCCCGCGCCTGTTGCGCGGCATCCGCGGCAACCCGGCCGTGGTGCCGCCGCTGCGCCCGGCGCTGGACCGCGAGACCGGCCGGAAGCTGTGGGAGCTGACGGCCAAGCTGACCAGCGTGACCCCCGACCCGGCGTAGGTCATCCGCCGGTCTCGAGGGCGTACGCTGGGGCGCGTGACTGTTGTGCCTGAAGGTCGGAAACTGCTGCGTCTCGAGGTCCGCAACAGTGAGACGCCGATCGAGAAGAAGCCGTCCTGGATCAAGACCCGCGCGAAGATGGGGCCGGAGTTCACCGAGCTCAAGGGCCTGGTCCGCCGGGAGGGCCTGCACACGGTCTGCGAGGAGGCGGGCTGTCCCAACATCTACGAGTGCTGGGAGGACCGGGAGGCGACGTTCCTCATCGGCGGTGACCAGTGCACCCGCCGGTGCGACTTCTGCCAGATCGACACGGGCAAGCCCGCCGCGCTGGACCGCGAGGAGCCGCGCCGGGTCGCCGAGAGCGTCCAGGCGATGGGCCTGCGCTACTCGACCGTCACCGGTGTCGCCCGTGACGACCTCGAAGACGGCGGCGCGTGGCTCTACGCCGAGACCGTCCGCCAGATCCACGCGCTCAACCCGGGCACCGGCGTCGAGCTGCTGATCCCGGACTTCAACGCCGACCCCGCCCAGCTGGCCGAGGTGTTCGGCTCCGCGCCGGAGGTGCTCGCGCACAACGTCGAGACCGTGCCGCGGATCTTCAAGCGCATCCGCCCCGGCTTCCGCTACGCGCGCTCGCTCGAGGTCATCACCCGGGCCCGCGAGGCCGGGCTGGTCACCAAGTCGAACCTGATCCTCGGCATGGGGGAAACCCCCGAGGAGGTCGAGCCGGCGATGCGCGACCTGGTGAACGCGGGCTGCGAGATCCTGACCATCACCCAGTACCTGCGCCCGTCGGTGCGGCACCACCCGGTGGACCGGTGGGTCAAGCCGGAGGAGTTCGTCGAGCACTCGAAGGTCGCCGAGGCGCTCGGGTTCGCCGGGGTGATGGCCGGACCGCTGGTCCGCTCGTCCTACCGCGCCGGCCGGCTCTACGCGCAGACCAAGCGGCACCGCGGCGAGGAGCTGCCGGAGAACCTGGCCCACCTGGCCGAGGCCGGACCCGCCGCCCAGGAGGCCAGCAGCCTGCTCACGCGCTGAAAGTCCGGGGATTCCCCTGACGAAAGTGTCCCGCGGGCCCGATACCGTGCACGGTAGCTTGAAGGGGTCAAGGCGGGACATAACGGACAGGGGAATCGCTCGTGGCGCTGGTAACCGACATCCTGGAGTGGCTGCAGGCACTGCCGCAGCCTGCGCTGGTCGGCGCGACGGGCGCGCTCGTGTTCGCCGAGTGCACGATCGGGCTGGGTTTCATCGCGCCCGGCGAGTCGGGGCTGCTGATCGCCGCGACCACCGCGACCAGCGTGCCGCGGTTCCTGATCCTGTGGGCGGTGGTGGCGGTGTGCGCCACGGTCGGCGACTCGCTGGGCTACGCGATCGGCCGGAGGTTCGGCCCGCGGCTGCGCGAGACGAAGATCATCCAGAAGTACGGCACGGACGCCTGGGACAAGGCGACCCGGGTGCTGCACCGGCGCGGGGCGTGGGCGGTGTTCTTCGCGCGGTTCCTGCCGGTGATCCGCACGCTGACCCCCGCGGCGGCCGGGACGTCCGGCCTGGAGTTCCGCAAGTTCCTGCCCGCCGCGGCGGCGGGCGCGACCTCCTGGTCGCTGTTGCACATCAGCCTCGGCGCGGCGCTCGGTGAGGCGGCCAAGCGCATCGAGGGCATCCTGAACACCGGTGGCCTGATCGTGATCGGCGTGCTGGCCGCGGTCGGCCTGTTCTTCCTGCTGCGGTGGAAGAAGAGGAAGGCGATGGGCAAGCTGGAGCAGTCCGCGCCGGAACCGAGCAACGCCGAGTGACTCACCGGACGGCGGCGATCAGCTCCCGCGCCGCCGCCTCGTCGAGCGTCGCGTGGGCACCGAAGTCCACGGCGCTCGCCGAGGTCTGCCCCGCGGGCCGCCGGGGCGCGGCGTGCACGTGCCGGACCCCGGTGGCGTCCAGCACTTGGCGCACGTTGTGCGACCGGATCCCGCCGCACGCCATCACCGTCAGCCGGTCCCCGGCGACCGCGGTCATCCGCGACAGCACCACCGCGCCGTCCAGCGCGGTCGGGGCCTGACCGGAGCTGAGCACGCGCGACACCCCCAGCCCGGCCAACGTGTCCAGCGCCGTCAGCGGGTCCGCGCAGACGTCGATCGCGCGGTGGAACGTCACCTCCCGGCCGGCGGCCGCCGCGATCAGCTCGCCCGCCACGACCCGGTCGACGGCTCCGCCGGCGGTGAGCGCGCCGACGACCACGCCCGCCGCCCCGGCCCCGACGGCGTGCCGGACGTCGGCGAGCATCGCGTCCACTTCGGCCGGGGTGTAGCGGAAACCGCCGTCCCGGGGGCGGATCAGCACGTGCACGGCGGCACGCGTGCACCGCGCCAGGGTGGCGGCCAGCAGCCCCGGCCCGGGCGTCAGCCCGCCCAGCGCACCCGCGGCGCACAGCTCGACGCGGTCCGCGCCGAGCCGGTCGGCCGCGACCGCACCGTCCACCGTGTCCGTGCTCAGCTCGACGATCACCACCGCCGAGTCCTACCACGGTTCACCCGGTCGCGTACCTCCGCGCGACACTGTCCTCGGTGGACGCGCCCGCGCGCCAGTCGGCGATCCACGGTCCGGTGCCCTCGCTCGGGTCCAGGACGCCCTCCTCGAGCCAGGTGTAGGCGCCGTCGAGCACGCGGTCGGTGATCCGGCGGTCGGCGTCGTCGGTGTTGCGCCACAACCCGTCGAACAGCGTCTCGATCCGCACCCGCGCCTGGCGGCAGAACACGTCGGCCAGCTCGTAGGCGGCCTCGCCCTCGCGCACGTCGTCCTCGCGTTGCATCTCGGCGCGCACGCACGCGGCGGACATCGCGAACAGCTCCGCGCCGATGTCCACGATCCGGCCCAGGAAGCCCTGCCGCTTCTCCAGCCCGGCCTGCCAGCGGGCCATGCCGTAGAACGTGGACCGCGCCAGCTTGCGGGCCGTGCGCTCGACGTAACGCAGGTGCGGGGCGAGCTGCCCGAACTCGGTGAACGACGTCGGCACCTGCCCGCGCCCGGTCACCAGCTGGGGCAGCCACCTGGCGTAGAAGCCGCTGGCCTTCGCGGCGGCCTTCGCCTTGGCGGGCAGGTCCGCCTCCAGGTCCGCGAGCGCGCCCGCGGCGGACAGGTGCGCGTCGACCGCCTCCCGGGCGATGAGCAGGTGCATGATCTCGGTCGAACCCTCGAAGATCCGGTTGATCCGCAGGTCGCGGACCAGCTGCTCGACACCGACCGCCCGCTCGCCGCGCGCCGCCAGCGACTGGGCGGTCTCGTACCCGCGGCCGCCGCGGATCTGCATCAGCTCGTCGGCGATCTTGCACGACATCTCGCTGGCGTACAGCTTCGCCAGCGCCGCCTCGATGCGGATGTCGTTGCGGCCCTCGTCGCTCATGTGCCCGGACAGCTCCTGCACGCTCTCCAGCGCGTACGTGGTCGCGGCGATGAACGAGATCTTGTTGGCCACGGCCGCGTGCTCGGCGATCGGCTTGCCCCACTGCACGCGCGCGGCGGACCACTCGCGGGCGATCTTGAGGCACCACTTGCCCGCGCCCGCGCACATCGACGGGATCGACAGGCGGCCCGTGTTGAGCGTCGCGAGCGCGATCTTCAGCCCCTTGCCCTCGCCGCCGACGACCGCGTCCTTCGGCACCCGCACCTGGTGGAAGCGGGTGACGCCGTTCTCGATGCCGCGCAGGCCCATGAACGCGTTGCGCCGCTCGACGGTGATGCCGGGCGAGTCCATCTCGACGATGAACGCGGTGATGCCGCCGCGGTGCCCCTCGCTGCGCGGTACCCGCGCCATCACCACGACCAGCTCGGCCACCACGCCGTTGGTCGTCCACAGCTTCACGCCGTCGAGCAGGTAGTCGCCGTCCTCGGTGGGCGTCGCCGTGGTCGCCAGGCGGGCCGGGTCGGAGCCGACGTCGGGTTCGGTGAGCAGGAAGGCGGTCACGGCGCCCTTCGCGCAGCGGGGCAGGAACTTGGCCTTCTGCTCGGGGGTGCCGGCCAGCTTGAGCGGTTCGGGCACGCCGATCGACTGGTGCGCCGACAGCAGCACGCCCAGCGTCGGGTGGACCGAGCCGAGCAGCGCCAGAGCGCGGTTGTAGGCGACCTGCGACAGCCCGAGACCGCCGTACTCCTCGGGGATCTTGATGCCGAAGCAGCCCAGCTCGGCCAGCCCCTTGACGTACTCGTCCGGGATGCGCGACTCCCGTTCGATGACGGTGCCGTCGAGCGTCTCGGCGTACTCGCGCAACCGGGTGAGGAACCGCTCGGCCTTCGCCGCGGCGGCCGGTTCGGCCCGGGGATGCGGGTGGACGAGGTCGAGGCGGAAGCGGCCGAGGTACAGCTCCTTCGCGAACGACGGCTTGCGCCAGTCGCTCTCCCTGGCCTCCTCGGCGACCGCGCGGGCCTCCTTCTCCGTCACCTTCGGCTGCTCAACCACCGGACACCTCCGCGGTACGCCGTCAAGACTTTGTGACCAGTGTTACTCACGGGTAGTGCGAGTGGAAGACCTGCGGCCGATACTCGCCCGGGTGAGGACGGGGAAATCCGGCATCCCGACGACGAACTCCCCCTCGCCCGGCTCGCCCCGCAGCCACAGGGACCTGCGGAAGAAGATGTCGGTGTACAGGTCGAGGGGACAGTCGTCGATGCGGAAGACCGCCGGTTCCCCGCCGGGCAGGACCGCCCATCCGTGAACCGGGGCGCGACGCCTGCCGGTCCAGTCACACTCGGCAACGGCCGCGTGGAGCCGGGTCCACGGACGCTGATGCCACCGGAGGATCCACCGAGCGTCCGCCTGCCGGGCGAGCGCCTTGCCCAGCGGCACCAGCACGAGCAGGTGCAGCAGGATCGCGCCCACGACATCGGCGGCGGTCCAGGCCGGGTTCCGCACGGTCGCCACGATCACCGCGGCCAGGGCCGCCACCAAGCCCGCCACGGCGATGGACCACCACCGCCACGCCCGCCGGTACCGGCGGACGTGGTCGATCGGCCGGGCGGGGGTTCGCGCACCGGCTCGCACGCGGCGAACGGCGGGCCACGGTGCCCCCGACCCGGCGATGCGCACGGCCGCGAAGCCGCGCTCGCCGGGGCCCGCCAGCCACACCCGGCCGGTGCGCGCGACGACCGCTCGCACCTCCGTCGGCACACCGCGCAGGGCGAACACGTCACCACCGGCCCGCACGCGCCGCCCGTGCAGCGTCGCCGGCACCTCGCGCCACGAGCACCGCAGCAACGGCTCCACCGCCCTCGCCCACCGGCCGTACCGCCACCACCGCGCACCGGTCCAGCCCAGGCCGAGGGTCAGCCCCGCGGCCGCGGTCAGCGGGCCCTCCGGCCACGGCGTGACGAACAGCTGGGCCACGAGCAGGAACCCGGCACGCACCAGCCACCGCCGCGACACGGCGCCTCGCTGGGCGAGGCGGGTGAAGTGCAGGCCGGTGCTGTCGCAATCGAGTGCCGGCAACGTGGCGGCCGGCCGGACGGGGAACACCGGCGCAGTCTTGCTCACATCCGCCCGCTCTCCGTTGGCGGCACCCACCGGCGCGGCGCACCATGCGGGTGGAGGTGATCCCATGCCCGTGGTGGACCTGCCGCGACCGGTCGGCTTCGTGCTCGGCGGCGGTGGCAGCCTGGGCGCGATGCAGGTCGGCATGCTGCGCGCGCTCGACGAGGCCGGGATCCGGCCGGACCTGGTGGTCGGCACGTCCGTGGGCTCGCTCAACGGCGCGGTCCTCGCGCTCGACCCGGACGACGCCGGCGATCGGTTGCGCAAGACGTGGGCGCACATGACCCGCCACGAAGCGTTCCCGGGCGGCGTGCTCAGCCAGGTCCGCACCCTCCGGAACACCAAGACCAGCCTGTTCCCCAACATCGGCCTGGCCGCGATCGTCGACGAGCACCTCGGCCCCGGTTCGACGTTCGAGGACCTCGCGCTGCCACTGGGCGTCGTGGCCACCGACGTGGACACCGCCGAGCCCCGGCTGTTCACCTCCGGCGCCCTGCGGCCACCGCTGCTGGCCAGCGCGGCGATCCCGGGCATCTACCCTCCGGTGGAACACGACGGCCATCTGCTCTACGACGGCGGCCTGGTGGCGAACGTGCCGATGCGGCAGGCGCTGTCGATGGGCGCGCGGTCGCTCGTCGTGCTGGACTGCGCGTTCCCCGGCCAGATCCCGTCGCCGCCGCAGACGTTCGCCGAGGTGCTGATGTACACGGCGATGGTGAGCATGCGGAACCAGGCCGTGCTGGAGGCGCCGTTCGCCGCCGCCGAGGTGCCCGTCGTGTACCTGCCCGGCCCGCGCCCGGTCCGCCTGAGCCCGCTGGACTTCAGCCGCACCGACGAGTTGACGAACGCCGCCCACGAGGCGGCCCGGATCTACCTCGACGGGCTCACGATCGACGGCCCCGGCCTGTACGGCGGCCCCGGGGTGAAGGTCGCGTGAAGCCGGAAAAGGCGTGGTGACGCGGGCCACTTCCGCACAACAAACCGGGTGGCACGGCGTCTATCCGGGCACGGTAGTTTTGAGCGTTCCCCCTCGCACCCAGACCATTTCTCACAAAGAGACCACATGACAGTCAAGAAGACTTTACTTTCGACCCGCAGGGCGCCCATCGCGGCCGGACTGCTCGCGGTGGCGCTCTTTCTCTCGGCGTGCAGTTCCGGCGATTCGGGCAATTCGAGCAATGGGGGCACGGCAGCGCCGTCGGGCGCGAACCAGGCCCCCGCGGTGACCGTGTCCATCGAGCCGGCCGCCGACGCCAAGAACGTCAGCCCGATCACGCCGATCGTGGTGAAGGCGTCCCGCGGCACCCTGACCGACGTGACGGTGCAGAACACCGCCAAGCACACGACGGTGAAGGGCACCTTCTCGGCCGACAAGACCACCTGGACCTCGTCGGAGCCGCTGGGCTACGGCAGCACCTACTCGGTCGACGCGCACGGCGCCGACAGCGCCGGCAAGACCGTCGAGCAGCACGGCGAGGTCACCACCGTGTCGCCGTCCAAGCAGGCCAACCCGAACATGATCCCCGCACCCGGCGCGGTCGCCCAGACCGGTGTCGGCGTCGGCCAGCCGATCGTCTTCCAGTTCAGCTACCCGGTGAAGAACAAGGCCGATGTGGAAAAGCAGCTGTCGGTGGTGTCGAATCCGCCGCAGGAGGGCAGCTGGTACTGGATCGACGACAAGAACGTGCATTACCGGCCGAAGGAGTACTGGCAGCCGGGCACGACGCTGACGGTTTCGGCGAAGGTCTACGGCGTCGATTTCGGCGGTGGCGTCTACGGCGCGGAGGACCGCACCGAGACCTACCACGTGCACGATTCGTGGATCGCCAAGGCCGACGGCAACACCGAGCAGATGCAGATCCTCCACAACGGGCAGGTCGTGAAGACCATGCCGATCTCGATGGGCAAGGACGCGACGCCGACGCACCTCGGCGC
Organism: Amycolatopsis thermophila; assembly: GCF_030814215.1. NCBI lineage: Bacteria > Bacillati > Actinomycetota > Actinomycetes > Pseudonocardiales > Pseudonocardiaceae > Amycolatopsis > Amycolatopsis thermophila. The sequence continues at coordinate 3,908,340 of NZ_JAUSUT010000001.1, read as the reverse complement.
GCACGTCATCTCGTTCAAGGCCGAGACCTACCACATGGACTCGTGCACCTACGGCGTCTGCAAGGGCGATCCGAACTGGTACAGCTCCGACGAGAAGTGGTCCGAGCGCATCTCCAACGACGGCGAGTTCGTCCACGAGAACCCGAACAGCGTCGGGTCGCAGGGCAACTCGAACGTCTCGCACGGGTGCATCAACCTCAACGCCGAGAACGCCCAGTGGTTCTTCAACAACCTGGGCCTCGGGGACGTCGTGGAGGTCACCAACTCGGGCGGCCAGCAGCTGCCGGTGTGGGACCTCTACGGCGACTGGGCGCTGTCGTGGGACAAGTGGCAGCAGGGCAGTGCGCTGAAGTGACTGTGTGGTGATCGCGGTTCCGGGGCACCATGGAGGCCATGACTGCCCCGGAACTCGATCAGGCGCGGCGGCTCGTGAAGGACGCTTCGCGGATCGTCGCGCTCACCGGTGCCGGTGTCTCCACCGATTCGGGCATCCCGGATTTCCGGGGGCCGCAGGGCGTGTGGACGAAGAACCCGGCCGCGGAGAAGCTGTCGCACATCGACGACTACGTCGCCAGCCGCGAGGTGCGTGAACAGTCCTGGCGGGCGCGGCTGGACCACCCCGGGTGGTGGGCGCGCCCCAACGCCGCGCACCTCGCGCTGGTGGAGCTGGAACGGCAGGGCCGGCTGTCGGCGATCCTGACGCAGAACATCGACGGGCTGCACCAGAAGGCCGGGTCCGGGGAGGACCGGGTGATCGAGCTGCACGGCACGATGGCCGAGACGATCTGCCTGTCCTGCGACGACCGGCGCGACATGCACGAAACGCTCGACCGGGTGCGGGCAGGCGAGTCCGACCCGGAGTGCGAGATCTGCGGCGGGATCCTCAAGTCGGCGACGATCTCGTTCGGGCAGATGCTCGACCCGGACGTCGTGGACCGGGCGCGCGAGGCGGCGGTGAGCTGCGACCTGATGCTCGCGCTGGGCAGCTCCCTGACCGTGCACCCGGCTGCCGGGCTGGTGGACCTCGCGGCGGCGGCCGGCGCGCCGGTGATCATCGCGAACGCGTCGGAAACCCCGTACGACGACATCGCGACCGTCGTGCTGCGGGAGCCGCTGGCCGAGGTGCTGCCGGCGCTGGTCCGCTGAGGCCCGGCGAGGCGGCCACCGCCCTCAGTCGCCGAGCGTGGTCTTCACCGGTTCACCGTGGCTGGCGATCACCCTGGTCGCCACCAGGGCCACCATGATCAGCGCCGTCAGGTACACCGGCGCGGGCGTGAACGACACCGCCAGCACCAGCACCGCCGCGAGGGGGAAGCCGATCGCGATCGGGCGGCATTCGTTGCGCGGGCCGACGTGCAGGAGCCACACGCTGAGCACGAAAACCGCCACCGGGAGCGTCGTCGCGAAGGCGGCGGCCAGCTCCGGCGCGTGGCCGGTGTGCGTCTGGTGGTCGAGCGCCACCTCGATGCCCACGCCGACGGCCGCCGCGGACGCGAAGATCAGGTAGTGCCCGTACCCCCACGTGTAGCCCAGCCGGAACTGCGCCAGCCGCTGGTGGCCGGGCTGGTCGAAGTACAGCCACCACATCGAGAACACCAGCAGCAGCCCGGCCAGCGCCACGAACACGAAATCGATCACGTCGCTACCGGAGTCGATCGCGTCGCGCACGGCGTTCGTGGCGCTGAACACCGTCTCGCCCAGCACGATCAGCGTGAACAACCCGTACCGCTCGGCGATGTGGTGCCGGTGCCAGCTCGTCTCGGCGCGCCACTCCGCCCACACCGGCACCAGCAGCTCGGCCACGGCGAGCACGAGGAAAGCGGGCAGCAGCCACGACCGCGGCAGCGCGAGCCGCGCGATCCACGCCACCTGCACGATCGCGATCCCGGCCGCGTAGCGCAGCGCGGTCCGCCGGCGCTCCGGGACGCTCCCCGCGGCGCGCAGCCACTGCCCGACCATCGCCAGGCGCATCAGCACGTAGCCGATCACGATCACCGTGAAGTCGTCGCCGAACGCCTTTCCCACCCCGGCCGCGACCACCAGCGCACCACCGATCTGCACCAGTGTGAGCAGGCGGTACGGACCGTCGTCGGTGTCGAACGCGGACGCGAACCAGGTGAAGTTCACCCAGCCCCACCAGATCGCGAAGAACACCAGCAGGAAACTCAGCACGCCGTGCGCGACGTGGTTCTCCGACAACTGGTGGTGCAACTCCGACGCCGCCTGCCCCACGGCGACGACGAAACACAGGTCGAACAACAACTCCAGCGGCGTTGCCGCGCGGTGCCGCTCGTCGCGATCCCGTGAGGTCATCGGCCGGTACCAGACCCGGTACCGGCGGTTCGCCGGCGCCACGGACATGCCGCCTCCCTCCACTCGGCCTGCCCGCCCATCCCAGCACACACAATGGGTGGGCCCGGCTCCCCCTCGTCCGGGCCCACCCACGTGGGTGCCCTCGTACCGCCGCACGATCCCCCGCTGGCGCCGGCGGTTTCGACCCGGGAGTGACCCTGAGTGTCCGATCTCGAGAGCCCGGAGCTCGGTCCCCATCCCCGGAACCCGCTCCGCATCGCCACTGTGAGTAGCTGATACCCGTGCCGTGAAGGCTAGACAAGGTTTACCCGGTCGCTCTCCGTAGATCTAGCACCTTCGTGCAACGATCACTCATATGGAGCAGCAGTAGTCGCGTTGAGTAGTTGATCGCTCGTCGCGCGTGCTCGCCGGGCACGCAGTTCGGCGATCCCGAGGGTCAACGCGACCAGGATGAACCCGACGGCGCACACCATGGACACGGACAGCGCCGACGGGAAGTCGTTGCCGGAGCCGGAAAGCATCGCCCGGAAGACGGACGCCAGCACCGCGGTGCCGATCGCCGTGCCGATCCGCTGGCCGGTCTGCAGCGCTCCCCCGGCGACCCCGGCCGTGCTCGTCGGCACGCACTCCAGGGTCAGCGTCGTGTTCGGCGAGATCACCATGCCGCCACCGATCCCGCCGACCAGCAGGGGCAGCGCGACGACCACGCCGAGGTGCGGACCGTGCGCCAGCCACGCCAGCAGTGCCACGGCGCCCAGCCCCGCCGCGACGAGGGACAGGCCGGTCACGGTGAGGCGACGGCCCCAGCGCCCCACCAGCCGCCCCGCGGCCGCGGACGACACCGCCGAGCCGACCGCGAACGGGGTCACCGCCAGCCCCGACTCCAGTGGCGTGTACCCCAGGCCCAGCTGGAAGAACATCGCGAACACCAGCCAGATGCCGGTGAACCCGCAGAAGTAGACCGCACCGATCGCCGCGCCCGGCGAGTACCCCGGCGTCTCGGTGAACAGCCGGATGTCCATCAGCGGCGGACGATCGTGCCGCACCACGTGTCGTTCCCAGCGCACGAAACCGAGCCCGAACGCGACGGCGACCGGGAACAGCCACCACAGGCGGCGCACACCGTCCTGTTCGGACTCCACGAGCGGGAGCAGCACGCACAGCACCGCCAGCCCGAGCAGCAGCACGCCCAGGAAGTCGATCTCCGAGCGGAGCCGCGCCGGGCGGCCCTCGGCGCGCGGCAGCAACCGCAGGGCGAGCACGAACGCGAGCGCGCCGATCGGCACGTTGACGTAGAACACCCACCGCCAGCCGTTGTCCTCGCCGAACAACGCGAGGATCACGCCGCCCAGCACCGGCCCGACCGCCGTGGAGATCCCGACCACCGATCCGAACGCGCCGAACGCCTTGCCGCGCTCGTCGCCGTGGAACAGGTCCTGGATCAGGCCCGAGTTCTGGGGTGTCAGCAGGCCGGCGGCGCAGCCCTGGAGGAGCCGCGCGACGACCAGGACGTCACCCGTGGGCGCCGCGCCGGCGAACGCGCTCATCGAGACGAAAGCGGCCAGCGCGATCAGGAACATCTTGCGGCGGCCGAGCGCGTCGCCGAGGCGCCCGCCGGAGACGAGGACGAGGCCGAAGGTGAGCGCGTAACCCGAAACGACCCACTGCGCCGTGCCCGCCTCGCCGCCGATGCCCTTCTGGATGGAGGGCAGCGCGACGTTGACGATGCTGACGTCGAGCAGGCTCATGAACCCCGCGGTGAGGGTGACGGCGAGTGCTTTCCAGCGGCGGGGGTCCGGTGGTGGCGTCGGGGTCACCCGTCCATGGTCGCCGCTACCCGCCCGGGCCGCGCGCTATCGCCGCCCGGGCACCTCAGGTCCCGGCGGTGATGCCGGGGATGCCCTTGAGTTCGCCCATGAGCATGCTGCTGACCTTGACCGGGTAGTCGTACAGGGCGAACGTCGTCTCGCGCTGGTTGCCGACCAGCTTCAGCCGGACCGGCGTGTCACCGCGGTGGGCGAGCAGCGTCGACTTCAGTTCGCCGACCACGCTCTTGTCCAGGCGCTCGGCCGTGCAGCGCAGCACCAGCGGGGGGTCGTCCTCGCCGTTGCCGATCTCGGACAGGTCGAGCGGCACGAGGCCACCACCGAAGACGGACATCTTGTCCTCGCGCCAGTTCACCCGGCCCTTGACCAGCACGGCGTTGTCCTCGACCAGGTCGGCCGAGAACATGGCGTAGGCCTTGGGGAAGAACAGCACCTCGAGCGAGGCGTCCATGTCCTCGACCGTGCAGATCGCCCAGGGTTCGCCCTTCTTGTTGACCCGGCGCTCCAGCGAGGTGATCAGCCCGGAGATGACCAGTTCGCCTTCCTTGGGCGGGTTGTCCAGGATCGCGGCGATCGGGCGGGGGGCGTGCTTGCGCAGGATCCGTTCGGCGCCGTCCAGCGGGTGCGCCGACACGTACAGGCCCAGCATCTCCCGCTCGTAGGCCAGCAGCTGCTTGCGCGGCCACTCCTCGTCGCCGAACTTCAGGTGCGCCAGCGGCGACGACGAGGGCGCGGGCTCGGCACCGGCGTCGTCGGCGCCGAACGCGCCGAACAGGTCGAACTGGCCCATCGCCTCCTGGCGCTTGAGCGGCACGACCGCGTCGACCGCGTCCTCGTGCACCTGGATCATCGACAGCCGCGTGTTGCCCAGCGAATCGAACGCGCCGGCCTTGATCAGCGATTCGATGACCCGCTTGTTGCAGGCCACCAGCTCGGACTTGTCCAGGAAGTCGGTGAAGGAGGTGTACTTGCCCTTCTCCTGGCGGGTCTTGATGATCGACTCCACCACGTTGGCGCCCACGTTGCGCACGGCGCCCATGCCGAACCGGATGTCGTTGCCGACCGCGGCGAAGCGCTGGCCCGACTCGTTCACGTCCGGCGGCAGCACCTTGATGCCCAGCCGGCGGCACTCGGACAGGTAGACCGCGGACTTGTCCTTGTTGTCACCGACCGACGTCAGCAGCGCGGCCATGTACTCCGCGGTGTAGTTCGCCTTCAGGTAGGCGGTCCAGTACGAGACCAGGCCGTACGCGGCCGCGTGGCTCTTGTTGAACGCGTACCCGGCGAACGGGAGGATCGTGTCCCACAGCGCCTGGATGGCCTCGTCGGAGAAGCCGTTGGCCTTCATCCCGGCGTGGAAGCCCTCGAACTCCTTGTCGAGGACCTCCTTCTTCTTCTTGCCCATCGCGCGCCGCAGAACGTCCGCTCGGCCCATCGAGTAGCCGGCGACCTTCTGCGCGATGTGCATGATCTGTTCCTGGTAGACGATCAGGCCGTAGGTGTCGGCCAGGATCTCCTTCAGGGGTTCTTCGAGCTCCGGGTGGATCGGCTTGACCTGCTGCCGCCCGTTCTTCCGGTCGGCGTAGTCGTTGTGGGCGTTCATGCCCATCGGGCCGGGGCGGTACAGCGCGCCGACCGCCACGATGTCGTCGAACACCGTCGGCTGCATGCGGCGCAGCAGGTCCCGCATCGGCCCGCCGTCCAGCTGGAACACGCCGAGCGTGTCACCGCGGGAGAGCAGCTTGTAGGTCTCCGGGTCGTCGACGTCGAGCGTGTCGAGGTCGATGTCGATGCCGCGGTTGGCCTTGATGTTGTCGATCGCGTCACCGATGACGGTGAGGTTGCGCAGGCCCAGGAAGTCCATCTTCAACAGGCCGATGGCCTCACAGGAGGGGTAGTCCCACCCGGTGATGATCGACCCGTCGTCCCGCTGCCACAGCGGGATCGCGTCCATCAGCGGCTCGCTGGACATGATGACCGCGCAGGCGTGCACGCCCGCGTTGCGGATCAGGCCCTCCAGACCGCGGGCGGTGTTGAAGATCGTGGAGACCTCTTCGTCGGTCTCCACCAGGGTGCGCACCTCGGCGGCCTCGCCGTAGCGCTCGTGCTGGGGGTCGACGATGCCCGACAGCGGGATGTCCTTGGCCATGATCGGCGGCGGCAGCGCCTTGGAGATCTTGTCCGCGATCGCGTAGCCCGGCTGGCCGAAGTGCACGCGCGCGGAGTCCTTGATCGCCGCCTTCGTCTTGATGGTGCCGAAGGTGATGACCTGGGCGACCTTGTCCGCGCCGTACTTCTCGGTGGTGTAGCGGATCATCTCGCCGCGGCGGCGGTCGTCGAAGTCGATGTCGATGTCGGGCATCGAGACGCGCTCGGGGTTGAGGAACCGCTCGAACAGCAGTTTCTGCGGGATCGGGTCCAGGTTGGTGATGCCCAGGACGTAGGCGACCAGCGAACCCGCCGCCGAACCACGGCCGGGGCCGACGCGGATGCCGACCTTGCGGGCGTAGTTGATCAGGTCGGCGACCACGAGGAAGTAGGCCGGGAAGCCCTTGCCGATGATGACCTCGAGCTCCATGTCGAGCCGCTCGCGGTAGCCCTCGGGCGCGCCGTCGGGGAATCGCCACGCCAGACCGCGGTCGACCTCCGCACGCAGCCAGGACGCCTCGTCGTGCCCCTCCGGCACCTCGAAGACCGGCATCCGGTCCTTGTGGGTGTAGACGTCTTCGTAGGACTGGACGCGCTCGGCGATCAGCAGCGTGCTGTCGGCGGCACCGGGCACCTCGGCGTCCCAGTACTCGCGCATCTCCGCGGCCGACTTCAGGTAGTAGCCGTCGCCGTCGAACTTGAACCGGTTCGGGTCGTTGAGCGTCTTGCCCGACTGCACGCACAGCAACGCCGAGTGCGAGTCGGCCTGGTCCTTGGTGACGTAGTGCGAGTCGTTGGTGGCCAGCGGCTTGAGGTCGAGCAGCTTGCCGATCTCCAGCAGCCCCTCGCGCACCGACCGCTCGATGGGCAGGCCGTGGTCCATCAGCTCGAGGAAGAAGTTGTCCGCCCCGAAGATGTCCTTGTAGTCCGACGCGGCCTGGATGGCCTCCTGCTTCTGGCCCAGCCGCAGCCGGGTCTGCACCTCACCCGAGGGGCACCCGGTGGTGGCGATGATCCCCCCGGCGTTCTCCGCGATCAGCTCCCGGTCCATCCGCGGCTTGCGGTAGTAGCCCTGGATGCTGGCCAGCGAGGAGAGCTTGAACAGGTTGCGCAGGCCGGTGGCGTTCTCGGCCAGCATCGTCATGTGGGTGTAGGCACCGCCGCCGGAGACGTCCCCGCCCTCACCGAACTCGTCACTGCCGCGCTGGCTGGCCTGCCCCCAGAAGACCGGCTTCTTGGTGAACCGCGACTCCGGCGCGATGTAGGCCTCGATGCCGATGATCGGCTTGAGCCCGGCCTTCTTCGCCTGCTGGTAGAACTCGTCCGCGCCGTACATGTTGCCGTGGTCGGTCATGCCGACCGCCGGCATCTCCAGGCGCTTCGCCTCCGCGAACAGCGGGGCGATCTTCGCCGCACCGTCGAGCATCGAATACTCGGTGTGCACGTGCAGGTGGACGAAGGAATCGTTCGACACCAGCAAGAACCTCCCCTGCGACTTCGTGGCTTCGCCGGCCGCACGCGCCGCGCGCGGGCACCGGTCCGGAGGATCAGCCTAGCTCGCGGCGGGCGGGAAAAAACGCCGACGTGCCGAGGCGACTTTATTTGACCTCTGGTTCCAGTATGGCCTACGTTCACGGCATGGCGAGACCGAAGGCCTTCGACGTCGACGAGGCCGTCGACAAGGCGATGGACGTCTTCTGGGCGCGCGGCTTCGCGGGCACCACACCCCAGCGGCTGGTCGACGCGCTGGGCATCGGCCGCGGCAGCCTGTACAACGCGTTCGACGGCAAGCACGCTCTGTACGAGCGGGCGCTGCGGCGCTACCACGAGCGGGAGAGCGTGCGGCTGATCGAGATCCTGGACGGCCCGGGTTCCGCCCGCGAGCGGTTGCGGAGCGCGCTCGAACTGGTCGTCGACGAAGCCCGGAAAGACCGCCGGGGCTGCTTGATGGCCAACGCGGCGGTCGAGTTCGGCGAGGCCGACGAGGTGGTCAACCACCTCGTCCGGCGCACCTTCGAGCGCCAGGAGGCGGCGTTCCGCAGCACCGTCGAGGAGGGGCAGCGGGCGGGCGAGATCGACCCCGCGGCCGACGCCGGCGCGGTGGCGGCGTTCCTCCTCACGACCGTCACCGGCATCCGGGTGCTGGCCAAGGCCGACCCCGACCCGCGACGGCTCGCGAACCTGGCCGAGACGGCGTTGCGGATTTTGTAACGCAAGGTCAAGAAAGGGCGGCCGAGCGCGGGCGGCCACCCGGAGTGACGAGCGTCCGCTTGACAGGCCCCGCGTGGCCCGGCGAGCCTGCGAACGTGGTGATCCCCCTGGTTCAGGTGCTCCGCGGCGGGCGTGCGGAAAGTGTCCACTTCGGATCGAGAATGGTGCTCGGTCCTGGTGGTGAGGTGCTGGAGGCGTCGGGTGACGTCGACGAGCCGGGGTACCCCCGCTCGACGGCCAAGCTCATGCAGGCCGCCGGCCTGGTGCGGCTCGGGCTCGACCTCCCGCCCGACCTGCTTGCCCTCGCCGCCGCGAGCCACTCCGCCGAGGAGTTCCACCTCGCGGGGGTGCTGCGCATCCTCGGTGACGCCGGCCTCACCGAGGACGACCTCGGGTGCCCCGCGCACCTCCCGCACGACCCGGTCCTGCACGACGTCTGGCTCGCCGGGGGCCGCGTCCCGCGGCGCCTCGCCCACTGCTGTTCCGGCAAGCACTCCGCGATGCTCGCCACCGCGAAGCTCAACGGCTGGCCGACCGGCGGCTACCTGGATCCCGGGCACCCGGTGCAGACCGCCCTGGCCGCGACCGTCGCCGAGCTCGCGGGTGAGCCGGTCGCGCACACCGCGCTCGACGGGTGCGGCGCGCCGCTGTTCGCGATCTCCCTGCGGGGCTTGGCCACCGCCGTGCAGCGTGTCGCGACCGCCCCGCACGGGACGCCGGAGCACCGCGTGGCCGAGGCCATGCGCAAGCACCCGGAGATGGTCGCCGGGCCGAACCGGGACGTCACCCAGCTCATGCGTGCCGTGCCCGGGCTGATCGCCAAGGACGGCGCCGAGGCCGTGCAGATCGCGGTCCTGCCGGACGGCACCACGGTCGCGGTCAAGATCGCCGACGGCTCCGCGCGGGGCCGCATGCCCGCGACGCTCGCGGCCCTGCGGCGGGTCGCCCCGGAGTACGAATGGGACGACATCGAAAAGCGGTGTCCGGCCCTGCGCGATCCCCATATCGTCGGTCTGTGACGACATTGCGCGCAGACGACGTCGACCGGTTCCGCCGCGACACCCCCGGCACCGAAGACGTCATCCACCTCAACAACGCCGGGTCGGCCCTGCCGCCCACCCAGGTCACCGACACCGTGCTGGACTACCTGCGTGAGGAGTCCGTGCGCGGCGGCTACGAGACCGCCGCCGCGCACGCCGAGCGCATCCAGGGCGTGTACGGCTCGATCGCCCGGTTCCTCGGCGCGGACGCCGCGGACATCTCGGTGACCGACAGCGCGACCCGCTCGTGGCAGGCGGTGTTCTACGCGATGCGGTTCCAGCCCGGCGACCGGATCCTGACCTGCCGCTCGGAGTACGCCAGCAACGCGATCGCCTACCTGCAGGTGGCGCGCCGGACCGGCGCCCTGGTGGAGGTCGTCGAGGACGACGCGAGCGGGCAGCTGGACGTCGCCGACCTGGAGCGCCGCGTGGACGACCGGGTGAAGCTGATCGCGATCACGCACGTGCCGACGCAGGGCGGGCTGGTGAACCCGGCGGAGGAGGTCGGGGCGATCGCGGAGCGCGCCGGGATCCCGTTCCTGCTCGACGCGTGCCAGTCGGCGGGCCAGCTGGACCTGGACGTGCGCCGCCTCCGGTGCGACGCGCTGTCCGGCACCGGGCGCAAGTACGTGCGCGGGCCCCGCGGCACCGGCTTCCTGTACGTGCACCCGAGGCTGCGTGAGCGGATCGAGCCCGCGATGCTCGACCTGCACTCCGCGACGTGGACCGCGCCCGACAGGTACGAGGTCGCCCCGGACGGCCGCCGCTTCGAGACCTGGGAACGCAACTACGGTCTCGTGCTCGGTCTCGGGGCCGCGGTGGACTACGCGATGGCGGTCGGACTGCCCGCGATCGAGGAACGGGTGACGGCGCTGGCCGCGCGCTTGCGGGCGGACCTGTCGCAGGTCCCCGGCGTCACGGTGCACGACCAGGGCCGGCGCCGGTGCGGCATCGTGACCTTCAGCGTGGCCGGGATCGACGCGGCCGAGGTGAAGAACCACCTCTCCGCGGCGACGATCAACACATCGACGACCCACGCCGAGTCCTACCAGTACGACCAGGAAGTCCGGCGCCTGCCGGCGATGGTGCGCTCATCGGTGCACTACTACAACACCGAAGACGAGCTGCGAACCCTGGTGGAAACCGTGGAGAAGCTCACCTAGCGCGGCCCGCACACGCAGCCCCCAAGCAGCGGGCGACGCACACTGAGGCGGGACCACCACCCACCCCGGAAGGCTGCGCCGCAAGCCGACCCGGGGACCTCCCCAGACCTCCCGGCGCCCGGCAACGCGAGGTGAGGTGCGACGTCCCCAGACCTCCCCCGCCCCCGATCCCCAGCCCGCCTTTGGTCGCCGATCAGCGGGGTCAAGGTACTCTTTCCCGCCTTGACGCCGCTGCTCGGCGACCGAAACACTCCAACCGGAGGGGGCGGGGGAGGTCGGCACCCAAGGCGACCACCCAGCGCCGTGAGGCGCCCTGCCGCGAAGCGGCGGGAAAAGATCAAAAGATGTCCTCGCCGGACCGGCAGGCTCCGGGATAACCGGGGAATGCAGTCATCTCACCTCATGCAGTGGGTCGCTGGGTGGTCATCCCGTCGCCTGCATTGAGGCCTATCACTGTGAGCCAGGCCCGCAAGCTTGGCATGTCATCTCGCGCGGGTGCCGGGGGTGCGGGCCTGGCTCACAGTGATGTGACGGCCTCAGGCGACGGGATGACCACCCAGCTCACTTTGGGGCAGGGCGCTGGCGCGCCGTCCACGACGGCGATCAGCAGGCCGGACCGTGCCCGCAGCCGAGCCTGAGCTGGGTTACGAGACGGGTCTCGTCACGGCCGGCAGCTGACGGGGGTCGTCAGCACGCGGTCGTGTCCCACCTCGCGCACCGGGCCGGTCAGCTCGAACGCGCCGCGGCACGGCAGGTCGTCCACGGAGCGCCCGACGAAGACCTCGATCGTGCCGGGTTCCACGATCCGGCGCAGGTCCAGGCCGGTGAACGCGAGCCGGTCCGCGTGCAGGCGGAACGTCACGGTGGTCTTCTCGCCCGGGTCGAGGGTCACCCGCGCGAACCCGGCCAGCTGCCGCACCGGGCGGGTCACCTGCGCCTGCACGTCGCTCACGTAGAGCTGCACCACCTCGTCGCCGGTCCGGGCACCGGAATTCCGCACCACCGCGGAGATCTCGACCGCACCGTCGGTGGGGACCTCGCCCGCGCTGAGCGTCAGCTCCGAGTACTCGAACGTCGTGTAGGAGATGCCGTGCCCGAACGGGAACAGCGGGCTCGGGTCGAGGTTGCTGATCCCCTCGCTGTTGCCGCCCAGCGGCGGCTGCAGGTACGTGCTGGGCTGCGCACCGGCCACCCGCGGCACTTGGACCGGCAACCGCCCGCCCGGGTTCGTCCGTCCGGAAAGGACACCGGCGAGCGCCGGACCGCCCTCCTCGCCGGGCATGAACGCCTGCACCAGCGCCGCCGCCGGGTGGTCGCCGAGGGCGTACGGCCGCCCGGACACCACGACCACGACCACGGGCGTGCCGGTGGCCAGCAGCTCACGCAGCAGCTCGTCCTGCACCCCGGGCAGCCGCAGGTCCGGCGCATCGCAGCCCTCACCGGACGTGCCTTCGCCGAACAGGCCCGCCCGGTCGCCGACCACCGCGACGCACACGTCCGCCGAACGCGCCACCTCGACGGCCTCGGCGAACCCGGACCGATCCTCGACGCGGATCGGGCACCCGGCCGCCGAAGTCACGACGGCGTCCGGCAGTTCGGCCCGCAGCGACTCCAGCAGGGACGGCGCCGCGACCCCGATGCCGTACTCCGGATACCGGGGCAGCACGTGGTTCGGGTACGAGTAGCAGCCCATGAAGGCCAGCGGATCGTCCGCGCACGGCCCGACCACCGCGATCCGCCGCGCGGTCAGCGGCAGGGTGCCGTCGTTGGCCAGCAGCACCACCGACTTCTCCGCCACCTCCCGCGCGATCGCCCGGTTGCGCGGCGAGTCCAGGTCCACCGGCCGCGCCCGCGGCACCCAGTCCGGGTCGAGCAGGCCCAGTTCCGCCTTCTGGCGCAGCAGCCGCGCGACCGCCCGGTCCACAAGGGACTCCGGCACCTCGCCGGAGCGCACCAGCTCGACGAGTTCCTTGCCGTAGCACAGGGTGTCCGGCAGTTCGACGTCGATCCCGGCGGCCAGCGCGAGCGCCCCGGCCTGCCCGACGCTGTCGGCGACCCGGTGCATGCTCTTGAGGAACGCGACGGCCCAGTAGTCGGACACCACGACGCCCGGAAAACCCCACTCGTCGCGCAGGATCCCGGTCAGCAGCTCGGGGTTCGCCGCCGCGGGCACGCCGTCGAGGTCGACGTAGGCGTTCATCACCGCCCGCGCGCCGCCCTCCCGCAGTGCCATCTCGAACGGCGGCAGGATCACGTCCCGCAGCTCGCGCGGCCCGATCGACACCGGCGCGTGGTTGCGCGCCGCGCGCGACGCCGAGTACCCGGCGAAGTGCTTGAGGGTGGCGACGATCCCGGTGCGTTCCAGGCCCTTCACGTACGCCGTGCCCAGCGCGCCGACCAAGTACGGGTCCTCGCCCAGGGTTTCCTCGACCCGGCCCCAGCGGTAGTCGCGCACGACGTCCAGCACCGGCGCCAGCCCCTGGTGCACGCCGACCGCGCGCATGTCGTCCGCGATCGCCGCGGCCATCCGCTCGACCAGCTCCGGGTCGAACGTCGCCGCCCATGCCAGCGCCGTCGGATACACGGTGGCGCCGTAGGTGGTGAATCCGGTCAGGCATTCCTCGTGCACGATCGCCGGAATCCCCAGCCGGGTCTCCTCGACGATCTCCCGCTGCAGCGCCTCGATCCGCGCCGCACCGTCGTCGGCGCTGACCGGTGCCGTGCCGAACACCCTGGTCACGTGCCCGATGCCGTTCTCCCGCGCCTGCTCGAACGGCACCCCGCCGCGCGCGAACACGTCCTGCATCGGCGCGACGTTCCCGTTGAGCTGTTCGTTGCCCGGCCACGCGCTGCCCAGCTGCGCCACCTTCTCTTCCAGCGTCATCTCCGCCAGCAGGGCCTGCGCCCGGCTCTCCGGGGACAGGGCGCGGTCACGCCAGGTCGGCTGCGTCATGGTGCTCCTTGCAGGTTCGTCGTCGAATCGCGCACCACCAGATGGGTGGCCAGCTCCACGTGATGTGAGTCGAGGGTTTCGCCCGCGGCCAGCCGCAGCAGCGTGCGCAGGGCGACGCGGCCCATGTCCTGCAGCGGCTGCCGGACAGTGGTCAGCGCCGGGGTCGCCAGCTCGGCGAGCATGGTGTCGTCGAAGCCGACCACGGACAGGTCCTCCGGCACGCGCAGTCCCCGCCGCCGGGCCGCCTCCATGACGCCCAGCGCGGTCGCGTCGCTGCCGGCGAACACCGCGGTCGGCGGTTCGGGCAGGTCGAGCAGCCGCCCGCCCATCTCCAGGCCGTCCGGGTAGCCGAACGCGCCGTGCAGGATCAGTGCCGGATCGGCGGCGACCCCGGCGTTCTCCAGTGCCGCGCGGTAACCGTGCTGGCGGGCCTGGCTGCACGACGCCTGCACCGGGCCGCCGGCGTAGGCGATGCGCCGGTGCCCCAGGCCCAGCAGGTGCTCGGTCGCGGCGACGCCGCCGTTCCAGTTGGTCGCGCCGACGCTGGTCACCTCAACGCGCGGCAGGTTCAGCGGATCGATCACGACCAGCGGCAGCCCGGCGCGCGCGAAGCCCTCGACCTGGGCGCGGGTCAGCTCGGAGGTGACCACGATCAGCCCTTCCCGCCCCGCGACGCGCAGGCGGCGGGCCCAGTCGTCGTCCTCCCGCTCCGGCAGGCGCCCGACCACGACGTCCACGCCGCTCTCCACGCCCGCGTCGGTGACCCCGCGCAGCACCTCGAGCGAATACGGGCTGACCAGGTCGTCGAACACGAGGTCCACCACCCGCGCGGGGGCGGCCGGGCGCCGTCCGGGCTGCGGGACGTACCCCAGCTCGCGGATGACCTCCTGCACCCGCTCCCGGGTCGCGGCGGCCACGTCGCCGCGACCGTTGAGCACCTTGGAGACCGTCGGCAGCGACACCCCCGCGACCTCCGCCACCATCGCGAGGGTCGCCCGCTGAGAACCCGCCGGCACCGCAACCTCCATTGATGTTGCCGAAAAGTTTCAAGCGACTATAACCCGCTCACTGACGTGAAAACAGCTCTTGACCGGCTTGTCGCCTCGGCATATCTTCCGACACACACCAGAGTGTTTCCGAAAACTTTCGGACCTTCGATGGGGAAGGCGCATCATGACACTGGTCAAGCGGCGCACCGCCGTGATCGCGGCCGGGATGGCCGCGGTTCTCTCCCTCACCGCCTGCGGCACCAGCGGTCCCGCCGGCGGCAGCGGCGCCACGGCCTGGGCCCTCACCGGCGGCGACGAGCAGACGTTCCGCACGTCGTTCGAGACCTGGAGCCAGAGCAACCCCGGCGCAGCGATCGACGCGCAGTACTTCGGCAACGACGCCTACAAGCAGAAGATCCGCACCGCGATCGGCGCGGGCGAGGCCCCGACACTGGTCTTCAGCTGGAGCGGCGGCCTGCTCCGGTCCTGGGTGGACTCCGGCAAGATCATGGACCTGTCGCAGGAGGCCGCGAACAACCCCGCCTTCGTCAACCGCTTCCTGCCGTCGGTCGCCAGGACCGGCGTGCTCGACGGCAAGACCTACGCGGTCCCGAACAACGGCATGCAGCCGGTCGTCCTGTTCTACAACAAGGAACTGTTCGACCGGATCGGCGCGCAGCCGCCGAAGACGTGGGACGACCTGATGGCCCTGGTGCCGCGGTTCAACGCGGCCGGCATCGCGCCGTTCTCGCTGGGCGGGCAGAGCAAGTGGCCGCAGCTGATGTGGGAGGAGTACCTCGTCGACCGCATCGGCGGTCCCGAGGTGTTCAACGCCGTCGCCGCCAACAAGCCCGGCGCGTGGTCGGAACCGGCGATCATCCGCGCCAACACGATGATCCAGCAGCTCGTCGACGCGGGCGGGTTCGTCCGCGGCTTCAACTCGATCGCCACCGACAGCAACGCCGACACCGCGCTGCTGTTCACCGGCAAGGCCGCGATGTACCTGATGGGCTCGTGGGCCTTCCCGACGATCAAGCAGGCCGACCCCGGGTTCATCACCGACGGCAAGCTCGGCTGGACGACCTTCCCCACCGTGCCCGGCGGCACCGGCGACCCGAAGAACATCGTCGGCAACCCGGCCAACTACTGGTCGATCTCGGCCACCGCGAGCGACGGGCAGAAGCAGGCCGCGCTGCAGTACCTGCGGGACGGGATGATGAACGACGCCTACGTCGACTCGCTGCTCGCCGGCGGTTCGGTGCCGCCCGTCACCGGCATCGAGGACAAGCTCGCCAAGTCCGAGGACCCGCAGTACCTGTCCTACATCTACGACATGGCCAGCGGGGCGCCGAACTTCCAGCTGTCCTGGGACCAGGCGCTCTCGCCGGGCCAGGCCGACGCGCTGCTGACCAACCTGGAGCAGCTGTTCCTCAAGCAGATCACGCCGGAACAGTTCTCCGCCAACATGAACGCGACGATCGGGCAGTGAGCACCGTACTCGAGAAGCGGCACCGGGCGCCGGCACGCACGCCGGCGCCCGGCCGGGCCCGCCGTCGCACCGGGCCGAGCCCGCTGATGGCGGTGCCCGCGCTGGCCTTCTTCGCGGTGTTCGCGGTCGTGCCGCTGGGCGGGGTCGCGGTGCTCAGCTTCATGGCGTGGGACGGCATCGGCGACCCGTCCTGGGCCGGGCTGGCCAACTGGGCCGCGGCGTTGACCGATCCGGCCACCTACCACGCGATCTGGCTGTCGGTGCAGGTCATGGTGCTCAGCTGGCTGGTGCAGACGCCGATCTCGCTGCTGCTCGGCGTGCTGATCGCCGGGCGCGGCCGGTTCCGCGCCGTGCTCGGGGTGCTGTACTTCCTGCCGATGCTGCTGTCCGCGGCGGCCATCGCGATCGCGTTCAAGGCGCTGCTGGACCCGAACTTCGGGATGAGCCGCGCGTTCGGGCTCGACGTGCTGTCGCAGGACTGGCTGGGCGACCCGACCCTGGCGCTGTACGTGGTGGTCTTCGTGATCGCGTGGCAGTTCGTGCCGTTCCACACCCTGCTCTACCAGGGCGGCGTGCGGCAGATCCCGGCGTCGCTGTACGAGGCGGCGCAACTGGACGGCGCCGGGCGGGTGCGGCAGTTCTTCCACATCACGCTGCCGCAGCTGCGGTACACGATCATCACGTCGTCCACGCTGATGACGGTCGGGTCGCTCACCTACTTCGACCTGGTGTTCGTGCTGACCGGCGGCGGACCGGGCGACGCGACCCGCCTGCTGCCGCTGGACATGTACCTGTCCGGGTTCTCCGGCAACGACATGGGCCGCGCGAGCACCCTGGCCGTGCTGCTGGTCGTCGCCGGACTGGCGTTGTCGCTGGGCCTGTCGAAGCTGTCGAGTTTCCGCCGGGGCAGTCAGCTGGAGGGCGCGTGATGCGGACCCGTCCCAACTTCGCGGGTGGCCTGGCCGGGCTGGTCTGGCTGGGCATCGTGCTGGTGCCGGTCTACTACGTGGTCGTGACGAGCTTGCGCAACCAGCGCGGGTTCTACGACTCCAATCCCCTGTCCCTGCCGTCCCCGCCCACCGCGAGCGCGTACGAACTGGTGCTGGAGAACGACTTCTGGCGCTACTTCCTCAACAGCGTGGTGGTGACCGCGGCGACGGTGGCGATCGCGGTCGCGGTGTCGCTGATGGCGGCCTACTACGTGGTGCGCGGCACGAGCTGGTTCTCGCGGATGACCTACCGCGGTTTCCTGCTGGGGCTGGCGATCCCGCTGCAGGCCACGATCATCCCGGTCTACTACCTGATCACGCGGGCGAAGCTGTACGACACGCTGCTGGCGATCATCCTGCCGTCGGTGGCGTTCGCGATCCCGCTGTCGGTGGTCATCCTGGCGAACTTCCTGCGCGACGTGCCGAACGAGCTGTTCGAGTCGATGCGGGTGGACGGCGCCGGGGACTGGCGGATGCTGCTCAGCCTGGTGCTGCCGATGACGCGGCCCGCGGTGATCACCGTCGCGGTGTACGACGGGCTCAACGTGTGGAACGGGTTCCTGTTCCCGTTGATCCTGACGCAGAGCCCGGACCAGCGGGTGCTGCCGCTCGCGCTGTGGTCGTTCCAGGGGCAGTTCCGGGTCAACATCCCGGCGGTGCTCGCGGCGGTCGTGCTGTCCACGCTGCCGGTGCTGGCGTTGTACGTCCTGGGCCGGCGGCAGCTGGTCAGCGGCCTGACGGCCGGCTTCGGGAAGTGAGGTCCCGGACGGGCAGGAGTTCGACCACCGCGCCCGACCGCGCCAGCGACGGCGTGGCGGCGGCGCGCCGGGGATCGTCGCGGTAGGCGCCGAACTCCTGCTCGCCGGGGAACGACACGAGGTGCGCCTCGGTGCGGTCGTCGAGGGAGCGCACCCGCCGCTCGAGGCGCCCGCCGTACTCGGCCAGCAGCGGCAGCACCGAATCCTCGTAGGCGTCGAAGGCGGCCGCCCCGTCCTCGGACAGCCGGACGAGCAGCAGGAACGTCACGGTCATGGGTCCATCCAACCGGGCCGGGATCAGTGTCCCCGCACCACGCCCCGCCGGCGGCAGCCCGGCCGCGGCACGGTTTCGCATCACGGAAGCCGGTCACACGTGCGTGTGGAGATGTTGGCTCCATCGAGTTTCCGCGGCGCGCGAACGGGCGACGACGTGGTTACGTGGCGGGCCCGAAACCGAGACCAAGGAACTTCGCTGTGACGGCAATGACCACCCGGCAGGAGATCGTCCCGCTCACGTTCGGCGGATTCGCCTACGAGGGCAGGAAAGTGTACGGATCGGGCGGCGGACTCGAGCCGGTCGTCCTGGTCGGCGGCGCGTTCCAGCACAAGGACGCGTGGGGCCGCATCGAACGCGAGCTCCTCGCGGAGGCCGACGTGATCACCGTCGACCTGCCGGGCTGGGGCACCGCCGACCGGCTGCCGCCGGAGTACGGGGTGGACTTCCTCGCCGGCGCGCTCGACCACCTCCTCGACCACGTCGCCCCCGGTCCGGTGCACATGGTCGGCGCCTCGTACGGCAGCGGCGTCGCGCACCGGTGGGCGCAGCTGCGGCCCGAACGGGTCCGGCGGCTGCTGCTGGTCGGCACCATGTCGCACGTGACCGGACGGCTGCGCCAGCGCATCTCGCGCAGCGTCGAGCTGGCCGAGCAGGGGCGCCACGAGGAGTTCACCGCGGAGGTGCTGGACCTGATGCTGAGCGGACAACCGGGTGTGCGGCGGCAGGCCGCGGTCCGGCGGTGCGTGGGCGGTCTGGTCAACACCATGACCGACGCCGATGTCGCCAAGTACCTCGACAACACGCGGCGGCTGCTGGACCACCCGGGCGACGACGGCTCCGTGTTGCCCGTCCCCGTGCTGGTCACCACCGGCGAACACGATCCGCTGACCACACCGCGGCTGAGCCGGGAAGCCGCGGCGCGCTGCGCCGACGCGCGGTTCACCACGATTCACGGCGCGGACCACCTCGTGCACCTGGAGCGGCCCGCCGAGATCGTGGACCTGGCGTTGCGGTTCTTCGCCGGACAGCCGCTGTCCGGCCTGCCGTACTGCGCGCCGGTCGAGCACGTCGTCTGCGGGGTGGCGCGATGAGGCACGTGCTGTTCGTCAACGCGCCGGACCACGGTCACGTCAACCCGACGCTGGCGGTGGTGGGCGAGCTGGTGTCCCGCGGCTGGCGCGTCAGCTACGCGGTGGGCGAGGATTTCGTGCCGCAGGTGCGCGCGGCCGGGGCGGAACCGGTGGTGCTGCCGGGGGTGCGCGACCCCGGGCCGCCTCCGGAGGACCTGATGGCGGGCGTGGAGATGTACCACCGCGACGCCGAGGCCGCGCTCCCGGTGCTGGCGGCGGCGTGCGACGACGAGCCGCCGGACGTGGTCGCCTACGACTTCGTCGCCTTCGCCGGGAAGATCCTGGCGTGCGAGCGCGGTCTGCCGATGGTGCAGCTGTCCCCCACGCACGCGCTGTTCCCGGGCTGGGAGCGCGTCGCGTTCGGCGTGGACACCCTGGCGGAACTGCCCGTGTACCAACGGTTCCAGCGGTTCCTGGACTCCCGCGGACTGGGCTGCACGGTCGAGGAGTTCCAGGCGGTGACCGACCCCAAGGTCGTGTTCGTGCCGCGGGAGATCCAGATGTCGCCGGAACTGCTCGGCCCGGAGCACACCTTCGCCGGCCCGGCCCTGCGCGCGCCCGAGGGCGGCTGGCGGCCGCCGTCGGACAGGCCGGTGCTGCTGGTGTCCCTCGGTTCGTGCTTCACCGACCAGCCGGAGTTCTTCCGCACCTGCGCCGACGTGGCCGCGGGGCTGGGCTGGCACACCGTGATGGCGATCGGCCGCCACATCGACCCCGCCGAGCTGGGACCGGTGCCGGACCACGTGGAGATCGCACCGATGGTGCCGCAGCTGGACGTGCTCGCCGCGGCGTCGGCGTTCGTCACCCACGCCGGGATGGGCAGCCTGCTGGAATCGCTGTACCACGGGGTGCCGATGGTGGCGGTGCCGCAGATGGCCGAGCAGCGGCTGAACGCGGCGCGCCTGGCCGAGCTGGGGCTGGGCGTCACGCTCGACCGCGCGGACGTGACGGCGCAAGCCCTGCACAACGCGGTGCTGGAGGTCACCTCCGACTCGCGGATCGGCGCGAACGTGCGGGAGATGTCCGGGATCGTGCGGGGGTACGGTGGTGCGGCCGCGGCCGCCGACGTGATCGAGAAGGCCGCGGTCCGGGAAGGGGCGGCGCTGTGACCACGGTGGCGGACGCGAGCGTTCTGCTCGAGACCGACCGCGGGCGGTTCGCCGCGCTGCGGGCCGGCGAGGGCGAACCGGTGGTGCTCGTCCCCGGGTACCTCGGGTCCAAAGAGGACTTCGCGCCGTTGCTGCCCGTACTGGCGGAGCCCGGGTTCGCGGCGTGGGCGGTGGACCACCACGGCCAGCACGAAAGCCCCGGTTCGGACGATCCGAGCGCCTACACGCTGTCCGCGATGGCCCAGGACCTGCTGGCCGTGGTCGACCAGGTCGGCGAGGGCGCACCGGCGCACGTCGTCGCGCACTGCGCGGGGGCCGCGGTCGCGCACGCGGCGGCCGTCGCCTGTCCCCGATCCGTCCGGAGCCTGACGTCGCTGGGCAGCCTGCTGTCCGGTTCGGACCGGGAGACCGGGTTCCTGACCTGGTGCGCCGACGCGGTGGCGGCGGAGGGCCCGGCGGGCCTGGCGACGCTCGTCGAGCACTGGGCGCGGGAGCAACCGGACCGGCTGGACCTGATGACCACCCGGTTGTCGACCACGCGGGCCGGGCACCTCATCGGGTTCGCCCGGCTGCTGTGCGGTCCGCGCGCGGGGATCGGCGAGCTGGCGGGCTCCGGGGTGCCACTGCTGTTCGTGCACGGGATGGACGACGAGTTCACCGGCTCGCACGCGGAGTACCAGCGGCTGGCGAAGCGGTTCGGCCGGGACGCGGTCGGCGTCCCGGGCGCCGGGCACTGCGTGCAGCTGGACCGTCCACAGGAGACGGCCGCGGCGCTCACCGGGTTTTGGCGCGCAGTTCCAGCAGACCGTCGGCCAGCTCCGGCAGCGGGAGGTCGTTGACCTCCGACACGGTGCGCACCGCTTCGCGGGGGAACGCCCGCTGCCCGGTGCAGGCGCCCGCGACGGCGCCGACGATGGCGGCGATCGTGTCGGTGTCGCCGCCCATGCTCGCGGCGAACTTGCAGGCCTCCCAGGGGTCGTCGAGGTGGGCGAGCACCGCGAACGCGGCGGGCACGGACTCCTGGGTCGCGACGCTGGTGCCGATGAGGCTCGCGACGTCGGCCAGGTCCAGGGTGCGCACCCAGCCGATCCGCGCGGCGACATCCCCGGCGGCGGCCCAGTTCCCGCGCCGGGCGGCGGATTCCGCCGCCGCGACGGCGAGGTCCGTGGCCTCGCGCACGGTGGCGCCGTCGATGCCCGCGCTGACGGCGGCGGCGACCGCGGCTGCTCCGGCGAGGGCGACGCCGGTGTTGTGCGTGACCCAGCTGGCTTCGACGGTCTTGTCGACGAGGTCCGGCAGGTCGGGCGGGTTCGCGATGCCCACGGGCGTGATCCGCATGGCCGCGCCGTTCGTGGTGCCGTACCGCCCGGCTTTCTCGAGGGGTTCCCCGGCGGCGACGGCGTGCAGCGCGGCGCGCGTGGAGGGCCCGAGGAGGCCGTTGATGCCGCGACGCCGGAGGTCGCGTTCCCAAGCGAGGAGTTCGTCGGCGAGCCGGTGCGGGTCGATGTGCCCGTCCCCCTCGATGAGGAGGCGGGCCATGATGACCGTTTGCTGGGTGTCGTCGGTGACCCCGCCCGCGGGCAGGCCCCGCGCGGCCGCGAAGCCGGTGACGGGCTCGATCTCCGCGGGCGATCGGCCTTCGGTCGGCATGCCCAGCGCGTCGCCGATGGCCAGCCCCGCCAGTGCCGCGAGCGCGCGTTCCCTCACCGCGCTCATGGTAGCGGGGGACGGGTCTGGTGGTCGTGCGTCACGGCAGGGGCGTGAGCACCAGGGTGAGGAAGCCGAAGCTGTCGCGGTAGCCGCGCAACCATTCGTGGCGGTGCTCGGCCGCTGTCGCGAGCACGTCCGGCTGGTCGAGGGCCCGCGCGGCGAGCGAGCCGGTCCAGGACCACTCGTAGTCGTCCAGCTCGTGACGCGTGCTGAGGTGCCCGTACACCGGGACCCAGCCGTCGTCGGTCACCGCGTCGACGGTCGTGGGCAGGTCCGCGAGGTCGCCGAAGATCTCCACGGCCTGCGGGCTGGGGTCGCGTTCCCAGTACCCCTCGCCGACGATGACCCGCCCGCCCGGCGCGAGCAGCTTGCGAGCCGCGCCGAGGGCCGGGAGGAGACCCCCGAAGGCGTGCGTGGAACCGACGCAGAGCACGACGTCGAAGGGCTCGTCGGCGGTGAAGGTGGCCGCGTCCAGCTCCCGCAGCACGAGCCGGTCCGCGAGTCCCCGCCGGCCGGCCTCGCGCCGTGCGTGGTCGAGCGCCACCCGGGCGACGTCCACGCCTTCGGCCCGCGCCGCGGGCCGCAGCTCCAGGGCGCGCAGCAGCCACTCGCCGCCGCCACAGCCGAGGTCCAGAACGCGGGCGCCCTCGGCGGGCACGGCACGGCCCAGCAGGGCGGCGACGGCATCGTCACCGAGCGGCGCCGCGATGGGATGGTCGGAGTGCGCCAGGCGCGAAACGAGATCACGATCCACCGGGCGAGCTTGCCGGTGTCCGCTCCCCACCGCACCCCGTTATCGGTGACGGGCACCTTGCCGTGCGGCCGTCGGACCGCGGCCGGGTCCCCCGTCAGCGCAGGGTGGCGTGGGTCGGCTGGAGGTCGGCGACCGTCCGCACACCCAGCAGCTGCATGGTGCGCACGATTTCGGCCCGCAGGATGTCCACGCAGCGCTGGACGCCGCGCTCGCCGCCCGCCATCAGGCCGTACAGGTAGGCCCGCCCGATCAAGCAAGCCGACGCGCCGCGCGCCAACGCCGCCACGATGTCGCCGCCCGACAGGATCCCGGTGTCCACCCACACCTCGGCGTCGCCGCCCACCGCGTCCAGCGTCGGTGTCAGCAGCTCGAGCGGCGTCGGCGCGCGGTCCAGCTGCCGGCCGCCGTGGTTGGACAGCACCACCGCGTCCGCGCCGCACTTCACCACGTCACGGGCGTCGTCGGGGTTCTGGATCCCCTTCACGACCAGCTTGCCGCGCCACGTCTCCCGCACCCACGCCAGATCGTCGAAGCTGAGCGTCGGGTCGAAGAGGGCGTTGATCAGCTCCGCGACGGTCCCGTTCCACGAACCGAACGAGGCGAACTTCAGCGGCTCGGTGGTGAGCAGGTTGAACCACCACGCCGGGTGCGTCGCGCCGTCCAGGAACGTGCGCAGCGTCAGCGTCGGCGGGATGGTCAGGCCGTTGCGCACGTCCCGCATCCGCGCTCCGGCAACCGGGGTGTCGACGGTGAGCAACAACGTGTCGTACCCGCACGCCTCGGCTCGTTGCATCAGCTCCCGGCCCGCCGCGTGGTCGCGCCACACGTAGAGCTGGAACCACTTCCGCGCGTGCGGCGCGGCCTCGGCGACGTCCTCGATCGAGGTGGTGCCCATCGTCGACAGGGCGTACGGGATGCGTTCCCGTTGCGCCACCCGGACCACCGCCCGTTCCCCCTCGTGGTGCATCATCCGCGTGAACCCGGTGGGCGCGAAGGCGAACGGCAGCGCCGACTCCTCGCCCAGGATCGACACGCTGGTGTCCACATCGGACACTCCGCGGAGCACGTTGGGGTGGAATTCCACGCTGCGGAACGCCTGGCGGGCGCGGCGCAGGCTGTCCTCGAGCTCCGCGGCGCCATCGGTGTAGTCGAACACCGCGCGCGGCGTGCGGCGGCGGGCGACGGTGCGCAGGTCGGCGATCGTGTGCGCGTTCGCCAGACGGCGTTCGGTCGGGTTCAGTTTCACCGGTTTCGGCCGCAGGATCTCCCGCAGCTCACTGGGCTTGGGCAGTCGGCGTCGCGTCATCGGGACATCCTCACGCTCAGGACCGTGAAGGCCACCCCCGCGGTGGGAGTGGCCTTCACGGTAAACGGAACGGATCAGGCGTTGCCGGCGTCGGTCAGCTGCGGGCCGGCCGCGGACACGTCGTCGATCCGGTATTTGCGGGCGGCCTCGACGACCTTGTCCTGCGGCACCTCACCGCGCTTGGCGAGCGCGGCCAGCGTGGCGACCGTGATCGACTCGGCGTCGACCAGGAAGTGCCGCCGCGCCGCCGGACGCGTGTCGGAGAAGCCGAACCCGTCCGTGCCGAGGGTGACCATGTCGGTCGGGACCCACGGGCGGATCAGGTCGGGCACGGCACGCATCCAGTCCGAGACCGCCACGACCGGACCGGCCGCGCCGGACAGGGCCTGCGTCACGTACGGCACGCGCGGCGAATCGGCCGGGTGCAGCAGGTTGTCCCGGTCGATCTCCACCGCTTCGCGGCGCAGCTCCGACCACGACGTCGCCGACCACACGGCCGCGCGTACGCCCCATTCCTCGGCCAGCTTCGCCTGCGCCTTGAGCGCGTCCGGCATCGTGACACCGGAGACCAGGATCTGCGCCTCCGGGCCGTCGCCGGCCGGGGCCTCGGCGTACCGGTAGAGGCCCTTGAGCAGCCCGGCCACGTCCAGGTTCTCCGGCTCGGCCGGCTGCCGGTAGGGCTCGTTGTAGATCGTGACGTAGTAGAAGACGTTCTCGCCGTTGCCCTCCGGGCCGCCCTCCCCGTACATGCGGCGCAGGCCGTCCCGGACGATGTGCGCGATCTCGAACGACCACGCCGGGTCGTAGGCCACCACGGCGGGGTTGGTGTGCGCCAGCAGCAGCGAATGCCCGTCGGCGTGCTGCAGGCCCTCACCGGTCAGCGTGGTGCGCCCGGCCGTGGCGCCGAGCACGAACCCGCGCGCCATCTGGTCCGCCGCCGCGTACAGGCCGTCGCCGGTGCGCTGGAAGCCGAACATCGAGTAGAAGATGTAGATCGGGATCATCGGCTCGCCGTGCGTGGCGTAGGACGTGCCCACCGCCGTGAACGACGCCGTCGACCCGGCCTCGTTGATGCCTTCGTGCAGCAGCTGGCCGTGCTCGGACTCCTTGTACGCCAGCATCAGGTTGGCGTCCACCGACGTGTAGGTCTGCCCCTGCGGGTTGTAGATCTTGGCCGTCGGGAACATCGAGTCCAGGCCGAAGGTGCGGGCCTCGTCCGGGATGATCGGCACGATCCGGTGGCCGATCTCGCCGTCCTTGGCCAGCTCGCGCACCAGCCGCACGAACGCCATCGTGGTGGCGACTTCCTGCTTGCCCGAGCCCTTCCGGACGGCCTCGTAGACCTTGTCACCCGGGAGCACCAGCGGCTTGGCCCGGTTGCGCCGCTCCGGCACGAACCCGCCGAGCGTCTTGCGGCGGCTGAGCATGTACTCGATCTCCGGCGAGTTGGCGCCGGGGTGGTAGTACGGCGGCAGCTTCGGGTCGCGCTCCAGCTCCTCGTCGCTGATCGGGATGCGCTGCGCGTCCCGGAACAGCTTGAGGTCGTCGAGCGTCAGCTTCTTCATCTGGTGCGTGGCGTTGCGGCCCTCGAACGCCGGGCCCAGGCCGTAACCCTTGATGGTGTGGGCCAGGATCACGGTCGGCTGGCCGTGGTGCTCCATCGCCGCCTTGTACGCCGCGTACACCTTGCGGTAGTCGTGGCCGCCGCGCTTGAGGTTCCAGATCTCGGCGTCGGTGAGGTCCTTGACGAGGTCCTTCGTGCGCGGATCGCGGCCGAAGAAGTGCTCGCGGACGTAGGCGCCGTCGTTGGCCTTGTACGTCTGGTAGTCGCCGTCCGGCGTGACGTTCATCAGGTTGACCAGGGCGCCGTCGCGGTCGGCGTGCAGCAGCGCGTCCCACTCACGGCCCCAGATGACCTTGATCACGTTCCAGCCCGCGCCCCGGAAGTAGGCCTCGAGCTCCTGGATGATCTTGCCGTTGCCGCGCACCGGGCCGTCGAGCCGCTGCAGGTTGCAGTTGATGACGAAGGTCAGGTTGTCCAGGCCCTCACCGGCGGCCACGTGGATCAGGCCGCGCGACTCCGGCTCGTCCATCTCGCCGTCACCGAGGAACGCCCACACGTGCTGGTCGGAGGTGTCCTTGATGCCGCGGTCGCGCAGGTACCGGTTGAACCGGGCCTGGTAGATCGCGTTCATCGGGCCCAGGCCCATCGAGACCGTCGGGTACTCCCAGAAGCCCGGCATCAGCCGCGGGTGCGGGTACGACGGCAGGCCGCCGCCCTCGCCGGCGTGCGACAGCTCCTGGCGGAACCCGTCCAGCTGCTGCTCCGACAGCCGTCCCTCGAGGTAGGCGCGGGCGTAGATGCCGGGTGAGGCGTGGCCCTGGATGTAGACGTGGTCGCCGCCGCCGGAGTGGTCCTTGCCCCGGAAGAAGTGGTTGAAGCCGACCTCGTACAGCGCGGCCGAGGACGCGTACGTGGAGATGTGGCCGCCGACGCTCACACCGGGGCGCTGCGCCCGGTGCACCATGATCGCCGCGTTCCAGCGGATGTAGGCCCGGTAGCGGCGCTCGATCTCCTCGTCGCCGGGGAACCAGGGCTCGTTCTCCGTGGGGATGGTGTTGACGTAGTCCGTCGCGGTCAGCGGCGGCACGCCGACGTTGCGCTCACGGGCGCGTTCCAGGATCCGCAGCATCAGGTAGCGGGCGCGCTGCTGGCCACCCCGGGCGAGTGCCTCGTCGAAGGAGTCCAGCCATTCGGCGGTCTCCTCGGGGTCGATGTCGGGCAGGTGGGCCGCCAGCCCGTCACGGATGACGCGGACCCGGGCCGGAGCCCGATCGGTGCCGGCACCGGTGCCTGCGGCCTGGTCGTTCTGGGGGGCCAAGGGATCTCCTCGCCGTTCTCACTTCGCGTTGCGGGACACGGATGCGTCTGGTCGCCGTGCCCTCTCTGTCATGTTCGTCTGATCGGGGCTTCCCGTCATCGCTACTGGGCGGTAACGTTCACCTCAGTCCGCGCGCGCACGCGCGCGCGTTATGACCACACTAGGCCAGGTGTGCCCGGAGTGGTCCCGTCGAGGGTCGTTTTGCGGTCGCGAACACAGCCCGCGCGGCCCTACGCTGCGCTACGAGTTGACAGAGATCCGGTGTGGACGGTTGCGCCGGAGGCTCCGGGCGTGTTCGCTAGCCCCATCCGTATGTCGAGAGCGGGCGGCACCGTGCCGTTCGCGTCGTGAGTTGGAGGAGTGACTGCAGTGGTCGCCGCGGGAGACGCTGAGTACAGCAGCGTCGCCGAGAGGCTTGGCATCAAGCCGGACATGGTGGTTCAGGAGATCGGGTGGGACGAGGACGTCGACGACGACCTGCGTGCCGCGATCGAAGAACATATCGGCGGCGATCTCCTCGACGAGGACGCCGACGAGGTCATCGACGTGGTCCTGCTGTGGTGGCGGGAGGACGACGGGGACCTGGTCGACGCGATCATGGACGCGCGGTCGCCGCTGGACGAGAACGGCATCATCTGGGTCCTGACGCCCAAGACCGGGCAGCCCGGGCACGTGGAGCCGAGCGAGATCGCCGAGGCGGTGCCCACCGTCGGGCTCGCGCAGACCTCCAACATCAGCGTCGGGCCCAACTGGTCCGGCACGAAGCTGGTCTCGCCGAAATCGAAGTCGAAGCAGCGCTGAGACCCCGCACGCTAAGGTAGGCGTGCGGAAGAGCAACGTTGGCGATGCGGAAAGGTGCTTCGATGGCGGTCGAGGTCGGTTCAGCTGCTCCGGATTTCACCCTGAACGACTACAACAAGCAGCCGGTCACGCTGTCGTCGTTCCGGGGCGACAAGCCGGTGCTCCTGGTCTTCTACCCGTTCGCGTTCAGCGGGATCTGCCAGGGCGAGCTGTGCCAGCTGCGCGACGAGTTCGCGGAGTACGACGGCCAGGGCGTCCAGGTCATCGGTGTGTCCGTCGACACACCGTTCTCGCTCAAGGCGTGGGCCGAGCAGCAGGGCTACCAGTTCCCGCTGCTGTCCGACTTCTGGCCGCACGGCGAGGTGGCCAAGCTGTACGGCGTCTTCAACGAGGGCGCGGGGCTGGCCAACCGGGGCACCTTCCTGATCGACAAGGGCGGCGTGGTGCGCTTCGCCGAGGTCAACCAGCCGGGCGAGCCGCGCGACCAGCTCGCCTGGAAGCGAGCGGTGGCCGAGCTGCCGAAATGATCCTCCCGCCGGCGGTGCCCGATCCGGGTGCCGCCGGCCGAGGGCGCATAGCTCAGCGGAAGAGCACCTCCCTTACAAGGAGGGGGTCGCAGGTTCGAACCCTGCTGCGCCCACACAACTGCGGTTGACCGGCACGAACTCGTCCCTTCGCGACCGGCTGCGTGACCTCGAGGCCGCCGACACAAGCTCGAGGGCCATCGAGAACTACGGCAGCTCGGTCCGCCGACGGGCACTCAAGCAGTGGTGCAACTGGCTACTCGCCGAGGAACAGACCGAAAATCGCCAACCCACCGGGTAACTCCGGATGCGACAGGCCGACAGGTACGCGCACACGGGCCAGCTGTGGCTTGGCGAGACAACCGGGGCCCGCTGACCGCGAACGGCATCGCCCACGTACCCCGGCGCCGCGGCAACAAGGAGGGGGTCGCAGGTTCGAACCCCGCTGCGCCCACACAACTGCGGTTGACCGGCACGAACCCGTCCCGGCCAGGGGCTCACCCGCTACCTCCGCAACCGGCAGGCCGACAGGTACGCGCACGCGGGCCGGCGCCGTGTTCATCCACGTCACACCCCGGGAGCTGTGGCCGGCGAGGTGACGTCGCGGTCGGTTGCCGGGATGCGCGGGCCCCCTAGCCGCGCACATCTCGATCAGTGGAACACGCCGCTTGACCACCCCCGCGCGGCACAGGACCATTCCACCTCACTGTTCGGAAGATCACTTCCGCGATGTGGAATCGAGGTCGGCATGTTCGTGCAGGAGCTCGCCCCGCTGGCCGGTTCACTCGGCCTGTCCGCGCTGGTCGCGGCGCTACCCCTGGCCACCGTCCTCGTGCTGCTGGGCGTCGTGCGCATGAAGGCCCACCACGCGGGCCTGATCGGCCTGCTCGTCGCCCTGGTCGTCGCGATCACGATCTACGGCATGCCCGCCGGCCAGGCGGTCTCCAGCGCCTTCCAGGGAGCCGCGTTCGGCCTCTTCCCCAT
The DNA here is from genome assembly GCF_030814215.1 of Amycolatopsis thermophila. NCBI lineage: Bacteria > Bacillati > Actinomycetota > Actinomycetes > Pseudonocardiales > Pseudonocardiaceae > Amycolatopsis > Amycolatopsis thermophila. The sequence continues at coordinate 3,878,984 of NZ_JAUSUT010000001.1, read as the reverse complement.
CATGTGGATCGTCGTCAACGCCCTGTGGATCTACCGGATCACCGTCCGCACGGGCCATTTCGACGTGCTCCGGCGGTCCTTCGGCCGGGTCTCCGACGATCCGCGCATCCAGGCCCTGATCATCGCGTTCTGCTTCGGCGCCCTCATGGAGGCGCTGGCCGGGTTCGGCGCGCCCGTCGCGATCAGCTCGGTGATGCTGGTGGCGCTCGGGTTCACCCCGGTGCGGGCGGCGGTCGTCGCACTGGTCGCCAACACCGCGCCGGTCGCGTTCGGCGCCATGGGCACACCGGTCGTCACGCTGGCGCAGGTGACCGGGTTGCCGCTGGGCACCGTGTCGTCGATCATCGGCCGCCAGACGCCGATCCTCGCGTTGTTCGTGCCGCTGCTGCTGGTCTTCATCGTCGACGGGCGTCGCGGACTGCGGGAGACCTGGAAACCCGCGCTGGTGTGCGGCGTCGCGTTCGGCGTCGTGCAGTTCGCGGCCTCCAACTTCGTGTCCGCCCAGCTCGCCGACATCGGCGCGGCCCTCGCCGGCGCGGCCGCGCTCGTCGCCCTGCCCGCGGCGCGCACACCGGCACGCGAAGAGGTCCGCACCTCCGTGCTCACCGGTGCCGCCACCGAAACGCTCGACCGGCCCGAGGACCGCGGCGAGGTCGTCCGCGCCTACCTGCCCTACGCGCTGATCATCGCGATCTTCTCGATCGGCCAGCTGCCGCCGGTCAAGCGGCTGCTGGACGCGGCGACGTGGAAGTTCGACTGGCCCGCGCTGTCGGTGGCGAACTCGTCCGGCAAACCGGTCTCCGGCAACACCTTCTCGCTGCCGTTCCTCAACACCGGTGGCACCCTCGTGCTCGTCGCCGGCGTCCTCACCGCGCTCTTCCTCCGCGTCAGGGCTCGCGACGCCGCGCGCGAGTGGGGCGGAACGGTCCACGAACTGCGCTTCGCGATCCTGACCGTGACGAGCGTGCTCGCGCTGGCCTACGTGATGAACCTGTCCGGCCAGGCCACCACGATCGGCTACTTCATCGCGGGAGCCGGGGCGGGCCTGGCGTTCCTCTCGCCCGTGCTGGGGTGGTTCGGGGTCGCCGTCTCGGGATCCGACACCTCGGCCAACGCGCTGTTCGGCGCACTGCAGGTGACCGCGGCGCACCAGGCCGGGCTGCCGGCCGAGCTGCTCGCGGCGGCCAACTCCTCCGGTGGCGTGCTGGGCAAGATGATCTCGCCCCAGAACCTCAGCATCGCTTGCGCCGCGGCGATGCTGCCCGGCGAGGAGGGCACGCTGTTGCGGAAGGTGCTGCCGTGGAGCGCGGGACTGCTGGTGGTGATGTGCCTGATCGTGGTGGCGCAGGCCACTTTCCTCAGCGGGATGCTGCCGTGAGCTCCGGGCGCGTGGCGGCCGCGCGGTGCCAGCTCCACCAGCCGTGCACGACCAGCACGGCGAACACGAGGTAGATCGCCGCCGAGAAGTACAGGCCCGACGAGATCTGCAGCGGCACGCCGATCGCGTCGACCACCAGCCACACCAGCCAGAACTCGACCAGACCGCGCCCCTGCGCCGCGAACGCCACCAGCGTCCCGACGAAGATCGCCGCGTCCGGCCAGGGTGCCCACGACGCGTTCAGCGCGTCGAGCACCAGCGCCATGACCACGGTGCCGGCGACGAACGCGGCGGCCATCACGACCCGCTCGACCGCCCGGCCGCCCCGGACCACCACCCCGTACACCGGGTCTCGGCGCCGCGACCAGGCCCACCAGCCGTAGACCGAGATCAGCAGGATCGCCACCTGCCGGGCCGCGAGCCCGCCCAGGTGAGCGGAGGCGTAGACGGCGAAGAGCAGGACGGTCGCGCCGACCTGCACCGGCCACGTCCACAGCGTGCGCCGCTGCGCGAGGAACACGACGGCCAGGGCGCACAGCTGCCCCACCAGCTCCGCGATGGAGATCCACTGCCCGAAAACGGACAATCCGTGCTGCAACAGAACGTGCATGGCGCCTCCCGTCCGACAGGTCAACCTGCCACGGATCGACCCCATTCCTTCACGCGGGGTGAGGCTTGCTACATCGTTCGAAAATTACTTGCACGATCGGGTGAGAACACTGGCGGAAAAAGATCCACAAGGTCCATAGTGGACGTACCGGTGGGGACCGGGGAGATGAGGCCGCCCGGCGCTGCGAGAACCGCGATGCGCCGGGCGGCCTCGCGTTCACCGGGCGGCCGGTTACAGTCTGAGCTGCGATGACCCAGACCAATGGCAGGCGGCCGGCCAAGCACCACGGCCTCTCGGCGAAGACGCTGCGCCGGCTGGAGCACGCCTCCGGGCGGCTCGCCTCGGCCAGTGTCGCCGCGATGGAGCAGCGCCTGCCGTGGTTCGGCCGGCTCCCCGCCGAGCAGCGGGCCAGCATCCTGCTGATCACCCAGACCGGCGCGGCCGGGTTCGTCGACTGGCTCCGCGACTCGCAGGAGGCCCTCAAGCTCACCACCGAGGCCTTCCGCGGCGCACCCGAGGACCTGTCCCGGTGGATCAGCCTGCGGCAGGCCGTCGGTCTGGTGCGGCTGGCGATCGAGGTGTTCGAGGAGCAGCTGCCGGAATTCGCCGCCACCGAGGCCGAGCACGCCGCGCTGATCGAGGGGATCCTGCGCTACGGCCGCGAAATCGCGTTCGCAACGGCCAACTCCTACGCGGCGGCCGCCGAGGCCCGCGGCGCGTGGGACGCCCGGCTGGAGGCGCTGGTCGTGGACGGCATCGTCCGCGGCGACGCCGAGGAGGCCGTGCTGTCCCGGGCCGCCGCGCTGGGCTGGGAGCCGTCGGCGATGGCGACCGTGCTCGCGGGGGCACCGCCCTCGGACGACCCGCCGACGGTCGTGTTCGAGGTGCGGCGCCTGGCCGCCCGGCTGGGCCGCCCGGTGCTGCTGAGCGTGCAGGGATCGCGGCTGATCATCGTGGTGGGCGGCCCGACCGACGGCGACGCCAAGCAGAAAGAGGTGCTCGCCAAGCTGGCCGGCGCGTTCGGCGAGGGTCCGGTGGTGGCCGGGCCGACGGTCGGCAGCCTCGCCGAAGCCCACCGCAGCGCGGCCGAAGCGCTGTCCGGGCTGCGGGCCGTGGTGGGCTGGCCGGGCGCGCCGCGTCCGGTCCGGTCGTCGGACCTGCTGCCGGAGCGCGCGTTGTCCGGCGACGCCGAGGCGGAGCGGCTGCTGATCGAGGAGATCGCGCAGCCGCTGGAGGCCGCCGGGCCGACCATGCTGCAGACCGTCGACGAGTACCTCGAGTCCGGCGGCGTGCTGGAGACGTGCGCGAAGAAGCTGTTCGTGCACCCCAACACGGTGCGGTACCGCCTGCGCCGCGCGTCCGAGCTGACCGGCCGCAACGCGACCGAGCCGCGGGACGCACTGGTGCTGCGGGTCGCGCTGACGGTCGGCAGGCTGGCCAGGGCCCGCGGCCTGTGGTGACCGGTTTCACTTCCCGCCTGCCCGGAATCGACAACACATCAGCGCTGGACGGGGGCCCGCGGGCGGCATTTTTGTAGGCCCTCTACAAGATCGCCGCTCGGACTTGGTGACCGGCGGCATCCCGGCCACGCCGGAGCAGGATGTTCCCTAGAGGCGTGACAGCAGTGCTCGCTCCCGGACAGGGCTCCCAAGCGCCCGGCATGTTCTCCCCGTGGCTCGAACTCGACGGCACCCGCGACAAGCTCGCGCGCTGGTCCGAGCGCACCGGGCTCGACCTGGTCCACCTCGGGACCGAGGCCGACGCCGAGACGATCCAGGACACCGCGATCACGCAGCCGCTGATCGTCGCGCTCTCGCTGCTGGCCTTCGACGCCCTCGGCGACGTCCCGCACGACGCGCCCGTCGCCGGGCACTCCGTCGGCGAGCTCGCGGCCGCCGCCGCGGCCGGGGTGCTCACCGCCGAGGAGGCCGTGGCGCTGGCCGCGGTCCGCGGCGCGGAGATGGCCAAGGCGTGCGCGATCGAACCGACCTCGATGGCCGCCGTGATGCTGGGCGACCCGGACGAGGTCGTCGCGTGGCTGGAGGGCCAGGGCCTGACCGCGGCCAACCGCAACGGCGCCGGCCAGATCGTCGCCTCGGGCGCGGCCGACGCGATCGAGCGCATCGTCGCGGAGCCGCTGGAGGGCACGAAGGTCCGGCAGCTCAAGGTCGCCGGCGCCTTCCACACCCGCTACATGGCCCCCGCCGAGGAGGCCCTGCGCGCGCACGCCGCGTCGATCACGCCGAAGGACCCGGTGCGCCCGCTGCTGTCCAACGCCGACGGCACCGTCGTCACCAGCGGCGCCGAGTACCTGGAGCGCCTGGTCAAGCAGGTGACCCGCCCGGTGCGCTGGGACCTGACGATGGACGGTCTCGTCGAACTGGGCGTGACCTCCACGGTCGAGCTGCCGCCGGCCGGCACGCTCACCGGGCTGGTCAAGCGCCAGCTCAAGGGCACCGTCACGCAGACCGTCGCGTTGAAGACCCCCGCCGACCTGCCCGCCGCGAAGGAGATCCTGTGAGCCCGGTGTTGCACCAGAAGCAGGGACCGGCCGCCACGCGAATCCTCGGCGTCGGCAGCTACCAGCCGGACCGCGTCGTCACCAACGACGACCTGTCTCAGATCATGGACACCAACGACCAGTGGATCCGCGAGCGGGTCGGCATCGTCGAGCGCCGCTTCGCCGAAAAGGACGAGCTGCTGGTCGACATGGCCGTCAAGGCGGGTCACGCGGCGCTGGCCGACGCGGGCCTCGAACCGGCCGAAGTGGACACCGTGATCGTGCCGAACTGCACGATGCCCTCGCCCATCCCGAACGCCGCGGGCCAGGTGGCCGACCGCATCGGGATCAAGGCGGCCGGCGCGTTCGACCTCAACGCCGCGTGCGCCGGGTTCTGCTACGGCCTCGGCGTCGCCTCCGACCTGGTGCGTGCCGGCTCGGCGGGCAAGGTGCTGGTGATCGGCGCGGAGAAGCTGACCGACGTGGTCGACCCGGTGGACCGCGCCAACGCGATCATCTTCGCCGACGGCTCGGGCGCGGCCGTGGTCGGTCCGTCCGAGGAGCCCGGCATCGGGCCCGTCGCGTGGGGCAGCGCGGGCGACCTCGTCGACACCATCTACATGCGCGAGCACCGCTACATCTACCAGGAGGGCCAGTCGGTCTTCCGATGGGCGACCACGCAGATCGCACCGATCGCGATGCGGGCGGTCGAGCTGGCCGGGCTGCAGCTGTCGGACGTCGACGTGCTCATCCCGCACCAGGCGAACCTGCGCATCGTGGACGCGATCGCCAAGCGCCTCAAGGCGAAGGGCGCGCGGGAGGACCTCGTCGTCGCCGACGACATCGTGCACTCCGGCAACACCTCGTCCGCGTCGATCCCGATGGCGCTGGACCACATGCGGAAAGCGGGCACCGTCAAATCGGGTGACGTGGTGCTGATGGTTGGATTCGGTGCGGGCCTGTCCTACGCCGGACAGGTCGTCATCTGCCCGTGATACCACTATCGCCGGCAGGCGCGGGCCTGCCGGTATCAACCCCTCAGAAAGGAAACACCACCGTGGCGGACAAGCAGGAGATCCTCAGCGGCCTCGCCGAGATCGTCGAGGAGGTCGCGGGTGTCGCGCAGGACGACGTGAGCCTGGAGAAGTCCTTCGTCGACGACCTGGACATCGACTCGCTGTCGATGGTGGAGATCGCGGTGCAGGCCGAGGACAAGTTCGGGGTCAAGATCCCGGACGACGAGCTGGCCAACCTCAAGACCGTGGGCGACGCGGTGGACTACGTGTCCGCCAACGCCAAGTAACGAGCTGATACATCTTCGTCCGAACCTCGGGGAGACTCCTCATGAGCAACATCGACGTCGTGATCACCGGGATCGGCGCGACGACGCCACTCGGCGGGGACGTCGCGTCCACGTGGGAGGGCTTGCTCGCCGGCCGCAGCGGCATCCGGCGGATCGAGGCCGACTGGGTCGAGCGGTTCGACCTGCCGGTCAAGATCGGCGCCACGCTCGCCGAGGATCCGGCGGAGAAGCTGCCGCGCGTGCAGGCGCGCCGGCTGGACCGGTGTGAGCAGATCGCGCTCATCGCCGCCCGGCAGGCGTGGGCCGACGCCGGTTTCGAGCAGCCGTCCGACGAGCGCACCGACGTCGACCCGGAGCGGCTCGGCGTGTCCATCGGCACCGGCATCGGCGGGCCGCTGACGCTGCTGGCGATGGACGACCTGCTCGAGCAGGAAGGCATCCGCAAGGTCTCGCCGCTGACCGTGCCGATGCTGATGCCGAACGGGCCGGCCGCGCACGTCGGGATCGACCTCAAGGCCCGGGCCGGGGTGCACTCGCCGGTTTCGGCGTGTGCCTCCGGTGCCGAGGGGATCGCCAACGGCTACCAGATGATCCAGAACGGCCGGGCCGACGTCGTGGTGGCGGGCGGTGCGGAGTCGTGCATCCACCCGATCACCGTGGCCGGGTTCGCCCAGGCCCGGACCGTGTCGACTCGCAACGACGAGCCGGAGCGGGCGTCGCGCCCGTTCGACACCGATCGCGACGGGTTCGTGCTCGGTGAGGGCGCGGGTGTGGTCGTGCTGGAGCGGGCCGACCGGGCCAAGGCCCGCGGCGCGCGGATCTACGGTCGCCTGGCGGGGTACGGCATCACGTCGGACGCGCACCACATCACGGGCAACCACCCGGAGGGCATCGGCCAGATCGCCGCGATGGCCAACGCGATGACGATGGCGGGTCTCACCTCGGCCGACGTGGGGCACGTGAACGCGCACGCGACGTCCACGGTGGTCGGCGACATCGGCGAGGCCAACGCGATCCGCAAGGCCGTCGGCGAGCACCCGGTGGTGACCGCGCCGAAGTCGGCCCTGGGTCACCTGGTGGGTGGCGCCGGGGCGGTCGAGGGCATCCTCACGCTGCTGTCGATCTACCACGGGCTGGTGCCGCCGACGCTGAACCTGGAGAACCTGGACCCGAAGGTCGGGCTCGACGTGGTGGCGGGTGAGCCGCGCAAGGTGGAGCTGACCGCGGCGATGAGCAACTCGTTCGGTTTCGGCGGGCACAACACGGCGCTGCTGTTCACCGGCGAGTGAGTTCGGGCTGTCCGGACCCCGGCCCCCGTTTCGCGGGCGCCGGGGTCCGTTTCTTCGTGGTCAGCAGCGGGACAGTTCGGGTGTGTTGGAGCCGGTGACGGTGTCGACCTTCCACGCCGAGGATTCGAGTGTCACCGGCAGGACGAGCCGCCAGTGCACGCAGGGTTCGGGGAGCTCGGCCGGGGCGGACTTCTGGTCCTGGGTGCTGGTGAACCCGACCAGGACGCGCATTTCCTTGTCGTTGACCGCGTCGATGCGGTAGACGAGGATGCTGCCGTCGCGGGTGGTGCTGTAGTCGGCGAGCCACGTGCTGCGCGGTTTGGCCTGGGAGCGCTCGCGCGTGACGGCCGTTTTCCACAGGTCGTAGTCGCGGTTGTTGATGGCGTCGAAGTAGGACTGCAGCAGCGTGCGGACCGCGGCGTTCTGCGGGTGGGCCGCGGCGTCCGGGGTGAGCTCGACGGTGCCGGGGCCGGGTTGCTGTTCGAGGGGCCGGGCAGCGGATGACTGGGCGAGGATCGCGTCCGGGGTCGTCTCGGGGAGCCGGTAGAGCTCGCGGGCCAGCAGCCCGCCACCGACCATGATCGACACCACGACGATGACGACCGGCGCGAGCCAGCGCGGCCGCGCAACGGGGGGCGCCGACATGGCTGTCACATCGGCAGCGTAGTAGTGATCGTTACGGAGCGCTGTGCCACGTCGGAGGCGTGTTGGGGCCCCTCTTTTGCGGTAGGACGAGAGCCTCATGCGGGTGACCATCGAGCGCTGGGCGCGATCGTGCTGCTACTCGGCTGGCTGTGCGTGGAGCGATGTGCGTGGTTGGCTGTGCGGGGTTTGCGGTGGGTGGTTGGCATGGTCGGCCCGGGGTGGGACGGCAATGAGGCGCTGTGCGTGGTTCGCGGTGCATGGCTGGCTGTGCGTGGCTCGCCGTGCGTGATCAACACGATCGGCCCGGTGCGGGACGGCAACGAGGTGCTGTGCGTAGTTCGCTGTGCGTGATCAACAGGGTTGGGCCGGTGTGGGACCGAAACGAGGCATGGCCCGGTCGGCGGGCGCCGTCGGGGAGGGCGCGAACGTGCCTCTCGCGGGGGCATGAACGGTCCATTCATTGGTGCGCCTGCGTCCCTCGAGCGCCGGTGCCAGTCGTGTCCGAGCCGATGTGCCTCTCGCGGGGGCATGAACGGTCCATTCATTGGTGCGCCTGCGTCCCTCGAGCGCCGGTGCCAGTCGTGTCCGAGCCGATGTGCCTCTCGCGGGGGCGTGAATGGACCGTTCATCGCCCCACCACCGGCCGCGACGCACAGCCGCCACTGGCGACCACGCGAAGGCGCCGCTCACGCAGGCGTGAACGGACCATTCAACGCCCCACCACCGGCCCCCGCGCCCAGCCACCACTGGGGACCACGCGAGGCCGCCACTCGCAAACGCCCGAACGACCCGTTCACGGCACACGACGCACCCCCACGCGCAGGCGCCACTGGCAACGGCACGAAGTGCATCTCGCGCGCGTTCAAGCGGAGTATGCCGCCGCCGCGAAAGACGGGCAGTCGGCCGGCCCGGCAGACCTCAGCCATCAGGGAACCCGCCAAAGACCGCACCGGCGAACCACCAAGAAGCCCGCCAGCGAAGCCGAACGACCCCCGGCTAACCCGCCACAGGCATCCAAGCGAATCCGCCGAAGAACCGACCGGCGAACCCCGCCGAACGAGCCACTGGCGAACCGCGCCAAAGAACCGCCAGCGCTCCGACCGAAGGACCCCACCTAACCCAGCGAAGAACCCACCAGCAAGCCCACCAAAGGCGCATCAGCGAACCCACCAAAGGACCCACCGGCGAACCCACCAAAGGCCCATCAGCAAAACCTGCCGAAGACCCCCAAGAACCCGATCCTCACCCGACTCGGTGCAGCCAGGTCACGGGCGCCCCGTCCCCCGCGTGCCGGAACGGCTCGAGTGCCTCGTCCCAGCTGGAGGCCAGCAGTTCGTCCAGCCGGTGCGCCAGCTGCTCCGCCGCGCGGCACGTCGCGACCAGGGTCCGCAACTGGTCCTCACCCACGACGATGTCTCCGTTGGCGCTCGTCCGGCCGCGCCACAGGCCCAGCCCGGGCACGTAGCAGAACCGCTCACCGTCGACGCCGGTGCTCGGCTCCTCGGTCACCTCGAAGCGCAGCATCGGCCACGCCTTCAGACCGGACGCCAGCTTGGCGCCGGTTCCGGCGGGCGCGCTCCACGTGCACTCGGCACGAAGCTGCCCCGGGGCGGCGGGCTGCGCCGTCCACTTCAGATCCACTCGGGTACCCAGGGTGCCCGAAATCGCCCACTCGACGTGCGGGCACACCGCAGACGGCGACGAGTGGACGTAAACCACGCCACGGGTGCTCACTGCTGACCTCCGCTACTCGACGAGGGGCGTCTTCCCCTACGACCTCGCGAGCACCGGCACCGCCTGCCGTGCGCCTCCTTGACGTGACCATATTGTGCACCCCCTCCGTGGCATTTCGCCACAGGAACCTCAGAAGTCCCACCCGGGCGATCACCCGCGACCGACCACCCCGGGACCCGCGCGGACGGGTGACGGCGATCACCGTACATCACCGAACCGGCAGCAGCGGCGGGTGATTTTCACACCATCGAGTGGCGCGAGCCGCCCTGCGCGCTAGCGTATGGCCGCACGCGGACACGACCGGGGAGGTGCGGGGTGCGGCTGATCCGCCTGGAACCACAACCCTCGCGGGTCGCCGCGGACGTGCGGGCCGCGCTCGCCGCGCTCGGGCGCGGTGACGAGTTCGCGGGCGGCATCGCGCTCGCCGGGGCGCGGCCCCTGCCGGGCCGGCCGCCGGTCGAGGCGATCGTCGTCCTGCCCCGGCTCGTGCTCGTCGTCATCGGCGTCGACCTGCCGGACCCGGCCATCCGCCTCGAGGCCCCCCTCGCCGGCCAGTGGAAGGCCGACGGCTGGCCCCTGGTCGCCGACGGCCCGGCCCCCAACCCCGCCACGGACGCCCTCGCGCTCGCCGACGCCGTCACCGAACGGCTCCGCCCGGACGTCCCCGAGCACGTGCCGATCGCCACGATCATCGCCGTCGGCCCGTTCGTCGAGGAGATCGAACAGCCGGCGCCCGACCTCGCCGGCCACGTCCGGGTCCTGTTCCCGACGCAGAACAGCCTGCTGGCCGCGTTCGCCTCGCTCACCCCGGCACCGTGGCCGTGCACCCCGGCCCAGGCCCACGCACTGATCGGCAAGCTCGCGCCGGACGCCGGCCTCACCGGCGACATCCTCGCCGCGGAAGGCTTCACCGCGACCGAGGAGTCGGCCACCGAGAAGCTGCGGCCGGTGAAACCACGCGCCCGGCGGCAGCGCCCGCCGGAACCGGCCCGGGTTCCCCCGCTCGTCCCGCCCGCCGAAGTGACCATGCCGGTCCCGCGGGTCTCCACCGCCGCACCGGTCCGGAAGCCGCCCGCGCCGACGCCGGTCCCGTGGCGGCCGGTCGCCGTGATCGCCGTGGTGTTCGTGCTGGTGGTCGCCGTGGTCGTGCTGACGGTCACCGGTGGGGACGACGAACCGGCGACCGCCCCGCCCACCGCCACGACCGCGGTCGCCCCGGCGCGCGAGGCCGTGGCGGGCGTCGAGTTCACCAAGCGCGCCTCCGGCACCGAACGCACCTGCGCCGCCCGCGCCTACGGCGACCTCCAGGCGCGCCTGCAGGTCAGCGGCTGCGCGGGCATGGAACGCGGCAGCTTCGAGGCGCTCGTGGACGGCCGCGCCGTCGCGGTGTCCGTCGCCGTCCTCACCTTCGCCGACGAGCAGCAGGCCGCCGCGTTCAAGCAGCTCGCCGACACCCCGGGCAGCGGCGGGATCACCGATCTGGCGACCGAGACCCACCAGTGGACCCGCGAACCGGACCTCGACGGGGCCGCCTACCAGAGCGCCATCTCGGCCGCGGCCGTCCGGCTCGTCCTCGCCGCCTACCTGGACGGCCGGTCCACCCCGGACGACCCCGCTCTCCTCCGCGCCGCGGGCGCCGCGCTGGGCGTGCGGATCTCCTAACCCCCGGCCAGTGCCGCGACGAGGACGTCCTTCGCGTGGGTCCAGAGGAGAGCCCCACCGGCTCCGGCCACGACACGGCGCACGGCGCCGGGGATGCGCGACGTCAGCAACTCCCCCAGGTCCGGCGAATGGGTGCGGTCCGCCTCGCCGAACCACACCTCGACCGGTGTCCGGATGCTCGGCCAGTCCAGCGGCCACCTCGTCATCGCGAGGACCGTGTCGGTCGCGTAACCCGCGCCGTCGTTGGCGAACCCCTCGGCCAGTGCGGCGCGGAACGCGGCCAGGAAGGCCGGGTCGGTGTACACCGCACGGTCGGCCTGGCCGGCGCCGTCGACCACCATCCGTTCCAGGCCCTCGGGGCCGAGCGCGGCGAAGAGCGCCCGCGCCGCGGCGGGGTCGTCGCGGACCATCGTCACGACCTGCCGCACGGACGCGGGCAAGCGTGCGAAGACCCGGGGATCAGCGACCTCGTCCGCCGGGGACACCAGCAACAGCCGCGCCGCGTCCCCTCGCTCCGCGAGCGCGAGCCCGAACACCGCGGCCTGCGAGTTCGCCACCACCGGGACCGCACCGCCGAGCCGCGCGACCAGGCACGCGAGGTCCGCGGCGGTCGAACCGGCCGACCGCCGCGGATCGTGCGTCGAGCCGCCCAGACCGGGACGGTCCACCGTCACCAGCCGGACGCCGAGCTCGGCGAGATGTGCCGAGCCGAAGGTCATCGAACGGCCGGTGGCGGCACCGGCGAGGAACAGCACGGGCGTGCCGTCCGCGGGTGCGGTCGAGGACCAGGCGAGGGTGCGGCCGTCCGGCAGGGACAGTTCACGATCACTGGGCACGAGCGCAGCATCGATCACTCCCGCGCTGGCGGGCAAGGGAAAATCAGAGGCCGTACTCCTCGAGCAGCCGCAGCCACACCTCGCTGATCGTGGGGAACGACGGGACCGCGTGCCACAACCGCCCGACCGGCACCTCGCCCGCGACGGCGACCGTCGCTGAGTGCAGCAGCTCGGCGACGTCCTGGCCGACGAACGTGACGCCGACCAGCACCTCCCGCTCGGTGTCGACGATCATCCTGGCCTTGCCCGCGTAGCCGTCGGCGTGCAGCGACGACCCGGCCACCGCGATGTCGATGTCCACCACCCGGTGCGGCGCGCCGGGTTCCGGCTCGGTCAGCCCCACCGCGGCGACCTCCGGGTCGGTGAACACGACCTGCGGTACCGCGTAGTGGTCCGCGGTGCTGCTGTGCTTGCCCCACGGGCGGGTGTCCACCGGCTTGCCGGCCGCGCGGGCGGCGATCACGTCGCCCACCACGCGGGCCGCGTACTTGCCCTGGTGCGTCAGCAGCGCCCGGCCGGTGACGTCGCCCGCCGCGTACAGCCATTCGCCGTCCACTTCGGACACCAGCCCGCTGTCGTCGACGGTGAGCGGCTTACCGGGCGCGAGGCCCACGACCTCCAGCCCGAGGTCGTCGGTCGCGGGCCGCCGCCCGGTGGCCACCAGCACCTCGTCGGCCGTGAGAACCTGGCCGCCGGTGAGCTCCAGCCGGGCCGCACCGTCCACTTCGGAGGCACGCTCGAGGCCGGAGTTCGCGTGCACCCGGACGCCGTCCGCGCGCAGCCCCTCGGCCACGGCGTCACCGGCGAAGTCCGGGTACCGCGGCAACGGGCGCGGACCGGTGATGATCAGATCGACCTGCGCACCGAAGCGGGCCCACGCCTGCGCCATCTCGACGCCGACCACGCCGCCGCCGACCACCGCGAGCCGTCCGGGCACCGTGCTGCCGGCCGTGGCGTCGCGGGAACCCCAGGTCGGCACCTCGTCCAGTCCCGGGATCGGCGGGGTCTTCGGCACGCTACCGGTACAGACCACCACAGCGTGCCGCGCGCGCAGCACCCGGCCGCCGTCCACAGTGATCTCGCGCTCACCGGTGATGCGGGCGCGGCCGCGGATGGTTTCGATGCCGGCACCGCGGGCCCACTCGACCTGACCGCTGTCGTCGCCCTTGCTGGTGAAGGCGTCGCGGCGCTCGAACACCTTCACCGGGTCGAGGGCGCCGCCCACCGGCACGCCGGGCAGGCGGCGTGCCGCCGCGAGCGCGTTTCCCGGTCGCAGCAACGCTTTGCTCGGGATGCAAGCCCAGTACGAGCACTCGCCCCCGAACCGCTCCTGCTCGACCAGCGCCGCGGACAGGCCGCCCTTGACCGCCCGGTCCGCCGCGTTCTCCCCCACCGGTCCGCCACCGATCACGATGACGTCAAAAGTCTCCTCGGACATGGGCACAGCGCACACCAGCCCGGCGCCCAGCGCAAGTGGGACGGGTATTCTCGGCACGCGACTCGTGAGTACTGGAGGTAATCGGTGGCGAAGAACACCGCGGTGGAACTACTGGACGACCTGAACGGCGAACCGGCCGCGGAGACGGTGCGGTTCGGGCTGGACGGCGTCGAGTACGACATCGACCTCTCCGACTCGAACGCGGACGGCCTGCGTGAACTGCTGGGCACCTACGTCCGGGCGGGGCGCCGCACGGGTGGCCGCAAGCGCCCGCCGCGCCGCCTGACCCCGCCGAAGCGCGCCCGCCGGGCCAAAACCCCTGCCACCACGGCGAAAACCGCGGATCAGAAGGCTGCCCCGGCGCGGTCCACCCGCTCGGCCGGCGCCGAGGCGAAACGCACCCGCGCCGCGAAGCCGGCCGGGACCACGAGCGCTGCGGCGGCCACCGGCAAGCGGGTGAGCGCGAAGAGCGCCGCCCGGACCGCCGGACGGCAGACCGAGGCCGGCGCGAAGTCGGCTGGCAAGGCGACGGGGAAGGCCGGCTCCGCCGGCGCCAAGGCTGCCGGCGCGAAGCCGGGCGGTGCGAAGACGGCTGCGGCCAAGGCCACCGGCGCCAAGACCGCCACCGCCAAGTCCGGCGGCGCCAAGACCGCCACGGCCAAGACGGCGGCCACCCGGTCCACCGGCACCAAGGCGGCTGCTGCCAAGACCGCTACCGCACAGGCCACCGGCGCCAAGGCGACCGCCGCGAAGTCCGGCACGAAGCCGGCCGCCGCCGCGAGCCGGAAGACGGCGACGAAGAGCCAGGCCAAGGCGACCGCGAAGGCCGGCGCCGCGGGCACCGAAGCCAAGACGGCCACGAAGTCCTCGCGCGCCAAGGCGAAGCCGGCCACTCCGGCAGCGGCCGCCGAGAACACCGCCACCGCGAACAACGCCACCCCGAGCACGGCCACGCCGAAGCCGGCCACGGAGAACGGCACCACCACGAAGCCGGCCGCCGAGAACACCAGCGCCAAGAAGCCGGCCGCGAAGAAGGTCACCGCGGCGGAGAAGGCGCCCCGCAGGCCGGTGCGCAAGGCGCCGCCCGTGGTGTTCTCCGCGGCGGGCAGCTGACCAGCACCGGTACCGCCCCCACCCCGGCGCGCGGGCCGCGGCGGTGCCACACGGCGCCGCCGCGGGGCCCGCTACCCGACACCGAGGTGGTCCCGCAGCGTGGTGCCGCTGTACTCGGTGCGGAACACGCCCCGTTCCTGCAGCAGTGGCACCACCTTGTCCGCGAACGGGTCCAGCCCGCCGGGCGTGACGTGCGGGACCAGGATGAACCCGTCGCTCGCGTCCTCCTGTACGTAGGTGTTGATCGCCTCGGCGACGGTCCCCGGGGCGCCGACGAACGTCTGCCGCCCGCTGACCTCCACCACCAGATCGCGGATCGACAGCTTCTTCGCCTCCGCCAGCTCGCGCCACTCCCGCACCGTCGCCACCGGATCCCGGTACATGCGGGTCTGCGCGCGCCCCTTCGCCAGCTGCCCCGAGCCGACGACCGGTTCGACGTCGGGCAGCGGGCCCTCCGGGTCGTAGCCGGACAGGTCGCGGTTCCACACCTGCTCGAGGAACTTGATCGCGGTCTGGCCGCTGACCTGCTGGTACCGCACGACGTTCGCCAGCTCTTCGGCCTCGGCGTCGGTGTCGCCGAGCACGAACGTCGCCGCGGGCAGCACCAGCAGCTGGTGCGGCTCGCGCCCGTACGCGGCCATCCGGCGTTTCACGTCGGCGTAGAACTTCTGCCCCGCCTCGAGCGTGCCGTGGCGGGTGAAGATGGCGTCGGCCGTCGCCGCGGCGAACTCGCGCCCCTCGTCCGAGTCACCGGCCTGCAGGATCACCGGCCTGCCCTGCGGCCCGCGCGGCACGTTGAACCGGCCGGCGATGTCGAACTGCGCGTCGCGGTGCTCGAACGTCCCCGCGCGCGGGTTGCGCAGGAACACGCCGGACTCCTTGTCCGCGGCGATGTCGTCGTCGCCCCAGGAGTCGAACAGCTCGAACGCCGTCTGGAGGAACAGCTTCGCGCGCTGGTAGCGCTGCTCCTCGGGCAGGTAACCACCGCGGCGGAAGTTCTCGCCGGTGAACGCGTCCCACGAGGTCACCACGTTCCACCCGGCGCGCCCCTCGGACAGGTGGTCGAGGCTGGCGAACTGGCGGGCGACCTCGTAGGGCTCGTTGAACGTCGAGTTGATCGTGCCGGTCAGGCCGAGCCGGTCGGTGACGGCGGCGAGCGCGGCCAGCACGGTGAAGGTGTCCGGGCGGCCCACCACGTCGAGGTCGTAGATCTCGCCCGCGTGCTCGCGCAGCCGCAGCCCCTCGGCGAGGAAGAAGAAGTCGAACTTCGCGCGCTCGGCGGTCTGCGCGAGGTGCACGAACGAGGAGAACTCGATGTGGCTGCCGGCCCGCGGGTCGCTCCACACCGTGGTGTTGTTGACGCCGGGGAAGTGCGCGGCGAGGTGGATCTGCTTCATCGCATCGCTCCTGCGTACCGGTTCGCGGGGCGCTCGAGTCCGAGCAGGCCCCGCAGCGTGGTGGCCTCGTACTCGCGGCGGAATCCGCCGCGCTGCTGCAGTTCGGGCACCAGCCCGCGGGTGATGGCGGTCAGGTCGTGCGGCAGGGCGGCCGGCCGCAGCCGGAAGCCGGACAACCCGGCGTCGCGCCAGGCCAGCAAGTGGTCGGCCAGCTGGGCGGGGGTACCGGTGAAGATCAGGGCGTCCGGGGCGTACTCGGCGCGATCGTCCAGGCGTGCCCTGCGGTCGCGGGCGGCGCGCTCGGTCTCGTCGAGGAACACCACGACGTCACCGAAGACGAGCAGGTCCGGCCGCAACCCGTGGATCTCCGCGGACAGAGCCCGCGCCTCGTCGCTGTCGTGCGGGGTGACGAACACGAGGTCCGACGAGCGCGCGGCGAGGCGGTGGATCTCGGTGATGTGCGAGAGCACCGCGACCGGCGGCTGTCCCTGCGGCGGGCGCGGCGTGATCGACGGGCCCTTGACGCTGAAGAACCGGCCGGCGAAGTCGATGTAGTGCAGCTTGTCGCGGTCGATGAACCGGCCGGTGGCGACGTCGCGGATCTCGGCGTCGTCCTCCCAGCTGTCCCACAGCCGCCGCACCACCTCCACCCAGTCGCCGGCCTCCTCGGCCAGGTCGGGCAGGGGTACCGGGAACTCGCGGCGGCCGAAGTGCTTCGCGTCCTCGGCGCTGCTCGCGATCCGGACCCGGACGCCGCCGCGGCCGGACGAGACGTAGTCGAGCGTGGCGATCGCCTTGGACAGGTGGAACGGCTCGGTGTGCGTGGCGACCGCGGTCGGCAGGAACCCGATGTGCCGGGTCAGCGGCGCGACGCGGGACGCGACCAGCACCGCGTCCAGGCGCCCGTCCACCCGGTCGGTGCGCCCGTCCCGTGGCGCGCCCAGGGAGTCCTCGATCGTCACGAAGTCCAGGAGGCCGCGTTCGGCCTCGATCACCAGGTCGCCCCAGTACCGCGGGCGGAACAGCTCGTCCGGGCGCGCGTCCGGCTCCCGCCACGCGGCCGGGTGCCAGCCCGCGCCCTCCAGTGCCACCGCGAGATGCATGCCTCGCTCCTTTCGCCTCCACCCACTCCAGCGAACGGGTGGCGCGCGCTATTTCGCGTACCACCCGTTGGGACGCTTACGGTGGGAGGCATGTACTCCAAGGAGATCGAGGTGAACACCGGCGGCCGTGCCGTCGTGCACGACCTGACCAAGGAGGCCGGGGCGTTCCTGGCGGAGGCGGAGGCGGCCGACGGGCTGCTGCACGTCTTCGTGCCGCACGCCACCGCGGGCCTGGCGATCCTGGAGACCGGTGCGGGCAGCGACGACGACCTGCTCACCGCGCTGGACGAGCTGCTGCCGCGGGACAGCCGGTGGCGGCACCAGCACGGCAGCAAGGGCCACGGACGCGACCACGTGCTGCCCGCGCTGGTGCCGCCGTACGCGAGCGTGCCGGTGCTGGGCGGGTCGCCGGCATTGGGCACCTGGCAGTCGATCTGCCTGGTGGACACCAACATCGACAACCCGGTGCGGCACGTGCGGTTCAGCTACCTCGCCGGCTGAAGCTCCGGCGTTGTCACGGGCTCGGGCCGCTTCGCGCGCGGAGGCCAGAGGGCCACCACGAGCCCGGCCACCAGCATCGCGCCGAGCACCCAGATGCCGGTGGTGACATCCGGCGCGCCCGGCGTGCCCTGCAGCAGGCTGCGGGTGCCCTCGGTGGAGAACCGGAACGGCGTCCACGACCACAGCAGGATCCGGTAGGCCGGGTTCAGCAGCTCCGGCACCTGCCCGGCGACGTTCGGCGCGAGCAGGTACAACGGCCCGAGGATCGCCATCGCCCGGATGCCCAGCAGCCGCAGCAGGGCGGCCTGCACGGACGCGAACGCCGCCGCGGTCAGCAGGATGAAGCCGAGCACGTCCCATCCCAGCGGCAGCGACGAGTCCCACAGCGCGAGGAAGCCGGCGGCGACACCGGTGATCAGCACGGCGGTGGTGGCGACCTGGGTGAGCCGGGCCGCCGGGCCGACTCGCCGGCCGGCGCGTTCGCTGAGGACGACGAGCAGCGCGCCCGCGGCGAGGGCGCCGATCCAGGCGAGGACGCTGACCGCGAGCGGCGCGATCCGGCCCGCGGGGGTCGCCGGGTGCAGGGTCTCGACGCGCACCGGGGGCGCGGCCGTGCCGGTCGCCTGTGCCATCGCGGCCGCCAGAGCCTGCCCGGCTCCGGTCAGGGCCTGCTGCACGACCTGGGTGCCGCTCGGGTTGATGGCGCCGGAGACCACGACGCCGACCTGTCCGGGGCTCAGGTCCAGGACGCCGTAGACGTCCTTGTCCGCCAGCAGCCGCCGGCCTTCCCCCGGCGAGGTGACGCGCCAGCTCAACGCCTCGCCGCCCTGGGTCAAGACGCGTTGCGCGGCGGCTTTCAGCTGCGGCGGGCCGTTGTCGGGCACCGCGACCGCGACGGGTAGTCCGTGCGGCTCGACCGAGGCCTGCACGCCGACCGTGAGCAGTCCGAGCACCACCGCGATCAGCGCGCCGGCCAGGGCCGCGAGCCCGGCCGCGGGCCTTCGGGATGTTCCGGCCATGGGGACCTCCGGTTTAATTCTTCCTCCGTTGAATTCAGAGGGTAGACCGGTTCGGCGACAGAAGTCAACGCGTGATGAATAACGGTGTTGGTAGCGTCGGCGGACGTGACGAGCAGTGCGCACCGGCTGGTGCTGTGGGACATCGACCAGACGCTCATCGACCTGCGCGGAGCCGGCCGGGGCTGGTACCGGCAGGTGCTCGAGGAGGTGACCGGTGTCGCGATGACCGGGATGCCGGACTTCTTCGGCCGGACGGAACGGGCGATCACCGCCGAGGTGCTGACCCTGCACGGAATCGAGCCGACCGAGGACCTGATCCGGAAGATGTGGGCGGCGCTGACGGCGGTGTCGGAGCTGGCCCTGCCCGAGCTCGGCAAGCGGGGTCTGGCGCTCCCGGGCGCCGCGGCGGCGCTGGCCGCGGTGGCGGGCGCGGGCGGGGCGCTGCAGTCGCTGGTGACGGGGAACCTGCGGGAGATCGCGTGGCACAAGCTGTCCGCGTTCGGGCTGCACACGCACCTGGACTTCGAGATCGGCGGCTACGGCGACCTGTCCGCGCACCGGCCGGACCTGGTGGCGTACGCGGTGGACCGGGCGCAGGCCGCGCACGGGACGCCGTTCGAGCCCACGTCGGTGATCGTCGTGGGCGACACGCCCCACGACATCGACGCGGCCCGCGCGCACGGCGCGGTGGCGGTGGGGGTCGCGACGGGCCGCTTCGACTCGGCGGCGTTGCGCGAGGCCGGGGCGCACGTGGTGCTGCGCGATCTCAGCGACACCGACCGGGTGCTGGCCGCGGTGTTCGGCTGAGGCCGCTTCGCCACTCCCGACGACCGCGGCGCCTCAACCACCGCGCGGGCCGACAGCACCCAGCGCTCGCCGTGAACGGTTGTCGCCGGGCGGCCCTGCTGATCAGACAGGAACGGCCCGGCGCCATCCCGCGCCGGGCCGGTTCCGCGAAAGCTGTCTCAGCCGCGGATGAGCTTCACCAGGTGGTCGACCACCGCGTCGACCGCGATCTCCTCGCGTTCGCCCGACTTGCGGTCCTTCACCTCGACCACGCCCTTCGCCAGGCCGCGGCCCACCACCAGGATCGTCGGCACCCCGACCAGCTCCGCGTCGGCGAACTTGACGCCCGGCGTGGCCTTCCGGTCGTCCAGCAGGACCTGCACCCCGGCCGCGTCCAGGTCGGCGGCCAGCTTCTCCGCACCCGCCGCGATCGACTCGTCCTTGCCCGCGATCACGACGTGCACGTCGTACGGCGCCACCTCGCGCGGCCACACCAGGCCCAGCTCGTCGTGGCTCTGCTCGGCGATCACGGCCACCAGGCGCGACACGCCGACGCCGTAGGAGCCCATCGTGATGCGGACCGGCTTCGAGTCGGCGCCCAGCGCGTCCACCTGGAACGCGTCGGTGTACTTGCGGCCCAGCTGGAAGATGTGCCCGATCTCGATGCCGCGCGCCGCGACCAGGGTGCCCCGGCCGTCCGGCGACGCGTCGCCCTCTCGCACCTCGGCGGCCTCGACGAACCCGTCCGGACGGAAGTCACGGCCGGCGACGAGGTCGACGACGTGGTGGTCGGCCTTGTCCGCACCGGTCACCCACGCCGTGCCGGTGACCACCCGCGGGTCGACCAGGTAGCGGATCCCGTTGTCCTGCAACGCCTTCGGACCGATGTAGCCCTTGACGAGGAACGGGTTGGCGGCGAAGTCGGCCTCCTCGAGCAGCGCGACCTCGGCCGGCTCCAGCGAGGCTTCCAGCCGCTTCGGGTCGACCTCGCGGTCACCGGGGATGCCGATGCCGACGATCTGCCAGTCCTTCTCCCCCGGCTGGCGGACCTTCACCATCACGTTCTTCAGCGTGTCCGCCGCGGTGAAGGTGCGGCCCAGATCGGTCCGGGTGTTGAGGAAGTCGACCAGCGTCTGGATGGTCGGCGTGTTCGGCGTGTGGTGCACCTGCGCCTCGGGCTTGTCCTCGACGGACTGCTCGGGCGGCGGAGGCGTGACCACGGCCTCGACGTTCGCGGCGTAGTCCGAACCCGTGCTGCGGACGTAGGTGTCCTCACCGGTCTCGGCGACGGCGAGGAACTCCTCGGACGCCGAACCGCCCATCGCGCCCGACGTGGCCGCGACGATCACGTACTCCAGGCCCAGCCGGTCGAAGATCCGGATGTAGGCGTCGCGGTGCAGCTGGTAGGAGCGCGACAGGCCCTCGTCGTCGAGGTCGAAGGAGTAGGAGTCCTTCATCACGAACTCGCGGCCGCGCAGGATGCCCGCCCGGGGGCGCGCCTCGTCGCGGTACTTGGTTTGGACCTGGTACAGGATGACCGGGAAGTCCTTGTACGAGCTGTACTCGCCCTTCACGGTGAGGGCGAACAGCTCTTCGTGCGTCGGGCCCAGGAGGTAGTCGGCGCCCTTGCGGTCCTTGAGGCGGAACAGCGCGTCGCCGTACTCGGTCCAGCGGCCGGTCGCCTCGTAGGGCTCGCGCGGGAGCAGCGCGGGGAACAGGATCTCCTGCCCGCCGATCGCGTCCATCTCCTCGCGGACGACCTTCTCGATGTTGCGCAGCACCCGCAGGCCCAGCGGCAGCCAGGAGTACCCGCCCGGCGCGACCCGCCGCACGTAGCCGGCGCGCACCAGCAGCTTGTGGCTGGGAACCTCGGCGTCCGCCGGATCCTCACGCAGGGTGCGAAGGAACAACGACGACATCCTGGTGATCACTGGGGTGCTCCTCAAGGTTGCAACACGGTGTGACCAGGGTAGTCAACCGGGGCGCGGGCCCTTCAACCGGTTGTCCGCGCGCCCGCGCACCGCCGGGTGCCCGTGGACCGCGCCGGTCCGCGGCAGATGGCCGGTTCTGGTGCGGCCCTGCCCGAGGTGGCTCGTCGCATTGAGGCCGGGCGAACCTGGGCCGCGACGTGCGAAGGCACAGCTGATTACGGCCTGGGCGACCCCGGCCACCACGGTCGAACTCGCCGACCCCCCACGCCCGCCCCAACAAGGCGCACGACGCACGGCGCGCCCCACCGGAGACCCGGCGCCGAAGCGCCCGAGACCGCACCGCCGGCGAAGCCCCGCACCACAACCAGGGCCCAACGTCAACGAGGCAGCACGGCGCCCAGCTCACGCGCCGCGGCGCGGAGGGCCGGCACGAAGGCCTCCAGCTCACCCATGCTCATCCGGTACGCCGGCGCCGCGGTGGACAGGGCGGCGATCGCGAACCCGTCGGGCCCCAGCACGGGCACTCCGACGGCCCGGATCCCCGGCTCGTGCTCCTCGTCGGCCACCGCGTAGCCCCGCGCGCGCACCGATTCGACCTCTCGCGCGAACTCGTCCCGCGCGGTGATCGTCCGCGGCGCGAGCGGCGCCAGCTCGAGCTCCGAGACCAGCTCCTCCCGCCGCGGCGAGAACGCCACCAGGCACTTGCCCATCGACGTGCAGTGCAGCGGCCCCCGGCGGCCGGGCTCACCCCGGATCTGGATCTGCCGCGGCCCGTGCACCGAATGCACGTAGACCTGCTCATGCCCGTCCAGCACCGCCATCAGCGTCGGCTCGCCCGTCTGCTCGGTCAACGACCGCAGCACCGGCAACGCCACCCCCGCGAAACCCCGCGCGTGCGACACCCGCTGCCCCAGCTCGAACAGCCGCAACCCCAGCACGTACCGCTTCGACCCCGGGTCGCTGCGCGCGAAACCCTGGTCCTGCAAGGAACTCAGCAACCGGTGGGTCGTGCTCACCGGGTAGCCCGCCCGGCGGGCCAGCTCGGACAACCCCACGCCGTCCGGGTGCTCCCCGAGCAGGGACAGCACCCGCAGTGCCTTGCCCACCATGTCAGCCATGCACGGCCCCTTGACGTCGTCCGGTCAACACTCCACACTCTCCGGGCACCACAATACGGAATAGCTTTCCACATCACGGAAAGCACGGCAAGGAGGCCGCCATGGAGAGCCCGCCACTGGCCGGGACGACGACGCTCGGCAGACAGCGCTGGCTGCGCCTGATCCCGATCGTCTTCGTCACCTACAGCCTCGCCTACCTCGACCGCTCGAACTTCTCGATCGCCGCGGCCGGTGGCATGGCCGAGGACCTGGGCATCACGAGTTCGACATCGGGCCTCATCGGGGCCTCGTTCTTCGCCGGCTACTTCCTGCTGCAGGTGCCGGGCGTGCTCTACGCCGACCGCCGCAGCGTGCGCGACCTGATCTTCTGGTCGGTCCTCGCCTGGGGCGCGCTCGCCACCCTGCAGGGCCTGCTCAGCTCGGTGACGCTGCTGATCGTCGTCCGGTTCCTGCTCGGCGCGGTCGAAGCCGCCGTACTACCCGCGCTCGTCGTCCTGCTCGCCCGCTGGTTCACCAAGGCCGAGCGCGGCCGCGCCAACGCCTTCCTCATCCTGGGCAACCCGGTCACCGTCATGTGGCTGTCCGCCGCCTCGGGCTACCTGATCGAGGCCACCAGCTGGCGCGGCATGTTCATCATCGAGGGCGTCCCGGCCCTGATCTGGGCGTTCTTCTTCCGCGCGCAGGTGCGCGACCGGCCCGCCGACGCGCCCTGGCTCGACGCGGCCGAGCGCGCGGCCGTCGACACCGCGATCGCCGGCGAGCAGGCCGAGCTCGCCGAAACCGGCACCCGGCATCCCCTCGCCGAAGCGCTGCGCTCCCCCACCGTGCTGGTCCTGGCCGTGCAGTACCTGCTGTGGAGCGTCGGCGTCTACGGGTTCGTGTTCTGGCTGCCCTCGATCGTCAAGGCCGGCTCGTCCGCCGGTATCGGTGCCACCGGCTTGCTTTCGGCCGTGCCCTACGCGTTCGCCGTCGTCGCGATGCTGCTCAACTCGCGCAGCTCCGACCGGACGACCCGGCGCATCCGCTACGTCTGGCCGTCGCTGTTCGGCGGCGCGGTCACCTTCTACGGCTCCTACCTGGCCGGGCACGACGCCTTCTGGCTGTCGTTCCCGCTGCTGGTCCTCGCCGGGATCGCGATGTACGCACCCTACGGCCCGTTCTTCGCGATGATCCCGGAGCTGCTGCCCCGCCGCACCGCCGGTGTCGCCGTCGCGCTGGTCAACGCCGCCGGCGCGCTGGGTGGCTTCCTCGGCACGTATCTGGTGGGCTGGTTGCGCACCGCCACCGGCACCGACGCCGCGGCGTTCCTGATGCTGGCGGGCACGATGGCCGCCTCGGCCCTCGTCCTGTTCGCCGTCCGTCCGCCGAAGAGGAAGGTCGCATGACGCCTCGAGTTCTGCTGCCCTGGCCCGACATCGCCGTCCCCGACGGTGTCGAGGCCGCGGTCTACGACGGCACCGGCACCCCGCCGGACGTCTCCGCCGTCGAGTTCTACGTGCTGCCCTACGACAGCGGCCCCGAACCGCCGCAGCTGATCGCGGAGATGCCGTCCCTCAAGGCCGTGCAGTCCCTGTCCGCGGGGGTGGAGAGCCTGCTGCCCCTGATCCCGGAGGGTGTCACGCTGGCCAACGGGCGCGGCCTGCACGACCTCAGCGTTGCCGAGCACGCGCTCGCGCTGGTCCTGGCCGCCCAGCGCGATCTGCCGCGTTGGTTCCGGCAGCAGCAGACCGGCTCCTGGGACCGCGAGCACACCCGTTCGCTGGCCGACGAGCGCGTGCTGCTCGTCGGGTACGGCTCGATCGGCAAGGCCGTCGAGCGGTACCTCGTCGCCGGGGAGGCCGACGTCGTGCGCGTGGCGAGCACCGCACGCGAGGGCGTGCACGGCATCGGCGAGCTGCCGGACCTGCTGCCGGACGCGAGCATCGTGATCCTGGTGCTGCCCGGCACCCCCGCCACCCGTGGCGTCATCGGCGCCCGGGAACTGGCGGCGCTGCCGGACGGCGCGCTGGTGGTCAACGTCGGCCGGGGCACCGCGATCGACACCGCGGCCCTGACGGCGGAGGTCGCGGCGGGCCGCCTGCGGGCCGCGCTGGACGTGGCCGACCCGGAGCCGCTGCCGCCGGAGCACCCGCTGTGGCGGTTGCCGGGAGCGATCATCACCCCGCACGTGGCGGGCGGCTCCGACTCGTTCTACCCGCGGGCGAAGAAGCTGGCCGAACAGCAGCTGGCCCGCTTCGCCCGGGGCGAGCCGCTGGTCAACGTGGTGCGGTGATCAGGACGCCTGCGCGTACTCGACGACGTAGTCGGCCGTGCAGAAGCACTCGCCGTCGACCTCTTCGCACCGGACCGTCAGGCTGTGCCGCACCAGGTCGGTGTCGGTGCAGTCCGGTTCGGTGCACTCGACGGTGGCGTCGACGTGCAGGACGAGGGTGCCGTGGCAGTGGTCGAGGTCACGTGCGCAGCTGGGGCACTCCATGTCTGACACCTTCCGGGGATGGGCGTTGCGGCACCTTGGTACCACCACGCTTCACCGGAAGGTGGGAGGAGGGCCCCGGCGTGTCGGAGTGGGGTCACGCGCTCTTGGGCGAGCGACGGCTCCGCGTCGAGGTCGAAGCGGGTTTCTTGGCGGGGGTGCGCTTGGCCGGCTTGCGGGCCTTCTTCGCCTCGCTGACGCTGGCCTCGAGCGCCGCCATGAGGTCGACGACGTCGGTCTTCGGCGAGCGGCCCGCCGGTTTCGTGGTCTTCCTGCCCGCGACCTTGGCGTCGATGACCGCCTCCAGGGCCTCGCGGTAGGAGTCGGTGTACTTGTCCGGGTCGAACACCGGCTCGGACAGCGAGTCGATGAGCGAGCCGGCCATGCTGAGCTCCTGCGGCCGCACCTGCGGCAGCTCGTCGCGTAGGAATCCGAAGTCGGGGGTGCGCACCTCGTCCGGCCACAGCATCGTCGTCATCACCATGACGTCCGCGTGCACGCGCAGCAGCGCGAGCGTCTCCCGCTGGCGTAGGGCGACCTTGGCGATCGCCACGTGCCCGGACTTGTGCAGCGCGTCGCGCAGCAGCACGTACGGCTTGACCGCGGCCTTCTGCGGCTCGAGGTAGTAGTGCCGGTCGAAGTGCAGCGGGTCGATCGCCTCCAGCGGCACGAACTCCAGCACGTCGATGGCGTTGGAGCTGGACAGCGGCAGGTCCTTCAGGTCCTCGTCGGTGAGCACCACCATGCCGCCGTCGTCGGTCTCGTAGCCCTTCGCGATGTCGGCGTAGGGCACCTCTTCGCCGTCGATCGTGCAGAAGCGCTTGTACTGGATCCGGCCGCCGTCGGTGACGTGCACCTGGCGCAGCGACACGTTCTTGTTCTCGGTGGCCGCGTACAGGTTGATCGGAATCGTGACCAGCCCGAACGACACCGAGCCCTTCCACATCGATCGCATCGCCGGGGCCCTCCGCTCCTGCCGACATAACCGCAGGTCGGACGTTACGCGACAAGCGAGCCCGCCACCAGGCGGCGAACCGGCCCCGGCTACTGACCCGGTGCAACTTTTTCTCAGCGTCACGACCGCGCCGATCACCGGCCTCGCGAACTAGGCTGTTGCGGTGGCGGGCACACTTCCGAGCGAGCTCACGAGCTTCGTCGGACGTCGGCAGGAGCTCTCCGACATCCGGCGGCTGCTCTCCACCGCGCGCCTGGTGACGCTCACCGGGCTCGGCGGGGTCGGCAAGACCCGGCTCGCGGTGCGGGCGGCCATCGGGCTCAAGCGCGCCTTCCCGGACGGCGTCCACTTCGCCGAACTGGCCTCCCTCGAGGACCCGGCGCTGCTGCCGCAGACCGTCGCCGCCGCGCTCGGCCTGCGGGACGAGGCCGTCGAGCCCGCCGACCGGCTCGCCCAGCTCATCGGTGACCGGCAGGTCCTGCTGGTCCTGGACAACTGCGAGCACGTCACCGACGCGTGCGCGACCCTGCTGGGCAAGCTGCTCGCCGCGACGAGCGGCCTGCGGGTGCTGGCGACCAGCCGCCAGCGGCTGTCCGTCGAGGGCGAGCACCTGCTGCCGGTGGAGCCGCTCAGCCTGCCCGAACCGGCCGGTGCCGCCGAGGGGTCGAACGGCTGGGATGCGATCTCGCTGTTCGCCGACCGCGCGGCGGCGGTGTCGCCGGGGTTCGCGGTCGACGCCGGGACCGAGGAGCTGATCGCCACGATCTGCCGTCGCGTCGAGGGTCTGCCGCTGGCCATCGAACTGGCCGCGGTGTGGCTGCGCACGCTGTCGCTGACCGAGCTCAACGACCGCCTCGCCGACCGCTTCGCGCTGCTCACCGAGGCCTCCCGGACCGCGCCGCCGCGCCAGCAGGGGCTGGAGGCACTGGTCGACTGGAGCTACCGGCTGTGCCTGCCCGCCGAACAGCGGGTGTGGGAGCGGCTTTCGGTGTTCCGCGGCGGCTTCGACCTGCCCGCCGCGGAGTACGTGTGCGTGGGCGACGGCATCGACGGCGGCGAGGTGCTGAGCCTGCTCGCCGGACTGGTCGACAAATCGGTTCTGGTACGCGAACGGGAGACGTACGGGCACAGCGCGCGCTACCGGATGCTCGAGACGCTCGCCGAGTTCGCGGCCGCCCGCCTGGCCGACACCGGCACCCCGGCCGAATCGGCCCGGCGGCACCGCGACTACTACCGCGAGCTCGCCCGGCGCTTCACGCGGGAGAAGATCACGGCGCGCCAGCAGGACTGGATCACGCGGCTGCAGGACGACCACGCGAACCTGCGCGCCGCGCTGGAGTCGTGGCTCGAGGAGCCGGATCCGCGGCCCGCGCTGGAGATGGCCGGGAACCTGTCGACGTTCTGGATCGCGGGCGGGCACCTGGTGGAGGGCAGCCGGTGGCTGAACCGCGTGCTCGAGCGCGACGGCGGCCCCTCGGTGGAACGGGCCCGCGCGCTGCACGCCTCGCTGCTGACCTGCACGTGGCTGGGAGTGCGCAAGGGGTTCGCCGGGCGGCTGCGGGAGTACCGGAGCGTCGCCGCCGATCTGGCCGACCCGGTGGTCGACGCCGAACTGCTCGTGTGCGAGGGCGTGTCCCGGTACTTCCTGGGCGATCCGGAGCGGAGCTGCGCCCTGCTGGAGGAGGCGCACGAGGCGTGCCGCAGGCTCGGGTCCGACGGGCTGGCGTTGCAGATCCTGCCCTACCTCGCGCTGGCCCGCTTCGTGCTCGGCGAACCGAACGCCGAGGAGGCGGGCGAGCAGGCGGTCGAACTGTGCGCGGCGCACGGCGACCCGCCCTGGTACACCGCGCTCGCGCGGTGGGTGCTGGGGCTGGCGGTGTGGCGGCGCGGCGACCTGCGGCGCGCGGAACGGCTGCAGCGCGACGCGATCCGCCTGCGCGAGCCGGCCGGCGACCACTCGGGTATCGCGTTGAGCCTGGAGACGCTGGCGTGGTGCGCGGCCGCGGACCGGCGGTTCACCCGCGCCGCCCGCCTGCTCGGCGCGGCCGCGACCGCGTGGCGGCTCTCCGGCGCCGGGCGCATCGAACCGGCGCTGCAGCAGGTGTCGGAGACCGAGGCGGCGCTCCCGGCCCGCGAGGCGCTGGGACGGGCGGCGTTCGAACAGGAACACGCGCGCGGGGCGGCGATGTCGTTCGAGAAGGCGGTGGCCTTCGCCCTGGACGAGCGGCGGGCGCCCGCCGCTCCGGAGACCAACTCGCGCAACCCGCTCACCGCCCGCGAGTCCGAGATCGCCGGGCTCGTCGCGAAGGGCCTGAGCAACCGGCAGATCGCCGGGCAGCTGGTGATTTCCCAGCGCACGGCGGAAACCCACGTCGAACACATCCTGGCGAAGCTCGGATTCACCTCCCGCAGCCAGATCGCGGCCTGGATCACGGCCAACGACACCTGACGCCGGAGGACCTGCGGGCGCGGCGGCCGGCCACGACCACACGCGGGTCACCTCACCCGAGCCGGTACCGCGTCGTGACACGCGCGCGGCCGCGTCCGGGGCCGGCCGGCTGGGCGAGCTGCCGGGGGTGCGGGTCGACGCGCTGGGCGGTCCGGGTCGCGGGCTCCGGATCACCGCGGCATGGGCCGCTGCTGGTGCTGGAGCACCACGAGCCGCTGTCCGTTGGTACGGGGACGCAGCGGGCGCGACGGCGGCTCGGGCGACCTGCTGCCGGCGGTCGACCGGGCCGTCGGGCCGGTCGTCGGTGGACGGTTCGGGGCGTTGCGCGCCGACGGCGGGCTCGGGTGACCTGTTCGCCGGGTCCCGGTGCCGCGCGGGTCCCGGCCCGGCGGCCCGATGGTGGCAAAACGGATTTCTGCCCGTAACGAGTGAAGTTGGGTGGACGGCCGCACCGCTCCGAGAGGACCCTGGGTCCCGGACCCGAGAGAGGTGGGCAAATGGCGACAGTGGCCGAGCAGATGGTGCGGATCCTGCGGGATTGCGGCGTTCGCCGCATCTACGGGATCGTCGGCGACAGTCTGAACCCGATCGTCGACGCCGTGCGGCGCACGCCGGGCATCGACTGGGTGCACGTGCGCCACGAGGAGACGGCGGCGTTCGCGGCGGCCGCGGAGGCGCAGGTCACCGGGCGGCTCACGGTGTGCGCGGGTAGTTGCGGCCCGGGCAACCTGCACCTGATCAACGGGCTCTACGACGCACACCGCAGCGGCGCGCCGGTGCTCGCGATCGCCTCGCACATCCCGTCCACCGAGATCGGCACCGGGTTCTTCCAGGAAACCCATCCCGATCAGTTGTTCGCCGAATGCAGCCACTACAGCGAACTGGTGTCCCAGGCCGACCAGATGCCGCGCCTGCTGCGGATCGCGATGCAGACCGCGGTGGGGCGGGGCGGGGTGTCGGTGCTGACCATCCCGGGCGACGTGTCCGAGCGCCGCGCCGCGGGGTCGGGCGCCGAGACCGTGCACGTGGTCGAGCCGTCGCCGGTGGTGCCGCGGGAGGCGCAGATCGCCGAACTGGCCGAGGTGCTCGACAGCGACGAGAAGGTGATGCTGTTCGCGGGCGCGGGCTGCCGGGACGCGCACGACGAAGTGATGGCGCTGGCGGGCACGCTGCTCGCGCCGGTGGGGCATTCGCTGGGCGGCAAGGAGTGGATCCAGTTCGACAACCCCTTCGACGTCGGCATGAGCGGGCTCCTCGGCTACGGGGCCTGCTACGGCGCGATGCACGAGGCGGACCGGGTGGTGCTGCTGGGCACCGACTTCCCCTACGACGGGTTCCTGCCGCAGGCGCACACCGTCCAGATCGACACGAACCCGGCGCACCTCGGGCGCCGGACGCCGCTCGACCTCGCCGTGCACGGCTCGGTGAAGGAAACGCTCGCGGCGGTGCTCCCGCGGTTGCGGCGGCGAACCGACCGGTCCTTTCTGGACCGGATGCTGCGCGAGCACGCGCGGCGGCTGGAGAAGGTGGTCGACGCCTACACGCGGGACATCGAGCGGCACACGCCGATCCACCCGGAGTACGCGGCGGCGATCCTGGACGAGGTCGCCTCGGACGACGCGGTGTTCACTGTGGACACCGGCATGGGGAACGTGTGGGCGGCCCGGTACCTGACGCCCAACGGCCGGCGTCGCGTCATCGGCTCGTTCCGGCACGGCAGCATGGCGAACGCGCTGCCGCACGCGATCGGCGCCGCGCTGGCCTGCCCGGGTCGCCAGGTCGTCTCGCTCTCCGGCGACGGCGGGCTCGCGATGCTGATGGGCGACCTGCTGACGTTGTCGCTGTACGACCTGCCGGTGAAGGTGGTGCTGTTCAACAACGCCTCGCTCGGCATGGTGAAGCTGGAGATGCTGGTGGACGGCCTGCCCTCCTACGGCACGGACCACACGCCGGTCGACTTCAGCGCGATCGCCGCGGCGTGCGGCATCCCGGCCACCAGGGTCGACCACCCGGCCGAGATCCGCGCCGCGCTGACCAAGGCGTTCGAGCAACCAGGCCCCGCACTGGTCGAGCTGACCACCGACCCCAACGCGATGTCCATCCCGCCCAAGATCACCAGCGAGATGCTCCGGGGCTTCGCACTGGCCGCGAGCAAGACCGTCCTGAACGGCGGCGTGGGAAAGATGGTCGAGCTGGCGCGCAGCAACCTGCGCAACATCCCGCGCCCCTGACGGGGAGGACACCGCGCGGTCCGGTCCGGACTCGCGCGAGTTGCCACATCCAGCCGCAACCCGCGGCACCCGCGCTGCCGCACCGCAATCCCCCGGCATCGAGCACGTCCTGCCGGCTCGCGCTGAGCTTGTCCCCGTAGCGCGGACACCTGCCCTGAGTGACCTTGGGGTCACCGGGAAAGCGGGGAACACGGACAAGCTCGCGCCGTGTGCGACACCGGTCCGGGCATTCGGCACGGGCCTTGCCGCCGAGGGCCTGGCCCCGTCCCGGCTAGGGTCGGTCCGTGGTGGTTCTGCGGTCGATCGGGTTGTTCGTGCTGGCGGCATTGGCCGAGATCGGTGGTGCGTGGCTCGTCTGGCAGGGAGTCCGCGAGCACCGCGGGTGGATCTGGATCGGCGCCGGTGTGATCGCGCTCGGGTTGTACGGCTTCGTCGCCACCCTGCAGCCCGACGCCAGCTTCGGCCGCATCCTCGCCGCGTACGGGGGCGTCTTCGTCGCGGGGTCGCTGGCGTGGGGCGTGGTCGCCGACGGCTACCGGCCCGACCGCTTCGACGTCATCGGCGCGCTGATCTGCCTCGCCGGTGTCGCGTTGATCATGTACGCCCCGCGCGGCTGAGCCACTTCGGAGCGGGTTTGCGGATTCGCGCGGGTGGTAGCCGGGACCGGAGAAGGGAGAAGATCATGCCGGAGGACGAACACAACGACCTGGCGGAGTCCAAGCAGGCGATCGCCGAGGCGAAGGAGGCCGCCCGCGCCGCGCACCTGACCCGCCCGCACGAGCAGGCCGAGCAGGAGGGCGCCCCGGCCGAGCACCCACCGCACCAGGAGGACGACGACCACTTCTCGCCCTCCTGACCGCCCCGCCCGCGCTTGGAGGAGCGGCCGGGTCTCGGACGGCGACACACCTCCGCGCGTCCCGGCCACGCGGAGCACCGGCGCAGCGGGTGGTCAGACCCCGCCACCTCTGCACGGGCGGTCCGCGGGGCCATCACGCACGCGGAACCGCGCCCTGACCACGCACCGCCGCGGCGACCTCCGCGACCAGGGCCGGATCCGCCTCGTACGGCGTGTACAGGGTCGCCCGCGTGAACACGTCGCCGTAACGGCGGCGCACCTCCGCGGCGGCCTCGTCCGGCCGGCCCACCACGGCGATCGCGTGCAGCAACTCGTCGTCCACGAGCGTGCCCATCTTCTCCCACTCGCCGCGGCGGGACAGCGCGTGCAGGTCGTCGCCGAGGGCGGCACGGTCGTGCAGCTCCAGCACACCCCGGTAAGCCGGCGTCGAACCGTAGAAGGCGATCTGCCGTCGCGTCGCCGCCACCGCCCCGGCCAGCTCCTCGTCGGTCCGCCCGGTCACCACCATCGGCGAACCGGCCAGCTCGAACCCGTCGAGCGAGCCGCGCGCGGCGGTCAGCGCCGGAATGGTCACCTCCCGCAGGTACCGCTCGGTGGTGAACCCGTGGCACAGGAACCCGTCCGCCACCTCGCCCGCGACCCGCGTCATCCCGGTCCCCACCCCGGCCAGGAACACCTTGGGCGCACCGAACGCGTGGGGCGCCGGGGTGAACATCGGGGTCATCACCGTGTGCGTGTAGAACTCGCCGCGGAACCGCAGCGGGGTCCCGCTCTCCCAGCACTCCCAGATCGCCCGCAGCGCCAGGACGAACTCGCGCATCCGGGCCGCCGGCTGCGACCACGGCATCGAAAACCGTCGCGTGACGTGGGTCTTCACCTGCGTGCCCAGACCGAGCACGAACCGGCCGCCGGACAGTTCCTGCAGGTCGTTGGCCGCCTGCGCGACCGTCATCGGGTTGCGCGCGAACGCCACCGCGATCGCCGTGCCCAGCTCGACCCGCTCGGTCACCGTGGCGCCGAGCGCGAGCGGGAGGAACGGGTCGTGCTTGACCTCGGTCGTCCACACCCCGTCGAACCCGTCGCGTTCGGCGCGCCGCACCTGCTCGCGGCAGTCGGCCGGGGTCTCGAACGGAACCGCGAAATCGACCTTCACGCGGCGAACGTTACCGCCTGCGGTTCCGGAACAGGCACTCCTGCGCGAGACTCGCGAGCAGCACACCGTCCCGCGTGCGCACGGTGCCGGTGTACCAGCCGCGCCCGCCCGCGACGGACTGCGGCACGAGATCGAGCTGTACCCAGTCGTCGAGCCGCCCGGTCCGGTGGAACCACACCGCGTGGTCGAGGCTGGCCCCGGAAGCGGCCTCCTCGTTGCCGAACGCGGCCACCCCGGAGGAAATGTCCGACAGGTAGGTCAGGACCGACGCGTGGGTCAACGGGTCGTCCGGCAGGGTCAGCGAGCAACGACCCCAGAACCGCGTGGGCCACTGGCCGTCCGGGTAGGGCTGCTCGGGCAGGCGGCCCTCCATCGAGAACAGCCGCGGCATGCCGCCGCCGGGCAGCTGCTCCGGGTCGCCCTCGGGCCGCTCGGGGTGGGCCTCGCGGTCGACGCCCTCCTCGCGGCGGTGGAACGACGCCGACATGTTGAAGATGACCTCGCCGTTCTGCACGGCGACCACCCGCCGGGCCGAGTACGAACCGCCGTCGCGGTCGCGTTCGACGTGGAAGATCGTCGGGCGCGTCGCGTCACCGGGCCGCAGGAAGTAGCCGTGCAGTGAGTGCGGCAACCGCTCCTCGGACACCGTGCGGCCGGCGGCCATGAGGGCCTGCGCGGCGACCTGACCGCCGTAGAGCGGCAACGGGTCGTCGAAGACGAGGCTGGCGCGGTAGAGGTCGCGGTCGATCTCCTCGAGGTCGAGCAGGTCGGCCAGGGTGGGCTCGCCCACCGTTTTCTCGCTGACGGCGTGCATTACCGCACGGTAATACAGGAACCGGCCGCGCGCGGCCGGTGGTAGACAGGTATCACAGCGGGAGGAGGTTCGCCGTGACCGAGCGCAAGCCCCCGGGCGTGAGCTTCGAGACCTGGGTGGAGAAGCAGATCCGCGAGGCGGCCGAACGCGGCGAGTTCGAGAACCTGCCGGGTGCCGGGAAACCGTTGGCATGGCTGAAGAAGCCGCACGACGAGAACGCGTGGCTGCGGGACAAGCTGGCGCGCGAGAACGTGACCTACCTGCCGCCGTCGCTGGCACTGCGCAA
This sequence comes from Amycolatopsis thermophila, assembly GCF_030814215.1. Taxonomy (NCBI): domain Bacteria; kingdom Bacillati; phylum Actinomycetota; class Actinomycetes; order Pseudonocardiales; family Pseudonocardiaceae; genus Amycolatopsis; species Amycolatopsis thermophila. Next base: position 3,845,404 of record NZ_JAUSUT010000001.1, on the reverse strand, counting down.
GAGGGCGGCACAGGCGCGTGCGGCGGCCGCCGAGGCCGCCTCCGAGGCCGAGGTGCGGCGCATCCTGGACGACATCAACGCCGAGATCGTCGCGGCCATCCGGCGGCCCCCGCCGGGTCCGCCGCTGAACCTCGCCCCGTTCGACGTGGAGCACATCGTGCGTGAATGGCGCGCGCGGCGGGAACCCTGACCCCGACGGCGAGGAGGTGCCCGTGGTGACCGCGCTCGACCAGCACGTGGCGGCGGTGCCGCTCGTGGACCACCACGTGCACGGCGCGTTCACGGTCGAGCTGGAGCGCGCCGAGTTCGAGGGGCACCTCAACGAGGGCTCGCCCGATCCGATCCCGCCGTGGATGACGCAGTTCGACTCGCAGCTGGGGTTCGCGGTGCGGCGGTGGTGCGCCCCGGTGCTCGACCTGCCCGCGCACGCCCCCGCCGACGAGTACTGGAAGCGGCGCACCGAACTGGGCGTGGGCGAGGTGACCCGACGGTTCCTCGGCGACGCCGGGGTGAGCGACTGGATCGTCGACACCGGACATGCCACCGGCTCGCTGCTGGGCGTGCACGGCATCGAGTCGGCCTCCGGCGGGCGGGCGCACGAGGTGGTGCGGCTCGAGGCGCTGGCCGAAGAGCTGGCGCGGGAGAACGTGACCGGACGCGACTACGCCGACGCCTTCACGGCACGCCTGTCGGCACGCACGGAAAACGCCGTGGGGACCAAGTCGATCCTCGCCTACCGCACGGGGTTCGACATCGACCTGACCGCGCCGGAGCCGGCCGAGGTCGTTCAGGCCGCGAGCCGCTGGCTCGACAGCGGCGGCGAGCGGCTGGACGACGAGGTGCTGATCCGGTTCGGACTGCACGCCGCCATCGCGCGCGGCCTGCCGCTGCAACTGCACACCGGGCTCGGCGACCGCGACCTCGACCTGCGCCGCGTCAACCCGCTGCACCTGATGGACTTCCTGCGGTCGGTGCCGGACGTGCCGGTCCTGCTGCTGCACTGCTACCCCTACCACCGCGAGGCCGGGTACCTGGCGCAGGCGTTCCCGAACGTGCACTTCGACGTCGGGCTGGGCATCAACCACACCGGGGTGCGCAGCGCGGCGGTGGTGGCGGAGTCGTTCGAGCTGGCGCCGTTCGCCAAGCAGCTGTACTCCTCGGACGCGTGGGGCCCGCCGGAGCTGCACTACCTGGGCGCGCTGCTGTGGCGGCGCGCCGTGGCGGCCACGTTCGGCCGGTGGGTGGCGGACGGCGACTGGTCGGAGGCCGACGCGCGGCGGGTGGTGGACCTGGTCGCCCGGGACAACGCCCGGCGCGTCTACCAGCTCTGACCGCGCAACCGGTCCAGCAGCCGTCGATCGCGCTTCGTCGGGCGGCCGGCGCCGCGCTCGCGGCGGGCGACCGGCATCAGCGCCTCCGGCGGCGGGGCGGGCGTGCGGTCGATGTAGCAGGTGGCCGCGTCCGGGGCGCCGACCCGCTTCTCGATCACCCGCACCACCTCGACGATCCGCGTCCGGTCATGCACGCGCGCCCGCACCGTGTCGCCGGGGTGCACACCCGTGGCGGGCTTGGCCGGGCGGTCGTTGACGCGCACGTGCCCGCCGCGGCAGGCCGCGGCGGCGTCCGATCGGGTCTTCGTCAGCCGGACCGCCCACAGCCAGCGGTCCACGCGGGTGGACTCCATGGTCATCCATTGTGCCCGGCCGGGGCCTTCACCGGCAGGATCGCGGCCAGCCCGGCGGCCAGGATCAGCACGATCCCCGCCATGCCGGCCCGCTGGCTGTCGAAGATCGTGATGAACCCGCTGAACGCCAGCGGACCGAGGAAGCTCACGGCCCGGCCGGTGGTGGCGTAGAGGCCGAACGCCTCGCCCTCCCGTTCCGGCTCGACGATGCGCGCCAGGAACGTCCGGCTCGCCGCCTGCGCCGGCCCGAGGAACACCGACAGGCACAGCCCGCACACCCAGAACGTCGCCTTGCCGGGCAGCGCGCACAGCGCCGCGCCGATCACCACCAGCGCGATCAGCGACGTCACGATCACCGTCTTCGGGCCGACCCGGTCGTCCAGGCGGCCACCGCCGACCGCCCCGATCCCGGCCGTCACGTTCGCCACGATCGCGAACAGCACGACCTCGGTCTGGCTGAACCCGAACGTCCCGGCGGCGACCACGCCGCCGAAGGTGAAGATCGCGGTCAGCCCGTCCCGGTAGAGGGCGCTCGCGGCGAGGAACCACAGGGTGCGGCGGTCGGTGCGCCACAGCTCCGCCAGCCGCTTGGCCAGCACCACGTAGCCGGAGAAGAAGTTCGAGCGCCGCCGTTCCCCCGACGGCGGGTTCTCCGGCACGAACAGCAGCACCGGCAGCGCGAACACCGCGAACCACACCGCCACGAACAGCGCGACCACGCGGATGTTCAGGCCGCCCTCGGAGGTCACCCCGAACAGGCCGACGTCCGGCTGCACGAACGCGAACAGCACGATCGCCAGCGCGATGACGCTGCCGAAGTAGCCCATGCCCCAGCCGAAGCCGGACACCCGGCCCATCGTCTTCGGCGTGGAGACCTGGACGAGCATCGCGTTGTAGTTGACCTCGGCGAACTCGAAGAACACGCTGCCCACGGCCAGCAGGACCAGGCCGGCGAGCAGGTAGGACGGGTCGTTCTCGACGAAGAACAGGCCCGCCGTGCAGAGGATCGCGATCGCGCTGTGCACGCCGAGCCAGAGCCTGCGACGGCCGCCGGCGTCGCTGCGCTGCCCGGTGACCGGGGCCAGCAGCGCGACCACGACACCGGCGATGGTCGTGGCGACGCCCAGCGCCTGGGACCCGCTTTCGGTGTCGGCGGCGACACCCTCGGTGAGGTAGACGGTGAAGACGAAGGTGAGGATGACGGCGCTGAACGCCGAGGCTCCCCAGTCCCACAATGCCCAGCTCAGCACGGCGCGGCGGCTGCTCGGCGAGGCGTTGGCGATCACGGTCACCGCATGATTCTGCACGAGCCCGGTGAACCGAGCCGCCCGGCCGGGTGAACGGCGTCACTCCGCGGTCGACACGCAGTGACCAACTGGCAAATGTTGACAAGCTCACTGATCCGGCGCCGCGGTAACCCGGAGGACCCGCGAGGCGATACCAGCAGTATCCGAACTACGCGGGAGGGGTTTCGCAGTGGGTTTCGGCCAGTCCAAGACACCGGTCACCGACCGCCCGGTCTGGCTCGTCCTGTCGCTGGTCTTCGCGGCGACCGCGGCGGTGCAGGTCTACCTGGCGCTCGCCATGTCCGTGTGGTCGTCCGGCATCCTGGCGATCGTGCTCGCGATCGCCGCGGCGGCGTCGCTGGCCGCCGCGGCGAAGGCGATGCCGATCACACGTCGAAGTCGATCGTGAGCTCGTCCGAGACCGGCATCGACTGACAGGTCAGCACGAAACCGGCGTCGACCTCGTTGTCCTCCAGCGCGAAGTTGCGGCGCATGTCCACCTTGCCGCTGGTGACCTTCGCGCGGCAGGTGCCGCACACGCCGCCCTTGCAGGCGAACGGCAGGTCCGGCCGGGCCTTCTGCGCGCTGTCGAGCACGGGCACGTCCCGCGGCACGGCGACCGTCGTGGACCGTCCGTCGAGGACGATCGTCGCCTGGGTGACGACCCCGCCGAGCGCCTTCTCCTCGTGCCGCACCGGCTCCGGCGGCACGTCGTCCACGTAGAACAGCTCCTGGTGGATCCGCCCGGACGGCACGCCCGCCGCGCGCAACCGCTCCTGCGCGACCGTGACCATCCCGAACGGACCGCACAGCCACCAGTGGCCGACTGCCGACACGTCGGGGAACAACGCCAGCAGCGCGGTCAGCTTGTCGCCGTCCAGGCGGCCGGTGAACAGCTCCGCCTCGCGCGGCTCGCGGGAGAGCACGTGCACCAGCTCGAGCCGGTCCGGGTAACGGTCCTTCAGGTCGGCCAGCTCGTCGGCGAACATCACGGTGTCCGTGCGCCGGTTGCCGTACAGCACCGTGACCGTCGCGGCCGGGTCGCGCAGCACCGTCGACGCGATCGACAGCACCGGCGTGATGCCCGAGCCCGCCGCGATCAGGACGTGGTGTTCCGGTGTGGACAGGTCGGGCGTGAAGTTCCCGGTCGGGGTGCCCACCTCGATCTCGTCGCCGGGCCGCACGTCGTGCACGAGCCACGTCGAGAACAACCCGTCGGGCACCTCGCGCACGCCGATGCGCGGCGCGCTGCCCTCCGGCGAGCAGATCGAGTACGACCGGCGCTCCTCGCGCCCGTCGATCGTGCGCCGCAACGTCAACGACTGCCCGGCGCGGAACGCGTAGGTGTCGGACAGTTCCGGCGGCACGGCGAAGGTGACCGCGACGGCGTCGTCGCACAGGGGCGTCACCTCGGCCACGGTCAGCGTGTGGAAGTCGCCCCGCAGCCTGGACTTGGTGCTCGCGGTCACCTCAGATCTCCTTGACGTGCTCGAAGGGTTCGTCGCAGGACCGGCACCGCATCAATGATTTGCACGCGGTGGCCCCGAACCGCGACACCAGCTCCGTGTCCGCCGACCCGCAGCGGGGGCAGGACACGCGCCGCACCGTCGGGCCCAGTGTCAGCGGGATCGGCCCGGACGCCTGTCGCGGCGCGCTGCCCGGTGGCGCGATGCCCGCCTCGGCCAGCGCGCGGCGGCCGCGCTCGCTGATCCAGTCGGTGCTCCAGGCCGGCTGCAGCACCGTGCGGACCTCGACGCGCGAGTACCCGGCGCCCTGCAGTGCGTGGACCAGGTCGTCGCGCATGGTGTCCATCGCCGGGCACCCGGTGTAGGTGGGAGTGATCGACACCGTCACCGCACCGTCCGATTCGGACACTTCGCGCAGTACGCCGAGGTCGGCCAGCGTCAGCATGGGCAGCTCGGGGTCGCGGACGGTCTCCGCGACGGCGCGGGCGCTCACCATGTCGCCTCCGGGTGGGCGCGGGCCACGCTCTGCAGCTCGGCCAGCAGGTAGCCCATCGCCTCGGTGTGCCGGCCGCCGCGCCCGGTCTGGCCGTTGACCCCGGCCTTGCCGCTCACCTCGGGCCGCGTCAGCGTCCCCGCGCCGAGCACCTGCGCCAGCACGCCGTCGAACTCCTCGCGGACCGCGGCCGGGTCCACCGCGACGCCCGCCGCGGCCAGCCGCGACTCGATCTCGTGCGGCACGAACAGCTCGGCCACGAACGGCCAGACCCGCTCCAGCCCCGCCTGCATGCGCTCGTGCGAGAACGCGGTGCCATCGCCCAGCCGCACCGCCCACTGGGCGGCGTAGTCGCGGTGGTAGGTCAGCTCCTTGACGCCCTTGTCGGCGATCGCGGCCAGCACCGGGTCCACCGAGGACCGCAGCCGCTGGAACAGCGCCAGCCGCCAGGTGGAGAACACCAGCAGGGCCGCGATGAGCTGCCCGAAGTCGCCGCGCTCCAGCTCGGCGAGCCGGACGTTGCGGAACTCGTGCTCGTCGCGGAAGAACGCGAACGCGTCCTCACCGCGATCGCTGCCGTCGGACTTGCCCGCGCGGGCGAGCAGCAGCCGGGCCTGGCCCAGCAGGTCCAGGCCGATGTTGGCGATCGCGACCTCGTCCTCGAGCTCGGGCGCCCGGGTGCACCACTGCTGCAGGCGGTGCGAGAACACCAGCGCGTCGTCGCCCAGCATCAGGCAGTACTGCGCGAGGTCCGCACCGTCCACACCGGACGGAACCGAGGTGTCCACCCCGGCCAGCGGGTCCTCGAACCCGGTGCCGAACGCCCACCGCGAATCGTCGTGCGCGTCGATCAGTGACTCATAAGCGTTGTCGAAGGACATGATCGGCTCACATGTGGGGGACGTTGTCGGGGATGTCGTAGAACGTCGGGTGCCGGTACACCTTGTCGCCCGACGGCGCGAAGAACGGGTCCTTCTCGTCCGGCGAGGACGCGGTGATGTCCGACGCCTTGACCACCCAGATGCTCACACCCTCGTTGCGCCGCGTGTACAGGTCACGCGCGTTGTGCAGGGCCATCTGGTCGTCGGCCGCGCGCAGCGACCCGACGTGCACGTGGTTGAGTCCCCGCTTGCCGCGCACGAACACCTCGTACAACGGCCACTCGCTCTTGCTCACGCCTTCGCCTCCGCCATCTTGCGCGCGTGCGCGGCCGCGGCCTCGCGGACCCACGCGCCGTCCTCGTGCGCCTGCCGCCGCCGGGCCATGCGCTCGGCGTTGCACGGGCCGTTGCCCGCGACGACCTGCTTCATCTCGTCCCAGTCCACCGGGCCGAAGTCGTAGTGCCCGCGTTCGGGATTCCACTTCAGCTCCGGGTCGGGCAGTGTCACGCCGAGCGCCTCGGCCTGCGGCACCGTCATGTCGACGAACCGCTGGCGCAGCTCGTCGTTGGTGTGCCGCTTGATCTTCCACGCCATCGACTGCGCGGTGTTGGCCGATTCGGCGTCGGGCGGGCCGAACATCATCAGCGACGGCCACCAGAACCGGTTCACCGCGTCCTGCACCATGTCGCGCTGCGCCTGGGTGCCCTTCATCATCGTCATCAGCAGCTCGTAGCCCTGCCGCTGGTGGAAGGACTCCTCCTTGCAGATCCGGATCATCGCCCGCGCGTAGGGGCCGTAACTGCTGCGGCACAACGGGACCTGGTTGCAGATCGCCGCGCCGTCGACGAGCCAGCCGATCGCGCCGACGTCGGCGAACGTCAGCGTCGGGTAGTTGAAGATCGACGAGTACTTCTGCCGCCCGCTGATCAGCTTCTCGGTCAGGTCGGTGCGGTCCGCGCCCAGCGTCTCGGCCGCCGAGTACAGGTACAGCCCGTGCCCGGCCTCGTCCTGCACCTTGGCCAGCAGGATCGCCTTGCGCCGCAACGACGGCGCGCGGGTGATCCAGTTGCCCTCCGGCTGCATGCCGATGATCTCGGAGTGTGCGTGCTGCGCGATCTGCCGGATCATCGTCTTGCGGTAGCCCTCGGGAACCCAGTCCCGCGGCTCGATCCGCTGGTCCTTGTCGATGGTGTGCTCGAAGTGCCGTTCGAGGTCCTCTTCGGACAGGGTCGCGGTCATCACTTCTCCTTGGCCACGAGCGTGAGCACGTCGTACTTCGCGACGGACTCGGAGTTCTGGTTGGTCACGTCGGCGTCCCAGCGCACCTCGCCGTAGTCGGCGTTCTCGCGCGGGGTGATCTGCTTGGCGGTCAGGGTCACGGTCAGCTCGTCACCGGGCTTGACCGGGGTGAGGAAGCGCAGGTTCTCCAGGCCGTAGTTGGCCAGCACCGGGCCCGGCTCGGGCGAGACGAACAGGCCGGCGGCGAACGACACGACCAGGTAGCCGTGCGCGACGATGCCGCCGAACAGCGGGTTGGCCGCGGCGGCCTCGGGGTCGGTGTGGGCGTAGAAGGTGTCGCCGGTGAACTCGGCGAAGTGGTCCACGTCCTCCTGCGTCACCGGGCGCGGGCCGGCGACCACCGAGTCGCCGATCTTCAGCTCCGCCAGGGACTTGCGGAACGGGTGCACGTCCCCGGTCGCGCGCGGGGCGCCCTCGACCCAGCGGCCGGTGACCGCGGTCAGCACCTTCGGGCTGCCCTGCACGGCGGTGCGCTGCATGTGGTGCAGCACGCCGCGGATGCCGCCCATCTCCTCGCCGCCACCGGCGCGGCCCGGGCCGCCGTGCACGAGCTGCGGCATCGGCGAGCCGTGGCCGGTCGACTCCTTCGCGTCGTCGGAGTCGAGCACCAGCAGACGGCCGTGCCACGGCGCGACGCCGAGGACGACCTCGCGGGCGAACCGCGCGTCGGCGGTGACGACCGACCCGGCCAGGCTGCCCTGGCCACGCGCCGCGTAACCGATGACCTGCTCGACCGAGTCGTAGGGCATCAGCGTGGAGACCGGGCCGAAGGCCTCGACCTCGTGCGGCTCGGCGCGCTCGGGGTCACCCTTGAGCAGCACCGGCGAGATGAACGCGCCGCGCTCGGCGTCGGCGTCGACCACCTCGACCCGCTCCGGGTCGCCGAAGACGACGCTGGAGGCGTCCTGCAGGGCCTTGAGTGAGCGGCGGACCTCCTCGCGCTGCTCGAGGCTGGCCAGGGCGCCCATGCGGACGCCTTCGGACGCCGGGTTGCCGATCTTGACCTTGGCCAGGCGCTCGGCGGCGGCCTCGGCGACGGCGTCGAGCAGGTCGGCCGGCACGAACGCGCGGCGGATCGCGGTGCACTTCTGACCCGCCTTGACGGTCATCTCGGTGACCAGCTGCTTGACGTAGAGGTCGAACTCGGCCGTGCCGGGCGTGGCGTCCGGGCCGAGGATCGAGCAGTTCAGCGAGTCCGCCTCGGCGTTGAAGCGCACTGCGTGGCGGACGACCACCGGGTGCGTGCGCAGCTTCTGCGCGGTGGACGCCGACCCGGTGAACGACACCAGGTCCTGCTCGGTGAGGTGGTCCAGCAGGTCGCCGGCGCTGCCGGAGATCAGCTGCAGCGCGCCCTCCGGGACCAGACCGGATTCGATGATCAGCTCGACGACCCGCTCGGTCAGGTACGCGGTCTGGCTCGCCGGCTTGACCAGGCTGGGCACACCCGCGAGGAACGCCGGGGCGAACTTCTCCAGCGGGCCCCACACCGGGAAGTTGAACGCGTTGATCTGCACCGCGACACCCCGCAGCGGAGTGGCGATGTGCTGGCCGAGGAACGTGCCGCTCTTGCTGAGCGGCTCGACGTTGCCGTCGACGTAGACCGTGTCGTTGGGCAGCTCACGCTTGCCCTTGGAGGAGTAGGCGAACAGCACGCCGATGCCGCCGTCGACGTCGAACTTCGAATCGCCCAGCGTGGCGCCCGTCTTCGCGGACAGCTCGTACAGCTCGTCGCGGTGCTCGCGCAGGTGCGAGGCCACGGCCTTGAGCAGCGCGGCCCGCTGGTGGAAGGTCAGCTCGCGCAGGGCCGGGCCGCCGACCCGGCGGCCGTGGTCGAGCGCGGCGGCCATGTCGATACCCGCGGAGGAGATCCGCGCGACCTCGGCACCGGTCACGGCGTCGTGCAGGGGCACGCCTTCACCCTCGCCGGTCTGCCAGCCGCCGCTGACGTAGCTGCGCAGCATCCTCGTCGACTGCTGGGCCATCGTTCCTCGCTTCCCCGGATTAACCAACCGAACGTTCAGGAAGTCATGGTAGCGTCTCGGCATGGCTGACGAAAGCACCAACGGGGATGTTTCCGTTTCGCACGAAGGCGCCGTGGCCACCGTGACCCTGCTCCGGCCCGCCCTGACCAGTGAGCTGAAGACCGATCTGCGCGACGCGCTGGAGCGGATCGCCGCCGACGACGCGGTCCGCGCCGTCGTGCTCACCGGCACCGGCCGGGCGTTCTGCGTGGGCCAGGACCTGGGCGAGCACGCTGAGGCCTTGCGCGCCGACCCGGCGACCGCGTTCGCCACGATCGACGAGCACTACAACCCGATCGTCACGGCGCTGGCGACCATGCCGAAGCCGGTGGTGGCGGCGATCAACGGCACGTGCGTCGGCGCCGGGCTCGGGTTCGCGCTCGCGTGCGACCTGCGCGTCACCGCGGACACCGCGAAGTTCGGCACCGCGTTCACCGGCATCGGCCTGACCTGCGACTCCGGGCTGTCCGCGACGCTCGCGCGGGCCGTCGGTGCGGCGCGGGCGAGCGAGCTGATCCTGCTCGGCGAGGCGTTCACCGCGACGCAGGCGGCCGAGTGGGGTATCGCCGGGCGCGTGGTCCCCGCCGGTGACGTCGCGTCGACGGCCGCAGCGCTGGCCGCCCGCCTCGCCGCCGGGCCGACCCGTGCCTACGCGGAAGCCAAGCGCGCGCTCGCCGCGTCCTGGGGTGCGCCGCTGCCCGAGGTCCTGCGCCTGGAAGGCGAGGCCCAGGCCCGCCTCGGACTCACCGCGGACCACCGGGGCGCCGTGGAAGCCTTCCTGGGCAAGTCGGAACCGGTCTTCCACGGGTCTTGACAGTGCCGCCGCGAGGCGCACATTATTAACCGTCCATTCGGTCAGTAACGACGGGAGGCAGTACCGCCGTGTCCCAAGCCGCGCAGGCGATGTTCGCCGACGACGTCGCGTCGAAATCGCTCGGCATCGAACTCGTCGAGGCGGCGGACGGCCGCGCGGTCGCCCGGATGACCGTCACCGAGCAGATGGTGAACGGTCACGCGATCGCCCACGGCGGCTACCTCTTCCTGCTGGCCGACACCACGTTCGCCTGCGCGTGCAACAGCCACGGCCCGGTGACGGTCGCGGCGGGCGCGGAGATCTCGTTCGTCGCCAGCGCCCGTCTCGGCGACCGCCTGGTCGCCACGGCCGAGGAACGCACCCGCTACGGCCGCAACGGCATCTACGACGTCACGGTGCACCGCGAGACCGACGCCGGGCGCGAGGTGATCGCCGAATTCCGCGGCCGCAGCCGCACCATCGGGCAAGTCGAGAACTGAGGAGCCGGCCCCCATGACGACCATGCACAGCGATGTGCCCTCCGCGAAGCGCCTCGGCAGCGCGCCGGCGCCCGACGACCTCACCCCCGCCGAGCGGATGAGCGTCGACGAACTGCGGGCCACTCAGCTGGAGCGTCTGCAGTGGACACTGCGGCACGCGTACCGGAACGTGCCGTTCTACCGCCGCAAGTTCGACGAGGCCGGGGTGCACCCGGACGACTGCCGCGAGCTGGCGGACCTGGCGAAGTTCCCCTTCACCACCAAGCACGACCTGCGCGACAACTACCCGTTCGGCATGTTCGCCGTGCCCCAGGAGCAGGTGCGCCGCATCCACGCCTCCAGCGGCACCACCGGCAAGCCGACGGTCGTGGGTTACACCGAGGCCGACATCGACACGTGGGCCACCGTGATGGCCCGCTCGATCTACGCCGCGGGCGGGCGGCCCGGGCACAAGGTGCACGTGGCCTACGGCTACGGCCTGTTCACCGGCGGGCTCGGCGCGCACTACGGCGTCGAAAAGCTCGGCTGCACCGCGATTCCCGCGTCCGGTGGCATGACCGCGCGGCAGGTGCAGATCATCACCGACTTCCGGCCCGAGGTCATCATGGTGACCCCGTCCTACATGCTCACGTTGCTCGACGAGTTCGAACGCCAGGGGATCGATCCGGCGTCCTCCTCGCTGCGCGTGGGCATCTTCGGCGCGGAGCCCTGGACCGAGCAGATGCGCCGCGAGATCGAGCAGCGGATGGACCTGCACGCCGTGGACATCTACGGCCTGTCCGAGGTGATGGGCCCCGGTGTCGCGCAGGAGTGCGTGGAGACCAAGGACGGCCTGCACATCTGGGAGGACCACTTCTACCCCGAGGTGATCGACCCGGTCGAGGAGAAGGTGCTGGCCGAGGGCGAGACCGGCGAGCTGCTGTTCACCTCGCTCACCAAGCAGGCGCTGCCGATCATCCGCTACCGCACCCGCGACCTCACCGCGCTGCGGCCGGGCACCGCGCGGCCGTCCTTCCGGCGCATGGACAAGGTCACCGGCCGCAGCGACGACATGATCATCCTGCGCGGGGTCAACGTGTTCCCCACGCAGATCGAGGAGATCGTGCTCGCCACCGCGGGACTGGCGCCGCACTTCCAGCTGAAGCTGACCAAAAAGGACCGGATGGACCACCTCACCGTCCTGGTGGAAGCCCGGCACGACACCTCGTCCGACCGCAGGCGAGGTGCCGCCGCGGAGATCGCCACGCGGATCAAGGACGGCGTCGGGGTCAGCGTCGGTGTGGAGGTACTCGACCCGGACACCCTGGAGCGGTCGATGGGCAAGCTGCGCCGCGTGATCGACCAGCGGCCGCCGGCCTGAGATCGCTTGGGATACTGGGGCCATGACGACCGCGCCCGAGAAGACCTCCGGCCGGCCCGCCCGGCGCGGCAGGCCGGGTTACGACCTGGAGTCCCTGCTGGCGGTCGCGGTCAAGCTGTTCAACGAGCGCGGCTACGACGGCACCAGCATGGAGGACCTGTCCCGCAAGCTCGGGATCACCAAGTCCGCCATCTACCACCACGTGCCGAGCAAGCAGGAACTGCTGCGGCTGGCGGTGAACCGCGCGCTGGACGGGTTGTTCGAAATCGTGGCCGAGCTGGACTCGGTGGACGGGCGCGCGGTGGACCGGCTGGAGTACCTGGTGCGCGGCAGTGTGCGGGTGCTGGTCGACCGGCTGCCGTTCGTGACCCTGCTGCTGCGGGTGCGCGGGAACACCAAGGTGGAGCGGGACGCTCTCGCCCGGCGCCGTGAGTTCGACCACATCGTGTCCGAGCTGGTCACCAAGGCCGTCGACGAGGGCGACCTGCGGCCCGACATCGACCCGCCCACCGCGGCGCGGCTGCTGTTCGGCATGGTCAACTCGCTGATCGAGTGGTACCGGCCGCGTGGCGGGCAGAGCGGCGAGCAGCTGGCGGACACGGTGGCCGCCGTCGCGTTCGACGGGCTGCGGATCCGCTCTGCCGAGGACCTTCCCGTGGCGTGAACGCGGTCACACCGGGAATGTCGCGACGTGATCGCGTGTCGGCACTGACATGCCCCCAACCCGCAGCCTACGGCTGATCATGGTGGTGCTCGCGTTCTCGTGCGGCACCACCGTGGCGAACCTGTACTACGGTCAGCCGCTGCTGGCCGAGATCGCGACCGGGTTCGGCGTGAGCCAGGGCAGCGCCGCGCTGGTGGTGACGCTGACGCAGCTCGGTTACGCGGCCGGGCTCGCGCTGCTCATGCCGCTCGGGGACCTGGTGGAGAACCGGGCGCTGGCCTCGCGCACGCTGGTGTTCACCGCACTGGCGTTGCTCGTCGCGGCCGTGGCGCCGGAGTTCGGGTTGTTCCTCGCCGCGTCCGTGCTGATCGGGGTGACGTCGGTGGTGGCGCAGATCCTGATCCCGTTCGCCGCGCACCTCGCGCCGGAGGAGCAGCGGGGCCGGTTCGTCGGGACCGTCATGACCGGGCTGCTGCTGGGGATCCTGCTGGCGCGAACGCTGTCCAGCCTGGTCGCGGGTGCGTTCGGGTGGCGCACGATCTACTTCGTGTCGGCGGTGCTGATGGTCGTCGTGGCGGTGCTGGTGCGCCGGGTCCTGCCGCGCCACCGGCCTCCGCACGACCAGGGCTACCGGCGGCTGATGGGTTCGATCCTGACGCTGGCGCGCGAGGAGCCCGCGTTGCGGCGGCGGGCGGTGTGCCAGGCGCTGATGTTCGGGGCGTTCAGCGCGTTCTGGACGTCGGTGACGTTCGAGCTGGTCGGACGGCACGGGTTGACGCAGACCGAGGTGGGGGTGTTCGCCCTGGTCGGGGCGGCCGGTGCGGCGGCGGCGCCGCTCGCCGGACGGCTCGGCGACCGCGGGCACGGCCGGATCGGCAGCGGGATCGCACTGGGGCTGGCGGCGGTGGCCATGGTCGTGGCGTGGCTGGGCGCGGGTTCGCTGGTGGTGCTGGCGCTGGCCGGGGTGGTGCTGGACCTCGCGGTGCAGAGCCACCAGGTGCTGAGCCAGCGGGAGATCTACGGCCTGCGCGCCGACGCACGGGCCCGCATCAACACGGTCTTCATGACGACGATCTTCGTGGGCGGCGCGTTGGCGTCGGCCCTGGCCGGCTCGCTGTACGACGGTTTCGGGTGGATCGGCCCCTGCCTTTTCGGCGCGGCCCTGCCGCTCATCGGGCTGGCGATCTGGTCGGTGTCGACCGTACGCGCACGACGCCTACCGGCCCTCACAGCCTGACGGGAAGCGCCCGTGCCCCAAAGAGAGCTGGGTGGTCATCCCGTCGCCTGAGGCCGTCAGATCACTGTGAGCCAGGCCCGCACCCTGCTCGCTCACCGGCGGCCGAAGAACACAAAGCGTGCGGGCCTGGCTCACAGTGATAGGCCTCGATCAGGCGACGGGATGACCACCCAGCGACCACCTGCATGAGGTGAGATGACTGCATTCCCCGGTCATCCCGGAGCCTGCCCGTCCGGCGAGGACATTCTTTTGATCTTTTCCCGCCGCTTCGCGGCAGGGCGCCTCACGGCGCCGAACGGTCGCCTTGGGCTCGACCTCCCCCGCCCCCTCCGGGTGGAGTGTTTTCGGTCGCCGAGCAGGCGTGTCAAGGCGGGAAAGAGTACCTTGACACGCCTGGTCGGCGACCAAAGACGGGCTGGGGATCGGGGGCGGGGGAGGTCTGGGGACGTCGCACCTCGCCGTGCGTCGCCGGGCGCCTCGGGGTGCGGGGAGGTCGCAGCTCGCCTGGCGTTGCCAGCTGCCTGGGCTGCTGTGCTTCACTTCCCGTGACCGTATGGCCACGAGAAGGGAACCACTGGGGTGACGAGCTGGCGCGATCTCGCAACGTTCATCCGGCAGCAGTACAAGGTGGTGCGCGACGAGCCGGACGAGCTGCGCATCCGCATCCGCTTCCAGTCCGATCCCGAGGAGGAGGAACGCACGCAGATCGTCGTCATCGCGCGGGAGGTGCTCGACCGCCGGGACGAGTGGATCCAGATCGCGACGCCGTTCGCGCGCGTGGACGAGGTGGATGTGGTCGGTGTGCTGGCCGAGGTGGGGCACACGACGGTCGTCGGCGGGGTGGTCGTCATGGGCGAGTACCTGGTGCTGCGCCATTCGCTCCCGCTGGCCAACCTCGACCTCAACGAGTTCGTCGACCCGCTGGCGCTGGTCACCAGCTCCGCCGAGCTGCTCGAGGAGCAGCTCACCGGCCGCGACGACTACTGAAATCCGGTTGCTCCGGCGGTTCCCGCGGGTAACCCTGGGGAACCGCCGAAGCGAAAGGATCTCGGGATGTTCACCGCCGTCGAGGGCGCACGGGTGCCGATCCGCATGTGGGCCGACCCGGCGACCATCGAGGACGCCGCGATGCGTCAGCTGCACAACGTCGCCAACCTGCCGTGGGTGCACGGTCTGGCTGTGATGCCGGACGTGCACTACGGCAAGGGTGCCACGGTCGGCAGCGTCATCGCGATGCGCGACGCGGTCTCCCCCGCCGCCGTCGGCGTGGACATCGGCTGCGGCATGAGCGCCGTGCGCACCTCGCTGACCGCCGCGGATCTGCCCGACGACCTGGGCAAGCTGCGGCGGCGCATCGAGGACGCGGTGCCGGTCGGGTTCGCCATGCACCGCACCCCGGTCAACCCGGCGCGCGTGCCCGGCACCGGTGGCTGGGACGCGTTCTGGTCGGCGTTCGGGCACCTGCACCAGGGAGTGCAGAACCTGCGCGACCGGGCACGGGCGCAGGTCGGCAGCCTCGGCGGCGGCAACCACTTCATCGAGGTGTGCCTCGAGCAGGGCGGTCCCGACGCCGGCCGGGTGTGGCTGATGCTGCACTCCGGATCGCGGGGCATCGGCAACGAGCTGGCCAAGCGGCACATCGACATCGCCCGCAAGTTGCCGCACAACGCGGACCTGCCGGACCGTGACCTGGCGGTGTTCGTCGCCGGCACGCCGGAGATGGCGGCCTACCGGCGGGACCTGTTCTGGGCGCAGGAGTACGCGGCCCGCAACCGGGCCACGATGGTCGCGCTGGTCCAGCAGGCACTCGCCGACACGGTGCCCGGCGTGCGGTTCGACGAGCCGATCTCGTGCCACCACAACTACGTCGCCGAGGAGACCTACGACGGCGTCGACGTGCTGGTGACGCGCAAGGGTGCGATCCGGGCCGGATCCGGTGACCTGGGCATCATCCCGGGCAGCATGGGCACCGGTTCGTACATCGTGCGCGGGCTCGGCAACGAGACGTCGTTCCACTCGGCGTCGCACGGAGCCGGGCGGCGGATGTCGCGGACCAAGGCGCGCAAGACGTTCACCGCCGCGGACCTCGCCGCGCAGACCGACGGCGTGGAGTGCCGCAAGGACGCCGGAGTGGTCGACGAGATCCCCGCCGCGTACAAGGACATCGACTCGGTGATCAAGGCGCAGACGGACCTGGTCGAGGTGGTGGCGCACCTGAAGCAGGTGGTGTGCGTGAAGGGCTAGGTCATGTCTGACAATGTTGTGGTCCAGATGATCACGGCGTGGAGGACGATGGCTGCTCGGTAGACGGTGGCGAGTTTGTCGAATCGGGTGGCGATGCCGCGCCAGTGTTTGAGCTGGTTGAAGTAGCGTTCGATGACGTTGCGGCTGCGGTAGTCGATCTCGTCGAAGGCGGGAGGCCGGCCGCCACGGGAACCACGGCGTGTGCGGTGGCCGACCTGATCGGCGGGTTCGGGGATCACCACCCTGATCTTGCGGTTGCGCAGGTGCGTTCGGATGGCGCGCGAGGAATACGCCTTGTCGCCGCGGACCCGGCTCGGCCGTGTCCGCGCTGGTCCTCCGGTCAACCGGGGCACGGACAGATGGTGCATCAGGGGCAGGAACATCGGTGAATCCCCAGCCTGCCCCGCCGTCAGCAACACCACCCGCGGCCGCCCGTTCCCATCGACGAGTTCATGAATCTTGGTCGACAGCCCACCCCGTGAGCGGCCCAGCGCATGGTCAGGCGGCTCGCTCCCGGGTTTCGTGTAATTCGACGAAGCCCCCCGCGTGGCGGGTGATGTTGGTGGCGTGCTGATGCGCTCGAGCGATGGTGGAATCCACCGCGATGCCCCAGTCGATCTCGCCCGCCGCGTCCGCCGCCGCGAGCAACCGCTGCAGCACCACATCCCAGGTGCCCTCACCGGCCAGCCGGCGATGCCAGGTCCAGATCGTCTGCCACGGCCCGAACACCGGCGGCACATCCCGCCACGCGATCCCGCACCGATACCGGTAGATGATGCCCTCGACCATCGCCCGCGCGTCCGAAAACGGCCTGCCCGGCTTACCGGTCCGCATCGGCAGCAAGTCCTCGATCAACGCCCACTGCTCATCCGAGAGCAACTGAAACCGCGACACAACCAGCAGCATCCCAGCCGCCAAGCACAACCTTTGTCAGACACGCCCTAGTGGCGCAAGCGGGACGACACGGCGACCACCACGCGGTGCTCGTCCGTCGCGGCGGGCGCTAGTCCGAGCCGAGCTCGTCCGTCGCGGCGCGCCCGGCGGCGGCGGTGCGGCGCAGGAAGCTCTCGATCACCTCGAGTTCGGTCTCGTCGTAGCCGCCGCACAGCGCGTCCATCGCGGCGTTCATGCCGGCGTAGAGGCGGAACAGCTCGGTGTTGCGGTCCTCGAGCGCGCGCACCAGCACCGCGCGGCGGTCGGCGGGGTCGCGTTCGCGGACGATCCAGCCGCCGCGCTGCAGCCGGTCGAGGATGCCGGTGATCGTGGCGGGGTGCAGGCCGGCCCGCCGCGCCAGCGTGGTCGGGCCGAGCGGGCCGTGCCTGCCGATCAGGTCGAGGCAGTCCAGGTCGACGTCGCGCAGGTCGACCCGCGCCCCGACGCGGTGGTTGAGCAGGGACAGCTGGATGTTCAGCTCACGCAGCGACTCCTTGATGCCGGCGGTCAGCCGTCTGCGGCGCCGCGCGTCGCCGGACACTGCGGAATCCATCAGATCCTGCCCTCGTACGGTTCGCCCTTCGAAGCATCACGGTACCCCGGCTCCCGCTGCGGCGGTGCTCTGCGCGCTCGTCCTCAGTGGATAGTGCGCGTGTCGCCGGTACAGCAGTCCTGCTCGGGTCACCCGAGGTCGGGCGCGACCTCGGCGATCCGCTGCCGCATCGGCTTGCGCCGCAGCTCCTCGATCGCCTCGTCGACCAGCCGGCTCAGCGGGTACGCCAGTCCCGCCTCGAACTCCTTCGCCGCGGCCGTGGTGGCCGCCCATTCGGCGTTCAGCACCGGCAGCAGCTCCTCCGCCTTCCGGGTCAGCCGGACGATCCGCTGCCGCGCGTCCGCACCCGGGCTCAGGGTCACCAGTTCCGCCTTGACCATCTGCGCGACCGTCTGGCTCGCCGCCGAATGCGTCACGCCGATGGCCTCCGCCAGGTCCCGGATCGGCTGCGGGCCCGACGCGGCCAGCGACCGCACGATCGGCGTGAACCGCGGCCGGAACCACGCCAGCCCCAGATCGGCGTAGACCGCGGCCACGTCGCCGTCCAGCAGATCCAGCAGGTGGCGCAGACGTGTGCCGAGCAGGTCGGACCGAGCGATTGTCACAGCGCTAATATAACAGCACTGTTGCATCTGGAGGGACCATGACCCAGCTCCACCCGTCCGTCGAACCCCACACCGAAGGCATGCTGGACGTCGGCGACGGCAACCGGATCCACTGGGCGGAGTGCGGCAACCCGGACGGCAAACCCGTCGCGGTCGTCCACGGCGGCCCCGGCTCCGGCGCCTGGTCCAGCTCGCGCGGCTACTTCGACCCGCAGCGGTACCGGATCATCCTGTTCAGCCAGCGCAACTGCGGCCGCAGCACACCGCACGCCAGCGACCCGGCCACCGACCTGACCCACAACACGACCGAGCACCTGATCGCGGACATGGAACTGCTGCGCGAGCACCTCGGCGTCGAGCAGTGGCTGCTCTTCGGCGGTTCCTGGGGGTCGACACTGCAACTCGCCTACGCCGAACGGCACCCCGAACGGGTAAGCGAGATCGTGATCGCCGGCGTCACCACGACCCGCCGCCGCGAGATCGACTGGCTGTACAACGGCGTCGGCCGGTTCTTCCCAGCGGAGCTGGAGCGGTTCCGGGCCGGCGCCGGCGAGGTCGACGGCGACACCTTCGACATCCTCGCCGCCTACGCGCGCCTGCTCGGGGATCCGGATCCCGGCGTGCGGGCCAAGGCCGCGCGGGACTGGAGCACCTGGGAGGACGCCGCGATCTCGCTGGAACCCCACGGCGTGCCGAACTCCTACAGCGACCGGCCGTCCCGCGATCTTCTCGCGATGACCCGGATCTGCGCGCACTACTTCTCGAACGCAGCCTGGCTGGAAGAGGGCGTGCTTCTCCGGGAAGCCCACCGGCTCACGGGGATCCCCGGCAAGCTCATCCACGGCCGGCTCGACCTGTCCGGCCCGGTCGAGACCGCGTGGGAGCTGACCAAGGTGTGGCCGGACGCCGAACTGATCGTGATCGACGACTCCGGCCACACCGGCAGCGACGCGATGCGGGCGGCGATGCGCGCCGCCCTGGACGGGTTCGCGGTCAGGCCAGCTCGGGGATGACCTTCTCGGTGAACAGCCGCGCGGAGGTGCGGTCGTAGGCGATGTCGGCGAAGTAGCCGATCGCGTAGGTCATGCCCAGGCCGCGCAGCTCGGTGAGCTTCTCGGCGACCTGCTCCGGCGTGCCGACGAGCGGACCGTTCGCGAACTGCTGAACGGTCCGCTCGAGCACGTCGGAGGGCACGTGCGGCTCGTAGTGCGACCGGATCCACGCCAGGCGGTCCTGGACGTCCTTCTCGGTCTCGCCGACGATCACGTTGTAGTTCGCCGTGCGGACGATCGCGTCGAAGTCGGTGCCGGCCTCCTTGCAGTGCGCGGCGAGGACCTCCGACTTGTGCTTGAAGCCCTCGGCGTCGCCCACGAAGTTCGTGTACTGCGCGTACCGGGCGGCGATCCGCAGGGTCTTCTTCTCACCGCCGCCGGCGATCCACAGCGGGATCCCGCCGTCCTGCAACGGCAGCGGGTACGACAGCGCGCCGTCGACCTGGTAGTACCTGCCGTCCAGGGTCGCGGAGCCGTCGCGCCACATCTGCCGCATGATCTGCACGCCCTCGTCGAGGCGGCCGATCCGCTCGCCCGCCGACGGGAAGCCGTAGCCGTAGGCCAGCCACTCGTGCTCGTACCAGCCGGCGCCGATGCCCATCTCGACGCGGCCGCCGGACAGGACGTCCGTGGTCGCGGCGACCTTCGCCAGGTAGGCGGGGTTGCGGTAGCTCATGCAGGTGCACATCTGGCCCAGCCGCACGCGGCTGGTGGTCACGGCGAGGGCCGCCATGAGCGACCACGCCTCGTGCGTCGCCTCCGCCACCGGTGCCGGGACGGTGTGGAAGTGGTCGTACACCCAAATCGACTCGTACGGGCCGTTCTCCGCGAACCGGGCGATGTCCAGCATCGTTTCCCAGTGCCGGGCGGGTTCGATGCCCGCGAGGTCCAGCCGCCATCCTTGTGGGACGAAGATTCCGAAGCGCATGCGAACAGCCTAGCCGTGTTGTTCGGTGCGGTTGGTGGCGCGACTGGCTGGGGTGTTGCCGCCGATCCCGGTGTGGGGTCGGTGGTGGTTGTACCAGTCCCAGCCAGTCGGGGAAGGCGTGCCGCCGCACCAGGCGTGCGCGCGGCGCAGAAAGGCTGCGGTGCGGGCGTGGTCGGCCCGGTCGTGGGCGCGGTCAAGGCGGCCAGCACCGGCACCCCCTGGCGGCGCGGTCCGCGCGAACAGCCCAGCCGCACAAGGAGTGACGGTCAGAAGAAACCTTCGTGTCCTTTCAGGACGTTCGCCGCGGCGTCGGGGCCCTGGCGGTGACCGTAGTCGGCGCTGATGCGGTCCGCCGTCCGGACCAGCAGCGGCACCACGTCGGCCCGCAGCTGTTCCACTGTGGAACGCCCGCTCGACGTCGACGACGCCAGTGCGGCCACCACCGCGCCCGAGGAGTCCCGCACCGGCGCCGCGGCGGACAGCAGGCCCTTCTCCAGCTCCTCGCTCACCACCGAGTACCCCTGGGACCGGACGTCGCGCAGGTGCCGCCGGAACTCCTCCGGGTCGGTGATCGTGTGCTCGGTGTGGCGCGGCAGCCCGGCCGCGATCACCTCGTCCACCACGTCGTCCGGCGCCCACGCCAGCAGCACGCGGCCCATCGACGTCGAGTGCGCCGGCACCCGCGTGCCGATCGAGACGTTGATGCTCATGATCCGCCGCACCGGCACGCGCGCCACGTAGACGACCTCGTTGCCGTCCAGCGCGGCCAGCGACGCGGACTCGCCGGTCTGCTCGGCGAGCCGGAGCAGGTGCGGCTGCGCGAGCTCGATCATGCCGTGCGAAGCCGAGTAGTGCTGCCCGATGCTCAGCACCCGCGGCGTGAGCGACCAGCGTCCGTTGCCGCCGCGCACGTAACCGAGGTGCTGCAGGGTCAGCAGGATCCGCCGGACCGCCGGACGGGACAGCTTCGTCGCGCCGGCGAGCTCGGCCAGGGTCGGGTTCGGCCGGTCGGCGTCGAACGCCTGCAGCACGGCGAAGCCCCGCTCCAGGCTCTGGATGAGATCGCGCGGATTCCCCTCGGTGGTCATGGCCGCCATCTTCCCGCACCTGAGGTATTGACTCGCTCGCCCACCACGAGGCACCCTTCTCGTGAACGCAAAGCGGACAGCTAGTACGCATAGCGTACAGGAGGTGTCAACGATGACGCTCGACCAGCGGCAACTGCGCACCGGCTTCGGCCGGTTCGCCACCGGTGTCACGGTGGTGACCTGCCGGAACAGCGCCGGGGAACCCCACGGCGCGACCGTGAACGCGTTCACCGCGGTCTCCCTGGAGCCCGCGCTCTGCCAGGTGACGCTGACCCGCTCCTCGAAGGCGTGCCAGTACCTGGACGGCGCCCCGTTCGCGGTGAACATCCTCGCCGCGGACCAGCTCGACACGGCGATGCACTTCGCCGGCCGGCCGAAGGAACCGGGCCCGCGCTGGAGCACCGGCCCGACGGCACCCGTGCTGCAGGGCAACGCCGCCACCATCTCCTGCCTGCCGTGGCGCACCTACGACGGCGGGGACCACCTGATCGTGCTCGGTGAGGTCGTGGACCTCGACCTCACCGACGCCGAGCCACTGCTGTTCTACTCGGGCCGGTTCCGCAACCTCGGCCCGGCCGACGACGGCTCGCACTGGGCCGTCTCACTGGACTGCCCCGAGATCGGCTGGTTCCCGATCTCGTCCGCGGCCGTCTGATCCCGTTCCACCACCCGATCCCGTTCAACGACGAAGGGACCAATCCCGTGGCGATCCACCAGCCCGACGAGACCGTGGCCCCGGCCCGGACCACCCGCCCGATGACCGGCGAGGAGTACATCGAAAGCATCCGCGACGGCCGCGAAATCTTCATCTACGGCGACAAGGTCGACGACGTCACCACGCACCCGGCCTTCCGGAACTCCGTGCGGATGACCGCGCGCCTCTACGACGCGCTGCACGACCCGGCCAAGCAGGACGTGCTGACCGCGCCGACCGACACCGGCAGCAGCGGGTTCACGCACCCGTTCTTCCGCACGCCCAAGTCGAGCCAGGACCTGTTCGCCGACCGCAACGCCATCGCCGAATGGGCCCGCATGACCTACGGCTGGATGGGCCGCAGCCCCGACTACAAGGCCGCCTTCCTCGGCACGCTCGGCGCGAACTCCGACTTCTACGAGCCCTTCGCCGACAACGCGCGCCGCTGGTACGCCGAGTCGCAGGAGAAGGTCCTGTACTGGAACCACGCGATCATCAACCCGCCGGTGGACCGCGACCGCAATCCCGACGAGGTGAAGGACATCTTCATCCACGTCGAGGAGGAGAAGGACGACGGCCTCATCGTGTCGGGAGCGAAGGTCGTCGCGACCGGGTCGGCCATCACCAACTACAACTTCATCGCCCACTACGGCCTGCCCATCAAGAAGCGCGAGTTCGCCCTGGTGTGCACGGTGCCGATGGGTGCGCCGGGCATGAAGCTGATCTGCCGCCAGTCCTACGCCCAGAACGCCACCAGCGCGTTCGACTACCCGCTGTCCTCCCGCTTCGACGAGAACGACACGATCTTCATCCTGGACAAGGTGAAGATCCCGTGGGAGAACGTGTTCATCTACGGCGACGCCGACAAGGCCAGCACCTTCTTCCCCGGCTCGGGCTTCCTGCACCGCTTCACCTTCCACGGCGTGACGCGCCTGGCCGTCAAGCTCGACTTCATCGCCGGCCTGCTGATGAAGGGCGTGGAGGCCACCGGCACCAAGGACTTCCGCGGCATCCAGACCCGCGTGGGCGAGGTCATCGGGTGGCGCAACATGTTCTGGGCCCTGTCCGACGCGATGGCCGCCAACCCGGACTCCTGGATCGACGGCGCCGTGCTGCCGCACCTGGACTACGGCCTGGCCTACCGCTGGTTCATGACCGTCGGCTACCCGCGCGTGCGCGAGATCATCATGCAGGACCTCGGGTCCGGCCTGATCTACCTGCCCTCGCACGCCGACGACTTCAAGTCCCCGGAGATCCGCCCCTACCTGGACCAGTACGTGCGCGGGTCGAACGGCATGGACGCCATCGAGCGCGTGAAGCTGATGAAGCTGATCTGGGACTCGATCGGCAGCGAGTTCGGCGGCCGTCACGAGCTGTACGAGCGCAACTACTCCGGCAACCACGAAGGCGTGCGGGCGGAACTGCTCTTCGCCGCGCAGCAGTCCGGCCAGGCCGACGCGATGAAGGGCTTCGCCGAGCAGTGCATGGCCGAGTACGACCTGGACGGCTGGACCGTGCCCGACCTGTTCAACCCGGACGGCCGGCGCTGACGGCTCCCCGAAGCGGGGCCCGGGATGACAACGGGGTCGCCCGGGCCACCAAGCCGGTGCTCGCGCCGGCGCGACCGCGCCGGGTGCGGCGCCTCTCCCCCCGGGGCGCCGCACCCGGTGCTGCCGAACAGTGCTGAGGAGCTGGGATGACCGTGATGCTACGGCGCACACCGGTGTGGCGCGGGACCGTGCCCGGCGGTCTGGGACCCACCGTGGTGACCCTCGGGGTGTTCGACGGGGTACACCGAGGGCACGCACGGCTCATCGGCGAGGCCGTCGGCATCGGCCGTGACCGCGGCCTGCCGACGGTCCTCGTCACCTTCGACCCGCACCCGGCGCGGGTCGTCGGGCCACCGCGCTGCACCGACGCGCTCAGCACCGTCGAGCGGCGGGCCGAACTGGCCGGGGAACTGGGTGTCGACGCGGTGTGCGTCCTGTCCTTCACACGGGAGCTGGCGGCAATGTCTCCCCTGGACTTCGTGGCCAGGATCCTGGCCGGGCGGCTGCGGGCCGCGGCCGTGGTGGTCGGCGGGAACTTCACGTTCGGCCACCGCGGTGCCGGCACGCCGGACACGCTGCGGCGGCTCGGGCACAACTACGGCTTCACCACGCACCCGGTCGACCTGCTGCCGCTGGCCGGGACGCCGTGTTCCTCCACGCACATCCGGTCCTGCCTGCGATCGGGCGACGTGGACGGGGCGGCAAGGGCGCTCGGGCGGCCGCACCGCGTGCAGGGCGTGCTGGGCGCCCGCGGGCAGTTGTCCGTGGAACCGGGAACGGCGGTGCCCGCGCCGGGCCTCTACCGCGGACGGCTCACCGACGGCGAGGACGTGGTCGTGGAGGTGACCGAGACCGGCGCGGTGGTGGTGCGGGCGGCGCGGCCGCGAACGGGGCCGGCGGCGGTGGACTTCCTCGGCGTCAGCGGCTGATGCGGCCCGGCATCGGCTGCGGCTTGCTCGGCGGCCGCTGCGGGGTCGGTGGGCGGCGCTGCCACGGCCGTGAACTGGTCTTGCGCACCTGACCCCCCGGGACGGTCTCGACGACATTCGCTGGCGAAGACTAACCACACCCGGGAGAAGGCTGACGAGGTGCACCCTCGTTGTGCGACGGGAGTTACTGGTGGTGCTCCTGGGACACGGCGACTCCCAGAACGCGCGGTGCGACAACCGATATCCGCGCCCCGGGCGGGAAGATCAAGTCACGACAGTGTGACACGGCGAACCCGGCTCGCTCGATCGCGGCACGCGTGTCGCGGTTGGGCATGCAGCCGCCCATCAGGCGTGGCCACACCAGCGCGGCGACGTCCTGCCACCGGGCGCGCGGGCCGGTCCGGGCGCGGACGTGCTCGTAGAAGCGCAGCCGTCCGCCCGGTCTGAGCACCCGGCGGAACTCGGCGAGCGCGGCGGCCGGGTCCGGGACCGAGCACAGCACCCCGCTGACGACCACCTCGTCGACGGAGGCGTCCGACAGCGGCAGGTCGTCGGCGAGCCCCTCGACCACGGTGATGTGAGTCCCTTCGGCCGCCTTGGTGGCGTGGGCGCGCAGGGTCGGTTCCGGTTCGACGGCGGTGACCTCGACACCGGGCGGGTAGTGCGGGAAGTTGAGCCCCGTGCCCGCGCCGACCTCCAGCACGCGGCCCCGGGCACCGGCGAGCAGCTCGCGGCGCAGGTCGGCGTTGCCACGAGCCTCGTTGCGCGCACCGATGCGCGCGAACAGCCAGGCGAAGAAGCGGTTCTGCATCGGTCAACGGGACCACGGCGCGGCTCCGGCGGGCAACCGCCGTGCGGAGGAGACGACCGGCCGTCCCGCTCGGCGAGCCGCGGCGGGCGCGCGCTCAGGCCGGTCCGGTGAGCGAAGCCAGTTCCCGCGCGAGGTTCGCCTTCGCCGCGGTCTCCCACCGTCCCCGCGCGGCGGCCGTCGCGTAGAGCGGTTCGCGCGCCAGCAGGTCCGCCAGCACCGCCGAGCGCCCCGCTCGCCAGGCGTCCTCGCTCACGGCGGCGTACTCGGCGCGCACCGCCACGCGATACCGCTCGTAGGCGGCCTCGTCCGCGCCGAGGATCGCCAGGTCGGCGTCGAGCAGGGCCAGGGCGGCCGGATCGCCGCGCGGCGCGGCGTGCGTGAGGGTGGCCAGCACCAGCTCCGCCACCCGCACGACGTGCCGTTCGGCGAGGCCGGCCCGGCGCAGCCAGGAACCGGCCCATTCGGCGCTGCGCCGTTCGTCCTCGCCCGGCCGGCCGTCGTACACGACGTCGTGCGCGGCGGCGGCCAGGGTGAGCACCGCGCGTTCCTCTTCCGGCAGCCGCAGGTCCGCGGCCAGCTCGGCGGAGTCCCGCAGCACCGCGTGCACGTGCGCCACGTCGTGGTACCGGCGATGCGGTTCGGCGTACCGGGCCGCCAGTTCCCCGGCCGCGGCCCGGGCCACCGGTTCCGCACCCCCGAGCGCCCGCACGGCGCTCACCCACTCGGTCTGCATACACCCATCATCGCGCGGGACGGATGTTCTGGTTGACGTGGAAGACGTTGTCCGGGTCGTACTTGGCCTTGATCCGGGCCAGGCGGTCGTAGTTCTCCCGGTACGCGGCCCGCACGCGGTCCTGTCCCTCGTCGTCCATCATGAAGTTGATGTAGGCGGCACCGGCGGAGGCCGGGTGCAGGTCGGACCAGTAGTCCTTCGCCCAGCGCGACATGCGGTCGTTGTCGGCCGGATCCGGGGACACCCCGACGATCACCCCGGCCCAGCCGCCGTCGCGGTAGCCGAACGACGTCGCCTCGGCCGGCACGCGCGCGGCGGCGCCGTCGATCGGGTACAGGTGCATCGTGGAGAACGGTGTCGGCAGCATCTGCCCGTACCTGACGTGCACGTCGATCGCCTCGTCGGTGATCTCGGAGAAGAAGTCGGCCTTCCAGTACCACTGCAGCCCGGCCGGGTACAGCGCGTCGAACGCCGTCTGCAGGATGTTGTGCGGCATCTCCTGCAGGCCCATCACCAGCGGTGACCCGTAGGTCTTCACCGGCTCCAGCACCTCGTCCGCGCGGTCGTGCGGACCGGTGTAGCACCAGACGATGCCGCACGCCTTGCGGCCCCACAGCTCCTCCGGGAACGGCGGCGCGGGCGGGATGGTCAGCAGCCCGAACCAGCCGGACAGTTCCTCGGGCAGCGACGGCAGCAGCTCGCGGTACCAGCGCATCACGTCCGGGGTGTCGGCCAGGTCGTACAGGACCGGCCCGCCGATGATGACGCCGTGCTCACCGATGTCGTGCGCCCGGAAGGTGAACGACGTGACGACGCCGAAGTTGCCGCCGCCGCCGCGCAGCGCCCAGAACAGGTCCGGGTGCGCGGTCTCGCTCGCGGTCACCAGCGTGCCGTCGGCGAGGACCACGTCGGCCGACAGCAGGTTGTCGACCGTCAGCCCGAACTTGCGGGCCAGGTAACCGATCCCGCCGCCGAGCGTCAGCCCGGCGACACCGGTCGACCCGAGGAAGCCGCACGGCACGGCCATCCCGAACGGCACGGTGGCGTGGTCGACGTCGGCCCACGTGCACCCCGCGTCGACGCGGACGGTGTGGTGCTCCGGGTCGACGGTCGTGCTGTGCAGCAACGCGAAGTCGATCACCAGCGCGTCGTCGGCGACGCCGAGACCGCCGGCGTTGTGGCCGCCGCCGCGGACGGCGATCGTGATGTCGTGCGCCCGCGCGAACCGGACGCAGGCGACGACGTCGGCGGTGTCGCGCACCCGGACGATCGCCGCGGGCCTGCGGTCGATCATCCCGTTGTAGACGGCGCGGGCGGAGTCGTAGTTCGGGTCCTCCGGCCGGACGAGGTCCCCGCGCAGGGCAGCGGCGAGCTCCTCGTACGGTGCGGTGGCGATGGTCGTCATGGCACTTCCTCCTCGGGTGGATCGCCACCACGCTAGGGAGCGGGCGTTCGCGCAGCGTTCGCCCGCGCGGGGTCACCGAACGCCGCCCCGAACGCCGAGGTCGTGCTCGCACCGCCGGCGCAGCGCGACACTGCCCTGCGCCGTGGCGAGCCGGACCGCGGAGCGCAGCCGCGACACCGCCGTCGCCGGCTCGTCGAGCGCCGCCCGCCTGCGCATCACCTCGGGCATCCACCACACGTCGTCGCGCGCCTGCCCGGCGACGATCGCCGCGTCCAGCGTGGCGCGCGCGGACTCCGGCCCGGACAGGTCGGCGAGCAGGGACAACCAGTACGGCATCCGCGCGAACGACCCCTCGGCGCGCAGGTTGTCGATGCCGCGCCGGGCCGTGTCGATCCGCCCGGCACGCCAGCCGCCCAGCACCAGCCCCCACTCCCGGTAGTAGGCGAAGCCGTAGCGGTCGCACAGCTCGCCCAGCTCGCCGACCACGTCGCCGAGGCGGACCTTCTCGTCGCACATCTGGTAGGTGATGCCGGCGTAGGCGAGCGCCACGGCCAGGCTGTACGGGTGGTCGATGGCGCGCGCCAGGCCGATCGCGTCGACGGCCGCGGCCACCGCCTCACCGGTGTGCCCGAGCAGCCAGTGCGGGTGCGCGGCCCACGCGGTCGCGTGCACGTCGAGGCGGGTGCCGACGGTCAGCAACGGGGCGTCCCCGCTCAGTTTCACGGCGAGGTCGAAGTGCTGCAGCGCCTCGGCGGGACGGCCGAGGCTCGTGGCGGATCCGCCGAACGTGAAGTGCGCGGCGCCGCGCAGCTCGGAATCCGGGTCCACGAGGTTCAGCACGGTCGTGGCGAGTTCGTAGGCTTCGCCCGTGCGGCCCTGCACGAACCGCGACGCCCACAGCCCGACCATCGCGGTGAGCGCCGAGTCCCGGCGCCCCAGCTGCCTGGCCAGGTCGATCGTGCGCTCCAGCGCGTGCTGCACCTGCGGTGAGGCGTACCCGTAGCGGGCGTTGAGCGGTGCCGCCATCGTCTCCAGGATGGACAGTTCGGCGCGGGCGGATTCGCGGCTGTCCGGCTGGGCGCGCACGAGGTCGAGCGCCTCCTGGTGCAGCCGGATCGCCTCGGCGTGGGCGAACGTGCTGGACGCGAAGGCCGCGGCCCGCCGGTAGAAGCTCACGGCGCGGTCCGGGCGCCCGCCGCGCGCGTACTGCTCGGCGAGCCGTCCGGAAACCGGGTCGGTGTCGCCGGCGTGCAGCATTTCCAGCGCCTGCGCGATGCGGCGGTGCAACAGCCACCGGTTCGGCGGGCTCACCAGGCGGTAGGCGGTGTCGCGCAGCAGTTCGTGGCTGAAGTCGTAGCCGTCGCCGCACTCGTGGAAGATGCGGCGGCGCCACAGCTCGTCCACCGCCCGCACGACGGTGTCCGGTTCGAGGTCACTGGCCTCGGTGAGCAGGGCGAGCGTGAAGTCGCGGCCCACGGCGGCGGCGAGCCCGGCGACCCTGCGCGCGGCGGAACCGGCCTGTTCCACGCGGTTGCGCAGCACGGCCGTGAGGTCGCTGCCGGGCAGCGCCTTCCCGCGGACGGCTTCGACGACGTAGAGCGGGAACCCGCCGGTGGTGGCCTGCAGCAGCTCGCGGTCGCCGGGGGCCAGCGGCTGCCCGGCGAGCAGTTCGGCCAGCCGCGCGGTTTCGCCTGGCTCCAACGGGTTCAGCGCCTGTTCGGTGAGCAGGCCGGTGGCCCGCATGCGGGCGACCCAGTCTCCGGTCTCCGACCACTCGTCGAAGTCGTCGGTGCGCAGGGTGGCGGCGACGAGGACCGGCGCGTCCGGCCTCAGGCCGAGGCAGAACGTCAGGAACGCCAGGGTTTCCTGGTCGCACCACTGCAGGTTGTCCAGCACCAGCAGCATGGGCCGCCCGGTGCCGGTCAGGGCGCGGGCCAGGCCCTCGAAGAAGCGGTGCCGTTGCCAGGCGTCGACCATGGCGCGGGTGCCGGTGTCCGGCCCGTCGCGCGAACGGCCGGACGGCACGAGCCGGTCGACCTCGGCGCGCCACACCGGGTCCAGGTTCGTGGTCGCCGCCTGGACGGCGGGGGCGCGTAGCCAGTCGGCGACCGGCGCGAGCGGCAGGCGTCCGGGTGTGCCGAAGCACTGTGAGGTCGCGACGACGGCCCCGTGCGCGCGGGCGGTTCCGGCGACTTCGTCGAGCAGCCGGCTCTTGCCCACTCCGGCGCCACCGCGCACCAGCACGAGCCCGGCTCGTCCGGCAGCCGCGTTCTGCCAGATGCCCAGCAGGTGCCGCAGTTCGCGGGACCGCCCGACGAGCCCGGCCGTGCCCGGACGCGGGCCGCCGGAGGGCCGCGCGAGCAGGCGCCGCAGCACCTTGCGCGTCGCTTCGTCCGGCACGACGCCCAGTTCGCGCTCCAGGATCGAGGCGCAGTGGTGGTAGGTGCTCACCGCGCCGGCGCGATCCCCCATGGCCGCCTGCAGTTCCATCAGCGTGCGGTAGCCGTGTTCCTCGAGCGGGCGGAGGTGGATGCGGCGGCGCGCGACCTCGGCGGCGCCCGGCAGATCGCCCCGGCCGCGGCGGGCTTCGCACAGCAGGTCGCACAGCCGGACGCACCGGGATTCGAGCTCGGCGCGGGGCTGGACGACCCACTCGTCGGCGATTCCCGGCAGGAATTCACCGCGGTAGCCGGCGATCGCGGCCGGTGCGTGCGCCAGCACCGCGTCGTCGCCACCGGTGATCGCGGCGCGGTGGGCGAGTTCGAGGTCACGGACGTCCACCCGGACCGCGGGGGTGTCCCGCCAGCACAGGTCTTTTCCCGTCGCCACAAGGCTTTCGCCGCCGATGGCGTGGCGCAGGTGGTGCAGTTCGCGGCGGAGGTTCGTGAGCGCCTGCGCTTCGGTCGAGTCCGGCCAGAACAGCGCGGCGATGCGCTGCCGTGGCTGCGGCACGCCCGCGTGCACCACCAGGAACGCCACGAGCGCGACGGATCTTGGCGAACGGGTCACCACCACTCCGTCCGCCTCGTCGAGGATCGCCTGTTCTCCCAGGAGGGAGACCTGCCGCATCTGGACAGGTTAGACCGCGACCGGCGGGCCTTCGACGACGAAATCCGCCCGGATCTACCGCACGCCCTGCTCCGCCAGTGCCCGCCCGATGACGCGGGCGCCGTCGGGGTAGGCGCCGGGGTCCGGGCCGGAGTAGTTCAGCCTCAGGTAGGCGCCGGCGGGTTCGGCGGGGAACCATTCGTCCCCCGGGGCGACGAGGACGCCGCCGGCCTCGCAGTCCCGGACCAGGCGCGGCAGGTCGGTGCCGTCGGGCAACCGGGCCCACAGGTTCAGCCCGCCCTCGGGCACGGCTTCCACCCGCGCGGCGGGCACGTGCTCCCGCAGCGCCCCGGCGAGGAGGTCCCGGCGCGTGGCGAGCTGACGGCGGAGGCCCCGCAGGTGGGTGCGCCACGCGGGCTGGGTCACGACGTCGAGGGCGACCGCCTGCAGGATCCCGCTGACGTACATCGACTCCGCCTGCGCCCCGGCCAGGATGCGGTCGCGCACCGGGCCGCGCGCGACGACCCCGGCGACGCGGACGGCCGGCGAGACGCTCTTGGTCAGCGACCGCAGGTGGATGACGTGCCCGCGCTCGTCCCGCGCGGCGGCCGGCACCGGATCGGCGGAGATGCCGAAGTCGTGCGCCCAGTCGTCCTCGACCAGGAACGCGCCGTGCTCGCGCACGACCCCGAGGACCGCCTCGGCCAGGCCCAGCGACCACCGCGCACCGGTGGGGTTGGCGAAGTTCGGCTGCGCGTAGAAGGCGCGGGCGGCGTGCTGCCGGAACGCGCGCGCGAGCTCGTCCGGATCGGGTCCGCCCGCGCCGCTGGGCACCGGGACGACCTGCACGCCGGCCTGGGCGGCGGCGAGGATCGCGCCCCAGTAGGTCGGCGACTCGACCAGCAGCGGATGGCCCGCTCCGACGACCGACCGGAAGATCGTGCTGAGCCCGCTCTGGCTGCCCGGGAACACGACCACGTCGGCCGCCGTCGCGGTCCCGAGCTCGACCGCGAACCACGCCTGCAGCTCGGGCAGGCCGGCCACCGGTGGGCGGGCGACCGCGGCGGCACTGCGCGCGGCGCGCGTGAACGCGGCCCGGACCAGGCGCTCGGGGAGCAGGCTCGGGTCCGGGTAGCCGGAATGCAGGGCGATCACGTCGTTCGGCACCGTGCGCAACGCCGTGGACAGCCACGAGGTGCCGCGTCGCGCACCGAGTGCGGCCGTCTGCCAGCCGTGGTCGTCGGGCCGTGCGGGACGGCTCGCGCGGACGAAGTTCCCCACGCCCGGACGGCTTTCCACCAGCCCGTGCGCCGCCAACTCCCGCAGCGCCTTCTGCACCGTCACCGGGCTCGCGCCGAACCGCGCGACCAGGGCACGCGTGGACGGCAGCTGCGCGCCCGGTGCGGCCGTGGCGATCCACTCGCGCAGGTGGGCCGCGATCCGCGAGCTGCTATCGTCGGACATGAGGCACAACAGTAGCGCTACTCGCCTAGAGCGGCCGGTGCTATCCACCTCGTCGGCCGGCGTGTGGTGGGGTCTGCTCGGGGTGGCGGCGTTCTCGTTCACCGTCCCGCTCACGCGCATCGCGGTCGGCGGGGGTGCGATGTCGCCGCTGTTCGTCGGCTGCGGCCGGGCCGTGGTCGCCGCGCTCCTCGCGGCCGCCGCGCTGGCGATCACGCGGCAGCGCCGGCCCCGCGGCGTGCAGTGGGCGCGGCTGGCGGTCGTCGCCGGTGGCGTGGTCATCGGCTTCCCGGTGCTGACCTCCTTCGCGCTAACCACCGCGTCCGCGAGCCACAGCGCTGTCGTGATCGCGCTGCTGCCGGCCGCGACCGCGGTGATCGCCGTGCTCCGCGGACACGAACGGCCCCCGCGGTCGTTCTGGGCACCGGCGGCCCTCGGCGCGATCGCGGCGGTGGTGTTCGCCTCGGTGCAGGGCGGCGGGTCGGGGGCCCCGCAGTGGTCGGACCTGCTCCTGCTCGGTGCGGTCCTCGCGGCGGGGACGGGCTACGCCGAAGGCGGCCTGCTCGCCCGTGAACTGGGCTCGTGGCAGACGATTTCGTGGGCACTCGTCCTGTCCGCACCGGTGATGACCGTCCTCACCGGACTGACGGTGTGGCGGCACCCGCCGTCCGGCACCGGCGCGGGGTGGGCCGCGTTCGCCTACCTCGGTGTGGTGAGCATGTTCCTCGGGTTCTTCGCGTGGTACCGCGGGCTGGCGATCGGCCCGATGGCCCGGGTCAGCCAGATCCAGCTGGTCCAGCCGGTGATGACGATCTGCTGGGCCGCCGTGCTGCTGGGCGAGCGGATCACCTGGCCCACCGTGCTCGGCGCGGTCGCCGTGATCGCGTGCGCCGGGATCGCCGTGCGCACCCGGCTCAAGACGGCGTAGGCCTAGCGCTCAGGCGAGCGTCACTTCCTCCGGCCGCCGATCGGGCCGCAGCCCGCGCCACGAGGGCGCCCGCAGGCGGCCGTCGGAGGTCCATTGGCGGAACTCGACCTCACCCACCAGCTCCGGCTCCACCCAGTGCGCGTGGCGCGCGTACTCCCGTGGCACGGGCGTGTCGAACGGGCTGGTCCGCCGCGCGAGCGGGCGCAGGCGGGCCAGCACGTCGTCGAGCGTGCGGTCGGTGAACCCGGTCCCGACGTGCCCGGCGAAGCGCAGCCCGGTTTCGTCGTGCAGGCCGAGCAGCAGCGCGCCGAACGTGCCCGCCCGGCGGCCCTCCCCGCTGGTCCAGCCCGCGATCACCACCTCCTGGGTGCGCGTCAGCGGGGTTTTCACCCAGTCCGGCGACCGCAGGCCCGGCTGGTAGCGCGAGTCGAGCCGCTTGGACACCAGTCCCTCCAGCCCGACCTCCCTGGCCGCGCGCAACAGCTCCGCACCCTCCACCTCGCCGGCGCGGAAATGCCGGCGCACCCGCACTTCGGGCCGGTCGATGCCCAGGCCCAGCAATCGGTCGCGGCGCTCCTCGTAGGGCAGGCCGGTGCAGTCCAGCGACCCGTCGCGCAACAGGTCGAACGCGAAGAACACCACCGGAACCGCGGACAGGCGCGCGGGCGTCGGCGCGGCGAGGTTCATCCGCTGCTGCAGGCGCCCGAAATCGGGCCTGCCGTCCTCGTCGAGGGCGACCACCTCACCGTCGATCAGCAGCGTGCGCGGGTCCGAGCCCAGCACGGCCAGCTCCGGGTAGCTGCTGGTGACGTCCCGCAGGCGCCGCGAGTAGAGCCGCACCTCGCCACCGGACAGCGCGACCTGGCAGCGGACCCCGTCGTACTTCCACTCGAACGCCCAGCCCTCGCTGTCCCGCACGGGTCCGGGGACGGCCAGCATCGGGGCGACGGGCTCGGGCAGCGGCATGCCCCCGATGCTGCGCCCGATCACGTGCGCCCGCCAGTCGGTCGCGCTAACCGAGCAGTCCGCGCTGGTGCGCGCGTGAGACGGCCTCGGCCCGGCTCCCCGCGCCCAGCTTGGCCATGACCCGCGACAGGTGCACGCTCGCCGTCTTCTCGCTGATGAACAGCCGCTCGCCCACCTGGCGGTTGGTGAGCCCGCCGGCCACCAGTTCCAGCACCGACCGCTCGCGCGGGGTCAGCACGTCGTCCTCCGGCGCGGATCCGCCGGCGACGGTCAGGCGCCCACGGCGCGCCAGGTCGTCGACCGCCGACCGCAGCGGCCGCGCACCCAGTTCCGTCGCCGCCGTGTGCACGAGGCGGATCTGCTCGGCGGCGGCATCCCGATCGCCGTGCGCGAGCAGGGCCGCGGCCCACCGCCACCGGGCGAGCAGCTGCCAGTAGGGCAGCGCCTCGGCCTCCTTCACCGCGTGCGCCCAGGCATCCGGATCGTCCTGCCCGCGCAGGCGGTTCAGGTCGGCGGTGAGCCGGGCGGTGGGCGCGAGCGTGTCCGGGCTGCGTGCCTCCAGCCGGACGTGCAGCAATGAGGCAGGCTCGGTGGCGGCCAGCTCCTCCCCCGCACCGGCCAGCTCGCCGGTGTCCTCCCCGCGGCGCCGGGCCTGCTCGGCGAGGTCGGCCAGCGCCGACACACCCGTCGCGGCGGCCCACCGGATGTCGGCCACGCTGGAACGGGACATCGCGCGGATCCGGTCGAGCACGGACCGGGCCCCGGCGACGGCCGCGAGCGGGTCACCGCGCCACTGCGCGGCCTCGGCGAGCGCGATGCCGAACACGACGTCGGTGCGGGCGTCGTCGCGCTGGTCGGCCAGGCGCGCCGCGAGGTCCTCGACCTCGGCGAACCGGCCCTGGGCGACCAGGATCGGCGCCGAGTACGCGCCGATGCGCGCCCGCGCGAAGCGGGGCGCGCCGGTCACCTCGGCCCGGGCCAGCGCATCGTCCCAGTCGCCGAGCACGTAGAGGTCGAACAGCTCGCTGGTGCGCCCCTCGACGCCGACGTCGCTCCAGCCGAGCCCGGCGCGCTCCGCGCGTTGCCACACCTGCGCGGACATCCGCGCCGCCCCGCGCACGTCCCTGCTGATCAGCAGGTTGCTGGTGATGTTGTGCAGCGCGCGCAGCTCGACCCGGGTCGCGCCGATCGCGGCCGCCCGTTCCGCGGCGGCCGTGCCCAGCTCGATCGATCGAGCCGTCCGCTCCCGCCACGACTCGAACGCGGCGAGCGTGACCAGCCCGTCGGCTTCGACGTCCGGTGCCCCGGCCGCCCGCGCGTCCGCGATGGCCTGCTCCACGTGGCCGCTCAGCTCGTCCACGTCCAGGTCGGGCACGCCCCACACCCACGCGCGGGCCCGCAGGGCCAGCACCTTCGCGCGGACGACGCTCGCCGGGCGGTCGCGCACCAGGTCCCAGGCCTCGCCGACCGCCTGGGAGACCTCGGCGCGGCGCGTGTCGAACGGGATCAGCGCGGTCGCCAGCTGGTGGCGTGCGTCGGCCGCCAGCTCGGGATCGTTGCGCAGGTCCGCCCTGGTGACCGCGGACCGGGCGTAGGTGACGGCCCGGTCGATCTCGCCGGCGGCGAACGCCATCCCGGACGCCGACCACAGCAGCGCCAGCTCGTCCCGGCCGGCCACGCCCTCCGGCCCGGGCACCGCGTCCCACAGCTGCAGGGCCTGTTCGAGGTGCTGCAGCGCTTCGCCCGGTGCGTGCATCCGCGTGGCCTCGTCGGCGGCGCGCACCGACGCGGCGAGCGCGGTCGGCAGGTCGTGGCTGCGGAAACTGTGGTACGCCAGCGCGGCCGGGGTGCCGATCCGCCCGGCGACCCGCGCGAAGCCGGCGTGCAGGCGGACCCGTTCGCCGGGCAGCAGGTCGTCGTAGACCGCTTCACGCAGCAGCGCGTGCCGGAACGCGTAACCGTCCTCCGCGGGCACGAGGACGTTGTGCAGCACGGCTTCCCGCAACGCCGTCTCCAGCGCGGTGTCGTCGAGGCCGCACACCTCACGCAGGCACGCGTGCTCACTGAGCTGCGCGGCGCCGGAAACCGCGCGCACCACCCGCCGGGTTTCCGGGCTCAACCGCTCGACCCGCGCCAGCAGCAGCTCCAGGAGCCCGCCGGGCAGGCTCGCGCCCCGCTGCGCGGCGGCGGTCAGCTCCTCGCAGAAGAACGCGTTGCCCTCGGAACGCTCGGCCACGGCGTGCAGGGTCGTGTCGGGCAGGGCGCCCTCGGCGAGCGCGGACACGAACGCGACCGCCTCCGCGGCGCTGAACGGGCCCAGCTCGATCCGGCCGACGGCGGGCAGCCGGGACACCTCCGCGAGCAGCGGCCGCAGCGGGTGCCGGCGGTGCAGGTCGTCGGTCCGGTAGGTGGCCACCACGAGCAGGTTCTGGGTGTCCAACCGGGACAGCAGGAACAGCACCAGGTCCCGCGTCGAGACATCGGCCCAGTGCAGGTCCTCGAGCGCGAGCAGCACCGGGTGACGCGCGGCGAGTTCGCTGAGCAACCCGTGCACCGCGTCGAAGAGCCGCAACCGCTCCATCGCCTGGCCCGCCTGCTCCGGCGACGCGAGTGCGGGCAGCAGCAGACCGAGCACGGGCCACTGCGCGGCCAGTTCCCGCTGCTCCGCGCCGAGACGGCCGAGCGCCTCCACGAACGGCAGGTACGGCAGGCCGGCTTCCCCGACGTCGAGGCAACGGCCGGACAGCACGGTCACGCCGTCGCGCTCGGCCTCGGTGACGAGTTCGGTCAGCAGCCGGGACTTGCCGACGCCCGCGTCACCGGCCAGCAGCACCGCGCCCGCCTGCCCCGATCCGGCGCGGCGCAGCGCCGTGCGCAGGGTGCCCAGTTCGGGTTCACGGCCGAGCAGCGGGATCGAAGTTCCGAGGCGAGGCACAGCTCATACTCCCACGGGTGGTCACCGCGGCCGCCGTTCGTCGGCGAGCGCGGCCGCCGAATCGGCCAGCCCGAAGCGGTCCCGCACCCGGCACAGGAAGTCCGGCTCGTCGAAGCGGACCAGCCGCGCCCGGCGGCTCGCCGCCTGCACGGTGATCCAGTCGCCCGGCTCCAGCACCCCGCGCAACTGCCCGTCGACGCTCACCGCGGCCTCGCCGGACTGCTCGAGCACCCGGATGCCGACCCGCTGCTGCGGCGCGAGCACGACGCTGCGGTTGAACACCATGTGCGGCGCGACCGGCGTGAACACCAGCGCGTCCAGCCCGGGCGAGACGATCGGGCCGCCCGCGGAGAAGCTGTAGGCGGTGGACCCGGTCGAGGAGGCCACCACGAACGCGTCCGTCGAGTAGACGGCGAACTGCGTGCCGTCGACGTAGACGGCGAGGCTCGCCTGGCGGTCGCGGGCCAGCTTCTCCACCACGATGTCGTTGAGGCCCAGCACGTCCAGCTGGATTCCCGCGCCGTCGGCGAGTTCCCGCCGCGCGGTCGGTGGCGGCAGCGCCGGGCCACGGCCGTAGCGCAGCATCGGCTCGATGCCCTTCGGGATGCTCAGCGGGCGGGACGCGCACATGGTCAGCGTCATGCGGGAGTCGACGTGGAAGGCGCCGTCGTTGACCGCCTCCAGCGCCGTGATCACGTCCTCGGTCGCGACCTCGGTGAGGAACCCGACGCGGCCGACGTTGATCCCGAGCACCAGCGCCTCCGCCGGTGCCGCGACGCGCACCCCGCGCAGGAACGTGCCGTCGCCGCCGACGGTGACGATCAGGTCCGGGTTGCCCGCGCGCTCGGCCTCCTCCTTGGCGTGCCGGCGGTGTCCGTCGAAGTCGTCCCACACGTCGATGTCGGTGCACTGGACACCCCGGCCGGCCGCCCAGGCGCGCACCTCACCAGCCGTGCGCCGCGCGGCCTCCTTGCCGCCGTGCACGACCAGGCCGATGCGGGATACCGAAGCCATGTCCTCCTTCGTACCAGGGCCGGGGCGGGCGCGTCAGGACGCGAGCGGCTGGGCGCTCTCCGGCACCGCGACGGCGGCCGGTCTGGGCAGTTCGGCGCAGCTCACGCGCACCTCGGCCGGCCGCGGCGTCGCCCACGTCGCGAGCATGAGGAAGGTGACCGACTCGCCCGGACCGAGGTCGGTGAGGTCGGGCAGCCGCCGGGTGAGGGCGCGGTCGTAGCCCTCACCGAGCTCGACTCGCACCTCCGTGGCGGGCACGGCGCCGGTGTTGGTCAGCCGGAACCACTGCTGCGGCAGGGCCTCGAGGCCGAACGCGGGCACCGGCGCACCCGTGCGGGGCCGTCGCCCGGCCGAACGCCGGCCCAGCCCGAACGCCGTCACCACGGCCACCACCAGTACCGCCACCTCGATCAACACGCGCACACCCGCTGATCGCCCGTCCGGGCCAGTCCGCTACGTCAGGTGATCGAACCGTGATGTGCCGCGCGCGATCTTCCACCCGCCGTCCACCGGGGATTCGGGCGCCGGCAATGTGGCGAACTTAGCGTGTGCGCGCCTTTCCTCCCGAACCCCCGAAAAGGTGACGCATGTCCGATCGCTCCCCCACCCGCCGCCAGGTCTTGATCGCCGGTTCCGCCGCTCTCGGCGTGGCCGCCGTCTCCGGGTTCGGCACCGCCTCCGCCAGCCCCGTCCGCGACCCCTTCACGCTGGGCGTCGCCTCGGGCGACCCGCTGCCCGACGGCGTGGTGCTGTGGACGCGGCTCGCCCCCGACCCGCTCGCCGCGGACGGCCTGGGCGGCATGCCGTCGAAGGTCGTGCCCGTCGAGTGGCAGGTCGCCGCCGACGAGCGGTTCCAGCAGGTGGTCCGCGCGGGCGCGGAGATCGCCCGTCCCGAGTCCGCGCACGCGGTGCACGCCGAGGTGTCCGGCCTGCGGCCCGGGGCCGAGTACTTCTACCGGTTCCGCGTCGGCAACCAGATCAGCCCGGTCGGGCGGACGAAGACGGCGCCGCGGCCCGGCGCGCGGCTGGACGAGTTCTCGTTCGCGTTCGCCAGCTGCCAGAACTACCCGGAGGGCTTCTACACCACACACGCGCACCTGGCCCAGGAGGACCTGGACCTGGTCGCGTTCCTCGGCGACTACATCTACGAGGGCAGCGCGCAGGGCAGCATCGGCCGCGGGCACAGCCCGGCCGCCGAGACGTTCACGCTCGCCGACTACCGGGTGCGCCTGGCGCAGTACAAGGGCGACGCCGACCTGCAGGCCGCACACGCCGCGTTCCCGTGGGCGGTCGTGTTCGACGACCACGAGGTGGAGAACAACTGGGCGGGCGACATCTCCCAGCCCGACACCGAGCCCGACCAGGACCCGGCGGTGTTCCGGCAGCGGCGGGCGCAGGCGTTCCAGGCCTACTGGGAGCACATGCCGTTGCGCCGCGCCCAGCGCCCGAGCGGGCCGGACATCCGGATCTTCCGCCGGCTCACCTTCGGCGACCTGGTGGACGTGCACCTGCTGGACACCCGGCAGTACCGCGACGACCAGGTGGCCGGCGACGCGCGGCTGGACCCGTCGCGCACGATCCTGGGCGCGCAGCAGAAGGAGTGGCTGCTGGGCAACCTGGCCGGGCCGACGGCGCGCTGGAACATCCTGGCGCAGCAGGTCTTCTTCTCGCAGCGCGACTTCACCTCCGGCACGGCCGACTCGTTCAGCGACGACGCGTGGGACGACTACCCCGTGGAGCGGAACCTCGTGCGCGACCGGCTCGCCCGGGCGAGCAACCCGGTGGTCATCACGGGTGACGTGCACGCGAGCTACGTGGTGGACGTGAAGGCCGACTTCGAGGACCCGGCGTCGGCGACGGTGGCGACGGAGCTGGTGGGCACGTCCATCACCTCGGGCGGCAACGGCACGGACCAGAACGCCGGGGACGCCGTGCAGCTGCGGGAGAACCCGCACATCAAGTTCATCAACCGCAAGCGGGGCTACGTGCGGAACACGATCACGAGGGAGTCGTGGACGGCCGACTACCGCGTGGTGGACTACGTGAACCGCCCGGGCGCGCCGATCCAGGACCGCGCGCGGTTCGTGATCGAAGCCGGCCGCGCGGGGGCGCAGCAGGCCTGATCCGCGTCCTCACCCGCCGGCCTCGCGCAGCCGGCGGGTGAGGAACTCCCGCTCGGCTCGGTTCTCCGTGAGCGCCAGCGCCGCCCGGTAGGCCCGCGCTGCCTCCCTGACCCGCCCCGCGCGCCGCAGCAGGTCTGCCCGGATCGCGTGGAACAGGTAGTACTCCCGCAGCTCGAGCGACTCCACCTCGGCGAGCCCCGCCGCGGGGCCGGCGACCTCCGCCACCGCGACCGCCCGGTTCAGCGCCGCCACCGGGGACGGCGCGATCGCCATCAGCTGGTCGTACAGCGTCACCACCTGCCGCCAGTCCGTGTCCGCGACGGTCGGCGCGTCGCTGTGCACGGCGTTGATCGCCGCCTGGATCTGGTACGGCCCGGGCCGCCCGCGCCGCAGGCACCGCCGCACCAGGGCCTGCCCCTCGGCGATCAGCTCCCGGTCCCACCGGGACCGGTCCTGGTCGGCCAGCAGCACCAGGGAACCGTCCGGCGCCGTGCGGGCGGCGCGCCGCGACTCGGTCAGCAGCATCAGCGCGAGCAGCCCCAGCACTTCCGGCTCGTCGGGCATGAGACCGGCCAGCACGCGCGTCAGCCGGATCGCCTCGGCGCACAGGTCCGCGCGCACCAGCTCGTCACCCGCACTGGCCGTGTACCCCTCGTTGAACACCAGGTACAGCACCGCGAGCACGGCCCGCAGCCGGTCGGGCAGGTCCGCCTCGCGCGGCACCCGGTACGGGATGCGCGCGGCGCGGATCTTGGCCTTGGCGCGCACGATCCGTTGCGCCATCGTCTTCTCCGGCACCAGGAACGCCCGCGCGATCTCCGCGGTGGTCAGGCCGCCCAGCAGCCGCAGCGTCAGCGCGACGCGCGCGGCCGGGGCGAGCGCCGGGTGGCAGCAGGTGAAGATCAGCCGGAGCCGTTCGTCGGGCACCGCACCCTCCTCCATCGGCTCGTCCCGCACCTGCAACAGGGCCGCGTGCGCCTGCCGGTCGTCGCGGGTGGCCTCGCGCCGCAACCGGTCGATGGCGCGGTTGCGGGCGGTGGTGATGATCCAGCCCGCCGGGCTCGGCGGTACGCCGTCCTCCGGCCACCGCCGCACCGCGGTGGCGAACGCGTCCTGGACCGCTTCCTCGGCGATGTCGATGTCGCCGAAAACGCGGACCAGGACGGCCACGGCGCGTCCGTACTCCTCGCGGAAGACGCGCGCGATCTCCTCGCTCAACCGTCCGCCAGCGGCCGGACCTCGACGGGCAGGGTGGTCGCGCGCGCCGCCTTCCGCCCCCACTCCAGCGCCTCGTCCAGGTCGGCGGCGCGGATGACGGTGAAGCCGCCGACGTGTTCCTTGCCCTCGAGGTACGGCCCGTCGGTGACGAGCACGTCGTCGCCCCGCGGCCGGACCACGGTCGCGGTCTCCGGCGGGTGCAGGCCGCCGGTGAACACCCACGCGCCCGCCGCCCGCAACTCGTCTTCGAAGGCCGTCACGTTCGCCATGATCGGGCCGAGGACCTCGGGCGCGGGCGGTTCGCCGTCGGGCTGGTAGATCGTCAGCAGGTAGTCGGGCATCACGTCCTCCTCGGATCGGTTCTCATGGTCCACACGAACGGCGACCCCGCACATCGACAGCCCGCGCGAAAAATGTTTGACGCGCGGCCACCCGCCGGGTGACCCTGGCAGCACGAACCCCAACGCTCGCCCGCCCGTTCCGGTGCACCGGCTCCACACCGCGCGCCCGGTCCGGTTCGCTGTGGCGTGCGTTCGCGGGCCCGCCCACACCGCGGGCCGCCCCCGGCCGGCGCGGACCGATGCCGCGCCGGCCGGGGAGACCACACGGCGCGCGCCGCGTCGCGGCTGCCGGCGCAGCGCGGAACGTCCGCAGCAGCAAGGAATTTCCCCCGCGTGACCCACACTCCGCCACCGGACACGAGCCGCACCCACCCCGCGTTGAGCGGCCTGCCGTCGGCGAGGGAAAATCGGGGCTCGCGTTTTCCCGAACCGCGTTATCGTGATTCGTGGCCATTCCGCGATTCTGGCCGCGGACGTTGCGGTGGCGGGTCTTCCTCCTCGTCAGCGGGCTCCTGCTACTGCTGTTGATCACGGCGATCGCCACCACCGTGTCGCGTGTCCACGTCACGGAAGCCGACTCGCGGGTGCGGGACACGCTGCGCCCGGCGCAGACGGCGGCGGCCGATCTCGCGAAGGGCTACGTGGACATGGAAACCGGCGAACGGGGTTTTCTGCTGAGCCGTGATCCGCAATTCCTCGAGCCTTACGACAACGGCTCGGCGGCGGTCGGCGCGGCCCGCGACCGCATCGCCCGCCTGCTCGACGGCGAACCGGAATCGGTCGCCCTGCTCGCCGACGTCGATGCCGCGGGCACGGCCTGGCGCACCCAGGCTGCGGACCCGGCGATCGCGCTGGCCCGCGCGGACGGCGTGATCGCCGACGGCGTGCCCGGCAAGGCCTTGTTCGACACCCTGCGCACCCGGATCGCGGAGCTGCAGAACCACGTCGACGAGCTGATCTCAGCCGGGCTGGCCTCGTCGAACAGAGCGAGCGGCACGGCCGACGTGATCGCGACCGTGTGCGTGGGTCTCGCGCTCGTGCTGGGCGCGGCGAGCGTGTTCCTGCTGCGCCGGTCGCTCGTGGTGCCACTGGACCGGCTGGTTTCCCAGGTGCGCGAGGTGTCCGGCGGCGACCTGCGGCGCGAGGTGGAGGCGAGCGGGCCGGAGGAACTGGCCGCACTGGGCGAGGCTGTCGAGGCGATGCGGACGCGGATCCTGTCGGAGGCGGAGCAGGTGGCCGCGGCCTCCAACCGCATCGCACGGCTGGAGGAGACCGACCGGATCGCGCGGCGTCTCGGCGACACCGCGATCCGGCGGCTCTACGGCATCACGCTCGACCTGCAGTCGGCCGCGGCGCGGTTCCCCCGGTCCGGGTCGGCCATGGCCACGGCGATCACCGGGATCGACCGCACGATCTCGGCGCTGCGGACCTCCGTCTACGGCCCGGCGGCACCCGGCACCCGGCCGACGCTGCGGGCGCAGGTCAGCGAGGTGGTCGGGGAGCTGGAGTCGGTACACGGCTCGGCACCCGGCCTGGTGCTCGCCGGAGACCTCGACGACGAGCCGCCCGACGACGTCGTCGCGGAGGTCGTCCAGGTGCTGCGCGACCTCCTCCACGCCGTGGCGGTGCCCGGCGGCGGCGCGGAGGAGGTCGAGCTCGCGCCGGCTCGGGGAGCGATCCGGCTGCGTGTCGTCGGCGCGGTGTCCGACGACCAGGTGGCGGCCCTGCGAGCGGCGGTGGCGGAGGTCTCCGGCGACGCGGTCGTGCGGCCGGCGCCGGGACACTTCACGGTCGAGTGGAGCCGTCCGCTGCGACCGGATTCGTGACGACCGGGTAGGCGGGTTCGCTCATCTCGCCGAGGGCCGTCTCGCGGGCCTCGGGGGTGAGGTGGTCGATGTAGAGGCGGCCGCCCAGGTGGTCGGTCTCGTGCTGGAAGCAGCGGGCGAGCAGGTCGCGTCCGGGCACGGCGACCGGGTTGCCCGCCAGGTCGAAGCCGCGGACCGTGACGTGGGCGGCCCGCGGGAGGACCGCCTGCGCGCCGGGCACGGACAGGCACCCTTCGGCGTGTGCGCCGGTGGCGCCGCCGGTGACCTCGACGACCGGGTTGACGACGTGACCGGCGTGCCACACCTCGTCGTCGGCCCGGTCGTAGCTCTCCGGGCAGAGGTAGACGAACACGCGCAGCGGCACGCCGATCTGGTTGGCCGCGAGTCCGACACCGCGGGCGGTGCGCATGCTGACGAACATGTCGGACACGAGGCGGGCGAGGTCGTCGCCGAAGTCGGTGACGTCGGCGCAGGGCTCGTGCAGCACGGGGTTGCCGACGACCGTGATGGGCCGCGACTCGCCGCGGGCGTAGTGGGCGTCCAGGTCACCGCCGGTCGCGATGTCGTAGTGGATCTCGATGTCGGGCATGCGTCGAGTAAACCAACGGGCCGCGCCGGCAGCGGCGGGTGGACGCGTTTGCCTCCGATCCGGCCGGGTATGCGGGGAGTGCCCAGTTCGACGTGGACCGGAGGCAGGCGAAGAAGATGACCAAGGCTCGCGAAATCATGACGTCCGACCCCGAGTGCGTCCGCTCGAGCGACACCGTGCTCGACGCCGCGAAGCGCATGGCGGAACTGCAGGTCGGGGCGATGCCCATCTGCGGTGAGGACAACCGGTTGAAGGGCATGCTGACCGACCGCGACATCGTGGTCAAGGTGCTAGCGCAGGGCAAGGACCCGCGTGCGGTGAACGCCGGGGAGCTGGCCCAGGGGGAGGCGGTCACGATCGGCGCCGACGACGACGCCGAGGAGATCCTGCGCACCATGTCGGACCACAAGGTGCGGCGGTTGCCCGTGATCGACGGCCACG
The DNA here is from genome assembly GCF_030814215.1 of Amycolatopsis thermophila. Lineage (NCBI taxonomy): Bacteria > Bacillati > Actinomycetota > Actinomycetes > Pseudonocardiales > Pseudonocardiaceae > Amycolatopsis > Amycolatopsis thermophila. The sequence continues at coordinate 3,801,305 of NZ_JAUSUT010000001.1, read as the reverse complement.
ACCTGGTCGGGATCGTCGCGCAGGCGGACGTCGCCCGCGCCCTCAAGGATCCCCAGGTGGGCGACCTGGTACAGGCCCTGTCCACCGACTGAGGCTGGAGGATTCCGCCAACTTGCGCGCTCTGATGTAGAGGTCCTCTCGACCGCCGTGAGGCGCCCTGGGGCACCGGCCCCCTCGACCGCCTGAGGCGCCCTGGGGCACCGGCCCCCGCGACCGCCCGAGGCGCCCTGGGGTACCGGCTCTCTCGACCCGCGTGAGGCGCCCTGCTGGAGGCCGTCTCGACTGACTGAGGTTCCCCTGCTCCGGCCGGGTGAAGAGCCACGAACGACTCGATCGGGTGGCAATTCCCCGGCCGGAGCCCGGTTTTTGTCGGGGGTTGTTCCTACGGTGATGGCATGGATCTCGGAGTCGTCACCAGAGTAGTCGCGGGTCTCAAGTGGACGGTCGCCGTGCTCGGCCGGACGGGCCGGCCCACACGGGGATTCCGCATGGGCCCCGCAGGCCCAACGGCGTCCGAACCCCCCAGGATTCGGCCTTCCCGGCTGACCCCCGCCCACGCCAGTGCCCCGCGAAACCCCGGCACATCACCCCCAGCCACATCAGGACAATCGCGCAACCACCACGCCCTCCCCGCTCGACGGGCACACGCCGCACCACACCAACATCCGCGAAACCCAGCCACCAGGCGCCGACCAATCAGGCAACCAGTGGCCCCCGCGCACACCCTGCCCGCTCGATCCGCGCCCCCGGCGGGACAGCCCGCGCAAGGCGCGGGCCGTCCCGTGCACCGTCTCCCGGGTCCGGTCAGTCCGCTTCCTCCAGGCGGAAACCCACCTTCATGCCGACCTGGAAGTGCCCGATCGCGCCGTTCTCGATGTGGCCTCGGATCTCCGTCACCTCGAACCAGTCCAGTTCGCGCAACGTCTGCGAGGCGCGCTCGATGCCCCCGCGGATCGCCGCCTCGAGGCTCTCACTCGACGAGCCGACGATCTCGGTGACGCGATAGGTGTGCCCGGCCATGTCAGGCCTCCTTGCCCTCAGCGGATACCGGCCACGGCATTGTCACCTGCCGCGTCCCCGCGCGCATCCCGCACCACCGCCGGCCGCCGCCCCCGCTCGCGGCGCCGGGAAGCGCGATCCGCCCCGGCACCACCACCGGCAGCGCGGCCTCATCTTCAGCGCAACCACACCGGCCGCCGAACCACTACCCACCGCCACAAGCCCATCCACGACAGACCCGGCCGCCACGCGCCACCCCAGCGGGCCCACCCCCAGCGGCACCGCCCGCATGCCAGGATCGGGGGCATGACACCAGAGGAGCTGTTGACCACCACCCGCAGCGTGCGCAAGCGGCTGGACCTGTCCCGCCCGGTGCCGAACGAGCTCATCGAGCGCGCGATCACCCTCGCGTTGCAGGCGCCGACCGGGTCGAACCGGCAGGACTGGCACTGGATCGTGGTCACCGACCCGGGTCTGCGGGCCGGGCTGGCTGAGCTGTACGCGAAGTCCTACCGCGCCTACCGCGCCAGCGGGCCCTCCCCGGAGGAGCGCTACCGGGACGACGCGGACCGCGCGGCGACCCAGCACCGGGTCATGAGCAGCTCCGACTACCTGGCCGAGCACATGGCCGAGGTGCCGGTCCTGCTCGTCCCGGCGATCCACGTCCCCGGCGGCAAGCTGCCCGAGGGCAATCAGGCCGGCCTGTGGGGCTCGATCCTGCCCGCGGTGTGGAGCTACATGCTGGCCGCGCGCAGCCTCGGCCTCGGCACGGCCTGGACGTCGCTGCACCTGGTCTACGAGCAGGAAGCCGCGGAGCTGCTGGGCATCCCCGACCACGTCCGCCAGGCCGCGCTGATCCCGACCGCCTTCTACACCGGCGAGACGTTCAAGCCGGCGAAGCGCCAGCCGCTGTCCGAGGTCCTCCACCACGACCGGTGGTGACCCGGTGCCCAGGAAGAGCGCCGCGTTCCTGCTCTACCGGCTGACCGGCGACCGGCGGCTGGAGGTGCTCATCGCCCACATGGGCGGTCCGTTCTGGGCGCGCAAGAACGAGCGCGCCTGGTCTATCCCGAAGGGCGAGTACACCGACGAGGACCCGTTGCCCGCGGCCCGCCGCGAGTTCGCCGAGGAGGTCGGTGAACCGGTGCTGACCGGCGACATCCTGGAGCTGGGCGAGTTCCGCCAGTCGAGCGGCAAGGTCATCACGACCTTCGCCGCCGAGGGAGATTTCGACCCGGCGCACTTCGCGAGCAACACGTTCGAGATGGAGTGGCCCAAGGGTTCCGGCCGGGTGCAGGAGTTCCCGGAGGTCGACCGTATCGAGTGGACGGACCCGCACCGGGCCGCCGAGCTGCTCGTGAAGGGACAGGTGCCCATCGTGGAGCGCCTGCGGGAAACGCTGGTGGCGCAAGGCGTTCTGGACTCGTGACGGTGGGGGCCGCACCCACGCCGCCCCCACCGAGTTCCGAATCCGACCGTGGACCGGACGGTCGCGGGCCGCGCACCTGCGGGGCCAGGCCCCCGGCACGGCACTCGCGGGCGGCGCGTTCGCGGGTGAAGACGCGGGTGGGCCGGGAATCCGCGTCTTCACCCGCGCTCGCGGGCCAAGCACCCGCCGGACCAGACATCGGCCGAGCTGGGCACCGAGCCGAGCATGCGCGCAACCGGCACCCCCGCTGGGCGCTTGCCCGCACCGCGCTCCCCAGCCCAGACGCTCGCGGGCCGGACACGGACCGGACACTGGCGGCCCGGACACTCGCGGGCCGGGCGCTCGGGGTCCGGACGCCAGCGGGCCCGGGCCGGACGCCGGCGGCCGCGGACCGGGCGCTCGCGCGCGGGCAGGCGCTCGCGGGCCAGTCGCTCGCGGGCCGGACGCCGGCCGGCGCGGACCGGGCGCTCGCGGGCAGGCGCTCGCGGGCCAGTCGCTCGCGGGCCAGTCGCTCGCGGGCCCGACGCCGGCCGGCGCGGACCGGGCGCTCGCGGGCGGGCGGGCGCTCGCGGACCGGACGCTGCGGGCCGGGCGCGCAGGCCACGCGGTCCGTCGCCGGGCGCGCGCCGCGGTCGCGGGCCAGCGCTCGCAGCCCCGGTCCTTGCGGGGCCGGGCACTCGCGGGCTGCGCGCACCCGGGCTGGGCGCTGGCGGCCGCTCGCGCCGCACGCTGGGGCCATCCACTGCCGGCGCACACCTGACGCGGCGCCCTGCGCGGACCTCCCGGCACAGTACCGCCCCGCACGGCCTGCCAGCGTCCCCCGGCCTGTCGACTCCCCGCGAGGACCGCCCGGCGCAGCACCACCTCGCGAGCCTGCCAGCACCCATCGCGGGCCGACCGAGGCGCCCGCGGCACCCCCGCCGCACCCGCGCCCCCGCCCGACGGCCCCGGCCGCAACCGCAACCGTGGGGGCCACGCGCCCGTGGCCCCCACCGGCGACCCGCCCTCAGCCGAGCGAAGCCGCCACCTGTTCGAGCTTGTCGAGCGACTCCTGCATCCCGCCTTCCATCCCGGACTCGATGTGACCGTCCCGCACCTCCTTGCTCGGGTACTCGGCCAGCACGGTCAGCGTGGTGCGCCCGTCGCGCTCGGTCAGGGTCAGCGTGTTCAGCGAGTGCGCGCCCGCCATGCCTTCGAACACCTCCGTCGACACGATCCGCTCGTGCTCCACGATCTCCCGGTACTCACCGTGGAAGGCGACCTCGAACCCACCGTCGGCCACCATCACGTGCCGCCACCGCCCGCCGACCCGCAGGTCGACCTCGACGGAGGTCACCTCGCCCCGCTCACCCGCCCACCAGCGCTTGATCAGCTCCGGCGTCGTCCAGGCCTTCCACACCAGCCGCGCCGGCGCGTCGAACTCCCGCGTGATCAGGATCTGGTTGTCCGCCGGGAGCGTCACCACTGCCGTACCGCTACTCGTCACCGTGCTCATCTCCGTCCTCCGATTCCTTCAGTTCCGCCAGAACCACGTCCATGCGGTCGAAGCGCTCGGACCACCACCGCCGGTACCCGCTGACCCAGTCGTGGATGTCCTTCAACGGGCGGGCGTTGAGGCGGTACACCCGCTGACGCCCCGAGTCGCGCACCTCCACCAGACCCACCTCCCGCAGGACCCGCAGGTGCTTCGACACCAGCGGCTGAGCCAGCCCGAGCACCGACACCAGGTCGTTCACCGGCTTCTCCCCGTCCGCCAGGAGGTCGAGGATCTGCCGCCGCCGCGGTTCGGCCACCGCGTTGAACGCGTCCGCTGTCGTCGCCGCCCTTGCCATGACCCAAATATATACCCATATGGGAATGTGTCAACCCCTCGCTAGTCTGGGCACATGACGCCTGCCGAGCTGAAGGAGCTGTGCCTGACGTTCCCGGGGGCCCGCGAGGAGTTCCCGTTCGACGAGGCCAACAGCGTGTTCAAGGTCGCCGGCAAGATGTTCGCGCTCAGCCCGCTGAACTCCCGCCCCCTGCGGGTCAGCCTGAAGTGCGACCCCGACCTGGCGGTGCAGCTGCGGCGCGACCACGAGGCGATCTCGGCCGGCTACCACCTGAACAAGCGGCACTGGAACACCGTCGTCCTGGACGGCTCGGTGCCCGACGACCTGGTCCGGGAGATGGTCGAGGACTCCTACGACCTCGTGGTCGCCGGCCTGCCGCGGCGGGAACAGGAGAAACTCCACTGGGCCGCGCTGAGCCAGGAGAAGGCGCCCCGCGGACGTTCCAACCTACCGGGGTGACCGTCGAGCTGCGCCTGTTGTCGCAGGTGACCTGCCGCGGCCGGGAGATCACCGCGCGGCGCCTGCGGGACCTCCTCGCGCTGCTCGCCGCCGACCTGCCTGCCGGGTGCGGCACCGGGCGTCTCGTCGACGGGCTGTGGCCGGACGAGCAGCCGGAGAACCCGGTGAAGGCGCTCCAGATCCTCGTCTCGCGGGCGCGTGCGCAGCTGGGCGCCGACCTGATCGCCAGCACGCCGACCGGGTACCGGCTCACGCTGAGGCCGGACCAGGTCGACGCGACCGCTCTCCACCAGCACGCCGCGGCGGCCCGCTCCGGCGATCCCCGGACCGCGCTCGCCGAGGCCGAGGCCGGCCTGCGGTTGTGGGACGGTTCGGCGGACGACGGCCTCGGCCCGCTGTCCGCGCTGCGCCGCGAACACCGTCCCGCACACCGGTTCCTGGTGCGCGCCCGTGGGCTGGCGCTGTCCCGGCTGGGCCGCCACGCCGAGGCGGCCGAGCCGCTGGCCGAAGCCGCGCGCGAGCGACCACGCGACGAGGAGGTGCTGCTGGAGCTGCTGCGCTCGGAGTCCGCCACGGCCGGACCGTCCGCCGCGCTGGCCCGGTACGAGACCTACCGCCGGGCCGTGCGCGACGACCTGGGCACCGATCCCGGTGCGGAACTCCAGGCGTGGCACCGGGAAACGCTCGCCGCGAGCGCGCCGGTCGCGCGGCACGGCATCCCGCACGAACCCAATCCGCTGCTCGGCCGGGCCGACGATCTCGCGGCGATCCGGAACCTGCTGCGGCGGTCGCGGGTCACCACGATCGCCGGCCCGGGCGGGCTGGGCAAGACCCGTGTCGCGCACGCCGTCGGCCGCGCCGCCGAGCAGCCGGTGGTGCACTTCGTCCCGTTGGCCGCCGTGCGCGCCGACGAGGACGTGGTGCGCCACGTCGCCACCGCGCTCGGGGTCGGCGGGCTGCGCCGGTCCCCGTCCCCGGTCCCGCGCGACGAGCTGACCGGGATCGCCGAGGTCCTCGGCGCCGCGCCGGCTCTGCTGATCCTGGACAACTGCGAGCAGGTCCTCGACGGCGTCGCCGAGCTGGTCGGGTCGCTGGTCTCGATGACCCGCGACCTGCGGGTGCTCACCACCAGCCGCGCGCCGCTGGCCCTGTCGTCGGAATCGGTCTACCCGCTGCCGGAGCTGGACCTGTCCGCCACCGTCGAGCTGTTCACGGAACGCGCCGGCGCCGCGCGCCCGGATGCCGACCTGCCCGAAGGCGCGGTGACCGAGCTGTGCCGCCGCCTGGACGGGCTGCCGCTGGCGGTGGAGCTCGCCGCCGCGCGGGTGCGGGTCCTGTCGGTCACCGAGATCGCCCGCAGGCTCACCGACCGTTTCGCCCTGCTGCGCGGCGGCCCGCGTGACGCGCCGCAGCGGCACCGCACGCTGGAAGCGGTGGTCGACTGGAGCTGGCACCTGCTCGACGAACCCGCGCAGGCCGCGCTGCGCGCGCTGTCGGTCTTCCCCGGCGGGTTCACCGAGGACTCCGCACGGCACCTGCTGGGCGAGGGTGACACGCTCGACGTCCTCGACGAGCTGTCCCGGCAGTCCCTGCTCAAGGTGAGCGACACCGCTACCGGCACGCGGTTCCGGATGCTGGAGACGGTGCGCGAGTTCGCCGCCGCCCGCCTCGCCGAGGCCGGCGGAACCGCCCGCGTCACCGGCGATTTCCTGGCCTGGGCCCGGGATTTCGGTCTGGCGCACCACGAACCGGTGTTCGTGGACGACCCCGCCGGGGCGACCGAACGGATCCGGGCCGAACGGGACAACCTCGCGGCCGCGCTCCGGCTGGGCCTCGAGCGCGCCGACGGCCCGACGGTCGCGGCCACCACCGCGGCCCTGGGCGCCTTGTGGGTGTTCGACTCCAACTTCAACCGGCTGGCCGGCCTGACCGTCGAGGTCCCGGACGTGCTGGCACGCTTCCGCCCGCAGCCGGAGTTCGTCGAGGTGACCCGCACCGCGGCCGCGGTCTGCACGTCGGCGACCTTCATGCTCCGGGGGCCCCGCGCGGTGCGCTCGCTGGTGGTCCTGCGGCGGCTGCCGGCGGCGCCACCCACCACCGTGATCCGGGCGCTGTCGACCGTGCTGTGCGCGTTCCCCGAGATCATGCTCGCCGACCGGCGTGCGCTGAACGCCTTGTGCGACAGCGATTTCCCGCTTCTCGCCTATGCCGCACGGGCTGTGGACAGCTACCGGTGGGAGACCGAGGGCGACGCGGGCGAGGCGCTCGCCGCGGCCCTGCGCATGCTCGAAGCCGCCGAGGACGCGGGCGGTTCGTGGCTGCGGCTGATGGCACACGCCCGCGTCGGCGAGTTGTACCTTCAACGCGGCGACGCGGCGTCGGCCGCGCGGCACCTGCGGGTGGCCACGCGGCTGCTCGAGGATCTGACGCCCTGGCCCGACACGCTCGGGATCCGGTGGGGCCTGATGCTCGCGGCGCTGCAGGCGGGTGAGGTCGACGAGGCCGAACGGCTGCTCGCCGGGTCCGGCTCCGCGGGCGTGGAAGACCGGTTCGACGTGCTCATCTTCGACATGGGCGTGCGCGCCGAGGTCGCGCTGGCCCGCAACGAGGTCGAGCGCGGTCTCGCGCTGTGGCGGCAGGCCCTCGCCCGGCAGCGCGACAGCGGTTTCCTCGGCCTGCGCGACGCGGCCGGCCTCGACTCCTGGACGCTGGAGCTGATTTCGGTCACCGTCGTCGCGCACGCGCAGCACGGACGGCTGGACCTGGTCGCGGACCTGGTCGGCGAACTCCCCGCGCTGATCCCCCCGTTGTTCAGCGACCGGGCGGCGAAGCTGCCCGCCTACCTGATCGGGATGCCGGTGCGCGGGGCGGTGCTCGTGGCGGCGGGCATGGTGGCCCTGGACCGCGGCGACACGAGCGGCGTGCGGCTGATCGCGCTGGGCGAGCGCCTGGGGTTCCTGCGCAACTTCCAGCCGACGATGAGCCCGGCCGGGATCCGGGCCGCGGCCGAGAACGCGGACGGGCCGGCGTACTCCGACGCGGTGTCGGCCTACGCCGGCCTGGGGCCCGCGGACCTGCTCGCGGCGGCGCTGGACCTGGTCAGCGAGCCGGTTCGCGGTTGAACAGGGCCTTCGACCAGGCGTAGCCGAAGACCGCGATGCCCGCACCCCAGCCCACGGCCGCCCAGCCGTACCAGCCGACCGGGCTGCCGGCCAGCAGCCCGCGCAGCGTCTCGATCACCGCGGTGAACGGCTGGTACCCGGCGAACCAGCGGATGCCGGCGGGCATCGAGTCCACGGGCACGAACGCGCTGGACAGGAACGGCAGCAGGAACGTCATCGGCAGCACGACGTTGCTGGCGCCCTCGGGCGTCTTGGAGATCTGGCCGAGCGCGGCGGACAACCAGCTCAGGCCGAGCGAGAGCAGCAGCAGGACGGCGGCCACCAGCAGCCAGTCGGCGAACCCGGCGGAGGTGCGGAACCCCATCAGCAGGGCCACGCCGAGCACCAGCACCACGCTGATCACGGTCTGGATCACGTTGCCCACGACGTGTCCGGTGAGGACGGACGCGCGGGCGATGGCCATGGTGCGGAAGCGGGCGACGATGCCCTCGGTCAGGTCGGTGCGGATCGCCACCGCGACGGGCATCGTGGCCGACCCCACGGTCAGGAGCAGGATCCCGGGCACCAGGTAGGCGAGGTAGTCGCCGCCCGCGGGCGCACCGGTGAGCCCGCCGCCGATCGCACCGCCGAAGACGTAGTAGAACAGCAGCAGCATGATGATCGGGGTGGCGGCGACGCCGAACGTCATGGACGGGTAGCGCAGCGCGTGGCGGAGGTTGCGCCGCAGCATGGTGGCCGAGTCGGTGAGCGCGTGCATCAGCGGGAGACCTTCTCTTCGGTGGGGTGGCCGGTCAGGGCGAAGAAGACGTCGTCGAGGTCGGGCGTGTGGACGGACAGGCCCTCGGGCTCGATTCCGGCGTGGTCCATCCGGTCGAGCAGGGCGCGCAGCGAGCGGACGCCGCCGTCACCGGGGATCTGCAGGGTCAGCGCTTCATCGTCGCGGGACACCTCGCCGAAGGTGCGGGCGGCGATGTCGAGGGATCGGGCGTCGGCGAAGGTGAGCTGGACGTGCCCGCCGGGGATGCGGCGCTTGAGCTCGGCCGGGCTGCCCTCGGCGACGAGGACGCCGTGGTCGAGCACCGCGATGCGGTCGGCGAGCTCGTCGGCCTCCTCGAGGTACTGGGTGGTGAGGAAGACGGTGACGCCGCGCGCGACGAGATCGCGGATGATGTCCCACATGGTGTGGCGGCTGCGCGGGTCGAGGCCGGTGGTCGGCTCGTCGAGGAAGATGACGCGCGGCTCGCCCATCAGGCTCATGGCGAGGTCCAGGCGGCGGCGCATGCCCCCGGAGTAGACGGACGCGAGCCTCTTCGCCGCCTCGAGAAGGTCGAAGCGCTCGAGCAGATCGGCGGCCCGTCGACGGCCCTCGGCGCGCGGCAGGTGGTGCAGGTCCGCCATCAGCCGGAGGTTCTCCTCGCCGGTGAGCTTGTTGTCGACGGCGGAGAACTGGCCGGTGACGCCGATGGCGGCGCGCACGTCGTCGGCGGCCTTCGCGACGTCGTGCCCGGCGACGCGGACGCCGCCCGAGTCGGCCCGCAGGTAGGTCGACAGGATCTGGACCACGGTCGTCTTGCCCGCGCCGTTGGGCCCGAGCAGGGCGAAGATCGAGCCCGCCGGGATGCGCAGATCGATCCCGTCGAGCACGACCTTGTCCCCGAACGCCTTGCGCAACCCGGCGACCTCGATGGCCGGGGTGGTCGTGGTGGTGGTCAACGCCCCCTCCTCGGTGTGAGCTGGTGTGGTGGAACCAGCTTCGGAGGGGGCGGCTTCAGCAGGGCTTCACCGCGGTTTCAGGGGTCGGCGGTCCTGGCACCGCCTGCCCCGCGCCGACCGCCTCTCGCGCGAGCAGGGCCCGTCCCCGAGGACGGGCCCCCGGCAACCCCGTGCCGTCAGACCCGCGCGAGCTCCGGCTCCGCGGCACGGCGGGGCCGCACGGCGCCGGAGATCGCGACCAGCAACCCCAGCGCCGCGATGCCGGTGATGACCACCAGCGCCGGCGTCAGCCCGGTCAGCAGCGAACCCTCACCGCTGCCGGTGAGCACCGCCGTCACGATCGCCAGCCCGATCGCCCCACCGACCTGTAGTGACGTGTTCAGCAGCCCGCCGGCCAGCCCCTGTTCGTGGTCGCTGATCCCGGTCGTCGCCTGGATGTTCAGCGACGAGAACGCCAGCGTGAAGCCGATGCCGAGCAGGATCATGCTCGGCAGCACCGAACCCGCGTACCCGGAGTGCTCGTCGATCCGCAGGAACAGCGCATACGCGAGCACGTGCGCCACCACGCCGCCGAGGATGGTGCGCGGCGTGCCGACCCGGTCGATCAGCGGCTCGATCCGCGGGGAGGCGAACGCGACGATCAGCGCGGCCGGCAGGAACCCGAGCGCGGTCTGCAGCGCCGACCAGTCCAGCACGTCCTGCAGGTACAGCATCACGACGAACTGGAACCCGATGTAGGCCCCGAAGAACAGGGCCGCGCCGAGGTTCGCCCGCGCGAGCGGTCCGGACCGCAGGATGCCCAGCCGCAGCAGCGGGTGGCTGCTGCGCTTCTCGATCAGCACGAACGCGGTCAGCAGCGCCACCGCGAGGACGAAGGTGATCAGCGTCCGCGGCGAGGCCCATCCGGCATCGGGCGCCTCCACGACCCCGAACACCAGCAGCAGCGAACCGGCGGCACCGGTGATCGCGCCGGGCAGGTCGTACCCGCCCACCGAGTGGTCCCGGTCGTACTGCGGCACGACCTTGATCGCGGACACCAGCGCGACGAGCGCGATCGGCACCGGCAGCAGGAACGTCCAGCGCCAGCCGACCTCGGTCAGCAGCCCGGAGAACACCAGGCCCGCCGAGTACCCGCTCGCCCCGAACACCGCGAAGATGCTGATCGCGCGGTTGCGGGCCGGGCCCTCCTGGAACGTCGTGGTGATGATGGACAGCGCGGCCGGCGCGGTGAACGCGGCCGCGAGCCCCTTGACGAACCGGCTCGCGATGAGCAGCGCGCCGTCGTCGACGAGGCCGCCGAGCAGCGAGGCGACCGCGAACACGGCCACCGCGACCAGGAACACCCGGCGGCGGCCCAGCAGGTCGGCGGTCCGGCCGCCGAGCAGCAGCAGCCCGCCGTAGCCGAGGACGTACCCGCTCACGACCCACTGCAGCGCGCTCGTGGACAGGCCGAGGTCGGCCTGGATGGACGGCAGCGCGACGCCGACCATCGACACGTCGAGGGCGTCCAGGCCCACGACGACGGACACGGTCAACAGCACGGCCCACAGCCGTGCGTCCCACCGCGTCGACGAGGTGGACAGGTGCGCAGGAGAAGTCATGGCAGCCAGAATACATGCACGCGCATCTAATGCAAGAGGATTTAATGTGTTTGCATCAGATTCGCGTGCATGCTATGGTGTCGCCATGGGTGACGTCGCCGAAAGCACGGTCGTGCGCCAGTGGCACGAGCTGCTGGCGTTGCACGCCACCGTCTCCGGCGAACTGGAGTGCCGCCTGCAGGACGCGCACGGCATCGGGGTGAGCGAGTTCGAGGCCCTGGAGCGGCTGGCGACCTGCGACCGCAAGTGCCGCTCCGCCGACCTCCTCGAGGCCGTGCACCTGAGCCAGAGCGCCACCTCGCGCCTGGTCGCCCGCCTGGAGAAGGAAGGGCTGGTCGAGCGCGCGATGTGCGAGCAGGACCGGCGCGGCATCTTCGTCACGCTCACCGACGCCGGCCGGCGCCGCTACGAGGAGGCGAAGCCGACGCACCGCGCCGTGCTGCGCGAAACGCTGGGCGACGCGCGCCTGTCGACGGCTGGTTGACGCGCCGCATCCGGGGTAGCCACCGCCACGAGCGAACGCCGACGGTGGGGAGCCGACCGTGAGCGAGCAGGGCAGGGAAACCGTGGTGAGCCGGGCGAGAGCCGGTCTCGAGCGCGCGGACGCGGTGCAGCAGGAGTACAAGTCGCTGTCGGTGCCGGTCGCGGTGATCCGCAAGTTCCTCGAGGACCAGTCGACGCGCATGGCGGCCATGATCGCCTTCTGGGCGTTCTTCTCGATCTTCCCGCTGTTCCTCGTCCTGATCACGCTGCTCGGGTTCCTCGTGCCGGACAACGTCAAGGGCGACGTCCTGGGGCACCTCCGCTCGATGCTCCCGCTGCTGGACCCGTCGTCGATACAGGGACTCGGCGGCTCCTGGTGGGCGCTCATCCTGGGGCTGGTCACCGCACTGTGGAGCGGGCTGGCGGTGGTGCGCGCGACGCAGACCGCGTTCAACGCGGTGTGGGAACTGCCCTACCACGCGCGGCCGAGCCTGCCCAGGCAGATCGGCCGCAGCGTGCTCGTGCTCGCGACCGTCGGCGTCGGACTGGTGGCCAGCACGGTGGTCACCGGGTTCGTCTCGAGCGGCACGGATCTGCTGCACGTGAGCTGGCTGGGCCGGATCGCCGGCTACGCCATCGCGATCGTGCTCGACATCGGGCTGTTCGTCGCCGCGTTCCGGATCCTGACCGACCGGGAGATCACGCTGCGCGACGTGCTGCCCGGCGCCGTGCTGTCCGGCGTGCTGTTCTGGATCATGCAAACGCTCTCGTCGCTGATCATCAGCCGCTACCTGAGCAGCGCGCAGAACACCTACGGCACCTTCGCCACCGTCATCACGCTGCTGTGGTGGTTCTACCTGCAGGCCATCGTGACCCTGCTCGGCGCGCAGCTCAACGTCGTCCTCAAGGACCGGCTGCACCCCCGCGCGCTGGTCGGCCCACCGGAGACCGAGGCCGACCACCGCGCCTACGAGGCCTACGCGGAGGAGCGCACCTACCACGAGGAGGAGCGGGTGGACACCGAGTTCCCGCCCGAGCGGCGCCGCTGACTACGCGGCGCCGGTGACGAACGCCTCCCGCTCGGCGGCCGGCTTCTCACGCAGCGCCAGCACCGCCGCCAGGGTCACCAGGCAGGCCAGCAGCATGTACGCGGACACCGACAGCGACGTGCCGGTCTCCCCCACCAGCCACGTCGACACCAGCGGCGCGAACCCGCCGCCGAGGATCGCGCCGAAGGCGTAGGCGAAGGAGACCCCGCTGTAGCGGATGCCGACCGGGAACAGCTCGCTGTAGGCCGCGGCCTGCGGGCCGTAGGTGAGCCCGAGCCCGAACGCCAGCGCGATCACCGACAGCAGCATCAGCGGCAGCGAGCGGGTGTCGAACAGCAGGAAGAACGGGAACGTCCAGGCCGCCATCGCGATCGTGCCGACGAGATAGGTGCGCCGCCGGCCCCAGCGGTCGGACCACGCACCGGCCAGCATGGTGAACACGCCCCACGCGACGGCCCCGACCATGCCGACGAACAGCATCGTCGTGCTGGACAGCTTGAGCGTGCGGGTGCCGTAGGAGTTGATGAACGCGATCAGGATGTAGCCGACCATGTTGTTGGCGATGAACAGGCCGATCGCGATCACCAGTTCGCGGCGGTTGGTGCGCAGCAGCTCGGCCAGCGGCGCGGACCTGCGGGCGCGTCGGGCGCGCAGCTCGCTGAACACCGGGCTCTCCGACACCCGGGCCCGCACGAAGAACCCGACCGCGATGAGCACGACGCTGAGCAGGAACGGGATGCGCCAGCCCCACCGCGCGAACTGGTCGTCGGTGGTCACGGCGGACACGGTGAAGAACACCAGGTTCGCCAGCAGCAGCCCGATCGGCACGCCGATCTGCGGGAACGACCCGAAGTAGCCGCGCCGTCCCGCGGGGGCGTGCTCGACCGACATCAGCGCCGCGCCGCCCCACTCGCCGCCGGCCGACAGACCCTGCAGCAGGCGCAGCGCGACGAGCAGGATCGGCGCGGCGACGCCGATGGAGTCGTAGCCGGGCAGCAGCCCGACGCCGATCGTGGACAGCCCCATCAGCAGCAGGGTCGCGACGAGGACCGCCTTGCGCCCCAGCCGGTCGCCCAGGTGACCGGCGACGATCCCGCCGATCGGCCGGGCCACGAAGCTCACGCCGAGCGTCGCGAACGAGGCCAGCAGCGCCGCCGTGCCGTCCAGCGAGGGGAAGAACTGCTTGCCGAACACCAGGCTCGCGGCCGAGGCGTAGATGAAGAAGTCGTACCACTCGATCGTCGTACCGACGAGGCTCGCACCGACGACGCGGCGGAGCTGCCCCGCGTCGTGCGTGCGGCTCGCCTGTGCCTCGGGGGTCTGCGTCATGGGCCGTCCCTTCCCGCCGTTGGAAAGAAGATCAAAGGTTTGACTAGTTCCCTGGCAACCTAGATCCCCACCATGCCGGAAAGCCAGTGACGGTCGCAGACCTTTACCGTCCTGAGACCTCGGGCGTCAGAGCACCTCCCGCAACCGCGCGGCGAACGCCTCGGGAGCCTCCGCGAAGCCGGTGTGCCCGCCGGGGAACAGCGTTGGCTCGAGGCCCACCAGACCCGCGAGAGCCGCCGAAGTGCGCTCACACAGCTGCCCGCCGGACTCCTCGCCCAGCCCGATCAGCAGGCGGTCACCGAGCGCACGCAGCTTGCCGGCGTCGGGCAGCCAGCGCGTGGTGGGCCGGTACATGTGGGCGTACTGGAAGTCCGCGTCGGCCCGGTCCTGCGGGCTCGGCTCCTGGCCGAACACCGCCGCGAAGACCGGCTCGGGCAGGTCGATCTCCGCCATGGCCAGGAACTTGCGCATCGCACCGGTGCGGTCGCCCGCGAAATGCGTGGCGATGACGTCCTCACCCTGCTCGCGCAGCCGGTCGCGGTCGGGGAGCAGCTCGGACAACGGCGGTTCGTGCGCGATGACCGTGCGCACGAGGTCGGGCCGGGCCTGGGCGAGCGCGAGCACGCTCACCGCGCCGCCGCTGGAACCCAGCACGACGGCGGGACCGGCGTCGGCGTGCGTGATGAGCCGGGCCAGGTCGTCGGCGCGCGTCTCCGGCGTCGAGTCCTGGTCCGGGTCGTCGACCGGGCTGCGGTTGATGCCGCGCGGGTCGGTGGTGAGGACGGTGTGGTCGAGGGCGAGCAGCTCGGCGAGCGGGGCGAACGGCCGCGCGTCCATCGGTGCGCCGACGAGCACCACGAGCGGGCCGGTGCCGCGGCTCTCGTGGTACAGCTCGGCCCCGGGCACGCGCAGTGTCCCCGCGGTGACGATCCGGTTCATGGTTCCTCCTGATCGCGAGTGGGTTCGAGGGTGTGACCGCCGCCGTCGGGCAGAATCATCGCTCGTGACCGAAATCGCCGCAGATCTCCAGCGGGCGCGCGCCGGGGACGACGCGGCGTTCACGCGGCTGGTCGGGCCGCTGCGCCGGGAACTGCACGCGCACTGCTACCGGATGCTCGGCTCGGTGCACGACGCCGACGACGCCCTGCAGGAAGCGCTGCTGCGGGCGTGGCGCGGGCTGGACCGGTTCGAGGGGCGGGCGTCGCTGCGGTCCTGGCTCTACACCGTGACCACCCGGGTCTGCCTGGACGCCGCCGAAGGCCGCGGCCGACGGGCACTGCCGGTCGACCTCGGGCCCTCGAGCGATCACGTGGTACCCGGCGACGTCCCACGCACCGACGTCGCCTGGCTGGGCCCTTACCCCACGGAGCCGGACGCGCGAGCGGAGCGGCGGGAGGCGGTGGAGCTGGCGTTCGTGGCCGCCCTGCAGCACCTGCCGGGCAACCAGCGCGCGGCGCTGGTGTTGTTCGAGGTCCTGGGTTTCTCCGCGGCCGAGATCGCGGAGATGATGAAGACGTCGACGGCGTCGGTGAACTCCGCCCTGCAGCGCGCCCGGCGGGTCATGCCCGCGCCCGCGGAGACGTCCGGCGACGCGCGGGTACGCACGCTCGCGTCGGACTACGCCAGCGCGCTCGAACGCGGTGACGCGGACGCGCTGGTGGCGCTGCTGACCGAGGACGTCACGTGGTCGATGCCACCGATGCCGCACTGGTACCGCGGGATCGACGCGGTGATGTCCTTCGCCCGCCGGTACCCGCTGAGCTCGTGCGGCGACTGGCGGCACCGCCTGACCAGCGCCAACGGGCAGCCCGCGGTGGCCTCCTACCTGCGCTCCCCGGCGGGCGGGCCGTTCCGGGGGTGGTCGATCAACGTGCTCACCCCGCGGCGGGGCCGGATAGCGGAAATCACGTCGTTCATCGGCCCGGAGCACTTTCCGGCGTTCGGCCTGCCACCCGTGGTGCGGTGACGAATGCCGTGAGCCGATAAGCTGGTCGGCCTGATGAGGACGACGATGGAGGAATCCGTGCCGCAGGCCTTCGCCACCCGGTGGACGCGCGAGGGAAGCGAAGCCATCGTCACCGTCGCCGGAGACGTCGACCTCACGACGGCCCCCCGGGTCCGCGAAGCCGTCAAGGACGCCCGGGACAGCACCGCGCCCGTCCCGCTGACCACGCTCATCATCGACCTGTCCGACGTCGAGCACCTGGATTCCGTCGGGCTGGCCGTGCTGGTGGAGACCGCGGCCGAATGCCACTCCGCCGAGCAGGCGCTCGCGCTGGTCTGCCCCACCCCGGTCGTGACGCGGCCGCTGGAGATGACCGGGCTCGACCGCATCCTGACGGTCGCCGCCTCCCTCGACGAGGCCCGCGAAGCAGCCGGCCGTGACCTTCCGGACGCCGCGGGCTGAGCGCCGGCGTCGGCCCGGGCCGGTCAGGCGCTGGTCGTGGAGCCCGGGCGGACGATCATCAGGACGGTGACGGCGGCCCACAGGACGTTGAAGATCCCGGTGTACATCGCCAGCCGGGCGGGCGCACGGCGGCCGGGTCCGGTGCCTTCGCCGATCCCGTCCAGGATGCCCTGCTGGCGCGGCAACATCACCAGCACCAGCACGGCGGCGGCGATCGCGGTGAGCACAATGGACACCACCACCCACGCATCCCCTGTCACGCCAAGGCTTCCGGCCGTCGCGAACCCGAACACCGGGATCGCGATGCCGATCGCGGCGTAGACCCGGCAGATGCGGTGCAGCGTGCGCAGCACGGCGACATCGCGGTCGGTGCCACCGGTGGCGCGGCGGGCGGCGGCGGGGAACATGCTGGCCGCGACGGCGACCGGACCGATCGCGATCAGGGCCGCGAGCACGTGGAGGGAGAGCAGAACTTTCGTCACGGGCCCGGACGGTAACGACCGCCGGTGATCGCCGGAAGTGGCGGGATTGCCACCTTCCCACGGATTCTGGCCAACCGCTGCGAGCAGGCGTTTCCCGCGACACGCCTGGCCGGGGGTCGTGGCGAGGACCTATGTTGTGGCCATGCACACCGTCGCCGTGCTGGCGCTGGACGGGGTGGTCCCGTTCGACCTGGCCACCCCGATCGAGGCGTTCACCCGCACCCGGCTGCCCGACGGCCGCCCCGCCTACCGGGTGCGGGTCTGCGCGCCGACGCCGACGGTCGACGCCGGCACGTTCTCGCTGCGGGCCGAGTGGGGGCTCGACGCCCTCGCCGACGCGGACACGATCGTCCTGCCCGGCTGCGCGGACCCCGCGGTGCCGGTGCCGGAGGAGGTGCTCGACGAGCTGCGCAAGGCGGCCGCGAACGGGGCGCGGCTGGCGTCGATCTGCTCGGGCGCGTTCGTCCTGGCCGCCACCGGGCTGCTGGACGGGTTGCGCGCCACCACGCACTGGCTGGCCGCCGACCTGCTGGCGCAACGGTTCCCGGAGGTCGAGGTCGACCCGGACGTGCTCTACGTCGACAACGGCCAGTTCCTGACGTCGGCGGGGGCGGCGGCCGGCTTGGACCTGTGCCTGCACCTGGTGCGGCGCGACCACGGGTCCGCGGTGGCCGCCGACGCGGCACGGTTGTCGGTGATGCCGTTGGAACGGGAGGGCGGTCAGGCGCAGTTCATCGTGCACGACCAGCCGCCCGTGCCGCGCGGTTCGGTGCTGGAACCGGTGCTGCGGTGGATGTCCGACCACCTCGGGGACGCGCTGACGCTGGCCGACATCGCGGCGCGCGCGGGGCTCAGCACGCGGTCGCTGAACCGCCGGTTCCGCGAGCACACCGGGACGACACCGGTGCAGTGGCTGCACCGGGAGCGGATCCGGCAGGCGCAGTACCTCCTGGAGACGACGGGGCACCCGGTGGACCGCATCGCCGGCCAGGTGGGTTTCGGGTCCCCGACGGCGTTCCGGGAACGGTTCCGCCGCGTGGTCGGGACCACGCCGAACGCCTACCGCGCGGCGTTCCGGCGCCCGGGTCCGGCAACCGTGTGACCGCATGGCATATTACGGCCGTGAAGCGTGGAAACCTTGCACTGGCAGTGATGACGGCGGCGGTCGCGCTCACCGCCACCGCGTGCGGTGAGTCCGGTTCGGACAGTGCCGCGCCGGCCACCACGAGTGCGAGCAGCAGTGCGCCGCCGCCGGTCGCCGAGCCCGTCACGCCGCCGGGGACGTCACTCGCCCTCGGGCAGCGGGCGGTGGTCGACTACGACGACGGGCTCAACAAGGGGCAGCTGGCGATCACCGTGACGTCGATCGACCAGGCCGACCAGGCCGAGTTCCGCGCCAAGTTCGGCTCGGACGCCGAGGGCCTGACCCCGTACTGCACCCACTACACGGTGGAGAACCTCAGCGGCGCCGACTTCGGCACGAAGAACGGCCCGCAGCTCGACGCCCTCCTCGGCAACGGCGAGACGACGGGAACGTTCATCACCGGCGGCATCCCGAGCTGCTCGCCACGCATGTCCCCCGGCGACTTCGACCACCCCGGCGCGAAGTACGAGACGTTCGACCTGGACGCCGCCGCCGCGGGGGACACGGTGGTGGCCGTCAAGTACGACGGCAACGACTACAGCGCCAACCCGCTGATCTGGCGCAAGTAGGGGCGCCGGCGCCCGGCGGGCGGGCGGAGCTGCCGCGCCGGGCACCGGGAAGCGCCGGACCGGAGGCGCGGCGGGCACCGGGAAGCGGCGGACCGGAGGCGCGCCGGGCACCGGGCCGGCGGGCGGAACTGCTGCGCCGGGCACCGGGAAGCGCTGGACCGGAGGCGCGCCGAGCGGAACTGCCGGGCCGGGCACCGGGAAGCGCCGGACCGGAGGCGCGGCGGGCACCGGGAAGCGGCGGGCCGGAGGCGCGCCGGGCACCGGGCCGGCGGGCGGAACTGCTGCGCCGGCACCGGGAAGCGGCAGGCCGGAGGCGCGGCGGGCCGAACTACCGCGCCGGGCACCGGGAAGCGGCAGGCCGGAGGCGCGCCGAGCGGAACTACCGCGCCGGGCTCGACAGGAGGCGCGCTGGGCAGGACGGGCGCAGCGCTGGGCAGGACCGGCGCCGTGCTCGACAGGAGGCGCGCCGCGCAGGAGGGCGCAGCGCTGGGCGGGACGGGCGCCGCGCTGGACGGCGGACGTGCCCGCTTCGCAGGGGGAGCAATGGGCCAGGGGCGCGCGGCGCGCCCGGACCGACGCCACCCGCACCGCACGGCCAGCCCGAGCCGAACTCCCGCGCAACTCCGCCCAACCGCCGCAGCCAACCCGCCTCAGGCCGCCACCGGCGCCAGCACCTCCGCACCCGTCTTCTCCCGCAGCTCCTCCGCCGTCACCCCGGGGGCGGTGCGCACCAGGCGGAGGCCCTCCGGGGTCACGTCGAGCACCGCCAGGTCCGTGATGATCCGGTCCACGACCCCGGCGCCGGTCAGCGGCAGCGTGCACTTCTCGACGATCTTGGGGCTGCCGTCCTTGGCGACGTGGTCGGTGATGACGATGATCCGCTTGGTGCCGGCCACCAGGTCCATCGCGCCGCCCATGCCCTTCACCAGCGCGCCGGGCACGGTCCAGTTCGCCAGGTCGCCGTTGGCGGCCACCTGCAGCGCACCGAGGATCGCCAGGTCGACGTGCCCGCCGCGGATCATCGCGAACGACGTCGCCGAGTCGAAGAAACTCGCGCCGGGCAGGACGGTCACCGTCTGCTTGCCCGCGTTGATCAGGTCGGCGTCCTCCTCGCCCTCGACCGGGAACGGGCCCAGGCCGAGGATCCCGTTCTCGCTCTGCAGGGTCACCCGCACGCCGTCCGGGATGTGGTTCGCCACCAGTGTCGGGATCCCGATGCCGAGGTTCACGTAGTCGCCGTCACGCAGCTCCCGCGCCGCCAGCGCGGCCATCTCGTCGCGGCTCCAGCCCATCGTCACGCCTCCGTTCCGGCGAGCGCCCGCGGGCGCACCGTGCGCTTCTCGATCTCCTTCTCCCGCGGCGTCGCCACCACCAGGCGGTCGACGAACACACCCGGGGTGATCACCAGATCGGGGTCGACGAACCCGCCGAGCAGGACCTCGGTCTCCACCACGGTCACCCGCCCGCAGGTGGCGACGACGGGGTTGAAGTTCCGGGCGGCCATCCGGTACACGAGGTTGCCCTCGCGGTCGGCGGTGTGGGCGTGCACCAGCGCGAGGTCGGCGACGATCCCGCGTTCCTGCACGTACGTCTCACCGTCGAACTCGGCGTGCGGCTTGCCCTCCGCGACGGGCGTGCCCACGCCGGTCTTCGTGTAGAACGCCGGGATCCCGGCGCCACCGGCGCGCATCCGTTCGGCCAGCGTGCCCTGCGGCGCGAACTCGACCTCGACCGTGCCGTCCAGGTACTGCTGCGCGAACAGCTTGTTCTCGCCGACGTAGGACGCGACCACCTTGCGGACCTGCTTGTTCTCCAGCAGCAGTCCGAGGCCCTTGCCGTCCACGCCCATGTTGTTCGACACGATCGTCAGGTCGCGGATGCCGGAATCGCGGACGACCTCGATCAGGTCGTAGGGCACACCGCTGAGACCGAAGCCGCCGACCGCGATCGTGATGCCGTCACGCAGCGCGCCGGCCATCGCGTCGGCGGCCTCGCCGAACACCTTGGACACGTGAACTCTCCTTCGAGCGTCCGTGGGATGAGCACTACGTCGCAGTGAATCCGACCTGCGGAAACACCGTCAAGCGAGCGATCGGGATCTCTCGTCTGATGAACGACTCGCGCCAAGGCGTTCACTGAGTGGACGTACAATGCGCGCATGCCCCCGGACCACCTGATCGGCCGCGCCGCCCTGGTGCTGCGCGCCCTGTCCACCACCGGCGAGCCCGGTGCGTCCACCTCGGAGGTGGCGCGGATGACCGGTCTGGCGCGGCCGACGGTCCACCGGCTGCTCGCCGCGCTGGCGGACGAGGGGTTCGTCGACCGGGACCAGCGCAGCGGGCAGTGGTACCTCGGCCCGGAGCTGTACCTGCTGGGCGAGTCGGCCGCCGCCCGCTACGACGTCACCCAGCACGCCCGGGCCAGCGTGCACCGGCTCGCGGCGGCGACCGGGGAGAGTGCGTTCTTCTCCGCCCGCCGCGGCGACGAGACGGTGTGCCTGCTGCGTGAGGACGGCGACTTCCCCATCCGCTCGTTCGTGCTCTACGAGGGCGCGCGGTTCCCGCTGGGCGTGGTGTCCGCCGGGCTGGTCGTGCTGTCGTTGTTGTCCGACCGGGAGATCGACGAGTACCTGGCGCGGGTCGACCTGACCGGGCGGTGGGGCGCCGCGCACGCCCCGGGCCCCCTGCGCGAGCGGATCGCCGAGACGCGGGAACGCGGCTACTCGGTCAACCCCGGGCTCGTCGTCGAGGGCAGCTGGGGCATGGCGGCGGCGGTGTTCGGCTCGTCCGGCGAGCCCGCGTGGGCGCTGACGCTGACGGGGGTGGAGTCGCGCTTCCGCGAGCCGCGCCGGGCGCAGATGGGTGCGCTGCTGCTCAAGGAAGCCCACGCGCTCACGACGGCACTGCGCGCGGACCGGCAGCGCACCGCGATCTGAGTGTCACCGGGAGCGTCCACACGGGACAGGCGGTCCACCCGCGCGCTGACGCGCCGGGCCGCCGTCCACCGGTTCCTGGGCGATGCCGCGGTCGGTGGTCCCGACCATCAGCTCGCGGGGTACCCGGGTAGTGCCGTCCTGAGCTTGGCGGGCGCGACGGCGAGCCAGCCGTCGGTCAGGGCGTCGCGGAGGGCTTTCCGGTCGACCTCGCGCAGCTGGACGAGCACCGCCGGGTACCCGTCGAAGTGCGGGATCGTGAAGAAGGCGTCCGGGTTCGCGGCCAGGATCGCCTCCTTCTCGCCGAGGTCCTCCACCTTGATCGCGAGGATCGGCCCGCCGGGCGGTGTTTCCTCGCCGAAGCGCCGCAGGTCGGCCTTGCTGAACGGGCGCACCCAGGCGAACGCCTTCCCGCGGACGAACCACGTGCGGTGGCCGTACCGCTCGCCCTCGGTCACCTCGGGCAGGGCGGAGATCAGCCGTGCCACGTCGTCAACGGTCGCCATCGGTCCACGGTAGCGCCGTTCACGGGGCGCCGGGCATGTCCTGGCGCGCACGTTCGAAGTCCTTCCGGAGCCCCGTGCACCGCATCCGCGCCCGCTCGTACAACCGGCCGAACACGAACGCGTCCGCCGCGCTCGCCGAGTCACCCGCCCGCTCCCGCACGAGCTCACCCGCGCTGACCAGGTCGTGGTACTCGCCGAGGTCACGGTGCACCGACTTCACCGCCCGCCGCCACGACCGGAGGCGTTTGCCCAGCACCGGGCGCGCCGCGTCCGCCACGTACCGGGCCGTCTTGGCCTTCTTGCGCACCTCGTGCAGGGCCGCGTCCGGGTCCGGCGCGTCCCGCAACGCCCCCACCGCCGCGGACAACCGTCGTTCGGCGCGGCGAACGGCGCGGCGCAGCTCCTTCCGCCCGGACTCCGCGGACGTCGTCAGCGGCGGTTCCGCGACCCACTGGTCCAGCGCGCCCAGCAACCGCGCGTACCGTTCGCTGTTCAGCGCCGCGAGCAGCGCCTCCCGGTCCCGCTCGGCCGTTTCGTCCAAATGCGACAGCAGGGTGCGGCGCGCGTGCTCGATCTCCGGGTCGCGCGGGAACTTCGCCAGCTCGTCCAGCAGGGTCTCCCGCCGCACCTCGCCGTCCCGCGCCCGCGACAGCGCCCGCCCGGCCCACTTCAGCTCCGCGGCCAGCGTCTTCGCCCGGTCGCGGACGAACAGGCGCCGGTAACCGCGCAACGCGCTTCGCAACCGGCGCAGCGACACCCGCAGCCGGTGCACCGAGTCGTCGTCGCCGCGCCGGACGCCCTCGTCGTGCTGCCGGATCGCCTCGACCTGCGCGCGGATGTAGGTCATCACGGCCTCGCCGGCGTTGCCGCGCTCGGCGTCCGCGGCCAGGTCGGCGGCGAGCAGGCGGCGCAGCTTGGACGGCCAGTGCGCGGGCCGCACACCGTCGGCCAGCAGGGCGCTGGTGAGGGTCTCCAGGAGGTCCGGGTGGCCGGCGTCCAGTTCGACCTCCAGCTCCCGCCACCGGTCGAGGTGCGCCTGCGCGCCGGCCCGCTCACCGTGGACGTGGTCGTCGGTCAGCACGGCCAGGCGACGGCCGTCGGAGCCGGTGAGGTCGTGGCTGAACCGGTCGACGCGCAGGTGCGCGACCTCCACGAGGTCCGCACCACCGGTCCACTCGCGGGCGGCCTCGACGAGCTCGTCCGGCATCGGGTCCCCCGGCGGGAACCGGAGTTCCTGCCGGGCGCCACCGTCGGAGGGTCGCTTGAGGTGCCAGCCCGCGTCCTCCCCGCCGACGCGCCTGCGCAGGGTCACACCGGCGCGCGCCAGGCGGAGGTCGGGGGTGTCGAAGTAGGTGTTGTCGATGCGGGACTCGCGCGGCGGCGCCTGCTCCGCCACCGGACCCACACCCGCCAGCCGGGGCACCGGCCTGCCGTCGTCGAAATCGAACTTCCGCTCCCGCTCGGTCACCGTCGTCGCGCCCATGACCAGGAGTTCCCGCGGTGCGCGCGGTGGAAACTCCCGCGGAGCCCTCCGGCACCGCAACGCCTCCGGACGCTTGACCTCGAGGTAACTAGAGGTTCTACCGTCACGATCATGACCGACACGACCGCACGAGGGGTGCGGCTGCCCCCGAGAACCCTGCTGCTCACGCTCCTCGGCGTGAGCACGATGACCATCATGGCCAGCGCCACCATCACCCCGGCCCTGCCGGGCATGGAACGCCACTTCGCCGGCACCCCGGACGCCGCGCTCCTCGTCCGCCTCGTCCTCACCCTTCCCGGTCTCGCGATCGTGCTCACGGCGCCGCTGCTCGCCCGGCTCACCGGTCGCGCCGGGCGGGTTCGCGTGCTCGCCGGCGCACTGGTGCTCTACGTGATCGGCGGCGGATCGGGCCTGGTCCTCGACTGGCTACCCGGCCTGCTGGCCGGCCGCGCGGTGCTGGGCGCGGGCATCGCCGGCATCATGGTCACCTCGACCGCCCTGCTCGCCGACCACTACCCCGTCACCGAGCACGGCCGCGTCCTCGGCCTGCAGGGCGCGGCGATGGGGTTCGGCGGCGTCGTGGCCCTGCTGCTCGGCGGTGTCCTCGCCGACCTGAGCTGGCGCGGCCCGTTCGCGATCTACCTGCTCGCCCTGCCGATGCTCGTGCTCGTCCTCCGGTTCGTGCCCGAAGCACCCCGGGACACCGAGCGGGCACCGGACCGTCCACACCGGACACCGCGGCTGTTCGGCCTGTACGCGCTGATGTTCCTCGGCGTCATCGTCTTCTACACCGTTCCCACGCAGGCCCCGTTCTGGCTGAGCGAGGTCACCGGCGCCGGCCCGGCCGTGGTCGGCGTGCTGATGGCCGCCCTGAACCTGGTCATGACGATCGTCGGGCTGAACTTCCGGCGGCTGCGCGCCCGCTGGGACTTCCCCGTCCTCGCCACGGCGATCTTCGTCGCCTACGCGGGCGGCCTGGTCGTCCTCGGCCTGGCGGGCGGGATCTGGACGGCGGCGCTCGGCATGCTGATCACCGGACTCGGCATCGGCCTGCAGAACCCGGTGATCAACGGCTGGGTGGTCGCCTCGGTCGACCCCGCGGACCGCACCCGTGCGCTGGGGACGCTGACCTCCGCGCTGTTCCTCGGCCAGTTCGCCTCGCCGTTGGTCGCGCAACCGGTGGTCGCCGGGGTCGGGCTGGGCACCACTTTCGTCCTCGCGGGCGCCCTCGGCGCGGTCATCGCCGTGGTCCCGGTTTTCCTCCGCCGCCGGGCAACCACGGACACCCCTGCCGCGTAAGCCGGGCTCGTGCGGCCGGATCCACCTGGTACTGCGCACCCTCACCCGAGCTACCCGGTGGACGTGTCGGCCTTCACCGTCCAGTGCGTTTGTAACCGACACCGGCCCGCATGCCGTGCCGTGCCCGCTGGTCGTGGAGCACCGGCGGGACGTCGGACCGCCAGTCGGCGGCCGGCACCAGTCCGGGCGGTACCAGCTCGAGGCCCCGGAAGAACTCTCCGATCTGCTCGGCCGTCCGGGGGATGAGGGTCGCGGAGTTCCGCCGGTAACGCCGGACCAGCTCGGCGCGGTCGTCGGGGCCCGCCGGCGTGTCGTCGACCGACCCGTGCGAGATGACGAGGTAGCTCCCCGGTGCCAGCGCCTCGACCCACTCCCGCACCAGCGGCCCGGGCTGGTCGAGGAAGTGCAGCACGGCGTTCATGAGCAGCGCGGTCGGCTGCGACAGATCGAGGAACTCGCGCACGCGCGCGAGAGCGGCGGAAGGTTCGCGCACGTCACCGCGTACCACGCGGACCCGGGGATCGTCCCCGGCGAGATCGGCGAACGCGGCCACCACGCCCGGGTCGTGGTCGAGGTAGACCACGCGGGCGTCGGCCGCGATCTCGTGGACGTTTCCGTCCGGGGCCGGATAACCGGCCCCCGCGTCGATGAATTGGCGGATCCCCTGCTCGTGGCAGAACCCCACCGCGCGGCGCAGAAAACCGCGGCTCAGCAGGGCCCATTCGACGATGAACGGAATCAGCGGGTAGACCGTGTTCTCGGCGAAATCCTTCTCGACTTCGCCGTAATGCCTTCCGCCGAGGTAGAGGTTGTACAACCGCGACGCGCTCGGCCTCTTGTCGTCGCTGGTCAAGCCAGGACATCTCCTTCGCAGACCCGGAAGTATCCCCGGGAAACCCTAAGTACGGAGTCACCACTCCGTCTAGGCCCTCTCGAGTGGTCCGGTGTTCACCACGACTCTGCAATACGGATCCTGTTCGGCGGCCGGGCGCCCGGTCACGCCGAGGCGCCCTCCACCAGCGCCAGGCCCAGCGCGGTCAGCGAGTGCCGCACCGTGTTGCGGTGCCGGTGACTGGCGATGAGGCCCGCCGCGCGCAGCACCGACATGTGCTTGCTCGCCGCGGACGGCGTCACGCCCAGGCGCGTGGCCAGGTCGGAGGTGCTGCACCCGGCGGCGACGAGCGTCATCGCGGCCGCGCGGGTCGGGCCGAGCAGAGCGGCCAGCGCGCGGGGCGTGGCGTGCGGGCCGCGCCGGGTCCGCGGGTCCTCGGCCGAGGCCGGGTAGGCCAGGCGCACCGGGCCGGTGTCCGGCACGATCCACGGCTGCGCCGTGAAGTACACGGGCACCATCAGCACCCCGGCCGTCCCACGCGGGGTCTCCGGCCCGGCCACCCCGGTCACCAGGTACGGCGGGTCCCACCGCAGCATCGGGCGCAGCGTGGCCAGCAGCCCGTCCACCCCGCCCTCGGCGAGTGCGCGGACCCGGGCCCGCCGGTCGGCCTCGACCCGGGCGCGGACGGTGTCCCAGTGCGGGGCGATCGCCGCCGCGAAGTACTCGCGCAGGGCCTGCACCAGCCGGGACAACGCGGCGCCGTCACCGGAACGCAGTGCCGCCGCCCACGGCGGCAGCCCCGTCGCCCGTGGCGACCCGGCGAGCGCGGAGCGCACCCGGTCCGGCGGGGTTTCCAGGATCGACGCGAGCCCGGCGGCGAGATCGCCGCCCGCGGGCAGCAGGAACTCCGCCACCTCGCCCGAGCAGTACAGCCACCGCAGCACCGGGAACGACTCCGGCAGCCGCCCGCGCACGCCGCGGCGCCACCAGCCGAACGCCCCGTCCTCGCCGCCCAGCAGCCGCACGCTGCAGGCCAGCTCCAAGCACGGATCGGCGGCGCCCGCCAGCCCCACGCGGGTGAGATCGCGCGGCTTCAGTTCAAGGCGCACCGGCGATCCTTTCCGTGGGGACACCAGGATGATCGCGGGCGTTGCCGGTCCGTTACAGCGTTGAACAGCGTTGTTGCCGGACGGGGAAAACTTGTCGACGCCGACCTCACCCCGTGGGGAAGATCTTTTCCCCGGGGTGCGGCGCGAGGGAACCGCGCCCCGTCACGGAAATGGGGACTTGAATGAGAAGACTCAAGCGGCCGTTCGCGGCCGCGGCCCTGCTCGCCGGGCTGCTCACGCTCGCCGTCGCGCCGAGCGCCGGCGCGGCCCAGCCAGCCGGCGAAGCGGTGACGTCGATCGACGGCCTGGTCCTGCGGCCCGCACACCCGGTCAAGCCCGGCGGCGTCGACCTGCAGGCCGACGAGCAGGCCTACCTGCTCGGCCCGGTGTCGGACCCGGGCCGCTGCCTGGACGCCGACCTGAACACGATCAACGGCAACGGCACCAAGGTGCAGCTGTGGGACTGCAACGAGTACGCGGCCAACCAGGCCTGGTACATCCGCCAGATCCCCGAGGGCTACTACCGGTTCCAGAACGTGTACAGCGGCCGCTACCTCGACGCCGACCTGAACACGATCAACCGCAACGGCACGAAGCTCCAGCTGTGGGACTACGTCGCCGGCGGCAGCAACCAGTGGTTCGCCGCCGCGGCGATCCCCGAGGGCTACACCCGCTTCCAGAACGTGCGCAGTGGCCGCTACCTCGACGCGGACCTGAACACCAGCTTCCGCAACGGCACCGTCGTGCAGCTGTGGGACTACCTGGCCGGGCACAACAACCAGTGGTGGTTCTGACCGGTTGAGCAGGCGCCGGGTGCCCGCGGGCACCCGGCGCTTCGTCAGTTCACCCCGAGGTGCCGGGCGAGGAACCCGTCGTCGACCCCGGACCAGCGGATGGTGCGGTGGTCGCCCGGGTTCGCGTGCAACGTCTTCTCCGTCGAGGCGAAGGCGTCGAACAGGGCGAGCGCGGACTCCCGGTCGACGTGCTCGTCGTCCCACGGGAGCAGGAACTGGACCGGGACGGTGATCCGCCGCGCCGCGTCGATCAGTGCCTGGTCCACGACGAACCCGCCGCCGAAGATGGCGGCGGTGATCCGCGGTTCGATCGCCGCCAACCGGATCCCGATCGCCGTGCCCAGCGTGATGCCGCCGCCGTACCCGACGGGCGCCTCGGTGCCGATCCCGGGCAGCTCCTGCAGGGCGTCGAGAACCGCCTGCCATTCCGGGACGGCACGCTCCGCCAGCGCGGCGCCGTAGCGGGCGCTGACCGCCCGGACGCCGCCGGCGTCCCCCGTCGTCATCGCCTCCCGCAGGTCGGTGCGGGCCCGCTCGTCCGCAGCCGAGCGCGGACGGTCGCCGTGTCCGGGCGCGTCGACGGCGACCACGGTGAACCCCCACTTGGTCACCGCGTCGCGGGCGCGGGCGACGAGCGCCGGTGTCTTCTTGTGCAGACCGCCACCGTGCCCCATCAGCACCAGGGGCGCGTGATCGCCGCCGGACGCGGGCGAGAAGAGCACACCGGGGACCTCGCCCACGGTGAAGTCGCGTTCGACGACGCCGTCCGACGAAGCCACCGCGGTGAAGCAGACAGATCGCATGGGATCCTTTCGGGAGGGTCTGCGCACACTACGGCGGGGCCGTCTTCCCGGGCCAGCCGTTTTCCGGCGCGGTCTCACTCGCGGTGCTCGCGCAGGAAGGTGAGGACCGCGGCGACCCGGCGGTGCACCGGTTCCTCCGCGAGGCCGAGCTTGCCGAAGATCGAGTTGACGTGTTTCTCCAGTGTGGACGCCGACAGGTGCAGGCTGCGCTCGATGCCCGCGTTCGTCTTGCCCTGCGCCATTTCCCGGAGCACGTCCAGCTCCCGCGGCGTCAGCGTGGTCAGCGGTGACGTGACCGTCCGCGTGCGGCGGGCCACCAGCGCCTCCACCACCTGCGGGTCGATCACGGAGTCGCCGCGGGCGACCGCGCGCAGCGCCCGGATCAGGTCCTCCAGGTCACCGAGCCGGTCCTTGAGCAGGTACGCCAGCCCCGCGGTCCCGTTGCGGAGCAGGGCGAACGCGTAGCTCTCGTCGGTGTGCTGCGACAACACCGCCACCCCGACGCCGGGGTGCTCGGTCTGGATCGCGTGCGCCGCCTCGATCCCCTCCATGTGGTGGCCGGGCGGCATCCGGATGTCGGTGAGCACCGCGTCGGGCCGCAGGCGCCGCACGGCGTCCCGCAGCTCCGCGGCGTCGCCGACCGCCGCCAGGACCTCGACCTCCCCCGAGTCCTCCAGCAGGCGGCGGGTGCCCTCCCGGACGAGGTAGTTGTCCTCCGCGAGCACGATCCGCAGCCGCTCAGGCATGGCCCGCCCCCACCGGCAGTTCCGCGCACACCGTGGTGCCCGCGCCCGTCGCGCTGTCCACGCTCAGCCGCCCGCCGATCGCCTCGACGCGGTCCCGCAGGTTCGTCAGGCCGTGGCCGCTCTCCCCGGGCGCCAGCCCGATCCCGTCGTCGTGCACGCGCACCACGAGCGTCCCGTTGTGCCGGGCCAGATCGATGTCGGCGCTGCGCGCGGCGGCGTGCTTGACCACGTTCGTCAGCGCCTCGCAGATCACGAAGTACGCCGCGCCTTCGACCTCCGGCCCGAGCCGCTCGCCGCGCAATGCGGTGCCGGCCCGCACGGCGACCTCCAGCGGCAACCGGTCCGCGCGCGCCTCGACCGCCGCGACCAGGCCCTGGTCGCTCAGCACCGGCGGGTGGATGCCGTGCGCGAGCTCGCGCAGGTCGGTGAGCAGGTCCTTCGCGTCGCGCTGCAACTCCTCGAGCACCGCCGCCGGCTCCCGGTCACCGCGCGTGACCTGGTTGCGGGCCAGCCGCAGCTTCATGATCAACGCGACCACCTGCTGCTGCGCGCCGTCGTGGATGTTGCGTTCGATCCGGCGCCGCTCGGAGTCCTCGGCGGCGACGATCCGCGCGCGCGAGCGCCCCAGCTCGGCGACCTGCTCGGCGAGCCGCGCGGTGAGCCCGACGTTGGCGATCGCCGTCGCGGCCTGCCGGGCCAGCGTGGCGAGCAGGTCCCGGTCCGCGTCGTCGTAGCCGCCGTCACGGGGCCCGCACTCGATGTGCCCGATCACCTCACCCCCGCGTTCCAGCGGCAGCCGCAGCGCGGGCGGCCCGGCCGGGTCGCCGGCGGTCGCGGCCGAGCCGGGCACAGCCACCCGGACCCACGGGGCGGACAGCCCGCGGCACACGGTCCCGGCCAGGCGCGGCAGCAGCTCGGCGAGGTCGAGCGTGTGCTCCAGGGCGACGCCGAAGTCGGTCACCAGCTGGTAGCGGTTGACCCGTTCGCCGAACACCAGCCGGTCCGCCAGCCGTTCCAGGCCCCGGCGCACCGGCTGGAAGGCGATCGTCGCGACGATCGTCAGCAGCACGGCCAGCTCGACCGGAACCCGGTCACCCAGCGCCAGTCCCGGCGCGGCAGCCAGTCCGAAGTAGACGGCCGCGATGCCGGCGGACAGCACCGCGAACACCACCGAACGGCGCAGCACCAGCTCGATGTCGAACAGCCGGTACCGGACGACACCGATGACGACGGCCACCGGGATCATCGCCATGAGGCCGATCGCGAGCCAGCCGAGCAGCCGCAGCCACACCGGATCCGGATCGCCCACCAGGCCCTGGAGCACGATGAGGAGCGGGTAGCACACGAGCAGCAGCGCGGTCACGACGACGAGCAGCCGCATCCGGGCCCGCTGCTCCCGCCCGGCCTGCGCGAACCGGACGAAGAGGATCACCGCGACCACCAGGCCGTAGTTGCCGTTGAGGATCGCGGCGAGCGGCCCGCCCAGCCAGAACAGCCACGAGACCGCGAACGGGCTCGCCACGACGGGCGACGGGTCGAGCAGGTAGGGGTCGATGACCAGGTCCGGGCGGGACAGCAGCAGCAGCGGCGGCAGCAGCAGGTGCAGCCACATCAGCCGCAGCGCGACCCGCTGCCAGCGCTTCTCGACCACCCCGTCGGGGTAGGACGCCAGCTGCAGGACTCCGCCGATCAGGGACAGCACCGCGGTGTACTGCCACAGCAGGTTCGCGGCCCAGAACCAGCCGCCGGGCCCGTGCGCCAGGTAGGCGGAGCGGATCGGGGCCTCGAGACCCGCGTTGACCGCCAGGGTGCTGCCGATCAGCAGCAGCCGCCGCGCCTGCGGGTGGTCGGGCCTGCGCCGCACCAGCCAGACGCCGACGGCGAACAGCGGTACGACCCCGAAGGCGAGCCAGCCGAGGCTGCCGGTGTCGGCGCCCGGCACGACCACGGCCCACCACAGGGCCGCCGCGAGCCCGGCGGTGCCGAGCAGGATGCCCGTCCACCTCAGGACCGCGGACCACTGGACCATCACAGCATTGTCGGCCGCCCGCCACGCCGAGTCCATCGTGGAAGGCCGCGCCCCGCACCCCGCGGTTGGCCCCGTTCCGGCGCGCCACGGCCGCTCCTAGCGTCCAGGGACCCCCTGTGGAACGAGGTGAGGCACCATGACCGAGACCCGGACCGCACGCCGGCTCGACGCCGGCCGGTTCGCCCTGGCGGCGGGCGTCGCCGGCATCGCCGCCAACCTGCTGCTGATCGTGTTCTTCGCCTCCGGTGCGGCCTGGCGGGACGAGCCGGGGGCGCTGTCCTGGACGGGACCGGTGAACGACGTCCTCGTCGCCGTCCAGTTCGCCGCGCTCGTTCCGGTGGCGATCGCGTTGCGGACCCGCGCCCGGCTCGCCGGGCTGGCGGGGATGACCGGTGTGGTCGTCCTCCAGGCGCTGCTGCTGGCGGGCGTGCTGGAGTTCGGGACGCAGGTGTGGTGGGTGACCGGCTGCTTCCTGTTCGTGTTCGCGTGGGTGCTGGTGGTGAGCCGCGGCCTGCCGCGGACGGTCGCGCGCTGCGGCACAGTGGTCGCCCTCGCCTATCCCGCGGGCGGGCTCCTGGTCTGGGGTGCGCTGGCGTTGCCGTCGAAGTCGCCCGCGCAGTACGCGGTCGGCGGCCTCGGGCTGGCCCTCGGCGCGATCGGCTGGCTCGGCCTGCCGGTCTGGTCGCTGATGTTGGCGCGGCTGGGGAGCCGGCGATGACCGCGACGGCCGAGACGACGGTCGCCGGCCCGCGCCGGACGCTGGCGGCGCTGCGAGTGGTCACCTCGCTGCACGTGGTGGCGGTGGTCGTGCAGCCGGTGCTCGCCGGGGAGTACCTGGCCGGCGACATCGACGCACTCGGCCTGCACGAGCTGAACTCCATGATCGTGAGCGGGCTCGGCGTGGTCCAGGTGATCGCCGCGGTCGTCTACGTCTGGGCCGGGCACGGGCGGTTCTGGCCGCTGGCCGCGTCGGTCGCGATCGCCCTCGTCGAGCAGGTCCAGTCGGGATTCGGGTACGAGGGCGACGTCGCGGTCCACATCCCGCTCGGGGTGGTCGTGGTCGCCACGCAGTCCCTGCTCACGGTGTGGCTGTTCCGGGACTCCGCCGCCCGGAGGCGGTCCCGGTGAGGATCACCCGGCGCGGTTTCCTCGGCGCGCTCGGCCTGGCCGGGCTGGGGGCGGCCGGGTTCGGGCCGCTGCTGGCCACGCCGAACCAGACCGCGGAACTCCTGCGCAGCACCGCGCGGCTGCCGCGGCCGTTCACCGCGCCCCTGCCGATCCCGCCCCAGGTGACCGGTGACCGCGTCACGATCACCCAGCGGCAGGCGGAGCAGGAGATCCTGCCCGGGCTGCGCACCCCGATCTTCGGCTACGACGGGCGCTGGCCCGGTCCGACCGTGGTGAGCCGCGCCGGCCGGCCGACGGTGGTCACGCACGTCAACGACCTGCCGGTGCCGGTCGCGGTGCACCTGCACGGCGGTCACACCCCGCCCGAGCACGACGGGTACCCCACCGACCTGGTGCGCGACCGGCACGACTACGTCTACCCGGGCACCCAGCGGGCCGCCACGCTCTGGTACCACGACCACCGGATGGACTTCACCGGTCCGCAGGTGTACCGCGGTCTCGCCGGGTTCCACCTGGTGCGCGACGACGAGGAGGACGCGCTCCCGCTCCCGCGCGGGGACCGGGAGATCCCGCTGATGATCACCGACCGAGCCTTCGCCGAGGACGGGTCGTTCGCCTACCCCTCGCTCGATCCGGAGCTGCGGCGGCCGGGCGTCGCGGAGGACTTCATGGAGGGCGTGCTCGGCGACGTCGTCCTGGTCAACGGCGCGCCGTGGCCGGTGCTGGAGGTCGACGCCGTCCGCTACCGGTTCCGGATCCTCAACGCCTCCAACGCGCGCCGCTACCTGCTCGCGCTGCGCCCTGGCGCGCCGCTGGTGCAGATCGGGTCCGACGGCGGTCTGCTCGACGCACCGGTCACGCACACCGAACTGCCCGTCGCGCCGGGCGAGCGGTTCGACGTCGTGGTCGACTTCGCGGGCTTCGCGCCGGGCAGCGACGTGACGCTGCGGAACCTGCTGGGCGACGGCACGACCTCCGACGTCATGCGGTTCCGGGTGGTCCGCACGGCCACCGACGACAGCGCGGTGCCACCGGTGCTGAGCCGGGTCGAGCGGCTCGACCCGGGTCGGGCCGTGCGGACGCGCGAGTGGCGGTTCTCGCTGGAGCACCACGGCGACCGGCACCTGTGGACGGTCAACGGCGACCGGTTCGCCCCCGACCGGCCGCAGGCCGAACCGCTGCTCGGGCAGATCGAGATCTGGCGCATCGTCAGCGACGCGCACCACCCCTTCCACGTGCACCTGAACCCGTTCCAGGTGCTCGCGCGCCGCGGCCACCCACCGTCTCCGTCCGACGCGGGGTGGAAGGACACCGTGGACGTCCGGCCGCACGAGTACGTCGACCTGGCCGTCCGCTTCACCGACTACGCGGGCCGCTACGTGGTGCACTGCCACAACCTGGAGCACGAGGACATGGCGATGATGGCGGCCTTCACCACGCGATGACGGGACGACCACCCACCCACCACCAACCTGATGGCCAAGGACAACTCGGGCGCGGTGGCAGCTCAGCGGCGGGGTTTCCCGGCCCGCTGCTTCGCGTCGTAGGCCGCCCGGGCCCGGTCGACCTCGGGGAGGTTGACCGACCACTCGGACACCGCCGCGAACAGCGGCGCGAGGCTGCGCCCCAGCTCGCTGATCTCGTACTCGACGCGGGGCGGCACCTCCGGGTGGTAGGTGCGGACCACGAGACCGTCGCGTTCCAGCTGGCGCAGCCGCTGCGTCAGGACCTTCGGCGTGATCGTGGCGATGCGCCGTTCCAGTTCCACGAACCGGAGCCGGCCGTACTCGTTGAGCGTCCACAGGATCGGCGTCGTCCACCGGCTGAAGACGAGGTCGACGACGGGGGAGATCGGGCACGCCAGTTCCGGGGCGATCTCCCCTGCGGTACCGCTCATGATCGGTCACTTCCCTCCGGATACCCACTCACCCCTGGACAGTAGCGTGGGCGGGCCGCCCGGGTAAACCCACTCTTGTCCGGAGTGGACAGATTTCCGCCGCCAGCGGGTCGTCGGCGCTAAAGTCGTTGCCGTGACGACGATGTACGACCTCCCCCTCGCCGAGTTGTCCGAGTACCGGCCGCCGCTGGACGAGCCCGCCGATCTGGATGCCTTCTGGGCCACCGCGCTGGCCGAGGCGGACGCGCTGCCCCTCGACCCGGTGTTCCGTCCACACGAGACGTTGCTGCGCACGGTCGAGGTGTTCGACGCCTCGTTCACCGGCTCGGGCGGCCAGCGCGTGTCGGCGTGGTTGATCCTGCCCCGGCAGCGACCGGCCGAGTCCCCGTGCGTCGTGCAGTACCTGGGGTACAACCTGGGCCGCGGCCTGCCGCACGACTTCCTCACCTGGTCGGCGTTCGGTTACGCGCACCTCGTCGTCGACACCCGCGGCCAGGGCGGCAAGACCCTGCCGGGCACCACGGCGGACCTGATGCCCGCCGCGCCGGGCCCGCACGTGCCCGGGTTCATGACGCTGGGCATCCTCGACCCGGCGCAGTACTTCTACCGCCGGGTCTACGTCGACGCGGTCCGCGCCGTGGCCGCCGCGCGGTCGCACCCGGAGATCGACGCGGACCGGATCGTCGTCGCCGGCGGCAGCCAGGGCGGCGGGATCACGTTGGCCGCGGCCGCCTTGGCGCCGGGGATCGCGGCGGCCCTGCCGGATGTGCCGTTCCTGTGCCATTTCCGCCGGGGCGCGGAAATCGCGGGCGACGGGCCTTACCTGGAACTGGTGACGTGGCTGGCCGCGCACCGCTTGCGGGCCGAGGAGGCGTTCGCCACGTTGCGGTACTTCGACAACGCGGTGCTCGCGTCGCGGGCGAGCGCGCCGGCGTTGTTCAGCGTGGCGTTGCGGGATCCGGTGTGCCCGCCGTCGACGGTGTTCGCGGCCTACAACCGGTACGGCGGGGAGCGGGAGATCCGGGTCTGGGAGTGGAACGAGCACGAAGGCGGTCAATCGGCTCAGGTGGCCGAGCAGGCTTCGTTCCTGGCGCGGATCTTGTAGGCCGTTCTCTCGCGCCGGTTTTCGGCCTGCCCCGAAGGGAATAGCGCGGTGGGCGCGGCTGACAGCGCCGGCTTCGCTACCCCGGAACCGGGAGAAGGGTCACCATTCCCTGCCGGGCGGCCGCCGCCTCCCCGATCCCGCTCGGCCCGGGCGGCGGCGGTCCGGCCTGGGAACTACTCCGGTGCGGCCGCGCCGAAACCGCCGTATTCGCCGGCCTTCGCACGCTTGCGGACCTCGTCGAAGTGGCGGTGCACGGCTTCCTCGGCGGCGTCGGGATCCGCGGACACCAGCGCGTCGACGATGGCCTGGTGCCGTTTGGCCGTGCTGACCGCCGAGCCGGCCGGGCCGCCGAGCTCGGACTCCGCCGCGCGGTAGACGTCCCAGAACAGGCGGGTCAGCTCGCGCGCCAGGTCGAACCCGGCCTCGGCGCAGATCAGATCGTGGAACTCCCGGTCGGCGGCCGCGCTGTCCGGCCCCTTGCGCCGCATCCGGGCCACGCAGGCCTGCAGGTCAGCGATCAGCTCCGGCCGGTGCCGCCGCGCCACCCGCCGCGTCAGCTCGGTCTCCAGCATTTCCCGCACCTCGAGCAGGTCCCGCAGCCGGCCGGTCGTGCCGGCGCCCGGCGTGCGGGTGCGGAACAGCAACCACGTCCGCAGGGCTTCCGACCCGGCCGACCCGACGAACGTGCCGTACCCGTGCCGCACCTCGACGATGCCCAGCGCCCGCAGCGCGCGGATCGCCTCGCGGATCGAGTTGCGGCTGACCCCGATGTCGGCCATCAGGTCCAGCTCGGTGGGCATGGGCGTACCCGGCGGGAGCTCCCGCTCGATGATCAGGTCGATGATCCGTTTGCTGATCTCGTCGCCGAGCTGTGCGCGTGCCACCTACTTCTCCCCCCTGAACTCGAAGCCGCCTGGGTTTCCGGACATCCTACGTCGATCCCTTGACCACCGGGGCGGCCGCTCATTACAGTCACCCGAACGCAGGACGTCCTACGTCCTACCAGTTCCTCCGACCTGATTCAACGACGCACCAGTCAGGAGACGCCATGTCGCACAGCATGTCCGGCCACAGCCGCCGCGACTTCCTGCGGTACACCGGCCTGGCCGGGACGGCCGCGGCCTTCTCGGTCACCCTGGGGGCCTGCGGCGGCCCGGCCTCCACCAACAGCACCGGCAACCCGACCGGCTCCCTCACCGCGGTCATCGGCTACGGCAACAACCAGACCTGGGACCCGCTGCAGACCGCCTCCGCCTTCTCGATGGCCGCGATCCTGCACACCTACGAATCGCTGGTCGAGGGCGACCCGATCACCCGGGACCCGTTCCCCGGCCTGGCCAAGGCGCTGCCCGCCGATCTGTCCGGGACGAGCCTGAAGTTCGAGCTGCGCGACGGCGCCAAGTGGCACGACGGCACCCCGGTCACCGCGGACGACGTCGTGTTCACCTACAACCGGGTGCTCGACCCGCAGGAGAAGGTGCTGGTCCACAGCTTCTTCGCGGACTGGCTGCAGGAGGTGCGCAAGACCGGCGAGAACTCGGTCGAGTTCGTGCTCAAGCACCCCTTCCCCTACGCGCTCCAGCGGATCCAGTCGGCGAAGATCTGCCCGAAGCACGTCTTCGAGGGCAAGTGGGCCGACGCGGCCGGCGGCAAGGTCGTCGGGTCCGGCCCGTACAAGGTGGTCGAGCAGGCGCCGCTGTCCTACACCCGGTTCGAGAAGTTCCCCGACTACAACGGTTCGCGCCCGGCCGCCTACCAGACGATGCTGTGGAAGTCGATCGTCGACGCGGCGCCCCGCGTCGCGGCGATTTCCGGGGCCAACCCCGAGGCCCAGATCGTGGAGAACATCCCGGCGGCCAATGCCGACCAGCTGCGCAAGGCCGGCCGCACCGTGGAGTTCGCCGACGGCGGCAACAACCTGTTCCTGATGTTCAACACCGCGCACCCGCCGTTCGACAAGAAACTCGTCCGGCAGGCCCTGCACTACGCGATCGACAAGCAGAAGATGATCCAAATCGGGCTGCAGGGCGCGGGTACCGCGGCGACGTCGTTCATCAACCCGAAGCTGCCCGCGTCGCAGCCGGCGGCCAACGACTTCACCTACAACCCGGACAAGGCCAGGCAGCTGCTGCAGCAGGCCGGGGTGAGCGGCCTCGCCGTCACGCTGTCCACCACCAACACCTCGCTGGTGTCCGAGTGCGTCAAGGTCATCAAGGAGGGCTGGGACGCGATCGGCGTGACCACCACGCTGGACTCGCAGGACACCAAGGCGCTGTTCTCCAAACTGGACAGCGGCAAGGACTTCCAGGTCGTGGCCACCACCAACAATCCGCTGCAGTTCGGCAACGACCCGGACCTGCTGACCCGGTACTACTACTCGTCGACCTCGGTGCAGATGAACACCTACGCGCGCTGGTCCGGGCCGGAGGCGCAGGCGCTGTTGCAGCTGCAGGACCAGGCCGCCGCCGAGACCGACGAGACCCGGCGCAAGCAGCTCACCAAGCAGCTGCTGGACATGATCTCCGAGCACGCCGTCATCTACCCGGTGGTCTTCACGCAGCTCGGCACCGCGTGGGACGCCCGGCACATCAGCGGCGTGCGGGCGCAGGGCTACCCGGGCATCTACCTCAACCAGGCCAAGCCGGCCTGACCCGGGGAGTACGTCCATGGCCGTCGTCGCCCGGATGCTGATCGCCCGCATCCTCGCCCTCGTCCCGCTGGTGCTCGGCGTCATCCTGTTCGTGTTCCTCGTCATGCAGTTCTCCCCCGTGGACACCGCGGTGGCCGCGCTGGGCGACAGCAACCCCACGCAGGAGCAGCTCGAGCAGTTCCGCCGGGACAACGGTCTGCTCGACCCGCTGCCCCTGCAGTACGTGCACTTCGTGTGGCACCTGCTGCACGGGGACTTCGGCACGAGCGTGATCACCCGTGAACCGGTGGGGCAGACCATCGCCACCGCGCTGCCGCTGACGGTGCAGTTGACCGTGCTGGGCCTGCTGATCGCGGTCGTCGCCGGGCTGGTGCTCGGCGTGACCTCGGCGTTGTTCCGCGACCGCTGGCCGGACCAGCTGATCCGGATCGTCACGCTGGCCGGTGTGGCCGCGCCCGCGTTCTGGATCGCCGTGCTGCTCGTCCAGTGGCTCGCGGTCGGCGAGGGCCTGTTCCCGACCAGCGGTTACGTCAGCCCGGCCGACTCGTTCGGCGGCTGGCTGAACTCGCTGACCCTGCCGGCGATCTCGCTGGCGTTGCCGGTGGCCGCGCAGCTGACGCGGATCATCCGCACGTCGATGGTCGAGGAGCTGGACAAGGACTACGTCCGCACCGCGCGCGGCGGCGGGCTGCCACCGGTGGTGGTGGTCGGCCGCAACGTGCTGCGCAACGCGCTGATCAACCCCCTCACCGTGCTCGGCCTGCGGGTCGGCTACCTGCTGGGCGGCGCCGTCGTGATCGAGACGATGTTCGCGCTGCCCGGGATGGGACAGAACATGATCCAGGCCGTCAAGGACGGCGACACCGCGAAGGTCCAGGGTTTCGTGATCACCATCGCGGTGGGGTTCGTCCTGGTCAACCTGATCGTCGACGTGCTGTACCTGATCGCCAACCCGCGCCTGCGGAGCCGGTCGTGATGCGGCAGCTGTACCGGCCGGGGCTCACGAAGCGGCTGTCCCGGCCGGGTATCCGGTTCCGCCGGCTCTCCGCGGCGTCCTGGGTCGCGGTGGTGCTGCTGGTCCTGCTGGCGCTGGTGGCGCTCATCGGGCCGCTGCTGGTCAGCGATCCGTACGCGATCGGCACCGAGATCACCGGCCCGAACGCCGTGCACTGGTTCGGCACCGACGCCTCCGGCCGGGACATCTTCTCCCGGGTCGTGCACGGCACCCGCTGGTCGCTGGCGATCGGCCTCGGCGCGGCCGCGGTCGCACTGGTCGCCGGGGCGCTGATCGGCTCGGTGGCCGCCACGTCCCGGCGCGCGGTGGACGCGGTGATCATGCGCGTGCTGGACGTGCTGATGGCCTTCCCCGGCATCGCGCTGGCGGCGGTCCTGGTCGCGGTGTTCGGCCGCGGCATCTCGGTGCTGATCTTCGCGATCGCGTTCGTCAACGTGCCGCCGGTCGCGCGGGTGGTGCGCGCCAACGTGCTCGCGCAGTACAGCGAGGACTACGTGGCGGCCGAGCACATCATCGGCGCCCGCCGGTTCTTCATCCTGGTCAAGCACGTCGCGGTGAACTGCGCCGCGCCGATCCTGGTCTACTGCACGGTGATGGTGGCCGACGCCATCGTGTTCGAGGCGTCGCTGTCGTTCATCGGCGCCGGGATCCAGCCGCCCGACCCGTCGTGGGGTTCGATCCTGTCCGACGGCAAGGACATGGTGCTGACCGGTGGCTGGTGGGCCACGCTGTTCCCGGGCCTGATGATCCTGATCACCGTGCTGGCGCTGAACGTGATGTCGGAGGGGATCTCCGACGCGTGGGCGGCGCCCTCGGCCCGTACCGCCAAGGCCGCCGAGGTGGCGAAGGCGGTCGTCGCCGAGGAGGCCGCCGAGAACGTCGCGCCGGTGCTGCCGATCCGCGGCCTGCGCGAAGTGGGCGAGCGGCTGATGCGCCGCTCACGGCCCCTCGCCGGCACCGAGCCGTTGTTGTCGGTGGAGGGTCTGACGATCTCCTTCCCGGAGCGGCACAACGGCGTGAACGTGGTCGACGACGTGTCGTTCACCGTGCAGCCGGGCGAGGTGCTCGGCCTGATCGGCGAGTCGGGCTGCGGCAAGTCGCTCACCGCGCTGTCGGTCGTGGGGCTGCAACCGCGCACGGCCCGGCTGTCCGGGCGGCTGGTGTTCGACGGCACGGACCTGCTGAGCATGAAGCCGTCCGAGCGGCGCCGCCACCTCGGCCGCGACATCGCGATGATCTACCAGGACGCGCTCAGCTCGCTGAACCCGGCGATGACGATCAGCGCGCAGCTCAAGCAGTTCACCAGGCGCGGCGGCACCCGGACCCCGCGCGAGCTGGTGGAGCTGGTCAACCTCGACCCGGACCGAACGCTGCGGGCCTACCCGCACGAGCTGTCCGGCGGGCAGCGGCAGCGCGTGCTGATCGCGATGGCGCTGTCCCGCAGCCCGAAGCTGATCATCGCCGACGAGCCGACCACCGCGCTCGACGTGACCGTGCAGGCGCAGGTCATCTCGCTGTTGCTGCGCTTGCAGGAGGAGCTCGGCTTCGCCCTCGTCCTGGTGTCGCACGACCTCGCGCTGGTGTCCGACGTCGCCGACCGCGTGGTCGTCATGTACGGCGGGCAGGTGGCCGAGGCCGGCACGACCGCGCAGGTCGTCGGCGCGCCCCGGCACCACTACACCCGGGGTCTGCTCAGCGCGGTGCTGTCGCTGGAGGAGAACGACGCCCGGCTCACCCAGATCAAGGGTGTGGTCCCGGCCCCGGCCGACTTCGCGCCCGGCTGCCGGTTCGCCGACCGCTGCCCCGCCGCGCGGGCGCACTGCCGGACCGAACCGCCGGTCGTCGACGGCGAGGCGATGGACCACCTCGTCGCGTGCCACCACCCCGCGGAACCGGCCGAGCGGCCGGAGGTCCTGGCGAAGGGAGCCCCGGCGTGACCGCCCCGCTGCTGGAACTCGACCAGGTGCACGTCGTGCACAAGATCCGCTCGTCCGGGCTGTTCGGGCACGACTCGGTGCACGCGCTGACCGACGCGACGCTGACCGTCCACCCCGGCGAGACGATCGGGGTGGTCGGCGAGTCCGGGTGCGGCAAGACGACGCTGGCGAAGGTCGTGGTGGGCCTGCAGAAGCCCACCAGCGGCACCGTGCGGCACCGCGGGAAGTCGTTGTGGGACAGCGGGACCGGCCGCCGGGAGTTCGGTCGCGACATCGGGATGGTCTTCCAGGACCCGTCGACGGCGCTCAACCGCCGGATGTCGATCGCCCGGATCGTGCGCGACCCGCTCGACGTGCACCGCGTCGGCACCCCGGCCGAGCACGCGGACCGGGTGCGCGAGCTGATGGGCCTGGTCGGCCTGCCGTCCAGTGTGGCGGACGCGGTGCCGGGCCAGCTCTCCGGCGGCCAGCGGCAGCGCGTGGCGATCGCCCGCGCCCTCGCGCTGGAGCCCGCGTTGCTGGTCGCGGACGAGCCGACGTCGGCGCTGGACGTGTCGGTGCGGGCGCAGATCCTCAACCTGCTGCTCGACCTGCGGGAGCGGCTGGGCCTGGCGATGATCTTCGTGTCGCACGACATCCAGACCGTGCGGAAGATGAGCGACCGCATCGTCACGATGTACCTGGGGCGCATCGTGGAGGACGCCCCGGCGGCCGCGATCCCCGGCGCCGCCCGGCATCCCTACACCCGCGCGCTCTTCTCGGCCACGCCGAGCCTGCTGAACCCGAACGACCCGATCGTGCTGACCGGCCCGGTGCCCTCGGCGGTCAGCCCGCCGACCGGCTGCGCGTTCCGCACCCGCTGTCCGAAAGCGACGGACGAGTGCGCGCTGGCGGTGCCGCCCGCGTCGACGGCCGGCGACGGTCACCTCTACCACTGCATCCATCCCGAGGTCCCCGACACCATCGAAGTGAGTGTGCGATGACACGATTCACCGGCATCATCCCCCCGCTGTGCACACCGTTCCGGGACGACTTCACGATCGACGTCGACTCGCTGCGCCGGCACCTGGACGTCCAGCTGGCGGCCGGCATCCACGGGGTGTTCGTGCTCGGCTCGTCGAGCGAGGTGGCGTTCCTGCCCGACCGGCAGCGGCGCGTGGTCATCGAGACGACGGTGGCGCACGTCGCCGGCCGCGTCCCGGTGCTCGCCGGGTGCATCGACATGACCACCCTGCGCGTGGCCGAGCACATCCGCGTCGCCGAGGAGGCCGGCGCGGACGCGCTGGTCGTCACCGCGCCCTACTACACGCGGACGCACACCGCGGAGATCGAGCAGCACTTCCGGCTGCTGCGGTCGCGGACCGAGCTGCCGATCTTCGCCTACGACATCCCGATGGCGGTGCACACGAAGCTGGACCGGGCGATGATCCTGCGCCTGGCCGGGGACGGCGTCCTGTCGGGTGTCAAGGACTCCAGCGGCGACGAGGCCGGGTTCAGCGCCCTGCTGCTGGGCCGGCGCGACCGCGGGCTGACCGACCTCGCGGTGTTCACCGGCTCGGAGCTGGTCGTCGACCTCGCGTTGCGGATGGGCGCCGACGGCGCGGTCCCCGGGCTGGCCAACGTGGACCCGGCCGGGTACGTGTCGATCTTCGACCGGGTGCGCGCGGGAGATCTCGACGGCGCCCGCCGGGAGCAGGAGCGGCTGCTGCGGCTGTTCGCGATCACCAGCGCGGCGCCGCCGGAGCGGATGGGCCGCGGGTCGGCCGGGCTGGGCGCGTTCAAGGCGGCCATGAAGATGCGCGGCTTCATCGACAACTCGGTGATGGCGCCGCCGCAGCTGCCCCTCAACGACGAAGAACTGCTGAGCATCAAGGGCACCCTGACGGAGGCGGGACTGCTGTGATCCGCTACGGCGCCGACTACAACCCCGAACACTGGACCGAGGACGTCTGGGACGAAGACGTCAAACTGATGACCGAGGCCGGGGTCAACCTGGTCAGCCTCGGCATCTTCTCCTGGGCGAAGGTAGAGCCGCGGCCGGGCGAGTTCGACTTCGGCTGGGTCGACGCGGTGATGGACAAGCTGGCCGCGCACGGCATCGGCGTGTCCCTGTCGACGATGACCGCCTCGCCGCCACCGTGGCTTTCCCACCGCCACCCGGAGGTGCTGCCGGTCCGCGAGGACGGGACGCGCCTGTCGGCGGGTTCGCGCCAGCAGTACTGCCCGTCCAGCCCGGTGTACCGGGACCACGCGGCCCGGCTGGTCGAGCAGGTCGCGGCGCGGTACGGCGACCACCCGGCGCTGACGATCTGGCACGTCGGCAACGAGTACGGCTGCCACATCCGGCAGTGTTACTGCGACACCTCCGCCGCTGACTTCCGCACCTGGCTGCGCGCCCGGTACGGCACGCTGGACGCG
Organism: Amycolatopsis thermophila; assembly: GCF_030814215.1. Classification (NCBI taxonomy): domain Bacteria; kingdom Bacillati; phylum Actinomycetota; class Actinomycetes; order Pseudonocardiales; family Pseudonocardiaceae; genus Amycolatopsis; species Amycolatopsis thermophila. Next base: position 3,758,004 of record NZ_JAUSUT010000001.1, on the reverse strand, counting down.
CTGAACGCGGCGTGGTCGACCACCTTCTGGTCGCAGGGCTACTCGGAGTGGGCGGAGATCCAGCCACCGCGGGTCGCGCCGTCGTTCCGGAACCCGGCCCAGCAGCTGGACTTCCAGCGGTTCTCCTCGGACGCGATCCTGGCCTGCTACCGGACCGAGGCGGACATCCTGCGCCGGGTGACGCCCGGCGTCCCGCTCACCACGAACTTCGTCGGCCTGGTGCAGAAGGCGCTGGACTGGCATTCGTGGGCCGCGCACGAGGACGTCGTCTCGCTCGACTCGTACCCGGAGCCCTACGACCCGCGCGGGCATGTCGAGGCGGCGTTCGGCTACGACGTCGTGCGCTCGCTCAAGGACGGCAAGCCGTGGCTGCTGCTGGAGCACGCGCCGAGCGCGGTGAACTGGCGGACCCACAACGGGGCCAAGGCGCCCGGCGTCATGCGGCAGGGTGTGCTGCAGGCCGTCGCGCGGGGCGCCGACGCCGCGTTGTTCTTCCAGTGGCGGCAGAGCCGGGGCGGCGCGGAGAAGTTCCACTCGGCGATGGTGCCGCACGCCGGCGCGGACACCCGGATCTTCGCCGAGGTGTGCTCGCTCGGCCAGGACCTGGCCGCACTGTCCGATGTGGCCGGTACCCGCGTGCGGTCCGAAGTGGCCTTCCTGCACGACTGGAACAGCTGGTGGGCACTGGAACTGGACGCGCACCCGTCGCAGGACGTCACGCAGCTGGACTCGCACCTCGCGCACTACGCCCCGTTCTTCGACGCCGGGGTGAGCTGCGACGTGCTGCCACCGACCGGTGACCTCTCGGCGTACAAGCTGGTCGTGGTGCCCAACCTGTACCTGCTCGACGAGGAGGTGGCCGACGGGCTGCGCCGCTACGTGGAGTCGGGCGGGCACTTGGTGGTGTCGTTCTTCTCCGGCATCGTCGACTCGGCCGACCGCGCCCACCTGGGCGGTTACCCGGTGGCCCCGCTGCGGGAGGCGCTCGGGGTGCGCGTGGAGGAGTTCTGGCCGCTGGCACCGGGGACCTCGGTGGCGTTGAGCTCCGGTTCGGCGGGCACGCTGTGGTCGGAGGCGATGTCGCTCCAGGGCGCGGAGGTCGTCGCGTCGTTCGCCTCCGGTGACCTGGCCGGCGCGCCGGCGATCACGCGTCACGAGTACGGCGACGGCGTGGCCTGGTACCTGGGCACCCGGCCGGAACCGGGCGAGATGCGCCGGCTGGTGGACCGGATCGCGGCCGGGGCGGGTGTCGCGCCCGTTCTCGAGGGCCTGCCTGCCGGGGTCCAGGCGGTGCGCCGGGAGGGTCCGGACCGCGAGTTCCTGTTCCTGCTCAACCACGACAGCGGCGAGGTCGCCGTCGACCTGCCGTCCCCGGCGCCCGACCTGCTCACCGGCCGGACCTCGGCCCGGCACACCCTGGCGCCCCGCGGCGTGGCCGTGGTGCGAATCCGCTGATCCCCACCCATCGAAGGGAAGGCACATGAGATCGTCCGCAGCGTGGCGCACGGTCCCGCTCCTGGTAGCGGTGCTGCTCGCCGGACTGCTCGGGGGCACCGCCACCGCCGACACCGCCAAACCCGGGTTCGACCAGCAGGCGCTGTTCAACCCCAAGCAGGAGCAGGGGTACTCCTGTTTCCGCATCCCGGCCATCGTCAAGAGCACGCACAACACCCTGCTCGCCTTCGCGGAGGGCCGGGTCAACGACTGCGGCGACGCGGGTGACATCGACCTGGTGCTCAAGCGGTCCACCGACGGCGGCAAGACCTGGTCGCCGCTGCAGGTGATCAACTCCGGCGACGGCGACACCCACGGCAACCCGGTGCCGATCGTCGACTCGACGACCGGACGGATCGTCCTGATCACCACCTACAACCCCGGCCGCACCGACGGCAAGGGCTGCGCCGTACCGTGCCCGCGGACCCCGCACGTGCAGTACAGCGACGACGACGGCCTCACCTGGTCGACTCCCGTCGACATCAGCGCGCAGGCCAGCCGGCCCGAGTGGGACGCCTGGTACGCCTCCGGTCCGGTGCACGGGATCCAGCTCACCCAGGGCCCGCACCGCGGGCGCCTGGTGTTCGGCGTGAACGCGGAGACCGCGCAGGGCACCGACTCGGTGGTGAACCACGGCGCCCTCGTCTACAGCGACGACCACGGCCAGAGCTGGCACATCGGCGCCGTCGACAGCTACCCGTTCACCGCCAAGGGACCGTTCTCGCAGAAGCCGTCCGAGATCAGCGTGGTCGAACTCGCCGACGGCTCGATCTACGCCGGGGGCCGGGAGCAGAGCGGCACCGACATCGGCAACCGCGACTACGCGATCAGCCGGGACGGCGGGGAGACGTTCAGCGCGGACTTCACCACGATCCCCGACCTGGTGACGCCGATGGTGCAGGGTTCGCTGCTGCGCCTGGACCGCCCCGGGCCGGACCGCGTCCTGTTCTCCTCGCCGTCGGACACCGACCGGCGGCGCTGGATGATGATCCGCTCGTCCTACGACAGCGGCCGCAGCTGGGAGAACGCCGAGCAGGGCACGCGGGTGACCGACGACTGGTCGGGCTACTCCGACATGGTGCAGATCAGCGGCCGGTTCGACCGGACGACCGAGATCGGCCTGATGTACGAGGGCGGACCGGTCGACGCGCGTGACGAGATCCGGTTCGCGCGCTTCGACGAGAACGTGCTCGGCTGGCACAACCCGGCGGGCCCGACGACGCGGGACGTGTCGGGTCAGCGGTCGGACGCCTACCTGGTGGGCGGGCCGGTTCCGGTACCGGGCCGCTACGGTGACGCGCTCGAGCTGGACGGTGTGGACGACTTCGTCCGGGTGCCCTACGACAGCTCGCAGCTGGTCGGTTCGGAGGACTTCACCTGGACGGGCTGGGTGAACTACGGCGCCTCGACGGGCAACCAGGTGTTCTTCTGGATGGGCGGCATGGGCTCGACCGCGCCGCAGATCTGGTTGCGCGGTGAGCCCGCGGCGAACCGGCTGATCGCGTCGATGACCACCACGGCCGGCACGAAGCAGGTGACGTCGGTGGGCGCCTACGCGGACCAGCAGTGGCACCACGTGGCGTTGCAGCGCACCGGCGGGCAGCTGCTGCTGTGGGTCGACGGGACGCAGGTGGCGTCCGGCCCGGCCGCGGCGGGTTCGGTGACGCAGACCGTGTCGTTCCAGTTCTGGCTGGGCCGCCGCCTCGACGGCGCCTTCGGCCTCGACGGGTCGCTGGACGACGTCCGGCTCTACCGCCGGGCGCTGTCACCGTCCGAACTGGACGCCGTGCGGGTGGCGAACGAGCCCGTGCGGGACGGTCTGGTGCTGCGGCTGCCGTTCTGAGTTCGCTTGCCAGGTCCCGCCCCCGGCCGTGGGGGCGGGACCTCTCTCAGTCGTGCCGGCTGCGGTTCACTTGAACACCGCGGCGTTGTCCGCGGCCCACTCGGCGAAGCGGCGCGCCGGCCGTCCCAGGATCCGCTCCACGTCCCCGCTCACCCGCTGCTCGACCGGCTTCGGCGCGCCGAGGATGTCCAGCGTGGACTCCACCACCGGCTCGGGCATGAACCGCAGCATCCGCTCCCTGGCCTCGTCCCGGCTGAGCTCCGCGAACCGGACCGGCTCACCCAGCGCTTCCGCGATCGCGGCGGCCTGCTGCCGCGGCGAGACGGGTTCCGGTCCGGTCAGCACGTAGGTCCGGCCGTGGTGGCCGTCCTCGCGCAGCACGGTGGCGGCGACCTCCGCGATGTCCGCGGGGTCGACCGCCGGCAGCGCGACGTCCGCGAACGGCGCCGCCACCATCCGCTGCGCGCGAACCACGTCCGCCCACGCGAACGTGTTGGTGTGGAAGCCGCCCGCCCGCAGCACCGTCCACTCGAGACCCGAGTGTTCGACGGACGCCTCGAGCGCGTCCGGGTGCCGCCCGGTCGCGACCCCGAGCGAGGACAGCAGAACGAGCCGCCGCACCCCGGCTGTGCGCGCCAGCGCGACGACCGCACCGAGGTCTCCGCCAGTGCCCAGGAACTCGCCCGATGTGAGCAGGAACAGCGCGCCGGCCCCGTCGAGGGCCGGCTCCAGACTCGCCGGATCGGCCAGGTCCGCCCGCACGTGCCGGACGCCCGCGGGCACCTCCGCGGCCCTGCGCGACACCGCGGTCACCCGCTCCCCTGCGAGGGCGCGTACCAGCGCCCGCCCGACGTTCCCGGTCGCCCCGGTTACCACGATCATGTTCGTGCTCCTCGTGTTCGGCGTTGTGAAGACACGAGCACGCTACTGACGCCGGGGTAGTAGGTACCTAGAGGAAAGTGGGGGGTGGGGTGACCGGGACCACAGGCGCGCCCGTCACTCGAGCCAGTCGGTGACGAACCGCGGAGCGGCGTGGATGTGCACCGCCTCGTACCCATCGGGCCCCGTGGCGAACTTGTGCGGCGTCTCCGCGGGAACGACGAGCACCTGACCGGCCTCGCCGACGATCTCCTCCGTGCCGATGGTGAAGGTCGCGCTGCCCCGTTTGATGACGAACGTCTCCGCGTAGGGGTGCTTGTGCAGCCGCGGCCCCACCCCGGCGCGCGAGGTGGACTCGAGGATGATCGAAATCCCCGCACCACCGGGGAGGTCCTCGAAGTTCTCGGTCCAGTCCTCCCCGCCGGTACCCCCGTCCCGGCGGCTGACGACGAGTTCGCGCACGGACATGGCGAGTTCCTTTCCCCAGGCTCCCTTGCCGCTCACCACGGTAGACCCCAGCCCCTTCGGGATTGCCGCGTTTGTGTGAAACCGGCCCCACCTCGCCGCGCTGTTCGCTAAGGTTCACCGGCGACTCGTCTTGGGGGAAGGTGGACACACGTGCGGCGAACTCTGGCGGCTGTGGCGTGCCTCGGTGTGGTGGTCACGGCCGGTGGTTGCGGTGGGCCGGGCGACGACCCGGCGTCGCGGCCGACCTCGGTACCGGGCGCGCCCTCGTCGACGTCCGCCGCGCCCGAGGCCAAGACCGCGGACCCGCCCATGGCGTTCGACGTCAACGGCGCCGTCGCCCTGCCCGCCACCGCGCTGCGCACCAACGTCGCCGGCTCGGTGGTGTCCCGATTCGTCACCCTCCGTGATCGGACGGCCTACATCATCACGCCCACGGAGATGAGCGCGGTGGACGTGCTCACCGGGCGGCAGAACTGGACCGTGCCGATCGAGGGCGAGCCCGGCGACCCGAACGGGCAGAGCGGGCCGTTCGTCAACCCCACCGGTCCGCGCCCGCCGGCCGTCACCGACGAGCTCGCCGTCGCCGCGGTGCCGGTCGTGCTGCCGGAGAAGGGCACCACGCCGGCGTCCGTCGCGTTGTCGGTCGTCGCCGCGGACGCGGCCAAGGGCACCAAGAAGTGGCAGGTGGACATCCAGGTGTCCGACAGCCCGTACGCCGACGCGCAGAACGCGGTGACCCAGGTCGTGGCGGTCACCGACAAGGCGGTCATCGCGAACTTCAGCCACCAGGACGAGGAGCACGTCACGGTCGGGCTCGACCCCGCCACCGGTGCGACCCTGTGGGAACGCAAGGACTACGACGCCGGCAGCGTGCACGGTGACATCGTCGTCGGCACCGACTACGACGTGCCCGAGAACTCCTCGATGACGCAGGCCACGGCGCTCGACGTGGCGAGCGGGCAGCAGAAGTGGGTCGGCGCACTCCAGTCCAGCCAGCTCACCATGATCCCCGCCGACCCGGCGCTGGTGGTGGTCAACCGCACCGACTACGGCACGGGCCACCCGTTCCTGCTGTTCCTCGACCCGGCGACGGGTGCGGAGAAGGCCAAGATCGCCGGTGAGGGCGGCTTCGGGTCGAGCGCGTACGGCGAGTGCCTCTACGACCAGCAGTCCGTGCTGCTGTGCCAGCAGGACGGCGTGCTCACCGGGTACGACGCGAAGAGCGCCCAGAAGCTGTGGAGCCTGCCCGACGAGGCCGCGAACCGCGTCGCGCCCGCGAGCGTGACCGTCGCCTGGCACGGTGCCGTGTACGGCACGACGCAGGGCGGCACGCCGATCGTGCTGGACGCCAAGACGGGCAAGGACAGGTCCACGGAAGCCGGCGCCGCGCCGGTCCAGGTCAGCAAGTACGCAGGCATCACCGCCGACGACGACGGCACACCCGTCGCGTACCCCGTGAAGAAGTGAGCCCACCGGCGGCGGCCCGACCCCGCGCCACGAGCCTGTCCACCCCGGTACCCCCGCCGCGATTCGCGGGATCGGTTGATGCTGCTGGTGTGCGCCGCGGTCATCCCCGAACCCGGGCACCGCGTGGCCACGCCACGGCTGCATCCTCGCCCACGACTCGCCCCGGCCGTGGGCTACGGAACGCGAAGGACGAGACACCTGGCGAGTCGGGCTGCGGTACCCCTCTGTTGTGGGCCCCGGCGGGACTCGAACCTGCGACCTGGAGGTTTGCGCTGAAGGTCTGCCGATGCCACTCATACCTCGATGACGTTCACCGTGACCTGCATGATTCACGAGCGCAAATGCACCAAGTTGCCCAGCAGCTGAGGTGGTTTCTCATCAATTGGTGGGGTAAAGCGTGGGCGTGGCCGCACCTCAAGGCGCGTCGAGCCAGTGGCACCCCGCAATCTCCTCGAATTTGGCCCGCAGCGCTGGGGCCAACTCATCGGGCGTCCGGTCGTATGCCGTGATGACGGCGCCCGGCCCTGGCTCGATCAAGTAGTCGCTGGACGGGAGGATCTCCAGGATCCAGTACCGCAGTCGCCGCACCTGGTTCTCATCCAGGACCAGCCGCGGATCACTTGCGACGAGCTTCAGCACCCGCTGATGCTACGGCGGGGTCGTGCACGCTTTCGGCTTCGACGGCATTCACAGGGAAGTCGCTTCGATATAAGGACCACCACGACGAGTTGCCCGGCCTGCGACTCGGGTGCTTGTTGATCACTGTCGTTTGCCGTCCCTGCCTGGTGCATGTGGCGCAAATGTGGCATGGATCGGCGAACCACCCGGCGCACTGGCCGCCGACCGTTCGTCCGATCAGATGTTCGACCAAGGGTAGATCGAATGCACCGTCGCTGGTCACTCTGTGGAGTGCGTGCGCCGTTCAACGTCCCGGTTTGACCGGTTGTCGAGACGCTCTGTAGTCGATCTTCCATGGCTGTAATTCTCGAAAGTGGAGGGGCTGTGGCGCAGGTTCACGGCACTCGCGAACAAGGGAGCCCCCTTAAATGACGACACAGATCGGAACCACCGCTCGGACTGGGGAGCGTTGCCCCGTGAGCGGAGTCTGGGAGGTGGTAGGTACGCCGAGCACCAGCGCGCCTATCGCAAAGGGCAACGTCATCCCGCCGTACAACAATCGGGCGGTCACCTGGCGGCTCATCCGGCTGGCGTAGCGCAGCAGTGTGCATTGGGCGGTGGTGTGTCTGCAGGGGACGCGCCACCGCCCTTGCCTTTGCACCCGCTGCTGCTTGGTGGTCATCCCGTCGCCTGATGGCGTCTCGATCACGCCGTGTTGGGGCCGCAACCTCCGTACTCAACCGCCGCCGAACTTGCCAACCTTGCGGTCCCAGCGCGGCGTGATAGCCATCAGATCAGGCGACGGGATGACCACCAAGCGCCCACCCTGCCAGCGCAACCGGGCCTGCAATCCCCGGTCATCCCGGAGCCTGCCTGCCCGGCGAGGGCATCTTTCTCTTGCTGTCGCGGCAGCTGCAGGGCCGCCCGGCCTCCGTGGAACCGCCAGCCGCACGCCCGCGTTTGGCGCTTCGACAGGATGAGGGCCGGATCAGCGGCCCCGCCTTGAACAAGTAAGGAAACCAGGCGTGGAGCCCTACGGCTGCGATCGCCTTGTCGTCATGCCGCTTGGCTGGGGAACTGGCGCGCGTCGGGGTCCTCGTCCCGTTCCCACTGCTGGCAGCAGTCGAGGATGACGGCAAGCTCGCTGGGATCGGCGTGGGCGACCGCCGGCCAGTCGGTTAGGCCCAACGTCGGTCACGTCTCGTACGCGCCGTCAGTGGCGAGGACGCCCAGGGCACCTCGGACACCGGCCGACGCTCGACGAGCGCATGGTGAGCAGCTTCCGGTGGTGCCTACGTGGAACGCGGTCGTGGGTGAGCAGGCAGGGCCGGCTCTGAAAACCCGACCGGCGATCCAGTCGCCGAAAAGAGGGTTGAGCACGGGCCGGTCAGGGCCTTGATCGGATATCGGGGTCCTGACCAGCCAAGAAGTGCCCCCGGCAGGACTCGAACCTGCGACCTAGAGATTAGAAGGCTCTTGCTCTATCCGGCTGAGCTACGAGGGCCTGGCGCCGACGACCCCGCAGGCCGTCCTGACCTGCAGTTTAGTCAACGTCACTTCCCCTATCGCCAGACGACGGGGGAACGTTTCAGCCTCTGCCGATGAACGGCATCTTGGTGGCTGTCACCGTCATGAACTGCACGTTCGCGGACAGTGGGAGGCCCGCCATGTACCGCACGGCCTCCGCGACGTGTCTCGCGTCGAACGTCGGTTCCGGCAGCTCACGGCCGTCGGCCTGGCGGGCGCCCCGCGCGATGCCCGCCGTCATCTCCGTCGCCGCGTTGCCGATGTCGATTTGGCCACACGCGATGTCGTGGGGGCGCCCGTCCAGCGACAACGACTTCGTCAGACCTGTGATGGCGTGCTTGGTCGCCGTGTACGCGACGCTCCCGGGGCGCGGCGCGTGCGCGGAGATCGAGCCGTTGTTGATGATCCGGCCGCCACGCGGGTCCTGGCGCTTCATCTGGCGGAACGCCTCTCGCGCGCACAGGAACGCACCGGTCAGGTTGACCGCCACCGTCTGGTGCCAGGCCTCGACGTCGATCTCGTCCGGATCGCCCGCCGGGCCGAAGGTGCCGGCGTTGTTGAACAGCACGTCGACCCGGCCCCAGCGGGACGCGACGGCCTCGAACACGGCCCTGACCTGGGCGGGATCGGTGACATCGGCCGGGTGGACCATCGCGTCCGCAACGCCGTCGGCGGTCTCTTCGAGTGCCGCGGCTCTGCGGCCGACCAGGGCCACGCGGTAGCCGTCGCCCAGCAGCGCGCGGGCCACCTGCCGCCCGATGCCGGAACCGGCGCCCGTCACGACGGCGACCCCACCCATCACCACCACCTCCTGCCCGCGACCGCGTGATCGGCACGCACCTACACAGTCAACACGACCTTGCCACGCCCGTGCCCGGTCTCGACGTCCCGGTGCGCCTGCGCGGCCTCGTCCAGCTGTGAGCGCTGCCCCCGCACCAGCTGGACACCCAGCGCCTCGGCCCGGTCGTGGTCCACCAGGGTGAGCACGCGACCGCGCTCCTTCACCAGGGCGAGTGAAACGTCCAGCGCCTCCCCGCCCGCACCGTCCAGGGCCGCGTGCACACCACCGGGTGAAAGCGCTCGCACACGCTCCGCCAAGCCCTCGCCGGAGACGACCGGCGCGGCGCCGAGGGAACGCACGTACGACTGGTTCGCCTCGCTCGCCGTGCCGATGACAGTCGCGCCCCACCGCCGCGCGAGCTGCACCGCGGCCGTGCCCACCGAACCCGCCGCGGCGTGGATGAGCACCGTGTCACCGGCCGAAACGCCCAGCTGCCGCAGCGCGAGGTACGCCGTCTGGGTCCCGGCGGTGAACGCGCCCGCGACGGTCCTCGGCATGCCAGCCGGCTTCGCGGTGACCTGGTCCTCCCGCCGGCGAACTCGTTACCCGGGATGCGCGGCCAGGCCAGCCCCGTCGCGTACGGCGGCTCCCAGCCCGCCCGCACCACCGCGTCGAACGGCTGCACGCCCGCCGCGCGCACGCGGACCCGGACCCGCCTGCGTATCCGGGAGCTCCAATTGAGCCGCGAAAAGAGAACTCCCCGCGTCCGCAGACGCGGGGAGTTCGTCGACGATCAGAAGTTGATCATGTGGCCCGCGAGACCGTGGATGGCCTCCTTGACCGCCTCGCCGAGCGTGGGGTGCGCGTGCACGTTCCGTGCCACCTCGTGCACCGTCAGGTCCCACTGCTGCGCCAGCGTCAGCTCCGGCAGCAGCTCGGTCACGTCCGGCCCGATCAGGTGCGCGCCCAGCAGCTCGCCGTACTTCGCGTCGGACAGGATCTTCACGAAACCGCCCGAGTCGGCCAGGCCGTGGGCCTTGCCGTTGGCGGTGAACGGGAACTTGGCGACCTGCACGTCGTAGCCCTGCTCGCGCGCCTGCGCCTCGGTCAGGCCGAAGCTGGCGACCTGCGGCTGGCAGTACGTCGCGCGCGGGATCATGGTGTAGTCCAGCTCCATGGTCTCCGCGCCGCCGATCGTCTCGGCCGCCACGATGCCCATCGACTCGGCCGCGTGGGCCAGCATGAGCTTCGCGGTGACGTCGCCGATCGCGTAGATGTGCGGCACGCTGGTGCGGCACCGGCCGTCGATCGCGATGGCGCGGCGCTCGGTCAGCTCGACGCCGGTGTTCTCCAGGCCGTAGCCCTCGACGCGCGGCTGGAAGCCGATCGCCTGCAGGACCTTGTCGGCCTCCAGGGTCTGCTGGTTGCCGCCGCTGGAGACGGTGACCTTGACCTTGTCGCCGCTGTCGTCGATGCTCTCGACCTTGGTGCCGGTCAGGACCTTGATGCCGAGCTTCTTGTAGCGCTTGGCCAGTTCCTTGGACACGTCGGCGTCCTCGAGCGGCACCATCCGGTCCAGGAACTCGACGATCGTCACGTCGACGCCGTAGTTGTGCATCACGTAGGCGAACTCGACGCCGATCGCGCCCGCGCCGGCGATGATGATGCTGCCGGGCAGGTCGCGGGTGAGGATCTGCTCCTCGTAGGTCACCACGCGCTCGGACAGCTGCGTACCCGGCAGCAGCTTGGTGGTGGCGCCGGCGGCGATGATGCAGTGGTCGAAGGTGACGGTCTCGCTGCCGTTCTCACCGGTGACCTCGATGGTGTGCGCGTCGGTGAACTTGCCGCGCCCGGTGAACTCCTGGATGTTGTTCTTCTTCATCAGGAAGTGCACGCCCTTGACGCGGCCCTCGGCGACCGTGCGGCTGCGGTCGAACGCGGCGCCGTAGTCGAAGGTGATGGGCCCGTCCGAGCTGATCCCGAAGGTCTTCGCCTCCTTGGTGACCAGGTGGGCGAGCTCCGCGTTGCGCAGCAGCGCCTTCGACGGGATGCACCCGACGTTCAGGCACACGCCGCCCCAGTACTTCTCCTCGACGATCGCCGTCTTCAGGCCGAGCTGTGACGCCCGGATCGCCGCGACATACCCGCCGGGCCCGGCACCCAGCACCACAACGTCGAAATGCGCACTCATACCGCCACCCTATGCCCTCCCGGAGGGGCCGGTCGTGGGTGCTCCGGCCCCGCGACCGGCCGTGATCAGGACCTCTCGAGGATCACGACGGGGATCTTCCGGTCGGTCTTCTTCTGGTACTCGTCGTAGTCCGGCCACACCCGCACCATCTTCGGCCACAGCACCTCGCGCTCGGCGTCGGTGGCGGTGCGGGCCTTGGCGGTGAACTTGTCGGCCTTGACCTGCACCTTGACCTCGGGGTGGGCCTGGAGGTTGAGGTACCAGCCGGGGTGCTGGGGCGCGCCGCCCTTGGACGCGACGATCACGTACGCGCCCTCGTGCTCCTGGTAGATCAGGGCGAACTTGCGCTCCTGCCCGGTCTTGCGGCCGGTGGTGGTGAGGATCAGGATCGGGGCGCCCTTCTCCCAGTCGTGACCGACTTCACCATCGGTCTCCTCGTACCGGCGGACGTGTTCATCGCCGAACAGCATGCGCGCTCCTTTCGTGGGCACAGACGTCTCCGTAGGGGCCCAACGCGGAGGAGGCCGTCGGTATTTCCTTCGACACTTTCGGTGACTGCCACTCGCTCGGGTGGTCCTGACCAGGCAAAAGCCGGAATTCAACCTAGAATTCGGCCCAACGCCGACCGCGGGAGGGACGATGAGCGACCGGCCACATGTGACGCTCGAGGACGTGGCGAGGACCGCGGAGGTCTCGCTCGCGACGGCGTCCCGCGCGCTCAACGGCACCACGAGAGTGCGCGACGACCTGCGGGACCGGGTGCTGGCCGCCGCCGCGGAGCTGGCCTACACGCCCAACGCGCACGCGCAAGCGCTTGCCGGGGCTTCGCGCAGGACGGTGGGCGTGATCTGCCACGACATCAGTGATCCCTACTTCGCCGCCGTCACCCGCGGAGTGATGCGGGTGGCCGACCGCAACGGCCTGCTCGTGATGCTCGCCGGCACGTTCGCGGATCCGGACAGGGAGCTGGCGTACGTGTCGACGCTGCGGGCTCAGCGGGCGTCGGCGATCGTGCTGACCGGTTCGGCGTTCGAGGACCGGGCCTGGGAGCGGGCGATGGCCGCGGAGCTGGACCCGTACCGGCGGGGTGGTGGACGGGTGGCCGTGGTGACGCGGCACCGGTCGCTCAAGGCGGACACGGTGGCGCCGGAGAACCGGGCGGGCGCGCGGGCGATGGCCGAGGCGATGCACCGGCTGGGCCACCGGAGGTTCGCGGTGGTCGCGGGCCCGGCGCGACTGACCACAGTGGCCGACCGGGTCGCCGGGTTCCGCGACGGACTGGCCGGACTGGGGGTCGAACTGTCCGAACGGGACGTCTTCGAGGGCTCGTTCGACCGGGACGGCGGGTTTCGGGCGGCGGAGGAGCTGCTGGACGCCGGTCACAAGGCCACGTGCGTGCTGACCGCGTCGGATGTGATGGCGGTCGGCGTGGTGGCCGCGCTGCGCACGGCGGGGGTGTCCGTGCCCGACGACGTGTCGGTCACCGGTTTCGACGACGTGCCGCTGGTCCGGGACCTGACTCCGCCGTTGACCACGGTGGCGTTGCCGCTGGAACGGCTCGGCGAGGAGGCGATGGAGCTGGCGCTGGACACGAGCGCCGGCGGCGGTGGTGCGCGGGGCCGCGTCCGGAGGCTGGCCGGGGAGGTCCTGCTGCGCGAGAGCACGGCGAAGCCGCGGCGGCGACGGCGCCGGTAGGTGGAGCTGCTCGGGAGCGGCGGCGGGTTGTTCGTAGGTGGCGTGAGGGCGCCGGAGGTGGGTCGCGCATGCTCTGGCGACCCCGCGCAGCCGACGACGCCCTCGACACGTGCCTCCGATCGAATGACGTAGTCGCCGACTTGTCGGAAAAGAACAACTCCGCAGGGTGACCCGTGCCAGCATGTCGCCCATGACGTCGGACTCCGAGCCCCGGTGGCGAAGACTCGAACCGGACGAACGCAGGGAACAGATCTTCACCTGCGCGGCCCGGCTGTTCGGCGAGCGCCCCTACGCGGAGGTGTCCACATCAGACATCGCCGCGTCGGCGGGGGTCGCCCGCGGGCTGATCAACCACTACTTCGGCACCAAGCGGCAGCTCTACCTGGCCGTGCTGCGCCGAACGGTCACGATTCCCGGCGCCGCGCTCGACGTCATCACCGACGGGCCCCTCGAGGAGAAAGTCCGGGTCGCCGTCGACTGGTTCCTGACGCTCGTCACGAAACAGGGCCGGACGTGGCTGGTGGCGACCGCGCCGGAGGGGCTCGGCAGCGATCCGGAGGTCGAGCAGATCCTCGTCGAAGCCGAACGGCGTTCGGCGGCACGCGTGCTGGAGGCCCTCGGCGTCAAGGTCGACACCGCCCACGCCGAGACGTTCAACGCCCTCGTCCGCGCCTACGGCGGCATGGTCAAGGCCGCCGGCCGCGAGTGGCTGCTGCGCGGCGACCTCGACCGCGAGCAGGTCCACACCCTGCTGTCCCGGTCGCTGGTGACGTTGATCGAGGACGTCTTCCCCGCGGTCAGCGGTAGGTGAGCAGCCGGGCCGCGCGGCCTTCGAAGTGCGCGTGCTCGTTGAACGACACCAGCGTGACCCCGCCGCGCCCGGACACCAGCTTGGTGATCCCGCCGTTCACCGTCACCCGGTTGAGCTGCAGCAACCCCATCTCCGGGTTGCCGAGCAGGTGCCCGGCGAGCGTGCCGATGACCCCGCCGGAGGTGAACACCACCGCGCTCTCGCCCTTGCGCAGCACGGCGACCAGGTCGGCCAGCGCACTGCGCACCCGCTCGGCGAACGCCGGCCACGTCTCCGCGCACGGACCGGTCTCACCGGCGCGGACCCACGCGGCCAGCGACGCGTCGAGCACCTCCTGGTAGCCCCGCGGATCGCCCGCCTGCTGCGGCACCCCGCCGCCGTGCCGGGCGACGATGTCGACGTGGTCGTACTCGTTCCAGCGCGGGTCCTCCTTGGCCACGGCGTCCGCGCCGAGCCAGTCCAGGACGAGGTCGGCGGTGGCGCGCTGACGGGCCATCGACCCGGTCCGTCCCTCGGTGAACCGGATCTTGCGGCGCAGCAACTCCGCCCCTACCACCGAACCCTGTTCGACCCCGGTGCCGGACAGCTTGTCGTAGTCGGCCGCCCCGAAGGAGGCCTGGCCGTGCCGGATCAGGTAGATGGCACCCATCGGCCGTCCTTTCGCTCGCCGTCCCCGCCCGCAGCCTAGCCAGCGGCGAACAGGAGACGGTTGGGCGTACCCGCGGTTGCGTTGCTGATCTTGCCCGGGATGGCCGCGTTGACCAGGGCGTCGGACACCTGTGCTGGGCTCGCGCCCGGGTGCCCGGCGCCGGACGTGCGCGTCGCGGCGGCGCCGGCGACGTGCGGGGTAGTGTCCACGCCCGGCGCGTACAGGTCGACGACGCTGCCGTAGTGGGGGAAGGCGGCCAGCCGGTCCAGATCATCGCTGGCCGCGACGGTGATCGCCTCGGTGACCCGCGCCGGGGAATCGTTGCCGGCGTCGGTGCCCTCGTTAGCGGCGGGGATAGCGGAGTTGACGCCCTTGGCGATCGCGCCGCGGACGGCGTCGTCGAGTGACGGTGGCCGCGGTGGTGGCGTGGCTGTAGCACGAGCCGAGCGGCGGGCTCGCCTGGTCGATCCGGTCCAGCCCCCACGACAGCGGGTCCCGCGCGTCGCGGCGGCGACGTAGCGGCCGGCGAGGTCGTCCGCCCGCGAGGTGGCGGTCTGCTGGAGGACCACGAGGCAGCTGCCCGCGACCGATCCCGGCGTGCCGGCTTCCAGCACCTGCCCCTCCCGGGCCCGCGCGGGACCGGCACAGGCCGGCGTCGCCGCGGGCCACATCGCGCGCATCCGCATGGACCGCCCTCTCCTCTCCCCGACCGGGTGGTTCGAACACAGGTAATCCCGCGGCCAGAGCGGGGGCAACGATTCACAGTTACCAACCAGCCGGCGACTTGCCTCACAGCACTCTGACCAGCGGCAACGGGGAAGGTGAGATCACCGGGCGCAACGGCTTACCAGCAGGCATCCTCTACTTCCGGAAGATGATCCGACACTGCGCGTTTCACCCACATGAGAGTTACAGCCGCTCCGGATGCACCTGCTGTAATCACCCCAGGCCGGACCATTCGCACAACTTCTTGATGTGCTCGTAGAGAGCTTTTGATGCGGAAACACGTGGGGTCACCGGCGAACGGCAGCGGGAAAGGAAGGCGGATTCGACCGACCGTGAGGTCTCCCCGGAGCCTGGAGTACCCCTCCGGCCATACGAGGCGCACCGGGCCCCCATTGCCCGGAGATCAATCACCGTATCCTCGGTAGCAACGCCTCCACCCGGTCCGCCAGGTTTCGCGCCAGCGGACATGCCTGCGAATTGTTCTCGGGCTGGGACATTGCCATCTGAGCGAGGACACGGGCGTGCTCTTTCACCTCGAATGCGACGGTGCATCCGAGGGCGTTCTGCACCTCCAACGCCTTCCGGCCGTTGACGGTCGTTTCAGTCGCACCCGGATCGGTTTCGCGGAATTCGGCCAGCCCTTGCACAGGATCGAGTGCCAGTCCATTACTACCGATACCAGGTTTCGTTGCCGTGCACTCGTTGCGATGGCTGATATTGTCACCGGGGTTGAAACCTTGTCCGGCATTGAGTTGGTCGAGCACCTGACACGCGACCAAACCGACAAACGGATCAACGGCGCTCGCCGACGTCGGTGTCCCGCTTGTCGCGGGTGAAGGTGTGCCTTGCACCGTGGACGTGCATCCGACCACTACCGCGGCGAGAATTGCGGACGAAGTTACCACAAAGCCGCCTCGCGTACTGATTTGCAACACTCAGTCCTCTTTGGGTTTGCCAAGGTACTGCGTCGCCGAATCATTCGACGCGTCATACTTACTCATAGCGATGTCGAGCGCTTCTCTGACGGGCTTCAGGTTTTCCAAAACCGTCTGATAGACCGGAATTAGTGACCGATCATCGGAGTCCATAGCTGCCTGAAAATGCGCCGCGGCCCGTTGAGCATAGTCGTCATTCCCAAACTTGGGTTTGCGGCGCAATCGCTCGATGTTGAGCGAAATTCGCGAGAGTCGGTCCTCGGCTTGCGTGATCGCGTTGCGAAGATGCGTCCCAGTCTCTTCATCCACTGCCCAGCCGCGGGACTTGGCGTCGGCCAGTAATCGCCGCGCTTGGTCTCCCATCGCTTTGATCTGTTCCCGATCGCCCAAGGCGCTGGCCAGACCCGCACCGGTCCAGTCTGTCATGGTTCGACCGCTCCCCCCGGTGCGCTGAGTCTTACGGCACGCACGATAGCAGATTCCGCACATACCGTCGGCACGAAGTGGCAGTGTCCTCGCCCCTCGGCCGAGCACGCCTGGCCCCGGCGTGAGGCGGAAGCGCGCAACCCACTCGTCATGCGGCGCCAACAGCTACTCCGATGCGGCGAACCCGTCGGTGTTAGCCAACTGGGCCCACCAGGTCGCGCCGGAAAAATCGCGCGGTTCACGCCGTTAGGGCACTCGGCGCGGTTCTTCGGCCGGAAATCACGGCAGTCTCGGTGCGAAGATTGAGATTCGTCAAAATTCGTGGCCATCCAGTTCCGGGTCCGCACCATCATCTCGACAACTTCGTCCCGCGGGTCCGCAATGTAACCCTGACATGCTTCAAACGCGGCCGTACACCGATCATCGGTGAAGGTATCTGCGATCTGCGTATCGAGCTTGGGCGGTTTGAGACCAAGAGAGGCTCCGGTCGATCTCGGTCTCCTCGGTGAGCCGAGAGCGCGACGTAGTCCACACCCGATCGGGTGATCTTGGCAGCGCTCGACCCGGCAGCCCGATATCCATACAGCCTCGCGGCCCGCCCACACGCTCACGACCCTGTACCCACAAATCCCCAGGTCAAGTCAAGGTTCGTGCCCCGCGAGGAGGACCACGATCCACAGTTACCAGTACTCGCCTGGACGAGTTATGGAAGATCCACCTGAAAGGGTGACACCTTGATCGCCATTCTCCTACGGGTAGAGGTCACTGACTGCTACCATCGGCGGTGGCGAAGTCGATTTCCAGGTGGTAGCAGGTGTCCACGTCCGAGCGCGCGGTGCCGAGCCCGTTCGCCAAGACCCTCCGCTCCGCGATCGCCCGTAGCGGGCTGAGCCTCGACCGCATCCAGGCGCGCCTGCAGGCCGGCGGGGTGCCGATCAGCGTCACCGCCCTGAGCTACTGGCAGTCCGGGAAGCGGCAGCCGGAGCGGCAGAGTTCGATCTCGGCCGTCCGCGTCCTCGAAGACGTCCTCGGCCTGCAGCGCGGCGAGCTGTTGTCGCTGCTCCCGCCGCCCCGGCCACGCGGGCTGCCGTCCCGGCGACAGGCCGACGGGGTCGTGCAGTTCCCGATGGAGGCGCTACGCCTGCTGCTGGAGCGGGTCGGCGCGCCGCACGCGCTCGAGCAGCAGCACCGCCTGAACCTGCTGAACCTGCACGACCGGTGCGAGATCGCGGCCGGCGGACGCCAGCGGTCGCTGACCACGCGGTCGGTGTTCCAGGCGACGGCCGACCAGCAGGACCGGTGGATCCTGGTCTACGACCACGGTGGCGCCCCCGCCCCGACGCTGCACGAGCTGCGCAACTGCCGGAGCGGTCGGGTCGAGATCGACCCCGAGCACGGCCTGACCGTCGCCGAGCTGCTGTTCGACCGCCCGATCAACCGCGGCGAGACGTGCCTGATCGAGTACACGCTGACCAACAGCGGGCCGCCCTACCCGGACTGCGAGAACACCTACTACCGCGAGTTCCGCCGCCCCATCCGCGAGTACCTGCTGGAGATCCGCTTCGACGAGGCCGACGCGCTGCGCGGGTGCTGGCAGTACGCGCGCCGGGGCAACGCCGAGAGCGAGGAGCGTCGCGAACTGCACCTCGACACCGCGGGCGGGGTGCACGCGGTGGCGCTGGACTACGGGCCCGGGGTGTTCGGCATCTCCTGGGAGTGACCGGCGTCGGTCAGCGGGCTCGCCGGGCGGACGCGCGCGACTGGACGCTCACCCGTCGGGAGTTCCAGTGGTCGGCGATCTTCACGGCGACGAGCGCGAGCATGCACAGCGCCGTCGACGGGATCGCCTTCATCAGGGCGAACGTGATCATCGCCAGCGCCGACACCGCCGTCATCCCCAGCAGCACGACGTGCCACACCCGCACCCAGCTCTCCGCGGACCGGTTCAGGAAACGCCACCGCCCCGCACCGCGGCGACGGGCCGGTTGGGGGTCCGCGGCGGCCGGGTCGAGGGCGGCGTAGAACTGTTCGTCGAGCACGATTCTGTGCCGTTCCTGCGACGTGTCCCGCGGCGGCTGTACGGTGGTCACGTTGTTGCCTCCCTCTCCGGATGCTCAACAACCACGCGGCTCCCTGTGGCAGCAGGGGGCCGCGCTGCATGTCGCGGCATGCCGCGTCCTCACTCATAGTGCCTATCCGGCTCGGCACCGTCACGGCATCGCGGGGTTTGAGCGCCCACCGGCCAGATCGCGTCGCCGAACGGCTCGTCTCGGTAGATTTGCGGTCCCCGATCAGGTGAGAGCGGCCAGGACGACCATGCCAGCGCGCCGACCGGGCGGTTCTCCTCCGCCGTGGACCGTCAGCTCAGCTTGTTGCGCAGCACCTTCCCGGTCGCGTTGCGGGGAAGCTCCGGGACGAACTCGACGTCGCGCGGGACCTTGTAGCGCGCGAGGTTGCCCTTGACGTACTGGCGGACCGCGTCGGCGTCGAGCTTGGAGTCCTTCGTGGTCACGACGATGGCCTTGAGGCGCTGGCCGAAGTCGTCGTCCGGCACGCCGATGACCGCGGCCTCCAGCACGTCCGGGTGTTCGACCAGCAGGTTCTCCACCTCGACCGGGAAGACGTTCTCACCGCCGGAGACGATCATCTCGTCGTCGCGGCCGTCGATGAACAGCAGACCGTCCTCGTCGAAGTGACCGACGTCGCCGGTGGAGAGCAGGCCGTCGATGACCTCCTTGTGCCTGCCGTCGGTGTAGCCCTCGAAGGACAGGCCGCTGCCGACGAACACGCGCCCGGTCACGTGCGGCTCGGTGATGCGGTTGCCCTGCTCGTCGTACAGGTGGACCCTGCAGGTCACCGGCGGGCGGCCCACGGTGCCGGGGGCCTTGCGCCAGTCCTCCGGGGTGGCGACGGTGGCCACGGCGACCTCGGTGGAGCCGTAGAGGTTGTAGATGACGTCGCCGAACGCCTTGGTGGCCCGGTTGCCCAGGTCGGGTGACAGGGCCGAGCCCGCGACGAAGATGATCCGCAGCGACGACGTGTCGTACTTGGCCAGCACCTCGGGCCCGAGGTCGACGATGCGCTGCAGCATGGTCGGCACGAGGACCAGCGCGGTGCACCGGTGCTCGGCGACACCCTTCAGCGTGGCCTCGGGGTCGAACCGGCGCCGCAGCACGACCTTGCAGCCGAGCGCGAACGACAGGATGAACTGCGAGATGCCGGTGCCGTGGAAGATCGGCGCGCCGAGGAATGTGGCTTCACCCGCGCGCAACGGGATGCGGTCGAGGAACTGGACGGTGGCCAGCACGGAGGTCCGCTCGCGCGGGGCGCCCTTCGGGGTGCCGGTGGTGCCGCTGGTGAGCAGGACGAACCCGCCGCGCCGCGGTGGGGCCGGCAGGGGGCGGTCGTCGGTGCTGGCGATGAGCTCGTCGAGGACGGGGATCCCGTGGTCGGGGTCGGGGTGGTCCACCCAGGCCAGGTAGCGATCGACGGTGTCCGGGATGCCGGAGAGCAGGCCGGTGAACTCCTCGTCGTAGACGAGCGCCTGGACCTTCTCGCGCGCGGCGACGTCGGTGAGCTGCGGTTTCGCGAATCCGGTGTTCATCAGGAGCAGGCGCGCGCCGACCTTGCCCGCGGCGATCATGACCGTCACGAGACCCCGGTGGTCGCGGCACAGGGCAGCGATCACGGTTCCCGGTTCGACGCCGCGGTCGCGCCAGGCGCGCGCGAGGGCGTTCGAACGGAGGTCCAGCTCCCGGAACGTGAGCGGCCCGAGCTCGTCGACGATGCCGATCGCGTCCGGATCACGCCGCGCGGAGGTCTGCGCCGCGGCGGCGAACGGGCCGACCCTGCGCGTGGCCAGCACACTGCGCAGCCCCTCGTCGAGGCGCGGGAACGGGACCAGCCCGGCGCGCCACATGACCTCCAGGCCGCGGGCGGTCTCCGCCAGCTTGCCGGGAAGCTCGGACAGGTGGGGCGGCATACGCATGGACAGCACCTCCATTGGGCCGGCCGTACTGGCAGTATGTGTTGTTACTGGACAGTAGCCGACCAGCGAGGTAGTGCGCCAGCGGCGGGCTCGAGCGGGTGCGGCTGGTGGGGCTCGGCTGATGCGGCGGCCGGTGGGGCCGGGTGACCGGGTGGTGGGCGCCGTGGCTGGATGGTGGTCGGCAGCTGGTGGCGGGCGCGGGTGACCAGGCCAGGCGCCGGGATGGTGGGGCTGGGTGATGGGCTCGGGTGGGGTGACAGGCCGGGTGCCGGGACGGTGAGCCTGGGTGATGGACGCGGGCGCGGGTGACCAGGCCAGGCGCCGGGATGGTGGGGCTGGGTGATGGGCTCGAGTGGGGGTGACAGGCCGGGCGCCGGGACGGTGAGCATGGGCTCGAGTGGGGGTGACAGGCCGGGCGCCGGGACGGTGAGCCTGGGTGATCGGCGCGCGCGAGGTGACGGGCCAGGCACCGCGACGGTGAAACTGGGCGACGAGCGCGGGCGCGCGCGACGGGCCAGGCGCCGGAACGGTGAGCCTGGGTGATGGGCGCGGGCGCGCGCGACGGGCCAGGCGCCGGGACGGTGAGCCGGGGTGATGGACGCGCGCGGGTGGCGGGCCAGGCGCCGCAACGGCGAGCCCCGACGATCGGCCCGGGCGGGGTGACCGGCCAGGCCCCGCAACGGTGAGGCTGGGTGATGGGCGCGGGTGGGGTCGCGGGCCAGGGGTGGCTGGATGCTGGGGCGCGGTGGCTCGGGTAATGGGTCGGGGACGGCTAAGCGGGGTTCCACGCGGGACAGCGGCGGCTCGGCAGGGGCACCCGGTGATGGGGGACGGGTGGCTGGCGGGTGGGCGCGGATGGTCGGGCGGGGGCGCAGGTGGGTCACGGGCGCGACGCGCCAGCGCCGCGCCTCAGCGGACACGCCGCTGCCATCAAGAAGATGCTGGGTGGTCCTCCCGCCGCCTGAGGCCGTCCGGCGAGGACAGCCCTTGATCTTCACAGCCGCGCCGTCATCACTTGGCGTCGGCGTACGTGGTCACTGTCGCCGCGGGCATGGGGAAGTGGACGGGGCACGCTGGGCCGAAGGTGAGCGCCGTGGACTCCGCCACCGACTCCGCGATGGCGGCCTCCACCTGCGCGGCCAGCTGCCCGGGCGTGTGCACGATCACCTCGTCGTGCTGGAAGAAGACCAGCTGCGCGGGCTCGGGCAGCTTCCGGCGCAGGGTGGCGAGCAGCACGGCCGTGAAGTCGGCCGCGCTGGCCTGGACGACGAAGTTCCGCGTGAACCGGCCCCAGTTGCGGGCCGCCTGGCGGGCTCGGCTCTCCGTCGCCGAGTCGTCGTTCGCGCCGCCGGTCAGGGCTCGCCACGCTTCCGACGGCGCGGGCGACACCCGGCCGAGCCGGGAGCGCACCCGCTCACCGCGTTCGCCCGCCTGCGCCGCATGCTCCACATAGGACACGGCGTCCGGAAAGCGTTGGCGCAGCAGGGCGAGCAGGGACGCGGCCTCCCCCGCCGTGCCGCCGTACATCGCGGACAACATCGCGATCTTCGCCCGCGGCCGGCCCTCCTCGGCGCTCATCGTCCCCGCGAACATCGCCTCCGACAGCCGCGCGTACAGGTCCGTCGACGCCGAAGCCTCCGCCAGCCGGCGGTCCCCGGACAACGCCGCCAGCACCCGCGGCTCCAACTGGGCGGCGTCGGCCACGACCAGCTTCCACCCCGGATCGGCCCGCACGCACACCCGCAACGTCTTCGGGATCTGCAACGCCCCGCCGCCCGAACTCGCCCACCGCCCGGACACCACACCGCCCACCACCCACGCCGGCCGGAACCGCCCCTCGGCGACCCACTCGTCCAGCCACGCCCACCCGTTCGCCGAGTGCAGGCGCGCCAGTTCCCGGTACTCGATGAGCAGCGGAACCGCCGGGTGATCGACCTTCCGCAGCACGTGCGCCCGCGCCGACGGGATCGAAATCCCCTCCCGCCCGAACGCGCGCACGATCGTCTGCGGGCTGTCCGGGTTCACCGCCTTGCCCCCGAACGCCTCGCTGATCCGCGCCGCCAGCTCCACGAGCTTCTTCGGCCGCTGACCGGCCGGCACCCGCGGCCCGAGCAGCTCCGTCAGCAACGCGTCGTGCACGTCCGCCCGCCACGGCAACCCGTCGGCCCGCATCTCGGCCGCGACGAGCGCGCTCGCCGACTCGGCGGCGGCCAGCAACCGGAACCGCTCCGGGTGCTCGACGCGCTTCATCCGCCGGTCCTGGTCCGCGAGGACCTCCCGCGCCGCCTCGGCGACGCCCACCCCGGCCGGCAGGCCGGACCCGCGCGTCTCGAACAGCGCCGGCTGGGCATCGGCCGCCGACGGCTCGTCCGGCGGCGGTTCCAGACCGTGGAGGCGCGCCCAGGCCGCGGGCAGCGCCTTCGGCTGACCGGCCCTCCCCTCGGCCGCGAGCAACAGCCCCTCGGTCAGCGACAGGTCGTGGCACCGGCTGATGCGCAGCCCGGCACGCAGCAGCACCGGGTACAGCCGGTCGACGGACGGGAACACCCACCGCGGCGCGTCCGCCCGTTCGACCCTGGTCAGGTACTCGACGAAGCCCGCCTCCGGCAGCGCACGCCGCCCGGAGGAATCGAGCACCACGAAGACACCCTCATCCTCCCGGGCGACGATCACCTGCACGGTCCCATTGTGCGCCGCGGCACCGACAGTTCCGGCGACCTACGCGGCGGCCTTGTCCAGCGCCCGGATGACCCGCTTCAACGACACCGGGTGCGCCGTGCCGAGCGTCTGGGCGAAGAAGCTCACCCGCAGCTCCTCGATCATCCAGCGCACGTCCAGCAGCTCCGGCCCCGGCTCGACACCCGGCGGGAGCGCCGCGACGGCCGCCTCGTACTCGCCCGTCACCCACTCGACGTCGCGCAGCAACTCGACGTCCTTGGCGCCCATCGACGGCAGCTTCTCCAGCCGCCGGCCGATCCCCCGCAGGTAGCGGGCCACGTGCGGCAACCGGTCGAAGCCCGTGCCGCTCACGAAACCGGGGTACACCAGGCGCGACAGCTGCTGGCGCATGTCGGCCAGCGACTCCGCCGGACCGCGGGCACCCTCGAGCGCCGCCTCGACCTCGTTGGCCACCGTCAGGATCTTCTCGACCTCGGACAGCACGTCGAGCACCGTCGGGTTCAGCTCGCCCCGCACCTTGTCCAGCAGCGCCGCGAACCCGGTCTCGTCCCAGGCCGGTCCGCCCGCGGCGGCCATCAGCTTGTCGACCGCGCAGTCCACGCAGTCCTCCAGCAGCGCCGCCACGCTGCCGTGCGGGTTGCGGCTGAGCGCGAGCTTCGCCTGGTTGGTCAGGCTGCGGTTGATGAACTTCATCGGCGACGGCAGGTTCAGCCGCAGCAGCTTGCGCGTGCCCTGCCACATCCGCTGCCGCTGCTGCACCGGCGTGTCGAGCATCCGCACGGCGACCGTCTCGCCCTCGTCGACCAGCGCGGGGTACGCCTTGACCTGGTGCCCGCGCCGCTTCCCGGCGAACACCCGCGGCAGCTCCCCGAACGCGGGCGTGGTCAGGCCTTCGCGCTCGATGCTGTCCGCGGCGGCGGAGATCGTCGCCCGCACCTCGCCGCTGAGCTCGTCCTTCAGCACCGCGAGGTCCTTGCCCTCGGCGATCTTCCGGCCCCGGTCGTTGACGACCCGGAACGTCATCCGCAGGTGGTCGGGCACCGCGTCCAGTTGCCACGCGTCGAACGGCACGGCCACCCCGCGCAACGCCTCCAGCTCGCGGGCCAGCACGTCGAGCAGCGGACCGTCGGCCGGGCCGACCCGGGACAGCACCTGCCCAGCGGTGTCCGGCGCCGGCACGAAGTTGCGCCGCAGCTGCTTGGGCAGCGACTTGATCAGCGCGGTCACCAGCTCCTCGCGCAGACCGGGCACCTGCCAGTCGAACCCGTCCGGCGTCACCTGGTTGAGCACCGCGACCGGGATGTGCACGGTGACGCCGTCGGCGTCGGCGCCCGGCTCGAACTGGTAGGTCAACGGGAACCGCAGCGAGCCCTGCGTCCAGCTGTCCGGGTAGTCCTGTTCGGACACCTGCCCGGCGGCCTCGTTGAGCAGCATGGCCTTTTCGAAGTTGAGCAGGTCCGGCTGCTCACCGCGGACCTTCTTCCACCAGCTGTCGAAGTGCCGCGCGGAGACGACCTCGTCGCCGACGCGCTGGTCGTAGAACTCGAACAGCGTCTCGTCGTCGACCAGCAGGTCGCGGCGGCGCGCCCGGTTCTCCAGGTCCTCGACCTCGTCGAGCAGGGCCCGGTTCTCCGTGAAGAACCGGTGGTTGGTGTCCCAGTCGCCGTCCACGAGCGCGCGGCGGATGAACAGCTCCCGCGACAGCGCGGGGTCGATGCGCCCGTAGTTGACCTTGCGCCCGGCCACCAGCGGCACCCCGTAGAGCGTCACCCGCTCGGACGCCATCACCGCGCCGCGCTTGCGCTCCCAGTGCGGTTCCGAGTAGGTGCGTTTGACGACGTGCCCGGCGAGCGGCTCGATCCACTCCGGCTCGATGCGCGCGTTGACCCGGCCCCACAGCCGCGAGGTCTCCACCAGCTCGGCGGACATGACCCAGCGCGGCTGCTTCCGGAACAGCGACGACCCGGGGAAGATCGAGAACCGGGTGCCGCGGGCGCCCAGGTAGTCGCCCTTCTCCGGGTCCTTGAGCCCGATGTGCGACAGCAGCCCGGCGATCAGCGCGGTGTGCACGCGCTGCGGGTCGGCCGGCTCGGAGTTGAGCGTCACGCCCAGCGGTTTGGCGAGCTGGCGCAGCTGGCTGTAGATGTCCTGCCACTCCCGCACCCGCAGGTAGTTGAGGAACTCGGCCTTGCAGCGCTTGCGGAACTGGTTGTTCGACAGCGTCTTCTGCAGTTCCCGCAGGTACTCCCACAGGTTCAGGTAGGCCAGGAAGTCCGACGACTTGTCGGCGAAGCGGGCGTGCTGCTGGGCCGCGGCCTCCTGCTTGTCCGCCGGGCGCTCGCGCGGGTCCTGGATGGACAGTGCGGCGGCGATGATCATCACCTCGCGCACGCACCCGGTGCGCGCGCCTTCCAGCACCATCCGGCCCAGACGCGGGTCGACGGGCAGCTGCGCGAGCTGACGGCCGATCTCGGTGAGCCGCCGCTCCTTCGTGGACTCCGCCAGCGCGCCGAGCTCCTGCAGCAGCTGGACGCCGGCGGTGACCTGGCGGCGGTCCGGCGGGTCGACGAACGGGAACGCGGACAGGTCGCCGAGCCCCAGCGAGGTCATCTGCAGGATGACCGACGCGAGGTTGGTGCGCAGGATCTCCGGGTCGGTGAACTCCGGCCGGGACAGGAAGTCCTCTTCGCTGTAGAGCCGGATGCAGATGCCGTCGGAGGTGCGGCCGCAGCGGCCCTTGCGCTGGTTGGCCGAGGCCTGCGACACCGGCTCGATCGGCAGCCGCTGCACCTTGGTGCGGTGGCTGTAGCGGGAGATGCGCGCCGTGCCGGGGTCGATGACGTACTTGATGCCCGGCACGGTCAGCGACGTCTCGGCGACGTTGGTGGCGAGCACGATCCGGCGCCCGGCGTGGCGGCTGAACACGCGGTGCTGGTCGGCCGCGGACAGCCGCGCGTAGAGCGGCAGCACCTCGGTGCCCGGGAGGTCCAGCTTGTTCAGCGCGTCGGCGGTGTCGCGGATCTCCCGCTCGCCGGAGAGGAACACGAGGATGTCGCCCGGGCCCTCGGCGCACAGCTCCTCGACGGCGTCGGCGATGGCGGTGACCTGGTCGCGGTCCTCCGACTCGGGGTCGTCCGGGTCGACGATCGGGCGGTAGCGGACCTCGACCGGGTAGGTGCGGCCGGACACCTCGACGATCGGCGCGTCGTCGAAGTGCTTCGAGAACCGCTCCGGGTCGATGGTCGCCGAGGTGATGATCACCTTCAGGTCGGGCCGCCTGGGCAGCAGCTGCTTGAGGTAGCCGAGGATGAAGTCGATGTTGAGGCTGCGCTCGTGGGCCTCGTCGATGATGAGCGTGTCGTAACGGCGCAGCATCCGGTCGCCCTGGATCTCGGCGAGCAGGATGCCGTCGGTCATCAGCTTGACCATCGTGTCGTCGCCGGAGGAGTCGGTGAACCGCACCTTGTAGCCGACCGTGCTGCCCAGCTCGGTCTTCAGCTCCTCGGCGATGCGCTCGGCGACCGTGCGCGCCGCCAGCCGCCGCGGCTGGGTGTGCCCGATCTGGCCGCGCACGCCCAGGCCCAGCTCGAGGCAGATCTTCGGCAGCTGGGTGGTCTTGCCCGAGCCGGTCTCGCCGGCGACGATCACGACCTGGTGGTCGCGGATCGCGGCGGCGATGTCGTCCCGGCGCCGGCTGACCGGCAGCTCGTCGGGGTAGCGGATCTCCGGCGCCCGGCGGCGCTGGACGCGGGCCTCGGCGGCCTCGATGTCGGCGGCGATCTCCCGCGCGACGCGGTCCCGGTCGCGGGCCTTGCGGGCACCGTCGAGCCGGCGGCGGAGCCGGTGCTCGTCGCGCAGCATCAAGCCGGGCAGCCGGGCCCGGAGGTCCTCGAGGGGGGATCGCGTAGACATACGGTTTCCAGGATAGCTCCGCGTGATCCGGCTAGCCTGCGAATATGCCCGCACCGCACCTGGAGTGGCTCGACGAGCTGGGCCTGGGCGGTCTGCCCCGGCGGCAGCTGTCCGGCGGATACCGGAACGCGGCCTGGTCGCTGGGCGACCGGTTCGTGCTCAAGGTGGGCGGACGGCCCGCGGTGGAGGCCGCGCTCGCCCGGTTGCTGCCCGGCATCGCGCCCGAGGTGATCGCTGTCACGAACGGCGCGTCCGTGTCCACGTTCGTGCCCGGTGTGAGCGCCGAGGTGCTGCTGTCCCGCCTGGGTCCCGCCGACGCCCGCGAGCTGGGTGTCGCGGCGGGGCGCACCCTCGCCCGGATCGGCGAGATCCACTTCACGGGACCGGGCTGGTTCCTCGACCACGAGCTGCGGCTGGGCGGGATGCCGGGCGATCTCGCCGTGTTCGTGGCGGCTTGCCTGGCGCGGCTGCATCCGGGCTGGCGGCTCACCGAGGCGGAAGTGCGCGGGCTCCTCGTGCGGGCTCGCGAACGGGCGCCGCTGGTGCCGGACGGTGAGGCGCGCCTGGTGCACTCCGACTTCAACCCGAAGAACCTGCTCGCCGCCCGCACCGGCGACGGCTGGCGGGTCACCGTGCTGGACTGGGAGTTCGCGCACAGCGGCAGCCCGCTCACCGATCTCGGCAACGTCCTGCGGTTCGGGGACACCCCGTTCACCGACGGCGTTGTGGAGGGCTTCGGCCCGCGGCCGGAGGGCTGGCGGGAAGCGGCCCGCGCGCTGGACCTGTTCGCGCTCGCGGACTTCCTCACGCGTCCGCCTCAGGAGCCGCTCGCCTCGCGGCTGCTGGGTGTGATCAGGACCGCTGCAGCGACTCCGGGCCCAGCTCGCCGATCGAGCGGTGACCGGTCAGGGCGAGGCTGATGTCGAGGTCCGCGAGCAGGCTGCGCAGCACGTGCCGCACGCCGTCCTCGCCCGCGTGTCCCAGCCCGTACACCCAGGGCCGTCCGACGAGCACGCCCTTCGCGCCCAGGGCCAGCGCCTTGAGGATGTCCGCGCCGGTCCGCACGCCGGAGTCGAACAGCACCTCGACGCGGTCGCCGACCGCGCCGACGATCGGCGGCAGCGCCTCCAGCGACGCGATCGCGCCGTCGACCTGGCGGCCGCCGTGGTTGGACACCACGATGCCGTCCACCCCGGCGTCCACCGCGCGCCGCGCGTCGTCGACGTGCTGGATGCCCTTGAGCACGATCGGGCCGTCCCAGTGCTCCCGCAGGAACGGCAGCTGGTCCCAGCTGTGGTCGGTGCCGGTGAACAGCGACACCCACCGCAGGATGGCCGAGGGCATGTCGTCCTCGGGCGCCTTGTCCAGCAGCGCGCGGAAGGCCGGGTCGGACAGCGGGGTGGCCAGGCCCTCGCCCGTGAGGAACGGCAGGTAGGCGGCGTCCAGGTCACGCGGGCGCCAGGCCAGGGTCCACGTGTCGAGCGTGACGACGAGCGTGGTGTAGCCGGCCTCCTTCGCGCGGGTCAGCATGCTGGCCGTGACGTCCGAATCCGCGGGCCAGTACAGCTGGAACCAGCGTGGCCCCTCGCCGGAGGCCTCGGCCACCTCTTCGATCGTCTTCGACGAGGCGGTGGACAGGATCATCGGCAGGCCCAGCGCCGCGGCGGCCCGCGCGGTCGCCAGTTCGGCGTCCGGGTGCACGATCGACTGCACCCCCACCGGCGCGAGCAGCACCGGCGCGGGCAGCGCGGCGCCGAGGACGGTGGCCGAGGTGTCGCGCGCGGTGGCGTCGGTGAGCATGCGCGGCACGAGCTTCCAGCGGTCGAACGCCGCGCGGTTGGCCGCCATCGTGGCGCCCGAGCCCGCGCCACCGGCGACGTAGCCGTAGGCCTCCGGGGTCAGCACCTCGCGGGCCGACTCCGCCAGCCGCGTCGGGTCGGTCGTGAACGGCGGCTTCGTCCCGCCGAGTCCGTGCAGGTAGATCTCGTTCTGGTAGCCACCGAACCGCTCGGCCACACGCTCCTCCTCGTCGACGCCGGAGACCGCAGCCTACCGCCGGAAGTCGATCACATAGCCTCGGCGCGTGAAGGTGCGGATGTGGTTGCCGTTGGTCGTCGTGGTGGCGATCGCGGCGCTGGTGGTGGTGTGGCGGTCGGGCGAGGTGGCCCCGTCGAAGGCGAACCCGGGGACCGATCCCGGCGTGGCCCGGCAGCAGCTGGCCGAGCTGGCGGTCAAGCCGCGGGGCACGCTCAACGGGTACTCGCGGGAGAAGTACCCGCACTGGGACACGGTCGAGGGCGCCTGCAACACGCGCGAGGAGGTCCTCAAGCGCGCGGGCACGAACGTGGTGGTGGGCAAGGACTGCGCACCGACCTCGGGCACCTGGGTGAGCCCCTACGACGGGGCGACGTGGACCAGCCCGTCCGATGTGGACATCGACCACATGGTGCCGCTCGCGCAGAGCTGGGTCAGCGGCGCCTCGGCGTGGACCCAGGCGCAGCGCGAGGCGTTCGCCAACGACCTGGAGCGCCCGCAGCTGTGGGCGGTGACCGACAACGTCAACCAGTCCAAGAGCGACAAGGCGCCGGACGAGTGGAAGCCGCCGCTGGAGTCGTTCTGGTGCACCTACGCCACCGACTGGATCGCGGTGAAGCACTACTACCAGCTCTCCGTGACGACCGCGGAGCAGGCGGCCCTGAACGACATGCTGAACCACTGTTGACCGATCGGCGAGGCGGCGGCACAGAATCGGCACCATGCTGACCATCAGCGCGTTCGCCCGCCGCTGTGGGCTCACGCCCAGCGCACTGCGGTTCTACGACGACTGCGGGGTTCTCCCGCCCGCCCGCGTCGACGACGTCACGGGCTACCGCTACTACCGCGAGGACCAGGTCGGCCGGGCCGTCCGGCTGCGGGAGCTGCGCGCGGCGGGCCTCCCGCTGGCGCAGGTCACCACCGTGCTCGACGGCCCGCCGGAGGACGCGCGGGCCGTCCTGGAGGCCCACCGGCGACGGCTGCGGGAGGACTTCGACGCCGCGTCGCGCGCGGTCGGCCGGTTGCTGCCGGGGCCGGTGCGCCTGGCCGGCCTCGACCTGGCGAGCGCGATCCGGCAGGTCACCCCCACCGCGGGCGCGCCGGTGGACTTCGTCCTGATCGAGGCCGACGGCGACGAGGTCCGCCTCGTCGCCACCGACCGATACCGCCTCGCGCTGCGGGTCCTGCGCCCGCGGCACCCGGGCACGGGGCGGTTCGTGGTGCCCGCACCGAACCTGGCCGCGCTCGGCCCGTGGGCGGCGCGCCACGACGAGGTGACCCTCGCCGAGGGCGCCCTCCACGCGGACGGCGACTCCCGGCCGCTGGACCTGCTGAACGTGGAGTTCCCGGCCTACCGCGCCGTGCTCGACGCGTTGCCCGCCCCGCGGCACCGGGTCGTCGTCGACCGCGCCGCACTGCGGGACGCCCTGCCGGAGTCCGGCCCGGTCGAACTCGTCGTGAGCGCGGACCGGCTGACGGTCGGCGGCGCCGCCCTCCCCGCGATCGGCAACGGGCCGCTGCGCATCGGCTTCGACCCCGCCGTGCTGGGCGCCGCGCTGGAGGCGAGCGTCGGACCCGACGTCCTCCTCGAATTCGCCGGTCCGGCGGACGTCACGCGCGTTCGCTCTGCCGATCAGGGGTCGTTCGAGACGCTGGTGATGCCCGTGCCACTCGCAGCAGCCGGGCCAGGTTCTCCGACCGCAGCACCGCGAGCGGGCCGATGATCGCCAGCAGCAGCACGTAGCCCGCGACGAACGGCGCGACCCGCGGGTCCAGGCCGGCCGCGGTCGCGAGGGTGGCCAGGACCAGCGAGAACTCGCCGCGGGTGAGGACGGTCAGCCCGATGTCCACCCCGGCCTGCCCGTCGAACGAGTGCAGTTTCGCCGCGACGGCGCCGGCGGCGAAGTTGAGCACGATCGTCAGCGCGACGGCGATCAGCACCGGCACCACGACCGTGCCGACCGCGCCCGGGTCGATGCTCAGCCCGAAGATGAAGAAGAACAACGCGCCGAACGCGTCGCGAAGCGGGAGCACCAGCTTGTGGATGCGCGGCGCGACCTTCGACCCGCCGAGCATCATGCCGACCATGAACGCGCCGATCGCGTCGGAGACACCCAGCTCCTCGGCGATCGCGGCGCCCAGCACCGCGACACCGACGAAGCACACGGTCAGCAGCTCGTCGTCGGCCGACCCGAACAGCTTCGACACCACCCGTCCGCCCCAGCGGGCCATTGCGGCCAGAGCCAGCAGGAAGCCGAGCGCCTTGCCGAAGTCGGCGAGCGCGGGCCACAACGATCCGGCGCCGGAGAGCACCGGCTGCAGCAGCGCCAGGTAGAGCGCGAGGAACAGGTCCTCGATCACGATGATGCCCATGACCAGGCGCGATTCCGGGCGCCGCATCCGGCCGGTTTCAACGAGCAGTTTCGTCACGATGGCCGACGACGAGATCCCGATCGCGCCCGCGATCACCAGCGCTTCACTGGTGCCCCAGCCGAGCAGGAACCCCAACGCGATCCCGCCGCCGATGTTGAGCGCGAGGTAGACCAGGCCGGAGAGCACGAGCTTGCGGCCGCCTCGGGCCAGGTCGTCGAGCGAGAACTCCAGGCCGAGGTAGAAGAGCAGGAAGACCAGGCCGAGCCCGGCGAGCACGCTCAGCTCACCGGGGTCGTGGACCAGTGACAGGCCGGGTGTGTTGGGGCCGAAGATGAACCCGGCCAGCATGAACAGGGGAATCGTGGGCAGCCCGATCCGGGCGCCGGCTCTGGCCAGCACGCCGGCGGCGAGGAAGGCGCCGCCGACGGCGAGCAGGGCGTGTCCGGTGTGCATGGGTGTGTCCCTCCAGGGCAGGGCGAAGCGCACCGCGGCGAGGCGGTGTGCTGGACGAGTCCGGGGCGGTTACCTGGAGGGCGGCGCGCGGGCGCCGACGGTGGTGCCCGGGTCGCGGGAGGTGGCGGGACCTTCGGCGGGCGGCGGGGTCCGGACGGGACCGGCCGGCGGGTCGGCGACCGCGGCGGGCGGCAGGTCGGCGGCCGGCAACGCCGTGACCGTCGCGTGCGGCAACGGCTCGGCCGCGAGCGCGGCGACGCCGCCGGTGAGGTGCGGGTGGACGGTCTCGGTGGTCGGCGTGGTGAGGCTGAGCAGCAACAGCACCAGCACGGCGAGGCTGCGGACGGACCGGTGCCGGGAAGTGGTCCCCAGCTTCCGCCGCACACTTCTCCCCTCGACGCGGGCCGGTGTCCACTGTACCAGACAATTTTGTCCACAATGGACAGCCTGGGATGCGCGGTTCCGCTCACCCCGGGAATGCGCGTCCGGGGACCGTTGTTGCGTCGGCGGGATGGTTTCACGCGTGGAGGAGGCGGTGTGAGCACGGCAGCGGTGACGGCGACGGCGAAGACCGGACGGACACCCGGAACCCTGCGGTACGCGCTCATCCTCGGCGGGCTGTCGGCGTTCGCGCCGCTGTCGATCGACATGTACCTGCCCGCGCTCCCCCGGATGGCCGCTGACCTGCACAGCTCGGCGCCGACGCTGCAGCTCACGCTGACCGCGTTCGTCATCGGGCTGGCCGTGGGGCAGCTGATCGCCGGGCCGCTGTCGGACTCGCTCGGCCGCCGCCGTCCGCTGCTCGCCGGGCTCGCGCTGTACGCCGTGGCGTCGGTGCTGTGCGCGGTGACCCCGTCGGCCGAGCTGCTCATCGCGGGGCGGTGCGTGCAGGCGCTGGGCGCGGCGGCCGGGATCGTGATCGCGCGGGCGTGCGTGCGCGACCTGTTCAGCGGCTCGGCCATGACGAAGTTCTTCTCGATGTTGATGCTGGTCAGCGGGCTGGCGCCGATCCTGGCGCCGGTGGTCGGCGGCCAGGTGCTGCGGCTGACGTCGTGGCGCGGGGTGTTCGTGGTGCTGGCCGTGTTCGGCGCGGTGTTGCTGATCGCGGCCGCGGTGGCGTTGCCCGAGACGCTGCCGGCGGAGCGGCGGCGGCCGGCCCGGATCGGTGCCACCCTGCGCGGCTACGCGGGCCTGCTGCGGGACCGGTCGTTCCTCGGCTACTCGGCCTCGGCCGGGCTGGTGTTCGCCGGGTTGTTCGCCTACATCTCGGCGTCGTCGTTCGTGCTGCAGGGCGTCTACGGGCTCAGCCCGCAGGAGTACAGCCTGGTGTTCGGCGCGAACGGGCTGGGGATCGTGATCGCCGGGCAGGTCAACGGGCGGATCGTGGGCCGGGTGCGGGAACGGGCACTGCTGACGGCCGGGCTGTGCGCCTCGGCGGCCGGCGGGGCCGGTGTGCTGCTGGCCGCGCTGACCGGTGTGCCGCTGGGGGTGCTGCTGGTGCCGCTGCTGGTGATGGTGTCGAGCATCGGGCTGGTCATGCCGAACGCGTCGTCCCTGGCGCTGGCCGAGCACCCGCACCACGCCGGGTCGGCGTCCGCGCTGCTCGGGGTGATGCAGTTCGTGGTCGGCGGGCTGGCCACGCCGCTGGTCGGCATCGGCGGCGACACGAGCGCCGTGCCGATGGGCGCGGTGATGACCTCGTTCGCGGTGGTGGCGCTGCTGACGTTCGCCACGTTGACCCGCCGGCGGGCGGCTTAGCGCGCGCCCGGGCCGTCGGCCGCGGTGTCGTGCGGTTTCCGCCGCGAGCGCCGCGTCCACCCGCGCCGCGTCCACCCGCGCGTGGGCACCGGCAAGGAGACCGTGAAGATCCGGGCTCAGCCCACGACCTCGGCGAGGCGGGCCAGCAGTTCGTCGCGCGGCGGGCCGGGTGACGGCGGCGGCCCCAGCTCCCCGAGGATCCGTTCGATCCGGGCGTGCAGGCCGGGGTCGTCGTCGAACACCGCGACCCGGTCCAGCAGCCCGATCCGCCGGAGGGTGCGCCTGAGCACCACGTCGTCGTGCGGCGCCGCGGCCAGTGCACCGGCGAACGAGAACAGCGGATAACTGCCGTCCCGCCGCGACGGGTCCACCGGTTCGCCGCGCCACCGCGCCGAGCGGTCCGCGTCCATCGCGCAGGCGAGGGCGTGCCGTTCGCGCGACTCCGGGCCGGCGTTCGCGTGGTAGCACTCGGCGAGCGCGTCCGGCGCCTCCACCGCGGCCTGCGCCAGTGCCTGCGCGTGCACCAGGGCGAAGGACAACCCGTAGGCGAAGGCCGGATCGGTGTGGCAGAAGGCGTCCCCGACCGCGATCAGCGCCGCCGCCCGAGTCCGGTCGACGTTCCGCAGCCCGCCCATCGGCATCACGTCCGTGATCGGCAGGGCGAAGTCCGGCGCGGTCATCACGTTCAACGGCGTGATCGCCGCGCACGCGGCCAGCCACGCCGCGTCGTACCGCAGCACGCGCAGCTCCCGGTCCGCGGCCGGCGCGAGCACGATCACCGCGAGCGTGCGGTTGTCCCCGCGGAACGTGTTGAACCCGAGGTAACCCAGGTCGCCGCGCGGGTTGAGCACCGGCGCGTCCAGGTAGTCCACGCCGGGTTCGAGGCGGAAGTAGCGGCAGTAGTAGACCGCGCCGCAGTCGGTCGGCTCGCCACCGGCCTCGGGCCACCCCGGCGGACGGCGGTAGCGGCCGAGCGCGTCGACCACGACGTCGCCGGGCACCGGGTTGCCGTCGGCCACCACGAGACCGTCCTCGGTCAGACCGTCCACCCGGGACCCACCGCGCAGCTCGACCGACGGCTCCCCCGCGACCACGCGCCGCAGCGCCCACTCGATGAGCGGCCGCCGCGCCCACAGGTAGACCAGGTCCTCGTCGCCGGGCTCGCGCGGGCCGTGCAGCTTCTCCGCCAGGTCCTGGGGCGCCGCGCCGGCCTCGGTGAGCAGGTCGAGGACGTCCGGCGCCCACTCGGCGAGCAGCCTCCGCCCGCGGGGCAGGAACGCGTGCGGCTGGAAGTAGTGCGGGATGCCACGGCGGTCCACCGCGAACGCGCTCTGCGGAGGTCCGGCGGGGTCGGGCGCGTCCCGCTCCAGCACGACGACATCCTGGCCCGCCCGGGCCAGGGCGAGCGCCGAAGCCAGTCCCGCGACGCCGCCACCGGCGACGACGAACCTCATCGGGGGACGGTAGCTCCGCGTCGTGGTGGGGACAACCGCGCAGTCACCCGAGTGACGCCAGGTCTCCTTCGCGCAGTTGTTGCGGCGTCACCTGCGCGTCGCCGTCGACGAGGGCTTGGAGGGCGTCGCCGTCGTCCCACATGTTCACGTTCATCGCGGCCATCACCCGGCCCTCCCGGAGCCAGAACGCGGTGAACTCGCGTTTGGCCAGGTCGCCGCGCACGACCAGCTCGTCGCTACCCGGGTCGGCCAGTCCGCGGTACTCGCAGCCCAGGTCGTACTGGTCGGTGAAGAAGTACGGGCGGCGCGTGTACTGCTCGTGCCCGCCCGCCAGGTTGGCCGCGACGTGCGTGCCCTGGTTCTTCGCGTTCGCCCAGTGCTCGACGCGGACGCGGCGCCCGTAGCGGGGGTGGAACTGCGCCGCGATGTCGCCCGCCGCGTACACGTCCGGCGCGGACGTGCGCAGCGCGGCGTCCACCGCCACCCCGCCCTCGTCCGACAGCTCCAGGCCGGCCGCGTGCGCCAGCCCGACCCGCGGCGCCGCGCCGACCGCGACCAGCACCACGTCCGCGGGCAGCTCGGTCCCGTCGGCCAGCCGCACCCCGGTGACCCCGCCCGGGCCGCCGGTGACGCGCTCGATCCCGCTGCCCAGCTTCCACCGCACGCCGTGCTCGGTGTGCAGGTCGGCGAACACCCGGCTGATCTCCGGGCCGAGCGCCCACAGCGGACCGGGCAGCAGGTCGGCCATCGTGACGTCGGCGCCGTGGTGACGGGCCGCCGCGGCGGCCTCCGTCCCGATCCAGCCCGTGCCGATCACCACCACGCGCGGCGAACCGGAGAACGCCGACCGCAGCGCGAGCGCGTCGTCCAGGGTGCGCAGCGTGTAGACGCCGGGCAGGTCCACCCCCGGCACGGGCAACGTGCGCGGGTGCGAACCGGTCGCCAGCAACAGCCGGTCGTACTCGTGCCGCTCGCCGCGCGCGTCGAGCACCGCTTTCGAGCCGAGTTCGATGCGGGACGCGCTGGTGCCGGACCGCAGGTCGACGTCGTGCTCGCGCCAGAAACCGGCGTCGCGCACCCAGTCCGGCTCGTCCGCCTCGCCCAGCAGGATCTTCTTCGACAGCGGCGGCAGCTCGTAGGGCGGGTGCGCCTCGGCGCCGAGCACCGTCACCGCACCGTCGAAGCCGTTCTCCCGCAGCGCGGCGGCGGCCGAGGCACCGGCCAGGCCGGCGCCGATGATCAGGATCCGTTTCGGCTCGGGCATCAGCCACTCCATCCGTGTGATCGGGGTCACCTGACGCTACTGCGGACATTTTTTTCGCGCCAGCGCGTCACGCGGCGACCGCCCGGGAGTCCCTCTGTCACCTGCACCTCAACCGAAGGAAGGCGACGGACGTGGCGGCTCGAGACGAATGGTCGATCAGCTGCCGGGACCTGGCCGGCAGGCGACGAGACCTGACGGTGTTCGTGAGCAGCGGGCGGGTGGTCCTCGTGGCACCGCCCGGCGAAGCCGCGGTGCTCGAACCACTCGACGTCGGCCGGCTGCGCGCGGCACTGCGCGACGCCGTGGTCGTGGTGGGCGAACGGTCCCAGTAGGTCACTCCAGATCCGCGACGGCCGCGGCGACGTCCACCGGCGGCACCGGCTGGGCGTTCTCGCACACCGTGAACGCGGCCGCGCAGTAGTCGTCGACCCGTTCGACGAGCCCGCCCCGGTCGGCCCCGATCTGCTGCAGCGTCACCCGCAGATCGGTGCTGAACATGACCGGGTCCGGCACGTGCCACCGGTAGAAGCCGACGAACTTCGGGATCGGCCCCCGCCCCGGCACCTCCAGCGGCGCACCCGCGTAGAGGCCGGCGTGCGGGCCCATCCCCCACGCCGAGCCGACGTAGTCCTCCAGTCCGGTGCCGCAGATCGTGGGGAGCTCGCGGTCGCCGTCGCGGTAGATCTTGACCTCGCCCTCGCCGTACCACTGGCCGCCGTCGATCGGCCGCACCCCGCCGACCCAGCCCAGGAACCGGCCTGGCCCGCGCAACCCCTCGGTGACCACGAAATCCCGCCTCGACACCGTCGGGTTCTCGCGCCGGAAGCCGACGTGCAGCCGCCCGGCCCCGGACTCGCCGAGCGTGTAGTCGATCTGGAAGTACAGGACGATCGGGTCGGGATTGCCGTTGACCAGGTCGACGTGGACGCGCTCGCCGAAGGCGATCGGGATGTAGCTGTTGAACCCGCGCGCCTCGGGCATGCTGGTCAGCGCGCTGGAGTAGGCGACCGGGCGGCCGTGCGGCGAGCCGAAGAAGTCCACGCACGGCACCGAGATGCTGGGGTAGGACAGGCCGCCGTAGCGGACCTCGAGGTAGACCGAGCGCATCCGCACCGGTTTGTCCGGCGGGAACGTCATCCAGATGTGCCGGATCGTGCCGGGGCCGGCCAGGTCCGCGAGGGTGACGCGCTGGCCGCCCTCGATCACCCGGCTGGGGGCGCCCTTGCGACCGCCGCCGGCCCGGCCACCCGCGCCGCGCTCACCGGTCGGGTTCTCGAACGTGACGGCCCGCGAGTCGAGCACGGGCGTGACCCTGGTCAGATCCGTGACGTCGAACACCCTGCCAAGGTAAGCACGGTCCTTACCGATCGCCAGACTTGTAGGTTAGCCTAACCTGTATGGCCCAGACCGTTGATCTCGTCGCCGAGCCGACCACGGGTACCCGACTGCACGGGGACGGTCTGACGTTGGGTTACGACGGACGGGTCGTCGCCGAAGATCTCTCGGTCACCATCCCCGACCAGTCGTTCACCGTCATCGTCGGTCCGAACGCGTGCGGCAAGTCGACGCTGCTGCGGGCGCTGAGCCGGCTGCTCAAGCCGCGGCGGGGCACGGTCTACCTGGACGGCGAGGTCATCACGTCGCTGCCGGCCAAACACGTCGCGCGCAAGCTGGGCCTGCTGCCGCAGAGCTCCATCGCGCCGGACGGCATCACGGTCGCCGACCTGGTCTCCCGCGGCCGGTACCCGCACCAGCGGCTGCTGCGCCAGTGGTCGCGCGAGGACGCCGAGGTGGTCGAGCGGTCGATGGCCGCGACCGGGGTCACCGAGCTGGCCGACCGGATGGTCGACGAGCTGTCCGGCGGGCAGCGGCAGCGCGTGTGGCTGGCGATGGCGCTCGCGCAGGAGACCGAGCTGCTCCTGCTCGACGAGCCGACGACGTTCCTGGACATCGCGCACCAGATGGACATCCTCGACCTGTGCGCGCAACTGCACGCCGAGCAGGGCCGCACCCTGGTCGCCGTGCTGCACGACCTCAACCACGCGGCCCGCTACGCCACCCACCTGATCGCCATGCGCGGCGGCGAGGTGCTGGCGACGGGCACGCCGGAGGAGGTCGTCACCGCCGAACGCGTCGAGGAGATCTTCGACCTGCCGTGTTCGGTCATCCCCGACCCGGAGACCGGCACTCCGTTGGTGATCCCCAAGGCACGCAGGTAGTTTCGGCTCTTGTGAGCCAGGACGTGTGGAACAGGGTCGACGACTACATCAACGCCACGTTCGTGCCGTCCGACCGGGCGCTCGACGACGCGCTGGCCGCGATCGCCGACGCGGGCCTGCCGCAGATCTCGGTGTCGCCGGCGCAGGGCAAACTGCTGCACCTGCTGGCCCGCATGCACGGCGCCCGGTCGATCCTCGAGATCGGGACGCTCGGCGGGTACAGCACGATCTGGCTGGCCCGGGCCCTGCCGCCGGACGGGCGGCTGGTGACGCTCGAGGCGAGCCGCAAGCACGCGCAGGTGGCCGAGAGCAACCTCGACGCCGCCGGCTTCGGCGAGATCGTCGAGGTGAAGGTCGGGCCGGCGCTGGACACGCTCCCGACGCTCGACGGCCCGTTCGACCTGGTGTTCGTCGACGCCGACAAGGTCAACAACCCGCAGTACTTCCGCTGGGGGCTGCGGCTGGCGCGACCCGGTTCGGTGATCATCGTGGACAACGTGGTGCGCGACGGCGCGGTCGCGGATCCGGGGACTTCCGATCCGGCTGTCGTGGCGACCCGGGAGATGCACGAGCTGATCGCCGCGGAGCCGCGGGTCGAGGCGACGACCGTGCAGACCGTGGGCGCCAAGGGGTACGACGGCTTCACGCTGGCGCTGGTGACGTCGTGATCGACAAGGTGGCCTGGCTGCGAGTGGAGGGTGGCCGGGTCCTCGCGGCGCGCTCGCACGGCAAGACGGCGTGGTACCTGCCTGGCGGGAAGCGGGAGCCGGGCGAGAGCGATGTGCAGACGCTCGTGCGTGAAGTCGCCGAAGAGCTGGCCGTCGCGCTCGACCCGGAGACGGCGGAGCCGGCCGGCGTGTTCGAAGCACCAGCCGACGGGCGCGCCGACGTGGTGCGGATGACCTGCTACACGGCCGAGTACCGCGGCGTGCTGACGCCGTCCGCCGAGGTGGCCGAGGTGGCCTGGCTGGGGTACGCGGACCGGGAGCGGGGGTCCCGGGCCTTTCAGCTCGTGCTCGACTCGCTGCACTCTGCGGGGCAGGTTTCCTAGCGGCTGCGCGGCCTCGGCGCGGGTGGGCCCTCCCGCGCCGAGGCCGGACCTCAGCCGCGCTGGTAGAACGGCAGCGCGACCACCTCGACCGGCTCCACCCGGCCGCGGATGTCGACCGCCAGCTCCGTACCCGGCTCGCTCAGCGCGACCGGCACGTAGGCCATCGCCACCGGGTAGCCGAGCGTCGGCGACAGCGCGCCGCTGGTCACCTCGCCCACCGGCTGGTCACCGGAGAGCACGCGGTACCCGTGCCGCGGCGCGCGTCGTCCGCCGCCGCGCAACCCGACCAGCACCTCGGACGGCTCCTGCCGCCCCTCGAGCCCCGCCTTGCCCACGAAGTCCGGCTTGTCGAACTTGACCACGCGCCCCAGGTTCGCCTCGAACGGCGACCGCTCGGTGGACAACTCGTTGCCGTACAACGGCATCCCGGCCTCCAGCCGCAGCGTGTCGCGGCACGCGAGACCGGCCGGCACCAGCCCGTGCGGCTGCCCGGCGTCGGTCAGCAGGTGCCACACCTCAGCCGCTTCACCGGCCGGCAGGTACAGCTCGAAGCCGTCCTCACCGGTGTAGCCGGTGCGGGCGAGCAGCACCTCGTGACCCTTCACGGTCGCCGGCATGCTCGCGTAGTACTTGAGGCCCGCCAGGTCCGCGTCGGTGACCGCGCCGACCACGTCGACCGCCTTCGGGCCCTGCACCGCGATCAGCGCGACGTCGGCCGAGCGGTCGGTGACCCGCGCGTCGAACCCGGACGCCCGCGAGGTCAGCTCGGCCGCGACCGTGGGCGCGTTGCCCGCGTTGGCCACCACCAGGTACTTCTCGTCCTCGAGCCGGTAGACGACCAGGTCGTCGACCACCCCGCCCTCGGGCGTGCACATCATCGAATACCGCGCGCGGCCCGGCTTGACCGCGGACAGCTTGCCGACCAGCGCGAAGTCGAGCGCGTCGGCCGCCCGCGGCCCGGACACCTCGATCTCGCCCATGTGGGAGAGGTCGAACAGCCCGGCCGCCTCGCGCACCGCGCGGTGCTCGGCCAGCTCGCTGCCGTACCGCACCGGCATCTCCCAGCCGGCGAAGTCGGTGAACAGCGCGCCCAGTCCCTTGTGGACGGAGTGCAGTGCGGTGCGCATGGTCAGCTCCCGTAGGCTTCGATGGACGGGCACGAGCAGACGAGGTTGCGGTCGCCGTGCGCGCCGTCGATGCGGCGGACCGGGGACCAGTACTTGTTCTTCGGCGAAACCCCCGCGGGGAAGACCGCGGTCTGGCGGTCGTAGGGCAGGTCCCAGTCGGCGGTGAGCATCTCCGCGGTGTGCGGTGCGTTGCGCAGCGGGCTCTGCTCGACCGGCCAGACACCGTCGGCGACCTCTTCGATCTCGCGCCGGATGGCGATCATGGCGTCGCAGAACCGGTCCAGCTCGCCGACGTCCTCGCTCTCGGTCGGCTCGACCATGAGCGTCCCGGCGACCGGGAACGACATCGTGGGCGCGTGGAACCCGTAGTCCACCAGGCGCTTGGCGACGTCGTCGACCGTCACGCCGGTGCGCTTGGTCAGCGCGCGCAGGTCGAGGATGCACTCGTGCGCGACCCGCCCGTTGCGCCCGGTGTAGAGCACCGGGTAGTGCGGGGACAGCCGCGCGGCGACGTAGTTCGCCGCGAGCACGGCGACCTTGGTGGCGCTCGTCAGCCCCGCGCCGCCCATCATGCGGATGTAGGCCCACGAGATCGGCAGGATCGACGCCGACCCGAAGGGCGCCGCGGAGATCGGGCCGACCCCGCTCGCCGGGCCCGCACCGTCGAGCAGCGGGTGGTTGGGCAGGTACGGCGCGAGGTGCGCGCGCACCGCGACCGGGCCGACGCCGGGGCCGCCACCGCCGTGCGGGATGCAGAACGTCTTGTGCAGGTTCAGGTGCGACACGTCGCCGCCGAACTCGCCCGGCTTGGCCAGGCCCAGCAGCGCGTTGAGGTTCGCCCCGTCCACGTAGACCTGACCACCGGCCTCGTGCACGATGCGGGCGATCTCGCCGATGCCCTCCTCGTAAACGCCATGCGTCGACGGGTAGGTCACCATGATCGCGGACAGCGTGTCCCGGTGGGCGTCGACCTTGGACTTCAGGTCGTCGAGGTCCACGTCACCGTCGTCATTGCAGGCGACCACGACCACGCGCATCCCGGCCAGCACGGCGGACGCGGCGTTGGTGCCGTGCGCCGACGACGGGATCAGGCACACGTCGCGCTCCGGCCGGCCGTTGGCCCGGTGGTAGGCGCGGATGGCCAGCAGGCCGGCCAGCTCACCCTGGCTGCCCGCGTTGGGCTGCAGCGACACCTCGTCGTACCCGGTGACCTCGGCGAGCCAGCCGCACAGCTGGTCGATCAGCTCGCGGTAGCCCGCCGCGTCCTCGGCCGGGGCGAACGGGTGCAGGCCCGCGAACTCCGGCCAGCTGATCGGCTCCATCTCGGCGGTCGCGTTGAGCTTCATGGTGCAGGAGCCGAGCGGGATCATGCCGCGGTCCAGCGCGTAGTCCTGATCGGACAGCATGCGCAGGTAGCGCAGCATCGCCGTTTCGGAGCGGTGGGTGTGGTACACCTCGTGCGTCAGGAACTCGCTGGTCCGCGCGAGCCCGGTGGGCAGCGCGGTCGCGTCGCCGGCGATGCCCGGCCGGACGTCGAAGGCCCGCAGCACCCGGTCCACGATGTCCACAGTGGTCACCTCGTCGCAGGCGATCCGCACGTGGTCGTCGTCCACCCGGCCCAGGTTGATGCCCGACTCGCGGGCGGCGGCGACCACCGCGGCCGCGCGGCCCGGCACCCGGGTGAGCACGGTGTCGAAGAAGCCCTCGTGCACGACTTCGACGCCCGCCGACCGCAGCGCGCCGGCGAGCCCGGCGGCCAGGCCGTGGACCCGCTGCGCGATCTCCGTGAGCCCCTCGGGCCCGTGGTAGACGGCGTACATCGCGGCCAGCACGGCGGGCAGCACCTGCGCGGTGCAGATGTTCGAGGTCGCCTTCTCGCGACGGATGTGCTGCTCGCGGGTCTGCAGCGCGAGCCGGTAGGCGGTGTTGCCGTCCGCGTCGACCGAGACGCCGACCAGGCGGCCGGGCAGCGACCGCTCCAGGCCCTTGCGCACCGCGAGGTACCCGGCGTGCGGGCCGCCGTAGCCGAGCGGCACGCCGAAGCGCTGGGTGGTGCCGGCCGCGATGTCGGCGCCGAACTCCCCCGGCGCGGTGACCAGCGTCAGCGCCAGCAGGTCGGCGGCCACGGTGTAGAGCGCGCCCGCGTCCTTGGCGACCGTGCCGATCGCCTCGTAGAAGCCCCGGCCGCGCAGCACGCCGGACGCGCCGGGGTACTGCACGACGACGCCGAAGAAGTCCTCGGGCAGCCCGGTGCCCAGGTCGCGCACGTCGACCTCGATGCCGACCGCCTCGGCCCGCGTCCGCACCACCGCGATGGTCTGCGGCAGGCACTCGGCGTCCAGGACGACGCGCGACGACTTCGCCTTCGACACGCGGCGCATGAGCAGGACGGCCTCGGCGACCGCGGTGGACTCGTCGAGCAGGGAGGCGTTGGCGATGTCCAGGCCGGCCAGGCCGGACACCATGGTCTGGAAGTTGAGCAGCGCCTCGAGCCGCCCCTGCGAGATCTCCGGCTGGTACGGCGTGTACGCGGTGTACCAGGCCGGGTTCTCCAGCACGTTGCGGCGGATGACCGGCGGGGTGACGGTGTCGCTGAAGCCCAGGCCGATCATCTGCGTCATCCGGCGGTTCTTCGCGGCGAGCGCCCGCAGCTCGGCGGTCGCCTCCTGCTCGGAGGCCGGGGGCAGGTCCAGCGCACCCGTGGTGCGGATGGACGCCGGGACGGCGGCCTCGACCAGGGCGTCCAGGCTCCCGTACCCGCACTCGGCGAGCATCTTGGCCTGTTCGTGCTCGGAAGGTCCGATGTGACGATCGGCGAAGGACATCGGGAGCTCCTCATCTACGGGTGCGGGAACTCCCCCTCTGTCATCGGCACCTGAGAGTTTCACCGCGCTCGCGGCTTTCACCTTGGGTGAGGCGCGATGCGCGCCTGCTTTCCAGAGTGGCCTGGCGCGGAGCGGTAACTGGTACCTGAGAGATTGACGGGGAAGTTGCTCCTTCGGTGCCCCAGTGACCTGGGGACTCTCCCGCTCCGGCTCGTGACGGCCTGGTGTTCAGTTGTCCGGCTTCAGTCTACAGCGGGGTAACGTACGCGCCCGAGATACCGCCGTCCACCAGGAACTGCGACGCCGTGATGAACGACGCATCGTCGCTGGCCAGGAACGCCACGGCGGCGGCGATCTCCTCCGGTTCGGCGAACCGGCCCAGGGGCACGTGCACCAGACGGCGGGCGGCGCGCTCCGGGTCCTCGGCGAACAGCTCGCGCAACAGCGGGGTGTTCACCGGTCCGGGGCACAGGGCGTTCACCCGGATCCCCTCGCGGGCGAACTGCACGCCCAGCTCACGGGTCATCGCCAGGACCCCGCCCTTGGACGCCGTGTAGGAGATCTGCGAGGTCGCCGCACCCATCACGGCGACGAACGACGCGGTGTTGACGATCGAGCCCCGGCCCTGCCGCCGCATGTGCGGGATGGCGTACTTGCAGCACAGGTACACCGAGGTCAGGTTGACCTGCTGGACCCGCTGCCACGCGTCG
The DNA here is from genome assembly GCF_030814215.1 of Amycolatopsis thermophila. Classification (NCBI taxonomy): domain Bacteria; kingdom Bacillati; phylum Actinomycetota; class Actinomycetes; order Pseudonocardiales; family Pseudonocardiaceae; genus Amycolatopsis; species Amycolatopsis thermophila. The sequence goes on along the minus strand of NZ_JAUSUT010000001.1, from coordinate 3,713,647 downwards.
ATGCCGGTGGTCAGGATCGAGTCGTCCTCCGGGGGCGAGATCCCGGCGTTGTTGAACGCGACGTCGAGCGAGCCGAAGCGGTCGACGGTGGTCGCGAACAGGGCCTCGACCTGCTCCTCGCTGGTCACATCCGTGGCGATGAACTCGCCACCGACCTCGTCCGCCGCGGCCTTGCCCGCCTCGGCGTCGACGTCGGCGACCACCACCGTGGCGCCCTCGGTCGCCAGGCGGCGCGCGGTCGCCAGGCCGATCCCGCTGCCGCCGCCGGTGATGACCACGACCCGGCCGTCGAACCGCCGCATCCCTGTACCTCCGTGCTCCTCGGGCGGGCCGGTCAGCGGCATGCCGCCACCAGCGCCGCGAACAACCGGACCTCCTGCGTGTCCTGCTCCGGATGCCACTGCACGCCGACCACGAAGTCGTCGCCGGGCAGCTCGACGGCCTCGATCGTGCCGTCGGCGGCCCAGCCGACCGCTGCCAGGCCGTCGCCGAGCCGGTCGACGGCCTGGTGGTGGTAGCACTGGCCCTTGGTTTCGGTGCCGAGGATCCCCGCCAGGCGGCTGCCCCCGGCGAGCGCGACGCGGCTCGGCCCGTAGACGCCGGGCGCGGGCTGGTGCCCGGTGTGGCCGACGCGGTCCGGCAGGTGCTGGATCAGGCTGCCGCCGAGGGCCACGGTGAGGACCTGCATGCCGCGGCACACGCCGAGGACCGGCAGACCGCGGTCGAGGGCGGCCCGCGCCAGGGCGAACTCGAACGCGTCCCGCTCCGGGCGGGTCACGGTCTTGCCCTGGGCCGGTTGTCCGTAGCGCTCCGGCTCGACGTCCGCTCCCCCGGCGAGGACCAGGGCGTCCACCGCGGACAGGACGTCGGCGTCCTCGCCGGCCGGCGGCAGGAGAACGGGGACGCCGCCCGCGTTGCGCACGGAGTCCACATAGGATCGCGGCAGCAGGGCGGCGTCGGTGTGCCAGACGCCCCAGCTCGCCTTCTCCAGGTAGGAGGTGATGCCGATGACCGGTCGAGAACAGCGGCGCCCGTCGCCTCCGTTGCGCGTGGTGGCGGGCCTAGAGTCGTTCGAACCCACGCCGGCGCTCCCAGTCGGTGACGGCGGCATCGAAGGCGGCGAGCTCGACCCGCGCCGCGTTGAGGTAGTGCTCGACGACGTCCTCGCCGAACGCCTCGCGGGCGACCTTGCTGTCGGCCAGCAGCTCCGCCGCCTCCCGGAGTGTGGCCGGCACGGTCGGCTTGTCCGAGCGGTAGGCGTTGCCGGTGAACTCGTCCTCCAGCGGCAGCTCGTTGTCGATGCCGTGCAGTCCGGCGGCGACGAGCGCGGCGACGGCGAGGTACGGGTTGACGTCCCCACCCGGCACCCGGTTCTCCACCCGCAGTGACGGCCCGTGCCCGACGACACGCAGCGCGCAGGTGCGGTTGTCGGTGCCCCACGCGACGGCGGTCGGCGCGAAGCTGCCGGGCACGAAACGCTTGTAGGAGTTGATGTTCGGGGCGAGGAAGCAGGTGAGCTCGCGCAGGCAGGCCAGCTGCCCGGCGATGAAGTGCCGCATCAGCGCGGGATCTTCGCCGAACACCGGAGCACCGTCCGTGCCGCGCAGGCTGAGGTGGATGTGACAGGAGTTGCCCTCGCGCTCGTTGTACTTCGCCATGAAGGTGAGGCTGCGGCCGCTCTGGGCGGCGATCTCCTTGGCGCCGGTCTTGTAGATGCTGTGGTTGTCGCAGGTGCGCAGGGCCTCGTCGAAGCGGAACGCGATCTCGTGCTGGCCGGGGTTGCACTCGCCCTTCGCGGACTCGACGTACATGCCGGCGCCGGTCATGCCGTTGCGGATGCGGCGCAGCAACGGTTCCAGCCGCGCCGTGCCGAGCAACGAATAGTCCACATTGTACTGATTGGCGGGTTCGAGGTCGCGGTAGCCGCGTTGCCGGGCCTGCTCGTAGGTGTCGTCGAAGACGATGAACTCCAGCTCGGTGCCGACGTAGGCGGCGAGGTTCCGCTGCGCGAGCCGGTGGAGCTGGCGGCGCAGGACCTGGCGCGGCGAGACGCTCACCTCACCACCTCCGACGTGCTCCACGTCGGCGAGCACCAGGGCGGTGCCCTCGTGCCAGGGCACGCGGCGCAGCGTGGACAGGTCCGGCCGCAGGACGAAGTCGCCGTAACCGCTTTCCCACGAGGAGATCGCGTAGCCGTCGACGGTGTTCATGTCCACGTCGACGGCGAGGAGGTAGTCGCAGGCCTCGGTGGCGTGCGAGACGACCTCGTCGAGGAAGTACGGGGCCGCGCAGCGCTTCCCCTGGAGGCGGCCCTGCATGTCGGTCATCGCGACCAGAACGGTGTCGACGGCGCCCTCCTCGACCAGTTCCCGGAGCTGGTCGAGCGTGAGCATGCCCTTGTTCATGGGACAAACCTTTGAGGGCGGGCGGAACGCTGTCAAGCGGTTGACACCCCGGTTTTGGACAGTAGTCTCCAATATCATGGGGAGGCCACCGCGGTTTTCGGCGGACGACCTGCTGGACGCGGCCGTCCGCCTCTTCGCCACGGGCGGGACGGAGGCGGTGACCATGTCGGCCGTCGCGCGGGAGGCGGGAGCGCCGAGCGGATCGGTGTACCACCGGTTCGCCGGGCGGCCCGCGCTGCTGGCCGCGTTGTGGTTGCGCACGGTCCGGCGGTTCCAGCACGACTACCGCGCCGTGCTGGGCGAGGAGCCGTCGGCGGCGGACGTGGTCGCGGCGACGGCGTCGGTGGTGCGCTGGTGCCGCGAGAACCCCGGGCAGGCGCAGGTGCTGTACGCGGGCAAGCGGGTGCTCGGCGAGGACGCCTGGTCGCCGGACGACCGGGCCGCGTGCGACCGGACCGACGAGGAGCTCGGCCGGATCCTGCGGACGGCGTTGCGGCCGCTGCGCGCGACGACCGGGCTGGGCACCGACGAGCTGCTGCTGGTGCTGATCGACCTGCCCTACGCCGCTGTCCGGCGCTACCTGGCGCAGGGCCGTCCCCCGCCGGTATCCGTCGCGGATCTGGTGGCCCGCGCCGCGCACACCTTGTTGACCAGTGGAGGGAGAACCGATGGCTGACGTGATCGACGTGTGGATGCAGCAGCCGAACCAGCGTTTCATGGACCAGCCGTGGCTGGAGACGCTGCTGCGGTGGACGGACATGTCGCGCCGCGCTCCCCGGCTGCAGGCGACTCTGGACGCGATGGACGAGGCCGGGGTGCGGGTCGGGTTGCTGTCGGCGTGGCACGGGCCCGGTGGGGCGCTGATCTCGAACGACGAAGTGGCGGAGATCGTGTCGGCGCACCCGGACCGGTTCGCCGGGCTGGCTTCGGTGGACCTGACCGACCCGGTGCGGGCGGTGCGGGAGATCCGGCGGTGCGTGCGGAACGGGTTCGTCGGGGTGCGGGTGGTGCCGTGGCTGTGGAACCTGCCGCCGAACGACCGGCGCTACTACCCGGTGTACGTGGCGTGCGTCGAGGAGGACGTGCCGTTCTGCACGCAGATCGGGCACACCGGGCCGTTGTGCCCGTCGGAGCCCGGGCGGCCGATCCCGTACCTCGACGAGGTGCTGCTGGACTTCCCGGAGCTGGTCGTGGTGGGTGGGCACGTGGGCTACCCGTGGATGGCGGAGGTCCTCTCCCTGGCGACGAAGTACCCGAACTTCTACGTGGACACGTCGGCCTACGCGGTGCACCGGCTGCCCGGCGAGCTGGTGGAGTTCATGCGGGGACGGGGGCGGGGGCGCGTGCTGTTCGGCAGCAACTACCCGATGCTGACCCCGGCCGGGGCCCTGAAGCGGCTCCCGGACCTGGAGCTGGGGGCGACCGCGAGCGAGCTGTACCTGGGCGGCAACGCCCGGAAGGTGTTCGCACTGCCGAATTAGACCGGGGCGGGCCTGCGCCCAGCGGATGCGCGGGCGGCACCCCAGGCCGGGCCACGGCGCCTGCCCGTGCGGCACCCGAGGCGCCAGCTCGACGCAACCGCTCCGGCCACCCCGGCCACCCAGCCGATGCGGGAGGCACCCAGACCAGGCCACACCGCTTGCCCGTGCGGCACCCAGGCGCCAGCTCGACACATCCGCTCCGGCCACCCCGGCCACCCGGCGCACGCGGGAGGCACCCCAGACCGGGCCACACCGCCTGCCCGTGCGGCACCCGAGGCGCCAGCTCAACACATCCGCTCCGGTCACCGCCGCCACCCGGCGCACGCGCAGGAGGCATCCAGACCCGGCCACGCCGCCTGCCCGTGCGGCACCCAGGCGCCAGCTCAACACATCCGCTCCGGTCACCGCCGCCACCCGGCGCACGCGCAGGAGGCACCCAGACCCGGCCACGCCGCCTGCCCGTGCGATACCCGACGCCTCAGCTCGACGCATCCGCTCCGGTCACCGCAGCCACCCAGCGCACGCGAGGCACCCCAGACCGGGCCACGCCGCCTGCCCATGCAGTACCCCAGGCGCCAGCTCGACGCATCCGCTCCGGCCACCCAGCCCACCCAGCGGATGCGCGGGCGGCACCCCAGACCCGGCCACGCCGCCCGCCCTTGCAGTACCCCAGGCGCCAGCTCGACGCATCCGCTCCGGCCACCCAGCCCACGCGCGGGAGGCTGGGACGCCTCGCGCGGCGCGTTGGAGCGCGTGACCACCCGCCGAGCCGGCGGCGCCTCAGCTCGCGGCCGCTACCTGGTCCGCCTGCGTCGCGGCCAGGAGCTGCCGGACCTCGCGTACGGCGGTGCGTCCCGCGCGGTTGGCGCCGATCGTGCTCGCCGAGGGGCCGTAGCCGACCAGGTGCAGGCGGGGCTCCTTGACCACGCGGGTACCGTCCATGCGGATGCCGCCGCCGGGTTCACGCAGGTGGAGCGGCGCCAGGTGGTCCAGGGCGGCGCGGAAACCGGTGGCCCACAGGATCACGTCGACGCGCTGCTCACTACCGTCGGGCCAGACGATGCCGGTCGGGGTGATGTGGTCGAACATCGGCTTACGGTCGAGGATTCCGCGGGCCTCGGCCGCGCGGACCTGCGGCGTCCGAATCAGGCAGGTCACGCTCACGACGCTCATCGGCGGCAGGCCGGCCCGCACCCGGCGCTCGACCTTCGCGACGGCCTCGCGGCCCAGCTCGGGACCGAATTCGACGTCGCGGAAGACCGGCGGCCGGCGGGTGACCCACGTGGTGCCGCTCGCGAAGTCGGCGATCTCGATGAGGAGCTGCACGGCGGAGGTGCCGCCGCCGACGACGAGGACGTGCTTGCCGCGGAACTCCTCGGCGTCGCGGAAGTCGGCGGTGTGCAGCTGGCGGCCGGTGAAGGTTTCCTGGCCCGGGTAGTGCGGCCAGAAGGGGCGGCCCCAGGTGCCCGTCGCGTTGATGACCGCGCGGGCGGCCCAGGTGTCGTCGGCGCTCTCGACGAGGAGGCGCGCACCCCCGTCCCGCACGGCGAGCACCTCCACGGGGCGCCGGACCGGCAGGTCGAAGAGGCGTTCGTAGCGGGCGAAGTACTCGGCGACGACGTCGGACGCCTTCCGGTGCTCGTCGTGCTCGTCGAAGGCCAGGCCGGGCAGGTCGTGGAACCCGTGGACCTTGTCCAGGCGCAGCGAGGGCCAGCGGTGCTGCCACGCCCCGCCCGGCGCGGGATTGTGATCGAGCACGACGAACCCCGAGCCGTTCCGCAGGCCGGCCCGCCGGAGGAAGTAGGCGGCCGACAGCCCGGCCTGCCCCGCCCCGATGACCACCACATCCGTCTCGCTGTGCACGCCCAGTACAACCGATCAGGGGGCGCGCCGCTTCCCCACCCGTGGCGCAGGGCACCGCCGCTTCGCCACCGTGGCGCGGGGCATGTGGCGACGGCTCGTTCGCGAGGCACTGTCGGACCAAGCGGGGCCGGGGCGCTCGCCGAGCACGGCAACGAACCCCGCACACCGCGGAGCCACTCACCACGACCGGCGCCCACCCCAGGCGCGACCACGGCGGACCAGACCGACGAGCGCCACCGCGCCGCGACCGCGGCGAACCCGCGCAGTCTGGCGCGCCGACGAGGCCTCCCGCGCGACTAGCGGCGGCGAAGCAAGCGCACGATCGCGACCACGCCGAGCACCGCGGCGAGTCCGGCCAGCACCGGCGCCAGCCGCTTGGTGATGGAGCTCCCGGCGTACTCGAAGAGGTCGATCGCCTCGGCTTCCTGGGCCTGGGGCTTCACCGTTTCGAGCTTGGGCTTCTCCGGGGCCGGCTCGGTGGTCACCCCGGACTCGGCCGGCTTGTCCTCGGTCGCGGGGGCCGACGGGGTCTCCGCGGAGCCCAGGCGGTCGGCGAGGTTGGTGGCGAACTGGTCCAGGATCTTGCCGCCGACCTCGGAAATCATGCCGCGGCCGAACTGCGCCGGGCGGCCGGTGACGTTGAGGTCCGTGGCCACCGTGCCCTTCGTGCCGCCGTTCTCCTCGGACAGGGTCACCGTGACGGTGGCCGCCGCGGTACCGGCGCCTCGGGAGTCCTTGCCGGACGCCTTGATCACGATCTTGCGGGCCTGCTCGTCGGTCTCCAGGAACTCGCCGGAGCCCTTGTACAGCAGGGAGATCGGCCCCAGTTTCACCTTGACCGTGCCGGTGAACGTCTCGCCCTCGACCTTGGTCAGGGTCGCGCCCGGCATGCAGGGGGCAACGCGCTCCGGGTCGGTGACCGCCTTCCACACTTCGGCAGGCGGGGCCGGAACGGTGAATTCATGGTCGAGCCGCACGGGCCGACCTCCCTTCTCCAGACAGCTTCAAGTCCCTCTGAGCCACCTTAGTGCCGGAACGGGCATGTGGGTGATTCCGAAGCACCAGTGCCCGTTGTGGGCGAGGCGGAAAACGGGGTCGTTGATCACGTTGGTGTGTCCCGGGGCGGCAATCACGGGGAGACCGGCCGGGGCGGACGGCGCTCTGTCGGCGGCCCGCGCGGGGCGAGCCGCGATGTGAGGCCGGTGCCGTGCGGACTCCGCGTGGGTGGCTGCTCGTGCAGTGGGGGCTGACTGTCGCCCCGGGAGGGGGTGGAGCCCGCCGTGCCCACGGTGAATGGAGCTCGCCCCGTCCCACCGGCGGGGTGGAACGGGGCGCGCCCCGCGGGCGGGATGGGCCGGTAGTGCCCGTCGCCGAGCCGGACGGCGCCCTGTCGACGGCCCGCGCGGAGCGAGCTGCGATGTGAGGCCGCTGCCGTGCGGAATCCGCGTGGGTGGCTGCTCGTGCAGTGGGGGCTGGCTATCGCCCCGGCAGGGGGTGGAGCCCGCCGTGCCCAAGGTGAATGGAGCTCGCCCGTTCCAGCGGGGGGGTGGAACGGAGCGCGCCCCGTGGCCGACCGGGTGGACTGGCCGCGGCCCCGCGACTGCCCGGGGTGGAACGGGGCGCGCCCGGCGGCCGGGGCGGGCCAGTAGTGCCCGTAGCCGGGGTGGACTGGCCGAGCCCCGCGGCCGACCGGGGTGCGCCGGCCGTGCCCGCCTCCGGCCGGGGTGGGCTGGCCGTGCCCCGCGGCCGGCCGGGGGCTCGCCGGCTGGCCGCGGGGTGGGGGGTGTTAGACGGCGGCCAGGGCGGCCGAGACCGCCCGGCCGGTCAGTACCTTGGCCAGCTCCTGCCGGTACTCGACGTCCGCGTTGCCGTCCGCTGTCGGGCTGGTTCCCTCGGCGGCGTGGGCCGCCGCGGAGCGGATCGACTCGGCTGTGGCCGGGCGGCCGATCAGGGCCTCCTCCACCGCGGTGGCGCGCACCGGCACCGAGGCCATGTTCGTCAGCGCGACACGAGCCTCGGCGATCGAGTCGCCGTCCGTGCGGACCGTGGCCGCCACCGCGACCATCGACCAGGCCTGGGCGACCCGGTTGAACTTCTCGTAGTGCGCCTTCCAGCCGGTGTGCTTCGGCACCCGGACCTCCACCAGGATCTCGCCCGGCCCCAAGGCCGTGGTGAAGAAGTCCTGGAAGAACTCCGCCGCCGGGACCGTCCGCCGGCCGCTGCTGCTCGCGATCACCATCTCGGCGTCCATCGCGAGCGCCGGGGCCAGCAGGTCGCCCGCCGGGTCCGCGTGCGCGATCGAACCGCCGAACGTGCCGCGGTGCCGCACCTGCGGGTCGGCCACCGTGTCGGTCGCCCTGGCCAGCAACGCGGCGTGCTCGGCGACCAGCTGGTCGCGCTGCACGTCGTAGTGCGTGGTCATCGCGCCGATCACGATCGCGTCGCCGTCCTCGCGGACGCCACGCAGCTCGCTGACCTTGCCCAGGTCCACCACCGTCGTCGGCGCGGCCAGCCGCATCCGCAGCACCGGCAGCAGGCTCTGCCCGCCCGCCAGGATCTTGGCGTCCTCGCCGGCCGAGGCCAGCGCCTGCACCGCCTCATCCACAGTGGATGGAGCGACGTAGTCGAAGGCAGCGGGGATCACTGCGCACCTCCCGAAGCGTCGATGGAACCCAGTCCGCCGCCGGCCTCCGCGCCGACGCCACCGGCATCGGCACGGCCGCGGTGGATCGCCGACCACACCCGCATGGGCGAGCACGGCATCTCGATGTCGTTGATTCCGAAGTGCCGCACGGCGTCGACGACCGCGTTGACCACGGCCGGGGTGGACGCGATGGTGCCGGCTTCGCCGACGCCCTTGACGCCCAGCGGGTTGGACGTCGCCGCCGTCTCCGTGCGGTCGGTGACGAACGAGGGCAGGTCGGCTGCCGAGGGCAGCAGGTAGTCGGCGAACGTGCCGGTGGTCAGCGTGCCGCTCTCGTCGAACACCGCCTCCTCGTAGAGGGCCTGCGCGATGCCCTGGGCGAGCCCGCCGTGCACCTGACCCTCCACGATCAGCGGGTTGACCACCTTGCCGACGTCGTCCACGCACACGTACGACCGCAACCGCACCCGCCCGGTCTCGGTGTCCACCTCGGCGGCGCACAGGTGCGTGCCGTGCGGGAACGAGAAGTTCTCCGGGTCGAACACGGCCTCGGAGTCGAGCGTGGGCTCCATGCCCTCCGGCAGGTTGTGTGCGGCGAACGTCGCGAACGCGACGTCCTGGATCGTCGTCGAGGTGTCGGTGCCGCGGACGGTGAACTTGCCGCCCTCGAACTCGAGGTCGTCCGGCGAGCACTCCAGCAGGTGCGCGGCGATCGTGCGGGCCTTGTCGACGACCTTCTCGGCGGCCTTGACCACCGCGATGCCGCCGACCGCCAGCGACCGCGACCCGTAGGTGTCCATGCCCTTGTGCGAGGACTGCGTGTCGCCGTGGAGGACCTCGATGTCCTCGAACGCCACGCCGAGCCGGTCGGCCACGATCTGGCTCCACGCCGTCTCGTGCCCCTGCCCGTGCGCGGACGCGCCGGTGACGACCTCGACCTTGCCGGTGGGCAGCACCCGGATCGCCGCGTGCTCCCAGCCGCCCGCGCCGTAGTCGAGCGAGCCGAGCACCCGCGACGGCGCCAGGCCGCACATCTCGGTGAACGTCGAGATGCCGATGCCCAGCTGCACCGGATCGTTGCGCTCGCGGCGTTCCCGCTGCTCCCGGCGCAGGCCCTCGTAGTCGAACAGCTCCTTGGCCCGCTCGGTGGCGGCCTCGTAGTTGCCCGAGTCGTAGGTCAGCCCGCAGACCGTGGTGAACGGGAACTCGTCGTGCTTGATCCAGTTCTTCTCGCGCAGCTCCAGCGGGTCCATGCCGAGCTCGGCGGCCAGCTCGTCCATCATCCGCTCGATCGCGAACGTGGCCTCCGGCCGGCCGGCGCCGCGGTAGGCGTCGGTGAGCGTGGTGTTGGTGAACACGTTGGTGCAGGCGAAGTGGTAGGCCGGGATCTTGTAGATCGCGTTGAACATGAACGCGCCCAGGATCGGCACGCCCGGGCCGACCAGGCCGTTGTAGGCGCCCATGTCGGCCAGCAGCTCGACCTTCAAGCCGGTGACCCTGCCGTCCCGCGTCGCGCTGATCGTGATGTCCTGGATCTGGTCGCGACCGTGGTGCGCGGTCTGCATGGCCTCCGAGCGGGTCTCGGTCCACTTGACCGGTTTGCCGAGCTTCTGCGCGATGAGCACCGCCATGGTCTCCTCGGGCAGCACCGCGATCTTCCCGCCGAAGCCGCCGCCGACGTCCGGGGCGATGACCCGAAGCTTGTGCTCCGGGATGCCCAGCGTCAGCGCCGTCATCGTCTTGAGGATGTGCGGCACCTGGGTGGCCGACCACATGGTGATCTGGGTGCCGGTCGGGTCGACCACGACCGACCGCGGCTCCATGAACGCCGGGACCAGGCGCTGCTGGCGGAACCGGCGCTTGAGCACGACCTCGCCGCTGGACAGCGCGTCCTCGACGTTCTCGCCGGTGCCGGCCTCGGCCGAGTCGAAGACCCACGTCGCCTGCTTGTTGGTGCCGAGCTCCTCGTGGACCAGCGGCGCGTCCTCGGCGATGGCGTTCTCGAGGCCGAGGACCACGGGCAGTTCCTCGTAGTCCACGTCGATGGCCTCGAGCGCGTCGGCGGCCTCGGCCTTGCTGCGGGCCACGACCACCGCGACGCCCTCACCGGCGAAGTTGACCTGGTCGGCGGCCAGCACGGGCCGCCGCGGCTGCTTCATGTCCGGCGTGATCGGCCACGCGCACGGCATGCCGATCGCGCTGTCCGGGTCGAGGTCGCGGGCGGTGTAGACGGCGACGACGCCCGGCATGTCCCGCGCCGGCGCCGTGTCGATGGAATTGATCCGCGCGTGGGCGAACGGGCTGCGCAGGATCGCCACGTGCAGCATCCCGGGCAGGGTGATGTTGTCCGTCCAGCGGGTGCGGCCGGTGATCAGCCGCGCGTCCTCCTTGCGGGTGCGCGCCTTGCCGACCTCGGGCTCGATCGTCGACGTCATCTCATTCACCCCCGCCCGCGAACGCGCCGGACGTGCGGGTGACGTCTTCACCCGACACGCGCTCGGCCTCCGGACCCGCGCCCGGGCTCATCCGCTGCGCCGCGTCGCGCACGGCCCGCACGATGTTCTGGTAGCCGGTGCACCGGCACAGGTTGCCCTCGAGCCCTTCGCGCACGGCGTGCTCGTCCGGGTCCGGGTTGTCGGCCAGCAGGTCGATGGACTGCATGATCATGCCCGGCGTGCAGAAACCGCACTGCAGGGCGTGGTTGTCGTGGAACGCTTGCTGCACCGGGTGGAGCTCGCCGTCGCGAGCCAGACCCTCGATGGTCGTGACCTCGGCACCGTCGGCCTGCACGGCCAGGACCGAGCAGGACTTCACGCTGTGCCCGTTGAGGTGCACGGTGCAGGCGCCGCAGTTGCTGGTGTCGCACCCGATCACGGTGCCGACTTTCCCGAGCGTCTCCCTCAGGTAGTGAACGAGCAACGTGCGGGGTTCGACCTCGTCGGTGTAGCTGGTTCCGTCCACGGTGACGGTGATGCGCATGAGGCCTCCAGTGGTGGGAGCTGGGTGATCGGCTTCACAAGCGAGCGTGCTACGTCCGTGCCGATCCGACAAGTCCTCGTTGGGTGACGCTTCAACCCGTCCATCGCACCTGCACGAGAAACGCCTGGTGCACAACCGCAAACGCGGAACAGGGCTCCACCAAGTGTCCAGTCGTGAAGGTGCGAACGGGTCAGCCGTGAATGCGCCCGGACAGCTCCGTGAGCCGCTGCCCGCCCCCGCCCCATCGCATCGCGATGATCTCCGCGGCGATGGAGACCGCGGTCTCCTCGGGCGTGCGGGCCCCGAGGTCGAGCCCGATCGGGGAGGCCAATCGCGACAGTTCGTCCTCGGTCAATCCCGCCTCCCGCAACCGGGTGAGGCGGTCCTCGTGCGTGCGCCGCGAGCCCATCGCCCCGATGTACCCGACGTCCAGCCGCAGCGCGACCTCCAGCAGCGGCACGTCGAACTTCGGGTCGTGGGTGAGCACCGCGATCACCGTCCGCCGGTCGATCCGGCCCGCCTCGGCCTCGGCCTTGAGGTACCGGTGCGGCCAGTCCACGACCACGTCGTCGGCCTCCGGGAAGCGGGACGCGGTGGCGAACACCGGCCGCGCGTCGCACACGGTGACCTGGTAGCCGAGGTAGGCGCCCATGCGCGCCATGGCCGCGGCGAAGTCGATCGCGCCGAACACCAGCATCCGCGGCTGCGGTTCGAAGGAGTTGACGAACACCGACATGCCCTCGCCGCGCCGCTCGCCCTCCAGCCCGTAGTGGAGGGTCCCGGTGCGCCCGTTGGCGAGCAGGCCGCGCGCGTCGTCGGCGACCGCGTCGTCGATCCGGTCGGTGCCCAGGGTGCCCGCGGTGCGGTCCGGCCACACGATCATGTGCCGCCCGCGCCGCTCCGGGTCCTCGTGCTCGATCACCGTGACCACGGCGACCGGCTCTCCTCTGTGGACGGAGTCGACGACGTCGCCCAGCTCGGGCAGGGTCTCCCGGTCGACCCGCTCGACGTAGATGTCGATGATCCCGCCGCAGGTCAGGCCCACCGCGAACGCGTCGTCGTCGCTGACGCCGTAGCGCTGCAGCACCGGCGCGCGGTCGGCCACGACCTGCTGGGCCAGCTCGTACACCGCGCCCTCGACGCAGCCGCCGGACACGCTGCCGACCGCCGTCCCGTCCTCGGTGACCAGCATCGCGGCGCCCGGGGCGCGCGGCGCCGAGGAGAAGGTCGCCACGACCGTGCCGACGCCGACCGCTTCACCGTCGCGCCAGCGCTTGTACAACTCGTCCAGTACGTCATGCATCGCGGATCTCCAGCAGCAGTCGTTCCAAGGTGGCCAGGCTGTGGCCCGCCAGCAGGCGGTCGACGTGCGGGAGCGCGGCCGCGATGCCGGACTGCACCGGAGCGTAGCCCTCGCGGCCCGCGTGCGGGTTGACCCAGAACACCGCGTGCGCCAGACGGCGCATCCGCGCCGTCTGCTCGCCGAGCAGCCCGGGGTCTCCGCGCTCCCACCCGTCGGAGAACACGGTGACGACCGCGCGGCGCGCGAGCCCGCGCTGCCCCCAGCGGTCGAGGAAGATCCGCAGCGTCTCGCCGAGCCGCGTGCCGCCCGCGAAGTCGGGCACCGCGGTGCCGGCGGCCAGCATCGCGCGTTCGGGGTCGCGTTGCCGCAGCTGGCGGGACACCCGGGTGAGCCGCGTGCCGAGGGTGAACACCTCGACCGCGGCCGGCGCCCGCCGCACCACGACGTGCGCGAACCGCAGCAGCGAGTCGGCGTAGGGGCTCATTGAGCCGGACACGTCCAGCAGCAACACGACCCGGCGGGGCCGGTTCGCCCGGTGGCGGTGGGCGAGCCGGACCGGTTCGCCGCCGCCGGCCAGCATCGCCCGCAGGGTCCGCCCCGGGTCCAGCGATCCGCGCCGCGCGGGCCTGCTGCGCAGGGACTTCCGCCTCGGTGGTTGCGGCCGCAGCACCGCCATCAGCTCGCGCAGGTGCTCCCGTTCGGCCTTCGTCAGCTCCGCGAGGTCCCGCTCGCGCAGCACCTCCGCATCGGTGGCCGCGACCCGCAGCTCATCGTTGTCCGTGTCGCCGTCGCCCTCGCCGCCAGGCTGGGAGACCATCGCCGCGATGCGGGACCGCTGCTCGCGACGGACCGTCGCCGGCCGCGGTTCGGGCGGCGCGGCGGCGAACCACTGTGCGAACGCGTCGTCGTAGCGGATCAGGTCGTCCGGATCGGAGCACAGGGTCAGCCGCCCCGCCCAGTACAGCTGGTCCGCCTCGCCGACGTCGAGCCGCTGGACAGCGTCCAGGTAGGCCTGCACCCGCTGGGGTCCGCAGGCCACGCCCGCCTCGCGCAGGGCGGTGGCGAAGCCGACGAATCCGGCCAGCGGGTCAGTGGTACTCACCCGACCATTGTTACGCGAAAATCCGATGTGAGGGGTTCCGCGTGCCGAACCAGGTCGCGAAGGTCGCGGGGCACCCGGGCGTTGTGGGCGGGGTCGCCGCCGCGATCCCGGACGTCCCCGGGGACGGGTCCAGCACCACGCCCGGTTTCTCCAGGACGTCGGCCGAGCTGCAGGCGGAGGACGCGGAACGGTTGCCGTGCTTGACCACCCGGGCCCCCGGCGCCCGCCGCCACCATCGCCGACATCGTGGAGACGATGACGCTGTCGGAGCCGTCCCGCCCTGGGCGCGCAGGGCCACCAACAGGCCCGCGAGAGCTGCTGGGCGGGCGGCGGGCGCCTCAGCGGCCCGCCCGGTCCGCCAGCTTCACGAGGGTGATCACGGCGGCGGTCAGGACGACGTACACCACGTCGAGGATCTCCATGGCGTGGCCCGCCGAGTGCAGCGCCGGCCCGGCGAGCGCGAAGAAGACGGTGCCGATCACGGTCACGCCGAGCGAGTTGGCGAACTGCTGGGCGGTGTTGAGGGTTCCGGACGCGGCGCCCGCCTGCTCCGGCTGCACCCGGGACAGCGCACCGCCGATCAGCGGGGGCAGCAGCAGGCCGTTGCCCAGGCCGATCACGGCCAGCGGTGGTACGAGCCACCAGGCGGACAACGCGTGCCCGCCCGCCACCAGTTCGCCGGAGACCAGCAACAGACCGGCGATCACCAGGATGCCTCCGGCGACCGGCACACCGGTGCGGTACCGGGCGACCAGCTTTCCGCCGACCATGGACGCGACCGTGAACAGAACGCCCTGGAGCAGGAAGACGAGTGCGGCCCGGTCGGGGGAGGTGTCGAGCCAGCTCTGCACCACCAGGGTGAGGGCGAAGAGGAAGCTGCCGAAGTACAGCTGGTACGCGGAGGCGGCCGACAGCATGAGTGAGTAGGGCCGGTTGCGGAACAGGGCGGTGTTGATGATGGGCGCACCGCCGCGCCGCAGCAGGGACCGCTGCCAGGCGATCGCCGCGAACATCGCCGGGACGGAGGCGATCAGGCACAGCCAGGTCCACAGCGGCCAGCCGGACTCACGGCCGAGGGAGAGCGGGACCAGCACCAGGGCCAGGGCCAACAAGACGGCCAGCGCGCCGATCGGGTCGAACTTGGCCCTCTGCGCCGCCGGGGTGCGCGGCAGGACGGCCAGTCCCAGCGCCACCGCGACCGCCCCGACGGGCACGTTGACCACGAAGATGCCGCGCCAGCCGAGGCCGAAGAGGTCCGCCTTGAGGATCAGGCCACCGAGGATCTGCCCGCACAGGGCGCCCAGCCCGCTGACCGCGCCGTACCAGCCGGTCGCCCGCGCGCGGTGGGCGGCCGGGAAGGTGACGGTGATCAGGGCGAGGACCTGCGGGACCATCGCGGCGGCGGTCAGGCCCTGCAGCAGCCGGGCGGCGACCAGTTGGCCCGGGGTCGTGGCGAGCGCGCACAGCAGGGAAGCGGCGGAGAAAGCCGCCATGCCGGCCACGAACATCGTGCGGTAGCCGAAGCGGTCGCGGAGCCGGCCACCGGTCACCAGGCCCGCCGCATAGGTGAACGCGTAGCCGGAGACCACGAGTTCCAGGGAGGCGTCGCCGGCGTGCAGGTCGCTGCGCAGGGTCGGAGCGGCGATGTTGACCACGTACAGGTCGAAGACCGCCATGAACGCGGCGATGAGCGCCACGGACAGCACACGCCACTCACGGGATCCGGGTGGCGGCTGCACCGCCGCGGAGGCTGCTGCCGGGTCCGAGTGAGTGAGGGCCACGCCTTCTCCCGAAAGTGGTTTCTGCCATCTCGTGCCGACTGGGCATCAGATAGCTGTCATGGACAACGAACGTCTGGGTCCGGCTCGGCCTCGGCAGCGTGCGCAACCTGGGCTGAGGCGCACGGCACCAAGTGATCAACAGAAGGACTACTCCCCACCGGAAGACCCAGCTGCCGGACGCTGAGCACGCGCCCCAGGCAGCAGCGCCGCCAGGAACTCCGCCGTGCTGAGCTCCAGCTCCGCCGGCTCCGGCGCGCGAGCCGCCCCCGCCCCGGCCACCGAATCGAACAGCACCCCATCGCACCAGGCGATCAGCATCCGGGTGTGCCGTGCCGGGTCCGGGGAGCCCGCGCGCGCAAGCAGTTCGGCGCAGCTGTCGCGGAACCGCTGCCCCACCCGGTCGTAGATCGCCCGCAGCTCGGGCCGTCGCGTGGCCTCCAGCGCGAACTCGTAGCGCGCCACCAGGCGCGTGCGGCCAGCGGTCATCGCACTGTGCAGGAAACGCGCGAGCGCCGGCGCCAGCTCGTCGTCCGCCACCGTCAGCGACGCGTCGTCGAGTTCGGCGATCCGGGTGACCGCCAGTTCCAGCAGCGCCGCCCGGGTGCGGGCGTAGTACGAGGTCGATCCGGGCGGCAGCCCCGCGGCCCTGTCGACGGCCCGGTGGGTCAGGCCGCGCATCCCGTCCGCCGCGACCACCTCGATGGCCGCGTCCGCGATCGATGCCACTCTCATGCCGATCACTCTACAGGTGTAGAGTCACCGGCATGAGAACAGCAGCGGTCATCGGCGGCGGCATAGGCGGGTTGAGCGCGGCGATCGGGCTGCGCCGGGCGGGCTGGGAGGTCGCCGTCTTCGAGCGAGCGCCGCGGTTCGCCGAGGTCGGCGCGGGCATCACGTTGTGGCCCAACGCTCTGCGCGCCCTGGAAACACTCGGCCTCGACCTGGCGCCGCTCGCCGTGCCGCAGGTCAGCGGACGGCTGCGGGACCACCACGGCCGCCTGCTGACCGAGGTCGACGGCGCCCGGTTCGAACGCGCGCTGGGCAAACCGCTCCTCGGCATCGCCCGCGCCCAGCTCCTCGACCTGCTGCGCGACGCCATCCCGGCCGCGGATCTGCGGGCGGGCACCACGATCACCGCGGTGACCGGCGACGGCCGGGTGCGCTGGGACGGCGGCGAGCTCACCGCCGACCTGGTCGTGGCGGCCGACGGCGTCCACAGCGCCGTCCGCTCGGCGCTCTGGCCCGGTCACCCCGGCCCGGCACACACCGGGCACACCGCGTTCCGGGCGATCCTCGACGATCCGGGACCGCTCGAACTGTCCGGTCTCCTCGGACCGGGCACCGAGGTCGGGATGCTGCCGCTGACCGGCGGCCGGCTGTACTGGTACCTGGCGTGCGAGTCGTCCCCTGATGTCCGGCACGCGGACCCGAAAGCCTTCCTGCGGCGCCACTTCGGCGACTGGCCGGAACCGCTGCCGAGCCTGATCGAGGCGACGCCGGACGAGCGGTTCCTCCAGAACGACCTGCTCGCGCTGCGCACCCCGCTGCCGACGTACGTGCGCGAGCGGGTCGCGTTGCTCGGCGACGCCGCCCACGCCATGTCGCCGTACCTGGGTCAGGGCGGCTGCCAGGCCATCGAAGACGCAGTCGTGCTCGCCGCCGCCACCGTCCGGCACACGTCGATCGCCGACGCGCTGAGGGCGTACGACCGCGAACGCCGGCCGCGCAGCCAGGCGATCGCGCGCAGGTCCGACCAGGCCGGGCGGCTGGGCGCCCAGCTGAAGAACCCGCTGGCCGTCGCGGCGCGCAACGCGGTGCTCCGGCTCATGCCGGCCCGGCTGTCGGTCCGCGCGTCCACCGCCGCCGCCCGCTGGACCCCTCCCGGACCGTTGACCGCTGTGTGAGACCGAGCGGGTTCGTCTGGTGGTTGATCGAGCCCGCCTTGAGGGTCGGGGCGATCCCGGTCCGCCGCTCTCCTCGACCAGCACGACGACCGGCTCCACGAGCTGGAGCACGTCGTCCGGGGGCGGCCGGCGGGGCAGGACGTCGCGACCGGGGACCCGGTGGAGGCGCGGCTGCGGCCTGGGACACTGACCTTCTTGTGGGCCAACGGTTTCCGCGGCGCGTCGCACCGGCGGGACCGGTGCGGACCGCTACGGTCGCCGCGTGACGTATCTGGATGCCACCCGCACGGCCTACGACACCGTGGCGGTCGACTACGCCCGGCTCCTCGAAGGCCTTCTGGAGCAAACCCCCGAGGACCTGGCGATGCTGGGGCTGTTCGCCGAGTACGTGCGCAGGGACGGCGGGCAGGTGGCCGACATCGGCTGCGGCACGGGGCGGGTGACGACCTACCTGGACTCGCTGGGGGTTCCGGTGTTCGGCATCGACCTGTCACCCGGCATGCTGGCGGAGGCCCGGCGGCGGTACCCGCACCTGCGGTTCGAGGTCGGCGCGATGGCGGATCTGGCCCTGGCGGACGAAAGCCTCGGCGGGATCCTCGCGTGGTACTCGATCATCCACACGCCGCCGGAGCTGTTGCCCGCGGTGTTCGCCGAGTTCGCACGGGTCCTCGTGCCCGGCGGGCACCTCATGGTGGCGTTCCAGGCCGGCGACGAGCGCAGGCGGCTCGAGCAGGCCTACGGGCACACCGTGTCCTACGACGCGTACCGCCTCCCGCCCGACCGGATCGCGGAGCTGCTGGCGGACGCCGGGATTCCGGTGACCGCGCAACTGGTGCGAGAGCCGGCGTTCGAGTACGAGACGACACCGCAGGCCTACCTGCTCGCGCGCCGGGCGCGGTGACGAGCAGCGGAAGACGACGGCGGCTACTCGCGAGCCGCTTCGCCTTGCGACGAGTGGTGGTGCGCCGGGCCGGGGTCTCACGCGGCGCGGCCTTGCGCGCACCGGTGGCCGTGGTGTTCCTGGCGCGGGTAGCTGCGCGGCGCTCGGCGCGGCCCTCGAAGCTGCGGACCGGGTCCGCCGTCTCCGGCTTGGTGCTCACCGCGCACCCCCGGCCGGGCTCGGCGCGACGCTCAGGCGAGCACGGTGTCGAGCTTGGCGCGGACCCGGTCGAGGTCCTCGGAGTACTTGAGCACCGCGCCGAGCGTGCGGGCCGCGATCTCGGCGTCCAGCTCGTCGCGGTTGAGGGCCAGCAGCGCCTGCGCCCAGTCCAGCGACTCGGCGATCCCCGGCGGTTTGAGCAGCTCCAGCTCGCGCAGCCGGCGCACGGCCACCGCCACCTGGGTGGCGAGGCGGTCGCCGATGCCGGGCACGCGCCGACGCAGGATGGCCACCTCGCGGGCCAGGTCGGGGTGCTCCAGCCAGTGGTAGAGGCACCGGCGCTTGAGCGCGTCGTGCACCTCGCGGGTGCGGTTGGAGGTCAGCAGCACCAGTGGCGGCCGCTCGGCGCGGATCTCGCCGAACTCGGGGATCGTCACGGCGTTCTCGTCGAGCAACTGCAGCAGGAACGCCTCGAACTCGTCGTCGGCGCGGTCGATCTCGTCGACCAGCAGCACGCACGGCGACTCCTTCAGCGCCCGCAGCAGCGGCCGGGCGAGCAGGAACCGCTCGGTGAACAGCGACTGCTCCGCCGTGTCCACGTCCAGGTGCTCGCTGCCGGCCTCCAGCGCCCGCAGGTGCAGCAGCTGGCGCGGGAAGTCCCATTCGTACAGCGCCTGCGCCGCGTCGATGCCCTCGTGGCATTGCAGCCGCACCAGAGGCAGCCCGAGCGCCTCCGACAGCGACACCGCCAGCGAGGTCTTCCCGGTCCCGGGTTCGCCTTCGCAGAACAGCGGGCGCTGCATGCGCAACGCGAGGAACGCGGCGGTGGCGACGCCCTCGTCGGCCAGGTAGCCGACCCGGTCCAGCTCCGTCGCCAGCTCTTCGGGTGAGTTGACCTTCACCCCTCCCACCCTAAGGGGTCGGCGGGTGCCTGTCCCGGATCAGTCACGCCGGTAACGGGCCCGGATGTGGAACCGCTCGCCCTGCGGGCCGAGGATGCTGAGGAACTCCACCGGACGCGCATCGGCGTTGCCGAACCAGTGCGGCAGGTGCGTGTCGAACTCGGCGACCTCACCGGTGGACAGCACGAGGTCCTGGTCGCCGAGCACGACGCGGAGCCGTCCGCTGAGGACGTACAGCCAGTGGTAGCCCTCGTGCGAGCGCGGTTCGGGCTCGCCGCCGGCCCCGCCGGCCGGGAGGACCTGCTTGAACGCCTGCAGCCCGCCGGGGTGGCGGGTCAACGGCACGACGGTCATGCCGTTGCGGGTGAACGGCTTCGGGTACACCCGCGGGTCGCCGCCGGCCGGGGCCCCCACGAGTTCGTCGAGCGGCACCTGGTGGGCCTTCGCCAGCGGCAGCAGCAGTTCCAGGCCCGGCTTGCGCTGCCCGGACTCGAGCCGGGACAACGTGCTGATCGCGATCCCGATGCTCGCCGACAACTCGGCCAGCGTGGCCCCGCTGCGACGGCGCAACTCGCGCAGCCGGGGACCGACGGCGGCCAGGACGGCTTCGAAGTCGTCGCTCATCACCCCACTGTCCCCCGCGATTTGCGGTTTCCGCAAAGACCTTTGTCAAACCGCCGCCACCGGGAGCAGGTTGGGCGCATGGACGCAGAGTTCTGGGACGCGATGTACCGCAGCCGCGAGCAGGTCTTCAGCGGCAACCCCAACGGCGTGCTGGTCGCCGAGGTCACCGGCCTCTCGCCGGGACAGGCGCTCGACGTGGGCTGCGGGGAAGGAGCCGACGCGCGCTGGCTGGCCGAGCACGGCTGGCACGTCACCGCGGTCGACATCTCCCGGACCGCGCTGGAGCGCGCCGCCCGCCTGGACACGACCGGTCGCGTGGCGTGGAGCCGCGCGGACCTGTCCCGCACGCCACTTCCGGCGGGCGCGTTCGACCTGGTCTCCGCCCAGTACTTCCCGCTGCCGGGCAGCACGCTCCGCGGCCTCCTGGCGGCCGTCGCACCGGGCGGGACCCTGCTCGTCGTCAGCCACGACCTGGCCGCGCCCGCCGCCGGCCATCATCAGCCGGCCGACGTTGCCAGGCTCCTCGGCGACGAGTGGAAGGTCCTGGTCGACGAAACCCGGCCGCGCACCACGCCCCCACCGCCCGGGACGCACCACACCCACGACACCGTGCTGCGCGCGCAGCGGCTGCGGTGATCCCTCAGGCGCGCAGGTCCGCGGGCCGGTCGACGTCGCCGCCGCCGCCGAGGTCGGCGCACTCGACCAGCGTCAGGTCCGGCCGGCCGCGCAGCCAGTCGCGGGCGCCGCGGTCGCCCGAGGCGCTGTCCGCGACCTCCGCCCACCAGCGGCGGCCCAGCAGCACGGGGTGGCCAGGAACACCGTCGTACGCCGCGCGGGCCACCGCGTCCGGCGCGGCCAGCGCCCGCAGCCGGGCGATGATCCGGGCGTCCACGCCCGGCAGGTCGACCAGGTGCACCAGCACGGCGTCCGCCTCCGGCAGGGCCCGCAGACCCGCCCGCAGCGAGGCGCCCATCCCGGTGGCCCAGTCCGGCGAATCGACCGCCAGGTCCGGCGACGGCAGCAGCGCACGCACGTCCTCCGCCCGCGCGCCGACCACCACCCGCACCGGCGCGCACCCGCCGTCGGTCAGGACCCGCAACGCGCGGCGCAGCAACGGTTCCCCGTCGAGCTCGACCAGCGCCTTGGGCTTGCCGAACCGGCGCCCGGCGCCGGCCGCGAGCAGCAGGCCGGCGCACTCAGCCACGGCGCGCCTGCGCGGGTGCGACGGCCAGGTCGTCCTCGATGCGCTTCGCCGCGGCCAGCAGCGGCGGCACCATCTCCTCGACCACCGTCTCCCGCGACGTCCGGCTCGCGTGGGTGGACACGTTCACCGCGGCGATCACCTTGCCGTGCCGGTCCCGGATCGGCGCCGCGACCGAGCGCAGGCCCTCCTCCAGTTCCTGGTCGACCAGCGCCCAGCCCTGCTGCCGGACCGCGGCCAGCTCGGCGCGCAGCTGCGCCGGGGAGGTCAGGGTGTGCGAGGTCAGGCGCTGCAGGTCGGCCTGCTCGAGGTACTCGGCGAAGCCCGCGTCGTCCAGGCCGGCGAGCAGCACGTGCCCCATCGACGTGGCGTAGGCCGGGAACCGGGTGCCGACGTTGATGCTGACCGTCATGATCCGCGACACCGCGACGCGCGCGACGTAGACGATGTCGGCGCCCTCCAGCACGGACACCGAACTGGACTCGCGCACCTCCGCCGACAACCGTTCCAGGTGCGGCTGCGCGACCTCCGGCAACGTCATGCTGGACAGGAACGCGTACCCCAGCTCCAGCACCCGCGCGGTCAGCGAGAAGTACTTGCCGTCCGTCCGCACGTACCCGAGGTCGACGAGCGTGAGCAGGAACCGGCGGGCCGCCGCGCGGGTCAGGCCGGTCGAGCGCGCCACGTCGGACAGCGTCAGCTCGGGCGACCCGGCGTCGAACGCGCGGATCACGGCCAGGCCGCGTTCCAGCGACTGGACGTGGTGCGCGCCGCGCTCGACCGGTTCCGCCATACCCGACAACCTACTGGGCGGTGCGCGGCTGGGCGGTGGGCTCTCCCATCTCGGCGAGGGTCTTCTGCGCGATGGCGAACGCCTCGTTGGCCGCCGGCACACCCGCGTACACGCCGGCGTGCAGGAGGACCTCCCCGATCTCGTCGGCGGTCAGGCCGTTGCCGACGGCGGCGCGGACGTGCATCGCGATCTCGCCGTGGCAGTGCAGCGCGGTGAGCACGGCGAGGGTGATGCAGCTGCGCGTCTTGCGGTCCAGGCCCTCGCGGGTCCAGATCGAGCCCCACGCGGCGCGGGTGATGTAGTCCTGGAACTTCTGCGTGAACTCGGTGGCGTTCCCGGCGGCGCGGTCGACGTGCGCGTCGCCCAGCACCTCGCGCCGGACCCGCATCCCGGCGTCGTACAGCGCGTCGCTCATCGCGTCCCCTTCAAGTGTTCCAGGACCAGCTCGGTGAACTTGTCCGCCTGCTCGTAGCTGCCCAGGTGGGCGGCGTGGTCGAGGACCTCGAACCGCGCCCCCGGGATGCCCTCGGCGATGACCTGGCCGTGCGACGGGGGCAGGGCGGCGTCGTCGGCGCCGGAGACGACCAGCGTCGGCGCCGTGATCGTGGACAGCCCGCCGGTCAGGTCCAGTCCGGCGATGGCCTCGCAGCACGCCGCGTAGCCCTCGGCGGGGGTGGTCGCGGTCATCTGCCGCAGCTCGGCGGCCAGGTCCGGGTGCGCGGCGATCCAGTCCGGCGTGAACCAGCGGCCGATGCTGCCCGCGGCGATCTGCTCCATGCCCTCGGCCCGCACCTGCTTCGCGCGGCCGGTCCACATGTCGGTGTTGCCCGGCTTCACCGAGGTGAACGTCAGGACCAGCGACCGGATCCGCTCCGGCGCGTGCTGCCCGAGCCAGGCGCCGGTCATGCCGCCCAGCGACAGGCCGACGAAGTGCGCGGACTCGACGCCGAGCGTGTCCAGCAGCTCGACGACGTCGCCGCCGAGGTCGGCGATCGAGTACGGGCCCGGCGGCACCGGCGAGTTCCCGTGCCCGCGCGTGTCGTAGCGGACGACGCGGAACCCGTTCTCCGTCAACGGTTTCACCTGCGGGTCCCACATGTGCAGGTTGCTGCCGATGGAGTTGCTCAGGACGACGACCTCGGCGGCACTGCCGTCGCCGGTGGTCTCGTGGTGGACCTTCACGAAGTTCCCTTTCGCTTCTCGTGCGCGGCCAGTGCGCGCTCGACGAACACCCGCGCGCTGCCGAGGTAGCCCGCCGGGTCGAGCAGCTCGCCGATGCGCTCGCGGGTCAGGTGCTTGCCCACCAGCTCGTCCGCGGCCAGCAGGTCGGCCAGCTCGCCCTCCCCGGCCAGTGCCCGGCGGGTGCACGCGCTGACCGCGTCGTGCGCCTCGAGCCGTCCGGTCTCGGCGGCCAGCGCCGTCGTGACGCGCTCGGACAACAGGGCACCGCGCGTGATGTCCAGATTGGCCCGCATCCGCTCGGCGTCGACCTGGAGCCGGTCCACGCTGGTGCGCAGCCAGTGCACGGCGGATCCGGTGCTGCGGAACAGTTCCGCGAGCGGGCGCCACTCGGCGTGCCACGATCCGGCGGCGCGCTGGTGTTCCTGCGCCATCGCCCCGAGCAGGGTCGCGACGAGCCCGGGCGCCTGCTGCGCGGCCGCGTTCGCCGCCACCGCGGCGACCGGGTTCCGCTTGTGCGGCATGGTCGACGAGCCACCGCTGCCCTCGGCGACCTCGGCGATCTCCCCGACCTCGGTCTGCGCCAGCAGGACCAGCGACCGCGAGATCCCGGCGACCACCCCGGACACCTCACCGAGCACGCCGGCCAGCTCGGCGATCCGGGTGCGCTCGGTGTGCCAGGGCAGGGCCGGCTCCCCCAGCCCCAGGCGACGGGCGAACGCCGACAGCACGGCCGACCCCTGCTCACCCAGTGACGCCAACGTTCCGGTGGCTCCACCGAGCTGGACCGCGAAGCGCTGCGACCGCAACCGGTCCGCCGCCGCGTCCAGACCGGACAACCAGCCCGCGACCTGGAACCCGAACGTCACCGGCAACGCCTGCTGCAGCAACGTCCGTCCCGCCTGGACGGTCCCGGCGTGCTCGCGCGCCAGCTCGGCGAGGCGGTCGGCGCACGCGTCCACTTCGCCGAGCAGCACGTCGACCGCGCGTGCGGACACCAGCATCGCCGCGGTGTCCACAATGTCCTGACTGGTGGCGCCCAGGTGCACGACCCGGCCGGCCTCGCCGCCCACCCGGGCGGTCAGCTCCCGCACGAGCGGCGCGGCGGGGTTGCCGACGCCGACGGACTTCTCGCCGATCGCGGCGGCGTCGAAGCGGCCCGCGCGGGCCACCTCGGCGATCCGGTCCGCGTGCTCGCGCGGGATCACCCCCGCGTCCGCCTCCGCCTCCGCCAGCGCCGCCTCCGCGTCGAGCAGACCGCGCACCCACGCGGTGTCGGACACCTCGGCGCGGACCGGGCCGGCGGCCAGCATCGGGTCGAACAGGTCAGACATCGAAGAACACTGTCTCAGCCCCACCCTGAAGGCGCACGTCGAAGCGGTACCCGTCGTCGGTCTTGTCCGCGACCAGCGTGCCGCGCCGCTCCTCCGGCACCGAGTTCAGCACCGGGTCCGCGGCGTTGGCCTCGGTGTTCTCCGGGAAGTAGATCCGCGTGACGACCCGGTTCAGCAGCCCGCGCGCGAACACCGACACGTCGATGTGCGGCGCCTGCATCGCGCCGTTCTCGCCCGGGATCGCGCCCGGCAGCAGGGTCAGGATCTCGTAGGTGCCGTCCGGTTTGGTCGGGCAGCGGCCGAAACCGCGAAACCCCGGAACCCGGCCGCGCGGGTCGTCCGGGTGGTCGAAGCGGCCCCGCGGATCGGCCTGCCAGGTCTCGATCATCGCGTCCGGGATCGGGTTGCCCTCGCCGTCGGTGACGACGCCCCGGATCCACACCGCGCCCGGCGTGCCCTCGGGCACCACGGTCGGGCCGTCCTCCCAGGGCAGGCCGATCGCGAGGTAGGGGCCGACGGTCTGCGAAGGGGTGGTCATTCGTCTTCCTCTTCCTCGTTCTCGAAGACGGACATCTCACGGCCGCGCACCACGATGTCGAACTCGAACGCCAGCGCCCAGTGGTCGGTCGTGCGGCTGTAGTCGAACCGCGAGATCATCCGCTGCCGCGCCTTCTCGTCCGGGATGGAGTTGAAGATCGGGTCCTGGAAGAACAGCGGGTCGTCCGGGAAGTACATCTGGGTCACCAGGCGCTGCGTGAACGCCTGCCCGAACACGGAGAAGTGGATGTGCGCGGGGCGCCAGGCGTTGTCGTGGTTCTTCCACGGGTAGGCGCCCGGCTTGATGGTGGTGAACTCGTAGCGGCCTTCCGAGTCGGTGATCGTGCGGCCGACACCGTCGAAGTTCGGGTCGAGCGGGGCCGGCCAGTTGTCGCCGGTGTGCCGGTAGCGGCCGCCCGCGTTGGCCTGCCAGATCTCGATCAGCGAGTTCGGGATGCCGCGGCCGTCGCCGTCGAGCAGCCGTCCGTGCACCAGGATGCGCTGCCCCTGCGGCTCTTCGGCGTGCTGGCGGGTCAGGTCGTTGTCGAGCTCACCGAGGCGGCCGGGCCCGAGCAGCGGCCCGGTCACCTCCGTGAGCATCTGCGGCAGCAGAACGAGCGGCTGCTTCGGGTGCCGCAGCGCGGTCGAGCGGTAGCCCGGCGAGTCCAGGGGTGGGTGCGTGCCCTCCGGGTCCCGCCGGTACCTCGGCAGGATCAGCTTGTTGCTCGTCGGTGCTGCCATCGCACGATTTCCTTTCTTCTCAGGCTTCCAGCACGACCGCGAGGCCCTGGCCCACGCCGATGCAGATCGCGGCCAGCCCGTAGCCACCGCCGCGGCGGCGCAGCTCGTAGGCGAGCGAGGCGAGGATGCGCCCGCCCGAAGCGCCCAGCGGGTGCCCGATCGCGATGGCGCCGCCGTTGACGTTGACGATCGACGGGTCGAGCTTGGGCCAGTCGGCGAAGCAGGACAGGCACTGCGCGGCGAACGCCTCGTTCAGCTCGACCGCGGCCAGCTGCTCCCAGCCGATCCCGGCGCGCTCCAGCGCGATCTCCGCCGCCCGCACCGGGCCGATGCCGAACACGTCCGGGTCGACACCCGCCGCGCCCCGGCCGGCGATGCGGGCCAGCGGCGTCTTGCCGAGCCGGTCGGCCGCGGCCTGGTCGCCCAGCAGGACGGCGGAGGCGCCGTCGTTGAGCGGCGAGGCGTTGCCCGCGGTGATGGTGCCGTTCTTGCGGAACGCGGGCTTGAGCCTGCCCAGCGTCTCCAGCGACGAGTCGGCGCGGATGCCCTCGTCGCGGGTCAGGTCGGTGCCGGGGACGGGCACCACGTGGTCGTCGTAGAAGCCGGCGTCCCACGCCTTGGCCGCGTTCTGGTGGCTGCGCAGCGCGAACTCGTCCTGGGCCTCGCGGCTGATGCCGTACTTCTCGGCCAGCCGCTCGGTGCTCTCGCCCAGCGAGATCGTCCACTGCTCGGGCATCTCCGGGTTGACCATGCGCCAGCCGAGCGTGCTCGAGTGCAGCGTCTGCGTGGCCGGCGAGTACGCCTTCTCCGGCTTGAGCAGGATCATCGGCGCGCGGGTCATCGACTCCACGCCGCCCGCGACGACCAGGGAGGCGTCACCGGTGGCGATGGTGCGGCTGGCCTGCATCACGGCGTCGAGACCGGAACCGCACAGCCGGTTCACCGTCGTGCCCGGCACCGACGTCGGCCAGCCGGCGAGCAGCGCGGCCATGCGCGCGACGTTGCGGTTGTCCTCACCGGCCTGGTTGGCGTCGCCCAGCACGACCTCGTCGACTCCCGCCGGGTCGAGGTCGTTGCGCGCGGCGAGCTCACGCAGCACGTGCGCGGCGAGGTCGTCCGGGCGGACCTTCGCCAGCGCACCGCCGTAGCGGCCGAACGGGGTCCGGACGGCGTCGAGAACGAATGCCTCATTCATCACTTGGCCGCCTTCAACTCGCGCAGGGCCGTGAGCTCGGCCTCGGTGGGTGCGGGCGTGGTGGTCAGGTCCGGCGCGACCTTGAGGTCCCAGCCGGTCGCCTCCTTCACCTGCTCGACGGTGACGCCCTCGTGGATCTGGGTCAGCACCAGCTCGGCGGTGTCCGGGTCCGGGCGCATCACGCCGAGGTCGGTGATCACCAGGGTCGGGCCGGCACCGGGCAGGCCCAGCTTCTCCCGGTCGCCCTTGCCGCGGCCGTGGCCGAAGGAGGTGATGAAGTCGACCTGCTCGACGAAGCTGCGCTTGCTCTGCCGCACCACGACGTAGACCTCGTGGCAGTTCGCGGCGATCTCCGGCGCGCCGCCGGCACCCGGCAGGCGGACCTTCGGGTCGGCGTAGTCGGTGCCGATGACGGTGGTGTTGATGTTGCCGAACTTGTCCAGCTGGGCCGCGCCGAGGAACCCGACGTCGATGCGGCCGGGCTGCAGCCAGTAGTTGAACACCTCCGGCACGCTGATCACGGCGTCGGCGGTGTCGGCCAGGATGCCGTCGCCGATCGACGCGGGCAGCCGGGTCGGCTTCGAGCCGAGGGTGCCGGACTCGTAGATGAGGACGAGGTCCCCGGCATGGGTGCGGCGCGCGAGGTTGGCCGCGGTGGAGGGCAGGCCGATGCCGACGAACACCCGCTGGCCACCGGAGAGGGCGCGGGCCGCGGCGACCGACATCATCTCGTCGGACGTGTAGGTCCGCTCAACCGTCGCTGTCACTGGGCCACCTCCGTCGTGAACACCTTCTCCTCCAGCCAGCGCTGGAACGAGTCCCTCTCCCGCCCAATGGAATCCCAATACGCGTAGTACTCGTTGTCGCGTTCCGAGTACCCCGACGCGTAGGACGGATGTGCGCCGCCCGGGACCTCCGCGACCGCGGTGACGGCCCAGGTCGGCAGGATGACCTGACCCGGCACCGGGGTCAGCTCGTCGACGACCTCCTCGACCGTGACCAGGCTGCGCCGGGCGGCCAGCACGGCCTCCTTCTGCACGCCGACCAGGCCCCACATCTGCACGTTTCCGGCGCGGTCGGCCCGCTGCGCGTGGATGATCGAGACGTCCGGGTTGATGGCCGGCACCGCGGCCAGCTCCTCACCGGTGAACGGGCAGGTGATCGTCTTGATCGTGTCCGTGTGCTTGGGCAGGTCGGTGCCCCGGTAGCCGCGCAGCACCGCGAACGGCAGTCCGGAGGCGCCGGCGACGTAGCGGTTGGCCATGCCGGCGTGGCTGTGCTCCTCGATCTCCAGCGGCACCGGCCACGAGTTCTGGACGGCGTCGCGGAACCGGTGCAGCGAGCCCACGCCGGGGTTGCCGCCCCACGAGAAGATCAGCTTCTTCGCGCACCCGGCGCCGATGAGCTGGTCGTAGACGATGTCCGGCGTCATCCGGACCAGGGTGAGGTCCCGGCGCCGCTGGCGGATGATCTCCTGCCCCGCCGCGTGCGGGATCAGGTGGGTGAACCCTTCGAGGGCGACCGTGTCGCCGTCGTGCACCAGCTGGGCGACGGCGTCACGCAGTGACGTTATCTCGGCCATTGAGCTGCTTCCGTTCGCATTCCGCACACAAGTTCTTCATATGAACATAGCTGGCCGACGAGAGCGGCGCAAGGAAAGGTGGATGCATGAACTCACCAGAAATCGACCCGGTGACCGCCGAGAGCGAACAGCAGGACGCCGACGTCGGCGACGAGCACACCGAACCCACCTATCGCGACCAGGCCCCCACCGGCGACGACGTCGGCAGCGACGAGTCCGCCCCCGGAGGTGAGGGCGGTCCAGGCGGGATGGACCCCGGATGACGTCCGGCGTGGAAAGCTGAGCCCATGCGAATCGTGGTGACGCGGCGGGTTCCGGAAGCGGCGATGGTGGTGCTCCGCGAAGCGGGCGAGGTGTGGGTCAACGACGAGGACCGGCCCCTCACGCCTGAAGAGCTGCGCGAAGCGGTGCGCGGCGCGGACGCGGTGGTGAGCATGCTGCACGACCGCATCGACGGCGCGGTGGCCGACGCGGCCGGGCCACGGCTCAAGGTGGTGGCCAACGTCGCGGTCGGCTACGACAACGTCGACGTCCCGGCGCTGGCGGCGCGCGGCGTGACCGTGACGAACACGCCGGGCGTGCTGACCGACGCGACCGCCGACCTCGCGTTCGGGCTGCTGCTCGCGGTGACCCGGCGCATCGGCGAGGGCGAGCGGCTGCTGCGGGCGCGCCGGCCCTGGTCGTTCCACCTCGGGTTCATGCTCGGCTCCGGGCTGCAGGGCAAGACGCTGGGCATCGTCGGGCTGGGGCAGATCGGGCAGGCGATGGCCCGCCGCGCCCGCGCGTTCGGCATGCACATCGTCTACAGCGGACGGTCCCGCGCGAAGCCGGAGGTGGCTTCGGAACTGCAGGCCGATTACCTGCCGTTCGTGGACCTGCTCAGCGGCGCCGACGTCGTCTCCCTGCACTGCCCGCTCACGCCGGAGACCCGGCATCTGATCGACGCCGAGGCGCTGGGCGCGATGAAGCACAGCGCGTTCCTGATCAACACCACCCGCGGCCCGGTTGTGGACGAGGCCGCTTTGGCGGACGCGCTGCTGCGTCGCGAGATCGCGGGCGCCGGGCTGGACGTGTTCGAGAAGGAGCCCGAGGTCGAGCCGCGCCTGCTGGAGATGGACAACGTGGTGGTCACCCCGCACCTGGGCTCCGCGACCGTGGAGACGCGAACCGAGATGGCCCTGCTCGCGGCCCGGAACGTGGAAGCGGTGCTGTCCGGCGAGGCGGCCATTAATGAGGTGCGGCCGGCCGGCGGCGGCTCATAGGGTTCGCGCGTGCGATTCGACAGCCAGGTCCTGATCCTCGACGCCGACGACACGTTGTGGGAGAACAACGTCATCTTCGAGCGGGTGATCGACGACTACCTGGACTGGATCGCCCATCCGACCCTGGACCGCGCCGCGGTGCGCGGGATCCTGGACGACATCGAACGGGCGAACGCGGTCACCCACGGCTACGGCACCGCGGTGTTCCTGCGCAGCCTCGCCGAGTGCTTCGAGAAGCTGCACGAGCGGCCCGCGACGGCCGCCGACCGCGCCCGCATCGAGGAGCTGGCCGCCGCGCTGATCCACCACGAGGTCGAGCTGATCCCCGGTGTCGCGGAGACGCTCGGCGAGCTGGGCACGCGGCACGAGCTGGTGCTGCTGACCAAGGGCGACCGCGAGGAGCAGCAGCGCAAGATCGACGCCTCCGGTGTGGCGCAGCACTTCCAGGAGGTGCACATCGTGCCGGAGAAGCACGTCGAGGTGTACCGGGGCCTGGCGTCGGCGCGGATGCTCGCGCCGGAGTCGACGTGGATGATCGGCAACTCGCCGAAGTCCGACATCCGGCCCGCCCGGGCGGCCGGCCTGAACGCGGTGTTCATCCCGAACGCCCACACCTGGGTCCTCGAGCACGACGAGCTCGACGACTCCGACGAGCGGGTGCTGCGGCTCGGCTCGTTCCGGGAGCTGCTGCGGCACTTCTGACGCATTGAGGGAGGGCGCCGGATCCGGCACCCTCCCTCAGCGGAAGTCGTTGGTCAGGCGGTCGGGGCGTCCGGCTGCGGCAGGACGGCGAAGTTGAGCTGCCCCTGCTCGTCCTGCTGGACGTCGAGCACCTTGTCATCCAGGAACATCGCGGCCTGCGGCTCCAGGAACACCTTCGCGCCCCCGTCCGCACCCACGACCTGGTCCCCGTCCTGGGGAGCCGGGGCGACGGACAGCGCCAGCTGTGCCCCGCTGTCCTGCTGGGCCTGCACGGCGAAGCGCAGGCCACCGTTGTCGGTCTGGCCTTCCTGAGCCGTCAGGGCGCTGATGGCCTCGGCGGCGGCATCGGTCAATGCGAGCATCGTGTCAGTCCCTTCGCGTCACGTGCACTCGTACCTCCGACCGTAGGGGCACACTTCCCGCGGTGCCGCCCAGCACCAGCCGTCATCGGTGATCACCCTGGGTTTCACCAGGTCACCCCTGCTGTGATGGCGGTCACACCGGGTCTTCGTCGGGTGGGGTGCGGATCGCGTCCGGGACCGAGCCCGGCGGGTTGTCCGCCATCTGGT
Source organism: Amycolatopsis thermophila (assembly GCF_030814215.1). Lineage (NCBI taxonomy): Bacteria > Bacillati > Actinomycetota > Actinomycetes > Pseudonocardiales > Pseudonocardiaceae > Amycolatopsis > Amycolatopsis thermophila. The sequence continues at coordinate 3,682,465 of NZ_JAUSUT010000001.1, read as the reverse complement.
CCTCGGCGTCACCGAGGCTCTGGCCCGCGTCGGGGCCGTACCGGCCCGTGTCGTCCCGGGCGTCCGCCTCGTCGGCCGGGACGTCCTCCGGCCGGACGTCGGGCCGCTCCTCCGCCAGGCGCTGGTCGAGACTCTCGCCCTCGCGGACCTCGTTCGGGGTCGTGCCGTGCCGGTCGGAGGCCAGGTACCGCTCCGGCGGCTCGACGCCCTCCTCGAGCGGGTCGACGCGCAACCGGTCCTCGTCGAGGTCCTCCGCGCTGTTCAGCGCGGCCGGATCGCTCTCCGCCGCGTCGGGGACGGGATGGCCATGAGCCTCACTCATCGGTCCTCCTCACCTGCTGTCGCTGCGGTGGCGATACCCGAGCCGTCGAACGGGCAAACCCGAGATCAAGCTCACGTGCTTGTACAGTACAAATGATTGCTGAGGGTCGGTAAATTTCGAGGTATGACCGCGACGTGGATGAGCGGGCCGGCGCCGGGGCGGACGGCCGACTCCCGCCGTCCGGCCGAGCACCACCACCCGGTCGTCTGGTACGTGGTCGCCGGAGCCCTGACGACCGCGCTCCAGGAACTGCTCTTCGTCGGGGCGCGGCCGCTCCTGGGCGCCCTCACGGCGAACGTCGTCGCGATCGCGCTGACCACGATCGCCAACACCGAGTTCCAGCGCCGCGTGACGTTCGCCGGGATTTCCGCATCACCCGTTCGGCTGCACCTGCAATCGGTCGGCACATTCGCCTTCTACGCGGGCTACGGGTCGCTGGTCCTGGTGTCATTGCACTTGTTCACCGCGGAACCGTCGGCGACCCTGCAGGCGGTCGCACTCGCGGTGACGAGCGGACTGGGCGGGATCCTCCGCTTCGCGCTCCTGCGATGGTGGGTATTCGACCGGGGATGACCTGCACGTTGTCACACGCTGACCAAACGTGTCACGTGTGCGCCGCGTTGATCGTGGGTGCTCGGTTCACGCATTCCGGGAGCGCCATCGAGCGCCGAGTTGCTGCAAATGGGGCATGTACCCGGGATGTCTAGTTGAATTCTGGACTGTCGGGCGCCCACCACTTACGATTACGCACAGTTTCATCGGTGACGGGTCGGCAGGGACCTGAGGGAGTACCCGTTCACCGTGAGTAACACGAAACGCGGGCCCCCGACGGCGACCGGTCGACGGGTCTTCGTTGTGTCGTTGGGGAGCCGACCATGCGAACGAGTGTCCCGCCGAATGCTGCCGCCGGAAGAACCGAGCCCGAGCCGCCTGGGTTGACCCCCCAGGCTTTCCCTCGGGCATCACAGCGGCTGACGAAAGAAGAGCTCGACCCGGTCGTCCGTGAAGCCGCGACCGGCGCGCGCGGAGCCGTCGACCGGCTGATCGAGATGATCAAGCCGGTCGCCGTCCGGTACTGCCGCGCCAGGCTGGGCGGCCGTGATCTGTCCTACCTGTCCGCGGACGACGTCGCCCAGGAGGTCTGCCTGGCCGTCCTGCACGCGTTGCCGCAGTACCAGGACCGGGGCGGATCGTTCCTCTACCTGGTGCACGCCATCGCGTCGAACAAGGTCGCCGACGCCTACCGGCTGGTCTCGCGCGACCGGTCGGACCCGGTGGCCGAACTGCCGGAGCGGCCGCTGGCCGACAACGAGCCCGAGAAGCACGCGCTCGAGGTCGACCTCGGCGACCGGATGACGAAGCTGCTGGCGACGCTGCCGCAGCTGCAGCAGGAAATCCTGACGCTGCGCATCGCGGTCGGGCTGTCGGCGAACGAGGCGGCCGAGGCGCTCGGCATCTCGGCCGGCAACGTCCGCGTCACCCAGCACCGCGCGCTGGGCAAGCTCCGCGCGATGATCACCCGCGAAGGAGACCTGCTCGGCTAGCTGTAGTGCCCAGTGAGGTCGTCGAGGCGGGCGCAGTGCACGTACTCGTATCCCGCTCGGGGTGCGCGGCGGTCGGTCTGGTGCTGATCGCTGCCGCGGCCGCGGACCCACCACCGGGACGACCCGGCCAGCCCGGCCTGATCAACCGGACGCGCCGACCACACCATCAACAACGCCCACGGGCACTACAGCTAGCCGCCGTAGGCCTCGGTCAGGGCGGGCAGGAGCTCCGCGGAGGCGAACTCGAAGAACCCGTCCTGGTGGTCACCACCAATCTGGACCAGCGCCAGATCGGTGAACCCGGCCTCGGCGAAGGCCTGCGCGCTCTTCACGATCGGCTCGACGTCCGGGCCGCACGGGATGGACTGCGCGACCTCGTCGGGCGTGACGAACTGGGTCGCGCCGGCGAACCCCGACGTGCCCGGCAGTTCCGCGTTGACCTTCCAGCCGCCGCCGAACCAGCGGAACTGCTCGTGCGCGCGCTGTTTGGCCGCCTCCGGGTCGGGGTCCCAGCAGACCGGCAGCTGCGCGTACTTGCGCGAGGTGTCCTGCCCCACCTGGGCCCGCTCCTCGTCCCACGCCCGGCACAGCTCCGGCTTGGGTTCGGTGGCGATGAGGGCGTCGGCCACCGGGGCGAACTTCGCGACCGACTGCTTGCCGGACACGGCGACCCCGATCGGGGTGCGCCGCTCCGGCAGGTCCCACAGCTTCGCCGAGTCGACCCGGTAGTGCTGGCCCGAGTAGTTGACGTAACCGCCGTCGAAGAGGTCGCCGATGATCGCCACGGCCTCGCCCAGCATCTCGTGCCGCACGTTCACCGGCGGCCACCCGCGGCCGACGACGTGTTCGTTGAGGTTCTCGCCCGCACCCAGCCCCAGCGTGAACCGGTCGCCCGACAGCAGGGAGATGGTCGCGGCCTTCTGCGCCACCACCGCCGGGTGGTAGCGCATGATCGGGCAGGTCACGAAGGTGAGCAGCTCGACGCGTCCGGTCACCTGCGTGACCGCGCCCAGCACGCTCCAGGCGTAGGGGGCGTGCCCCTGTTCGTCGAGCCAGGGCGAGTAGTGGTCGCTGCACACCTCGAACGCGAACCCCGCCTGCTCGGCGGCGGCCGCGTGCCGGACCAGTTCCCTCGGCCCGGCCTGTTCGGTCATCAGGGTGTAACCGAAACGCACTCCTGCTCCTTCTCAGCGCTCGACAGCAACTGCTTGCGCCGCGTGATCATCGCCCGCCGCTCGGTCTCGTCCAGACCGCCCCACACACCGAACGGTTCTTCCGCGGTGAGCGCGTGGTGCCGGCACTCCACGATCACCGGGCACGACATGCAGATCTGCTTGGCGCGCGCCACGCGGTCCGCGCGGGCGAACCCGCGTTCCCCGTCCGGGTGGAAGAACACCGAGCTGTCCAAGTTCCGGCAGTTGCCGTGGCGCTGCCACTCCCAGGTTTCGGCAACCGGCGCCGGGAGCCGTGACGTGTCCGCCATCTCGACCTCACCTCCGCGACCATCTCAAGTTGCGCGCGGACTACCCCGGTTCTCCGGCGGTTACACCTGGGTGGCGCAACGTCAGCTGCTTCTCGAACCAGTGATCGGCGTACAAGCGCTGTGCCGGGGCTTCGATTTCGCGGTAGCCGTGTTTGGCGTAGAGCCCACGAGCCTCCACCAGATCGCGCCGCGTGTCCAGTCGCATCCGGCGCACACCCAGCTGTTGAGCTGCGGCTTCGGCGGCCCTCAGCAGTTGGTCACCGCCTCCCCGGCCGCGCGCGGAGGGGCGGACGAACAGGCGCGTCAGTTCGGCCGTCGTGACGTCGAGCACCCTGATGCCGACGCAGCCGGTCACCGCATCGTGGGACCGGGCGAGCAGGAACAGCCCGGTGGGCGGCACGAGGTCGTCGCTGGGCTCGTCGGCCATCGCGGCGTCGAGTTCGGCCGCCGTCACGGGACGGCCGTAGTACCGGCTGGCCACGTCGTCGAAGTAGTCGCGCAGGACCTGTCGCGCTTCGGGGTCGGTCACGGGGACCGCCTTGATCGTCCACATGGATCCATGCTGGCCCCGCGGTCCACCGATTATCGCCGGCCGCTGTCAGAGGTCCGCGGCGCGCTCGTGGCGAGCCTCGTACAGGCCGACCTCCCCGCCGCCGGGCAGGCGCAGCCTGGTCAGCAGCCCCCAGCCCGCATCGGTGACCGGTGCCGTGAACTCGACGCCCCGCGCGGTCAGGTCGCGCACCGTCGCCGCCACGTCGTCGCAGAGGAAGTAGAACTCGTGCACCTGCGCACCGCCGGTGGGGTGCACCGCGATCTCGGCGGGCGGCAGTTTGACGATCAGCCAGCCGCCGCCCGCGTCGACGTGCGGCTGCCCGAGCACGTCGCGCAGGAAGGCGCGGTCGGCCTCGGCGTCGTGGCTGTACAGGATCACATGAGCGCCGTTGATCATCCACCCAGCGTAGGGAGCCGTTAGGGTGGCCCGCATGGCTCACGACGTGGTTCTGTTCGGCGCCACCGGGTTCACCGGGCGGCTCACCGCGGCGTACCTGGCCCGGCACGCCCCCGAGGGCTGCCGCTGGGCGCTCGCCGGCCGCAGCCGCGCCAAACTGGAGGACGTGCGCGCCGGTCTCGGGCCCGGGTTCGAGACCCTGCCGCTGCTCTACGCCGACGTCACCGACCCGGCCTCGCTGAAAGCGGTTGCGGAGTCGAGCAAGGTCGTCATCACGACCGTCGGCCCGTACGTGCAGTACGGCGAGCCGCTGGTCGCGGCCTGCGCCGAGGCCGGCACCGACTACGTCGACCTGTGCGGCGAGCCCGAGTTCACCGACCTCATGTACGTGCGCTACCACGCCCGCGCCGCCGAGACCGGCGCGCGCATCGTGCACGCGTGCGGCTTCGACTCCATCCCGCACGACCTCGGCGTGTACTACACGGTCAAGCAACTGCCCGACGACGTGCCGATCCGGGTGCGCGGGCAGGTCCGCGTCGGGGCGACCTTCTCCGGCGGCACCTACGCCTCCGCGCTCGGCGCCGCCTCCCGGCTGGTGCCGATGATCCAGGCCGCGCGGGAACGTCAGAAGGTGCAGCACCGCCCCGAGGGCCGCCGGGTGCGCGCGGTGACCGGCACCCCGCGGCGCGACGGCGAGACCGGCCACTGGCTGGTGCCGCTGCCGACCATCGACCCGCAGATCGTCGTCGGGTCGGCCCGCGAGCTGCCGGAGTACGGCCCCGACTTCACCTACAGCCACTACGCGGCGGTCAAGCACCTGCCGGTGCTGGCCGGCGGGCTGGCCGGGCTGGGGGCGGCGGTCGCGCTCGTGCAACTGCCGCCGGTGCGCAGGGCGTTGGGAAACCTGCGCAAACCCGGTGAGGGCCCGAGCGAGCAGCGGCGCGCGAAGTCCTGGTTCACCGTCCGGTTCACCGCCGACGGCGGCGGCAAGCGGGTGGTCACCGAGGTCTCCGGCGGCGACCCGGGCTACGACGAGACGGCGAAGATGCTGGCCGAGTCCGCGCTCTGCCTGGCGGTGGACGATCTGCCGGAGCGCGCCGGGCAGCTCTCCCCCGCCGCGGCGATGGGCGACGCCCTGCTGACGCGCCTGAAGAACGCCGGGCTCGCGTTCCGCACGCTCCCCTCCTGAACCACCCGGACGGGGGATACCGCCGACACGAAGCCCGGCCCGCTTAAACACAGTTCAAAGCGGGCTTTACAGTGATCGCATGGCTCGACTGTCCCGCACCGAAAGTCAGGCTCACACGCGTCGCCGGCTGCTCGCCACGGCCACCGAGCTGTTCCTGCGCGACGGCTACACCGCCACGTCACTGGAGCGCGTGGCCGACGCCGCCGGGTACTCGAAGGGCGCCGTGTACTCGAACTTCCGCAACAAGGACGAGCTGTGCCTGGCCGTCCTCGAGGGGGTGCGGGCGGAAAAGACGGCGGCGGTCGGCGCGGCCGTGTCCGGCAGCGACGGGCTGGAGGACCTGCTGCGCGTGTTCGCGTCGTGGGCCGAGGGCAGCGCGGGCGACCCGGAGTGGATCCGGCTGGAGACGGAGTACCTGCTCAACTGCCGCCGCGACCCGGAGCTGCTGGCCCGCCTGGCGCGCAGCAACGCCGAGATCGCCGAGCAGATCACGGCCCTGCTGGACGCCCAGTCCCGGCGGCTGGGGGTGCGGTTGCCGATGGAGCCCCGGCACGCCGCGTACGCGCTGTTCAGCCTCACCGTCGGGCTCGGCCTGCTGCGCTCCGCCGACCCCGGTATCGGGGTCGAGCCGTTCACCGCGGTGGTGCGCATGCTGGCCCAGCCGGCGGAGGTGAGCGTGCCGGAGGCGCGCGGCCACGGGACGCCGGGGCCGTACGCGCCCGCCGCGGGCGCCGACCGCTCCCCGAACCGGGACTGAGGGGCCACAGCCCGCGACGCCCGTCGGGCACCGGTGGGGCGCCGGTCGGGCACCGGTGGGGCGCCGGTCTGGCGCCGGTGGGGCGCCGGTCGGGCGGTGCCGGCCGCGGAGGGGCTGGGCGGCCTGCGCGGGCGTTGCCCCTCGCCAGACCGGTCCGCACTGCCGAGCCCTCTCCGACTGCGAAGACCGGCCTCGCCGAACCAGGCCCGCGGACCCCACACCGCCAGCGCCAATCAGGCCCCGCAACGGCCGGCCACCTCGCGCGAGCGCGGCCCTCTCCGGACCGGGGGGGGATCGGCGCCCCCGGCAGCCGGCGGCGTGCGGACCGCGCTGCGACGCACCCCACGCCTGCGCGATGCCGCTCGCAGGCGCAGCGGCGGGCTGGTCGGATCCCGGGCCGGGGCGTCACCGCGCCGGGAGCGCGTGCAGCGTCACCTCGCTCAACCGCCCCGCACTGACCCGCGCCGTGAGGTACGTGTGCTCCGGCTGGCGGCGGCGGTCCGTCGGCGATCCGGGGTTGAGCAGCCGCAACCCACCCTCGGCCACGGTGTCCCACGGGATGTGGCTGTGCCCGAACACCAGCACGTCGACATCCGGGTACTCCCGCGCGCACCGCTGCTCGCGGCCCTTCGCGGGGCCCGTTTCGTGCACCACGGCCAACCGCAGGCCGTCCAGGTCCGCCCGCGCCACCTCGGGCAGCCGCGCCCGCAACTCGGGGCCGTCGTTGTTGCCGTACACCCCGATCAGCCGCCTGCTGCGCGCCTCCAGCTCGTCCAGCAGCGCGACGTCCACCCAGTCCCCGGCGTGCACCACCACATCGGCCCGCCCGACCTCCCGCCACACCTGTTCCGGCAGATCACGCGCCCGCTTCGGCACGTGGGTGTCGGACATGATGAGCAGCCGCATGGTCACCGGTGTATCACGGGGCCCCACCCGGGGCAGGCCGCCGGCACCGCCGCCCGTAACCTTCATCCGGGTTGTCCGGATCAGGAGGGGTGAGCCTTGACGCAGGAGCCCGCGTGGCCCACGTCCGACGACGAGCGGACCGAAGTGATGGCCGCGGTCACCGACGTGCTGCCGAAGGTGACGCAGGAACCACCGCGCAAGAAGAAGACCGTCCGCCGCACCGCGATCATCGCCGGATCGGTGCTCGGGGTGCTCGCCGCGCTCTACGCCGTCGACCTGCTGGTCAGCCAGGGCACCGTGCCGCGCGGCGTGACCGTCGCCGGGGTGGACGTCGGCGGGCTCAAGCGCAGCGCGGCCGAGGACGCGCTCCGCGAGAAGATCGAACCGCGCCTGACCCAGACCATCCCCGTGCGCGCCGGTGACGCCACCGCCGCGATCGACCCCGGCACCGCGGGCCTGACCCTCGACTGGCCGTCCACTTTGGACCAGGCGGGTGACCAGCCGCTGAACCCGTTCACCCGCATCGCGTCGTTCTTCAGCGACCGCGAGGTCGGCGTGGTGACCCACGCCGACGAGGCGAAGCTGACCGCGGCCATCGAGGACATGCGGTCCCGCACCGACCGGCTGCCCGTCGAGGGCACGATCCGCTTCGAGGGCGCCCAGCCGGTCGCCGTGCCGCCACGGCCGGGCCAGCAGCTCGACATCGCGGCGGCCGAGCGCGAGGTGCTGCGCAACTGGGCCGCCGGCCAGACCCTGGTCCTGCCCGTGACCACCACGCCGGTGCAGGTCTCGCCCGAGGCCGTGCAGGCCACCCTCGACGGCTTCGCCAAGCCGGCCGTGTCCACCCCGCTGGTCATCCGCGGCGAGGGCGCCGACGCGACCCTGAAGCCGGAGGCGGTCGCCGCGGCGCTGACCTTCGAGCCCGGCGACGGCGGCACCCTCGTGCCGAAGGTCGACAACAACAAGATCATCGAGGCGGCCGGTCCGCAGCTCAAGCCGTCCGAGAAGGCGGGCAAGGACGCGCAGATCGTCTTCGAGGGCGGCCGCCCCACGGTGGAGCCGTCGGTCGACGGCAAGGGCGTCGACTGGAACCCGACCCTGCAGCCGGTGTTCGACGTCCTCAAGACCCCGGGCGCCCACGAGCTCGTCGCGAAGTACCAGACGACCCCGGCGAAGGTGACCACCGAGCAGGCCAACCAGCTCGGCATCACCGAGGTCATCGGCGAGTTCACCACCGGCGGTTTCGCCGCCGACTCGGGTGTGAACATCCGGACCGTCGCGCAGAAGGTCAACGGCGCGATCGTCAAGCCGGGCGAGACGTTCAGCCTCAACGGCTTCACCGGACCGCGCGGCGCGGCTCAGGGTTACGTCGAGGCGGGCGTGATCGAGAACGGCGCACCGGCCCGCGAGGTCGGCGGCGGCATCTCGCAGTTCGCCACGACGCTGTACAACGCGGCCTACTTCGCCGGGATGAAGGACGCCGGGCACAAGGAGCACAGCTACTACATCAGCCGCTACCCCGCCGCGCGCGAGGCGACGGTGTTCCAGAACCCGAACGGCAGCAGCGTCATCGACCTGAAGTTCACCAACGACTCCGACACCGGGGTGGCCATCCAGACGGTCTGGACCCCGTCGTCGATCACGGTGAAGCTGTGGGGCACCAAGCGCTACACGGTGGAGTCGATCCCGGGCCAGAAGGTCGACTTCGTGCCGCCGCAGGAGAAGCCGGGCCCGCCGGAGAACTGCCACGCCTCGGCCGGCGCGCCGGGCTTCACCACGAGCGACACGCGGGTGCTGCGCGACGCGACGAGCGGTCGCGAGGTCAAGCGGGAGACCCGCACCGTGCACTACAACCCGCAGCCGAAGATCACCTGCCCCTGACCGGGTACGCGAACGGGCCGCGCCGTTCCTCCGGCGCGGCCCGTTGTCGCGTCTCAGGCGCCCTTGATCTCGTCCAGGCGCTTTTGAACGCCGTCCAGCACCCGGTCCACGGCGTAGTCGAACAGCTCGCCGAAGTACTCGGTGTTGCGCTGCGGGTCTTCCAGCCGCTCGTGCACGGCCTCGGTGAGGGTCGCCAGCCCGGACAGGTCCGGGTCGGGTGGCGGCGCGCCCCAGCCGCCCTTGATCTGGTCCTTCACCTCGGCGGCCTTGCGCTGGTCGTCCTCCAGCGAGATGAACAGGCAGGCCTGGCTGACCAGCAGGCGGCACACCATCGTGGCCTCCTCCTGCTCGAACCCCGCGCCCAGCAGTGTCCTCATCGCACGGTCCACAGTGGCCCCGCCGGCCTGCACGGAGGGGCCGTTGAGCGCGACCCGCCGGGCGACACCCGGGTACTGCATGAACACCAGGCGCAGGTTCGTCAGGAACTGCCGCCACCAGTCCCGCCACTCCAGGTCGGCCGGCGGCAGCTCGTACTTGGCGATGACGCGGTCGACGACCGCCGTGACGACGGTGTCCCGGTCACCCACGTGGTGGTAGATGACGGCCGGGTAGGCGTCGACCGCGCCGGCGAGCTGGCGCAGCGTCCAGGATTCGACACCGTGCCTGGCGGTCAGCTCGAGTGCGGCATCGATGATGCGATCCGGGGTGACCGCGGGCAGACCCGCCGCGTCCCGCGATCGCGGGCGGCCGGGCACGGGAGCAGACTTCGCCATGGCGTAACACTAGCTCCCCCGTGTCCCACCGCCAGTCAGCGTGGTGGCCAATCGTGACGAAAACGGCTCGCCAAGGCGGGGCCGGCCTGCGAGGCTGGACCGGCAAGCGCGACACCCAGGAGGTCGTATGTCCGAAGACAGTGCTTCACCGGGCGAATCGGAAGACGACGTCAAGCGCAGGTTCCGCGAGGCGCTCGACCGCAAGCAGGCGAGCGCCCGGTCCGCCGGACGCCAGGACCACGGCGGCGGCAAGGGCGGCCACGTGCACGGCCACGGTCCCGCCGCCGGCAAGCGCACCTTCCGCCGCAAGAGCGGCTGACCACCGGTCCCCCATGTGGCGGTGGGTCGCCACGCCACATGGGGGACGTCAGGAATCCTGAATGTGTTTCGGTTTTCCGCGCGGGGATCCGAAGTGGATCAAGAAACGGCGAGGATGGACCGCAGCCGTCCGACCTCGGACATGCGGCGCTCCGCGAGCCGGTCCGCGGCGGTCGCCGGCGGGACGCCCTCGGACCGCGCCAGCTCGAACACCGCCTTCGTCGTCGCGAAGATGCCGGCCGCCTTGCGCCGGGCCCGCTCGAAGTCGAAGCCGTGCAGCTCGTCGCTCACCTGGATCACCCCGCCGGCGTTGACCAGGTAGTCCGGCGCGTAGAGGATGCCGCGGTCCTCCAGCGACTTCTCGATCCCGGGGTGGGCGAGCTGGTTGTTCGCCGCGCCGCAGACGATCTCCGCCGCCAGTTCCGGCACGGTGGCGTCGTTGAGGGCACCACCGAGCGCACAGGGCGCGAAGACGTCCAGCGGGGTGCGGACGAGGGTCGCGTTGTCCGCGACGACCTCGACCGACGGGTGCGCGGCCCGGGTGCGCTCGATCGCCGCGGAGGACACGTCGGTGATCGACACGCGGGCGCCCGCCTCGACGAGGTGGCCGACGAGGATGTGCCCGACCTTCCCGACCCCGGACACGCCGACGTGACGCCCGGCCAGGTCGGGGCTGCCCCACCGGAACTCGGCGGCGGCGCGCATGCCCTGGAAGACGCCGAACGCGGTCAGCACCGACGAGTCGCCCGCGCCGCCGTCGTCGCGGGACCGTCCGGTGACGTAGCGGGTCTCGCGGGCGATGACGTCCATGTCGGGGACGTAGGTGCCCACGTCGCAGGCCGTGTAGTACCGGCCGCCGAGGGACTGCACGAAGCGCCCGTAGGCGCGTAGCAGCGCCTCGGTCTTGGTGGTCGACGGGTCGCCGATGATGACGGCCTTGCCGCCGCCGAGGTCGAGCCCGGCGAGGGCGTTCTTGTAGGCCATGCCCTTGGACAGCGCGAGGACGTCGTCGAGCGCGTCGCTCTCGCTGCGGTAGGGGTAGAAGCGCGTGCCGCCGAGCGCGGGGCCCAGCGCGGTCGAGTAGACGGCGATGATCGCCTTCAGGCCGGTCGCCTGGTCCTGGCAGAACACGACCTGTTCGTGACCGCTTTCGCGGCCGAACACTCCATCCGTCACGGTGGTGACTCCTCATCTGCGACCCGCCGGGCGGCGTTCGTGGCGCCGTGGCGGAGGTGCGGTTGTGGTGGAGCTGCCGGGAAGGTCGTTCCCGTCGGCTTCCACTGGAAAACTTAGCGGTCTTCGGCGGAAAAGCCATGGGAAGATCGAACGATGTACGTGCGCACCGGTGGTACGGACGGGCCGACGCTGCTCGTCCTGCACGGTCTCGGCGCGACCGGCGCCGTGTGGGAGGGCCTGGTGGAGCGGTGGCCGGGTCGGTGGATCGCGCCCGACCTGCCGGGCCACGGGCGGTCGGACCCGCTCCCCCGGTACTCGTTCGGCGGTCTGGCCGCGGCGGTGGCGGCGGAGGTGCCCTCCGGGACGCCGGTCGCGGTGCTGGGGCACTCCCTCGGCGGGGTGGTGGCCCTCACCCTGGCGAGCGGTTGGTTCGGCGTGCGGGTGAGCGGGGCTTGCGGTCTGGGCATCAAGGTGCGCTGGACGTCCGAGGAGCTGGCGCGCGCGGCCGCGCAGGCGACGCGCCCGGCGAAGACCTTCGAGTCGCGGGCCGAGGCGGCCGCGCGGTGGCTGAAGGTGTCCGGGCTGGACGGCCTGGTGCCCGAGGACTCGCCGATCGTGGACAGCGGGCTGGCCGGGGGCCGGCGGCTGGCGCTGGACCAGGCCGCGTTCGGAGTGGGCGCACCGGATCTGGACGGGCTGCTGGCCGCCGCGCGAGCGCCGGTGGTCCTCGCGGCGGGCGAGCACGACCCGATGTGCCCCGCCGGGCACCTGCCACCGGACGCGGTGGTCCTGCCCGGGCTGGGGCACAACGCGCACGTCGAGGACCCGGCCGCGCTGGACCCGCTGCTGGACCGCCTACAGGTCGGCGCGCACCGCCCATAGGTCGGGGAACAGGGGCTTGAACAGCGTCCCCTTCAGGTACTTCGCCCCGGACGACCCGCCGGTTCCCGCCTTGTCGCCGATCGTGCGTTCGACCATCTTCACGTGCCGGTACCGCCACTCCTGCACGCCCTCGTCCAGGTCGACCAGGTGCTCGGCGACCGTCGCCGGGCCGGCGTCGTCGGTGTAGACCCGCAGCAGCACCTTCCGGCGGTCGCCGGTGACGTCGTAACCGTGCACCGACAGGTAGGCCAGGAACGAGTCGAACAGCGACGGCCGCTCCATGGCCGCCTCGATCCGGCCACGCGCCTCGCTGCCCTCCGGGTAGTGCGCGAACGCCCCGCGGTCGCGCCGGCCGAGCACCGCCTCCAGCTCGCGGAACTGGGCCGACTGGAACCCGCTCGCCGCGTCCAGCCGGGTGCGGAAGCTGGTGAACTGGCTGGGCGTCATCGTCTCCAGCACGTCGATCTGCGCGACCACCACCTTCATGATCGTCAACACTCGCCGCAACGTGCGGATCGCGTGCGCGGTGTCGCCCGCGACCAGCTTCTCCTGCAGGAACCCCAGCTCGTGCAGCATCTGCTTGAACCACAGCTCGTAGACCTGGTGGATCACGATGAACAACAGCTCGTCGTGCTCGGCCGACCGCGGGTGCTGGGCGGAGAGCAGGTCGTCCAGCGCCAGGTACGAGGTGTAGGTCAGCGACGCGTGCTCGTCGGTCACGGCAGCCCCGCCAGCGACTCGGCCAGCACCGACTCGGGCAGCTCGTTGTCGGTCATCCGGCCGGACAGGAACGCGGCGTAGGCGGGCAGGTCCAGGTGCGCGTGCCCGCACAGCGCGGTCAGGATCGCCTTCTCCTCGCCGGTTTCCTTGCAGCGCAACGCCTCCTGGACGCACGCGGCCAATGCGTGCGTCGGCTCGGGTGCCGGGATGATGCCCTCGGCGCGGGCGAACCGCACCCCGGCCGCGAAGCACTCCTGCTGCCCGACCGCCATCGCCTCGAGCAGGCCCAGCTCGTAGATGTGCGACAACAGCGGCGACATGCCGTGGTAGCGCAGGCCGCCGGCGTGGATCGGGTCCGGGATGAAGTCGTGACCGAGCGTGTGCATCTTCATCAGCGGGGTCAGGCCCGCCGTGTCGCCGAAGTCGTAGGCGTAGCGGCCACGGGTCAGCGACGGGCACGCGGCCGGCTCGACGGCCCGGATCACCGGGGCGATCTTCCCGGCCAGCTTCTCCCGCAGGAACGGGAACACCAGCCCGCCGAAGTTCGAGCCGCCGCCGGTGCAGCCGACGATCACGTCCGGGCTGTCCCCGGCCTGCTCGAACTGCAGCAGCGCCTCCTCCCCGATGACCGTCTGGTGCAGCAGGACGTGGTTGAGCACGCTGCCCAGCGCGTAGCGGGTGTCCGGGTCGGCGGCGGCCTGCTCGACGGCCTCGCTGATCGCGATGCCCAGGCTGCCCGTCGAATCCGGGTCCTTCTCCAGCACGGCGCGGCCGGCCGCGGTCTCCTTCGACGGGCTGGGGTGCACGGTCGCCCCGAAGGTCTCCATCATGATCTTGCGGTAGGGCTTCTGGTCGTAGGAGGCGCGCACCTGCCAGACCTCGCAGTCGAGCGCGAACGTGGCGCAGGCGAACGCCAGCGCGCTGCCCCACTGCCCGGCGCCGGTCTCCGTGGTCAGCCGCCGGATGCCCTCGGCCGCGTTGTAGTACGCCTGCGGGACCGCGGTGTTCGGCTTGTGCGACCCGACCGGGCTGACGCCCTCGTACTTGTAGTAGATGCGCGCCGGTGTGCCCAGCGCCCTCTCCAGCCGCCGCGCCCGGTACAGCGGCGAGGGCCGCCAGAGCCGGTAGACGTCGAGCACCTCGCCTGGGATGTCGACATAACGATCTTGGGTGACCTCCTGGGCGATGAGCGCCTGCGGGAAGAGCGGCGCGAGGTCGTCCGGGCCGACCGGCTCCCGGGTGGCCGGGTGCAGCGGCGGTGGTGGCGGCTCCGGCAGGTCGGGGACCACGTTGTACCAGGTGGTCGGCAGGTCCGATTCGTCGAGCAGGTATTTCGTCCGGCCGGTCATGGGCGGCACCCCTTCCCCTCGCGCGGTTTCCCCAAGTTAGGCCTGGTCGGCAGCGGCGTCCAGATGGCGTTGAATGGAGGGCGTGCGCAGAACCATCGACTGGGTGAAGGGCGCGGTCGAGATCATCGACCAGGTCGCCCTGCCGGGTGAGTACCGGACGTTGCGGTTGAGCACCGTCGACGAACTGATCGACGCGATCCGGCGACTGGCCGTGCGCGGCGCGCCCGCGCTCGGCGGGGCCGGTGCGCTCGGCACGGCACTCGCGGCCTTCGCCCACGACGACCCGGCCGCGGTGCGCGACGACGCGGCGCGGCTGGCGAACGCCCGCCCGACAGCGGTCAACCTCGGCTGGGGCGTCGCGCGGGCGCTGTCCCGGCTCGCCGAGGGTCCCGACGCGGTGCTCGCGGAAGCGCTCGCCCTCCTCGACGAGGACGAACGGCTCAACCGCGAAGCGTCCGCCCGCGCCACCGAACTGATCCTCCAGCACTGCGAACGGCGGCCGTTGCGGCTGCTCACGCACTGCAACGCCGGGCGGCTGGCGACGGTCGGCTGGGGCACGGCGCTCGGCGTGGTCTGGCACCTCCAGGCGGCCGGGCACCTGGAGTACGTGCTGGCCGACGAGACCCGGCCGCTGCTGCAGGGCGCGCGGCTGACCGCGTGGGAACTGGCCGAGGCGGGCGTGCCGCACCGGGTGCTGCCCGACTCCGCGGCGGCGTCGGCGATGGCCCGCGGGATGGTGGACTGCGTCGTCGTCGGGGCGGACCGGATCTCCGCGAACGGGGACGTCGCGAACAAGATCGGCACGTACGGCCTGGCACTGGCCGCCGCCCGGCACGGGCTGCCGTTCGTCGTGGTCGCGCCGTCGTCCACTGTGGACCCGGAATTGCCGTCGGGCGAGTCGATCGTGATCGAGGAACGAGCACCGGAAGAGATCACCACGTTTTCCGGCATTCCGGTCACACCGCCCGGAACGGAAGTGTTCAACCCGGCGTTCGACGTGACACCGGCCGATTTGATCACCGCGGTGGTCACCGAAAAGGGCCCGATGGTGCCGGGAAACCCCATTTGCCGGTTTCCCGACTTTCTTCGGTAACCCGGTAACGAATTCGCCGCCCCCCTGGCTTTTCCGGCACGCGGTTCTAATCTCGGCCCAATGCGAAGAGCTTTGACCGTTGTCGCGTCACTGGCGCTGGCGGGTGGCGTGCTCGCCGCTCCGGCCACCGCCGCCGCACAAGGGCGCGCCGTGATCCCGCTGTCCCACCCGCTGTGGGCGACCCCGCAGTCCAAGGTCGCCGACTCGTCCCCGTCCGCGAAGCTGAGCTTCCGGGTCTACCTCACCATGCGTGACCAGGCCGGCGCGGACGCCGCCGCCCGCGCCGTGTCCGACCCGTCCAGCCCCTCCTTCCGGCACTACCTCTCGCCCGACCAGGTCCGGGACTCCTTCGCGGCGAGCGACGCCACGCTCGGTGCGGTGCGGAACTGGTTGTCCGGCAGCGGGTTCGCCATCGGTGACGTCCCCGCCAACCGCGCCTACGTCGAAGCGACCGGCACCACCGGCCAGGTGGAGCAGGCCTTCGGCGTGGACCTGGCGAAGTACCGGGTCGAGGGCCAGGTGCTGCGCGCGGCCGACAAGGAGCTGTCGGTTCCGGCCGCGCTGGCGGGCGACGTCCTCGGCGTGATCGGGGTCGACCAGGCGACCGCGCTGATGAAGCCGGACACCACGGACGGATCGCCGGCGGACGTGCCGCCCCCGGGCGGCTTCCGCAACGCGCCGCCGTGCAGCACGTACTACGGCGAGAAGATCGACACGACCGACCCGGCGTACAACGGGCAGCAGCGGCCGTACGCGCCGTGCGGCTACACGCCGGCGCAGCTGCGCTCGGCGTACGGGCTGGACAAGGTCCGCGCCGACGGCAGCGGCACCACGGTGGCCATCGTGGATGCCTTCGCCTCGCCCACGCTGTACGCCGACGCGGCCGAGTACGCCCGGCGCAACGACCCGTCGCACCCGCTGCGGCAGTCCCAGTTCGCGGAGAAGGTGTTCCCCGCCAACGTGGACCAGGAGCCGCCGGACCAGTGCGACGCCGCGGGCTGGTACGGCGAGCAGACGCTCGACGTCGAGGCCGTGCACGCGATGGCGCCGGGCGCGAACGTCCTGTACGTCGGCGGGTCCGACTGCCAGGACGCCTCGCTCGACGAGGCGCTGAACTGGATCGTCGCCGGGCACCGGGCCGACATCATCTCCAACTCCTACGGCGACGCGGGTGAGGACATCCCGGCCGCCGAGGTGCGGGTGTGGACGCAGATCGCGCAGCAGGCCGCGCTGGAGGGCATCGGGGTCTACTTCTCCTCCGGCGACAGCGGTGACGAGGCGGCCAGGCTCGGTTCGCCGTCGGCGGACTTCCCGGCGTCGGACTCGTGGGTGACCGCGGTCGGCGGGACGAGCCTCGCGATCGGCAAGGACGGCCGGACGCTGTTCGAAACCGGGTGGGAGACCGGCAAGAGCACCCTGACCGGCGGGGTCTACACGCCGCCCGCGTACACCTCCGGTTCCGGTGGCGGCACCAGCGTGCTGTTCGACGAGCCCTTCTACCAGAAGGGTGTCGTGCCGGACGCGCTCGCGTCGCAGAACCAGCACGGCAAGGCGAAGGGCCGCGTGGTGCCCGACATCTCGGCGGTCGGCGACCCGAACACCGGGTTCCTGATCGGGCAGACGCAGACCTTCCCGGACGGCGTGTACTACGACCAGTACCGCATCGGCGGGACCAGCCTGGCCTCGCCGCTGCTGGCCGGGATCATGGCCGTGTCGGACAACCTCGACGGGTTCCACCACGGGTTCATCAACCCGGTGCTGTACCAGATCGGCTCGCGGTCGCCCGCGGTGCGCGACGTCCAGCACGTCGACGGGGCCGTGATGCGGGTGGACTACGCCAACTCGGTGGACGCCACCGACGGCCTGATCACGTCCGCGCGTGAACTGGACTGGCAGAACCTGTCGATCCACACCACGGCGGGTTACGACAACGTCACCGGTCTGGGCGTGCCCAACGGCCCGGCGTTCCTGCTCCTGCCGTAACGGGGCCGCCGTGGAGGCCGCCGGGAAACCGGTGGCCTCCGCGGTAGGGTTCGAGCACATGGCCCACGAGCTGGTCACCGTCTGCCTGCCGCCCGACGCGCACCAGGACCTGCGGGCCGCGCTCGAGGAGGCGATGGCCCCGTTCGACGTGAACGGCGGCCCGGCCCCGCGCGAGGGCGAGTGGGACCACTGGTGGATCGGCCGGCCCGGCGACGTGTTCGACGTGCACCGCGGTCACGAGGACGATCCGCGCCTGGTCCGGGCGGCGGTGGACGCCTACGGCGAGCCGCGCGAGTGGGTTCCCGGGACGTGCGACGGGGGCCCGCGGGGGCTGCTCGACTTCGCGGGCATGCGCACCCGCGCCGCGCGGCTGGCGTCGCGGTCCGACATCCCGTTCACCCGGCGGACCCCGGAGCGGGCGGTCGCCACGGAGAACCTGCTGACCCTGGACGGCACGTGGATCTACCACGACGACCAGGTGCCCCGGGCCGGGACGGGGTACGTCGAGTTCGCCAACTCCTACCTCGACGAGCTGGCCCCGGACACGATGGTCGTGCGGCTGCGGATCCACTGCTGATCACGGGGTTCCGACACGTGCGCGTGATCGCGTGCGACATCTTCGGCACCACCGTGGACTGGTACAGCGGGGTGCGCGACCAGGTGGCCGAGGTGTTCGGCGCGGCCGGCGTCGAGCCGGACCCGGGCGGATTCGCCTCCGCCTGGCGCGCGGAGTACCTGTCCTCGATGCGGCGGGTACTGGACGGTTCGCGCGAATGGGCCTACATGGACACCCTGCACCGCGAGTCCCTGAAGGGCTCCTCGAAACGCACGGGGTTCCGACACACTGCCCCGCAATCACAGCAGCCCGGCCTCGGAAGCCTTCCCGATCGCCTCCACCCGGTTCCGCGCCCCCAGCTTGTGCAGCGCCGACTGCAGATACGTCTTGACCGTGTTGCGGGTCAACCCGGTCATCTCCGCGATCTCCGGATTCGTCTGCCCCTGCGCGGCCAGCCGCAGGACCTCGTACTCCCGCCGCGTCAAGCCGCTGCGCGCCAGCGCGTCCGACCGCGACGCGTGATCGGGCAGGATCCGCGGGTCGACGACCCGCTCGCCCCGCAACACCCGCCGCAGGGCCGACACCAGATCCGTCCCGGCGACGTCCTTCAGCAAACACCCGTGGGCACCGGCGTCCAACGCGGCCAGCAACCCCTGGTGATCACCGTGCGCCGTGAACACCACGATCCGCCCCGCGGGGTGGACCTGCCGCAGCCCGGCGATCACCTCCGGCGCCAGCATGTCCGGCAACCGCAGATCGAGCAGGATCAGGTCCGGCCGCAGCTCGCCCACGCGCAGCAGCGCACCCCGGCCCGTCTCGGCGCTGCCGATCAGCTTCAGCGACGGCTCGGCCCGCAGCAGCAGGGTGACGCCGTCGCGGACCACCGGGTGATCGTCGACCACCAGGACCGTCGCGGTCACGGCCCCGGCACCTCGGGCACCCACGCCCGCAGCGTGCAGCCGCCGTCCTCGTCGCGCACCAGGCTCACCCGCCCGCCCATCCGCGCGGCCCGCTCGGCCAGCGAACGCACACCCATCCCGGTGCCGCTGCCGGACTCGCCGGAACCGGTGCCGTCGTCGGCCACCACCACCTGCACGCCACCCGCGCTCGGCCCGAGGCTGACCACCACCGAGCACGCCCGCGCGTGCTTCTCCACGTTCAACAGCCCCTCCCGCACCGCGCACACCAGCAACGCCGTGCGCTCGGCGTCGAGCGGCCGGACCGGGGCGAGCTGCACGAACCGCGCCGGCAAGCCGCAGCGCGCCTCGAACGACCGGCAGTGCTCCGCCAGCTCCACCGGCAGCGCCCGCTCCGGTGTCGACTCCGACAGCGACAACAGCGACTCGCGCAACGCCCGCGAGGCCGCCGACACGTCGCCCTCCAGCCGGAGCAGCCGTCCCTCCAGGATCGGGTCCCCGGCCACGTTCTGGTGCAGGTCGCGTACCTGCACCCCGATCGAGAACAGCAGCGCCCCGACCGAATCGTGCAGCGCATCCTGCATCCGCCGCCGCTCGGCGGACACCGCGTCGGCCCGGTCGGACTCGGCCACCCGGGCCAGTTTCAGCGCCGATGCCGCCTGGTCGGCGATGGCCTCCAGCCGCCGCACGGCGTCGTCCCCGAAGTCCGCGGGCTCGCGCATGGCGGCATAGGCGATCGCCAGCGTCTCCGGCTCGCCCCGGCTCCGCCCGATGATCGGGACGGTCAGCAGCGCCGCGAGCCCCTCGCCGGCGACCTGCGCGTCGAACTGGTGCGTGATCGTCGGCGCGTTCAGGTAGTCCGACACCCGCACCGGCTTCCCGGACGCCAGCACCCGGCCGCCGACGCCCTGCCCGGTCGGCACCACGAGGTTCTGGATCGCGTCCGTCCGGTTGCCGGCCATCCACCGGATGACCGCCGTGCCGGGCCGTTCCAGCTCGCCCACGAACGCCGCGTGCACGCCCAGTGACTCACGGATGAGATGCGCTGTCCCCTGCAGCGCGATGACCCGGTCGAGGGTGCCGAGCAGGCCCTCACGCTCGCGTAGCAGCTCGTCGAGCACGGTGCTGTGCTCGATGGCGCGATCCGCGGCGACGCGCTGCTCTGCGGTCACGCGCCCACGATCGCACATCCGCTCCATTCCGGACATCCCCTCTTGGAGAGGGCACGGTTGCGCAAAGGTCCGGCAAACCTCTCCAAGTGGGGGTGTCGGACCGGCGACGGCCGATCAAGGATTGCCGCCACCGAGAGTGACACCCGTCACACGATCGGAGGAGGTGTGGGCCCACGGTGTTGAACGTCCGCGACCTGCACGTGCGCTACGGCCGGTCGGTCGCCGCGCTGCACGGGGTCGACCTGGCCGTGCCCGACGACGGGGTACTGGCCGTCCTCGGCAGCAACGGCGCAGGCAAGTCCACCCTGCTGCGCACCATCTCGGGCACGCTCAAGCTGCACCGCGGGGTCGTCACGGGCGGTGACGTCCGGCTCGGCGACACGCGCATCGACAAGCTCGACCCCGCGTCCATCGTGCGGCTCGGCGTGGTCGAGGTGCCCGAGAACCGCCAGATCTTCACCCGCATGACGGTCGACGAGAACCTGCGCGCCGGCGGCATCGCCGTGTCCCCCGGGCAGCGGGTCAAGGCGCGCGAACGCGTGCACGAGCTGTTCCCGGTGCTGGCCGAACGCGCCCGGCAGCGCGCCGGGCTGCTCTCCGGCGGCGAGCAGCAGATGCTCGCGATCGGCCGGGCACTGATGTCGACACCGCGGGTGCTGCTGCTCGACGAGCCCTCGCTCGGCCTCGCGCCGAAGGTGGTCGACCAGATCACCGGCATCATCCGCGAGATCCACGCGCAGGGCACCGCCGTCGTGCTGGTCGAGCAGAACGCCGTGATGGCGCTGAACGTGGCCGACCACGCCGTGGTCCTGGAGGTCGGCCGCGTCGCGCTCGCCGGGCGCTCGGACGAGCTGTCCCGCAGTGAAGACGTCCAGCGGCTGTACCTGGGCGGGCACGCCGGGGCCGAGACCGTCGCGGCCGCGGAAACCGGGCCGCGCAAGCACTTCCTGTCGAGGTGGGGCGGATGATCCCGGAACTGCGCGTCGAGCACCTGACGCTCCGCTTCGGCGGCCTGACCGCGCTGGACGACGTGTCGTTCTCCGCGCGCGCCGGGTCGCTGCACGCCCTGATCGGGCCCAACGGTGCCGGGAAGTCCAGCTGCTTCAACGTGATCAGCGGCCTCTACCGCGCCACCGAAGGCCGCGTGCTGCTGGGCGACACCGACATCACGGGAGTGCGGCCGCACAGGATGGCCAGGCTCGGGATCGGCCGGGCGTTCCAGAACGCGGCGCTCTCCCCCGGCTCGACCGTCCTGGACAACGTCATGCTCGGCCGGCACGCGCTCACCCGCGGCGGGTTCCTGGAATGCGCGCTGCGCGCACCGTGGACCGTGCGGGCCGAACGCAAGCACACCGAGCGGGCCCAGGAGATCTGCGACTTCCTCGGCATCGGGCGGCTGATCCACACCCCGGTCGCCGCCCTGCCCTACGGCCAGGTCAAGCGCGTCGACATCGCCCGCGCGCTGGCGGTCGAACCGGTCCTGCTGCTGCTCGACGAGCCTGCCGCGGGCATGAACGCGGCGGAGACCACCGACCTGGCCGGCACGATCCGCGACGTGCGGGACGAGCTCGGCATCTCGATCCTGCTGGTGGAGCACGACATGGGCCTGGTGATGGGCATCGCCGACCGGGTCACCGTGCTCGACTTCGGCCGCCGCATCGCCGACGGCCCGCCCGCCGAGGTGCAACGGGACCCGGAAGTCATCAAGGCATACCTGGGAACGGAGGCCGCGTAGATGCACACGTTCCTGCAACTGGTGGTGAACGGCGTCGGCAAGGGCGCGGTGTACGCGCTCCTCGCGCTGGGATTCGTGATCATCTTCAAGTCCACCGAGGTGATCAACTTCGCGCACGGCTCGCTCGTGCTCTTCGGCGGCTACCTGGTGGTCGCCACCCGCGACGCGCTGGGCTGGACCGGCGCGGCGTTGCTCGGCGTCGCCGGCGCGGGCCTGCTCGCGGTGGTCGTCGAGCGGCTGCTGTTGTCCCGCTCCAAGCTGGCCGATCCGAACAGCCTGGCCCTGCTGACCATCGGCGTCGACGTGATCGTGACCGAGGAGATCGTGCGGCGCCTCGGCGTCAGCGTGCCGTTCATCGGAGCGGCGTGGGACGCCAAGCCGATCCAGGTCGGCGGCATCACGCTGTTCCGCACGCACCTGGTCGCGATGGCCGTGGCGGCGGTGCTGATCACCGCCTTCTACCTGGCGTTCAAGTTCTCCAACTGGGGTGTGGCGATGCGCGCCCAGGCGGAGAACCGCGAGGCCGCCGCGTTGATGGGAATCCGCAGCCGCGGGGTCACCATGACCGCGTGGCTGGTCGCCGGCCTGCTCGCCGGGGTCGCGGTGCTGTTCCTGGCCACGCAGGACTTCAGCGGCGCGGGCCTGTCCCGCGCCACGCATTCGATCGCGCTGGCCGCGTTCCCCGCCGCGATCCTCGGCGGCCTGGACTCGACGGCGGGCGCGGTCGTCGGCGGTCTGATCGTCGGCCTCGTGGAAGCCCTGTCCGCGCAGTACATCTCGTTCGACTTCTCCAAGAGCGCGGTGTTCCTGGTGATGCTGCTGGTGCTGGTGATCCGGCCGTCCGGCCTCTTCGGAACGAGGGAGATCACTCGTGTCTGAGCTCGCGACGCGGACAGCGGTGACCGCGACGCCCGTGAAAGCTCCGGCGAAGTCGCTGCGCTGGCTGAAGCTGGCCGCCTGGCTCGCAGTGCTGGTGGTCCTGCTCGCCCTGCCGCTGTACCTGCAGGCCGAATGGCTCAAGGCCGGCCAGTGGATGATGACCGGCGCGGTCGGCGCGATCGGCCTGACGATGCTGGTCGGGCAGGCCGGCCAGCTGTCGCTGGCGCACGCGTTCTTCCTGCTCGCCGGCGGCACGACGTACACGGTGCTGGCCAGCGGCACCGAGGACGGCCGGGTGGTCGGGTTCGGCCTCGACCCGTTGCTGTCGCTGCTCATCGCGGTCGCGTTCACCGCGCTGCTGGGCCTGGCGTTCGCACCGGTGTCCGGGCGGCTGCGCGGCATCTACCTCGGTGTGGCGTCGCTGTCGCTGGTGTTCCTCGGCCTCTACTTCGGACAGTCGGCGGACCGGCTGACCGGCGGCACCTCCACCGGCCGCACGCCCGCGCCGTTCGCGCTGTTCGGGTTCACCTTCGACAGCTCGGGCAGCCTGCAGATCCTCGGCGTCCCCATCCGGCAGGCCGAGAAGATGTGGTACCTCTACCTGGCACTGACGGTGATCGCGTTCGTGCTGGCGCGCGGTGCGGTCAACAGCCGGGTCGGCCGGTCGTGGCGCGCGGTGCGCGACCACGAGGCGTCGGCCGCGGCGATGGGCGTCAACGTGGCCAGGGCCAAGGCCGGCGCGTTCGCGGTGTCCTCCGCGTACGCCGGGCTGGCCGGCGCGATGACGGTGCTGTGGTTCGACATCCTCAAGCCGGACGAGAACGAGTTCGGCACCTACGGCATCAACGTCTCGATCGCCTACCTGGCGATGGTCATCATCGGCGGCCTCGGCTCGATCGGGGGCGCGCTGGTCGGCGCGCTGATCGTGTTCGGGCTGCCGCAGGTGCTCTCGCTCTACTCGACGCAGCTGGGGATCTTCACCGGGAGCGGCGAGGGCGCGTTCACCCCGGTCCTCGTCAGCACCTTCGTCTACGGCGCCGCGATCATCCTCGTCGTGCTCTTCGAGCCGGGCGGGCTCGCGGCGATCGGCCGCCGGATCACCGGCAGCCTGCACAGGGATCGCAAGAAGGAAGGAACGCTCGATGAAACAGCGGCTTTCCCTGGCCCTCGCGGCGATGCTGATCATCGCCGCGTGCGGCACCAAGGCGGGTGAATCGGGCTCGTCCGGCTCCGACGCCTCCGGCGTCAAGACCGATTTCGGCGTGACGGCGAGCGACATCACCCTCGGCGTGATGACCGACATGACGGGACCGTTCAAGAACCTCTCGATCGGCATCACGCACGGCAACCAGCTGTGGGTCAACGACTTCAACGCCGCGGGCGGCGTGTGCGGACGGAAGGTCGGGCTGCAGGTCGTCGACCACGCGTACAAGGCCGACCAAGCGAAAACCCTGTACCCGCAGCTGGAGCCGAAGGTGCTCGGGTTCGTCCAGGTGGTCGGCTCGCCGATCATGGCCGCGCTGAAGCAGAACATCCAGTCCGACAAGGTGACCACCACCCCGGCTTCCTGGTCCTCGGAACTGCTGGACAACCCGTACGTGATGATCGTCGGCACGACCTACGACGTCGAGATGATCGACGGCATGTCCTACCTGCAGGACCAGGGGATGATCAAGGACGGTGACACCGTCGGGCACATCTACATCGAGGGCGAGTACGGCGCGAACGGCCTGCGCGGCTCGCGGTACTACGCGCAGCAGCACCACCTGAACCTGCGTGAGGTCAAGATCACCTCCTCGGACAACGACCTGACCAACATCGTCACCGGCCTGCGCGGCGAGGGTGTCAAGGCGATCATGCTGACCACGACCCCGGCGCAGACCGGTTCGGTGGCGGCGGCGAACAAGGCGCTCGGGCTGAACGTGCCGTTGCTGGGCAACAACCCCACCTACGACCCGGTCCTGCTGAACAGCCCGGCCGCGAACGCGCTCGACCGCCTGTACGTGGTGGCGAGCAGCGTGCCGTACTCCGCGGACATCCCGAAGGCCAAGGAGGTGTCCTCGAAGTACAAGGCCGCCGCCTTCCCCGAGCCGCCGAACGCGGGCGTGGACTACGGCTACGCGGTCGCCGAGGTGTGGGGCACCGTGCTGAAGAAGGCGTGCGACAACAAGGACCTGACGCGGGACGGCATCCTGCGGGCCCTGCAGCAGACGACCTCGGCCGACACCGGCAACCTGGTCGCCGCGCTGGACTTCTCGAAGGCCGGCGCACCCCCGACCCGGCAGGTGTACGTGGCGCAGGCCGACGCCACCGTCGAGGGCGGCATCAAGTACGTGAAGCCGCTCTTCGAGGCACCGGAAGCGAAGGGCTACGTGGCCCCGCACCAGAAGTAGGCCGGTGCGCTGGTGGCCCGCCGCCGTGGGCGGGCCACCGCGCCCATCCCCACCGCTCGCGACCAGCATCACCACGATGACCACCCGGCGCGGCCACCGGCTCGCCGCGCCGGGGGGGGAGCCGACCGGGCTGCGATCCGGCGACCTTCCGGCGGCCGATCCAGGCCGCCACCACGCTCGCCACGACTACGCCCGCGACCGGCAGGCCGAACCCCGGCGCAGGCCGCCGAGCGTGACCCCCACTGTGGACACCATCGCGAACACCACGATCCCCACCACCCGAACCCGGTGGACAGCAGCGCGGTCATCGCGGACACCAGCGCCATCCCGATCACCGCGACGAGCCCGGTGGCCAGCAGCCGGCTCGACGAGCGTCGCCATCCGGTTCGCCGCCGCGGCCGCCGCCGGCCGGGCCATCTGGTCGACGATCAGGCCGTCGCCTGGCCCTGGTCGGCGAGCCCGCGCAACCGGCCGAGCACCTCGCGGGCGCCGCTGCGGATGTCGAGCGCGCCGGCCGGCTCGTCGGCCAACACCCCCGGGCCGGTGATCAGCGCCCGCGCCACCGCGACGCGCTGTTTCTGCCCGCCGGACAGCTGGTCCAGCTCGACGATGCCCGCGGTCGGCGTGCGAAGCCCGGCGGCGCAGTGCAGCAACGTCGTCTTGTCCGAGCCCGACGACCGATGATCGCGGTGAAGGAGCCCGGCGGCACCTCCAGGTCGACGCCGCGCAAGGCGTCGACCGGCCCTGCTTCCCCCTCGAACCGGCAGTGCTGCACGACGTCAACACCGAATGGGGCGAGCTGCTGTTCCAGGCTCTCGGCGAGGGCATCGTCGGCTCCCACCACTGCGGACCAGCGGCCCGGGTCTGACGCGTGCCGCCGAGCGGGACGCCACGCTTGCGGTGGCGGCGCGCGGGCGGCGAAAGTTCCGGGTATGGATGCGACAGCGGTACGGGAGGCGGCCGACCTCCTGCTGCAGGCCTACGCGGCGGGCAAGCCCATCGCGCCCCTGATCGAGAGCCACCCGGGCGCGACCGTCGAGGACGCCTACCGGATCCAGCTGGACCAGGTGCGCGTGTGGACCGGCGAGGGTGACGAGGTCAAGGGGCACAAGGTCGGGCTCGCGTCGGCGGCGATGCAGCGCCAGATGGGCGTCGACCAGCCCGACTACGGTCACCTGACCGGCAGCATGTTCCACCTGGAGCACCAGCCGATCCCCGTCGGCCGGTTCCTGCAGCCGCGCATCGAACCGGAGATCGCGTTCGTGCTGGGCCGGAAGCTGTCCGGACCCGGGGTGACGGTGGCCGACGCGGTGCGCGCCGTCGACTTCGTGGTCCCGGCGCTGGAGATCGTCGACTCGCGGATCGAGGACTGGCGGATCTCGATCGTGGACACGATCGCGGACAACGCCTCGTCGGGCGGGGTGGTGCTGGGCAGCCGGCCGACCTCGCTGTCCACAGTGGATCTCCGGTTGGCCGGGTGCACGCTGCACGCCAACGGTGAGCTGGTGGCCACCGGCGCGGGTGGCGCGGTGCTCGGATCACCCCTGAACGCGCTGGTGTGGCTCGCGAACACGGTCGGGCCGCTGGGCATCGACCTGGAACCGGGGCACGTCGTGCTGCCCGGTTCGATGACCAGGGCGATCCCGTTGCGGCCGGGTGACACGGTGGTGTCGACGGTCGCCGGGCTGGGCAGTGTCACCGCGGTGTTCGGGTCGAAGGAGGACGCGTGAGCGAGTGGAGCATCGCGGAGGCGGCGCGGGTGCTGCTGGCGGCGGCTGACGCGGGGACGGCCCGGGGGCCGCTCACCGCGGAGTGGCCCGCGCTGGACGTGCGGACGGCCTACGCCGTGCAGGACGAGGCGCTGCGCCTGCGGCTGGCGCGGGGCGAGAAGCTGATCGGCCTGAAACTCGGTCTGACGTCGAAGGCCAAGCAGGAACGGATGAACGTGGACCGGCCGGTGATGGCCTGGCTGACCGACGCCATGGTGCTGCCCGCGGCGGAGCCGCTGCCGCCGTTGATCCACCCGCGGGCCGAGCCGGAGATCGTGTTCGTCCTGGGTTCCCGGCTGGCCGGGCCGGGCGTGACGGCGGCGACCGCGATGGCGGCGGTGGACCGGGTGTACGGCGGGATCGAGATCATCGACTCGCGGTACCAGGACTTCCGTTTCGCCGCCGCGGACACGATCGCGGACAACGCCTCATCGGCGGTGTTCCGGACCGGGCCGCTGGGGCTGGCGCCGGGCGGGCTGGACCTGTCCCTGGAGGGTTGCCTGCTGGAGGTCGACGGGGCGATCGTGGACAGCGCGACCGGCGCCGCGGTGCTCGGGCATCCCGGTGAGGCGCTCGCGCTGGCGGCGAACTCGCTGGCGGAGCGGGGACTGGCACTCCAGGCGGGGTGGATCGTGCTGACCGGCGGGCTGACCGACGCGGTGCCGGTCGACGCGGGATCCCGGGTGGCGGCCCACTTCACGAGCCTGGGCTCGGTGACGGTCGCGGGGTGACGTAGGGCGTGGGCGTTGATCGAGGACCTGCTGGTACCGCCGCGGAACAGCCTGGACGGACGTTGATCGCAGGGGGCTGGATCGAACTACTACTCCTCCCGGGTCAGACACGCGGTAGCCGCTGCGCGCCGCGGCGGCTCACTCGACCCCGGGCTCGGGGTGACCGAGCTTGGTCAGCCACAACCGGAACAACCGGTGCAACGACTCGGCCCCCACGAGCTCCCCGGGCGGCTCGAAACCCCGGGGGTAGATCAGGAACCCGCGCTCCTGCTCGCCGCCCAGCCCACCGTGCGACCCGACGTGGATCTCGAACGGCGAAGCCTCCCCGGTCTCCGGGTCCCACCGCGAATTGATCATCAGGTCCGCGCAGTGCGGAAACCCGTCGACCCGGCGGATCAGGTCCGGCGCGTGCGGCCCGTACTCCGCGAGCGGGTCCGCACCGAGAACCTCGCCGGTGGCGAGCCGGTGCACCCCGTCCCGCCCCAGCACGACCGGGCCGTCCGCCTCGGACCGCACCAGCACGAAACCGACCCCGGGGTGGTCGACCAGGGCCGGCAGCAGATCCGGGTACTCGGCCTCGATGGTCTCCAGCGACACCCGCCCCGCGTGCTCGGTGAACGACACCATCCCGACGTGCCCGGACACCACCACGACCACGCCGGGCGCCACCCGCGCGACCTCGTGGCGCTCGTCCTCGCGCGGGCGGTGCTCGATGCGCCGCTTGCCGCTCACCCGTTCCCGCAGCCGGGTCGCCACCGGCCCGGAGCCGGCCACCTCCGGGCCGGGCCCGCCACACAGCCGGCCGACCAGTTCCTCCAGCGACTCCCCGAACCGGTGCGCGAACGCCCAGCCCTGCGTCTGCCCGTGATCGGACAGCACGACCAGGTGGTACCTGCGCGGTCCCAGCCGCGCGGCCCGGTGCAGGCGGCCGATCTGCTGGTCGATCCCGCGCAGCACGGCCAGCGTGTCGAACCGCTCGATGCCGGAGTGGTGGGCGACCTCGTCGTACCCCAGGAAGTCCGCGTACACCACCGGCCGGCCGTTGAGCATGTCCTCCAGCACCGCGGACACCACGACGTCCCGCGAGATGACCGTGGTGCCCGGTCGCGCCAGCGGGTACAGCCCGCCGCGCGGGACCCGCGGTACCACACCGGCCCGCCGTTGCCGGGCGGCGGCCGACAGCTCCCGGCCCACGTCGACCAGCGCCGAACCCAACGTGCGCAACGCGTTGACCGGGTTGGCGAAGTAGGCGTAGTACCCGGCGCCGACCCGGTCCGCGCGGCGTCGGCGCAGCCCCTTCGGCAGGAGCACGGACACCGCACTCATCGTGAGGCTCACGTGCGGCGCGTCGCCGGTGAACAGGTTGCCGTGGCTCGCGCCGTCGCCCGCGAGCAGCCCGCGCCCGGTCGAGTGCCGGCGCTCGATCTCGGCCGCGTCGCGCGGGTGGGCGCACGCCATCACGTGATCGCGGTCCTTTTCGTACCAGCGGAACCCGAGGATGTCGTGGTTCGAGCCGTGCAGGATCCCGCACACGCTCGCGCCGGTCTGCGAACTCCAGTCGGTCTGCCAGCGCACCAGGGCGTGGCTGTCCTCGGCGAGCCAGCGGGCCAGCGTCGGCATGTCACCGTCGCGCACCGCGCGGCGCACGACGTCGTAGCCGAGGCCGTCGACCTGCAGGAAGATCAGCCCGGGTGGCACGTCGGCCTCGAGGTCGGGGCACCGCCGCGACCGGCGGCGGGCCCGGCGGAAGAACACCTCGTCCTCGTCGATCGCCAGCAGGCTCGACACGACACCGCTGACCGCCGACACCCCGACCACGACGAGGAAACCGGTCCGCAACCCGTTGATCTCCACGCCGGGGACGGCGGCGAACGCGGCCACCGCGCCCGCGCCGAGCAGCAGGAAGCTGCCGATGCCGAGGGTGAACAGGGCCAGCGGCAACGCCACCCGCAGCACCTGCGGCCACACCACCGCGGTCAGCAGGCTCAGCAGCAGACCGCACACCAGAGGCTGCCACCACTCCGGCATCGCGAAGCCGACGAGCAGGTCGTCCATGCCCACCAGCGCGAGCGACGCGGTCAGCCACACCAGGGCGAACCGCGCGAGCGACCGTCCACGCCGGAGCAGCCGGCCCCGTTCCGCCGAAGTCATCCCCTGTCCCCCACCTTCGCCCGCTCCCGGCGGCGCTTCGCCACCAGGTTGATCACACCCGTCACCAGCAGTACCAGCACGGCGGCCAGCAGCGTCGCGACGAGTGGCGAGTCGAACAGCCCGCCGCTGACCACGCCCAGCAGCGCGTACGCGATCGCCCACAGCACGCACGCGACGGCGGTCGCGGGCAGCAGCCGCCGCCACGGGTAGGCCACCGCGCCCGCGGCGAGCAGCACCGGGATCCGCCCGGCCGGCAGCAACCGCCCGACGACCACGAGCTGCCACCCCTGCCGCCGGAAGCGCTGCTGCGCCGAGACGAGGCGTTCCGGCTTCTGCCCGCGCGCCAGCCAGCGGATCGCCGCGTCACTGCCCAGGCGCGCGATCGCGAACGTGACGACGTCGCCCACCATCGCCCCCGCGGCCGCGAGCAGCAGCACGAGCGGCAGCGACAGGTGTCCGGTCGTCATCGCGACCGCCGCCGCGGCGCCGACGACGGCGCCGGTGGGGACGATCGGCACGATCGAGCCGATCAGCACGCCCAGGAAGAGGGTCGGGTAGCCGACGGCCGACAAGTCGGTCCAGTTCACCCGGTCACCCCATCACGCCGACGCCGCTCACCCGCGGCAGCCGCGCCGGTCACGCTCACCGGGAAATCCCACGCAGCTCGACGACTTCACCCGGTTCGGTGAGGGCGACGTGCGTCTCGCCGCGCACGGCGGCGGCGAACTCGCGCGGCGGATCGACCAGCAACCGCCGCATCCGGCGCGTCCGCGCCACACCGGGCACCGCCAGCGTGCCCCAGTGCACCGGCACCGCGATCCGCGGCCGCACCAGGTCGACCGCCTCCGCGGCGCGCACCGGGTCCAGGTGGCCCGGCCCCAGGTTCGGCCCCCAGCCCCACACCGGCAGGACCGCGACGTCGACGGGACCCAGCGAGCCCATCTCGTCGTGCAGGTCGGTGTCCCCGGCCACGTACACCCGCGCGCCCGGCCCTTCCACGACGTGCCCGGTCGCGGGCGCCTGCGGGCCGTGCGTGAACCGCGGGCCCCAGCGGTGTCCGGAATGGTCGGCGCGGACGGCCGTGACCCGCAGGTCCCCGTCGGCGAACTCGTCCCCGACGTCCAGTTCCACCACCGCGGCGAACCCGCGCCGCCGAAGCCACGCACCGGCCCCGCGCGGCACCACGATCGGCACGCCCGGCCGCACCATCCGCAACGACGGCACGTGCAGGTGGTCGCCGTGCAGGTGGGAGATCAGCACCAGATCGGCGCCGGCGTACGCGGCGGGGTCCGGCGGCGGCACGACCCGGATCAGCCCGCCCACGGTGCGCGTCAGCACCGGATCGGTCAGCACGACCCGGCCGGCGATCTCCAGGCGGACCGTGGAGTGGCCGAGGAAACGCAGCGCCAGACCGTCCACACCCCGAGTATCCGGGCCGCCCGCGCCGGGACCCGTGCCGGACCCCCAGCCGTCCGTAACACCTTGATTACTTAATCGGACACTCACCCGAACCGGTGAATCGATCACGCCACCGCACGGTGGCCCCTTTTGCGCAGGTCAACGGTGGTGCAACGGTACTTCCACACCGGAGGCTGTCACGTCAACGTCCATATGGCATATGCCACGAGGTCCGGTCGACGTATGTCGATAACGGCGAATTCACATTACTGTCATAAGACCCGGCGAACCCGGGGGTAACTGGCGCGCCGCGGGAACCCGCCCACCACAACCCGGGTCGATCGCTTGACGCGCGCCAGCGGCCCGACGACGTGCCGACCGGCGGCCACCCAGCGCTGTGTGGCCGGTGTACCGAGTCCCGCCCTCTTCGAGGCGCCTCGGAACTCTGCTCTCGACTGACCATCGCGCAGGAGGGCTGCTGTGTTAGCAGCGCCCGTGCCGCGCCCACGTGTGAGGAGACGGCCAGCCGTGACCCGCCACAGTGTTCGCAAGCCGGAAGGCTTGTACGACGCGCAATACGAGCACGACGCCTGCGGTGTCGCGTTCGTCGCCGACATGACCGGCCGACGCAGCCACGACATCGTCTCCAAGGCGTTGACCGCCCTGCGCAACCTCGAACACCGTGGCGCCAGAGGAGCCGAACCGGAGACCGGCGACGGCGCCGGGATCCTGATCCAGGTCCCGGACGAGTTCTTCCGCGCGGTCACCGGCTTCGAGTTGCCCGAGGCCGGCCACTACGCCGTGGGGACCGCGTTCCTGCCGCTGGAGGAGACCGCCCGCGGCCGCGCGATGAGCGCCATCGAGGGCATCGTCGCCGAGGAGGGCCTGCGGGTCCTGGGCTGGCGCACGGTCCCGGTGGACACCGAGCACGTGGGCCCGACCGCGGCCTCGACCATGCCGCACTTCGCGCAGCTGTTCCTCGCCTCGCGCGAGGGCCTGCGCACCGGGCTGGACCTCGAGCGCGCGGCGTTCGTCGTGCGCAAGCGCGCCGAGCACCTGCTGGCCGACGAGGACGTCTACTTCCCGAGCCTGTCCGCGCGGACGATCGTCTACAAGGGAATGCTCACCGAGCCGCAGGTACCGCGGTTCTTCCCGGACCTCACCGACGAGCGCGTGACGAGCGCGATCGGCCTGGTGCACTCCCGCTTCTCGACCAACACCTTCCCGTCCTGGCCGCTGGCGCACCCGTACCGGTACGTGGCGCACAACGGCGAGATCAACACCCTGCGCGGCAACCGGAACTGGATGGACGCGCGCGAGTCGATGCTCGCCACCGACCTCATCCCCGGCGACCTCAAGCGGATCTACCCGGTCATCACCCGCGGCGCGAGCGACTCGGCGAGCTTCGACGAGGTGCTGGAGCTGCTGCACCTGGGCGGCCGCAGCCTGCCGCACGCGGTGCTGATGATGATCCCGGAGGCGTGGGAGAACCACGAGGAGATGGACGAGGCGCGCCGCGCCTTCTACGAGTTCCACTCCACCCTCATGGAGCCGTGGGACGGCCCGGCGCTGGTGTCGTTCACCGACGGCACCCAGATCGGCGCGGTGCTCGACCGCAACGGCCTCCGGCCGGCGCGCTACTGGGTCACCGAGGACGGCCTGGTCGTGCTCGCCAGCGAGGTCGGCGTGCTGGAGCTGGACCAGTCCACGATCGTGCGGAAGGGCCGGCTGGAGCCGGGCCGCATGTTCCTCGTCGACACGGCCGAGGGCCGCATCATCGAGGACGAGGAGATCAAGGGGCAGCTGGCCACCGAGCACCCCTACGGCGAGTGGGTCGACCAGGGCCTGGTGCGCCTGGAGGAGCTGCCCGAGCGCGAGCGCGAGGTGCCCACGCACGCGTCGCTGGTGCGCCGCCAGCAGGCCTTCGGCTACACCGAGGAAGAGCTGGACACGCTGCTGTCGCCGATGGCCCGCAGCGGCGCGGAGCCGATCGGCTCGATGGGCAACGACTCGCCGCTGGCGCCGCTGTCGTCCGGCCCGCGCCCGATCTTCGACTACTTCATCCAGCTGTTCGCGCAGGTCACCAACCCCCCGCTGGACGCGATCCGCGAGGAGCTGGTGACCTCGCTGAGCACCGAGCTCGGCGCGCAGCCCAACCTGCTGGAGGCCACCGGCGAGTCCTGCCGCCGCGTCGTCCTGCCCTTCCCGGTGCTGGACAACGACGAGCTGGCCAAGCTGGTGCACATCAACGACGACGGCGACCTGCCGGAGTTCACCGCGGTCACCATCCACGGTCTCTACGACGTGCACGGCGGCGGTGACGCGCTGGTGGCACGCCTGGAGGAGATCCGGACCGAGGTGTCCAACGCGATCTCCGAGGGCGCGCGGCTGATCGTGCTGTCCGACCGCGGTGTCGACGCCGACCACGCGGCCATCCCGTCGCTGCTGCTGACCGGCGCGGTGCACCACCACCTGGTGCGGCAGAAGACCCGCACCCAGGTCGGGATCATCGCCGAGACCGCCGACGCCCGCGAGGTGCACCACATCGCGCTGCTGCTCGGCTACGGCGCCGCCGCGGTCAACCCGTACCTGGCGATGGCCACGGTCGAGGAGCTGGCCCGCGACGGCAAGATCCCGGGCGTCACGCCGGAGCAGGCCACCCGGAACCTGATCAAGGCGCTGGGCAAGGGCGTCCGCAAGACCATGTCGAAGATGGGAGTGTCCACTGTGGCCTCCTACACCGGCGCGCAGATCTTCGAGGCGCTCGGCCTGTCGCAGGAGGTCATCGACACCTGCTTCACCGGCACGACCTCGCGCCTGGGCGGCGTCGGCTTCGACGTGCTGCACGAGGAGGTCCGGCAGCGGCACGCCCGCGCGTTCCCGCGCGACGGGTTCCGCCCGAACCACCGCGAGCTGGAGATCGGCTCGGACTACCAGTGGCGGCGCGAGGGCGAGCCGCACCTGTTCAACCCGCACACGGTCTTCAAGCTGCAGCACTCCACGCGCACCGGCAAGTACGAGATCTTCAAGGAGTACACCAGCTCCGTCGACGAGCAGGCGAAGAAGCTGTTCACGCTGCGCGGCCTGTTCGAGCTGAAGGAGGGCGTGCGGCCGCCGGTGCCGATCGAGGAGGTCGAGCCGGTCTCCTCGATCGTGAAGCGGTTCGCCACCGGCGCCATCTCCTACGGCTCGATCTCGCAGGAGATGCACGAGACCCTCGCGATCGCGATGAACCGGCTGGGCGGCAAGTCCAACACCGGTGAGGGCGGCGAAGACCCGGAGCGGCTCTACGACCCCGAGCGGCGCAGCGCCGTCAAGCAGGTCGCCAGCGGCCGGTTCGGCGTGACGAGCGAGTACCTGGTCAACGCCGACGACATCCAGATCAAGATGGCGCAGGGCGCCAAGCCCGGTGAGGGCGGCCAGCTGCCCGGCGCGAAGGTGTACCCGTGGATCGCCAAGACGCGGCACTCCACCCCGGGTGTGGGCCTGATTTCGCCGCCGCCGCACCACGACATCTACTCGATCGAGGACCTGGCGCAGCTGATCCACGACCTGAAGAACGCCAACCCGGCCGCCCGCATCCACGTGAAGCTGGTGTCCGAGGTCGGCGTCGGCACGGTCGCGGCCGGGGTGTCCAAGGCGCACGCGGACGTCGTGCTGATCTCCGGACACGACGGCGGCACCGGCGCCTCGCCGCTGTCCTCGATCAAGCACGCGGGCGGCCCGTGGGAGCTGGGCCTGGCCGAGACGCAGCAGACGCTGCTGGCCAACCGGCTGCGCGACCGGATCGTGGTGCAGACCGACGGCCAGCTCAAGACCGGCCGCGACGTCGTGATCGCCGCGCTGCTCGGGGCCGAGGAGTTCGGCTTCGCGACCGCGCCGCTCGTGGTGTCCGGCTGCATCATGATGCGGGTCTGCCACCTGGACACCTGCCCGGTCGGGGTCGCGACGCAGAACCCGAAGCTGCGCGAGAAGTTCAGCGGCAAGGCCGAGTACGTGGTGAACTTCTTCGAGTTCATCGCCCAGGAGGTGCGCGAGTACCTGGCCAAGCTCGGGTTCCGCTCGATCGAGGAGGCCGTCGGGCACGCCGAGGTGCTCGACACCCGGCCCGCCGTCGACCACTGGAAGGCCCGCGGCCTGGACCTCTCGCCGATCTTCCACGTGCCCGACCTGGAGCCGCGGGCCGCGCGGCACCAGGTCGTCGCGCAGGACCACGGCCTGGACAAGGCGCTGGACAACACGTTGATCCAGCTCGCCGAGGGCGCGCTGAGCTCCGGCGACAAGGTGCGGCTGGAACTGCCGGTGCGCAACGTCAACCGGACCGTGGGCACGATGCTCGGGTCGGAGCTGACCAAGCGGTGGGGCGGCGAAGGCCTGCCGGACGACACGATCGACGTGACGTTCACCGGCACGGCCGGGCAGTCGTTCGGCGCGTTCGTGCCCAGGGGCATCACGCTGCGGCTGTTCGGTGACGCCAACGACTACGTCGGCAAGGGCCTGTCCGGTGGCCGCATCATCGTGCGGCCACCGAAGGAGGCCAAGCTGGCGTCCGAGGAGAACATCATCGCCGGCAACGTGATCGGCTACGGCGCGACCAGCGGGCAGATCTTCCTGCGCGGCAAGGTCGGCGAGCGGTTCTGCGTGCGCAATTCCGGAGCCCTCGCGGTGGTCGAAGGCGTCGGTGACCACGGCTGCGAGTACATGACCGGCGGTCGCGTGGTCGTGCTCGGGCCGACCGGCCGCAACTTCGCCGCCGGCATGTCCGGCGGGATCGCGTACGTGCTGGACCTGTCGCCGCTGCGGGTGAACCCGGAGATGGTCGACGTCGACCCGCTGGACGACGAGGACGTCGAATTCCTGCGGGACGCGGTCGAGGCGCACTTCGTGGAGACCGAGTCGCCGGTGGCGCGGCAGCTGCTGGCCGACTGGGAGGCCGGCCTCGCCCGCTTCGGCAAGGTCATGCCCAAGGACTACAAGCGAGTCCTGGCCGCGCAGGCGGAAGCCGAGCGCGAGGGCCGGGACGTGAACGAGGCCATCATGGAGGCCGCTCATGGCTGACCCGAAGGGTTTCCTGACGACGCCGCGCGAGACGCCGAGGACCCGTCCGGTCCCGCTGCGGCTGCTCGACTGGAAAGAGGTCTACGAGGACTTCGCGTCGAACAAGCTGGAGAAGCAGGCCGGGCGCTGCATGGACTGCGGCATCCCGTTCTGCCACCAGGGCTGCCCGCTGGGCAACCTGATCCCGGAGTGGAACACGCTGGTCTGGGGCGACGACTGGCGCGACGCGATCGAGCGCCTGCACGCCACGAACAACTTCCCGGAGTTCACCGGGACGCTGTGCCCGGCGCCGTGCGAGACCGCGTGCGTGCTGGGGATCAACAACGACCCGGTCACCATCAAGCGGGTCGAGATCTCCATTGTGGACCGGGCGTGGGAGGAGGGCTGGATCAAGCCCCAGCCCCCGGTGACGCGCACCGGCAAGAAGGTCGCCGTGGTCGGGTCCGGCCCGTCGGGTCTCGCGGCGGCGCAGCAGCTGACCCGCGCCGGGCACGACGTGGTCGTGTTCGAGCGGGCCGACGCGATCGGCGGGCTGCTGCGGTACGGCATCCCCGAGTTCAAGATGGAGAAGCGGCGGCTGGACCGGCGCCTGGAGCAGATGCGCGCCGAGGGCACCGAGTTCCGCACCGGCGTGAACGTCGGGGTCGACATCACCGCCGAGGAGCTGCGGAGCTCCTACGACGCCGTGGTGCTGGCCGGTGGCGCGACCGCGTGGCGGGACCTGCCCGCGCCCGGCCGCGACACCAAGGGTGTCCACCAGGCGATGGAGTACCTGCCGCTGGCCAACCGGGTCGCGGCCGGCACGCTGGAGACGTCGCCGATTTCGGCCGAGGGCAAGCACGTCGTGGTGATCGGCGGCGGTGACACCGGCGCGGACTGCGTGGGCACCGCTCACCGGCAGGGCGCCGCGTCGGTGACCCAGCTGGAGATCATGCCGAGGCCGCCGGAGACGCGGTCGGAGGCCCACCCGTGGCCGATGTACCCGATGATCTTCCGGGTCTCGTCGGCGCACGAGGAGGGCGGCGAGCGCCTGTACTCGGTGAGCACGCAGGAGTTCCTCGCCGACGACGAGGGCAACCTGCGGGCGCTGCGGCTGGTCGAGGTGCGCAACGAGGGCGGCAAGTTCGTCGAGGTCGAGGGCACCGTGCGGGAGCTGCCCGCACAGCTGGTCCTGCTGGCGATGGGCTTCGTCGGCCCGCAGCGCGAGGGCCTGCTGGAGCAGCTCGGTGTCGAGCTCGACGCCCGCGGGAACGTCGCGCGCGACGAGAACTTCCGCACCAGCGTCGACAACGTGTTCGTGGCCGGTGACATGGGCCGCGGGCAGTCGCTGATCGTGTGGGCGATCGCCGAGGGCCGATCCGCGGCCGCCGGCGTGGACGCCTACCTGACCGGCCGGAACGTCCTGCCGGCCCCGATCGCGCCGACCGACCGGCCGATCGCCTAGGACCCCGGGGTGGGCCGCCGCGGCAACGGAGCCGTGACGGCCCGCCCCGTGCCCAACGCCGGTCCGCGCTCCGGCGAGCTACGCCATCCGAGTGAAAACCCGCTCATCGCGTACTCCGCGCCCCGTGACCGCGACTCAGTGAGCAGGTGACGGCGCCGCGCAATCGACAGGGGCCTCGCGGTGCCGCCACCGCCAACGCAATTCGGCAATGGCGACCGGGAATCGGCCGAATCAATTCCACGAACGCCGGCAATGCGGCACGCGACCATTTCTCCCCACCTGACGCGGCACCTGTCGGTCAAATTCCAACAGCTCCGGCCAGGGCATCCACCGGGAGCAGCCGGTTCACAATGCGTCCCGGAGCGAGTAGTAATGATGCGTGGACCGGCATGAGCGGCTCAACACCCTGCTGGAGATGATCGGCCAGCAGGGCCGGATCGATGTCGACCAGGCAGCGGAGAAACTGAGCGTCTCCCCCGCCACGGTCCGCCGCGACCTCGACCATTTGGCAAGCCGCCAATTGCTCACCAGAACGCGGGGCGGGGCCGTCGCGGGCAATGTCGCCTACGATCTCCCCGGCCGCCATCGGGCCGCCCGGCACACCGTGGAAAAGCGCCGCATCGCCGAAGCCGCGGCACGGCTGGTGGATCGCGGAATGGTGATCGGCTGCAACGGCGGCACCACCACCACCGAGGTGAGCCGGGCGATCGCGAGCCGTCCCGAATTCAACGACCGCGGCAGTTCCCCGGCCCTCACGGTGGTGACGAACGCGGTGAACATCGCGCACGAGCTGACCGTGCGGCAGAGCATCCGGCTCGTCAGCACCGGTGGCGTGGCGCGGCCGCAGTCGTTCGAGCTCACCGGTCACCTCGCCGGGATGATGCTCGAGGAGGTCAGCCTCGACCTCGCCTTCATCGGCGTGGACGCGGTCGACCCGCTCCGCGGCGCCTACGCCAACCACGAGGCCGAGGCGGCGGTGAACAAGCTGCTCGCGCACCGCGCCAAGAAGGTCGTCGTGGTCACCGACAGCTCGAAGCTCGGCGCCTACGCCTTCGCGCGCATCTGCCCGACGCTCGACATCGACATGCTGATCACCGACTCGGCCGCGGAGCCGGACCTGGTGTCGGCCTTCGAATTGGAGGGCGTGCGGGTGACGCTCGTCTGAGCACGTTGAAAACTTCTCACCCGTGCTTTACCTTGGGACGGCCAGGCGATGGACTCGGAACGCGGTGAGAACCCGCACGGACGCGCCACTGTGACCCGCCACGACGGGGAGTCAGACCCGAGCCGTCGCGCCACCCCTGACCGGGCCGCGTACGCCCGAGGAGGTTTTCGTTCATGTCCCAGGCCGTCGCGGTTGCCGCGCCCGTTCCCGTCCGGATCCCGTTGCGGGAGATCGCCCCGTGGGCGTTCTTCATCGGGCTCCTCGCGCTGATCGCGCTCTACTTCGTGAGCGCCGAACAGGGCGCGTTCGCGGTGCTCGCGAACAACACCTACATCCACGAATTCGTCCACGACGGCCGGCACCTGCTGGCCTTCCCCTGCCACTGATGCGCGCGCTGCTGGTCCGCGGGATGCTCGCGGGCCTGGTCGCCGCTGTCCTGGGCACGGTGTTCGCCTACGCGGTCGGTGAGCCCCCGGTCGACGCCGCGATCGGCCTCGAGGAGGCCGCCGCGCACGCGGCCGGGGAGCACGACCACGGTGGGGAGCTCGTGTCCCGCGGGGTGCAGAGCACGATCGGGCTGCTCACCGCGGTGGGTGTGTACGGCATCGCGATCGGTGGCCTGCTCGCCATCGCGTTCGCGGTGGTCTACGGGCGCCTCGGTGCGCTGCGCCCCGGCCCGACGGCCACGCTGCTGACGGGCGCGGCGTTCGTGACCGTGGTGCTGGTGCCGTTCCTGAAGTACCCGGCGAACCCGCCCGCGGTGGGGCAGGCCGGCACGATCGGCCACCGGACCGGGCTCTACTTCGGATTCGTCGCGCTGTCGGTGGTGTTCGCGATCGCGGCGGCCGTCGCGGGACGGCGAGTGGCCGACCGGTACGGCGCGGCGGCCGGCGGTGTCGCGGGATGCCTCGGCTACCTGGTGGTGGTGAGCGTGACGGCCTGGCTGATGCCCGCGGTGAACGAGGTACCGGACGACTTCCCGGCCACCACGCTGTGGGACTTCCGCACCGCGTCGCTCGGCACGCAGGTCGTGGTGTGGTCCGTGCTGGCCGTGACGTTCGCCCTCCTGGCGCGAAAGGCACTCCCCACACCGGCCACGGCCGCCCACCCGCAAGCGGCCCACTGACACCGGAGGCCCGGTGGGCAGGTGCGATGCCCGCGTGGCAACGCACCCGGCGGGCCGTGACTGCGGAACCCACCCACGGCGCGGTCCCGCCCACGCAACGGCAAACCCGGCGACGAGCACGCCAGGCACCGCGGGAGGGCCGCAGCAGAAAAACCCAACACCGGCAACAGCCACCCACCCCCAAACGGCCCACTGACACCGAAAGCCCGGTGGGCAAGTGCGATGCCCCGCGTGGCAACGCACCCCGGCGGGCCGTGACTGCGGAACCCACCCGCGGCGGGGTCTCGCCCACGGCAACGGCAAACCCGGCGACGAGCACGCCAGGCACCGCGGGAAGGCCGCAGCAGAAAATCCCACCACCGGCCACAGCCACCCACCCGCAAACGGTCCACTGACACCAAAAGCCCCGGTGGACAGGTGCGACACCCGCGTGGCAACGCACCCCGCGGGCAGCCCACTGACACCAGGAGCCCGGCGGGCAGATGGGCTACCCGTGCAGCAACGCACCCGCGGGCAGCCCACTGACACCGGGGCGGGTCACCGCACTGGTGGTAGCTCCGGTGGCGCGCCGCGCTCGATGAGGCCTAGCAGCGTCTCCGTGTCGAGTCGCTCCTCGATCGCGTCGGTGAGGCGGTCCAGCATCGACTCGCGCAGGGTGGCGAAACCGGGTGCGCCGGGGGCCGGTGTCCACGGGACCCCGGCCTGTGCGGCCGCTTCCGTCAGCCAGGCCCGCCGGAAGCCGTCGTTGTCGAAGGCGCCGTGCCAGGTCGTGCCCCACACCGCGCCCCGCCGCCACCCGTCCAGGAACGGCTCCACCTGCGCGCCGCCACCGGACAACGGTTCCGCCACCAGGGACGCGCTGCCGTGGTGGATCTCGTACGCCGCCACCTCGTGGCCGCGCCACCGGGCGGCCGGCCGCCCCAGCACCTTCTCCGCCGCGAACGACACCACCGTCGGCAGCAGGCCGAGCCCGGGAACCGTCCCGGCGCCGGACTCGACGTCGTCCACAATGGTCCGCGCCAGCATCTGGTAGCCGCCGCAGATCCCCAGCACCGGCCGCCCCGCGGCGGCCCGCGCCTCCAGCGCCTCCGCCAGTCCGCGCTCCCGCAACCAGCGCAGGTCGTCCACCGTCGCCCGCGTGCCGGGCAGCACCACGACATCCGCCGCGCGCACGGCGTCCGCGTCCGCGGTCAGCGTCACCGACACGCCCGGCTCCGCGGCGAGCGCGTCCACATCGGTCGCGTTCGACGCCCGCGGGAACCGCACCACGGCCACCCGCAGCCCGCCCGTCACGGCCCCGGAATGCCGCCACCCGGCCGCCGCGAGCGCGTCCTCCGAGTCGATCCACACGCCGTCCAGCCACGGCAGCACCCCGAGCACCGGCCGGTGCGTGAGCTCCGCGATGCGGTCCAGACCGGGCCGCAGCAACGACTCGTCACCGCGGAACTTGTTCACCACCCACCCGGCCAGCAGCGCCTGGTCCGCGGGGTCCAGCAACGCGACCGTCCCGTACATCGCGGCCAGCACCCCGCCGCGGTCGATGTCGCCGACGACGACCACCGGCAGCCCGAACCGCCGCGCCAGCCCCATGTTCACGTAGTCGCCCTGCCGCAGGTTGATCTCGGCCGGGCTGCCCGCGCCCTCGCACACCACGACGTCGAACCGGCTCCGCAGGTCGTCGAAGGCGTCGAACGCGATCCGCGCCAGCTCGCGCCGCCCGGTGGCGAACTCGCCGGCCTCCAGCGTCCCGAACGGCTTGCCGAGCGCGATCACGTGACTGCGGCGGTCGCTGCCCGGCTTGAGCAGGACCGGGTTCATCGCGGCCTCCGGCTCGACCCCGGCCGCGCGCGCCTGCAGCCACTGCGCGCGGCCGATCTCGGCGCCGTCCGCGCAGACCATCGAGTTGTTGGACATGTTCTGCGCCTTGAACGGCGCCACCCGCAGCCCGCGCCGCGCCAGCCAGCGGCAGATCCCGGCGGTGACCAGGCTCTTCCCGGCGTCCGAAGTGGTCCCGGCGACCAGCAGTCCCCTCATCGCGCCACCGCCACGGCCACCGCCAGCGCCGCCAGCCCGACCGCCCGCGACAACCGCACCGCCCGCCGCAGGTCGGCCGCGTCCGGAGCCGGTCCGTCACCGAGCGTGCCGCGGTCCTCGGTCCGGCCGCCGTAGGTGTTCACCCCGCCCAGTCGGACGTCCAGCGCCCCGGCGAACGCGGCTTCGATCTGCCCGGCGTTCGGGCTCGGGTGCTGCGCGGCGTCGCGCCGCCAGACCCGCAGCGAGCGGCCCGCGCGGCCCCCGACGACCCGCGCGCACGCGGCCGTGGCGAGCGCCCCGACACGGGCGGGCAGCAGGTTCGCCAGGTCGTCCCCGCGCGCCGACGCCCAGCCGAACCGCTCGAACCGGGGCGTGCGGTGGCCGACCATCGCGTCCAGCGTGTTGAGCGCCCGGTACCCGAGCAGCCCGGGCACGCCGGCGACGGCTCCCCACAGCAGCGGCGCGACGACGGCGTCGCTGGTGTTCTCGGCGACCGACTCGGTGGCGGCCCTGGCCAGGCCCTTCTCGTCGAGGCCGGAGGCGTCCCGGCCGCACAGGTGCCCCAGTCGCTGCCGCGCGGCGGGCACGTTCCCGGCCGCCAACCGGTCCGCCATCGCCTCGCCCTCCGCGGCGAGCCCCCGTCCGCCGAGGACGGTCCACGTCGCCAGTGCGGTGACCGCGACCCGCGCGGCCGGGCGGCGGGCCGCCGCCTGGGCGAGCGCGCCGAGGCCCGCAGCGGCACCGACGCAGGTCGCGGCGTACGCGGCACCCCGGGTGCGCGAGTCGGCCCACACGCGCCGCTCCAGCGCCTTCGCGGCCCGCCCGAACAGGGCGACCGGGTGCCCGCGCCGCGGATCACCGAGCGCCGCGTCCAGTGCGTAACCGGCCGCGAGACCGAGCGCGGTCAACGATCTTGCATACACCAC
The DNA here is from genome assembly GCF_030814215.1 of Amycolatopsis thermophila. Taxonomy (NCBI): domain Bacteria; kingdom Bacillati; phylum Actinomycetota; class Actinomycetes; order Pseudonocardiales; family Pseudonocardiaceae; genus Amycolatopsis; species Amycolatopsis thermophila. The sequence goes on along the minus strand of NZ_JAUSUT010000001.1, from coordinate 3,639,686 downwards.
ACACGGGACGGTAGCCCGTGCACGAGAATGCCGGGTATGACCAAGCTGACCCAGCGGCTGGCCGCCTCTCTGGAGGCCGCCGCCCGGCTGCTCCGCCGGTACGGGGACGACGAGGCGAAGGTGCTGGTCCTGGGCGGGGTCCGCTCGGGCAAATCGCGCCACGCCGAGCGTCTGATGGCCCGCCATCCCGAAGTCGTCTACGTCGCGCCGGGGCCGGTGCCCAGCGGCGACGACCCCGAGTGGGCGGCGCGGATCGCGCTGCACCGGTCGCGCAGACCGGCGAACTGGCGCACGGTCGAGACCGGTGACCTCGCCACCACCGTGCGCAAGGCGTCGCGGCCGCTGCTGATCGACTGCCTGGGCACGTGGGTCACGCGCGCGCTCGGCGACGTCGGCGCGTGGGACGCGAAGAACGGCTGGGAGCTGCGGCTGGACGAGCGGATGGAGGAGTTCCTCGACGCGTGGCGGGTAGCGCACGTGCCGATCGTCGCGGTGACGAACGAGGTCGGGATGGGTGTGGTGCCCGCGACAACCGCCGGGCGGCTGTTCCGTGATGTGCTGGGGGCGCTCAACGATCGCGTCGCGGCCGAAGCCGACAGCGTGCAGCTGGTGGTGGCCGGGCGGATCCTGCACCTCGGCGAAAGGGCCCGGCTGTGACACGGATCGACATCCCGGAACCGGACGCGGCCGCGCACGCCGCCGCACTGGAGCGGCTGGACGCGCTGGTCAAACCGATCGGCGCCCTGGGCAGGCTGGAGGAGCTGGCGGCGTGGCTCGCCGCCGCGTCCGGCCAGGTCCCGCCGCCGCCGATCACCCGGCCCCGGGTGGTCGTCTTCGCCGGCGACCACGGCGTCAGCCGCCTGTCCGCCTACCCGCGGGAGGTCACCGCGGCGATGGTGCGGGTGTTCCTGGCGGGCCAGAGCGGGGTGAGCGTGCTGGCCCGCGAGGTCGGCGCGGACGTCCGCGTGCTCGACATCGCGGTGGACGACGACCTGGCGGGTGTGCCGCCGGAGGTCGTCGCGCACAAGATCCGGCGCGGCTCGGGGTCGATCGACGTCGAGGACGCGCTGGCGCCGGGCGAGGCCCTGCGTGCGTTCGCGGTGGGCCGGGCGGTGGCCGACGCGGAAGTGGACGGCGGCGCGGACCTGCTCATCCCGGGTGACATGGGCATCGGGAACACGACCGTCGCGGCGGCGCTCGTCGCGGCCGCGCTCGGCGTGCCGGCCGAGGAGGTCGTCGGCACCGGGACGGGCGTCGACGAGGCCGGGCGGTCGCGAAAGGTCGACGTGGTGCGGACAGCGGTGTCGCGCGCCGGCTCGCGCGTGTCGGACCCGTTCGAACTGCTGACGGCGCTGGGCAGCGCGTGCGCCGCGGCGACGGCCGGATTCCTGGTGCAGGGAGCGGCCCGCGGGGTTCCGGTGCTGCTGGACGGCGTGTTCTCGGGTGCCGCCGCGGTGGTGGCGGCGGAGATCGCGCCGGGGGCGGTGCGGTGGTGGCTGGCCGGGCACCGCTCGACGGAGCCGTCGCAGGCGTTCGCGTTGAAGGCGCTCGGGCTGACGCCGATCGTGGACCTGGGCCTGCGGCTCGGCGAGGGCAGCGGTGCCGTCCAGGCGATCCCCACGCTGCGCGCGGCCCGCGCGATCATCGCCGACATGGGACTGCTGGCCGACCTTGCCTGACCGGGCCATCGACGCGCTCAGGATGGCGCTGGGCACGCTGACCGCGTTGCCGGTGCCCGCGCCGCGCGTGATCGACCGCAGTGTGGCGGCCGGGGCGATGCTGCTGGCGCCGCTGGCCGCGGTGCCGCTCGCGGTGCTCGCCGGGCTGGTCGTGCTGGCCGGGGACGCCCTGGGGTTGCCGGCACTGGCGGTCGCGGGCATCGCGGTCGGCGCGGTCGGTCTCGCGAGCCGGGGGCTGCACCTGGACGGCCTCGCCGACACCGCCGACGGCCTGGGCGCCTCGTTCGACCGGGCACGCGCCCTGGAGATCATGCGCCGTGGCGATTCCGGGCCGACCGGCGTCGCGACGCTCGCGCTGGTGCTCATCGTCCAAACTGGATCGCTGGCCGGCGCGATCTCCGGCGGGCACGGCGTCCCGGCGGCGGTGGGCGGCGTGCTGGTCAGCCGGTGGGTGCTGGCGTTGTGCTGCACGCGCGGTGTCCCCTCCGCCCGGCCGGACGGCCTGGGCGCGGCGGTCGCGGGCAGCATCCGCCTGCCCTGGACCGTCCTCACGCTGTGCGCCGCGGCCGGGCTGGCCACGCTCGTCCCCGGGCTGCCGTGGTGGCGCGGCCCGCTGGTCGTGGCGGCGGCGGTTGCCGCGGCGGGCCTCGTTCTGTGGCGCTGCACCGCCCGGCTGGGCGGCATCACCGGCGACGTGCTGGGGGCGTGCGTGGAATTCGGCGCCACCGCGGCGTGGCTAGCGCTCGCGCCGTGAGGTGCGGCCGGTGCCCGCCGTGAGCAGCAGCGAAGCCACCGTCAACGCCACCCCGAACCAGACCACGCTGCTGACGCCCAGGTGGTCGGCGAACAACCCGCCGAACAACGCGCCGAGCGCGATGGACGTGTTGTAGGCCATCGTGTTCAGCGACATCGCGGCTTCGAAGGTCTCCGGGGCGGCTTCGAGCGTCAGGTTGACCTGGCACAGCTGCACGACGCCGAAGGACAGTCCCCAGGCGGCCATCGCCACCACCGCGCCCGCCGCCGTGCCGACGGTGGTGAGCAGCACCAGCATGGACAGCGCGAGTCCCGCGCACCCGGCGAGGAAGCTGCCCCGCAGGCTCCGGTTCACCGTGTAGCCCGCGACGAAGTTCCCCACCGCCCCGCCCACGCCGAAGATCATCAGGACCACGGTGATGAAGACCGGCGGCGCGGAGGCGCGGTCCTCCAGGAACGGCCGGACGAACGTGTACGCGCCGAAGTGGCCGAGCACGAACAGCACGACGGTGAACAACACGCGGCGCAGTGCCGGGTTCCGCACCGGGAGCGCGAAGACCTCCCGGACCGCGACCGCGTTCACCGACGGCAGCGACGGGACCAGCGCGGCGACCGCGAGGAACACCAGCACGCTGAGGCCGGCCCAGATGAGGAACGTCGTCCGCCAGTCGGTCAGGCTGTCCACCACCGTGCCCAGCGGGATGCCGACGACGGTCGCGATCGAGATGCCGGACATCACCACCGCGGCCGCCCTGCTCGCGTGCCGTTCCGGCGCGATGCGCATCGCCGTGCTCACGCCGATCGCCCAGAACACCCCGCTGGCGAACCCCATCACGAGCCGCGTCGCCAGGATCAGCGCGTAGCTGGGCGAGATCGCGGTGACCAGGTTCCCCAGGGCCAGTACCGCCAGCAGCACCGACAGCAGGACCCGCCGGTCGACCCGCCGCGTCCACGCGACGATGAACGGCACGCCCAGACCTGCCGACACGCCCTGCAGGGTGACCATCAGCCCCGCCACGCCCACCGTGACACCGAGGCTGGTGCTCAACGGGGTGAGCAGGCCGACGGGCATCAGCTCGGTCGTGAGGAAGACGAACAGACTCGCGGTGATCGCGGCGACGCCGGACCACGCTCTCAGTGCCGAGGGCGCGCGGACTTCCTGTGTGACCATGCTTCGAAGCCTGGCCCGCCACGATCAATGAGTCCAACGCATCTTCGTGATGCGATCGATGACGAGAAATGATTGATCCGCGTGCCTGGTCGTCCAGTCCGCGCTCGGCCAGCAGATCGCCCGCCTGGAACGCACCAGCCGCCGGGTGCGGCTGACACCGGCCCGGAGGGGCGTTCCTGCCGGTCGCCCGGCAGTGCCTGCACGCCGCCGAACGCGCCGCCGAGGTCGCCGCGTCGGAGGTGTTCGTGGACCTGCCGGCGGGCACGGCCGGGACGTCGCCTTCGAGGTGACCGGTGCGCCGGCCCGCGTCGAGTACGCGATCTGGAGCCGGTCCGGGCCCACGCCCGCGGCGGCCGCTTTTCCCGGCCGGATCGGCATCGTCAGCGCAGACGCCGCACTGCCTCGAGGAACCCATCGGTGACCGAGGGGTCGCGGACGGCGATGCGCAGCCAGTCGCCGTCCAGGCCGGGGAACGTGTCGCCCCTTCGCACCGCGTAACCCGCGTCGCGCAGCCGGAGGCGCAAGGCTGCCGCGCCCGGGATCCGCACCAGCACGAACGGGCCGCGGGGCTGTCCCGCCACCTCGATCCCGAGGGAACGCAGCCCGTTCACCAGGTACTCGCGGTCGTGGTCCGCGCGTACCGCCAGCTTGTCCGCCTCGTCCAGCGCGGACGGCCGGCTGCACGCCACGACGGCTCGCGCGGCGAGCGTCGACACCGACCACGGCGGCTGCACGGCCTTCAGCACCGCCACGATCTCCGGCGGCGCCAGCACGTACCCCGCGCGCAGACCCGCGATGCCCCACGTCTTCGTCAGGCTCCGGACGACCACCACACCGGGGATCCGTTCTCCCGCCAGGCTTTCCGGCTCCCCGGGGACCGCGTCGAGGAACGCCTCGTCGACCACCACGATCCGGCCCGGCCGCACCAGCTCCCGCACCGCGGAAGCCGGATGCAGCACGGACGTCGGGTTCGTGGGGTTGCCGACGAACACCAGGTCCGCGTCCTCGGGCACCGGCCGCAGCACGAAACCGTCCGAAGAGGACAGGATCACCCGGCCGACGGCGTGGCCCGCGGCGCGCAGGGCCGCCTCGGGTTCGGTGAACTGCGGGTGCACGACCACCGCGCGACGGGGCCGCAACGCCGTCGCCAGCAGGGTGAACGCCTCCGCCGCCCCCGCCGTCACCAGCACGTCCGGCACGTCCCGGCCGTGCCGCGCCGCGACCGCCTCCGTCGCCGCGACCGCGGAGGGGTACGCCGCCAGGTCGTCCAGCGCGGCGGCGAGTTCCGCGTGCAACCACTCCGGCGGCGCCGGCAGCCGGACGTTGACCGCCAGGTCCACCAGCCCGTCCCCGACCTCGCGGTCGCCGTGGTGGTGCAGGTCGTAGTCAGCCATGCGCGTGCACCGCCGCCGCGAACCGGCGCGCCAGCGCGGGATGCCCGGCCCAGTGGACGTGCAGGTAGGACGCGTGCAACGTCGGCGACGCGAAGCCCTCCCCCGCGCCGTCCCAGGTCCAGGCCGCCGGCGAACCCGCGCGGGGCGTCACCTGCGTCCGGTGGAACTCGTGCCCGGTGACCTGCTGCCCGGCCACGGCCACCAGGTTCGCCCCCGGCGCGGTCGCCGTCCGGTACCCGAGCGCGCCGCGCCGGGTCATGGCCGCGGTGGCATCGAGCGCGCCGACCATCGGCAGACCGTCCAGCTCCCGGCACAGGTACAGCAACCCGGCGCACTCGGCCACCACCGGCATGCCGCGCCGGATCGCCGCCGCCAGTTCCTCCCGCAACGGCACGTTCGCCGACAGGTCCTCGACGTGCACCTCCGGGAACCCGCCCCCGAAGTACAGCCCGGCGCACCCCTCGGGCAACGCCTTGTCGTGCAACGGATCCAGGTCGACGACGTCCACCCCGGACGCCGCCAGCAGCTCGGCGGTCTCGGTGTAGCGGAAGGTGAACGCCGGGCCCGCGGCCGCCGCGACCACGCGGCGCGGTCCCGGAGACGCCCCCTCGGGCTCCCACGCCGGCGCCGTCAACGGCGGAGCCGACCGCGCCACCCGCACGACCGCGTCCAGGTCCACGCCACCGGAGACCCAGCCGGCCAGCTTCGGCAGCAGTTCCCGCGACTCGGCGTCGCGCTCGGCCGCCGGGATCAGACCGAGGTGACGGCTCGGGGCGTGGATGTCGTCGCTGCGGGTCAGCGCGCCGAGAACCGGGATCCCGGTCCGCTCCATCGCCGCGCGGATCTCCTCCTCGTGCCGCGGCGAGCCCAGCTTGTTCAGGATCACGCCCGCGATCTCCACGCCGGGCTCGTACCGCGCGAACCCGAGCACCGTCGCCGCGACGCTGCGGCTCGCCGCGCTCGCGTCCACCACGAGCACCACCGGTGCGCTCAGCAGCCGGGCGACGTGCGCGGTCGACGCGTACCCCTCGGTGCCGAGCTGCCCGTCGAACAGGCCCATCACGCCTTCGATCACCGCGAGGTCCGCCCCCGCCGCGCCGTGCCGAAGCAGCGGCGCGAGCAGCGATTCCCCCTGCAGGAACGGATCCAGGTTCCGCGGCGGCCGCCCGGTGGCCAGCGCGTGGTAGCCCGGGTCGATGAAGTCCGGCCCGACCTTGTGCCCGGACACCGTCAGCCCGCGCGCCCGCAGCGCCGCCATCAGCCCGGTCGCGATGGTCGTCTTGCCGTGTCCCGAAGCCGGGGCGGCGATGACGACGCGGGCTACCATTCGATGCCCCGCTGGCCCTTTTGCCCGGTGTCCATCGGGTGCTTGACCTTGGTCATGCGGGTCACCAGGTCGGCCGCCTCGATCAGTTCCGCCGGCGCGTTCCGGCCGGTGATCACCACGTGCTGGCGGCCCGGCCGGTCCCGCAACGCGGACACGACCTCGGCGGTGTCGATCCAGCCCCAGTGCAGCGGGTAGGTGAACTCGTCGAGCACGTAGAAGTCGTGGCGTTCCTCGGCGAGGCGGCGCTTGATCTCCGCCCAGCCCTCGCGCGCGTTGGCCGCGTGGTCGGACTCCGACCCCTGCTTGCGCGACCAGCTCCAGCCCTCGCCCATCTTGTGCCACTCGACCGGCCCGCCCTGGCCGCTGCTCTCGTGCAGGGCGCCGAGCGCGCGGAACGCGTTCTCCTCGCCCACCTTCCACTTCGCCGACTTGACGAACTGGAACACGCCGATCGACCAGCCCTGGTTCCACGCGCGCAGCGCCATCCCGAACGCGGCGGTGGACTTGCCCTTCATCTCACCGGTGTGCACGGCGAGCAGCGGACGGTTGCGGCGCTGGCGGGTGGTGAGCCCGTCGTCCGGCACCACCAGCGGTTTTCCCTGTGGCATCAGGCAGCCCTCCTGCGCACCTCGGTGGCCAGCGTGTCCGCCGCGACCTCACCGAGCGGCACGTGCTCGCCGCCCAGCCGCGCGGCCAGCTCCGCGGCGAGACCGAGCCGCATGCGCCCGGTCTCGCAGTCCATCACCACGGACGCGATGCCCGCGCCGGCCAGCATCTCGGCTGCCTGCTGCGAGCGCGCGACCGCGTCCGCGCCGCTGGTGGCGCGCCCGTCCGTCACGACGACCAGCAGCGGACGGCGGCGCGGATCGCGCACGGCCTCGACCCGCAGCACGCGCGCGGCCTCCAGCAGCCCTTCCGCGAGCGGAGTCCGCCCGCCGGTCGGCAGCGCTTCCAGCCGCGCGGCAGCGGCTTCCACGCTGATCGTCGGCGGCAGCGCCAGTTCGGCCGTACCGGCGCGGAACGTCACCAGGCCGACCTTGTCCCGCCGCTGGTAGGCGTCCAGCAGCAGGGACAGCACCGCGGCCTTCACCTCGCGCATCCGCGACTTCGCGCCCATCGAGCCGGACGCGTCGACGCAGAACAGCACGAGGTTGCCCTCGCGGCCCTCGCGCAACGCGAACCGCAGATCGCCGGGCCGCAGCACGAGCCCGGCGCCGTCGCGCCCCCGTGAGCGCTGGTGGGGTGCCGCCGCCCGCACGGTCGCGACCAGGTGCGGCCGTCCCTCGCGCGTGCCGGGCGGCCGGACGCCGATCGTGCGCCCGGCGTCGGTCACCGCGCGCGACCGCTTGCCGTGCGCGCCTTCGCCGATCCCGGCGACGCTGAACATCCTTGCCCGGTACGGCTTTCCGGCGCCGACGGACTGCTGCTCGCTCCCGCCGCCGCCCGGTTCGCCACCGGCGCCGGGCTGCTGCCCCTGCGGGGTGTCGGCGGGGGCTTCGGAGCCCGAGCCGGGCCCGTCGTCGTCCGGCGGGCCGGGGTCCTCCGGCGGCTCGGCGTCGCGCAGGGCCTGCTCCAGCTGCTCTTCGTCGATGCCGGGGGCGTCGAACGGGTTGCGGCGCCGCCGGTGCGGCAACGCCAGCCGCGCGGCGACCCGGATGTCCTCAGTGGACACTTCGGTGCGCCCGCTCCACGCGGCGTGGGCGACGGCCGTACGGGCGGTGACGATGTCCGCGCGCATCCCGTCCACTTCGAAGGCGGCGCACACCTCGGCGATCCGGCGCAACGCCTCGTCGGTCAGCGCGACCGAGGGCAGGAGCTTCTGCGCCGCGGCGATCTCGGCCGCGAGCTGGGCGTCGTCGTCGGCGTAGCGGGCGGCGAAGGAGTCGGGATCGGCCTCGTAGGCCAGGCGGCGGCGGATCACCTCGGCGCGCTGTTCCGGATCACGGCTCGCGGCGACCTCGACGGTGAGCCCGAACCGGTCGAGCAGCTGCGGCCGCAGCTCGCCCTCCTCCGGGTTCATGGTCCCGATCAGCACGAACCGCGCCGCGTGCGACACCGACACGCCCTCGCGCTCGACCGTCGCGCGGCCCATCGCCGCCGCGTCGAGCAGCGTGTCGACCAGGTGGTCGTGCAGCAGGTTGACCTCGTCGACGTAGAGCAGGCCGCGGTGCGCGGCGGCGAGCAACCCGGGCTGGAAGTCGGTGACGCCCTCGGTGAGCGCGCGTTCCAGGTTGAGCGAACCGATCACCCGGTCCTCCGCGGCGCCGACCGGCAGCTCGACGAGCCGGGCGGGGCGGCGCACGGCGGAACCGTCGTGCGGCGCGTCCGGGCAGTCCGGATCCGGGGCGGCGGGGTCACAGGAGAACCGGCAGCGCTCGACGACGTCGACCTCGGGCAGCAGGCCCGCCAGGGCGCGCACCATCGTCGACTTCGCGGTGCCCTTCTCGCCGCGCACCAGCACGCCACCGATGGCCGGGGAGATCGCCGAGAGCACCAGTCCGAGCCGGAGGTCCGGCATCCCGACGACGGCGGTGAACGGAAACGGCCTCAAGCGAACTCCTTCGCCACGCGCGGGTGTCCTCGCCCGCCTGAACAGGGCACGTGCCGGGGCACGTAACGGCCGCCGAAGCTCTGGCTCCCGGCCCGCGGGCCGGTCACAGTGGCGGGACCGCCCCGGAGTCGCACCGGGTTCCTCGCACAACCGTCCCCCGGATCATCGCATACGGTCAGCCCCGTGAGGATCGTCGTTGTGGGTGTTCCGGCCGACGGCTGGGCCGGGCTGGCCGAGTCCGCGCGCGCCGAGATCGCGGCGGCCGAGGTGCTCTTCGGTGGCCGCCGCCAGCTCGCGCTGGTGCCGGTGGACGTGCCCAAGGTGCCCTGGCCGAGCCCGCTGCTGCCCGCACTGGACGACCTGTTCGCCGAGCACGGCGGTCGCCGGATCGTCGTGCTGGCCAGCGGGGATCCGCTGCTGTCCGGGATCGGGACGACGCTGGTCCGGCGCTTGGGCGCGGACCAGGTGCGGATCGTGCCCGCGGTGTCGTCGGTCGCGCTCGCGCGGGCGCGGATGGGCTGGTCCGCGGAGGAGACCGAGGTGGTCAGCGTCGTCGGGCGCAGCGTGCACCGGGTGAGCCGGGCGCTCGCGCCGGGGGCGCGGCTGGTGGTGCTCAGCTCTGACGGGGACACCCCCGCGCAACTGGCCGCCGTACTGGCGGCCAGGGGTTTCGGCGAGAGCAAGCTCACGGTGCTGGAGCAGCTCGGGAGCCCGGCCGAACGCCGGGTGGAGGGGCGAGCGCGAGAGTGGTCACACCCGGCCGGCGACCCGTTGAACGTCGTCGCGGTCGAGTGCGCGGGGCCGTCGTTGCCGACGCTGCCCGGGCTGCCGGACGACGCCTTCGAGCACGACGGTCAGATCACCAAGCGCGACCTGCGGGCGTCCGCGCTGGCCCGGCTGGCGCCGGTGGCGGGCGAGCTGTTGTGGGACGTCGGCGCGGGAGCGGGGAGCGTCGGGATCGAGTGGTCGCGGGCGCACCCGGCGAACCGGGCGATCGCCGTCGAGCGCAGTGCCGAACGGGCGGCGCGGATCCGGCGCAACGCCGACCGCCTGGGGGTGCCCGAACTGCGGGTGGTGACGGGCGCCGCGCCCGGCGCGCTGGCAGACCTGCCCACGCCCGACGCGGTGTTCGCCGGCGGCGGCCTGGGCGCGCTGGACGTGTGCCTGGAGGCGTTGCGGTCCGGCGGGCGGCTCGTCGCGCACGCCGTGACGCTCGAATCGGAACAGGCGCTGGCGACGGCGTACCGGCGGCACGGCGGCGAGCTCGTCCGGATCGCCGTCGAGCACGCCGCCCCCCTCGGCGGGTTCACCGGCTGGACGCCGGCCCGGACCGTGACGCAATGGAGTTTCGTGAAATGACGGTGTTCTTCATCGGTGCCGGCCCCGGCGCGGCGGACCTCATCACCGTGCGCGGGCGCGACCTGCTCGCGCGCTGCGCGGTGTGCCTCTACCCGGGCAGCCTCACCCCGCCCGACCTGCTCGCCCACTGCCCCGCCGACGCGCGCAAGATCGACACCGCGGACCTGTCGCTGGACCGGATCGTCGGCGAGCTGGTCGCCGCGGACCGGGCGGGGCACGACGTCGCCCGCCTGTGCTCGGGTGACCCGTCGATCTACAGCGCGGTGGCCGAGCAGATGCGCCGGCTGGACGCGGCGGGCGTGGCCTACCAGGTGGTGCCCGGGGTGCCGGCCTTCGCGGCGGCGGCCGCGGAGCTGGGACGCGAGCTGACGGTGCCGACGGTCGGGCAGAGCCTGGTCATCACGCGCGTCCAGGCGCGCTCGACGGCCATGCCGCCCGGCGAAACGCTGGCCACCTTCGCGGCGAGCGGCACGACGCTGGCGGTGCACCTGGCGATCAACCGGATCGAGCAGGTGGTCGCCGAACTGCTCCCGCACTACGGCGCGGACTGCCCGGTGGCCGTGGTGCACCGCGCGAGCCAGCCGGGACAGCACATCCTGCGCGGCGTCCTGTCCGGTATCGCCGAGGACGTGCGGGCCGCCGGAATCGACCGCGCGGCGGTGATCTTCGTCGGGCGCGTCCTCGCGGCGGGCAACTTCCCGGACAGCTACCTGTACTCGGCGGCGCGGGACCGCTCGGCGAAACTCAGGCCCCGCTGACGCCGACCACGGTTCCCGCGCGGTCGATCACCAGCACGTCCACCGCGACCGGCGCCGGGTCCACGACCGACGCCGCGAACGACCGGGCCCGGCCGGCCACCGCGTCGCCGATCGGGAACCCCGCGGCCTGCGACAGCTGCAGCGCGTGCAGCGCCGTGTTCGCCTCCCGGATCTGTGCCGCCAGCTCACCCGGAGCCAGCGACGCGAGCAGGGCCAGATCCACCTGCGAGCGCTTCGAGTGCAGGTCCAGGTGCCCGGCCGCGAGCTTCGACATCTTCGCGAACCCGCCCGCGATCGTCAGCCGCGGCACCGGGTGGCGCTTCACGTACTTCAGCACCGCGCCCGCGAAGTCGCCCATGTCCAGCAACGCCGTCTCGGGCAGCCCGTACCGCTCGGCCACCACGCGCTCCGACGTGCTCCCGGTCGCGCCCGCCACGTGCGCGTGTCCCAGCGCCCGCGCCACGTCGACCCCGCGCCGGATGCTGTCGATCCACGCCGAGCACGAATACGGCACCACCACACCGGTCGTGCCCAGGATGGACAGCCCGCCGACGATGCCCAGCCGCGGGTTCCACGTCCGCCGCGCCAGCTCCTCGCCCTCGGGAACCGAGATCTCCACCACGACGTCACCGGCGTCGCCGAACTCGGCGGCGACCCGCTGCACCGCCTCGGTCATCAACCTCCGCGGCACCGGGTTGATCGCCGGCTCCCCCACCGGCAGCGGCAATCCGGGCAACGTCACCGTGCCGACCCCGGCGCCCGCCCGGAACGCCACCCCGCTCCCCGGCTCACCCCGGCTGACCGTCGACAGGATCAGGGCGCCGTGCGTCACGTCCGGATCGTCCCCGGCGTCCTTGATCACCCCGGCTGTGGCCGAACCGGCGTCCAGCCGCTCGGTGGCCAGCGCGAACGCGGGTCGGCGGCCCTGCGGCAGGTGCACCTCGACCGGATCGGGGAACTCGCCGGTGAGCAGCGCCGTGTACGCGGCCGTCGTGGCCGCGGTCGCACACGCTCCGGTGGTCCACCCGTACCTCATCACCAGGCAGTATGGCTGGCGTGACGCAAGTACTCGTGCTCGGAGGCACCGGCGAGGCCCGCGCGCTCGCCGCCGGGCTCGTGGCCCGCGGTGTCGCGGTCACGTCCTCGCTGGCCGGACGGGTCGCCAACCCGCGCCTGCCCGTCGGCGAGGTGCGGATCGGCGGCTTCGGCGGCCCGGACGGGCTGGCCCGCTGGCTCACCGAGCACGGCACCCTCGCCGTGGTGGACGCCACACACCCGTTCGCCGAACGCATCGGCGCCTCGGCGGCCGAAGCCGCCCGCACGACCGGCACCCCCCTGCTCCGGCTGCAACGACCCGGCTGGCGTCAGGGCCCCGGCGACGACTGGCACTGGGTCGACACCCTCGACGAGGCCGCCGCGCTCGTGGACACCCTCGGCGACCGGATCTTCCTCACCAGCGGCCGGCAGGGCCTGTCCGCCTTCGCGCGCTGCACCCGGCCGTGGTTCCTGGCCCGCTGCGTCGACCCGCCGGAGCCGCCGCTGCCACCGCGCCTGGAGGTCCTGCTCGACCGCGGCCCGTACACCGTCGAGGGGGAAACGGCGCTGCTGCGCGATCACCGCATCGACGTACTCGTCACCAAGGACAGCGGCGGGGACATGACCACCGCGAAACTCACCGCCGCCCGGCGGCGGGGCGTGCCGGTGGTCGTCGTGCGCCGCCCGCCGCGTCCGCCGGCTCACACCGTGGCCGACGTCGGCGCGGCGCTGGACTGGGTGTGGGCGATCCTGGAGCCATGAGCGAAGAGTTCTACGAGGTCCTGCGGCGACGCCGGGACGTGCGCGCGGAGTTCACCGGGGAGCCCATCGACGACGACGTCCTCGCCCGCGTGCTCGGGGCCGCGCACTCCGCGCCGAGCGTCGGCCTCACCCAGCCGTGGGATTTCGTGCTCGTGGAAAGCACCCGGACGCGCACCGCGTTCCGCGACCACGTGCTCGCCGAGCGCGAGGTGTTCGCCGCGTCGCTGTCCGAGGAACGCCGCGCGACCTTCGCGCCGATCAAGATCGAGGGCATCCTGTCGTCCTCCCTCGGCATCGTGGTGACCTACGACGAGGGCCGCGGCGCGCCGGACGTGCTGGGACGGCACGCGATCGCCGACGCGGGCCTGTACTCGGTGTGCCTGGCGATCCAGAACCTGTGGCTGGCCGCCACCGCGGAGGGGCTGGGCGTGGGCTGGGTCAGCTTCTACCGCGAGGAGTTCCTGCGCGACCTCCTCGGGATCCCGGCCGGTGTCCGGCCCGTCGCGTGGCTGTGCGTCGGACCGGTGAGCCGGTTGCAGGACATTCCGGACCTCGAACGCCACGGCTGGCGAAATCGCCGCCCGCTCGCCGCGGCGACCCACCGCGAACGTTTCCGGACACCCCCATCCCCGAGCGAGCGCGACGAAGCACCGCGATAGCGTTCTCCCAATGTGGATGGCCAGCAGGACACCTACTGTCGCGCCGGATGAGGTGACCGGCCCGGACCAGCCGGGCACGTCGGAGAGCACCTCCTCGGGCCGACCGCGCACGTTCTTGTGGCGGCTGCTCGCCGTCGTTCTGGGTCTGCTCGCGGCCGCCTGCGCGGTCGCGTTCCCGCTGCTGCCGGTCGTGCAGGACACGGCGAAGATCGTGTGGCCCGCCGGCAGCGACACCCGCTCCGTGAACGCCCCGCTGGTCGGGTACTGGGCGCAGGACCTGGAGGTCGACGTCCCGTGCGCGACCGTCCAGTCGCTCGACGCGCGCAGCGCCGGCGCCGGCCTGGTGTTCTCCACCGTGCCGCCGGCCCGCGCGGGCAACGGCGCCGGGATGCAGCTGAACGTCGAGAACGGCGTGCTCACCGCCACCAGCCGGGGCCAGCAGGTCGCGCGCCAGCCGCTGCCCGCCACCGGCTGCGACCTCCGGGTGAGTTCGACCGCGACGCACACCACCCTGTCGGTCGCCGGCACCCCGGTCTACGACTCCGGCGGTGACGTCCGGCCGCGCGTGCTGGGCATCTACACCGACATCTCGTCCTCGCGCGACCCGATCGCGGGCCTGTCCGTCGGCATCACCCCGGACACCCGCTACCAGTCCTCGCCCACCGGTCTGAAGGTCGCCGTCGGGGTGTTCGGCGTGCTGTCGCTGCTCGGCTGCCTGATCGCGGTCAACCGGCTGGACGCCGGTGCCGCGCGCCGGGCGCCGCGGTGGGCGCCGATCGGCTGGTGGAAGCTCACCAAGCGGGACGTGACCGTCTTCGGCGTGCTCGGCGCGTGGGTGTTCATCGGGCCGGTGACCTCGGACGACGGCTACATCCTCACCATGGCCAGAGTCGCCGACCAGGTCGGGTACCTGACCAACTACCACCGGTGGTTCGGCGTGGCCGAGGCGCCGTTCGGGTGGAACGACCACATCTACGAGCTGATGGCCACGGTGTCCACGGTGCCGCCGTGGATCCGGCTGCCGTCGTTCCTGCTCGGCGTGCTGAGCTGGCTGCTGATCAGCCGTGAGGTGCTGCCCCGGCTGGGCAAGGAGGTCCGGATCAGCCGGGCCGCGGGCTGGGCCGCGGCGGTGGTGTTCCTGGTGTGGTGGCTGCCGTTCAACAACGGTGTCCGCCCCGAGCCGTGGGCCGCGCTGGGTTCGCTGATCGCGCTGTGCGCGGTGGAACGGGCGCTGGTCACGCGGCGGCTGCTGCCGCTGTGCCTGGGCCTGATCGGGGCCGCGTTCGCGCTGGCCGCCACGCCGACGGCGCTGATCGCGGTGGCGCCGTTCCTGGTCGCCGCGCGGCCGCTGTTCCACCTGCTGCGCAGCCGCGCCCGCGAGTCGGGGTGGCTGACGGTGCTGGCGCCGATCGCCGCGGCCGGGTTCATCGTGCTGATCGTCGTGTTCGCCGACCAGACCTTCGCCACGGTCATGGAGGCGACCCGCCTGCGCGGCCTGGTCGGCCCGAACAAGTCGTGGTACGAGGAGCTGTCCCGCTACGAGCTGCTGTTCGAGAACAGCGCCGACGGCGCGCTGACCCGCCGGTTCCCGGTGCTGCTGCTGATCCTGTGCACCGGCACCTGCCTGGTGGTGCTGCTGCGCCGCGGCCGCATCCAGGGCGCCGCGCTCGGCCCCTCGCGACGGCTGATCGGCACGGTGGCGCTGTTCTTCCTGCTGCTGGCCCTGACCCCGACGAAGTGGACGCACCACTTCGGCGCGTTCGCCGGTGTGGGCGCGGCGATGGCGGCGTTGACCGCTCTGGCGACGAGTTCGACGGTGCTGCGCTCGCGGCGCAACCGCGCGGCGTTCACCGCCGGTCTGCTGGTGGTGGCCGCGCTGGCGGCGACGGGCCCGAACGCGTACTGGTTCGTGTCCAGCCTCGGTGTGCCGTGGTGGGACAAGGCCCCGTCGATCAAGGGCTACCACCTGTCCACGGCGCTGCTGATCGCCGCGCTGGTGGCGGCCGTGTTCGCGTTCGTGGAGAACGTGCGGGCTCAGCGGCCGGGCGCGCCGCCGCCGGTGCAGGAGCGGCGTGGCCGCGGGCTGCGGCTGGGCGCCGTGTCGCTGGTCGTGGTGTGCGGCGCGGTCGTGGTGTTCGAGGTCGCCAGCATGGCGAAGTCGATCCAGAAGCAGATGTCGACGGGCAGCTACAGCCTCGCCGCGGCGAACGTGCAGCACCTGTTCGGGTCGAGCTGCAACCTGTCCGACCACGTGATGGTGGAGCAGGATCCGGTGTCGAGCATGCTCAAACCGGTGTCCGCGGTCACGGTTCCGTCGGCGACGCAGCCGGAGAACCCGGCGCTGCCGCTGCCCGCGGACGAGGGCAACGAGAAGACGTCGAGCGGGTTCCACACCGACAGCGCCGGCGACAGCGACCCGCTGAACTCGCCGCCGCACGGGTTCACCACCGCCACGGTGCCGATGTGGAGCAGCTACCACGAGGGCTCGGCGACCGGACGGCTGCGCACGGACTGGTACGGGCTGCCCGACCAGCACGCGGGTGCGCAGGTGACGATCGCCGCCGCCGCGCCGCCGGGCAAGGCGACGAGCGTGGCGCTGGAGTTCGGCCGCGACACCCCCGCGGGGGTCGAGGTGGTCAAGTCGACGACCGTGCTGGCCCCGAACGTGGGCACCGGGGCGTCCGCGGACGAGACGAAGTGGGCCGACGAGCGCGTCGACATCGGCAACCTGCCCGCGGACGTGAACCGGGTGCGCGTGGTGGTCAAGGACGACGACATCACGGCCGACGGCTGGGTCGCGGTGAGCGCCCCCCGCGTGCCGACGTTCACCACGCTGACCCAGCGGGTCGGCAGCGCGCCGGTCTACATGGACTGGCCCGCGGCGTTCGTCTACCCGTGCATGAACCCGGTCGCCTCGCACGACGGCATCTCGCAGATCCCGGCGTACCGGATCACCGCGGGTGACCTCGCGGCGGAGGCCGGGGTGGCGGACAACATCGGCGGCGGGCCGAACGGGTGGATCGAAGAGCTGGCCGCCCAGCCCGAGGTGCCGAGCTACCTGGAGGGCGACCAATCCGGTAGGTCCTGGGGACGGCTGCTGCAGATCGAGCCCTACAGCGACGGGGTGGCGCCGCAGGTGGAGCACGGAACCGAAACGATGTGGGGCTGGCAAAGCCCCGGCCCCGGTCCCCAGCAACCGAACGGCTCCACTCCGACCCGCTGAGTGAAAACCCCCGCCACGGCGGGGGTTTTCGCTGCGGACACCACCACCAACCGCCGGCCGGGGCGGCGGCTCAATACGACCGGGGCGTCCAGACGAACCCGTGATCCACCCGCGTACGCGACGACCCCACGATCACCAGGCACCGCATATCGACCGCAGCGGGATCGAACTCCCCGAGAGTCGTCACCAGCACCGACTCCTCCGGACCGCCGACATCGCGCGCCACCACGACCGGCGTCTCCACGGGACGGTGCCGCACCAGAATTTCGCGCGCCTGCGCCAGCTGCGAAGTCCGCGTCTTCGAAGCCGGGTTGTACAGGGCCACCACCAGATCCGCGGCCCCGGCCGCCTCGAGCCGGCGCGCGATGACGTCCCACGGCTTCAGCCGGTCCGACAACGACAGCACGCAGTAGTCGTGCCCCAGCGGCGCCCCGGCGCGCGCCGCCGCCGCCGAAGCCGCCGTCACGCCGGGGATCACCCGCACCGGCACGGGCTCCTCCAGCTGGGCCGCCTGCTCCAGAACCGCGGACGCCATCGCGAACACCCCGGGATCCCCGGACGACACCACCGCCACCCGCGCACCGGATGCGGCCAGCTCCAGAGCGTGCCGCGCCCGGTCGGCCTCGACCCGGTTCCCCGACGCGTGCCGCACCTGCCCCGCCCGCTGCGGAACCTTCGCCACGTAGGGCCCGTACCCGACGATGTGCTCCGCCTCGGCCAATGCCGAAGACGCCTCGGGCGTCAGCCACTCCGGTCCCGCCGGCCCGAGCCCGACGACCACCACCTCGCCGCCATCCGACGGGGCGGCCTGCTCGACAGCGGCGGGCTCCTTCCGCGACGCATACGCCGGGCTCGGCACCAGCGCGAGCGAGAAGTAGGGCACCGTCGACGGATCGACCGAAGCGAACGGCTCCACCCGCTGGTTCGACCAGGTCGCCCGCTCGACGTAGTAGGCCTCGTCCAGCCGCCCCGACTCGGCC
This sequence comes from Amycolatopsis thermophila, assembly GCF_030814215.1. Taxonomy (NCBI): domain Bacteria; kingdom Bacillati; phylum Actinomycetota; class Actinomycetes; order Pseudonocardiales; family Pseudonocardiaceae; genus Amycolatopsis; species Amycolatopsis thermophila. Next base: position 3,622,035 of record NZ_JAUSUT010000001.1, on the reverse strand, counting down.
AGCGCCTCGCGCACCGACGAGAACGTGCGGCCCAGCTTCATCACGGCCGCGGCCTGCGTGTCCGCGAGCCGCCGCGCGAGTTCCGGCGCGGGCAGTGTCCCCGGCAGCACCGTCAGCACCTCGTCCCGCTGCACCAACGGCTTGCCCAGCACCGCCGAGGCCGCCGACACCGACGTCACCCCGGGCACCGCCTCGGCCTCGTACCGGTCGGTCAACCGCTCGTGCATGTACATGTACGAGCCGAAGAAGAACGGGTCGCCCTCGCACAGCAGCACGACGTCGCGTCCGGCGTCCAGGTGCTCGGCGAGCCGTTTCGCGCTCAGCTCGTAGAACTCGGCGATCGCGCCCTCGTACCCGCCCGGGTGGTCGGTGCCCTCGGTCGTCACCGGGTACATGAGCCGTTCCTCGATCTGGCCCTCGCGCAGGTACGGTTCGGCCACCGACCGCGCGATGCTGCGCCCGTGCCGGGCGCAGTGGTAGGCGATCACGTCCGCCTCGCCGATCAGCCGCGCCGCCTTGACCGTCATCAGCTCCGGGTCCCCCGGGCCGAGTCCGACGCCCCAGAGCTTGCCCGTCTTCATTCGACCTCGCTCGCGAGCGCGTTGACCGCGGACACGGCCATGGCACTGCCACCGCGCCGCCCGTGCACCACCAGGTACGGCGCGGGCGCGCGCTTGACCAGTTCCTCCTTGGACTCGGCGGCGCCGACGAACCCGACCGGCACCCCGATGATCGCGGCCGGCACCCCGGCGCCCTCCGCCAGCATCTCCAGCAGCCGGAACAGCGCGGTCGGCGCGTTGCCGATCGCCACCACCGAGCCGGCCAGCTTGTCCCGCCACAGTTCCAGCGCCGCCGCCGACCGCGTCGTGCCCATCCGCTCGGCCAGCGCCGGCACGCGCTCGTCGGAGAGCGTGCACAGGATCTCGTTCGACGCGGGCAGCCGCTTCTGGGTCACGCCGCTGGCGATCATCTGCGCGTCGCACAGCACCGGCGCGCCGTCGCGCAGCGCGGCCCGCGCCGAGTCGACCAGGTCCAGCGAGTAGGCCAGGTCGTCGACCAGGTCGACCATCCCGCACGAGTGGATCATGCGGACCGCGACCGGCTCGAGGTCCTCCGGCAGGATCGCCAGGTCGGCCTCCTCGCGGATCGTGGCGAACGAGTGGCGGTAGATCTCCGCCCCGTCGCGGATGTAGTCGATCACGGCATTCCCTTCTGGTATTCCTCGCTGCCCGCGAGCATGTCCACGTGCGGTTCGTGCGGGCGCCCGCACCGCCGCTCGCACCCGGAGAAGTGCATCCGCACGCCGGCGGGCACGCGGCTCATCACCGCTCGCGCGTCGGCGCGGACGTCGGCGAGCGACTTCGCGCAGCCCGGCCGCCCGATGCACGCGCTGACGCCCAGTCCCGGCGCGTCCGGATCGGTCACCAGCCCCGGCGCCTCGGTGCCGAGCGGCACGACGACCGACCGCCACGGCGTCACGACGATCTCCCCCAGTGCCCGCAGATCCGCCGCGGGCAGCTGCCCCAGCACCGGCGCCCCGCACACACCGGTCAGCCCGTCGTCCCGCGTGAACGGCCCGATCGGCACTCCCGGCGATGTGGGCAAGCGCGGCCCCGCGGGCAGGTCGAGCTCACGGACCCGCCACGCACCGCCCCGAACCTCGAGGAACCACAACGCCTTCCGCACGAGCACGTCGACGGCCTCGCCGATGGGCACCCGCTCGCCGGTATCCCGGCCCGCGAGCAGCACCGCACCCACCGACGAGTCCACCGCCCGCCAGCACACGTCGGCGTCCTCGCCCGCGACGTCGCCCCGGCCGTCGTCCAGCGCGAACAGGAACCGGCCCGGCAACCCGGCCAGTTCGGGCCGCGCGCAGACCGCGCGGTCCAGCTCGAACACCGTCTCCCGCACGTCGAGCAGCCCGCCGCTGAGCCCGCTGAGCGGCGAGGCGAGGTAGTTGCGCACCCGCTCGTGCGACGGCGCGGGCAGCAGCCCGGCCGACGACAGCCGCGCGACCAGCTCGCCGGTGTCCGGGGCCAGGCCGCGGAGCTGGATGTTGCCCCGCGAGGTCAGGTGGACCGAGCCGTCGCCCAGGTCCTCGGCGCAGGAAGCCAGCACACCGGCCTGCGCGGCGCTCAGCCGTCCGCCGGGCAGCCGCACCCGGGCGAGGGCGCCGTCGGCGGCGTCGTGCGTGGCGAACACACCCGGGCACGCATCGGCGCGGACACGTGCGGGGAGAGCCATGCGCTCACTGTAAACGGCGCCAAGATCCCGAAGTAGGACTTGGGTCATATGTAGTAGGTCTGCTACATTCTATCGCACAGGCATAGCACTGGGGAGAAGACCTATGACAGCGATGAGGCAGGTCGCGACGAGACCACCCGGACCGCCGGGCGCCCGGCCGGTGCTGGACGTCCGCGACCTCCGCATGCGGTACGGCACGAACGACGTGCTCAACGGCGTCACGTTCACGGCGGCGCCCGGCGAGGTGCTGGCGCTGCTCGGCCCGAACGGCGCGGGCAAGACGACGACCATCGAGATCCTGGAAGGGTTCCGGATGCGCTCGGCCGGCGAGGTCAGCGTGCTCGGCACCGACCCGGCCCGCGGTGACGAGACCTGGCGCTCCCGCCTGGGCATCGTGCTGCAGTCGTGGCGCGACCACGGCAAGTGGCGCGTCCGGGAGCTGCTGGCCCACTTCGGCTCCTACTACGCCGAGCACCGGCGGCCGTGGCACGTCGACGAACTGGTCGCCGCGGTCGGCCTCACGCCGCACGCGCACAAGAAGGTCGGGCAGCTCTCCGGCGGTCAGCGGCGCCGGCTGGACGTGGCGATCGGCATCGTCGGGCGCCCCGAGCTGCTGTTCCTGGACGAGCCGACCGCCGGGTTCGACCCGGAGGCGCGCCGCGAGTTCCACGACCTGGTGCACCGGCTGGCCGACGAGTCCGACACCACGATCCTGCTCACCACGCACGACCTCGACGAGGCCGAGAAGCTCGCCGACCGGATCCTCATCCTCGCGGGCGGCACGATCATCGCGAACGGCTCGGCCGAGGCGCTCAGCCGGGAGATGTCCACCGGCGCCGAGGTGCGCTGGACCCGCGACGGGCAGCGCTACGTGCACGCGACCACCGGGGCGACCAGGTACGTGCGCGAGCTGTTCGCCCAGTACGGCGAGGAGATCGAGGACCTGGAGGTGCGCCGGGCGAGCCTGGAGGACACCTACATGGCGCTGCTGCGCAAGTTCGAGGGAGGTGTCCGATGACCACCACCGCTCTGCGCACCGGCTTCCAGCGCGGCCTGATCGAGCTGCGGCACAGCTTCAGCACCGTGCAGGACCTGTGGGGCTACTTCTTCCCCACGGTCGTGTTCCTGGTCGTGATGACCCTGATGAAGGGCTCGGTGATCCCGGGCACCACGTTCTCGCGCGGTTCGATGACACTGCCCAGCCTGATCGGCGCGAGCATCGGGTTCAACGCGATGGTGAACACGATGCAGCAGCTCACGCTCGAGCGCGAGGACGGCACGCTGCTGCGCGCGAAGGCGCTGCCGCACGGCATGGGCGGCTACCTCGTCGGCAAGATCGTCCTGATCTCCGGCATGACCATCGCGGGAATCGTGCTGCTGATCGCGCCGGGGCTGTTCCTGTTCGACGGGCTCCAGGTAAGCGCCATGACCTGGGTGACCCTGGTGTGGGTGCTGGTGCTCGGGTTGGTGGCCACGCTGCCGATCGGCGCGGTGTTCGGGTCGCTGTTCGAGAACCCGCGAACCACGGGCGTGGTGATGCTGCCGGTGATGGCGCTGGTCGGCACGTCGGGCATCTTCTACCCGATCAACGCGCTGCCGGAGTGGGTGCGGGGTCTTGCGCAGGTGTTCCCGCTGTACTGGCTGGGGCTGGGGATGCGCTCGGCGTTCCTGCCGGACGCGATGGCGGCGGTCGAGATCGACGGTTCGTGGCGGACCTGGGAGACGGTGGGCGTGCTCGGCGCGTGGGCGGTCGCCGGCCTGGTCCTGGCTCCGGTCGTCCTGCGTAGGATGGCCCGGCGCGAGTCCGGTTCGTCCGTGGCCGCCCGGCGGGAGAAGGCACTACAGCGGGTTCCGGGATGAGTGAGTCGATCTACAACCGCATCGCGATGCTGCGCGCCGAGCGCGGCATCTCGCGGCGGCAGCTGGCCGAGGCGGTCGGGGTGCACTACCAGACGATCGGCTACCTCGAGCGCGGCGAGTACAGCCCGAGCCTGTACCTCGCGCTGCGCATCGCCGAGTACTTCGAGGTGCCCGTCGAGGTGATCTTCTCCACGCAACCCTTCCCCCGCCTCGGCCGGGAGGAACGGACGGCTTGACGACGGGCCCGGTCACCGGACAGGGTTGGGTGACCTAGGAGGTACCCGCGTGATCCTGCTGCTGTCCACTTCGGACACGGACCTGCTCAGCGCCCGCACCAGCGAGGCCGGCTTCACCCTGGCCAACCCGGCCCGGCTCGACCTCGCCGAGCTGCCCGGCCTGCTGGCGGACGCCGACGTCGTGGTGGTCCGCATCCTGGGATCGGCCCGGACGTGGCAGGAGGGCCTGGACACCGTCCGGGCCAGCGGGAAGCACGTGGTGGTCCTCGGCGGCGAGCAGACCCCGGACGCGGAGCTGATGGCGTTGTCCACCGTTCCGGCGGGCATCGCGACCGAGGCCCACGCCTACCTCGCGCAGGGCGGCCCCGCCAACCTCACCCAGCTGCACCGGTTCCTGTCCGACACGCTGCTGCTCACCGGCGACGGGTTCGAGCCGCCCGCCGAGCAGCCCGCGTGGGGTGTGCTGGACCGGCAAGGACGCCGCGCGGTGAACTCCCGAGGCCCGGTGGTGGCGATCCTCTACTACCGCGCGCACCACCTGTCCGGGAACACGCGGTTCGTCGAGGCGCTGGCCGAGGCGGTCGAGGACGCGGGCGGGCAGGCCCTGCCGATCTACTGCGCGTCGCTGCGCTCGCGCGAGCCGGAGATGATGGCCGAGCTGCGCAAGGCCGACGCGCTGCTGGTCACCGTGCTCGCCGCGGGCGGCACCCGTCCATCCGAGGTCGGCGCCGGTGGTGACGATGAGGCGTGGGACGTCGCCGAACTGGCCGCGCTGGACGTGCCGACGCTGCAGGCGCTGTGCCTGACCAGCGACCGCGCCACCTGGGAGGACAACGACGACGGCCTGTCGCCGCTGGACGCCGGCAACCAGATGGCGGTGCCGGAGTTCGACGGCCGCCTGATCACCGTGCCGTTCTCGTTCAAGGAGATCGACGACGACGGGCTGCCGCACTACGTGCCGGACCCCGAACGCGCCGCACGGGTCGCGCGCATCGCCCTCGCGCACGCCCGCCTGCGGCACACCCCGCCGTCCGAGCGCAAGATCGTGCTGATGCTGTCGGCGTACCCGACCAAGCACTCGCGCGTCGGCAACGCGGTCGGACTGGACACCCCGGCGTCGGCGATCGAACTGCTGCGCCGGATGCGCGCGCAGGGCTACGACCTGGGCGACGAGCCGTTCCCCGGCGTCGAGCCGACCGGCACCGGCCAGCCGGACGGCGACGCGCTGATCCACGCCCTGATCGCCGCGGGTGGTCAGGACCCGGAGTGGCTGACCGAGGAGCAGCTGTCCGGCAACCCGATCCGCGTGCCCGCCGCGCGGTATCGCGAGTGGTTCGCCGCGCTGCCCGAGGACCTGCGTGCGGACATCGAGGAGCACTGGGGCCCGCCGCCCGGTGAGCTGTACGTCGACACCTCGTCCAATCCGGACGGTGACATCGTGCTGGCCTCCTTGCGGGCGGGCAACATCGTGCTCATGATCCAGCCGCCGCGCGGGTTCGGCGAGAACCCGGTGGCGATCTACCACAACCCGGACCTGCCGCCGAGCCACCACTACCTCGCCTGCTACCGCTGGATCGAGGAGGAGTTCGGCGCCCACGCCGTCGTGCACCTCGGCAAGCACGGGTCGCTGGAATGGCTGCCGGGCAAGAACGCCGGGCTGTCCGCGTCCTGCGGTCCGGACGCGGTGCTGGGGAACCTGCCGCTGATCTACCCGTTCCTGATCAACGATCCCGGCGAGGGCGCGCAGGCCAAGCGCCGCGCGCACGCCACGATCGTCGACCACCTGATCCCGCCGATGGCGCGCGCGGAGAGCTACGGCGACCTGGCCCGGCTGGAGCAACTGCTCGACGAGCACGCCAACATCGCGGCGATGGACCCGGCGAAGCTGCCCGCGATCCGCGCCCAGATCTGGACCCTGATCCAGGCCGCGAAGCTGGACCACGACCTCGGCGTGTCGGAGCGCCCGCACGACGCCGAGTTCGACGACTTCCTGCTGCACATCGACGGCTGGTTGTGCGAGGTCAAGGACGCGCAGATCCGGGACGGCCTGCACATCCTCGGTGCCGCGCCGGCCGGCGAGGCGCGGGTGAACCTGGTGCTGGCCATGCTGCGCGCGCAGCAGATGTGGGGCGGCCAGGCCGGTGCGGTGCCCGGGCTGCGATCGGCTCTGGGGCTCGTCGAGGGCGCGCCGACGTCCGAAGTGGACGCGATCGAGGCCGCGGCGCGCGCCCTGGTCGAAGCGATGGAGAAGCGGGACTGGTCTCCGGCGGCGGTCGCGGAGGTGGCCTCCGATCCGGAGGTCGCGCGGGTGCTGAGGTTCGCCGCCACCGAGATCGTGCCGCGGCTGGCCGGGACCGCGGCGGAGATCGACGCGGTCCTGCACGCTCTGGACGGCGGTTACATCGCCGCCGGGCCGAGCGGGTCGCCGCTGCGCGGGCTGGTCAACGTGCTGCCGACCGGGCGCAACTTCTACACCGTGGACCCGAAGGCGATCCCGAGCCGGCTGGCGTGGGAGACCGGGCAGGCGCTGGCGGAGTCGCTGCTGCGCCGCTACCGCGAGGACACCGGCGAGTGGCCGAAGTCCGTCGGGCTCTCGGTGTGGGGCACCTCGGCGATGCGCACGTCCGGCGACGACGCGGCCGAGGTGCTGGCGCTGCTGGGCGTCCAGCCGGTGTGGGACGACGCGTCCCGGCGGGTGACGGGGCTGGAACCGGTCCCGCTCGCCGAGCTGGGGCGGCCGCGGATCGATGTCACGGTGCGGATCAGCGGGTTCTTCCGGGACGCGTTCCCGCACGTGGTGGCCCTGCTGGACGACGCGGTGCGGCTGGTCGCGTCGCTGGACGAGCCCGCCTCGGAGAACTTCGTGCGCGCCCACGTGCAGGCGGATCTGGCCGCGCACGGGGACGAACGCCGTGCCACCACGCGGATCTTCGGGTCGAAGCCGGGCGCGTACGGGGCGGGGATCCTGCCCCTGCTGGACTCCGGGAACTGGCGCGACGACGCCGATCTGGCCGAGGTCTACGCGACGTGGGGCGGGTACGCGTACGGGCGGGGCCTGGACGGTGTCGAGGCCCGGCCGGACATGGAGAACGCGTACCGGCGCATCGAGGTCGCGGCGAAGAACAGCGACACGCGTGAACACGACATCGCCGACTCGGACGACTACTTCCAGTACCACGGCGGGATGATCGCGTTCACCCGGTCGCTGACCGGTGAGGCCCCGGCGTCCTACGTGGGCGATTCGACGAGCCCGGACTCGGTGCGGACGCGGTCGCTGTCGGAGGAGACGGCGCGGGTGTTCCGGGCGCGGGTGGTCAACCCGCGCTGGATCGCCGCGATGCGCAAGCACGGCTACAAGGGCGCCTTCGAGCTGGCGGCCACCGTGGACTACCTGTTCGGCTTCGACGCCACCGCCGGGGTCGTGCAGGATTGGATGTACGAAAAGCTGTCCCAGTCGTACGTCCTCGACCAGCAGAACCAGGAGTTCCTCGCCAAGGCCAACCCGTGGGCGTTGCGCGGCATCATCGAGCGGCTCACCGAGGCCGCCGACCGCGGCCTGTGGGCGGAGCCGGATCCGGAGCTGCTGGGGCAGTTGCGCGAGGTGTACCTGCGGACCGAGGGTGAGCTGGAGGGCGAGTGACCGGGGTGGACCTGAACGCGGACCTGGGCGAAGGATTCGGGGTCTGGCACCTCACGGAGGACGACGCGCTGCTGGAGATCGTGTCCAGCGCCAACGTCGCCTGTGGGTTCCACGCGGGCGATCCGAGCGTGCTGCGCCGGGTGACGGCCGCGGCTGCCGCGCGGGGTGTGACCGTCGGGGCGCAGGTGGCTTACCGGGACCTGGCCGGTTTCGGGCGGCGGTTCATGGACGTGGCGCCCGCCGAGCTGGTGGACGACGTGCTGTACCAGATCGGGGCGCTGAACGCGTTCGCGCGCGCGGCCGGGACGCGGGTGGCGTACGTGAAGCCGCACGGTGCCCTGTACAACGCGATCGTGCACCACGCCGAGCAGGCCGCGGCGGTGGTCGAGGCGGTGCGGCTGTTCGATCCGTCGCTGCCGGTGCTGGGGTTGCCGGGGTCGGAGTGGCTGCGGCAGGCGGAGGCCGCCGGGCTGCGACCGGTGCGCGAGGCGTTCGCCGACCGGGCCTACACCCCGTCCGGGACACTGGTTTCCCGCCGGGAGCCGGGAGCCGTGATCCACGACCCGGACGAAGTCGTGCGGCGCTGCGTGCGGATGGCGACCGAGGGTGTGGTTGTCGCGGCCGACGGCTCCGAGGTGAAGGTCTCGCCGGAGTCGATCTGCCTGCACGGGGACACCCCGGGCGCGGTGGAGATCGGCCGCCGGGTGCGGGCCGCGCTGGTGGAGGCCGGGGTTTCGGTGCGGTCGTTCGGGTAGCCGCTACGTCGTGGCCCCGCCTCACCACACCAGCGGCAGATGTGTGATCCCGTTGATGAAGTTCGACGTCAACCGCCGCACCTCGCCTCCCAACCGGACCTCCGGCAGCATCGTCAGGAACTCCCGGAAGAACACCCGCATCTGCAACCGCCCGAAGTGCGCCCCCAGGCACAGGTGCGGCCCCTGCCCGAACGCCAGGTGGTCGTTCGGCGATCGCGACACGTCGAACCGGTACGGGTCCGGGAAGGCCCGCTCGTCGTAGTGCGCCGACGCGAAGTACACGACCACCTTGTCCCCGGCGGCGATCCGCTGCCCGCCCAGCTCGGTGTCGCGCGCGGCGGTGCGCCGGAACGTCAGCACCGGCGGGTGCCACCGCAGCATCTCCTCCACCGCCGACGGCACCAGCGACGGGTCGGCCCGCAACCGCCGGTACTCCGCCGGGTGCTGCACCAGCGCCAGAACCCCGCCGGGCAGCGCGCTGCGCACCGTGTCGTTCCCGGCGATCACCATCAGGAAGAAGAACATCCGCAACTCGGCGTCATCCAGGGACCGGCCGTCCACAGTGGCCTGGACCAGCGCCGTCATCAGGTCGTCCGCGGGCTCGCGCCGCTTCGCCTCCGCCAGCGACTGCGCGTAGTCGAACATGTCGGCGAGCATCGCCGGTGACCGCGGGTTGACCGGTTTGCCGTCCGGCCCGCGCACGACCTCGGCGTGCTCGGGGTCCTGGTAGCCGATGACGCGGTTGGTCCACTTCAGCAGCAGCCCGCGGTCCTGCGGCGGCACCCCGATCAGCTCGGCGAGGTTGAGCAGCGGGAAGTCGTCGGTGACCTCGACCGGCAGATCGCACTGCCCGCGCGGCACGACCGCCCCGATCAGCGCCCTGGCCCGCTCGGCGATCTGCTCGGCCGAGCGTTCCAGGCGGCGCCGGGTGAACACCGCGGACACGATGCGCCGCAACCGGTTGTGCTCCGGCGGGTCCATGTTGAGGATCATGCGCCGGATGAACGCGAGGTCGTCCGGTTCGGGGTCGCGGATCTGCGTGGCGCCCAGCCACGACGAGTACACCTCGGGCGTCCGCAGCACGTGCTTCACGTCGGCGTAGCGGGTCACCGCCCAGTAGCCCGGCCCGGACGGCCAGTCGAGCACCTCGTGTTCGTCCTGCCACGCGACCGGTTCCGCGTCCCGCAACCGGCGCAGCTCGTCGTGCGGCACGCCGCGGGCGAACACCCTCGGGTCGAAGACGTCCACCTCGGACATCAGTGCTCGTCCAGGAACACTTCGATCATGTTGGCCAGCGTCACCGGCACCTCGTCGGCGGCGTAGTGCCCGGCGTCGGGCAGCACTTCCAGCTCGAGCTTCGGGTACCACCGCCCGAACGTCCCCAGCATGACCTCCTCGCTCAGCGCGGGGTCGTGCTCGCCGACGACGACCTTGATCGGCACCTCGTTGCCGGCGATCCGCTCGGAGAAGTCGGTCTTCGCCCACGCCTGCAGGTACTCGCCGAACGCGGTCTTGTCGGAGTTCTCCAGCGAGTGGATGACCATGCCCTCGAGCCACGCGTCCGGGTGGCGGCCGCCGGTGGTGAAGTCGATGATCGCGCGGCGGCTCGCCGGGTCGTTGGCCGCGCTGCTGAACAGCTGCCAGGTCTGCTCGTCCATGGGCACCCCGCTCGCGGGCACCGGGGAGATGCCGAAGAGCGACCGGACCCGCCCGGGTGCCTCCGCGAGGACGTACTGCATCACGCTGCCGCCCATCGAGTGCCCGACCAGCGAGAACCGGTCGACGCCCAGCTCGTCGGCGAGCAGGAGCACGTCGGCGGCCATCTCCGCGATGGTGTGCGCGCCGGGCTCGTCCCGGCGGGTACCGTACCCGCGGAAATCCGGGAAGAGGTAGCTGAACCGTTCGGCGTCGAGGTGCGGGGTGAGCTCCTCCCACGCCGTCGACGACCCGAACCAGCCGTGCAGCACGATCACGACGTGCTCGCCGTTGCCGACCCGCTCCATGTACGCCCTCCAAGTCCGCGCTGACCCAATGACATGGGGAGCTTCGCACAGTCGCGCCGGGTTGGCACGGACGAGCGGGATGTTCGGCTGGATTCCCCTGCGCACGGCCGCCCCGAGCTCGCCGTCGATGGCCAGCGGCGCCGCGCCCGGACACGCGCCGACCCGGAAATCGTGACCCCGAAGGCGCCCGGCTACAGCGACCGGTGGAACGTGAACGGCCACTGCGCCACCGGCCGCGCCAGCAGCTCCGGCGGCGGCTCCGGCAGCCGCGAGACCCCGCGGGCGATCACCACCACCCGGTCCGGCCCGCCGAGGTACACCTCGGCCGGGCCGGGGATCGCCGACTCCACCCAGGCGAGCAGCTCGTCGCGCCGGCCGGGTGCCGCCCGCACCTCCCACATCAGCGTGTCGGCCATCAGCGCACCCGCAGCGGCGGCACGGCCGGCACCTCGGGGGCGTTGTCGATGTCGGCCTGGGTCATGCGGAACTCCTCCGGGTAGTGCTCCCGGGTCGTCCGCCGCGGCGGCTCGGTCGTCCGCCAGGTGTAGAGGCACCGCTGGCACTGCAGCACCTCCCACACCCCGGCGACCGGCGAGTCGGCCAGCTTCGTCACCGTCTCGAACTCACAACGTGGGCACATCGGTTTCTCCTTACCGCGCCAGCATTCCCTGCAACTTCGTCAGCCACGCCGCGGCTTCGGGCAGGTCGCGCACCGGCTGGCTGTAGTGGCCGCGATCGTCGGGCGCGACGGGCGTCGTCGCGTCGATGATCATCTTGTTGGTGATCCCCGCGGGCTGCGATCCGGGATCCAGTTCCAGCACCGGCAGGTTCGGGATGTTCACCAGATCGCCCGCCGGGTTGACCTTTGTGGACAGTGCCCACATCACCTGCGGCAGGTTGAACGGGTCCACGTCCTCGTCCACCACGATCACGGTCTTGACGTACCCGAGCCCGTGCGGCGTGGTCATCGCCCGCATCCCGACGGCCTTCGCGAACCCGCCGTAGCGCTTCTTCGTCGAGATGATCGCGAGCAGGCCGTGCGTGTACATCGCGTTGACCGCCTGCACCTCCGGGAACGCTTCCTTGAGCTGCTGGTGGATCGGCACGCACGTGTTGGCCGCCATCAGGAAGTCGATCTCCGTCCACGGCATGCCGAGGTACAGCGACTCGAAGATCGGGTTGGTCCGGTGGGAGATCCGGTCGATGCGCACCACGGCCATGTTCCGGCCGCCCGAGTAGTGGCCGGTGAACTCGCCGAACGGCCCCTCGATCTCGCGTTTGCGGCCCTCGATGACGCCCTCCAGGATCACCTCGGACCCCCACGGCACGTCCAGCCCGGTCAGCGGCGCGGTCGCGACCGGCGCCGGGGCGCCGCGCAGGGCTCCGGCCATCTCGTACTCGCTCTGGTCGTAGGCCATCGGGGTGGCCGCGACGATCGAGATCACCGGGTCGTTGCCCAGCGCGATCGCGACCGGCAGGTCCGAGCCGTTCTCCTCGGCCTTGGCCAGGTGCAGCGCGATGTCGTGCATCGGCACCGGCTGCAGCCCGAGCTTGGCGCGCCCCTTGACCTCCATCCGGTACACGCCGACGTTCTGCTTGCCGAAGTTCTCCGGGTCCTCCGGGTCACGGGACACCACCGCCGCCTTGTCCAGGTAGAACCCGCCGTCGCCGTCGTTGAGCCGGAACAGCGGCAGCACCCGGAACAGGTCGACGTCGTCGCCCTCGAGCACGTTCTCCGCCCACGGCGGGTTCTCCCGCCGCTCGACGGGTACCGGGAAGTCCTCCCAGCGCCGGATGAACTCGGCGACCTGCTCCTTGATCCCGGTCTGCGGCGGCAGTCCCATCGCCAGCGCGTGGTTGGCCCAGGATCCGTGCACGTTCAGCGCGATCCGCGCGTCGGTGAAGCCGGTGACGTTGTCGAAATACAGCGCGGGCGCCTTGTCGCCCAGGCGCGGGGCGGCGTTCGCGGCGGCGCCGAGGTCGGGTTCGGGCGCGACCTCCTCGGTGATCCGCAGCAGTTGCCCTTCCACGTCCAAGGTGTGCAGGAACGACCGGAAGTCGTCGTAGGGCACGGGTTTCCTCCTATCGGTGCAGACCGGACCAGCGGCGGGCGTTCGGCGCGGGCAGGTCGAACTGGTCCAGCACGCGGGTGACGACGTGGTCGACGACGTCGTCCACGGATTGCGGGTGGTTGTAGAAGGCGGGCATCGGCGGCACGATCCGCACGCCCATCCGGGCCAGCGCGAGCAGGTTGTCCAGGTGGATCTCGCTCAGCGGCGTCTCGCGCGGCACCAGGACGAGCCGGCGTTGCTCCTTGAGCACGACGTCGGCCGCGCGGCCGACGAGCCCGTCGGCGTACCCGGCGCGGATCCCGGCGACCGTCTTCATGCTGCACGGGACGACGACCATCCCGTCGGTGCGGAAGGAGCCGGACGAGATCGTCGCGGCCTGGTCCCCGGCCCCGTGCACGACCTCGGCGAGCTTGGCGACTTCCCGTGCGCTGTAAGGGGTTTCCAGCTCGATCGTGGTGCGCGCCCACCGGGACAGCACGAGGTGCGTCTCGACGTCGGGCAGGTCGTGCAGCGCTTCGAGCAGGCGGACCCCGAGTGGCGCGCCGGTGGCCCCCGTCATCGCGACGATCAGCCGCATCACGCCTCCCAAGTAGTTCGTATACGAACCTTTCGTGTTCACACTAACATGCGGTCATGACCGTTGTCGACGAAGCCGTGTTCCACGTCATGCGCCGCGCCCTGCAGGAGCACGGCGCCCGCTGGCAGGCCGAACTGCCCACGCTGACGAAGCCGCAGTACGCCGTCCTCAAGGCGGTCGCCGACGGGGACGACGTGGACCAGGCGAGCGCGGGTCAGCAGGCCGCGATCGACAAGGCGACACTGGCGAACCTGATGCTGCGGCTGGAGCAGCGCGGACTGATCACGCGCACGATCGGCACGGACCGCCGCCGCCGGATCCTGCGGCTCACCGAACTCGGCGAAGCCGCGGTGCGCGAGGCCGATCCCCTGGCGCGCAAGGTGGACGAGTCGATGCTCGGCCGGCTGAGCGCGGCGGAACGCGCGGAACTGCACCGCCTCCTGCTGAAGCTGAGCCCGCCGTCCTAGGTGTACGTGGCGATCAAGTTGGTGGCAGGCGGGCAGTGGGGCTTGATGAACGCCTGCGACCAGCGCCCCGCTGAACAATCAGCAACCTGCCCAAGAACGTCGTGCGGGCATCACCGCGGCACACGAGAGCCTCCGGCCTGGCGTGGGTCCTGGACAAGCCACACCCCAGCCGGAGGCCCCTCCCCACGTCAACAGCAACCCGCCGCCACCAACGTCCTGGCCAAGTACACCTAGGGCGGCCGCGCGCCGGTCACGCCTCGACAGGCTTTCGGCGAGGAGGGATTGCCGGCAGCACCGCCGGTACCCGCGCCAAGAAGCGAGCGCCGTGGCGGTCAGGGGCGGTCCTCGTCCAGGCGGTTCCGCCACACCATCGCGGCGTGCAACGCGTCGATGAGCCGCTCGTCGTCCTCCTCGGTGGGCTCCGCGCCCAGCGGAACCCACCGTTCGCAGACCTTGCGCGCGTCCTCGTAGCAGGTCAGCAGCATCCCCGGGTAGCAGAGCGCGACGGTCTCGCCGCCGGGCCGGTCGACCCGCACCCGCCGGAGCTGCATCCCCACCCGCACCCGGCGCACCCCGCGTGACCCGTCCATCCACACCCGCCCCACGTCGACCCGACACCCCGAGGTCGCGGCCGGCCCCCGGTTGGTTACCGCGTCGTTGCTTCCGGTTCGGCAACGGCGGGCCCCCCTTCCGTGCCCGCCCCGACCCGGCGCAGGCAGAATTGGCCCCCGCAACCGCGAGCAGGGAGTGATCAGCATCGTGACAGTGGCCGTGCAGTCGATCGAGCAGAAGATCGCCGAGGAGCTCGGCGTCCGCGAAGGGCAGGTCAAAGCCGCCGTGGACCTGCTCGACGGCGGGGCGACCGTGCCGTTCATCGCGCGGTACCGCAAGGAGGTGACCGGCGCCCTCGACGACGCACAGCTGCGCACGCTGGAGGACCGGCTGCGGTACCTGCGGGAGCTCGACGAGCGGCGGGCCGCGATCCTGGAGTCGATCGACAGCCAGGGCAAACTGACCGAGGAGCTCGCCGAGCAGATCCGCGCCGCGGACACCAAGGCGCGCCTGGAGGACATCTACCTCCCCTACAAGCCGAAGCGGCGCACCAAGGCCCAGATCGCCCGCGAGGCCGGCCTGGAACCGCTGGCCGACGGCCTCCTCAACGACCCGAACACCGACCCGCAGGCCGCCGCCGCGGTGTTCGTCGACCCGGAGAAGGGCGTCGCGGACGCGCAGGCCGCCCTGGACGGTGCGCGCGCGATCCTGGTCGAGCGTTTCGGTGAGGACGCCGACCTGATCGGCGAACTGCGCGAGAAGATGTGGACCGAAGGCTACTTCTCGTCGAAGGTCCGCCAGGGCAAGGAGACCGAGGGCGCGAAGTTCGCCGACTACTTCGACTTCGCCGAGCCGTTCACGAAGATGCCCTCCCACCGCGTGCTCGCCATGCTGCGCGGGGAGAAGGAAGACGTCCTCGACCTCACCGTCGAACCCGAAGAACCGTCCGACGAGCCGAAGACCGGGCCGTCGGACTACGAGCGCCGCATCGCGCAGCGCTTCGGCATCACCAACGAGGGCCGCCCGGCCGACAAGTGGCTGCAGGACACCGTGCGCTGGGCGTGGCGCACCAAGATCCTCCTGCACCTGGGTATCGACCTGCGGATGCGGCTGCGGCAGAAGGCCGAGGAGGACGCGGTGAACGTGTTCGCCGCCAACCTGCGCGACCTGCTGCTGGCCGCCCCGGCGGGCACCCGCGCGACGATGGGTCTGGACCCCGGTTTCCGCACCGGTGTGAAGGTCGCCGTGGTGGACGCGACCGGCAAGGTCGTCAACACCCACACGATCTACCCGCACCAGCCGCAGAACCGCTGGGACCAGGCGATCGACGAGCTGGCGAAGCTCTGCGCCGCCCATTCGGTGGACCTGATCGCGATCGGCAACGGCACCGCGTCACGGGAGACCGACAAACTCGCCGCCGAGCTGATCAAGCGGCATCCCGAGCTGAACCTGACCAAGGCGGTCGTGTCCGAGGCCGGCGCGTCGGTCTACTCGGCGTCGGCGTTCGCCTCGCAGGAGCTGCCCGAGCTGGACGTGTCGCTGCGCGGCGCGGTCTCGATCGCGCGGCGGCTGCAGGACCCGCTGGCCGAGCTGGTGAAGATCGACCCGAAGTCGATCGGCGTGGGCCAGTACCAGCACGACGTGTCCGAGGTGTCGCTGTCGCGGTCGCTGGACGCGGTCGTCGAGGACTGCGTGAACGCCGTCGGCGTGGACGTCAACACCGCCTCGGCGCCCCTGCTGACCAGGGTTTCCGGCATCACCGCGGGCCTGGCCGAGAACATCGTCGGCCACCGTGACGCGCACGGCCCGTTCCGGTCGCGCTCGGCGCTGAAGGAGGTGCCGCGGCTGGGTCCGAAGGCGTTCGAGCAGTGCGCCGGCTTCCTGCGCATCCGCGGCGGCGACGACCCGCTCGACTCCTCCAGCGTGCACCCCGAGGCCTACCCGGTCGTGCGGCGGATCCTGTCCAAGACCGGTGTCGAGCTGCGTGAGCTGATCGGCAACGAGCGGGTGCTGCGCAAGCTGCGGCCGGAGGACTTCGTCGACGACACGTTCGGCCTGCCGACCGTCACCGACATCCTCGCCGAGCTGGAGAAACCCGGCCGGGACCCGCGTCCGGCGTTCAAGACCGCCACCTTCGCCGAGGGTGTGGAGAAGATCGGCGACCTCAAGCCGGGCATGCGGCTGGAGGGCGTGGTCACCAACGTCGCCGCGTTCGGGGCGTTCGTCGACATCGGGGTGCACCAGGACGGTCTGGTCCACGTGTCGGCGATGTCGAAGAACTTCGTCAAGGACCCGCGTGAGGTAGTCAAACCGGGTGACATCGTCAAGGTGAAGGTGCTCGAGGTCGACATCCCGCGCAAGCGGATCTCGCTGACGTTGCGCCTGGACGACGAGGTCGGCGGCGGCCGCGCCAAACCGGCTGGTGGAGGCGGCGGCGAGCGCCGCGGCGGCCAGCCGCGCAAGGGCGGTCAGCCCAAGCGCCGCGAGCCCGCGGGCGGCGGCGGTGCGCTGGCCGATGCCCTCCGAAAGGCTGGATACGGTCGCTAAAACGCAGTTCAGGGTCCATCATCGAAGGGTGCAGTGGGCCGACTACCTGGCTGATCGATCCGCCCGGCGCTGGCTGCGCGGCATCGCCGGGCGGCTCGACCCCGGCTGGCAGGCGCTGGCCGGGGACCCTTCGCTGTGGCGGGCCTTCTCCCGTCACCTGACCGCGGTCGACGACGCGGTGCGGTGCGAAGAGGACATGGTCTCCCGCGACGAGCCGGTCAGCAGGCTCGTCCTGCTCGCGGGCCACGCGCACGACGTGTGGACGCAGGCCGAGGGCACCGGCTGGCAGCCGCCGGAACGCTGGACCGACCAGGAGTGGACCGGTCTGCGGCTGCTGGCCTGCCTGCGGCTCGCGGCCGACGAACGCGGCGGGCCGAAGCTGCCGCGCGTCGCCGAGCAGGCGCCGAAGCGTCCGGTGGGAACCGGTGAACAAGTGAACAAGTGAACAATCGGCGCGAATACTTCGGCTGAATGTCCCGGAAAAGCCGCCGAACGGCACTGGTGAATCGTTGACGGACTTGCCTACGATCGGATTTCCTTTTTTCCGGTCCGGTTGCGTCCGGAGGCGATGCCGTTGGTGTTCTTCCGTGTCCTGGGACCGCTCGAAGCGGAAGTGCGCGGGCGGCCCGCGACGCTCGGCGGTCCGAAACCGCGCCTGCTGCTGGCCGCCCTGCTGCTCGAGCCGAACAGCGTGGTGTCCGCCGACGCGCTGACCGACGTGCTGTGGCCGGGTCAGGTGCCGCGCTCGGCCGGCGCGAACCTGCGCACCTACGTGCACGGCCTGCGCCGTCTGCTCGGCGGCCGCATCGAGGGTCGCCCGGGCGGGTACCTGCTGCACGTCGCACCGGACGAGCTGGACGCGACGCTGGCCGGACAGCTCGTGGCACGGGCGCACGAGGAGCACGCACCGGCACTACTGGACGAGGCCGCCGCGTTGTGGCGCGGCGAGGTGCTGGAGGACCTGCCGCACCACCACTCGTGGTCGCCCGCGGTGGCCCGGCTGACCGAGCTGCGGCTGTCGGTGCAGGAGGAGCGCCTGCGGAGCCGCGTCGAGGCCGGGCGGCACGCCGATGCGATCGTGGAGTTGCGGGGCCTGCTGGCCGAACACCCGCTGCGCGAGGAGCTGTGGCGGCTGCTCGTCGTCGCGCTCGGGGCGAGCGGGCGGCCGGGCGAGGCGCTGGCCGCCTACGCCGAGGCCGAGCGGGCGCTGCGAACCGAGCTGGACACCGATCCCGGTGAGCGGCTGCGTCAGGCCCTCGTCGAGACCGCTCCGGCCGCCCCGGTGTGCCAGCTGCCGCTGGACCTGCCCGACTTCACCGGACGTCAGGACCAGCTGACGGACCTGGCCGGCGTGCTCGACGGCTCGCGGACCGCGGTCGTGGCGCTGTCCGGGCCGGCGGGCGCCGGGAAGTCCGCCCTCGCGCTGCGTGCGGCCCACGCGGCGCGCGACCGCTACCCCGACGGCCAGCTCTACGTCGACCTGCGCGGCACGTCGGAATCCCCGCGCCGCCCACTGGAGGTGTTGCCCGAGCTGCTGCACGCGCTCGGCGTGCCGGACGCCGGGATCCCGCGCGGGCTCGACGAGCGCTCCGCCCTGCTGCGGTCGCGGCTGGCCGGACGGCGGGTGTGCCTGGTGCTCGACGACGCGGGCAGCGCGGCCCAGGTCCGTCCCCTGCTGCCCGGCGCGGGGGCCTGCGCGGTGCTCGTCACCAGCCGCGGCCGGCTACCCGATCTGATCGCCGCCCGGCACGTCGACGTCGGCATGCTGCCGGAGGCGGAGGCCACCGAACTGCTCGCGCGCATCGTCGGCGCCGCACGTGCGGCGGCGGAACCGGATGCGGCGGCGGCGATCGTGCGCGCGTGTGGCCGGCTGCCGCTGGCCATCCGCGTTGCCGGGGCGCGGCTTTCGCACCGTCGCGAGTGGACACTTCGCACGCTCGCCGATCGGCTGGCGGACGAGCGCCGGCGTCTCGACGAACTGCGCGTCGGCGATCTCGCCGTGCGGGCCGGTCTGGCGTTGAGCTACGAGCAGCTCCCGGTCAGCTGTGCCCGCGCGTTCCGGGCACTGGGCACGCTGGGGCCGCTGCCGTTCCCCGGCTGGGTGGCCGGGGCGCTGCTCGGCCGGTCCGGCGCCGACGACGTGCTCGAGGTACTGGCCGGCGCGCACCTGGTCGACGTGGTGGACGGGCAGCCCCGGTACCGGTTGCACGACCTGGTCCGCTGCTACGCCCGCGAACTGGCGGACTCGGACCCCTACGACGAGCGCCGCGCCCGCGTGCGCCGCGTGCTCGAGGGGTACCTGGCGCTCGCCGACGAGGGCCGCGCGGCGGATGCCGGTGCGCTTCTTCGGCGCGGCACCGCCACCGCTGCCGCCGGACCTGCGGTGCCCGGACACCGTGCCCGGCGAACCGGTCGCCTGGTTCGCCGGGGAACGGCCGGTGGCGCTCGTGGAACTCGCCGTCCGCTGGCGCCTCGATTCCCTGGCCTGTCGGCTCGCGACGGCGTTCACCCCGTTCTTCGACCTGCGCGGCCACCACGACGACTGGCGCCGCACGCACGAACTGGCGCTGGGCGCGGCGGAGCGCGCTGGCGACCTGCGCGGGCAGGCGATCGTGCTGCGCAACCTCGGGCAGCTCGGCGTCTACCAGGACGCCTACGCCGACGCGCAAGCCGCGTCCGAGCGTTCGCTGGCGCTGTTCCGCCGCATCGGCGACGATCAGGGCGCGGCCGTGGCGCTGGCCGGCCTGAGCACGATCCGGCGCGTGTCGGGTGACCACGAAACGGCACTTTCGCACTGCCACGACGCGCTGGAGTTGTTCACGCGCAGCGGCGACCGGCACGGTGAAGCGGTGGTGCGGATCGCGATCGGATCGGTGTGGCTGGCCCGTGGCTGCCACGCGACCGCGGAGCGCTGGTTCACCGACGCGCGCGCGGCGTGTGTCGAGATCGGCGACCGGCACCGGGAGGCGCACGCCCGGCACCGGATGGCCTTGCTGCACCAGCACCGCGGCAACCTGGGGCACGCCCGGGAGGAGCTGGACCGGGCGATCGCGATCTTCCGCGAACTGGGCGACGACCACTGCGTCGGCTACGCGCACCAGAGCCTCGGCGAGCTGTGCCTGCGCGGCGGCGACCTGGCGCACGCGAAGTTGCTCCTGGTGAACTCGCTGTCGGTCCACCGGCGCGACGGCGACCGGCGTTCCGAGGCCGAGGCGGGCGAACTGCTGGGCGAACTGCACGAGCGGCTCGGGCAGATCCGCGAGGCCCGCGACCACTTCCGGCGATCACTGGAGATCTGGGAGGAGCTCGGCGCCGGCGAACCGGCGGCGGCGTTGCGGGAACGGTTGCGTCACCAGCCATTGACCATGATCGGCGGCGGGTCCATCCTGGTCCCCTCAGTGACCTCGAGGGAAGTCGGGAGGGGTCGATGAGCACCTTCGTCGTGATCGGGGGCGCCGGCCGGACCGGGCGCCGGATCTGCGAGCGGCTCACCGGGGGCGGGCACCGGGTCGTGGTGGCGAGCCGCAGCTCGACGCCCCAGCTGGACCTCACGGGCAAGCCCGACCCGGCGATCTTCGCGGGCGCCGACGGTGTCGTGATCGTCGTGGAGCCGCCGCGCGATCGCGACGCGGCCGAGGCGGCGATGCACGGCGGTGTGGCCGCGGTCGCGGAAATCGCGGCGCGCGAGGACATCCCGGTGGTGCTGGTGTCGCAGATCTACCTGACGCGCGCGGCCGAGCACCCCGAGTTGCGGGGCGTGATCGAGGCGAGGGCGCGGGGCGAGCAGGCGCTGCGCGAGAGCGGCGCGCAGTACACGATCGTCCGGCCGAGCTGGCTGCACGACCTGCCCTCCGCGGGGGTGCGCATCGAGCAGGGCGACACGGGCGAAGGCCGGATCGGCCGCGACGCGGTGGCCGACGCCGTCGTCGCGGCGCTGTTCGACCCCTCGGCGTCGGGCAAGACGTTCGAGCTGTACGACGACGAGGAGTCGACGTCGCCGGACTGGCCGTCGGTGTTCGCCGCCCTGCACGCCGACTAGTGCGTGTCTGACAAAGCCTGTGTCCAGGTGATGACGTCGTGGAGGAGGACGGCTGCTCGGTAGACGGTGGCGAGGTTGTCGAACCGGGTGGCGATTCCCCTTGCGGCCGCGGTGGTGTTCAGCAGGGTGACCGGTGCGCGGCCGTTCCCCTCGACCACACGGTGGGTCTTGGTGGTCGGCCCACCGCGGCAACGGCCGATGGCGTGATCAGGCGGCTCGATTCCGGGTTTCGTGTAGTGCGATCCAGCCCCCTGCGATCAACCCCGCCGCGTCTGCGGCGGCCTGGGGTCGCCGTGGCACGGTGTCCCGTGCCGTCACCAGAACCAGCCACGATCTTTGTCAGACGCGCCCTAGTGCTGCGCTTCGGGCAGCAGCTCCAGCACCTGCTTGGCGAGGTGCTGGTAGATGATCGACGTCCGGAAGCCGACGACCTCGCGGCGGCTGGTGAAGCGTTCGAGCAGGAACGCGTGCAGGTGGTCGATGTCCTGCGCGGCGACGTGCACGAGGAAGTCGTCGCTGCCGGCCAGCGTGAACACCGAGATCACCTCGGGCAGGTGCGCCACCGAGCTTTCGAACGAATCCACCACCGCGCGGTTCAGCGGTCGGATCTGCACCGCGACGATCGCCTGCACGCCGCGGTTGAGCGCGCCCAGGTCGATGTCCGCGTGGTACCCGCGGATCACGCCGCGCTGGCGGAGCAGGCGGATCCGTTCCAGGCACGTCGACGGCGCGATCCCGACCTTGCGCGCGATATCCCGGTTCGATTGCCGCGCATCCTCCTGCAGGAGCCGCACGATCGCCGAATCAAGTTCGTCCATGTTCGTAGCCCCCGCTCTCCTGCCGAATATCGTTCGGCGGCGACGCTTCCCCGTTGGGCATCAGCCTAGCTTTCCGCGCATGAAGCATGAAGAGGTGAGGATCCGGCACGGCCGGCGCTCCGGACTTCCCCTGATCGTCGCGATCCACTCGACCGCGCTCGGCCCGGCCGCGGGCGGCATCCGCGTGCGCCGGTACCCGGACTGGCGGGACGGACTGGCCGACGCGTTGCGCCTGTCCGAGGCGATGACGTCCAAGAACGCCGCGGCCGGGCTGGACTTCGGCGGCGGCAAGAGCGTGATCGCGCTCGGACCGGATGTGGACCTGACGCCGGAGTTGCGGGAGGCGGCGCTGCTCGACCTGGGCGAGGTGATCGAGTCGTTCGGCGGCGCGTACTTCGGCGGGCCGGACGTCGGGACCGGTCCGGACGACATGGTGGTGGTGCGGCGCACGACGTCCCGGGTGTTCTGCCTGCCGGAGTCGCAGGGCGGGACGGGATCGTCGAGCGCGCCGACCGCGGTGGGGGTGTTCGAGGCGTTGCGCGCGGGGGCGACGCGAGTGTTCGGCAGCGCCTCGCTGAGCGGGCGGACGGTGGTGATCAGCGGCCTGGGTTCGGTGGGCGGGCTGCTGGCCCGGCACGTGGCGGAGGCGGGCGCACGGGTACTCGTGTCCGATGTGGACGATTCGAAACGGTCGTCGGGCTACGAGTGGGTGCTGCCGGAGAAGGCGTTGCGGACGCCCGCGGACATCCTCGTACCGGCCGCGGTGGGCGGAGTGCTGTCCGCGGAGCTGGTGCCCGAGCTGTCCGCGCCGATGATCGTGGGCCCGGCGAACAACCAGCTCACCGACGAGTCGGTCGCCGACGCGCTGGCCGCACGGGGAATCGTGTGGGTGCCGGACTTCGTGGCGAGCGCCGGTGGGGCGGTCTACATCCTGCTGCGCGAGATCGAGGGGCTGAGCCACGCCGAGGCGATGTCGCGAGTCCACGCGATCGGCGACACGGTGTCGTCGGTGCTGGATGCCGCGCGGGCCAACGGAAGCACGCCGCTGCGCGAGGCACTGTCCCTCGTGGACGCTCGTTTGGCCGGTTCACGCTGAGGATCGAGCCGCTCCGCACTCGGCCAATTTTGTCCTAAAAGGATTATCCGAGTCGGTTGTCGTAGGCTTCACGGGCGTCGAGGAGTTCCTCCCAGTGCTCACCGGCCCAGGCGCACACGACTTTCATCGGTTCGAGCATGCTGCGCCCGAGCGGGGTGAGTGCGTACTCGAGGTGCGTTTGGCCGGTGCGCTGGACGAGGCCGTGGCGTTCGAGGCCGCGCAGTGATTTCGTGAGCATTTTCGGCGTGACGCGACGCAGGGGCACGCGGAGTTCGGAAAAGCGCCGGGGGCCGCCTTCGAGGCAGGCGATCACGAGGGGCGCCCACTTGTCGCCGAACCGGATCGGCGCCAGGCCGGACGGGCAGAGCTCGTCGAACATGTCCGGGGCGAGGGGTTCGCGCATGGTGCCACGGTAGCCGGTATCCGGGAGGAAACCGGGGTGGCGGCTAGGTTCGGCCGGGTGAGCAGAATCGTGATCTTCGGCGCCGGCGGGCGCGTGGGCCGAGCAGCCGTCGCGGAAGCACTACGCCGCGGCCACGAGGTGACCGCGGTCGTGCGCGACCCCGCGAAGTACGCAGCCCTGGAGAACTCCTGGCTGGCGGCAAGCCCAGGGCTCCCCGCAGAGCAGGACGCCGCAACCCCCACCCAGGACGAGACCCCAGTCATCCCCACCGCGCCGCCCCCACAGCCGCCGACGACCCACCGCGCCGTCCCCGCCCCAGCCGGAGCCTCCACCGCCGAACCGAACCTCGCACTCCCCGCCACAACCCCACAACCGGCAACCGCCAACCCCACCGTCTCCCAACACACCGAAAGCCCCCACCTCCAGACCAAACCCCACGCCCCCACCACAACCCCACAACCGGCAACCGCCAACCCCACCGTCTCCCACCTCACCGGAAGCCCCCACCTCCCGACCAAACCCCACGCCCCCACCACAACCCCGCAACCGGCAACCGCCGACCCCACCGTCTCCCACCTCACCGGAAGCCCCCACCTCCCGACCAAACCCCACGTCCCCGCCGCAACCCGGCAGCCGACAACCTCGCCGCCCCACCCCCGGCCGGTGCCCCCATCCCCGAACCGAACCCCACCATCCCCGCCGCACCCGTGCGGCTCGTCGCGGGCGACATCACCGACCCCGCCTCAGTCGCCGCTCTCACCAAGGACCAGGACGCGGTCATCTCCGCCGCGGTGGTGTATGGCGCGGGCACCGACCCGCACTCGTTCTTCACCGCCTCGTCGCGCGCACTGGTCGACGCAAGCCCGGCGCGCCTGATCGTCGTCGGACTCGCCTCGCTCGCCCCCGGTCCGTCCGGCGGGCTGCTCATGGACGCGCCCGGCTTCCCCGACGAGTTCCGCCCGTTCGGCGCAGCGCACGCGGCGGGGCTCGACGTGCTGCGCGCAAGCGACGTGGATTGGCTGTACGTGAGCCCGGCCGGAGACTTCGATCACAGCGGAGCGCCGGCCGGTGGGTATCGCGTCGCGCCGCACGGGGACCTCGCGGACCGGATTACCAGCGCGGACTTCGCCGTCGCCCTGGTCGACGAAGCGGTGAGCCCGCGCTTTCACCGCGAACATTTGCTGATCACCGGCTCTTGACCTCAAGTATTGTCGAGGTTCAATCCTGGGCGGCATGGAACAACTTGATGTTGCGGTGATCATCGGAAGCACCCGCGAGGGCCGGTTCGGCCCGGTCGTGGCGAAGTGGTTCGCCGAGCAGGCGGACGCGCATGGCGACTTCCGGACCGACGTGATCGACCTGGCGGACGCGAACCTGCCCGCGACCCTCTCCGGCCGGACGACACCCGAGGTGGCGGCGGTCGGCGAGCGGCTGGAGCGGGCCGACGCGTTCGTGGTGGTGACGCCGGAGTACAACCACAGCTACCCGGCCTCGTTGAAGACACTGCTGGACTGGCACGGCACGCAGTGGCAGGCGAAGCCGGTGGCGTTCGTGTCGTACGGCGGGTTGTCCGGCGGATTGCGCGCGGTCGAGCACCTGCGCCCGGTCTTCGCCGAGCTGCACGCGGTGACCATCCGCGAGACGGTGAGCTTCCACGGAGCCTGGAGCCTCTTCGACGACTCCGGTGCGCTGGTGGACCCGGCGGGCCCCACCGCGGCGGCCAAAGCGCTCCTCGACCAGCTCGCCTGGTGGGCCGAAGCCCTCCGCACCGCTCGGCGCACCCGCCCCTACGGCAGCTGATCCCGCCCGATGCGGCGATCGTTTGCAGTTCGCGCGCGGCTGGCCACGTTCGGGTGGTCGGGAGCAGCTGGGCGGGTGGCTCAGCCACTCCACCGCCTATGCAGCCCAGCCCGGGCGGCGGCCGGATACTCGGCAGGTCCGTGGCTGAGCCACTCCGCCACCCCGCGTCCATGACGCGACCCATGCGACCGGCCGCTCGGCGGGCCAGTGGCTCAGCCACTTCACCACCCGCCCGCCCGGGCGGAACTCCAGCCGCGGGTCACGGTGGATCTCTGGCGCACCCACTCCACCAACCACCCCGGCGGAACTCCAGCCGGGAGTCACGGCGGGCCAGTGGCTCACCCACTCCACCAACCACCCCGGCGGAACTCCAGCCGGGAGTCACGGCGGGCCAGTGGCTCAGCCACTCCACCACCCACCCGGCATGGCCGGGTGGGACGGTGGCCCGGCCGGCCGCACAGGGCACGCCGCCTCTCCCCTGAGGCTGCGGTTGCGGCTATTCCCCCGGTAGGTGGGTGGCAGCGAGCGCCGTCCTGCGGCATCGTGTCTCGCGGGCGGGGACGACTGGGGGTCGTCCCCGCCCGTGGCGACATACGTCGACCAATGACCCCGGCCCTCCGGCAAGTTTGTGCACCGCGAAGGGCCTAAGCAACGCACCGGCGCCAAGCCTGCGGGCGGGCGGGCCCAAGTCCAGCCTGCCGTCAGGTCCGCCGGGTCAAGCTCCCGCCTTCAGCGCCAGCTCGTCGAGCCCCGCGGCGAACGCCCGCGCGATCTCCTGGATCTCCGCGCTCTGGATGGTCAACGGCGGCGACACGGCCAGCGCCTTCGCCAGCGTCCGGGGCAGCACGCCCTGCTGGCGGATGAGCAGACTGAGGTCGGGCACCGCCGAGGGCAGGCGGTCGAACAGGTCCGGCTCCAGTTCGACGGCAGCCAGCAGCCCAGTGCCTGCCCGCACCTCGCGAACGAGAGGGTGTGTGGTCAACGGCTCGAGCGCGGTTGCGAGTTCGCTCTCCAGGAGCCGGCCGCGCTCAACCAGGTTGTCGCGCTCAAGGATGTCGATGTTTGCCAGCGCCGCGGCGCAACAGGCAGGGTGACCGGAGTAGGTGGCGCCGTGCCGCAGCGTCGTGCCAGGCCGGTCCCAGAACGGCTCCGCGACGCGACCGTGCGCGATCACGCCACCCAGCGGCAGGTATCCACTGGTGACGCCCTTGGCGAAGGTGATCAGGTCCGGTTCGATGCCCCATCGCTCGACCCCGAACCAGCTCCCGAGACGACCGAACCCGCAGATCACCGCGTCGGCGATCACCAGGACGCCGAACTCCCGGCACACGTCCGCAACACCCTGCACGTAGCCCTCCGGCGGAGCGAGCACGCCGCCCGCACCGATGACCGGCTCGAACAGGAACGCCGCCACCCGCTCCGGGCCGACGCGCCGGATCTCCTCCCGCAGTGCCTCGACCGAGTCGTAGGCGACGCGCGACGACGAAGGCAGAATCTCGCCGAAGCCCGTCCGGTTGGCCTCGATGCCGGCGACGCCGGTGCCGATGCCGTTGGTGCCGTGGTAGGAGTTCGTACGGCTGATGACGTGCACGCGCTCCGGCTGCCCCTGCGCGGCGTGGTACCGGCGCGCGATCTTGACGGCGCTGTCGATCGCCTCGCCGCCACCGGTAGTGAGGAAGACCTTGGCGTCGGGCATCGGCGCGAGCCCGGCGAGCCGTGCCGCGAGCGCGCGGGCCGGTTCGTTCGCGAAGTCGCCGAAGATGGAGTAACCGGCGAGCTTCCGCATCTGCTCGGCAGCCGCGTCGGCGATCTCCGCCCGGCCATGGCCGACGTTGGCGTACCAGAGGCTGGCCGTGGCATCCAGGTAGCGGTTGCCGGCAGCGTCATACACCCACACGTCATCACCGCGTTCGAGGACGAACTCGTCGTCCCGCACGACGGCCATGTCCGAGAACGGATGCCACAGTGCTGTATCCATGACCTCACGTTAGCTGGCGGACGACCTTGCCGGGGTTGAGAATCCCCAGCGGGTCGAACGCCTGCTTGACCGCCTGGTGCACGGAAACGCCGACCTCGCCCAGCTCCGTTTCCAGCCAGTCCCGCTTCAACGTGCCGACGCCGTGTTCCCCGGTGATCGTGCCGCCCAGCTCGAGGCCGAGCGCCATGATCGCGTCGAACGCGGCACGCCCGCGACGCACCGAGTCCGGATCGGAGCCGTCGAATACGACGTTCGGGTGCATGTTGCCGTCCCCGGCGTGGCCGCACGTCGGGATCAGGACGTCGTGCTTCCGCGAGATGGCGGTGACCCCCTCGAAGAACTCGGCCAGCCGGGAACGAGGCACGCACACGTCGTCCACGAGCCGGTCACCGAGCCGCTCCATCGCCACACCGGCGAGCCGCCTCGCCGCGATGAGCATGTCCGCCTCGGCGCGGTCGCTCGCCACGAGCACTTCGGTCGCTCCGCAGGTCCGCGCGACCTTCGCGAAGGCCTCGAGATCCTGTGGCGCCGCTGGGCCGCGATCGGACTGGGCGATCAGCACAGCTTCGACGTCGGCCGGGAATCCCAGGTCACGGTAGGCCGCGACCGCGTCGATCGTCGGCTTGTCCATCAACTCCAGGACCGACGGCCGCTGGCCGGCGCTGAGGTATTCGGTCACGGTCCGGCACGCGGCCGGCGGCGACGCGAAGAACGCCACGGCCGTCAACGGCGCCTCCGCGACGGCCCGCAACGCCACGGTGACCTCCGTGATCACACCGAGGGTCCCCTCCGAACCGGTGAACAACCGCACCAAGTCGTACCCGGCCACTCCCTTCGCCGTCCTCCGGCCGGTACGCAGCACGCGGCCGTCAGCGAGCACCACCTCCAGTTCACGCACGAAATCACTGGTCACGCCGTACTTCACACAGCACAGTCCACCAGCGTTGGTGGCCACATTCCCGCCGATGGTCGACGACTCCCACGAGCCGGGGTCTGGCGGGTAGAACAGGCCCTTCCCCTCGACCGCCTGGGACAGGACCGCGTTCACGACCCCTGGCTGCACGGTGGCCGTGTGGTTGACCTCGTCAATGTCCAGGATCCGGGTCATTCGCTCGAGCGAGAGCAGAATCGCCCCGTCGATCGCGTTTGCTCCACCCGACAGTCCGGTCCTGGCCCCCTGCGGCACCACAGGGATCCGATGCCGGGAGGCGACGCGCAGGATCTGGACGACCTCAGCGGTCTCGGTCGGCCGCGCCAGAGCTATCGGCACACCAGCGGTGCCGAAGCCGGCTTGGTCGAAGCGGTATCCGGCCAAGACGTCCGGATCTGCGGTGACGAAATCAGCTTCGAGCTCGGCGATGAGTCCCACCGGCTCACCGTATCGGCCCCTGGGCGGCGAGAGAACCGGGTGATGCCCGGGCGCTCGCCCGCGGACATCCGGGCATCACCCCCCTTCTCGGTGTGGTCTCAGGCGGAGATCTCCTTTCGGCTCTCACCACTCTCGATCGCGATCTTGCGCGGCTTCGCGGCCTCCGATACCGGGATCCGCAGCGTGAGAACACCCCCCTCGTAGCTCGCCTTCACGTTGTCGGTGTCGAGCGTGTCGCTCAGGAAGAGCTGGCGGGAGAACACCCCGAGCGGCCGCTCGGCCACCTGCATCTCGACGTTGTCACCAGTGGCGGAGGGGCGCCGCTCCGCCTTCACAGTCAGGACGTTGCGTTCGATGTCCAGCTCGATCGCGTCCGGGCTCACGCCGGGCAGGTCGAACACAACCACGAACTCATCGCCCGCGCGATACGCGTCCATCGGCATCGCGGCGGGGCGCGACCACGTTCCGGCCCCCTGGCCGAACACCTGCTGGGTCAGGCGGTCCAGCTCACGGAAAGGATCGGTGCGCATCAACATCAGGACACCTCCTCGGTCTCGTTTCACTGTCGGAGTTGACGTCGCACACCACAGTTATAGCGCGTCGTCGTTCCGTTGACAAGTGTCGTCGTCATCGGCATGATGACAGGGTGCCGCCCAACGAAAAGATGCATGACGCACTGGAACTACTGGAGGAAGTGCTCGGCGGAGCCACCGCCGAGCACGAACCGAGGAAGGTCCTCGCCGCGCTGCGGGTGTTGCGGGAGCTTCGCGAGGAGCTGATGACCTGGGAACCGCAGCTCATCAGGGCGGCACGCGAACTCGGAGTCAGCTGGGCGGAGCTGGCGCCGGCGCTCGGCGTGGCGAGCAGACAGGCGGCTGAGCGCCGTTACCTGCGGCTCCGGGATGCCGCGGGAAGCGACAACACCGCGGATGAGCGAGTGCAGGAGACACGGGACCGACGGGCGGAGGACAGGGCGATCGTCCAGTGGGCCCGCGAGAACTCCGCCTCGCTGCGCCGGCTGGCGGGCCAGGTCAGCGCACTGAAGGGAGTGCCGGGAGTGGGCAAGGTCCGGCGAGCGCTCGCCGAGGACGACGCCGCGGCGTTGCTGTCACCCCTGGCCGGGGTGGGCCAGCACCTCGACCACGCGTATCCCGCACTGGCTGTGGAGATCTCGGAGATCGCCACACATACGGAACGGGTCCGCAGGGAGACCCAGGAAAGGAGGCAGTCATCCCGGTCAGGCAACGGGTCCTGACGTGTCGCCGAGCCGGACAAACGGTACGCAGTGGGTTGCCAGGAGACGAACCAGCGGCGCGTGAACCGGCGCTGCGTCTGATGTCCCTGCTGGGGCGGGCGTGGTTTTTGGCAGGTGTGAGCGAGGTGTTCGGTCCCGTGTAGGGCTTTCGCTGGGTCTCCGGAGGGAGAACCATCGAGCGGCGCGGCCACCGGCAAGGGCGTCCTTGAGCGGCGACGGGCTGCGGCAGAGCGGTGACCGGACACCGCCCGGGAAACGTCGGAGGCGGTCAGGCAGGGCCCTCACGGCATGGCGGGTCACGGGCACAGGCTCGCTCGGCGGGGCGCAGGTTGTTTCGCCCGTTCAGGTGACGCGCTGGACTGAGGCGGACCTGCCGTCAGCGCGCTCCTGACCAGCGAGGAGCTGGCGCGGCTCGCCGGGCGCGCCACCCAGACGGGTGGTCCGTCGCGTACCCACCGCGGGGGCAAGCTTGTCGCCCGCATGTGGGGGAGCCGGGCTGTAGGCACGAATGGGGTGGACGCTTGGGGATGTCGCCCTCAGGGAGTGATCTCCACCGGGGAGATTTCGGGCGCGCTGGCTTGTTCGGGGACTGAGATCTCCACGCGCGGCACCGGGGACGGGCGTGCGGCGAGTGCAGCCACCGGTTCCGGCTGGGCCGGCTCAGACCGGGTCGACTCGGAGCCGGCCAGCTCGGAGCGAGATGCCCCCGGTCGGGCCGACTCGGATCGCGCCGCCTGGGACCCGGCTGGCTCCGGCGGAGTTGACTGGGGCCGCGGCGCCTCGGAACCGGCTGACTCCGGCGGAGTTGACTGAGGTCGCGGCGCCTCGGAACCGGCTGACTCCAACGGAGTTGACTGGGGCCGCGCCGACTCGGAACCGGCTGGCTGCGGTCGAGTTGTTGAGTCGGGGCGGGGCGCCTCGGAACCGGCTGGTTCAGGCCGGGTTGACTTTGCCTCTGTCGACTCGGGTCGGGGCGAGTCGGATCGCGGTGACCCTGGTTGCGCAGACTCGGCTCGGGCTGGGGTGGCGGCTGTCTTCGGCAGCTCGGGATCGGCGTCGGCTGGGGTGTCCTGGGGCGTGGTGTCCCGTGAGTTCCGAGTGGTCGCCGCCTCGCTCAGGAGCGGGGTTGCCTTGGTGAGGAGTTCGTTCACCGCGCGGAGGCGGCGAACCGCGTCGTCGCGGATCTTGTTCAGCTGGTCGACCTTGGCCTGCGCCTCGGTGGTGCGGCGGTTCGCGAGGGCGGTGGCTTCGGCCAGCAGTTTTTCGGCCTGGGCGCTGGCCCTGGTGACCTTGTCCTCGGCGCGGACGGTTGCCTCGGCGACCAGGGAACGAGCTCGGTCCGTCGCTTCGGTGACCAGTTTGTCCGCCTGCGCCCGGGCATCGGCTTCCTGCTTGGTGGCCTTGGCCTGCAGCGCCTCGGCTTCGGCGCGAGCGGAGGTCAGCAGCTCCTCGGCCTTGGCGAGGGCAGACGACTCCCTCTCGGATGCCTCGTTCAGAGCCGAAGTCAGCAGCTCGTCCGCCTCGGCACGGGCGGCGGCCAGTGTCGTCTCGGCCTCGCCACGGGCGGAGGACACCGTCTGCTCGGCTTCGGCGCGGGCCGACGACAGCAGCTCGTCAGCCTCCCGACGCGCGGAGGTTGTTGTTGCGGCCGCTTCGGCGCGGGCCGAGGTCAGCAGCTCGTCGGCTTCGGTTCGGGCGGAAGTCAGCAGCTCGTCCGCTTCGGTGCGCGCGGAAGTCGTTGTTGCCGAGGCTTCGGCGCGGGCGGAGCTCAGCAGCTCGTCGGCCTCGGCGCGGGCCGAAGACAGCAGCTCGTCAGCCTTGTTCTGCGCGTCGGTCACCAGCTTTTCCGCCTTGGCGCGGGCTTCGGCCTCGCGTTCGGCGATCGTCCGCATCGCGGTGGCGCGACGGACCGCCATCGCCTCTTCGAAGTCCTTCTCGATCTCGGCGCGGCGGCGCGCGGCCTGCTCGTCCAGCTTGTGCCTGCTCTGCGTCGCCTGGCGGGTCATCAGGTCGACCTCCGCCTGGGTCCGCCGCATGATCTCGGCCTGCTCCTCGGCCATCTCCCGGCGCCGGGCATCCAGCTCGGCGACCAGGCGCTCGTGCCGTTCCCGCAGGCGGCCGGCCGCCTGTTCGGCCGCCGCCCAGCTCCGCTCGGCCGCGAGCCGCGCCCGCTCGGTCACCTCGGCAGCCTCGTCCTCGGCCAGCTCGACCATGCGCAGCAACCGCTCGGTCAGCCCCTCCGCCTCGATCGGCGTCCGGCTGATCCGGTCGATCTTCGCACGCAGGGCATCGTTCTCGCTGCGCAGATCCTCCAGCCCCGCCGCCAGACGCTCGATGGCAGCCACCGCCGCATCGCGATCCGCGATCACCGTCCGCAGGTCAGCCTCGACAGCACGGACGTACGCCTGCACCTGCCTCGCATCGTAGCCCCGCCACGAGCGGTCGAAATCCGTCCGCAGTGGCACCAGATCCTCGCGAGCGTCCACGGCCGTCATCCGCACCTCCCGAAGAGACTGTCCTGAGTGGACAAAAGCTGCTGAAAGCCTGCCACTGCCCAGCATCCTCTCATCCGCGCCCGTCGTCCACCCGCCGGGGCCGAGCGGGGGAATTTCCCGCTGTGACACCGGCAGAACGGCCCTCACGAGCATCACCTCCGTGCCCGCGATCCCCAGCCGGATGGCGGCACGCGGCTTGCGGAGGAACGACTTCCCGCCACCAGGCGCCAATTTCCGATTCACCGGTGCGTGGTGACGCGGCCGACTTTCGCGTACCCCAGAGGCGCGCCGGTGATCACCGTGTGCAATCTCGGCTTCCCAGGTGGCCGCGGATGCCGCGACAACCTTCAACGTCCAGTCGAGGTAAAGGCAGGCGCGGTACGGACCAGACCACGGAACTCCCGGCTGGAGCGGGATTTGCCGATGGCCGGGGATCGAGGCGCCAGTCGAGGTGGGTTTGGACGCGGCCAGTGAGCAGGCCGCCAGCGAGCACACCCACCGCGGCCCGTATGCGGGCGGCCAATGCAGGCAGCGAGCGAGCAGACGGCCGATGAGCAGGCGGTCCGTGCACACACGGCCAGGGCAAAGCGCCAATGCGCACGCGGCGGGTGTGTCACGCGACCAGTGCGCAGGCGGCCACTGGGCAGGCAGCCGGTGGGCGCGCGGTCACCGTGCAGGCAGCCGGTGCCCGCACGGCCACAGTGGAGGCGGGCAGTGCGCGCAGTCAGAGCGTCGGCGGGCCGGTCGACGCGGCCAGAGTGCACTCAGCACGGCGCACGCCTGGCCAGGGTGCATGCGCCACGAGAGACGCGCGCTCGTGCGGGACCCGGCGCTCACGACCGCCGGGGCGGGGTGGGGTAAAGGCGCTGGTGGCGCGGACATCAGCCGTGGCAGGCGGGGGCGGGCTCGCCTGCTGACGACCAGGTCGAACGGCCGGCGCGTGCGGCCCTCGCGGCGCGTGGCTGTGATCAGGCGATCGTGGCCCGGGAGCAGCGGACTAGGCGTCGAGGCGGGCTGATCTGGCTCACCGCACCGGCACTGGGACGACACTCCGAGAACCCCGCGGGGCAACGCTCCGAGCCCCAGCGCAGTGGACGACACTCCACGACCCGGCCGCGGGAAACCTGGGGAACCGCGTCTCAACGCCTACTTGACCCTTTTCCGGCAGGTCGGGCGCCCCTTGGCGACCTTCGAGCTGCGGGGGCGGTCGTTTGGCGGTGTTTGCCGCGCCCCCGCCGGGCCGACACCGTAGCCTTGCCGGGTGACGGAGACCGATGGGCAGGACAACGCGCGCGTCATCGCCGGTCGCTACCGGCTGCGACGTCACATCGGCGGTGGCGCGATGGGGGTCGTCTGGGAGGCGACCGACGAGCTACTGGACCGAACCGTTGCCGTGAAACAACTTCTCATCCCGCCCCAGCTCACACCGGCTGAGGCCGAGCAGGCCCGCAAACGCTCGTTCCGCGAAGCCCGCCTCGCCGCGCGGCTGCAGCACCCGCACGCCATCACCGTGTTCGACGTGGCCGACGACGACGGCAAACCCGTGCTGGTGATGGAATACCTGCCCTCGCACAGCCTGGCCGAGGTCCTCGCCGAGCGCGGCAGCCTCCCGCCGGCCGAGGTCGCCCGCATCGGCGCCCACGCCGCATCCGCCCTGGCCGCCGCCCACGCCGCCGGGATCGTGCACCGCGACGTCAAGCCCGGCAACATCCTCCTCGGCGCCGACGGCATCGCCAAGATCACCGACTTCGGCATCTCCAAGGCCGCCGACGACGGCACCCTCACCGGCAGCGGCCGCTTCGCCGGCACCCCCGCCTTCCTCGCCCCCGAGACCGCCCGCGGCGAACAGCCCGGCCCCGAGTCCGACGTGTACTCGCTCGGCGCCACGCTGTACGCCGCGGTCGAGGGCCGCATGCCCTACGGCGACACCGACAACCAGATGGCCCTGCTCTACGCGGCCGCCGCCGGCCGGGTCGCCCCGCCCGAGCACGCGGGACCGCTCACCGGCGTCCTCGACCGCATCCTCCAGGTCGACCCCGCGGCCCGCCCCACGATGGCGGAACTGGCCTCCGAGCTGGGCAAACTGGCCCTGCTCGCTGCGCCGACGAAGGCCGACACGGCGCCGCCGAAGAAGACGTCCAGACGAAGATTCGCGTTCGCCGGCGCCGTGCTGGCCGGGGTCGCCGCCCTGGCCGTGGCCCTGGTGATCCTCCTGCCCGACTGGGCCGGGAGCGGCGCCGCACCCAACCCGACCTCCTCGGCGGCACCGCCGCCGTCCCCCACCACGACGACCGTCACCGAGACGGCGTCGCACAGCAGCACCCCCAGCGCGAACCCGAGCAGCGCTACCAGCAGCCCGGCCTCGGCCGTGCAGGCGGTCAGCGACTACTACGCCCTGATGCCGCGCGACACCGACGCCGGCTGGGAACGCCTCGGCCCCGTCCTGCGCGCCCAGGGCAAGGCCGCCTACGTCCGGTTCTGGTCCGGCATCACCTCGGTGACCATCGTCGGCGGCCCGCGGCTGGTAGACGCCGACACCGTCGAGGTCACGCTCGACTTCGCCTTCGACGGCAAGCACTCCCGCGAGCGGCACCACCTCGACATGATCGAAAGCGACGGGAAGATGCTGATCAACCGCGACAGCGGCCCGCTCTGATCCCCGTCAGGGCAGGTAGTACATCGGGTTCGGCAGTTTGACCGGCCGCTCGGCGTGGCCCCCGGAGAGGTCGCTGAACTGGTCGCCCAGGTTGAGCACGATCGTCGCGCCGCCCGCTTCGATGTGGGCCCGCGTCCCGGACTTGTACTGCACGGTGGTGCAGGTCAAGCCGCACGGCAGGTAGTCCGGCGGGGTGGTTTCGGGCTTGAAGAACGCCGCGGCGGGCGCCGGGTAGCCCTCGTTGGCCAGGTTCTTCAGGGACGCCGGGCCCTGGTGCTCCTTGCGGCCGGTCAGGAAGTACACCCGGACACCGTGCTGCGCGGCCCAGTTCGCCAGCGCCAGCGTCGGCTTGATCGCCGGGAACGCGCCGTCGTCGATGGCCTTCTCCTGCTTGACCGGGTCGAACCCGAAGTCGTTGTCGGCCTCCCAGCCGTAGGTGACCTCGGAGGTGTCGTCGATGTCCAGCACGATCGCCGGGTTGCGGACGCCCTGCTGGAGGCGCGTGGCGAGGTAGCGCTGGGCCCCGTCGACCTGCCGGCGCACGTCCGCGGCCCAGCGGCTGTCGTCGGACTCGTGGTGCTTGCCGCTCTCGTCGACCCAGTTGCCGTAGTAGGCCTGGACGTCCAGCTTGACCTGGCCCAGGTTGGCCGGCTCGTGACTGCCGCCCGACGTCGCCACCGCGGTGGTGCCCCCGGCGATCGTCGCCCCGATCGCGGCCGCGGCGGCCAACTTCACCAAACCGGACATTTTCCCACGCACTCTGATCCCTCCCCGTGGACGGTGAACGGCAGGTGAACTTACCGCGGAACCCGCTCCGCGCGACAGAGGAAGAAGTGCGGTGTCCGTCCGATCCGGGTGAGCACCACGCTGGCCTCCCCCGCACCCTTGAGCTTGAGCCGCTTGCGCAGCGCGTCCGGGTCGACGTCCAGACCACGCACGAGGATCTCCAGCCGGCCCACGTCCCTCGCCCGCAACAGCGCGCGCAGGGATTTCTCCTGGTACGGCCCGTGCTCGAGGACGCGGAACGCCCGCACCCCGGGCGGCGGTTCGTCGCCGGTCAGGTAGGCGATCCGCTCGTCGAGCTGCCACAGCCCGTGCCGGGCGGCGTAGTGCTTGACCAGCCCGGCGCGCACGACCGCGCCGTCCGGGTCGACGATCCACTCGCCGGGCTCGCCCGCGCCCACGTCGGAGGGGTGCCGGTCGCTCAGCGTCCACTGTGTACCGTCCGAGCGCAGGACGGTCGCCCGGCGGTGCGCGGTCGCCAGGCCGGCGCTCCACAGGCAGGCCTCGCGCACCTGGCCGTCCAGCGACACCAGCTCGATCTCCGCCGCCCACGGCACCACGGCAGGGTCGAGGCCGGGCGCGCACTTCACCGCGAGGTCCCGGCCCGCGTAGACCTCGGCCAGCTCGTCCAACGGCGGTGCGAAGTCGGCGGGACGCCAGGTGCGGCGGCCACTGGAATCCCGGCGGGCCGGATCGGCCACGACGACGGCGCCCCGGCTGACCGGCTTCAGCGCGTCCGCCTGGACCAACGGCACGCCGGGGCAGTTGTGCCGCGCCATCGCCAGTCGCACCGGGTCGAGGTCGGAGCCGACGCAGCGCCGCGCCACCCGCGCCAGCTCGGCCAGGTCGGCGCCGATCGAACAGGTCACGTCGTGCACGTCGCGGCCGTCCAGCCGCGCGGCGCGGTGCCGGGCGACCAGCGGCGCACTGGCCTGCTGGAGCGCGTCGCCGGTGTACAGCCAGGACGGGTCGAGCTTGCCCTTGCGCCGCAGCAGCACGGTCTCCAGCACCGCCGCGAACCGCTCGCCCACCAGCTTGCGCACGGCCGCCACGTCGGCGATCCGGTCGGTCAGCGGCAGCGCCGCACAGGCGGCCAGCGCACGCGCGCCTTCCTCCGATCGGAGGAAGGCGACGTCATCGAGGGTGAACGCGTACGGCACTTACGGCTTGATGCCGGTGATCATGACGTTGTAGAACAGCTCGCGCGGCAGGACCTTGGCCAGCACCTTCTTGTCCAGCGCCGACAACCGCAGCCACAGGTGGTAGGCGAACATCCGCCACCGCACGGTCAGCTTCTCCTGCGGCACGGCTGCCTCGAACGTGCGGATCGGCCACCCGGCCAGCGCCGCGCTGAACTCCTCGGTGACCGCGCGGACGTCCACCGCCCCGGCGCCCAGCGCCATGCGCTCCAGCTCCGACGGGTCGAACGTGTGGAGGTCGACCACGGCCTCCAGCGCCGCCGCGCGCGAGGACTCGTCCAGCTCCTCCTGCGGGCGCCGCCAGTCGTTGAGCGCGGGCACCTTGGTGATGTTCGTGGTGAGCCACCAGGTCAGCTGGCCCAGCTTGCGGGCGTAGAAGTTGCCGATCCTGGTCGGTTCACCCGCGAAGACGAACCGGCCGCCCGGCTTGAGCACCCGCAGCACCTCGCGCAGCGCGCCGGGCACGTCCGGGATGTGGTGCAGCACCGCGTGCCCCACCACCAGGTCGAAGCTCGCGTCCGGGTACGGGATGCGCTCCGCGTCGGCGACCCGGCCGTCCACGTCGAGCCCGAGGTTGCGCGCGTTGCGCAGCGCGACCTGCACCATGCCCGGCGAGAGGTCGGTGACCGAACCCTTCTTGATCACGCCGCCCTGCATCAGGTTGAGCAGGAAGAACCCGGTGCCGCTGCCCAGCTCCATCGCGGTCGGGTAGGGCTGGCCCTCCTCGCCGGCGACCGCGTTGAACACGTCGGTCGCGTAGGAGATGCAGCGCTCGTCGTAGGAGATCGACCACTTCTCGTCGTAGGTGCCGGCCTCCCAGTCGTGGTAGAGGATGTTGGCCAGCTTCGGGTCCGAATACGCCGCCTGGACCTCTTCCTCGGTCGCGTGCGGGTTGGGCTTCGGATCGTGCGCAGTGTCGGTCACCGCTGCTACTTCCCTTCGAAGGTGGCCTTGCCGGGGCCGTTCTCCACGAACGAGGTCATGCCCGTGGTCTGGTCCTCGGTCGCCCACAGGGCCGTGAACAGCTGGGTCTCCAGCTTCAGGCCGCTCGCGAGGTCCATGTCGAGCCCGCCGTCGATGGCCGCCTTCGCCTGCGCCAGCGCGACGGCCGGGCCGTTGGCGAACTGGCCGGCCCACTTCTGCGCGGCCGAGTAGACGTCGTCCGGCGCGACCAGCTGGTCGACCAGACCCAGCGACAGCGCCTCCTCCGCCTTGGCGAACCGGCCGGTGAACACCAGGTCCTTGGCCTTGCTGGGTCCGATCAGGCGCGCGAGACGCTGCGTGCCGCCCGCTCCGGGGATGATGCCGAGCAGGATCTCCGGCTGGCCGACCTTGACGTTGTCTCCCGCGATCCGGTAGTCGGCGCCCATCGCCAGCTCGAGCCCGCCGCCCAGGGCGTACCCGGTGATCGCGGCGACGACCGGCTTCGGGATCGCGGCCACCGCCGCCACCGTGCTCTGCAGCTTCGCGCCGAAGGCCCGCATCTCCACGTAGGAGCGCGTCACCATCTCCTTGACGTCGGCGCCGCCGCAGAACGTCTTCTCGCCGCCGTAGAGGATCACCGCGCGGACGTCGGCCCGCTCGGTGGCCTCCTGCGCGGCCACCGCCAGCTCGGCCGTGACCTGGCCGTTGATCGCGTTGACCGGGGGCCGCTCCAGCCGGATCGTGCCGATCCCGCCGTCCACCTCGAGCCGTACGAACTCGCCCACGCTGGCATCCTCCTTGATCGTGCCTACCGGCTGGTAGGGCTGACCTTACCGGCGACGCGCGAAGTAGCGGTCACCCGAGCGTTCGAGGATCAGGTCCTGGTCGAACGTCTTGGACAGGTTCTCCGCCGTCAGGACGTCCTCGATCAGGCCCGCGACCACGGCGCGACCCTCGCGCAACAGCAGCACGTGGGTGAAGCCGGGCGGGATCTCCTCGACGTGGTGTGTGACGAGGACCATGGCCGGGGCGTCCGGGTCCAGCGCCAGCTCGGACAGCCGGGCCACCAGGTCCTCACGGCCGCCGAGGTCGAGGCCCGCGGCCGGCTCGTCGAGGAGCAGCAGCTCGGGGTCGGTCATCAGCGCGCGGGCGATGAGGGTGCGCTTGCGTTCGCCCTCGGAGAGGGTGCCGTAGTCGCGGCCGGCCAGGTGCCGGATGCCCATCGCGCCCAGCAGTTCCTCCGCGCGGCCGGTGTCCATCGTGTCGTACTGCTCACGCCAGCGGCCGATCACCGCGTAACCGGCGCTGACCACGACGTCGCTGACCTTCTCGTCACCCGGGACGCGCGAGGCGATCGCGGCGGAGGTGAACCCGATGCGCGGGCGCAGGTCGAAGATATTGGTGCGGCCGATCTGCTCGCCCAGCAGGTGCAGCGACCCGGTGGTCGGGTGCAGCTCGGCGGCCGCCAGCCGCAGCAGGGTGGTCTTGCCCGCACCGTTGGGGCCCAGCACCACCCAGCGTTCGTCCAGCTCGACGGACCAGTCGAGGCCGGCCAGCAGGTCGTTCTTGCCGCGGCGGACCCCCACCCCGGCCATCCGCACCACGAGATCGTCAAGGTCGTTCGGCTCGCTCACGGCCCCATTGTGGCCGCCGAGCACCACCGGAGTCCCGGCGCCCCCGTACCACTTCGTGGGACGTCACACCGGGTAGCCGGATGCCGTGGCACGATGCGCTTCGTGAGCACCTCCCGGTACCCGCGCCGCCGCTTCTGGCGCAACCGTGCCGTGGATCTGGTGCTGGTCGCGTCGTGCGGGTGTAGCCCGACGCGGCACGGTCGCTGACCTGCCGCGTCTCGCCGTGCCGTTGTACGCGACCCCTCCCTGGAGACTTCCGTGACCCAGTCCGTCCTGCGTTCGTCCGAGATCCACCCGCGCCTGATCGACTCGCCGCTCGGGGAGCTGCTGCACCCCGAGCGGCTGCTGTGGACGCCCACCCAGCTCGCCGGCCTGACCCGCACCGTCGCGCTCGAGTTGGGTGACGCGATCTCCGAGCTCCTGCACTTCGACGCCGACCAGCGGTGGTGGGCCCGGCTCGCCCTCACCGACGGGATCGAGCTGTGGGTGCTGAGCTGGCTGCCCGGGCAGGGCACGGCGCCGCACGACCACGGTGGCGCGGCCGGTTCGTTCACCGTCCTGCGGGGTGAGCTGACCGAGGAGTACCGCTACCCGGGCGGCCCGATCCGGCAGCGCACGCACCTCGCCGGCGACGGCATCGGCTTCGGCGCCGGACGGGCGCACCGGGTGACCGGCGCCGGTACCTCCCCGGCGGCCAGCATCCACGCCTACTCGCCGCCGCTGGTGCCGACCCGTGAGTACGCCAGCCTGGACGACGTTCCGGCCGAGATCCCGCCGCTGCCCGGCATACTGCGCTGATGGGGATCGACGAGATGCTGGCCGCCGCGCGGTCCACACTGGACCGCGCGGAGCCGGCCGAGGCGTGGCGGCTGCAGGCCGAGGGCGCGCTGGTCGTGGACATCCGGCCGATCGCGAACCGGACCGCCGAGGGCGAGATCCCCGGAGCCGTGCCGGTCGAGCGGATCCACCTGGAGTGGCGGCTCGACCCGGCGAGCGACCACCGGCTGCCCCAGGTGCACGCGGACCTGCCGGTGATCGTGGTCTGCAACGAGGGGTACGCGTCCAGCCTGGCGGCCGCCGACCTGCGCCGGCTCGGGTTGACGCGGGCGACCGACCTGGTGGGCGGGTTCCGGGCCTGGCGGGCGGCCGGGCTGCCGGTCCGGCCGGGTGGCACGCCCGCGGTGCCTTGACTCCGGGCCTCGAGCTGATGGGCGCGGGGGCGCGGCCGGGCGCGATGGGTGCGGGTGCGCGCCCGGCGCGATGGGGGCGGGTGCGCGCCCTGGTGCGGCGGGTCCCGCGCGCGGGCCGGCCGGCCCGCGCTCCTGGTCGCTTCCGCGGTTTCGCGGCGGTCGGTGCGGCGGGCCGGCCGACGGGCGCTGCTCGCCTGCGCCAGTTCGAGCAGGCCGGGCCGGATGCGCGCGGCGGGGGCGCGGCGGTTCCACGCAGCGGTTCCGGGCGTGCCACCCGGCCCGGCGGGCGGCACGCCCGCGATGCCCTAGCGCCGGGCCTGGACTTGACGGGCGCGGCGGGTCGGCTCGGCGGGAGCGGCGTGGCAGGTCGGGCTCGAGGTTGCGAGAGGGAGCGGGCTCATCCCGGCCGGGCGAGCGCCTCCCCCGCGGTCACCGGCGGGACGCGCGCCGCTCCGGGACAACCGGACACGGCCGCCGAGCTGCGGCAGGCCCCGCGGTGCGGACGGTCGTCGGCCTCGACGGTGGCGGCGACCTGCGCTGGGACGACCTGCTCGGCGGGGGCCCGGTCGACGAGCCGCCGCGGACCGGCATGTCGCCCTGCTCGCCGGGTGCCACGTCCCGGAACGAGTCGGTCGGCGATCCGGATCCATCGGCCGTCCCGCCGCGGCGAGCAGGTGG
The DNA here is from genome assembly GCF_030814215.1 of Amycolatopsis thermophila. Taxonomy (NCBI): domain Bacteria; kingdom Bacillati; phylum Actinomycetota; class Actinomycetes; order Pseudonocardiales; family Pseudonocardiaceae; genus Amycolatopsis; species Amycolatopsis thermophila. The sequence continues at coordinate 3,580,765 of NZ_JAUSUT010000001.1, read as the reverse complement.
CTCTCCCAGCCGGAGACCGCGATCCCGGCGCGCAGGACCGCGGCTGGGTTCGCCGACGCGCAGGACCCGATCGCCCGCGGGGACCCGGAATCGTGGTCCTCGATGCCGGGATGCCGCAGCGGGAAGGCGATCCCCGTCGGGGCAAAGCCCGCACGCAGCCAGCGGCTCCACAGAAGGAGCCCACCAAGCGACGGCGTCCCCTTCGCGTCGGTCACCGGCTCGGTGTTCGGCGGCGGTGGGACGCCCGCGAGTCCCGCCTCAGGCCAGGGCCACCTTCCCCAGCTCGGCGGGCGTGGCCAGCAGGTCGTGGCGCGGCAGGATCCGCACGGTGTACCCGAGCGACCCGGCCCGCGGCAGCCGCAGCGTGGCGACGTACTCCCCGCCCGCCGACGGCGCCATCGAGACCACCATCGGCTCGGCCAGCTCGTCCGTGTCGCCCACCCGTCCGACCACCGTCTGGACGTCCACTTCGGACGGGGTCAGCCCGGCGAGGTCGACCTTCGCCCGGACCCGCACCTCGTCGCCGACCACCAGCAGCTCCGGCGGCTCCACCGTGAGCTCGGTGTCCAGCACCCGCACCTGCCGCCACACCGCGTCCACGCGCCGCCGGTACTGCGCCAGCGACCGGGCCCCCGCGTAGCCGTCCGCGGCCGCCTTGGCGCTGGTCACCGCCGCCGGGCGGTACGCCGTCTCCACGTACTCGCGCACCATCCGCGACGCCTGAACGCGCGGCCCCAGCACGTCCAGCGTGTGCCACACCATCGACATCCAGCCGCGCGGCACGCCCGCCTCGTCCCGCTCGTAGAACAGCGGCGCCACCTGCTGGCCCAGCAGGTCGTACAGCGCGGCCGACTCCAGCTCGTCCCGGCGCAGCGGGTCGGTCACCCCGTCCGCGGTCGGGATGGCCCAGCCGTTGCTGCCGTCGTAGCACTCGTCCCACCAGCCGTCCTTGATGGACAGGTTGAGACCGCCGTTGAGCGCCGACTTCATGCCCGACGTCCCGCACGCCTCCAGCGGCCGCGTCGGGTTGTTCAGCCACACGTCGCAACCGCGGTAGAGGTACCGCGCCATCGACATGTCGTAGTCGGGCAGGAACACCATGCGCCGCCGGATCGCCGGGTCGTCGGTGAACCGCACGACCTGCTGGATCAGCGCCTTGCCGCCCTCGTCGGCCGGGTGCGACTTGCCGGCGACGACGATCTGCATCGGCCGCTCCTCGTCGAGCAGCAGCGCCCGCAGCCGTTCCGGATCGCGCAGCATCAGCGTCAGCCGCTTGTACGTCGGCACGCGGCGGGCGAACCCGACGGTCAGCACGTCCGGGTCGAAGACCTGGTTGATCCAGCCCAGCTCCAGCGCCGACGCGCCGCGCTGCAGCCACGCGTTGCGCACCCGGCGGCGCACCTCGTGCACCAGCTTCTGCCGCAGGTCGCGGCGCAGCGCCCACAGCTCCTCGTCGGAGACACCCATCTCGCTGGGCAGCTTCCCGTCGTGCCCCCACGCTTTGTGCTTGCCGCCGAGCAGCGCGGTCAGCTCGCGCGCCACCCATGTCGGGCCGTGCACGCCGTTGGTGACCGACGAGATCGGCACCTCGGCGTCGTCGAACCCGGGCCACAGCCGCCCGAACATGTGCCGAGACACCCGCCCGTGCAGCTGGGACACGCCGTTGGACCGCTGCGCCAGCCGCAGGCCCATGTGCGCCATGTTGAACATGCCCGGGTTGTCCTCGGCGCCGAGCGCGAGGATGCGCTGCAGCTCCAGGCCCGGCAGCAGGCGGCCGTCACCGAAGTAGTGCTGCACCAGGTCCACCGGGAACCGGTCGATGCCGGCCGGTACCGGGGTGTGCGTGGTGAACACCGTGCCGGCCCGCACCGCCGACAGCGCCTCGTCGAACGCCAGACCGTGCTCGCCGATGATCTCCCTGGCCCGCTCCAGCCCGAGGAACCCGGCGTGCCCCTCGTTGGTGTGGAACACCTCCGGCTGCGGGTGGCCGGTCAGCTCGCAGTAGCGCCGCACCGCGCGCATGCCGCCGATGCCGGCCAGGATCTCCTGGCGGATGCGGTGGTCGGCGTCGCCGCCGTAGAGCCGGTCGGTGACGCGGCGGAGGTCCTCGTCGTTGGCGTCGATGTCGGTGTCGAGCAGCAGCAGCGGCACCCGGCCGACCTGCGCCTGCCACACCTGGGCGTACAGATCGCGGCCGCCGGGCATCGCGACGTGCACCAGCACCGGCTCGGAGTCCTCGCCGGTGAGCAGTTCCAGCGGCAACGCGCTCGGCTCGATCACCGGGTAGTGCTCGACCTGCCAGCCGTCCAGCGACAGCGCCTGCCGGAAGTACCCCGACCGGTACAGCGGGCCGACCCCGATCAGCGGCACGCCCAGATCGGAGGCCGCCTTGAGGTGGTCGCCGGCGAGCACCCCGAGCCCGCCCGAGTAGTTCGGCAGCGCCTCGTGGACGCCGAACTCCATCGAGAAGTACGCGATCGCGTTCGGCGCCTGCTCGCCCTGCGGGTGCTGCTGGTACCAGCGCTGCTCGGTGAGGTAGCGGTCGAGGTCCTCGGTCATGGCGCGGGCGCGGTCGAGGAAGTCCTGGTCGGCGGCCAGTTCCTCGAGCCGCGCCGGTGAGACGGCGGTGAGCATCCGGAGCGGGTCCCGCACGCGACGGAACAGCTCGTCGTCCATCGACGCGAACAGGTCACGGGTCGGCGGATGCCACGTCCAGCGCAGGTTGGTGGCCAGCGCGCGCAACCCGGCCAGCGGCTCGGGGAGGCTCGCGCGGACGGTGAACCGGCGGATTGCTCTCATGAGGATCGACGATATCGGTAAGGTGCGCTGCGACAAGCGTGACGAACATCGAGGGGGCCGGGGTGCGGCGATCGCTGGTGGCGCTGACCGGGGTGGTGGCGCTGGGGCTGGCCGGCTGCAGCAGCGGCAAGCCCGCCTCGTTCGGCGAGGGTGACGTCGCCGGGCTGCCGGTCACGCACTTCGAGAGCGGCCTGAAGCCGAACGCGCCCGAACCGGACCTGGACGTGACCAACGCCGGCGACGACGAGGCGGACCGCATCGCCATCGCCACCATCGCCGACGTCGAGGACTACTGGTCCGATGCCCTCCCGTCCGGGTTCGACATGCCGTTCGAGCCGGTGAAATCGTTGCTGTCCTACGACTCCGAGGGCCCGAACCAGGAGAACGGCTGCGGCGACACCGAGAAGAACGCCAACGCCTTCTACTGCAGCGTCGACGACTCCGTCGCCTGGGACCGCGGGGTCCTGCTGCCGACGATGATGGACAAGTTCGGGCCGCTGTCGGTGGTCACGGTGCTGGCGCACGAGTTCGGCCACGCGGTGCAGTACCGGCTCGGCGACAAGGCGGGCATCACCCGCAACACCCCCACGATCGTCAAGGAGCAGCAGGCCGACTGCTTCGCCGGCGGCTACTACCGGTGGGTCGCCGAGGGCAAGAGCAAGTACTTCGCCGTGTCCACCTCCGACGGGCTGAACTCGGCGCTGTCGTCGCTGTTCCTGGTGCGCGACAGCGCGGGCACGTCGGCGACCGACCGGTCCGCGCACGGCACCGGGTTCGACCGCATCTACGCCTTCCAGATCGGCTTCGAGCGGGGGCCGAAGGAGTGCGCGGGGATGACGATGGACAACATCCAGCCGCGCCTGACCGAGCGGCCCTTCGACGCGGGCGACCGGGACGGCGACATCACGATCGACCGGGAGGCGATCACCGCCCTCCAGGCGAGCCTGGACCAGGCCTTCCAGCGGGCCGGGGTCAAGGCCCCGGAGATCGTCGACAACGGCGGGTCGTGCGCGAGCGGTCCGGCCACCCCGCCTGCGACGTACTGCGCGAGCGACAACACGGTGAGCATCGACCTCGCGGCGCTGTCCGAACTGGGGCAGCCGGTGGACCAGGAGGGCGAGTTCAGCGGATCCAGCCGCGGCGGGCACGGCGACTTCGCAGCGTTCTCCGAGGTCGCGTCCCGGTACGCGATCGGCATCCAGAAGGGTGTCGGGGCGTCGCTCGACAACGCCAACGCCGGGCTCCGGACGGCGTGCCTGGTGGGCGCCTGGGCGGCGGCGACGACCCACCTGCAGGGCGGCGACCAGTTGCGGATCTCCGCGGGCGACCTGGACGAGGCGATCTCGGACCTGCTGCGACCCGATTCGCTCGTGGCGGCCGACGTGAACGGCACATCGGCGGCGAGCGGGTTCAACCGCGTCGAGGCGATGCGGACCGGGTACCTGGAGGGGTCGCAGCCCTGCTCCACCCAGTACGGGTGATGCCGTCGCCGGTCGGTGCGCGGGTTCGCGCGCTACGCGGGTGCCGGGGCTCCGGACCCCGGCGCACCCACCCGCGTAGCGGCTACCGGCGTCAGAACAACGCAGAAGCCAGGTTCCGCCGAGCCACCGCGACCCGCTCATCCGCGGGGTCGAACAGCTCGAACAGCCCCACCAGGTGCTCCCGCACCCGGTTCCGGTCCTGGCCGGCGGTCCGCCGCACGGCCTCGATCAACCGGGAGAACCCGTCCTCGACCTTGCCGGTCGCCACCTCGTAGTCGGCGGCCGCGAACTGGGCTTCCAGGTCGTCCGGAGCGGCGTCGGCCCTCGGGACGGCCGCCGGGTCGGCCGCGGCGGCCCTGGCGGCGAACCGGACCTGCGCCTGGCCGGCCTTGGCCAGCTCGTTGGCCGGCTCGACGTCCAGGATCCGCTGGTAGGCGGCTTCGGCCTCGGCGAAGTCGCCGCGCTCGAACGCGGCCTCGGCCTCGGTGAAGCGCGGGTCCTCGGGCTCCTCGACCTCGCCGCCGTCCGACGGCGGCACGCCCGGCAGCTTGCCCTTCAGCGCCTCGAGCAACCGGTCCAGCCAGTTGCGGATCTCCGGCTCGGGCAGCGCACCGGAGAACGCGTCGACCGGCTGCCCGCCCGCGATGGCGACGACCGTCGGGATCGACTGGACCCCGAAGACCTGCGCGATGCGCGGGTTGGCGTCCACGTCGACCTTCGCCAGCCGCCACGCGCCGCCGGACTGCTCGGCCAGCCGCTCCAGCACGGGGCTGAGCTGCTTGCACGGGCCGCACCACTCGGCCCACAGGTCCACCACGACGAGCTGCTGCAGGGACCGGTCGACGACCTCGGCCTGGAAGGTGGCCTCGGTGACGTCGACGACGGCACCCCCGGCCGCTCCCCCGCCGGCCGGCGCGCCGCCGCTCGCCTGCGGCGGGGCGCTGCGCTGGGCCTCGGCACGGGCCTTGAGCGCGGACAGATCCACCGCGCCGGACAGCGCGGCGGACATGGCGGCTGACTTCGCTGCTGATGCGCGTGGATTTGTCACGCTTCCATCCTGGCATGTACTGTCCGGCGTTTCACCGCAGGTGCTCCTCGAGCCGGGCGACCTTCGCCTCCAGCTGACCGCTGTCGTAGCCGGGCCGGATGTCCGCCTTCAAGACCAGCGACACCCGGGCGGCGCCCTCGCCCGCCGCCTCCACGGCCCGTTTCACGACGTCCATGACCTCGTCCCACGAGCCCTCGACGTTGGTGAACATCGCGTTGGTGGAATTCGGCAGACCCGACTCCCGGACGACCCGCACGGCCCTGGCGACCGCTTCGCTGACCCCGCCGTCCGGGTCACCGCCGGACGGGCTCACGCTGAACGCGACGATCATCGGCTCTCCTCACACTTGCGACACTTTGCGCACTACCCTGCCCCCTCGGTCAAGAACCCGCTGGTAGCTTCCCTGCCATGAACCGCCCGCTGCCTTTCGACCCGATCGCCCGCGCCGCGCAGCTGTGGGAGGACCGGATCGGGCCGTCCGCGACGATGGCGGCGGTCACCGGCGTGATGCGCGTGCAGCAGATCGTCCAGTCGGCGGTCGACGGCGCGCTCAAACCGCACGGCCTGACGTTCGCGCGCTACGAGGCGCTGGTGCTGCTGTCGTTCGCGCGACGCGGGGCGCTGCCGATGCGGGTCATGGGCGAACGGCTGCAGCTGCATCCGACCAGCGTCACCAACATCGTGGACCGGCTGGAGAAGGACGGGCTGGTCAAGCGGGTACCGCACCCGACCGACCGGCGCACCACGCTGGTGGAGATCACCGACGACGGCCACGCGCGGCTCGAGGACGCCACGAAGGCGGTCACCGACATCGACTTCGGCCTGGTGGGCCTCACGCCGAAGCAGACCGAGCAGCTGTCGGACCTGCTCACGAAGGTGCGCAAGGCCACCGGCGACTTCGACGGGTAGCGGACACGCGAAACGCCGCCTCCGCGGTCGCGGAGGCGGCGCCGGCGAAAGCGATCAGGCGGAGACGGTGTCGCGGACGATCAGACCGGTGCCACCGTGGGTCAGCCGCTGCGGGCCGTCCAGCTTGCCGGTGCGCAGGGCCCAGGTCTCGAACCACCAGGTGAACAGCGGCGGGATGCTGGCCAGCAGCGCCATGACGAGCACGCGCGGGCGCCAGCCCAGCGGCTTGAACACGGACAGCGAGACGACCAGGTAGACGACGAAGACGACGCCGTGGACCATGCCGAGCACCGGCACGCCCCCCTCGTTCGGAGCGTCGACGACGTACTTCAGAAACATCCCGATCAGCAAACCCGCCCAGGACAGCGCCTCGGCGACGGCGGCCACGCGGAACACGAGAGCGGCCTTGCTGGTCACTGCTTTCCTCCTCGTGAGAAGCACATGAGAAAACGTCCGACCCCGGTTACGTTCAACCACGCTGTCGGACGTTTCGGTACCCAGTGTGAGGCGTGATGGTCCTCACCGGAACTCCGGGGGTCGTGATCATCCTCACGAGCCCACCCGCGTAACGGAAATCCGCGTGGCACAGGACACATCGGCGGTCCACAGAGGATCGCACGTCCCAGATCGCGGGATCCCGCCGGCGGCTCCGGCATCGCGGTCCGCCGGCCCTCCCGCGGCGGAGCGAAGGCAGCTCGACGGGCCGCCGGACGTGGCGTGTGGTTGACACCCTGCGGCCCGGTGGTGTGAAATCCACACCGCTATGACAACGTTGTCGTCAGGTCCGCGTAAAGCGTCCCGCCGTGCCACGATGAACGACGTGGCGCGCCTGGCCGGCGTGAGCATCAAGACGGTGTCCCGCGTGGTCAACGACGAGCCGGCGGTGCACCCGGAGACCGCCGAGCGCGTCCTGGCGGCCATCGACCAGCTGGGGTTCCGGCGCAACCTCGGCGCCCGCAACCTGCGCCGCGGCTCGACCACCGGCACGGTCGGCCTGGTCGTCGAGGACGTGGGCAACCCCTTCTACTCCGAGCTCACCCGCGCCGTGGAGAAGGTGGCCACCGCGTTCGGCAGGCACGTGCTGTCCGGCTCCTCGGAGGAGGACTCCGACCGCGAGCGCGAGCTGGCCCTGGAGTTCTGCTCCCGCCGCGTCGACGGGCTGCTGGTCGTCCCGGCCGGGACCCACCACGGCTACCTGGTCCCCGAGATGCGGGCCGGCACGCCCGTGGTGTTCGTCGACCGCCCGGCCGGCGACGTCGCCGCCGACACCGTGCTGGTCGACAACGTGGGCGGCACCGTCGCGGCGGTCGCCCACCTGGCCCGGCACGGGCACCGCCGCATCGCGTTCCTCGGCGACCGGCCGGACATCTACACCGCGGCCGAGCGCCTGCGCGGCTTCCGCGAAGGGTGCGCCCGCGCCGGCCTCCCCGTCGACGAGCGCCTGGCGATCCTGCGCCCGCCGACCGCGCGGAGCGTCGCCGACGCCGTGGCCCGCCTGCTCGCCGGCCCGGACCCGGCCACCGCGATCATCGCCGGCAACAACCGCGTCACGGTCCACCTGCTGCGCGCGCTGGCGCACGTCACTTCGCGACCCGCCATCGTCGGTTTCGACGACTTCGAACTCGCCGACCTGCTCGACCCGCCGGTCACCGTCGTCGCGCACGACGTCAGCCGTCTCGGGTCGGCGGCGGCCGAGCTGTTGTTCGCCCGCATCAACGGCGATGCCTCCGCTCCGAGAAAGGTTGTCCTGCCCGTGACTCTCGTCCCCCGCGGCTCCGGCGAGGTGGCCCCGTGACCGCCCCGATCAAGCTGCCGGCGAACCAGCCGGCCCAGTTCTACCGCGGCGGCGCGGCCATCGCCGCGCTCCGCGGAGTGTCCGGTTCGGACTCGGCGTTCGGCCCCGAAGACTGGGTCGCGTCCACCACGACCCGCTTCGGCCAGGAGGAGGCCGGCCTGACCCGCCTGCCCGACGGCCGGTGGCTGCGCGACGCGGTCCGCGACGACCCGGAGTCCTGGCTCGGCGCCGAGCACGTGTCAGCGTTCCACGACTCCACCGCGCTGCTGGTCAAGCTGCTCGACGCCGGTCAGCGGCTGCCGGTGCACTTCCACCCCACCGACGGCTTCGCGCGCCGGCACTTCGATTCGCACTTCGGCAAAACCGAGGCGTGGATCGTCGTCGGCACCAGCGGCGACGACCCGCGCGTCTACCCCGGCTTCCGCGAGACCGTCAACCCGGCCACGGTTGGCGAATGGGTGCGGGAGCAGGACACCGACGCGATGCTGGGCGCGCTGAACAGCGTCCCGGTGCGCGCCGGTGACACGGTCTACATCCCGGCCGGGCTGCCGCACGCGATCGGCGCCGGCGTGTTCGTCGTCGAGTTGCAGCAGCCGACCGACTTCTCGCTGACCATCGAGTGGCGCGACTTCCTGGACGACCCCGAGCAGGGGCACCTGGGGCTCGGCTTCGACACCGCGCTGACGGCGCTGGACACCTCCGGCTGGGACGAGGAGCGGCTGACCACGATCGTCAGGCACACCGCGGACGCGGAAGGGTCCACTGTGGACCTGCTGGCCCCCGGGTCGGCGGAGTTCTTCCGCGCCGACCAGCTGCGCCCGTCGCCGTCGCTCGCGCTCGACCCGTCGTTCGCCGTGCTCGTCGCGCTGGACGGCCAGGGCACGCTGCGCACCGAACACGGCGGCGAGATCGACGTCGCCAAGGGCGAGACGCTGGTCGTCCCGCACGCCGCCGGGCAGCTCGAACTGGCCGGCGACCTGACCGTCATCCGCTGCCGTCCCCCGGCCCCCGGAGCGCGCTGATGAACGACACCGTCCTGCTCGACGCACGGAACCTGGTCAAGCGCTACGGCTCGGTGGAGGCCCTGCGCGGGGCGTCCTTCCAGGCCAGGGCCGGCGAGGTGACCGCACTGATCGGGGACAACGGCGCGGGCAAGTCCACCCTCGTCAAGTGCCTGTCCGGAGCGGAGCAGCCGACGTCCGGCGAGATCGTGCTGGATGGCAGGACGGTGTCGCTCGACTCGCCGACGACCGCGCGGCGGATGGGCATCGAGACGGTGTACCAGGACCTCGCGGTCGCCCCGGAGCTCGATCCGGCGGCCAACCTGTTCCTCGGCCGGGAGATCAAGCGCCGCGGCATCCTCGGCAGGCTGGGGATGCTCGACAAGGCCGAGATGCGCCGGCGCGCGGTCGAGGAGTTCGACCGCCTGGGTGTGACGCTGCAGAGCGCGGACGTGCCGATCGGATCGCTGTCCGGCGGGCAGCGGCAGAGCGTGGCGGTGGCGCGGTCGGTGGTGTGGGCGTCGAAGGTCGTGTTCATGGACGAGCCGACCGCCGCGCTCGGCGTGGTGCAGCGCGAGCGGGTGCTGGACGTGATCCGGCGGGTCCGCGACGAGGGCATCGCGGTGGTCCTGATCAGCCACAACATGCCCGAGGTGCTGTCCGTCGCCGACCGCGTCGAGGTGTTGCGGCTGGGCACGCGCGTGGCCCGGTTCGTGGCGTCGGAGACCAAGCTGGAGGACCTGGTGGCCGCGATGACCGGGGCACTGACGCACGAGGAGGCGGCCCGGTGAGCACCGCGATCCAGACCGAGGTCGAGGGCGGGATCGGCAAGCGGTCCCTGGGGCAGCGCCTGGCCGGCGCCAACACGTTCTGGATCGCGCTGGTGCTGCTCGCGCTGATCGCCGTGTTCACCGTGCTCGCGCCGAACGAGTTCGCCACCTTGTTCACGTTCCAGACGCTGCTGATCGAGACCTCGGTGCTGCTCGTGCTGTCGGTCGGGATGACGTTCGTGATCATCACCTCCGGCATCGACCTGTCCGTCGGGTCGGTGCTGATCTTCGCCGGCATGGTGTGCGGCAAGACGATGGAGTGGCTCTCCGGCGGCAACGCGAGCGCGGCCGGGTGGGGCGTGATCACGGCCGGGCTGGTCGCGGCGGTGCTCGCCGGCACGGCGTGGGGCCTGATCAACGGGTTGCTCATCGCGGTCGCGAAGATCCCGCCGCTGATCGTGACGCTCGGCTCGATGGGGGCCGCGCTGGGGGCGGCGTACCTGCTCAACGGCGGTTCGGACGTGCGCAGCGTGCCGACGGTGCTCAACCGCACGCTCGGCTACGGCACGTCGTTCGGCGGCGTCCCGAACCTGGTGCTGGTGGCCGTGGTGATCACGCTGATCGGGGCGTGGCTGCTGCACACCACGCGGTTCGGCCGGTACACCTACGCCGTGGGCTCCAACGCCGAGGCCGCGCGGCGCGCCGGGATCGCGGTGACCGCGCACCTGCTCAAGGTGTACCTGCTGACCGGGTTCCTCGCCGGGGTGGCCGGGTTCCTGTCGCTGGCCTACTACGCGTCGACCACGATCACCGCGCACACCAATGACAACCTCAACGCCATCGCCGCGACCGTGATGGGCGGGACGAGCCTGTTCGGCGGTGTCGGATCGGTGCTCGGCACGGTGATCGGGGTGTTCATCCCCGCCGTGCTGAAGAAGGGTTTCAACATCACGCACGTGCCGGACTTCTGGCAGATGATCGCGGTCGGTGCGGTGCTGGTCGCCGCGGTGTGGTTCGACCAGCGGCGCCGCCGGGCGCGCAGTTCCCGCTGACATCTCGGACAACGACGTAGGGAGAGGGATCGATGAAGGTGACGAGGATCGCCGGGCTGGCGGCGGCCGCGGTGTTGCTGGCGGCGTGCGGGTCCGGTCAGGTCGGCGGTTCCGGGGGTGGCCCGGACGAGAACACCAAGCGGCTCACACTGATCCCGGGTGTGCAGGCCGAGCCGTTCTACATCTCGATGCAGTGCGGCGCGCAGGCCGAGGCGCAGAAGCTCGGGTACGCGCTGGAGGTGTCCGCACCGCAGAAGTTCGACGCGGCGCTGCAGACCGAGAAGGTGAACGCGCTCGGCTCGAACCCGCCCGACGCGCTGCTGATCGCCCCGACCGACGACACGGCGATGCTCGCGCCGATCCAGCAGGTCGCCTCGCGCGGGGTGAAGATCATCGAGGTGGACACCGCGCTGAAGGACACCAGCGTGGCGCAGTCGTCGATCTCGTCGGACAGCACGCAGGGCGGCCAGATGGCGGCGGACACGCTGGCCCAGCTGGCGGCCGGGAAGTCCGGTTCGGTGCTGGTGCTGGACACGATCGCGGGCACCTCGACGACGAACGCGCGCGCGGCCGGGTTCGAGGAGCAGCTGAAGAAGTACCCGAACCTGAAGTCGGTGGGCGTCCAGTTCACGCAGAACGAGCCGGAACAGGCGGCGGCGAAGGTGACCGCGGCGCTGGCCTCCACGCCGGACCTGGTCGGGATCTTCGCGACGAACCTCAACACCGGCGAGGGCGCCGCGACGGGTCTGCGCAACGCGGGCAAGGTGGGTCAGGTCAACCTGATCGGCTTCGACGCCAGCCCGTCCGAAGTGGATGGTCTGCGCAGCGGGGAGTACCAGGCGCTGATCGCGCAGGACCCGCAGATGATCGGACAGCAGGGCGTCCAGCAGGCGGTCGCGGCGCTGGAGGGCAAGCCGGTCACGCGCAAGCTGACCGCGCCACTGCACTCCCTCACCAAGGCGAACATGGACGCCAACCAGCAGTACTTCTACAAGCAGTCCTGCTGACAGCCCGGCCGGGAAGGTGCGTCCGCGGGGTACGCACCTTCCCGGGTTCGTCAGGCGCGCAGGGACTTCAGGTGCTCGGTGAGCCGGTCGCGAGCTGCGCGCCACAGGCCGGCGCCCATCGAGATCCGCGCGACGCCCAGCCGCGCCAGCGCCGCGAAGTCCGGGCCGTTCGCGTTCACCGCCGCCGGGCTCACCGCCCGCACGAACTCGGCCAGCACCGCCTCGTCCCGCAACAGGATCGGGTACACGCAGTCCGCCCCGGCGTCGAGGTAGGCCCTGGCCCGCTCGATCGCCTCGGGCAGCGCCGCCCGCGCGTCCGGTGCGCGCAGGAACACGTCGATGCGCGCGTTGATCACCAGGTCCCGCCCCGCGGCCTCGCGCACCGCCGCGATCCGCGCGGCCTGCTCCCTGGCCGGCCGCAGCCCGCCGGCCGCGTGGTCGGTGTCCTCGTAGTTGCACCCGACCGCCCCGGTCGCCAGCAGCCGGTCGGCGAACTCACGCCCGGACAGCCCGTACCCGCTCTCGGCGTCGACCGTCACCGGCACCGACACCGCCCGCGCGATGCGGGCGGCCGCCGCGAACATCTCCTCGGCCGGCGCGGCTTCACCGTCCGGGTACCCCAGCGCGGCGGCGACGGCGACCGACGACGTCGCCACCACCGGGAATCCGGCCTCCTCGACCAGCCGCGCGGTGTCGGCGTCCCACGCGTTCGGCAGGATCAGCGGGTCGCCCGGCACGTGCAGCGCGCGCAGTGCCTCCGCGCTCACTTCCCCTCCGCCGGGAGCGGCTTGTGGCTGGTGACGCCCAGCCGGTTGAACGCGTTGATCACCGTGGCCGCCCAGGCGACCGCGACGTACTGCTCCTCGGTGAACACGCGCGTGGCCTCCTCGTACACCTCGTCCGGCACGTCCTGGTTCTGCGGCAGGCGGGTCATCGCGTCGGTCAGCGCGAGCGCGGCCCGCTCCTGCTCGGTGTACAGCTCGGTCTCCCACCAGGTGCTGAGCATGAGGATGCGCCGCTCGCTCTCGCCGAGCTTGCGGGCGTCCCGCGCGTGCATGTCGAGGCAGAAGGCGCACCCGTTCAGCATCGACGCGCGGATCTTCACCAGCTCGATCAGCCGCTGGTCCAGCCCCGCGTTCGCGGCCGCCTTCTCGACCACCGAGTGCAGGGTGAGGATGGACTGGTAGGCCTCGGGCAGCGCGGCGGACAACTGGATTCGCTTCGTCATGACGTCCACGCTAGACCCGACTGGCCCACCGGTATGGTCCAGTTTCATGACGGGTTCGTGGTCCAGTTCCGATCTGCACCTGGACTGGGACCCCGGCAGCGGCCGGCGCGGCCTCGCCGAGGCGCTGCGCCTCGCCATCCGGGTGGGCCGCCTGGCGCCGGGGACGCCGCTGCCGTCCACCCGCGCGCTCGCGGCCGACCTCGGCATCGCCCGCGGCACGGTCACCCGCGTCTACAACGACCTGGCCGTCGAAGGCTACCTGCGCTCCAGGCAGGGCGCGCCGACCCGCGTCGCCGCCCGCACCCACACCCCGGCCGAACCGCACGAGATGCCCGGCCCGCCCACGTCGGCGTGGTTCCGCGACGCGCGCTGGGACCTCTTCCCCGGCCGCCCCGACCTGTCGTCGTTCCCGCGCGCGGCGTGGGCGTCCGCCGCCCGGCGGACGCTGCACTCGATGCCGGCCCGCGCGTTCGACTACGGCGACCCCGCCGGGCCCGCCGTGCTGCGCGAGGCACTGGCCCGCTACCTCGCGCGCAGCCGCGGTGTGCTCGCCGAGCCGGACCGGATCGTGGTGTGCGGCGGGTACTCCCAGGCGATCACGGTGCTGGGGCACCTGTTCGACGAGATCGCGTTCGAGGACCCGTCGCTGCCGGAGTTCCGCGAGGCGGCGGGCCGCGCCGGCGCGAAGATCGTGCCGGTCCCGGTCGACGACGACGGCATCGTGGTGTCCGAACTGGACAGTCCGGTCGCGGTCGCGACGCCCGCGCACCAGTACCCGCTCGGAGTCACGCTCGCACCGGAACGCCGGTCCGCGCTCGCGGGCTGGACCGCGGCCGGCGGGCTGCTGATCGAGGACGACTACGACGGCGAGTTCCGCTTCGACCGCCAGCCGGTCGGCGCGGTGCAGTCGCTCGCGCCGGACGGGATCGTCTACGCCGGCGGGGTGAGCAAGACCCTCTCGCCCGCGCTGCGGATCGGCTGGCTGGTCCTGCCCCGGCGCCTGGTCGGGCCGGTGCGGGAGGTCATGTTTTCGCTGGGGTGGCGCACGCCCGTGCTGGACCACCTGATCCTCGCCGACCTGCTGCGGTCCGGGGCGTACGACCGGCACGTCCGGCAGCGCCGCACCGCCTACCGCCGTCGCCGCGACCGTCTGCTCGCCGCTCTCCCGCCGGGGTTCGCGCCGGAGGGCATTTCCGCGGGCCTGCACCTGGTGCTGCGGGTGCCCGACGAGACCGCGGCGCTGCGCGCGCTGCGGCAGCGGTCGGTGGCCGTGGACCACCTGAGCCGCTACTGGAGTACGTCCGGCCCGGGCGGGCTGGTGATCGGGTACGCGACGCCGGCCGAGCACGCGTTCGGGCCCGCGGTGGAGGCGCTGGTGGACGGGCTGCTACGAGCGGTCGCCCCGTAGGGCGGCGAGCAGTTCGTCCGCCGCCGTGTACGGGTCGAGCTCGCGCTCGACGACCTTCTTCGCCACCGCCGGCAGGTGCCCGCCGCCGCGCAGATCGGTCAGCCGGGCCTGCAGTTCGCGCAGCGCGATGGCCTCCACCTCGCCGGCGGCGCGCTCGGCGCGGCGGCGGGCCAGCTCGCCGTGCGAGGACAGCCAGTCGTGGTGCTCGGACAGCGCCTTGACCAGGTCCGGCGCCCCCTCACCGCGCACGGCGACCGTCCGCACGATCGGCTGCCGCCAGCTCTCGCCCCGGATCTCGCGGCGCGCGAAGGCGATCACCTGCTTCAGGTCGCGCACCACGGCTTCGGCGCCGTCGCGGTCGGCCTTGTTCACCACGAACACGTCCGCGATCTCCAGCACGCCGGCCTTGGCCGCCTGGATGCCGTCCCCGAGACCGGGCGCCAGCAGCACCACCGTGGTGTCGGCCAGCTTCACGACGTCCACTTCGGACTGGCCAACGCCGACGGTCTCGATGAGGACGACGTCGAACCCGGCGGCGTCGAGCACCCGCACCGCCTGCGGCGTGGCCCAGGACAGGCCACCGAGGTGCCCGCGGGTGGCCATCGACCGGATGAACACGCCCGGGTCGGTGGCGTGCTCGGTCATCCGGATCCGGTCGCCGAGCAGCGCCCCGCCGGAGAACGGCGACGACGGGTCGATGGCGAGCACGCCGACCCGCTTGCCTTCGGCGCGCAACGCGGACAGCAGCATGGACGTCGAGGTCGACTTGCCGACCCCGGGCGGCCCGGTGAGGCCGATCACCCGCGCCCGGCCGGTGTGCGGCGTGAGCGCCGCGGCCACCTCGCGCAGCTTCGGGTGGGCGTCCTCGACCAGCGAGATCAGCCTGGCGACCGCGCGCGGCTGCCCGTCCCGCGCGCGGTCGACGAGGTCCCCGACGTCCAGCGGCACTACAGCGCGGGCACCTTGATCAGCAGCGCGTCACCCTGGCCACCGCCACCGCACAGCCCGGCCGCGCCGAGACCGCCACCGCGGCGGCGCAGCTCGTGCACCAGGTGCACGGCGAGCCGGGCGCCGGACGCGCCGATCGGGTGGCCGAGGGCGATCGCGCCGCCGTCGACGTTCACGATCTCCGGGTCGATACCCAGCTTCTCGGTCGACACCAGGCCCACCGCGGCGAAGGCCTCGTTGATCTCCACCAGGTCCAGCGCGCTCGCGTCGAGCTTCGCCTTCGCCAGCGCGGCCTTGATCGCGTTCGCCGGCTGCTCGTGCAGGCTCGCGTCCGGCCCGGCGACGACACCGTGCGCGCCGATCTCGGCCAGCGGCTCCAGGCCCAGCTCCTCGGCCTTCGCCCGGCTGGCGACGACCACCGCGGCCGCGCCGTCGGAGATCTGCGACGCCGAGCCCGCGGTGATGGTGCCGTCGGAGGCGAACGCCGGGCGCAGCTTGGCCAGGCTCTCCGCGGTGGTGTCGGCGCGGACGCCTTCGTCGGCGTCGAAGATCACCGGGTCGCCCTTGCGCTGCGGGATGGACACCGGCGCGAGCTCGGCCTTGAACCGGCCGGCCTCGGTCGCCGCGACCGCGAGGCGGTGCGACCGCGCGGAGAACTCGTCCTGCTGCTCGCGCGTGATGCCGTAGCGGGAGTTGTACTTCTCCGTCGAGGCGCCCATCGCGCACTGGTCGAAGGCGCAGAACAGGCCGTCGTAGGCCATGTGGTCGAGCAGGGTGGTGTCGCCGTACTTGAAGCCGGAGCGCGACTTGGGCAGCAGGTGCGGCGCCTGGGTCATCGACTCCTGGCCGCCCGCGACGACGATGTCGAACTCGCCGGCGCGGATGAGCTGGTCGGCCAGCGCGATCGCGTCCAGGCCGGACAGGCACACCTTGTTGATCGTCAGCGCGGGCACGTCCATCGGGATGCCCGCGGCGACCGCGGCCTGCCGGGCCGGGATCTGGCCCGCGCCGGCGGTGAGGACCTGGCCCATGATCGTGTACTGCACGGCGTCCGGGGACACCCCGGCCTGCTCGAGTGCGGCCTTGATGGCGATACCGCCGAGCTGGGCGCCCGAGAAGTCCTTCAATGACCCGAGCAGACGCCCGATCGGGGTACGCGCGGCACCCAGGATGACGGAACCGGACACGGCAGCCTCCCAAAACGAACAACGGCGGTCGATCCGACGATACCCGGCGGGACCGCTCAGTACAGGTGTGAGCCGTGGCACCCACGCGGCCGGGTGCCACGCCTTATCCTCACCACTATGGATGACGCGCTGAAGCCGTTCGTGACGACCATCGACCATGTCGGCATCGCCGTCGCCGATCTGGACGCCGCGATCGACTTCTACGCGGCGAACTTCGGCATGATCGCCACGCACACCGAGGTCAACGAGGAGCAGGGCGTGCGCGAGGCGATGCTGCACGCGCCCGGCGACGAGTCCGGCCCGGCCATCCAGCTGCTCGCGCCGCTGCGCCCGGACTCCACGATCGGCAAGTTCCTCGACACCAAGGGGCCCGGCCTGCAGCAGCTCGCCTACCGCGTCACCGACGTCGAGGCCGCCGCGGAGGCGTTGCGCGCCAAGGGCCTGCGCCTGCTCTACGAGAAGGCCAAGCGGGGCACCGCGAACAGCAAGGTCAACTTCGTGCACCCGAAGGACGCCGGCGGGGTGCTCGTCGAACTCGTCGAGCCCGCCGCGTCCCACTAGGGCGCCGGGCGCGCCATCAGCGCGTCGGCGATGAAGTTCAGCTCCCGTTCCATCAGGTCCGGCGGGGAGTCGCCCGCGTGCCGGGCCACGGAGTGCCGGTAGCTGACCGCGAGCGCCAGCAGCCCGGCCGCGCTGTCCACGTCGGCGACCGCGAGCCCGCCCTCACCCGCGGCGATGATCACCGATCGCACCTGCCGGACCAGCTGCTGGAAGCGCTCGTGCAACGCGTCCCGCACCGCGCGGTGCGTGTCCGCCTCCCGCCACAGCAGGTGCGACAGCATCCGCGAGCCCGCCAGGCGCGTGTCCAGCGCGGACACCAGCCGCCGCAGGCTCTCCGCGATGTCGCCCGGCACGACGACCTGCGCGGGATCGATCTGCTCCTCCGGCAGCCGCTTGATCAGCGCGCTCAGCAGGTCGGACTTGCGGCGGAAGTAGTAGTGCACGAGCCCCTTCGGGACGTCGGCCCGCTCGGCGATCCGGGAGGTCGGAGTGGCGTCGAACCCGCTCTCGGCGAACAGTTCCTCGGCCGCCCGGAGGATCCGCTCCTTGGCCGGGAGATCGTCCCCGTGATCGGTTCGCGCCACTCCGCCCGCCTCTCGTACCAGCCCGCCGGCCCACCACGCTAACCGAAACCGGTGCGCCGTGGGCCGGCGAGGCGACCGCGCCTCAGTGCGCGGTCGTCATCCCTCGACGGTGCACCGAGTTCGCCACGGGCAGGGCCGCCAGCCCGGCGATCACGGTCAGGGCGCCGATGATCCACGAGGACCAGGACGCCACGGTCAGCCCGGTGTAGGTCATCACCCACGGGGCGATGAACAGCAGAGCGCCCAGGACGACCTGCACGCCCTCGCCGTAGACGAGGCCCGGCATCGACAGCGACAGCAGCCCGTCGAGAGCGATGAGGGCACCCAGGACGATCATCGTCCACATGGTGGTGGTGTCGGTGGCGGCCCACAGTGGCGTCAGCAGCGCCACCACCCCGAGCACGACCTCGGCCCAGTCGTGCGGACGGGTCCACGCCCGCTTCGAACGATCAGCCATTCGTGATCACCTCCGAACCCGATCCGGGAGACCACGCCGCTGCGGTCTCCGCGCCTCCATGGTGCGCCTTGATTGGCCGGCCGGTCAAACTCAGCCCCGCCTGGTCGACTCCACCGTCTGCCGGCAGCTGGTCACCACCGGGCGACGTCGTGCTGATCTGGGGTGTTGTCGAAGACGCATCTGATGCGGATCAATTTGTTCCGCGGCGCCTAAGTAGTCTGGCGTCATGAGCCTTGGCGACGAACGAGAGCTGGTACCGCTCGGCGCGGGTTTCGACCTGGCCAAGCGCGGCTACGACCGCCACCAGGTCGACGAGCACCTCGAACGGCTGGACAGCGACCTGAAAATGCTCGCCGCCGACCGGGATGCCGCCATCTCGCAGGCCGGCGACCTCGCCCGGCAGCTCGAGCAGGCTCGCGGGGAGATCGAGAGCCTGCGCGGGCAGGTCGAGCGGCTGGGCCAGCCGCCGACGACGGTCGAGGGCCTGTCCGAGCGGCTGCAGCGGATGCTGCGGCTGGCGCAGGAGGAGGCCGCCGACACGCGGGCGCGCGCGGAGGCCGAGGCCGGGCACATCCGGGCCAAGGCCGAGTCCGACGCCAGCGCGATGCGCGCCCGCTACGAGCAGCTGTTGTCCGAGCTGGACGCGCGGCGCAAGGAGATGGAGGCCGAGCACCGCAAGGTGCTGGAGACCGCGCGCGCCGAGGCCGAGTCGATCACGACGAAGGCCAAGGAGGAGCGCGACCGGCTCGACCGCGAGGCCGAGCAGCGCCGCACCCAGGTCGAAGAGGACTTCGAGATCGCGATGGCCGCGCGGCGCACCGAGGCCATGCGCGTGCTCGCCGAGCAGGAGGCGACCAGCAAGGCCGAAGCCGAGCGCCGCGTCCGCGAGGCGACGGACGAGGCCGCGGCGATCCGCAAGCAGGTCGCCGAGGAGGAGGCCGCCGCGAAGGCCGAGATCGAGCGCCGCCGGCGCGAGTCGATCGAGGACGCCAACCGGCGCAAGACGGAGTCGATCACCGAGGCGAACGCGCGCCTGGCGGAGGCGTCCGACGAGGCGGCCCGGCGCGTGCGGGAGGCCACGGAGGAGTCGACGCGCCGCATCAACGCGGCGGCCGACCGGGTGGAGTCGCTGCGCAAGTTGCGCGCCGGGATCGCCGAGCAGGTCAAGGCCGCGCGCGAGATGCTGATCGAAGCGAACACCACCCTGGGCGAGGCCGAGCCGGTCATCGAGCCCCTGCCGGAGGAACGGGAAGCCGCCTCAGCGGGGAAGCCCTCCGGACGGCAGTGACTCCGCGGCGCCGGCTCCCCGACGACTGAGCCGGCTCCCCGACGACTGAGCCGGCTCCCCGACGACTGAGCCGGGTCCCCGCCGACTGACGGCTGAGCCGGCTCCGGGGCTTTCGTGCGCGGGTCCCCGTTGTGGAATCCCGTTGCGCCAAGCTGGGCCGCCCGCCGCTGCGCCCACGCCCGGCACGCCTCGTTGCGGCAGTCACCCCACCGGCTCGGCACGTGATGAGCCGGGCGGGAGAGGCGGCCCGGCCAGAGCGGCGCCCCGCCAGGGCCGCGGTAGGTGCTGGTTGCGGACTCGGGCAGTCGGCTGGTTCTGACTCAGGCGAGTTGGGCCAGTGGGCGAGGATGGTGCACTGGTGGCCGGTGCCGGCGGCGAGCCGGGGAGGACTGGTCCGTCGGCCAGTGCGGATGCGGTGACCGTGGACCGGGTCAATTCCGGCTGGTGAACTCGTTGTGCGCGCAGTGGCGAGCCGGCATGGTGCGCTGGTGGCTGCTGCCCGCGGTGAGCCAGGACTGGGTCCGCCGGCCAGCGCGGGTGCCCTGATCGTGGGCCGGGTCAGAGCCGACTGGTGGGCTTGTTGTGCGCAGGTGGTGGGCCGGCACGGTGGGTTCGTCCTGGGTAGTCACCCCGCCCCAGGCTCCGTGAGGCCGCCTCGCCCCGAAGCCGCCCCGGTCGCGGATCAACCCACTCGCCCGGAACCCCACGGCTCCCCGGGCGAAGGCGCCGGCGCTCGATTCCCCGGTCACCCCCAGCCCTCCGCACCTGGGCAGGGGCCGTCGGCCCGCGCGTTCCCGCATGATCGTCGCAGGCTGGGGCGCTCCCGTCGGCGCTTCGCCCGCACCGTGAAACGATCCCCGGTGGCGGGGCTGCGCAGAAACCGACTGGCGAGTAACCTTGGGCGCCACTTGCGAAAGCGCACAGGTGCGCCCCCTTGCCGGAGGTATTCGGATGGCTGCATACCGGACCGTCGTTGTCGGTACGGACGGGTCTGATTCATCGTTCCGAGCGGTTGACCGGGCGGCGGCCGTGGCCGCGGACTCCGGCGCCACGCTCGTCATCGTGTGCGCCTACTACCCGGCGAGCAGGCAGGACGTGGAGAAGGCCCAGGACGTGTTGGGCGAGGAGGCCTACCAGGTGGTCGGTTCGGCACCGGCCGAGGACACCCTCCGCTCGGCGCGCGACCGGGCCCTCAAGGCCGGCGCGGGGTCGACCGAGACGGTCGCGGTGGTCGGGGAACCTGTCGAGGCCCTGCGCAAGGTCGTCTCCGAACGGTCGGCCGACCTGCTGGTCGTCGGCAACCGCGGCCTCAACACCCTCACCGGGCGGCTGCTCGGCTCGGTGCCGTCCGAGGCCGCACGCAAGTCCGGGGTCGACGTCCTGATCGTGCACACCACGTAGGCCGCTGTGGACTCCGAACACCTCGAGGAGGTCCTGCTCGGCGGGAAGCGCCGCTACACGCGGCTCGAGGTGGCCGAGAAGGCGGGTGTCCCCATCGAACGAGCCGCCCGCCTCTGGCGTGCGCTGGGGTTCGCCACGGTCGGCGACGACGAAGTGGTCTTCACCGACGCCGACATCGAAGCCGTGCGCACCACGGACCAGCTGATCTCGTCCGGGCTGCTGGAGCAGGGCCTGGAGGCGCCGGTCGCGCGCACGCTGGGCCTGCACCTGTCGCGGCTGGCGGAGTGGCAGGTGCGGATGCTGTGGACCCTGATCACCGAGAACGAGCACCTCGGCCGGGACGACTCGCAGATCGCGACGCTGGTCGAACGCCTGCTGCCGGAGCTGCAGCGCGTGCAGGATTTCGTGTGGCGGCGGCACCTGGCGGCGTTCGCCGGGCGGGCGCTGGCGTCGCCGGAGGAGGACCTCGAGGCGCGGACGGAGGTCGTCGGGTTCGTCGACATGGTCGGCTACACCCGGCTGACCCGGCGTCTCGACGAGGGTTCGCTCGCCACCGTGCTGGAAGCGTTCGAGCTAGTCGCGACCGAGGTGATCGCCGAGCACCACGGCCGGGTGGTGAAGATGATCGGCGACGAGGTGCTGTTCGTCGCCGACACCCCGGCCGACGCGGCCGAGATCGCGCTGACGCTGACCGAACGCACCGCGGCCGACGCGGAGCTGCCGGAGGTGCGAGCGGGCCTGGCGGCGGGCCGGATCCTGAGCCGGTTCGGGGACGTGTACGGGTCGGTGGTGAACGTCGCCGCCCGGCTCACGTCGGTCGCGCGCCCCGGGACCGTGCTGATCGACCGCGAGCTGGCGAACGAGGTGGCCGACCTGCCGGGATTCGCGGTGCGGTCCCGACGCCCGGTCACGGTGCGCGGCTACACCCGGCTGCACCCGTACGTCCTGCGCCGAGCCTGACCACGCCGAACCCGCACGGCTACATCGGCTGCATCCCTGCCTACCGTGCTGCGCTCACCGCGCGACCACGGCACCCGCATCCGCCGACCACCCCGGCCACATCCCTACGCCCCGCGCTGCACTCACCGCGCGAACGGCACCCGCATCCGGCCGCATCCCTACGCCCCGCGCTGCACTCATCGCGCGACCGCGGCACCCGTATCCGCACGTCCCGCTTCCCGCTCGCCGCTCAGTCCCCGCGCCCGCACCCTCTCGCGCGCCGCCCCGCGCGCGCAGCCCGCTGTCCCGCGGCGTGGGTGGCCAACCGGGCCGAGCCGGCGCCGGCACCACTCGGAGGTGGGCCGACCGGCCTTGTCCGTCCTCGGGTCAGCGGTCCGCGGGCAGCACCGCGTACTGGCGCACGTACAGGTCGGTGTAGGTCACCGGCCCGCGAGGCCCGGGCACGCGGTCCAGGTTGATGCCCGTCTCGGGCACTGCGAGCAGCTTGAAGCCGTCCAGCAGGCGGGTCGGGGCGTTCCAGAAGACGCCGGTGCCGGTGTAGCCGTCGAAGAAGGCCGCCGCGGTGTCGGCGTTCTCCGTGGCGATGCCCGCGGCGAGGCCGGAGGTCTGCTCGTTGGCGATCGAAACCGCTTCCGGCAGCCCACTGACCTGGGCGACCGTGACGGTGGCCTCGTGGTCGGAGTCCAGCGCCCACTCGTAGCCGATGGCGTGGTCGTACGGCGGCAGCGACGGCGTCACCTTCCGCTCGGCCAGCGCTTCGGACACGACCGGCCACATCTGGTCGTGCACCGCGGAGTGGATCAGCAGCAGGTTGAGCCGATTGCACACGCCGAGCCGGTCGAGGCTGTTGAACACCAGCTCGCGGACCTTCGCCGGGTCGGCGGCCTCGTCGACGTACAGGACGCCGCCGCCGTCGGCGTGGGCCAGCGTCCGGACGCCGTGCTGGGCCGCCTCGAGCGCCAGGGCGCGGGTGCTCTCACCGCTGCCGCGCAGGATCACCAGGGGCACCAGGTCCGGGAACCGAACCAGCGCCGCCGCCGCCTCGCGCTCGACGCGCGGCACCAGCTGCACCACGCCCGGGTCGATGCCCGCGTCGGCCAGCGCCGGCGCGATCACGGCCTCGAGCAGCCGCTGCGCGGACCCGAGCGCGGCAGAGCCAGTACGCAGCACACCCCCGTTGCGCGACTTGACCAGCTGCGACGCGACGTCGACCGTCACGTTCGGCCGGGCCTCGTAGTTCGCGCCGATCACGCCGACCGGGCGGCGCCGCTCGACCAGCCGCAGCCCGCCGGACAGCGAGTCGCAGGGGATCTCACGGTCCGGGTGCGGCGCGCCGGTGAGCAGACGCAGCTGCTCGGCCATGCCGGTGAGCCGCTCCTCGGTGATGGTGAGGCGGTCGAGCAGCCCGGCGCTCATGCCGTCCTGCTCGGCCCGTGCCACGTCGGCCCGGTTGGCTTCCAGGACCGCTTCACGCGCGTCGAGGAGACGGCTCGCCATCCCGGTGAGTGCGGCGTCGATGGCCTCGTCGGACGCGGTGGCCAACGACGGGGCCGCCGCCTTGGCCGCCCGCGCGCACTCCTCAACAGCCTTCGCCACCTCGTCGGACACCGCTACCTCCACGCCGGAAACTCAGAGAGCCTCCAGTGTGCCGCACGGGCAGGTCAGGGCTGCAGTGCGGGTTCGAGCAGCCAGGCCCCGCCGACGATGAGGCAGGTGACCGAGATCACGACGAGCATCAGCATCCACAGCGAGGCCGGCACCCCGGTGAGGCGGGCCAGCTGATCCGCGTCGGAGTCGCGGGCCGCGCCGCGCCGCCGCTTGATCTGCAGCTCGATGACCGGCCGGATCCCGCCGAGCAGCAGGAACCACGTGATCAGGTACACGAACCACGCCTGGACCTGCGTCCCGGCGATGAGCGCGACCACCGCGAGCCCGCCCGCGGTCAGCACCACGGAGAGGACCCCATAGGCGTTGCGGACCATGACGAGCACGCCGAGCAGCAGCAACGCGGCCAGCGCGAGCAGCACCGTGATGCGTCCGGCGGCGAGGAGGCTCGCGAACAGCAGCCCGAGGATCCCCGGCGCCGGATAGCCCGCCAGAGCGGTCAGCACCATGCCCGGCCCCTCGGGCTTGCCGCGCGACACCGTCACGCCCGAGGTGTCGGAATGCAGCTTGATGCCCTGCAGGCGCCGCCCGGCCAGCACCGCGATCAACGCGTGGCCCGCCTCGTGCACGATCGTCACCACGTTGCGGGCCAGCCGCCAGGGCGCGCCCGACAGCACGAGCAGGAGCGCCACGCCGCCGGTCACCAGCGGCACCGGGATGGACGGATCCGGCTGCGCCCCGAAGAGACCAGCCAGCACGTCGAGCTCTGACGTCGCCTCGTTCACGCGCGAAGCTCACCACATGTGAAGTGCACTCCCTGTTATCACCCCCATCGCGTGCACAGCTCCTTCACTGGTAGTTGATCGGTGGTCGCGGCAGGGCCGATGCCGGCTCGGGCCGACGCCGGGTGCGGCGGAACGCCGGGCGCGCGGGGGCGGCGAGCGCCCCCGGTGCCGGGGGCCAGCGGGCAGCCAGCGCTCCCGATGCGGCGGCACCCGCGGGTGGCGAGCACTCACGATGCGGCGGCGACCGCGGGCGGCGGGCGCTTCGGGTACGGCTGGACCGGTGTGGGGTTCCCTGGATCCCTGGCCTCGGCCTTTGGGTCAGGGACGGGCCGCGGGTCGGACCCGGCGTGCCGGTTCCGGAGGGCGCCCGCGAGTCGGAGGGGCCGATCCTGGACGGAGTAGCGCGAGAACCCGCCACGGGGAACGGCCCATCCCGGCGCGGCGGCCTCAAGTGCCGGCCACCGGTAGTGGCCGACACCGCAGTGGCAGCCCGAGACCCACCGCCAGCAGCGGCCCCGTTCCGGCGCGCCTGTCCCGCACCCCACCACGGCGGCGGGTACACCCCAACCACTGCCAGCGGGGCCACTCCGGCACGGCGGTCCCGAACCCCACCAACGTGGCAGGCACGGCTCCGAGCACGGCGGCCCGATACCGCCACCGGCAGCGGGCCGATTCGGGCACGGCAGTCGCGAATCCCACCACCGCGGCAGGCGCCACCCGCCAGCGGCAGCGGGCACGACCCCGGCACCCGCAGCGAGCGCACGCCCGGCCCGGCAGTCCCAAACCCCACCACCGCAGCGGGCATCACCCCACCACCGCAGCGGGCATCACGCCACCACCGCAGGTGGGCATCACCCCACCACGGCGGGGGGCACCACCCCACCACCGCAGGCGGGCACGACCTCGCCACCGGCAGCAAGCACGACCTCGGCACCGGCAGCAGGCACGACCCCGCCACGAGCGGCGGGCACGACCTCGCCACCGGCAGCGAGCACGACCTCGGCACCGGCAGCAGGCAGGACCCCGCCACGAGCGGCGGGCCGGTCCGGGCGTGTCTCGGTGTGACGCGTCGGCTTCGGGGGCGGGCGCGTGATCAGGCTGCTTCGGTGGTCGTCGGCCCTTCTGCTGTCGGCGGGGAGATTGGGCCTACGTCGCTCGGCTGCCCGTCGGCTGGCGGTGGGGGGATGGGGCCGCGGTCGCGGGCCACTCGGAACAGGAGTGCCACCCAGCTGCGGTAGGGGCTCCACTCCTCCGCGATGGCGGCCAGCTCGGCGGTGGACGCGGCCGGCCGGTCGTAGGCCCGTCGCATGGTTTCGAGGAGGTGTCGCTCGTCGGCGGGGAAGACGTCCGGGTGGCCGGCTCCGCGGATCAGCACCAGCTGCGCCGAGAACGCGCCGATGCCGGGCAGGGCTTGCAGAGCGTCCAGTGCGTCCTCCGGTTCCATGGCGCGCAGCGACACCGGGTCGAGGAGCCCGTCCAGCGCGGCCTGCGCGACGACCCGCAACCGGTCCACTTTGATCTCCGGCAACCACGACGGCGCGGGCATCGCCAGCAGCTCGGCGGGCGCCGGGAACGACCACAGGGCACGCCCGTCCACCTCGAGCCGCCGGCCGTGCCGCTCCGCGATCCGCTGTTTGAACACGGCCGCCTGCGTGAAGCGGACGCGCTGGCCGATGATCGCCCAGCACGCGGCCTCGTACGGGGAGGTGAACAACACCGGCCGCAGCCCCGGGTACCGCGACTGCAGCGCGCCCACCACCGGATCGCGCTCGCCCACGGCCGGGAACGCGGCGCCGTCGACGTCCAGTGACAGGATCCGAGCGACCTGCCGCGCCGCCTCCGCCACCTCCCCTTCCCCGCCCACGACAGACACTTCCACCACCCCGGGCGCGCGCTGTCGCACTCTCACTCCCGTGTGGACCCACTCCCCCGACAGCGGGAAGGCCAGCCGCAGCGTGCCGGGCTCCTCGGCCGCGTCCGGCCGCGCCGCCGGGGCGAACCCCTCGAGGAAACCGGCGGCGGCCGCGAGGTCGAACGGCCCCGGCACGGCGATCTCCACGGTGCCGCAAGCGGTGCCGGTAACGGTGCTCGTCATCGTTGTTCTCCTTCGGTTCGACGATGATGGTCCGACGGTAACGGCACCCACCGACAATTCCGGAAAACCGCTTGCCCGCACGGCTACCGTGAGGCCCATGGGTACGTTGTGCCGGCACTGCGTGATGTGCGCCCGCCCGCGGCGCGCATAACCCAGCGGCTGTCCCTCCACACCGGCGCCGAGCGCCGCCCGCGCGCCAGTCGCTGCGTCATGAGCTCCTGCCCCCCACTCATGACGTGGAGTACCCATGCCCTCGGCACCCCGTGCCGGGCGGTCCGCCGGCGTGCATTTCCTTGCCACACCGGCGATCGCCGCACAGCTCGTCCAGTCCTGCGCCGTCGGCGTCGACGATCTCGTCCTGGAGATCGGCGCCGGGCAGGGCGCCCTCACCGGTCACCTGATCGCCACGGGCGCGCGCATTCTCGCGGTCGAGCGAGATGACCATTTCGTGCGCCGCCTGACCACCCGATTCGGTGACCGGCCGAACCTTCGCATCGTGCACGCCGACGCCCGGGAGATCCCGTTGCCGCGGCGCAGGTTCCTCGTGGTCGCGAACATCCCGTACGCGTTGTCGACCGCGTTCCTCCGCCGCCTGCTCAGCCCGCACACCGCGCTCAACCGCGCCGCACTGCTCGTCGAATGGGGCTTCGCCAAACGGATCTGCGCCGCCGTCCCCCGGCACGTCGAACAGGCATGGTGGGCAGCGCGCTTCGAGATGACCCTGGTGTCCCGCATCGGCGCGCACCACTTCTCGCCACCACCGCGGGTCGGCTCCGCACACCTGCTGATCCGCAGGCGACCGTTCCCGAGAACCGCCGAACGAGCACTGTGGACGGTCCTGTCAGCCGCCTACCAGCACCCCGGCGCGCCGGCCCACGCGCTGTTCGACCGGCGCGCCCTGCGCCGCGCGGACATCCGGGCCGCCGACCCGAACAGCACCGTCCCACCCCACCGGTGGGCCCGGCTCGCTCTCGACCTGGCGCCGTCCCGGACCTGGCCCGCCCTGCCCAGGCCCCTGCGCGGCTGAGGTTTCTCAGGAAATTCTTCTCAGGGGATTTCCCGGTTGCTCCACAGCATTCTCACAAGGAAGCGGACGAATCTCGACGACATGAACGACAACGAGTTCCGGGCGAGCCAGGCCGGCGGACAGCCGACCTACAGCCACCCCTACTACCAGCAGCCGGTCGCGGCCGCGCCGGTTCTCACGGCCCCGCGGCCCAAGAAGAAGCGCGTCGCCGTCCTCGTCACCGCGAGCACCCTCGCCGCGGCGGTGATCGGCGGCGCGAGCGGAGCCGCCATCGTCGGCCTCGACACCGGCCCCTCGACCGGCGCGCTCCCCACGGCGTCCGCGACCACCGTGTCCAACACGACGAACACCGACGTCAGCGCCGTCGCCGCCAAGGTGCTGCCCAGCGTCGTCCAGGTCAACGTCACGACCCGCCAGGGTGAGGCCATCGGCTCCGGGGTGATCCTCAGCTCCGACGGCAAGATCCTCACCAACGCGCACGTCGTGTCCGGGTCCGTCGGCGACGTCACCATCACCCTGTCCAACGGCACCAAATACCAGGCGAGCGTGCTCGGCGCCGACACCAAAGCCGACATCGCGGTCCTGCAGGCCAAGAACGCCAGCGGCCTCACCGCCGCCACCCTCGGCGACTCCAGCGCACTGCAGGTCGGCCAGCAGGTCGTCGCCATCGGCTCACCCGGCGGCCTGCAGAACACGGTCACCTCGGGCATCGTCAGCGCCCTCAACCGGCAGCTCTCCGACATCTCCAGCGGCGAACAGAACAACCCCTTCGGACAAACCGCCAACACCAGCAGTGACAGCCCCAGCTACACCGCCATCCAGACCGACGCGTCCATCAACCAGGGCAACTCCGGCGGGCCGCTGGTCAACATGAACGGCGAGGTCATCGGCATCAACTCGGCTCTGTACAGCCCGTCGTCCACCTCCGCCGGATCGGTCGGCATCGGCTTCGCCATCCCGATCAACGACGCCAAGACGATCATCCAGCACATCGAGAACAACTGAACCCAGGCGGGCCGGGCCGTCACCACGACGGCCCGTTCCACTGTGCCGCGAGGTCCCCGCGAACGGCCCGCGTTAGGGTTTCCCGGTGACCGACCGTCTTGTCTGGATCGACTGCGAGATGACAGGGCTCGACCTGGCCAAGGACGCCCTGATCGAAATCGCCGCGCTGGTGACCGACGCCGACCTCAACATCCTCGGCGACGGCCTCGACCTCGTCATCCACGCCGACGACGAAAAACTCGCCGGCATGCCCGACGTCGTACGCGAAATGCACGCGCGCTCCGGGCTCACCGACGAGGTCCGCCGCTCCGCCACCACACTCGAAGAAGCCGAGCAGCGCGTCCTCGACTACATCCGGACACACGTCCCCGAGCCCAAAGCCGCGCCCCTCGCGGGCAACTCCATCGCCACCGACCGCGGCTTCATCGCCCGGGACATGCCGGCCCTCGACGCGCACCTGCACTACCGCATGGTCGACGTCTCCTCGGTCAAGGAACTCGTCCGACGCTGGTACCCGCGCATCTACTACGCCAAGCCCGAGAAGGGCCTGGCCCACCGGGCGCTCGCGGACATCAAGGAGTCCATCAGCGAACTCGACTACTACCGCCGCACCGCGTTCGTGCCCATGCCCGGCCCCAGCACCGACGAAGCCCGCGCCGCGGCCGCCGAAGTGCAGCTCAAACACGGCAAGTGACCCCCCGCGTGCCCCCGATCGCGGGCACGCTACGATATCCCGGCTGGTGGCGATCGCAAGACGCCCCACGTGGTGGGTGTAGCTCAGCTGGTAGAGCACCTGGTTGTGGTCCAGGAAGTCGCGGGTTCAAGTCCCGTCACTCACCCCACTGGCCCCACCCTGCTCGGTCGCTGTGCGACCTTGCTGGGTGGGGTTCGTCGTGTCTTCTGGGGGCCGAGCCCCCAGGCCCCCACGGTGCGAGCTCCTCGCCTTGGCGGGCGCTGGGCGCGGCAGTGGTGACCAGCGTGGGCCGGACGAGGTCGCGGGGCGACCATGTCGGCGAGCCGAGCACGGCCGGCAGTGATGACCTGCGGCTAGTCCGGGTCGGGGTTGGTCATGTCGTCGCGGGAGCCCCAGGCCGCCACGGTGCGAGCTCTCGCCTTGGCGGGCGCTGGGCGCGACAGTGGTGACCAGCCTGCGCCGGACGAGGTCGCGAGGCGACCATGTCGGCGAGCCGAGCGCGGCTGGTGCGGAGTCGGAGACCGTATGGGGGCGACCGCGTCGGTGGCGTTGAGCGCGGCTGGTTGCCGTGGACCTACCGGCCCGTGATGGGGAGTCGGCTAGTTCGGGGTGGGGGCTGTCCAGTCGGGCCAGGGGAGTTGCCAGACCGACCAGCCGTCGGCCGGTTCCAGGGGTTGACCGCCGCTGTTGACGACCGTCACCAGGTCACCCTTCTTGGACAGGTCCATCAACCACTTGGCGTTCTCCGTCGACAGGTTGATGCAGCCGTGGCTCACGTTCCGGCGACCCTGCGAACCCACCGACCACGGCGCCGAGTGGTAGAAGATCCCGCTGTTCGACAACCGCACGGCGTACTTCACCAGCGTCCGGTAACCGCCGGGCGTGTCCGGCGGGACCCCGTACGTGCCGGAGTCCATGGTGTAGTTCACGTGCTCGCTCATCACCGTGTACGTGCCGGACGGCGTGGTGTTGCCGGGCTTGCCCATCGAGATCGGCATCGTCCGCACCTCGGCGTCGTTCACCGACACCTTCATCTGGTGCGAGCGACCATCGGCGACCGCGACGACCTTGTCCCCCACCGTGACGCTCGCCGCACGATCATCCAGCCCGTACGCGCCACCACCCAGCGGCTTGCCGTAGACCGCGGCGTCGACGGAGATCTTCGTGCCCGGCCGCCAGTACTCCTTCGGGCGCCAGATCAGCTCGGTGTCGGTCATCCAGCGGAAGGCACCCTCCGTGGCTGGCTCGGTCACCACCTTCAGCGCCCGCTCGGCCGCCTGCCGGTCGGCGACCTTCGCGGAGAACGTGAAGATCAACGGCATCCCGACGCCGACCGTCTCCCCTTCCTGCAGGTTCAGCGACACCGAGATCGTCCTGCGCGGCTTCCCGACAGTGGTGAAGGTGGACGTCGACGTGACCGGCTTGCCATCGGCCCCCACCGCGACCGCGTTCAGCGTGTACTGCTTGCCGTAACCCAGCCCGTCGGCGAACTCCCATGAGCTGCCGTCGGCGGCGAGCGTGCCCGGAACGACCTGCCCATCCGGGTTGCGGAGCGTGACCTCCGTCAACCTGCCATCCGCCGCCTTCACCGAAACGGGTTCACCGGGCGCGACGTCGGCCGCCCCGGACGAGGGAACGACGGTGATCGACGCCGGCTTGGCGACCACGGCCGACACCGGCGCCCCCTGACCGCCCGTGCTGCCCGGCCCCGTGGTGCAGCCGGCCAGCAACGCCGCCACCACCGCCAGCGACGCCCATCCACCCACCGCCGAACGCCTCATCGTGCCCCCATCACCGGAAGGTGCCCGCTTCGTACCCGTCCTCCCAGTCTGCCCGAAGAAGGCCCCCGCAGGGGCGCGACCTGCCGAAACGGGTTGGGGGACCCTGCGTAAACCACCCCCTGCGCGCGTGCTAATCTTTTCCACGTCGCCAGGGAGACCAGGCGGCCCAAGCCAGCGCCATTAGCTCAACTGGCAGAGCAGCTGACTCTTAATCAGCGGGTTCGGGGTTCGAGTCCCTGATGGCGCACAGTAACCCCAGGTCCACAGGACCTGGGGCTTCTTTGTTTTCCGACCCGTGTCGATCAACAGCACGGGAACGGCACACTTTCAGTCCTCCTCATGCGGTGGTGAACATCGCCGACAGGGCCGCGGCACTGGACCGCAGCGGCGCTGTCCTCGCGCGCGGTGGCGCCCACCCGATCGCACGGAAGTTGCACGGAAACGACGGGTGAGGCGCTGTTGGCGCACAGTCACCCCAGGTCGTGCGACCTGGGTTTTCTGCATTGTCGGAACGTGGGCGAGCGTCGTGGGCGCGGTGCAGCTCGTCAGGCTGCCCATCGGCTGATGGTGAGGCGACTGCCGTCCCGCCGGATCTCCGCCGCGCCGGCGCCGGCGAAGTGCGCGGGCACCACGAGCTCCCCGGTGTCGGCGGCGCGTTCGAGCACGCGGCGGCGCGTCTCCGCGGCCTGCTGCGGGTTCTCGCAGAAGCAACTGTTGTACTGCGGCCGCAGGATCTGCACCGGGCTGTGCAGCAGGTCCCCGACGAACGCCGCCCGGTCCGTGCCCGACGACAGCCGGACGATCGACGAGCCGGGAGTGTGCCCGGGAGCGGGCTCCAGGCTGAGGTTGCGGTCGATGCGGTAGGTGCCCTCCCACAACACGGCCCGGCCGAGCACCGGCGCGATGCTGTCCGCGTAGACGATGAGGCTGCCGTCCCGGCGGCGCTGCTCCTGCGCGTCGCGGGGAGTGGGGCGGCGGTGGGCGTTGCGCGGGTCGAAATACACCTGGTCCACGCGCGGGATCAGGTAGGTGGCGTTGGGGAACGTCGGCGTCCACTTCCCGTTGCGCAGTTCGGTGTTCCAGCCGACGTGGTCGTAGTGGATGTGGGTGTTGACGACCACGTCCACGTCCTCCGCCCGGACGCCGGCTTCGGCGAGCCGGTCCAGGAAGTCCGTGCGCAGATGATCGAACAGCGGGATCTGCGGCCGGTTCCGGTCGTTGCCGACGCCGGTGTCGACGAGGATGGTCCTGCCTTCGCTGCGCAGCACCCAGGTCTGGACGGCGGCGTGGTAGGCGCCGGTGTCCGGGCGCCAATGATCGGGGGCGAGCCAGGAGGCGTTGTCCTGCCAGATCTCCGGCGGACTGTCCGGGACGATGACACGCGCGGGAGCGATCTCACCCTGCCACTCGACCACTTTCGTGACCTCGACCTCGCCGAGCTGGAAACGTTGCATGACGCCACCCTAAGACGGACAGCTGAGCGTTCCAATGCTTCTCCAGCGCAGAATGTTGCTCAATCAACTCACTTCGGCCACTAAGATGAGCGTCGTGGACGTGTTGAGCGATGCGATCACCGCCATGCGCACCGGGCGCCCCTCCTCGAACCGGCTGCGCGTGAACTCGCCGTGGTGCTACCGGTTCGACCAGTACGAGGGAGCCGGTTTCCACGTGCTGTTGCGCGGCACCGGCTGGCTGATCCCGGAACACGGGGCGCCGACACGGCTGTCCACCGGTGACGTCGTGCTGGTGCCGCACGGCAGCGCGCACATCCTGTCCGACTCCAGTGACGCGCGAGGCGCGGTGCCGTTCCACACAGCAGTCGCCGACCCGGATGGCCAGACCGATTTCCTGTGCGGCAAGTACCGGCTCGACCAGATGCGGACACACCCGGTGCTGGCCGGACTGCCCGATGTCGTCCACCTCCCGGCCCAGCTCGGACGCCACGCCGAACTGCGCGCGGCCATCGACCTGCTCGCCGGCGAAGTGACCGACGAGCGCCCCGGCCGGGACGCCGTGATCTGCGACCTCCTCGATCTCCTGCTCACGTACCTGGTACGCGCCTGGCTCGACGACAACGCCGAGACCGGATGGCCGCGGGCGCTGCGGGACCGGGAGATCGCCGCCGCGCTGGAAGTGCTGCACGCCGACCCCG
The DNA here is from genome assembly GCF_030814215.1 of Amycolatopsis thermophila. Lineage (NCBI taxonomy): Bacteria > Bacillati > Actinomycetota > Actinomycetes > Pseudonocardiales > Pseudonocardiaceae > Amycolatopsis > Amycolatopsis thermophila. The sequence continues at coordinate 3,547,737 of NZ_JAUSUT010000001.1, read as the reverse complement.
CCGCGCCGTGGCGCGTCGAGGACCTGGCCCACCGGGTCGGCCTGTCCCGCGCGACCCTGGCCCGGCGGTTCACCGCCCTCACCGGGCAACCGCCGATGGCCTACCTGACGTGGTGGCGGATGACCACCGCGGCTCGCCTGCTCCGCAGCACCGACCAGCCATTGCCCGCGGTCGCCCGACAGGTCGGCTACACCTCGGCCTTCGCGTTCTCGCACACCTTCAAACGTCACTTCGGCCTCGCTCCCGGCCGCTACCGCTCTGAAGGCCGCCAGCCGGACGAGCCGGGCGCTGACTCGTCGAGCTCGCCGGGCAGCGGGTAGCCCGCAGCGCACGCGATACGGCCTTCCCGCCCCGGCAGCCGTGCGGCGCGATCGACGACCACCGCGACCACGTCGGCCGTCTGGGCGGAGCCGGTCTGCCTGGCCACCCTGGCCGCGATGTCCCGGGCGCCGGCCGTCTCCCCGCTCAGCAGCGTCACCGGACACCCCAAGCGCACCAACGCGCTGAGGAGTTCCACCGTGCGCCGCCCGACCTGCCCGTCGAAGTGCTCGGCGAGCACCAGAACCTCAGCCATGGCTCACACCGCCAGGGGGTCGAGGTCACCGTCGAGCACGGCGAGGGCTTCGGTGAGGTAGTAGTCGCCCCAGACCAGTTCGTTCGCCGTAGCGAGTCCGAGAAGTTTGTTGTAGCAGCCGGTGGTCAGCACGGCGATCTCGCCGGGAAGCCCGGGCACCGGGCGGAGGTGACCGGTCACCAGCGCGTCGACCGTGCGCCGCGCCAGCTCCCGGTACTTCGTGCCGTCCGGTAGCAGTGCGGCGAGTTTGAGCAGCGCGGCCGCCGCGATGGCGGTCGCGGACGTGTCCTTCAGGGTGTGCGGGATGGCCGGGTCGTCGAAGTCCCAGAAGGCGATCAGGTCCTCGGGCACGTGCACCGCCCACCAGTCCGCGACGGTGGTCGCGGTGTCCAGGAATTCGGGGTGTCCCGGCAACCAGCGGGCCGACATCGTGAAGGCGAGCATGGCCCACGCCTGGGCACGTGCCCAGGTGCTCGACGGCGAATGGCCCTTGTGGCTGTACCGCCGCACGAGTTCACCGGTCGCCGGGTCGACCGTGCCGGACTGGCACACCGAACCGTCGGCCCGCACGCAGACCTCGATGTGCCGGCGGGCGTGCGCCACCGCGGCCTCGCGCATCGCGCGGTCGCCGGTGCGATCCGCGACCGCGGCGAGCAAGGCCGACACCGCGCCGACCGCGTCGATGCTGGTCTCCGCGTCCCCGACGCTGTGCGCCTCCTCCGCCGCCGTGCCCAGGGGCATGATCCCGGCGGCCGGGTTGAACGAGCTGAGCAGGCCGCGCGCTCCTCGCTCGGCGCGCTCCCACGCGGCCGGGTCGTCGAGCAGGTGGCCGCCGAGCGCGGCACCGTAGTGGAAGAGGAATCCGCGGAAGATGGTCGGCGAGTTCTCCCGCCCGTCGAGACGGGCCGAGTACTCGCGGGCGGCTTCCCGGCGGGCACCCAGCCAGAGCTGGCCGACGAAGTGCCCGCCGGTCCAGTCCCCGTCGGGCGTGGTCGTCCACTCACCCGTGTGGACGTCCGCGTAGTGGGGCAGCCCGGGCAGGTTCGCCGCCACCGTCTGGTCCACCCTGGCCGCCATGCGGGCGCGGGCGGTCGCGATGGTCGCGGGGTCGGTGTGCGTCATGGGTGGATCTCCTCCTGCGCGATGTGGTCGGCTCGGACGGCGCCCTGCCGGGTGAACTCCGCGATCTGCCACGGCGAGTAGCCGAGTTCGGCGAGGACTTCGCACGTGTGCTGACCCAGCCGGGGCACCGCCCGGCGGACGTCGGCGCGGCTGCGGGACAGACGCACGGGGTAACCGACGACGCGCGCCCGGTCCTGGCCGGGGACGTCGACGTCAACGAGGAGTTCGTTCGCGGCGATCTGCGGGTGTTGCAAGGTTTCGGGGAGCGCGAGCTGGGGCGCGCAGAGCAGGTCGGCCGCCTCGAAGCGGCCGAGCGCCTCCGCCGTGCTCAGCCCGGCGACGACCGGGGCGACGACCTCGTTGACGAAGTCCTTGTTCCGCGCCTGGAGTTCGGTCGTGGCGAGCTCGGGGCGCAGGCTCAGGTCCGGGATCTCGAGCGCGTCGCAGATCAGCCGGACCGCGTTGTCCCGGAACAGCCCGAGGACGGTGACCACCCCGTCCGTCGTCCGGAAGGTGCCGCCGTACCACTGGGTGACCCAGTTCAGCTCTTCGGCGTACATGCTGTGCGCCGCGGCTTCGAGCATCTGCATGGCCACGGCGGTGTCGAGCAGGTTGACGTGCACCTCCTGCCCGCGCCCGCTGCGCTCCCGCTCGAGCAGGGCGGCGAGAATCCCCTGCACCAGACCCATCCCCGAGGCGTAGTCCACCTGGGCGGTGGGATTGAGGTACGACGCCAGCCGCGGGTCGCCGACCGCGCGGGCGAGCCCGCTCACGGTCTGCGCCAGCATGTCCTGCCCCGGCTTGTGCGCCAGTGGCCCGGTGGCGCCGAAGCCGGACGCGCTGCCGTACACCAGCCGGGGGTACCGCGGCGCGAGGTCCGCATAGGACAGACCGAGACGGCGGATCGCGTGCGGCCGGTAGTTGTGCACCAGAACGTCGGCGTCCGCGAGGAGCCGGTGCAGGATTTCCCTGCCGCCGGCCGTTTTCAGGTCGAGGACGACGCTGCGCTTGTTGCGGTTGAGCGCCACGAAGTACGACGACACGTGGCCGTTGTCCACGGCCTCCCGGTCGAGCGTGCGCATCGCGTCGCCCCGCTCGCCCCGCTCGACCTTCACCACGTCCGCGCCGAGGTCGCCGAGGGTCTGGCCGGCGAGGGGGCCCTGCATGATCTCGCACAGCTCGACGACGCGGATGCCCTCGAGTGCGCGGCTCATGCGGCACCTACCCCGGCGTAGGCGGCCTTGGCGATGATCGTCCGCTGGATCTGGTTGGTGCCCTCGTAGATCTGGGTGATCTTCGCGTCCCGCATCATGCGTTCCACCGGGTAGTCGCGGATGTAGCCGTAGCCGCCGAAGAGTTGCACGGCGTCGGTGGTGACGGACATGGCGTTGTCGCTGCACAGCAACTTCGCCATGGCCGCCCGTGCCCGGGCCTCCGGGTGGCCGGCCTCGATCAGCGCGACGGCCTCGTAGAGCAGAGCGCGGGCGGAGGCGAGCCGCACCGCCATGTCGGCCACCATCCCGCGGACCATCTGGAAACGCGAGACGGGCCTGCCGAACTGCGAGCGCTCGGCGGTGTAGGCCAGGGCGGCGTTGTACGCCCCCTGCGCGACGCCCAGCGCTTGCGCCGCGATCAGCGCCCTGCTGCCGTTCAGTTCCGCCATGATGTAGCGGTATCCCTGGGTGGGGTCGCCGACGACCCGCGCGTCCGGGACGAGGCAGTCGTCGAGCACGATGTCGGCGGTCGGGCTGCCGCGCAGGCCCATCTTGCGCTCGTGCGGCCCGAAGGACAGGCCGGGATCGTCGCGGTGCACGATGAACACGCCGTGGCTGGATTCGCCGGTTCGAGCCAGCACCGCGAACCAGGTACCCCAGGGTGCGTTGCTGATGAAGCGCTTGACGCCGTTGAGCCGCCACCCCCCGTCGCCCTTCGTGGCGGTGGTGGTGAGGCCCGCGACGTCGGATCCCGCGGTGGGCTCGGTGAGGCACCAGCCCGCGCCGGCCTGTCCGCTCGCCACCTGCGGTACGACGAGCTTCTGCAGTTCCTCGGAGCCGTGGGACAGGATCGTGCAGGTGCCCGCCCAGTTCACCAGCAGGACGTGCGAGGTGGTCATGCAGGCCGTGGCGATCTCCTCGACGGCGATGACCTGCGAGAGCAGGTCGGCGCCGGAGCCGCCGAGGTGCTCGGGGTGGGCGAGGCCGGCCAGGTCGGCCTCCACGATCGCCTGCCACGCCTCGTCGGGGAACCGCTCCTTCTCGTCGACGTCGGCGGCGTGCGGTGCGATCCGCTCGGTGGCGAGCTTGCGCACGGTCGCCCGGAAGTCGGCGTGCACGTCCGTCTCGATGGTGGTCATGGCTCAGGAAGTCCTCTCTCCGTGCGTGCGGGGGTGGGGCCGGGTGATCGGGGGCCAGCTCAGGTCACCGGCCGCGGCGCCGTGCGGGACCACGACCCGCGCGGCTTCGCCGGGGGTGAGCCCGAAACGCGCGAGCGCCGCGAGCGTCTCGTCCGGCAGCGGGGTGCCCCCGGGAGCGGCGGGGGTGCGGGAAAGCCTTGGTACGGCCGGAACGCGGTCCAGCGCGAAGTCCGGGTGACGCGCGGCCACGTGCGCGTGCGCCGCGAGCTCGCCGGGCTCGAGCACGGGGGTGACGCACGCGTCGCTGTCGGCGAAGTGCGCCGCCCAGGCATCGCGGTCCTTGCTGCGGAAGACCGCCTCCAGCTCGCGGGTGAGCTCGGGGAATCGGGCGGGATCGAGGTGGTCCGGCACCTCGGCGCCGTCACCGAGCCCGAGCCCGGTCCACAGCGCCGCGAAGAACCGCGGCTCCAGTGCCCCGACGGCGACGTACCGGCCGTCGGCGCATTCGTAGGTGCGGTAGGCGGGCATGGTGCCGGTGAGAGCGCCGGTGCCCCGCCGGGGCAGGGTCGGCGTGCCCCAGTCCGCGAAGGGCATGGCCATCATGGACAGCACGCCGTCGACCATCGCGACGTCGACGTGCTGACCGGCGCCCGATCGTTCCCGCTCGTGCAGTGCGGCGAGAATGCCGAAGGCGGCCAGCAGACCGCCCCCGCCGAAATCGGCCAGGAGGTTCAGCGGCGGGGTCGGCGGGCCGTCGGCGGCACCGAACGTGCCCAGCGCCCCGGCCACGGCGAGGTAGTTGATGTCGTGCCCCGCTCGCTGCGCCAGCGGGCCGTCCTGGCCGTAACCGGTCAGGCTGCACGAGACGAGTCTCGGGTTGATCCGGCTCAGCCGCTCGTGGTCCGCCCCGAGCCGGGCGGCGACACCCGGCCGGAAACTCTCGATGAGGACGTCGGCGTGTTCGACCATGCGGTCCAGCAGCGCGCGCCCTTCCGGGGTCTTCAGGTCCACCTCGATCGCGTGCTTGCCGCGCCGCAGGACCGGGATCGGGGCACCGGTCCGGCCGCCGCCGACCATCACGACGTCCGCGCCGAGGTCGGCGAGCAGCATGCTGCAGTAGGGGCCGGGGGCGAGCCGGCTCAGGTCCAGGACACGGATGCCCGCCAGGGCACGGCGGTTCTCGGTCATGGTGTGTGCTCCAGTTCCGGGGCGGCGGCAGGACTGCGATCACGGGCGGCGCGTGTCCGGAGCGCGACGGTGCTGAGCAGGCTCACCACGCCCAGCACGCCGAGCAGGACCCCGACGGCGAGTACGCCGTACGAGGCGGCCAGCGCGGCAGCGACCAGCGGCGCGATGGCGCCGCCGAGGACCCCGCCGAGGTTGTAGGCGATCCCCGCACCGGTGTACCGGTAGGCCGTCCGGAACAGCTCCGGCAGGAAGGCACCCACCGGGCCATAGGCGATTCCGTAGAGCCCCATCATGGCCGCCAGCGTCACCCCGAACGCCGCGCCGGAGCGGCCGGTGAGCCACGCGAACAACAGGACCACGGCCGGGACGGTCACCGCGTAGGCGAAGATGATCGTGCGCCTGCGGCCGAACCGGTCGGACAGGATGCCGGCCGCCACGGTCGTGATCGCCAGCGCGGCGCTCGCGGCCATGCCGAGCCCCAGCACGGCGGCCCGGCTCAGCCCGGCCCCGGACCGCGAGGTGCCGAACGAGGTGCGGTACGCGGTGGCGACGTAGAACAGGGCGAACAGGATCGTGAGCACGCCGCCGCCGAGCAGTACTTCGCGCCACTGGGCCCGCAACACCGCGCGGAGGGGAAGCCCGCCGGCGCCCTGCGGCCCCGCACTGCGAAGTTTCGCCTGGTGTTCCCGGAACTCCGCCGTCTCGGTGACGGCCAGGCGCACGTACAGTCCGATGAGGACGAGGATGGCGCTGGCCACGAACGGGATTCGCCAGCCGTAGGAGAGGAAGGCCGGGCTGTCCGGCCCGACGGCCAGGTCGATGACGAAGAACGTGCCGCTGGCGAGCGCGAAGCCGAACGCCGGTCCCAGCTGCGGGAAGACCGCGTACAGGCCGCGTTTGCCGGGTGGGGCGTTTTCGGCGGCGAGCAACGTGGCACCGGCCCATTCGCCGCCGACGGCGAAGCCCTGCAGGAAGCGCAGCACCGTCAGCAGGATCGGCCCGGCCGCGCCGATGACGCTCGCCGGCGGCAGCAGTCCGATGACGACGGTCGCCAGGCCCATCAACAGCAGGGTCACGACCAGGGTGTTCTTCCGCCCGAGCCGGTCACCGAAGTGGCCGCACACCACCGCGCCGACCGGACGCGCCACGAAGGCGACGCCCAGGGTGGCGAGCGAGGCGACGGTCCCGGCCGCCGCGCCGAGCGCGGGGAAGAACACCTTCGGGAAGACCAGCGCGGCCGCGGTCCCGTAGATGAAGAAGTCGTAGAACTCGATGGTCGTACCGGCACAGCTGGCCACGGCCACGCGGCTCAGCGTCGTGCGCGGCACGCCCGTTGATTCGTCGCTCAATGGGCTCATCTCCTTTGATGAGTGCTGGTTGTGCCCAGCCACAACTGGGCGGTTGACACGGGTCCGGCCAATGCGCCCGCTTCGCTCGGAAATCTGCCGTCCGTGCGGTCTGGCTGCTACTTTAGAGACGGCGACCAGCCCGATCCATGTCTGACGCGATGAGGTGCGCGCCGGTTGATTGTGTCGCTGCACAACGGATCACCCGGGAAGGAGTGTGCGATGAGGAGGTCGGCCGGCGCCTTCGATGAACTCGCGCGGCTCCTGCGCGACCACGCGGACAAGCTGGCGGACGAAACAGTCGCCGAGATCGTCGAGAAGGTGCCGACCTACTCGGCGGTCGCCCCGGCGTCACTGCGCCGGTCGCTGGGGCAGCACATCGAGACCGCGGCGGGCTCGTTGATCGCCGGGAAGGTGCCCGAGCGCGTGCAGGACGTCTCGGTGGCCGCCGAACGGGCCCGCTCCGGGATCCCGATCGAACACGTCCTGCTCGCCATCCGGTTGTCCTTCCAGGCGCTGCGGGAATTCGTGATCGGAGCGGCGACAGAACGGGGAATCGAACCCGGGATACAACTGGAGGGCGTCCGGATCCTGTGGGAGGTGAACGACCTCGTCAGCCGCGAGTACGCGGTGGCGCACCGCGACGAGGACCTCGACATGGCGCGCACGGCCGAGACCCGGCGCGTCGAGTTCGTGCGCCGCCTGCTCCGGGACGGCGTGAACACGCCCGACATGGGACTGCACGCCGCTTCGTTCGGGCTCGTCGCGACGGCCCGCTATCGCGCGTTCCGCGCCCGGCCGACGGCGGGGGAACCGTCCGGGCAGCTGCTGCAGCAGATCTTGAACTGGGGCAACGCGCACCGGCTCGCACCGTTCGGCGCGGTCGTGGAAGGCGACGCGGTCGGCATCTTCACCGGGGAAGACCTGCCCGGCGAGGGACCGACGGCCGGGATCGGGCCGGCGGTGGAACTGAACCAGATCCACGAGTCCTACCGCGTGGCGGGCCAGATGATCGAGGTCGGCCTCGAATTCGGCCGCACGGGCCCGCAAACCCTGGAAAACCTCTCACTGCACGTCGCGGTCGCGTCCGAGCACAGCGTCGGCGACCACCTCGTCGAGCGGATCCTCGGGCCGGTGCTGGCGCAGGGCGACTTCGGGCACGAACTCGTGGCCTCCCTCGACGCCTTCCTCGCCGCCGGCCTGAACACCGCGACGGCGGCGAAGGCGCTCGTGGTGCACCCCAACACGTTGCGGTACCGGATCAACCAGGTCAAGCAGCTGTCGGGCCTGACTCTGGATTCGGCCCAGGAGATCAGCGAGGTGTGGTGGGCGCTCCGGCGGCACGAGTGGTCATCGCGCACCAAGGCGGGCATCCGGCAGGGGTAGTCACGAGCGGCCGTCAACAACTGCCGAACTCCGCCGGAACCGTGTGGGTTGATCTCGCATCCGAGAGGTATGCCTTCTTTACCCGATTACGAACCCCTCCCGCACGGTGGCTTCGAAATCGTGCCGGCCTCCTTGGCCCGAGCCGCGACGGGCTTCGGCGAAGCGTCCGACGCGTGGAGCGCCGCGCACGACGTGCTCGCCGCCTGCACCCTGACCGCGGACGCCTTCGGCGCGCTCGCCCAGCAGCGACCACTGCTGGCCGACGCGGTCCAGGCCTACAACGAGGCCGTCGCCGATACGCGTCTCACGTTCGCCCACAGCGCGACCGTGCTCGCCGAGTCCGAGCTGACCTTGAAGCAGATCGACGGGCACGGCGAGCTGGTGGCCGTGCGGCTGGCACCGGGCACGTTGCGCACCTCCCGCCACCCGCACCTGCTGGGCGGGGAGATCGTGCAGGCTGTCGCCGCGGCGCGCGCGGCCGCCGCGGAGCACCAGCAGCGCCTCCTCGCCGGCCTGCTGCCCGGGGGTGCACCGTGGACGATCTGATCGCGGAGGCGGACGCGCGTGTCCGGGACGCGTTCCGCGCCCACGCGGAACGGGCGCGGGCCGCGATCAGCCGGCCGATCGCGGGCGGCTTCGGCGATGTGCTCGTGAGCGGGACCGGGGTGTTGCTGGACGTGCGGCTGGACCCGGCCCGGTTGCGCGCCGTGCCGGAGGACCGGCTGGCGCAGGCCGTCACCGAGGCGATCCGCCTGGCCGAGCGGACCGCCGCCGGTGAAGTGGCGCCCCCGCCGGCCGCCACGTCACCCGCTCGCCCGCGACGCCCGCGCGCCGGCCCGGACGAACCCGAGGAACTGTTCACCGGGCTGGCCGACGAGCACCGGCGACGGGCTCAACGCGAGCGGACGGCGAGCTGCCCGCACTGCGGAGGCGTGCTGCCGAAGGCGCTTTGAGCGGAGCTGCCGCTGGTGCGCAACCCACGCTCACCCTCGGTCGGTGATCAGCTCCTTCAACGGCGTTGCCGGGTCGGCTGCCGCCTCCGGGGCGATGGTCTGTCCCTTGGCCAGCGCACGCTTGGCAGCCAGGAAGTCCTTCGGCCGGTTCACCGCCTCGGCGGCGATCAGTGCGCCGTCGCGGTAGTAGAGCACCGTCGGCTCGCTCGTGCCGCGCACCACGTACTGGTCGTACCCGTCCGAGATGCCGGCGATCTGCACCTTCAGGTCGCGCTGGTCCGACCAGAACCACGGCACGGGTGGCCGGGGCGGCTCGATCCCGGCGAGGGCGGCGGCCGCCGCCCTCGCCTGGTCGTTGGCGTTCTGCACCGACTCGACGCCGATCAGCTCGCCCGGCAGGTGCGGGTGGGGCTGCACGGTGCAGTCCCCGACCGCCCACACCCGGGGATGGCTGGTCCGGCAGGCCGCGTCGACGACGATGCCGCGCCGGACCTCCAGCCCGAGCTTCTCGGCCAGCGTGGTCTCGGGCACCGCCCCGATCCCCACCAGCACCAGATCGGCGGGCAGCTCCCGCCCGCCGGCGAGGCGAACGCCCTGGACGCGCTGCCCGTCCCCGACGATCTCGCGCACGTCGGCGCCGAACTCGAACTCCACGCCCCACTCGCGATGACGCTCGGCCAGGAACGCCGGCAGCGGGTCCGCGCTCACCCGGCTCAACACGCGGTCCTCGCGTTCGACGATGGTGACGGCCAGACCGCGCGTGCTGGCGAGCGCGGCGGCTTCCAGGCCGATGTACCCGCCGCCGACGATCACGACCCGGCGGGCCGTGATCAGCCGCTCGCGCAGGCGTTCCGCGTCGTCGAGCCCGCGCAGCGCGCACACCCCGTCGAGGTCACGACCGTCGACCGGGAGCGGGCGTGACCGCGCACCGGTCGCCAGGACCAGCTGGTCGAACTCGACGGTGTCCCCGCCCTCGCACATCGCCGATCCGCCGCCCGAGCCGTCGACCTCGACGTCCGTGACCCGCCGGCCGGTGCGCACCTCGATGCCGGCGTCCCGGAAGAACTCCGGGGTGCGCAGCACCAGGTCCGCGTGGCCGGCCGTCCCGTCGAGGAACGCCTTGGACAGGGGCGGCCGCTGGTAGGGCGGGTGCGGTTCGTCACCGCAGAGCACGATCGGGCGGTCGTCACCGAGCTCGCGCAACGTCGTCGCGACCCGGACACCGGCCTCCCCGGTTCCGACGACGAGCACACCCGCTCGCGAAGCACGCCCGCTCATCACTGCTCCGGCGCCACGGTCACTTCGACACCGTCCAGTTCGTCGGTCATCGCGATCTGGCAGGACAGCCGGCTGTTGGCCGTGCGCTCGGCGACCGCCTCGTCGAGCATTTCGTCCTCGAACTCACCCACGTCGCCGGCGAGGGGCAGGTAGTCGTCGGCGACGTAGACGTGGCAGGTCGCGCAGGCCATGGCGCCTCCGCATTCGGCCACGATCCCGGGGACTCCCGAACGGGTCGCCGTCTCCATGATCGACGCGCCGGGACGCGCGTCGACGACCCGCTGGGAACCGTCCGGACAGTTGAAGACGATCTTGGGCATGACCAGCTCTCCTCGGTCGAGGCTCAGAACACTTCGAAGTACTCGCGGTGCTCCCAGTCGGTCACCCCGTTGACGTAGGTGTCCGTGTCGGGGTTGTCGGCAACCCACGCTTCGTACCGGGAGATCTCGCAGCGCTTCATCGTCACCAGGTAGTCGATGAAGGTGCCGCCGAACTGCTTGCGGAAGAACTCGTCCGACTGCAGGACGTCGACCGCCTCGGCGAGCGTGGTCGGCAGGTGCGGCACCTCGGCCGCGTACGGGTCCTCGCTCAGCGGTCCCGGCGAGGTCTCGTTGAGGATGCCGTCCAACCCGGCCGCGGCCTGGGACGCGATGTAGAGGTACGGGTTCGCGGCGGCCTCGCCGACGCGGTTCTCCACGTGGGAGGCCTTGTCCCCGGGCGAACTGATCACGCGCATCATGGCGGCGCGGTTGTCGTAGGCCCACGTGAGCCGGTCCGGCGCCAGCGAGTACGGACGACGCCGGCGGTAGCCGTTGACCGTGGGGGTGGTGAACACCGACGCGGGCGCCCCGTGCGCCAGCTGACCGCCCACGTAGTGCCGGCCCAGCGGGGACAGCGCCTCGTTCGGGCCCGGCACCATCAGGTTCTCGCCGGTCGTGGAGTCGGCGATCGAGGTGTGCAGGTGCCATCCGCTGGCGTAGAACCCGTCGATCGCCGGGGTGCACATGAACGAGGCGAGGAATCCCCGGCGCTTCGAGATCTGCTTGACCGCCATCTTGAACAGGGACGCCGCGTCGGCGGCCGCCATCCCCTCGAGGACGTCGAAGGTCGTCTCGACCTGGCTCGGGGCCCACTCGTCGTCGAACGACCGCAGCGGAAGTCCCATCGCCACCAGCGCTTCGCGGATCGGGATCAGGGCGTCGTCGATCTCGTCGAGGTGGTCGAGCAGCAGGTAGTTGTAGCCGCGGGCGACCGGCGCCACGTGCGGCGGGTCCGCCGGGGTGCCGGGCGCTCCGAGCGAGCAGTTCCCGAGCCGGTCGTCCACGATCCGGGTCAGGTACCACTCGATCTCGATCCCGGACACCAGGGTGTAGTTGTGCTCGGCCAGCCTGGTCAGTGCGTCGCGCAGGATGGTGCGGGGCGCGAGCGGGAACGGCCTCCCGTTGGTCATGTACAGATCCGTGAACACGAGCGCGGTCTTGGGCGCCCAGGGCAGGATCGTGAAGGTTCCCGGGTCGGGCACCATGACGACGTTCGGGCTGCCGCCCAGCCCCTCGATCTCGAAGCCGCCGTCGGCGCTGAAGGGGTTGAGCACGATCGCGTTCGCCGGGTCGAAGAAGAACGGCGCCATCGTGATCTCGTTGCCGGATTCGAGCGCGCCGAAGTAGGCCGAAGCCGTCAGGGCCTTCCCGCGCAGCAGACCGTGCTGATCCGGCCACGCGAGGCGGATCACCTCGATCCCGTGTTGTTCGACCAGGGAACGGGAACGCGCGGCCGCCTCGGCTTGTTCGGGGGTGTACAGCCCGTGTCGTTCGATGAATTTGGCGCTGCTCGGCATTGATGTCTCCTTTGGCATCAGTCGCGGATCAACAGGTGGGGAAGCCGGTCGAACCACCGGTTCAGCAGGGTTCGTGAGTCGGTGGCACCCTCGGCGAAGTACCGTTCGGCGTCGCGCCGCATGGGCGCCACGTCCACACCGAACTTCTCGAGCTTGGGGCCTTCGACGGCGAGGAGGCCGTTGACGCCACGCATCGTGATCTCGGGGTGGAACTGCACCGCGAACGCCGATCCGATCGACCAGGCCTGCAGGTAGCGGTCGGACCTGGCGAGGATTTCGGCGCCCGCGGGCGGGATCGCGGAGTCGGAGTGGAACGAGAAGAACTCGCCGGCGATCTCGGTCGTGGCTCCCTCAGCCGGCTTCACCGTGATCATGCCTGCTTCCAGACCGGCTTTCCCGGGCTCGGCGGAACCGCCCAGGGCGCGCGCGAGCAACTGGGAGCCGAGGCAGATCGCGAGCACGGGAACCTCGTCGCCGACGGCGGCGGCGAGGTAGCGCTGCTCCTCCCGCAGGTAGGGATGATCGTCGTAGGCGCTCTGCGGACCGCCCATGGCCACCACCGCCCCGACCCGTCCGAGGTCGGGCAGTTCGTCGCCGCGGTAGGGCCGGACGAGGTGGAGCGGGTAGTCGCGTTCCCGGGCGATCTCCTCGACCAGCCCCACGTCGGCGCGGTCGACGTGGGTGATCACCGCGATCGGTTTCATGGTTGTGGCCTCGGTTCGATCGTCGTGCTCCACGGGTTCCAGTGGTCGATCCGGGCGAGTGCGCCCATCACGGCCGTGGCCTTGCCGCGATCGACCGCGACCCAGCTCTCGTCGGGTGCGACGCCGTACGGGGCGAAGTCCCAGAAGGACAGGTGCTTGACCTGTTCGACGAGTGGCGCGACGCTCGCCAGGTCGCGCTCCAGCCGCGCGGCCCGACGGCGGAGGAGGGCGTTCTCCTGGCGAAGCGCCTCGAGTTCGGTCGCATCCTCTCGCGACTGCCGCGTCACCGCGTTGTCGTCGGCGGTCATTCAGAACACCAGCGTCAGGTTCTCGTGGAGCTGGTCGGAGTCGAGCAGGTTCACCTGCTTGAGCTTGATCCGCCAGCCATCGCCGGACGGCACCAGGACGTGCCCGTACCACCCGGGGTAGGTCTTGGTGACACCGGCGCGGAACTCGTGCACGACGAAGTTGGAGCGCACCAGCCGGTCCCCGGTCGACGGATCGACCGTGGTCTCCACGTTGCCGATCACCCGCCTCGTCCGGGAAGCCGGGATCTGGCAGAAGGCCAGCCCGGTCCGCAACCAGTACACGCGGTCGGTGAGCCGCCGCCGGTCGTCGAACGCGTGCGACACCTCCACGGTCGGGTCACCGCCGCCGGGGGTCACCGGGACCCAGTAGAGGCAGTCGTCGGTGAACAGGTCGAGCCAGTCGTTGAAGCGGCCTTCGTCGACCAGCCGCGCTTCGCCGGTGAGAAACGCGCTCGCCCGCACGAGCTCGTCCGTGTCCGACTCCGGCCAGTCCTCCCGGAGCAGGTCCGACTGGCGGCGCAGCTCCCGGTAGTAGTCGTTGTCGATGTGGTAGGACCACGACGACGTGTCGGCGAACTGCGGGGGGATGTGCGGGCTCATCGCGGTGCACCCTCCGTCATCAGGTCCAGCCAGGTGGCGTAGTACTGCCGCATGTGCAGCTCGTCGGTCGCCCTGCTGGACACCACACCGTCGGGACCGACCTCCTGCCACCCGGGCACGTCCAGTCCGCGGTTCGCGAACACCCATTCCACTTCGGGCGCCGCCAGTCCGCGCTGGACCTCTTCGAAGTTCGCCTGGTCGTCGGGCTCGCCGAAGGCGGGGAAGTCCTCCTGGGTGCGCATCCTGATGGTGTTGATCTCCGGCGGTACCCCGCCGATCGCGGTGGCGTGCCAGCTCAGCTGCGTGCTGTCGACCGCGAGCGGTTCCACGACCTGGATCTGGTTCCCGATGATGAGCAGGTTCGGGAAGATGCTGAGGTTGATCTGGGATCCCACGCACAGATCCAGGAGGCGATCCGCGTCGTCGCCGTAGGTCGCCCGGATGTGTTCCTCGACCCGTTCGCGGCCCGGCTGCGGCCGCTGGTTGGCCCAGAAGCTCCCCGGCCCGTCGTAGTTGGGCCGCTGGTCGATCACGCTGTGCCCGTTGCCCAGCATGTAGGTCCGCATCGGACCGTCGTCCGGGGACCGTCCGAAGTAGGCCATGTCCTTGCTCTCGCCCATGCGGGAGGCCATTTCCAGCAGCGACCGGTGCGAGAACGCCGGGTGGTAGCCGTCGCCCGCGTTGTCGTAGGCGAGCTTCCAGTTGCCCCGGTAGCCCATGCGGTGCACACCGCTGCGGACGAAGACCTCCCCGCCGGGGGCGCGGTCGATCCAGTAGTCGAGCCAGCCGGTCGCCGGCCCGAGCCAGTCGGTCAGGCTCGGCGCCGACGCGTTGAGCGTGCCGAAGACGAACCCGCGGTAGGACTCGACGCGGGACACCTTGTGCAGGCCGAACTCGCCGCGGTCGAAGTTCTCGCCGTAGCCCTGCGGCCACGGCGTTCCGACCAGCTCGCCGGTGTTGCGGAACGTCCACCCGTGGTAGGGGCACTGGAAGCTCTTGGCGACGCCGCTCTGTTCACGGCACAGCGTCGCTCCGCGATGACTGCAGCGGTTGAACACCGCGTGCACCGCGCCCGCGCGGTCCCGGGTCACGATCACCGGCCGCAGTCCCATTCGGACGGACAGGAACGAGTTCGGCTCGGGTAGTTGCGACTCGTGCGCCAGGTAGACCCACGACCGTCCGCCGAAGACCTTCACCATCTCCTCGGCGAAGATCTCCGGATCGGTGTAGAGGGTCCGGTGGACCCGGTCCTCGCGGACGAGGGCGTGGAGGTCGGAACGGATCGCGCGGGGCACGGCCACCGCATCGTGTTGGAGGGTCATGCATACCTCCGGCCGGGGACAGCGAAGAGCGTGTTCGCACGCTCGGAGCACTATCGTCGGCTGCGGCCGTTGCGGAGTAAAGGCAAGGATTTTGACATTTCGCGACCCCGCTGCGCGGACTCAACTCCGAGCGGACGGCTCGATTCCGCACAGGTCGCCGGCCAGCTCGAGGTGACGCTGCATGGCCTCGTGGGCCAGGGCCGGGTCGCCGTCCACGACCGCCTGCCGGACGTCGTCGATGTGGGCGAGCACCGCCGTCGGATCGAATTCGTCGATGTCCACACCGCAATCCTGGAACGCGATGATGGTGGAACTGACAAAGGACACGATCAGGGGATTGTGCGAACACTCGGCCAGCCTGCGGTGGAACGCGAGGTCGTAGCGGAGGGCGGCCTGCCGCGTCCACGAGCGCATCTCACCGGTGGGGCGCAGTCGCTCGAGGTCCGCCAGAGCGTCGAGATCCTCCGGAGAACGCCGTTGTGCCGCCATCCGCGCCGACAGCAGCTCGAGTTCGAACCGGACCTCGACGATGTCGCGGTAACCCATCCGCTCGGTGCCGATCGCCAGGGTCATGTACTGCCCCATCCCGAGCGCGAAGTGCTCCATCGACAGGTCGGACACGCAGTGACCGCCGTTGCGACCGCGCGTCGCGATGATCACCCTGGCCTGCTTCAGCGAGCGCAGGGCCTCGCGCACGGTCGGCCGGCTCACCCCGAAGTTCTCGGCCATCTCCTCTTCCGAGGGAAGCCGGGCACCCGGCAGGAGGGTCCCGTCCAGGATGGCTTCCTTGATCGCGGTGGCGACCTGTTGCGGAGCCGTTTGGACCTTCTTGAACAGCCGAGCGTCCACCTTGCCCATGAGCACTCCCGACCGGCGGGTGCCGAAAGCCCGGTGAACCGACGGCAGCTCACCGCTGTGCACACGCCGTCGGCAGTATACGGTCACCGCCGCAGGAGGCGGTCGGCCAGCGACTCCACGTACGCGGGGTGAGCGGGCCGGCCCCGGTCACGTCGCGGCCCGGGCGCCCGGTCTTGACTACCGTTCAAACCCAGTCGCCGACTCCTCGGCCGCGACCTTCCGCCGCTGGTGAGCATCCACAACGGACCCAGAAGGTCAGCGTCGTGCTGATCTCGCAGAGCGGCGAGGGCGATGCGGACCGCGCTGTCGACCTGGCCGGTCACCTGCCAACCGCTTCACGGTCGTCCCCTACGACCGGCGCGGCCTGTCCGGCAGCACCCCCGGCGACCCGGTGGCTCCCGTGTCGGTCCGCGCTCCCGGTGGCGTGACGTGCCCGGGTGCGGCTCCCGCGTCGGCCCGGCTCCCCCGGCGGCAGCCGAGTCGCCCTAGCTTCGCGGCAGGCTCTCCCACAGGCCCAGGACGTTGCCCTCCGTGTCGGTGAAGTACGCGTAGAACCCCATGTTCGGGATTTCCGTGCGGCCCACCAGCTTGGACCCGCCGAGGCGTTCGATCTTGTCCAGCGCCGCGTCGATGCTCGTCACGTCGATCGTCAGCACCGGGCTCTTCGGGGCGGCGTCGGCGCGCGCGAACATGCCGCCGTTGATGAAGCCGGGCTCGGACGGCATCCCCTGCTCGGTGGCCGGGCCGGTGGACGCGACGGTGTAGTTCATCTCCGGCATTTCCGAGACGTCCCAGCCGAACGCCTCGCGGTAGAAGCCGCGGGCCCGCTCGCCGTCGTCGAACGGGATTTCGAAGTGCACGATCCTGCCGGTCATGTCCGCCTCCTGCCGTCGGTCGATCCCGCGACAGTAGGCGCGCCCGCGGACGACGAACAGAGGGCTTTGGTCCCGTCGTGGCGGGCGCTGCTAGGGCGTTCCGGACGAATCTCCCGTCAGCGCGGTGACCAGGTCGGCCAGCCCGTCGAACCGCGCGTCGAACGTGTCGGCGGGGGCTGGTGGGTCGCCGACCGGGCGGTGGACGTAGGCGGTGCGCATGCCGGCCGCCTGGGCGCCCCGCAGGTCCCACGCGTGGGCGGCGACCATGAGCACACGCTCGGGCGGGCAGCCGGCGGTGTCGATGGCGTGCCGGTACACCTCGGGCGCCGGCTTGTAGGCCCGGACGGTTTCGCAGGACAGGGCCTGGTGCCAGCGCAGACCCGCGTGGGCGTTGAGGCGCAGCAGCGCGGTGCGGCCGGCGTTGGACAACGCCAGCACGGGAAACCGCCGGGAAAGCCGCTCGAGACCGGCGACGGAGTCGCTCCACGGGGGCAGGCGCTGCCCCGCGGTGGCGAGCCGGGCGATGGCCGCCGGGTCCGTGAGCCCCGCCCGCTCCGCCACCTGGTGCGCGGCCTCGGCGTCGATGACCTCGGTGTTGGCGTAGGCGCGATGCCCGTCCACGATGCGTTGCTGCTCCCGCTCGACGTGCTGCTGCCACCGGGTGAGCAGGTCGTCGGCCGGTGCGTCGCGGGGCACCGCCTCGTCGATCGCGGCCCGCAGCCCGCCGGGTTCGTCGACCAGGGTGCCGAGCACATCGAAGACGACGACCTCGATCTCGGGGATCCCGTTCATGATCTCCGACCGTACCGCGTCCCGGCCGGCCCGGCACGGGCCGGAATCCGGACTCCATAGTGGACGCGCTCGGCCCGGACCTCAGCCGAGCAGTTCGGGCACCAGCCGTTGCGCGACAGCCCTCAGCGCGGGGATCGCGCCGGCCGGGACGGAGCGGTGCGGCCAGCGCACCCGCGTGCCGACCGGAGCCCACCCGCCGATCGCGGCGAGCGTCTTGTCCAGTGCGGGGTCGGCGGCGCCGAGCGGGACGATGTGCCCGGCGATGAACTCGCGCAGCCGTCGTTCGAGGTCGAGTGCCGCGCTCGGGTCGGTGCGCATCTGCTCCCACCAGCGGACGGCGCCCGCCGGGCTCAGGCACGCGACGTTCGAGTAGGACCCCGCCGCGCCGTCCGGGCGGGCCGAGGCGAGCGTGTGGCCGGCGACGAACACCGCGAGCCGTCCGGCGACGCGCCGCGCGACGTCGATGCCGGGCACCTTCACGCCGATCAGCTCCGGCACCTCGCCGGCCAGCCGCTCCAGCAGGTCCGGCCCCACCTGGGTCTTCGCGTACGGCGGGTGGTACAGCACGAGCGGAACTCCGTCCGCCGCGTCGGCCAGCCCGCGCAGGGCCGCCACCGCCTCGTCGGGCCCGAGCGGGAGCCAGTCGGGCAGGACGACCTGGATCGCACCGGGCCGCAGGGCGGCGGCGCGGCGCACGCGCTCACGCGACAGCTGCCCGCTCGGGTGACTCGCGCCGAGCTGGAACGGCACCCCGGCCGCGCTCGCCCGCGCGGCGACCAGCTCGTGCAGCCGGTCGTACTCCGCGTCGGTGAGCGTGAAGAACTCCCCGGCGGTGCCGTTGGTGTACACGCCGTGCACACCCGAACCCAGCAGCGCGTCCACCGCCTCCCCCAGGCGGGCGAAGTCGATGCTGTCGTCGTCGTTCACCGGCAGCAGGACGCTGCCCCACACACCGGTGAGGGTGTCGGCGCGGAGAGGTTGCACGAGGCTCCTTCCGGGACTACCGTGCCTTGACGTAGGACATCCTACGTCCATCATCACGGAAGGTCCAGTCCATGGCAACGCCGCCGCCCACCACCCCGGGGTCGTTCCGGCAGCTGTCCGGAGCCCAGCGCAGGGCGTTCTTCGCCGCCTGGCTCGGCTACCTGCTCGACGGCTTCGACTTCATCCTGATCACGCTGATCCTCACCGAGATCGCCGACGAGTTCGACCTGAGCCTCACCAAGGCCGCGACGCTGGTGTCCGCGGCCTTCGTGTCCCGCTGGCTGGGCGGGCTCGTGCTCGGCGCCGTCGGCGACCGGTACGGCCGCAAACCGGCGATGATCGTCGCGATCGTGGCGTTCTCGGTCGGCAGCGGGCTGTGCGGCTTCGCGTGGGGTTACTGGTCGCTGTTCGTCTTCCGCGCGCTGGTGGGCATCGGCATGGCGGGCGAGTACGGGTCGAGCGCCACCTACGTCATGGAGTCGTGGCCGAAGTCGATGCGCAACCGCGCCACCGGCTTCCTGCTGTCGGCCTACCCCATCGGCACGGTCGTCGCCGCGCTCGCCTACGAGGTCATCGTGCCCGCGGGCGGCTGGCGCTGGCTGTTCTACGTGGGCATCGTCCCGGTCGCGCTCACCCTGTACCTGCGCCGGTCGCTGCCCGAGGCCGCCGAATGGGAGGCCGAGGTCGCCGGCAAGGACGACGTGACCACCTCGTCGGTGCTGTTCGCGCCGCGGCGCCGCCTGCCGAACGCGGTGCTGGCCGCGGTGGTGTCCGCCGCGCTCGTGCTGATCTTCACCGGCCTGGCGCACGGCGCGGCGCCGTACCTCGTCGCGGTGACCGTGCTCGGCCTCGCCGGGTTCGCGATGCAGCTCGCCGGGCGGCTCTGGCCGGTGATGATCGCGGTGATGCTGACGGTGTTCTGCGCCTTCCTCTACTCCTGGCCGATCCAGTCGCTGCTGCCCAGCTACCTCAAGTCCGAGCTGGGTTTCAGCCCGGGCCAGGTGTCGAACGCGCTGACCTGGGCCGGGCTCGGCTACGCGGCGGGCACGTGCCTGGCCGGCGTCATCGGCGACAAGCTCGGCACGCGGCCCACCTACGTCCTCGGGTTGTTCGTGTCGCTGGCGTTCGTGTTCCCCGTGTTCGCCCTGCCGTCGGACAACGTGGTGCTGCTGTGGGTGCTGCTGTTCGCCATGCAGGCCACCAGTCAGGGCATCTCCGGACTGCTGCCGAAGTACGTCGGCGACCACTTCCCGACGCGGCTGCGCGCCGCCGGGCTCGGGTTCACCTACAACGTCGGCGCGCTCGGCGGCGCGGTCGCACCGTTGGCCGGCGCCGCGATCGCCGCGGACATCGGCAGCCTCGGGACCGCGCTCATGGTCCTCGCCGGGTCGCTCACCGTCGTCGTCGCGCTCGTGATCGGCCTCGACGTGCCCGCGCGCATCGGCCGCGCCCTCAAGATCGACTCCGACGCGCCCGCGCTGGCGCCGCACGAAAGGAAAGCCGTCAGTGGTTTCTGACACCACCTTCGACCCGCACGGTGTCGTCCCCCCGCTCGTCACGCCGCTGGACGAACACGGCGAAGTGGACCGCCGCTCGCTCGAACGGCTGCTGGCGTTCCAGCTCGACGCCGGTGTGGACGGCGTGTTCGTCGGCGGCTCCAGCGGTGAAATCGCGCTGCTGGACACCGAGCAGCGGCGGGCCGTTCTGGAGGTCACGGTCGGCACCGTCGCCGGGGCCGTGCCGGTGCTCGCGGGCGCCGTCGACACCGGCACCAGGCGGGTCGTCGAGCACGCGCGGCAGGCCGCGGCACTCGGCGCGGACGCCGTCGTGGTGACCGCCCCGTTCTACGTCGAACCCCATCCCGCCGAGGTGGTCACCCACTTCCGGCGGGTGCACGCGGCGGTCGACGTGCCGGTGGTCGCCTACGACATCCCGTCCGCCGTGCGGACCCGGCTGACGCCCGACATCGTCACCGAACTGGCCGAGTCCAAGGCGATCGTCGCGCTCAAGGACTCCAGCGGCGACCTCGCGACGTTCCGGGAAGTGCTGCGGCGCACCGATCTGCCCGCCCTGACCGGCTCCGAGGTGCTGGCGGACACCGCGATGTCGCTGGGTGCCGCCGGTCTCGTGCCCGGGCTCGGCAACGTGGACCCGCACGGGTACGTGCGCCTGTACCGGGCGGCCCGCGACGGCGATTTCGCCGCGGCGAAGGCGGAACAGGACCGGCTGGCCGCGCTGTTCCGGATCACCACCGTCGCGGACCTGCGCCGGATCGGCTTCACCGCGGGCGCGCTGGGCTCGTTCAAGGCGGCGCTGGCCTGGCGCGGGGTCATCGACCACCCGGCGACGAACGCGCCGCTGCACCCGCTGGACGACGCGGAACTGTCCGTGATCGAAACGATCCTGACCGAGGCGGGGCTGGGCCGGGTACGCGATCACTGACGCCGGTGTCCTGCGCTCGCCGGCCTAGCGCCGCGCGCGGAACACCGCGTCGTGGATGGTCATGGGGTTCCCGTCGGGGCCGGTGACCGTGCGAGGCCGGACCTCGTCGACCTCGACGGTCCACCCCGGGGGCAGCCAGGTCGCGATCTCCGCCGCCGGGACGAACCGGTCCGCCAGGTGCTCGCGGTGGGTCCCGTCGCGCAGATCGTGCTGCACGAGGAGCAGGCGGCCGCCCGGCTCGACGGCCCCGGCGAGCCGCGTGGTCATCGCGCGCAGTTCGGCGTGGCGCAGGTGCAGGAACTGCGCCGAGATCAGGTCGAAGCGCCGGTCGCCCGGATCCCAGTTCCGCACGTCGGCCCGCACCCAGTCGATCCGGTCCGCCACCCCGGCCTGTGCCGCGTGCTCGGCCCCGCGTCGCAGAGCCGTGCCGGCGTGATCCAGGGCCGTGACCCGCCAGCCCTGCTCGGCGAGCCAGCAGCTGTCGGCGCCCTCACCGGCTCCGACGTCCAGTGCGTGTCCCGGCCGGAGGTCCGCCACCTCCGCGACGAGCTGCGCGTTCGGACGTCCACTCCAGACGGACGTCTGCGAGCGGTACCGGTCCTCCCAGAACTCCGCGCCGTACTCCTCAGATCCCATGACGCCGGTCTCCCATCACGAGCTCGCCGACCGCACGTTCACCCGCGAACGGCCCGGCCCGGTGGGCCGCCACCGCCCGCCCGGTGTCCTCGGCGACGAGGTCGGCGTTGATCGCCGCGCCGGCCGTCATCCCGCCGGCCGCGGACACGATCACCTGTGCGCTGACGTTGGCGACGTTCCCGGCGACCCACACGCCCGGCACCGCGGTGGCGCCGGCCGGGTCCGCCGCGACGAACGTGCCCATGACGTGCCCCTGCAGGACCTGCTCGGTCACCTCCAGCCCGAGACCGGTGAGCAGCCCGGCCCGCGCGGTGAACCGCGGCGCGACGACGACGGCCTGCCGCGGCACGACCTCGCCGGAGCGCATCCGCACCCCGGTCAGCCGGTCACCGGTGACCTCCACGGCGGCGACCTCGCCCTCGACCACGCGGATCCCGCGGGCGGCCAGCTCCTCGCGCTGCTCGCCGGTCAACTCGGGCGCGCGGTGCCGGAACAGCGTCACGTCTTCGCTCAGCTGCCGCCACAACAGGCTGGCGTGCACGGCCATCGGGTTCCCGCCGACGACGCCGATCGCCTGGTCGCGCACCTCCCAGCCGTGGCAGTACGGGCAGTGCAACACGTCCCGCCCGAACCGCTCGGCGACGCCCTCGATGTCGGGCAGCTCGTCGGCCAGCCCGGTCGTGACGAGCAGGCGGCGCGCGCGGACGATCTGCCGGCCGTCCAGCGTCAGCGCGAACCCGTCGCCGGTCCGGACGGCCGTCGTCACGGTCCCCCGGACGATCTCACCCCCGTACGCGGTCACCTCGTCGCGCCCGATCGCGACCAGCTCGGCCGGCGGCGTGCCCTCCCGGGCCAGGTAGTTGTGCACGTGCCCGGCGCGCGCGTTGCGCGGCTCCCCCGCGTCGACGACCAGCACCGACCGGCGCGCCCGCGCCAGCGCCAGCGCGCCGGCGAGCCCGGCCGCACCGCCACCCACCACGACGACATCGTAGGTCTCGTTCACCCTGTCTTCCCTCCGCTCGGAGTCCCGCAGCCGACTATCCGCGCGTGCGGGACAAAGTGACAAGAAGATTTGCGGAGATGGCAAAACCGCCGCATGCCGGCTTGAACCGCCCGTCAGCGGGGTAAACAGCGGCCACCAGCGAGGAGAGGGTGCGGGTTGGACCAGACACCGACGTTCGGCGTCGAGGAGGAGTTCCTGCTCGTCGACGAGCGTGGCCGGCTGTCGGACCGCGGGCCGGAGGTCGTCGACGCGGTCGAGCGGCCCGAGGGCGACGTGCAGCGCGAGCTCGCGCGCAGCCAGGTCGAGCTCGCCACGTCGGTGTGCCACGGCGCCGCGGAACTCGCCGACCAGCTCGCCCACTTCCGCAGCCGGCTCGCCGGCGAAGCGGCGAAACGGCGTCTGCGGCTGGTCGCCACCGGCACGCCGCTGCTGGCCGAGGAGCACCCGCCGGCGATCACCCCCACTCCGCGCTACCGGCGCATGGGCGAGCACTTCGGCCTGATCGCGCGCACCGGCACGACCTGCGGGTGCCACGTCCACGTGCGGATCCCGGACCGGAGCACCGGCGTGCGGGTGAGCAACCACGTCCGGCCGTGGCTGCCGGTGCTCCTCGCGCTGACCGCGAACTCGCCGATCGACAGCGGGGAGGACACCCGCTACAGCAGCTGGCGGCACGTCCTGTGGTCGCGGTGGCCGTCCGCGGGCCCGCCGCCGCTGTTCGCCTCGCTCGACGAGTACGAGTCCCGCGTGGCGGCGATGCTCGAATCGGGGGCGATGCTCGACCGCGGCATGATCTACTGGGACATCCGGCTCTCGGAGAAGCGGCCGACGCTGGAGTTCCGGATCAGCGACGTCGCCGCGACCGCGCGGGAGGCGGCCCTGCTGGCGGTCCTGACCCGCGGGCTGGTCCTCACCGGACTGTCCGAACTGGAATACCCGCCGCCACCGGTGCCGGGTGAGGTGCTGCGGGCCAACCTGTGGCGCGCCGCCCGCGACGGACTGGACGGTTCGGCGCTGCACCCGGAGACCGGCCGCCTGACCCCGGCCCCGGCCCTGGTCACGCAACTCGTTGAACGGGTCCGCCACGCACTCGCCGAAACCGGCGACCTCGGCTTCGTCACGGAGTCGCTGGCCTGGGTGCGCGAGAACGGCAACGGTGCCCAGCGTCAGCGGCGCGCCTACGCGCGGACCGGGTCGCTGACCGACGTGGTGGACCTGCTCAGCCTGCGCTGACCGCCTGCTTCAGCTGCGCGAGGGTGTCCGGGTTCGCGAGCGCCGAACCGACCGCGACCCCGCGGCAGCCCGCGTCGAGGAATTCCCTGGCGTTGGTGGCGTCGACGCCACCGGTCGCGACGAAGCGGACGGACGGGAACGGCGCGAGCTGCGCGGTGATCCAGCCCGCGCCGAGCTGCTTGGCGGGAAACGCTTTCAGCCAGGTGCATCCCTGCGCGAGCGCCGAGGCGATCTCGGTCGCGGTCGCCACACCGGGCAGGTGCGGCAGGCCGAGGCGCCGCGACTCCGCCACCACGTCCGGGTGCAGTCCCGGTGCGACGGTGAACTCCGCGCCGATCTCCCGCACCGCGACGAGCTGGTCCACTGTGGTCACCGTTCCGGCGCCGACGCTCTTGCCGTGCTCGGCCGCCGCCTCGACCGCGGCGCGCAGCGACGGCATCGCGTCCGGGGTCTGCACCGGGATCTCGACCAGCTCCACACCGAACTCCCAGGCGCGGGAGCACATGTCCACGGTCTCCTGTGGATCGAGCCCGCGGAAGATGCCCAGGACCGGGCTGCGGTCGAGGTGCGCGGCGAAGAAGTCAGCGGCGTCCACGGTCGTCTCCTCCCCAGCCCAGTGCCCGGGAGACCCGGTGGGCGGCGGTCCGGTACTCGTCGAGGTGCGCGCGCAGCTCGTCCAGCGGCGCGACGGTCTTCAGCGCGGTGACGGACAGGCTGTGCGTCACCTGGCCGCGGGCGTCGAACACCGGCAGCGCCACGCAGTTCAGGTAGTCCTCGTGCTCGCCGTCGTCCTCCGCCCAGCCGCGTTCGCGCACGCGGTCCAGCTCGGCCTCCAGCGCGTCGCGGCTGGTGATCGTGGTGGGGGTGAACCGTTGGAAGTCGCATGTGGACAGCCAGCGCGACCGGTCGGGGCGGTGTGCGAGGATGGCTTTCGCGACGCCGGCGGTGTGGGTGATGGCGGGCAGGCCGATGCGCGAGCCCATCGCGACGCTGCCCCGGCCGTCGATCTTGTCGACGTAGACGACCCGGTCGCCGGCCAGCTCGGCGAAGTGGACGGTGTGCCCGGACTGCTCGCTCAGCTCCTGCAGGACCGGACGGGCGAGCGCGCGGGCTTCGACCTGGTCCAGCGCGAGCTGCCCGTACGCGATCAGCTGGAACCCCATCGCGTAGCGGTTGTCCGGGACGCGCCGCACGAACCCGCCGTCCTCGAGGGTCTGCAGGATCCGCAGCGCGGTCGACTTGTGAACGCCGAGGTGGTCGGCGATCTCGCCGAGAGTGCGGTGCCGCCGGGACACGAACGCGACGATGTCGATGGCGCGGGCGACGGTCTGGGACATCAGCCGAGCTCCGCGACGATCTCGGCGGCCGGGGGGAGCTCGGCGAAGTCCGAGGGTGATTCGAGGACGCGCGCGGCGGCGTAGTGGCCGAGGCGCAGGCGGGCCGGTTCGTCGCGGCCGTCGAGGAAACCGCTCAGCCACCCCGCGGCGAACGCGTCCCCGGCGCCGACGGCGTCCACGACCGTGACCTTCGTGGACGGTTCACGGTGGACACCGGTGGGCGTGAAGGCGACGGCTTCGATGGCCGCGTCCTTGACGATGAGGTACTGCGGGCGGTCGATCAGGCCGCGCACGTCCTCGGCGGTCGCGGTGCCCCACAGGGTTTCGGCCTCGTCGCGGCCGACGAACACGATGTCGGCGTCCTGGGCGAGCTCGAGGAGGACCTCGGGGGCGTCGCCGGACCAGAGCTGGGCGCGGTGGTTGACGTCGAAGCTGACCAGGCCCGGGCGGCGCACGAGCGCGCGGGCGGCCTCGCGGGCCTGCGCGGACAGGGCCGCGGTGATACCGGAAACGTGCACGAGCCGCGGCGCGTGGGCAGTCCACTCGCCGACATCGGTGGTGGTGATGGCGGAGGCGGCGGAGCCGGCGCGGTAGTAGTAGACGCGGGTGCCGTCCGGGGTGGGATCCTTGAAGTAGACCGCGGTCGGGCGGCGCTCGTCGCGGCGGACGAGGGACACGTCGACGCCGTGGCGTTCCAGGTCGCGGACGATGAGGTCGCCCAGGGGATCCGTCCCGAGCGCCGACGCCCACGCGGCGTGGTGCCCGAGCCGCGCGAGCAGCGCGGCGACGTTCGACTCGGCCCCGCCCGGCCGGAGCAGGAAGCGGCCGTCCGTGCCGAGGCGGCCACCGGCCTCCGGCGTGACCATCACCATGGTCTCCCCGACGGTCAGCACGTCCACGCCCGCCTCCGTTGCATATGTTGCAATGATGTTGCCTGTATTGCAATATAGCAGGGGCTGTGTGTCCGGCGTTGGGCCGCCGCGCACCCCGGAGGGATCGGCTGGCGAACCGCCCTCGCCTGGTCAGGAGTGGCGCGCGTAGCGCCCCGGCGGCTCGCCCACCGCAGCGGTGAACTCGCGCGTCAGGTGCGCCTGGTCGGCGTACCCCAGGTCGGCCGCGAGCGCGGCCCAGTCGACCGACTCCGCGCGCGCTGCGCGTTCGGCCGCGTCGTAGAGCCGGTAGCGCCTCAGCACCCACTTCGGGCTCACGCCGACGTGTTCGTGGAACGCCCGCTGCAACCCGCGCACACTCATCCCGGCGCGGGCGGCCAGGTCCTCGACCCGCCGGAGGTCGCGGTCCGCCGCCGCGCGCTCCGCCAGCTCGGTGGCCTCCTCCGACGGCACCCGACCGGCCGGGACCACGTCCGCGAGCGCCTCGTCGACCATCGCGGCGATCCCGGCGCCCTCGACGCCCTCCGCGAGCGCCGAGATCACGGCGGTTTCCACCGGGACCAGCGCCGCGATCGACTCGGCCAGCGGAGTGACTCGGTCGGTGATCGTGGCGACCGGCCGGCCCAGGAACGGCCGGAACCCGCCCGGGCGGAACATCACCCCCAGCGCCCGCCCCCGCCCGGACAACCGCCGCGTGAAGCGTTCCGTCTGGACGCCGTGCACCAGGCCGCCCGCCGCTTCGAATACCACGTTCACCACCGGGTGCACGAGGACGTGCTGCTCGTACGGCTCCGCCAGGTCCCAGGACACCAGCCAGTACCGGTCCACGAACCGGCCCACCGCGGGCGACGGCGGGAACCGGGTCAGGTCGAACCGCCGCAGGCCGGCCCGCGGGTGCAGGATCCCGCGACTGTCCCGCTCGACCGGCTCCACCACACCTCCGAGCTTAGAGACACGACGCGGCGTCAGTGGTTGTCGAGGTCGTCGACGATCAGCGTGGTGCGCGTGCCGCCCACCGCCAGCCGGCAACGCCAGGCGAGGCGCGACCTCCCCGCACCCTCCAGACACCCGGCGACGCGAGGCGAGGTGCGACGTCACCAGACCTCCCCCGCCCCCGATCCCCAGCCCGCCTTTGGTCGCCGACCAGGCGTGTCAAGGTACTCTTTCCCGCCTTGACACGCCTGCTCGGCGACCGAAAACACTCCACCCGGAGGGGGCGGGGGAGGTCGGCACCCAAGGCGACCGTTCGGCGCCGTAGGCGCCCCTGGCCGAAGGTCAGGAAAAAGATCAAAAGATGTCCTCGCCGGACGGGCAGGCTCCGGGATGACCGGGGAGCGTTGTCGGCTCGCCTTGGGTGGGTGGTCGCTGGGTGGTCATCCCGTCGCCTGATCGAGGCCTATCACTGTGAGCCAGGCCCGCACGCTTTGGTCTCTCGGCCGCCGGACCCGGCGCAGGGTGCGGGCCTGGCTCACAGTGATGTGACGGCCTCAGGCGACGGGATGACCACCCAGCTCACTTTTGGGCAGGGCTGGCGGCTCAGGACTTCCAGGCTCGCCTCAGGCGGACGGTGCTGCCGGTCTCCCCGGGGCTGATGTCGACCTCCGACATCAACGCTCGCATCAGGTCGCGGCCCCGGCCGCGGATTCCGGGGTCCGCGGGTGGCGGCCGCCAGCTTCCGTCGTCGGTGATGGTGATTTCCAGGCCTTCGTCGTCGGCCGTGGCGGTGAGCTTCAGGCGGCCGTCGTCGCGGTCGGGGTACGCGTGCTCGATCGAGTTCGTGCACGCCTCGTCCACCGCGAGGATCACGTCGGCCGCCGGGTCGTCGTCCACGTTCGTCTCCGCCAGCCAGCGCCGCAGCTCCCGCCGCATCTCGACCAGGCTCCCCGGCTTCGCGGGCAGCTCCAGGCGCAACGGGCCGGGCGGGTGCACGTACACGAGCACGGCCACGTCGTCGTTGTGGCCCTCCGCCGGAAGCAGCTTGCCGAGCAGGTGCTCGGTGATCTCGCCGGGACGACGGCTCGCCACCTCGCGCAGCGTCACCCGCGCGTTCTCGATCGCCTCGTCGATCGGCTGGCCGTGACGCTCCACCAGACCATCGGTGTAGAGGAGCAGCACCGACCCCGGCCGCAGCGGCACCGTCGCCCGCGGACGGTCCCGCTTCCGCCGCACCGCCAGCGGCACGGCCAACGCCTGGTCGAGCAACTCGTCGGTCCCGTCGGCGTGGCTGAGCACCGCCGAGGGATGCCCGGCGCTGGAATACGTCACGAGACCGGCGACCGGATCGACCACCGCGCAGAACACGGTCGTGCACAAAGCGCCGGGGATCTGCCGTGCGAACCCGTCGAGCTGGTCCAGCGCCCGCGCCGGATCACCGTAACTCAACAACAACGCGCTGCAGGCGCTGCGCAACTGCCCCATGACCGACGCGGCGGCCAGCCCGCGCCCGACGCAATCCCCGACGACCACCGCGATCCGGCCGTCCGGCAACCGCGCCACGTCGTACCAATCGCCGCCCACCTCCAGCGGCCGCACCGCCGGCTCGTACCGGACGGCGAACCCGCTGGGCAGGTCCGTGGGACCGAGGATGGCGTGCTGCAGCGTCAACGCGACCGCGCGGGCCTGGTCGTAGCTGCGCGCCCGGCCCAGCGCCTGCGCGAGCTGCGCCACGAGCATGCCGAACAGCGCCCGGTCCTCACCACCCAGCGGCCGGTTCTCACGTTCGGCCCACACCACCGAGTCGTCACCGCCCAGCGTGGCACCCAGCTCGAAACCCGTGCTGGACGACCAGATCTGCCCCGGCCGCTGCGTCCGCGCCACGTCGAGCCGTTCGTACAGCCGCGGGTCCAGCTCGTCGAAGGAACCGGTCGCCGGATCACCGGCGACGAGCCCTTCGGTCTCCACGCTCGGCCAGATCGCGGCCACCACGCGCGTGGCATCGAGGATGGCCCGCAGCGCGGCGACCCCCGCGTGCAGCACCTCGGACACGTCGGTCGCCGCGGCGAGGTCGGCGGCGAACGCGGCCAGCACCGATTCCCGGTCGGCCGTCTTCTTCTCCACCGTCACATCGCGGAGGGTGCCCACCAGCCAGCTGTCTTCCACGCGGGTGACGGTGAGCGCGACCCAGGCCTGGCCGCCGTCCGGCCGTTCGATGACGAGCGACGCCTCCTGGCCGTCCCCGAGGTGCGCCGCAACGCCCTCGACCGGGACGCCGGCCGCCCCGGCCCCGAGCCACGGGTACGGCCAGGTCATCGGCAGGTCGTCCGCGCCGTACCCGGTGATCGCCGTGAACGCCGCGTTCACCTCGACGATCGCACCGCCGCTGTCGGCGACGAACACGCCTTCCCGCAACGATTCCACCATCGCCCGGCGGAACTCCGACTCGCTGCGGCGCAACGCGGCGAGCGCCAGGTTCGCCCGCACGCGCGCCAGCAACTCGACCCCGGAGAACGGCTTCGGCAGGTAGTCGTCGGCGCCCGCCTCCAGGCCCGACACCGCGGC
Source organism: Amycolatopsis thermophila (assembly GCF_030814215.1). Taxonomy (NCBI): domain Bacteria; kingdom Bacillati; phylum Actinomycetota; class Actinomycetes; order Pseudonocardiales; family Pseudonocardiaceae; genus Amycolatopsis; species Amycolatopsis thermophila. The sequence goes on along the minus strand of NZ_JAUSUT010000001.1, from coordinate 3,518,218 downwards.
CTCGACGCCCGCCCGCGCCGACAGGAACAGGACCGGGACCGACTTCGTCGCCGGTTCCGCGCGCAGCGCTCGCAGCAGGCCGATCCCGTCCAGGCGCGGCATCATCACGTCGGACAGCACGAGATCCGGCCGGTGCCGTCGCGCCAGCTCCAGCCCCTCCACGCCGTCCGCCGCCGTGAAGACACGCCCGATCGGGCGCAGCAGCCGCGCGATGAACCGGCTCAGGTCGGTGTTGTCCTCGACCACCAGCAAGGTGGGACCGTTCTCCGGCGCCGGCTCCGGCTCGGTCACGCCGTCGACGCGCCACTGCAACGCCTCGTCGCGGTAGACCGCGGCGGTGGACAGCGTGAAGCCGCTGGTGCCGGGCGGGGGCACCGACGCCAACGGCAGCCGCACGGTGAACGTGCTGCCGGCACCCTCGACGGATTCGACCTCGACGGAACCGTCGTGCAGCCGCACCAGTTCCCGCACCAGCGCGAGCCCGATCCCGGCGCCCTCGTGCGAGCGGCCGTCGCGGCCGCGCGCGCGGTGGAAGCGCTGGAACAGCTTCGGCAGCTCGTCGGCCGCGATACCGGCTCCGGTGTCGGTGACGACCAGTTCCGCCCGTTCGTCCCGCTCGCGCAGCCGGATCGCCACGCCGCCTTCCCGCGTGTACTTGAGCCCGTTGGACAGCAGGTTGAGGACGATCTTCTCCCACATGTCCGGATCCACCGCCACCGCGCGGGACAGCGGCGGGCAGTCGACGTCGAACCGCAGGCCGGCGCGGCGCACGGCCGGGGCGAAACTCTCGGCGATCTCAGTGGTGAGCGCGGCGAGATCGTGCGGCGCGGCGTCCGGCTGCAGCCGCCCGGCCTCGAGCTTCGCGAAGTCGAGCAGGTCGTTGACCAGCCGCCGCAACCGTCCCGCGTTGCGGTGCACCAGTTCCAGCCGTTCGCGCTGACCGGGCGGGAGCGGCTCTTCGGTGTCGGCGAGCGCGTCCTCGGCGGGGCCGGCGATCAGCGTCAGCGGCGTCCGGAACTCGTGGCTGACGTTGGCGAAGAACTCGCTCTTGGCGCGGTCCAGTTCGGCCAGCGCCTCCGACCGGCGCCGCTCGCTTTCGTAGGCGAGCGCGTCGGTGACGACGCTGGACACCTGGCGGGCGACGAGTTCCAGGAACGCCCGGTAGTCGGAGTCGAGCGCCTGGTAGGCCGACACGCCGAGCACCAGTGCGCCGGCCGGCTCGGGCCGCCCGGCCGCGACCAACGGCAGCACCGCGGCTTCGTCCGGCGCCGCTGTCCCGACCACCACCGGCTGCACGAAGTCCGGACCGAACCGCGAGCGCAGCCCGGAACAGACGCGGGTTTCCCCGTCCCACAACGGCCACACCGGATCCCCGCCGCGCTCGAGCACGGCGGGCGCCGCGCGTTCCCCCGGGCCGACACCGTAGGACGCGGCCAGTGACGCCTTCCGGTCGTCGAACAGGTACGCCAGCGCGAACGGCAGATCGGCACCGTGCCGGCTTAGCGCGGCGACCGCGGACCGCGCGGCGTGCGCGACCGACGCGGCGGCGGACACCTCGCCGAGATCACTGAGGACCGCCAGCCGCCGCTGCCGGATCACGTGGACCGTCGTGTCCTGCACCGCCACCAGGATGCCCAGGACGTCGCCCGCCTCGGAGCTGATGGGGCTGTAGGAGAAGGTCCAGTAGGTCTCCTCCAGGTAGTTGTGCCGGTCCAGGAAGAGCAACTGGTTCTCGGAGTAGGTCGCGCCCCGGCCCGCCATCACGTGCCGCGCGAGGGGGCCGAGTTCGGCCCACGCCTCCGCCCAGCACTCCGACGCCGGGCGCCCGAGGTACCGCGGGTGCTTCTCGCCCATCGCCGGCCGGTAGGCGTCGTTGTAGAACGACGTCAGTTCCGGGCCCCACCACACCAGCATGGGGAACCGGGACGACAGCGCCAGCCGCAAGGCGGTGTGCAGTTCGTCGGGCCAGGTCCCGATCGGACCGAGGGGGCTCGCCGACCAGTCCCGGCCGGCGATCATCGCGCCCATCTCCCCCAGGGTGTCCAAAGAGGATCCTCGTGTGGGTTGAACCATCGACCTTTTCAGCCCTCACCCTGGGCCAGGGCACATTCGACCGAGTCCGAGACCGTGAACACCTGCCGCAGGTCCGCTGCCTCCAGCGCGCGCAGCACGACCCGGCTGGAGGCCACCAGCCGCAGGGGCGTGCCCGCCTCCGTGCACCGCTGCTCGGCCTCAACAAGCAGCGACAGCCCGGCCGAGCCGAGGAAGTCCACCCGGGACAGGTCGACGACGACCGGGCTCGGCGCGCGGGCGGCGCGCCGCGCCTGGTCCAGTTCGCTGATCATCGCGGGCGCGGAGCACAGGTCCACGCCGCCGGTCACGGTCACCACCACCGCATCCCCGGTCACCCGGTGACGCACCGTGAAAACTTCCTCGGGCAACGGAACCTCCCGGACGCGCAACGGGCCAACCTGCTGCGGTCAGCCTAATGCGGGACCGGGAAGTCGGCACGGTCCGTGGCGGGCGGTCAGCCCGCGAGCGCGGGTGCGGCGTAGGCGGCCAGCCTCTCCCGCACGTCCGCCGGACCCGGCGCCGGTGGATCGAGCAGACCGGTCGTCACGCCGTCGCACAGGTCCTCGGCGAACCGCGCCACCACCCGCGGCGCGGGCAGGATGTCGGTGCCGAGGTAGGACAACACGATCAGGTCCTCACCGCAATGGGATTCGACCACCAGGGACCACCCGGTGTCCTCGCTCCAGATGAGCGCGGCGTCGCGGTCCGGGAACTCCGGCAGACGCCGTTCCAGCGCCAGGTAGGCGTTGGCCGGCGGCGGGTCGATCTGCACGAAGTAGGCGTTGCCCGCCAGGCCCAGCGCCTCGGTCACCAGCCGCACGTACCGCCGCAGCCCCCGGGCCTGCGCGTCCTCGTATTCCAGGTACATCTGCCCTCGCACTTCACCCACCTGGTCATCCGATGCCGCGCCGCTGCTTGACGCCGGAACCGGAAACCGGCCCCTTGACGAGTTCGAAACCGCTCATTGGCACGGCAGTATTACCCCGGGTGCGCTAATGCCAAACCTGCCATTTGCACGGAGGGTGCACGTGGGCATGGTCACGCCTTCGGGCTGGGTGACTCCTCCCCCTCGATGGTGAACGAGCCCAGCAGCCCGGTGATGTCCAGGATCCGCCGCGCGTAGCGGTCGACGTTGGCCAGCTTCACGGTGCCGCCCTGGTCCTCGGCGCTCGTCTTCGCCCTGATCAGGGCGCTGATGCAGGCGGAGTCGAAGAAGTTGAGGCCCTCGAAGTCGAGCACCAGGTGGATCACGCCGGATCCGAGCAACTTCTCCACGGCCTGGTCCAGCTGGTCCACCGCTCCGTGGTCGATCTCGCCGAGCAGCAGCACCCGTCCGGTGTCCCCGCTGCTCTCCGTGCGCACCACGGAAGCCGTGGCCGACCTGGTGGCGCCTTCGTCCGTCGTCATGGTTCGAACTCTCTCCAAAATCGTGGCCTCGGCTTCGGCCCCGGTTGTCGCCCGGCGCCCGTGTGCAATAAGTTTGCCGCAAAGCAACGGACTTCGTGGATCGTGCTCGCGTGCTCGCGGCCCTTCCACCATGCTGGAGCCAGGGAGCGATGACGACAACCTCGGACCGCAAGATCACCTCGGTGGTCAGCGATTTCCTTGACGAGCAAAGGGAAACGATCGTCGCGCTGTGGGCCGACTCACCGTTCTTCCGTTCCGTGTCCCAGGATTCCGACCAGGCCGCCGGCGACAGCGCCGAGATCCTGCGCGGCCTCCGCAAGGCCATCGCGGCCGGGGACGTGGACAACCCGGGCACCGAGGGCTTCGACGAGCTGCGCTCGCTGCTGACCGCGCTCGCCGCGCAGCTGGACGGCACCGAGGGCGTGAGCCCGCGCACCGCCGTCCAGGTGAGCCAGCTCAAGGACCCGCTGCTGCGCCTGTGGCGGGAGTCGGCGCCGGACCCGGAGCTGCTCACCGACGGCGCGCTCGTGCTGTCCGGCGCCGTGGACACCCTCCGCCTGGTGCTCGTCGAGTCCGCGCTCGCCTCCGCCAAGGAGACCCTGGCGATCCAGCGCGAGCAGCTGACCGAGCTGTCCACCCCGGTCATCAAGTTGTGGGACGGCGTGCTGGCCATCCCGCTGATCGGCACCCTGGACAGCATGCGCAGCCAGGTCGCCACCGAGAGCCTGCTGCAGTCGATCATGACGCACCAGGCCAAGGTCGCGATCCTGGACATCACCGGGGTGCCCACGGTCGACACGATGGTCGCCCAGCACCTGCTCAAGACCGCGATGGCCGCGCGCCTGATGGGTGCCGAGTGCGTCATCAGCGGTATCCGCCCGCAGATCGCGAACACGATGGTGCAGCTGGGCATCGACCTGGGTGAGGTCGCCACGCGCGCGCGGCTGGCCGACGCGCTGGCCTACGCCCTGAACCGGCTCGGGCTGGAAGTCGGCTCGTCCGCGGGACCGGGCGTGGTCTGATGGCGGGCGTCCCCATCGTCAACCTGAACGGCGTCCTGCTGGTCACCATTCAGGAGGAGCTCCTCGACCAGTCGGTGTCGGAGTTCGAGTCCGAGCTCACCGAGAAGGTCGTGGAGACCCGTGCGCGGGGTGTGCTCATCGACGTCTCGGTGCTCGACGTCATCGACTCCTTCCTGGCCCGCACGCTGCACGACATCGCCGCCATCACGTCGCTGATGGCGGCGCGCACGGTCGTGGTGGGCATGCGCCCCGCCGTGGCCATCACCCTCGTCGAACTCGGCCTGACCCTGCCCGGCCTGCTCACCGCGCTCTCCGTCGAGGAGGGTCTGTCACTCCTCGCCCCTTCACCGGGGCCCAGGCGGACGGCGCTGCGGTGACACGGGCGCCCTCCACGAGCACGGTCGCCATCCACGACGAATACGACATCGTGCATGTGCGGCACGCCGCCAGGGAGGCGGCGTCCACCGCGGGGTTCAGCCTCGTGCAGCAGACGAAACTGGTCACCGCGGCCAGCGAACTCGCCCGCAACGCCCTCGTCTACGGCGGCGGCGGGCAGGCGGAGATCGCGGTCGAGGACCTGGGCGGCAACCCGACGGTGCGGATGACCTTCACCGACAAGGGACCGGGAATCCCGGACATCGAGGCCGCGATGGCGGACGGGTTCACCACCGGCTCCGGCCTCGGCCTCGGGCTGGGCGGGGCCAAGCGGCTCGCCGACCAGTTCCGGATCGAATCCGTGCCCGGCCGCGGCACCAAGGTGGAGATCAGCATGTCCGTGCGGCGAAGCTCGGGCTCGTGACCCGGGACGACCTGATCGTGACCGAGCCGAGTCACGTCGGCCGCGCGCGCGTCATCGCCGCCTCGGCCGCCGCCCGGGCCGGGCTGCCACTGGAACGGGTGCACCTGGTGTCGCTCGCCGCCACCGAACTGGCGTCCAACCTGCTCAAACACGCCAAGCGCGGGGTGTTCAGCGTGGTTGCGGCCCTGGGCCGGGTCGACGTGCTCGCGGTCGACTGCGGCCCCGGGATCGGCCGGATCGAAGACAGCATGCGCGACGGCTTCTCCACCGTCGGGACGATGGGCGGGGGTCTGGGTGCCGTCCGCCGGGCCGCCGACGTCTTCGACCTCTACAGCCGCCGGGGCCAGGGCACCGCCGTGCTCGCGCGCTGGCATATCGCACCCGTCCGGCTGCCCGGACGGATGCGGATCGGCAGTGCGATCCTCACCGCACCGGGTGAGACGGAGTGCGGTGACCGGTGGACCGCGGAGGCGGCGGACGATACCGTGACTGTCGCGGTGAGTGACGGCTTGGGTCACGGCGGGTTAGCAGCCAGGGCCAGCGACGTGGCGATCTCCACTGTCGCCGCCCACACCGGCCTGCGCCCGGCTCGTATCCTGGAGCTGATGCAGCCGTCCCTCGCCTCCACCCGTGGCGCGACCGTGGCGGTCGCCCAGCTGACACCGGCGGAGGGACGCATGCGGTTCTCCGGGGTGGGCAACGTGTCCACCCGGTTCTACGCGGACCCGGACAGGTCCGTGCAGCGCATCGTGTCCCGGCACGGCATCGTCGGCGTCGCCGCGCGGTCCGGCCCGTCCGACTCGGCCTACGAGTGGTCCCCCCGCAGCTGGCTGGTCCTGCACACCGACGGGGTGTCGGACAAGTGGAGCAACACCGACTGGCCCGGCCTGTTCAACCACGACCCAGCCACCGTCGCCGGCTGGATCCTGGGGCAGCGCGGTCGCGGCCGGGACGACGCCTGCGTGCTCGTCGTCACCGGGGGCGGCGGGCGATGACCGGGACCCGGCGCGACGAGGCCGTGGAAGAGGTGCTGCGCGAGCTGCGCGAGACCATCGCGCGGCAGGAACGCGAGCTGCGGCTGCACCAGTCCGAGCTGGAGCAGACCAACGCCGGCCTGCTGGCCCTGCACGCCGAGGTCGAGCGGCAGCGGCAGCGCTCCGCCTTCCTGGACGAGGTGAGCCGCAGCGTGTCGGCCTCGCTGCGCGGCCGGGAGGTCGTGGAGGCCCTGGTCGGGCTCATCGAACGGGAGAACCTGGCCGACTGCGCGGGCGTGTGGCTGGCGGTGCCGGAGAGCCGTGGTCTCCAGCGGCTGCCGAACCCGGAGAGCCGGGCGGACGCGGCGGTGCAGCGGGTCGCTACGGGTCACCAGCCGCACGTCGAGCCGAAGCGGCTGCTGTTACCGCTGACCGTCGGCCCGCACCTGCTGGGCGTGCTCGAACTGCTGCGGGACGTCGAGTTCAGCGACGAGGAGATCCCGTTCCTCACCGCGGTCGCGGCCCGCTCCGCGGTCGGGCTGCGCAACGCGAACGAGTACGAACACGAACGGGAGCTGGCCGAGCGGCTGCAGCACGCGATGCTGCCCACGCTGTCCGCGCCCGACGACCTGGAGCTGTGCGCGCGGTACCGGCCCGCCGCGCGGGGTGTGAACATCGGCGGCGACTGGTTCGACGCGTTCACCCGCGCCGACGGCACGGTCGTGCTGACCGTGGGCGACGTCACCGGCCACGGACTCGACGCCGCCGTCGTGATGGGGAAGCTGCAGAACGCGCTGCGCGCCTACGCCGCCGAGGGGCACGGCCCCGCGGAGGCGCTGCGGCTGGCCCACCACGTGCTGCGTGGCCTGGACAGCTCGCTGTTCGCCACCGCCGTGGTCGCCGACCTCGAGCTGGCGACCGGCCGGATGCGCTGGGCGAGTGCCGGGCACCTGCCGATGCTGATCGCCGGTGCGCACGGCGTGCGGTACCTGGAGCGTCCGAACGCGCCGATGCTCGGGGTGCCGTTCGCGTTCGACATCACCGAGCACGAGGAGATCATCGCGCCGGGCAGTCACCTGCTGCTCTACACCGACGGGCTGGTCGAGCGCCGCGCCGAGGTGCTGGACGAGGGTCTGGACCGGTTGACCGGCGCGTTCACCGGGGTCACCGGGCTGCCCACGGACGAGGCGGGCGACCGGATCCTGACCGACATGCTGGGCGAGGACGAGCACGACGACGACGTGTGCCTGCTGCTGTGCCGCTGGTCGGTGCGGCCGGAGCCGGCGGCGCGTCACGGCGCCGGCTCGTCCCGGCCGCCGGCAGGCGGTCAGCCGACCGCGAACTCGGCCCACACCCACTTGCCGTCGGAGCCGGTTTCGTAGCCCCAGGCGTCGCTGACCGCCTCGACGATCACCAGGCCGTTGCCGCGCATCGGGTCGCGGTCACGCGCGCGCGGCACCGGGACCTGCACGTCGTCGTCCCACACGCGCAGCGTCAGGCGGTCCTCGCACTGCCGCAGCACCACGGTGACCTCGCCGTGCCCGTGCTCGACCGCGTTGGTCACCAGTTCGGAGGCCGCCAGGACGACGTCCTCGCGGGTGTCGTCGGGGACCTGCCAAGCTCTGAGCGCGGACGACGTGAACTCGCGGGCCTGCCCGGCTGCCGGTGCTTCCTCGGGCAGCCGGGTGACCGCCCGCCGCCACGCGGACGACGTGCTGCGTTGCTTCGTCGGGCGGCCCGAGCCGTCGGTCCTCACTGTGTCCTCCCGGTCCTGCAGCCAGCGGTTCTTTCCGCTCACGAAACGCTGCCTGTGTGGTTCCCCGTCGTGGGACGGATACACACGATCCGACCCGGTCCTCACTCGCGGTGAGTTCCGGTTAGGATCGTCGGACGGTTGAGCCGCCAGCCAGGTGTCGTGGCGGCTCGTCCAGGTAACCGGTGCAGCTTCCTTCTGGGCCGCCACGGCAGTACGCGGTGTAAAACGACGGTAGGAGGTATCTCGGGTGACCACCGAGTTGCGTGTCACGCGACGCCTCATCGACGGAGCCATCGTGGTCTCCGCGGACGGTGACGTGGACCTGACCAGTGCTGCCGACCTGGAGGAGCAGGTGGCCGCCGCCTGCGCCGATGCCCGCCCACCGGGTCCCGTGGTGGTCGACCTGTCCGGGGTGTCGTTCCTCGGGTCCATCGGTTTGAGCCTGCTCGTCAACGCGCACCAGAAGTGCCAGGACAACTCGCTGGAGCTGCGGGTCGTGGCCACCAGCCGGGCCGTGCTGCGGCCGCTGGAGGTGACCCGGCTGGACGAGCAGCTGCGGATCACGTCGTCCCTGGACGAGGCCGTGGCACCGCCCGCGACCGAAGTGAGCTGATTGCCCCCGCCCGGGCGGGGTACTCGCAGCCGGTGAGCCGAGCCGGGGAGCGAGACATGATCGTGGTGAGCCAGCGGGTGCCCATCCCGCCGGAGCGGGTGTTCGCCGTCCTGGCCGACGGCTGGCTCTATGCGAGCTGGGTGGTCGGGGCGGCCCACATCCGGCAGGTGGACAGCCACTGGCCCCAGGTCGGTTCGCGGATCCACCACAGTGTCGGGCCGTGGCCGCTGAGCGTGAAAGACGTCAGCGCCGTGGTGGAGGTCGAGGAGAACAAGCTCCTCGAGCTGGAGGCCCGCATGTGGCCGATGGGCGTCGCGAAGATCCGGCTCACCCTGACACCGGACTCCGACGGCGGGACCGACGTCGAGATGGGCGAGAAGCTGATGCGCGGCCCGCTGAGCCTCCTGCCCGCTCCGGTTCAAGGTGCCGTTCTGGCACCGCGGAACACGGAAGCCCTGCGACGCCTGGCGGACATCGCCGTGCACCGATAGGCGCGCTTGAGCTGCCAGCGTGCCCGGCGCGAAGCGCCCTGCCCCAAAAGTGAGCTGGGTGGTCATCCCGTCGCCTGAGGCCGTCAGATCACTGTGAGCCAGGCCCGCACCCTGCGCCGGGTCCGGCGGCCGAAGAACACAAGCGTGCGGGCCTGGCTCACAGTGATACGCCTCAATGCAGGCGACGGGATGACCACCCAGCGACCCACTGCATGAGGTGACCCGGCCAGCATCCCCGGTCATCCCGGAGCCTGCCCGTCCGGCGAGGACATCTTTTGATCTTTTTCTCTGGCCTTCGGCCAGGGGCGCCTCACGGCGCTGGGTGGTCGCTTTGGGTGCCGACCTCCCCCGCCCCCTCCGGGTGGAGTGTTTTCGGTCGCCGAGCAGGCGTGTCAAGGCGGGAAAGAGTACCTTGACACGCCTGGTCGGCGACCAAAGGCGGCTGGGGATCGGGGGCGGGGGAGGTCTGGGGACGCCGTGTGTCGCCTTGCGTTGCCGGCCGGCGGGAGGCTCGTGAGGTCTGGCGAGGTCGCACCGCGCCTCGCCTCGCGTCGCCGGGCGCCGGGAAGTCTCGTGGGCCCGCCTCGCGTCGCCGGGCGCCGGGAAGTCTCGTGGGCCCGCCTCGCGTCGCCGGGCGCCGGGAAGTCTCGTGGGCCCGCCTCGCGTCGCCGGGCGCCGGGAAGTCTCGTGGGCCCGCCTCGCGTCGCCGGGCGCCGGGAAGTCTCGTGGGCCCGCCTCGCGTCGCCGGGCGCCGGGAAGTCTCGTGGGCCCGCGCCTCGCCTGGTCTTGCCGGCCGCCGGGAGGTCTCGTGAGGTCCGTGCTTCCCCGAGCGTTGCCGGGTTCCGGTTCGGGTGGTGGTCCTGCCTCGCCTGGCGTTGCCGGGTCCGGTTCGGGTCGTGGTGATCCCGCCTCGCCGAGCGTGGCCGGCCGCCTGGTGGGTGGGGGTGGCTCGACCCGGCCGCGCCACCGATGGCGGTCGCTGCCTGGGGCGGGGGTGGTCCGTCTCCACCCGTCAGGAGTAGATCACCCGGTGCGCCGCCTGGATAGTCGCCCTGTAGAGGCCTCCCGCCATGCCGTTCCGGGCCAGTGCGGCTCGCGCTGCGTTGGCTCCTGGCGCACCGTGCACGGCGCCGCCCGGGTGGGCTGAAGCGCCCGCCAGGTAGAGCCGGTCCACGGGCGTGTCGGCGCGTGACAGGCCGGGCACGGGCCGGAACACGAACTGCTGGTGTATCGCCGCCGTCCCGGCGTTGATCGCGCCCTCCACCAGGCTCTGGTTGTGTTCCTGCAGCTCCCCCGGCCCCTGTACGCATCGCGCCCGGACCAGCCCCGTGAACCCGGGCGCCCGCCGCTCGATGGTGTCCTGCATCCGGTCGGCGTAGGCCTCCAGACGGCCGCGGTCCCACCGCTCGCCGCGTGGGACGTGGGTGTAGGCCCACACCGACTCCGTCCCGGCAGGCGAGCGGGACGGGTCCGCCGTGGTCATCTGGCCCAGCAGCAGGAACGGCCGCCCGGGCACGCGCCCGCACGCGAGGTCCGCCGCGTACCCCGTCAGGCCGTCGAGGTCCGCATCCAGGTGCACCACGCCCGACCGGCGCGCCTCGGGCGCCGTCCACGGGATCCTCCCCGACAACGCCCAGTCGACCTTGATCGTCGCGTTGTCCCACTGGAACCGCTCCAGGTCCGCGACGAACCTGGACGGCAGGTGCTCCTCGCCGACCAGCTCCCGGTACAGCGTCGGCGCCGGCACGTCGGCCAGCACCGCGCGCCGGGCCCGCACCAGCTCACCGTGTTCGTCGCGCACGCCCATCGCGCGGTTGCCCGCGATCAGCACGTCCCGCACCGCCCGGTTGCACTCCACCCGCCCGCCCCGGTCGGCGAGGCGCCGGACCAGGGCCGTGATCAGCCGCTCCGCGCCGCCCTCCGGCACCGGGAACCCGACGTCCTGCCCGGCCATCGCGAGCAGCCACCCGAACACGCCGCTACCCGCGTTGTCCGGCCCGAGGTCGGTGTGCAGGGCGTTGCCGGCGAACAGCAGCTTCGCGCCCTCGCCGTCGAACAGTTCCTCGCCCAGGCGCCGCACCGGCAGCGTCACCATCCGGACCAGCCGGTACGCCTCGGCCACCCCGATCCGGCGCACCAGGTTCGACGCGGACCGCACCGGCGGGAACGGGCGCAGCACGGAGTCCAGCAGGTCGTGCCTGATCCGCAGCCACTGGTCGAACGCGTCGCGCCACGCGCCGGCGTCCTTCGGCGCGAACGATGCCACCGACGCGGCTGTCTCGTCGATGTTCTGCGACAGGGCCACGCACCGGTCGTCGGCCAGGACGTGCGCCAGCACCAGCGGCGCGTGCTTCCAGACCAGGCCGTAGGCGTCGAGGCCCAGGTCCTGCAGCACCGGCGACGCGCGGCCGAGCGGGTAGAACGCGCTGCACAGGTCGCTGCGGAACCCGGGTGCGGTGATCTCGGCCGTGCGCACCGCACCACCGGGCTCCGGCTGGGCTTCGAGCACCAGCACGCTCCACCCGGCGTCGGCGAGCACGTTCGCCGCGACGAGCCCGTTCTGGCCCGCCCCCACGACGACCGCGTCGACTGTCTCGGTCACGACGCTCCTCTCAGGCCTGGGTCTGGCGGATCGGCCGCCCGAGCTTGATCCCGGCCAAGCGGTCGGACCACCGTCCCACATCCCGTGGCGCGAGCGGACCGCTGGCGGCGCCGCTGCCGTCGCGCATCCCGGCGATCACCTCGGCGAGCGTCTCCTTCGCGTCGTGGCGCGGTTCCCAGCCCAGGTGGGCGCGGGCGCGCGTGGTGTCCATCAGCGGCACCTGGTCGGCGAGCGTGAGCCAGCCGGGGTGCATCGGCTGCAGCCCGAGGCGCCACGTCGGCAGGGCCAGCCCGGTGATCAGCCGTCGCGGCACCGGCACCCGGAAACCGCCGAGCAGCTCGGTGAGGTCGTGCACGCCGAGGACCGGTTCGGCCGCGAGGTTGAACGCGCCCTCCGCGCGCCGGTCCAGCATGCGGCAGATCGCGTCGGCGACGTCGCCGGAGTGCACCACCTGGCCGCGCAGCCCGTCCCACAGCGGCACCGGCAGCCAGCGGTTGCCGAGGATCCCGGTGGGCAGCAACGGGCTCAACGTCCAGCGCGCCAGCTGCGACCCGGACTCGTGCTGCGCGACGGCGCACGGCCGGAACACCGCCACCCCGATGTCCGGGTGCTGCCGCGCGAACAGCTCGACCAGGCGTTCCAGGCGCGCCTTGTCCCGGCTGTAGGCGCTGCCCGGGACGCCGGCGCGCGGCCAGTCCTCGTCGACGCGCGTCCAGCGCGGGCCCGGCGTGTAGGCGGCGACCGAGGAGGCGCAGACCAGGTGCGGCACCCCGGCGTCGGCCACGGCCGCGAGGACCTCCTGGGAGCCCTCGATGTTGGTCCGGTTGCGGGGCGGCTCGTCCGTGCCGGGGTGGATCGCCCAGGCCAGGTGCACGACGGCGTCGGCACCGGTGAAGACCTTCGGCAGCACGTCCGGGGCTTCGTCGGAGTCGAGGTCGCACTCCACCCACTCGGCCACGTCGTAGGGCGGGCGCCGGGCAGGCACCCGCCGCGCGAGCCCGACGATGTCCCACTCCGGCCGGTGCGCCGCCGCGCGCAGGAAGGCCGTCCCGATGTTCCCGGACGCGCCCGTCACCACCACCCTCATACCCGCCGTGTTCCACCGGCTCGTCCCGGTTAACCCCGCGGCCGATACCTTTCGCGGAATTGCCGCCAGCGCGCGGCGGTCCCTACCGTGCTGCCGATGACGACCTACCTGCTCGTGCACGGCGCGTGGCACGGCGGCTGGTGCTGGGACCGCGTGGCGGCGCCGCTGCGCGAGCACGGCCACCGCGTGTTCACCCCGGACCTCACGATGGACGCCGCCGCCGGCCTGCACACCCACGCCGCCGAGGTGGCCGCGCTGCTGGTGGACGAGGACCTGCGCGACGTCGTCCTCGTCGGCCACAGCTACTCGGGTTTCGTCGTGCGCGAGGCGGCGGACCGGGTCCCGGAGCGGGTCGCGCGGATCGCGCTGGTCGACGCGTGGTTCGGCCGTGACGGCGAGTCGATGGACAGCCGCGCGCCCGAGTGGTTCACGCAGTGGGTGGACTCGCTGACCACCGGGCACCTGATCGGCGTGCCGCCCGCCGCGACCGTCGGTGTCACCGACCCCGTCGACGTGAAGTGGCTCGAAGCCAACCTCGTCCCGCACCCGCGCCGGTCGTTCGCCGAGCCGACGACGCTGTCCGGCGCGGTCGAGCGCATCCCCTGCCGCGCCGTGGTGTGCCTGCCCGGCGAGCGGCTGCCCTTCGCCGGATGGGCCGCGGAGCGGGGCTGGCCGGTCACCGGGCTGCGCAGCGGTCACGACTGCATGATCACCGCGCCGGACGCACTCGCCCGGATCCTTCAGTCCACAGTGGACTAGTCGGCCGACCCGGGCTCGGACATCTTCCGGTGCAGGGCCGCCTTCGCCGGGTCCGGCACGGCCCGCGCGGCGGTGGCCTGCACCTTGTTGCGCACCGAGCCGGCGACCACCTTGTCCTTGCCCGCCATCATCGCGGCGAAGCCCTGCTCGGCGACCTGCGCCGGGTCGTCCTTGGGTCCCTGCGCGATCTTCGTGTCGGTCATCCCGGCGCGCTCGAAGAACTCGGTGTCGGTCGGGCCCGGCATCAGCACGGTGACGGTCACACCGCTGTCCTTCAGCTCGTCGCGCAGCGCCTCGGCGAACGACGCCAGGAACGCCTTCGTCGCGTTGTAGACGGCCTGGAACGGGCCGGGGGTCATCGCCGCGACGGAGGACGTGAACAGCACCCGGCCGGCGGCCTGCTCGACCATCACCGGCAGCAGGCGCCGGGTCAGGTGCACGGCCGACGTGACGTTGAGGTGCACCACGTTCAGCTCGTCGCGCAGCGAACCGTCCACGAACGCGCCGCCGACGCCCACCCCGGCGTTGACCGCCAGCGCGGCCACCGGCCGCCGCGTCGACGCCACCGCGGCGACGAGGTTCTCCACACCGTCGTAGGAGGCGAGGTCGCCGCGCACGGCCAGGACCTGCCCGCCGAGCGCGGTCAGCTCGCGGTGCGCGTCGTCCAGTTCCGGGTTCTCCGCCGCGATCACGAGGTCGTACCCGTGCCGGGCGAACTGCTTCGCCAGCTCCCGGCCGATCCCGGTGGACGCCCCGGTGACGACCGCGAGCGGTCTCGTGCTTGGAGTGGTCATGGTGGGCGGATACCCCGTTCGGGCCGCCGGAACCGGCTACGGTGGTAGCGGAGCTCCACTGGCGAGAGGAACCATCGTGACCGAGGCCTGGCACCGCCCGCTGCGGCACATCAAGGGCGGCGAGCTGTCCGGGGACACGGCGCAGACCAGTGGGATGCGCCGGCTGGAGGCGATCTCGGGCCGGACGGCCGGTTCCGAGAAGGTCTGGATGGGCGAGACCCACGTCGGCCCCCGGACCAACTCCGGTGACCACCACCACGGTGAGGCCGAGACGGCGATCTACGTGAAGTCCGGGCACCCGGTGTTCGTCTTCGCCGACGGCGACGAGGAAATCCGGCTGGAGACCGAGCCCGGCGACTACATCTTCGTGCCTCCCTACGTCCCGCACCGCGAGGAGAACCCCGGCGACGAGGACGCGGTGGTCGTCATCGCGCGCAGCAGCCAGGAGGGCATCGTCGTGAACCTGCCCAGCCTGTGGGCGCCGGTGGACGAGCAGGGCTCTTGAGCCGTCGGGGCTCAAACCCACTTCGCGCGGGCTCTGTTGGTCCTCGCTCCGGGGCCACGTATGATCGCGCCAGCGTCAAGCAGCCGGCGCCCATCGCCGTCCGAACGGCGGACGGAACGACTGAGGCGGAGGCTTGACGATGCGTGAACTCCGGCGGACACGACGACGTCCGCGCTCATCCGCGTTACCCATGCTCCGGTTCTGATCGCCTGCCGATCCCGGACCACCCCCACATCGCGGTACCCGCTCACCACCCGCCGTCGCCGCGGGCGGTCCGGCGGTGTGCCCGAGGACGCACACGCGGAGAGAACCGATCCATGACCAGACCCGAGCGGCCCGCCCCGCTGGCCCGACTCGATGACGTCACCGTCGCACTGGAAAGCCTGCGCGGCGGCATCGACGAAGAGGAGCCGCTGGACGCGGTCCTCCAGCGGCTGGCCGAGACCGCGGTCAACGCGATCGCGGACGCCGACGGCGTGAGCGTCACCGTGCTCGACGAGAGGGGGCCGCGCACCGCCGCGATCACCCAGGGCGAGCTGAGGGGGATCGACGAAGCCCAGTACGCCGCGGGCGACGGGCCGTGCCTGCTCGCGATCCGCACGCACGAACCGGTCCGTGCGGTGTCCAAACCGGACAGTCGATGGCCCGCGTTCGCCGCCGCCGCCGAGCAGTGCGGTGTGCTGGCCTACCTCGCCGTTCCCCTGCTGCTGGGCACCGGCGCGCGGGACGGTCAGGAACTGGTGGGCTCGCTGAACCTCTACAGCCGGGTGGACGGGGCGTTCGACCCGTTCGACCAGAAGCTGATGCGGTTGTTCACCGGCGCCGCCTCGGCCGCGATCAGCAACGCGCGCCGCTGGTACCACGCGCGCCAGCAGATCCGGCACCTGGAGAACGCGCTCACCTCGCGGGCCGAGATCGACCAGGCCAAGGGCGTCCTGATGGCCGTGCACGGCATCAGCGCGGACGAGGCGTTCGACCGGCTGGTGGAGCAGTCGCAGCGGCAGAACACGAAGCTCCGCCAGGTGGCGATCGACCTGCTGGACTCCGTGCGCGCTCGCTGACGGTCGCGGCGGGGCGCGGCCCTACGGGGAACCGCGCCCGCCGGAAACCGGCGCCGGTGGCGGGTCAGGTGCCGCACGGCCGGCGCATCGCCACGCGCGGCCAGCGGTCCAGCCCCCGCGCGGCCTCCGCCGCCCGGATGCGCCGCAACCCGGGCGGCAACTCCTCCGGCGCCAGCCGCACGAACCCGCACCGCTCGTAGTAGGGCGCGTTCCACGGGACCTCGGCGAACGTCGTCAGCGTCAGGGCCGGGAACCCGGCGCGCCCGGCCACCTCGATGAGGGCCCGCCCGATGCCGCGGCGCGCGGCGGCCGCGTGCACCGACACCTGCTCGATGTGCAGGCACCCGTCCACCGGCGCCGCGACCAGGTACGCCACCGGCTCCGGCTCGACCGCCACCCACGCGAACGGGTACCCCGCCAGGTCCTCCGGTGCGGGCAGGTCGTCGTCGGCTATTTCCGGCATCCCGATGTCCCGGAAGCACTCACCCGCCGAACGTTCGATGTCCGGCAGCACCGTGAGATCGGCCGCTGTGGCCGCGCGGATCCGCATGACCACCAGTGTGACCGGGTACCGCCTGGACGATGGCACGCTTTTCGCACCCCTGGTACTGGCTGGCACGAGCCTGGCGCTTCCCCGGCCGGGAACGCGAGGCTGTCCTGCAGGCGGCCAAGATGGCGATCGCCGCCGTGCTCGCCTGGCTGGTGGCGCGCGTGGTCATCCCGTCGCCGCAATCGTTCATCGCGCCGTACACCGCGGTGTTCCTGATGACGGAGACGGTGTACCGGTCCGTGACCAACGCCGCGCAGCAGGCCGGCGCGATCCTGCTCGGTCTGGCGATCGCGTACGTCGCGGCGCACCTCATCCCGTCGGCGGTACTGGCACTCGCGGTCGCCGTGTTCGTCGGCGTGCTGCTGGGCCAGTGGCACCGCTTCGGCACCAGCGGCATCTGGGTCGGCGTCAGCGCACTGCTGATGATCTCCTACGGCACCGCCGGCAACCTCGTCTACCTGGCGGAGCGGCTGGGCGAGAGCCTGCTCGGCGCGACGATCGGCGTGGCGGTGAACACGATCGTCCTGCCGCCGGTGCACCTGCGCCACACCCGCGACGCGGTGGCCGCTCTCGCCGGTGAGGTGCGTGACCTGCTCAATTCGATGGCCGCCGACCTGCGTGACGCCTGGGACACCGATACCGCGGCACGCTGGCTGCGCAACGCCCGCCGCCTGGACGAGGCGGTGCGCCGGGCTGACGACGCGGTCAGCTGGGGCCGGGAGAGCGTGAGGTTCAACATCCGCTGGCTGCTGGACCGGCGCCGCGGCCGCACCGCGCTGCCCTCGGCGTTCGAATCGCCGCTGAACATCCTCAGCGACGTCTCCGAGCAGGTCAAACGCATCGCTGACGCCCTCAACACGGCCGCCCAGCAGGAGGAGTCCGACCGCGAGTTCACCGGCGAGTTCGCCCGCCTGATGGACGAACTCGCCGCCGCCGTCACCTGTCTGGACCAGTCCGAGGGCCGCCTGCCGGAGCTGCCCGGTCACCTCGACGAGGTCGCGGCACGGCACCGGGACCTGACCCGGTGGGTGCACGCGGAGCCCGTCACGACGATCACGCGTCAGGCGGAGGACGCCGCGTTGCTGGCCGTCGCCCGCTCGATGCGGGCGCTGGACGCGGCCGCCCCGCGGTGACCCCGCCGGGTCACCGCCCGGCGAGCAGCTCCTCCATCTCGCCCAGCACGTCGGCGGTCGACACGTTCGCCACGAACGAGTCGTCGTGCTCGCAGCGCGGCAGGTCCTCGCGGGTGCAGTCGACCCCGCACACCGGGCAGTGGGAGGTCCACGAGATCAGCACGCGGTGCCGCGACCGGCCCAGCGGGCCCGCGTTCACGACGTTGCCCATCCAGTACACGCTGACCGTCGGCGCGCCCACCGCGGCCGCGAGGTGCCGCGGCCCGCTGTCGTTGCCGGCGAACGCCCGGCACCGGTCCAGCACGCCCACCAGCGCGGACATGCTCAGCGACGTCAGCGGCCGCACCGGCGCCCCGGCCGTCCCGGCCACTCGCTCCACCAGTTCACGCTCGTCGGGCGCCCCGATCACGACCACGCCGCGCCCGCTGGACGCGAGTTTCGCCGCGACCTCGGCGAACCGCTCCGCGGGCCATCGGCGGCGCGGATCGCCGGCGCCGGGGTGGATCACGACGAGCGGTTCGGGCAGGCCGGCCAGCACCTCGTCCGCCGCGGCCCGGTCGGCGCCGGTCACCGTGATCGACGGTTCCAGCTCGACCGGCGGCGCACCGGCCAGCCCGGCGACCTCCAGCGCGCGCAGGACTTCGTGCTGGTAGTACCGGAACGGCAGCCATCGGTCCGCCTCCGCAGCGTCCGGGGTGCGCGCCCCGACCAGGTACTTCGGTTCCAGCCTGCGCAGAAAGGGGTTCGAGTTGCGCCCGCCGCCGTGCAGCTGGACGGCCAGGTCGACCGGTTTCACCGCGTCGAACCACGCCTGCTGTTCGGCCTCGTCGAACGGCTTGCCCGCGGGCTCGTGCACGTTCAGGTAGGGCGGGAGCGGCCGCACCTCGCTGACCGGCGAGGGGCGGCCGGCGAAGAGTTCTCGGTGCAGTTCCGTGCCCAGCAATACGATCTCCGCGTCCGGGTAGGCGTCGTGCAGTGCGGCCATCGCCGGCACCGCGAACAGCAGATCCCCCAGCCCCCCGCCGCGCAGCACGGCGATCCGGCGCACGTCCGGCCATTTCGCTTCGATCGGGCCGACCGCGGGCCCGCGCTCCGTGTTCACCACGGCATCGAAGTGCCCGGTTCCGCAGGCAGCAAACGGAAATGTTTCGCCGGCCGTGATCCGGCTACTGGTGGAGCAGGAGGAGAAGGAGGTGGACATGGCAGGCGAGACCAAGGACGTGGCTCCCATCACACCGGACCTCGTCCGGCTGGTGTCGGAGACCGCGCCCACGGTCGTGGTGCTCGGCGACGCGATCCTCGACGTGTGGCTGTCCGGCCACTGCGAACGCATCTGCCGGGAGGCCCCGGCGCCCGTGGTCGACGTGGGCGCGCGGGCCACCTCACCCGGCGGCGCGGCCAACACCGCCGCGAACCTGGCCGCGCTGGGCGCGCACGTCCGGTTCGTCAGCGTGGTGGGTGACGACGAGCCCGGCCGCGAGCTGGCCGGCCTGCTGGACGAGCACGGCGTGGACACCGCGAACCTGCTCACCGCGACCTCGCGGCGGAGCATCAGCAAGCAGCGGGTCGTGGCCGACGAGCAGGTCCTGCTGCGCTTCGACGAGGGCGACCGCGACGACCTCCCCGCGGTCCAGACGAACCGTCTCGCCAAGGCCCTGGAGAAGGCGCTGACCGGCGCCGACGCGCTCATGGTGTGCGACTACGGCAACGGCCTGCTCGGCGGGCCCCTGCGTGACGCGGTGGCCCGGCTGCGCGCGGACATCCCGTTGCTGGTGGTCGACGCCCACGACTTCGAACAGTGGCGACGGGCTCGGCCCGACCTCGTCACGCCCAACGCCGCGGAGGCCGCGAGCCTGCTCGGCGCGGACCTGCCGGAAGACGGCGAGGAACGCGCGCGGCTGTTCGAGGACGAGCGCGGCACGCTGCTCGACCGGACCGGCGCGTCGGCCGCGGTGGTGACCATGGACCGGCACGGCGCCATGCTGCTCACCGGCGAGGGCCGCGGGTACCGCACGTGGGCCGTCCCGGCGCCGGAGAGCCAGGCCAGCGGTGCCGGGGACACCTTCGCGGCGGCGCTCGTGCTGGCCCGGGCCGCCGGCCTGCCCACCACGAGCTGCATGGAACTGGCGCAGGCGGCGGCGAACGTCGTGGTGCACAAGGACGGCACCGCGGTCTGCACCCCGGCCGAACTGTCCCTGGCGCTGAGCCGCGAGCGCGAAGCCGAGGTGCCGGCGCACGAGCTGGCGCGCGCGGTCGCCGCGCACCGCGAGGCGGGGCGCCGGGTCGTGTTCACCAACGGCTGCTTCGACGTGCTGCACCGCGGGCACATCACCTACCTCAACGAGGCCAAGCGGCTCGGCGACGTGCTGATCGTCGCGGTCAACTCCGACGAGAGCGTCCGGCGGCTCAAGGGACCCGACCGCCCGGTCAACACGGCGCAGGACCGGGCGGCGGTGCTGTCGGCGCTGAGCTGCGTGGACCACGTCGCGGTGTTCGACGAGGACACCCCGGTCAAGATGCTCGAACTGCTGCGGCCGCAGCTGTACGTCAAGGGCGGCGACTACACCGAGAACATGCTGCCCGAGGCGCCGACCGTGCGGTCCTACGGCGGCGAGGTGCGGGTGCTGGGTTACGTCGCCGACCACTCGACGACCTCGGTCATCGAGAAGATCCGGACCTCGGCCCCGGTCGGGGAGGGCGCGTGAGCGTCGACGTCCTCATCCCGACGTGCGAGCGCCCGGCCGAGCTCGCCGTGACGCTGTCCGGACTGGCGGCGCAGGACTTCCCGGACTTCGCCGTGCACGTGGCGGACCAGTCCGACGGCGACGCGTCGTACGACAGCGCGCCGGCGCGGACGATGGTGCGGGCGCTGCGCTACCGCGGGCACCCCGTCCACCTCAGCCGCAACCTGCCCCGGCGCGGCCTTGCCCAGCAACGGAACTACCTGCTGGACCGGTCCACCGCGGACTACGTGCTGTTCCTGGACGACGACGTGTGGCTGGAGCCGGGTGCGCTGGAGCGCCTGCACTCGGCGATCACCGAGCTGGGCTGCGGCCTGGTCGGCAACGCGGTCACCGGACTGTCCTTCCTGGAGGACCGACGGCCGCACGAGCTGGCGCCGTACGAGGAGTGGCCGGGCGCCCCGGAGCCGGAGCAGCTGATGCCCGGCACCCGCGAATGGCAGCGGTGGACCCTGCACAACGCGGCGAACCCGACACACCTGTCCGAACGCGTCGCCGACCGTCCGAAGTGGACCGCGTACAAGGTCGCGTGGATCGGTGGCTGCGTGATGTTCGACCGCGAGGCGCTGGTGAGCGTCGGCGGGTTCGAATTCTGGCAGGAGCTTCCCGCCGAGCACTGCGGCGAGGACGTGCTGGCGCAGATGAAGGTGATGGCCAAGTACGGCGGCGCGGGCATCCTGCCCACCGGTGCCGTGCACCTGGAGTCACCGACCACCGTGGTGAACCGGGACACCGAAGCCTATGACGTCGTTCCCCGTGAGGATCATGACTGAACCCGTTTCCCAGCACCGGCTCCGGCTCCGCGACGAGTTCCTGCAGCGGGCCGCGGCGGAACTGTTCAAACACGACGAACGAGTGCGCGGCCTCGACCTCGAGGTCCGCTTCGACGGCGGGGTCGCGCACCTGACCGGCGAGGTCGGCGACCGCGCGCAGCTGGACACCGCCCGCGAGCTGATCGGGCGCCTGGACGGGGTGTTCGGCGTGTGGGACCGGGTCCGGGTCGGCGGCCGGGAGCCGCTGATCCTGGACCTGGGCTGCGGCGGGCAGAAGCAGTACCCCGGGAACGTGGGCGTGGACCTGCTGGCGACCGACCAGGTGTCGGTGCGGGCGGATGTGTCGGCGCCGCTGCCGTTCGCGGATTCGTGCGCCGACCGGGTGTTCCTGGTGCACATCCTGGAGCACCTGATCGACTTCCTGCCGCTGGTCGACGAGGTGCACCGGGTGCTGCGGCCGGACGGGGTGGCCTTCGTCCTGTCGCCGTGGTGGCGCTACGTGAACGCCGTCGCCGACCCGACGCACGTGCGGTTGCTGGACGTGCAGACGATCAAGGGCATCTGCCGCCGCCCCGGCTCGCCGCGGACGTGGTTCCCGCTCCACGCGGGCTGCGACGGAGCCAGCATCTTCGCCGAACTGCGCCCCGTCAAGGACGACTCCGCGGAGCCGCCGGGGGCGGCGCACCTGGCCCGCTTCTTCGACTAGCTGTTCTGTCCTGAGCGGTTGGGGACGCGGCGGGCGGCTGGACCGGTCGGCCATGCCCGCCGCAGCGACCACCCGCCTCGCCAGGCGCAGTCTCCCGACCGGGGTCAGGGCGCGTCAGCGTGGCTCACCGCGTTTCGCGGCGGACGGCCGGGTTACCCGGTGCTCACTTCGTCCTGAAGGAGTGACCATGACCGGGCGTTCCGCAACCGCGGCGACGACACGGCGGCCGGTGCAGCCCGCGGCCGCCCTGGTCGCCGTGGTGTTCCTGCTCGTCGGCGTCCTCGGGTTCATCCCGGGCATCACGAGCCACTACGACGACCTCACCTTCGCCGGGCACCACTCCGGCGCCCTGCTCCTGGGGGTGTTCGCCGTGTCGGTCCTCCACAACATCGTGCACCTGCTGTTCGGCATCATCGGGCTCGCGCTGTCCCGCAGCCCGGGCGGGTCCCGCGGGTTCCTGGTGATCGGCGGGTTCGCGTACCTCGTGCTGTGGGTCTACGGTCTCGCGATCGACCAGCACAGCGGCGCCAACTTCGTGCCCCTCAACAACGCCGACAACTGGCTGCACCTGGCCCTGGGCGTGGGCATGATCGCGCTCGGCTGGGGACTCACCGCCGTCGAGCGCCGCCGGGAGAGCCGCGCCACCTAGATCCCGGACAGCTGGGGCAGCGTCGCGGTGCGCCCGGCCAGCAGCATGACCAGCGCCTGGATCGGGCCGCGGACCTCCGCACCCTCGCCCGCGCTCCATTCGGCGTCCGTCGCGATGAGACGGTGACCGGTGAGCCGTTTGCGGGCGTGGAAGGGAAATCCGATCTCCCACAGGTGCTCGGCCGCCGCGACCGCCGCACCGGACGGCATCGGCAGGTGCCGGCCGAGCGGCATCGCGATGTCCTGCGCGTGGACGTGCACGTCCATCAACGCGTTGTCCAGCGTCTGCCCGGGCGCCAGCCGCCGCACGCCGACGCCGCCGCGCAGCATCCGGGTGACGTCGGCCGGTGACCGTTTCGCCGACTCCGCCCTGGTCAGCGTGTCGACCATGCGGTTGAAGCTGCCGCGGGCGCGGACCGCCGCCTTGAGGACGGTGCCGACCGAGGTGTGGGGCGCGAGCGCGACGTGGGTGGCGACGTCGTGCACCGTCCAGCCCGCGCACAGCGACGGGCGCGTCCACTCCGCGCCGGTCAGGGTCTCGAGGAGATCGGCAAGGCGTGCGCGTTCCGCGTCGATCGCCAGCCACTTGTCGTTGTGGTCCATGGGAACCTCGCCGAAACTGGTAAGATAGTCGGACTAGATTAGTCCGAGTCTCTGACCATCGTCAAGGAGTTCGCGGTGAACACCGGTCTGCTGCTCTACATCCCGTACCGGCACCTGGAGAACCGGGTGATGACCGCGATCCGGGCCGCGGGGTTCGACGTCACGCTCGCGCAGGCGCGGCTGCTGCAGCGGCTCAACCCGGGCGGGAGCCGGCTGACCGAGCTGGCCGAGGCGGCGCAGGTGACCAAGCAGACCGCCGGGTTCCTGGTCGACCAGCTGGAGCGGGCCGGGTACGTGCGGCGGGTCCCGGACCCGACCGACGGCCGGGCGCGGCTGATCCAGGCCACGGCGAAGGCCCGCGCGGCGGCGCCGATCGCCGAGGACGAGATCGCGCGCATCGAGAAGGAGTGGGAGGAGCACGTGGGCAAGCGGCGGATGACCCAGCTGCGCGAGGCGCTGGGGAAGCTCTGCGAGATCACCGACCCCTACCGCTGACCGGACGCCCTGCGGCGGCAGGGTGCGCGGCCCGGCACGCCGGAGAGGCACGGTGCAGCGCGCCCCACAACTGCCACCCTGCGCCACCGCTCGCCACGCAGCGCGGGCGGCCCTCGGACGGGTGCGCGGCGCCCCCGGCGTCACAAGGCGTGGGCAGGCCCAGCCAGCTGCTCAGCGTTCACGACACGGCGGATCGCCCGTTCGGACCGTGCCGGCTCCTCATCGGACCCGGCTGCCCGCAGTTCACCGCCCCATGCGCTCGCGCCGGCTCCTCACCGCGCCCGGCCGCCCACGACGAAGCGCACCGCCCCCACGGCCGAGGCACCTTCCCGCCGGGCCGTCCACGGCACAGCGCACCCCCCACGCGGCCGCGCCCCGCCAGCTCCTCACCGAACCGGCTGCCCACGACGCATCGCACCACCCCCACGGCCGAGCCACCTTCCCGCCCAGCCCGCGCCGCCCACCATCCACGGCACCGCGCACTCCCACGCAACCCACGCCGCCCACGCCCAGCCAAATCCTCACCGAACTCGGCCGCCCGCGACGCATCGCACCACCCCCACGGCCGAGCCACCTTCCCGCCCAGCCCGCGCCGCCCACCATCCACGGCACCGCGCACCCCCAGGCAACCCACGCCCAGCCAGCTCCTCACCGAACCGGCCGCCCACCCCCCGACACGCCCCGCGCCACCCCAGCAGCCCTCAGCGCACCGGGCTGCTCACCGCGTGTGCGGCCACCAGCGTCGCCGCCATCGAGGCCGCCGTCTGGCGCACGTCGTAGTCCCGCTGGGCGCGCGCCCGGGCGGCTTCGGCGAGCTTGCGGCGCAGCGCGCCGTCGGTGGTGACGAGGTCCAGCGCCGCCGTCAGGGCGTCCGCCGAGCCGGGCGGCACGATCATCGCGGCGCCGGCCAGCTCCTCGACCGCGTCGCCGACCGCCGTGGTCACGCAGGGCAGCCCGTGCGCCATCGCCTCCAACACGGCCAGCGACAGCGTGTCCCGCCGCGACGGCAGGCAGAACACGTCCAGCTCGCGCAAGAAAGCGCTTACGTCCCGCAACCGCCCGAGGAACCGCACCGGCAGCCCCCGTGCGCGCTCGGCCAGGTCCCGCCCGTCACCGGCCACCAGCACCCGCACCGCGCGGCCCCGGCGGTGCAGGGCGGCCACCGCGGGCAGCAGATCGGGCCCGGTCACCCCGCCGATCGCACCGATGACCACGGGGGTCCGCTCCGCGACCCGCACCGGCGCGTCCGGGATCTCCACGCCGGGCCGGACGCGGCTGATGCGTTCGGCCGGCGTCCCCAGCTCGCGCAGCTTCGCCTCGACGACCCGCGACGGCGCCACCGCCCGCGCCAGCCGGCGGTAGCAGTCCCACACCACGCTCGCCGCGGGCGCACCACCGGCCCGGTGCAGGGTCGCCACGGTCGGCGCCACGGCCTCCGCCGCCTGCACCGCGGCCAGGTTCACCCCCGCGTCGACCAGGTTGACGTGCACGACGTCCGGCGCCAGCGCCCGCAGCGCCGCCTCGACCTGCGGCGCCCACATGCTGCCCAGCGCGGACGGCACGACCTGCACCGGCACCCGCTCCGGGAACGCGCCGGCCAGGTTCTCGCTCACCACCAGGCTCGGGGCGACCTCGGGCGGCAGGAAACGCAGCAGCCGCCGGATGTAGACCTCGGCGCTGCCGAATGAGGCGTTGTCCACCACCATTGCCACGTTCAGGCGTTCCATCGCCACTCCACGTAGTCGGCATACCGGGAAACAGCTACCCGTTCCTTGATCACTCACACGTTTTCACCCTGGAGTGTGACGCCGCCCGACGATGCTCCTGCCGATGACGCGAGAGGTCAAGGCGGTTGCGCGCGATCCGCACGGGTATCCGCCGGAAATGCTGAACGCGATCCTGCGGGGCGCCGCGGCCGGAGCGGCCGGGGCGACCGCGCTCAACGCCACGACCTACGCCGACATGGCGGTGCGCGGACGGCCGCCCAGCACGACTCCCGAGGAATCCGTCCGCAAGATCGCACACGCCCTCGGCACCCGGGTCCCGGGCGACGAGCAGCACCGGCAGGCCCGGGAAAGCGGTCTCGGCGCGCTCCTCGGGCTCGCCACCGGTACCGCGGTCGGCGCGGCCTACGGCGCGCTGCACGGCGCGGGCTGGCGGCCGGACGTCCTGACCGGCGGGCTCGCCGCGACCGGCGCCGCCCTGGTCGCGGCCAACGGGCCGATGACCGTCCTGCGCATCACCGACCCGCGGAAGTGGAGCCTGGCCGACTGGCTCAGCGACCTGGTGCCGCACGTCGCGTACGGCTTCGTCACCGCCGCGACCTTCTCCGCGACCGTCCGGAAGCGCCGGCGCTGACCCACCCGTCCGGGGGCAGGTGTAGCGGAACCGCCGAGGGGTATTCCGCGCCCAGGTACGAACCGGGAGGACACCATGGGCAGGCACCGCCTCGACGACGCCGGCCGGGAACCGAAGTGGGGCGGTCCGGCCCTCACCGCCGGTGCCCGGCGCGATACGCCCCCGCGGCACGCTCGGCCGGACGACGAGCCGGTCACCCAGCCCCTTGACAGCGCTCTCCGCGGCGAGGCCGCCGCCCTCTAACAGAGATAAGCCCGTTCGGGTTGATTAGTCCGATTCGGAATCGGGTACTGCTGCCGCCGTGACACCAGAGGTGGTCGTGGTCGGGCAGATCGCCCGTGACCTCGTCCTGCGCGTGGCGGACGCCCCGGCGGCGGGCACCGCGGCCGCGGTGCGCTCGCGGGACGAGGTGCTCGGCGGCAAGGGTGCGAACCAGGCGGTCGGCGTCGCGCAACTCGGCGTGCCGGTCGCGTTGCTCGCCGTGGTGGGCGACGACCGCGCCGGGCACGACCTCCTCGCGCACGCCGCCGCCGACGGCATCGACGTCTCCCGCTCCGTGGTGCGCGAGCACGCACGCTCCGCGCTCATCGTGAACGTCGTCGACGACCACGGCCAGTGGCGTTACCTCGAGGACATCCCTGACGACGTCCTCGTCACCGAAGACGACGTGCTCGCCGCGGCCGGTCTGCTGCGCGGCGCGTCCTCGGTCGTCCTCCAGCTCCAGCAGCCCGCGGCGACCGTCCGGACCGCCGCCCGGATCGCCCGGGAAGGCGGCGCGCGGGTGGTGCTCGACGGCGTCCCCGCCGACGAGGACCTGCTCGCCTGCGCCGACATCCTGCGCGCGGACGCGCACGAAGCCGAGATTTTCACCGGACAGCCCGTCGGCAATGTGGCCGAAGGGGTCAAAGCGGGCGTTATGCTGCTCGCGCACGGGCTCGATCTGGCAGTACTCGAAGTGGCCGGGCACGGCAACGTGTTCGTCAGCCGGGCCGGCTACGAGTTCCTCCCGCACGACGACGCGGACGTCGTCGACACCACCGGCGCGGGAGACGCCCTGGTCGCGACCCTGACCTGCGCACTCACGCGCGGTCAGGAGCTGCGCACCGCCGCACGGGCGGCGGTCGCGGCAGCGGCGAGCACAACCGAACACGCCGGGGGACGGCCCCGGCTCAACCCCGGCATCCTCGAGTCGCGGAAGCAACCATGACCCTCAGCCAGCCCCGACCGGCAACCCGGATACTGATCGCCCCGGACCGCGCGGCGCCCCCGGTGCCGTGCGAAGAATGCGGTTACCCCGCCCTGCGGATCGCCAAGCTCGTCGACGAAGCCGGCGAGGCGCTCGCGACCCTGCTGGTCTGCACGAACTGCCGGGCGCACACCCCGTTCCCGGAGATCCCCGCGCCGCGTTCTTGAGCGTGGGTCGCCGGAGGCGTCGGCGCCACGGCCGGCCGGTCAGTACGACAGCTCCTTGGCCGCCGCCTGCGCCGTGGCGAGTTCCTGGCACAGCTGCACCGTGATCTCCTGCGCGCGCGCCAGCGCGGCGGTCGCGTCGAAGACCGAGGTGACCAGGGTTTCGAACCCGCCCTGATCACCGGGCACGTCCAGGTTCCCGAGCCACAACTGCCGTTCCAGCCAGGTGCCGAGTTCGGGCAGGCTGCGCGCCACGTTCTGCGACAGCAGCTTGAGTGATCCGAGCACCTGGAAGATCTCGTCGGCACCGTCGATGCCGGTTACACCGCCCACCCCCGAGGCGCGGTGGTACAACCCACGCGTCGCCTGCTGGGCCTGTTCCGCCAGCCCCCCGCAGCTGGCCGCCACCTCACTGTTCCGTGACACGTCCATGTTCGCCGGTCCCCTGTCTCACGCCGGTCGTCGGTGCTTGAGCCTTCCCGTTCCGGGCCGAAACCAAACCGTGGCGCTGAAAACGTTCAGTAACGGTCCGTGGCGGGTAGGTGGTGCGGGGCACCAGGGGAAGGGGAGAGATCATGGCGTCGACGGTGTGGCTGGGCCGGTTCGAAGGCATCCGGGTGGGTCTGCATTGGAGCGTCCTCGGGATGGCCGGGGTGCTGGTCGTCGCGCTGGCGTTCACCCAGTGGCCGCAGCTCGCGCCGGGGCAGGGGGGTTTCGCCTACGTCGTGGCGGGGCTGATCACCGCGGCGCTGTTCGCGGTTTCGCTGTGCGCGCACGAACTCGCGCACGCGCTGGTGGCCCGGCGGTCCGGGCTGGAGGTCCGCGAGGTGACCTTGTGGCTGCTCGGCGGGGTGGCGCGGCTGCGTGGCGAACCACGCTCACCCGGCGTGGAGTTCCGTGTCGCGTTCGCGGGACCGCTGGTGAGCCTGCTGCTCGCGGCGATCTTCGGGTTCGCCACGTGGATGACCTCGCCGATCGGCACCTCGCTGTCCGGCGCCGTGCTCGGCTACCTCGCGGTGCTGAACCTGACCCTCGCGGTGTTCAACCTGATCCCGGTCGCCCCGCTGGACGGCGGGCGCGTGCTGCGGTCGATCCTGTGGGCGGCGTGGGGCGACCGGCACCGCGCCACCCTGGGCAGCGCCCGCGCCGCCCGGTTCCTCGGGTTCGCGGTGATCGGGCTGGGCGTGCTGACCTTGCTGCGCGGGCCGGTCGGGCTGGGGGTGTGGCCGTTGCTGGTCGGCCTGTTCATCGTGAACCTGGCCCTGGCCGAGGAGCGCGACGCCGAACTGGGCACCAGCCTGGCCGCGATGCGGGTCCGGGACGTGATGACCACGCGGCCGGTGACCGCGCCGGCCGCCACCACGGTCGCGACCTTCCTGCGGGACAACGCCATGCAGCGGCAGCACTCGGCCTATCCGCTCGTCGACCCGGTCGGCCGGTTCGCCGGGCTGGTCACGCTGACCCGCATGCGGGCGGTGCCGCCGGAGTACCGCCCGAACACGCTCCTCGGCGAAATCGCCTGCCCGCCAACGGAAATCCCGCGGGCCACACCGGACGAACCGCTGCTCGCGCTGCTGCCCCGGATGTCCGGGTGCGCCGACGGGCGGGCGCTCGTGTTCGACGCCGACCGCCTCGTCGGCATCGTCTCGCCGTCCGACATCAGCCGCGCGGTCACCTTGCGCGGCCTCGGCGTGGACTGGCACGGCGGCGCCGACGTCGCCGTCGCCCGCACCCCCTCCAGCCCGCCGCTGGGCCGCCCGGCGGCGCAGCGCTGGCCGTGAGTTTCGGTCCCCGCGAGCGCGGGAATCCCACTCTCCGATGAGCCACGAAAACACCCAGCGAGACGTCCGGCGCCTGGCGGATCAGCTCGTGGACGACCTCGGCCGGGAGGACTTCGAGTCCGTGTCCCGGCTGCTGCCCAGGATGATCGGCGCCGACGCACCCGAGGCGGGCCTGCTGCGGCCGCTGTGCGCGGAACTGGTCACGGTGACCGCCCGGCTCGTACGGGACCGGGCGGCACCCGACGCCGGTGACCTGTTCACGGTGGCGCTGGCCGACGAGGACGCCGGGGACGTCCAGATCGACGAGCTCCAGCCGCCGCTGCGGGCCGTGCTGCGCGCCGTCCTCGCCGAACTCAACCACGACGCGGCGGGGGTGGACGCGCAGCTGGAGTTCATCACCGGGGACCCGGATCCGTGCGGACAGGTCGACGCGCTGGTCCACCTCGTGTCCTGGGCCCACGACCTGTTGCACGCGTGAGCGGCGGGTGGTGGCGGGACGCCGTCATCTACCAGGTCTACATCCGCAGCTTCGCCGACGGCACCGGCGACGGGATCGGCGACCTGGCCGGCCTCCGCGCGAAACTGCCGTACCTGGCCGGGCTCGGCGTGGACGCGCTGTGGATCACGCCCTGGTACCCGTCCCCGATGGCCGACGGCGGCTACGACGTCGCCGACTACCGCGACATCGACCCGGTGTTCGGCACGCTGTCCGACGCCGAGGCGCTGATCCGCGAGGCGCACGACCACGGGTTGCGGATCATCGTCGACATCGTGCCCAACCACACCAGCGACCGGCACCCGTGGTTCCGGGCCGCGCTCGACGCCGGGCCGGGCGCACCGGAGCGGGACCGGTACGTCTTCCGCGACGAGCCCAACGACTGGCGCAGCGTGTTCGGCGGCCCGGCGTGGACCCGGGTGGACGACGGCCAGTGGTACCTGCACCTGTTCGACGCCGCGCAGCCCGACCTGAACTGGGACCACCCGCAGGTGCGCACCGAGTTCCTGGACGTGCTGCGGTTCTGGCTCGACCGCGGCGTGGACGGGTTCCGGATCGACGTGGCGCACGGCATGGTCAAGGACCCCGCGCTGCCGGACCTCGGTCTGGACCACGAGGGCCTCGTCGAGCCGCCGGACCGCAGCGACCACCCGCACTGGGACCGTCCGGGCGTGCACGAGATCTTCCGGTCGTGGCGGGAACTGGCGCGGCACTACGGTGACGACCGGATCTTCGTCGCAGAAGCCTGGGTGGACAACCCGCGGCGGCTGGCGCGGTACGTGCGGCCCGACGAGCTGCACACGGCGTTCAACTTCGACTTCCTGCGCTGCCCCTGGCGGGCCGGCCGGTTCCGGGCGGTGATCGACGCCAGCATCGAGGCGCTGTCGGCGGTCGGCGCACCCGCCACCTGGGTGCTGTCCAACCACGACGTGACACGGCACGTGACGCGCTACCGGGGCGGGCTGCCGCGGGCGCGGGCGGCGTTGCTGCTGATGCTGGCCCTGCCCGGCGGCGCCTACCTGTACCAGGGCGAGGAGCTCGGGCTCGAGGAGATCGAGGACCTGCCGGAGGAGGTGCTGCAGGACCCGACGTGGGAACGGTCGGGCCGCACGCGCCGCGGCCGCGACGGCTGCCGGGTGCCGCTGCCGTGGTCCGGTGCGTCACCGCCGTTCGGGTTCACCACGGGGACGCCGTGGCTGCCCCAGCCGGCCCGCTGGTCGGCGAAAACCGTGGCCGCGCAGGAGAACGACCCCGGCTCGACGCTGAGCCTCTACCGGGAGGCGTTGCGGATCCGCAAGGAGAACCCGGCGCTCGGCGACGGCGAACTGTCCTGGTTGGACAGTGAACCGGAGGTGCTGGCCTTCCGCCGCGACCCCGGGGTGGTGTGCGTGGTGAACCTCGGCGAGGCGGCGGTCGCGCTGCCACCGCACCGGAAGGTCCTGCTCGCGAGCGACCCCGGCGACCCGGGCGAGGTGCTGGCACCCGACTCGGCGGTGTGGCTGGCCGTCTGAGCGGGTACGCCCTACGACATGTCCGAGCTACCACTGCCCGAGTACGACGAACTGCCCCTGGCCTCGCTGCAGCACCGCATCCGCTCGCTGGACTCCGCGCAGCTCGACCAGCTGATGTCGTACGAGCTCAAGCACGCCAACCGGCTCCCGGTGCTGGAACTGTTCCGCGTCCGCAAACGCCAGCTCGACGAGGGCGCCGAACCGTCCGGCGGCGAGCACACCGAGATCCCCGAGGTCACCGGCCACCGCGGCGGCTCCCCCGCGAAGGAGCAGACCGCGGCCGAGCCGAACACGCCGCTGCGTCACGGCGTCGCGGACCAGACCCCGCACCGGGGCCGCTAGGGCGAGCCCGAAGCACCGCAGCCTAGCGGAGTTCCCGCACCCGCCGGAGCGTCTCGCGCAGGCTGTCCTCCGTCACCGCGTCGATCGCCTCGTCGAGGGGTAGCCACTTGAGCGGGGCGTCCGGCTTCTCGGGACGCGCCGCGTCCGGCTCCCGCGTCGCCAGGACGAACCGCAGGTCCGCGTGCTCGTGCGCGGGCTCGGCACCCTTGGCCGGTACCGGCACGATCACGGTGTGCAACGGCGCCGCCGTCGGCCACGGCACCAGATCGGTCAGCCCGGTCTCCTCGCGGCCCTCGCGCAGCGCGATGTCCAGCGGGTCCGTCTCGCCCGGATCGCCGTGCCCGCCGACCTGCAACCACGCCTGCTGACGCGCGTGCCACCGCAACAGCACGCGCCCGCTGTCCGGGTGCACGATCGCCGCGGAACCAGTGACGTGCAACGGGGTGTCCCGCGCGAACGGATCCTCGGCGGTGGCCAGCAACTCCCGGATCCGCGCCAGATCGGCGCTCTCGACCTCGTCCCGCGCCCGGTATCCCTCCAGCATGCCCGCAGCCTACGACGTTTCCGCCCACCCCGGGCGGGAACACCCCGCCGGTGTCCAGACACGACGAACTCCGCCGGACCGCGCGCGACACCTTCGGCTGGCCGGACCTGCGCGACGACCAGCTGACCGCGATGGCACACCTCCTCGACGGCGGCGACGTGCTCGCCGTGATGCCCACCGGTTCCGGCAAGTCGGCGATCTACCAGGTTCCGGCGCTGCTGCTGGACGGGCCGACGCTCGTCGTGTCGCCGTTGACCGCGTTGCAACGCGACCAGGTCGGCCAGATCGAGGACAGCGACGCGCCGGACGCCGTCGCGGTGAACTCCACCCAGAGCGCCAGGACCACCGGCCGGGCGTGGGACGCGGTCACCGAGGGCGACGCCGAGTACCTGTTCCTGGCACCGGAACAGCTCGCCAAGGACGAGGTGCTGGAGCAGCTGGACGAAATCCGCCCGAGCCTGTTCGTGGTCGACGAGGCGCACTGCGTCTCCGCCTGGGGCCACGACTTCCGCCCCGACTACCTCCGCCTCGGGCACGCCATCGAGCGGCTCGGCCACCCCCGCGTGCTCGCGCTGACCGCGACCGCGGGTGGCCCGGTGCGCGACGACATCGTCGAGCACCTCGGGTTGCGGGATCCGCTGCGCGTGGTGTCCGGGTTCGACCGGCCGAACCTCTACCTCGCGGTGCACCGCGCCACCGACGAGAAGGACAAGCGCGCCGCCGTGCTGCGGTGGGTGCGCGAGGCGCCCAAGCCCGGCCTCGTCTACGCCGCGACGCGCAAGGACAGCGAACGCTACGCGGAGGAACTGGGCGCGGTCGCCTACCACGCCGGGATGAAGGCGGCCGACCGCAAGCGCGTGCACGACGACTTCCTGGAGGACCGGGTCGAGGTCGTGGTGGCCACGTCGGCGTTCGGCATGGGCATCGACAAGCCGAACGTGCGGTTCGTCGTGCACGCGTCCACACCGGAATCGGTCGACTCGTACTACCAGCAGATCGGCCGCGCCGGGCGGGACGGCGAACGCGCCGACGCGCTCCTGTTCTACCGGCCCGAGGATCTGGGCCTGCAGAGGTTCCTCACCGCACGGCGGTTCGACGCCGAGGGCATCCAGGAACTCGCCGAGACCCTGCGCGAGCAGGACGGCCCGGCCAGTCCACAGGAGATCGACGGCGAGGTGGACCAGTCGCATCGCCGCGCGATGAACAACCTGAACCTGCTGGAGCAGTCCGGGCTGGTCGAGGAGACCGAGCAGGGCGGGTTCGGCTACGACGGCACCGATCCCGGGGAGGCCGCCGAACGCGCCGCCGCGGTGGCCGAACACCGCACCAAGCTCGATCGGTCCCGGGTCGAGGTCATGCGCGAGTACGCCGAGGCGACCTCGTGCCGGCGCCAGTTCCTGTTGGGCTACTTCGGCGAAACGCTGGACGAGCCGTGCGGCTTCTGCGACACGTGCGACGCGGGCACGGCGCAGGACCGGGCACCGTCCGACGGGGAATTCCAGCCGGGCACGAACGTCCGGCACGCGGAGTGGGGGCCGGGGCAGGTGGTCCGCCGGGAGGCGGACCGCGTCACGGTGCTGTTCGAGGAGGCGGGATACCGCTCGCTGTCCCTGCCCGCGGTGCGCGAACGGGGCCTGCTCACCGAGGAATGACCGGTCAGCGCACCCCGTTGGCTCAGGCAGGACCGCCGCGCGGATCCTGCTGGAAATCGGCGACGCCTCCGCCTTCACATCCTCGGCCCACCTGGAAGCCTACGCCAGCATCGCCGCCCTGTCCGACCCCACCAGCGGGGCCTACTACCAGCGCAAACGCGACGAAGGCAAGAAACACGACGCCACGCTCATCGGCCTAGGACCTGTCCTCGAAGTGGGTTCGGCGATGGAGCCGTTGCTGCGGATGTCGGGTGTGAGGGGCGGTCCGCGGGTTGATGACCGCCGGGTCATCAACGGGATGTTGTTCAAGGCCAAAACGGGGGTGGCGTGGCGGGACCTGCCCGAGCGTTAGGGGCCGTGGAAGACGGTCTATCACCGGTCCTGGCGCTGGTCACGCAACGGCACCTTGAGCATGCTGGTGCCGACGGTGCGGGTGGTCGCCGACGCGATCGACGAGCTTGATCGCCGGACGAGCCGTCCGCACACCGGGGGCGAGCGGATCCTTCCTCCTACCACGGCATGATCGACCTGGCCAGCCTGCTCATCTGGCTTCAACACCCCGCTCCTACGACCACTGCCGCTCGACAACCCCATGGGGACACCCCGGTTCACCCAACGCGCGCACACCGCACCCGCCAGTCACCCTCGTACCCGCGGGTTCAGTTCAGCCCACCCGGCACCGCACGCCCGGCCACACCACGCGCTCGCCTCCGCCCGGCAGCCACAACGGCTGGTTGTGACACCCCGCGCGATCCGTTGTTTGTGGTCGCCCGCCGCCATCGGGTTTCCTTCGCCCGTGCTGAAAACAGAACGCAAGGCGCGCCTGGGCCGCTCGTTCGGCTGGTTGTGGGCCGCCTACGCGGTGAGCGCCTACGGGACCGGCCTCGGGTTCGGCGCGTTCTCGATCGTCGCCGTGCAGGTGCTGCAGGCCGGGCCGGCCGAGGTGGCCGCGCTGTCGGCGTCCGGGCTCGCGATCGGCGCGCTGCTGGCGGTCCCGGTCGGCGCGTGGATGGAGTTCCGCGCCAAGCGGCCGGTCATGATCGCCGTGGACGTCCTCCGCTTCGCCGCGCTGGGCTCCATCCCGCCGGCCTACTGGCTGGGTGTGCTGTCGTTCGCGCAGCTCCTGGTGGTCGCCGTCGTCACCGCCGCGGCGAAGATCGCGTTCACGGCCGCGAGCGGCGCCTACCTCAAGACGGTCGTCCCGGCGGGCAGGCTCCTGGTCGCCACCAGCCGGTTCGAGTCCACCACCTGGTCGGCCACGATCATCGGGCCGCCCGTGGGCGGCGCCGCCATCGGCCTGATGGGTCCGGTGACCACCGTCCTCGCCGACGCGGTGAGCTACCTGCTCTCCGCGCTCGGCATCGCCGCCATCCGGCACCCCGAGCGGCCCGCCGGCCTGGCGAAGACGACCCGCTGGCGCGACCTCGCTGAGGGCTGGCGCTACATCCTGACCCACCCGGCCCTGCGGCGGTTCTTCGTCAACACCGCGCTGGTCAACGGCCTGATC
Source organism: Amycolatopsis thermophila (assembly GCF_030814215.1). NCBI lineage: Bacteria > Bacillati > Actinomycetota > Actinomycetes > Pseudonocardiales > Pseudonocardiaceae > Amycolatopsis > Amycolatopsis thermophila. The sequence continues at coordinate 3,483,025 of NZ_JAUSUT010000001.1, read as the reverse complement.
ATGGCCGGGGAACCGGTGCTGGCGGTGCTGATGCTCGGTCACCTCGGGTTCCCGGCCTGGCAGTACGGTCTGGCGTTCGCCGTGCCGTGCGTCGGCGGCCTGATCGGGTCGCGGCTCGCCCGCCGGGTCGCGGCGCGCTGGGGCGAGCCCACCGCGCTGCGCGTGTTCGGCACCCTCCGCGCCTGCTGGCCGCTCGGGCTCGCGTTCGTCCAGCCGGGCACCGCCGGGCTGCTGATCGTGATGGTCACCGAACTCGGGCTGATCACCTGCGCGAGCCTGTTCAACTCGGTCTTCGCCGCGCACCGGCTGACCTCGACCGACCCCGGCCGGCACGCCCGCATGCTCACCGCCTGGTCGATCACCACCAGCACCAGCATCGCGGTGCTCACCCTGGTGTGGGGCCTGCTGGCGCAGCTCACCGGCCCGCGGGCGGCGCTCGCCCTGGCCGGGGTCCTGCTCCTCGGCACCCCGTTCCTGCTGCCGCGGAAGCCCGGTCAGGGCGCGTAGGCGTCCAGGCCGAACAGGTCGAACAGCTTCTGCTGCACCGGGTCCCGGCACGTCAGCAGCCGACGGGTGCGGGGCCGCCCGCCGGTCGAGGGGTAGCGCAGCACCGTCTCGCCGATCCGCGACAGGAGGTCCAGCAGCTCGCGCACGGACAGGTCGAGCCCGGCCCGGTCGGCGTCCTGCCGCATGACGTGGGTGACCGCGGTGGCGAGCACGCTGACCAGCGAGTGCACCGCGATCCGGTGCTCGGTCCAGTACCGCCGCGGCGCGGACGCCGCCACGAACGGGCCGTTGAGCTGCCGGAACGTCGAGTCGAGGTGGTAGCGGGCGCGGTAGGCGGTGATGACGTCGGCGACCGGCCAGTCGTGGTCGGTGACCAGCAGCTGCTTGCCGAAGAACTCCTCGTCGAGCCGTGCGCGGGCGTTCTCGTCGACCCGCCACGACAGGCGGAGCTCGGCCGGGCGCACACCCGTCAGCCGGGTCGACACCACGCGATCGACCCAGCGCACCCGGGTGATGCGGGCGATCTCGGTCATCACCTGTTCGCGTGGCCTGCGGTTGGTGCCGGCCTCCAGCGCCAGCGCGAGACCGTCGAGCTGCCGCGTCGCGCTGGTCAGCGCCTGAGCGAACCCGCGCGCCTGGGCGGCGTGCAGCTTGGCCGAGTGCGTGAGGACCACCCGGCGGCTCGCGCCGGACACCACGGCCTGCGTGTCGAGTGCCGTCACCCCGGCGAAGCGGTCCGGGTCGACCGGGCGCCGCGCCGACGCCGGACGCGCGAGGAGCTCGGGGTAGTCGCCCAGGGGCAGCGCACCGACGAAGTGCCTGCCGTCGTCCAGGTCCAGCTGCGCGTGCTGCCCGGTTTCGAACACGAGGGTCACCGGGCCCGCCGCTCGCGCGGCCAGCTGCTCGGCCGCCACCCCGAACGGCACCGCGCCCTCGCGCCGGTAGACCGTCGACGCCAGCGGGATGGCGCCGTCCCGCGTGACCACCGTGCTCAGGCCGGCCGGGGCCGCCACGGCGGTCTCCGACTCGGCGTAGGTGGCGAAGTTCGGCACGTCCACCGCGAGCAGGGTCGGGTCGTCGAGGTGGTCGCGCACCCGCGCCGACACCGCCGCCTCGATCCGCTCCAGCTGCGCGCGCGTCAGCCGTCGCGTCGCACGCCAGAACTCCTCGTCCCGCACCGCGGCCGCCGCGATCCGGGGGCGGACGAACCGGCTCGCGGCGCTGTCCGCCCACCACTGCGCGAGCTCCGTGCCCGGCGCGGTCGCGCGGTGCAGCACGGACAGCGCGAAGTACGTCCCGACGGACACTTTCGCCGTGCGGGAGCCCAGAACCTCGTCGATCGTCGCGCGCACCTGGAGCCGCTCCAGGGTGGACCAGACCGCGGCGACGTCACCGAACGCGAGGTGCCGCGTGCCGTCCGGGGAACCGGCCGCGCCGTCGAGCGCCGCCGCGATGTCCTCCGCCGTCCCGAGGTAACGCTGCGAGGTGATCCGCGGCTTGCCGTTCACCCGCCCGGTGTGCGCCAGGTAGTAGTAGGTCCTGCCGCCGACCCGCTTGCCGATCACCGAAGCCATACTTTAGGTAATACGCTCGCAGCCCCCGCCGCGCAATGACGACGGGCACGGTGAGCAGCGGAAACAGGGTCGTGACGGCCCGGTGTGGCCGATCTTGTGCGGCCGGGTCCTGGCACGCCACCGGGGCCGGTCCTAGCGTTTCCGGTATGGCATCCGCTCCCACCGCCTCCGCGATGCGTCGCGCGCTGGCCCGTGCCCGCGACGGCAAGACCCTCGACATCGCCGAGGCGACCGTGCTGCTGCACGCGCGCGACGAAGACCTCGGAACGCTGTCCGAGCACGCCTCCCGCATCCGCGACGCCGGCCTGGCCGAAGCCGGCCGCGACGGCATCATCACCTACAGCCGCAAGGTGTTCATCCCGCTCACCCGGCTGTGCCGGGACCGGTGCGGGTACTGCACGTTCGCGACGGTTCCGGGCAAACTGGACGCGCCGTTCCTGTCGCCGGACGAAGTGCTCGAGATCGCGCGGCAGGGCGCCGCGATGGGCTGCAAGGAAGCCCTGTTCACCCTCGGCGACCGGCCCGAGGACCGGTGGAAGCAGGCCCGCGAGTGGCTCGACGCGCACGGCTACGACGACACCCTGTCGTACGTGCGGGCGATGGCGATCCTGGTGCTCGAGCAGACCGGCCTGCTGCCGCACCTCAACCCCGGCGTGCTGACCTGGCAGGACTTCCAGCGGCTCAAGCCGGTCGCGCCGTCGATGGGCATGATGCTGGAGACCACCGCGACGCGCCTGTGGAGCGAGCGCGGCGGCCCGCACTACGGCTCGCCGGACAAGGATCCGGCCGTGCGGCTGCGTGTGCTGGAGGACGCCGGCCGGTCGTCGGTGCCGTTCACCACCGGCATCCTGATCGGGATCGGGGAGAACTACGAAGAGCGCGCGGACGCGCTGTTCGCGATCCGCAAGGTGGCGCGCCAGTACGGCGGCATCCAGGAAGTCATCGTGCAGAACTTCCGCGCCAAGCCGGACACCAAGATGCGCGCGACCCCCGACGCCGACCTGCAGGAGCTGGCCGCGACGATCGCCGTCGCGCGGCTCGTGCTCGGCCCGAAGATGCGCATCCAGGCGCCGCCGAACCTGATCGGCAGCCAGTACGACCTGATGCTGCGCGCGGGGATCGACGACTGGGGCGGCGTGTCGCCGCTGACCCCCGACCACGTCAACCCCGAGCGGGCGTGGCCGCAGATCGACGAGCTGGCGCGGCAGACCGCGGCGTCCGGCTACACGTTGCGCGAGCGGCTGACGATCTACCCCGAGTACCTGACCGCGGGCGAACCGTGGCTGGACCCGCGCGTGGCAGGTCACGTCGCCGCGCTGGCCGACCCGGCGACCGGGCTGGCGCGCGAGGACGCCGTGCCGGCGGGGCGGCCGTGGCAGGAGCCGGACGGCGGCTGGCAGGACCAGGCCGGCACCGGCCGGACCGACCTGCACGTCGAGGTCGACACCACCGGCCGCACGGACGACCGGCGCAGCGACTTCGACTCGGTCTACGGCGAGTGGGCCGAACTCGCCGAGAAGGTCCCGAGCGCACCGCGGCGGATGGACACCGACATCGCGGAAGCGTTGCGGCGCGCCGAACGCGACCCGGCCGGTCTGTCCGATGAGGACGCTCTCGCACTGTTGCACGCGGACGGTGCCGAGCTGGAGGCCCTGGCGTCACTGGCCGACGGGCTGCGCCGCGACGTCACGGGCGACGACGTCACGTTCGTGGTGACGCGCAACATCAACTTCACCAACGTCTGCTACACCGGGTGCCGGTTCTGCGCGTTCGCGCAACGGCGGACGGACGCCGACGCCTACACGCTGTCGCTGTCGCAGGTCGGCGAGCGGGTCGACCAGGCCTGGGAGGCCGGGGCGACGGAGATCTGCATGCAGGGCGGCATCCACCCGGACATGCCCGGCACGGCGTACTTCGACCTGGCGGCCGAGGTGAAGCGGCGGCAGCCGGACATCCACCTGCACTCCTACAGCCCGATGGAGGTCGTCAACGGCGCGTCCCGGACCAACCTGTCCATTCGCGACTGGCTGACGCGCGCGCACGAGTCCGGTGTGGACTCGCTGCCGGGCACGGCGGCGGAGATCCTCGACGATGACGTGCGGTGGGTGCTCACCAAGGGCAAGCTGCCGGCCTCGAGCTGGATCGAGGTGATCTCGACCGCGCACGAGCTGGGCATCCCGACGACGTCGACGATGATGTACGGGCACGTGGACACGCCCGCGCACTGGGTCGGGCACATCAAGCTGATCGCCGACCTGCAGCGTCGGGCGCTGGAGAAGACCGGGCGGCGCGGGTTCACCGAGTTCGTGCTGCTGCCGTTCATCCACCAGAACGCACCGATCTACCTGGCGGGGCTGTCCCGCCCCGGTCCGACGAGGCGCGAGAACCGGGCGGTGCACGCGCTGGCGCGGATCCTGCTGCACGGGCTGATCGACAACATCCAGTGCTCGTGGGTGAAGCTGGGCGAGGACACCTGCCGCGACGTGCTGAACGGCGGGGTGAACGACCTCGGCGGCACGCTGATGGAGGAGACGATCAGCCGCATGGCGGGCGCGGACAACGGCTCGTACAAGACGATCAGCGAGCTGGAGAAGATGGTCGCCCCGATCGGCCGTCCGCTGGTCCAGCGCACGACGACGTACGGCCGCCCGTCGCCGGACCGCGTGGCCGCGGCACTGGCCTCCGACGGCGTTGCCCAGGCCGTCCGGCGCCCGCTGTCGCTGCCGGTCGTCAGCTGACGTTGTCGGTGGCGACCTCGTCGAGGAAGCGGCCGATGTTGGCCAGCGTGCGTTCGACGCGCTGCTCGAGCGGTGCGCGGTCCACCGGATTGTGCACCGCCGGGCGGCGCTTGCCGCGCAGGTACAGGCCGCAGGCCAGGTCGGCGCACGCGTAGGTGCCGACGGTGTTGCCCTGCTTGCCCGCCGCACCGACCCGGCGAGCCGCGAACAGCGTCACGTCGGTCGCGGCGTGGATGGTCCCGCAGAACGCGCACAGGGACGATTTGAGCGAACTGCGGTGCTTGGCCGCCGCCCGCATCGCGATGCCGACGACGTCGTCCCCGTACGGCGCCACGAGGTAGGCGTTCTGCCCCGCCTTGGGGTCCCGCCACCCGAGGAAGTCCACTTCGGACCAGTCAAGCCCGGCCAGGCCGGGCGGTAGCGACAGCCGGCGCGCCTCCCCCTTCGAGCAGTTGATGAACGATGTGCGGATGCGGTCTTCGTCGAGCGGTAGCACGGGGTTGATGATCCGGGGCACCGCCGCGATCGGGCAACTCGATTACGATCGGCGCTGATGAGCACGAAGATCGCCTGGCCGGTGCCCGCACCGGACCTGCCCGAGCACGTCCACCCGGCCCTGGCCGCGATGGCCCGCGCCGCGAGTGCGGCCTACGGCGAGGCCCGCCGTCGGCACACCCGGGCCGAGCTGGCGGAAAAGGTGGCCGACGGCGCGGACGGCACCCCGACGATGCGGGTCGACGAGATCGTCGAGGACGCGATCGCCGAGGAGGCGAACCGGCACCGGGTGAACCTGCTCAGCGAGGAGGTCGGGTTCGTCGACAACGGCTCGGCGGTGACGCTCGTCGTCGACCCGGTCGACGGGTCCAACAACGCGGCCGCCGGGGTGCCGCTGTGCTGTTTCGGCGGCACGGTCGCGGTCGACGGGCGGGCGACCGAGGCACTGACGGTGTGGCTGGACACCGGTCGCGCGTGGCACGCCCGCGCCGGCGAGCCGGTGCCCTACCGCACGACCGGCCGCGCGAGCCTGACCGGCGCGACGGTGAACCTGCTCCGTCCGCACGAGCGCAGCGCCGAGGCGTGGATGCGGGTCGCCTCGCGGGCCGGGCGCGTGCGGATCCTGTCCACGACGGTGCTGGAGTGCGCCCTGGTGGCCGAAGGTTCGGTCGACGCGTTCTGCGACCCCGGCTCCGACACGCACCGGCTGGTCGACCTCGCCACGGCGATGGTGACGGTGCCCGCCGCGGGCGGCGCGGTCATCGACGTGCACGGCCGGGAGCTGGCGATCGACCCCGACCTGACCCGCCGCTGGTCCGGCATCGCCGCCGCAACGCCCGCCCTGGCGGACGAACTGGCGGCCACGATCCTCGGCTGACGCTGGGCCGGTGACTGACCGCGCGAGCCACGGCGGCTGGGCTCATCTCCCCCACCCGCACCCGGCTCACCCCACCCGCACCCGGCTCACCGCGGTACCGCGTCCCGGCCGGGGCCACCTGCCCACCAGCCGCACCTGGCCCCACGCGGTCGGAACGCCCACGCCATCCCACCGCCGGCCCGTCCTGGGACCCGCGCACGCACCCACCCCACACGGGCAGGGCACCCACCCATCCCGGCCTGCCCCACCACCGGCCGGCGCCCGGAGACCCGCCAACCGCCACCACCAACTCCCCCAGCCGCACCCGGCTCACCGTGCTGCCGCCGCCCAGCCGGGACCACCTGCCCACCAGCCGCACCTGGCCCCACGCGGGGCAGGCACGCCCCCGCCCTGCCCCGCCCACCCCGGCCCACGAACCACGCACCACCAGCCGCACTCACCCCGCGATCCCCCACCGCCCGGGCCGCACCCTGGCCCGCGAATCGCCCACCACCAGCCGCCCCCACCCCCACGCGGGCGGAAACACCCACCTCACCGCCGGCCCACGAACGGCCCACCAACCGCGCGCCACCAGCTCCACCACCCGCACCCACCCCGCGTGGCCGGGACGACCACCAACCTCACCCCACCACCAGCTCCACCGGCCCACCCACCCGCGCGGGCACAGCACCCACGACCCCGGCTGCCCCACCGCTGACCCGTGCCCCGCCGCCCTTGCACCACCAATGGCCCCGCACCCGGCCGCGCCTACACCACCACTAGCCCCGCATCCCAGCCGCCACCCCGGCCCACGACCCACCCACTCCCAACCGCGCCCCCGCCACCAGCTGACCCGCCTACCCACCCCACGCGGCCCGGGAACCCCGACACGCACCCACCGGCCTCCCCGCGCGGCACCGGGCCCAATGGCCCTACCGGCCCGCCCGCACCGGGGTGATCGTGGTGCGCGTGACGTTCCCCGCCCGCGAAAGACCGGTCACGTCGATGTTCGATCCCTTCGGTCTGGAAGTCCTGGGTCGCGACCAGTGCCTGGCGCTGCTGGCCACCGCGGGGATCGGTCGTGTCGTGTTCACCGCCCGCGGCTTGCCCGCCGTCCAGCCGGTGCGGTTCGCCCTGTGCGCCGAGGCCGTGTCGTTCGGCGCGACCGCGGGGAGCCCGCTGTTCACCGCCGCCAGCGACGGCGTCGTCGCGTTCGAGGCCGACGGTTTCGACGAGGACCTGCGTTCCGGCTGGTGGGTGACGGTCCTGGGCCGGGCGCGCGCGACGCGTGAGCCGGCGAGCGCGTGGCCGGTGAGCACGGCGGACGACCGGTGGATCCGGATCCCACTGGAGGTCGTGTCCGGACGGCGGCTGGCCGCCGGGTAACGAACCGGACCTGCCGCGCGACCTCTACGCAGGAGTGCCGGAGGGCAGGGGTGATCGAACCGAGCGCGCGCGGACTTCTCGAAGCCGTCGTCGGGATTGCGGCTGATCTCAGCCTGCCCGAAATCCTGGCCAAGATCGTCGCCGGCGCCCGTGACCTCACCGGCGCCCGTCACGCGCGCATCGAAGTTCGCGACGCCGCGCCGGTCAGCTCCGGCGCCCCGGAGGCCGGGCCGTCGTTGACGATGCCGGTGCACGCGCGCGGCGGCCGGTTCGGCGAGCTGCGGCTGACGGGCAAGGACGGCGGGTTCACCGGTGACGACCGGCAGGCGGTCGTCACGCTGGTCGCTGCCGCCGGCATGGCCATCGACAACGCCACCCGGTACGGGCGCACGCGCAGCCGCCAGCGCTGGCTGGAAGCCTCGCACGAGGTCACCGCCGCCCTGCTGACCGGCGAAGACCCGCACCGGACCTTGCAGCTGATCGCCGAGCACGCGCGGGTCGTCTCGGGCGGTGACGCGGCCGCGGTCGCCATGCCGCGCGAGGACGACCCCACGACGCTGGTGTTCGAGGTCGTCGCGGCGGGTGAGGACGCGCCACCGGGGCTGACCGGGCTGACGGTGCCGGTCGAGGGCACGGCCAGCGGTGCGGCGTTCCGCAGCCGGGAGCCGGTGGTGGTACGAAACTACGGCACCTACGCCGCGAAGGAGCAGGCCAAGGTCAACGTCGAGGTGCCCGAGCAGGTGACGGCGCTCGATTCGGCAGTGGCCGTGCCGCTGATCGTCGGTGGCGAGACGCTGGGCGTGCTGCTGGTCGCGCGGTTCGGTGACTCCGTGGCGTTCACCGATGACGAGGTGCAGCTGGCCCGCACGTTCGCCGGGCACGCCGCCCTCGCGATGGAGTTCGCCCGCGCCGAGGAGGACCGGCAGCGGCTGGCCGTGTTCACCGAGCGCGACCGCATCGCCCGTGACCTGCACGACCTGGTCATCCAGCGGTTGTTCGCGACCGGTCTCGGGCTGGAGGGGCTGCGCCCGCTGGTCACGCAGGCTGAGGTCGCGGAGCGGTTGAGCGGGTTCGTGCACGAGCTGGACCGCACGATCCGGGAGATCCGCAACAGCATCTTCTCGCTCACCGCCGAGGAGACCGGGGGAAGCCTGCGGTCGGAGGTGCTGCGGCTGACGCAGGACTGCACGCCGGTGCTGGGTTTCGCGCCGCGACTGGCGTTCAGCGGGCCGGTCGACACCGCGGTCCCGGCGGCCGTGCGGTCGGATGTCACGGCGACCGTGCGGGAGGCCTTGTCGAACGTGGCCCGGCACGCCCGCGCCGGTGCCGTGTCCGTCGAGGTGGCGGTGGACCGGTCGGGGCGGTCGTTGACGTTGACAGTGTCCGACGACGGTGTCGGCATCCCGGACTCACCCGCGCGGCGCAGCGGGCTGGCGAACCTGGGTGAGCGCGCGGCACGCTGGAGCGGCCGGTGCTCGGTGTCGCGCCGGGGTGATCACGGCACCACGCTCGTGTGGACGGCCGAGCTGAACGGGTCCGGAGGGGTGCGATGACGATCTCGGTGTTCCTGCTCGACGACCACGAACTGGTGCGGACCGGGTTGAAGACGGTGCTGGAGTCCGAAGGCGACGTCCGGGTGGTCGGCGAGGCCGGCACCGTCGCCGAGGCGCTGCGGCGGATTCCCGAGCTGACGCCGGATGTGGCGATCCTCGACGTGCGCCTGCCCGACGGGGAGGGGATCAGCGTGTGCCGGGAGATCCGGTCGTCGGTCCAGCCCGCGCCCGCGTGCCTGATGCTGACGTCCTATTCCGACGACGAGGCCCTGTTCGGCGCGATCATGGCGGGTGCGGCCGGGTACCTGCTGAAACAGGTGTCCGGCATCGACCTGATCGGCTCGGTGCGCCGGATCGCGGCCGGCGCTTCGCTGCTGGACCCGGAACTCACGGCGACGGTGCTGACCCGGTTGCGTGGCGGCGGGCCGAACGATCCGGGATACGACCAGCTCAGCCCGCAGGAGCGGCGGGTGCTGGACCTGGTGGCGGACGGGCTGACCAACCGGCAGATCGCCCAGCACCTGCACCTGGCCGAGAAGACGGTGAAGAACTACGTTTCGGCGGTGCTGCACAAGCTGGGTTTCGAGCGGCGCACGGAGGCCGCGGTGTACGCGACGCGGCGGCGTGACACTTCCGCTCGGTAAACAGGGCCATTGGACCCTGTTGGGAAAGTCCGCACTCGACGAAGGTGAAGGGGTCACAACAGAAGATTCTCGGCCGCGCCGGTCGCCGCGAGCTGAGATAACCGGCCGGAGCAGCGGCCTCCCACCCCTCCCGCTGCTCCGGCCATACTATTGTCCGTTGTGGACGGAGGCGGTTGCGTGACCCGGTGGGTCCGACCGGGACGAAGATCTCCTCGTGTCACCCCGCGCGCGGCCCACATATCGCGGCGCGCACTCGTCGCCGCACGAACGGCCCACCGATGCCGCCACCAACGGCCGCACTTCGATGAACGGTCCGTTCATCGCTTCACGAGCGAACCACTCGCCGCGGCACCAACGGCCCGCTCGCTGCCCCGCGAGTGGTCCTTTCGTCCCCCAAGGACGGACTCTTTCGTCCCCAGCGAGTATCCCTTTCGCAACCCCACGAGCCGGCCCGTTCGTCCCCCAGCGAGCCGGTCTTCCGCAACCCAGGAACCGGCCCTTTCGCAACCCCACGAACCAGCCCATTCGTCCCCACAACCGACCATGTCGCCACCCACGAATGCGCCCTTGCGTCCCCTCCCGAACGGTCCGCTCATCGCCCCATGAACGGTCCGCTCAACTCATCACGAACGGTCCCCCGTGAAGGGGCCACTCATCGCCCCCCCCCCCCCCCGCGAAGGGTCCGCTCATCGCCCCGCGAGCGGTCCGCCCACCCCGTCACGAACGGTCCACTCGAGCTGCTGCGAGCGCTCCCAAGCCATGAACGGACCGTTCATCACCCCACCAAACACCCACTCACCAACACATGAACGGACCGTTCACCGCCCCTCGCCAGGCCCGTTCACCGCCCCTCGCCACGCCCGCTCACCCCACCACGACAGGCCCACTCACCCCAGCACGACAGGCCCACTCGACCGACGGCCAAAAAACCGCCGCAAACCGCACCACCCAACCCACACCACCGAACCCCAACCTCACCGCAACGCCCGCAGCTCCTCCACCGCCCGAAGCACATCCCCGTACCGCACGTACAGCGCAGCCAACCCGAACCGCAGCACCTCGGGCGGCCGGAAGTCCCCGATGACGCCCCGCTCGATCAACGTCGCCATCGCTGTTTTCGCGTCGGGCCAGGCCAGCGAGATCTGGTTGCCCCGCCCGTGATCGCGCGGCGTGACCACTCGCGCACCGGGCACCAACGCGTCCACGCACTTCAGGAAGAAGTCCCCCAGCGCCAGGCCCTTCGCGCGCACCTGTTCGATCGTCACGTCGCCCCACACGTCGAGCGCGGCGTCCAGCGCCAGCATCGACAGGATGTCCGGCGTGCCGGTCCGGCCACGGCTGATCCCCGTCCGCCCCGAGTACTCCGGCGTCATCCCGAACGGATCGGCGTGCCCGGCCCACCCGGTCAGCGGCTGGTCGAACGACGGCAGCCACTTCCGCGCCACGTAAAGGAAAGCCGGCGAACCGGGTCCTCCGTTCAGGAACTTGTACGTGCACCCGACGGCGAGGTCGACCCCCGCCGCATCAAGCCGCACCGGCACCGCCCCCACCGAATGGCACAGGTCCCACACCGCGAGCGCCCCGGCGGAGTGCAGCGCGGCCGTGATCCCGGGCAGGTCGTGCAGCGCCCCGGTCACGTAGTCGACGTGGTTGACCAGCGCCAGCGCCGTCCGCGAACCGGCCGCGGAAGCCATCTCCGCCACCGGCACCCGCCGCACCGTGTGCCCGGTCAGCCGCGCCGCGCTCTCGGCGATGTAGCCGTCCGTGGGGAACGTGCCGGCGTCGAGCAGGATCTCCGGCCGGCCCGGGTTCAGCCGCGCCGCCGCGACCACCGCCTTGAACAGGTTCACCGTCGTCGAGTCGCCGACCACCACCTGCCCCGGCCCGGCCCCGGCCAACGGCGCGATCCGGTCGCCGATCCGCTCCGGCGCGTCCCACCAGCCCTCGTCCCACGACCGGATCAGCCGCCGGCCCCACTGCTCGGACACCACCGCGGCCATCCGCGTCGCCACCCCGCGCGGCGGCGCGCCCAGTGAATTCCCGTCCAGATAGGACAGTTCCGGGTCGAGGTCGAACTCGGCGCGCTTCCCGGCGAGCGGGTCCAGCGCGTCCAGCTCCGCCGCTTCGTCGCGCAGTGACATCGTGTCCCTTTCTCTCTATCACCCTGTGTCGGCAGTCACATAGAGTGGTGTCTCCGCCAGCTGATCACGAGGAGGTCGCAGTTGACCAGCCAACCGTCCGTCGCTGAGCAGGCCGAGGGCTTGACGATCCCCATGCTCCTCCGTCGCAACGCGGCGGAGTACGGCGACCTGCCCGCGCTCACGTCGCTGGACGACCCGGACCGCCCGACGCTCACCTGGTCCGCGTTCCGCGACGAGATCGCCGCGGTTTCGCGGGGCCTGGCCGACCTGGGGCTACGCCGCGGCGAGCGGATGCTGATCATGGCGCCGAGCTCGCCCGACCACCTCATCACCGACCTCGCCGCCACCCACCTCGGCGCGATCTCCTGCACGGCGTACGCCACGCTCAGCCCGGACCAGATCTCCTACGTGGCGCGGCACAGCGCGGCGCCGGTCGTCGTACTGCAGGGCATGGACGAGCTCAAGCGGTGGCAGCAGGTCCTGCACGAACTGCCCGCGCTGCGCCGGATCGTGATGATCGACGCGGGCGCGGTGCCCGCCGGGGACGAGCGGTTCGTCAGCCTCGACGACCTGCGCACCCGCGGCGCCGAACTCCACGCCGCCGACCCGCGGGTGTTCGAGGACGGCTGGGCGGACCTCCGCCCCGAGGACCCGATCGCGATGATCTACACCTCGGGCACGACGGGCGACCCGAAGGGCGTGGTGCTGTCCCACCACAACGTGATCTTCGAGGCCTACGCCGTGCACTCGCTGCACGAGTCCCCCAAGCACCTGGAGAACATCGCCTACCTGCCGCTCGCGCACATCGCCGAGCGCGAGATCTCGATCTACATGCCGATCGTCTACGCCGGGCACGTCCACACGCTCGCCGACCCGACGCAGATCGCCGGCGCGCTCGGCCGCGTCCACCCGCAGGGCTTCTTCGGCGTGCCGCGCGTGTGGGAGAAGATCGCCGCCGGGCTCAAGGCGATGCTGCCCGGCCTGCCCGAGGACCGGCGCAACGCGCTGCTGGCGGCCAGCGACCTGCTGCAGCAGGGCTACAAGCTGCGCAACGCGGGCGAGGTGGTGCCGCCGGACCTGGCCGAGAAGATCGCCGAGGCCGACCGGACGGTGCTCGCGCCGGTGCGCGCGCTGCTCGGCTTCGACAAGCTGCACTTCTGCTCCAGCGGCGCGGCCGCGCTCCCGGTCGAGGTCCTGTACTTCCTTGCCGGGCTGGGCGTGGAGATCCACGAGGTGTGGGGTCTGTCGGAGACCTCCGGCGCGGTCACGTCGAACTCGGCGAAGGCCTTCCGCGCCGGCACCGTCGGACGGGCGCTGGCCGACACCGAGATCAAGGTCGACGCCGACGGTGAGCTGCTGGTCCGCGGCCCGCTGGTGTTCATGGGCTACCTGCAGGAGGACGGCTCGATCGCCTCCGCGCTCGACGAGGACGGCTGGTTCCACACCGGCGACATCGGCACGATCGACGACGACGGCTTCGTCACGATCACCGACCGCAAGAAGGAACTGATCATCACCTCGGGCGGCAAGAACATCGCGCCGACCCGCATCGAGGGCCTGCTCAAGGAGCACCCGCTGATCGGGCAGGCGGTGGCGATCGGCAACGACAAGCCCTACGTCACCGCGCTGATCGTGCTCGACGACGAGTTCCTGCCGGGCTGGGCGGCCCAGCAGGGCATCGAGGGCACCGACCCGGTCGTGCTCGCCGAGCACCCGGCGGTCCGCGCGGAGGTCCAGCGCGCGGTCGAGTCGGCCAACGCTCGCCTGGCCCGCGTCGAGCAGATCAAGAAGTACCAGGTCCTGCCCAAGGCGTGGACGCCGGAGAGCGGCGAGGTCACCCCGACGCTCAAGCTCAAGCGCCGGATCATCAACGACCGCTACGCGGCGGACATCGCCGCGCTCTACACCGCCGACCAGTGAGCGTCAGGCCGACCGGAGGGGCGTGGTCCACTTGCGCAGGCGCGGTGGAACACGCTTCTCCAGGCCGTAGGGCTCGAGGTGGGCGCTGAACACCTCGTCGAACGCCTCCCGCACGGTCTCGGTGTCCCACGTCTGCCGCTCGAGGATCGGCGCCTTCAGGTACGGCTGGCCGACGATGTGCAGCTGCGGGCCGTTGCACCGGACGAGCTGGCCTGTGATGCCCTCGGCGTCGTCGCTGAGCAGGAACAGCACGACGGGGGCGATCCGCGACGGCGTCCGATCAGGGGGACAGTTGCGCAGCGACCGCTCCGACGTCCAGACCATCCGGGTGTGGGCCAGTGGGCAGACAGCGTTCACCCGGATGCCCGAATCTTCCAAATCGAGTGCCCACGAGTAGGTGAGCGACGCCACAGCGCCTTTGCTCGCCGCGTACACGCCGAGCTTGCGCTGGCCGAGCGAGGCGCCGGAAGAGATGTTGACGATCGACCCGCCACGGCCCCGGGCGACCATGGCCTTCACGGCGGCGATCCCGGTGTACATCACGCCCAGGACGTTGACCTCGACGAGTTGGCGCACCTCGTCGACGTCCTCCTCCCAGGGCAGGGCCTCGTAGTTCAGCCCGGCGTTGTTCACCAGCCCGTCGATGGCGCCGAATTCGGACACGCACAGGTCGACCATCGCCTGGGCCTGCGCCGGATCGGTGACGGTGTGCCCGCTGGCCACCGCCCGCCCGCCGTGCTGCCGGATGTTCGCTGCGGTGCGTTCGGCCAGGTCAGCATCGATGTCGTTGACCACGACCGCCGCGCCGGCCTGCGCGAGGTGCACGGCGAACGCCTCCCCCAGACCCCGGCCGGCACCGGTCACCACGACCGCCCGGTCCTCCATCAACCTGCTCATGCTTCCACTCCCCACCGGCCGGTCCCCGAGCTCCAGCCCGTCCTCGGCTGTCTCCCGGCCTGTGAGTCCAGTGTTCGCGCTCGCGGCGCCCGTGGTGACCGCCCGCCGACGAACGGTCCGCTCACTGCGCTGAACGAGTGACGTCTGATCGGCCGGGCTGACCCCACCGCCGATCACGGAAGGAGAAACTTTCCACCGTTCGTCGTAATCCGAAAGTAAGAAGGTCTACGACCGTACGGGCCCAATAAAGCGATACCGTCGCGCTGTGACTGTTCGCCTGCGTGTAGTGAGCGTCATACTGAACGTCGCGGAATGTGTCACATCGGTGACCGCCGTCACAGGAACCGGGTGTCCAGCGACAGAGTCAGTGAGCGCAGGCGGCCACCCGACGAGGGGGAAGTGGGGAGAGGTGTGAAGACCACGACTCGCCCATCCATGCGTGCGGCGCTCGCGAACCGCGAGTTCCGCACCGTGTGGCTGGCCGAGGCCCAGTCGGTGCTCGGCGACCAGCTCACCACGGTGGCGCTGGCTCTCACCGTCTACCACCGCACCGGCTCGGCGCTGTGGTCCGCCGTCGCCTACGGGCTCACCTTCCTGCCGGCGCTGGCCGGCGGGCTGGGTCTGGCCCAGCTGGCCGACCGCTACCCGCGCCGCACGATCCTCGTCGCGACGGCCCTGCTGCAGGCGCTCTTCATCGGCGTGATGGCCCTGCCGGGCATGCCGGTGGTCGGGCTGTGCGTCCTGGTCATGCTCGCCCGGCTGGCCGGTGCGCCGGCCAACGCCGCGCAGAACGCCCTGACCAGGGAGATCTTCACCGACGACGAGCTGTACCTGCGCAGCCAGGACATCCGCGGCATCACCACCAACACCACGATGCTGCTCGGTCTGGCGCTGGGCGGCGTCATCGTCACGGCCGCGGGCCCGTCGCTGGCACTGGCCCTGGACGCGCTGACGTTCGCGATCAGCGCGCTCGCACTGCACCACTGGGTGCGTGCGCGGCCGGCCGCGGGCGACGGCGACGGCTCGTGGTTCGGCGCGATCTCATGGGCCGCCCGGCAGCGCCGCCTGCGCGTGCTGCTCGGCCTGTCCTGGCTGGTCGGCCTCGCGATGGTCCCCGCGGGGCTGGCCGCCCCGCTGGCGCGGGAGATCGGGGCACCCGATCAGGCCGTGGGGTGGCTGCTGGCAGCGGACCCGCTGGGGTTCGCCCTCGGCGTGTTCCTGCTGTCCCGCTACGTCTCGGCCCCGGCCCGCCGGCGGTCCGTCGGCGTGCTCGCGGTCGTCCCGACGGCGCTGCTGCTCGCGTTCGGGCTGCGGCCGGACCTCGTCCTGGCCCTGGTCGTCCTCGCGCTCGCCGGGGCGGCGGGCGCGTACATCGTCACCGTCGGCGCCACGTTCATCACGTGGGTGCCCAACGAGCTTCGTGGCGGGGCGGGCGGGCTGTACCGCACCGGCCTGCGGGTCGCGCAGGGTGTCGGCGTGGCGATCGGCGGCGTGGTCGCGCAATGGTCGGGCGCGGCGACCACCGCCATCATGATCGCGGGCGCGGCCGGGGTGGTCCTCGGCGTGCCCCTCGCGGTGTCGTGGGGACGAGTGCTGGGGTCGGGCAGCGATGCGGCCGGCTCGGACTGACGGCCGGCGGCCGTCGCGGCATTCAGAAGATCAGAAGTCACGGTCGCGCACAACCATTCACCTCCCGTTTTTGGGACGGAAACAAACACGAATCTCGGACGCTCAGAAGTCACGGTCGCGCACGGCGAACACCTCTCCCACGGCAAGGAAAACGAACCCGATTCAGGCAGGAGTATCAGAAGTCGCGGTCAGACACGAGGAACACCTCCATTCGGTGCCTGTGGTCCGTACGCGGCACGCCGGGACTACCGCTCGTGGCGGAGGTACGCAGCGCTTCGCGTGCGGTGAGATGATACCTGTTGATGGAAAGTACCCGGCGTCGTTCCGGGCACAGCAAAGTTACCCGGCGGCGGTACGCGATGTCGAGGGAAGGTGAGGCGGTGCCTCTGCCGCACACGCGTCGGCGATCGCCTACACTCCACGGCGATCCGGGCCGCAGGGAGGGCGTTGAGTCCATCGAGGAGCGAAATTCCGTACCCCACCAGGCCGCGCCCGAGAGGGCCGAGGTGAACACA
The DNA here is from genome assembly GCF_030814215.1 of Amycolatopsis thermophila. NCBI lineage: Bacteria > Bacillati > Actinomycetota > Actinomycetes > Pseudonocardiales > Pseudonocardiaceae > Amycolatopsis > Amycolatopsis thermophila. Next base: position 3,466,170 of record NZ_JAUSUT010000001.1, on the reverse strand, counting down.
AAGCGTGATGCGTCGGGTACGCGCCGCGCCATGTCGCCGCGCAATTGGACATTGTGGCGCCGGCCGAAACGATTCATCGCATTCCTGCTCGTCTCCGAGCTGATTGCGCTCGCGTGGCTCGTCGTCGCATTCGTGAACGCGAGCGCGCCGAGCGGTCTCGATTGGCTGCGGTTCGCGATTCTCACCGCCGGTGCGACGGCGCACATTCAACTCACCCGCCGGCAGGAGGAACGGAGGCGAAATGCGGGCGGCCGGGTCCTGATCGACCTGACCGCGGTCTGGATCGTGCCGGCCGCGATTATTCTTCCGGTGCCGTTGACGATCTTCGTCGTGGGCCTGGTGCGGGCCCAGCGCTGGTTCGTCGCGCGGCGGCCCGCGCACAACTTCGTGTACTCGACGGTGGCCCACATGCTGGCCGCAACGCTCGCCCACCAGGTGTTCGTGGCGCTCGGCCCGCACGACTGGGGTTCGCTGGGCCTGGGCGCGTCGCTGGTGGAGTTCGGCTGGATGCTGGTGGCCGGGCTGGTGTACGAGGTGGTGCAGATCCTCTACATCGGGACGGTCATCGCGTTGTCCGCGCCGGAGAACGCGAACGCGCGGAGCGTGCTGGGCAGCCCGGCGGACAACGTGCTCGAGGCGATCACGATCGGCCTCGGTGCGGTGACGGCGATCCTGCTGGTGATCATGCCGCCGGCCGTCGCGATCATGGCTGTGGTGACGGTGGTGTTCAACCGCCTCGCCGAGATCGAGCAGCTGCAGGCCGACGTGCGTACCGACCCGAAGACGCAGGTCGCGAACATGCGCGGGTGGACGGAGTCGGCCGAGCGGGCGCTGACCCGGGCGACCAAGGCCGCCGATCCGCTGGCGATCCTGATGATCGACCTGGACCACTTCAAGTGGATCAACGACACGTTCGGCCATCCGGCGGGCGACGATGTGCTGCGGAACCTGGCGCAGCTGCTGGACGAGGTGACGCGCCCGAGCGATGTGGTGGGCCGCTTCGGGGGCGAGGAGTTCCTCGTGCTGCTGCCGGACACCGATCAGGCGGCCGCGACGGTCGCAGGAGAGCGAATCCGCTCGGCGGTGGCCGGGTTGCGCATCGTGACGACCAACAAGCGCGGCGACCAGACGCTGGTGTCCGAACGGACGGCGTCGATCGGCGTGGCGGTGTACCCCGACCACGGGGACACCCTGCCGGTGCTGATGCAAGCCGCCGACGCGGCCGTCTACGAGGCGAAGGAGGGCGGTCGCAACCAGGTGCGGATCGCCCGCTCCGGCCGGGAGACTCCACCGCCGGTGCGTGAGGTAAAACACATCAGCCACTGATGCCGGGCTCGTGTCGGGCGGGTGTGTGGTCCGTGTGGGCGGTCGCGAGGTGGCCAGGGCGCGGTTTCGAGGTGCCACTTCGTGCGGTTCCGAGATGCCCACTTCGGGCTGTTTGAGGTGCCCACTCGTGCGGCCACGAGATGCCATGCCCATCGGTGCGGTCTGGAGATCCCACCGGCACGGTCATGAGATGCCCACTGGGGCGGTCCCCAGATGCCCACCGCCGCAATCCCCAAGACGCCCACCGGCGCCGCCCCCAGATGCCCACTGGTGCGGTCCCCGGACGCCCACCGCCGTGGCCGCCAGATGCCCACCGGTGCAGTCCCCAGACGCCCACCGCCGCGGCCGCCAGATGCCCACCAGTGCAGTCCCCAGACGCCCACCGCCGCGGCCGCCAGATGCCCACCAGTGCAGTCCCCAGACGCCCACCGCCGCGGCCGCCAGATGCCCACCAGTGCAGTCCCCAGACGCCCACCGCCGCGGCCGCCAGACGCCCACCAGTGCAGTCCCCAGACGCCCACCGCCGCGGCCGCCAGACGCCCATCAGTGCGGTCCCGAGATGCCGACCGCCGCGGTCACGAGATCCCCCTTCGCGAGTCCCCGAGGTGGCATCCGGCGCAGTTACGAGATATCCCTTCGTGCGCCACGAGATGCCCTCCGATGCAGTTTCGAGATGCCCACGATCGCGGTTACGAGAAGCCGCATCGCGCGGCCACGAGATACCCGCGGCCCGATTACCAGATGGCCCTTCGCACGGTCACGACAAGCCCCTTCGTGCGGTTATGACGAAGCCCCTTCGTGCGGTTACGACGAGCTTCACTCGCCTCGGAATGGCGTCCACTGGTCCTTTCGCACATTCACGCGCGTCCCACTCACCCACCCTTTACTTCGCACGCACACGACCTGCCCGATCAAGTGCGTGCCGTTGGACCACCGCCGAGCGCCGGCCACCGCCCACCACGATTGCCATCGTCGACCACGAGCGGTCCAGTCGCGCGGACCCACGCACCACCGACCCGAGCCGGCGCCACGCTCCCCACGCAGGGGCCACGCGAACCGGAACCACGCTCCGCTCGGGCCCCGCGCCAGGCACGCCCGCAGAGGCCAGCCAGGTTCCGCTCGTACCAACCCCCGCGGGTCGATTCGCACCTGCACGACCGGGCCGCCGGTGTGCCCACCAAGGGCCCACGCGTGTCCTCACGAGGAGCGCACCCACGGGGCACGAAAGCTCGACTTACGGCCCCGGTCCACCCACGCCCAGCACTGACCCACTCGCACCCGGTACGCGTCAGCCGACCACCCGCGAACCCACCACCGGGCCACTCACCAACCACCACCGGGCCACTCACCAACCACCGCCGGCCCACTCACACACCCGCCACCGGGCCACCCCACCAACCCACCCGCGCCCACCACGCCCCTGACCAGCCACTTCCTCCCCACCCCCAACCCCAACCCGGCAACCGCGACCCCCTCACCCACTAGAGTGTCGCCGCCGAGAAACCACGATCAGGGAATTCCCTGGTGGCCGCCGAGGCCGCTCCCCTGCCACTCTGGGAGACGATGATCAGTCCAGCGACCCTCACCGAACACCCGCCGCCCGTGCCGGACTCACCGACGCCGCCGCGGGTGCGCCGCCGCCTGGCCACGTCCGCCTGGCTGCTCCTCCTGTCGCTGGCCGTCGTCGCCTTCGGGTTCGTCGCCTCGCGGCCCGCCACGCCGCCGGACCAGGGCCCGCCGACCGGTGGCGCCCTCGCGGCCCAGCGGGCGATCGAGGCGCTTGTCCACCCGGGCCCGGAACCGACCGCCCTCGCGCTCCTGCCCGCCGACTTCACCCGGGTCACCGGCGTCGTCCCCGGGCGGCAGCAGGCGCGGGACGGCACGGTGCGCGCCGTCCACACCGACGGCGGCTGCTCGACCCCCTGGGGCGACGACAACACGAAATGGGACTTCGGCGTCCCCTGCAAGGCCCACGACCTCGGCTACGACCTCCTCCGCTACGCGGCCGCCGTCGGGCACCCGCTCGGCCCGGAGATCCGCGAGGCCCTCGACCAGCGGCTGTCCACCGACATGCACGCGACGTGCGACATCAACCCGATGGACTCGCCGCGCACGTGCCGCGTCATGGCGAACCTCTACTCCGCCGGTCTCGTCGTGAACTCCTGGCACCAGCGGTGGGGGCCACCGGTCGGCGACCCGATCGGCCCGCTCCTCGCGGGTGTCGCCGTGATCGGGTGCCTCCTGATCTTCCGCCTCCGCGGCTGGCTCCAGCACCGGCACGCCCGCATCGCGTCACCGACGCCGGAACGCGCGCCCGTCGAGCCCGCGCCGCTGTCCCCGTGGGTCACGCTCGGGGCCGCCAGCCTTGTCCTGCTCATCCTGGGCGAATCGGCCATCGCGCTGGCCCGGTGGGCCGGCGCGAGCGCCGAGTGGCTGTGGCCGTTCACCTGGGTGGCCCAGCTCGCCCCGGTCTTCTTCTTCGCCGGTGGCCGGGCCAACGCCGCGGGCTGGCGCGCGACCAGGGACAGCGGCGGCGGGTACCGCCAGTACCTCGCCCACCGCGCGAGCTGGCTCCTGCGCCCGGCCCTGATCTTCGTCGTCGTGGTGCTGGTCGTCCCCCTCGCGCTCGAACTGCTGGGCATCCCGGAGGGCACCAACGCGGCGATGATGCGCATCGCGCTGCACCCGCTGTGGCTGCTGGGCATCTACCTGCTCACGGTGGTCGCCACGCCGCTCATGCTCGCCCTGCACCGGCGCGCCGCCGCGGCGTCCGCGCTCGGCCTGTGCGCGTTCGTGCTCCTGGCCGAACTGGCCGCCCACATCCTGGGCTCATCGATCCCGCGTTACCTCGCCGCGTTCGGCCTGGCCCTGCTCGCCCAGCAGGTCGCCTTCAGGCGCATCAGCACGTCCCACCGCCTGCTCCTGGCCGCGGTCACGGCGGCGGGCATCACCGGGCTCGTCCTGCTCACCACCCTCGGCGGAGTCAGCCGCGACCTGCTCGGCGCCCCGGGCGCGCCACCCGCGCTGTCCGCGCCCGTCCTGCCGGTGCTCCTGCTCGGCGCCGCGCAGATCGGCCTGCTGGGGCTCGCCGCGAAGCCGCTGGCCCGCCTCACCACCCGTTTCGCCGGGGTGGCCCGCCTCGCGATGCGCGCCCCGATGAGCCTCTACCTGGGCTTCCTCGCCGCGATGCTGCTCGTCGTCGCCCTGGTCTACCTGCCCGACCACCCGTCCGCGATCTTCACCTGGCTCGCCGGCCCGCGCACCTGGTTCGCCCTGGCCCTGCTCGCGGTCCCGGCGCTGATGGTGTTCTGGTGGTTCGAACGCCACCCGCGCGACACCGCCGTCCCGGTCGCCGTGCACCCGAGCTCCGGCGGCTGGCTCGCCCACGCCGCCACCGTGCTGGGCACCGGGTTCGCGGCCGTCGGGCTGTTCGGGTTCGCGCTGACGCGGTTCGGCGGCGACAAGGGCACCATCATCGGCCTGCCGATCGATCCGATCCAGAACCTTATCCAGCTGCTGATCGGGGTATTCCTCCTGCACACGGTGCGGACAGGGCTCAGCGGAGCACGCAGCACCTGGATCGTGACCGGGGTGGCCTGCGTTCCGGCGCTGCTGACGGCGGCCCATCCGGTCACGGTCGCGGTGCACGGCGTGACCGCCCTGATCGCGCTCGCGGCAGTGGCCAGCACACTCGGATCCGCCAAGGCGGTGGTGCAGAACACGTAAGCGAGTGTTGTGAACCACTTCGCACTGGTCGTGTGCGACGCTACGGCCAAGTAGGTGAACGACGGTGGCGAAAGGAGCGCCTGGCGTGGACGACCCGCGGTACGAACGTGGGAGCGGCCGGCCCGCACGGCCCCGGCAGCCGCGCCAGGTCGACGCTCGCCACGAAGGCCCCGTGCGCCGCGCACCGGCCGACCGCGCCGCCCCCCGTCGCATACCCGGTGACCGGACCGCCGCGGGCCGCACCCCCGCGGATCGCGCGGCCGGCCGGACCGCCGCCGCTCGCACCCCCGGCAACCGCACCTCGGCAGGCCGTCCGCCCGCGTCCCGCGAACGCCGGCCGCCGCCCCAGGCCCGTCGCCGCCCGCCGCCACCGCGCAAGCCGCACCGGAACCACCGCGGCGCGAAGATCGCCGTCGGCCTGGTCTCGCTGCTGGTCATGAGCCTCACCGGCTACTCGTGGGCCGCCATGCAGGGCCTGGTCAACGGGCTCACCACCACCGACGTGATCGACGCCAACCAGCCTGCCGACGGCGCCCGCGACATCCTGCTGGTCGGCATGGACAGCCGCACCGACGCGCAGGGCAACCCGCTGCCGGAAGACCTCCTCGCCCAGCTCCGCGCCGGTGTCGCGGACGGTGAGGAGAACACCGACACGCTGATCATGGTCCACATCCCCAACGACGGCAGCAAAGCCGTCGCGATCTCGCTCCCGCGCGACTCCTACGTCAGCATCCCGGGCTTCGGCCAGCACAAGATCAACTCGGCGTACGCGAGGGCGAAGGCGGCCGAGCGCAAGAAACTGCAGGACGAGGGCGAAACCGACGCCAAGACCATCGAGGTGCAGAGCAACCAGGCCGGTGCCAAGACCCTCATCCAGACCGTCGAGAAGCTGACCGGCTCGAACATCGACAACTACGCGTCGGTCAACCTGCTCGGCTTCTCCGAGATCACCAAGGCCATCGGCGGCGTCGACGTGTGCCTCAAGGACGACGTCAACGACCCGTACTCGGGCGCCAAGTTCACCAAGGGCCAGCACACCATCTCCGGCGTCGAGGCGCTGGAGTTCGTCCGCCAGCGGCACGGCCTGCCGCGCGGCGACCTGGACCGGGTCGTCCGCCAGCAGGTGTTCATGGCCGGCATGGCGCGCAAGGTGCTCTCCGCCGGCACCCTCGCCGACCCCGGCAAGCTCAGCAGCCTGACCGACGCGATCAAGAAGTCCGTCGTGCTCAACCAGGGCTGGGACATCCTGGCCTTCGCCCAGCAGCTCAAGGGCCTCACCGGCGGCCAGCTCGAGTTCCACACGATCCCAGTGGTCAACATGGACTACAGCACGCCGGAGGACGGCCAGGCGATCCAGGTCGACCCGAACCAGATCCGCCAGTTCGTGCAGAGCACGTCCGCGCCGGCGCAGGCCGCGCAGCAAGCCGACGCCGGCCCCGCCAAATCGGCGACCACCGTGGACGTCCGCAACGGAACCGGGCGCGAAGGCCTCGCCTCGACCGTCCTGCAGAGCCTGACGAGCAAGGGCTTCACCGGCGGTGAGACGTCGAACACGACGTCGCGGAAGGCCACCGTCGTCCGCTACCCGGCCGGCGGCCAGGCCGCGGCACAGCAGGTCGCCGACGCGCTGGGCTCCGGCGCGACCGTCGAGGCCGACCCGACGGTGACCTCCGGGCACGTCGTCGTGCTCGTCGGCAGCGACTACGGCGCCACGCCGTCGCGGGTCGTCCAGCAGGCCGCCGCGGCCCCGACCACCACGCAGGCCCCGCCCCCCGGCAGCGACGAGCCGATCACCGCCAACGGCATCACCTGCGTCAACTGACCAGCCCGGCCAGCCCAGCCGGGTTAGCCCGATCGGCGTAATAACCCCGGTCATCCGGCACGGTTCTGTCGAAGTCGCGTAAGGAACCCCCACTCAGCGACTTACATACCCGTGAACACCGCTGGAGTTCGACCGGACGTGCCGGAGCAGGGGTGCGGCGCGACACAGGGTCAGGGCAGGGGACGAGGAGTGCGCATCGACAATGACCTCTACCAGCGAGTTCTGGGGGAGGAACTGCGCAAGCTGCGCCGGCGACGGGGCTGGACGCGCAAGGAACTGAACCAGCACCTGCAGAGCGACATCTCGCTGCAGACGCTGGCGACCTACGAACTGGGGACGCGGCAGTGCTCCGTGGTGCGGCTCGTGGAGCTGTGCCTGGCGATGGACGAACTACCGCAGGACCTGCTCGCCCGCGTGCACCGCCGCGTGTTCGCCGACGAGCCCGGCAAGGTCCGGCTCGACCTGCCCCGCATCGTCGCCGACGACCGGGTCGAACTGATGCCGCTGCGCCGGTGGGCCGAAGACCGCCTGCGGCAGCCGGCCGCGCCCCGCGAGGTGCGCCTGGACCGCGCGGCGCTGAGCTGGATGGCCCAACTGTGCGGTCTGACGGTCCCCGACCTGCTGGAGCGCCTGCACGCGATCTCCGGCGTGGAGGACGACTGAGGTCGTATCGGGTCGGGGCGGTCGCGATGCGGACCGGAGGCGGTAGTCGCGCACATGGCCTAGCGTGTCCGGCAAAAGTTTCGGCTGGTTGTCGGACCTGACCGGGTCCGCGGCGGCAAGGCCTACTCATCACCAGCGACCCGGGGACACCGGCGCGCCCGCAGCACCCCCGCGGTGATCCCCGAGCCAGCTGACCAGGCCAGGCACCGCCAACGCCGCGGTCGACCGCCTGCCTTCGACGCGGCGGACCACCGAGGCCGCACCATCGTCCAACGACGGTTCGCCCTGCCCAAACACTGACGGGCGCCGGCTACTGGTCACGACAAGTTCGCCATCGCCTACCGACCAGCGGTCGTCCCGCGTGCCCTGATCACCTGGACCAAGGCACCTAGTCACACCCGGGGCAAGCAATGTGCGACCGGCTGATCCGGTTGCTCAACCCCGGGGTGAGGACGACACGGCGCCGCGGCGCCGCCCGGCCGGACGTCGCCGCAGTGCCGGTAGGGCACGGCCCGGCGCGACGTCGTCCCACCCCGCCCGCACCGGCGCCGCCTTTCCCCGGGAAGCGGCCTCAGCGAGTGCCGACCAGCTCGAAGTCGGACGGCCGCAGCTTGCGCGTGTTCAGCCAGTACCGCCAGGTGAAGCCGGGCCAGATCGTCCGGTTCACGCCCTTCGCGTCGAGGTACCAGCTCTTGCAGCCACCCTGCGTCCACACGCCCTTCTCCAGCTTCCGCTGGATCTCGGCGTTGAAGCGTTCCTGCACGTCCGCGCGCGGCTCCAGCGCGCCCGCACCGGTCCGTTCGACCAGCCGGATCGCCTCGGCGACGTAGCGGATCTGGGACTCGATCATGAACACGACCGAGTTGTGCCCCAGCCCGGTGTTCGGCCCGAGCAGGAAGAACATGTTCGGGAAGCCGTTGACCGTGATGCCCAGGTGGGTCCGCATGCCCTCGGCGGCCCACTCCTTGTTGAGCTTGCGGCCCTCCAGGCCGATGATGTCGAGGTTGTCGAAGGCGTCGGTGACGTGGAAGCCGGTGCCGAAGATGATCGCGTCGACCTCGTGTTCCACGCCCGCGGTGTCGATGACCCCGGTCTCGGTGACCTCGGCGACGCCGTCGGTGATGACGTCGACGTTGTCCCGGTTCAACGCCGGGTAGTAGTCGTTGGAGATCAGCACGCGCTTGCAGCCCATGACGTAGTCGGGCGTCAGTTTCGCGCGCAGCGCCGGGTCGTCGACGTGCTTGTCGATGTTGGACTTCGCGAGCTTCTGCGCGACCTTCATCAGCCCCTGGTGGCCGTTGAAGCCGATCGCGCGAGCCTCCAGCATCCAGTACAGGAGGTTGCGGTAGGCGCGCTGCGTGCCGGGGATCTTCGCGAACAGCGCCTTGGCCCAGTCCGGCATCGCGTGGTCCGGCTTCGGCATCACCCAGGCCGGCGTGCGCTGGAAGACGTGCAACCGCTCGACCTCGGGCGCGATGGCCGGGATGAACTGGATCGCGCTGGCGCCGGTTCCGACGACCGCGACGCGCTTGCCGCGCAGGTCGTAGTCGTGGTCCCACTGCGCCGAGTGGAACGTCTTCCCGCGGAACCGCTCGATGCCCTTGAGATCGGGGATCTGCGGCAGGTGCAGCGCACCGACGCCGTTGACCAGGAACCGGGCGGTGAACGTGTCGCCGCTCTTGGTGGTGACGTGCCAGTGGTGCTCGTCCGGGTCCCAGCGGGCGCCGGTCATCTCCTGGCCGAACCGGGTCCGGGAGTAGAGGTCGTACTTGCGGGCGACGCCACGCAGGTAGTCCCAGATCTCCGGCTGCGGCGAGAACGAGCGGGTCCAGTTCGGGTTCTGCTCGAAGGAGAACGAGTACATGTGCGACTGGATGTCGCACGCGCAGCCCGGGTAGGTGTTGTCGCGCCAGGTGCCGCCGACGTCGTCGGCCTTCTCCAGGATCACGAAGTCCTCGCGGCCCTCCTTGCGCAGCTGGATCGCCATGCCCAGGCCGGAGAACCCGGTGCCGACGATGATCACGCCCGTTCGAGTGTGCTCTGCCATGTACCTTCCTCCACGCCGAGCAATAGGTGTTACCACGAGTCCATCTTACTCGGAGTAGGTTACCTCCGGTAGAGTCAGTTTCATGACCGGCCCGACCCGCCGCAAGCGCATGCCGCGAGCTCAGCGCGAACAGCAGATGCTCGAGGTCGCCGAGGCGGTGTTCGCCGAACGCGGTTTCGCCGCGGCGTCGATGGACGAGATCGCGGAGCGGGTCGGCGTGTCGAAGCCGATGCTGTACGAGTACTTCAACTCCAAGGAGGGGTTGCTGCTCGCGACCGTCGCGCACGCCCGCGCCGAGCTGCGCGAGGTCACCGAGCGGGCGGTGGCGGGCCAGACGGACGCGCGGGAGGCGCTGCGGAGCGGGCTGCGGGCGTTCTTCGTGTTCGCGCGCGAGCGGCGGCAAGGGTGGTCGCTGTTGCGCCACGAACTGGCCCTCATCGGCACGTCGGCGTCCGAGGCGCTGGAGGACACCCGGCGCCAGCAGACCGACCTCATCGCGAAGCTCATGGCGCAGTACTTCGACGACCAGGCCGGCCACGTCCTGCTCGAGGCCACCGCCGAACTCGTCGTGGGCGCGTGTGAGCGGCTCGCGATCTGGTGCGAGCAGCACGAAGAGGTGACCCCCGACATGGCGACCACGCTGGCGATGGAGGTCCTCTGGTCCGGGCTCGCCCTTCGCGCTCCGTGACCGGGCGTTTCCCCAGGCCGCTGCTCCATCCGGTCGTCACGCACAGCACATTTCGGCCCATTGCTTGTCACACAGAGTTCTGTTGATGTAGGCATAGGTGTTGACAGAGCGTTAGGCAAGTGGCCGCCGAAGCACGCCCGATCGGATGAACGCGATCGGCGTCATGAAGAGGCTTCGGATTGCTCCCTCATTGCGGAGTATGCAGCCGAGAGCAGCAGGGGTGTGAGACTCATGGCGGTACCGATCACGGCCATCTACGTGCCGGAGGACGACGACTGGGCGGTCACCGTGACCGCGCAGGGGCGGAGCCTGACGGCACGCGCACCCGGCATCATCGCGGCACGCGACCGGGTCGACCAGTTCGTGGAGGAGCTGGGGGCGGAGGCGCGGGGGGCCACCGTCGTCCACCTGCTCAACGGGAGCGCGCTGGAGTTCACCGCGGCCTACATGACGGCGCGGTTGACCAGGCCGGAACCCGCACCGGTCGAGGTGCCGGAGCCGGCGAAACCGGCGGAGAAGTCCGAGGTCGCGGCGAAGGAACCGGCTGCTGTGCCAGAGCAGCCGGCGCCGAAGCCGGACAACAAGCCGAAGGCGAAGCTGACCGCGAACATCGGGGACGCGCTGACGGCCGCGAAGCCGGCGTCACCCACACCGTCGGCCGTCACGTCGGTGACGGTGACCGCGGGCGCGAGCACGCCGGCCGCACGAGCCTGAGGCTGTCAGCGGAAGAGCTTGCGCACCAGCAGTGCGGCCACGAGCACGCCGACCCCGATCAGCGGAAACTTGACCTTGGGGTCGTCGAGCTTGGCGCGCACGGTCGTCTTGGCGTTGTCGGCCAGCCTCTTGGGGCTGGCCTTCTCGCCGAGCTGATCCAGCGTCGACGCGAGCGCTTCGCGGGCCTTCACGATCTCCCGCTCGATGGTGTCCGGGTCGCGAGCCACAGGTCCTCCTCACCTTCGCAGGGCACAACCGTAGATCACCGCTCCCGGCGGGCGGCACCGGCCACGCCGAAGGAGGCCCGGCGCTAGGCTTGAACCGCGCGCCCGTAGCCCAATTGGCAGAGGCACATGGTTTAGGTCCATGCCAGTGAGAGTTCGAGTCTCTCCGGGCGCACTTCACCGCGCCGCTCCCCTTGGGGCGGCGAGTCACGCGCGGTCGCGGCGGTCGATGAGCGTGTCCGGTGCGGCCGTAGCGGATGCCGTCACGGCGCGACGAGCGGTTCCGACTCGTGGGCCCGGTGCAGGATCTCCACAAAGGACCACGGCGTGGCGAACTCCACGTCGTCGATCCGGTCGACCGGCACGCCCGGCGTCCACGAGTTCATCACCACCGCACCGGTCAGGGACGGCAGGTCGGCCGCGGTGATCACGCGCGACCGCTGCGCGACGCCGAGCCGGTCGAGCCGGCGGCGCACCACGGCCATCGTGACGCCGCCCAGCATCGGGGCTTCCGGCCACACCACGGCGGAGCCGTCCCAGAACGCCAGGTTCCAGATGGACGCCTCGCCGAGACGGCCATGACGGTCGACGAAGGCCGCGTCGTCGAAGCCCTTCGTGGCGGCCTGGCGCGGGTAGTAGGTCTTCGCCACCTCGCCGACGTGCTTGAACTCCGGCAGGACCCGCTCGTACTCGACCGTCGCGAGGGACAGCGGCCCGGTGGGCGGTGACGCCGGCGGCCCGGTGCGGACCAGCACCTCGGGTGGGAGGTCCGCCGTCGAGAACTCCGCCGGCGAGTACACCGTGGCGGTGAGGGACACGTCGGCCGGGCCGTCCGCCAGCGCCGCCCTCAGGTAGGCCAGCACCGTCTCGTCCGGCAGCGTCCGGCCGAACATCCCGGCCGACGCCGTCCGCAGCCGCGCGAGGTGGAGGTCGAGTCCGCGGATCCGGCGATCACGCACCTGCATCGCGGTGAAGTGGGCATACCCGGCGAACGCGAGCGGCGCCAGATCCTCCACCGTGGCCGGACGACCGTTGCGTTGCACGACGAAGACGCTCATGCCGGCCAAGGTAGAGCTTCACACCGGTGTCAATGCCAAACGTGGCCTCCCCGACCCACGTGACGGGGAGGCCACGCGCGTCAGTGGCCCCAGGGGCCCGTGATCGCGAAGACGTAACCGGGGGTCTGGATGTTGGCGAACAGGATCCGCCCGTCCTGGCTGAACGTCGGGCCGGTGAACTCGCTGTCGTTGAGCTCGTTGCGCGCCATCGGGTAGGACTGGCCGTCCGCCGTCACGCCGACCAGGTGGCTCAGGCCCTCCCCGTCCTCGGCGAGGATCAGGCCGCCGTGCGGGGACACCGTGATGTTGTCCGGGCCGTCGTAGTTCGTGTCGGCCTCCGGGTCGGGGTTGACGCCGTAGATCGTCTTCAGCTCGATCGTCCCGGCGTGCGGGTCGTAGAACCACACCTGGCCGTCGTGCTCGTTGACGCTGCCGTCGGAGATCCGGGCGTAGCTGGCGACGAAGTAGGCGCCACCGTCACCCCAGTACGCGCCCTCCAGCTTGCGGCTGTGGGTGACCTGACCGGCCGCGAACTGCTTGCGCACCGACACGGCCTTCGCGTCGCGGTCGGGCACGTCGACCCACCGGACCTTGTACTTCGTGCCCGGGGTGGTCGCCTCCGAGAGGTCGTCGATGTGCCGGCTGCCCTTGAAGCAGCTCATCGCCTGCAGCGTGCCCGCCGTGTCGCCGCCCTCGGACAGCGCGAGCTTGCGCAGCGCGCCCTTGCCGCCGCGGAAGCCCTTCGGCGGCACCCAGCGGAAGTACAGGCCGTTCGGGCCGCTCGCGTCCTCGGTCAGGTAGATCTCGTTCGTCCTCGGGTCGACGGCCACCGCCTCGTGCGAGTAGCGGCCGAGGAACTTCAGCGGGATCGGCTCGAGGTTGGCGTCGCGGTCGAACGCGTCCACTTCGAACACGTAGCCGTGGTCCTTCTGGTAGACGCCGCCGGCCCGCTGCTCGGTCTCCTCACAGGTCAGCCACGTGCCCCAGGGCGTGACGCCGCCGGCGCAGTTGTTGTGGGTGCCGGCCAGGCTGACGTACTCGATCTGCCGGTTGCCGTCGCGGTCGACGACGATGTTCGTGGTGCCGCCGCCCGCGCCCGGGTCGTAGGTGAGGCCGGGCAGCGCGGGCACCCGGAATTCCTCGCCGCCGCCGATCTCGTGGTTGTTGACCAGGACGAAGCCGCGCCCGTTGCGGAAGCAGGCCGTGCCGTCGGCGTCACTCGGCGTCGGCTCGCCGGTCTCCAGCTTCGTCACGCCGGCCTGCGCGACGACCTGGTACCGGAAGCCCTTCGGCAGGGCGAGCAGGCCGGCCGGGTCGTCGACGAGCGCGCCGTAACCGGTGGGGCGCTTGACCTGGGCGGCGGCGGACGGAGCCGCGATCGCGTCGACGCTGCCCGCGACGACGATGCCCAGACCGCTCGCCGCGCCGGTGCGCAGCAGATCACGCCGGGAAAGTGAAGCCATGACGACCTCCTGTGGTGGGAACCGTGCGTCCGAAGCCAAACCGGCGATTCGGTACCGAACGGGGCACGGAGGCAACGCGCAGGCGAACGGCCGGCGAAACCTTCAGCCGACGCGCTCGCACGGGTAGCGGTCGCGGATGCGCTCCTGGAAGTACTGGCCTTTGCTGTCCGCGTCGAGCAGCGCGCGGTGGATAGCGCTTTCCACGCCCAGATACCGGTAAATGCCGTGGTGCCGGAATTCCACCTCGAGAACCCGGCGCGTCGCGTCGTACCCGACGGACGCGAGCGCGGTCGAGGAAACCGGACGGCGACGCACTAGTGGCGGCCCGTTTCGAGCAGGTTCTTCAGCCGGCGCAGATCGTTGCTGTTCGCGCGTCGCATCGCCGCGGTCAGCAAGCGGGACGCGAGATTCGCGAATCCGCGCGGTTCACCGCGGTTGCGCAGGACCATTCGGGTGCTGTACGCGTCCAGGGATTCCCAGGTGTAGCTGGTTTCCATCGGGAACGGTCCCTGCGCGGTGCGCATCACGAGCCGTTCCCCCGGCACGAGTTCGATCACCTCGTAGGTGTACCGCAGGGTCCGGCCGAGAAAACGCGCCACGAAACCGATCCGGGAACCCTCGCGCAGCGGTGGCCGGGTTTCCCAGTCCACGTCCAGGATGTTGACGTACCACCGGGGCGCGTTCGACGGATCACCCGCATAGGCCGCGACTTTGTCCCGCGGCACTGCGATGACGATGTCGGTGCTCACGTCGACGGGCACGGGAACGAGGGTAGGGCACAACCGCCGATTCCGGAAAAACTCACCCCGGCACGATGACGCCCCGGCCGCGCTACCTCTGCCGCGACAGGCGGAGCCGCCGGTGGGCGGCCATTCGCACCGGGGCGTTCGCCGCGCCGTAGCCGCGGTAGCCGCCGATGCGCTGGACCACCTCGAAGAACACCCGCGAACCCAGCACCTCGGTGTAGAAGTGCAGGAACTCGCCGTCCTCGTCGCGGTCGTAGAGCACCGAGTACTCGCGCAGCGCGGCCAGCAGATCCGGCGGCGGGGCGAGCCGGGCGTCCAGGTCGTCGTAGTAGTTGGCCGGGATCTCCAGCAGCGGCGCACCGGCTGCGTGCATCGCCTTCGCGCTGGCCAGCACGTCGTCGCTGGTGAAGGCGATGTGCTGCGGGTCAGGCACACCGGGCGCCCAGTCACCACGCCGCAGCAGCGCCACGTTCAGCGCGATCCGCACCGTGTTGGACGGGTTGGTCACCGCCCGGCTGCGGATCAGCCCGAACGGTGCGGCGAACTCGGTCGGCATCTCCGGGTGCAACCCGAGCACCGTCCGGTAGAACAACGCGGCCTCGTCGAAGTTGTCGAACGGCTGGGTCAGCGACACGTGGTCGGTCCCGGCCAAGCCCGCGCTCGTCGCCGGCGCGCCGGTCGGCGTGAAGTCCGCCAGCCAGCCGTCGCGGCAGAAGAACACGGCGGTGCCGTCCGGGGCCGCCACCGCGGACAGGTCCGCCTCGTCCGCGCGGTGCTCCCGCGGCAGCACCGGCGCGTGGAACGACTCGGCCCGCTGCGCCGAGCGTGCCGGGTCCGCGCTCTCCACGGCCAGCGCGCTGATCTCGGCCCGCCCGCCGGTCTCGTTGAGCAGCACCCGAGCGGCGCCCTGGGTCCACAACTGCACCGGCTTGGAGCGGTGCTGTCCGGTGTGCGCGAACCCCATCGCGGTCAGCGCGGCGGCCAGCTGCGGCCCGGTCTCGCCGTCGACGGCCAGCTCGGTGAACGCGTGGCCGGTCAGCTCGGGCGCCGCGATCGCCGGCTCGCCCAGCGACTCCTCCAGCCCGAGCAGCGAGCGCATCGCATCCACCGCGGCGCGGCCCGGGTCGGCCTGGCGGAAGACGTCGTTGAACACCTCCAGCGACAACGGCCCGCCGTAACCGGTGGCCAGCACGTGGCCGACGAACGCGGTCAGGTCGAAGGCGCCCTGCCCGGGGAACAGCCGGTGGTGCCGGCTCCACTGCAGGACGTCCATGTGCAGCCGGGGCGCGTCGGCGAGCTGCAGGAAGAAGATCTTCTCACCGGGGATGGTCCGGATCAGCGCGAGGTCGCTCCCCCGCGACAGGACGTGGAAGCTGTCCAGGCACAGGCCCACCGCCGGGTGGCCGGCGCGCCGGACGATGCGCCACGAGTGGTCGTAGGTGTCGACGAACCGGCCCCACGCCAGGGCCTCGTAGGCGACGCGCATCCCGCGCTCTGCGGCCCGCACACCGAGTGCGTGCAACTGTTCGGCCGCCAGATCGTCGTCATCGACCGCGTCCGGGGACACCGACGAGCACACCAGCACCGTGTCGGCGCCGAGCTGCTCCATCACGTCGAACTTGCGCTCGGCGCGGCGCAGGTTCGCCTCGAACACCGGCGGCGGGACCGCTTCGAAGTCCCGGAACGGCTG
Source organism: Amycolatopsis thermophila (assembly GCF_030814215.1). Taxonomy (NCBI): domain Bacteria; kingdom Bacillati; phylum Actinomycetota; class Actinomycetes; order Pseudonocardiales; family Pseudonocardiaceae; genus Amycolatopsis; species Amycolatopsis thermophila. Next base: position 3,450,003 of record NZ_JAUSUT010000001.1, on the reverse strand, counting down.
GTACAGATCGACCGACAGGCCGAGGTCGTCACAGCGTCGCCGCACCTCGGCGGGCGACGAGGTGGAGACGATCAGGTCGTTCTCGAAGATCTCGACGCCGTCGAACCCCGCGGCGGCCGCGGCGGTCAGCTTGTCCTCGAGCGTGCCGGACAGGCACACGGTGGCGATTCCTCGCCTCATGGCCGGGACTCCTCTCGCACGGGCCGGTGTCGGGTGAACCGGTCGGTGAGTTCTACGGTGCGCATATGCCGACCGGAAGCGCCGAACGACTGCGCGACGCCGAGCGGACGCGCGCCGAGATCCTGGACGTGGCGACCCGCGAGTTCGCCGACCAGGGCTACGCCGGGGCGCGCGTCAACGAGATCGCCGCGAAGACCCGCACCACCAAGCGGATGCTCTACTACTACTTCGGCAGCAAGGAAGGCCTCTACATCGCGGTGCTGGAGCGCGCCTACGCCGGCATCCGCGCGCGGGAGCAGGAGCTCGACGTCGACCACCTCGACCCGGTCCAGGCCCTGCGCCAGCTGGCCGAGCTGACCTTCGACCACCACGAGTCGCACCCGGACTTCATCCGGCTGGTCAGCATCGAGAACATCCACAACGCCGAGCACATCGGCCGTTCCGAGGTGCTGTCCCGGCTCGCGAACCCGGCGCTGGACGTACTCACCCGCATCCTCGAGCGCGGCCGCGCCGCCGGGGTGTTCCGCGACGACGTCGACGCACTGGACGTGCACATGATGATCAGCGCGTTCTGCGTGTTCCGCACGGCCAACCGGTACACGTTCAAGGCGATCTTCGAACGCGACATGCTCGACCCCGGCCGGCGCGAGCACTACCGCACGATGCTCGGCGACCTGCTGGTCGACTACCTGACCGCGCACTGACCGTTTCGCCCTTCCCCGGCTTGACAACCCCCGGAACGCTAACTCACCATTTGGTACGTAACCAAACGGTACATTAACCGCGCGCGCAACGGAGCACTGACGCGACAGGAGCATCGACGTGGTCGAGCACGGCAAGCCCCGCAAGGCCGCGGTGGCGGCGTGGATAGGCAGTGCGCTGGAGTACTACGACTTCTTCATCTACGGCACCGCCGCGGCACTGGTCTTCGGCAAGATCTTCTTCCCCAGCTCGGACCCGACCGCGGGCACGCTGCTGGCGCTGGCCACGTTCGGCGTCGGCTACCTGGCCCGCCCGGTGGGGGCGTTCATCCTCGGGCACGTCGGTGACCGCTTCGGCCGCAAGAAGGTCCTGGTCCTCACGGTGCTGCTGATGGGCGCGTCGACCTTCCTCGTCGGCTGCCTGCCGACCTACGGGCGGGTCGGCGTGCTCGCCCCGGTGCTGCTCGTGGTCCTGCGGCTGCTGCAGGGCCTGTCCGCGGCCGGTGAGCAGGCCGGGGCCAACTCGATGTCGCTCGAGCACGCGCCCGAGAACCGCCGCGCCTACTACACGAGCTACACGCTCTCCGGCACGCAGGCCGGGCAGATCCTGGCGACCGCGGTGTTCCTGCCGGTCGCCGCGATGCCGACGGCCGCGCTGCAGAGCTGGGGCTGGCGGCTGCCGTTCTGGGCCAGCGCGGTGGTCGTCGTCGTCGCGTTCGTGATCCGGCGCAAGCTCGAGGAGACGCCGGTGTTCGAGCGCGAGGTCGCCGGCCGGGAACAGGCGAAGCTGCCGGTGGCGGTGTTGTTCCGGGACCACTGGGCCGACGTGCTGCGGGTCGTCGTCGCGGCCCTGATCGCCGCGGTGAGCACGATCTTCACCGTCTACGCGTTGTCCTACGCCGTCAACTCGGCCGGGCTGGCCCGCTCCCCCATGCTGTGGGTCGGCGTGCTCGCCAACGTCGTCGCGCTGGCCGCGATCCCGCTGTGGGCGGCGCTGGCGGACCGGGTCGGGCGCAAGCCGGTGTTCATCGGCGGGTCGCTGGGCTGCGCGGTGCTGATCTTCGCCTACCTGGGCTCGATCTCGGCGGGCAACTACGTGCTGGTGTTCGTGACGGGCATCCTGATGTTCGGTGTCGTCTACAGCGCGACGAACGCGGTGTGGCCGGCGTTCTACGGCGAGATGTTCCCGGCGCGGGTGCGGCTGTCCGGCATGGCGATCGGCACGCAGATCGGGTTCGCGATCGCCGGTTTCACGCCGACCATCGCCGCCGCGATCGCCGGCGACAAGAGCGCGAACTGGGTCGGCGTCGCCCTCTTCACCGCCGGGCTGTGCGTGCTCAACGTGATCGCGGTGCTCACCGGCCGCGACAACTACCGCGTCCCGACTCCCGACCTGGGCCGCAAAGCCCCGGCCGGCGGCCACCGGACCGTGACCTCGGCGGGCGGCGCGACCGCCTAGGACCACGGCGGGAGGACGGGGTGTCCGGTGTGGACAGCCCGTCCTCCCGCTCCGGCGGGCTCCGTGGGCATGATCGGGGCATGCGCGTCCACCTGGAGACCGAGCGGCTGATCCTGCGGTACCTGGGCGACGCCGCGGCCTCCCGTGACGTCGTCGAGCGGACGGGGTTCTTCGCCGCGATCGAGAAGGCGAGCGGCGCGTTCACCGGCTGGTTCGAGTTCCGGCCGCTGGCCAACGGCGACGTGGAACTGGGCTACCGGCTGCGACGGGAGTTCTGGGGCAGCCGGTCTGCGGTTCGTGCGCACGTTCTTCGGGCAATGGCCCGATCCGCTTCCGGGCGCCGAACACGGTGACGTCGAGTACGCTCTGTCCAAGGACGATTGGATACGACAGCACGGACTGCCATGACAACCGATCGCAATGTTCTGGGCGGCGAACTCGAGCCCTGCGGCACCGACCCGGTGACCGGCTACTACCGGGACGGGTGCTGCACCACCGGTGACGACGACCTCGGCAGCCACACGGTGTGCACCGTGGTGACCAAGGAGTTCCTCGACTACCAGCGCGGGGTCGGCAACGACCTGTCCACGCCCCGCCCCGAGTACGGCTTCCCGGGGCTGCAGCCAGGCGACCGGTGGTGCGTGGTCGCCGCGCGGTGGCGCCAGGCGTACGAAGCGGGGGTGGCCGCGCCGGTGGTCCTCGCGTCGACGCACGAGCGGGCGCTGGACATCGTCCCGTTGGAGGCCCTGCAGCGGCACGCGGTCGACGTGCCCGCGGACCCTAGCTCGCTGACCTGACCGAGCGCCGCACAAGCACGGTGGTGCCCGCGGTCAGCGCGATCGCGCCCAGCACGGCCGGCACTTCCAGGAGCAGCGGGTGCCGGGACGCGAAGTCCGGTTCGAGCAGGCGGGCCGTGCGGACCCGCACCTCGGTGCCGACCTCGTGCCGGTCGCCCGGGTCGGTGCGGATGGTCAAGGTGCCGCCGGCGCAGGCGAGGGTGTGCACGAAGCCGTAGTGGTGGTAGCGCGCCCCGGTTTCGATCATGGTGCGGCCGGTGACGGTGCACGTCTCGGTGTGGCCGAAGGCGCGCAGGGCGAGGCCGCGACCGGCCACGGACAGTGCCGCGAACAGCAGACCCGCGCTGATCACGCCGGCGACGAACGCCCACCACCGGCCCCCGGCCCGGCGGGCGCTGCCCAGTCCGAACGCCGCGATACCGGCCAGGCCGAGCGCCATCGCGGCCAGCGTGCTGTGTGGTGGGAGGACGAAGAGGGCGGCACCGGCGAGGACGCACGCGATCCCCGCGGGCGCGACGAACCGGCCGGTGCGGATGCCCAGCCTGCCCGCCATGTCGAGAACCACCGGCTGACTCTAGCCACATGTGTCCCGGTTTCGGAGACCACATAAAGTGACCGCGTGCGCGGCGAGGGCTACTACGACCTTCTCGGGGTGGACCGGCATGCCTCGACGGCCGAGATCAAGTCGGCCTACCGCCAGAAGGCGCGGACCGCGCACCCCGACGCGGGCGGTTCGCCCGACGAGTTCCAGGCGCTGCGGCAGGCCTACGAGGTGCTGGTCGACCCGTTGCAGCGCGCGGCCTACGACCGGGCGCTGAACCGGGCGGCCGCGACCGCGAGCCCGGTGCGCGCCCGGCGGCCGGGGCGACGCCTGGGCGAGGACCCGAGCTTCACCGCCGAACTGCCCGTGCTGGACCCGGACGCGTTGGAGTGGTGGGACGCGGCGCGTGGACGTGCCCGGCCGGGTGACGCGCCCGGGCACGCGCCGGCGGCCTTGTTGCTGGCGTGGTTGTTGCTGGTCGTCCTGCCGGTCATGGCGGGCGCGCTCGCCGTGGCCGTGTGGTTGGTTCTCGCCTCGGCCGTGGCGATCTGGTTGGTGCGGCGGCATCTGGAGTTGGCGCGGGCCGAGCGCGCGTTCGACGACGAGTTCGGTGGCACCGTGGTGTTCGGCGCGCCCGGGAGCGAGCCGGACCAGTGGGGCGAGCGGCTCACGGCGGAGCTGCTGGAGCGGTATCTGACCCGCCTGCCGTGTGCGCGGATCTTCCACGGCCTCGCCTTCCCGGGCTCGGTGTTCGCCGACATCGACCACGCCGTGCTCGCCGGCCGGCGCCTGGTGCTGATCGAGTCGAAGACGTGGCTGCCGGGGCACTACGCGGCCGACGAGGACGGCGAACTCTGGCGCGACGACCGCCGTTTCCTGGGCGGCGCGACGCAGCTCCCGGAAGCCCTCGACGCCTTCCGCGCACTCCTGCCCGGAGCCGAGGTGCGCGGCGCGCTGATCGTGTACCCCAGCCGCACCGGCGAGATCACCACCGACGAGGACTTCGACGTCCCGGCCCCGCCGATGACCCCGGACCAGTTCGTGCAGGTGATCGGCGACTGGCTGGCGGCCGAGGCCGCTCACGTGGACGTGGAGCTGTTGCGGAAGGTGCGCGCCCAGGTGGCGTGAGGCCGGGCGGTGGCGGCGCCTGGTCACGCCACAGAGCGGAACGCCTCGAGGCAGTAGACCGGCATGCGCCGCGGCCGTTCCGCGACGAACGTGCCTTTCGAGGGGACGGTGCGCACCAGCCCGCGGTCCCGCAGGATCTTCGTCGCGTGGCGGCACGTCCCGAGCGACACGCCGTATTGGCGCGCCAGTGCCAGCTCGGCCGGGAGCGGCGTGTTGGGCGCGAGCTCGCCCGACTCGATGCGCCGGGTGAGGTCGTCGGCCACGAGGTCGTAGAGGTAGGCGGGACCGGAGGTGACGAGTTCTCTGCTCACCCCTTCACAGTAGCATAGAAACGACAAAAAGTAGGGCAGGAACGACCATTGGTAGGCTGCGCGACCGTGGCTGTCGAGGACGTCTTGGACGCGCGCCTGCGCGCACTGGCAATCCGCGTGCGCAAACTGCGCAGGGACCGCGACCTGAGCCAAGCCGACCTCGCCGACCGCGCCGGGGTCTCCCGCTCGGTGATCGCGGAGCTGGAACGGTCGCGACTGGCGCAAGGCGCCCCCCGCCCGGCGCGCAACATCACGCTCGACACGCTCTTCCGGATGGCGGAGGCGCTCGGGGTTCATCCCGCTGAGCTGCTGGATGACCGGGAGTGAGCCACGGACGGCACCGGTGACCGGCCCCTTCGCCGCGCTGGTCACCTTCGTCGTGCCCAGCGCGCGGCTCGCCGGCGCCGCTAGAAGCCGCGCACTCCGTTGACCTCGATGCGCAGCGCGTGGGGGTAGGCCTCCGAGAACGCCTCGTGGCTGCCCCTGATCTGCCGCATCGCCTCGCCGTACTTCTCCACGTAGGCCTCGTTCTCGTGGGGCGCGGGCTGGGTGTCAGCGGGCCGGGCCAGTCCGCGGAACACCACGATGTTCCCGCCCTGCCCGTCGCTGTCGAAGTTGAGGGAGACCTGCGGCCGGTCGCGGATGTGGTCGAGTCGTTTCGCCTTGGCGGCGTTGTAGATCAGGAACCCGCCGTCGGCCCACAGGAACCACACCGGGTTCGGCTGGGGCGTGCCATCGGCGCCCGTGGTCGTCAGCCAGATGACCCGTTCGGCCTCCAGCCGCTCGCGCACGCGTCGTCCGAACGGGCTCGACGGGTCGGGAAGCACGTCACCTGCCATGCCACCCAGCGTAGGTGGTCGAGCTCACTTCCGCCGCAACTCGCGCCGCCCCGCGTGATAGGCAATGCGGAAAGCGAGCGCCGGAAAGGGAACGTCGATGCGTCTGCTGCTGCTGTCGAACTCGACCGCGCCCGGGCGCGGCTACCTGGAGCACGCGACCGACGCGCTGGCCGAAGTGCTCGCCGACGTGCGGCGCCTGGTGTTCGTGCCGTTCGCCCTCGCCGACCACGACGCCTACACCGCGGCCGTCGCCAAGGCGCTCGCCCCGTTCGGGGTCGAGGTCGCCGGCGCCCACCAGGACGACCCGATCAAGCTGCTGAACTCCGCCCAGGCCGTGTTCACCGGCGGCGGCAACACCTTCCGGCTCCTGCGCCAGCTCTACCGCCGCGAACTGCTCGCCCCGATCCGCGACCGGGTGGCGCACGGAACCGTCTACATCGGATCGAGCGCGGGCACCAACGTCGCCTGCCCCACCATCCGCACCACCAACGACATGCCGATCGTGCAGCCGCCGGCGTTCGACGCCGCCGGGTTCGTGCCGTTCCAGATCAACCCGCACTACCTCGACCCCGACCCGTCGTCCACCCACATGGGCGAAACCCGCGAGGAGCGGATCCAGCAGTTCCTCGAGGAGAACGACGTCCCGGTGCTCGGCCTGCGCGAGGGCACCTGGCTGCGCCGCGAAGGCCAGACGCTCACCCTCGGCGGCGGCGAGCCGGGCGCACGGCTGTTCCGGCGCGGTACCGAACCGGTGGAACTGGCCCCCGGCGCGGACCTCAGCGACCTTCTGGCGAACGAGATCGCCTGAGCTCCTCCGCCAGTTCGGCGCGGCGGGCCATCACCTCGTCGCGCGACTTATCCATCTCCCGCAACACCGACTTGCGCTTGCGCTGCGGCAGGCGGTCCACGTAGAGGCCGCCGTCGAGGTGGTCGGTCTCGTGTTGCAGGCACCGCGCGAAGTAACCCCGCCCCTCGATCACCAGCGGCTCGCCGTCCTGGTCGACGCCGCGCACCACGGCGTGGTCGGCGCGCGGCAGCTTCGCGTACGGGCCGGGCACGGACAGGCAGCCCTCGGGCGCTTCGAGCAGCCGGCGCGCGGACACCGGCTCCTCGTCGAGCACCGGGTTGAGGATGTGCCCGATGTGCCGGTCGCCGTACTCGTCCCAGCAGTCCCACACGAACAGGCGCAGGTCGACGTCCACCTGGTTGGCGGCCAGCCCGGCGCCCTCCGCGACGTACAGCGTCGCGAACATGTCGTCGATCAGCGCCGCCAGCTCCGGGGTGCCGAACTCGGTGGCGGGACGGCACGGGCGCGCCAGGATCACCTCGCCGATCTCGGTGATCCGCCGCGGCGTGCCCCGCTCGGCCTCCGGCAGCACCCGCGGGCAGTCCCCGGCCGGCTTGCCCTGCACGTAGACGGCCATCTCGCCTCCCTTGCCAAGTCCTTTGCAAAGTAGCACACTTTGCAAAGTGGAGATCCGACCCGAGACGACGTTGCCCGACCACCCGGTGCGCATCGCCCTGCTGGACCTGCTGGCCGAGGTCGGCACGGTGACCGCGAACGAGGCGAGCAGGCGGCTCGGGTACAGCTCCGGCCTGTGCTCGTTCCACCTGCGGCAACTGGCCCGGCAGGGCCTCATCGAGGAAGCGCCGCGCGGCCGCGGGCGGATCAGGCCCTGGCAGCTGCGCTGGGAATCGTCGGAGAATTCACCGGAACCGGATCTCGCCGACCCCGGGTTCACCACGGTCCTGCACCTGACTCCGGACGAGCTGAACGAGCTCGCCGAGTCGATGCGGGAACTGATCGAGCGTTATCCGGAACGGGCCCCGGAAGGCGCGGGAACCCGGGCCGTCACGGTCGATTTCCACGTGTTTTCGACACCCACCCGGCACTGAGTTCCACCACCCGGGACGGCGTTTGCACATTCACCGCCCCGCTGGCAGCTGCTGCGGTTGCCGCCTGGTTCCGCACCCCTGCGGGCAAATGCGCCCGTGACGAACAGATCATTCACCCACCGCGGGCCGGACCAGCGGAAGCGCACCGGGCCGAATGAATTCGGTGCACGACCTGTCGTATTTTCGCCATTGACCGACCGCGCTCCGCGATCCGGTCCGCGTGGGCTAGCCTGAGCAACGCCAATGGCGTCTTGGTCAGCTTCGCGGGAGGTGAGCGCGATCGCGGACACCACGGCCCGCCCCACCGTGAGCAGGCGGCGCGAGGTCAGCCATACGAGCGCGCGGTCGGTGCTGATGACCGTGCTCGGCGAGTTCGTGCTGCCCCGTGACCGGCCGGTGTGGACATCCACGCTCGTCGACGTGCTGGGCACGTTCGGCATCGAGGAGAAGTCCGCCCGCCAGGCACTCGCGCGCACTGCGGCGGAGGGCTGGCTGGTGTCCGAGCGGCACGGCCGCCGCGTGCGGTGGTCGCTGACCGCGCCGGGCCGGCGGCTGCTGTCCGAGGGGGCGGAGCGGATCTACGGCTTCGGCCGCGAGGACACGCCGTGGGACGGCACCTGGCTCATGCTGCTGGTGTCGGTGCCCGAGACGAAGCGGGACCTGCGGCACAGCCTGCGCACGCGGCTGACGTGGGCGGGTTTCGGTTCGCCGACGCCCGGCGTGTGGATCAGCCCGCACCCCGGTCGCCAGGACGAGGCGTGCACGATCGTGCGCGACCTCGGGCTGCACGCCGAGGCGATGTCGTTCGTCGCGTCGTACGGCAAGATCGGCGACGAGGACGCGATGGTCGCGCGCGCGTGGGACCTGACCGCCCTCGAGGAGCGGTACGAGGACTTCATCGACGAATTCGCCGCGCTGGCACCGGATTCCGGCGAAGCTGTGCTGCACGCCCAGACCCGCCTGGTGCACGAATGGCGCCGCTTCCCGTTCCTCGACCCGCGCCTGCCCGGACGGTTGCTGCCGCCGAACTGGAGCGGCGCCAAGGCGGCCGAGCTGTTCCACCGCAGGCACGTCGAATGGCGCCCGGTGGCGCAGCGGCACTGGGACGAACTGGTCGGCGCGGAGGAAGCCGCTTGACAGTGCGGCGCAGAGTCCACCGTGGCGATGCCTTCGTGCCCCTGCCGGTGGACTCGCGCGTTGGGGCCGCGCGCCCGCAGACGCCCGGCCTCGCCGCGCCACGCCCTATGGGCTGAGTCTCAGGACGTTCGTCCCAAAGGTTGGGACATCTGGCCCGAGACGCGGTCACCGTCCTGTTCGGACGCTGGCATCGTCGCGACTCGGGCGCACCGTCGACCCTCCCGCCACGCGTCGCCCGAACGGGTGCCGACGTTCCCGGCGCGGCGCGGGATGGTGGGAAAACTGTCGGTGGCAGGCCGTAGGGTTCGGGGCGTGATGGAGTACCTGAGCATCCCCACCGCGGCCGGCTCGTTCGACGCGATCGCGGCCGGCCCCGCCGACGGCCGTCCCGTCCTGCTGCTGCACGGTTTCCCCGAGGCCGCCGTCTCGTGGGAGCACCAGGTCGCCGTGCTGGGCGATCGCGGGTACCGGGCGGTGGCGCCCGACCAGCGCGGCTACTCGCCGGGGGTGCGGCCGGAGCTCGCCGCGGAGTACGGGATGGACTCGATCGTCGGTGACGTCCTGGCCATCGCCGACGAGCTGGGGTGGTCCCGGTTCGACCTCGTGGGTCACGACTGGGGCGCGGCGGCCGCGTGGTGGACGGCGTCCGAGCACCCCGGCCGGCTGCGCACGCTGACCGCGGTGTCGACACCGCATCCCGGCGCGTTGGGCAACGCGTTGCGGACGGACGAGGACCAGCAGATGCGGTCGCAGTACATGCGGGACTGGCGATCGAGCGGCACGGAAAAGCAGATGCTGGCCAACAACGGCGAGGCGCTGCGGCGGATGTTCGAGTGGAAGGTGCCCGCCAGCCGGGTCGACGAGTACGTCCGGCGGCTCTCCGAGCCGGGCGCGCTGACCGCCGCGCTGAACTGGTACCGCGCGAACCGCCCCCGGGCCGAGATCGGCAAGGTCACGGTGCCGACGCTGTACGTGTGGAGCACGGAGGACGTCGCGTTCGGCTCGACGGCCGCCCTGGACACCGAGAACTGGGTCGCGGGAGCGTACTCGTTCCAGATGCTGGAGGACGTGACGCACTGGATCCCCGAGGAGGTGCCCGAGGTCCTGACCGCCCTGCTGCTGGAGCACCTGAGCGCGCACTGATCCGGCGGAGCGGTCGGCAGCAAACCCAGCGCCGCGGCCGGGCGGGCGGCAGGCGCAGTGTCGGCAGTATTTTGAGTGTGCGCGTACTGCCGGGTCAAGCGGCCGCGCGCCGGGAGCTGAGCGCTGGAAACCGCGGCTCGGTGCAGGGAGTCGTGGCTCGGCGCCGGAAGCCGCGGCTGGGCGGGCGCCCGGCGGGGCGCAGGGAGCCCGGGCTGGGCGGGCGAGGCGCCGAGAGCCGATCGCGATCACATCGCTCCGCCGTTCCACACGCGCTCACAACCCCTCCCCTGCCGGTCCCCGCAGGGTGCGTGCCACTCGACACTTGTCTCCGGGCGTCGACTCGGCCCGACACTGGTTTTGGAGTCCCCCGCGAACCGGGTCACTCGCCGGTGCGCATCGCTATGCGGCTATCGGCCCGCCCAAGTTCCGCCCTACGCGACCCTCCGCGCGGCACGCTTGGTGCCACATCGACCTTCCCGACTCGACGGCCGGGCATCGGCCCAGCCGAACCTCGCCGCCCCAGAAATCCCGCTCACCGCCCGAGGCATCGTCCTTGCCGTGCCAGGCATCCGGCTCGCCTCCCAGCCAGCCGATGCGCCACCCCAGGCAGGCGGGTCCATCACGAAAGGCGCGTCCTCGCCGTGGCATCCGGCTCGCCACCCCAGCCAGCCGGTGCGCCACTCCAGGCGTCGTCCTCGCCACGGGGGCACCCTGCCTGCCATCCCACGCAGCCGGTGCGCCACCCCTGGCCCGCGGTCCACCACCGAAGGCACCGTCCTCGCCCCATCCGCCACGCCATCGACCAGCGGGCTAGCTACCCGTGACACCGTCTCGCCGCCGTGGCACTGTCCTAACCACCCCTGGCATCCGGCTCGCCACCCCGGGCAGCGGGCCCGCCACCCCAGCCAGCCGATGCACCACTCCAGGCGCCCTCCTCGCCACGCCAGGAACCGTGCCTGCCACCCCAGGAAGATGATTCGCCACGCCAGCGACCCGGTCCGCCCCGCGAGGCGCGGTCCTCGCCACGCCGGGCACCCTGCGGGCCACCCCTCGCCCCACGTTCACCACCCGCCCTGTCCACGTCTCGCCGCCATCAGCCCGGTCACGGAGGGGCAACTCACCCATGCCGGTGCCCGGCAGCACTCGCGGCGCCGTGGCAGCCACGGCGCCGCGGGAGGCGACGTCAAGCCGGGTCAGGTGTTCGTGAACTCGGCGCTCACCGCGTTCGGGCCGTCGTACTCGCGGTCCGGCAGCTTCCGCAGGTGGTCCAGGACGTCGTCGGGGGCACCCTGGCTCTGCGCGTGGTCCACCAGCTTGTCCCGCGTGCACGGGTAGTCCACGCCCGACAGGAACTTCTGCATCTGAATCGGATTCGGGGCCGCCATGGTCCCTCCTTTCCCCTTGCTGTCCTTGACGTTCGTGGGGCTACCCAGCCCGGCGTCCCTCACTCGTCCCGTTTCGGGAACAGACCGGCCGGGAAGCCGGTCCCATGCGCGCGACGGTCGTGAACTGCGAGGTCGTCGCGGCCGGACTGCGCGTCAAGCCCGGGCGTCAGCAGTGACAGGGACGAAGGTGACGACTGGCCTTGAATCCGCGAGGAGATCGTGAACTCGGGGGTCCTCATCATGGCCTCCCCGACGTGGGTGGGGACCCTCCGACGACGGCGCACACCACGTGATCAGCGAGATCAACGGCGCCCTCGGCGACATCGGTTTCACCATCCCGGGCCTGGCGTGGGTCTAAAACCTCCACTCGGTGGCCGCCGCCCTCCGCGAGCGGCCGATCCCCGCCAAAGTCGACCGCGGCGATGACTGAGCCACCGAAAATTGTCGTACCCCCCGGCTAATCTCCGGACATGGCTGCAACAAGGGGGCAACTGATGCGCGCGGTGGTGATGGACGCGCCGGGCGGGCCGGAGGTACTGCAGGTCCGCGAGGTGCCGACGCCCGAGGTGCGAGACGGCTGGACGCTCGTCCGGGTGAAGGGGTTCGGGCTGAACCGGTCGGAGCTGATGACGCGGCAGGGGCATTCGCCGAACGTCCGGTTCCCGCGGGTCCTGGGCATCGAGTGCGTTGGTGAGGTCGTGGAGTCGCGGGACCCACGGCTCGCGCCAGGCACCACGGTCGCCGCGGTGATGGGCGAGATGGGCCGGGAGTTCGACGGGGGCTACGCGGAGTACGCGCTGCTGCCGGACGACCTGCTGATCCCGGTGCGCACCGAGCTGCCGTGGGACGTCTTCGCCGCCCTGCCCGAGACGTACCTGACGGCGTGGGGGTCGCTCGAGGTGCTCGGGTCGACCTCGCCAGGGCAGACCCTGCTGGTGCGGGGAGGGACGTCGTCGGTGGGGATGGCCGCGCTGTCGCTGGCGCGGGAGCGCGGGCTGGTGACGATCGCGACCACGCGGAAGCGGGAGAAGGTCGCGTCGCTGGAGAAGGCCGGGGCCGACCACGTCGTGGTGGACTCCGGCGACATCGCGGCGGACGTGCGGGCCCTGGTGCCGGATGGGCCGGACTACGTGCTGGACCTGGTCGGGGCGCCGACGGTGGTGGATTCCCTGCAGCTCGTCGCCCGCGGCGGCACGGTGTGCATGACCGGGATGCTGAGCGGGAAGTGGGTGGTGCCCGATTTCGAACCGGTGGCGATGATCCCCTCGGGCACGAAGTTGACGGCGTTCCAGAGCAACGACATCCGCGGCACCGCCGGGGGCGAGGCGCTGCAGCAGATCGTCGACGGCGTGGCCCGCGGGGTCTACCACCCGAACGTGGACCGGGTCTTCCGGCTGGACGACATCGTCGCCGCGCACACCTACATGGAGGCCAACCAGGCCGCCGGAAAGGTCGTGGTGCTCAACGACTGACCCCCGGCGTGCCCGCCGGCGGGGTTCTGGAGGAGCCAAACCCCGCCGAGCGCAGGCCACCAACAAGGCAACGACCGACCCAGCCGTGGCGGCACGCGACGGCTTCCCGCCCCGAATGCCACCACCGACCCAGCGCGGCGAGCGCCCGTACGTACCGGCTGACCCGGACCGCGAGCACGCGACGGCGCAGACCGGCCCGGCACGGGGAGCGCCCCGGCCTGTGCACGGGCGCCGCGCGACCGTGCGCACCAGGACGGCGCGGGGAGCGTCCCGGCCTGCACACAGGGCGCCGCACGACCGTGCACACCGGCACGGCGCGGGGAGTGCCCCGGCCTGGGCGAGGCTGACAGCGGCGATCAACACAGCTCTGCCAGCACCAGGCCAGCAGACACGGTCGCCCCAGCAAGGCAGCACCCGCCCTCCGGCGGCGAACACCACACCACGCGCAGTGGCTCGCTGCGGCGACCAACACTGCTCTGGCAGCACCGGCCGTTCGCCTGCCCGCGTGCGCTCGGCGCAAGGCGCCTGCCCGCCTCCCGCCCGTGCGGTGGCAGTCCTCCCGCCAGCCGCCCGTCGGCGGGCCCACTAGTGCCCTACCCGCCCATCCGTGCGGCGGCAGTCCTCCCGCCAGCCGCGCGCCTGCGGCCGCGCACTAATGCCCTACCCGCCTCCCGCCTGCGCGGCCGCAGGCCATCCCCGGCCGCCCGCCGGCGAGCGCACGCCAAGCACTCGCCCGCTGGCCGCCGCTGGCGGGCGCACGGCGGTCACAGGCCCGCTGCTCCGCCACTGGTCACCCACTAGCAGGCCTGCTCTACTCGCCTGCCCGCCCGACACGGGCCCTCCCACTGGTCGCCGCCGCCCGGGCGCGCGCCAATCACTCGCCCGCTGGCCGCGCGCTGGTGGGCGTACGCCGGTTACGGGCCCGCTGCTCCGCCGCTGGTCGCCCCACCAGCAGGCCTGCACTACTCACCTCCCCGCACGCCACCGGCCAGGAGCGCGCCAGTCACTCGCCGGTGGCCGCCGCTCGCGGGCATACGCAGGTCCGCCGCCCGCGGCGCGCAGGTTCCCGCTGGGCGCAAGCGTGCGGACGCCGCGCACGGTCCCGACCTCGGCCGAGCGGGCCGTCGCACGCCCGACCCACCCCGTCCGAAACGTGCCCACCGCAGCCGGCTCAGTCGGCGCCCGCGGCCCACCCCCCCAGCGGGCGACCGGCGGTCAGCGGCGCTTCGCGCGGTACCAGCGGGGCGAGGTGTTCACCGGCGGCTTCAGGGAGGCCCTCACCACCAGCACGTTCGGCTCGTCGCTGCGGACGAACTCGCCCAGGAGGCGCCGGAAGGCGCGGCCGAAGCCTTCCACGCGTCCCGCGTCCACACCGAAGGAGCGGGCCAGGCCGACGAAGTCGGGCGTGTGCAGGTTGACCCCGCGGTGCGGCAACCCCTCCCGGTCCTGATCGAACCGCAGCATGCCGTACCCACCGTCGTCGACGATGATCACCGTCACCGGCAGCGACTCCTGCGCCAGCGTCGCGAGATCACCGCAGCCGTACAGGAACCCGCCGTCGCCGCTGATGCAGACCACCCGGCCGGCCCCGGTGGCCGCCGCGCCCAGCGCGGCCGGGAAACCGAAACCCAGCGTGCCCCAGCCCATCGGGTACGCGAAGCGGTGCGGCGCCGGCACCCGGTGGAACCCGCCCGCCCAATACCCGGCGATGCACATGTCCGCCACCAGCATCGCGCTCTCCGGCAGCGTTTCCTCCAGCGTGCGCAGGAAATCCGCGGCCTGCGGCTCCTCACTGCGCACCCGCCGGCGCACCTGCTCCGAAATCCGCTGCAACCGCTCTTTCAGCTCACCCAACCCCGGCCGCGCCGGCAACCCCTGCAACAACTGCGGCACCACATCACGCGCATCACCGACGAGCGTGATGTCCGGCGGGTAGTTCTTCGCCGCGTCCTTCGGGTCCACGTTGATCACGATCAGCTTCGGCGGCTTCGGCATCAGCCAGTTCTGCGTCATCAACCCGTCGAAATCGGTCCCGATGCCCAGCACCACATCGGCCTCGTCCCACAACGCGCCCACCTCCGGCGCGTGCACCGGGTTCGGCGCGGCACACGGGTGCGCTAGCGGCAACAGCCCCCGCGCGGCGAACGTCGTGATCACCGGCGCCGCCAGCTTCTCCGCCAGCTGCCCGATCACCGGCCCCGCCTCGGCCCGCACCGCGCCGCCACCCGCCCAGATCAACGGCTTCGACGCCATCGCCAGCATCCGCCGCGCCGCGTCGAGATCCGACAACGCCAGCGCGGGGAACGTCTCCGTCGGCTCCGGGTCCGGACCACGGAAACCGTTGTGCCGCAGGAAATCCGTGGGCACACCGACGTACACCGGCCCGCTCTGCGGCCGCTGCGCGAGCCGCGCCGCGCGCAGGATCGTCGGCGCCAGGTCCTCCGGCGCCTCGACCGTGAACGTCGCCTTCGTCACGGGCGCGAACAACGCCGCCTGGTCACTGGTCTCGTGCAGCACACCGCGCACGGTGCCGGGCCGGCGCAGGCTCGCCGGGATGTCCGTCGCGATCACCAGCACCGGCGACCCGGACGCCATCGCCTCCCCGACCGCGGCGATCGTGTTCGCCGCGCCGGGGCCGGTCGTCACGATCGCGACCCCGAGCTTCCCCGTCGCCCTGGCGAACCCGTCCGCGGCGTACCCCGCGGTCTGCTCGTGCCGGACGCCGATCAGCCGCAGCGGACTGTCCGCCAGCGCCTCCCAGATCGGCAGGTTGTGCACGCCCGGCAGGCCGAACACGACCTCGGCCCCGAGCTCGAGCAGCGCGTCCGCGAGGTGCTGGGCGCCGGTCTTCGTCACGCCGTCAGCGTAGGGCACCGCGTCACCACTGCGGCGGCACGACCTCGTTCGCCGGCGGCGGCCCCGGGGGCGAACCGTCCCCGAAGGGTCGTCCGCCCAGGTCCTCGCGGCCGTGCGGCTCCGCCCAGCCGGACAGGTCCGGACCATTCGGCACGATCCGCGTCGGATTGACCTGCTCGTGCACCTGGTAGTAGTGCCGCTTGATGTGGTCGAAGTCCACCGTGTCACCGAAACCGGGCGTCTGGAACAGATCCCGCGCGTACGCCCACAACACCGGCATCTCGGTCAGCTTGTTCCGGTTGCACTTGAAGTGCCCGTGGTAGACCGGGTCGAACCGGACGAGCGTCGTGAACAACCGGATATCGGCCTCGGTGATCGTGTCGCCGACGAGATAACGCTGCCCCGACAACCGATCCGAAAGCGCATCGAGCCGCGCGAACAGCCGGCGGTACGCGTCGTCGTAGGCGGACTGCTTCGTCGCGAACCCCGCCTCGTACACCGCCGCGTTCACGTCGCGGTACACCGCGCGGTTGATCTCGTCGATCTCGTCGCGCAGCTTCTCCGGGTACAGGTCCGGCGCGCCGTCGCGGTAGTACGCGCCCCACTCGGTATCCAGGTCGAGCGTGATCTGCGGGTAGTCGTTGGTGACGAGCTTGCCGCTGGGGATGTCGACGATCGCCGGCACGCTGATGCCGCCGTCGTAGTCCGGGTCGGCAGCGTGGTAGGCCTCGCCGAGGAACCTGATGCCCAGCACCGGATCGCGGCCGTCCGGGTCGAGCGTGAACCGCCAGCTGCGCTCGTCCTGGATGGGATCGGCGATCGCGACGGACAGCGCTTCCTCCAGTCCCATCAACCGCCGCACGATCAGCCCGCGGCTGGCCCACGGGCAGGCGCGGCTGACCACGAGCCGGTACCGGCCCGCCTCCACCGGCCAGCCGTCCGCTCCGTCGGCGGTGATCCGCGCCGTGAAGCGGTTCGGCGATCGCTTGAACTCGCCCGTTTCCGGATCCGTCGGAATGGTCATTCCCTCAGCGTAGATTGTCTTCCGGGCGGTAGCAGTACGCGTAGACTCAATGACCCTGGGCGCAGATCCGCCCTGGACCGGAGAGGTGGTCACCGAATGCCGTTGATGCCTTTTACCGACTCCATGTTCCTGCTGGTGGAAAGCCGCGAGCACCCGATGCACGTGGGCGGCCTGCAACTGTTCCAGACGCCCGAGGGCGCCGACCACACCTACCTCCGAAGCCTGCGTGAAGACCTGGTCAAGAACACCGATGTCCGCCCGCTGTTCCGGCAGCGGGTCGCGCGCCCGGTGAACACGCTCGGTTACGCGGCCTGGGCCCACGACGACGACCTCGACCTCGACTACCACTTCCGGCACTCCGCGCTGCCCTACCCCGGTCGCATCCGGGAACTGCTGGAACTCACCTCCCGCTGGCACAGCACGCTGCTCGACCGCCACCGCCCGCTGTGGGAGATCCACCTGGTCGAAGGGCTGCAGGACGGCCGCTTCGGGATGTATAGCAAGGTGCACCACGCGCTGATGGACGGCGTCTCGGCGCTGCGGCACCTGCAGGGCACGCTGTCCGACGACCCGGACGACCGCAGCTGCCCGCCGCCGTGGGGCTCGCGCAAGATGCAGGGTGGCAAGCCGCCGCGCAACGCCCGGTCGCTGCTGCGTCTGGGCACCAGCTCGGTCAAGCAGCTCGCGGGGATGGCCCCGGCGGCGGCGAAGGTGGCCCGCGAGGCGTTCCGCGAGCACACCCTGCTGCTGCCGATGCAGGCCCCGAGGACGATCTTCAACGTGCCGATCGGCGGTGCACGCCGGTTCGCCGCGCAGTCCTGGCCGCTCAAGCGGGTGCGCGCGATCGCGACCGCCACCGGCACCTCCCGCAACGACGTGGTGCTCGCGATGTGCGCCGGCGCCCTGCGGGACTACCTCATCGAGCAGCGCGCCCTGCCCGACGCGCCGCTGGTCGCGATGGTGCCGGTGTCGATGCGCAAGCCGGCCGACATCGGCGAGACGTCGGGCAACCAGATCGGCGCGGTGCTGTGCAACCTGGGCACCGACCAGTCCGACCCGGCGAAGCGACTGATGACGATCCACCAGTCCATGCGCGACGCGAAGCGGATCTTCAAGGAGCTGACCCCGCTGCAGGCGCTGCTGCTGTCCGGCATCAACGTGGCGCAGCTGGGCGTGTCGCCGATCCCGGGCGTCGTCAACAACACGCGCCCGCCGTTCAACCTGGTGATCTCCAACGTGCCCGGCCCGCGCACGCAGATGTACTGGAACGGCGCCAAACTCGACGGCATCTACCCCGCGTCGGTGCTGCTGGACGGTCAGGCGCTCAACATCACGCTGACCAACAGCGGCGACAACCTCGACTTCGGCATCACCGGCTGCCGCCGCTCGGTGCCGCACCTCCAGCGCATCCTGACGCACCTGGACACCGCGCTCGAGGAGCTGGAGTTCGCGGCCCGGTAGGTGGCCGCGCCGCGAGCGGCGGTGCGCGCTAGCCGTCGAGGGCAGGAGCGCGCCGGCCGTCGAAGGCTGGAGCGAGCTGGCCGGCGAGGGCTGGAGCGCGGCCGGGGAGCGGCGGGCCGTGGTGCGAGGCGGCACATGGTGCTGGGCGGGGGGCGGCCCTCGGTGCGAGGCAAGTCGCGGTGCGCGGCATACCGTGCGGCGTCTCACGGTGCGGGGCCAGCCGCGGTGCCGGGGCATACCGGGCGGGGCGGCTGCGGAGCGATACACCGTGCTGAGCGAACCACGGGGCGGGTCCCACGGCGCGGGGTAGGCCACGGCGGCGGCCCACGGCGCTGGGGAACCACCGTCCCGGGCCGACCTCAGTGCGGGGCGACCCGAAGTGCGGGGTGAACCACGATCCGGGGGAAACTGCGGTGGGGCCGATCGCTGCGCGGAGCGAGCCATGGTGCCGGGC
This sequence comes from Amycolatopsis thermophila, assembly GCF_030814215.1. NCBI lineage: Bacteria > Bacillati > Actinomycetota > Actinomycetes > Pseudonocardiales > Pseudonocardiaceae > Amycolatopsis > Amycolatopsis thermophila. The sequence goes on along the minus strand of NZ_JAUSUT010000001.1, from coordinate 3,431,219 downwards.
GAGCCATGGTGCCGGGCGCACCACCGCGCCGGGTCGCCACCGCCCGAGGCGGGCCACGCGCCGGATGCATCACGGCTCGGCGCAGGCCGCAGTGCGGGGCGAGCCATCGTGCCCGCTGAACCACGGTGCCGGGCGCGCACTACGGTGCCCGGCAAATCGCGGTGTGGTCCCGTGCCTGATGCGAGGCAGGTCGCGGGACTCCGCGTGGCCCGTCGCCGCGGGGGGCTAGGCGACGCCTTCCGGGCTGGCGCCCTCGACCTGCACGCCGTGCGCTGTGATCTCCTCGATGCGCTCAAGGTCATCGTCGGTGAGGTCGAGTTCCGCGGCGCCGACACTGTCCTCGATGTTCTTCGCCCGGCGGGCGCCGACTATGGCGACGTGCACGCCCGGCTGGTGCAGCGTCCACGCGATCGCGAGCCGGCTGACGGTGGCGCCCTTCTCGGCCGCGAAGTTCTTCAGCTGCTCCACGACCTCGAGGTTCTTCTGCAGGTTCGCGCCCTGGAAGGCGCTCGACTGCGCCCGCCAGTCGCCCTCCTCGAACGTGCTTCGCGGGGTGAGCGAACCGGTGAGCAGGCCGCTGCCGAGCGGGCTGTAGACGAGCACCCCGATGTCGTGTTCCCGGCAGTACGGCAGCGGGTCGTCCTCGATGGCGCGGCGCAGCAGGTGATACGGCGGCTGCAGCGTCTCCACCGGGCGGGTCCGGTCGAACTCGGCGAGCTGCGCGGTGTCGTAGTTGGACACCCCGACGTGGCGGATCTTGCCCTCGTCGACCAGCTCCTGCAGTGCCGAGGCCGTCTCCTCGGCCGGGGTGTCCGGATCGGGCCAGTGCACCTGGTACAGGTCGATGTGGTCGAGATCCAGGTGGCGCAGGCTCTCCTCGACACCCTTGCGCAGCCACTCGCGGCGGGCGTCGCGCGGGCGGCCGGTGCCCGGGTTGATGCCGCCCTTGGTGGCGATCACCAGGCTGTCGCGGTCACGTCTGAGCTCGTCACGCAGGGCGCGCCCGAGCAGCGCCTCGGACTTGCCGAACCCGTAGGCCTGCGCGGTGTCGAAGAAGTTGACGCCCAACTCGCGCGCGTGCCGGATGGCCTGGACCGCCGCGTCCTCGTCGAAGGACCCCCAGTCGCCGCCCAGCTGCCAGGTGCCGAACGCGATCCGGGAGACGTCGAGCCCGCTCTTGCCCAAAGTCGTTGTACGCATGCCTCCAGCACAGCACACGCGACCGGGCTGTGCATCGCGGAACAGCTGACGGCACAACCCGCGTCAGTCCTCTGTGGACAAGCAAAAACGCTCGCAACCAGGGGGAATCCACGAAAGCCTGGGGACCACACCGGCGCGAGGATCCCACTCGCGCGGCCGCGAAGGGACCATTCATCGCCGCGCGAGCGGAAGACGGCGAACCCTCAGCACCCCGCGGACCCGCCGGTCAGCGAACAACCGACCTCCTCCGCCAAGGCAAGCCGGCGACACCTCAGCGCCGCGCGAGCCGAAGACGCCGGACCCTCAGCACCCCGCGGACCCGGCAGTCAGGGAACAACCGGCCTCCTTCGCCAAGGCAAGCCGGTGACACCTCAGGGCCCCGCGAGCGGAAGACGGAGAAGCCTCAGCACCCCGCGGACCCGCCGGTCAGCGAACAACCGACCTCCCCCACCAACGCAAGCCGGAGGAACGTCAGCGCCCCGCGGGCCGGTCGGTCGGCCAGGGACGGACCTCTTCCACCAGCCGCGCCACGGCCAGCACCAGGTCGTCCGAGTGCCGCGGCCCGACGATCTGCAACCCGACCGGCAGCCCGTCGGCGGTGAACCCGGCCGGAACGCTGATCGCGGGCTGCTGGGTCATGTTGAACGGGTACGTGAAGGGCGTCCAGTCCGGCCAGCCGGTCATACCGCTGCCCGGTGGCACGTCGAACCCGGCCTCGAACGGCGGGACGGCGACCGTCGGGGTGATCAGCACGTCGAAGCGGGTGTGGAACTCGCCCATGAGGATGCCCAGCGACGCGCGCTCGGCGTTGGCGTCCAGGTAGTCCGCCGCCGAGTACGTCCGGCCCTTCTCCCACACCTTCCGCAGCCCCGGGTCGATCTTCGCCTCGGCTCCGGGTGGAAAGGTGTTCAGCCACTGCGCCGCGCCGGCCGACCAGAGCACGTCGAAGGCCTCCCGCGGGTCGCCGAAGCCGGGGTCGGCCTCCTCGACCCGCAGCCCGGCCTCGTCCAGCGCCGTGACCGCCTCGGTCACGATCCGCCGCACCTCCGGGTCGACGGTGGCCCACCCGAGGGTCGGCGAGAACGCCGCGTACAGGCCGCGCACGTCCCGGCGCACCGCCTCGCGGTAGGCGCCCAGCGGCGGCTCCAGCGCGGCCGGGTCGCGGTGGTCGGGCAGGGCCAGCACGTCGAGCATCAACGCGACGTCCGACACCGACCGCGCCATCGGCCCGGCGTGCGACAGCGCACCGAACGGGCTCGCCGGGTACAGCGGAATCCGGCCGTACGTCGGCTTCAGCCCGACGATCCCGCAGAACGACGCGGGGATCCGCACGGACCCGCCACCGTCCGTCCCCACCGACAGCTCGCCCATCCCGGCCGCGACGGCCGCCGCGCTCCCGCCGCTCGACCCGCCCGGCGTCTTCGCCGGGTTCCACGGGTTGCGGGTGACGCCGGTCAGCGCGTTGTCCGTGACGCCCTTCCACGCGAGCTCGGGCGTGGTGGTCTTGCCGAGCAGGACCAGGCCGTTCTCCCGCAGCCGCGCGGTGACCGGGCTGTCCACGTCCCACGGCTGGTCGCGGTCGATGCACGTCGACCCGCGCAGGGTCGGCCAGCCCTGCGTGAGGAACATGTCCTTGATCGAGGTCGGCACCCCGTCCAGCGAGCCGATCGGGTTGCCCTCGCGCCACCGGGTCTCCGACGCCTTCGCGCCGTCGCGGGCCACCTCGGGATCGACCAGGCAGAACGCGTTGCACTCCCCGTCGCGCTCCTCGATGGAGCGCAGCGCCGCCTCGGTCGCCTCCACCGGGCTGATCTCGCCGGTGGAATAGGCGGCGACCAGCTCACTCGCCGTCAACAGGGTGCTCATGGTGACTCCTCACCGATCCGACGGCACGTACCCCAGCTGCTTGTCCACGACATTACGAAGCGGGGCGCCAGTCTGCCAGCGGGCGAAGTTGTCCGCGAACACCTCGACCAGCGTGTCCCGCCACCCGACGAAGTCACCCGACATGTGCGGCGAGACGAGCACGTTCTTCATGGTCCACAACGGACTGTCCGACGGCAGCGGTTCGGTGTCGAACACGTCGAGCGCGGCACCGGCGAGCGCGCCGGACCGCAGCGCCTCGATGAGGTCGCCGGTGACCACCAGCTCGCCCCGGCCGACGTTGACGAACCGCGCGGTCGGCTTCATCGCGGCGAACGCGGCGGCGTCGAACATGCCCTTGGTCTCCTCGGTCAGGGGCGCGACGGCGACGACGTAGTCGTAGGCGGGCAGGTGGCCGGCCAGCTCGGCCGAGGCGTGGACGGTGCCGAAGTCGGGGTCGCCCTCGCGGGCGCGGCGGCCGGCGCCGGACACGGTCATCCCGACCGCACGCAGCATCCGCGCGATGGCGCGGCCGATCGGCCCGGTGCCCACGACGAGCACCGAGCGGCCGGCGATCCGCTCGCTCTCCCGGTGCTGCCAGCGGCGTTCGCGCTGCAGGTCGAGTGATCCGTGCAGGTCCTTGGCGAAGGTGAGGATCACGCCCAGGACGTATTCGGCGATCGAGTCGTCGAACACGCCCCGCGAGTTGGTGAGCACGACGTCGCTGTCCCGCATGCCCGGGAACATCACGGGATCGACCCCGGCGCTGGCGATGTGCAGCCAGCGGAGGCGGTTCGCGGCGTGCCAGGCGTCCGGGACCGCGCGGGAAAGGAAGTCGTGGACAAAAAGGACATCCGCATCCCGCAGCGCGTCCGCGAGTCCGGCCTCGCCGGTGTAACGCACGACCGCGGTCGATTCGATGCCCTGCATGGCAGGTGATGCGGTGAGGTCCCGGGCCTGGCCGTCACCGCACAGTACCGCCAGTACCGGTTTCTCCGTGCCGATCACCGTTGACACGGTAGGAGCCGGTCGTATGATTGTCAACAATCCGAGGAGCCACCCCGGAGGCTTCCCTTCATGTACGTCCTTCGGAGGCTGAGCCTTGGATTTCGACTTCCCTGTCTTCGACGGGCCACTGGCACAGCGAGGCATCGGAGTCATCGCCCCCTTCGACCTCGCGCTGGAGCGCGAGCTCTGGCGCTGGATCCCGATGGAGGTGTCGCTGCACCTCGCCCGCACCCCGTACGAGCCCGTGCCGGTCAGCATGGAAATGGCCCAGCTGGTGAGCAACCACCAGCACCTGGCCGCGGCGACGCGCGACGTGCTGCACGTCGAGCCGGAGGTGGTCGCCTACCTGTGCACGTCGGGCAGCTTCGTCAACGGCCTCGACTACGAACGCTCGCTGTGCAAGGCGATCTGCGACGCCGGTGCGCCGGACGCGGTCACCACGTCGGGCGCGCTGGCCGAGGTGCTGCAGCTGCTCGACGTCGGCAAGGTCGCGGTGATCACCCCCTACGACGCGGACCTGACGCAGAGCCTGCACGCGTTCCTGGCCGAACTCGGCGTGGAGACGGTGTCCAGCGACCACCTCGGACTGGGTGGCGGCATCTGGAAGGTCAGCTACCGGACCATCGCGGAGCGCATCCTCGGCGCCGACCACCCGGACGCCGAAGCGATCTTCGTGAGCTGCACGAACCTGCCGACCTACGACGTGATCGAACCGTTGGAGGTGGCCCTGGGCAAGCCCGTGCTGACCGCGAACCAGCTCACCATGTGGGCTTGCCTGAGACGCATGGAGCTGCCCATCGTCGGACCCGGCAAATGGCTGCGCGAAGTGTCCTGAACCCGATAATGTAGGATTGTTGACAATCTGAGGAGGTTGGTGCATGACGACCGTCGGCTTCATCTACCCGGACCACGCCGCGGAGGACGACTACCCGTTCGCCGAGGAGCTGCTGGGGGGCGGCATCGCGCTGCCGGTCGAGCACATCTACGGCACCGACCTGCACGCCGTGCCCGAACTGCTCGACCTGGGCAGTGAGCAGCGGCTGGCCGAGGGCGCCCGGCTGCTGGCCGAGCACGAACCCGACGCGGTGGTGTGGGCCTGCACCAGCGGCAGCTTCGTCTACCGCTGGCAGGGCGCGCACGAGCAGGTGGAGAAGCTGTCGGCGGCCGCCGGCAAGCCGGCCTCGAGCACGTCGTTCGCGTTCGTCCGGGCCGCGCAGGCGCTCGGGCTCAAGCGCGTGTCGGTGGCCGCGAGCTACCCGGACGACGTGGCGAAGCTGTTCGTGGAGTTCCTCGACGCGGGCGGCATCGAGGTGGTGGCCATGTCGAGCGAGGACATCGACACCGCCGCCGAGGTCGGCAGGCTGAGCCCCGAGGCGGTGGTCGAGCTGGCCGTGGCGCATGATCACCCGGCGGCGGACGCCGTCCTGGTCCCCGACACCGCGATGCGCACGCTCGGCGTGCTCGGCGCGATCGAAGAGCGGCTGGGCAAGCCCGTGCTCACCGCGAACCAGGTGACGATCTGGGAAGGGCTCCGGCTGACCGGCCAGGTGCCCCGGTGCGAACGGCTGGGCAGGCTGTTCGGCGAAAGCAGGTGAACCATGGCCCTGACCGACCTCGAACCGGTGAGCCGGGAGTCGACGGCGTCGATCATCGCGCGGCAGCTCCGCGAGGCGATCATGAACGGCACGTTCGCGCCGGGCACGCAGCTCGGTGAGACCGAGCTGGCCGGCCGGTTCCAGGTGTCCCGCGGCCCGCTGCGCGAGGCGATGCAGCGGCTGGTGTCGGAGGGCCTGCTGCGCAGCGAACGACACCGCGGGCTGTTCGTCATCGACCTCGAACCGGACGACGTGCACGACATCTACTCGGCGCGGTTCGCGGTCGAACGGGCCGCGGTGGTCCAGGTGCTGCGGCGCGGTGAGGGCGAGCCGGTGGCGCTGCGGCTGATGACCGCGGTCGAGGACATGGCCACCGCGGCCGACGACGACGCGGTGTCCGAGGCCGACGTCCGGTTCCACGAGGAGCTGGTGGCCGCCTCCGGCAGCAAACGGCTCGGCCGCATGGCGCGGACGCTGCTGATCGAGACGCGCATGTGCCTGTCCGCGCTGCACCGGACGTACGCGACCAACGAGGAGCGCGTGACCGAGCACAAGCGCATCGCGGAGGCGATCGCCGCCGGTGACGAGGAGCTGGCGGTGACGTTGCTGGAGGCGCACATGGAGGACGCGGTGCAGCGCCTCGCGCCGGGGACCAGCCTGTACACCTGATCTGCCCGGTAACGGAAGATCGGGTTGAGACGATCTCGGGTTGTCCGCGTGTCGCGCGGGAACCCCTGATCGTGGAAGAGGCCCTCATCCGTGTCTGACCACTCCACGCGCCGCTCGCTGGTGCTCGTCGCGGCGGGGGTTCTCGCCCTGTCGGCCTGTACAGCGGCCGCACCGGAGCCGGAGCCGGCACCCGCGCCGGCGGCGACGTCCGCCCTGCCGAAGCCCTCCGACCAGGAGCGGCTCGCGGCCACCATCCTGACCGAGGACGAGGGCACCGCCTTCGGCCTCGACCGCGTCACCGGGCCGATCTCGGTCATCGAGTCGGAGAACCGGAAGTACGCCCTCATCACCCAGTGCACGGAACCGCTGGGCACCGACGCCGACATCGTGCGCGCCGAGCAGGCGACCTGGCGGAGCGAGGACTACAGCCTGGACGAGCTGACCGTCCAGTACCACGGGGTCACCGGCGCCGATGCGGTGACCGACGCGAAGTCCGCCCAGGGCTGCCGCGCGGACGTGGGCACCGGGAAGATCGACCAGGTCGACCTGCCGCCCGCCCCCGGGGTCGACGCTTCGGCCGCGTACTGCATCGTCGGCGAGTACGGCATCTACCACTGCTTCGTGCTCGAATCCCGCGGCGACCTGGCCGCGGCCGCGGAGATCACGCACCACGTCATCACTCGCCAGTCCGACCGGGAAAGCACCGGCCAGCTCGTCCAGCTGGTCGCACTCTCCTTGGCGAGCGGCCTCCAGCGCGGGTCGTGAGCCGGGCTGTCACTCCTCGATGGCCCGCCCCACCAGCACGCCGGCCACCGTCGCCGCGCCCGCGCTGCCCAGCGCCATCCCCCAGCCGACCGGGCCGAGCGGTGTGCAGCCGAAGAACTGGCTCACGCCCGGCGTCTGGATCACGGCCGCGAGCAGGGCCACCGACCCGAGCGACGTCGCCAGCACCGACCGGTTCAGCCCGCCCGTCACGAGCGTCTGCCCCAGCTGCGTCCCGACCAGCCCGGCCAGCGCGACCGTGCTCGCCCGGCGCCGGCGGCCCGTCGCGCGCGCCAGCGTCCACGCGGTGGTCGCGCCGAGGGTCGTCACCCCGGCCCGCACACCGATGTCCTTCTGCAGCCGCTTGCCCAGCGAACTCTCCGGGCCCTCACGCAGCAGGTCCGCCCCGTCCTCGGGCCGCCGCAACGCGATCGCCAGCGCCGGCGCCAGGTCGGTCAGCAGGTTGACCAGCAGGAACTGACGCGCACCCAACGGCGAGCGGCCCGTCAGCGTCGCGCCCAGCACGCTGAACCCGATCTCACCGAGGTTCCCGCCGAGCAGGATCGCCAGCGCCTCGCGCACCGACGCCCACATCGCCCGGCCCTCGACGAGCGCCGCGATGATCGTCTCCAGCCGGTCGTCGGTCACCACGAGGTCGGCCGCGGCCCGCGCGGCCGGGGCGCCGTGCCCGCCCAGCGCGATCCCGACGTCCGCGAGCCGGATCGCGGGCGCGTCGTTCGCACCGTCGCCGGTCATCGCGACCGTGTGGCCGTGCTTCTGGTAGGCCTTGATGATCCGCACCTTCTGCGCCGGACTGCAGCGGGCCACCACGTCGACCGTCTCGAGCGTCGACGCGAGCTGTTCGTCGTCCATCGCGTCCAGCTCGGCGCCGGTCACGACGTGCAGTTCGGCGCCGTCCTCGCTGACCTCGCCCGCGATCGCCTCACCGGTGTCGGGGTGGTCGCCGGTGATCATCACGATCTGCACGCCGGCCGCCCGCAGGTCCGCCGCCGCGGCCGCCGCGCTGCCGCGCACCGGGTCGGCGATCGCGACGAAACCCTTGAACCGCAGGCCCCGCACGGAATCCTCGTCGAGGGTCGCACTGTCCGGTGTGGACTCCGCGACCGCGAGCACGCGCTGCCCGGACCTGGCCAGCTTGTGCATCCGCCCGGCCAGCTTCCGGCGGCGGCCCTCGTCCAGGTCGCACCGCGGCAGCACCGCTTCCGGCGCGCCCTTGACGCTGAGCACCAGACCGTCGCCGCCCCGCATCAGCGAAGCGTGGTAGCCGCGCGACGGCTCGAACGGCACCGCGTCGACCAGCTCCCAGCCGTCGGTGTCGACGGAGACCCGGCGCGCACCCTCGACGATCGCGCGGTCGGTGGCGTGCGGCAGGTCGGACGGGTCGTCGGCCTGCGGGGTCGCCCGCAGCGCGGCGAGCAGCACCGGCTCGGTGCCGTCGTCGAGTTCCTCGATCTTCCGGCGCGTGCGCCCGTTGTCCACCTCGTGGACAGTCAGCGTGCCCTCGGTCAGCGTCCCGGTCTTGTCGAAGCACAGCACGTCGACGCGGCCCAGCGCCTCGATGCTGCGCGGGTTGCGGACCAGTGCGTTGTGCTCGGCCAGACGGCGCGCCGCGGCCAGCTGCGCCGCGCTGACCAGGAACGGCAGCCCCTCCGGGACCGACGCGACGGCCAGGTTCACCGCCGCGGACAGGCTCTCCCGGATCGGCACCCGGCGCAGCAGCCCGGCGCCGGCGACCGCGGCGGCCGAGCCGATCGCGAGCGGCATCGACTTCGACGTCAGTTCCGCCAGCCGGGTCTCGACACCGGTGACCGGCGCGTTCTCCCTGGCCATCGCCATGCTGCGGCCGGCCTCGGTGTCCGCACCGGTCGCCACCACGATCGCGCGGGCCTCCCCCACCGCGATCGTCGTGCCCTCGTAGAGCATGGACGCGCGCTCGGCGATGTCGGCGGCGATCACCGGCGCCGGGTCCTTGGCCACCGGCAGCGACTCACCGGTCAGCGACGACTCGTCCGCCTCGACGCCGTCGGCCTCGAGCAGCCGGCAGTCGGCGGGCACCACGTCACCGGAGGTCACCCTGATGACGTCACCCGGCACCAGGTCGTCCGCGCTGACCACGCGTTCCCGGCCGTCGCGGACCACGGTCGTGCTGATCGCCGACCGGCTCAGCAGGTCGGCCAGCTGCTTCTCGGTGTGGACCTGCTGGAAGCTGCCGACCAGCGCGGACACGCCGGTGATCCCGGCGACCAGGGCGGCGTCCACCGGCGACCCGACCGAGGCGGACAGCGCGGCACCGCCGATCAGGACCGGGGTGAGCGGGTTGGACAGCTCGTTGATGAACGCCTGCATCAGGCTGGTCCGGCCGCCGCTGCCGGTGCCACGGACCTTGGCGCGGCGCTGCGCGGCGTCGTCGGACAGGCCGTCGGAGTCGGTGTCGAGGTGGTCGAGCACGACGTCCACCGGCATCAGGTGCCAGGGCGCGGTGTCCCCGGCGAGGGTCGTGTCGCGCTCGGCGAGCCGCTTCGCGCGGCGGTGCGCGTTGGCCAGCGCGACCGCGGCGCCCAGGTTGACCGCGCGCATGCTGCGGTTCGCCGGGCTGCGCCGGCCGGGCTGCAGCGCGCTGACGGCACCGACCCCGCTCGCGCCCTGGGCGAGCCAGATGCTGTCGCGGTTGACCTCGCGCGAGGCGGAGATGGCGTCGACGACCAGTGCCGCCACCCCGACCTCCTCGCCGATCAGCAGGTGCGCTCCCCACGGCGGCAGGTCGCCGGGGCGCTGCGTGCCGATGCCGCAGTCGGCGGCGCCGAGCGCGCGGCGGTTGCCGGACACCAGCATCACGACGCGGTCCTCGCCCTGCAGCTCCCGCACGGTCGACACGAGGCGCTCGCCGCCGGGCATCGCCCGGTCGGCCTCGAACGCGGCGTGCCCGCCGTTGGCGCTGACGACCTCGACGCCGGTCCGCCGGGCAGCGGCGATCACCGCGGCCACGCCCGGCGGCACCTGCCTGCCCAGTCCGAGGACCGCGGCGAGCCGCTGGTGGTGCACCAGGCCGAGGACCGCGGCGGCGCCGCGCTTCTCCAGCTGCTCGCGTTCGTGCGCGCCCTCGTCCACGCCCAGTTCGTCGAGCGGGCCGAGCCGCCACCCGTCGTCTTCGTGCACCTTGGACGGGGTGTGCGCGTCGAACAGCTGCCAAGCGCGTTCGACCAGGTCGCGGTTGTCGCCGTCGCCGAGCGGGATGAGGTCGCCCAGGACCATCCGGCCGGTGTCGAAGGCCTGCTCGTCGAGGACCAGCGTGTCGATCGCGTCCAGGCGGCGCAGCACGCTGCGGTCCATCACCAGCACGCCCTCGGTGGCCAGCACCCGGCCCAGGCGCGAGCCGAACGCGGTGCGCCCGGCCTCGGCGGCCTTCGGCAGGGCGGCCAGCCCGATGCCGATCGCCCGGCGCGGGCGCGCGAACGGCAGTGAGACGGCGGCCGCGGCGGCGCCCAGGTTCAGGATGCGCTGCTCGTACTTTTCCACCGGGCCGTCCGGGATTTCCCGTGGCCGTTCGACGACGACCGGGCCGGCCGCGGCGTCTTCCGGGCCGTGGATCAGCCGGCTCTCGGCCTGGCACCACAGCCGCTCGTGCGCGCGGGCCTCGCGCCACTGCTCGGCGCGCTGCAGGATGTCGACGATCGTGCCCTCGCCCCCGGAGGCCAGTCCCTGCGCGAACGCGCCGGCCGCCGACGTCGCGGTGTCGGCCTTCTCCCGGCCGCCGATCCGCTCGGCGAAGAGCCTGCGCAGCTTCGGATGCAGGTCGACGACGTTGGGCAGGGCCGCGATCTCGGTCGGGATCGGCGCCCACGGGGCGACCCGGGTGATCAGCGACAGGCCCAGGCCCAGGGTGTCGGCCGCGAGGGTGGGCAGCAGGCGCGTGCCGCGCAGACCGTCGGCGGGGTGGTGCAGCTCGTCCTCGGTGAGTTCCTCGCCGACACCGTCCGGTTCGGTCTCGGCCCGCTCGACGACGCGGATCAGCTCGTCGCTGTCCGGAGCCGGATCGGACACGCCGATGATCACCCGTGACGAAGGGGCGTTCACCCGCGCCCAGGCGACCCCCGGGTGCGTCTGCACGGCCTGTTCGATGCGCTGCGCGACGGCCTCACCGCCCGGTCCGTGCACCCCGTGCGCCTCGATGTGCAGCCGCCCGGGACACGACCAGACGCGACGCCGGGGACGGCTCAACGGAGACAGCACGGCCCCCGCCAGCCCCTTGACCACCGACCCCGGACCGGGCACGCGCACACCCAGCAACTCCATGAACCACTCCCGCACCTTGACGTCACCGGTGCCTGGGGTTGCCCGTTCCAGGTGAAGATATGCGTCCGGTCGCAGGTCGGACCCGGATTTCCGTCCCGCGGCCGCGAAACGCGGCCGCGGGACGGCGGGTCAGGCGAGCGCGGCGGTGATGGCGGCGCCCAGCTCGGCGGTCGTGGACTTGCCGCCCAGATCGGGTGTGGCCACCTCGCCCGCGGCCAGCACCTGCTCGACCGCGGTGTGCACCGCCGCGGCGGCCTGCTTCTCGCCGAGGTGGTCGAGCATCATCGCCGCCGCCAGGATCTGCGCCACCGGGTTCGCGATGCCCTGCCCCGCGATGTCCGGCGCGCTGCCGTGCACCGCCTCGAACATCGACGGGAACTCGCCCGGCGGGTTGACGTTGCCCGAGGGCGCCATGCCCAGCCCGCCGGTCACGGCCGCCGCCAGGTCGCTGAGGATGTCGCCGAACAGGTTCGAGCCGACCACGACGTCGAGCCGGTCCGGGTGCTGCACCATGCGGGCGGCCAGAGCGTCGATGTGCGCCTGTTCACTGTGGACGTCCGGGTACTCCGCGGCGACCTCGGCGAACACCTCGTCCCAGAACGGCATCGTGTGGATGATGCCGTTCGACTTCGTCGCCGAGGTGACCCGTCCGGTGCGGGTCTTCGCCAGCTCGAAGGCGAACCGGATGATCCGCTCGACGCCGACGCGCGTGAAGATCGACTCCTGCAGCGCGAACTCGCCCGGCTGCCCCGGGTTGTGCCGCCCGCCGATCTGCGAGTACTCGCCCTCGGTGTTCTCCCGGACGATCACCATCTCCAGCTCGTCGGCCTCGCGCCCGGCGAGCACCGACTTGGTGCCGGGCAGCAGCCGCACCGGCCGCAGGTTCACGTACTGCCGGAACGCGCGCCGGATCGGGATCAGCAGACCCCACAGCGACACGTGGTCCGGCACGCCGGGGAACCCGACCGCGCCGAGCAGGATCCCGTCGAACGGCCGCAGCCGCTCGATCCCGTCCTCCGGCATCATGCTGCCGGTGGCGAGGTAGCGCTCGCAGCTCCAGTCGAACTCCGTCCACTCCAGACCGAAGCCGTGCAGTTCGCCCGCCCGGTCGAGGGCCTTGCGAGCCTCAGCGGTGACGTCGACACCGATGCCGTCACCGGGGATGCTCGCGATGCGGTAGTCGTTCACAGGCTCACCGCGATGTACTTGGTCTCCAGGAACTCGTCGATGCCGACCGTGCCGCCCTCGCGTCCGAGCCCGGACTGCTTGACCCCGCCGAACGGCGCCGCCGGGTTGGACACGATGCCCTGGTTGAGGCCGATCATCCCGGCCTCCAGCGACTCCGACACGCGCAGCGCGCGCTTGAGGTCGTTGGTGTAGACGTAGCTGACCAGGCCGTACTCGGTGTCGTTCGCGGCCGCGACCGCCTCGTCCTCGTCGTCGAACACGCTGATCGGCGCGACCGGGCCGAAGATCTCCTCGCTCGCCATCCGCGCGTCGCGCGGGACGTCGGTGAGGACCGTGGCCTGGTAGAAGTTGCCCGGACCGTCCACAGTGGCCCCGCCGGTGAGGACCTTGGCACCGCGCTGCGTCGCGTCGGCGACCAGCTCGGTCACCTTCGCGACGGCGTCGTTGTCGATCAGCGGGCCGACCACCACGCCCGGCTCGGTGCCGCGGCCCAGCGGCAGCGCGGACATCCGCTCGGTCAGGCGGCGGGCGAACTCGTCGGCCACCCCGCGCTGCACGTAGAACCGGTTGGCCGCGGTGCACGCCTCACCGATGTTGCGCATCTTGGCCTGCATCGCGCCCTCGACCGCCGCGTCCAGGTCGGCGTCGTCGAACACCAGGAACGGCGCGTTGCCGCCCAGCTCCATGGACGTGCGCAGCACCTTGTCCGCGCACTGCTCGAGCAGCTTGCGGCCCACCGCGGTGGACCCGGTGAACGACAACTTGCGCGCGCGGCCGTCCTTGATCATCGGCTCCATCACACCGCCGGGGTCGCTCGTGGTGACGACGTTGAGCACACCCGCCGGCAGCCCGGCCTCGGTGAGGATCGCGGCCAGCGCGAGCATCGACAGCGGCGTCTGCTCGGCCGGCTTGATCACCATCGTGCAGCCGGCCGCGATCGCCGGGCCGATCTTGCGCCCGCCCATCGCCATCGGGAAGTTCCACGGCGTGATCAGCAGGCACGGCCCGACCGGCTGCTTGGTGACCAGGAACCGGCCCGCGCCGTTGGGCGCGACCTGGTACCCGCCGTCGATGCGCACGGCCTCCTCGGAGAACCAGCGGAAGAACTCGCCGGCGTAGGCGACCTCGCCCTTCGCCTCGGCGAGCGGCTTGCCCATCTCCAGGGTCATCAACAACGCCAGCTCGTCGGCCCGCGCGTTGAGCAGCTCGTAGGCGCGGCGCAGGATCTCGCTGCGCTCGCGCGGCGGCGTCTTCGCCCAGTCCGCCTGCGCGGCGACCGCCGCGTCGAGGGCCGCCTTCCCGTCCTCCGGTGACGCGTCGGCCACCTCGCAGAGGACCTGCCCGGTGGCCGGGTCCTCGACGGCGAAGGTCCTGCCGGTGCTCGACGGGACCCACTTCCCGCCGATGAACAGCTCCTTGCCGACGGTGTCCACGACACCCGTTTCGGTCAGCTCGCCCATCCGTCCTCCTGATCAACCTTGCGCCTGTCCACGGGCCATGCTAGACAGATTGTCAACAATCTACAAGTTCGCGCTCGCGACCGGATTCCCTCTACCCCGTTAGGAGTTCCGCCGTCATGGCCCAGCTCTCCCCCCTGCTCAAGCAGGCCACTCCGGTCGTCGTCGAGCACGGCGAAGGCGCCTACCTCTACGACGTCGACGGCAACCGTCACCTCGACTTCACCGCCGGCATCGGCGTGACCAGCACCGGCCACTGCCACCCGAAGGTGGTCAAGGCCGCGCAGGAGCAGATCGGCAAGGTCATCCACGCGCAGTACACGACCGTCATGCACCAGCCGCTGCTCAAGCTGGTCGAGCGGCTCGGCGACGTGCTGCCCACCGGCCTGGACTCGCTGTTCTTCGCCAACTCGGGAAGCGAGGCCGTCGAGGCGGCGCTGCGGCTGTCCCGGCAGGCCACCGGCCGGCCGAACGTCATCGTCTTCCAGGGCGGGTTCCACGGCCGCACGGTCGCCGCCGCCTCCATGACCACCTCCGGCACGCGGTTCAGCGCCGGCATCTCTCCGCTCATGGGCGGCGTGCACGTCGCGCCCTTCCCCTACGCCTACCACTACGGGTGGGACGAGCAAACCGCGACGAAGTTCGCGCTGCGCGAGCTGGACTACCTGTTCCAGACGGTCAGCGCCCCGAACGAGACCGCCGCGTTCTTCATCGAGCCGATGCTCGGCGAGGGCGGCTACGTGCCGGCCAATTCCGAGTTCATGGCCGGACTGCGCGAGCGCGCCGACAAGCACGGCATCCTGCTGGTGATCGACGAGATCCAGACCGGGTTCGGGCGCACCGGCCGGTTCTGGGGCCACGACCACTTCGGCGTGCGGCCGGACGTCGTGCTGATCGCGAAGGGCCTGGCGTCCGGGTTCCCACTGTCCGGCATCGCCGCATCGCAGGAGCTGATGGCCAAGGCGTTCCCGGGTTCGCAGGGCGGCACGTACGGCGGCAACGCGGTGTCGTGCGCGGCCGCACTGGCCACCCTCGACGTGATCGAGGAGGAGAACCTGGTCGAGAACGCGGCGGCGCGCGGCAAGCAGCTGCTCGAGGGCGCGCGGCTGATCGGCGACAAGACGCCGGAGATCGGCGAGGTGCGCGGGCTGGGCCTGCTGGTCGGGTCGGAGTTCACCAAGGCCGACGGCACGCCGGACACCGCGACGGCCGCAGCCGCGCAGCAGGAGGCGGCGCGCCGCGGGCTGCTGCTGCTCACCTGCGGCGCGTACTCCAACGTCGTGCGGATGATCCCGCCGCTCGTGGTCACCGCTTCCCAGATCGACGACGCGCTGGCCATCTGGGCCGAGACCGTCGCGACCGTCACCGGTTCCAAGTAGGGAGAAGGCACTTTGGCCCGCTACATCACCATTTCGCTCGACAAGCGCGGCGTGTCCTGCCGTGCCGTGCTGCTGGACGCGGAGGCGCCGCGGACCTGCCAGGCGGTGTGGGACGCGTTGCCGCAGAGCGGTTCGGCCTACCACGCGAAGTACGCCCGCAACGAGGTCTACACGCTGGTGCCGCCGTTCGCGGACCCGAAACCGGGCCGGGAGAACCCGACCATCACGCCCATTCCCGGTGACGTCGTCTATTTCGGATTCGAGGCGTGGGAAATCGGAAATCCCGCGTACGGGTACGAAGACAGCAGTGCGGCGCACAGCGATCAGGGCGCCACGGATCTGGCCATCTTCTACGGCCGGAACAACCTGCTCATCAACGGCGACGCCGGCTGGGTCCCGGGCAACGTGTTCGCCACGATCGTGGAAGGCCTGCCCGAAATGGCGGCGGCCGCCCAGGACCTGTGGCTGCGCGGCGTCGAGGGCGAAACGCTCTCCTTCGCCCGCGCGGAGTGACCCCGACCTGGGGTCGTTAGGGGCAGAACCCCGGTTCCCCGTCACTCATTAGCGTGATAATAGGGGAATCACCTTACGTGGCAGCATGATCACCCGATCGGGCGGGCGTTCACCCGGGAGCGTTGAACCAAGATCGACGTTCACCCAGGTGACCCCGCCCGATCGCGCTACCGACGGCGCCGTGGCACCCCCGGTCGCAAACCCGAAAGTGTTACATGTTTAGGCTGTCGAGATTTTCGGAAGCGCTTTCCGTCCGGCGCGCGCCTTTCCCGGGCGGTTTGACAGTTCCGAGGGGACCTGAAAATCTTCGCTTGCTTTCGAAAGCAGTCGGATTCGCAACGAGATTTGATTCCGTAAGGAGCCCCTCCGAATGTTCGCCGCGCACTTTCACCACGGCCACGACATCGTCAGCAACATCCTGGCCGGCCTCGCGCACGCCCTCGGCTGGCTGGTCTGACCTGATCGCCTGAGCAGCGGGGCCGGTACGTTGGCGCGGACCGGCCCCGCACCCGTGTCGTCAGGGAAGGTCTCGCCGGTAGCGCACGGTGCGCACGTCCAATCCCGCGTGACGGGCGTCCTCGACGGTGCCGTCCGGCGTGAAACCGCATGCGGAATAGAACCGCATCGCGCGGACATTCCCGTCCAGAACCGACAACGACACGGTTCGAAACCCCGCAGCGGTGAGGGAGCGCAGCGCTTCCGCCAGCAATCGCCGCCCGACACCGCCCCGCCAGGCCGTCGGCCGGACGTAGAGCGACCGGATCTCCCCGGTCCGATCCCCATCCCCGCCCTCGTCCCGGCTCGGCCCCAGGTTCACGAAGCCGAGCAGCGCCCCCGCCCGCACGGCGACCAGTGTGCCCTCACGTGGCAGCGCGTTCCCGGCGACGATCCGGCTCCACCGCTCGATCCGCTGCGCCGGGTCCAGCACGTCGAGCACATCCGGTGGCAGCAGGCCGCGATACCCCTCCTGCCAGGAGCGTACGTGCACCTCGGCGATCTCCGGAACGTCACCGGCCGCGGCCGGCCGGATCTCCATGACCGGATCTTCCCGCGCACGACCGCCACGGATCAACCGCGCCGCCGAACGTGAATCAATTTCACTTCCAGTCGGGCGCGGCGCCGTACTACGCTGCGGGTCTACGGGCAGGCGCGGGAAAGGATGGGCACGTCATGGGCGACGTCACCGGGCGGCTCGCCGAGATCGTCGGCGAGCGCAACCTCCTCAGCGGGGACGCCGTCCCCGACGACTACGCGCACGACGAATCCCTGACGGTCGGCGCCGCGAAGCCCGCGCACGTGGCCAAACCCGCCACCGCGGAGGAGGTCGCGGCGCTGCTGGCCCTCGCCGCCGAAAACGACCTCCCCGTCACCGCGCGCGGCTCGGGCAGCGGCCTGTCCGGAGCGGCCCGCCCGCGCGAGAACGGCCTGCTCATCTCGTTCGAGCGGATGAACGCGGTGCTGGAGATCGACACGGCGAACCAGGTGGCCGTCGTCCAGCCCGGCGTCACCCTCGCCGAACTGGACGAGGCGACCGCGGAAGCCGGCCTCGCCTACACCGTCTACCCGGGCGAGCTGAGCGCGAGCGTCGGCGGCAACGTCGGCACCAACGCCGGCGGCATGCGCGCCGTGAAGTACGGCGTCGCCCGGCACAACATCGTGGGACTGCAGGCGGTCCTGCCCACCGGCGAGATCATCCGCACCGGCGGCAAGACGTCCAAGATCTCCAGCGGCTACGACCTGACCCAGCTGATCATCGGCTCCGAGGGCACCCTCGCGCTGGTCACCGAGGTGAGCGTCAAGCTCCACCCGCGCCTGGCCCACGCGGCGACACTGCTCGCCCCGTTCGGCGACCTCGACCAGGTGATGCGCGCGGTCCCGGAGATCATCGCGAGCGGCCTGACCCCGAACATCCTCGAGTACATCGACAACCTGACGATGGCCGCGATCAGCTACAACGAGAAGCTGTCGCTGGGCGTCCCGGACGAGGTCCGCGACGCGACCCAGGCGTATCTGGTGGTGGGCCTGGAGAACCGGGACGGCGACCGGCTCGACGGCGACGTGCAGCGCGCCGGCGAACTGCTCGGCGAGCTGGGCGCGAGCGACGTGTACGTGCTCGACGGCGGGTCGGCTCGCAAGCTGATCGAGGCGCGTGAGAAGGCGTTCTGGACTGCCAAGGCCGCGGGCGCCGACGACGTGATCGACGTCGTCGTACCGCGCGCCGAGATGCCCGGTTTCCTCGCGAAGGTCCGGGAGCTCGCGGCGGCCGCCGAAGCGGGCGCGATCGGCTGCGGCCACGCCGGTGACGGGAACGTCCACTTGGGAATCTTCTGCAAGGATCCGGAGAAGCGGCACGCGCTGTTGCACGACATCTTCGCCGCGGGCATCGCGGTGGGTGGGGCCATTTCCGGTGAGCACGGCATCGGGCAGGCGAAGAAGGACCACTTCGTCGCGCTCGAGGACCCGGGCAAGGTCGCGTTGCTGCGCCGGATCAAGCAGGCCTTCGACCCGAAGGGCATCCTGAACCCGGATGTCCTGTTCGACTGAGGAGTGAGATGAACGGCGCGCAGTCCCTGATCCGCACGCTCGTCGACGCGGGCGTCGACGTGTGCTTCTCCAACCCCGGCACGTCGGAGATGCACTTCGTCGCCGCGCTCGACTCGGTGCCCGAGATGCGTGGTGTGCTCGCCCTCTTCGAGGGGGTGGTGACCGGTGCCGCCGACGGCTACGCGCGGATCGCGGGCAAGCCGGCGGCGACGCTGCTGCACCTCGGGCCCGGCCTGGGCAACGGCCTGGCGAACCTGCACAACGCCCGGCGCGGCCACGTGCCGGTGGTGAACGTGATCGGCGACCACGCGACCTACCACAAGAAGTACGACGCACCCCTGGAATCGGACATCGAGGCGATCGCCGGTTCGCTCGAGGGCTGGGTGCGCCGGTCGGCGAGCAGCGCGGACGTCGGCGCCGACGCTGCTTTCGCGGTGGCCGCGGCGCAGGAGGCGCCGGGCCGGGTGGCGACGCTGATCCTGCCGGCGGACGTCTCGTGGGGCGACGGTGGTGTCGCGGTGAAGCCGGTGCCGCCGCGCGTCCCGCAGACCGTCTCGGACACCACCGTGAAGGCGGTGGCGGAGGTGCTGCGCTCGGGTGAGCCGGTGGCGTTGCTGATCGGCGGGGCCGCGTGCCGGGAAGCCGGGCTGCGGGCGGCGAGCCGGATCGCGACGGCGACCGGGGCGAAGCCGTTCGTGGAGACCTTCCCCGCGCGCCTCGAGCGCGGCGCCGGACTGCCGACCATCGAGCGCCTGGCCTACCTCGCCGAACAGGTTTCGTGGCAGCTGGAGGGAATCCGGCACGTCGTGGTGGCGGGGACGAAGGCGCCGGTGTCGTTCTTCGCCTACCCGGGCAAGCCGAGCGACCTGGTCCCGGAAGGTGCGCAGGTGCACACGCTGGCCGAACTGGATCAGGACGTGGTGGCGGCGTTGGAAGCGCTCGCCGCCGAGGTCGCGCCGGGCACCGAGCCCGTCCTGCAGGAACCGTCCCGCCCCGCTGTCCCGAGTGGACCGTTGACGGTGCAGAACTGGGTCGAGGTGATCGGGGCGCTGCTGCCGGAGAACGCGATCATCTCCGACGAGGCCAACACTTCGGGGCTGTTGCTGCCGGGCGCCACGGCCGGCGCTCCCCGGCACGACGTGCTGACGCTGACCGGGGGCGCGATCGGACAGGGACTGCCGGCCGCGGTCGGTGCGGCGATCGCGGCGCCGGATCGCCCGGTGATCGCGCTGCAGGCGGACGGCAGCGCGCTGTACACGATTTCGGCGCTGTGGACGATGGCGCGGGAGAACCTGAACGTGACGACGGTGATCCTCAACAACCACGCGTACGCGATCCTGCGCATGGAGTTGCAGCGGGTCGGCGCCGAGGCGGCCGGCCCGAAGGCGACGGACCTGCTCGACCTGGCCCGGCCGGACCTCGATTTCGTGAAGATCGCGGAGGGCATGGGCGTGCCGGCAACCAGGGCCACGACGGCCGAGGAGCTGGCCGAACAGTTCCGCAAGGCCATCACCGAACCCGGCCCGCACCTGATCGATGCAGCGGTGCCCCCACTGCTTTGACGGCGCTCAGCGCCGTAGATTCCCAAAGTGGAGCTGGGTGGTCATCCCGTCGCCTGAGGCCGTCTCGATCACTGTGAGCCAGGCCCGCACCCCCGGCACCCGCGCGAGATGACATGCCAAGCTTGCGGGCCTGGCTCACAGTGATAGGCCTCAATCAGGCGACGGGATGACCACCCAGCGACCACCCACCCAAGCCGAGCCGACAACGCTCCCCGGTCATCCCGGAGCCTGCCCGTCCGGCGAGGACATTCTTTTGATCTTTTCCCGCCGCTTCGCGGCGGTGGGCGCCTGCGGCGCTGGGTGGTCGCCTTGGGTGCCGACCTCCCCCGCCCCCTCCGGGAGGAGGGTTTCGGTCGCCGAGCAGGCGTGTCAAGGCGGGAAAGAGTACCTTGACACGCCTGGTCGGCGACCAAAGGCGGGCTGGGGATCGGGGGCGGGGGAGGTCTGGTGACGCCGCACCTCGCCTCGCGTTGCCGGCCGCCGGGAGGCCTCGTGAGGCCGTGTGTGCGGCTTGCGTTGCCGGGCGCCTGGAGGTGCGTGAAAAAAGAAAATGCGCCCTCCCCCATCTGGGAAGGGCGCATTTCCGTCGAACGGCTTACTCGAACTTCTCGCCCGCCTCGGCCTTCTTCACCAGCGACTCCGGCGGCTGGAAGTGCTCACCGTACTTCTCCGCCAGCTCGCGCGCCCGCGCCACGAAGCCGGGCAGCCCGCCTTCGTACTGGTTGATGTACTGGATGACACCACCGGTCCACGCCGGGAACCCGATGCCGAAGATCGAGCCGATGTTGGCGTCCTGCACCGAAGTCAAGACACCCTCGTCGAAGCACCGGACGGTCTCCAGCGCCTCGGCGAACAGCATCCGCTCCTGCAGGTCCTTGAACGGGACCTGGGCGCTGCCGGAGTTGAACGCCTCCCGCAGGCCGGGCCAGATCCGGACCCGCTTGCCGTCCTCGTACTCGTAGAAGCCGGCACCGGACGAACGGCCCTTGCGGTCGAACTCGTCGATCATCCGGTCGATCACCGCTTCGGAGGCGTGCCCCTGCCAGGTGCCGCCGGCCGCCTCGATCGCCGCCTTCGTCTCTTCGCGGATCTTGCGCGGCAGCGTCAGGGTCAGCTCGTCCATCAGCTGCAGCGGCGGGGCCGGGTACCCGGCCTGCGAACCGGCCTGCTCGATCGTCGCCGGTTCGACGCCCTCGCCGACCGCCGCGACGGCCTCGTTGATGAACGTGCCGATCACCCGGCTGGTGAAGAAGCCGCGGCTGTCGTTGACCACGATCGGGGTCTTCTTGATCTGCAGCGTGTAGTCGAAGACCTTCGCGAGGGTGGCGTCCGAGGTCTTCTCGCCGCGGATGATCTCCACCAGCGGCATCTTGTCGACCGGCGAGAAGAAGTGGATGCCGATGAAGTCCTCCTGCCGCTGCACGCCCTGCGCGAGGCCGGTGATGGGCAGCGTGGAGGTGTTCGACCCGAGCACGGCGTCCGGGTTGACGACGTTCTCGATCTCGCCGAAGACCTTGTGCTTGAGCTCCTGGCTTTCGAACACGGCCTCGATCACGAAGTCGACACCGGCGAAGTCCGCCGGGTCGGCCGTCGGCTTGATGCGGGCCAGCAGCGCGTCCGACTTCTCCTTCGTGGTCTTGCCACGCGAGAGGGCCTTCTCCTCGAGCTTGACCGCGTAGCCCTTGCCCTTCTCGGCCGCCTCCAGCGAGACGTCCTTGAGCACGACCTCGATGCCGGCCCTCGCCGACACGTACGCGATCGCGGCACCCATCATGCCCGCGCCCAGCACACCGACCTTCTGCGCCCGGTACTTCTCGTACCCGTCCGGGCGGGAGCCGCCGGAGTTGATGTGCTGCAGGTCGAAGAAGAACGCCTTCGTCATGTTCTTCGCGACCTGGCCGGTGACCAGGCTGACGAAGTAGCGGGTCTCGATCTGCGCCGCGGTCTCGACGTCGACCTGCGCACCCTCGACCGCCGCGGCCAGGATGGCGCGCGGGGCGGGCATCGGGGCGCCCTTGATCTGCTTGCGCAGGTTGGCCGGGAACGCGGGCAGGTTCGCCGCGAACTTCGGGTTCGACGGGGAACCGCCGGGCATCTTGTAGCCCTTGACGTCCCACGGCTGCTGGGCCTCGGGGTTGGCCTTGATCCACTCCTTGGCCCTGGGCAGCAGCTCGTCCACACTGGACACGACCTCGTGCACGAGGCCGAGCTCCAGCGCCTTGGCCGGCTTGTGCCGCTGGCCCTGCACGAGCACGTTCAGCACGGCGCTCTGGATGCCGAGCAGCCGCACGGTGCGCACGATGCCGCCACCGCCGGGCAGCAGGCCCAGCGTGGCCTCGGGCAGGCCGACGACGGTGCCCGGCACGTCCGCCACGATCCGGTGGTGCGTGGCCAGCGCGATCTCCAGGCCACCGCCGAGCGCGGCGCCGTTGATGGCGGCGACGACCGGCTTGCCCAGGGTCTCCAGCTTGCGCAGCTGGGCCTTCATGGCGTTGGTGCTCTCGGTGATCTCGGCCGCGTGCTCCGGCGTGGCCTGGATCAGGTCGCGCAGGTCACCACCCGCGAAGAACGTCTTCTTCGCCGAGGTGATCACGACTCCGGTGATCGAGTCCTTTTCGGACTCCAGACGCTCGACCGTGTTCTTGAAGGACTCGCGGAAGTCGGCGTTCATCGTGTTGGCCGACTGGTTGGGGTCGTCCAGGGTGAGCACGACGATGCCGTCGGAGTCCTGGTCCCAGCGAATAGTGTTGGTCATGATCACACCCGCTCGATGATCGTCGCGATACCCATTCCGCCGCCGATGCACAGCGACAGCAGCGCGCGCCGCGCCTGGCGCCGCTCCAGCTCGTCGACCATGGTGCCGAGGATCATGGCACCGGTCGCGCCGAGCGGGTGGCCCATCGCGATCGCCCCGCCGTTGACGTTGACCTTCTCGTCCGGCAGCTTGAGGTCCTTCATCCACTTGAGCACGACCGACGCGAACGCCTCGTTCAGCTCGAACAGGTCGATGTCGTCGGTGGTCATGCCGGCGATCTCGAGGACCTTCTTGGTGGCCGGGGTCGGGCCGGTCAGCATGATCGTCGGGTCCGAGCCGGTGATCGCGGCCGCCACGATGCGGGCGCGCGGGGTCAGGCCCAGATCCTTGCCGACCTGCTCGTTGCCGATCAGCACCAGCGCGGCACCGTCGACGATCCCGGAGGAGTTGCCGCCGGTGTGGACGTGGTTGATCTTCTCGACCGAGTGGTACTTCTGCAGCGCCACCGCGTCGAAGCCGCCGAACTCGCCGATCGTCTCGAAGGCCGGCTTGAGCTTGGCCAGGCTCTCCAGCGTGGTGCCGGGGCGGCGGTGCTCGTCGTGGTCGAGGATCGTGACGCCGTTGATGTCCTTGACCGGCACGACCGACTTGGCGAAGTAGCCGCCGGACCAGGCCGCCTCGGCCTTCTCCTGCGAGCGCACCGCGAAGGCGTCGACGTCCTCGCGGCTGAAGCCCTCGACGGTGGCGATCAGGTCCGCGCCGATGCCCTGCGGCACGAAGTACGTGTCGTAGTTGGTGGCCGGGTCGGTGAACATCGGACCGCCGTCGGAGCCCATCGGCACGCGCGACATCGACTCGACGCCACCGGCGATGATCAGGTTCTCCCAGCCGGAGCGCACCCGGGCGGCGGCCTGGTTGACGGCCTCCAGACCCGAGGAGCAGAAGCGGTTGAGCTGGACACCGGCGACGGTGTCGGGCAGGCCCGCGGCCATCGCGGCGGCGCGCGCGATGTCCGCGCCCTGGTCCCCGACCGGCGAGACCACGCCGAGGACGATGTCGTTGATCGCGGCCGGGTCGAGGCCCGGGTGCCGCGCCTGGAGCTCGTGGATGAGTCCGGTCACGAGATCGATCGGCTTGACCCCGTGCAGGGATCCACCCTTGTTCTTGCCACGGGGCGTCCGGATCGCCTCGTAGATGTATGCCTCGTTGCTCACACCGACGGTCCTTCCTGCTTACTGCATCCGTCTGGGTCTGACGCTAATTGTCACTAACATACTGCCCCTGAATCCCCTGGTGTCAACCGCTTGCGTGGGTTCTCACTCCGGCTAGAGTGGGATCACCATGCCGAGCACATCGAGCCGTCGTCCGGACCGCAGGAACCAGCTGGCCGCCCTTGCGGCCGAGCTGTTCCGCGCCCGCGGCTACCACGGCGTGGGCATCAACGACATCGCCGCGGCGGCGGGCATCACCGGGCCCGCGGTGTACCGGCACTTCGCGGACAAGCAGGCGATCCTGGCGTACGTGCTGCTCGGCGGCGTGCAGGAGATGGAGGACGCGACCGCGGCCGCGCTGTCGAGCCTGCGCCGGCCGGACGGCGCCCAGGTGGAGCGGCTGCTGCGGGGCATCGCCGAGGCGTCGGTGGAGCGTCGGGACGTGGCGGCGCTGTGGCGGTGGGAGGGCAAGCACCTCACGCCGGAGGACCAGCGCGAGATCGGTCGCCGGTCGACCGCGCTGCTCACGTCGTGGGCCAAGGAGCTCATGAACCTGCGTCCCGACCTGGAACCGGACGACGCGGAGCTGCTGTGCTGGGCCGCGATGAGCGTGTTCGGCAGCGTTTCGGTGCACCGGACGGCGGTGGCGCGGAAACGGTTCGCCGAACTGCTGGCCGCACTGGCCCGGCGCGTGTTGCACGTGCGACTGCCCGGTCCGGCGCCGGAGCCGGCGCCCGCGGTCTCACCGGGGGTCGGGGCGCCGTCGCGGCGCGAGCAGATCCTGTCGGCGGCCGCGGAGCTGTTCCAGCGCAAGGGCTTCCACGCGGTGAGCATGGAGGACATCGGCGCGGCGGCCGGGATCGCCGGCCCCAGCGTGTACCGGCACTTCGCCAGCAAGGCGGCCCTGCTGAGCGCGATCGCGCGCCGGGCGGCCGACCGGTTGCTGCTGGACGCCGAGCGCGTGCGCCTGAGCAGCGCCGACGAGACCGAGGCGCTGCGCGGGCTCATCGACTCCTACGTCCGGGTGCTGACCGGCTCGGCCGAGCTGGCGGTGTCGTTTTCCGCCGACGCGGTGAACTACGCGGAGGAGGAGGGCGCCGAACTGCTGCGCATCCAGCGTGACTACGTGTCACAGTGGGTCGCCTTGCTCGGCGCGGCCCAGCCGTCGCTGAACCCGCGCGAAGCGAAGATCACCGTGCACGCGGCGCTGACCATCGCGAACGACCTGTCGCGGACCCGGCGGGTCAACCAGCGGCCCGGCCTGGCGGGCGAGCTGCGCGTCCTGATGGCCGCCGTGCTCGGCCTGGACTGACCACGGAATCACTCTCGCCGCCGTCGGCTTGCCGACCCCACGGTGGCCCAGCGCCCCCCGGGGCGGGTGGCGCTCGCCTGCCCCGTGCGCTAACCTACTCACGAGTAGGTAACGGCGATGGGAGTGCGAAGTGGCAGCGCTCAGGGAGAACAGTGCCCGGAAGCGGGACGTGATGGGCCTCGGCCTGGCCGCCCTCTCCCGGCTCGCGGGCAGCAGGACCCTGGAACGCGCCGGGCTGCGGCAGCCGGTGCAGAACCTGGTCTCGGCCGCGACGAGGAACGGCTTCAAGGTCGCCGGCGCGGCCAGCCGGACCTTCGCCGGGCCACGGAAGCGCAGCGGTGACGCGACGCGCCCGGCCCCGGCCGAGGACAAGGGTCTGTTCGACCTCACGCCGACCGAAGACCAGCAGATGATCGTCGAGACGGTGGGCGAGTTCGCCGCCGAGCAGCTGCGTCCCGCGGCGGCCGAGGCGGACGAGAAGCTCTCCCCGCCCGAGGGCCTGCTCACCCGCGCCGCCGAGCTGGGCGTGACGCTCATCGGCATCCCGGAGGAGCTGGGCGGCGCCGGCGCCGAGCGGTCCGTCGTCACCAACGCGCTGGTCGCCCAGGCCCTCGCGCACGGCGACCTGGGTCTCGCCGTCGCGGTGCTCGCGCCGTCGGCGGTCAGCAACGCGCTCGTCCTGTGGGGCGACGCGCAGCAGCAGGCCGACTACCTGCCCGAGTTCGTGGGTGAGAACGTGCCGGCCGCCGCGCTGGCCCTGCTGGAGTCCAAGCCGCTGTTCGACCCCTTCAAGCCCGCCACCAAGGCCCGCCGCACGCCGAAGGGCTACCAGCTGGACGGCGTGAAGTCGCTGGTGCCGCGCGCGGCACAGGCGGAACTGTTCATCGTGTCGGCCGACCTCGAAGGGCGCGGGCCGGCGCTGTTCCTCGTCGAGTCGTCGACCGCCGGAGTGTCGATCGAGGCCGAGCCCGCGATGGGCCTGCGTGGCGCGGCGACCGGAAAGCTGCACCTGGAGAAGGTGTCGTTGCCGGCGGGAGCACTGCTCGGCGGCGGGTCGCCGGAGGTCTTCACCGAGGCCGTGCGCCTGTCCCGCCTGGGCTGGGCCGCGCTGGCCACCGGCACCGCGAAGGCCGTGCTGGACTACGTGATCCCCTACGTGAACGAGCGCACGGCGTTCGGTGAGCCGATCAGCCACCGGCAGGCCGTCGCGTTCTCGGTCGCCGACATCGCGATCGAACTCGAGGGCATGCGCCTGGTCATGCTGCGCGCCGCGGCGCGGGCCGAGCAGGGGAAGCCGTACGCGCGCGAGGTCGCGCTGGCCCGCAGGCTCGCCGCCGACAAGGGCATGCGCATCGGCAGCGCCGGGGTGCAGCTGCTCGGCGGGCACGGGTTCGTGAAGGAGCACCCGGTCGAGCGGTGGTACCGCGACCTGCGTGCGATCGGTGTACTCGAGGGCGTCGTCCTCCTCTGACAGCCTGGGAAGGTCATCATGATCAATCTGGAAACCCCGAAGAAGGCCCGGGCGCTGATCAACCAGGCGTACCAGGCGGCGTCGGAAGTGCTGCGGCCGATCTCGCGGAAGTACGACCGCGCCGAGCACGAGTACCCGGTCGAGCTGGACATGTTCGCCGCGGTGCTGGACGGGCTGAACTCCTCCGGCGAGGGCGGCGCGGGCGCGGCGGGCGTGCGGCGCAACGAGAAGGAGAAGGCGACCGGGAACCGCAACGGCGGCAACCTGGCGACCGTGCTCGGCACGATCGAGATGTGCTGGGGTGACGTCGGCCTGCTGCTGTCGATGCCGCGGCAGGGCCTGGGCAACGCGGCGATCGCGTCCGTCGCGAACGACGAGCAGCTGGCCCGGTTCGCGAAGACGTGGGCAGCGATGGCGATCACCGAGCCCGGCACCGGTTCGGACTCGGCGAACATCACCACGACCGCCACCGAGGACGGCGACAGCTACGTACTCAACGGCGAGAAGATCTTCGTGACGTCGGGCGACCGCGCGGACGCCGTGGTCGTGTGGGCCACTTTGGACAAGTCAGTCGGGCGGGCCGCGATCAAGTCGTTCGTGGTGGAGAAGGGCACGCCGGGTTTCGAGGTGGTGCGGCTGGAGCACAAGCTCGGCATCCGCGCGTCGGACACCGCGGTGCTGCGGTTCGACAACTGCCGAGTGCCCAAGGAGAACCTGCTCGGATCGCCGGAGATCAACACCTCCAAGGGTTTCGCGGGGGTCATGCAGACCTTCGACAACACGCGGCCCCTGGTGGCGGCGATGGCGGTCGGCCTGGCGCGGGCCGCGCTCGAGGAGACGGCGCGCATCCTCGCCGAGGCGGGTGTCGTGGTGGACTACGACCGGCCCGCGCACCAGCAGCACGCCGCGGCGGCCGCGTACCTGGAGCTGGAAGCCGACTACGAAGCGGCGTACCTGCTGACCCTGGAATCGGCCTGGATGGCCGACAACCGCAAGCCGAACTCGTTGCAAGCCTCGATGGCGAAGGCGAAGGCGGGCCGGTCGGTCGTCGACATCACCCTGAAGTGCGTCGAACTGATCGGCACGCTCGGCTACACGGAAGAGATGCTGCTCGAGAAGTGGGCCCGGGACTCCAAGATCCTGGACATCTTCGAGGGCACGCAGCAGATCCAGCAGCTCATCGTGGCGCGCCGGTTGCTGGGGAAGACTTCGGCGGAACTGAAGTAGGTTGTGAGGCACGGGAAACCGCCCGGCTCGCCTGATGTTGCGAGCCGGGCGGTGCGCTCTCGGCCTCGCCCGCATCGACGGTGATGACGATCGCCGCGCTCCGGTGAGAGCCGGCCGTTGCCGCTGATCGACCAGGTCCGGTCGACGTGGCTGGTGTCGCGGCCCGCGTGGGCGTTCAATGAGGGGTCCACAGGCCCTGGAGGTGGACCATGAGCGATCGCGACGACTTCCTCGCGTGGTTGGACTCCCGATGGCGCGACGCGGAGATCGCGCTGCACAACGGTGACGCCGGGGCCCGGCGTGCGATCTGGTCCCGGACGGCCCCGGTGACGATCCTCGGCGCCTGGTTGAACGCGAACGGGCCGGAGGAGGTCGAGAAGGTGTTCCGGCGGCTCGAAAACTCCTTCTCGAACTGCACGTCCTACCGCTACGAA
The DNA here is from genome assembly GCF_030814215.1 of Amycolatopsis thermophila. Lineage (NCBI taxonomy): Bacteria > Bacillati > Actinomycetota > Actinomycetes > Pseudonocardiales > Pseudonocardiaceae > Amycolatopsis > Amycolatopsis thermophila. The sequence goes on along the minus strand of NZ_JAUSUT010000001.1, from coordinate 3,402,755 downwards.
CCCGTCGCGGCCGACGTGCAGGGCGACCTGGCGTATACGGTCGGCTACGAGCACACGAGCGCGTCGGTGAACGGGGAACCCCGCGACTACACCCTGCGCGCGACCCAGATCTACCGCCGCGAGAACGGGGAGTGGAAGGTCGTCCACCGCCACGCCGACACAGTGGCCGCGGACAACGCCTGACACCTCGCCGCTCTCGACGAGCAGGCCGTCCAGCACGGGATCGCCGGCCGGATCGACACCCTGCTCGCCGTGCCGCGGGAGATCCACCAGCGACCGGGCGACCGTCCACACAAGATCTTCCTCCTCGTCGAATCCTCAGTCCACGTGCCGAAATCTGTAACAACCGCCCGCGGGATGCGACTTTCCCCACTGATCCCGAAGGGAGGCACGATGACTGATCACCTGATCGAGCCCGCCGCGGTGGAAAGGTTGCGCTCGGACTTCGACGGCCGGATCGTGACGGAGCTCGACGACGACTACGAGGACGTCCGCGGCGTCTTCAACTCCATGCTCACCGCCCGTCCGCGCGTGGTCGCCCAGTGCGCCACAGTCGCGGACGTCAAAGCGGCGCTCCGGTACGCCACCGAAAACGGCCTGCCGGTCGCCGTGCGCGGGGGTGGTCACAGCGTCGCCGGGGCGTGCCTCGTCGATGGCGGCCTCGTCGTCGACCTGCGGCGCCTCAACGCCGTGGTCGTCGACCCGGAAACGCAGACCGCCAAGGTCGGTGGCGGCGCGGTGTGGAGCGAATTCGACCGGGCCTGCCAGCCGCACGGCCTCGCCACCACCGGCGGCCGCGTGTCGACCACCGGCGTCGCCGGCCTCACACTCGGCGGCGGCTCCGGCTGGATCGAGCGCAAGTTCGGCCTCGCCTGCGACAACCTCCTCGCCGTCGACCTCGTCACCGCCGACGGTCGCGAAGTCACCGCCAGCGAGCAGGAGAACCCCGACCTGTTCTGGGCCCTGCACGGCGGCGGCGGCAACTTCGGCGTTGCCACGGAACTCACCTTCCGCCTGCACGAGGTGCCCGAGTTCTCGATCGCCCTGTTGCTGTGGCCCGCCGACCAGGGCCGCGCCGTTGCCGGCGTCTACCGCGACCTCATCCGCACCGCACCCGAAGACGTCGGCGGCGCCCTGCTCTTCATGACCGGCCCGCCCGAGGAGTTCGTGCCGGGACACCTGGTCGGCCAGCTCTGCTGCGGCGTCCTGGTGACCCACCTCGGACCGGAAACCGCGCTGCACGACGTCATCGGGCCGCTCCTGGCGACCGCACCCCAGGGCCAAGTCATCGCCGACGTCCCCTACGCCGACCTGCAGTGCATGCTCGACGACCCGCCCGGTTTCCGCAACTACTGGTCCGACGAGAACCTGCGCGAGCTCCCGGACGAGGCGCTGGACCGGTTCTGCGAACGCGCCTACGACATGGTCACGCCGTCACCGTCGCAGCAAGTGCTCCTGCCCTGGGGCGGCGCGGTCGGGCGGGGCCGGGAATGGCCGGGCTTCAACCGGGACTCCCAGTGGGCCGTGCACCCGCTCGGCCTGTGGGCCGCCCCCGCCGACGACGAACGCGCGATCGCCTGGGCCCGCAACCTCCGGGCCGACATGAAACCGTGGGCGACCGGTGACGTCTACCTGAACTTCATCGGCAACGAAGGCACCGACCGCATCGTGGCGGGCTACGGCGAGGAGAACTACCGGCGCCTGCAACGCGTCAAGGCCGAATTCGACCCGCACAACGTCTTCAACCGCTGGCACGCCATCGAACCCGCCTAGGTCAGGTGCTCGTCCAGGAACTCGTCGAGGAAACGCCACGTCGTGTCCCGGGCGCGGCGTCCGGTCAGGACACCGAGATGCCCGCCCGGGGCCGTCTCGAACCGCACCGACGGCGCGTTCTCCAGCAACGGCACCAGCCGCTCCACGGCGCGCCGCGGGGCGATGGTGTCGTTGCGCCCGGCGACCACCAGCGTCGGCACCTGCACACCGGACAGCGAGATGATCCGCCCGTTCAGGTCGAGCCCGCCCTCGACGAGGTCGTTGGCCCGGAAGAACCGGTGGTACATCTGGCCGAACGTGCGGCCGGGGTAGGCGATCATGTTGTCCATGAAGTGGTCGACCGCCTCGATCTGGGCGAGGTAGTCGCGGTCGCCGAGGTTCTGCAGGATCGCCAGCGGTTTGGTGATCTGCTTGTTGATCCCGGTCGCCCAGAACACCCGCTCGACCACATAGGACGGTGCGCCGCCGAACATCCGGTACAGCGGTGTCAGCAGGTAGCCGCCGGTGAGGTCGACCAGCGGACGGAACGGCGCGACCAGCGGGATGGCGGTGAAGTCGACCGGCGAGGCCACCGTGGTGATCGACCGCACCGGCAGATCCGGGCGGTCCGCGGTGGTCAGCAGGGCGAACAGCCCGCCCAGGCACCACGCGACCAGGTGCACGCCGCGCCCGCCGGAGTCCTCGCTGACCTTGCGGATCGCCCGCGGCAGCACCTCGTCGATCCAGTGCTCGATGCCCAGCCGCCGGTCGGAGAACGCGACCGTGCCGTAGTCGACGAGGTAGGTGCGGCGCCCCCGGTCGACGAGGTGCTCGGCGAGGCTGCAGCCGCGCCGCAGGTCGAAGCACAACGCCGGGGCGGCCAGCGGCGGCACGAGCAGCACCGGGTCACCGTCCGGCGACGGGGTCATCCGGTACAGCGACCGGTTGGGGCCCTGGTCGACCAGGACGCGCGGCACCGGTCGCAGGTCGGCGAGGCCGCCGCGCAGCACGCCGAGCGCGTTCGCCGCCATCGCGGCCACCGGAGGTGTCAGCATCTACCTCGCAACTCCGTTCACGTCTGGATCCTGTCCGCCGGATCGACGCTACTTCACGGCCGCCTCACCCTCGCCTCGTACTCCGCGCGAGCACCCGCATGCGCTTGCGTGAACACCTTGTCCGCGCCGATCGCCCGCATGAACCACTCGGCGACCGCGCGCGGCAGCAGCCGGCTGACCCGGCCGGTCACGTCCAGGGACTTCGGGACGAACACGTCGAACCGCGGCTTCTCCAGCGCCTCGACGATCGCCTTGGCGACGTCCTCCGGCCGCAGCGACGGGAACAGCTTCGTCTCCGGCAGCCCGTCCGCCAGGTGGGTGCGCACCACGGCGGGCATCACGCACGAAACGTCCACACCCGACCCGCGCAGCTCCTGCCGCACCGCCTCGGACAGCCCCACCACCGCGTGCTTGGTGGCGCAGTAGGTGGCCGCGCCGGGGAATCCGGCCTTGCCCGCCATCGACGCCACGTTGACGATGTGGCCGCGGCCACGCGGGCGCATGCGACGCACCGCCTCGCGGGTGCCGTGGATGACCGCGCTCAGGTTGACGTCGATCTGCTTGGCCGTCGCGGCGTCGTCCTCGTCGGCCAGCGGCGACAGCAGCATCACGCCGGCGTTGTTGATCAGCACGTCGATCGGGCCGAGACGGCGCTCGACCTCGTCCAGGAACTCGGTGAAACCGCGGTGGTCGGTGACGTCCAGGGGCAGGGCGATCGTGTCGCCGCCCAGCTCACCGGCGGTCTTGTCGGCCAGGACCGGGTCCAGGTCGCCGATCGCAACCTTCGCACCCCGGCCGACGAGGGCGCGAGCGGTGGTGGCGCCGATGCCCTGCGCGCCCCCGGTGATCACGATGACCTTGCCATGCAACGTTGCCATGGCGACCATACTGCCGGGTAACTAACACTCGCGCCAGAGGTGTCACACTCGGCGACCGTCCGAAGTGGCCAGGAACAGGCGTCCGCGCGGAAGCGCCCTGCCCTAAAAGGAGCTGGGTGGTCATCCCGTCGCCTGAGGCCGTCACATCACTGTGAGCCAGGCCCGCACCCTGCGCCGGGTCGCGAGCCGAAGAACACAAAGCGTGCGGGCCTGGCTCACAGTGATAGGCCTCAATCAGGCGACGGGATGACCACCCAGCGACCCACTGCATGAGGTGACGCGGCCTGCATTCCCCGGCCATCCCGGAGCCTGCCCGTCCGGCGAGGACATCTTTTGATCTTTTTCTTTTCGCCGCTTCGCGGCGGCAGGGCGCCTCACGGCGCTGAGCGGTCGCCTTGGGTGCCGACCTCCCCCGCCCCCTCCGGGTGGAGTGTTTTCGGTCGCCGAGCAGGCGTGTCAAGGCGGGAAAGAGTACCTTGACACGCCTGATCGGCGACCAAAGGCGGGCTGGGGATCGGGGGCGGGGGAGGTCTGGGGAGTCCGTGTGCCGGCTTGCGTTGCCGGCCGGCGGGAGGCCTCGTGAGGGGCACACCTCGCCTAGCGTTGCCGGGTTCCGGTTCGGCTGGTGGGGGCCTGCCTCGCCTGGCGTTGCCGGGCGCCGGGAGGTCTCGTGGGGTCCGCGCCTCGCCTGCGTCGCAGGCCGCCGGGAGGTCTAGGGAGGCCGCGCCTCGCCTGCGTCGCAGGCCGCCGGGAGGTCTGGGGAGGCCGTGCGTCGCCTGGCGTTGCCGGGCGTCGGGAGGTCTCGTGGGGCCCACGTCGCCTTGCGTTGCCGGTCGCCGGATCGTGCGTGTCCCGCCTCGGCCCTCAGCAGTTGTGCGTCGCCAGTTCGAGGTCCAGGCTGAAGACCTTCTGCGCCGGACTGGTGTGGAACACGTACACCGCCTTGGGGTTGCCCGGCACTGGCGCCGTGATGGTGTAGTCGGCCGTCGTGGCGTTCGGGTACGCGGCCATCACCTCGGCGTCCGTCGAACCGGCTCCCAGGCCCTCCGGGGTCGTCACGCCCGTCTTCGCCGGGATGCGGGCCACCCCGTACGTCGGCGAGATGTCCACCGGCGCATCGTTGGTGCCACGCAGCCAGTAGCGGTGGCACGGGCTGCCGGACACGCCCTCCGACATGTCGAACTCGTCCGTGGCCACGGCCGCCGATTCGCTCATCCCCAGAACCAGCCGGCCCCAGCCGGTCGGCCCGAGCGTCTTGTCCGTCGAAGCCGGCCGCTGCTGGGAGCTCGTCGCCGCGCCGGTGGTCCTCGGGGCGCTCCGGGTGGCGACGTTCGAACCGGGCACGGTCGCCGGTGCGGACACCGCCGACGACGGGGGCGGCACGCTGCTGGAATCCGCCGTCGGCACCGGGGGCGGGCCGGACACGGACACGGCGCTCGACGGAAGCGTCGTGAGCGGCAGGTTGGTCGCGGGCAGCGTGTCGTCGGTGCCCCCGCCGACGCCACCGAGCGCGATGCCCGCCACGGCCACCACGGCGACCGCCATCGCGCCGCCGACCACCGTCGCCGCCTGGCGCCGCTGTCGCCGCCGGCGCGCGCCGGCCACGATCAGCAGCTCGGCACCGGGCCGCACGGGCACGTCGACCCGCTCGTCCTGGAACAGCCGGTCCAGCTCGTCTTCGAGGTTCACGACTCGTCCCCCGCCAAAACCAGGCTCCCCAACTTCCCCCGCAGACCGGCCAGCGCCTTGCTGGCCTGGCTCTTCACCGTCCCCGGGCTGATCCGCATCGCCGCCGCGATCTCGGCCTCGGACAGTCCTTCGTAGTAACGCAACACGATGACGGTCCGTTGCCGCGGCGGCAAATCGGCGAGCGCCAGCCACAGGGGCTCGTTCTCGAGACGATCGACCGGGGCGACCGGCGGAGGCTCCGGGATGTCGGCGACCAGGTTCTCCCGCCGCCTGCTGCGCCACCGGCTGACGTGCGTGTTCGCCATGGCCCGCTTCACGTACGGCAGCGGGCTCTCGGCGGCGCGCAACGACGACCAGCGGACGCCGATCTTCTCCAGCACGATCTGCACCAGGTCAGCCGCGTCGTGCGGATTGCCGGTCAGGAGATGGCCGTAACGGAGCAGCCCGGGTAGCGCCACCCGTACGAACTCCGCGAAATCCTCGTCCACCGCGCCCCCCGCCGTCCCGGCTCGTCCCGGGGGTACACGCGCGGGAGGCGCGGCAGGTTGCCTCAGCGCACCGGGTTCACCGAAGCCCCAGCTCACGGGCGATCAGCATGCGCTGCACCTCGCTGGTGCCCTCACCCACCTCGAGGATCTTCGCGTCCCGGTAGAACCGGCCGACGGGGAACTCGTTCATGAACCCGTACCCGCCGAAGATCTGCGTCGCGTCGCGGGCGTTGTCCATCGCCGCGTTCGAGGAGACCAGCTTGGCGATCGAGGCCTCCTTCTTGAACGGCTCGCCGCGCAGCATCTTCGACGCGGCCGCGTAGTAGGCCAGGCGTGCGGTGTGGGCGCGGACCTCCATGTCCGCGATCTTGAACTGGATGGCCTGGTACTCGCCGATGCGGTGCCCGAACGCCTCCCGCTCACGGGCGTAGCGCAGGCACTCGTCGACGCACCCCTGCGCGAGCCCGACGCTCAGCGCCGCGATCGCGACCCGGCCCTCGTCCAGGATGGACAGGAACTGGGCGTACCCGCGGCCGCGCTCGCCGAGCAGGTTCTCCGCGGGCACCCGGCAGTCCGCGAAGGACAGTTCGTGGGTGTCCGAGGCGTTCCAGCCGACCTTCGAGTACTTCGGCGCGACCGTGAACCCGGGGGTGCCGGACGGCACGATGATCGCCGAGATCTCCTTGCCGCCACCGGGCTTCTCCCCCGTCACGGCGGTGACCGTGACCAGCCGGGTGATGTCGGTGCCGGAGTTGGTGATGAACGACTTGCTGCCGTTGATCACCCACTCGTCACCGTCCAGCTTGGCCGTGGTGCGGGTCGCGCCGGCGTCCGAGCCGCCGCCGGGTTCGGTCAGGCCGAACGCGCCCAGCGCCTCACCCGAGCACAGCTGCGGCAGCCAGCGTTCCTTCTGCTCCGCCGAGCCGAACCGGTAGACGGGCATCGCGCCCAGCGACACGCCCGCCTCGAGCGTGATCGCCACCGACGAGTCGACCCTGGCCAGCTCCTCCAGCGCCAGGCACAGCGCGAAGTAGTCGCCGCCCATGCCGCCGTACTCCTCGGGGAACGGCAGCCCGAACAGGCCCATCCGGGCCATGCCGCGCACGATCTCGTACGGGAACTCCTCGCGCTCGTAGAAGCCGCCGATGACGGGGGCGACCTCGGTCTGCGCGAAGTCGTGCACGGTCTTGCGCAGCGCCTCGTACTCTTCGCCGAGCCGGAAGTCGATCATTTCTGCTCCTTGACCACCGCGAGCGTCTCGTCGAGGGCCACCTGCTGGCCCACCTGGACGCGGAGTTCCTCGACCACGCCGTCTACCGGGGCGACCAGCGTGTGTTCCATCTTCATCGCCTCGACGACCAGCAGCGGCGCTCCCGCGCTCACCACGTCGCCCTGCGCGACCTTGACCACCAGCACCGTGCCCGGCATCGGGCTGGTCACCGGACCGGCCGCGTTCGCCTCGCCGTGCGTGGCGAGCAGGTTGGGTCGCTCGCCGACCACGACACCGTGCCCGTCCCGGCCCAGCCACACCCGGTCCTGCGGCGCGTCGGCGCGCAGGTACCGGCGGAACTCGCCGCCGTAGTGCACCTCGAGCCGGTTCCCCTTGCGCTGGGCGGAAACCGGGATCGCTTCGCCACCGTCCACAGTCACCCGTGCGGCGTCCGGCGAGCCCTCGACGGTGACGAGCGCCTCGGCGTCCCCGGCCCGCAGCCGGAACGTGACGCCGCCCGGACCGCCGAGCCTCCAGCCGCTGGGCACCGCCCACGGGTCGGACCCGTCGGCGGGCACCAGGCCGAGCAGCCGGTCCATCGCGGCCGCGACGAAGAACTCCTCCGGCACCTGCGACTCGACCAGGTCGTCGAGGCGCCGCTCGACGAGGCCGGTGTCGAGGTTCCCGGCCCGCACGTCGGCGTCGTTGAGCAGCGCGCGCAGGAAGGTCACGTTGGTGGGCACACCCAGCACGGCCGTGCCGGCCAGCGCCCGGTCGAGCCGGTGCAGGGCCGATGCGCGGTCCGGGCCCCACGCGATCACCTTGGCCAGCATCGGATCGTAGTTCGACCCGACCACGAGCCCCTCGGCCAGCGAGGAGTCGACGCGCACGCCCTGGCCGCGCGGCTCGTCGAGAGCCAGCACGGTGCCGCCGGTGGGGACGAACCCGCGCGCCGGGTCCTCCGCGTAGACGCGAGCCTCGACCGCGTGCCCGTCGAGCCGGATGTCGTCCTGGGTGAAGGACAGTCGTTCACCGGCCGCGACCCGAACCTGCCACTCGACCAGGTCGAGGCCGGTCACCATCTCGGTCACCGGGTGCTCCACCTGCAGGCGGGTGTTCATCTCCATGAAGAAGAACTCGTCCGGCTTGCGCGCGGAGACGATGAACTCGACGGTACCCGCGCCGACGTAGCCGACCGAACGGGCCGCTTCGGCGGCCGCGGCGCCCATGCGTGCGCGGGTCTCCTCGTCGAGCAGCACCGACGGCGCCTCCTCGACGATCTTCTGGTGCCGCCGCTGCAGGCTGCACTCGCGTTCACCGAGGTGCAGCACCGTGCCGTGGGCGTCGGCGAGCACCTGGATCTCGATGTGCCGGGGCGTGGTGACGAACCGCTCCAGCAGCAGCCGGTCGTCGCCGAAGGCCGAGCGGGCCTCCCGCTGGGCGGATTCGACGGCGGCCGCCAGCTCGCCGGGTTCGGTGACGAGCCGCATGCCCTTGCCGCCACCGCCCGCGGACGGCTTGAGCAGCAACGGGTAGCCGACCTCGTCCGCGGCCTTCGCGAAGTCGTCCACATCGGACAGTCCGGGGACGACCGGGACGCCGGCCGCGGACACGGTCGCCTTGGCGCGGATCTTGTCGCCCATCGCGTCGATCGCGCTCACCGGCGGGCCGATGAAGACCAGCCCGGCCTTCTCGCACGCCGCCGCGAACTCGGCGTTCTCCGCGAGGAAGCCGTATCCGGGGTGGACGGCCTGCGCGCCGGACTCGACGGCCGCGCGGACGACGTCCGGAATGGACAGATAGCTGCGCGTCGCCTCCGCCGGGCCGATGCGGATCGCGGTGTCGGCCTCGTGCACGTGCCGCGCGTCCGCGTCAGCGTCGCTGTAGACGGCGACCGAGCGGATGCCCAGGCGCCGCAGCGTGCTGATGACGCGGACGGCGATCTCGCCGCGGTTGGCGATGAGGACGGTGTCGAACATGCCCCTCACATCCGGAAAACGCCGTAGCCGACCGGTTCCAGCGGCGCGTTGGCCGCCACCGACAGCGCGAGACCGAGCACCATGCGGGTGTCCGCCGGGTCGATCACGCCGTCGTCCCACAGCCGCGCGGTCGAGTAGTAGGGGCTGCCCTGCTCCTCGTACTGACGGCGGATGGGGTCCTTGAACGCCTCTTCCTCCTCGGCGGACCACTCGCCGCCGCGGCCCTCGATCGAGTCGCGCCGGACGGTCGCCAGCACCGACGCGGCCTGCTCGCCGCCCATCACGGAGATCCGCGCGTTGGGCCACATCCACAGGAAGCGGGGCGAGTACGCCCGCCCGCACATCGAGTAGTTGCCCGCCCCGAACGAACCGCCGATGATCACCGTCAGCTTCGGCACGCGCGCGCACGCCACGGCGGTCACCATCTTGGCGCCGTGCTTGGCGATGCCGCCCGCCTCGTAGTCGCGGCCGACCATGAACCCGCTGATGTTCTGCAGGAACACCAGCGGGATGGAGCGCTTGTCGCACAGCTCGATGAAGTGGGCACCCTTCATGGCCGACTCGGCGAACAGCACGCCGTTGTTGGCGATGATGCCGACCGGGTGCCCGTGGATGTGCGCGAAACCGGTGACGAGGGTGGCGCCGTACTCCTTCTTGAACTCGGCGAAGCGGCTGCCGTCGACGATGCGCGCGATCACCTCGCGCACGTCGTAGGGGGTGCGCGAGTCGGTGGGGACGACGCCGTAGAGCTGGCCCGGGTCGACGACGGGGGCCTCGGCCTGGCGCACCTCCCACGGGCGGGGGCTGCGCGGGCCGAGGGTGGCGACGATGTTGCGGACGATCGACAGGGCGTGCGCGTCGTCGTTGGCCAGGTGGTCGGTGACGCCGGACTGGCGGGCGTGGACGTCGCCGCCGCCCAGTTCCTCGGCCGTGACGACCTCGCCCGTGGCGGCCTTCACCAGCGGCGGGCCGCCGAGGAAGATCGTGCCCTGGTTGCGGACGATGACCGCCTCGTCGCTCATCGCCGGGACGTACGCGCCGCCCGCCGTGCACGAGCCGAGGACGGCCGCGATCTGCGGGATGCCGCGGGCGGACATGGTCGCCTGGTTGTAGAAGATGCGGCCGAAGTGCTCGCGGTCCGGGAACACGTCGTCCTGTTTGGGCAGGAACGCGCCGCCGGAGTCGACCAGGTAGAGGCACGGGAGGTTGTTGTGCAGGGCGACCTCCTGCGCGCGGAGGTGCTTCTTGACCGTCATCGGGTAGTACGTGCCGCCCTTGACGGTCGCGTCGTTGGCGACGATGACGCACTCCCGGCCGGAGACGCGGCCGATGCCGGTGATGATGCCCGCGGCCGGGGCCTCGTCGTCGTAGAGCCCGTTCGCGGCCAGCGGCGAGAGCTCCAGGAACGGCGAGCCCGGGTCGAGCAGGGCGTCCACCCGGTCGCGCGGCAGGAGCTTGCCGCGTTCCACATGGCGGGCACGCGCCTTCTCGGGGCCGCCCGTGCGGGCGGCCGCCAGACGCTTGCGCAGATCCTCGGTGAGCTCCGCGTGGGCAGTCGCGTTTCGGGCGTACTGCTCGCTTCGCGGGTCCGCGGAGGTGCCGAGCACCGGGAAGTCCATGCCCCTCCTCGTCCGACGCCGAACACGGTTAGTAGGCGTTAACGTATGGACCGATGTTAACCACTACTAACGTCCCTGTCCAGGGTCGGGGGCGGGAAGGTGTCGAATGGCGCCGGGCGCGTTCGACGTGGAGGTGACAGCCACGCAAAACCGCACCCGAGGAGGGGCACCATGACCGCCACCTACACGTTCGACGTCTTCACCAGCCTCGACGGCTTCGGCGCCGCCGGCGGCGACTGGCAGGGCTACTGGGGCAAGCAGGGCCCCGAGCTGCTCGAGCACCGCCTCGCCTTGTACGACGAGGAGCAGCGGATGGTGTTCGGGGCCAACACGTACCGGGCGTTCACGCAGATGCTGGCCTCGGGCACCGAGGACGACTCGGTCCGCGACCCGTGGGTGACCCGGATGCGGCACCTGCCGGCGACCGTCGTGTCGTCCACGCTGCGGGGACCGCTCGACTGGCCGGACGCGACCGTGGTGCGCGGCGACGCCGTCGACATCATCGCCCAGCTCAAGAAGGAGTCCGACGTTCCGTTGCGCTCACACGGCAGCCTGTCGCTGAACCGGACGCTGATGGCCGCCGGCCTGGTCGACCGCGTCCAGGTGACGCTCTTCCCGGTGATCACCGCCCGGACCGGGCTGGATCCGATCTTCCGGGGCGGCGCCGACTTCGACCTGGAGCTTCTGGAGAGCCGGACGCTCGACGGCCGCACGCAGGAGCTGATCTACCGGCCCACGCCGCACACCTGAGCGCCATCGAGGGGCGGCCGCACCGGACGGCCGCCCCTCGATGGCGTCAGCCGAGCGCGGCCACCAGTGACGGGTAGTAGCCCTGGGCCTGCCCGGTCGCCGTCGGGTGGTAGGACTCGTCGATCGGGTACGTCACGCTGTGCAGCCACGCGTCGCCGGAGCAGATCTCGTGGCCGGTGAAGGCCGGGCGCACGTCGGCGAACGCGAAGCCCGCCTCCGAGGCCTTCTTCTGGATGACCGAGTCCAGCGCGTCCGCGCCGCCGTTGATGTAACCGCGGGACGTATCGGACAACCCGACCGAACACGAGCCGCCGATCTTGTAGAAGTGCGGGTACCCCAGCGCGATCACGGTGGCCTTCGGGGCGCGCGACCGGATCTCGTCGTAGGTGTTCTCCAGCAGCCCGGGCAGTGTGCCGTTGACGAAGGCCTTCGCGTTGTCGATCGCGGTCTTGCAGCCGGAGTCCCCGCCGAGGATGCAGTCCTGCATGACGCCCGCGAAGCCCGCGTCGTTGCCGCCGACGCTGATCGTGACCAGGTCGGTCTCCCTGGACAGCGCGCTGAGCTGGTTGTTCCGCACGTCCGAGGTCTTCGCGCCGGAACACGCCTGGAAGTTCAGCGAAGCCGCGGTCTGCCCGGAGTAGAGCACCGGGTAGGCGTTCGAGCTGCGCTTGCAGCTGGACGAGTCGAGGTAGCTGCCGGCGCCCACCCCGGATGAGTAGGAGTCACCGAGCGCGACGTAGTCGAGGGTGGCGGCACCCGCCACCCCGGGGAACAGGCCGATCGTGGCCAGGGCGGCGACGACGGTGGTAGCAAGCCTTCTCAGCACAGCGGGGACCACCTTCCGTGAGTAATCAACTCACTGAACGATTACCAGGTGCAATGCTCACGAGGGAGCCCCTTTTCGGAGGCTTTTGCGCTACCAACAGGTGACAGCCGGCTGACGTTAGCGCTCGCTAACCTGACTCGATAAGATGTTCACGTGTCGACGAGTCCCACGCCGCTGGTCACCGGCGAGAAGGCCACCCGCCGCGAAGAGATCCTGAGCGCGGCCGCGGAACTGTTCGCCCGGCACGGCTTCCACGGCGTCGGCATCGACGACATCGGGGCGGCCGTCGGCATCTCCGGTCCCGCGCTGTACCGGCATTTCCGCAGCAAGGACGCGATGCTCGGGGAGATGCTGAACTCGATCAGCCACTACCTCCTCGACGGTGGTACCGCCCGCGTCGACGCCACCGCGGACCCGGAGCAGGCGCTGGCCGAGCTGGTCGAGTTCCACGTCGACTTCGCCCTCACCCACCCGTCGCTGATCACGGTGCAGGAGCGCAACCTGGCCAACCTCACCGACGCCGACCGCAAGCAGGTGCGGGCGCTCCAGCGTCGTTACGTGGAGATCTGGGTCAAGGTGATCCGGGACGCCGTCCCCGGAGTGGGGGAACGCCAGGCGCGCTCGGCGGCACACGCCGTGTTCGGGTTGATCAACTCCACGCCGTACAACCGCCATCTGGACGACGACGAACTGGCCGTCCTGCTGCGGCGTCTCGCGCTGGGGGCGCTGCAGGCCGCGGCGTGATCATCACGTCACTCGTTTTTCCCACTACCGTTGAACGCCTTTCCCCGGCTTTGATAGATCCCGTGACCCAGGACCGGGAGCGGCTGATCTCGCGGGCGCAGCGCGCCCTCGTCGCGATGCAGCTCGGCCGCGACGACGACGCGCTCGAGGAGGTGGCGCCGTCGAGCAGCGCCGAGACGCGCGAGCTGATGCTGCTCCTGTTCGAGGAGTGCAGCACGATGGTGACCACGCTCGGCGACGGCGGCAGTGCCCCGGTGAAGGTGCAGGTGTTCGACGAGACCGGCGAGGAGGTCTCCATCGACCAGGCCGACCCGCCGGTGCGCACCGCGGTCCGCACGCTGCTGGCGGAGGTCCACGGCAACGCGGAGGCCGCGGCGGAGCAGGTGGAGATCGCGCTGGCGAGCGCCAACCGCGACGAGGTGGACAGCCTGACGCTGCAGGCGCTGCGCTGGACGATGCGCCTGTCGGCCGAATGCCTCGAACGGGACCTGCCTGTGACGGACTGGATCTCCGAGGCGCTGACCTAGGGGTCGCCGCCGGCCCCGGTCGACGGGGGCCGACGGGGGCCGGTTTTGCCGCTCGTTCGAGTGGTTTTCTCGCCCGCTCGCTCTGTTAGTCTTTTTCGCGATTCTCACGTTGTTCGTGAGAAGCACGCCGCCCCGTCGCGATCGGAAGGGGATTCCATGAAGTGGCGAGTCCTCACCATCGCCGCGCTGACGTCGCTGTCCGCGGTGCTGCTCCCGCCGGCGACCGCCCCCGCGGCGTGGGCGGTGACGAAGTGCCGCCAGGTGCACGCGTCGTTCCCCGGTGCGGAGATCGGCGGCACCCTGTGCGAGGGGCGCAACTTCAGCGTCAAGGGCTGGGTGAAGGACACGGCGGCCGACGAGCACGAGGCGGTGTTCCGCATCCAGTACGTCACGCCCGACGACTTCATCCCCAGCCACGAGCAGACCTACACGCAGGACGTCGCCACCACGAAGGGCAAGCCGTCCGGCTACGTGAAGGAGTTCGACGCGCAGTTCCAGGTCTCCGCACACGACCTCGTCGCGCAGCCCTGCGTCTTCAACGGCAACGACGGCCGTACCTGCGCCGAGAAGTGGTACTGACTGCTCCACCATCGCGCGGCCGCGCACTGGCCCACCTGCGGGTGCCCCGCCTGGGCGGCGGGCGAGCACGGACTGGCCCCGACCGGGTGCGCGGGGACAAGGCCGACTCCTCCCGCGCCAGCCGCACCCACCTCCACGGGCGGGGTCCGGGCGGCCATCCACAACGGCGAGGAATCGCCACCCGGTTCGACAAACCCGCCACCGTCTACCGCGCCGCCGTCCTCCTCCACGACGTCATCACCTGGACAAACGCTTTGCCAGACGCGGCCTAGTGGAGCAGGGCCTTCACCAGCGCCGCCACCTGCGCCGTCTCGATGAGGAACGAGTCGTGCCCGTACGGCGAACTGATCTCCGCCGCCTCGCCCGCTCCCGGGATCCCCGCCGCCAGTTCGTGCGCCTGCCGCATCGGGTAGAGGCGGTCGCTGTCCACGCCCGCGATGATGCTCCGGGCGGTCACGCCCGCCAGCGCCGCGCCGACCCCGCCGCGGTCGCGGCCCACGTCGTGCGTGTTCATCGACTCCGTGAGCAGCACGTAGGACGCCGCGTCGAAGCGGCGCACCAGCTTGTCCGCGTGGTGGTCGAGATAGGACTCGATCGCGTACCGGCCGCCGTCCAGCGGGTTCTCCGCACCCTGCGGCTGCCGGCCGAACCGCTGGTCCAGCTCCAGCGAGCTGCGGTAAGTCACGTGCGCGATCCGACGGGCCACCCCGAGCCCGCGATGCGGCCCCGCGCCCGGCGGAGCGTCGTGGTAGTCGCCGCCGCGCCAGCCCGGGTCGGACGTGATCGCGTGCAGCTGCGGCGCGGCCCAGGCGATCTGGTCGGCCGACGACGCCGCCGGGGCGGCCAGCACCAGCAACCCCGCCACCCGCGCGGGAAACGTCACCGCCCACTCCAGTGCCCGCATGCCGCCCATCGACCCGCCGAGCACCGCGGCCCACCGCGACACACCCAGCTCGTCGGCGACCACGGCCTCGGCCCGGACCTGGTCGCGGATCGTGATCCGCGGGAACCGGCCGCCCCACGTCCGCCCGTCCGGGTCGGCCGACGACGGCCCGGTCGAACCCTGGCACCCGCCGAGCACGTTGGGCACCACGACGAACAGCTCGTCGGTGTCCAGCGCGCGCCCCGGCCCGATCAGGCCGTCCCACCAGCCGGGCGTGGGGTGCCCGGGCCCGGCCTCCCCGGCGGCGTGACTGTCACCGGTGAGGGCGTGCTCGATCAGGACCGCGTTGGAGGCGTCGGAGTTCAACCGCCCCCACGTCTCGTACGCGATCCGGTACTCCGGCAGCGTCCCGCCGGCGTCCAGCCGCAACCGCCCGCCGGCGGCCCACCGCCGCCGTCCCGGTGGATCACCCTCCCGCCACGCACCGGTCGCCGGAGGGGGATCCACAGTGGACGCATCGGTCACAGGTCCGCCTTGGCGGCCCGGAACCCGGCCTCCAGGTCGGCCTTGAGGTCCTCCAGGCCCTCGAGCCCGACGGCGAGCCGCACGAGGCCCGGCGTCACGCCGCTGGCCAGCTGCTCCTCGGGGGTGAGCTGGCTGTGGGTGGTGCTGGCGGGGTGGACGATGAGACTGCGCACGTCACCGATGTTAACCAGCTGGCTGTGCAGCTCGGTGCCGTCGACGAACTTCCGCCCCGCCTCGACACCGCCGCGCAGGTCGAACGACAGCACCGCGCCGGCACCCTGCGGCAGGTACTTGCGCGCCAGCTCGTGGTGCGGGCTGGAGGGCAGGCTCGCGTAGTACACGCGCTCGACCTCGTCGCGCTGCTCCAGCCACTCGGCCAGCGCCCTGGCGTTGCTCACGTGCCGCTCGACGCGCAGCGACAGCGTCTCGATGCCCTGCAGGATGAGGAAGCTGTTCAGCGGCGCGATCGCCGCGCCGGTGTCGCGCAGCAGCTGGACGCGGGCCTTCGCGGCGTACGCGCCGGGGCCGAGCGCCTCCCAGTACTTGAGACCGTGGTAGCTCGGGTCCGGCTCGGTGAAGCCGGGGAAGCGCTGCGGGTACGCGCCGAAGTCGAAGGTGCCGGCGTCGACCAGCACACCGGCGATGGTGGTGCCGTGGCCGCCGAGGTACTTGGTCGCCGAGTGCACGACGACGTCGGCGCCGTGCTCGATCGGGCGCAGCAGGTACGGGGTCGGGATCGTGTTGTCCACGATCAACGGCAGGCCGGCCTCGTGCGCGACATCGGCGACCGCGCGGATGTCGAGCACGTCGCTGCCCGGGTTGGCCAGGGACTCCCCGAAGAAGGCCTTGGTGTTCGGGCGGATCGCCGCGCGCCACTCGTCCAGGTCGTTCTGGTCCTCGACGAAGGACACCTGCACGCCCAGCTTCGGCAGGGTGTAGTGGAACAGGTTGTAGGTTCCGCCGTAGAGCTTGGGGCTGGACACGATGTGGTCGCCGGCGTTGGCCACGTTCAGGATCGCCGCGTTGGTGGCGGCCGTGCCGGACGCGAACGCCAGCGCGGCCACGCCGCCCTCCAGCGCCGCGACGCGCTGCTCGAGCACGTCCGTCGTCGGGTTCATGATCCGCGTGTAGATGTTGCCGGGCTCGGCGAGGCTGAACAGGTCGGCGCCGTGCTGGCTGTCGCGGAAGACGTACGACGTGGTCTGGTAGATCGGGGTGGCGCGGGCACCCGTGGCCGGGTCGGGGCTCGCGCCGGCGTGGATCTGCTTGGTCTCGAAGGACCAGGCCTGCGACTCGGTCATCGTCGTTCTCCTCGGTACTGGGCGGGTCTTCCGGCGGGCGCCGCAACCGAAGCTAGCGAGATCGGCGCAGCGCCCCCAACAGTTCCCACCCAATGGGAGCAATCTCTCTTGTCAACTAAATCTCTTAGTGTCTAAGATTCATGGCCACGGGGATTTCCACCACAAGGGAGAAGATCATGGAAAGAGTCGACGTTCTGGTCGTGGGCGCCGGTCTCGGCGGCCTGTCCGCGAGCATGTTCCTGGCCATCGAGGGCGTGCGGGTGCTGACCGTGGAGCGGCACCCGGGCACGGCCCTGCACCCGCGCGCGTCCGGTCAGACGCCGCGCACGATGGAGCTGTACCGGTTCGCCGGGATCGACCACGAGGTGCTGGGCGTCAGCAAGCGCGCCTCGCAGGGCCTGCGCATCACCGTCAGTTCGAGCCTGCAGGGTCCGGTGTTCCACCGGATCGTCGAAGACCTCGGTGAGTTCGACCTCAGCCCGGCTACCGCGGCGCCGTGGGGCATGGCCGGGCAGGACGTCGTCGAGCCGATCCTGCTCGAGCGCGCCCGCAAGGCCGGCGCGGACGTGCGGTTCTCCACCGAACTGGTGTCGTTCGAGCAGGACGACGACGGGGTGACGGCAGTCGTGCGCAGCGGCGGGGAGGAGACCACCGTGCGGGCGTCCTACCTGGTCGCCGCGGACGGCGGGCGGAGCCGCATCCGGGAGGCGCTCGGCGTGCCGACCACCGGGCCCGGGGCGATCGCGCACTCCATCGGGGTCGTGTTCGACGCCGACCTCGGCGACCACCTCGAGCGCGACGTCACCGACCTGTACTACCTGCAGAACCAGGAGTTCACCGGTGCGCTCACCAACACCGACACCCCCGGCCGCTACGTGTTCGCGGTCGACCTGCACCCCGAGCGCGGCGAGAGCCGCGACGACTTCCCGCAGGAGCGGCTGGTCCGCCTGATCCGGATCGCCACCGACCTGCCCGGTCTCCAGCCGGAGATCCGGTGGACCGGCGCGTGGGAGATGGCGGCACGCATCGCCGAGCGGTTCTCGGTGGGCCGCGTGTTCCTGGTCGGCGACGCGGCGAAGGTCACCCCGCCGACGGGCGGCATGGGCGGCAACACGGCGGTCGGCGACGGGCACGACATCGCGTGGAAGATCGCCGCCGTCGTCCGCGGTGACGCCGGCCCCGGTCTGCTGGACAGCTACGAGGCCGAGCGCAAACCGATCGCGGAGATGGTGGTCGGCACCTCGTTGCACAACGCGAAGGAGCGGATGTTCCCCGACCTCGACCTGTCCGGGGCGCCCGAGCCGGTGGACCAGGTGGCCTTGACGCTCGGGTTCCGCTACCGCTCGGGCGCGGTGCTCGCGGACGACGACGACCGGCTGGAGAACCCGGTCGAGCCGTCCGGGCGTCCCGGCTTCCGCGCGCCGCACCTGCCCACCGCGACCGGCTCCACGTGGGACTTCCTGGGCCACGGCTGGGTGCTGTTCGGCACGGCCGGGTGGCGGGAGCCGGCCGAGGCGGTGCGCGCGGAGACGGGGATCGCCCTGGCGTACCGGGAACGCGGCACCGACTTCGACGACCCCGGCGACGTGTTCGGCCTCGGCGACGGCGGCGCGAGCCTGGTCCGCCCGGACGGGATCGTCGCGTGGCGCGCCGGGGAGGTGGCGGATCCGGCCGGCACGCTGTGGGACGTCCTGGCCCGTGTGCTGAGCAGGTAGACCGTATCCTGCGGAAATGGTGTCCGTCCGCAGTGTGGTCGACCGGGTGGGCCCGACCCTGCTGCACGCCGTGCAGCTCCCGGACCCCGGTCCGGTGGTCGCGGACGTGGTGATCGCCGAGCCCGGGACGCCCGCGCAACTGGCGGCGGGGGACCTGGTGCTCGGCGTCGCCGTCGCGGACGTGGACACGGCGGTGGACCTGGTGAAGCACAGCGCGGCGGCCGGGGCCGCGGCGGTGTTGTTCAAGCCCCCGGTCGCGCGCAAACCCGCCGTGCGGCGGGCGGCGAAAGCGGCGGGCATCGCGTTGATCGAGGTGCGCGCGGCGACGGCGTGGGCGCAGCTGGTGTGGCTGCTGCGCACGGTGCTCGACGCGGCGGCGGAGGAACCCGAGTCGCTGGAGGGCGATCCCGGGTCGGGCGACCTGTTCCGGCTCGCCGACGCGGTCGCCGCGGTCGTCGACGCGCCGGTGACCATCGAGGACACCAACTCGCGGGTGCTGGCGTACTCGGCGCGGCAGGACATCACCGACCCGGCTCGCGTGTCGACGATCATGGGCAGGCGCATCCCGGACGACGTGCTCGCGAAGTTCCGCTCCCGCGGCGTGTTCCGCGAACTGTCCCGCGGACGGCAGACGATTTTCGTGCCGGCGCAACGGGATGGCACGCTGCCGCGGCTCATCGTGCCGATCCGCATGGGCGGCGAGCTGCTCGGCTCGATGTGGGCGGTGGTGCGCGGGCCGGTGTCGGACGAGCGGGCGGCCGCGTTCGCCGACACCGCGCCGGTCGTGGCGCTGCACCTGTTGCGGCGGCGGGCGCACGCGGACGCCCAGCGGCGCGCGTCGGCCGAGCTGCTGCGCGCGGTGCTGGAGGGCAAGACCGGGCCGCGCACGGCGATCGCGGAGCTGGAGCTGACCGACGAACCGCACCGGGTCGTCGTCATCGACACCCCCGGCGACGACGAGGGTCTGCGGCTGGCCTTGCTGGAGCGGATGTCGCAGGGCATCGGGCGGCGTCCCATCGCGACGGAGATGGGCGGGCTGCTGTACGCGGTCGTGCCCGACGGCGCGGACTGGCCGGCGCTGGCTTCGCGTGGCGCGTCCCGGGTCGCGGCCGGGAGTGCGGTGAAGATCGGCGAACTGCCGCGGTCGCGCGCCGAGGCGGAGGAGACGCTGAGCCTGCTGCGGGCCGGGGTGATCGACGGGCCGTCCGGGAGTTTCGACGGGCTGTGGACGGCGCTGGCGTTGCACCGCACGGCGACGGCGGCCGTGGCCGCGGGTGTGGTCGCGCTCGGGCCGCTGGAGGAGTTGCGCGAGTACGACCGGGCCAACCGCACGGACTACGCCGGCACGCTCTACGAGTGGCTGCGGCACCCCGGCGATCCGCGGTCGGCCGCGCAGGCGTTGCGGATCCACCCCAACACGTTCCGGTACCGGATGCGGCGCGTGCTCGAACTCGTGCCGCTCGACCTGGACGACCCGGACGTCCGGTTAGCATTGCTGGTCCAGCTGGTCGCCGTGCGCTGGGCGTAGGAGGGGTCGTGTTCGAGGGTTCGGTGGTCGCGCTGCACCGGTGGCCGGTGAAGTCGTTGCGCGGCGAGGAAGTCCGCGCCGCGCGGTTCGACGAGCGGGGCATGGCGGGCGACCGGGCGCACGCGCTGGTCGACGGCCGCGAGAAGCGTGCCGGCCGATTGCTGACGGTGCGGCAGAACCCGGCGATGCTCGGCTGGGGCGCGGGTTACGGGGAGCTGATCGACCCGCCGAAGCCGCCGGTGCTGCGGGCGCCGGACGGGCGGGAGTGGTCCTGGGACGAGCCCGGTCTGGCCGGTGCGCTGGCCGGATCGTTCGGCATGCCGGTGGATCTGCGCGCGGCCGACGGGCAGCAGGACCGCGGCCCGACGGTGCT
Source organism: Amycolatopsis thermophila (assembly GCF_030814215.1). NCBI lineage: Bacteria > Bacillati > Actinomycetota > Actinomycetes > Pseudonocardiales > Pseudonocardiaceae > Amycolatopsis > Amycolatopsis thermophila. The sequence continues at coordinate 3,382,334 of NZ_JAUSUT010000001.1, read as the reverse complement.
GGTGACGTTCGCGGCGTCCCTGGCCGCGCTGTCGGCGGAACTCGGCGCGCCCGTCGACCTCCGCCGGTTCCGCCCCAACGTCCACCTCACGCTCGACGCCCCCGCCTTCGCCGAGGAGGACTGGGGCGCCGGAACGACGCTGGAGGTCGGCGAGGTGGTGCTGGAGGTCGCCGGCGAGCGGACCGGGCCGTGCATCCGGTGCGCGGTGCCCAGCTGGGACCCCGACGGCCGCGAACGGTGGCCCCGGCTGCAAACCCACCTGATCGACCGGCACGACAACAAGTTCGGCGTGATCCTGCGGGTGGCCAGGGCGGGAGTGATCAACGCCGGGGACGCGGTCCGGGCCCGGCCCGCCTGAGGGTCAGACCTCCAGCAGCGTCTTGCCGATCGTCGCGCGGGTTTCGATCGCGCGGTGGGCGTCGGCGGCTCGCTCGAGCGGGAAGCGTTGCCCCACAAGGGGTTTCACTCGTCCCGCCGCGGCTTCGGCCAGGATCCACGACGTGCAGGCCCGCAGGTCCGCCGCGCTGCCCAGCGGTCCGCGGTGCAGGCGGACGCCGCGGGCGGCCGCCGACTCCGCGGAAACCGACGTCCACGCACCGCTCGCCAGGCCGTAGCTGAAGTGCCGCCCGCCGCGGCGCACCAGCTCGAACGCGGCGTCCCCGATCGCACCACCGACGCCGTCGAACACGACGTCCACGGGGCCGACCCGCGACGCCCAGTCCGGCTGCGTGTAGTCGACCGTCTCGCGCGCGCCGAGGTCTTCCGCCACCGCCGTCTTCCGCGCACCCCCGGCGGCCGCGATCACGAAAGCCCCGGCGTTGCGGGCCAGCTGCACCAGGACGCTCCCCACGCCACCCGCGGCGGCCTCCACCAGCACCCGCTCCCCGGCCGACACCTCCGCCGCGCGGAGCAACGCCGTCGCGGTCCGGCCGTCCGCCAGCAACGCCACCGCGTCGTCCAGAGCCAGACCGTCCGGGACGCGGAACGGGGCCGCCACGTCGACCACGACGCGCTCGGCGTACCCGCCCGTCCCGTTCAGGCTCGTCACCACGGGCGCCCCCACCAGGTCGGCCGGCCCGTCCAGGACCACCCCGCCGACCCCGTTGCCCGGGATCACCGGCAGCTCGGCCCGGAACGGACCCGGCAGGCCCGCCCGGAACTGGGTCTCGACGAACGTGGTGCCGGCGAACGTCACCCCGATCAGCACCTGCCCCGCGCCGGGCACCGGGTCCGGCGCCTCCCCGGGCACCAGCGCGTCGGGCCCGCCGAACTCCTTCAACCACACGGCTCTCATGGGGATCAGCGTGCGATCTCCACCAAGGTGGAGGTCAAGAGCTTGTCGTGCGGGCACCATCGCGGCGCAGGAGAATTGTCGTGGAGGAACGATGACACCGCCATCCGGGTGGTTCACCGTGGTCAGCACCACGTCCGCCAGGTGCAGGAGGAAGCAGTGCGCATCGCCGTCCCCCGCGAGGTCAAGAAGCACGAGTACCGCGTCGCCGTGACCCCGGCCGGGGTGCACGAGCTGACGACGCGGGGCCACGAGGTCTTCATCGAAACCGGCGCCGGCACCGGGTCCGCCATCAGCGACGACGAGTACACCGCCGCCGGGGCGAAGATCCTCGCCACCGCGGACGACGTCTGGGCCGAGGGCGAGATGGTCCTCAAGGTCAAGGAGCCGGTCGCCGAGGAGTACCCGCGGCTGCGCCGTGACCAGGTCCTGTTCACCTACCTCCACCTCGCCGCGGACCGGCCGCTCACGCAGGCCCTCCTGGACGCCGGCACCACCGCGATCGCCTACGAGACCGTGCAGCAGCCCTCCGGCGCGCTACCGCTGCTCGCGCCGATGTCCGAGGTCGCCGGGCGCCTCGCGCCCCAGGTCGGCGCCCACTCGCTGATGAAGCCCAGCGGCGGCCGCGGGGTCCTGCCGGGCGGCGTGCCCGGCGTGCACCCCGCGCGCGTGGTCGTCATCGGTGGCGGTGTCGCCGGCCTCAACGCCGCGCGCATCGCGCTCGGTCTCGGGTCCGATGTCGAGATCCTGGACACCAATGTGGACCGCCTCCGCCAGATCGACCACGACTTCGCCGGCCGCATCCGCACCGTCACCTCGAACGCCTTCGCCGTCGAGCAGGCCGTGCTGGAGGCCGACCTCGTGGTCGGCGCCGTGCTGGTGCCCGGCGCGCGGGCGCCGAAACTGGTCTCCACCGACCTGGTCGCGCGGATGAAGCCGGGCAGCGTGCTCGTGGACATCGCGATCGACCAGGGCGGCTGCTTCGCCGACTCGCACCCGACCACGCACGACGAGCCCACCTACCAGGTGCACGAGTCGGTCTTCTACTGCGTGGCCAACATGCCCGGCGCGGTTCCGCGCACGAGCACCTACGCGCTGACCAACGTGACGCTGCCCTACGCCGTCCAGCTCGCCGACCGCGGATGGCAGGCGGCCCTGCGCGGCAACCAGCCGTTGTCGCTGGGCCTCAACGTCCACGCCGGTGCGCTCACGAACGCTCCGGTCGCCGAGGCGCACGACCTGCGGCACACGCCGTTGGCCGACGTCCTGGCCTGATCGGTCGCGGCGGTTCCCGCCCGTGAGGGACCGCCGCGCTCCCGGTGCGATCCGTGAAGAAGTTTTCCGCCCCCGCGTGGGCGAAGTCCGGCGATACCGCCTAAGCTGGTACACGGCGGCCCGCTCCCAGTGACCCCCAGGCTGGTTGAGCGGGCCGCCCCTTTGTCTCCTCCCCGCCGACACGCGGCCCCCGCGCGGCTCGAACCGAACACGAGTAGGGCACTATGTGCCCGCGATCATGTTCACCGGGCCGGGAGGGGCGCGCATGCAACACGACGGCAGCGGCCGGATAGTCGTGCAGAACCTGAGCAAACACTTCGGGCCGGTCGCCGCGGTGCAGAACCTGAGCTTCGAGGTCCGGCCCGGTTCGGTGACGGGCTTCCTCGGCCCCAACGGCGCGGGGAAGACGACCACCCTGCGCATGTTGCTCGGCCTGGTGACGCCCTCCGCGGGCGTCGCGACGATCAACGGCCGCCCCTATCACCAGCTGGGCAACCCGGCGCAGGTCGTGGGCGCGGTACTGGAGAACGAGGGCTTCCACCCGAAGCGCAGCGCGCGCAACCACCTGAAGGTGTACGCCGCGGCGATCGGCGCGCCGGACCAGCGCGTCGAGGAGGTGCTGGGCCTGGTCGGGTTGTCCGGTGCCGCGGACCGCCGCGCCGGCGGGTTCTCGCTCGGCATGCGGCAACGGCTGGCGCTGGCGACCGCGCTGCTCGGCAACCCGCAGGTGCTGGTGCTGGACGAGCCGGCGAACGGCCTCGACCCGGAAGGCATCGTGTGGCTGCGCAACTTCCTGCGCGCCTACGCCCGCGAGGGCCGCACCGTGCTGGTGTCGAGCCACCTGCTGTCCGAGGTGGAGCAGACGATCGACCAGGTGGTCATCATCAGCCACGGCGTGACGCGCTACTACGGCCCGCTGGACCAGCTGCGCAGCAGCCAGCAGTCGCGCGTGCTCGTGCAGGCGGCGGACCCGAACGCGCTCGTGAAAGCGCTTCAGGAAGGCGGCTTCACCCAGGTGGAGCCGACGCCGGACGGCCGGGTCGCGGTGCTCGGCGCGACCCGCCAGCAGATCGGTGACCTGGTCGCCAAGGCCGGGATCGCGGTGTACGGCATCGAGGAGGAGCGGGCCGACCTGGAGAAGCTGTTCTTCCAGCTGACCAGCCCGCAGTACGCCGGGATGCCGCAGCAGCCCTACGGCGGGCCGCCGCAGCAGGGCGGCTGGGGACCGCCGCCGCCGGGATACCCACCGCAGCAGCAGTACCAGCAAGCACCGCCGGGATACCAGCAGGGCCACGGCGGCTGGGGAGGTCAGGGCTGATGGGCCGGTTGATCAAGGCGGAGTTCCGCAAGACGCTCAGCCTCAACACCTGGTGGATCCTGGTGATCCCGCTGGTGCTGGTCTCGTTCTGGATGTCGTTCGCCTGGGGCAAGATCACCAACGACTTCGCCGACTGGATCGGCTCCGGCACCGCGCGGATCATCGCCGAGCAGGCCGGCGTGTCGGCGGACGCGCTCCCGGTGGGGTTGCTGAGCATCGCGCACGGCGTGAACATCGCGCAGCTGGTGCCGGCGATCTTCGGCGTGTTCGCGCTCGCCGGCGAGTACAACAGCAAGACGATCACGACGACGTTCCTGACGGCGCCGAACCGGGTGTCCGCGCTGACCGCGAAGATGATCACCTACATCCTGTGGGGCGCGCTGTACGGCCTGCTCAGCTTCGGGCTGGCCGCGCTGGCGACGGTGATCACCGTGGACAGCGACCGGCTGCCCACCGGCGGGCAGTGGATGGCCGCGCTCGGCGCGACCATCCTGGCCTACGTCCTGGTGACGCTGTTCGGCATCGGGTTCGGCGCGGTGCTCAACAAGATCGTGCTCGCGGTGATCCTGCTGATCGGCTACTTCCTGATCGTGGAGAACGTGCTCGTCGTCGTGCTGTGGAACACCAGCGACGTCTTCGGCGCGATCCTGCCGAACGGCACGGCGAACGGCATCGTGGGCGGCATCGCGGCGAAGGCGTTCGGCATCGACTCGATCAACCTGCCGGGTGGCGTGGAGCACTGGGACAAGCTCGGGCTGCAGCTCTCGGCCGGGGCGCCCGGCGTGATCTCGTGGTGGGCCGCCGCGCTGGTCTTCCTGGCCTGGACCATGGCGTTCTTCCTCGGCGGCTGGGCCTCCAACCAGCGCCGCGACATCACCTAGCCCGGCACGCATAACCTGGCGGGGTGACTGCTGCGCCACCCATCGCCGAGAACTCTCCACAGGGCTGGATCCGCCGGCTGGCCGCGGCCTGCTGGCGGCATCCGGCCCTGGTCGTGACGTCGCTGGCCGCGGCGGTGTTCAGCGTCGGCCTGCAGGCCGCCAGCCCGCTGCTGGTGAAGCTGGCCGTCGACGACGCGGTGGTGGGGCAGACCGAGCGGCTGGGGCTGCTCGTCGGCGGCCTGATCGCCGTGCAGGTGCTGATGTTCGGCACCGCGTTCGTCCGCCGCTACCTGGGCGGACGCCTGGCGCTGGACGTGCAGCACGACCTGCGTCAGCGGGTGTTCGACGCGGTGTCGCGGCTGGACGGCGGCAAGCAGGATTCGCTGCGCACCGGCCAGGTGGTGTCGCGCGCGATCACCGACCTGCAGCTGGTGGTGTCGCTGCTGTTCGTCGTGCCGTTGTCCGCGGGTTCGGTCGTGTTCGCGCTGTTCTCGCTCGCCGCGATGCTGTGGATGTCACCGGCGCTCACGCTGATCGCGCTGGTCGTGGTGCCTGCGGTGGTGATCGTCGCGACTTCCGCGCGCAAGCGGCTGTTCCCGGCGACCTGGTCGGCGCAGCAACGGGCCGCGGACGTGGCCCAGCACGTCGAGGAGACCGTCACCGGTGTCCGCGTGGTCAAGGGCTTCGGGCAGGAGGCGCGCGAGGTCGCCCGGTTGGAGAAGACCGCGCGGCGACTGTTCGCCGAGCGGCTGCGCTCGGCGCGGCTGGCGGCGATCCCCACGGCGACGACGTCCGCGCTGCCCGCGGCCGGTCAGGTCGCGGTGCTGGCGTTCGGCGGGCTCCTGGCGCTGAACGGCCAGGTGACGCTCGGCACGTTCCTCGCGTTCGCCAGCTACGTGTCCGGGCTGATCGGCCCGGCGCGGATGATGTCGGCGCTGGTGGTGCAGGCGCAGCTGACGCGGGCGGGCGCGGAACGCGTGTACGAGCTGGTCGACGCTCAGCCCGAGGTCACCGACCCGGCCGACCCGCAGCCGCTGCCCGACGGTCCCCTGGGCATCGAGCTGGACGACGTCCGCTTCGGCTACACGCGGTCGGAACCGGTGCTGGACGGGCTGAGCCTGCGCGCCGAACCCGGGGAGACGCTGGCGCTGGTCGGCACGGCGGGCTCGGGCAAGTCGACGATTTCGCTGCTGCTGCCCCGCTTCTACGACGCGCACTCGGGCAGCGTGCGGATCGGTGACCGCGACGTGCGGGACGTCCGGCTGGCCGACCTGCGCCGCGCGATCGGCGTGGTGTTCGAGGAGGCGTTCCTGTTCTCCACGTCGATCCGCGACAACATCGCCTACGGCCGCCCGGACGCCGGCGACGAGGAGGTGATCGCCGCGGCCAAGGCGGCCGAGGCGCACGACTTCATCTCCGCGCTGCCGGACGGCTACGACACCGAGGTCGGTGAACGGGGCCTGACCCTCTCAGGTGGTCAACGGCAGCGGCTCGGCCTGGCGCGGGCGCTGCTGACCGATCCGCGGGTGCTGATCCTGGACGACGCGACGTCCGCCGTGGACACGGTCACCGAGGCCGCCATCTACGAGACGCTGCGCTCGGTCACCGCGACCCGCACCACGCTGCTGATCGCGCACCGCAAGTCCACGCTGTCGCTGGCCGACCGGATCGCGGTGCTCGACGCCGGGCGCGTGGTGGACGTCGGCACCGCGGCCGAACTGGAGGAGCGGTGCGAACTGTTCCGCGAGCTGACCGCCGGCCCCGGTGAGGGCGTCGAGCAGGTCCACAAGCGCGACTGCGTGACCAGCCCGGAGACCGGGACCACACCCGCGCTGTGGCCGGACACCGGCGACCGGGACGCGGTCGACGAGATGGCCGAGGCGGCCCAGCAGCGCAACGCTCCCGCGCCCGTGCCGGGCGGTGGTGGCATGGGCGCCGGCAGTGCCCTGGCCGCCCCGCCGACACCCGAGCTGCTGGAGGGCGTCCGCAAGCTGCCACCGGCCACGGACCGGCCCGAGCTGGACCCGCGGTCGGCCACCGAGCCCGATCCGCGGTTCCGGCTCGGGTCCGCGCTGCGGCCGGTGCGCGCGCTGCTGATCACCGCGATCCTGCTGGTCGGTCTGGACGCGGCGGCCTCGATCGCGTTGCCCGCCCTGTACCAGCAGGGCGTCGACCACGGTGTCCGCACCGGGCTGACGTGGGTGGTGTGGCTGACCGCCGGCATCGGGGCGGCGATCATCGTGGCGGACTGGTTCGTGATCGCGGCGCAGACCCGGATCACCGCGCGAGCCGGCGAGACCGTGCTGTACTCGCTGCGGGTCCGCAGCTACGCGCAGCTGCAGCGGCTCGGGCTTGACTACTACGAGCGCGAACTGTCCGGCAAGATCATGACGCGGATGACGACCGATGTGGACGCGTTGTCGACCTTCTTGCAGACCGGTCTGGCGCAGGCCGTGATCAGCGCGCTGACGCTGGTCGGCATCACGGCCGCGTTGCTCGTGACGGACGTTTCGCTGGCGTTGTACGCGTTGTCGGTGATGCCGGTGCTGGTGATCGCGACGGTGATCTTCCGGCGCCTGTCGAGCGCGGCCTACACCGAGGCGCGGGAGAAGGTCAGCGTCGTCAACGCCGACATGCAGGAGAACGTGAGCGGGTTGCGGGTGGCGCAGGCCTACCGCCGCGAGGAGCGGTCCGCCGAGGTGTTCGCCTCCCGCAGCGACGCCTACCGCCGGTCACGGCTGCGGGCGCAGCGCTACGTCGCGACCTACTTCCCTTTCGTGACACTGCTTTCCGGTATCGCGGAAGCGGTCGTGCTGGTGGCGGGCGCGAACCGGGTCGCGAACGGCACGCTCGCGGTCGGTGTGCTGCTCGGGTTCCTGCTGTACCTGAACCTGTTCTTCTCGCCGATCCAGCAGCTGTCGTCGGTGTTCGACGGCTACCAGCAGGCGAAGGTCGGCCTGCGGCGGATCGGCGACCTGCTGCGGACGCCGACGTCGGTGCCGCCGCCCGCGGACCCGGTCCCGGTGCCCGAACGCCTGCGCGGCGACGTCGCGTTCGACGCGGTCGACTTCTCCTACGCGGGCACGGATTCCCTGGCGCTGACCGATGTTTCGCTCAAGGTGTCGCCCGGTGAGACGGTGGCGCTGGTCGGGGCGACGGGAGCCGGGAAGTCCACTGTGGTCAAGCTGGCGGCTCGGTTCTACGACGCGACGAGCGGCAAGGTGAGCATCGACGGGGTGGACGTGCGGGACTACGACCTGGCCGGGCTGCACCGGCGGATGGGCGTGGTGCCGCAGGAGGCGCACCTGTTCTCCGGCACGGTGGCCGACAACGTCCGCTACGGCGCGCCGTCCGCGAGCGACGCGGAGGTCGAGGCCGCGGTGCGGGCGGTGGGCGCTCTCGACGCGGTGGCCGCCATGCCGCAGGGTTTCCGCCAGCCGGTCGGCGAACGCGGACGATCGCTGTCGGCGGGCCAGCGCCAGCTCGTCGCACTGGCCCGGGCGGAGCTGGTGGACCCGGACGTGCTGCTGCTCGACGAGGCGACGGCCGCGCTGGATCCGTCGACGGAGGCGGCGGTGCTGGCCGCGACCGAGACGGTCGCCAAGCGCCGCACGACCTTCGTGGTGGCCCACCGCCTCGCGACGGCGGCGCGCGCCGACCGGATCGTGGTGCTCGACCACGGCCGCATCGTCGAGCAGGGCACCCACGAGGAACTCCTCGCCGCGGACGGCCACTACGCCCGGCTGTGGAAAACGGGCGCGTAGCCGGGAACGCGCCGCGCGGCGGATGCTGGCGGCTGGTTTCCGGCGGCAGTGTGTGGCCGGCGGTAGTTGTGGTGGATGTTCCAGATCGCCAGGGCTTCTTCGCTGGTCCAGCGGCGGGCACGGGGGAACTCCTCATGACCCGCCACCACCGCTAGACGAAGACCTTGCCCGGGTTCAGGATCCCCAGCGGGTCGAGCGCACCCTTCACCGCGCGGTGCATCTCCAGCACCTCCGCGCTCACCTCGCGCCGCAGCCCGCCGCGCTTGAGCAGGCCGATGCCGTGCTCCCCGGTCACCGTGCCGCCCAGCTCGACGGCGTCGGCGATGATGTCCTCGAACGCGGCCTGCGCCCGACGCCGGGCGGCGTCGTCGCCGATGGGTGTGATCAGCAGGGGGTGCAGGTTCCCGTCGCCGGCGTGGGCGATGTTCGCGATCAGCGTGTCGTGCGCGGCCGCCGCCTTCTCGATGCGGGCCAGCATCTCCGGCACCAGCGCACGCGGCACGCAGACGTCCTCGGTCAGCACCGGGCCCAGCCGTTCCAGCGCCGGGTAGGCCAGGCGGCGGGCGTCGAACAGGGCCTCGGCCTCCTGCTCGTCCGTGGACACCGCCGCCCAGGACGCGCCGGCCCGCTCGAAGCACCGCAGGATGGTCCGGGCCTCCTCCTCGCCCGCATGCCCCGGGGTGTCGACGCGGCCCAGCAGGACGACGTTCGCCTCGGTGGACAGTCCCATGTTCTTCCAGGCGTCCACCGCCTCCAGGCAGTGCCTGTCGACCAGTTCCAGCGCCGACGGTATGACCCCGGACGCGGACACCGCGCTGACGGCCTCGCCCGCCGCGATCACCGAGTCGAAGTACCCGGCGACGGTGCGCTCGGGCTCGCGCCGCGGCCGCAGCCGGACGGTGACCTCGGTGATCACGCCGAGCGTCCCCTCGGAGCCGACCATCAGCCCGCACAGGTCGTACCCGGCCACGCCCTTGGCGGTGCGCCGGCCGAGGCGGACCACGTCACCGCGCCCGGTGACGACCTCGAGCGCGAGGACGTAGTCCCTGGTCACGCCGTATTTGACGCAGCACAGGCCGCCCGCGTTGGTGGCCACGTTCCCGCCGATGGTCGACCACGGGGCGCTGGCCGGGTCCGGCGGGTACCACAGCCCCTGCTCGGCGCACAGCGCCCGCAGGTCGTCGTTGACCACGCCCGGCTGCACGACGGCGAGCCGTTCGGCGCGGTCGATCTCCAGCACGGAGTCCATCGACTCGAACGAGATCACGAGGCAGCCGTCGAGGGCGTTCGCGCCGCCGGACAGGCCCGTCCCCGCGCCACGCGGCACCACCGGCACCCGGTGCTCACCCGCGAACCGCACGACATCGCGCACCTCTTCGGTGGACCGCGGCCGGACCACCGCCGCGGCTGGCCCGTACGGCGCCCACTCCGCGTGGTCCTGCAGGTAGGACTCGACCACGGCCGGGTCGTCGACCACCCGGTCCGCCGGAACGACCCGCCTCAGGGCGGCCACCAATGCCGGGGAATCCATCGCCACCTCCGAAGGACGAGGCTACCCGTGTGACGGCAGCCTCCCCGGGCCGTCGAGCCCCAGGTGAGACCCCGGCTACAGCAGGCGGCCGTCGCTGTCCCGGAGGTGCCCGGGCGCCACCAGGAACGCCTGGTACTCGTACTCCTCCTCGTAGAACACCACGAGGCGGTCCTTGCCGGCGCCGATCGCCGTCCAGCCGTACCCCAGCACCGCGGCGATCTCCCCGGCCCAGCGGTCGTCCCGGGCCGCGCAGTAGAGCCACGGGAAGTCGTCCACACCGGTGAGCACGTACAGCCGGCCGTCGAGCCCGGCCCGGGCCGCGAACTCCGACTGCCAGGCGCGGATCTCCGGGTCGTCCGCCGACTCGGGCAGCACCGAGTCCGGCTCGGCGGTCGTCCGGCGGGTCTTGACGAACTCGTCGCGGAGCCACTGCGGGAAGTCCGGCCACTGCGCGAACTCACCGGTGTCGAAAGCGGACAGACGGTCCTTCAGCTGCTCGGCCTTCTTCGCCTGCAGCAACCGCAGCCGCCGTTCCCGCGCGGACTGGGTCACGGCTCAGTCACCCGCCGGCCAGCTCGGAGCATGCGCACCATAGTAGTAGTGGTGCGGACCGTCGACCCGGTCGTACTTCTCACCGATCACCACCCCGTCGTGGCCCGCCTTCGGCTGGTAGGCGTGGAAGTGCGGGTGCGGCGCACGCGGGTCGTTGGTGTGCTCCGCGATCACCCGCGGCCCGTTCGGCGTCTCGTACTCGTAGTAGCGGCCGTGCGCGCCAGGCGCGCCGTCGTAGTGGTAGTTGCCGCGGCCCTGCAGGGCCGGGTTGTCGCCCACCGTCCACTGCCGGACCGGTGACGCGCTGTTCGGGATGCCGGCCCGGTCGCGCGCGGCGTTGAACGCTTCGCGCCGCTGGTCGAACCACCGGTTGTCGCCCTTGGGCAGCTCTTCCTTCTGGGCGTCGCAGTCGCGGCACGGCACCAGCCCCAGCGGGTCGAGCCACGTCATCGGGTTCGGCACGTACGCCTGCGGGTTGGGCCCCGCGACCAGGCCGAGCGGGTCCTGGCTCGCGTACCGCCCGAGCTCGGGCACGTAGTAGCGGTGGTAGTTGTAGTCGAGACCGCTCTCCGGGTCGTGGTACTGACCGGGGAACCGCAACGGGGTGTCCGCGGTTCCGATCCCGGCGACCTGGCCCCAGACCGTCCTGCTCGCGCGCCAGGCCAGGTTGCCGTCCGGGTCGACCAGCTCGGTCGGGGTGCCGATCAGATCGGTCACGATGCCGTAGAACTCGCGGTCGACCCAGGCCTGGTCCTGGGTGTTCCAGACCCGCTCGGTCTGGCTCACCGGCTGCAGCGTGTCCGGCAGCCGGTGCCACGCCCTGGTCCGGCCGGCGGATTCGATCTGTTCCACCAGGACCGTGTCGTCCCAGACGAAATCGGTCTGCTCGGCCACGGTCCGGCCGTCCTCGGCGAGGCGTTGCTTGCTGATGCGGCGTCCCAGCGCGTCGTAGGCGTACCGCCACCGCGTCCCGTCGGGGGTGACGACACCGGCCAGCCGGTCTTCGCCGTCCCAGCTGAAGTGCCAGTTGTCCGGTTTCGCGGACAACCGCTTCCGCTGCCGGAGCACCATGCGCCCCTGACGGTCGTAGGCGTACCGCACGTTGCCCGCGGCGACCGTCAACGTGCCGCTGACCTGACGTGGGCCGCTCGCTTCGGGATCGCCCGGGTTGTGCGCGGACCGGAGGTTGCCCACGCGGTCGTAGTCGTAGTGCTCCGCCCAGCCTGCGCCGCGGACGCCGACGACCCGTCCGGCCGGGTCGAGGTCGAACTCGCGAAGGCCCCCGATCTGCTCCGCGATCGACACCGGCTGGTCGTCCGCGCGGTAGGAGTAGGCGCGGTGCTGGATCCGCCGGACCGACGGAGCCGCCGACGACACCGCGGACAGCGTCTGCGCGAGGAGGCGGTTGCCCGCATCCCACTCCTGGGCCAGGGAAACCCCGGTGTCGAGCGACCGCTCCACTTCCCGGCCCGCGATGTCGTAGCGGAAGCTCATGGTCCGGCCGGCGGCGCTCAGGACGGCCGGACGGCCACCCGCGTCGTAGCTCCACCGGCTCTCCGCGCCGGTGGGAGTGCGCTGGTACACCGGCCTGCCGAGCACGTCGTAGCGGGACTCGACGGTGCGGCCGTTGATCGTTTCGGCCACGACGCGCCCGGTTACGTCGCGCTGGAAGCGCACGTCGGCATCGGCGTTCACGGCGCGGACCAGACGTCCGGCCGCGTCGTAGGTGAACCGGGCGGGCGGCGCGTCCCCCGTCTGCCGCTCGACGAGATTCCCCACGAGGTCGTGGCGGTACCGCGTGGTTTCGCCGGTGCCGTTCGTCCGCGACACCACCTGCCCCGCCGCGTCGTAGGTGTAGAAGAGGGTCCGGCCGTTGAAGTCGGTCTCGCGAACGAGGTTGCCGACGGCGTCGTAGACGTACCGCCATTCCGAGCCCGCCGCATTGCGCACGACGACCGGGCGCATCTTCTCGTCGTAGGTGTACTCGAGGCGGTTCCCGTCCGGCGTCGAGACCACGGACGGCAGGTCGAAGTGGGTGCTGACGACGTGGGTCACCTCGCCCGCGGCACCCGCCTCGGCGGTCTGGTTGCCTTCGCCGTCGTACTGCCAGCGCTCGACGGTGCCGTCCGGACCGGTGCGCGACAGCAGCAGGCCTTCGACGGTCCAGGTGTAGGTGGTCGTGGCCCCCGACGGGTCGGTCCGGGACCGGATCCGGCCGAACTGGTCGCGTCCGAACAGGTTCACGGCGCCGTCGGGACCGGTCACGGCGAGGGGCAGGCCGGCGTCGTTCGTGTCCACGCGGTACACCCCGCCCAGGGGATCGACGATCGCGGCCAGGTGGTGGCGGTCGTCGTACCGGTACCGGGTCACCGCGCCCGCCGGATCGGTGACCGCGACGAGGTTCCCGGCCTCGTCGTAGGCCCGCCGCGTCACAGCGCCCGTCGGCTCGACGGTGGCGACCAGCTGGTTGTCGCGGTCGTAGCTGAACAGCCGCTGCGTGCCGTCCGGGCGGGTCAGGGTCACCAGGTTGCCGGACTCGTCGTAGGTGTACGTCGTGGTGCGGCCGAGTGGATCCGTCCGGGACAGCAGCCGGTCGTACCGGTCCCACTCCGACCGCGTGCTCCCGCCGAGCGCGTCGATCTCCTCGACGATCTGCCGCAGCTCGTTGAACCGGTAGGTCGTCTCGTGCCCCTCGGCGTCGGTCCAGACCGAGACGAGGGAGTCCTGGTCGATGCGCAGCGTCCCGGTGTGCGCCCCGCCGGAGCCCTCGGTCCGCACGCACCGGCCCAGGGCGTCGTGGTGGAAGCCGTACCACTCGCCGTTGCGGTCCACCCACCGCGTGATGCGTCCCGAACGGTCGTAGGTGAACGTCAGCGGCCGGTTCGACGAGTTGAAGACCTGGGTGAGGCGACCCTCGTCGTCGTAGGCGTACCGGAGCAGCGGGACGTCCGCCGCGCCGTCCGCGCCGCGGAGGGTCAGCGCGGTGATCCGGCCGCCTTCCGCGCTGATCGCCACCCGGTAGTTCCCGGAGTGCCGGAGCTCGCTGGGGACGCCGTTGTCGTAGTCGATGTCCAGCCGTTGCCCGGTCCGGCCCACGACCGAGCGCAGGGGCAGCTCGCCGGCCGGCACACCCGGGACGGGCCCGAAGGTGTACCGCTCACGCTTCTGCCGGTGGGTGACGACGTACTCGTCCCCGGTGCGGACGAGCGGCCAGCGGGCGCCTTCGACCGGGAGTACGGGCTGGCCGTCCCGCACGGGATGCGGGTAGACCAGGACGCGGCCGTCCTCGGTGACGAAGTAGATGCCGTCGTCCTCGATCTCGAGGCGCTGGTCGAACGTCGACGCCCACGTCCGCCCGAACCAGCGGCCGAGCCGGTACGCCGAGGCGTGCCGCCGCCGGACGGTCAACGGCAGCACCGCCGGGAGGTCGACGTCCACCTGGGGCAGGATCACCTCGCCGGTGAAGACGTTGATCGGGTCACCGTTCGTGCAGGTCGAGTCCTCGTCCTGGCCGGACTTGCGCGGGTCCTCCGCCGAGTCCCTGGCCGAGGCCGGACCGTCGCCGCCGGAACGGCTGGTGCCCGGGGTGCCGTCCACGCCGTCGGGGGTGTCGGGGGTGTGCGGGCTGTTCAGCTCCGGGGTGTCGACCTTCCCGCCGCCACCGTGCGCGGCCGACGGGCTGGTGCCGTCGCCGCCGCCGAACTTGCGCCCCAGCTTGCGCAGCGCCTGGACGATCTCATCCAGCTTCTCGATGATCCGGCCGATCCGCGGCGACACGTTCCCGACCGTCTTGACCAGCTTCCGGATGAAATCCGAAATCCGCGTCACCGCCGACGAAATCGCCGTCGTCGCCTGCGCCGCGATCAACGGCGTCGCGAACCCGAGCGTGCACGCCGCCTCCAGCGCCCACGTGATGAGCTTCCCCACCAGCTCGGCCACGATGTCGCGCACCATCTCGCGCACGAACCCCACCACCGTGCCCATGATCATCACGCCGGCGGATATCCCGTCCGCCAGCGACGCCGCTCCCGCGATCGCCTCCGCCTGCGACGCCCCGTTCTCCCGGTAGGTGTCCGCGGCCTCGCCCGACCAGCCCGCCGTGCCGCCCTCGACCTCGTTCTTCAGGTCCCCCGCGATCGCGCCCACCTCGGCGGCGACGTTGGCCCAGGTGTCGGAGAACGACTGGATCACCGGCGGGTCCCCCGCCAGCCAGTCCAGCGCCTCCTTCAACGGCCGCACGTGCTCGATCAACCACGCGACCCCGTACTGCGCGAGGGTGCCCAGCGGGTCGATCACCATCGACAGGACTTCCAGCCCCACGCCGAGCGCACCCAGACCGCCCTCGACCCAGGAACCGTCCTTCACCCCGTTGGACAGGTCCTGCGCGGACTCCAGGATGCCGATCCCGGTGACCCCGGTCGTCGTCGACTGGGCCTGCGCCACCAGCGGGTTGCTCATGTCAGGGGCTCGCCCATCCGCTTGACCGCCTGGCGCGTGCCCTCGTCCTGCCCCTCGTAGTTCGTGGAGGCCGTGCGGACGTTGCCGGCCGTGCCGCTCACGCACTCCTTCGCCGCCTCGAGCGCCTGGATGCCCCTCTGCTCGAACGGGTCGAGCATCATCGCGAACGGCTGGCAGATCACGCCGAAAGCACCGTTGTCCATGCTCACCTGGCGGGCCGCGTCGACAGCGGTCTGCAAGCGTTCCGCCAGGCCGTCGACCTTGCCGGCGTGGGTGCCGAGCTCGTCGGTCAGCACCTCGTAGCCGTCGGCGGCCCCGCGAGCCGCCGAACCCCCGGCCCGCGTGCCGGCGCCCCGCGCGAACCTGCTGGTCATGTCTCCCCCTCAGTCGCGTCGCAGGAAGGACTGGTCCCCGAAGTCACCGTCGTCGTCATCGCGGCGGGGCCGCTGCGGCGGCCGGCGCGGCTGCTGCGGCGGCTCGTCGTCGGCCTCGGTCTCGATCCGCAGCTGACGACCGGGCGCGGGCGGCTCGGGGTCCTCCGCGGGCGGCTCCGGGAAGTTCTCCGCCGCGGTGCGCACGATGTGCTGCGCGGCGCTGTCCGACTCGCCCACCGTTCCGGCCACGATCTCCTGGATGACCTGCGGGTACTTCGACTGGGCCTTCTGCATCGCCTTCAGCACGTTCGCCGCGATCTCGTCCGGGCTCATGGTCCGGACCGCGTCGGTCATCCGCACGTCGGTGGGGATGCCGTTGTTGCCGACGGTCACGCTCACCGCCCCGCCGGCCACCGATTCGGTGATGGAGATCTGCTCGACCTCGTGCTGCATCGCCTGGAAGCGCTGCGACCGCTCGACCGCGTTGCGCTCCCAGTCGTCGACCATGCGCTCGATGTCCGGCAGGTCCGCCACCGCAGTCCCCTTCCTCTCCCCCTTGCAGACGGTCGGGAGACCGTACCGGTTCCACACCGTTCCCGTACCGCGTTCGGGCAGGTCCCATACTCGCCCGACGGAGCGCTGGACCGATTAAGTGAGGAATCCCAAACCCCGTGCCGGGGACTTGGGCCACTTCGGTCACAACGCCGAACGCGAGGGGGTTAGCCTGGTAGGCGCATCAAGCGGACAACAAGATCGAGATATGGATAGAGGCGAGTCCCTGCCGTGTCCAGCAGCAGCCCTGCGTCACAGTTCGGCCCCAACGAATGGCTCGTCGAGGAGATGTACGACCAGTTCCTCGCCGACCCCGATTCAGTAGACGCCGCATGGCACGAGTTCTTCTCGGACTTCAAGCCGACGCAGACCACCGAGTCGAAGCCGGACGCCGCGCCCGCGCCCGTCCGTGAGCAGCCCGCGAAGCCGGGCAACGGCCAGGTCAACCAGGCTGCGACTGCACCGGCCGCGCCCGCCCAGCCGAAGCCCGCCCCGAAGCCGGCGGCCCAGCCCGCCGCCAAGCCGGCCGCCGCGAAGCCGCAGGCCGCGAAGCCGGCCGAGGCGGAGAGCAAGCAACTGCGGGGCGCCGCCGCCGCGATCGCGAAGAACATGGACGCCTCGCTGACCGTGCCGACCGCCACCAGCGTGCGCGCGGTCCCGGCCAAGCTGATGGCCGACAACCGCATCGTCATCAACAACCACCTCAAGCGCACCCGCGGCGGGAAGATCTCGTTCACGCACCTCATCGGCTACGCCATGGTGCGGGCGCTGCAGGACTTCCCGAACATGAACCGGCACTACGCGCTCGTCGACGGCAAGCCGCACGCCGTCACGCCGGAGCACGTGAACCTCGGCCTCGCCATCGACATGAAGGGCAAGGACGGCGCCCGCACGCTCGTCGTCGCCTCGATCAAGAACTGCGAGAACATGACGTTCCGCCAGTTCTGGCAGGCCTACGAGGACATCGTCAAGAAGGCCCGCAACAACAAGCTGACGGCCGACGACTTCGCCGGCACCACCATCTCGCTGACCAACCCGGGCGGCATCGGCACCAACCACTCGGTGCCGCGGCTGCAGGCCGGCCAGGGCGCGATCATCGGCGTCGGCGCGATGCAGTACCCGGCGCACTTCGAGGGCACCAGCGAGGAGACCCTCGTCAAGCTGGGCATCAGCAAGATCATGACGCTGACCTCGACTTACGACCACCGCATCATCCAGGGTGCCGAGTCGGGCGAGTACCTCAAGCGGATCCACGAGCTGCTGCTCGGCGAGGACGGCTTCTACGACGACATCTTCACGTCGCTGCGGCTGCCCTACGAGCCGGTCCGCTGGGTCTCCGACATCCCCGAGGGCGAGATCGACAAGACCGCCCGGGTGCTCGAGCTGATCGACGCCTACCGGATGCGCGGCCACCTGATGGCCGACACCGACCCGCTGAACTACCGCCAGCGCCGCCACGAGGACCTCGACGTCCTCTCGCACGGCCTGACCCTGTGGGACCTCGACCGGGAGTTCGCCGTCGGCGGGTTCGCCGGCCAGCAGAAGATGAAGCTGCGCGACGTCCTGGGCGTCCTGCGCGACTCCTACTGCCGCACCGTCGGCGTGGAGTACACCCACATCCTGGACCCGGAGGAGCGCCGCTGGATCCAGGACCGCGTGGAGGTCCCGCACGCCAAGCCGGACCCCAACGTCCAGAAGTACATCCTGTCCAAGCTCAACGCCGCCGAGGCGTTCGAGACGTTCCTGCAGACGAAGTACGTCGGCCAGAAGCGGTTCTCGCTGGAGGGCGGCGAGACCGTCATCCCGCTGCTGGACACCGTGCTGGACAAGGCCGCCGAGCACGAGCTCGACGAGGTCGTCATCGGGATGCCGCACCGCGGCCGCCTGAACGTGCTGGCCAACATCGTCGGCAAGCCGATCTCGCAGATCTTCCAGGAGTTCGAGGGCAACCTGGACCCGGGCCAGGCGCACGGCTCCGGTGACGTGAAGTACCACCTGGGCGCGGAGGGCAAGTACTTCCGCATGTTCGGCGACGGCGAGACCAAGGTGTCGCTGGCGTCCAACCCGTCGCACCTGGAGACGGTCGACCCGGTGCTCGAGGGCATCGTCCGCGCCAAGCAGGACATCCTCGACAAGGGCGACAGCGACACCGGTGGCTTCTCGGTGCTGCCCGTGCTGCTGCACGGTGACGCGGCCTTCGCCGGCCAGGGTGTCGTGGCGGAGACGCTGAACTTGGCTCTGCTGCGCGGCTACCGCACCGGCGGCACCGTGCACATCATCATCAACAACCAGGTCGGGTTCACCACCGCGCCGGAGCACGCCCGCTCCTCGCAGTACGCGACCGACGTGGCGAAGATGATCGGCGCCCCGATCTTCCACGTGAACGGTGACGACCCGGAGGCGGCGCACTGGGTGGCGAAGCTGGCCGTGGACTACCGCCAGGCGTTCAACAAGGACGTCGTCATCGACATGATCTGCTACCGCCGCCGCGGCCACAACGAGGGCGACGACCCGTCGATGACGCAGCCGGCGATGTACGACATCATCGACACGAAGCGTTCGGTGCGGAAGACCTACACCGAGTCGCTGATCGGCCGCGGTGACATCTCCGTGGAGGAGGCCGAGGCCGCGCTGCGGGACTTCTCGAGCCAGCTGGAGCACGTGTTCAACGAGGTCCGCGAGCTGGAGAAGCACCCGATCGCCCCGAGCCCCTCCGTCGAGGAGGAGCAGCAGGTGCCGGCGAAGGTCCCGACCGCGGTGCCCGCCGAGGTCATCGAGCGGATCGGCGACGCCTTCGCCAACGTCCCCGAGGGCTTCAGCCCGCACCCGCGCGTCAAGCCGGTGCTGGAGCGGCGCTACAAGATGTCCCGCGAGGGTGGCATCGACTGGGCCTTCGGCGAGCTGCTGGCGTTCGGGTCGCTGGCGATGGAGGGCCGCCTGGTGCGGCTGTCCGGTCAGGACTCGCGGCGCGGCACGTTCACCCAGCGCCACTCGGTGCTGATCGACCGCAAGACCGGCCGGGAGTACGCGCCGCTGCAGAACCTGGCCGACGAGCAGGGCCGCGTCATGATCTACGACTCGGCGCTGTCGGAGTACGCGGCGGTCGGCTTCGAGTACGGCTACTCGGTCGCCAACACCGACGCGCTCGTCCTGTGGGAAGCCCAGTTCGGTGACTTCGTCAACGGCGCCCAGACCGTCATCGACGAGTACATCTCGTCCGGTGAGGCCAAGTGGGGCCAGCGCTCGGACGTCGTGCTGCTGCTGCCGCACGGCCACGAGGGCCAGGGTCCGGACCACACGTCGGGCCGCATCGAGCGGTTCCTGTCGCTGTGCGCCGAGGGCTCGATGACCGTCGCGGTGCCCTCCACCCCGGCGAACTACTTCCACCTGCTGCGCCGCCACGCGCTGGACGGCATCCAGCGGCCGCTGATCGTCTTCACGCCGAAGTCGATGCTGCGGAACAAGGCGGCGACCTCGGCGGTCGAGGACTTCACCGGCGACTCGAAGTTCATGTCGGTCATCGACGACTCCCACGTGGAGCCCGGCAAGGTGCGCAAGGTGCTCCTGACCTCGGGCAAGCTCTACTGGGAGCTGGTGGCGGAGCGCACCAAGCGCGAGGCCGACGACGTGGCCATCGTCCGCATCGAGCAGTACTACCCGCTGCCGAAGAAGAAGCTGCTGGCGGCGCTGGAGCGCTACACCGGTGCGGAGGTGGTCTGGGTCCAGGAGGAGCCCGAGAACCAGGGTGCGTGGCCGTTCTTCGGCCTCAACCTGCCCCGGCTGTTCCCGGACGTCCTCGGCAAGCTCGACGTGGTCTCGCGCCGCCCGATGGCCGCCCCGTCGGCCGGCTCGTCGAAGGTCCACGAGGTGGAGCAGAAGGCCCTGATCGCGAAGGCCTTCAGCTGATCCAGCACGAAAAAGGGCGCCCTCTCCAGACACGGAGAGGGCGCCCTTTTCTCTTCTGTCTCTCAAAACCGCCGCCCGGCAACGCAAGGCGAGGTGCGACGTCACCAGACCTCACGAGACCTCCCGCCAGCCGGCAACGCCAGGCGAGGTGCGACGTCCCCAGACCTCCCCCGCAGCCCCCAGGCGGCCGGCAACGCGAGGCGAGGCGCGGCGTCCCCAGACCTCCCCCGCCCCCGATCCCCAGCCCGTCTTTGGTCGCCGACCAGGCGTGTCAAGGTACGCTTTCCCGCCTTGACACGCCTGCTCGGCGACCGAAAACACTCCAACCGGAGGGGGCGGGGGAGGTCGAGCCCAAGGCGACCACCCAGCGCCGTGAGGCGCCTTCTTTTCAGCGCGCAAGCGCGGCTTTAAAGATCAAAAGAATGTCCTCGCCGGACGGGCAGGCTCCGGGATGACGGGGATGCAGGCCGGGTCACCTCATGCAGTGGGTCGCTGGGTGGTCATCCCGTCGCCTGCATTGAGGCCTATCACTGTGAGCCAGGCCCGCACGCTTGTGTTCTTCGGCCGCCGGTGAGCGAGCAGGGTGCGGGCCTGGCTCACAGTGATGTGACGGCCTCAGGCGACGGGATGACCACCCAGCTCCTTTGGGGGCAGGCGCTTTCGCGCCGCTGCCCTCAGTTGCCGGTGTAGAGGAGGACGTTCGGGCTGTTGCTGCCGGCGCTGGTCACCTTTCCGGTGGTTCCGGCCGCGACCAGGGCGTCCCGGACCTGCTGCGGCGTGGCCGAGGTGTGCGTGGCCAGGTAGAGCGCCGCCGCTCCGGCGACGTGCGGGGTGGCCATCGACGTGCCGCTGATGGTGTTCGTCGCGCTGGTGCTGCCGATCCAGTCCGACGTGATGCTGCTGCCGGGCGCGAAGATGTCCAGACAACGGCCGTAGTTCGAGTAGCTGGCGCGGGCGTCGGTGCTCCTCGTGGCTCCGACCGTGATCGCGGCGGGGACGCGCGCCGGGGACGAGTTGCAGGCGTTCGCGTTGCTGTTGCCGGCCGCGATGGCGTACGTGACGCCCGACGAGATCGAGGCGGCCACCGCGTTGTCGATCGCCGTCGAGACGCCGCCGCCCAGGCTCATGTTCGCCACCGCGGGCTTCACGGCGTTCTGCGTGACCCACTCGATGCCGGCGATCACCTGGTCGTAGGTGCCCGAACCCGCGCAGTCGAGCACCCGCACGGCGGTCAGCTGAACGGCCTTCGCCAGGCCGTGAGCCGAACCGCCGACAGTTCCGGCGACGTGCGTGCCGTGACCGTTGCAGTCGCTGGCGTCGGCATCGTTGTCGATGAAGTCGTACCCGGACTTCGCGCGGCCACCGAAATCGCTGTGGGCCAGGTTGATGCCGGTGTCGATGATGTAGGCGTGCACGTTCGACGCCGTCGTCGAGTAGTTGTACGCGCTGTTCAGCGGCAGGTTGCGCTGGTCCACCCGGTCCAGGCCCCAGGACGGCGGGTTGGTCTGCGTCGCGGCGATGGTGATGCGGCGGTTCTGCTCCACGAACGCCACCGACGGATCCGCCGCGACCCGCTTCGCCTGCGACTCGCTCATCGTCGCCGAATAGCCGTGCACGGTCCTCGAGTACGTCTGGTTCACGTGCCCGCCGAGCCGGCCGGTCACCTGGCTGACCAGCGACGACACCGGTGTGGTCGCGTCCCGGAACACCACGATGTAGCTGTCGGAGATCGCGCCGGCGGCGTCCGCGCCGACGATCGATCCCTCCTGCGCCGAGGCGGGCGCGGTGAACCCGACGGTGGCGACCGCCGCGGCCGCCAACGCCACGCCGACTGATCTGGCCTTGCTGAGCAGGGGCTTGCGCATGGATCCTCCTTGGCAGGGCCGGCGCGAGGAGCCAGGAAATCGCCCACCGCGCCGCAAGGGGTGAGACATTTTCACGGTAGGACCGCCCCACGCCCCGCGGAAGGACTTGCTTTCACCGCCCGGCAGCGCTATGAGCAGGCGAAATCGCCCGTACTTCACCCGGCTGGCCGCAGGCGAAAGTAGGGCGAACCAGTAACCGGAGGTGGCTCAGCGCCGCGCGTCCGCGGTGGCGCCCTCGATCACGTCCAGCACCTGCCGCGCCGTCACCGCGCCGACGGCCTTGCCGTCCTCGTCGACCACGACGCCCAGCCCCGCCGGGGACGACAGCGCCGCGTCCAGCGCACCCCGCACGGAAGTCCCGCGGCGGTAGAGCGAGCCGCCGGCCACCAGGTCCGACTCGGCCAGCGCCCCGTCCACAGTGGAGCCCGGCGACAGCCACCCGCGCGGCTGCCCGGAGTCATTCACCGCCAGCAGCCACTCCTCGGAACCGGACACGCTGTCCCCGAGCGAAACCGTGGCCACCTCGCGGATCTCGACCCCGGAGGAGTCCACGAAGGACAGTCCACGATAGCCACGATCGCGGCCGACGAAGGACGCCACGAAGTCGTCCACCGGGTGCCGCAGCACCTCGGCCGGTGTGCCGTACTGCGCCAGCCGCCCGCCGACCCGCATCACGGCCACCTTGTCCCCGAGCCGCACGGCCTCGTCGATGTCGTGGGTGACGAACACGATCGTCTTGCCCAGCTGGGAGTGCAACCGCAGCAGCTCGTCCTGCAGGCCC
Source organism: Amycolatopsis thermophila (assembly GCF_030814215.1). Taxonomy (NCBI): domain Bacteria; kingdom Bacillati; phylum Actinomycetota; class Actinomycetes; order Pseudonocardiales; family Pseudonocardiaceae; genus Amycolatopsis; species Amycolatopsis thermophila. The sequence goes on along the minus strand of NZ_JAUSUT010000001.1, from coordinate 3,359,786 downwards.
TCGCGCACGATCGGGTCGACGGCCGAGAACGGCTCGTCCATCAGCAGCACCGGCGCGTCCGCGGCGAGCGCGCGGGCGACCCCGACCCGCTGGCGCTGGCCGCCGGAAAGCTGCGCCGGATAACGCTTCCCCAGCTCGGCGGGCAGGCCGACGATCTCCAGCAGCTCCGCCGCGCGGTCCCGCGCCTTGCGCTTGCCCCATCCGGACAGCACCGGCACCGTGGCGACGTTGTCCAGCACGGTCCGATGGGGGAACAACCCCGCGTTCTGGATCACGTACCCGATGCCGCGCCGCAGCACCGGCGGATCCGATTCGCGGATGTCCTTGCCGTCGAGCAGAACCCGGCCGGAAGTCGGCTCGACCATGCGGTTGATCATCCGCAGCGACGTCGTCTTCCCGCAGCCCGACGGGCCCACGAACACCGTGATGGTGCCGTCCTCGACGGTCAGGCTCAGGTCCTCGACGGCGAGCGTGCCGTCCGGATAGCGCTTGGTCACGCCGTCGAACTCGATCAACACGCCCTCCCAGGGAAGCCTTCCCCGGGGACGCGGAACCGTGCGTCCCCCGGGGAAACCCAGCTTAGCCGGTGACGCCGTCCTCGACCGCCGCCTTCGCCACGGCAGCCGCGACCTCGGGGGCGACCCGCGGGTCGAGCGGGCTCGGCACGATGCGGTCCGGGCCCAGGTCGTCCTGCGCCACGGCGACGATCGCCTCGGCGGCGGCCAGCTTCATGTTCTCGGTGATCGCCCGCGCGCCGGCGTCCAGCGCACCGCGGAACACACCGGGGAAGGCGAGCACGTTGTTGATCTGGTTCGGGAAGTCGCTGCGCCCGGTGGCCACGATCGCCGCGTACTTGCCGGCCTGGTCCGGGTGCACCTCCGGGTCCGGATTGGACAGCGCGAACACGATCGGGTCGTCGGCCATGTCACCCAGCAGCTCCGGCTCGATCGTGGAACCGGACAGCCCGAGGAACACGTCCGCCCCGCGCAGCGCCTCCGCGAGCCCGCCGCGCAGACCGGACTTGTTCGTCGTCTCGGCCAGCTTCTCCTTGACCGGGTTCAGCCCGTCGCGGCCGGAGTGGACGATGCCGCGCGAGTCCAGCACCGTGACGTCGGCGACACCGGCCTCCTGGAGGATCTTCGCGCACGCCACACCCGCCGCGCCGGCACCGGAGATGACGACCCGCTGCTGCGTGATGTCCCGGTCGAGCACCAGGTTCGCGCCCCGCAGCGCGGCCAGCGTCACGATCGCGGTGCCGTGCTGGTCGTCGTGCATGACCGGGCAGTCCAGCGCCTCCTTGAGCTTGTCCTCCAGCTCGAAGCAGCGCGGCGCGGAGATGTCCTCGAGGTTGACGGCACCGAACGACGGCCGCAGCCGGACCAGCGTCTCGACGATCTCGTCGACGTCCCTGGTGTCGAGCACCAGCGGGATCGAGTCCAGCCCGCCGAAGGTCTTGAACAGGACCGACTTGCCCTCCATGACCGGCAGCGACGCGCTGGCCCCGATGTCGCCCAGCCCGAGCACCGCGGTGCCGTCGCTGACGACGGCCACCAGCCGGTGCGCCCAGGTGTAGCGCTGGGCGAGCTCGGCGTTCTCGGCGATCGCGCGGCTGGCCTTGGCCACGCCGGGCGTGTAGGCGATGGACAGGTCGCGCGGCTGCGAAATCGGTCGCGTCGCCGCCACCGAGAGCTTGCCGCCCTCGTGACCGCGGAAGATCTCGTCGTCGGTCACCGGCGAGCTGTCGGTGCCCGTCGGCGGTGCCGCCTCGGCCGCCGTGCTCTTGCTGACCTCGTCGTCCATCGATGTCCCTGCCCTCGTACTAGAGGTCTGAGCGTAAGTCATGAAAAGGAATCCCTCCCGGGACCGTGTGCGGGGACACTGCCCCACCCCCCAGCGGCATTGGTTGCTCTCGCAGCTCGGTGGCCAGGGCGCGGTGGCGCCGGCTGCCGGCTCGGCGTCCGTCTCGGCCGTGCGGAGCCCTTGGTGAGGTGACGGCCGTGGACGCGGCGGTCCCCCCAGTGTTGCAGGCCCGGCACCGGTTGTGATGCCGAGGTGCGGCTGATGTCACAAAAAGGGGAGGTCACGGGGTACTAGCAAGACGTCCGTCCGGCTTGGTTGGTGCCCGATGGGGCCGGCCCCTCACCCACCACCCTCAACGGAAGCGCTTCGCGCGGCGTCTATGTTCTGAGCATGGAGGTCCGCCCGCTCGCCGTTCCCGACGCCTACGAGTTCACCCCGCGTTCCTTCCCGGACCACCGCGGGCTTTTCGTCGCGCCGTTCCAGGAGGCGGCGCTCGTCGACGCGATCGGGCACCCGCTGCACGTCGCGCAGACGAACCACAGCGTGTCCCGGAAGGGGACCATCCGGGGGGTCCATTTCGCCGACACGCCGCCCGGCCAGGCCAAGTACGTCTACTGCCCGCGGGGCGCGCTGCTGGACGTCGTGGTGGACGTGCGGGTGGGATCGCCGACGTTCGGCACCTGGGACGCGGTGCGGCTGGATTCGGTGGACTACCGAGCGGTCTACGTGGCCGAAGGGCTCGGTCACGCGTTCGTGGCGCTCGAGGACGACACCGTGATGGCGTACCTGTGTTCGACCGGGTACAACCCGTCCGGGGAACACGGGATCACCCCGCTGGACCCGGAGCTGGACCTGCCGTGGCCGGCGGAGCTGACCCCGATACTGTCCGAAAAGGACGAAGCGGCCCCGGCTCTCGCCGAGGCCGCCGCCTCCGGGCTGCTGCCCGCCTACGCCGACTGCGTGGCCCACTACGAGAAACTGCGCGCGGGCTAGAAGTCCTCCGCGAGCACGCGGGCGATGTTGCGCTCCGCCAGGGCGGTGATCGTCACGAACGGGTTCACGCCCGTGCTGCCGGGGATCAGCGAGCCGTCGGTGACGTAGAGGTTGCGGTAGCCGTGCACGCGCCCGTACAGGTCGGTCGCCTTGCCCAGCACCAGCCCGCCCAGCGGGTGGTAGGTGAACCGGTTCTCGAAGACCCGCGTGTCGCCGAACAGGTCGTAGCGGTAGATCGTGCCGTTCGCCGAGTTGATCCGGTCGAACAGGCTCTTCGCGGCGTCGATCGACCGCTGGCCCTGCGCGACGTCCCACTGCAGGACGGCCTTGTCGGTGGCCGGGTCGTAGGAGAACCACCCGCGCTCGGGGTTCTTGGTGATCGCCAGGTACAGGCTCGCCCACGTTTCCAGCCCGGCGGGGACGGGCGCGATCTCGGCGAACACCGGGTTCACCGGGTCGTCCCACGCGTCGATGCCCAGCGCCGGCATGCCCGACTCGACCGCGCCGACTGGGTCCCACACGTGGTTGGCCCGGCCCAGCATGACGTTGCCGTTGGTGCCCCAGCCCTGGCCGACCTCCTCGCCCAGGTTCGGCAGCTTGCCGGTGTCCCGCGCGCGCACCAGCAGCTCGGTCGAGCCGAGGCTGCCGGCGCCGAGGAACAGGTACTTCGTCCCGAGCTGCCGCACGCCCAGGACGTTGCCCTCGGCGTCGATCCGCCGGACCGTGAGCGTGTACGTGCCGTCCTGCTCCTGGGCGATGTCGCGGACCTCGGTGAGCGTCTGGATGGTCACGTTGCCGGTGCCCAGGGCGGCGGCGAGGTAGCTCTTGTCGAGCGAGCGCTTGCCGTGGTTGTTGCCGTAGATGACCTCCGAGGCCAGCGCCGAGCGCGGCACCTCGTTCGCCTCTTCCCGGCGCATGTAGTCGAAGTCGTAGACGCTGGGCACGAACGTGGTTGTCAGCCCCGCCGTCTGCGCGTGCTTCCGGGAGACGCGGGCGAACTGGTAGGAGTCGCAGGTCTCGAACCACGCCGGGTCGACGCTGTTGGTGCCCAGCATCGAGTTCGCGAGCGGGTAGTACGTGCCGTACATCTCATCGGCGTCGACCTCGGGCAGGATCTCCTCGAAGTACCAGCGCTTCGGCGTCACGGCCATCGCGCCGTTGACCAGCGAGCCCCCGCCCACGCCGCGGCCGACGTAGACCGACATGTCTCCGAAGTGGACGCGGTCGAGCACACCGGCGTAGGGGTCGATGTCCCGGTTCGCGATGTCCAGCCAGAGGAACGACGCCAGCGGCGCCTCGGTACGGCTTTTGAACCAGCTCGACCGGCGGTCCGGGCTGAGCATGTCCGAAAAGATCTTGCCGTCCTCGCCGGGGGTGTTCCAGAGCTGCCCCATCTCCAGCATGAGGGTCGGGATCCCGGCGGCCCCGAGGCGCAGGGCGGTCACGGCCGCGCCGTAACCGGTACCGACGACGACGGCCGGCGAGTGGTCGGTGACCGCCGCGGCCGTGTTCCGGGTCGAGATCGTCGTCAGGCCCAGCGTCGCGGCGGAACCGAGGGCGGTCAGGCCGAGGAAGCGGCGTCGTGACAGGTTGGACATGACGCGAACGATATTCGGATTAGTTGTAAACGGTGTTAAGTTCACCCTGGTGGACCAATTCAGGGTCCGGTCCGGATCTTCCCCGATACCCGCGAACGCGCTGGTCGGCCAAGCTTTCGATCATGAAGAAGATCCTCGTCGCCGCCGCGGTCACCGCCCTCGCCCTGACCACCGGAGCCGCCACCGCGCGGGCCGCCGACTCGACGTTCGCCGACTGCCCGGCGCTGCCGCCCGGTGCCGACCACGCACAGTGGCGGTGCGAGGTCCTCGACTCGTCGGCGACCCTGTCGTTCGGCACCGTGCGCGACCTCCGGCTCGGCCCGATGCGGCTGACGTTCGCCGAAGGGCGGCGGAACGGCGAGTACGCCCAGGTGTTCGGGGCACTGAGATCCGAGCCCGTCGCCGTGCCCGGCCTCCCCGGTGCGACGATCCGCTTCGGCTACGGCGGCCACTCCGACTTCCAGTCCAACGACGAGCGCAAGGGCGTGATCGACCTGGTCGCCGAGTTCGACGCGCGCTACCTGCCGCGGGACTGCGCGACCGGCGTCATCCACTCGGTCCTGCGGGCCGACGGCCCCACCGAGGTCGTCTCGACAGACCCGCTGACGCTGAAGTTCGCCACGTACGACCACGAGCTCGCCGTACCCGCTACCGAGCACTGCGGTCCGCTGGGACAGCTCGTCGACCGGCGCCTGGGCCTGCCCGCCGCGCCGGGTTCCTACGAGCAGACGACGACGGTCCGCCTCCGCGACTACTGACGCTTGCGCGTCACCCAGATGGTGATCGTCGCGGTGACGACGGGCGTGCCGGCGGTGTCGGTGATGACGACCGGCACCGGCAGCTCCACCCCCTCGTCGCCGAACTCGGGGATCTCCGGCAGCTCGGCGACGGCCCGCAGCCCGGTCTCCGCCTTGGCCAGGTAGCGCACCTCCATGCCCTTCGGCAGCCAGCGGTGGGTGGCCGGGAGGGTCGACTCGGCGAGCATGCCCATCGCGATCTCCGCGAGGTTGCACGCCGCGATCGCGTGAAACGTGCCGATGTGGTTGTGAACACCCCACCACTTCGGCGCGGTCACCGCGCAGTACCCCGGGCGCAGCTCCCGCACGGCCGGCAGCACCGACCCGAAATAGGGCACACGCAGGCAGATCGCGGTCGAGAACAGTCGTCTGCCGCCGGGCAGCGCACTCAGCCGCTGCCACAGCGAATAGGTGGAAACCACCGGCACCTCCTATGTTACCGACCGGTAGCACAGCAGATCGATGGCTATATTCGCAACCGTGGACCACGAGCTCTTCCTCTTCCGCCACGGGCAGACCGAGTGGTCGGTGAACGGCAGGCACACCGGCCGCACCGACATCCCGCTCACCCGGGCCGGGGAGAACCAGGCGCGCGCCGCCGGCCTGACCCTGCAGACGCTCCGCAAGGGGCCGGCCCTGGTCCTGACCAGCCCGCGGCAACGCGCGGTGCGCACGGCCGAGCTGGCCGGCCTGCGGATCGACGAGCAGACCGAGGACCTCGCCGAGTGGGACTACGGCGACTACGAGGGCGTCACCACGCCGGAGATCCGCAAGACCGTGCCGGACTGGACCGTCTGGACGCACCCCATGCCCGGCGGCGAGACCGCCGAGCAGGTGACCGCGCGGGCGGACGCACTGCTGGCCCGGGTCCGCGAGGCGCTGGCCGACACCGAGGTGATCCTGGTGGGGCACGGCCACTTCAGCCGGGTGCTGATCGCGCGCTGGATCGGGCTGCCCGCCACCGCGGGCGTCCACTTCGGACTGGACCCGGCCGGGGTCACCGTCCTCGGGGACGAGCGGGGCGAGCCCAAGATCGAGAACCTGAACATCCCGCCGTCCTGATCGGACCGTACCGCTCCCGCACCCGTGCGGCCGGAGCATCGGGACGCCGGGGCCGACGAGGACAGCCGGACGTCATCCGTCCTGCTTAGCGTGATCACCGCATCCGCTGAGCGGGGAAGGACGACCCACATGAGCACGTTCCCACGGGCCACCCACGTCGGCAGCCTCCTGCGGCCGCCGCAGCTGCTCAAGGCGCGGGCCGACCGCGCCGCGGGCTGGCTCCGCGACGACGAGCTGCACCGGATCGAGCAGGAATCGATCCTGGTGGCGCTGTCGGTCCAGCAGGAGAGCGGGATCGGGACCTACACCGACGGCGAGTACCTGCGCACCGACTTCATGAGCAGGCTCACCGAGCACGTCGACGGCTTCGCCGAGCAGGCGCCGTCGCTGGAGTGGCAGTCGGGCGAGGCGAGCGCGGAGGACAGCAGCATCCTCCGGCTCGTCGGGGGCAGGCTGGCCTACCGCGAGCGGTTCACCGACCGCGAGGCCGCGTTCCTCACCGCGCACGCGCCCGGCCCGTTCAAGATCAGCCTGCCCGAGGTCACCAACTTCGTGATCGCCAACTGGGACGCGCAGGTCAGCGGGCCGCACTACCCCGGCAGGGGCGACATCGTCGAGGACCTCGGGGCCGTTCTCCGGCAGGAGGCGGCGGCGCTGGCCGACGACGGCGTCCGGCACGTCCAGATCGACGCGCCGTGCTTCATCGCCTTCGCCAACCCGCGCATCCTCGCACTGCTGGAGTCGGAGAACATCGACGCGCGGGCACTGCTGCGGCGGTGCATCGACGCGGACGCGGCCGTGGTCCGGCTGCTGCGGGAGCGCGGGGTACGGGTCGGCATGCACATCTGCCGCGGCAACTACCGGGGCCAGTGGTTCAACGAGGGCTTCTACGACGACATCGCGGCAGAGGTGTTCGGGGGCATCCCGGTCGACCACTGGCTGCTGGAGTACGACACCGAGCGCGCCGGCACGTTCGAGCCGCTGCGGCACGTCCCGGGCGGCGTGGGTGTCGTGCTGGGGCTGATCACGACGAAGTCCGGCGAACTGGAGGACCCGGACGAGCTCGCCCGCCGGGTCGACGAGGCCGCGCGGTTCGTGCCCCTGGACGACCTGGCGGTGAGCCCGCAGTGCGGGTTCGCCTCCGAGGTGCAGGGCAATCCGCTGACCTGGGACGACCAGCGGCGCAAGCTCGACCTGACAGTCGCGGTCGCGGAACGGGTCTGGGGGACGCCCTGACTCTGGCAGGATCGGGGCCAGCTCACCCGCTCGACCCGCCCGGGAGTCCCCATGCCTGACAGCCGCATCCGCCGAATCCGCGAGTCCGATGTGGACGCTGTCGCGCAGCTGGTGCACGACCTGGCCGCCTACGAGAAGGCCCCGCAGGACTGCCACCTGACCGCGGACCGCCTGCGCACCGCCCTGTTCGGCGACGACCCGGCGGTGTTCGGGCACGTCGCGGAGCAGGACGGCGAGATCGTCGGCTTCGCCCTGTGGTTCCTGAACTTCTCCACCTGGCGCGGCGTGCACGGCATCTACCTGGAGGACCTGTTCGTGCGCTCCGAGCTGCGCGGGTCCGGCCTGGGCAAGGCCCTGCTGGCGACGCTGGCGAAGGAGTGCGTGGACCGCGGCTTCGCCCGGCTGGAGTGGTCGGTGCTGGACTGGAACCCGGCGACCGGGTTCTACAAGTCGCTCGGCGCGACCCCGATGGACGAGTGGACCGTCTACCGGCTCACCGACACCGCGCTGGAAAAGCTCGCCCGGCTGGGTTGAGTCACCCGGGCGGCGGACGGCGGCCCGGTCGTCGCTGTTCCCACGCCTGCGTCGGCGCACGCCGGCCCGGTCGTCCCGTCCCCACAGCCAGCTTCGGTGCACGACGGCTCGGGTGTCCCTGCTCCCACGCCTGCGTCGGCGCGCCGCGGCCTGGGCGTCCCTGTTCCACGCCTGCGTCGGCGCACCGCAGCCCGGTTCGCCCCCGTACCCCACGGCCAGCGACGGCCCGACCGTCCCCGCTCCACAGCCAGCCCGCACGCGACCGCCCGGCGGCCCCGGTTCCCCACGGCCTGCGTAGGCGGCCTCCGCCGCCATCGCCTCCCGTCGCGGCGCCGGGTGTGGGCGCTAGTCGTCCTCGCCGCGGGCGCGGCGCCGTCCGGCGAGCCCGCCGCGTTCGGCCGCCTCCTCCTCGGTTTCGTCCTCGTGCTGCCCCAGCGCCCAGGCCCGGGCGGGACGGCGGAACAGCAGCACGAGGATCGCCACCCCGAGGATCACGATCGGCACCCCGAAGGCCGGGCGCCCGGACGGGCCGGCCATGTACCAGCCGACGCCCGCGGTGATGAGGGCCATGACGACGCCGGGCGAGCGGGCCCAGGTGTGCCCGAACATCAGCCCGACGGCGCAGCCGAGCACCGCGAGCGCGAAGAGCACGTAGAACGCGCCCTCGGCGAGCACGCTGGTCAGCGGCAGGCTTTCGCCGGGCGAGGCGAACAGCAGGGCACCGAAGACCAGCAGGCCGATGCCCGGCAGGACGGTCAGCGCGCCGGCCGCCCTGACCTCGCGCGGAGCGGGTGAAATCTTGTCGGCGAGCGCCATCGCGAAGGGCCTTCCACCAGCGGATATGCGGCACGGGTGACCGTGTGTGAACACCCTCGATGGTAAGCCACCCGGTCGGCCGTTTTCGAACCGCGGCCGTCCGCGTCAAGATCTGGGTGTCGTCGATGAGCCGGCGGACGTCCGGGGTGCACTTGTCACGACGAACGGACCGTGCCGACCGACGGGAGGTCAACCGGCAGGCTTTTCGCAGTGACGAGGTTCGCGCTCGCCCCGGGGAGGCCACCAGGTGGCCTACCCTGCGAGCATGCGCGCGATTCTGGTCGTGAACCCGCAGGCCACCTCCACCACGGCCGGCGGGCGGGACGTGCTCGCGCACGCACTGGCGAGCCAGGTGAAGCTGGAGGTCGTGGAGACCGACTACCGCGGGCACGCGCTCGCGGTGGCCCGTGACGCGGCCCGCGACGGGGTGGACCTGGTCGTCGCCCACGGCGGCGACGGCACTGTGAACGAGGTCGTGAACGGCCTGCTCACGGATGGTCCCGGCGGGTCGCTGCCCGCCCTCGGTGTCGTGCCCGGCGGGTCGGCCAACGTGTTCGCCCGTGCCCTGGGCATCGCGCGGGATCCGGTAGAGGCCACGCACCAGCTGCTGTCGGCCATCGAGGCGGGCCGGAGCCGCCGGGTCGGGCTCGGACTGGCCGACGGGCACTGGTTCACATTCAACGCCGGGCTGGGCTGGGACGCCGACGTGGTCGCCACGGTGGCCGACCGGCGCGGCAAGCAGACCAACGCGCTGCTGTACATGCGGGCGGCGGTCGCCTGTTACTTCCGGCCGCGGTCCGGTCGCCTGCCGCTCACCGTGCAGGTGCCCGGTGAGGAGCCGGCGCAGGTGCGGATGGCGTTCGTGTCGAACACCGACCCGTGGAGCTACCTCGGTGAACGGCCCGTTCACCTCAACACGGAATGCTCGTTCGATCGCGGTCTGGGGTTGTTCGCGCTGCGCAAGTTGACGCTGCCGCTCGTCTTCCGGCACGTCCGCCAGGCGTTGCGGGCGGAGGCCCGGCACCGCGGACGGGCGCTCGTCCGGCACGACGACCTGGCGAAACTGAGCGTGTCGGCCGAGGAGCCGGTAAACTTCCAGGTCGACGGCGACCTGATCGGCCGTCGGACGCGCGTGGACTTCACGAGCGTGCCCGACGTGCTGACCGTGCTGGCGTGATCGGCTCGGCGAACTGCAACTTGCCGTTCGTCGACGCTCACGGTCCATTCACCGCATCGTCCTTCCCACACGGAGGCCGTTTCGGAGAGAAACCGCAGGTCAGCGGGGTCGCCTGACCAGGTGAGCTGACTCACCGATGTCGCGAAAACACTTGTCGAAAGCGGTGCTTCGTGAAAGCATTCACAAGCACCCCAAAAAACGATCCGCCATGACGACCTGTGGCGCAGCACGTCTGCGCCCCGAGAAGGAGCTCACAGAAATGGACTGGCGCCACGACGCTGCCTGCCGCGACGAGGACCCCGAGCTGTTCTTCCCTGTCGGGAACAGCGGTCCCGCCGTGCTGCAGATCGCCGAGGCGAAAGCCGTATGCCACCGCTGCACTGTGGCGTCCGAGTGCCTGGCCTGGGCTCTGGCCAGCGGCCAGGACGCCGGTGTCTGGGGCGGGATGAGCGAAGACGAGCGCCGCGCCCTCAAGCGCCGTCGTGCTCACATCGGCATGCGCACCGCCTGACCCTCCCACGCGCTGCGGCGTCGCTTAACGCGTCTCTTACGAGAGTACGCGGGACCTGACGCAGGGGCTCACACGCCCCCACTTAACGTTCGGCGGCCCGGTACCCGGCTTCCTCGGGTACCGGGCTTTCGAACGTTCTGGGCCGGTGTTGACGCATGTGGTGGGCGTTTGGGCCCGCGGCTGAGTGCGGTTGGTTGCGGGGGCGCGTCTTGTGGGCGGCGGCACGGCTCGTCCTTCTGGGGCGGGCGCGGCTCGTCCCTTCTCTGGGGCGCGAGTAAGGCGTCGCTCAGGTGGCCACCGGTGCGTCAACCGTGCGGCTGTGACCGGCCCTCTTGCTCGGCCACAGCCGGGCCACTCGCGCAGCCACAGCCAGGCCACTCGCGCAGCCGTCGCTGGCTCATTCACGCAGCCGCGACACTCCCATTCGCACGGGCGTCACCTGTCCCCTCGCAGGCTGGCAACACGAGGGGCCCTCTCACACCGGCACCACTTGTCCACTCGCACCCACGGCAGCGTGGTTGGTCCACTCACGCGGCTGTCAACGGACAACGTCGCGCACCCACCTACGGGCATCTCGCGCAGCCACCGATCGGCACCTCGCGCACCTGTCGATGGGCATCTCGCACGCCCGCCGCGGCGCCCAGTCGCAGGTCCGCAACTTGGCCACTCGCGGTCCGTTCGCGCGCGTTCCCGGTGGTCCGCTCGTACGGGTGTGCCTCCAGCGGGACGGAAGGCCTCCCGCCGAACTCAAGCCCTCCAGCCCGGCTCAAGACCTCCAGCCCGACTCACGGCCTCCGGCCGAGCGGCAGCCGCAGCGCGGCCTCTGTCCCCCGCGGCCCGCCGTCGCTGACTTTGCGCAGCGAGAGGGAACCCCGCAGCTCGGACTCGACCAGGGTCCGCACGATCTGCAGCCCGAGCCCATCAGCGCGCTCGAGCGAGAACCCGGACGGCAACCCCCGCCCGTTGTCGCGGATCACGACGTCCAGCCAGCGCGCCGAGCGACTCACCACGATCTCCACCTTGCCCGGCCGCCCGTCCGGGAAGGCGTGCTCCACCGCGTTCTGCACCAGCTCCGCCAGCACCATCACCAGCGGCGTCGCGATCTCGGCGACCACGACCCCGAACGAACCGGCCCGGCTGATGCTCACCCGCGACTCCGCCGTCGCCACCTCGCCCACCATCGGCAGCACGTTGTCGAGCAGCTTGTCCAGGTCGACCCGCTCGTCGACCGACACCGACAGCGCCTCGTGCACCATAGCGATCGACGCGACGCGCCGCACGGACTCCGTCAGCGCCTGCCGCGCCTCCGCGTTCGACGTCCGCCGCGACTGCAGCCGCAACAACGCCGCCACCGTCTGCAGGTTGTTCTTGACCCGGTGGTGGATCTCGCGGATCGTCGCGTCCTTCGACAGCAACGCCCGGTCCCGCCGCTTGACCTCGGTCACGTCCCGGCACAACACCAGCGCCCCCGCCGGCTGACCGTGCGGCCGCAGCGGCAACGCCCGGAACAACACCACCGCCCCGCGACGCGACTCCGCCTCGGTGCGGCTACCCGGCTTCCCGTCGAGAGCGTCCAGGATCCGGTGCGCGACCTCGGTCGCGTCGAACGGGTCCCGGATCAACGACCGCGTCAGCGGCGCCAACCGGGTGCCGACCAGGTCCGATTCGTGCCCCATCCGGTGGTACGCCGACAGCCCGTTGGGGCTCGCGAAGACCACGTTGCCCGCCGCGTCGAGGCGGATCAGCCCGTCCCCCACCCGGGGGCTCGTGTGCACATCCGTCTGGTTGTCCACGTGCGGGAACGTGCCGTCGACGATCATCTGGCACAGGTCACCGGCGCTGCCGAGGTACGCGACTTCCAGCGGACTCGGCACCCGCGGCGCGGCCAGGTTCGTCTCCCGCGACAGCACGGCGACCACGTTCGACCCGAACGTCACCGGGATCGCCTCGCGGCGCATCGGCAGGTCCCGGTACCAGTGCGGGTCCTCCTCGCGGCAGATCCGCACCTCCCGGATCGCCCTGGCGAGCTGCGGGTGCTCCGCCACGGTGAACCGCGTGCCGACGACGTCCTCCGGGTGCGCGGTGGGCGCCGTGGTCGGGCGGGCCTGCGCGACGCACACGAAGTCGCCGCCCTGTTCGTTGTGCTCGGGCGAGACCGGCACCCAGAGCAGGAAGTCGGCGAAGGACAGGTCGGCGAGCAACTGCCACTCGGCCACCACGGCCTGCAGGTGGTCCGCGGCTTCGCCGGACAGGCCGGTGTTCTCGGCCAGCAGGTCGGAAAGTGTCGTCACGCTCGTACTCCTTCTCCAGGCAGCCCCAGTGAACCAGAGCGGGACCTTGTCAGCACCCGCCGGGCCGGGCCTGAGACACTGGGGGCAGATCGCGACACGGGAAGGAGCAGGCATGTCGAAGCGAGCCCGCAAGCGCCGCGACCGCCGGAAGAACGGCGCCAACCACGGCAAGAAGCCCAACTGCTGAGTTCGGGCGCGAAAAAGGCCCCGGTGCGCGAGCACCGGGGCCTTCGTCGTCACGGGGCTACTCCGCGTTCTGCTCCAGGCGGACTTCGGCGTGTTCGAGAGTCACGTCACCACGCCGCTCGACCGTCTTGTAGATCGAGGCCCGCAGCTTCTGCTTGAACTCGTCCGGGGCCGTGTCGCCACCGCACTTGCGGTGCAACAGCTGCTTGAGCTGCTCGTCGATGCCGTACTCCTCCAGGCACGGCGGGCAGTCCTCGATGTGCTTGCGCAGCTGCGCGTCGCGCTCCGGGCTGCACTCGCGGTCCAGCAACAGGAAGATCTCGGCGAGCGCCTCGGAACAACGGACATCGTCCTTGTGCGGCTCACGACCCGTGGTCATCGCACTACCTCCTGCTTGGCGCCCCGGATGAAGCCGCGCTCGCGCGCGACGTCGGCGAGCAGGTTGCGCAGCTGGGCGCGGCCACGGTGCAGGCGGGACATCACGGTCCCGATCGGCGTGTCCATGATCTCGGCGATTTCCTTGTAGGCGAAGCCCTCGACGTCGGCGAGGTACACGGCGAGGCGGAACTCCTCCGGCAGCTGCTGCAGCGCGTCCTTGACGTCGCTGTCCGGCAGCCGGTCCATGGCCTCGACCTCGGCCGAGCGCAGCCCGCTCGAGGTGTGGCTCTCCGCCTGGGCGATCTGCCAGTCGGTGATCTCCTCGGTGGGCTGCTGCACCGGCTGGCGCTGACGCTTGCGGTAACCGTTGATGTAGGTGTTGGTGAGGATCCGGTACATCCAGGCCTTGAGGTTCGTGCCCTCCTTGAAGGAGGCGAACGCCCCGTAGGCCTTGAGGTAGGTCTCCTGGACGAGGTCCTCGGCGTCGGCCGGGTTCCTCGTCATCCGCAGCGCGGCCGAGTACAGCTGGTCCAGCAGCGGCATCGCGTCGCGCTCGAAGCGCTCGGCGCGCTCTTCGGCCGGCTCCTGCTCGGAGCCGGACTCGGGCACCGCGGAGTTCTGCGTGCTCGGCAAACCGTTCCCTTTCCCATCCGCGTCGAAGCGGTCGGCACCCGTGCTCGGGTACGCATACGACCCCTTCGAGGATACGCGGGTGGGCCCGGCGGGGCCGGGGACACCGGCCTGCCCGGGCCGGGTGACGCTCCGCACGCGGGCTCGGCGTTCAGCAACAAGCTTTGACGGCACGTCCCCAACAACACCGCAGAATGCGGACACATTCCCCGGCGCGGGAAAAGGAGTTGCGTTTCCCCGCTACTGTGCTGCCCATGGCCGGGAAGGGAACGCTGGCGACCGCGCTGCTCGCCAAGCAGAAAGTCGCACACATTCTGCACGCCTACGACCACGACCCGAAGCACGAGTCCTACGGTCTGGAAGCGGCCGAGGCGTTGGGCATCGAACCGGACCGGGTGTTCAAGACGCTCGTGGCCGACGTGGACGGGAAGCTGACGGTCGGCGTGGTTCCGGTCACCGGGCAGCTCGACCTCAAGGCGCTCGCCGCGGCCGCGGGCGGCAAGCGGGCGAAGATGGCCGAGGCCGCCGCCGCGCAGCGGGCGACCGGGTACGTCCTCGGCGGGATCTCGCCGCTCGGCCAGCGGTCGCGGCTGCCGGTGGTGATCGACGCGACGGCGGAGAAGTTCGAGACGATCTACTGCTCGGCCGGGCGTCGCGGCCTCGAGGTGGAACTGGCGCCCGCCGACCTGATCCGCCTCACGGGAGCCACGGTCGCGCCGATCCGCGCGTAGGACGCGGCCCGCGTGCGAGGGCTACGGCGCCGTGGTCCCACCGATCGCGACGCCCGGCCCACCCACCCGAAGGCTCAGGTCAGCGGCCCCAGCACCCTTGCCGAGCCACCCACGGAAGCCACGGTCGCGCCCATCCGCGACTAGGCAGCGGCCCGGCGCCCAAGGTGCCCTGAGTCCCACCGATCGGGCCGCCCGAAGGCTCAGATCAGCGGCCGCAGCACCTTGGCGAGCCACTCGTGGACCGTGCGGTACACCGACTCCAGGTCGGCGTCCAGGGAGTGCGTGCCGCGCACGACGACCACCTCGTGGTGCGGCCCCGGCTTCGGGCAGCCGAACGCGTCGGTTTCGCCCTGGACCACCAGCGTCGGTACCTCCACCGCGTCCAGCTCGGCCTGCCGGCTCTTCTCCGGCCGGCCCGGCGGGTGCTCGGGGAACGCCAGGCACAGCACCGCCACGGCCTGCCCCGCGGCGGCCGTCCGGCACGCCACCCGCGCCCCCGACGAGCGGCCGCCGAACACCTGCGGCAGGTTGTCGAACCGGTCGCACAGCTCCTCGGCGACCGCGAGCCAGGCCGCGTCCAGCTGCTTGGCCGGGGCCGGCGCGCGACGGCCGGCCACCCGGTAGGGCTGCTCGACCAGCGCGACGTGCACCCCGGCGGCCTGGCCCGCGCGGGTGGCCGCGACCAGGTCCTTCGCCTCGATCCCGCCGCCCGCGCCGTGCCCGAGCATCAGCACGGCCTCGCCGTCGGGGGCGCAGTGCAGCTCGGCCCTGGCCGGGCCGTGCGGCGTCGGGATCTCGATCCGGGTCATGACTTCGGCAGGTCGAACAGCGCTTCGGTGCCGTCGAGGTCGGTGGCCTGCTCGACGCGCTCGATCAGGTCCGGCCCGTTGTTGCGGACGTTGTTGACGCGATCGGACACCGGCCGCAGCTCGATGGTGTCCATCAGCTCCATCGGCGGGGCGAGCAGCTCCTCGACCTCGGTGCGGTCCGGGTCGAGCCAGTCCGCCCAGTTGCGCTCGTCGATGACCAGCGGCATCCGGTCGTGCACCTCGGTGAGCCGGCCGGCCGCGTTCGTCGTGATGATCGAGAAGGTGACGACGGGCGCGGCAGTACCTTCCGTGTCCTTCGGGTCGCGCCAGGTGTCCCAGATCCCGGCGAGGGACAGCGAACGGCCGTCCGGGCGGGTCATGAAGAACGGTTCCTTATGCTTGCCCGTGCGCCGCCACTCGTACCAGCCGTCGGCGGGCACCAGGCAGCGCCGGCGCGCCAGCGACTTCTTGAAGGCCGGTTTCTCCGCGGCGGTCTCGGCACGGGTGTTGATCATCCGGTTGCCGACGGCGACGTCCTTGGCCCAGAACGGCACGAGCCCCCAGCGCATCACCCGCAGGCTGCGCACCGTCGGCTCGTCCTCCAGCACCTGCCCCTCGTCGTCCCGCGGATGCCGCTGCACGACGGTGACCACGTTCTTCGTCGGGGCGACGTTGTAGTCGGCCTCGCGGGCCTTGCCGTCGGTCTCGTCCACCGCGTCGAATTCCTGGGCCAGGTCGGCCGGGTTCTTCTTCGCGGCGTAGCGGCCGCACATGTCACCCAACTCCTTCGAACCGGCTGCTGAGGACCCATCGTGACACGGGCGGCGCACCACTGGCGAGCGGGATGGGGGATCATCTGTGCTCGGAAGGAGGGCGTGGAGCTTGGCTCGCAAGGACTGGCGCGATCTGGACGAAAGTGATGTCCGCGTGCGCCCGGGTAAGGGCTCCCGCCCGCGCAGCAAACGACGCCCGACCCACGCCGACGCCACCCCGGCGATGGTGATCGTGGTCGACCGCGGCCGCTGGACCTGCGCCGTGGAGAGCGACCCGGGCCGGCTGGTCACCGCGATGCGGGCCCGCGAGCTGGGTCGCACCCCGGTCGTGGTGGGCGACCAGGTGGGCCTGGTCGGCGACACGAGCGGTGAACCGGGCACGCTCGCCCGCATCGTGCGGGTCGAGGAGCGCAGCAGCCTGCTGCGCCGCACGGCGGACGACACCGACCCGTTCGAACGGGTGGTCGTCGCCAACGCCGAACAGCTGCTCATCGTCACCGCGCTGGCCGATCCCCCGCCGCGGCCCGGGTTCATCGACCGCTGCCTGGTGGCCTGCTACGCCGGCGGCCTGCAGCCGGTCCTGTGCCTGACCAAGGCCGACCTGGCGAGCCCGGACGAGCTGCTGTCCCGCTACGCCGAGCTGGACGTGCCGTCGGTGGTGACCCGCCACGACGAGGACTCGTTGCCGCTGGCCGACACCGTGCGCGGCCGGGTGTCCGCGCTCGTCGGGCATTCGGGGGTCGGCAAGTCGACACTGGTGAACCGCCTGGTGCCGGACGCCGAGCTGGCCACCGGCGAGGTCAGCGCGATCGGCAAGGGGCGGCACACGTCGGTCGCGGCCGTCGCGCTGCCCCTGCCGGACGGCGGCTGGGTGATCGACACGCCGGGGGTGCGCTCGTTCGGGCTGGCCCACGTCACGGCCGACGACATCGTCGCCTCGTTCGACGAGTTCGCCGAGGCCGCCGAGGAGTGCCCGCCCGGCTGCGGGCACCTCGGACCGCCGGAGGACCCCGACTGCATGCTCGACGAAGTCGAGGACCGGCGACGGTTGCCGTCGCTGCGCCGGCTCCTGGCCTCCCGCGCCGGGCTCGAGGTCTAGCGCGCCGGCGAACCGGGTGGCTCGCCCGCCCGCCGGGAGTAACGCGGGAGGGCCTTTCGGACATATGCGTGTTAGTCACCCGATGAGGGTGAACCGATCAAGGGGAAACTTTCGAATGAAGAAGACCGCTCTGGTCTCCGGGGTCCTGGCGCTGGTGTTCGGGCTGTCCGCGTGCGGCGGGCAGTCCGGTGGCGACGGCGGGAACGCCGGGCCGTCACTGTTCGGCAACACGCAGGAACTGGTCCGCGCGGCCTCCGCCAAGACCGGCCAGGCCCAGTCGGCGAAGTTCACGATGAACATGTCGATGGGCGGCCAGGAGATGACCGCATCCGGTGAGGGCCGGTTCGCCGGTTCGGACACCGCGATGTCGATGACGATGAACGCGGCCGGGCAGACCCAGGAGATGCGGATCGTCGGCAAGGTCCTCTACCTCAAGCTGCCCGCCGAGGCGCAGGCCGCCACCGGCGGCAAGCCGTGGGCGACGCTGCCCGAAGGCAGCGAGGCGGCCAAGCAGCTCGGGGTGAGCATGGAGCAGGCCGAGTCGAACAACCCGACCGAGTCGCTGAACCAGATCCAGAAGGCCGGCACGATCACCCGCGGCGAGCAGACCACGCTCGACGGGCAGCAGGTCAGCCACTACTGGCTGAACATCGACGTCGCCAAGGTCGCCGACGAGATGGCGGGCACGGGCATGCCCGCGGAGATGCTCGACCGGCTCAAGTCGATGAACGTGACGTTCCCGATGGAGCTGTGGCTCAACAGCGACCAGCTGCCGGTGCAGATCACCGAGGACCTCGGGCCGATGATGAAGGCCGTCGGCGCCCCGGCGGAGGCCCAGCAGGCCACCATCAAGATGAAGTACACCGACTGGGGTGCCCCGGTCACCGTCGAAGCCCCGCCCGCAGACCAGGTGGGCGAGCTCAAGATCGGCGGCTGACCCGCCGGGCGCGCGGTCCCGGTTCCGCCGGGACCGCGTCACCCCATGTGCGGGTAGCCGATGGCGGTCGGCGCGTCGAAGGTCTCCTTGATCGACCGCGGGCTGGCCCAGCGCAGCAGGTTGAACATCGACCCCGCCTTGTCGTTGGTCCCCGAGCCGCGGGACCCGCCGAAGGGCTGCTGGCTCACGATCGAGCCCGTCGGCTTGTCGTTGACGTAGAAGTTGCCCGCCGCGAACCGCAGCGCCTGGTGCGCCTGCTGCACCGCGGCCCGGTCGTCGGCGAACACCGCGCCGGTCAACGCGTACGGCGAGGTGCGGTCGACCAGCTCGAGGATGTCGCCGTAGGCCGCGTCGTCGTAGACGTGCACGGCCAGGATCGGCCCGAAGTACTCAGTGGCGAACGCGGTGTGCGCGGGGTCGCCGGAGACCAGCACGGTCGGCTCGACGAAGTACCCGACCGAGTCGTCGCAGTGGCCGCCGACCAGCACGTCGAGATCGTTGTCGGCCTCGACGCCGTCCAGCAGCTTCTTGTGCTTGGCGAACGCCCGCGCGTCGATCACCGCCCCGCCGAACACCGACAGGTCCGTGACGTCGCCGTACTTCACCGTGCGCGTCAGGTCGGCCAGCTCGTCGCGCAGCCCGCTCTCCCACAACGACCGCGGCAGGTAGGCGCGGGAGGCGGCCGAGCACTTCTGCCCCTGGTACTCGAACGCGCCGCGCACGAGCCCGGCCAGCAGCTTCTCCCGGTCGGCCGAGGCGTGCGCGACGACGAAGTCCTTGCCGCCGGTTTCGCCGACGATCCGGGGGTAGCTCGCGTACCGGTCGAGGTTCTCCGCGGTCCGGCGCCACAGGAACTTGAACGTCGCCGTCGACCCGGTGAAGTGCAGGCCGCCGAACCCCGGGTCGGCCAGCGCGACCTCGCTGACCGCCTGCCCGTCCCCGGTGACCAGGTTGATCACGCCCGGCGGCAGGCCGGCCTCCTCGAACACCTCCATCGTGTAGTGCGCGGCCAGCTGCTGGGTCGGCGTCGGCTTCCAGACGACCGTGTTGCCCATCAGCGCCGGCGCACTCGGCAGGTTCCCGGCGATGGCGGTGAAGTTGAACGGGGTGATCGCCACGACGAACCCGTCCAGCGGCCGGTAGTCCATCCGGTTCCACGTGCCGGGCACCGAGTTCGGCTGCTCGGCGAGGATCCGGCGCGCGTAGTGCACGTTGAACCGCAGGAAGTCGATCAGCTCGCAGGCGGCGTCGATCTCGGCCTGCTGCACCGATTTCGACTGGCCGAGGATCGTGGCGGCGTTGAGCGTGTCGCGGTGGCGGCCGGCCATCAGGTCCGCGGCGCGCAGGAACACCGCGGCCCGCTCGTCGAACGGCATTTCCCGCCACGCCGGCGAGGCCTCCTTCGCGGCGGCCACCGCGTCGGCCACGTCCTCGGGCGTGGCCTGCGCGCAGGTGCCCAGCACGTGACCGTGGTCGTGCGGCTGGACCACGTCGAACGCCGCACCGCCGGCGAGCCGTTTCCGGCCGCCGATCGTCTGGACCAGCTCGTGCTTGTCGCCCTCCAGCTCGGCGATGCGGCGTCGCAGCGACTCGCGTTCGGGACTGCCCGGCGCGTACCCCTTGACGGGCTCGTTGACCGGGACGGGCACGTTGGTGACGGCGTCCATGCCTACCTCCAGCGACGGGGCTCGTGGCCTGCCCCCAACGCTAGAGCAGGTCGAGGAGGAACGGCAGCTCCTGAGGCGCGTACCAGGCCAGTTCGTGGTCCTCGGCCTCGCCGAGGACGAACTCCGCGTCCGGGTCGCCGAGGTCGGCCGCGTCGATCACCCTGGCGGCCGCGCGCACGGCCTCCTCCGCCTCCTCGGCGTCCACGTGCACGGCCGCGACGTCGGCGTAGCCGATCGGCCCGGAGAGCTTGACCACCGGCGCGTCCAGGTCGGGGCGCGGCGTGGCGTTGTCGACGTCGACCGAGATGACCACCCGCCGCGGCAGCTCCTTCGCGTCGTCTTCGGCGGCACCGATGAGCCGCAGGGACGCGCGGGCCGCGTCGAGCAGCGCCGCGTACTCCAGCTCCTCGGTGTCCCCGCTCACGTAGGACTCCCGCAGCGCCGGGGTGAGGGCGAACCCCGTCCCGCCGGGCGGCTGCAGCCTGCCGTCCGCCACCAGCCTGCGCAGCATTCCGATCGTGCCCGGAAGGTAGACCCTCACCAGCTCGCACCCTTCAGCTCTTCCAGTGAATCCTCGATCATCCCGGCCAGGACGTCCACATCGGACAGCGCCTTGCGGTCGCCGTTGAGTCCGAAGTAGACACCGCCGTGGTACGACGTGACCCCGATGGCCAGCGCCTGGTTGCGCGCCAGCGGGATCACCGGGTACATCTCGGCCATCCTCGCCTGCCCGGCGTACAGCGGCACCTGCGGGCCCGGCGAGTTGATGACCAGCAGGTTGAAGATCCGCCCGGAGAACGAGCCGGCCGCGCGGGCGGCCAGCGCGTGCATCGTGGCCGGGGCGAAACCGCCGACCTTCAGCATGGCGCGGGCGGCGACCGAGCGGCCGGAGTCGGCGTGCGCGCGCAGGGTGTGGCTGATGTGCTGCAACCGCAGCACCGGGTTGGGCTCGCCGACCGGCAGGTCCACCAGGTACGGCTCGACCTCGTTGTTCACCAGCCCGGCCGGGGAGAACTCGACGGTGTCCGGTTCGAGCACGGCCAGCGGCACCAGCGCGCGCACGGTGGAGGCTTCGGAGACACCCTCGCCGCGGGAGAGCAGCCAGTCCCGCAGCGCGCCGGTGATCGCGGCCAGGACGATGTCGTTGATCGTCACGTCGTGGTCGGCGCGGACCTTGCGGTAGTCCTCCAGCCGGGTGCGCACCACGGCGAACACGCGGCCCCCGGAGACGTGCCGGTTGAGCGGGCCCGACGGCGCCGGCCGGAACACCCGGCCGAGCGCGGAGGCGACCCCGCCGACCGCGTCGGTGACCTTGTCGACGGTCGCGGACAGGTCGATCATCACGTCGCGGGCGTTCTCGACCACCTCACCCGGACGGCGGACCGTCTCGCCGACCGCGTCGAGCACCAGCTGGGTGGCGCTGGGCGGGCGCCGGGGCACCCAGGTGTCCTCGTACGGCTCGCACGGCTGCGGCATCGTGTCGAGGATGAGCTGGCCCAGTTCGACGGTGCCGGCGCCGTCCACGACGGACTGGTGCGTCTTGGTGATCAGCGCGATCCGGTCGCCCGCGAGGCCCTCGACGAAGTAGGCCTCCCACAGCGGGCGCTCGTGGTCCATCGTGCGCGCCATGAGACGGGCGACCAGGTCGTGGAGCTGGTCGTCGGTGCCCGGCGCGGGCAGCGCGGAGCGGCGCACGTGGTAG
This sequence comes from Amycolatopsis thermophila, assembly GCF_030814215.1. Classification (NCBI taxonomy): domain Bacteria; kingdom Bacillati; phylum Actinomycetota; class Actinomycetes; order Pseudonocardiales; family Pseudonocardiaceae; genus Amycolatopsis; species Amycolatopsis thermophila. Next base: position 3,338,059 of record NZ_JAUSUT010000001.1, on the reverse strand, counting down.
TTCAGGTCGAAGTCGACGTCGTCCACCCACACCGGGCGGGCCAGGTGACCGGGGACGTTGAGGACGCGCTGGCGGTAGCGGGGCAGGAAGGCCAGCCGCTGGCCGATCAGGCACAGCACCTGCTCGTAGTCGAACCCGTCGCGCGGGCGATCGAAGACCGCGAGGCCGCCCACGTGCATCGGCGTCGCCGAGTCCTCCAGGTAGAGGAACGACGCGTCGAGGGCGGAAAGGCGGTCGGGCATGACGCGATCCTGACACAAGCTGGTGCACTTCCCCACCCGCCGGCCCGCCACCACCCTCACCGGAAACGCTCCGCGTTACTAGGCTTTCCCGGGTGCGCGAACCCACCGTCTCCCCCAAGGACCGGTTCCTGACCGTCTACGGGCGCAAACCGGTCCTGGAAGCTCTCGACGACCCGGAGCTGCGGGTGGACAAGGTCATCCTCGCCGACACCGCCCGCGGGCCGGCCGCGGCGGAGATCCAGCGGGCGGCGCGGGCGGCGGGCGTGCCGGTGCAGCGGGCGAGCGCGCACCGGGTGAAGGTGCTGGCCGGCAACGGCAAGCAGGACCAGGGTGTGCTGGCGGACGTGGTCGCGCCCCGGATGCGGCCGCTGAGCGCGGCACTGGCCGACGCGCCGGCCCGGGTGCTGCTGCTCGACGGCATCACCACACCGGCGAACGTCGGGATGATCCTGCGCACCGCGACGGCGGCCGGTCTGGGCGGCATCGTCGTGCCCCGGCGAGGGGTGGCGGCGCTGGATCCGCTGGTCGTGAAGGCGTCGGCGGGCGTGGCGTTCCGCGCGCCGGTCCTGCGGTGCGCGACGGCGGCCGAGGCGGCATCCATGCTGGCCGAGGCTGGATACGGGTTGTATGCACTTGGTGCACAGGGTGGTCCGTCGCTGTTCGAAGCGGCGCTGCCGGAGCGGGCGGCGTTCGTGCTCGGCGGGGAGACGGCGGGGGTGAGCGAGGAGGTCGCGTCCCGGGTGACGGGTTGGCTGTCGATCCCGATGCCGGGCGAGGTCGAGTCGCTGAACGTGTCCGCGGCCGCGGCGGTGCTGTGCTTCGAGCTGGTCAGGCGGGGAACAGGGCGCTGAGCTCGGCGAGGGTGTCCGGCACCGAGGTGTGGTGGACGCCGACCATGCCGGCGGCGGTGGCGCCGTCGATGTTGGCCCGGGAGTCGTCGACCATGACGCAACCGGTGGCCGGCAGGCCGAGGCGCTCGGCGGTGAGGCGGAAGACGCGGGGGTCCGGTTTGGCGATGCCGACCTCGCCGGAGAAGACGAGCGCGTCGAAGTGGCGGGCGAGGCCGCCGCGGCTGCCGTCCGCATTGGACAGCAGCGCGGTGCGGATGCCGCGGTGCCGCAGGGTGTCGACGGCGTCGAGCAGGTCGGCGGCTTCCGGATCGGTGAGCACACCGGCGTAGTCCAATACCAGGCCCCGCAGCATGGTTCGAGGGTATCCGCCCAGGTCACTCCATCGGGGCACACGTGTCCGGAATGCCCGGGAGGGGCGCTCTAGGGAGCGGTACGACTCGACCGAGGGGGACACTGTGACGAGGACACGGCTGCGGCCGCTCCACCCGTACGAACCGAACCGGGGTGCGGCACCGCCCGTGTTCGTGCCGGAACAGGGCGGATCGCGGCTGGCCCGGATGCGCGGCCGCGCGGGGCGGCCGCTGGAGCTGCGGCACGCACGAGCGGTGCTCACGGCGATCCTGGAGGCCCGCTCCGGACGGCGATCGCCGTCCCAGCTGCGGCCGGTGCTCACCCCGCGGATGTACCACCACCTGCGGGCCGCGCCCCCGTCGCAGGGCCCGCGGTACACGGTGAAGTCCGTCCGTGCGAGCGACAGCGGGCCCGGCGTGATCGAAGTCTGCGGCACCGCCCACGCCGACCAGCGGGCGTCCGCGGTGATGGCGAAGTTCGAGCATTCCGAGACAGGGTGGAGGTGCAGCTTCTTCGCCCTGGTGCAGCCCCAGCCGCGCCGCTGAATCGGCCGTGAGCCGCCCCGCCCGGACGAGTGGGGCGGCTTCGCCCTGCCCGCCTTGGGGCTCCGCCCTGCCCAACTTGGGGCTCCGCCGGGACCACCTGGGCGAACGCTCCCACGCCGCGGCTCGCCCGAGAGCGCCGAAGGCTTCCGGCGGTTCTTCGACGGCGAAGGCCCTACCGAAGCCGCGAGATCGCCAGAGCCGAAGGCATCCGGTTGGCGCGCCTCCGTGGCGCGGCAACTGGGCTGTCTCACGGGGCTGCGCCACCACCAGGCGCGATCGCGCCCCACGCCCGGTCCGCGTGCCACCAGCGCCGGTCCACAGGCAGCACCCGGCCAGATCAGCACCTCCGTGGCGCGGCAACTGGGCTGCCTCACGGGGCTGCGCCACCACCGGGCGCGACCGCGCCCCGCGCCCGGGCCGCGTGCCACCAGCGCCGGTCCACAGGCAGCACCCGGCCAGATCAGCGCCCCCGTGGCGCGACAACTGGACTGCCTCACGGTGCCGCGCCACCACCACGCGCGACCGCGCCCAACGCCCGATCCGCGTGCCACCAGCGCCGGTCCACAAGCAGCCCCCGGTCAGGTCTACGCCTCCCGCCCGTCTCCGCGGTTCAGCTGCCGGCAGCCGCAACGGGGGCGCAAAGCGACGGGGGCCGGCACCAACCGGTGCCGGCCCCCGCGCGAAAGACCCAGCTCAGCGACGCTTCTTGGTCTTCTTCGCCTGGGTGCGGGCCGCCGCGCGACGCTCGCGCCGGGTGCCGCTCGCGGAGCCGTCGCCGTCGGACGTGGTGGTCGTTCCGCGGGACTGCACGCCGCCCTGTTCGGCCGGCCCCGAGAACGTCAGGCCCTGCTGCGGGTTCTCGTTGCCGAGCCCCTTGCCGCGCAGCGCGCTCGGCACCGCCGGGCGCGCCGGCTCCGCCTGCTGCGCGGGGACCGGCTGCGCGTGACGGCCACCGGCGGGCGCGCCGACGGGGGCCGCGGGCGCGGCTGCCGCCTCCTGCGGCTGCGCCGCCTCGACCTGCAGGTTGAACAGGAAACCGACGGCCTCCTCCTTCAACGAGTCCAGCATCGCGTTGAACATGTCGAAGCCCTCGCGCTGGTACTCGATCAGCGGGTCGCGCTGCGCCATGGCCCGCAGGCCGATGCCCTCCTTGAGGTAGTCCATCTCGTAGAGGTGCTCGCGCCACTTGCGGTCCAGCACCGACAGCAGCACCTGCCGCTCCAGCTGCCGCATGGCGCCCTCGCCGATGCGCGCGTCGATGTCGGCCTCGCGCTTGGCGTACGCCGCCTTCGCGTCCTCGACCAGAGCGTCCCGGAGCACGTCGGCACTGAGGTCCTCGTGCTCCTCCATCAGCTCTTCCCAGGTCACCGACACCGGGTAGAGCTGCTTGAGCGCGGTCCACAGCTTCTCGTGGTCCCAGTCCTCCGCGTAGCCCTCGGCGGTGGCGCCGTCCACGTACGCGGTGAGCACGTCCAGCAGCATGTGCTGCATCTGCTCGGACAGGTCCTCGCCCTCGAGCACGCGGCGGCGCTCGGCGTAGATGACCTTCCGCTGCTGGTTCATGACCTCGTCGTACTTGAGGACGTTCTTGCGGATCTCCATGTTCTGCTGCTCGACCTGCGTCTGAGCGCTCTTGATGGCCCGCGACACCATCTTGTGCTCGATCGGCATGTCGTCGGGCAGCCGCATGGTCGTCATGACCCGCTCGACCATCACCGCGTTGAACCGGCGCATCAACTCGTCGCCGAGCGACAGGTAGAACCGCGACTCACCGGGGTCACCCTGACGGCCGGAGCGACCACGCAGCTGGTTGTCGATGCGGCGGGACTCGTGCCGCTCGGTGCCCAGCACGTACAGGCCGCCGGCCTCGCGGACCTCCTCGGCCTCCGCCTTGGCCTCGGACTTGACCTCCTCCAGCACCTTCGGCCACAGGGCCTCGTACTCGGCGGAGTTCTCGACCGGGTCCAGGCCGCGCTCACGCAGCCGCTCGTCGGCGATGATGTCCGGGTTGCCGCCCAGCACGATGTCGGTACCGCGGCCGGCCATGTTGGTGGCGACGGTGACCGCGCCCTTGCGACCGGCGCGCGCGATGATCAGCGCCTCCCGGTCGTGGTACTTCGCGTTCAGCACCTCGTGCGGGACGTTCAGCTTGACCAGCAGCTTCGACAGGTACTCGGACTTCTCGACGCTGGTGGTGCCGACCAGCACCGGCTGGCCCTTGGCGTGCCGCTCGGCGATGTCCTCGGCTACCGCCTCGAACTTGGCGGACTCGGTCTTGTAGATCAGGTCCGGCTGGTCCTTGCGGACCATCGGCCGGTTGGTCGGGATCGGCACCACACCCAGCTTGTAGGTCTGGTGGAACTCCGCGGCCTCGGTCTCGGCAGTACCGGTCATGCCGGCGAGGCGGTCGTAGAGGCGGAAGTAGTTCTGCAGCGTGATCGTGGCCAGCGTCTGGTTCTCGGCCTTGATCTCGACGCCTTCCTTGGCCTCGATCGCCTGGTGCATGCCCTCGTTGTAGCGGCGGCCGGCCAGGATGCGCCCGGTGAACTCGTCGACGATGAGGACCTCGCCGTTGCGGACGATGTAGTCCTTGTCGCGCTTGTAGAGCTCCTTGGCCTTGAGCGCGTTGTTGAGGTAACCGACGAGCGGGGTGTTCGCCGACTCGTACAGGTTGTCGATGCCCAGCTGGTCCTCGATGAAGGCGACGCCCTTCTCGGTGACACCGACGGTGCGCTTGCGCTCGTCGACCTCGTAGTGGGTGTCGCGCTTCATCAGCGGCGCCATGCGGGCGAACTCGACGTACCAGCGGGCCGACTGCTCGGCCGGGCCGGAGATGATCAGCGGCGTGCGGGCCTCGTCGATCAGGATCGAGTCGACCTCGTCGACGATGGCGTAGTTGTGGCCGCGCTGGACGCAGTCCTCGAGGGTCCACGCCATGTTGTCGCGCAGGTAGTCGAAGCCGAACTCGTTGTTCGTGCCGTAGGTGATGTCGGCGTGGTAGGCCTTGCGGCGCTCCGCGGGCGGCATCTCCGACAGGATCGCGCCGACCTCGAGGCCGAGGAAGCGGTGGACGCGGCCCATCCACTCCGAGTCGCGCTTGGCGAGGTAGTCGTTCGTGGTGACGACGTGGACGCCCTTGCCCGAGATGGCGTTGAGGTACACCGGCAGGACCGAGGTGAGGGTCTTGCCCTCACCGGTCTTCATCTCGGCTACCTGGCCGAGGTGCAGGGCGGCGCCACCCATCAGCTGGACGTCGTAGGGGCGCTGGCCGAGCACCCGCAGGGCGGCTTCGCGGGCGACCGCGAACGCCTCGGGCAGCAGGTCGTCGAGCGATTCGCCGTCACCGCCGTCGTGCCGCTCCCGGAACTCGGCGGTCTTGGCGCGCAGCTCGTCGTCGGTGAGGTCCTTCACCTCGTCTTCGAGGGTGTTGATGTGATCGGCGATGTTGCGCAGCCGCTTGATCATCTTGCCCTCGCCCGCACGCAGCAGGCGGTTGAGAACCATCCGGTCGACCTCACTAGCTGTTGGGACGCACCCAGGCTCTGTCCCGGGACCGCGCCGTGTCCGAACCCTGTCCGACCCGTGGTACGGGTCGCGCGCACCCTCCATCGTAGGGAAGCAGCGCGTGGACGTGCACGCAACGTGCGAACACGCGCGAAACGGCCCGCGCGCGGGACGCACGCGGGCCGTTTGCGGCGCTCGTCAGTGGGACAGGCGGATCACCCCGTAGGCGAAGCCCTTGCGCCGGTAGACGACGCTGGGGACGCCGGCCTCGACGTCGTTGAAGAGGTAGAAGTCGTGCCCGACCAGCTCCATCTCGGAGAGGGCCTGGTCGATGGTCATGGGTTTGGGAGAGTGGTGTTTCTCCCGGACGATGCGGCCGGGGAGGTGGTCGGCCACTTCGTCGTCCCAGCTCTGCTGGGTGGGCAGCTCGATGTCCTCCGGCAGTGCGGTACCGACCTCTTCGGCCACGGGAGCGGGCGCCTCGAGCACTGCGGTCGACGCGCGGCCGGTGGCCGGCATCGCTTCCGCCGCGGTGGCGTTCGACGTCGCTTCGGCGACGGATTCCGGGCAGCGGCGGCCGTAGTGGACGCGCCGGCGGTCGTGCATCTTGCGGAGGCGGCTTTCGAGCTTGTTGAGTGCGGTGTCGAGCGCGGCGTAGAAGTCGCCGGCGGAGGCTTCCGCCCGGACGATCGGGCCCTTGCCCCGGCCGGTGATCTCCACGCGCTGGCAGTTCTTCAGCTGCCGGCGGTTGGGTTCGTGGAAGAGCTCCACCTCGTAGCGGAAGACCTTCTTGTCGTAGCGCTCCAGGCGCTCGAGCTTTTCACCGACGTGCGTGCGGTAGTGATCCGGCACCTCGACGTTACGGCCTTTGACGACGATTTCCATACACGACCTCCCTCATTGCGGAATGAGTTCGAGAGCTCTCCTGATGGATCGGCGCCGACGCCGCTCCCGCCCGACCGGTCTGATGGCAGAACCGGGGGTCAATCTTCCGTCGGCGCCAGGGTCATCGGCTGTTCACCTCCCTGCCGGCGGGACTTGCTATAGGGCAGCACGCTAGCGCGGTAACGCGGATCACAAAACCCCCCGAGCCGGGGGATGTCACAGAACGGGAACCGGTGACCGTGCGCGCCTGAACCCGTCCAGGCGCGTTGACCTGCTGCTCCGTTCGGAGCAGGGCCTGAGGCCTGTTTTCACCTTGACATTGCGCCGTTTTCCGGCGTGCCGCTTGGTGGGTGACCACGCGCCGCGCGAACCGCAGCACTCCCCTGGGCGCTTGCGGCTGAGCCGCTCCAGCGTTCCAGGGCCTCATGTCCGGACAACGGCCACGGGGCCGCTCGCGTTCCCGGCGAGATGTGCCCGGGTGGGTGATATCGGAATTGCTTTTCCGAAGCGGTCTTCATGGGGGACTCCGGTTTCGGGGTGAGTTTTGAACGCGGACCAAGCTGGGCGGGCGCAGGCTTGGCTGCGGTGATGTGCCGGGGGGCGCAGGCATGGGCACGGTGTCCATGTCGGTGCTCGGGGGCCCGGTGGCCGGTGCCCGGGGCGCAGGCTTGGCTGGCTGACGGGCCGGGCGGGCGCAAGCTTGGCGCGGTGATGTGCCCAGGCGGGCACGGGCCTGACTACGCTGACGGGCCAGGCGCGCGCCGACTGGGCTGAGGTGACCGGCCTGGGGGCGCGCAGGTTTGGGCACGGTGTGGATGGCTTCATGCGCCGTCCGGGCACGTCCGGGCCGGATGGTGCGGGCCTGGTCGCGCCGCGGCTGGGCCCGCCAGGCTCGCCGGCCCGTGGTCACCGTGGCGCGACCGCACCATCGCGGCGGCCAGTCCCCGCGCTCGCAGCGAAATGGTCGGCCAAGTGACGTTGGCCGCCGTCAGCGACAGGCAGCGCCAGCCCGCGACGCGGTGGCCGAGCCCGCCAGGCTCGCGGGGCCTGGCCACCTCGCCGCGAAGGCACATCGCGGCGGCAACTCCCAGCGTTCGCGGCGACATGGCCGGCCAAGCGACGTGGCGACCGTCGCGACAGGCAGCGCCAGCCCGCGACGCGGCGGTCGGGCCGCCAGGCTCGCGGGGCCGTGGTCACCCCCGCTGCGAACCACCATTGCGGCGGCCAGCCCCCCATCCGCAGCGAAATGGCCGCCAAGTGACGTTGGCTGCCGTCAGTGACAGCCCCCAGCCCGCGCCTGAGCCGCGCCCTGGCCGCGGGGGCCAGGTGCAGGTGGCTCACGGTGCTGCCGTCACCGTGCACCTTCCACTCTCTGTCGGCGTCGGGTTGTTCGCGGCCAGCGGGGGGCCGAGCCGGTGCCGGGTCTGCGCGTCCAGGTCAGCCCGCAGCTGTCAGCACCAGTGCGGCACTCACCTCCCAGCCCGCTGTGGTCAGCGCCCGGGTGCAGGCGGAGATGGTGGCGCCGGTAGTGATGACGTCGTCGAGGAGGACGAGCGGCGCGCCGGGCGGTGGGTGGCCGCGGGGGTCGATCCGGAGGCGGCCGGCGAGGTTCGCGGCCCGCTGGTCGCGGTCGAGGCCCACCGCGTCCCGCGCGCGTGACGACAGGCGCAGCGCCGGAGCCACGGCGGCACTGTGACCCGCACGCGTCAGGTGCAGGGCGCACCTGCGGGCCAGGGCCAGCAGGTGGGGACCGCCGCGTTGCCTCGACGCCGCACGGCGGGACGGCGCGGGGACCAGCCACCACGTCCCGTCCGGGGCGGCCCGCGCCTCGGGCAGGTGGGGCAGGGCGTCGGCGAGTGCGTGGCCCAGCGGATCGGCCAGGTCGCGGCGCCCGCGTTCCTTGTAGGCCAGCACCAGGCGTCGTGGCGTGCCGCCGTAGGGAGCCAGCGCGTAGGCCGGCACGGGGAGGGAGCCGCGGGTGGCCGGCTGCGGGCGGGTGAGTTCGGCGCGGCAGGCCGGGCAGCACGCCGAGCCGGGCGCCCCGCAGCCGGCGCACAGGGCGGGAAGCAGGAGTTCGAGAGCGAGGGTCACGAGGTTCATGCGGAGAGTGTGCGCGCGGGTACCGACAGTTCCGGACCTCCCGCGGCCGCTGTTCGGGGATTAGATCAATTGGAGCAACGGGAGGGGCGCGATGCCGGTCAGGGGTGGATGGCGCGAGCCTGACGGCCGGCCGCCTGCTGTCGGCGACAGGTTGCGGCGAACCGCCGGCGGAGGGCTCTCGGCGCGGGCTGCCGACGGTGGGCTACCGGCGGGGGCTGCCGGTGGAGGGCTCACCGCCGGGGGCTGCCAGCGGAGCGCTCACCAGCGCGAACCGCCGGCGGAGGCCTCACCAGCGCGAACCGCCGGCGGTGGCCTCACCGGCGGGGGCTGCCGGCGGTGGGCTCACGGGCGGGGGCTGCCGGCGGAGCGCTCACCAGCGCGGGCTGCCAGCGGAGCACCCACCAGCGCGAACCGCCGGCGGAGGCCTCTCCTGCGCGGGCCCGGCTGCTCGCGCCCCGCGGCGCGAGCGGGAGACTTGCAGGCACGGGCTGACTGCTCGCCGCCCGTTCGGGTGGGCCTGCAGGGCCGGGAAGGGCGAACCCAGCACAGCGAGCCGGGGCGGGCTGGTTGGCATGAGCGCGGCAGGGCGGAGAAGGCGATACCGCCGTGCGGGCCGCCTACAGAAAGCGCTTCCCAAGACCAATCCGCGCTACCCCTCACGGACGGTCCGGCGCGGCGGCCCTGGCGATCCTCAGCCGGGGTAGAAGGGCGACGCGTTGCCGCCGAAGCTGTGGGGGTGCGGGCGCCACACCTCGCCCACGTCGGAGGCCGTCCAGAGGCCTCCGTCGTCCGCCACGACGATCGACCGGCCCGGTGCGGCGGTGATCGCGTGGACCGGCAGGGTCAGGTTGGAGATGTTGAACGGGTCCAGGCGCAACCCGTCGATCGGGATCTTGACCACCGGCTGCGACGGCATGGTCGTCGCGGCGACGAGGGTGTCCTGGCTCAACCAGTCGACGTCGATGACACCGCCCAGGGTGCCGCCCTGCAGGATCCGCGGCGCGCGCAGCGTCACCGAGTCCTGGGCCCGCACCACGGACGCCACGAGCAGCTGCCCGCCGGCCACCACGGCCGCCCGCGCGCCGTCCCGCGACAGGCGCAGCACGCTGATCGGCCCGACCTGAAGGATCTCGTCCGCGTTCACCACCTGCGGCACCCAGCTGCCGTCGGGCGTGCGCAGGGCGCGGACCACCGTCTGTCCATCCACGACAGTCCACACCTCACCGGAACCGTCCGCGGTCGCGGTGGGGCGCCAGGTCGGCCGGGTCATCGTCGCGCCCGCCAGGTCCACGGGCGCGGCGTCCTTGCCGAACTGCCCGACCCGCAACCGCTGCCGCCCGTCGGCGTACTCCACGACCGCCAGCTGCCTGCCGTCGATCGACTGCGCCGCACTCGCGACCTGGTAGCCGCCGCCCTGACCGGCCGGACCGGAGATCAGCGACCCGTCCCCCAGCGACCGCACCCGCCCGCTCACCGTCACCAGCCCGGGCTGGTCCGCGCTCGGCGACGCCAGCGCCGTGTACGACGGCAGGTCACTCGGCACCCAGTCCTCGTGCCCGTCCACCAGCGGCGCGCCGTCGGACAGCAACCGCACCCGGTTCGTCGTCACCGACTGCAACGACAACACGATCTGCGCGGCGATCAGCCGCCGCACCTCGGCCGCCTGGTCCGCCACCCCGGTCAGCGCCACCACCAGTGCCCCGTCCGGCGCGGTCGTCACGTTGCCCTCGGTGTTCGCGTCCTCGGGCAGCAGGTTCCGCACGGCGCCGACCAGTCCCGACGACGGCCCGGCGAGCAGCAGCCCGACCACCCGCCCGGGCAGGCCGGACTGCGGTTTGCCCGCCACGTACCGCAGGTCGGGCACCACGGTGTTCGAGTCCTGCGCGAAGAAGAACGCCTGCACCCGCACGTAGTTCGCGGTGAAGTCGCTGTAGGGCATCACCAGGTTCGGCGGCGGGTTCGTGATCCGCCACTGCCCGTCGGACTGGCGGCGCACCAGCAGCTTCAGCTCCACCGGCGTCCGCAGCGAGATGAACGCCCCGTCCTCCCGCAACGAGCCCAGCCCGGTGCCGCGCACCACGACGTTGACCTCGTTCGGGTTCGCCGTCGCGTCCTGGCCGGTCGCCGGGACCGTGGCGAACACGTCGTCGATGATCGTGAAGATCTTGCCCGGCGTCCACGCCTTGCCCGCCGCGTCGTCGAGGTACATGCGGGCGGCGGCGTTGTTGCTGATCGGCTGGGCGTTCGCGCGGACGAAGTCGCGGACGACGGTCAGCGCGTCGAGGTCCTTCGCCGGCTGCGGCACGTCCGGGTTGACCTGCTGCCCCAGCTCCTGCTGCGGCACCGCGACCGGCTGCGACTCCTCCGGCACGTTCGCGCACCCCGCGGCCAGCACCAGGCAGGCGAACAGGGCGAACAGACGGGCCAGAGGCTTCACGCGTCCTCCTTGTGCATCTCACCGATGGTGAGCGTGTATTCGGTCGGCAACCCGATCTGCAGGTGCCCGTTGGTCGCCGGGGCGTCGTCGGGCACCAGCGGCAGCGGGCTCTCCTCGAACGGCTCGTCCTGCTTGCGCGGCAGCGTCAGCCGGAAGCACGCGCCGTGGCCGGGCGCGCCCCACGCCTCCAGCTGACCGCCGTGCAGGCGGGCGTCCTCGTGGCTGATCGCCAGCCCCAGTCCGGTGCCGCCGGTGCGCCGGTTGCGGGACGGGTCGGCCCGCCAGAACCGGTTGAACACCAGGTCGGCCTCGCCCGGCCGCAGGCCGACGCCGTGGTCCCGGACCGTGATGGCCACGGCGTGCTCGTTCGCGGCCAGCGTGAGCCGGACCGGGTTGCCCTCGCTGTGGTCGACGGCGTTGGCCAGCAGGTTGCGCAGGATCCGCTCGACACGGCGGGCGTCGATCTCGGCGAGCGTCTCCTCCGCCGGCAGTTCCAGCTCGATCTCGGTCTCCGCGTTGCCCGCGATCACCCGCACCTGCTCGACCGCCCGGCGCGCGATCGACGACACGTCGATGAACTCGGCCGCCAGCTCCTCGACACCGGCGTCGAGCCTGCTGATCTCCAGCAGGTCGCCGAGCAGGGCCTCGAACCGGTCCAGCTCGTCGACCAGCAGCTCGGTCGACCGGGCCAGCCCCGCCGGGAACTGCTCGCGCGAGGCGTGCAGCACGTCCGCCGCCATCCGCACGGTGGTGAGCGGCGTGCGCAGCTCGTGCGACACGTCCGAGGTGAACCGCCGCTGCAGCGTGCCGAACTCCTCCAGCTGCCGGATCTGGTGCTGGATGCTCGCGGCCATCTCGTTGTAGGACACGGCGAGCTTGGACAGGTCGTCCTCACCGGTCACCGGCAGCCGTTCGTCCAGCTCGCCGCCGGCGAACCGGGCGGCCGCGGCCGCCGCCTGCCGCACCGGCCGCACGACCTGGCGGGTGACCAGGTTCGCGATGCCGGCGAGCAGCGCGAGCAACACCAGGCCGCCGACGAGCAGCGTGTTCTGCACCGTCTGGACCGTGTTCTGCTCCGCGGTCATCGGGAACAGCAGGTACAGCTGGATCGGGCGGCCGGTGCTGGTCACCGGTGCGCCGACGATCAGGTGGGTGGTGCGGGTGCCGTCCGGGTCGGTGTCGGTGTTGATCTGCCACGCGACCTGGTTGTTCTCGACGAACCGCTGCAGCCCCTCGGGCACCTTGGTGATCGGGCCGGCCGAGTCGGTCGAGTCCTCACCGCCCGCGGTCAGCACCGGCTCGAACGCGCCGGCCGCGGACGCGGCGGTGCCCTGGTCCTCCGACGAGCTGCTGGTGATCTTCTTCAGCGCGTTCTGCAGCCGGTCGGCCAGTGCGTCCTGGTCGCTGATGCCGACCAGCTCGTTCTCCGCCGTGCGCACGACCTGCAGGGTCTGCGCGACGGCGGCCTGCCGCTTGGTGTCGGTGAGGCGCTGGGTGATCTGGTTCTGCAGGACCATGCCCAGCACGAGACCCACCGCCGAGGACAACGCGAGCGTGGAGACGGTCACCTTGAACTGCAGCGACCGCCGCCACAGCACGCCGAACGCGACCGCGCGGCCGCGCGCGTACGCGCCCGCGCGGGGGGCCAGCCGCAGCACCGCGCGGACGAAGGCCAGGACTCTTCGCTTCATGTGTCTGTTACGGCGGGCCCGCCTTGTACCCGACGCCGCGGACGGTCAGGACGACCTCGGGGTGCTCGGGGTCCTTCTCGACCTTCGAGCGCAACCGCTGCACGTGCACGTTGACCAGCCGGGTGTCGGCGGCGTGCCGGTAGCCCCACACCTGCTCCAGCAGGACCTCGCGGGTGAACACCTGGCGCGGCTTGCGCGCGAGGGCGACCAGCAGGTCGAACTCCAGCGGGGTGAGCGGGATGGCCTTGCCCTCCCTGGTCACCTCGTGGCCGGGCACGTCGATGGTCAGGTCGCCGATCATCAGCGTCTCGGCCGGCTCGGCCTCGGTGCGCCGCAGCCGGGCGCGCACGCGCGCGACGAGCTCCTTCGGTTTGAACGGCTTGACCACGTAGTCGTCGGCGCCGGACTCCAGGCCCAGCACGATGTCGACCGTGTCGCTCTTGGCGGTGAGCATGACGATCGGCACGCCCGACTCGGCACGGATCGCCTTGCAGACGTCGATGCCGTTCATGCCGGGCAGCATCAGGTCGAGCAGCACGAGATCGGGCTTGAGCTCCCGGAGGGCGGGAAGCGCCCGGGAGCCGTCCGCCACCACCGCGGTGTCGAACCCCTCGCCGCGCAGCACGATGGTGAGCATCTCCGCGAGAGCGGGGTCGTCGTCGACGACCAACACACGTGCCTTCATGACCACATATTCGCACTACGGAGTGCGTTCGTGACGCCCGACCCTGCGAAGGGGTCACGAAGCGAGCACGGCCGTTAGCCCGGATGGACCAGCCCGGCGACGAGTCCGGTGTGGTCGACGCCCGTCGCGCCGTCGACCACCCGCCAAGCGGACAACCAGGACATCGCGGCGAGCTCGTCGTAGACGGCCGCGCACCGGGCCTGGAGGTCGTCGTCGGACTCGTAGGCGTCCTTGGCGCGGTCGGCCTCCGTGCCGGCCCGCTTCTCGGCCCGCTCGGCCGCCACGGCCGGCGGGACCTTCAGCAGGATCTGGGTGTCAGGCACCGGCAGGCCGAAGCGGTCGATCTCGATTTCGCGGACCCAGCGGACGAACTCGCCGTCGGCGCGCTGTTCGAGGCGGGCGGCGCCGTAGGCGGCGTTGGAGGCGACGTACCGGTCGAGCAGGACGACGTCGTGGGTGTCCAGTCCGGCACGGATCTCGGGGACGGCGTCGCGGCGGTCGAGGGCGTAGAGCAGGCCCATGCCGTAGACGGAGTCGGTCAGGTCGCCGTGGCGGCGGTGCAGGCCCTCGCGGACCAGGTCGGCGTGGACGCTGCGGCCGTACCGCGGGAAGGCGAGGGTCGTGACCGTGCGGCCCTCGTCGTGCAGTGCCTTGGTGAGGGCTTCGGTCAGGGTGCGCTTGCCCGCCCCGTCGAGCCCCTCGATGACCACCAGCCGTCCCACGCGCTCAGGCTATCCGGCGCCGGTCGGCGCACTTCGGGGCCTGCGCCTTCGCGGCGTCGGCCTGACGCTGGTCGCCGCGCGGGACTCCGGCCGGCCGCACTCCGTGATGCTTTCACCGGTGAAAGCATCACGGAGCGGCGAGGCCGGTCAGTAGCGGTAGTGCTCCGACTTGAAGGGGCCCTCGACGTCGACGTCGATGTACTCGGCCTGCTCCTTCGTCAGCTTGGTCAGCTCGCCGCCCAGGGCCTGCAGGTGGATGCGCGCCACCTTCTCGTCCAGCTTCTTGGGCAGGCGGTAGACCTCCTTGTCGTACTCCTCGTGCTTGGTGAACAGCTCCACCTGCGCGATGACCTGGTTGGAGAAGCTGTTCGACATCACGAAGCTCGGGTGCCCGGTCGCGTTGCCGAGGTTGAGCAGCCGCCCCTCGGACAGCACCAGGATCGAGTGGCCGTCCGGGAAGACCCACTCGTCGACCTGCGGCTTGATGTTGATGCGCCGCACGCCGGGGTAGCGGGCGAGACCGGCCATGTCGATCTCGTTGTCGAAGTGGCCGATGTTCCCGACGATCGTCTGGTGCTTCATCTTGGCCATGTGCTCGGCCAGCACGACGTCCTTGTTGCCGGTCGTGGTGATCACGATGTCGGCCTCGGGCAGCGCCGACTCCAGGGTCTTGACCTGGTAGCCGTCCATGGCGGCCTGCAGCGCGCAGATCGGGTCGATCTCGGTCACGATCACGCGCGCGCCCTGCCCGGACAGCGACTCCGCCGCGCCCTTGCCGACGTCGCCGTAGCCGCACACCACGGCGACCTTGCCGCCGATCAGCACGTCGGTGCCGCGGTTGATGCCGTCGATCAGCGAGTGGCGGATGCCGTAGCGGTTGTCGAACTTCGACTTGGTCACCGAGTCGTTGACGTTGATCGCGGGGAACAGCAGCTCACCCGCGGCCGCCAGCTGGTACAGCCGCAGCACGCCGGTGGTGGTCTCCTCGGTCACGCCGCGCACGCCCTGGCCGATCTTCGTCCACTTCTGCCCGTCCGCCGCGAGCGAGGCGCGCAGCAGCTCCAGGACGACCTTCCACTCCTCGGGGTCGTCGTCCTCCGGCTGCGGCACCACGCCGGCCGCCTCGTACTGGGTGCCCTTGTGGACCAGCATCGTGGCGTCGCCGCCGTCGTCGAGGATCATGTTCGGGCCGCCGTCGTCCCAGGTCAGCGCACGCTCGGTGCACCACCAGTACTCCTCGAGCGACTCGCCCTTCCACGCGAACACCGGCACGCCCTTGGGCTCCTCCGGCGTGCCGTGCGGGCCGACCACGACGGCCGCCGCGGCGTGGTCCTGCGTGGAGAAGATGTTGCAGGAGGCCCATCGGACTTCGGCACCGAGGGCCACCAACGTCTCGATCAGCACCGCCGTCTGCACCGTCATGTGCAGGGAGCCGGTCACCCTCGCGCCGCGCAGCGGGTTCACCTCCGCGTACTCGCGGCGCAACGCCATCAGCCCCGGCATCTCGTGCTCGGCCAGGCGGATCTCCTTGCGGCCGAACTCGGCCAGCTCCAGGTCCGCGACGGCGAATTCCACCCCGTTGCGGGTGTCGTGCCACTTCGCAACGCTTTCGGGGGTCATAGCGGCATTTCCTCCAACGATCGACTCCACCTGAACAGTACCGTTGTCTGTTCATCGCAGGACACCCGGAAAAGGAGACAGCCGACGTGCCGCTTCCTGGTCCCGACACCCGAGTGGTCGAACTACGCGTGCCGGGCCTGTCCGGCACCAGCGGCGAGGAACTGCTGGACGCGGCCGGCACGGTGGAGGTCGCCGGGGACGGGGTCGGCCGCGTCATCCGCCCGTCGGACCGCCTGCGGCGCCCCGCGCCGGGCCCGGTGCTGCCCGCGCTCGGCCGGTCGGTCCCCCGCACCCTCGAGGGCTACCTGTGGAGCGGCATGACCTCGGGCGGCTCGGCGAAGGCGGCGTGGGCGCTGCTGTTCCCGTTCTCCCTGGCCAACGTGGCGCACTGGATGCTGCCGCCGGTGCCGGACGGCAGCCGCGCGGCCGCGGTCGTCGGCGGGCTGTGCCGCGGGGTGTTGCGGATCGCGGCGCTGCTGCTGACGATGCTGCTCGTGGCGCAGGTCGCGGTCATCACGCTCGACCTGTTCGCGGCGCAGTGCCTGGCCCCGGGCCGCCGCTGCCTGACCTGGCTGCCGGATTGGCTGCGCGACGTCGAGCAGCTCCGGCTCGGCGCAGGTCTGCTGCCCGCGGCCGTGGTGGTCTTCGTGCTGTACCGGGTGTCCGGCACGAACTGGACGGTGCGCGCGCACACCCCACCCCCGCCCGGCGACACGCTTCCCGGTGACGTCCTGCGCGGCGATGCGGACTCGCCGGTGCTGCGCTGGGTGCACACGGTCGCCGCACTGGCGACGGTGGCGCTGGTCGCGGTCGGCGGACCGCTGCGGGTGCCCGGTGACGTCACCGGGCGCCTGCTGTGGGCGGTCGCGCTGGTGCTGGCCGGGGTGGCTCTGGTGACGTCGGCGTCCGGCGTGCGCGATCTGCCGCGCTGGGCCCGCGGCGGGCTGCTGGGGGTGGCGGCGGCGCTGCTGGTCGCCGTCGGTGTCCGCGGCGCGGTGCCGACCGGATCGGACGCGACGGTCGAGGGCGTCGGTGCGGCGCTGCTCGGCGCGTGGCTGGTGTTCGCCCTGCTGCTGGTGCCCGCGGCGCTGCTGGCGCGGCGCACGTGGCGGGAGTTGCCGAAGCGGTTGCGGCCGTGGGCCGGTGGCTGGGCCGCGGCGTTCACGCTGGCGCTGGCGGCTCTGCTCGGCGGCGGGTTCGGCGCCGGGCTGGCGACCGGGCTGCGTCGGCTGGCCGGCGCGGGCGACCTCCGGCTGCCGGACAGCTACCGCCTGGTGACCGCGTTGTGGGGCGGTGGCCTGGTGCTGGCGGTCGTGCTGGGCGTGCTGGGTTTCGCCGTCGGGGTGCCGCTGCGGCGGCGCAGGCGCGGTGTCCCGGAAGTCGTGCAGATGTTGCAGTCGCCGCCCGAGGCCCACGCCGCGGCAGCCGCGTGGGCGCGGTCGGCGTGGGAACGCCGTCACCTGCACCACCTGGCGCTCGGCGTGATCGCGGGCCTGTCGCTCGGCGCGGCGGCGCTGCTGGTCGCGTGGTACGGGTTCGGCACGCTGCCCGGCTGGCTCGACCCGCTCTCCGGTGTCGGGGTGTTCGGGCTCGGCGTGCTGGCCGTCGGGCTGCTGCGGGTGGTCTACACGGCCGCGACGAAGCCCGGTCGCAACCGCCACCTCGGGGCGCTGGCGGACCTGGTGTGCTTCTGGCCGCGGGCCGCGCACCCGGCGATCCCGCCGTGCTACGCGCTGAAGGTGGTGCCCGACCTGGCGGCCCGCGCCAAGGAGCACCTGTCCGAGCCGAACACGCGGGTCGTGCTGGGCGGCGAGAAGCTGGGCAGCGTGCTGGCGCTGATCGCGACCGCGCGGCTGGTGCACAGCCTCTCGCCCGCGGACCGGGAGCGGGTGGGGCTGCTCTCCGCGGGCTCACCGCTGCAGTGGGGTTACCAGCGGGCGTTCCCCGCGGTGCTGCCGCACACCGCGCTCGCGGCGCTCTACGGCTCGCTGGACGGCCGGTGGCGCGGGCTCGCGCGGGGCACGGACATCTTCGGCGGCGGCGTCACGACGTGGCGCCACCAGGTCGACGGCGACAAGCTGACCGGCGAGGGTTTCCTGCCCGACGGCGGCTGGGGCGCGCTCGCGCCGGCCGCCCAGGGCGCCAACGGAGCGCTCGTCCTGGGCGGCGACCACTGGCTGCCGGACCCGGTCCCCCCGCCGTCCGGCGCCCGCCGGTGGTCCGCCGGGGTGCTCGGCCACGCCGACTACCTCGTCGACCCCGAGTGGGACCAGGCCGTGGCCATCGCGGCCGGCCTGGAGACGCCGGGCCGGCCGGTCCGTGGGGAGGCCGAGCAGGTTCCCCTGTTCCCCGACCTCCCGCGGTTCCACCTGAAGGCCCCGTCAGCCAGGTAGCGGGAAGGCGTACAGCCGCACCGTGACCTCCCGCGCCTGGGGTGCGGGTCGGTGGCGGAGCCGGCAGTACCGGGCCACCAGGTCCTGGTACTCCGCCTCCAGCCGGCGCAGCTCCGGCTCGGTCAGCGACGCCACGCCCCGGTAGGCGGTGGCCCACGGACCGAACTCGTCACGGTTGCGGGCGGCCCAGGCGAGCAGTTCGAGCTCGCGGTCGTACTTCCGGTCCAGGTACTCGGTGACCCGCCGCTGGTGGGTCCCCGTGAATTCCGCCGGCTTGGGCTCGGTCGTGTTCTGCGGGAGCGCGTGCCACCGGCCGTCCCACCGCCGCCGCACGTATCCGGCTTCGGCCAGCACGGCGACGCGGCCCGCCGCGTCCGCGCCGAGGCGACGGGTCAGTTCGTCGGTTGTCGCGGGCAGCTCGCGCAGCACCTCGTCGTGACCGGGGTCGCTGCGGATCTCGATGTCGGTCAGGGTCAGCGCCCGCGGCCGCATGTCCCCGCTCAGCAGCTTGCGCGCGGTCACCACCAGCAGCGCGGCGATCGGCAGTTCGGCGCAGACCGCGAGCGCCAGGCTGACCCACCGGTCGGGCGAGGCCCAGTCGAGCACGACGTCGAACCAGGCGTCGCACACCAGCAGGGCCGCGGTCGCCGCCAGCAGCGGCACCGCCGCCCGCCGCCGGCGCAGCCCCAGCCACGCGGCGGCGGCGAAACAGCACACCAGCGCCACGTCGAACCCGACCCACGCCACCCGCCATTGCGCGGTGTCGAAGTGGTCGGGCAGCGTGTGGGCGAGGTAGACGATCCAGGGCACCAGGCAGACGGCCGCCGCGCCGAGGAAGACCAGCAACAACCTTCGGATCACCGGCCCGACGCTAGCGGCGCGCCGGGCCGGTGCCATCCGGGCTTTCCCCGGAACTCACGGCTTCGTCGGGTCCGCGCCTTCGACCGGCATCGGCGTTTCCGTCGCGCGCTTGCCGAGCAGCGAATGCCTGCGGCTGTAGGCGAAGTAGATGACGACGCCGACGACCATCCACGCCAGGAACCGCAGCCAGGTCAGCACGGTCAGGTTCAGCATCAGCCACAGGCAGGCCAGGATCGCCAGGATCGGCACCACGGGCACACCCGGCACCTTGAACGCGCGCGGCAGGTCCGGGCGCGTCCGGCGCAGCACCAGCACACCGGCCGAGACCAGGACGAACGCGAACAGCGTGCCGACGTTGACCATCTCCTCCAGCTTGTCCGCCGGGAAGAACGTCGCGGCCACGGCGACCAGCACGCCGACCAGCATCGTCGCGCGGGCCGGGGTGCCGCGCTCGCTCGTGCGGGCCAGCGACCGCGGCAGCAGGCCGTCCCGCGACATCGCGTACAGGACCCGGACCTGGCCGAGCATCAGCACCATCACCACGGTCGTCAGGCCGGCGAGCGCGCCCACCGAGATGACGTTCGCGGCCCAGTTGACGCCGTTCGCGGCGAACGCGGTCGCCAGCGTCTTGTGGCTGCCGTCGCCGGCGGAGGTGGCCAGCTCGGTGTAGGGCACCATCCCGACGACCACCAGCGACACCGCCACGTACAGCACGGTGACGATCGCGAGCGAGCCGAAGATGCCGCGCGGCACCGAGCGCTGCGGGTTCTTCGTCTCCTCCGCCGTGGTGGCCACGATGTCGAACCCGATGAACGCGAAGAACACCAGCGACGCGCCGGCCAGCAGGCCGAACATGCCGAACGAGCTGCTCGCCCCACCCGCGATGACCGAGAACAGCGACTGGTTCACCCCGGTCTCCCCGGCACCGCCCTCGGCGCCCGGCGGGATGTAGGGCGTGTAGTTGTCACCCTTGATGTAGAACAGGCCGAGCACGATGACGAACAGCACGATGCCGACCTTGATCGCGGTGATCACCATCGACACCCGCGACGACAGCTTGGTGCCGATCGCGAGCACCGTGGCGAGCACGACCACCAGGATCAGCGCACCCCAGTCGACGGTGAGGCCGCCGAGGGCGAACGTCGTCTTCGCGCCCTTGCCGAAGATGTAGCCGAGCACCGTCTCCAGGTACACCGACCAGCCCTTGGCCACCGCGGCCGCGCCGACGGCCAGCTCCAGCACCAGGTCCCAGCCGATGATCCACGCCATGAACTCGCCGAATGTCGCGTACGAGAACGTGTACGCGCTGCCCGCGACGGGCACGGTCGAGGCGAACTCGGCGTAGCACAGCGCCGCGAGCCCGCACGCGATCGCGGCGAACACGAACGCCAGTGACACCGAGGGCCCGGCGTAGTCGCCCGCCGTGCGCGCGGTCAGCGTGAAGATCCCGGCGCCGATCACGACCGCCACCCCGAACACCGTCAGGTCCCACGCGGACAGGTTGCGCCGCAACCTGGTGTCCGGCTCGTCGGTGTCCTTAATGGACTGCTCGATCGACTTGGTGCGCCACAGCCCGTTACCTGGCAAGGGTGTCTCCTCCCGGTGTCCTGGGTCTCAGGTCCGGTTGGTCACCTTAACGCGAACGGGTGAGGCAGGCGAATCGGCGTCAGACAAGCTGACGGTCCAGATCCGGCTCCAGGTAGATCAGCCGCGCGGCGGGCACCCGCTCGCGCACCCTGGCCTCGGCGGCGTCGATCTCGCCGGCCACCTCGGACAGCTCGAGCCGCGGCGCGAGCGCGAGCTTCGCGGCGACCAGCAGCTCGTCCGGGCCCAGGTACTGGGTCCGGATGTGGATCACCCGCTCGACCCGGCCGTCGGTGAGCGCGTCGCAGATGCTGGTGAGTTCGCGGTCGGTCGCGCCCTCGCCGATGAGCAGGCTCTTCATCTCGACGATCAGGATGATCGCGATGACGCCGAGCAGCGCGCCGATCATCACGGTGCCGATGCCGTCCCACACCGGGTCACCGGTCAGCTCGGACAGCCCGACCCCGGCCAGCGCGAACACCAGGCCGAACAGGGCGCCGGAGTCCTCCAGCAGCACGACCGGCAGCTCCGGGGTGCGCGACTGGCGGATGAACTGCCACCAGGAGACGTCGCCCTTGATCTTGGCGGACTCCCGCATCGCGGTGACGAAGGAGTAGCCCTCCAGGCAGATCGCGACCACCAGGATGGCCACCGCGACCAGGGGGCTGGTCAGCGGTTCCGGGTGCTCGATCTTGTGGATGCCCTCGTACAGCGCGAACACCGAGCCGAGCGTGAACAGCATCAGCGCGACGACGAACGAGTAGAAGTAGCGCTCGCGGCCGAAGCCGAAGGGGTGTTCCCGGTTGGCGTGGCGCCGGGACTGCTTCTGGCCGAGCAGCAGCAGGCCCTGGTTGGACGTGTCGGCGAGCGAGTGCACCGACTCGGCGAGCATGGACGACGACCCGGTGACCAGGAACCCGGCGAACTTCGCCACGGCGATCCCGGCGTTGGCGCCGAGTGCCGCGAGGATCGCCTTCGTTCCGCCACTTGCCGACACGCTGACCCCCTGGAGTCTTCCCGATTTGTCGGGACCGAGCCTAAGGCCCGCGCCGTCACCGGAGCAGTGGGAGTCCGCCAACCAGTTTGTCGATCTTGTTGCGCGGGCCGACCAGGCTCACCGCGTAGTACTCGAAAGCGTCGGCGTCGGTGCTGGTCATCGCCTCGGTGTACTCGACGTAGGAGCGGCTGGCCTGCGCGTGCTTGGACATGTCGGCGACGAAGATCCCCTCGCGGTTCGCGGCCTTGGTGCGGATCTGCAGCAGCTTCGCCGCGTCGGCGGCCAGGATCGAACAGCCGGTCCACGGCAGGCCGGCGTGCGTGCCGCCCGACGCGTCGGCCACCTCCGGGCCGAGGAGCTCCGGCAGCACCTTGCCGACCGACGCGCCCAGGCACGCGGTCGCGTTGGCGACGAGCCCCGGACCGAGCGACGGGTCGGCGACGATCACCCACTTGACCTTGGCGGTGCGGGTGGTGGCGTCGAGCTGGACATCTACCTGATGATCTGTGGTCACGGACGCCTAAGCTAGGCAGAGATGTGCGATTCGGCCAGCGGCGCCGAACTTAATTCGAGAGGAGGCCCGTTTTGGCCCGGTTGGACGAACTTGATCAGGCACTGCTGCGGGAACTGCAGCGCGACGGACGGCGGACCAACCGGGAACTGGCCGCGGCGACGGGCGTTTCGCCGTCGACGTCGCTGGAGCGGGTCCGCGCTCTGCGCGAGCGCGGGGTGATCCGCGGTTACAGCGTGGACCTGGATCTGGGCGAGATCGGCCGCCCGGTGCAGGCGCTCATCGCGATCCGGGTGCGCCCACCGTCCCGGCCGGTCATCGATGCCTTCCGGGAATGGGTGACGCTGCTGCCGGAGACGCTGGGCGTGTTCGTGGTGACCGGCGGCGAGGACTTCCTGGTGCACGTGGCCGTGCCGGACAACGACAGCCTGTACGCCTTCGTCATCGACCGCCTCACGCAGCGCCAGGAGGTCGCCGACGTCCGGACGAACGTGATCTACGAGCACATCCGCAGCCGGGTGATCGACCCCGCCTGACGCGCCGAGCACGCGGGATCGCCAAGGCCGGCGCGGATCGGCGCTACAGGCAGCCCGACGTCGCGCGGAACAGCTGGGTCCGTCCGCTCTCCGCGGGGTGCACCGCGACCGCCGGGTCGGAGGCCGGCACCCACATCGACTGGCCACGGCGCAGTTCGATCTCCTGGCCGCTCTCCGCCTTGACCCGCACCGACCCCTGCGTGCACAGCAGGATCTGCGGCTTGCCGTTGTCCACCCGCAGCGAACCGGTCTCGCCGGGCGCCCACTCGCAGCGGGACAGCTCGAACTCCGGCGCGTCGGTCGTGTAGACCTCCCCGCAGTCGGACGGCTCGCCACGCAGGATCGGCATGTCCGCGCACGTGAAGTCGACGACGCGGAGCAGCTCGGGCACGTCCACGTGCTTCGGCGTCAGCCCGCAGCGCAGGATGTTGTCCGAGTTCGCCAAGATCTCCACCGCGGTGCCGTGCAGGTACAGGTGCAGGTTCCCGGCCGGCAGGTAGATCGCCTCGCCCGCGCTCAGCGTCAGCCGGTTCAGCAGCAGCGCGGCCAGCACGCCCGCGTCACGCGGGTGCGCCTCGCCCAGCTCGAGGATCGTGCGGCACTCGACGTCGAACTGGCCGTGGTCCTTCACGTGCAACACGCACGCGTCGAGCACCTCGGGCAGCAGCTCGTCCAGCACCGGCTGCGGCAGCGTGATCCACGTGGTGAACAGCGCGCGCAGGCCGGCCGAGTCGGGCTGGGCCGCCAGCAGCTCGGTGTACTTGGCCAGCCCCGGGGTCTCGATGGCGCGCAGCAGCTCGACCGTGCGCTCCGGCTTCCGGAACCCGGCCAGCGCGTGGAACTCCGTCAGCGCGCACACCAGCTCGGGCTTGGCGGTCGGGTCCGGGTAGTTCCGGTTCGCCGCGTCACGCGGGATCCCGGCGGCCTCCTCGCGCGCGTACCCCTCCGCCGACTGCTCGGCCGACGGGTGCGCCTGCATCGACAGCGGCTCCTCGACGGCGAGGATCTTCAGCAGGAACGGCAGCCGGTTGCCCCAGCGCTCGGCGCACTCCCGGCCCAGCTGCCCGTGCGGATCGGACTCGACGAGTTCCAGCAGGCTGCGCTCGTCGCCGTCCGGGCCCACGAGACGCGACGGGTCGCCCGGGTGCGCACCCATCCACAGCTCCGCCTCCGGGTGGGGCGCCGGCACCTCCCGTCCCAGCAGCTCGGGGATGGTCGTCCGGGACCCCCAGGCGTAGGGCCGCACCGCGTTGCGCAGCAGCTCCACTGTCTTCTCAACTCCTTGGCTCTACAACCCCTCGCCCGATCCCGCGGATTCGGGCCCGGACCGGCGTCAGGCGCTCGCCGGTTCGTAGTGCCCGCCACCACCCGTGGTGGCGGTCGCCAGCCCGAGGTAGACCGCGGCCAGCTCGAACCGGAGTGCGAGCACCCCGGCGCGCACGGGTTCGTCACCGACGATCTCGTCCGCGGGCGCGACCACCCCGGCCCCGGGAAGCGTATGCGAAGCGTCGTGGCGCGCCGCGTCGGCCGCCGGGCCGCTGTGCACCGCGAGCAGCAGCGGCCGGTAGTTCGGCAGGTCGCTGTCGAAATCGGGGTCGGCGAAGATGTCCCGCTCGCCCGAGCTGCTCGCGGCCGCCTGGTGCAGTGCGCGGCGGGTCAGCGCCTGCCGGTAGTCGGCGACGTCGGCGACGACCCCGGCGAACGCGCCCAGCGCGTACCCGGCGTGCTGGGCGACGGCGACCGCGATCGGGTCGAGTCCCCACAGCAGCGGGATCCGGTCGGCGAGGCGCAGGGCGAGCGCCTTGGCCGGGTTGGTGAAGGAGTCGCGGCCGAGGTGGCCCCGCTCCGCCTCGGAGTCGAGCTGGTCGGCCAGCGCCTGCACGTCGGCCATCAGCAACCCGAGCGCGTTCGCGGTGAGCAGGGCGGCGGCGAGACCGCGGGCGAACGTCAGCTCGGGCGGCACCGGGACCCGCGGGACGAGCTGGATGCCCTTCCCGGCGATCGACGCCGCCACCGGCCCCTCGTTCGGCGCGGACAGCACGACCGTCGCCCCGAACCGCGTGGCCCGTTCGACGCCCGCCGCGAGCTCGCGGTCGAACGGGTCGTCGGTGTGGGTGAACACGACGTCGAGCGCGCCGATCCACGGCGGCACCGCGTCGGTGACCACGACCGGCACCGGGCAGGCCGGCGCCAGCAGCGCGTGCAGCAACCGGGCGACACTCCGGCCCACGCCCGGACGGACGACCAGCACGAGCGCGCGCGGACGGCCCAGGTCGAGCCGGTCGGCCAGCTCGGCCTCACCGGCGACCTCGGCGGTGGCGCGCACCTGGGCGCCCGCCATCGCCGCGGCCCGCAGCAGTCCTGCCGTGTCGGCCTCCGCCAGCCGTGCGGGGTCGTCCAGGAGGGTGTCGTCAAGCACCGTCGGCACGGGACTCACCCGGGATCGTGGCCTCGTCGAGCAACAGGACCGGGATGCCGTCCCGGACCGGGAACTCGCGGCCGCACGACGTGCACGTCAGGGCGTCGGCCTCCGGGTCGCCCGCGGTGCCCGGGCGCAGCGGCGCGTGGTCGTCGGACGGGCAGGCCAGGATCTCCAGCAACTTGGGGTCGAGCGCGACTGCCATGGAACCTCCCTAGCTGCGAACGATCGCGAGGACTTCTTCGGTCAGCGCGCGGACCGCGTCCTCGTCGGCGGCCTCGACGTTGAGCCGCAGCAGCGGCTCGGTGTTGGACGGGCGCAGATTGAACCACGCCTTGCCCGGCAGCCTCACGGTGAGGCCGTCCATCTCGTCGACCTCGACGCCCGGCCGGCTCGCGAACGCGTCCTTGACGGCGAGCTGCTTGGCGACCTGGTCGTCGACCGTCGAGTTGATCTCGCCCGAGGCCGCGTAGCGCGAGTACGCCGCCGTCAGCTCGGACAGCGGACCGTCCTGCTCACCGAGCGCGGCCAGCACGTGCAGGGCCGCCAGCATGCCGGTGTCGGCCCGCCAGAAGTCGCGGAAGTAGTAGTGGGCCGAGTGCTCGCCGCCGAAGATCGCGCCGGTGGACGCCATCTCCTGCTTGATGAACGAGTGCCCGACACGGGTGCGCACCGGCTTGCCGCCGTGCTCGGCGACGATCTCCGGCACCGCCTGCGACGTGATCAGGTTGTGGATGATCGTGGCGCCCGGCTCCTTGGCCAGCTCGCGCACCGCGACCAGTGCGGTGATCGCGCTCGGCGAGACCGGGTCGCCGTTCTCGTCGACCACGAAGCAACGGTCGGCGTCGCCGTCGAAGGCCAGGCCCGCGTCCGCGCCCACCTCGCGCACCTTGGCCTGCAGGTCGACCAGGTTCTTCGGGTCCAGCGGGTTGGCCTCGTGGTTGGGGAAGCTGCCGTCGAGCTCGAAGTACATCGGCACGACCTCGATCGGCAGGCCCTCGAAGACGGTGGGGACGGTGTGGCCGCCCATGCCGTTGCCCGCGTCCACGGCGATCTTCAGCGGGCGGCTTCCCGACAGGTCGACCAGCCGGCGCAGGTAGGCGGCGTACTCCGGCAGCACGTCCCGCTCGGTGACGCTGCCCGGCTGCCCGGCGAACTGCGGCACGCCCTGCTCGACGGTGTCGCGGATCTCGGCGAGCCCGGACTCCTGGCCGACCGGGGCGGCGCCCGCGCGGCACAGCTTGATGCCGTTGTACCGGGCCGGGTTGTGGCTCGCCGTGAACATCGCGCCCGGCATGTTGAGCGAGCCGGAGGCGAAGTAGAGCTGGTCGGTGCTGCACAGGCCGATCGAGACGACGTCGAGGCCCTGCGAGTTGACGCCCTCGGCGAACGCGGCGGCCAGGCCCGGGGACGACTCGCGCATGTCGTGGCCGATCACGACCGACGGCGACTCCGGCTTGATCAGCAGCGCGAAGGCGGCACCGAAGTCCCGGACGAGGCCGGCGTCCAGCTGCTCGCCGACGACACCACGGATGTCGTAGGCCTTGACGATGGCCGACAGGTCTGACACGCGCTCTCCCCGAGAGTTGTCCATGGGCTGCGGATACCCGAGAGCCTACCGGGGGAACGCTCGGCGGATGTGGCGTGACCTACGAGATCGGGTCGGGCAGCACCCGCAGGTGGCCGCGGCGCCCGGAGGGGCCCTCCGGCTCCGGCGGCGGGGCGGGCTTGTCCGACCGGCCGGCCTCCCGGACGGCCTCGGCCAGCGCCGTGAGCTCGTCGTCGGACCGGTCCGGGGCGGCGAACTCGCCCTCGTGCCGGACGACCTCCCAGCCCCGGGGTGCGGTCAGCCGGAGCGCGTGCTCCTCGCACAGGTCGTAGGAATGCGGCTCGGACGCCGTCGCGAGGGGACCGACCACCGCGGTCGAATCGCTGTAGGCGTAGGTAAGCGTGGCGACGGCCGGGTTCAGGCACCCCGTTCGCGAACACTTTCGTACGCTCGACACGATCGCAGACGATAGCGCTTCACCCCGACAAGTGCGCGCAGGCGCACCGGTGGAGGCCACCGACCGACGCCAACGCGTAACCTTCCGGATGTGTCTATGGCTCGAAGTTCCCGGCATCGGCGGCGTGTCCGCCGGGACCGGCATGGCCGCGGGCTGCGCGGGCCGCTGTACCCGGCGACCCTGCCCGCCGCGGCCAGCCGTGCGGAGAAGTTCGACCAGCTCGTGCTCGACGCGCTGGAGCCGATCGAGGCCCGCTGGCGGGACCAGCTGACCAAGCTCGACGTGGCCGTCGACGACGTGCCCGAGATCCGCGGCGGTGGCGGCCCGGAGGACGACGGGGTGCTCCACGACGGGGCGGTGCCGCTGTCCCGGCTGGTCCCGGCGGGCGTGGACCGGGCAGGCATGCCGACGCGCGCGCGGATCGTGCTGTACCGGCGCCCGCTGGAGGCGCGGGCCAAGGACCCCGGCGAACTGGCCGAACTCGTGCACGACGTGCTGGTCGAGCAGGTGGCCGGCTACCTGGGCGTCGAACCGGACATCATCGAGGGCGGCGAGTAGGTCTCAGGCGGCCGGAGCCGGCGCCGGCTCCTCCTCGCCGCGGTGCGGATCGCGCAGGCGGGTCGGTACCGCGGTCAGCAGCGTGAACAGCACGGCCGCGATCTGCACGAGCAGCAGCACGTCCCGGAGCGTGGCGGGGTGCTGGAGCGTCACCTCGGCCTGCGCCGTCGGCACCGCGACCGCCACCTGGTGGCCCCACGCCGGCACGATCGGCACCGGCCTGCCGTCCACGGTCGCGCGCCAGCCGTCCTCCTGCTCGGCCGCCAGCACGAGCAGCCGCCCCGGCACGCCCTCGGACACCCGCACCCGCACGTCCGGCAGCTGCGCGTCGACCGGTGTCACCCCGAGCGTGCTCGTCGGCGCCTGCGACGTGACCGCCTGCCGCGCGACCCCGGGCGGGATCAACACGACCTGACCGCCGGGCTCGAGCAGCCGCAGCACCGGCCGCCCGTCGCTGGTCGGCGCGACCGAAGCCGCCAGGTCCCCGGCCATCCCCACGATCGGGCGGGCGTCCGCGCCCGCCGGGAGCACCACGAACAACGCGCCGGACGCCGCCGCACCGGACAACGCCGCGCGCGTCCGGGAAGCCTCCGGGTTCACCAGCGCGTCGTGCCACCCCGCCAGCCGCGCGGGCGTCGCCGCGCTCACCGCCAGCTGCTCGTCGCCGAAGCGCGGCATCCGGCCGCCGGTCTGCAGCGCCGGCGCGTGACCGGCGTCGAGGACCAGCACCGACCGCCCGGTGCGGGCGAGCTCGCCGGCCTGGTCCGGCGCGAGCGCGGGGCCGCCACCGGAGTGCAACGGCCCGCCGCTGCCCGCCACGACGACCCCCACCGCCAGTGCCCCGACGAGCACGGCGCCACCAGCGAGAAAAGGCTTTCCGAGATCACCGCGGCAGGCGGACAGCACGATCCACAGCAGCCCGGCCCCGATCACCAGCAGGGGCACGCCGGCGAACCCCGGCGACGGTTCACCGCCCTGCAGCGGTGTCACCGTCACCAGCCGGACCACGAGCAACCCCACCACCCCGAGGCCGACCACCGCGAGGCCGGCCCCGGCCGCCCGCGACGGCCGCACCGCGAAGGCGATCACCGCGGCCAGGAGCACGACGAGCCCGACCGGCAACGCACCGGCGCCGCCGGGGTCGAGGCCGGCGAGGTCGACCGCGGTCACCGGATCGCCCGGGCCGCTCAGCCCGTGCAGGACCAGCGCCGGGTGGTTCACCAGCACCGTCGGCCACGGCATCAGCAGCGCCAGCGGCACGAGCACGACGATGACCACCGCACCGGCCCGCTTGAGCAGCGGCGCGGGCGAGGGCAGCACCACGAACCCGACGATCAGCCCGGCCAGCGCGAGCAGGTGCGCCAGCGGTGAGAACGCGCCGAGCAGCGCCAGGCCCAGCGCGCCCAACGACGACGAGTGCAGCCACCGCTGTCCCGGACCGGTCAGCAGTCCCGCGATCCCGGCCACCACGGGCGGCAGCAGGATGTGAGCGGCCACCACGTCGAGCCTGCCCTGCGCCACCGCCGCCGTCGCGGCGGGCAGCAGCCCGTAGACCGCGGCGACCACCGCGCGCACCCACCGGTGCACCGGGAGGCGCCGCGTGGCGAAGTACGCCGACACCCCGGCGAGCGGGGCGTCCGCGATCATCAGCAACGACACGAACCCGTGCGGGGTGAAGATCGCCCCGAAGACACCGAGCACGGCCAGTGCGGCCGGCGCGGCACTCGCCGTGCCACCGCCCACCGCGTGCCAGCCCGCGAGATAAGCCGACCAGACCTCGCCCAGCGATCCGGTCTCGAGCAGCCGCCCGCCGGCGAGGTCGAACCCCAGTCGTCCCGCGTTGACCGACAGACCCAGTGCGGCCAGCACCACGAAAACGCCCGCAACCGGGGCGATCCTGGCCACCGTCGACGTCTTGTCCGGGACGTTCACGTTGTCGGGCAAGGCTTCTCCAGTGGGCGGCGACGATCGGTGTCGATCTCCTGCCGCGTTAGCCTAGCTGAGCCGACCGTGCCCGGCGCACCCGCACGAGTACGCGAACACCTGCCACCTCGTTGTGAAGCAGGCGTGAAATTTCCTTAGACAGCCCGCTTTTTGAGCTTCCGACGCTCCCGTTCGGACAGACCGCCCCAGATGCCGAAGCGCTCGTCGTGGGCCAGCGCGTACTCCAGGCATTCGCCCTTCACTTCGCAGCCCTGACAGATCCGCTTCGCCTCACGGGTGGAGCCGCCCTTCTCCGGGAAGAACGCCTCGGGATCGGTCTGCGCGCACAGCGCGCGGTCCTGCCACTCGGGGGGCTCGTCGTTGTCGAAGAGGTCGACGAGCTCGCCCAGCTCCACCTCCGGGCCTTCTCGCCACTCCACGACGTTCCCCCAATCCCTTCCATCAGTTTCCAACCGCATGTCCGCCTCCTCTGCTTCCACGCACTCCCCAGGCTGGCGGTCTTGCATCGCCGTCACCGTCGCCCCCTTGCAGCAACGAATAACAGCACTGTGATTACACCCGTGTAATGAGGCTAGGTCAAGCGGAGTAGCGAGGTTGGGGGATGCTTCTCCGCCGCCGCGCAAGCGGACACGCCGAGCATCGACTCGCGAGGATGCGACAGACTGGACCTCGTGCAACGATCCGCGGTCCGAC
Source organism: Amycolatopsis thermophila (assembly GCF_030814215.1). Lineage (NCBI taxonomy): Bacteria > Bacillati > Actinomycetota > Actinomycetes > Pseudonocardiales > Pseudonocardiaceae > Amycolatopsis > Amycolatopsis thermophila. The sequence goes on along the minus strand of NZ_JAUSUT010000001.1, from coordinate 3,307,924 downwards.
CCAGTCCTGTCTTCTTCGGCATCCTCGCACTCACCGTAGTGGGTGGCCTACTGGCCGCGTTCGGTGATGCGAACACGCTGCTGACTCCCAACCAAGACCCGATGGTGGTAGCCGGCATCTTCATCCTCGTGATCGCGGGATGGGTGCTCTCGCTCACGCTGCACGAGTTCGGGCACGCCTTCGTGGCCTTCAAGGGCGGCGACTACGAAGTCGCCTCGAAGGGCTACCTGTCGATGGACGTCCGGCACTACACCGACCCGGTGCTGTCCATCGTGCTGCCGTTGATCTTCCTGCTCATCGGCGGCATCCCGCTGCCCGGCGGTGCGGTGTGGATCAACCGGTGGGCCCTGCGCACCCGCTCCGTCGCGTCGTGGGTGTCCCTGGCCGGCCCGCTGAGCAACCTCCTGGTCGGCATCGTGCTCACCGTGGTGGTGCAGCTGGTCCCCATGCCGATCGGCCTGCTGGCCGGGCTGTCGTTCCTGGCGCTGCTGCAGATCGCGGCCTTCGTGCTGAACATCCTGCCGGTGCCCGGCCTGGACGGCTACGGCGCGATCGAGCCCTACCTGTCGCCGGAGGCGCGCGAGTTCGGCGCGAAGGCGCGGCCGTGGGCGCCGCTGGTCCTGTTCGCCCTGCTGTTCGCGGTTCCCGCCGTGGGCAGCGCGTTCTGGGACCTGGTGCAGTTCATCTACGGCGCGTGCGGCGGCAACGACTTCGCCGCGGCGGTCGGCCAGTACGCCTTCCTCTTCTGGCGCCACTGACGCTAGGCCGCGCGGGCGATCCAGTCGTCCGCGCGGCGCACGACCCGCTTGAGCCCGCTGCGCTCGCCGAGGTAGTCGCCGACCAGGCCGACGACCGGCAGCATCCCGACGGCCCGGTGGTAGAACCGGCCGTGCGGCCGCTTGTCCAGCTCGCCGGTGATCGCCATGAGCGAGCGGCCCATGCGCCACAGGGTCTTGCCCGCGGACTTCAGGGTGATGTGCCGCGAGCGGTGCTCCACCTGGGAGAACTCACCGGCCAGCTTCGCGGTTTCGGCGTCCTCGACGGCCGCGTCGCGTTCACCGTCCTTGCCCGCCGCGAGCGCCGGGTCGACGTCGCGTCCGAACAGCACCCACGCGACCAGCCGGACGCGCTCACCGACGTCGGTGACGCCGCGTTCCTCGGCGATGGCGGTCAGCAGCAGCGCCTGCGTGGCCGTGCCCAGCGCGTCCTGCACGGGCAGCCGGTCGGCGAGCGCGCCACCCAGGCCGGGGATCGAGGTGACGAGCGAGGTCAGCCGTCCCAGCCGGTTGATCCACCAGTCGACGTGCTGGTCGCGGGCCATCGCCTCCCACGCGGCTGATCCGGGCACGCGCACGGAGGCCAGCCCCTCCAGGCGGCCCGGGGTGCGCAACGCGTGCAGCACGGGGCCCGACGCGCGCACGACCGGCCGCAGCACGGCGACGACCTGGCGGTCGGAAATCGCTTCACCCACGGCGGGCGGCACCTTCCTTCGGCGGCACGGCGAGCACCCCACCCAGGCTCAGGGCGGCCGGCAGTGCCCCGCCGGCGATGAGCAGCAACGCTCGCCAGTCCTGCAGCAGCACGAGATCACCGCCGGGCCCGAACAGCCCGACGACCACTACGACCAGTACCCACACGATCAACGGGGCAAACGCCGCCCGCGGCGCGACGAGCCGCCCGGCCAGCCGGACGAGCACCGGCGTGGTGACCGCGGCGACGAGTGCGGTGATCGGGAACGGGATCGTGCCGCCGACGCGCAGCGGCAGGAAGAACAGCTCGAGCAGCGCCAGCAGTGCCGCGTCGACGATCAGCAGCACCAGCAGCAGCCTGGTCATCTACAGCCCTCCGAACAGGTCGCGCTCCGCGCCCTCGGCGGGGCCGTGCACGAGTACATAGTGCTCGACGTCGCCGATGGGCTGCGCGATGCCGTTGGACAACGCGAACGCGGGGGGCCGGACGCTGATCTGCGTCTCGTGCGCGGCCAGCGCCGCGATCTTGGCGTCGAGGTGGTCGCCGACGTCGATCGCGGTGGTGATCTCCTCGTCCGGGGTCGTGGGCAGCTCGCCGTCCTCCGGCAGCCGCCACGGCAGCCCGGGCACGTCCCGCAGCCGGTCGAGCCCGCGCGCGAGCGCGTCGCGCGAGGCGGCGATGTGGAAGACCCGGCGCACGTACGGTGCGTCCTGGACCGCGATCATGGTTACTGCGTGTGCCCGGATGTGGTCCGGGTGCCCGTACCCGCCGAAGGCGTTGTAGGTCACGACCACATGGGGCCGCACCTCGTCCAGAACGGTCCGCAACTGGCCGGCCTGCTCATGTGGATCACCTCCGCAAAAGGCCCGCGGGTGATCGGCCGACGGCGTGCCCGCCATGCCGGAATCCCGCCACCGCCCGATACCGCCCAGATAACACTGGCGGGTCAACCCGAGGGCCGCGCCGGCCGCCGCCAGCTCCCCCACGCGGTACCCGCCGAGCTGGTCGCCCGCCCACGCGCCGAGCTGGTCCAGTCCCTTCGGGATGATCTCCCCCTCCTCGCCGAGTGTGCAGGTCACGAGGGTCGTCTCGACCCCTTCGGCGGCGTAGCGGGCGATGGTCCCCCCGGTGGTGATGCTCTCGTCGTCGGGGTGGGCGTGCACGAGGAGAAGCCGGCGTGCGGAGGTAGCGGTCACGACTTCAGGTTAATTAGAAGATTGTGCGGCGTTCCTGTCACAGGCGTATGACTAGTCCTTTCGTGGGGTCCACAAAGTGGGACGCGTCGGTTATTCTCCCCCGAGCTACGCACCGCGCCGTAGCAGGGGATATCCACGAAGGGGTGCCTGTGCGCCAAGGTCCGGTGGGGTGGGTGAGCGGCCACGAGCAGCGATGATCGTCGCCCGATCGAGTGAGGGACGCCGCGTCACTGTTCCATCACAATCTCACGCTGAGTGGCCGCCGAAGCTGTTCCCCTGCCTAGGTTGCACGACTACGGTGAGCAAACTCGATCACCTCGACAGTTCGCCGCCACAGGAACGAGGCCGCCTCGCAACCCACGACGGCGTCGAGCAAGGAGAATGAATGTTAGGGAAGACCAAGTTGCGTGCCGCCAGACTCGGCGCGCTCGCAGCTACCGCCGCACTGGCGCTCGCAGCCTGTGGTGGTGGCGGCGGTGGCAACAGCGGCGTGCAGACCGGCCAGGCGTTCGCCCAGTGCGACTCCAACGCCAACGCGTGCAACTCGGCCGCCGCGGACCAGCTGCAGGACGGCGGTGACGTCACGTTCGCGATCGAGAAGAACATCCCGAACTGGAACGTGACCTCCGCCGAAGGCAACGTCTTCGAGACCGGCATGGTGACCAAGGGCCTGCTGCCCTACACCTTCTACACGACTCCGGACCTCAAGCCGACGCTGAACACGGACTTCGTGACCTCGGCCGACATCACCAGCACCAACCCGCAGACGGTGGTCTACAAGATCAACCCGAAGGCAGTCTGGTCCGACGGCACCCCGATCAGCGCGGACGACTTCATCTACAACTGGAAGGTCCAGAACGGCAAGGACTGCCCGGACTGCTCGCCGGCCAGCACCTCCGGTTACGACCAGATCGCCTCGGTCGTGGGTTCGGACAACGGCAAGACGGTCACCGTGACCTTCGCCAAGCCGTACACCGACTGGAAGGTCCTGTGGAGCTCGACCGGTGCGATGTACCCCGCGCACCTGGCCGCGCAGCACGGTGACCAGAACACCCCGGCCGGCCTGGCCGAGTCGTACAAGTGGTTCGGCGAGACCGTGCCGACCTGGTCCGGCGGCCCCTGGAAGCTGGACAACTTCCAGAACAACGTGTCGGCCACGATGGTGCCGAACCCGTCCTGGTGGGGCGCCAAGCCGCACCTGTCGCGGGTGATCTTCCGGATCATCACCGACGCCTCGCAGGAGCCGACGGCCCTGCAGAACCGCGAGGTCCAGGTCATCTACCCGCAGCCGCAGGTCGACCTGGTCAACCAGGTGCGCAACATCCCGAACGTGTCCTCCTACATCGGCCTCGGCCTGACCTGGGAGCACTTCGACTTCAACCTGAAGAACCCCGCGCTGGGCAACAAGGCCCTGCGGCAGGCCCTCTACACCGCGGTCGACGTCCAGGGCGTCATCGACAAGACGGTCGGCCAGTTCACCAACAAGGTGAAGCCGCTGCAGAACCACAACTTCATGCCGGGCCAGGAGGGCTACAAGGACGTCATTTCGTCCACCGGCCAGGGCACGGGTGACATCAACAAGGCGAAGCAGATCCTCACCAGCGCCGGTTACAAGCTCCAGGGTGACCAGCTGCTCGACCCGAGCGGCGCGCCCGTGCCGACCCTGCGCATGCGCTACACGGTCGGCAACCAGATCCGCCAGAACGAGTGCGAGCTGTTCCAGCAGGCCGCCAAGCAGCTGGGCGTCAAGGTCGACATCATCCCGACCGACTCGCTGGGCAAGACGACCACCAGCGGCGACTACGACGTGATCGTGTTCGCCTGGGTCGCCTCGCCGTTCCCGTTCTCGGGTGCCCAGCAGAACTGGACCACCGGTTCGGCCAGCAACTACGGCAAGTACAGCAACCCCCAGGTCGACAACCTGATCTCGCAGGCCAACGCCGAGACCGACCAGGCCAAGGCGGGCGACCTGCTCAACCAGGCCGACCAGCTGATGTCCGAGGACGCGTACGTGCTCCCGCTCTACCAGAAGCCGACCTTCATCGCGTCGTACGACAACATCGCCAACATCCGCAACAACTCGACCCTCGACGGGCCGGTCTACAACATGCAGGAATGGGGCATCCGGAAGGGCTGATCGCCCGGACGGGAGTACATTACCGAGAAGTAATGCGGTGGGGGAGCCCGGCGGCGCCGGACTCCCCCACCCCCTGACCCCCGCAAACTCCACATTCAGACAGGTCGCGCCGCCCGGTTCCGCCGTCACGAGCGGCGTGCTGGTCGCACTTTCAGCAGGAAGACCTCCATGCTCGCCTTCGCCTTGCGCCGGCTGCTCGTGTCGGTGCCGATCCTCATCCTGTCGACGTTCCTCGTCTTCTTGATGGTGTCGCTGTCGGCCAACCCGCTCGACCCCCTCATCACGCGGAACCCGCCCCCACCACCGCAGACGATCGCCGCCGAAGCCCACCGGCTGCACCTGGACCAGCCGCTCCTGGAGCGTTACTGGAACTGGATCACCGGGATCTTCCACGGCGACTTCGGCCCGTCCGTCAACTCGACGATGGACATCGGGCACGAAATCCTCTCCCGGTTCGGCGTCACCTTCCGCCTGATCTTCCTCGCGATGATCATCGCGCTGATCCTGGCGATCGTCGTCGGCGCCGTGAGCGCCGTGAAGCAGTACTCGAAGCTGGACTACACGGCCACCTTCTTCGGCTTCCTCTTCCTGTCGATGCCCGCCTTCTGGCTCGCGGTGCTCCTCAAGCAGGCCGGTATCTCGATCAACAACAACACCGGCGGCCAGGTCTTCTACACGATCGGCGCGAGCTCCATCTACGTGCAGGGCGGTTTCTGGGCCCACCTCGGCGACGTGCTGGGGCACATGATCCTGCCGACCATCTCGCTGGCGCTGATCTCCTACGCGTCGTGGAGCCGGTTCCAGCGCGGGTCGATGCTGGAGGTGCTCAACAGCGACTACGTGCGGCTCGCCCGCGCCAAGGGCCTGCCCCGCGGCGTGGTGATGCGGCGGCACGCGCTGCGCAACGCCCTCATCCCGCTGACCACGGTCACCGCGCTGGACCTGGCGTCCATCATCTCCGGCGCCGTCGTGACCGAGAAGGTGTTCCAGTGGCAGGGCGCGGGCAGCTTCCTGCTGGACGCCATCTCGCAGAGCGACGTGTACGCCGTCGAAGCGTGGCTACTCATCTCGGCGACCTTCGTCATCCTGTTCAACCTTGTCGCCGACCTGCTGTACGGCGTGCTCGACCCGAGGATCCGCCATGCCTGAGCCTTCGACCACCGAAAGCACCCCGACGGCCCAGCTGCAGGACAGCCCCAAGGGCACCGTCGAACGCGAGTTCACCGTCCAGGAGCGCGGCCAGCTCCAGCTCGTCCTGCGCCGGTTCCTCCAGCACCGGCTGGCCGTCGCCAGCCTCATCGTCCTGCTGCTGATCGTGCTGCTCGCCTACGTCGGCGGCTGGCTGTGGAAGTACGGACCGGACGACATCACCCCGGACAACTCGCAGCCGCCGTCGCCTGCGCACCCGTTCGGCACCGACGCGGTCGGCAAGGACATGTTCGCCAACGTACTGCGCGGCACCCAGATCTCACTGCAGATCTCCGTGCTGGTGGCGATCTTCTCGACGGTCGTCGGCACGATCTGGGGTGCGGTGGCCGGGTACTACCGCGGCTGGATCGACACCGTGCTGATGCGCATCGCCGACCTGGTGCTCACGCTGCCGCTGCTGGCCGTCGCCGCCGTGCTCGCCCACAACGTGGGTGGCAGCTGGTGGCTGATCGCGGTCGTCATCGCCGGCCTGTACTGGGCCTACGTCTCCCGGGTCGCCCGCGGCGTCGTGCTGTCGCTGCGCGAGAAGGAGTTCGTCGAGGCGGCCCGCGCGCTCGGGGCCGGTGACGCCCGGATCATCTTCCGGCACCTGGTGCCCAACGCGCTGGGCTCGGTGATCGTGAACGCGACGATCCTGGTGTCCATCGGCATCCTGCTGGAGACCGCGCTGTCGTTCCTCGGCTTCGGCGTGCGACCGCCGGACACCTCGCTCGGCCTGCTGGTGAGCGCCGCCCAGACCGCGGTCGACACCCGCCCGTGGCTGTTCTACTTCCCGGGCCTGTTCATCATCCTGATCGCGTTGACGATCAATTTCATCGGGGACGGGCTCCGCGACGCGTTCGACCCCCAGCAGACGAAGGTGCGCGCATGACCTCGTTCGACTCCCAGACGACGGCCGACCCCGTCCTCTCGGTGGAGGACCTGTCCGTCACGTTCCCCAGCGACGACGGGCCGGTGCAGGCCGTGCGCGGCGTGAGCTACCAGCTCGGCAGCGGTGAGGTGCTGGGCGTGGTCGGTGAGTCCGGTTCCGGCAAGTCGGTCACCTCCATGGCGGTCATGGGCCTGTTGCCCCGGACCGCCCGCGTCGAGGGCAGGATCGACTTCAAGGGTCGCAACCTGCTCGCACTCTCCGAGAAGGAGATGACCCGGGTCCGCGGCAGCGGTATCGCGATGGTCTTCCAGGACCCGATGACGTCGCTGAACCCGGTGTACCCGGTGGGCGACCAGATCGCCGAGGCCATCACCGCGCACCACGACGTGCGCAAGGACGTGGCCCGCAAGCAGGCCGTGGAGCTGCTGGACCTGGTCCGCATCCCGAACCCGCAGCAGCGGGCGACGGAGTACCCGCACCAGCTCTCCGGCGGTATGCGGCAGCGCGTGGTGATCGCGATCGCGATCGCCAACCGGCCCGAGGTGATCATCGCGGACGAGCCGACCACCGCGCTGGACGTGACCGTGCAGGCGCAGGTGCTGGACGCGCTGCAGGCGGCGAAGCAGGAGACCGGCGCCGCGATGGTGCTGATCACCCACGACCTCGGCGTCATCGCCGGGCAGGCCGACCGGGTGCAGGTCATGTACGCGGGCAAGGTGGTCGAGGCCGGGACGGTCGACGACATCTTCTACACCCCGCGCATGCCCTACACGCTGGGCCTGCTCGGCAGCCTGCCGCGGCTGGACGTCAAGACCGACCGCCTGACCCCGATCGCCGGTTCGCCGCCCTCGGTGGTCAACATGCCGCCGGGCTGCCCGTTCAGCCCGCGCTGCCCGATGGCGGCCGAGATCTGCGACCGGGAGGAGCCCTCGCTCGAGCCGACCACGGACGGGCTGCACGTCTCCGCCTGCCACTTCCGCGACGAGCTGGCCGGCCGCGAACCCACTGACCTGTTCAACCCGACTTCGGTGGACGACGCCGAAGCCGTGGCCGCCGGGGAGAAGAACGAATGAGCCACAGCGCGGCAGATGTGCTGCCTGAGCAGAACCAGCGGACCCCGGTCCTGTCGGCCCGCAACGTCGTCAAGCACTTCCCGGTGCGCAGCGGCGGCCTGGTCCGGCGCCAGATCGGCGAGGTCCAGGCCGTGTCCGGGGTGTCGTTCGACATCTACGAGCGCGAGACCCTCGCCCTGGTCGGCGAGTCCGGCTGCGGCAAGTCGACCACCGCGCGGGTGGTGCTGAACCTGCAGCCCGCCACCGACGGCGAGGTGCGCTTCGAAGGCACCGAACTAGGCAAGCTGAACCGCAAGGACCTGCAGCGGCTGCGTCGCGAGATGCAGATCGTGTTCCAGGACCCCTACGCCTCGGTCGACCCGCGCATGCCGGTCAACGAAATCATCGCCGAGCCCCTGCGGATCCACAACCTGTACGAGAAGGGCGGCCGGGAGCGGGTGCGCGAGCTGCTCGCCACGGTCGGGCTGCGGCCCGAGCACGGCAACCGGTACCCGCACGAGTTCAGCGGCGGCCAGCGGCAGCGCATCGGCATCGCGCGGGCGCTCGCGCTGCGGCCGAAGCTGCTGGTGCTGGACGAGCCGGTGTCGGCGCTGGACGTGTCCATCCAGGCCGGCGTGCTGAACCTGCTGCAGGACCTGCAGGCGGAGTTCGGGCTGTCGTACCTGTTCGTCTCGCACGACCTGTCCGTGGTCCGGCACATCTCCAACCGGATCGCGGTGATGTACCTGGGCAAGATCGTGGAGACGGCGCCGTCGGAGGAGCTGTTCGAGAACCCGGCGCACCCGTACACGCAGGCGCTGATCTCGGCCATCCCGGTGCCCGACCCGCGCAAGGAACGGTCGCGCGAACGGATCGTGATCACCGGCGACGTGCCCAGCCCGGCGAACCCGCCCAGCGGATGCCGGTTCCGGACGCGGTGCCCGAAGTTCGCGAACGAGCTCTCCGACGCCGAGCGGACCAAGTGCATCGACGAGGAGCCCTTGCTGGTCGACCGGGGACAGGGTCACCCGGCGGCGTGCCACTACGCGCAGGTGCGGCAGCTCATTTGAGTTTTTTGCGCGCGGAGAAGGCCCCCGGCTCGTGCTGGGGGCCTTTTTCGTTGCCGGGTCCGGGTCGCGGGCACCGACGATGTCAACGCCCGCTGCGGGTCCAGTTCACCGCGTTGCCGAACGGCCCCAGCAGCGGCGGACCGACTGTCATCCCCGAAATGCCCTGCCCGGTGGCCAGCGTGTCGGCCAGCTGGAACAACGGGATCGCGGTGTGCTGGGCCCACAACCGCGGCTCCAGTTCGGCCAGGGCGTCCGCCGCCGGCTTGGTCCCGGTCAGCGCCTCGTCGATCGTGGGCTGCAGGGACTCGTCGCACACGGCTGCCGGGTTGGCGGGCACCACCGCGACGTTCGACGACGGTGTGGACTGGCCCGGACGGCAGCCGAACCGGGACGCCAGCACCGTTGCCGCGTCGCCGCCCACCGGGAGCGGGACGACGGCGACGTCCACACCCACCGAGTTGCCCGTCGGGGCCTGCGAACCCGGGCTCACCGGCAGCGCCAGCAGGTTGGCGAACAGGTCCCGCGGCTGCGGCCCCAGCGTGTTCACCTGGATACCCGCCGCGACGAGCTGGTTGCTCAGCTCCTTCGCCATGCTCGCGTACGGCTCCTGCTGCCCGGGCGCCGCCACGACGAGGGTCAGTGCCTTGCCGTCCTTGCGCCAGACGCCGGCTTCCTTCACGTACCCCGCGCTGGTGAGCAGCCTCTCCGCGGCCGCCGGGTCGGGCACGCCGAAGCCGGCGGGGATCGTCGGCGCGTAGCCGGTCTGCGACGGCGGCAGCACCTGCGCATCGGCCCGCAGCCCGGCCGACGGGCCGCCGCCGGTGCCCTCGTCGATCAGCTTGTTGCGGTCGATGAGCGCGGACACCGCCTCGCGCACCCGGTCGTCCACCAACGGACCGTTCGCGGGGCGCAACAGCACCTCGGCCACCCGCGGGCTCGGCACGGTGTTCAGCTGGACCGTCGGCCCGAGCGCCTGGAACTGGTTCAGACCGGCGGCGTCCGTCCGGGACATGACGAACTGGTCGTTGCCGCTGCGCAGCGCACCGGCCAGGCCCGCCGCGTCCGACCGGCGCAGCACCAGCTGGTCGACCGCGGCCGGCTTGTCCCAGTAGCGCTCGTTGCGCTCCAGGATGATCTCTCCGCGCGCGTTGTCCCGCGTCTTGATCGAGAAGGGGCCACCGTAGGCGGGGAAGCTGTCCTGCAGCGCGCCCTGCCAGCCGCCGGGCGCGTCCTTGAGCAGGTGCTGCGGCAGCAGGTTCGAGAACAGGCTCTTCCAGCCGGGATAGGGCTCGGAGAACGTCACCTGGACGCCCTTGCCGCCCTCGCTGGGCTGGATGCCGCTGATCAGCCGGTAGCCGGCGGGCTGGACCACGCCGGGCTGGTCGCGCATCGCGTCGGCCAGGTAGACGAAGTCCTCCACCGCGATCGGCGCGCCGTCGGACCACGAGGCGTCCTGCCGGATCTGGTAGGTGACCGTGAACGGCTCGGTCGAGGTGACCTCGGCCGACCGCATGAGGGTGGTGTCCAGCTGGTACTCACCGGCGTCGTCGGGCCGGAAGACCGACGGGAGCAGCAGCTGCGACAGGGCGGTGGTGATCGTGGACTGGTCGGCGAGGTTGTGCGGGTTGTAGCCGCCCGCGATGTCGTCGACGCCGATGACGATCTGCGAGGCCGTGGTGACCGGTGAGGTCGACGACTGGGCCACCGGCGAGGTCACGACCGGCGGCGGCGGGGTGGTGTCGCACGCGGCCAGCGCGGTGAGCAGCACCGTGATCAGTGCCGCCGCGATACCGCTCTTCCGCACGCCTGCCTCCCCTGATGAGCCCATGATGGTGTCACAAGGCCTGTAGCCGCGACACCGAGATTGCCAGACCGGCGAGAACAAGCCGTCACCGGATCAGGTACCGCCGAAGGGTTGACGTCGCGGAGCGTGGTGAGGTTCCGCCGGACACGAAAGGGGACGTCCACCGCGGTGGACGTCCCCTTCGAAAACGCCGGTTCAGCCGCGCGACTTGGCGCGCGACCGCTCCTTGGCCCGCTGCGTGATCTCCAGCGTCACCTTCCGCACGCGCACCGCGTTCGGCGCGACCTCGACGCACTCGTCGACGGCGCAGAACTCCAGCGCCTCCTCCAGGCCCAGCTTGCGCGGGCGCGCCAGCCGCTCCAGCTCGTCACCGGTGGAGGAGCGCATGTTGGTGAGCTTCTTCTCCTTGGTGATGTTGATGTCGAGGTCCTCGGCGCGCGGGTTCTCGCCCACGACCATGCCCTCGTACACCTCGGCGCCCGGCTCCACGAAGAACGTGCCGCGGTCGGCCAGCTGGATCATCGCGTAGGAGGTGACCGGCCCCGAGCGGTCGGCGACCAGCGAACCGCTGTGCCGGGTGCGGATCTCGCCCGCCCACGGGTGGTAGCCCTCGAACACGTGGTTCGCGATGCCCGTGCCGCGGGTCTCGGTGAGGAAGTCGGTGCGGAACCCGATCAGCCCGCGCGCTGGGAGCACGAACTCGAGCTTGATCCGGCCGGTGCCGTGCCCGCCCATGTCCTCCATGCGGCCCTTGCGCGCCGCGAGCAGCTGGGTGACCGCGCCGAGGTGCTCCTCGGGGATGTCCAGCGTGAGCCGCTCGAACGGCTCGTGCAGCTTGCCGTCGATGGTCTTGGTGACCACCTGCGGCTTGCCGACGGTCAGCTCGAAGCCCTCGCGGCGCATCTGCTCGACCAGGATCGCCAGCGCCAGCTCGCCACGGCCCTGGACCTCCCAGGTGTCCGGGCGCTCGGTGGGCAGCACGCGGATCGACACGTTGCCGATCAGCTCCTGGTCCAGCCGCGCCTTGACCAGGCGGGCGGTGACCTTGTCGCCGCCGTTGCGGCCCGCCATCGGCGAGGTGTTGACGCCGATGGTCATCGAGATGGCGGGCTCGTCGACGGTGATCCGGGGCAGCGCCACCGGGTTCTCCACGTCGGCCAGCGTGTCGCCGATCGTGATGTCCGGGATGCCGGCGATCGCGACCAGGTCACCCGCCGAGGCCTCCTGCGCGGGGACGCGCTCGAGGGCCTCGGTGACCAGCAGCTCGGAGATCCGCACGTTCTGCACGGTGCCGTCCTCGCGCAGCCACGCGACGGTCTGCCCCTTGCGGAGCTTGCCCGCGTGGATGCGGATGAGTGCGATGCGGCCGAGGAAGTTGGACGCGTCGAGGTTGGTCACCAGGGCCTGCAGCGGGCTGTCCGGGTCGGCCTTGGGCGGCGGCACGTGGCGCAGCAGGACGTCGAACAGCGGGTCGAGGTTCTCGCTGTCGGGCAGCGCGCCGTCGGCGGGCTGCTCCAGGCTGGCCTTGCCGGCCCGCGCCGAGGCGTAGATGACCGGCAGGTCGAGGACGGCGTCGAGATCGGCGTCCTCGATGTCGCCCGCCAGGTCGAGCAGCAGGTCGTGGGTCTCCTCGACGACCTCGGCGATGCGCGCGTCGGGACGGTCCACCTTGTTGACCACGAGCACGACCGGCAGGCCGGCCTGCAGCGTCTTGCGCAGCACGAAGCGGGTCTGCGGGAGCGGGCCTTCGCTCGCGTCGACCAGGAGCAGCACGCCGTCGACCATGGCCAGGCCGCGCTCGACCTCGCCGCCGAAGTCGGCGTGGCCGGGCGTGTCGATCACGTTGATGGTGACCGAGCCCTCGCCGGTCTGGCGGCGGATGGCCGTGTTCTTGGCGAGGATCGTGATGCCCTTCTCACGTTCCAGCTCGCCGGAGTCCATCACGCGGTCGACGACCTCGGCACGTTCGCCGAAGGCGCCGGACTGCCGCAACATGGCGTCGACCAGGGTGGTCTTACCGTGGTCGACGTGCGCGACGATGGCTACGTTGCGCAGGTCGGTGCGGACCTTCTCGGCGGTTGCTGTGGGCACGCGAGGGCTCCTGAACATTTCGAAGGGATGAATCGCGGGCCCGCTCTGGCATACGCGATCCCCATCAGGATACCCCGTACCACATTGTGACCAGCGCCACGGTGGTTGATCACTTAGGTTCCCCTAACCTAAGAGGACCCGACAACGTTGGAGTGATGGCGTGGGCAAGAAGCACGCGGACCCGCGCAAGAAGGTCCGCAAGCTGATGAAGGCCGGCAAGGTCAAGAAGAAGTGCTGCCGGTCGAAGCCGCGCTGCAAGAAGTGCCCGGTCCTCGCACTGCAGCGGGCGAAGGCGGAGCTGGCGAAGGCGGCCTAGACCGCCAGCGCCTCGTTCACGAGCCGGAGCTCGGGCGCGGTGCGGGTGGCGCTGAATTCGATGATCCGGAACTGCGCGAGGTGTCGCTGCACGATCGGATTGGCGGCGATAACGGCTTCCAGGTGCACCTGGGCCATCGGCCTGGTGACGATCACGCAACCGGAATGCGGAGCCCGCCTGCCGGCGGCGAGGAACTCGCCCGACTGGAAGTGCCGGTCCAGCCATTTCGCGTGGTCAGCCAGGTAGTAGTCGACTTCTTCGACGGGGGCGGTGTAGTCGATCAACACGATGAACATACGTCCACGGTAGACCCGTGAACGACCCCCGGGAAATGTTTCCGGAGCGTTTTCGGGTAACTTGTGCAACACGCGTTCCCATTTCCAAAGAATTGCTCCCGCGCAGGCAATGTGGAGATTACTTTCGGCCACTGCTAGGCTCGCGGAGTGCGCACGACCGGGAACTTCTGGTGGCCGCCCGCAGGCGGCTCCTCCGACGTGCGCTGACACCCAGCAACCCGAAGGCCGCCCGCAGGCGGCCTTCGGCGTTCCCGGGGCCGTGGCGGGGCGGTCACCGACCTCGAGGGAACACCGATGCGACTCTCCGGGATCACCCCGTCCGGCCACACCCAGCTCGGCAACCACCTGGGCGCGGTCCGGCGCTGGGTGCACGACGGCGGCCCGGACGACCTCTACTTCGTCGCCGACCTGCACGCCATGACCACGACCCACAACCCGGGCGGCCTGCGGGCGCGGACCAGCGAGATGCTGGCCGTCCTGGTGGCGGCGGGCATCCCCGCCGAGCGGGTGTTCGTGCAGTCGGACCTGGCCCGCGAGCTGGGCGCGCTGACCTGGATCCTGGAATGCACGTGCAGCTACGGGGAGGCGGCGCGGATGATCCAGTTCAAGGAGAAGGGCAGCGGGCAGCCCGGCGTGCGGCTCAGCCTGCTGACCTACCCGGTGCTGATGGCCGCGGACATCCTGCTGCAGGGCGTGGAGGAGGTCCCGGTGGGCGAGGACCAGAACCAGCACGTCGAGCTGGCGCGCGCGCTCGCGCGGCGGTTCAACAGCACCTACGGCGAGGTCTTCACGGTCCCGCGGCCGGTGCTGCCGCCCACCGGTGCACGGGTGCGGGACCTGGCCGACCCCACGCGGAAGATGTCGAAGTCCGCGCGGGACGCGGCCGGGGTGGTGTTCGTGCTGGACGAGCCCGACCTGATCCGGCGCAAGGTGCGCCGCGCCGTGACGGACGGCTTCACCGACGTCTCCTACGCGCCGGACGAGCGCCCCGGCGTGGCCAACCTGCTGGAGATCCTGGCCGGCTGCCGCGGTGGCCGGCCGGCGGACCTGGCCGCGGAGTTCTCGTCCTACGGCGCGCTGAAGGAGGCCGTGGCGGACGCGGTGATCGAGGAGCTCCGGCCGATCCGCGAACGGACCGTCGAACTGCTGGCCGACCCCGGCGAGCTGGCGCGGATCCGCAAGGCGGGCGCCGCCCGCGCCGCCGAGCGGGGCGAGCACCGCCTGTCCTCCGCGATGCGGTTGATCGGCGCGGGCGCCTAGGTCTCGTCACCTGCTGTTCCGCCGGTCCAGGGGCGGCCCGGCTCGGGTGAAGCGGCGGCGCGGGCCGAGTGCTGTGCGGACTGCCCGCCGGTCGCTTCCTCCCCTGCCGGGCCGCCGGGCCGCCGCGGGGAGCCGGTCACCGCGGCGGCTGCAGCAACAGCCTCAGGTCCGGGAGCAGTTCCAGGTCGGCCGGGAGCCAGTCGACACTGTCCAGGCCCGGCCGGTCGAGCCAGCGCAGCGCCTTGTGATCGAGTGCCTCCGGCCGGGCGCGGGGGTCGGCCAGCTCCGCGGCGAACACCCGCAGCACCAGGCCCGCGCGCAGCGGCACATCCGGCCCGACCCGGTCGCCGACGGTGACCTCGACCCCGAGCTCCTCGCGGCACTCCCGACGCAGGGCGTCTGCTTCGGACTCACCGGGTTCGACGCGGCCGCCGGGCAGTTCCCACAGCCCGGCCACCTCCCGCGGGTACGCGCGCTGCTGGGCGAGCAGGGATGCGCCCCGCACGATGGCCGCTCCCACGATCACCTTCACGAGCCGGAGACGTTACCGGCCGCCCGCCACAGGACCTGGAAGCGGGCACCGCCCTCGGGCGACTCGCCCACCGACACCCGGCCGCCGCGGCGACGCACCGTCTCCGCGACCATCGCCAGCCCGAGCCCGGTGCCACCGGACGAGCGCGCCCGGTCGTCGCCCACGCGGTAGAACCGGTCGAACACGCGGTCCCGGTGCTCGGCCGGGATGCCCGGCCCGTCGTCGTCGACCACCAGCCGCACGCGGGAATGCCCGGGCAGCACCGAAACCACGATCTGCGACGACGCGTACCGGCACGCGTTGCGCAGCAGGTTGTTCAGCACGAGCTCCACTTCGGAGTGCGCCGCGTGCGCCCACGCCTGACCGACCACGCCGGTGACGCGCACGGCGGGCGAACCGGGCGGCAGCCGGTCGGCGGCCGCGCGCGCCTCGGTGAGCAGCTCGACCGCTTCGGCGGGCGGCAGCTCGCCGGCGTCCGACCGCGCCAGCGTCAGCAGGCCGTCCAGCAGCGACGACAGCCGCTCCGCCTCGGCGAGGACGTCGGCCAGCGTCTCCTGAGCCAGCTCGGGATCGGGGTTGGCGACGGCGACCTCCGCCTGCACGCGGATCGACGCGACCGGGGACCGCAGTTCGTGCGCGGCGTCGCCGGTGAACCGCCGCAACCGCTGGCTGGCCTCCTCCTGCCGCTGCAGCAACGCGTTGAAGTCCGCCGCGAGCGCGCGCAGCTCGTCGTCCGCCTCGGGCAAGGGCAACCGCTGTCCCGGCGGCAGCGCGCGCACGGTCCGGCGCATGCGGCTGACCCGGCGCAGCGCGAACCGCACCACCAGCCACGTCGCGATCGCGGCGAGCACCGCGCCGACGGCGGCGGCGAGGATCAGCCACTCGGCCGCCTTGTGCACCGCGAGGTCCTGGCCGACCAGGCCGGTTCCGGCCGCGACGAGCCGCAGCTGCCCGTCCGGGGCGCTCACCACCGACCCCAGCCACCGCATCGCCGACACCGTGACCGGCTGTCCGCCCTTCAGCGCGCGCACGTCGCCCGCCCCCAGCCCGGTCGCACCACCGCCGTCGACGGGCGTGCCCGCGGTGTCCAGGACGCGCAGGACCACCCCGCCCGGCGGCGCGGGCAGCCGGCCCGCCGACACCGCCGCGGTCGCGGGGCCCAGCGCACCGGCCAGCTCGGTGTTCACCGAGGAGTCCCGCAGCGGGCCCAGACCACGGCCGGCGACGAGGGCCAGGCCGATCAGGAACGCGAGCGTGACCGCGGCGGCCGGCGCCGTGATCCGGAACTGCATGGACCGGCGTTCCCACCACCGGCGAAGGCGGTTCACCCGGGCAGGACCTCGTCGAGTGCCGCGTCGGAGGCCAGGTAGCCGTGACCGCGCACGGTCCGCACCAGCGCGCCCGCCCCGACCGCGTCCAGCTTGCGGCGCACGTACCCGACGTAGACCTCGACGACGTTGCGCGTCGCGGCCTGCTCGTCGCCCCACACCGCGCGCAGCAGCTCGTCCTTGGTGACCACCGTCCCGGCCCGGCCGGCCAGCACCTCGAGCAGGCTGAACTCGCGCGGGCTCAGCGCGACCGGCTCGTCGTGCCAGCGCACCTCGCGGGTGGCGCGGTCGACGACGAGACCGCCGATGCGCAGCGGCCCCCGCGTCCCCTCGGCCGCGGCCCGCCGCAGCACGGCGCGGATCTGCGCGACCAGCACGACGAACGAGAACGGCTTGACCAGGTAGCCGTCGGCGCCCAGGTCGAGCCCGTCGGCCTGGTCGACCTCGCCGTCCTTGGCGCTGACCATCAGCACCGGCGTGGCGATGCCCTGCGCGCGCAGCGCCTGCAGCACCCGGTACCCCGACAGCCCGGGCAGCATGATGTCGAGCAGCAGGAGGTCGAACGAGCCGGTCTGGGCGAGCCGCAGGCCGGTGGGTCCGTCCGGGGCGGTGACCACGTCCATGCCCTCCGCCCGCAGACCGCGGTGCAGCGCCTTCCGCACGCCGGGCTCGTCGTCCACCACCAGGATCCGAGGGTTCACAGTGCCCTAGCATGCCCGGTTTTCGCTGCTCGGGCGTCCCCTCTCAGCGGTCTCTCAGCATCTCAGGCCCATCTCAGCCCGGACTTGGAAGTGTTTCCGGTGGGGAACGAGCACACTGGTGCTCACGACACAGGGAGAACGCAATGCAGCCGAAGACGAAGGCCATCACCGCGGCGGTCACGGGGTCCGCGCTGGGCGTGGCCGGTCTCGCCTGGCTGGCGATGCCGGCGACGGCGGGCGAGGCGCCGCAGCTGCCGCCGGTCAGCGCCGAGGAGCTGGTTCAGTCGGTGCTCAGCACCAAGACCCCGGCGCTCGAGGGCACCGTCGCGGTCCAGAACAACCTGGGGCTGCCGGTCTCGAGCCTGCCGGACGGCACGAGCCTGAACATCGACTCGGCCCGCGTGGTCAACGACGGCGCCGGCGACAGCAGGCTGTCCATCGAGCAGGGGGCGAGCGAGCGGACGGTGGTCCGAAACGGCGCCACCGTGTGGTCGTACAGCTCGAAGGACAACACCGCGACCAAGGTGACGGTGCCCGCCGGGGCGTTGCCGGAGCAGCCTGGACAGGTGCAGCTGAGCGACCCGGCCACGGCCGCGACGCAGCTGCTGGCGAAGGTCCGCGAGAGCAGCACGGTGTCGGTGATGGGCACCGCCCGCGTGGCCGACCGGGCCGCCTACGAGCTGGTCCTGACGCCGAAGCCGACCGAACGCACGCTGCTGCGCGAGGTGCGGGTCGCGGTTGACGCCGAGAAGCGGGTGCCGCTGCGGCTGGCCGTGATGACCTACGGCACCGCCGACCCGGCCTTCCAGGTCGCGTTCAGCGACATCGCCTTCGCGCCGCAGCCGGCGAGCGAGTTCCAGTTCACCCCGCCGCAGGGCGCGAAGGTGACCGAGGAGCAGCCCCCGGCTCGCGAGCCCGGCCACGACGCCACCGCGGACCAGGTCAAGACCGTCGGTGACGGCTGGGACACCGTGATCACCGGGACCATCCCGGCCGGCGCGCTGCAGCCGCAGCAGGGCGGTCACGGGCGCGACGTCGACCCGAAGGCGCTGCTGGCGCGGTTCGGCAAGCCGGTCAGCGGCGCGTTCGGCACCGGCCACGTGATCACCACGAAGGTCGTCACCGCACTCGTCACCGACGACGGCCGCTTCGCCGTCGGCGCGGTGCCCGAGCAGGTGCTGACCGAGGCGCTGGGAGCGAAATGACGGAGACGCTGCCGGCGGGTGCCCCGGCCGGGGCACCCGCCGGCGGTCCGGCACTGGCCGCGCGGACCAGGGGGCTGCGCAAGGTGTACCGGACCGCGGTCGCGGTGGACCGGGTCGATCTGGACGTGCCGGAAGGTGCGGTGCTGGGCATGCTCGGGCCGAACGGCTCGGGCAAGACCACCACGATCCGGATGCTGCTCGGCCTGGTCCGCCCGACCGAGGGCGAGGTCGAACTGCTCGGCCACCGGATGCCCGAGGCCGCGCCGCGCGCGCTGCCCGAGGTCGGCGCGCTGGTCGAGGGGCCCGGGTTCCACCCGTTCCTGTCCGGCCGGGAGAACCTGCGCCGGGTGGCCGCCGCCGAGCCGCGGCTGTCGGCGGCCGCGATCCCCCGCGCGGTGGACGACGCGCTCGAGCGGGTCGGGCTGGCGCACGCGGCGCACCGGCGCTACCGGGGGTACTCGCTGGGCATGAAGCAGCGGATGGGGCTGGCCTCGGCGCTGCTCGTGCCGCGGCGGATGGTGGTGCTGGACGAGCCGACGAACGGCCTGGACCCGGCGGGCACGCGGGAGATCCGCCGGATCATCGCCGAACTGCACGACGAGGGCACCACGGTCCTGGTGTCCTCCCACCTGCTGGCCGAGGTCGAGGCGACGTGCACGCACGTCGCGGTGCTGCACGACGGCACCGTCGTCGCGCAGGGCGAGCTGGCGGAGCTGCTGGACTCCGGCACGCCGTCGTTGCTGGTCTCCACTCCGGACGGTGACAAGGCGCTCATCGCGTTGCGGGACAACCGCATCCCGGCCCGGCTGACACCGGAGGGCGTGCGGGCGGACCTCACAGCCGCGACCGCGCCGCAGGTGGTCGAGACGCTGGTGCGGGCCGGGGTAGCGGTGCACGAGGCGCAGCGGGCCCGCACCGGGCTCGAGGACCTGTTCGCCAGGCTGACGCAGCGGGATTCCGAAGCCGGGGGCCTGCCCGATGTGGACGAGGGGACGTCATGACGGCGACGCTGGACGCGGCGCCGGCGGAACGGTGGAGTGTGCCCTTCCACCGGCTCTACCGCGCCGAGCTGCGGTGGATCTTCCGCCGCCCGCGGACCCTGATCGTGCTGGGCCTGCTCGCGCTGATCCCGATCATCATGGGGATCGGCCTGACGATCGCGGCGGACAACGGCGCCGGACCGGGCGGCGGGAACGGTGGCGGCGACCCGCTGCTCACCGCCGCGGCGGGGAACGCGCTGGTCCTGCCGCTGGCGACGCTCGGCGTGACGCTGAACCTGATGCTGCCGCTGATCACCGCGATGTCCGCCGGCGACGCGCTGGCCGGCGAGTCGTCCGTGGGCACCCTGCGCGGGCTGCTGCTCGCGCCGGTGAGCCGGAGCAGGCTGCTGCTGATGAAGGCGCTCGGGGTCGCCACCTTCACGCTCGCCGCGGCGCTGCTGATGGCCGTGGTCGCGATGCTGACCGGGCTGGTGATCAACGGCACCGGATCGCTGTTCACGCTGTCCGGCACCACGTTGTCGTTCGTCGACGCGCTGGGCCGGGTCGCGCTGGCGGCGGCGTGGGTGACGCTGCAGCTGTGGGCGGTCGGCGCGATCGCGCTGGCGATCTCGGCGTGCACCGAGCACCCGATGCTCGTGGTGGTGTCGGTGCTGGCCGGCACCGTGGTGTCGACGGTGCTGCTCCTGCTGTCGGCGGTGGACTGGCTGCACCCGTTCCTGCTGCCGAAGTCGTGGGACGCGATCGCGGACATCCTGCGCGACCCGATCCCCGCCGATCAGCTGGGCGAGGGCGCGATCCGCGCCGCGTGCTACATCCTGATCGGCCTGTCGCTGGCCTACGCGCGCCTGTCCACGAAGGACGGCTAGGACCCGAGCAGGGCCACGCCGTCCGGGTCGAGCGCGAGGCGGATCTCGTCGCCCGGGTTCACGTCGGCGGACACCGCTGCGATCGCGTCCACCGTGCCGGCGCCCGTGCGCACGGAGAGGCGGACGTGGTCGCGGCGGTGCACCTTGCTCAGCACCTCGCCGGCGATGCCCTGCGCCGCCGGCCGCAGTCCGCCCGGCCGCAGGCCCAGCCGCACCGGACCGTCGGCCGCCTCGGGCACGGCGACGTCGCCGAACGGGCAGCGCACGATCCCGTCCGCGGCCTTGCCGTCGACCACCGTCGTGACGCCCAGGAACCGCGCCACGCCCTCGTCCGCGGGCCGGTGCCACACCTCGCGCACCGCCCCGGCCTGGCGGATCTTCCCGGCCTGCAGCACTGCGACCCGGTCGGCGAGCGTGAACGCCTCCTCCTGGTCGTGCGTGACCAGCAGGGCGGTGATCTTCGCGCTGCGCAGCAACTCGGCCAGGTCGACGGCCAGCTGCTCGCGCAACCCGGCGTCCAAACCGGACAGTGGCTCGTCCAGCAGCAGCAGGCGGGGTTCGGGCGCGAGCGCGCGGGCCAGCGCGACCCGTTGCGCCTCGCCGCCGGAGAGCTCGGTCACCCGCCGCTTCTGGTAGCCGGCCAGCCCGACGAGGTCGAGGAGCCGGCGGACCCGCTCCGCGCGCTCGGCGGCGGGTATCCCGTGCATGCGCGGCCCGAACGCGATGTTCCCGGCCACGTCCCGGTGCGGGAACAGCTGGCCGTCCTGGAACACCAGCCCGAACCCGCGGCGGTGCACCGGCACGCGGACGAGGTCCGCGCCGTCCCAGCGCACGCTGCCCGCGGTGATCGGCTCCAGGCCGGTGATCGCACGCAGCAGCGTCGACTTGCCGGAGCCGGACGGCCCGAGCAGCGCGAGCACCTCGCCGTCGGCGATCTCCAGGTCCACGCCCGACACGGCGGTGAACGAGCCGTACCGCACGGTCAGGCCGGACACGGTCAACGCCATCGCTAGAACTCCCCCACCCGGCCGGACGCGAGCCGGTCGATCACGATCACCGCGGCCGCGGTGACCAGCATCAGCAGCGCGCACGCCGCGTACGCCATCTGGTTGTTGAGCTGGCCGGGCCGCGCGATCAGCGCCGCGATCGCGACCGGCAGCGTCGGTGTCTGCGGCCGCGCCAGGAAGCTCGTCGCGCCGAACTCCCCCAGCGCGACGACGTACCCGAATCCGGCGGCGGCCACCACCGCGCGGAAGGTCAGCGGCACGTCGATCTCCCGCCACACCCGCGCCGGGCTCGCACCGAGCGTCGCCGCGGCCTGCCGCAGCCGGTCGTCGATCGAGCGGACCACCGGCAGCACCGTGCGGATCACCAGCGGGATCACCACCAACGCCTGCGCCAGCGGCACCAGCAGCGGCGACCGGCGGAGGTCACCGGGCAGCGCGTCGAGGGTGACGAGGTACCCGAAGCCGACGGTCACCGCGGACACGCCCAGCGGCAGCATCAGGGCCGCGTCCATCGATTCGCCGACCCCGCGCGCGAGCCGGCCCGGCGACCGGCGCAAGGCCACCAGCAGCACCGACGCCGACACCCCGATGATCATCGCGAGCACCGTCGCGTCGGTCGCGGTGCGCAGCGAGTTCATCGCCGCCTCCCAGCCGGACACCTGCAGCGTGCCGTCGTTGCCGGTGCTCGACAGCGCTCGGTACCCGGCGAGACTCCAGCCGTCCGCGGTGGACAGCGACCGCACCAGCAGCGCGGCGATCGGCGTCAGCAGCAGCCCGAGCACCGCCACGGCGGCGCCGACCACGGCCCACTCCCCGCCGGCCGGCCTGCGGGCGGTCTCCCGCCGCGACCGCAGGCGCAGTGCGCTCTCCCGGCGGCGGCGCGCCGCGGCGCCGAGCACGAGCGCGGCCAGCACGGCGGCGATCTGCACCAGCGACAACGCCGCCGCACCGGTGAGGTCGAGCAGGTTCTCGGTGCGCAGGTAGATCTCGGTCTCCAGCGTCCGGTAGCGCGCACCGCCGAGGATCAGGACGACGCCGAAACTGGTGGCGCAGAACAGGAACACCACCGCCGCCGCCGACGTGATCGCCGGCATCAGCGCGGGCAGCGTCACCGACCGGAACGCGCGCCAGCGGGACGCGCCGAGAGCGCGGGCGGCGTCCTCGGCGCGCGAGTCGAGCACGGCCCACAGCCCGGCGACCGTGCGGCCCACGACGGCGACGTTGAAGAACGCGTTGGCCAGCACGATCGAGAGCCAGCCGCCGTCGGTCCACAGCGCCCGGAACGCCAGGCCCACCACCACGGTCGGCAACACGAACGGGACGAGCACCAGCGTGCGCACGACCGGGATGCCGGGCAGCCGGACCCGCGCCAGCAGGTACGCCACCGGCAGGCCGGCGACGACGGCGATCGCGGTCGAGCCCGCCGCCTGCGCGACCGTGAACCAGGCCAGCCGCCAGGTCTCGCCCTCGGCCAGCGCGCCGAGCACGCCGCCGTCGACGAAGCCCAGCCGCAGGATCGCCCCGACCGGCCAGGCGAAGAAGACCACCAGGAACCCGAGCGGCAGCACGGCCAGTGCCGCCAGCCCGAGCCCGGTGCGGCTCACTGGCCGAGCAAGGAGCGCCATTGCTCGATCCACCGCTCACGCCCGGCCTGCACGGCGTCGGCGGGGAGGCTCGCCGGGTTGGGCGGCAACGGGGCGGCGGTCGTCCAGGTGTGCGGCAACGCCACTCCCTCGCGCGCCGGGTACACGTACATGTTGTCCGCCACCGTGGCCTGGAACTGCTGCGACAGCAGGAAGTCGATCACCTTCTGCGCCTTGTCGGCGTTGGGCGAGCCGGCCAGCACGCCGGCGTACTCGACCTGGCGGTAGCAGGTGTCCAGCAGCGCCTTCGTGCGCGGCTTGCCGTCGTCACCGATCTCGGCGGCGGGCGAGGAGGCGTAGGAGACGACGATCGGCCGCGGGCCCTTGCCCGAGGAGCCGGAGAAGTCCTGGCTGTAGGCCTCCTCCCAGCCGGCCGCGGTCCGCACGCCGTTGTCCTTGAGCCGGGTCCAGTAGTTCTGCCAGTTCTGCTCGCCGTAGCGGGCGATGGTACCGAGCAGGAACGCCAGGCCCGGGGAGCTGGTGGCCGGGTTCTCCACGACCGCCAGGTCCTTGTACTCGGGCTTGACCAGGTCGTCGTAGGTCTCGGGCTCGGGGACGCCGTGCGCGGCGAACCAGGTGGTGTCGATGTTGACGCACACATCGCCGACATCGACCGCGGACAGGCGGTGCTCGGAGTCCACGGCGTAGCGCTGCGGGCCGCGGTCGGCCTCGGGGCTGGTGTAGGGCGCGAAGACGCCCTCGCTGAGCGCGCGGGAGGCGAACGTCGAGTCGACCCCGTAGGCCGCGTCGCCGATCGGGTTGGCCTTCGTCAGGACGAGCGCGTTGGTGAGCGCGCCCGCGTCGCCCTTCTTGACGACGTTGATCGTGATGCCGGTCTGCTGTTTGAAGGCGTCGAGCACCTGCTGCGGGGCGGCGAACGAGTCGTGGGTGACCAGCGTGACGGTCGACGGGCCGTCGTGGGTGTCGTTTCCGGCCAGGCTGCAGCCCGCGGTCAGGGCGGCGACCAGGCCGACCAGGACGCCGGTGCGGATACTCATGACCACTCCTCGCTCGGTCCGGCGAGAAAGGTCGAGGCCCTCCCTGCGCCGGCATGATCCGGATCAGGTGCGAACGGTCGCGGGCTCTACCCCGCCTCTCAGTCCGGACGACCGGACTCCCGTGGCAACCGTGCAGCGTACCCGGCCTCGTACCACCATGGAGCACATGGCGGAACTACTGAGCGACAGCGAGATCTCCGAGGCCCTCAACAAGCTGCCGTACTGGCAGCGCGCGGGTGACGCGCTGGAGCGCACGGCCGAGCTCGCCGACTTCCCGCAGGCGATCGCCGTGGTCAACCGGGTCGCCGAGATCGCCGAGAGCGTCGCCCACCACCCCGACATGGACATCCGGTGGCGCACGGTGACGTTCCGGTGCAGCACGCATTCGGCGGGCGGGATCACCGCGAAGGACGTGTCGCTGGCCGAGCAGATCGACAGCACGATCGACTCGCTGTGATCTAGGTCGAACCGGCAACATCGCGGCCGGTCTCGTGCGTTGCCCTGGGTGGAGGGAACGCACCATGAGAAAGGTTGTCGCGCGACTGGCGGGCGTGGGCGCCGCCGTCGCCGTGTTGCTGGGAGTACTCGCCGGGACGGCGCAGGCCGTGGACGCGCCGTCGCCTGCCGACCGGGGCAACCACAGCAGCGTGGCCGTCGACCCGCCGGGCGAGACGCGAGCGGTCGTCGTCGGCACGTTGTCGTTCGTGTTGATGATCGCCGCGGCGGGCGGGGTGTTCTGGTACACCGCCCGGCATCGCGGGCATTCGGAGTGAATTCGGTCACAGGGGCACCCGGGTCGTAACACTGCGGGCGTCGCGGACGCTGTCACGCGCGAAAGGTCCTGCTCATCACCGAGGTCGCCATGAACAGCTCGCCCGCCCTCACACCCGTCCAGCGCGCCTGGGTCACCGGTGTGGCCACCACCGTCACCCTGCTCGCCGTTCTCGTGCTCGCCATGCTGGGCTGACCAGCTGGTCCAAGGCCCGCCGGATGTTCCGGCGGGCCTTTTTCCTGCTTTGTCGATCTGTGTCCATGACCACTCGCTGGTGACTTCTTCGTGTCCTGTTCGTAATCTGACGGGCGGCCATCCCCCGAACGGCCGAAAAGTCCCCTCCCCGAAAATGGTGATCTTCCGCAATGGTGGGTCGACATAGATCCAAAGCGAAATCGCTGAGAATGCCGCTGGCGATCGGCCTGGCCGCGGCTTTCGTGCTCGGTTTCGCGGTGTGGCTGACCGGTAACTTCAGCCGGCAGGATACGGCCGGCATGGCCGCGCAGATGGCCCCGCTGCCCGCGTCCTCGGCCCCCGCGAGCACGTCGAGCAGCACGGCCACCCCGCCACCGCCGCCCCCGCCGGCGACGACGTCACCGGAGCCGACGACGACGACGACCAAATCGACCCCGGAGTCCACGTCGACGACTCCGTCGCCGCCGCCGAAGACCACGACGAAGGCGGCCAACGCCTGTTCGACGGTCCTGGCCGGCACGAAGCCCCACGTGGCCGCCGTGGGCAACTACCTGAAGGCGAAGTTCGGTGTCGACGAGGTCGGCGGCCGGGCGGGCCGCTCCGGCACGAGCGACCACCCGAGCGGTCTGGCGCTCGACTTCATGGTCGACACCGCGACGGGCAACCAGCTGGCCGACTACGTGCTGGCGCACAAGTCGGAGTTCAACGTGACGTACGTGATCTGGCGGCAGCGCTACAACGACGGCAGCGGCTGGTCGACGATGGAAGACCGCGGCAGCGCCACCGCCAACCACTACGACCACGTGCACGTGTCCTTCGAGGCGAGCGGCCCCATCACGGTCACGTGCTGATCGTCATTTCGTGGTCCCGCGTGAAACGCCCAGGTCCCCCCGGCCTGGGCGTTTTTCGTGGTCCGTGGGATTCCTCTTGTCACGCCCGGCTCGACGGTCGCCGGATGTGGCGCCCTGGTTCCACAGTCGCCGGATGTGACGACCTGGTTCGACACTCGCCGGGTGCGACGCCGCGGTTCGACAGTCACCGGACGTGACGCCGCGGTTCGACACTCGCCGGACGTGACGCCCCGGCTCGACACTCGCCGGCCATCCGCAGCCTGCGCACCGTCGCGGCACCCGATGCCCGGCAGCCGCCAGCAGCGCACCGCTCACGCTGCACCGGCTCAGCCGTGACCCGGCCTCCCCCAGCCTGGCCAGTTCGCGTCGCGCGCCACCGCGACCGCGCCCCGTGGTCGCGCCACGGGCGAAGACGGGGTCAGACGTTGAAGCGGAACTCCACCACGTCGCCGTCGGCCATGATGTAGTCCTTGCCTTCCATCCGGACCTTGCCGGCGGAGCGCGCGGCGGCCATCGAGCCGGCTTCCATCAGGTCGTCGTAGGAGACGACCTCGGCCTTGATGAAGCCGCGCTCGAAGTCGGTGTGGATGACGCCCGCGGCCTGGGGCGCGGTGGCTCCCTGCGGGATCGTCCACGCGCGCGACTCCTTCGGGCCCGCGGTCAGGTAGGTCTGCAGGCCCAGGGTGTGGAACCCGGCGCGGGCCAGCGCGTGCAGGCCCGGCTCGGTCTGGCCGACCGACTCCAGCAGCTCCCGCACGGACTCCTCGTCGTCCAGCTCGAGCAGCTCGGCCTCGACCTTCGCGTCCAGGAAGACCGCGTCGGCGGGGGCGACCAGCTTCGTCAGCTCCTCGCGCTTCGCCTCGTCGGTCAGCACGCCCTCGTCGGCGTTGAAGACGTACAGGAACGGCTTGAGCGTCAGCAGGCTCAGCTCCCGCAGCAGCGCGGTGTCGATCTCCTTCTGCGCGGAGAACAGAGTCCGGCCGCTGTCGAGGATCTCCTTCGCCTTCTGCGCCGCCTCGAGCGCCGGCCGGTTCTCCTTCTTCGTCCGGGCTTCCTTCTCCAGCCGCGGCAGCGCCTTTTCCAGGGTCTGCAGGTCGGCGAGGATCAGCTCGGTGTTGATCGTCTCGATGTCCGACGACGGGTCGACGCGACCGTCGACGTGCACCACGTCCGGGTCGTCGAACACGCGGATGACCTGGCAGATCGCGTTGGCCTCACGGATGTTGGCGAGGAACTTGTTGCCCAGCCCGGCACCTTCGGAGGCGCCCTTCACGATCCCCGCGATGTCCACAAAGGACACGGTCGCCGGGACGACCCGGGCGGAGCCGAACATCTCGGCGAGCTTGTCCAGCCGCGCGTCGGGCAGCGGCACGACACCGACGTTGGGCTCGATCGTCGCGAACGGGTAGTTCGCCGCGAGCACGTCGTTGCGGGTCAGCGCGTTGAACAGGGTCGACTTGCCGACGTTGGGCAGGCCGACGATACCGAGGGTCAGACTCACGCCCGCAGTCTACGGGGCGGGCCCGCCACCCGGCCCGGCCGCCCGTTCACGGCCATGTCGGATTTCCGCCAGTCGGGCGGCTGACCTGCTGGCAGTATCGAACGCATGACAGCCACCGCCGCACCAGCCGAGCAGGCGCTCTGGCGTGACACCGAGCGCTGCTACCGCGCGGTCACGTCACGCGACGCCCGCTTCGACGGCCAGTTCATCACGGCCGTGCGCACGACCGGCATCTACTGCCGGCCGTCCTGCCCGGCGCTGACGCCCCGCCAGGAGAACGTGCGGTTCTACCCGACCGCGGCGGCCGCGCAGGCCGCCGGCTTCCGGGCGTGCCGGCGCTGCCTGCCCGACGCGGTGCCCGGCTCGCCCCTGTGGAACGTGCGCGCCGACCTGGCCGCCCGCGCGATGCGGCTCATCGCCGACGGCGTCGTCGAGCGCGAGGGCGTGCCCGGCCTGGCCCGCCGGCTCGGCTACTCCGAACGGCAACTCGGCCGGGTCCTGACCGCCGAACTCGGCGCAGGACCGCTGGCCCTGGCCCGCGCGCACCGCGCGCACTCGGCGCGGCTCCTGATCGAGCTGTCCGAGCTGCCGCTCGCCGACGTCGCGTTCGCCGCCGGGTTCGCCAGCGTCCGGCAGTTCAACGACACGATCCGCGAGGTCTTCGCCCGCACCCCGTCCCAGCTGCGCACGGCCGCCGCCACGGCGCGCCGCCGGGCGGGCACCGCCGAGCCCGACGCGGCCACGGCAGCCGGGACGCGCCTGTCCCTGCGCCTGCCGTTCCGCCCGCCGCTCGACGCCGCCGGGATCCTCGGCTTCTTCGCCGCCCGTGCGGTGCCCGGCGTCGAGTCCGCCGACGACCACCGCTACACCCGCACCCTGCGGCTCCCCCACGGCGCCGCGTCGGTGACGTTGACCCCGCAGGACGGGCACGTGCGCTGCGACCTGCAGCTCGCCGACGTCCGGGACCTCGGCGCCGCGGTCACCCGGGCCCGCCGCCTGCTGGACCTCGACGCCGACCCCGAGGCCGTGGCGCGCGTGCTCGGCGCCGACCCAGCGCTGGCCCCCGCGGTCGCCGCGACCCCGGGCATCCGCGTCCCCGGCGCCGCCGACGGCCCGGAGCTCGTGCTGCGCGCGATGCTCGGGCAGCAGGTCTCGGTCGCCGCCGCCCGCACCGCCGCGGCCCGGCTCACCGCCACGCTCGGCGACCCGGTGCCCTGGCAGAACGACATCCTGCTGTTCCCGACCGCCGAAGCGGTCGCCGAACGCGGCCACGAGGTGCTCCGCGGACCCAAGCGCCGCATCGACGCCATCCTCGGCGCCGCCGCCGCGCTCGCGTCCGGCGACGTCGACGTGCACGTGGGCCGCGATGCCGGCGAACTGCGAGCCGAACTGCTCGGGCTGACCGGCGTGGGCTCCTGGACGGCCGACTACGTGCTGATGCGCGTCCTCGGCGCCCCCGACGTGCTCCTCACGGGCGACCTGGTGCTCCGCAAGGGCGCCGCAGCCCTCGGCATCGCCGACGACATCCCGGCCCTCACCGAACGCGCACAGGCCTGGCGACCCTGGCGGTCCTACGCCGGCATGTACCTGTGGCGCTCCAGCCAAGCCTGAACCCCGTAAGGAGAACCGACATGAGCATCGCCCACTGGTCCACGACCGCCACCCCCGTCGGCCCGTTCACCGCCATCGTCGCGAGCGACGGCGCCGTCCTGGCCTCGGGCTGGACAGCCGACCTCGACACACTCACTCCCCAGATCTCCCCCTCCCTGCGCCCGTCCGACCTGAAGGAGAAGCGGGACCTCGGTGCGGTCAGCACCGCGGTCCGCCGCTACCACGAGGGCGAGCTCGACGCGATCGACGACGTTCCGGTGCGCCAGCGCTCGGGCGAGTTCCTGCAGCACGCGTGGGACGTGCTGCGCACGGTGCCCGCCGGCAAACCGGTCACCTACACCGAGTACGCCGCGCTCGCCGGCCGTCCCGCCGCCATCCGTGCCGCGGCCTCGGCCTGCGCCCGCAACGCCGCGGCGCTGTTCGTGCCCTGTCACCGGGTGCTCCGCATCGGCGGCGCACTGGGTGGCTTCCGGTGGGGCGTCGACGTCAAGCGGTGGCTGCTCGACCACGAAACCCCTTACCGCGATTGAGAAGTCACGCCATCTGCAGCTCCAAACTCGATCCGGTGCGGGACTTGCGCACTCGCAACCGGGTCGGGATCCGCTGCCGCAGTTCCTCCACATGGGACACCAGGCCGACCACCCGGCCGCCGGCCCGCAGCTCGTCGAGGATGTTCATCACCACGTCGAGGGTCTCGGAGTCGAGCGTGCCGAACCCCTCGTCGACGAACAGCGTGTCCAGCAGCGAGCCGCCGGTCTCCGCCGCGACCACGTCGGCCAGCCCGAGGGCCAGCGACAGTGACGCGAGGAAGGACTCCCCACCGGACAGGGTTTTCGCCGGCCGGATCGTGCCGGAGAAGTCGTCCAGCACGTCCAGGCCCAGGCCGCCCCTCGTCCCGCGCGATCCGGCCTCGTCGGAGTGCACGAACGAGTAACGCCCCTGGCTCATCGTCTGCAACCGCGCCGTCGCGGCGATGGCCACTTCTTCCAGCCGGGCCGCCAGGACGTACGACCGCAGCGACATCTTCCGCGCGTTCTGCCCGCGCCCGTTGACCACGTCGGTCAGCGCGTCCAGCTCGGCGAACTCCTCCTCGAGCGGGCGCAACCGCTCGGTGGCCGCCGCCAGGCGCTCGGCCAGCGTGCCGAGATCGCGTGCCCGTGCGGTGGCCGACCGCAGCATGGCGACCGCGGACTCCGCCCGTTCCCGTGCGCCGTCGGCGTCGGCCTTCGCCGACTCGACATCGACCTCGTCGTCCGGAGCCACGCCGAACAACTCGGGCTCGTTCAGGGTGGCCCGTGCCGCTGCCTCGGCCTCTCCCGCTTCGGTCAGCCGTGCCTCCAGGGCCCGGACCGTCGATTCGTCGCGGGCGGCGGCCCGCATCTGGTCCACCGTCTCGAAACCGGCCCGGCTCAGCGCTTCCGCGACCTCCGCCCGCTGACGCTCGAGCTGTTGGGCGGCGCTCGCGGTGGCCGACCGCGCGTCCGCCAGCGCGTCCAGCGCCTGCACCAGTCCCGTCAGGTGCGCCCGCCGGGCACCGACGTCCGGGTGCTCGCCCCTGGCCTCGTCCAGGCGCCGGCGACGCTGGTCGACCCGCTCGGCCAACGCCTTGGCCTGCGTCTCGGCGGCCGTGGCGGCCTGCAGCGCCGCGGACAGCTTCTTCTCCAGCTCCCGCTGCTCGGTCTCGGCCTCCTGCGCCTGCTTCGCGAGCGGAGCGCGTTGCCGCGCCAGCCCCTCGAGGCCCGCGATCTCCTTGTGCAGCGCCGAAAGTTCGTCATCCAACTGCGCACCGGTTCGCCCGCGGAGCCGCTCGCGCAGAGCGGCCAGCGTGGTCTCGGCGTCGTGCTTGGCCTTCTCCGCCTGCTTGCGGCGCTGCTCCGCCCGGGATTCGGCCTCCTCGGCCGCCTGCTCCTGTTCGGGGGCGACCGCCTCGGGCGCCACCATCGCGGGCGCCGGGTGGTCACACGATCCACACACCGGGCACGGCGACCCGAGCGTCAAGCGCGCTGCCAGCTCGGCGGCCATCCCGTCCAGCCGCCACCTGCGCAGCTGCTGGAAGTGCTCGCGCGCCTCCTGGTGCTCGTCAATCGCCCGGCGAGCCCGGGCGTCCGCGTCCGCCGCGGCACGCTCGGCCGCGGGCAACCGCGCCGCGTCGCGAGCCGCGGCGGCCAGTTCGGTCTCCCGCTTGCGGATCTCGCCGAGCTTCGCCTCGGCGTCGATCGCCGCGTCCAGCCCCTCCCGCAGCTCACGGGCGCGCTCCGGGATGCCCGCCAGCTTCTCGCCGAGCACCTCGGCGCGGGCGCGCGCCTCCCTCGCGGTTTCCGTGAACCGCACGACAGCCTGCTCGTCCAGGACCTGCTGCTCGGCCTCGGCGACGAGCCCGGCCAGCGCGCCGGCCTCCTCCCGCAGCCGGCCGGACAGCCGGCGCAGCTCCGGGGTGTCCACCTCGGCGTCGGCGAAACCCGTTGCCGCAAGCGCTTGCGCCCTGCGCTGCTCCACACGTCGGGCCTCGTCGAGCTGGGTGGCGCAGCGATCCGCCTGGGCGGCGACGCCCACGACGGTGGCCGCCCGCCGGGCGGCCCGCAGTTCCTCAGCCCAGCGGTCCCGCTCCTCCTGCTGTTCCGCCAGTACCGCCAGTCGCTGGTGCGCTTCCCGAACCCGGCGTACGCGGTCGGCCGCCGCCTGCCGCTCGCCCAGGAGGGCATCAGCGGCTTCGCGTTCCGCACGTGCTCGCCGCTCAGCCTCCCGCGCCTGCTCCACGGCCAGCCGGATGCGCTGGCTGGTGCGCGTAACCCAGCCGGCGACGTCCTCCTCCGGCACGTCCTCCCCGGCCACCTGGGCGAACCGCGCCGTCAGCACCTGCAGGTCCTGCCGCCGCTCCTCGAGCTTGCGGCGCTGTTCCACCCGCCGCTCCCGGAACCAGGCCTCGACATCGGCGAACCGCTTGGTGCCGAACAGCCGCTCCAGGAGCTTCTCGCGCTCGTCGGTGTCCGCGCGCAGGAACCTGGCGAATTCGCCCTGCGGCAGCAGCACCACCTGGAAGAACTGCTCCGCGCTCATCCCGAGCAGCCGCTGCACGGTGCGGCCGACCTCGTCGATCCTGGTCAGCCCCTCGGCCGGCTGCCCCGCGGGCGGCTCACCGACCCACCGCAGAACCGCCTTCGCCTGCTGGGTCGTGGTGCCCTCGCCGCGCCGCTTCGGGCGCTGGTACTCGGGGCTGCGCGACAGGCGCAACCGCTGCCCTTGGACCGTCAGCTCCAGGACGACCTCAGTCGGGTCGTCGGGCCCCGCCAGGTCACAGCGCAACCGTTTGACCTGCCCGCGCGCGCCGGGAACCGTGCCGAACAACGCGAACGCGACGGCGTCGAGGAGCGTCGTCTTGCCCGCGCCGGTGTCGCCGTGCAGGAGGAACAGCCCGTCGGCGCCCAGCGCGTCGAAGTCGACGACCTCGCGTGCCCGGTACGGGCCGAACGCCGCCACCTCCAGCCGGTGCAGTCTCATGCCGCGTCCTCCTTGCCCGCCTTCTCCAGCGCCGCCCGCAGCAGGCCGGCCTCGCGTTCGTTCGGCGGCGCGCCGCGGCAGTCGTCGAGGAAGCCGCGCGCGATCTCCTGGTCCGACCGCCCCCGCACCCTGGTCGCGTAGCGCAGCGCGGACGACGTCTTCCCGTTCTCCGGCTGCCAGTCCAGGTGCACCGTGTGCGGGAACCGCTCGCGCAACAGCCTCATCGCGTCCACCGGGCGCACCGCGTCGGTGAGCGTGACCGAGAGGTAGCAGTCGACCAGCTCGTCGTGCTCCGGATCGGCCAGCACGTCCGCCAGACGACCAGTGATCTTCGCGAGCCGGCGCGGAACCGGCAGCTCGTGACGCCGCACCTCGGCCAGGCCGGAGGCGTCGAGATCGACGATCCACACGGATTTCCGTTGCAGCGCCTCGGAGAACGAGTAGGCGACCGGGCTTCCCGAGTAACGCAGGTGCTCGGCGAGCGTCTGCGGCCCGTGCAGGTGCCCCAACGCGACGTAGTCGACGCCGTCGAACACCGAACCCGGAACCTGTTCGACACCGCCGACCGCGATGGACCGCTCCGACTCGGTCGCCGCGCCCCCGGTGACGAACGCGTGCGCGAGCACGACCGACCGCGTGCCCGCGGCGCGCTCGGCGAGATCCGCCCGGACGCGGCGCATCGCCTCGGTCAGCACGCCCGTGTGCCCCCGGGCGCCGGTGACGCCGAGGGCGTGGCGCGCCGGTTCCGGCTCGAGATAAGGGATGCCGTAGATCGCGACCGGCCCGTGCGCGTCCTCGAGCAGGACCGGCCGGTCGATCCGGTCGATCGTGGTGCGCAGGTGCAGACCGCCCGCCGCCGCGAACTCGCCGAAGGCACCCAGCCGGGGCGCGGAGTCGTGGTTGCCCGACGTGAGGACCAGTTCCGCGCCCGCCCGCCGCAGCCGGCTCAGCGCGCGGTTGGCGACCCCGACCGCCTCGGCCGACGGCACGGCGCGGTCGTAGATGTCGCCCGCGACGAGGACGACGTCGACCCCCTCGGCGACCACCAGGTCCGCGAGGTGCGCGAGCACGGCGTCCTGCTCGGCGAGCAGGTCCAGTCCGTGGAAGGTGCGTCCGACGTGCCAGTCGGAGGTGTGCAGGAGTCTCACGTGGCCCAAGTTAGGAGGGGGGTACGACAGAATCCCGCCGACACACCGCAGACGTTCACCCGAACGTGTGTTCGGTGCGGATCGGGACGGGCAGGCCCCGTTTTTGTCGGTGCCCTCCGTCATGATGCGGTCACGTTGTCGACGATCAAGAAAGGAGGGCGGCATTGGCCTCCACCGTGATCAGCACGGCAGCCGTCGCGATCGCCCTGGTCCTGGTCGTGGCGGTCGTCCTGCTGTGGCGCCTCTACGGGGACAGCATGCGCCGGGCGGACGCGGCGGCCCGGCAGGTCGAGGCCGAGCGGTCACGCGTGGACCAGCAGCAGGCGGCACTGCGCCGCTACGAGGTCGCGTTCGCGTCGATCAGCGGCCGCGGCGAGCTGGGCGAGCAGGTCCTGGCGGAGACGGCGCGCGCGCTGGGGCTGCGCGAGGGGCTGCACTACACCCTGCAGACGGATCTGGCCGGAGGTGGCTCGGCCAAACCCGACATGGTGTTGCGCGTGGGCGGCGACCGGGCCGTGCCGGTCGACGCGAAGGCGAGCCTAGCCTGCTGGGCGGAAGCGGTCGAGACCGACGATCCGGACGAACGGATGGACGCGTTGCGGGTCCACGTCCGCAACCTCCGCTCGCGGGCGGCGGAGCTGGCGGGCAAGGGGTACCAGCGCTGGGCGGACGCGATCTACGGCACGGTGATGTTCGTACCGTCGGACGCGGCCGTGGTGGCGGCGCTGGACACCGATCCCGAGCTGCTGCGCTGGATGCTCGACCGGCGGGTGTTCCTGTGCGGTCCGACCGGGTTCGCGGTGGTGGCGTCGGCCGCGCTGTTCGCCGCGAGCGACCGGGCGGTGGTCGAGGACGTCGAGCGGGTGCGGGCCGGCGCCGCGGCCGCGCACCGGGCGGCGGGCAACGCGATCGATGCGCTCAACCTCAGCAGCACCCACCTCCAGCGGTTCCTCTCGGCCCGTCGCCGTGAGCTCGACGCACTCGAGGGGTTCCGGACAGCGGTGACACCCCTGTCGGACGCGGCCGCGAGCCCGACCGAGGTGGCCGCCGTGCGAAGGGGGGACGAGATCGCCGCAAGCTAGCGAAAAACGTGCGTTACCAGCGCATTACCAACAGGGTCGCGGTGCGCGAAATCGCTGATCACGACGGGTGCGACGGCCACTGAGGCAGTGGTCTGAACCGCGTCCCCGCGGGATGGGGCACCGGTGACGGCTGCTACAGGTTACGGTGTTGCTTCGTGACCGCCATTCCCGATCGCCGGAGCGACTCCGACGCCGACGACTCCGCCGTGCCGTGGGACCAGCGTCCCATCGGTGGGGAACGCCGGGGCTTGCCGTGGTGGGGCGCCGTGCTCCTCGCCTTCGGGCTGGCGGTGATCGGCGCGGTCGTCGATATGCAGATGCAGAACACGCTCGGCTGGCTGTTCAAGGGCGCGTACTTCGTCGGGGCGGTCGGCGCGGTGTGTGCCGTGCAACGGCGGAGCCTGTTCGGACCGATGGTGCAGCCCCCGTTGATCCTGGGGGTCACGGTGCCGGGGGTGGTGCTGCTGGTGTCCGGGCTGCCGGACAACAGCGACACGTTGTCGAAGGCGCTCGCGGTCGGGACGCCGCTGATCAACGGCTTCCCGACGATGGCGATCACCACGGCGTGCACGCTGGTGCTGGGCATCGTCCGGATCTACCGCGAACGCGACCCGGACGCGAAGCCCAAGGCCGGCGACGACAAGCGTCCCGGCGGGCGAGGTGATGCGCCGCGGGGGCGTCGTCCCGCTGACGGTCGTGGTGCGGCCGGCGAAGGCCGTTCCGGCGGTCCGGAGGGACGTGCGGGCGGGGCTGCGGGTGCCGTCGCGGCGGGCCGTGCCGGCGGCCGGCGTCCAGGGCGGCGTGCCCCCGAGGACGAGCCCGGTCGTGGCCGCGCGCGTCGCGGTGCGGATGACGAGCCTCGCCGCGGTCGCCGTGGTGGGGAGGACGATCCGCGCTCGGCCGGTGGGCGCCGTGGCGCGGAGGACGATCCGCGCTCGACGGGTGGCCGTCGCGGCGCGGCGGATGACCTGGGCCCGGCAGGTGGCCGTGGCGGCGCCGGGGATGCCGGGCGTCGTGGCGGCAGGCGCCGCGGCGCGGACGACGATCGGCGCGGTGCCCGCGGTCCGGCGGAGGACGACCCGCGCCGGGCCGGAAAGACGCCGCCCCCGGGCCGCCGCCCGCGGCAGCGCGGTGGGCTGCCACCCGAGGACGCCCGCGGCGGCGAGACGCGCGCGGGAGGCCCACCGGCGGCCGACCGCCCCCGCCGAGTGCCCCCGCGCTCCGGCGACCCACGCCAGGACCCGCGCCGAGCGCCCGAAGGCCGCCGCGGAACACCGCCACGCCGCCGTCCCTGGGACGACGACACCTGAGCAGTGCCCTGGCACGGCCAGGCCCGCAGGCATCGTCCAGAAACGACGACGCCCGGGCAGGCAACGAGCCCGGACAGACCTGGGAACGAGAGCGTGGCCCGGCATTGCGCCTGGAACGAGAGCGTGGGCCGGCACTGCGCGAGGGACGACGTCGACCAAGCGCGACTCCCGGACGGACGACACCCGGCAGCCTCTCGCCACGGACGAGGAAGTCCGGGATACGCGCCTTCGCCTTCGTTGGGATGTGGAAGTCCGCCGCGCGACGGCGGCTGGCAGGTGCTGCCTCTGGGGGAGAACACCGGTCAAGGCTGCCCGAGGGCCGCCCCAGCTCGCCCCTTCGAACCCACGACCAACACCACGACGGGTCGTGCCTGGAGTCACGGAGCCGATGGGGCCGTCGCCACCCCAGGCCTCTGCGGCAGCGACCGTTCCGTCCACCATGGACGAGCGTCGTATCAACGTGCAACGAGGGGGCGCCCATAGCGGCGCCGCCAATCGATCACTTCAGCACTGCCCACAAAGGACATCCCCCGGGGATGAACACAGCGC
The DNA here is from genome assembly GCF_030814215.1 of Amycolatopsis thermophila. Classification (NCBI taxonomy): domain Bacteria; kingdom Bacillati; phylum Actinomycetota; class Actinomycetes; order Pseudonocardiales; family Pseudonocardiaceae; genus Amycolatopsis; species Amycolatopsis thermophila. The sequence goes on along the minus strand of NZ_JAUSUT010000001.1, from coordinate 3,271,354 downwards.
AAGGCACCGAAGAGCAGGAATCTCCACTCACGCCTGCTCACGCGGCCCTACACCGCTCACACGCCGCAGGCAACTCCGCTCACAACTGACGCAGCTCCCGCTCACACGCGCGGCCACGAACATTGCTCCGCCGCGCCCCAAACACCGCTCACACCACGCCGCCAGGAACGCCGCTCTTACGGGGCCCAAGTCCGTTCACACGCCGCCAAGAACGCCGCTCACGCGCCGCCGGCAACCCGGCTCAGTCGCGGCCACGAACGCCGCTACCGCCCGACGCAGCCCCCGCCCATCAACGGCCCAGCTCCGGCTCAGTCCCGGGCACCAACGCCGCTAACACGCGGCACGACACCGCTCAACCGCCGCCGGCAACGCCGCTCACCTGGACTCAACTCCGGCATACCGCCGCCCGGCAACGCCGCTAACACGCGGCGCAACTCCGCTCACACGCCGCGCAGCTCGCGGGGCAGCGCGAAGGCGATTTTCTCGTTCGCGGTGGTCACTTCCTGCACCTCGCCCCAGCCGCGGTCGGCCAGCCAGGCCAGCAGGTCCATCACCAGCACGTCCGGCACCGAGGCACCGCTCGTCACGCCGATCGTCCCGACGCCGTCCAGCCAGGACTCGTCCACCTCGCGGGCGTAGTCGATCAGGTGCGCGTCCCGCGCGCCGGCCTGCTTCGCGACCTCCACGAGCCGCTGGGAGTTGGACGAGTTCGTCGAGCCCACGACCAGCACGAGGTCGCACTCGGGGGCCATCGCCTTCACCGCGGTCTGCCGGTTGGACGTCGCGTAGCAGATGTCGTCGCTCGGGGGGTCCGCCAGTGTCGGGAAGCGGTCCTTGAGCTGGTTGACCCGCACCATCGTCTCGTCGACGCTCAGCGTCGTCTGCGACAGCCACACCACCTTGGACGGGTCGCGCACCTCGACCTTCGCCGCGTCCTCCGCCGTGTCCACCAGTTGCACGTGCGACGGCGCCTCACCCGCGGTGCCCTCGACCTCCTCGTGCCCCTCGTGCCCGATCAGCAGGATGTCGTAGTCCTGACCGGCGAACCGGTTGACCTCCTTGTGCACCTTCGTCACCAGGGGGCACGTCGCGTCGATCGTGCGCAGGTTGCGCTCCTCCGCCTCCGCGCGCACCGCCGGGGACACGCCGTGCGCCGAGAACACCACAAGCTCACCCTCGGGCACCTCGGACGTCTCCTCCACGAAGACGACCCCGCGCTCCCGCAGCCGCTCCACCACGTGCCGGTTGTGCACGATCTCCTTGCGCACGTACACCGGCGGTCCGTACAGCTCCAGGGCCTTCTCCACGGCGACGACGGCGCGGTCCACGCCAGCGCAGTAACCGCGCGGCTTGGCCAGCAACACACGCTTGGAGACAGCAGTCATGCCTCCAGGGTACGGGCCGGGCACGCCCCGCACCCGGCCCCCACCGGGCCACCGCCACGCCGATTCTGTGCGTCCGGTCACCTCCCGCGGTCGCGCCGGTTGGGCTCAACCGCCCGAGTGCGGCACGCTGTACCCATGAAGCCACTCCCGCTTCCCCTCCGCGTCGCGGCGGGCCTGGCCGTGACCGCCGCCGAACGCGCCCGCGACCTGCCGAAAACCCTGCTCGGCCTGCCGGTCACGGTGATCTCGGGCGTGCTCCAGTTCTCGATGCGCATGCAGCAGCACGTCACCGAGCTGGCCATCAAGGGTGACGACGCGCTCGCCGCGCTGCGCCCCGTCGAGGAGGAGCCCAGCTGGGCGACCTTCGACGAGGACCTCACCACCCCCCAGCCGGCCGCCGAGACCGTCGCCGAAGAGCCCCGCACCAACGGCCACCGCCCGGACGCCGTGCTCGCCGACGTCGGCGACAGCCCCTGGGAGCAGGAAGAACGCGCCCTGGGCGAGGACCACGCCGAGGGCGAGTTCGACAGCCCGGACAGCGGCGAAGGCCCGCTCGGCCTGGGCAACTACGACGAGCTGACCCTGCCGCAGCTGCGCGCCCGCCTGCGCCGCTTCTCCCTCGAGGAGCTCGAGGAGCTGCTCGCCTACGAGCGCGCGCACGCCAACCGCGCGCAGTTCGTCGGCATGCTGGCCCGCCGCATCACCAACGTGCAGCGCGCCAACGCCGCCGAGGACGCCGACGCGGAGTGAGCGCCGAACCCACCAGCGCCGAGAACCCGTGGCCGGTCCGCACGGTCGCGCGCAAGATCGCCGAGTGGATCAACCGGCTCGGCCAGGTCTGGGTCGAGGGCCAGGTGACCCAGATCAACGCCCGCCCCGGCACGTCGACCGCGTTCCTCACCCTGCGTGACCCGGCCGCCGACGTGTCCATGACCGTGACCTGCCCCACCGGCCTGCTGCGCGGCATCGACCCGCCGCTGCGCGACGGCGCCAGCGTGGTCGTCTACGCCAAGCCGACGTTCTACCTGGGCCGCGGCACCATCTCGCTGCGGGCCACCGAGATCCGCGCGGTCGGGATCGGTGAGCTGCTCGCGCGCATCGAACGCCTGCGCCGCCTGCTGGCCGCGGAGGGTCTGTTCGCGAAGGAGCGCAAACGTCGTCTGCCGTTCCTGCCCAAGGGCATCGGCCTGATCACCGGGCGCGCGTCGGCCGCCGAGCGGGACGTGCTGGTCAACGCGCACAACCGCTGGCCTGCCGCCCCGTTCCAGGTGGTCAACACCGCGGTGCAGGGCGTGCAGGCCGTGCCGCAGATCGTCAAGGCGCTGCGCATGCTGGACGCCGACCCGTCGGTCGAGGTCATCGTGATCGCGCGCGGCGGCGGCAGCGTCGAGGACCTGCTGCCCTTCTCCGACGAGACACTGTGCCGCGCCGTCGCCGCCGCCCGCACGCCCGTGGTCAGCGCGATCGGGCACGAACCGGACACCCCGCTGCTGGACCACGTCGCCGACGTGCGCTGCTCGACCCCGACCGACGCGGGCAAGCGTGTCGTGCCGGACGTCAAGGAGGAGTCCGAGCGCGTCCGGCAGATGCGCGACCGCGCCCGCCGCGCCCTGCACGGCTGGGTCGACACCCAGTGCCGCCTGCTGGACCAGCTGCGCAGCCGCCCGGTGCTGGCCGATCCGATGGGCCCGGTCAACCGCCGCGCGGATGAGATCGAGCTGCACCGGGAACGCGGCCGCCGCGCGATGCTGAACCTGGTCTCGCACGAGCAGGCCGCGATCTCCGGCGCGCGCGGCAGGCTGACCGCGCTCGGCCCGGCCGCGACGCTCGAGCGCGGGTACGCGGTCGTGCAATATCACGACGAGGCAGGCAACCTCCAGGTGCTCCGGCACATCTCCGAAGTGGCGGAGGGAACTCCGCTGCGCGTGCGCGTCGTCGACGGAGCGGTGCATGCGGTGACGAAGTCCACCGAACCAGGAGAGTAGGCCGTGCTGAGCAGCCCCAGGTTCCTCCCGCTCACCACCGACGCCGCCGCGCGAGCCGGCGCCCGCGCCGTCCTCCACCACGCCGGTGCGGCCGAGGCCGCGGCCGGCGCGTGCTGGGTCTCGCTGCTGGCGGGGTGTTCGGTGCCGGGCCGCTGGGACCTGGACGCGCGGCTGCGCAGCCTGTCGGAGGCGACCTCGGCGTACGTGGGCACGAAGTGGTGGTTCAACGAGGGCGCACCGCACCGCAGGCGGGTGGCGCAGGCCCAGGGATCCATCGAACTCGCGATCACGGAAGGTGACGGCCAGGAGTTCGCCACCGCCTTCGCCGGGTACGACCACGCGATGGCCAGCGCGGTAGTGTGCGCTCGTCGACCCGCGAGGAGCACAACCCGGTGACCGAAGAACTCGGCTATGAACAGGCCCGCGACCAGCTGATCGAGGTGGTCCGCGAGCTGGAGGCGGGCGGTCTGTCCCTGGAGCAGTCGCTGACGCTGTGGGAGAAGGGCGAGCACCTCGCCAAGGTCTGCGAGCGTCACCTGGAGGGGGCGCGCGAGCGCATCGAGGACGCGTTGAAGTCGGTCGAGGACACCGACGGCGCCACCAACGGCGACGAAGGGTGACATTCACCATCGGCACATTGCCCTGCGAGCGCGCGCGAGTCTGAGAGAATCGTTACCCGCGCCAGCACCTACCTGGAGGGCAGCAATGACCAGCGGCACCCCGTCCCCGAGCTCGACCAGACGCAAGGAAGCGCCGGATCGCAACCTCGCGATGGAGCTGGTCCGCGTCACCGAGGCCGCGGCGATGGCCGCGGGACGCTGGGTCGGCAAGGGCGACAAGAACGCCGGCGACGGCGCGGCCGTCGACGCGATGCGGCAGCTGATCTCGACCGTCTCGATGCGCGGCGTCGTCGTCATCGGTGAGGGCGAGAAGGACGAAGCCCCGATGCTCTACAACGGCGAAGAGGTGGGCAACGGGGACGGCCCGGCCTGCGACGTCGCCGTGGACCCGATCGACGGCACGACGCTGATGTCGAAGGGCATGCCGAACGCGCTGGCCGTCCTCGCGGTCGCCGAGCGCGGCGCGATGTTCGACCCGTCGGCGGTCTTCTACATGGAGAAGCTGGCGGTGGGCCCGGAGGCGGCGGGCGTGGTCGACCTGTCCGCGCCGGTCGCGGAGAACATCCGCCGGGTCGCCAAGGCCAAGCACACCGAGGTCTCCGACGTGACGGTCTGCATCCTCGACCGGCCGCGGCACGAGCAGCTGGTCAAGGAGGTCCGTGAGGCGGGCGCCCGGATCCGGTTCATCTCCGACGGTGACGTGGCCGGCGCGATCGCCGCGGCCCGCCCGACCACCGGTGTCGACATGCTGTTCGGCATCGGCGGCACGCCGGAGGGCATCATCACCGCGTGCGCGATGAAGTGCCTGGGCGGCGAGCTGCAGGGCCGGCTGTGGCCGAAGGACGACGCCGAGCGGGAGAAGGCGATCGGCGCCGGGCACGACCTGGACCGGGTGCTCACCACGGACGACCTGGTGCGCGGCGACAACGTGTTCTTCTGCGCGACCGGTGTCACCGACGGTGACCTGCTGCGCGGCGTGCACTACCGCTCCGGCGGCGCGACCACCCAGTCGATCGTCATGCGCTCCAAGTCGGGCACGGTGCGGTTGATCGACGGCTACCACCGCCTGACCAAGCTCCGCGCGTACTCCTCCGTCGACTTCGACGGCGTCCTGACCGGAACCCCCGACGACGATGTGGTGCCACCGCTGCCGTGAAACGCCTCCTGCTGATCGCCGCCGCCTGTCTGCTCGCCCTGGGCACGGTCGCGCAGCAGGCGGCGGCCCGGCCGGACCTGGTCGGCGGCGTGTCCGCCGACCAGAACTACTCGTTCGTGGCGTCGCTGCAGACCTCTGCGGGACGGCACTTCTGCGGCGCGTCGCTGATCGCGCCGCAGTGGCTGCTGACCGCGGCGCACTGCGTGTCCGACCAGACCCCGGACGCGGTCACGGCCCGGATCGGCAGCAACGACCGCACCCAGGGCGGTGAGGTCGCCAAGCCGGACCGGCTGATCGTGCACCCGAACTACAACCCGAGCGGCGCGGGCGGCGACATCGCCCTGATCCACCTGGCCGCACCGGTGCAGGCCGCGCCGGTCGGGCTCGGCACGTCGACCGCGGCCGGCACCTCGGTGCGGCTGCTCGGCTGGGGCCAGACCTGCCCCACGCCCGGCTGCGGTGCGGCGCCGGTCGACCTGCAGCAACTGGACACCAGTCTGGTCGACGCGACGCGCTGCGCATCGATGGACGCCGCCACCGAGCTGTGCACGGACTCGCCCGGCGGCAAGTCCGGCGCCTGCTACGGCGACTCGGGCGGCCCGGAACTGGTGCGGGCCGGCGACCGGTGGCTGCTGCTGGGCCTGACCAGCCGCTCCGGCAACAACGACCCGGCCTGCACGACCGCACCCTCGATCTACACCTCGGCCGTGGCGTACACGCAGTGGATCGCCTCGCAGACGGCGCCGCCGCCACCACCGGCGCCGCCGCCACCACCGGCGCCGGCGCCCACTCCAGCGCCGTCGCCGACACCGGCTCCGGCGCCCACTCCGGCTCCGTCGCCGAGCCCGGCGCCCAACCCGGGACCGGCTCCCGCACCGTCGCCGAGCCCCACACCGACTCCGACCTCGACTCCGGCGCCGCCCGCGTAGTCAGGCGTTGCTGGAGTGCCCGGGGAACAGGTGGGCCTCGGGATCGAGGGTGACGGCGATGTTGTTGACCGCGGTCGCGGCCTCGCCGAACCCGGTGGCGATGAGCTTGACCTTGCCCGGGTAGGCGGCGACGTCCCCGGCGGCGAAGACCCGCTCGACGCCGGTCGCCATCGTCGAGTCGACGCGGATGGCGCGCTGGTGTATGTCGAGTCCCCAGTTCTCGATCGGTCCGAGGTCGGCGGTGAACCCGAGCGCGGCCACCACGGCCTGGGCCGGCAGCACCTCCGGCTCGGCACCCTTGACCTGCACCTCGACCTCGGCGAGCCGCCCGTCCGGCCCCTCCCGCAGGGCCGTGACCTCGGCATCGGTGATGATCCGCGCCCCCAGCTCGCGGGCCTGCCCGACGATCGACTCGGCGGCCCGGAACTTCGCCCGCCGGTGCACGAGTGTCACGCTCGCCGCGAGCGGGTGCAGCGCCAGCACCCAGTCGAACGCCGAGTCGCCGCCGCCGACCACCACGACGTCCTGACCCGCGTGCGCGTCCAGCGACGGCACGAAGTGGACCATGCCGCGGCCCAGCCAGCCGTCACCGGCGGGCAGCGGGCGCGGGGTGAACTCACCGATCCCGGCCGTGATCAGCACCGCCCCGGCGTGCACCACCTCGCCGCCGTCGAGGACCACGTCGAGCCCGTCGGCGCCGCGGCGCAGCTCCTCGGCCTTGCGTCCGAGCAGGTACCGCGGGTTCCACGGCGCCGCCTGCTCGACCAGGCCCTTGACCAGGTCGCGGCCGCGGACCGCCGGAAACCCGCCGACGTCGTAGATCAGTTTCTCCGGGTACATCGCGGTGACCTGGCCACCGGCCTCCGGCAGCGAGTCGACCACCGCCATCGACAGCCCGCGGAAACCGGCGTAGTACGCGGCGAACAACCCGGTCGGGCCCGCCCCGACGATCAGCACGTCCACTGACAGATCCATGGACCAACCGCCCTTCGCCGTGATCCACCTCACCTTCGATCTAACCATTCCGGGTGCTCAAACACACGGAGCGAGCGCCGGGCGGAAGGGCCAGACTCGGGTTATGGCTGAACAGGAATACCGGATCGAACACGACACGATGGGCGAGGTGAGGGTGCCCGTCGACGCGCTGTACCGGGCCCAGACCCAGCGCGCCGTCGAGAACTTCCCGATCTCCGGCCGCGGCCTCGAGCGCGCCCAGATCCGCGCGCTCGGCCTGCTCAAAGCCGCCGCGGCGCGGGTCAACGCCCGCTTCGGCGTGCTCGACGCCGATCTGGCGGAAGCGATCGCGCAGGCCGCCGACGAGGTGGCTGAGGGCAAGCACGACGAGCACTTCCCCATCGACGTGTTCCAGACCGGCTCCGGCACGTCGTCGAACATGAACGCCAACGAGGTCATCGCGACGCTGGCGAGCCGCGCGCTGGGCAGCGACGTGCACCCGAACGACCACGTCAACGCCTCGCAGTCGTCGAACGACACGTTCCCGACGACGATCCACATCGCCGCCACCGAGGCCGTGCTGGCCGACGTCATCCCGGCGCTGAAGCACCTCGCCGAGACGATCGAAACGCGCGCCGGCGAGTGGCAGGACATCGTCAAGTCCGGCCGCACGCACCTGATGGACGCCGTGCCGATCACGCTCGGCCAGGAGGCCGGGGCGTGGGCGGCGCAGGTCCGGTTCGGCATCGAGCGGCTGGAGTCCGGGCTGGGCCGGCTCGGTGAACTGCCGATCGGCGGCACCGCGGTCGGGTCCGGCCTGAACGCGCCGGAGGGCTTCGGCGCCGCGGTGGCCGGCGAGCTGGCGAAGGTCACCGGCCTGCCGCTGACCGAGGCGCGCAACCACTTCGAGGCGCAGGCCAGCCAGGACAGCGTGGTCGAGACCTCGGGACACCTGCGGACGGTGGCGGTGTCGCTGGCCAAGATCGCCAACGACCTGCGCTGGCTGGGTTCCGGCCCGCGCACCGGCCTGGCCGAGCTGCAGCTGCCGGACCTGCAGCCCGGGTCGTCGATCATGCCGGGCAAGGTCAACCCGGTCATCCCGGAGGCGACGCTGCAGGTGGTCGCGCAGGTGATCGGGAACGACGCGGCGGTGGCCTACGCCGGTTCGCAGGGCAACTTCCAGCTCAACGTGAACCTGCCGGTGATCGCGCGCAACGTGCTCGAGTCGGCGCGCCTGCTGGCCGCGGTGTCGCGCCTGCTCGCCGACAAGGTGATCGCCGGGATCACGGTCAACGAGGAGCGCACCAGGGCCTACGCCGAGGGTTCGCCGTCGATCGTGACGCCGCTGAACTCCTACATCGGCTACGAGGAGGCCGCGGCGGTCGCCAAGCAGGCTCTGAAGGAGCTGAAGACGATCCGCGAGGTCGTCATCGAGCGCGGGTACATCGAGCAGGGCAAGCTCACCGAGGCCCAGCTCGACGAGGCGCTCGACGTGCTCCGCATGGCGCGCGGCGGCAAGTGAGTGCCGTGGAGGCCACCCCGCGCGGGTGGCCTCCACGTTTCGGCCTGGGTCTGTCAGTACCAGGCAAGTCGGTGGACGCGTCCGGATACTGGAGGCATGGTCGATCAAGCCGAACTGGGCGCGTTCCTCAAGGCCCGGCGTGCCGCGCTGGACCCGCAGGACCTGGGCCTGCCGCAGGGGGTGACCCGTCGGCGGGTCGCCGGGCTGCGCCGGGAGGAACTGGCCCAGCTGGCTGGCATCAGCGTCGACTACCTGACCCGGTTGGAGCAGGGGCGCGCGCGGAACGTGTCCGACGAGGTGCTCGATTCACTCGCCCGTGCATTGCGATTCACTCCGGACGAGCGCCGGTACCTGCACAACCTCGCGACGCCACGTCGCAAGCGGCCGGTGCGCTCTCCGGCGCAGCAGGTGCGCCCGGCGTTGCAGCAGTTGCTGGACGCCATGGCGGTGCCCGCGTTCATCTTGGGCCGCTACCTGGACGTGCTGACCTGGAACCCGATGGGCGGGGCGATCGCCTTCGACTTCGGCTCGGTGCCGCCGGAGGAGCGCAACATGCCGAAGCTGATCTTCCTCAACGAGGACGAGGCGCGCGTCCTGCACCCCGAGTTCGACCAGGTCTGCCAGGACCTGGTGGCCAACCTGCGCGCCGAGGCCGGCCGGTGCCCCGACGACCCGCGTCTGGCCCAGCTGATCGGCGAGCTGTCGCTGGGCAGCGACCTGTTCCGCCGGCTCTGGGCCGGACACCGCGTGCGGGAGAAGGCCCACGGGCACAAGCTGATCCGCAACCCGCTGGTGGGCGATCTGCACCTGCGATACGAGACGTTGCGCCTGCCGGACGAGCCCGACCAGGCGCTGGTCACCTACACCGCGGAGCCCGGTTCGGAGTCCGAACGGGCACTGGAGTTGCTCGCCGCCTGGGTGTCCACCGATCACCTCGATCAGGCCACGTTGCGCCGCGCCGCCGGGGGCTGATGCCGGCTGGACCGGGTAGGCCGCCCGTCCACGGTTTCGTGGCCGTGGTCGGCCGGGTCCGGTCGGCGACCGCCGCGCCGGGCGATCAGCACCGCGCAGAACACCCCGAACAGCAGCGGTAGATGCGTGCCGAGGCGCGGCCAGCCGACACGGCCGCCGATCAGGTCCAGCAGCGACAACCCCACCAGCAGGGCCGTGAAGCTGAGCAGCACCGGCAGCTGGGCCCGGGCCTGGCGGGGTTTCGCGGCCGCCCACAGCAGGGCGATCGCGATGGCGAAGTTGAACGCCGCCGCCTCGTGCTCGAGGTGTGATCCGGGCTGGACCGCCATCGCGCCGCCCATCCCGGGCGGCAGGAACAGCAGGGACACGACCAGCGAGAGCTGGGCGACTGCCGCGATCGCCAGTGACCAGCGCGGCCAGTCCGACTTCGCCGAGCCGGACGGTACGGGCCGGTGGCCGAGTACGCGTGGCGCGACGTCGGGCGTGGCCCCGGCCGGTTCCAGGCGGGCGAGCCTGGTGACCGCGGCCGCGTCGTCCTGCCAGGTCAGGCAGGCCGGGCAGGAGGTGACGTGCCGGTCCAGCGCGGACGGGTCCACGCCGGGGTCCTCGCCGTCGAGGGTGGCCGAGATCGCCTCGCGCGCGGTCGCACAGTCCATATCCGCCTGGTCGTCGGGCGCTGGGCGATGGTTCCCCCTCACCGCACCGGATGCTGGGAGCGGTTGGGATTTCACGCTGCGGTGATGTTCCATTGACGCCGCGTGATGCCGGGGCCGTGGGGTCATCGGCCGGGGCCGCACTGGGAGGAACGCGAAGTGGACGACGACGAGATCACCCGGCACGCGTTCGCGGCGGCGCGCGGCGATCGGGTGGCCGCCGAACGCTTCGTGTCCGGCACGCAGCGGCAGCTGCACCGGTTGCTGACCTACTTGTCGGATCCCGGCGTAGCGGAGGACCTGACGCAGGAGACGTACCTGCGGGCTTTCGCGGCGCTGCCGTCGTTCGCCGGGCGGTCGCCCGCGCGGATGTGGTTGTTGTCGATCGGGAAGCGGGTCGCGGCCGATCACCTGCGCACCGCGCGGCGCCGGCCGCGGACGAGCCAGGTCGAGGACTGGGTGGCGGCCGCCGAGCAGGGCGGCGCCCGGACGCCGGACCACGGTCGCCTCGTCGTGCTGCGGAAGCTGGTGGCGGACCTGGAACCCGAGCGGCGCGAGGCGTTCGTGCTGACGCAGGTCATCGGGCTGTCCTACGCCGAGGCGGCCCAGGTGTGCGAGTGCGCCATCGGAACGATCCGGTCGAGGGTGTTCCGGGCGCGGGAGGACCTGACGGCCGCGATGAGCGTCCACGACCCGGCGGCGTCCCTCGGCTGAGCCTCAGCGGGCACTGCACCCATCCCGTCGGCGCACGATGTGGTGGCGGACGAAGCACGCGCGGTGTGGGTGCGGGCCCCGGGATCGCCGACTCCGCCGGCCCGCCCACGCCGTCGGCACGCACCTTGCCGGACGCGCCGCGCCTTCCAGGGGTCAGCACCCCCTCCCCCGCCCGCCGGCTCCCGCCCCCACCGGGCCGCGCACCGCCGGACCTCGGCTCTCGCCGGCCACCTCGCTCGGTCGCTCCGGCTCCCGCCCCACCGGGCCGCGCACCGCCCGACCCCGCACCACGGCTCCCGCCGACCCACCTCGCTCGGCCGCTCCGGCTCCCCGGCTTCCACCGCGAGACCGCTCCCCCAACCGGCCGCACCCCGCCAGCCACCGGCTGCGCACCCCGGCCTCCCGCCCCGGATCCGGCCGCAAACCCCCCAGCTCACCCAGCCTCCGCATCCCGGCCATCGTCGCGAGCGGGCGCCACCGTCGCGAGCCGCGCCCACGGACGCGCACCCCAGCCTCCGCCACACCTCAACCCCATCTCCGGCCGCAAACCCACCAGCTCACCCGGCCACCGGCCACCGCCCCGAGGCGGCGCCATCGGACACGCACCCCAGCCGCCGTCAGCGCCCCGCACTCCGGCTGCCGCCCGGAGCCCGGCCCACCTCACCCGGCCGCCCCGGCACCCGGCTTCCGCCGCCAGGCCGCGCCCCGCACCCCGCCTCCCGCCGCGAGCTTGGCCCACCTCACCCGGCCGCCGCACCACCGGCTTCCACCACACACGCGCCCTTCACTCAGCCGCCTCCTGCAGCAACCCCTTCGCCAGCCGCTTCGCCGTCGCCACCGCTGTCGGCGCCACCCCCAGCGAAGCCGCCACCGTCGCACCCTCCACGAGGATCAACAGCTCCTCCGCCAACCGACCCGGCCGCCGCACCCCGGCCTCCGTCGCGAGCCCGCGCAGGTAGTCCAGCAGCCACCGCTTCGACTCCGCGATCACCTGCCGCCCTGGGTGATCAGCCGCGGGTAGCTCCGCGTGCGCGTTCACGAAGGCGCAGCCCCGCGCGTTCTCGGTCCGCATCCAGTCGGCCAACGCATCGAACACCCGCAGGAGGCGACGCTCCGGCGTCGCGCGCGGGTCCGCGAACGCCCGCACCCGCTCCCGCCACCGCTCGTCGCGGCGGCGCAGGTAGAGCGCGATCAGCTCGGCCTTCGAGCCGAACCGGTCGTACAGGGTTTTCTTGGTGACGCCGGCCTCGGCGGCGATGGTGTCCACGCCGACCGCGTGGATCCCGTTGTCGTAGAACAGTTTCCCGGCGACCTCGAGGATGCGTTCGGCGGCCGGGGTCAGCGGCTTCTGCGTCTCCACGATTTGACAGTACACCCACCGGTATAGCTACCGTGACTACACAGAACGGTATACATGGAGGAGGCCGCATGGGCCGGAACGTCATCGCCGGGGCCGGGTTCGTCCTGTTCTGGAGCTCGGGGTTCGTGGGCGCCACGCTGGGTTCCCGGTCCAGCGGCGCGGTGACCCTGCTCGCCTGGCGGTTCATCGTCGCCGGCCTGCTGCTCGGTGCCTGGTGGGTGTTCCGGCGGCGCTCGATGCGACCACGCGACGTCGCCGTCCAGGCGGGTCTCGGCGTGCTCTCCCAGGGCGCCTACCTGTACTTCGTGTACGCGGCGGCCGATCTCGGCGTCGCGCCCGGGACGTCGGCGCTGATCGCCGCGCTGCAACCGATCGTCGCGGTGGTGCTCGGGCAGTTCGTGCTCGGCGAACGAGCCGGGCCACTGCGGTGGGCGGGACTGGTGGCCGGACTCGCCGGAGTCGCGCTGGTGGTCGGCGGGGACCTGTCGGGACGGCCGGGCACGCCGGTGCTCGCTTACGGGATGCCGTTCCTGGCGATGCTCGCCCTGGTGGCCGCGACCCTCGTCGAACGCCGGACGGCGTCGGACGTCCCGCTGGCGGACGGCCTGGTCGTGCAGTGCGTCACCAGCATGGTGCTGTTCACCGGGATCGCGGCGGCGACCGGGCAACTGGTCCCGCCCCGGGTTCCGGACTTCTGGTTCGCGATCGGGTGGGTCGTGCTGTTCTCCACGTTCGGGGGATACGGGTGCTATTGGCTGGTGCTCCGGCGTAGCTCGGTGACGACCGTTTCGACCCTGCTGTACCTCACACCGCCGACAACGATGGTGCTCGCCTGGATCATGTTCGGTGACACGATCACGCTGCGTGGTCTGCTCGGACTGGTGGTCTGCCTGGCCGCGGTGGTCCTGGTCCTGCGCCGTCCCCGGAAATTGTCGGAGGGGCGAGAGATGATGACCGCATGCTCCTCGCCGACGTCGTCACCGCCTCCGCCTCGCTAGCGGCCACCCGCTCGCGCAAGGCGAAGATCGCGACGCTGGCAGACCTGCTCAACCGCGCCGGTGAGCGGGAACTGCCCGCCGTCGTGGCCTTCCTGACCGGTCAGCCCACCCAGGGCCGCATCGGGACGGGGTGGCGCACGCTGGCCGAGCTGGGCGCGAGCCCGGCCGCCGAACCGAACCTGACGGTCGCCGAGGTCGACGACGTCCTCGGCGAGGTGGGAGCAGCCTCCGGCAGCGGGTCGGTGAAACGCCGCTCCGGCCTGCTGGCGGAGTTGTTCGGCCGCGCCACCGAACCCGAACAGCAGTTCCTGTTCCGCCTGCTCACCGGCGAGCTGCGGCAGGGCGCGCTGGAAGGCGTGATGCTGGACGGGATCGCCGCGGCCGCGCGGGTGCCGGCCGAAGCGGTCCGGCGCGCGTTCATGCTGTCCGGGCGGCTGCCGGTCACCGCTCAGGCCGCGGTCACCGGCGGCGAGGCCGCGCTCGGGGAGTTCGGGCTCGAACTGGGGCGTCCGCTGCGGCCGATGCTGGCGTCCCCGGCCGAGTCGCTCGACGAGGCGGTGCGCGAGCACCCGTCCGCCATTGTCGAGTTCAAAATGGACGGAGCCCGCATCCAGGTGCACCGCGACGGCGACGAGGTGCACGTGTACACGAGAACACTGCGCGAGATCACCCAGCACGTGGGCGAGCTGGTGTCGCTCGTCCGGGCGCTGCCGTGCCGGTCGGTGGTGCTCGACGGCGAGACGCTCGCGCTGACCGACGACGGCAGGCCACGGCCGTTCCAGGAGACGATGAGCCGGTTCGGCAGCACGCGCGAGGAGCAGGTGCGCGCGTTGCTGTTGCGGCCGTACTTCTTCGACTGCCTGCACCTGGACGGCACGGACCTGCTGGACGAGCCGTTGCGGGACCGCAACGAGGCGCTGCGCCGGGTGGCGGGCGAGCACCTCATCCCCGGGCGGACCGAACCGTCCGATCCGGACGCGATCCTCGCGGCCGCCCTCGAAGCCGGGCACGAGGGCGTGATGGTCAAGGCGCTCGACTCGCCGTACGCGGCGGGGCGGCGGGGCCGGGCGTGGCTGAAGGTGAAGCCGGTGCACACGCTCGACCTCGTCGTCCTCGGCGCGGAGTGGGGCCACGGCCGGCGCACCGGGTACCTGTCCAACCTGCACCTCGGGGCCCGCGACCCGGACGGCGGGCCGCCGATCATGGTGGGCAAGACGTTCAAGGGGCTCACCGACGAGCTCCTGGCGTGGCAGACGAAGACGTTCCAGGAGATCGAGTCCCACCGCGACCGCTGGACGGTGTACGTCCGGCCCGAGCTGGTGGTCGAGATCGAACTGGACGGTGCCCAGGTCAGCACCCGATATCCGGGCGGCGTCGCACTGCGGTTCGCCCGCGTGGTGCGGTACCGCCCGGACAAGGACGCGGCCGACGCCGACACGATCGACGCCGTCCGCGCCACGGTGAAGGGCTGAGGGGAGGTAGCCGGTTCGACAACTCCACGCCGCGACATGCGGTTCCGACTGCCGGGCCCGGACGTCTCACGCAGTCGCGGTCAGAGACGGCCGAGGAAGATCGGGTTCGTCATCGCGGCCATCGCGCCGAAGTTCAATCCTGGCGACAACGCGGGGGCACCCGCGGATCCATCAGCAAGGGGGTGACGCACCTCAGCACGCACATAAGCCGACACCGCGGGCGTGGTCAGCCACGTCACGCTGCCCGTCCCCGAAGCGGGAAGGCTCTGCTGGAACACCTGTCCCTCGTCGGTGATCAGGCGGACGGTTCCGCCGGGCACCCCCGAGACGTCCAGTCGCGCGGCCACCTGGTCGCCGGCGGCGACGTCGAGGCGGTCGCCGATGCCCGCGGCCTGACCGCGCGGTCCGGTCGCCACGAGTGACAGTTCCACGCCGGCCGACTCGGCGATCCAGCTCCGCCCGGCCCTGATCCCGTCGAGGATCGCGTCCCGGGTGAGCGCGTCGGCGAGCACCACGGTCTGCGGCAGGCCGATCACCTGGCCCGGGTTGTGCGCGTCGCTGTTGCCCATCGCGGGCAGCCAGCTTCCCTTGCCGCGCACGGATTCCACCAGGGTGTTGTCCCATTCGGACACGGCAGCGTCGTCGTCCCACGTCCACGGGCCGTTCCACACCTCGACCGCGTCGAAGCCGGTGTACCCGAACTTGAAGTTGCACCCGACCCAGGGGCAGTACGGGTGCGCGGCGACGCAGAGGCCTCCGGAACGGTGCACCTCACGCTGGTACTCGGGCAGCTCGTTGTCGCGGGAGCGGTACCGCCAGTCGACGAACTGGCCGGGCCGCACGCCGAGCGCGAGCCAGTGGCCGTTGCGGGTGGTGACCTCCTCACCGAGCACGATCAGGAGGTCGTCCCCGGCGAACTCGCCCCACACCCCGTGCGACGAGGACGTGTTGTGGTCGGTCGAGGTGATGAAGTCGAGCCCGGCCTCGCGGGCGCCGGCGGCCACCTCGGCGGGCAACCGCTTCCCGTCCGAGTGCACGGTGTGCAGGTGGCAGTCGCCGCGGTACCAGCGGCGGCCACGGACGCGCGTGCGCTCCGGCGGGTAGTTCGGCTGGTAGGCCGACCCGGCCGGGCCGTAGGTCAGCGTCACCTCGACGCGGTAGTTCGTGCCCTGCGGCGCGATCGTGTACGGGCCGAGCACGATGTGCCACGTGCCGCGCGTGACGTCGCCGGGCAGGTAGCCGGGGGTGGCCTCGGTGCGGCTGATCGAGAAGCGGTCGCGGAACCCGCCGGACCAGCCGCGGAACCCGTCGCCGCCGAGGCCGGTGCCACGGTTGTCGAAGATGCCGATGTCGCAGGAGTTGCCGGGCGTTCCGGCGGGCACGGCCGGTTTGTCGTAGCTGTAGACGACGGACACTTGGCTGACGCCCGCCGGGACCTCCACCGGCAGGTACACGAAGTCCTCGGTGCCCGGTTCGAGCCGGCCGGTCAGGACCTTCGTCTCGGTGCGTCCTTCGGCGGCTTCGGCGAACGTCACCGGCGCCAGCGTCACCGCCCCCGCCACGGATGCCGCCTGCAGGAAACCGCGTCGGGAAACCCCACAACCCATGCACATGGCGCTATGCCATCAGCGAGGGGTGACGGTCTCCAGCCGCGGGCCCGTACACCGCATGTCGAGAACCTGAACGAACATCACACTTCCGAGGTTAGGTACGGCTAAGCTAAGTTGCAGAGCGTGAACGCGCTCCTGTCACCGACGGTGACCAGAACCGTGGCCAGGCGGCCGCTGTTCTTGGTGTCCTTGCTGGTGGCGCTGGTCGTCGCGGTCGCGTTGAGCCTGGTGCTGGGCAGCAACGACCTCGGGCTGGGCACAGCGGTACGGGTGTTGCTGCACGACGACGGCAGCGAGGCGGCGACGATCGTCCGTGACGTGCGCCTGCCCCGCACGACGCTCGGTGTGCTGGTCGGGCTCGCGCTCGGCGCCGCCGGGGTGCTCATGCAGGGGCACTCCCGGAACCCGCTGGCCGACCCGGGCCTGCTCGGCATCAACGCCGGCGCCGCGCTCGCCGTCGCGCTGGCCGCGCAGCTGTTCGGCATCGCCGATCCCGGCAGCCAGGTGTGGTTCGGCTTCGCCGGTGCCCTGGTCGCGACCGCCGCGGTGTTCGCGATCGGGTCGAGCGGGCGGCAGCTCAGCCCGGTGCCGATGGCGCTCGCCGGTGCGGCGGTGATGGCGCTGCTGTCCACGTTCACTTCGCTGATCATCCTCAGCTCGAACCCCACGCTCGACGTCTACCGCCGCTGGGTAGTCGGCTCGATCAGCGGCCGGGATGCGGGGATCAGCCTCGGCATCCTGCCGTTCGTGGTCGCCGGGCTGGTGCTGGCGATGATCAACACGCGGGCGTTGAACGCGGTGTCCCTCGGCGAGGACACCGCGCGGGGTCTCGGCCAGTCGGTCGTGGCGAGCCGCGTGGTGGGCCTGGCCGCGATCACGCTGCTCGCCGGCGCCGCGACGGCCGCCGCGGGGCCGATCGCCTCTCTGGGCCTGATCGTGCCGCACGTGGTCCGTGCCGTGACCGGGCCCGATCACCGGTGGCTGATGCCGTGTTCCGCGGTGGCCGGCGCGGTGCTGCTGCTGGTCGCGGACGTCGTGGGCCGCCTGATCGCCGGCCCGGCGGAGGTCCCGGCGGGCATCGTGCTGGCCATCCTGGGCGGCGGAGCCTTCGTCCTGATCGCCCGGCGCACCCGCCTCGTGAGGCTCTGATGCCGGCCGCTCGTGACGTCTCCGCTCGCACCCGCGGTGGTGCCCCGGGCACCCGGAACGACGTGGCAGTCCGGATCGCCACAGTCGGCCCGACCGCGATCGCACAAGTTGGCCCCGCTGCCGTCGGCACTAGCGTCCCGGGCCCGCACACCCGCCCGCTCGGCGAGCGCCGTCCGGCAGCACGACCGCAGCACGACATGACCGCCTGCCCCCACCCTCTCCGCAACAGGGCGGGCAGCCACCCGCGAACGCGCACCACCTCCCCCGACGCGCCACACAACACCGCAGCCGCCCCCACCCACGACAACCCCCCGGCCACACCCACCGCCACCAGCCGCACCCGCGGAGGCCCCCGCCCATGACCGCGTCCCTCCTCGTGCGGTGCAACGCCCGCACGGCCACCGTCTGCCTCGTCGCGCTCCTCGCGCTGCTCGTGGTCACCGCGGTCGGCGTGACGATCGGCGAATACCCCATCGCGCTGGGGCAGCTGCCCGAGCTGCTCGCCGGTGGTGGGGCACGCATCGACCGGCACATCCTGTTCGATCTGCGCGTTCCGCGGGCCGTCACGGGCTGTCTCGCCGGCGCGTGCCTGGCCATGGCGGGCGCACTCACGCAGACCATTTCGCGCAATCCGCTCGCCACCCCGGACATCCTCGGCGTCACCGGGGGCGCCTCCGCGGCCGCCGTGACCGTGATCGTCTTCGGCGGCGGCGCCTACAGCCTCACCAGCGGCTTCACCACACTCGGGGTGCCCGCCGCCGCGCTCGTCGGCGGGTTGGTCGCCGCCGTCGCGGTCTACGGGTTCTCCTGGCGGCACGGCGTGGACGGCTTCCGGCTGATCCTCGTCGGCATCGGGTGCGGCGCCGTCCTGACCGCGCTCACCGGCTGGATGCTGATCCTGGCCAGCATCAACAGCGCCGCGCAGGCCACGGTCTGGCTCGTCGGCTCGATCAGCGCCGTCAGCTGGGACCAGGCCATCCCCCTGCTGGTGCTCGCCGCGCTGCTGATCCCGGCCGCGCTCACGCTGCCTCGCACGCTCGCCGTGACCCAGCTCGGCGACGACGCCGCCGCCGGCCTCGGCGTTCGCATCCAGTCCGCGCGCCTGGGCACCATCGCGGTGGCCGTCGGGCTGACCGGGGCCGCCGTCGCCGCCGCCGGGCCGGTCGGGTTCGTCGCGCTGGTGACGCCGCAGATCATGCTCCGCCTCGCCGGCGGCTCCCGGCCCCCGCTGGTCGCGTCCGCGCTCGGCGGCGCCCTGCTCGTCCAGGCCACCGACCTGCTGGGCCGGACCGCCTTCAGCTGGGAGGTCCCGGTCGGGCTGATCACCGCCGCGATCGGTGCCCCCTACCTCATCTGGCTTCTCCTCCGACGACGTTGACCGCCGAAGAAAGGTGCCCCATGACGACCTCCCGCCGGACGTTCCTCACCGGCAGCCTGGCTGTGGCCGCGACCGGCCTCCTCGCCGCATGCGGCTCGAGCGGATCGGACACCGCCACCGCCGGCGGTGCGTGGACGTTCACCGACGACCTCGGCACGAAGGTGGACCTCGACGCCAAGCCGGCCCGCATCGCCGGCCTCACCGACGCCATCGCCTCGCTGTGGAACTACGGCATCACCCCGGCCGCCGCATTCGGCTACACCGCCATGGCCGACGACGTCAACTTCCGCGGCCGCGACCTCAGCGGCGTCAAGGAGGTCGGCCGCACCTACGGCGAGATCGACATCGAGGCGCTGGCCGCGGCCAAGCCGGACCTGATCCTCACCCACGCCTACCCCGTCGACAGCGCGGGCACGATCGACAAGGCGCAGCCGCTGTACGGGTTCAAGGACATCACCCAGCAGCACGCGGTCGCCGAGATCGCGCCGATCATCGCGCTGAAGATGGCCGGTTCGGCCACGAACGTCGTGGACCGCACCGTCGACCTCGTCCGCGCCCTGGGCGGCGAGCCACCCGCGACCGCCGAGCAGGACTACGACGCCGCCCGCGACCGGCTGAAAACCGCCGCCGCCAAGGGACTGACCGTGATGGCTATCGCCGCCTATCCCGGCGACGGTGTCTACATCGCCAAGGCCGGCGACGACCCGGCGCTGCGCAGCTACACCGAACTGGGCCTGACCTACCCGGACCCGGGTGGCTCCAAGTACTACTGGGAGCAGGTGAGCTGGGAAAACATCGGCAAGTACGCCACCGACGTCGTGCTGTACTCGCTGCGCGCGATGGACAAGGACACCCTCCTGCAGCAGCCCACCTTCGCGCGGATGCCGGCGGCTGCGGCCGGGCAGGTGTTCCCGTGGGAGTTCTCCTCGATGGATTACGTCGCCCAGGCGCGGACGCTCAACAACCTGGCGGCGAACCTGGAGGCGTCCCGCAAGGTCGTCTAAGTTCACGGACATGGCGGCAAGCGTGCGCAACGTGGTCACCTCGGGCGTCTTCGAGCTCGACGGCGGCCGGTGGGAAGTGGACAACAACGTGTGGCTGGTCGGCGACGACACCGAGGTCCTGGTGATCGACGCCGCCCACGACGCGGCCGCGATCGCCGAGGCGGTCGGCGGTGCGCGGGTGACGGCGATCGTCTGTACGCACGCCCACAACGATCACGTCAACGCCGCGCCGGAACTGGCCGCGCGGGTGGGTGCGCCGGTGCTGCTGCACCCGGACGACCGGGTGGTGTGGGACCTCACCCACCCGGACCGCGCCCCGGACGGCGAACTGGCCGACGGGCAGGTGCTCGAGGTGGCCGGCACGGCACTGACGGTGCTGCACACGCCGGGGCACGCACCCGGCGCCGTGTGCCTGCACGCGCCGGAGCTGGGGATCGTCTTCACCGGCGACACGCTCTTCAACGGCGGCCCCGGCGCGACGGGCCGGTCCTTCTCGGACTACCCGACGATCGTCCGCTCGATCCGGGAGAAGCTCTTCGCGCTGCCCGACGAAACGACGGTCCACACCGGCCACGGCGACTCGACGACGATCGGCGCGGAGAAGGCGGGTTCCGCAGGCTGGGACTGACCTTCGCCGCCGGCCCGCTCCCGCCCAGCGCTGCAGAACCTGGCGCGACCGCGCTCCGGCACACGGCGGGAGCCGGCCACACCTGGCTGCACCCGGTTACGCGGGCGGCGAGTTGGCGGGGCGACGTCAGCCGCGTGGCGGAGAGCCTCTCCGAGCTGCGAGCCGCCACCCCGGCCGCGTGGTCACCCACCGCGGCAGCATCGGCAACACCTGGCGACACGCCAGGCGGCGGGTCGGCGAGGTCAGCCCCGGGCCTGGTGAGCCCCCCCATCAGCGAGCCGCCCACCCCGGCCGGGTGATCCTGCGTCGCGGCAGCATCGGCAACGAGCGGGGCGCCAAGCCGTGAGGCCAGGGCGGTGAGCCGCCCACCCACGCGGCGACCACCCCTCCACCACAGCGAGCCCGCCACCCACAACGACGAGCGAATCGCCAGGCGAGCAAGGCCACGCGAGCCGACTAGCTCAACGGCGGCCCATGAACCCTCCGAGCAGCGACCCGCCCACCCACGCGGCGACCACCCCTCCACCACAGCGAGCCCGCCACCCACGACGACGAGCGGGTCGCCAGACGGGTGGGGCCACGCGAGCCGACTAGCTCAACGGCGGGCCATGAAACCTCCGAGCAGCGAGCCGCCCACCCACGCGGCGACCACCCCTCCACCACAGCGAGCCCGCCACCCACGACGACGAGCGGGTCGCCAGAGGGTGGGGCCAGGCAAGGCGGCCAGGTCGGCCGCGGGGCCATGAGCCCCACCACCAGCGAGTCGCCCACCCTCGCGGCGACCACCCCTCCACGGCAGTAACTCGCCCGGCCACCGCGACAGCGGGTCGCTGAGCCGGTGAGCGACCTACGTCAGCCGCGGGGCCGTGAGCCCCTCTGGGGCCTCTGCCCCTGAGCGCGCCCACGACACCAGGCCCGCCACGTCGATGCCGTACGGCGCCTCCGCCGTGAACGGCTCGATCGCCGAAGCGCCGCGCGTCAGCAGTGACGATGCGCCCTTCGCGTTGCCGCGCGCGGCGTGCGTCAGCCCGACCGCCAGTTGCGCCAGGCCCTTCCACAGCGCGCGGTCCGGCCCGTCGGACGACTTCCACGCGTCCTCGAACACTTCGTGCGCGTGGAAGGGCCGTCCGGCGTCCAGCAGGCTCTGCGCCTCCGCCACGGTCTCCGCCGGCGTGCGCACCACGCCCTCCGGCTGGCGGGACACCCCAGCCGCCCCGTACGGCAGCGGCCGTCCCAGCCCGTCGCGCGGGCGGGCGTTTCGCGGGCGTCCCTCGGCGTCGCGGTCCCGATCGGCCATGGGCCCGATTGTGCCGTAGTCTGAGAACTCGTGCGTTTTCTCGATGGCCACGGGCCCGCTCACGACCTCACCTACGACGACGTCTTCCTCGTGCCCAACCGCTCGGCCGTGGAATCGCGCTTCGACGTCGACCTGTCCACCGTCGACGGCACCGGCGCGACGATCCCCGTCGTCGTCGCCAACATGACCGCCGTCGCGGGGCGGCGGATGGCCGAGACCGTCGCCCGGCGCGGCGGGCTCGTCGTCCTCCCCCAGGACGTCGACCCGGCCGCCGTCGCCGACATCGTCGCCTGGGTCAAGAGCCGCCACACCACCTGGGACACCCCGCTCGTCCTGACCGGCGGTGACGCCGTCGCCGACGCCCTCAACCTCATCGGCAAGCGCGCCCACGGCGCCGTCGTCGTGGTGGACGAGCACGGCCGCCCGCGCGGCATCGTCGACGAGGCCGCCTGCACGGGAGTCGACCGCTTCGCGCGCGTCTCCGAGGTCGCGTTCGAACCGCCCGTCACCTGCCCGCTCGACACGCCCTCGCGCGAGGTCTTCGAACGCCTGCACGCCGCCGGCGCCCACGCCGCGCTCGGGGTCGACGCCGATGGCAAGCTCGCCGGCATCCTCACCCAGACCGCGGCGCTGCGGGCCGGCATCTACACGCCGGCCACCGACGACCAGGGCAACCTGCGCGTCGCCGCCGCGGTCGGCATCAACGGGGACGTCGCGGCGAAGGCCGAGTCGCTGCTGGCCGCCGGCATCGACACGCTCGTGGTCGACACCGCCCACGGCCACCAGGAGAAGATGCTCGCCGCGCTGAAGGCCGTCCGCTCGGTCTCGCCCGCGGTGCCGGTCGTGGCGGGCAACGTCGTCACCGCCGAGGGCACCCGCGACCTCATCGAGGCGGGCGCCGACGTGGTCAAGGTCGGCGTCGGCCCGGGTGCGATGTGCACCACGCGGATGATGACCGGCGTGGGCCGCCCGCAGTTCTCCGCCGTCCTGGAGTGCGCGAAGGCGGCCCGCGAACTGGGCAAGCACGTGTGGGCCGACGGCGGTGTGCGGCACCCGCGCGACGTCGCGCTGGCGCTGGCCGCGGGCGCGTCCGCCGCGATGGTCGGCTCGTGGTTCGCCGGCACCCACGAAAGCCCCGGCGACCTGCGTTACGACGAGCACGGCCGCCCGTACAAGGAGTCGTTCGGCATGGCGTCGAAGCGGGCCGTGGGCGCCCGCACGCGCACCGACAACGTCTTCGACCGGGCGCGCAAGGCCCTCTTCGAAGAGGGCATCTCGTCGTCGCGGATGCTGCTCGACCCGCAGCGCCCCGGTGTGGAGGACCTGATCGACGAGATCTGCTCGGGCGTCCGCTCCGCCTTCACCTACGCCGGCGCGCGGGACATCGAGGACTTCCACGCCCGCGCGGTGCTGGGGATCCAGTCCGCCGCCGGGTTCGCCGAAGGCCGGCCGCTGCCCGCGGGCTGGTGACAGCGGGGCCGCCTCCGCGCCCGGAGGCGGCCCCACCGGCCGCTATCCGTGATCCTCCAGCATCTCGGTGACCAGCGCGGCGATCGGCGACCGCTCGCTGCGGGTCAGGGTGACGTGCGCGAAGAGCGGGTGGCCCTTCAGCTTCTCGATCACCGCCGACACGCCGTCGTGGCGCCCGACGCGCAGGTTGTCGCGCTGCGCCACGTCGTGCGTGAGCACCACGCGGGACGCCGCGCCCAGGCGGGACAACACGGTCAGCAGCACGTTGCGCTCCAGCGACTGCGCCTCGTCGACGATCACGAACGAGTCGTGCAGCGAGCGGCCGCGGATGTGCGTCAGCGGCAGCACCTCGAGCATGCCGCGGTCGAACACCTCGTCCAGCACTTCCTGGCTGACCAGGGCGCCGAGGGTGTCGAACACCGCCTGCGCCCACGGCTGCATCTTCTCCGACTCCGACCCCGGCAGGTAGCCGAGGTCCTGGCCGCCGACGGCGTAGACCGGCCGGAACACGACCACCTTGCGGTGTTCGCGGCGTTCCAGCACCGACTCCAGGCCGGCGCACAGCGCGAGCGCGGACTTACCGGTGCCGGCGCGGCCGCCGAGCGAGACGATGCCGATGTCCGGGTCGAGCAGCAGGTCCAGCGCGATCCGCTGCTCGGCGGAACGACCGTGCAGCCCGAACGCCTCCCGGTCGCCCCGCACCAGCTGCACCTTCTTCGCCGCCGTCAACCGGCCCAGTGCGCTGGAGCTGCCGGAACCGGCGACCAGCCGCAGACCCGTGTGGCACGGTGATTCACCGACCTCCGGCAGACCGAACTCGGCCAGGTCCACGACACCGTCGCGGAACAGCGCGTCGACCGCCTCCTGCGGGACCTCCACGTCGGCCATCCCCGTCCAGCCGGACGGCGTGACCTCCAGCGCGCGGTACTCGTCGGCGTCCAGGCCGACCGCACCGGCCTTGACGCGCAGCGGGATGTCCTTGGTGACCAGCGTGACCGTGGTCCGCTCGACCTTCAGGTTGAGGGCGCAGGCCAGGATCCGGTGATCGTTGGAGTCGGTGCGGAACCCGGGCGGCAGCACCGTCGGGTCCGAGTGGTTGAGTTCGACGTGCAGGGTGCCGCCCGCGTCACCGATCGGGATCGGCGAGTCCAGGCGGCCGTGCTTGAGCCGCAGGTCGTCGAGCTGGCGCAGGGATTCCCGTGCGAACCAGCCCAGTTCGGGGTGATGCCGTTTCGCCTCCAGTTCACTGATCACCACCAACGGCAGGACCACGGCGTGCTCGGCGAATCTCGTGATGGCCCACGGGTCGGCCAGCAGGACCGAGGTGTCCAGGACGTAGGTGTGCTGCCCTGGAACGGGACTCGGGGGTTCTGCGGTGCCCTCCGCGGAATTCGATGAGCGGCCGGAGGCCTTACGGGGCGAACGCTGCGTAGTCACGACGGCATCTCCCTCGTGGACGTGGCACCACGCCCACACTCGCTGGGCCGGGCACCACCCTGGCTGGTCCGCTCGGTGCTGACGCTCTCGCGTCAGCGAGCAGGGCCACGAGGGCCGGGTGCCGGCCCCCTCGTGGGTATCGCGAACGGCTCACGCGCCGTCTGCTCTACAACCGCCACTACCAGGGCCTCCCGTGATGGTCCGCAAGGTCACGAGCCATCACTTCGGAAGTTACCTGCGATCGCGGTTTCGTGCAGGCAGCCAGGCAGGTGATTCACCAGGTTGTCATCTCACCGTCGGTAGAGGAAAGATCAGCGAATCGTCACCGGGTGTGTTGTCAAGTACCGAAACGGCGGTGCCGCCACGCGTAGTCACGGAGCGCGCGCAGGAAATCGACACGGCGGAAGGCGGGCCAGTACGCCTCGGTGAACCAGAACTCGGAGTGCGCGGACTGCCACAGCAGGAATCCGGACAGCCGCTGCTCGCCGGAGGTGCGGATGATGAGGTCCGGGTCCGGCTGGCCGGAGGTGTAGAGGTGCTCGGAGATGTGGTCGACGTCGAGGATCTTGGCCAGCTCGCGGATCGGCGTGCCCTCGTCGGCGTGGTGGAGCAGCAGCTTCTTGACCGCGTCGGCGATCTCCTGGCGGCCGCCGTAGCCGACCGCGACGTTGACCTCCATGCCGGTGCGCTTCTCGGTGCTGGCCGCGGCCGACTGCAGGCGCTTGGCGATCGGCTCGGGCAGCAGCTCCAGCGCGCCGACGACCCGGATGCGCCACGAGTTGGCCGCCTGCGCCAGCTCGTCGACGACGTCGGCGATGATCTCCAGCAGCGGTTCGAGCTCCTCGGTGGCGCGGCTGAGGTTGTCCGTGGACAGCAGCCACATCGTCACGACCTCGACGTCGGCCTCGCGGCACCAGGTGAGGAAGTCCGCGATCTTGCGCGCTCCCGCGCGGTGCCCGTCGGAGACGTCGGTGAAGCCGGCTTCCCGCGCCCACCTGCGGTTGCCGTCCAGCATGATCGCGATGTGCCGCGGGTGCTTGCCGGCCGCCTGCTGGATCAGACGACGGCTGTAGATGCCGTAGACAAGCTTGGACCCGAAGGAGCGAAGACTCACGTCCAACCAATGTACGCAGGGTCTCCGAGCGGCGTGGGCCGGGCCACGGTTGACTGGCGAAGAACCTACGTCGCCGTAACCTGGTTGGTGTGACCGTTGAGACCGAACCCCCGAGCTTCGTCGACACCCGGCCCCGGCTCCGCGGCCATATCCACTTCTGGACGTTCTTCAGCGCGCTCGCCTGCGTGACGACGCTGGTCGTCCTCGCCGGGACCACGGCGTCCGGCCTGGCCGCGCTGGCCACATCCGTGTACGGGCTGACCGTGCTAGGCGTGTTCGGGGTCAGCGCGCTGTACCACCGGCGGATCTGGAGCCCGCGCGCCTACCAGTGGATGAAGCGCGCCGACCACTCGATGATCTTCCTGTTCATCGCCGGCACGTACACCCCGTTCACGCTGCTGGCCATGTCGAAGCCCACCGGGTACGTCGTGCTGGGCGTGGTCTGGGGCGGCGCGCTGGCCGGAGTGGCGCTGAAGATGCTGTGGCCGGGCGCGCCGCGCTGGCTCGGCGTGCCGATCTACGTGGCGCTCGGCTGGGTGGCGATCTTCGTGCTGCCCGAGCTGGCCACGCACGCCGGGGTGGCCGCGCTGGTGCTGCTGCTGGTCGGCGGCCTGTTCTACACCATCGGCGCCGTCTTCTACGCGGTGAAGTGGCCGAACTACTGGCCCGAAACCTTCGGGTACCACGAGTTCTTCCACGCGTGCACCGTGCTGGCCGCGATCTCGCACTACATCGCGGTCTGGCTGGCGCTGTACGCCTGAGCCATGGCGTGGAAGACCGCCTTCGGGCGGAGGCCGGCGTCGGTCAGCTTCACCACCCCGTAGGAGGCCAGGTCGAGGTCCCGCGCGGGATCCGCCCGGTGGGGCAGGCCGTAGCCGGCGAACGTGAACCAGAATGCGCCGTCCAGGCCCTCGGCTTCGAAATCGGCCAGCAGTTCTGTGAAGTAGCGGGCCTGTTCGTCCTCGTCGCGCTCGTAGCCGGGGGCGAGCCGCCCGGTGGCGCGGTCGGCGATCGTCCAGCCGGTGGCGCCCCGGTCGGCCGCGCCGCGGAAGGTGCAGCACCCGAACTCGGTCGCAACGACCGGTTTGCCGTGCGCGGTGTAGGTCCGCAGCAGCTCCTCGCGGAAGGTGCGGGCGTTGTCTGCCGAGCGGTACGCGTCCACGGAAACGATGTCGAAGTGCGCCCAGTCGACCGGTTCCCACGACCCGGCGGCGTAGGTGACCGGACCGCCGAACCGCGCCCGGACCGCCGCGGCGGCCTGCCCGAGGAAGTCGGCGAACTCCGCCGGTCCGGCCGCCGGGACGAGCGAGGACATCCGCGTCCGCAAGTCGTCGCCGCCGAAGAAGCCCCGGTTGAACAGGCTGATCTCGCCCCCGGCGACGAACACCACCTCCGCCCCCGTGCCGCGCAGCCGCTCGGCGCGCACGGCAGCGTCGGCGAGCATCGTGAGCAGCTGCGGGCGGGGCAGTTCGCAGGGGAAGGGCGAGAACCAGACCTCGAGGCCGGAATCGGCGGCGATGGCGGCGGCTTCCTCGATCCGCCCGGGGATGTCGCCGGTCACGCGAACCGCCGAACAATGCAGGTCCTCGGCGATCATCCGCATCTCGCGGCGCACTTCTGTGAGGTCCCAGTCCCGGCGGGAGGTCGTGCCGAGCGGGCTGACCCCGGTGTCGTAGTTGATGCCGCGGCGGCGCATCACCTCACCACCGCCATCTGGCGCTCCATCGATCTCACCGCGATCTCAGCGCCAGGACGGTCACGTTGACCAGCAGGATCACGGCGGCCAGTGCGTTGAGCCGGCCGCGCCAGGCTCTGCAGTGCGGGGTTCCTCATACCCTCGATCGTGGCCGCCGCGCCGGGCCGGTGATCATGCCGAACATCCGGTCCTGGGCATGACATTTGTCAGCCTGGGCACGTGGCGCTCGGCACCGCCAAGCAGAAGCGGCTCAACGCAGCATCGCGGGGCGGAGGAACGGCTCCGGCACCGCGAAGCCGTCCACCAGCAGCCGCGCGTGGGGGCGCAGCTCGGCGCACAGGTCGTTCACCGCGGCCACCACCGCCTTCGACCGGGCGGACGTCAGACGGCCGTGCTCGAGGAACCACGCGCGGTCCTCTTCGACGTTCGACAGCACGTACAGGTCGCACACCCGGTTCAGCAGGGCACGCGCCTCGTCGTCGGCGCACCGGTCGATGGCGGCGACGAACGCCTCCAGCACGATCCGGTCGACGTGCACGCGGGCCGACCGCAGCACGTGGTCCTGCGCGTCGTTGAACACCTCGAACGGGTCCGCCTCGGCCGCCCGGCGCAGCCGGCGCGCGCAGCCCTCCAGCACGTGCTGCTCGCGGTCCTCGAACAGCTTCACCTGCCAGCCGCGGTCGAACAGCACGCCGTCGTCGTCGCGGCCGGGTGCGGCGTCGACCAGCCGCTCGATCGCCTTGCGCGCCGCCGTCCGCTCGATCACCGCGCCGACGAACTGCTCGGCCACGAACTTGGCGGTGCCCAGCGGGCTCAGGTCCGCGAAGTGGTCGCGGTAGCTGGTCAGCAGTCCCTTCGCGACCAGCTGCAGCAGCACCGTGTTGTCGCCCTCGAAGGTGGTGAACACGTCGGTGTCGGCCTTCAGCGCGGGCAACAGGTTCTCCGACAGGTATCCCGCGCCACCGCACGCTTCCCGCGCCATCTGGATGGTCCGGGTCGCGTTCCACGTCGCGATCGCCTTGATCCCGGCCGCCCGCGATTCCAGCTCCCGCTGCGCCCGCTCCTCGGCGTCGTCCGAGCTCTGGATGTCGTGCAGCGTCCGGACGAGTTCCTCCTGCGCGAAGTGCAGCGCGTAGGTGCGCGCGATCGCCGGCAGCAGTTTCCGTTGGTGGACGCGGTAATCCAGCAGCAGCGTCTCCCCGGAGGCGTCGGGACGGCCGAACTGCCTGCGCTTCTCCGCGTACCGCGTCGCCACTGCCAGCGCCCGCTGGGTGGCGTGGATCGCGCCGCCGGCGACGCTGATCCGCCCGCGGATCAACGTGCCGAGCATCGTGAAGAACCGCCGGTTGTCGCTCTCGATCGGGCTCGTGTAGGTGCCGTCCTCGGTGACGTCGCCGTAGCGGTTGAGCAGCGCGTCCCGCGGCACGCGCACCGCGTGGAACGTCAGCCGCCCGTTGTCGACGCCGTTCAGCCCGGCCTTGCGCCCGTCGTCGCCGATCTCGACACCGGGCACCGGTGTGCCGGTCTCGTCCCGGATCGGCACCATGAACGCGTGCACGCCACGGCTTTCGCCACCCGTGACGAGCTGCGCGAACACCACGGCCATCCGCCCGTGCCGGGCGGCGTTGCCGATGTAGTCCTTGCGCGCCTGCTCGTCGGGGGTGTCGATGACGAACTCGCGGGTGGCCGGGTCGTAGGTCGCCGTCGTGCGCAGGTGCTGCACGTCCGACCCGTGCCCGGTCTCGGTCATCGCGAAGCAGCCGAGCAGGTCCAGGTCCATGATCCGGGCCAGGTAGTGCTCGTGGTGCACGGCGGTGCCGAGCAGCTGGACGGCGCCGCCGAACAGGCCCCACTGCACGCCCGACTTCACCATCAGCGACAGGTCGCCGAAGCCGAGCATCTCGAACGACACGACCGAACCGCCGATGTCGTCACCGCCGCCGTACTCACGGGAGAAGCCGAGCCGGTGCCAGCCGCTCTTGGCCAGCTCGCGCAGGCGCTCCAGCACCCACGCCCGGTACTCCTCGGTGCCCAGGTCGTCGGGCTCGGCGAAGCTGTGGTCGGCGAACTGCGCGCGAATGTCCCGGCGCAGCTGGGCCCAGTGCCCATCCAGTACCGCGGTCAACGCATCGGAGTTCATGTTCCTACTCTGGCGTAACTTCCACCGTCCCGCACGGTGAACTCAGGCCAGATCCGGCCCCTCCCGGCGCAGTTCGTCGACCTTCGACATCGCCTCGCGCAGCTCGCCCAGCCACTCCTCGGCGTGCTGCCCGACGAGCCGGACGGCCCAGGCCAGTGCGTCCGAACGGGACCGCGCGACGCCCGCGTCGACGAGCGTGTCGAGCACCATCCGTTCGGGCTGGCGCAGGCGGGTCATCACCGGCACCGACTGCGTGGTGAACAACTCCTCCGTGCCGCCCAGCCGCGCGCCCCAGGACACCTTGCGCTGGTACCGATGCTCGGCCTGTCGCGCGATCTCGATGCGCTGCTCGCGGGTCTCCTCGCGGAACCGGCTGATGCGGCCGGATTCGGCGGCGGCGCGGGCGGCGTCGTCGTCGAAATCTTCGGTCAGCGCCGGCAGCTCGCCGACGATCAGGATCTCCTCGCGGTCGACGGTGATGTCCGGTGCGCCGGTGAACCAGCCGTCCGGGAGCCGCCCGGCGAACCAGCCCGCCGCGTCCTCGGCGGAGGGCACCTCAGCCTGCCCGCGGCCCTTCCAGCCCCGTCCCCACTGTGCGTGTGTGCGCATGTCTCTCGCCTCCGGCGATGATTACATGATTACTCTGCAACACGCTACGCCGGAAACCCGCCGTCAGATCCCCTGTTCACTGCTGGCGGACAAGGCGGCGACCAGCTCATCGGGGCTGGTCACAGGCCGATCGCAGACGTACCCGCGGCACACGTAGGCGGCCGCCTTGCCCGCCACGAGCGGCCGGTCCGCGAGCAGCGGGACACCGTCCGCACCGGGTTCGCCGGCCAGCACGACCGCACCACCATGCGCCCGGCGAGCGGCCACCGCGCGCAGCAGGTCCCGTTCCGTCGAATCCGGTCCGGCGATCGCCACCTGGACCGGCCCGGCGAGCAGCGCCTCGGCCGCGGTGAGCCAGTGCCCGGCGAAGCGGGGTGCCTTCGCGGCCAGCTGCCCGGCCCGGCGCACCGCCTGCTCGGCCGCCTCCCGGTAGCCCGCCGACCGGTCGCTGCCGACCAGCACGGAGGCCGTGACCAATGCGTTCGCCAGGGCGGACGCGCCGGAGGGGCTGGCGTTGTCCGTCGGGTCGGACGGCCGGTGCACCAGGATCTCGGCGTCGTCGGCCGTGTCGTGGTAGGCACCCGGGCTGTCGTCGACCGCGAACCGGTCGAGCGCGATGTCCAGCAGGTTGGTCGCCTCGGCGAGCCAGCGCGGATCACCCGTCGCCTGGTGCAGCGCGAGCAGCCCCTCGGCGAGGCAGCCGTAGTCCTCCAGCACACCCGCCGCGTTGCCGGCGACACCGTCGCGCGAACTGCGGCGCAAGCGGTTGTCCCGCAAGTGGATACCGAGCACGGTGGACGCGGCGTGCTGCGCCGCGGACACCCAGTGCGGCTCGTCGAGAGCGACGCCCGCCTCGCACAGCGCCGTGATCGCCAGCCCGTTCCAGGCGGCGATCACCTTGTCGTCGCGGCCCGGCTGGGGTCGCTGGTCCCGCGCGACCAGCAGGGCCGCGCGGATCCGCTCGAACCGCTCCCGGTCATCCGGGTCGCGCAACAGCTGCAGCACCGACGCACCGTGCTCGAACGTCCCCTTTTCGGTGACGGAGAACAGATCCGCGGCCCACGCGCCGTCGTCCTCACCCAGGACCTCGCGCAGCTGCTGGGGCGTCCAGACGTAGGTCAGGCCCTCCTCGCCGAGGGTGTCGGCGTCCAGCGAAGCGGCGAACCCGCCCTCACCGGTGCGCAGGCGCCCGAGCAGGAAGTTCCCGGTCATCCGGGCCACCTCCGCGGCGTGCGCGGAGCCGGTGCGGCGCGCCAGGTGCGCGTACACCCGCAGCAGCAGGGCGTTGTCGTACAACATCTTTTCGAAGTGCGGCACGACCCAGGACGCGTCGACCGAGTAGCGCGCGAACCCGCCGGCGAGCTGGTCGTGGATACCGCCGCGGGCCATCGCGGCCGCGCACGATTCCACCAAGGACAGCGCATCGGCGGAACCGGTGCGTTCGTGGTGACGCAGCAGGAACTCCAGCACCATCGACGGCGGGAACTTCGGCGCACCACCGAATCCGCCGCGCGCGCGGTCGGCTTCCCCGGCGAGCTTGCGCACCGCGGCGTCGATCGCGGCTTCGTCCACCGGTGCGGGCGGCAGCGGCCCGAGCTGCCCGGCGAGGTGCTCGACGATCTTCCCCGCGCCCTCGACCAGTTCGTCGCGGCGCTCCTGCCAGGCCTGCGCCACGGCGACGAGGAGGTGCTGGAACGACGGCACCCCGGGGCGCGGCTGCGGCGGGTAGTAGGTGCCGCAGTGGAACGGTTCGCCGTCGGGGGTGAGGAAGCAGGTCATCGGCCAGCCGCCCTGGCCGGTCATCGCCTGGGTGGCGGTCATGTAGACGGCGTCGATGTCGGGACGTTCCTCGCGGTCGACCTTGATGTTGACGAAGTGCTCGTTCATCAGGCGCGCGGTCTCGGCGTCCTCGAAGGACTCGTGGGCCATGACGTGGCACCAGTGGCACGCGGCGTAACCGATCGAGAGCAGGATCGGCACGTCCCGGCGCTTGGCCTCGGCGAGCGCCTCGGCGCTCCAGGGCCACCAGTCGACGGGGTTCTCGGCGTGCTGCAGCAGGTAGGGGCTCGTCGCGGCGGCGAGTCGGTTGGCCATGGCACCAGGGTGTCACGGCCTGCCCGGCGACGCCGCGCTAGCTGCTCTCGCTCTTCTCCGGCTCCCTCGCCGGCGCCTCGGCGGGCTCCGCCCCGGGCTCGTCCTTCTGGGCGGCTTCGGCCTCGGCGGCGGCCTGCTCCTCGGGGTCGAAGGTGGGCGGGACCCGCTTGAGGTGCTTGGTCATCGAGCGCACCAGCAGGGCGACGGCGATGAGGAACAGCAGCAGGATCAGGAACCCCAGGGGCGAGGACTTGCCGAAGTCCTCACCCTGGCCACCGTTGTCGCCGTTGCCCGGCTGCTGGGCCAGGACGAGGGCGGTCGTGGTGACCGGCGCCGGCAACGCGAAACTCATGTGTACACCTTCTCACGGACGCCCGCGAACAGGTCGTCCTCGGGCAGCGTGCTGTCCACCAGCGACCGCACCAGCTCGTACTCCTCGGTCGGCCACACCTTCTGCTGGATCTCCAGCGGCACGAAGAACCAGCGGCTGTTGGGGTCGATCTGGGTGGCGTGCGCCTTGAGCGCCTCGTCGCGGACCGGGAAGTACTCGCCGCACTCGATCTGCGTGGTGACCCGCTCCATGACGTCGGCGCGGTCCGGGTCCCACTTGCCGAGCCACTCCGCGTACGGCGACTCCATGCCGGCCTCGACGAGCGCGTCGTGGAAGGCCTGCATGCGGGCGCGCGAGAAGCCGTGCATGTAGTACAGCTTGAGCGGCTGCCACGGCTCGCCGGCCTCGGGGAACTTGCCGGGCTCGGCGGCGGCGTCGAAGGCCGCGACGGAGACCTCGTGGGTGCGGATGTGGTCCGGGTGCGGGTAGCCGCCGTTCTCGTCGTAGGTGAGGACGACGTGCGGGCGGAACTCGCGGATGACCTTGACCAGCTCGCGCACCGGCTCCTCGAGCGGCGTGAGCGCGAAGCAGCCCTCGGGCAGCGGGGGCAACGGGTCGCCCTCCGGCAGGCCGGAGTCGACGAAGCCCAGCCAGCGGTGCTGCACGCCGAGGATCTTGGCGGCCCTGGCCATCTCCTCGCGGCGGATGGCGGACATGTTGGCGAGCACCTCGGGCCGGTCCATGGCCGGGTTGAGGATGCTGCCGGCCTCGCCACCCGTGCACGTCACGACCATGACCTCGGCACCCTCGGCGACGTAGCGGGCCATCGTGGCCGCGCCCTTGCTCGACTCGTCGTCGGGATGGGCGTGCACCGCCATGAGACGAAGGCGCGATCCCGATCCGGACATCAGCTCGTCAGAACCCACCATGCGTCCAACGACCCCTTCTGATCCCGTATTCCGCCGCGGAGAGATACTGCGGTGGTCCCCATTGTCCCCGGGGGTACGACAAGATCGATCGGAGGCCCGGCTTGAGCACCGCCAGCGCCCCGCCGTCGCTGCCGGAAGGCCGCTACGGCAAGCCACCGCGGGCGAGCCGCCGGTGGCGCGTGTGGGCCTTCGGGATCCTGGCGGTGGTCGTGGGCGGTGTGGTCGCCTGGATCGGCTACGTCAACCTCGGCGCCGCGCCCATCAGCGCGGAGCGGGTCACGTTCGAGGAGCTGCCGGGGAACGCGATGTCGATCTCGATCAACGTGACGCGCGACGACCCGGGCCGGCCCGGGGTGTGCATCGTGCGCACGCGGGACCTCAGCGGCGCCGAGAGCGGGCGCAAGGAGGTCTACGTCCCGGGCGGCACCAGCCGGGTCGACACGGTCATCCGGAGCATCGACCGTCCGGTCACCGCGGATGTGTACGGCTGCTCGTACGACATCCCCGCCTATTTGTCAAGGAGTTAGCGGCCAACGGGGTGAATGACGCGGCGAATGCCCGGTTTCTGGGATAAGGACCGGCGCTGACCTGCTCTGCCGTGGTACCCTGATCTACCGGCACGGCCCGAACGGGCCGTGTTTTTCCTTTATCCAGCCGCACGCGGTGCAGTGCGGCTGCCGGCATGAACACCCATGTCCGGCAGGTACGACGAGGAGATGGTGGCCGTGAGCGACACCCAGGTGACCTGGCTGACCCAGGAAGCCTACGACAGGCTCAAGCACGAGCTCGACGAGCTGATCGAGAATCGTCCGGTCATCGCTGCGAAGATCAACGACAGCCGTGAGGAAGGCGACCTCAAGGAGAACGGGGGCTACCACGCCGCCCGTGAGGAGCAGGGTCAGCAGGAGGCGCGCATCCGGCACCTCCAGGAGCTGCTGCGGTCGGCCAAGGTCGGCGAAGCCCCTGCCAACGACGGCGTCGCCGGTCCCGGCAAGGTCCTCACCGTCCGCTACGAGGGCGACGACGAGGACGAGAAGTTCCTGCTCGCCACGCGTGAGGAGGGCGCCTCGGAGGGTGACCTCGACGTGTACTCCCCGGAGTCGCCGCTGGGCAAGGCCCTGCTGGGCGCCAAGGAGGGCGAGTCGCGCGAGTACGAGCTGCCCAACGGCAGCACGCAGAAGGTCACGCTGATCAAGGCCGTCCCCTACGCCGGCTGAGCCCCCCAGCCACGTGCGGCTGTCTCCGGGCGGGAGTCCTTGCCCGGGGACAGCCGCATTTTTTTCTGCCCGGGGGCGGTCCGGCGGTAGCTTGGCCCGCATGAACCCCATCTGCGTGACCTGCGGCATGCAGTACGCGGCCCCGCGTCCGGACTGCCCCATCTGCGAGGACGAACGCCAGTACGTCCCCCCGTCCGGCCAGCGGTGGACCGACCTCGCCACGATCCAGCAGCAGTTCGAACCCCTCGTCAAACCCGAGGGCGAGAACATCACCGGCATCGGCACCACGTCGAAACTCGGCATCGGCCAGCGGGCGCTCCTCGTCGAGACGGCCGGCGGGAACTTCCTGTGGGACCTGACCGCCTACCTCGACGACGCCCTGGTCGACGACATCAACGCGCGCGGCGGCATCACCGGCATCGCGATCAGCCACCCGCACTACTACACCACCTGCGTCGAATGGGCCCGCGCCTTCGACGTGCCGGTCCACCTGCACGAGGGCGACCGGCAGTGGATCGGCCGACCGGACGACCGGATCGAGCTGTGGAGCGGGCCGACCAAGCAGGTCGGCGACGAGCTGACGCTGGTCAACCTCGGCGTGCACTTCACCGGCGGCACGGTCCTGCACTGGTCCGGCGGTGAGCAGGGACGCGGGGCGCTGCTGTCCGGCGACATCGTCCAGGTCATCCCGGACCGCGAGTTCGTCGCCTTCATGTACAGCTACCCGAACCTGATCCCGGAGCGGCCGGCGGTGGTCCGCCGCGCGGCGGAGATCCTCGCCGGGTACCGCTTCGAGGCGATCTACGGCGCCTGGTGGGACGCCGTGGTCCGCAAGGACGGGTACGACGTCGTGCAGCGCTCGGCGAAGCGCTACCTGGAGTTCGTCTCGTAGGCGAGCCGCTCCAGCAACGGGCGCACCCGCGGCGGCACGGGCGTCGACAGCGCCAGCGACGTCGACGTCCGCCGCACGTCGGGCACGCTGACCACGGCATCGATGACCCGCTGCAGGTCGTCGTGGTCGCGCGCCACCATGCGGACGAACAGGTCGCCCTGCCCGGTGGTGGCGTGCACCTCGCACACCTGCTCGATGGCCTCGAGCGCCTCCGCCACCGCGGCGCGACGGCCCTGCGCGATCTCCAGCCAGGCGAACGCGGTGAGCCCGTAGCCCATCGCGGCGAGGTTCAGCTCGGGCGGGAAGCCGCCGAGGATCCCCTGCTCGGTCAGCCGGTCCAGGCGTGCCTGGACCGTCCCGCGCGCGACGCCCAGCCGGCGCGCGCACTCCAGCACGTTCAGCCGCGGCGCGTCGGTGAGCAGCAACAACAACCGGGCGTCGAGCGCGTCCACGGCACCTCCTGGTCAGATTGCCCACTCTGGTAGATCATCCTCGTCGCCCGCTGGTCAGATTGTCCAGCGAAACCGGTCACTGTTGCCCAGCCTGCGATGAACTCCGCATTCTTCCTGACATGACCAACACCCTCGACGACGTGGACTACGACCAGTTGCGCCGCCTCGTCGGCCTGGTCGAGCACGACGAGACCGCCGACCCGTTCCCCGTGAAGTCGCTCGACGCCGTCGTGTTCATCGCCGGCAACGCCACCCAGAGCGCGTGGTACTACCAGCACGCGTTCGGCATGCGGCTCGTCGCCTACTCCGGCCCGGAGACCGGGCAGCCGGATCACAAGGCGTTCGTGCTGGAGTCCGGCTCCGCGCGGTTCGTCGTCACCGGCGGGGTGCGGCCGGACTCACCGCTGCTGGACCACCACCGCCGTCACGGCGACGGGGTCGTCGACCTCGCGCTCGAAGTGTCCGATGTGGACAAATGTGTGGCGCACGCGCGGGCGCAGGGCGCGACGGTTCTGGAGGAGCCGCACGACGTGTCCGACGAGCACGGCACCGTGCGGCTGGCCGCGATCGCCACCTACGGCGAGACCCGGCACAGCCTCGTCGACCGCTCGCGCTACTCCGGTCCCTACCTGCCCGGCTACCAACCGCGGGAGACGCCGGAGCGCCGTCGCCTGTTCCAGGCCGTCGACCACTGCGTCGGCAACGTCGAGCTCGGCCGGATGGACCACTGGGTCGACTGGTACCACCGCGTCATGGGCTTCACGAACATGGCGGAGTTCGTCGGCGACGACATCGCCACCGACTACTCGGCCCTGATGAGCAAGGTCGTCGCCAACGGCAACCACCGCGTGAAGTTCCCGCTCAACGAGCCCGCGGTGGGGAAGAAGAAGTCGCAGATCGACGAGTACCTGGAGTTCTACGGCAGTGCCGGGTGCCAGCACATCGCGCTGGCCACGGGCGACATCGTCGGCACGGTCACGGCGATGCGCGAGGCGGGCGTGGAGTTCCTGGACACCCCGGACTCCTACTACGACGACCCCGAACTGCGGGCGCGGATCGGAGAGGTGCGGGTGCCCATCGAGACGTTGAAGGAGCACCGGATCCTGGTCGACCGCGACGAGGACGGCTACCTGCTGCAGATCTTCACCAAGCCGGTCGGCGACCGGCCCACGGTGTTCTACGAGCTCATCGAGCGGCACGGGTCGCTCGGCTTCGGCAAGGGCAACTTCAAGGCGCTGTTCGAAGCCATCGAGCGCGAGCAGGAGCGCCGCGGCAACCTCTAGCGCGTCTGAGAAAAGTCTTGGCTGGTCGTGGCGCTGCACGCCGCGGACGCGGCCGAGCCCGGACCCGGCCTCCACCGGGTCCTAGCCGACGACGGTGAACCCGGCGCGCTGGAGTTCGGCGCGGACTTCTTCGCAGTGCGAGGGGCCGCGCGTTTCCAGGTTGAGGGCGATCTCGACCTCGCCGAGGGCCAGCGCGCCGGAGATCCGCGAATGCTCCACGTCGAGGACGTTGGCGCCCAGGTCGCGAACCCGCGACAGCACCGACACCAGCGACCCCGGCCGGTCCGGCACGCGCAGCCGCAACGCCAGGTAACGACCGCCGGCGGTCATGCCGTGCTGGATGATCTGCAGCAGCAGCAACGGGTCGACGTTGCCGCCGGAGACGACCGCCACCACCGGCGCCGCGAACTCGCCGGGGTACTGCAGCAGTGCCGCCACCGCCGCCGCGCCCGCCGGTTCGACCACGAGCTTGCGCCGTTCCAAGCACAGCAGCACCGCGCGGGACAGCGACTCCTCCGACACCGTGAGGACGTCGTCGACCTTCGACGCCACGTGCGCGTAGCTCACCGGACCCGGCTGCCCGACCGCGATGCCGTCGGCCATCGTCTGCATCTGCGTGAGACGCACCGGCCCGCCGGCCGCGAGCGAGGGCGGGAACGCGGCCGCGTCCTCGGCCTGCACGGCGACGACGCGCACGTCGGGCCGGGTCGCCTTGACCGCGCACGCGACGCCCGCGACGAGACCGCCACCGCCGGTGGGCACCAGGATCGTGGCCGCCTCCGGCACCTGCTCCAGGATCTCGAGCCCGACCGTGCCCTGGCCGGCGATGATGTCCGCGTGGTCGAAGGGGTGGATGAACACGGCCCCGGTGCGTTCGGCGAACGCGATCGCCTCCGCGAGGGCCTCCTCCAGCACGTCCCCGTGCAGGTGCACGTCCGCGCCGTAGCCACGGGTGGCGGCCAGCTTGGGGAGCGGGGCGCGGGTCGGCATGAACACCGTCGACGAAATGCCCAGCAGCGAGGCCGCGAGAGCCACCCCTTGCGCGTGGTTGCCCGCACTGGCGGCGACGACCCCGCGGGCTCGCTCGTCGGCGGTCAACCCGTGGAGGCGGGTGTAGGCGCCGCGGATCTTGAAGGAGCCGGTGCGTTGCAGGTTCTCGCACTTGAGGTGGACCGCGCCGCTGTGGAGCCGTTCCAGGTCACGCGCGTGTTCCATGGGCGTGACGCGGATGATGCCCTCGAGGAGCTTCCGCGCTTCCCGGATGCGGTCGACGTCCACCAGATCCATGTCCCGGATCATGCCACCCCCGTCCCGCGGGTTTCGGTACCCTGGGAGCCGGTCAGTTCGGCGAATCGGGAGTAGCCATGCCAACGCGGAGCGAAACGGGCGGCAGAGTCCGGCGTGCCACGCGTGCGGCCGGACTGCTGCCCCTGGTCGCGGGCGTGACGTCCGCGCTGGCCCTGACCGGGGCCGCGGTGTACACCGTCGACAGGGCCACCTGCGGCGATCCGGGGCAGTACATCCGGCACGACAACTACGTCGAGCTGGTCGGTGGGTGCGTGGACGGGTCGGAGCTGCAGGGCATCCGGACGGGCAGCACGACGGGGAACGCGAAGAACGCGGAGCTGAACAACTACCGCCCCTGACGAATGACGGTTGCCGGGCGGGCAGCGCACGCCACTGCCCGGCCCACCCGGCGGCTCAACCCCCTCGGCACCGACCTGGCACGCAACGGGACCCAGCACCTCACCCACACCCGCTACACAGCCACCCAGCTCCTACCAGAGCACGCGCTTCGCGCCGTTGGCATCCCGCCCGTCCGCGTGCCGGAACGAGATCATGCCCCGAAGCGGCGCATCTGCCCGGCCGCGACGTCGTGGCCGGCGTGGCGTCGAACGGTCCGGGCACCGTCCCGGCCGAGTTGCGCAGGACGAACAACTGCTCCCGCACCTCGCCCGTCCCCGCTACACGGGCACCCAGCTCCTACCAGAGCACGCGCTTCGCGCTGTCAGCCCAGCGCTGCGCGCAGGTCGTCGCTCAGGTCGCGGACGTCCTCGATGCCCACGGAGATCCGCAGGAGGTCGTCGGGGACCTGGAGCATCGAGCCGGCCACGCTGGCGTGCGTCATCTGGCCCGGGTGCTCGATCAGGCTCTCGATGCCACCGAGCGACTCGGCCAGGATGAACAGCCCGGTGCCGGCCGCGGTGGCCAGTGCGGCGTCCCGCCCGTCCGCGTGCCGGAACGAGATCATGCCCCCGAAGCGGCGCATCTGCTTGGCCGCGACGTCGTGGCCGGCGTGGCTCGGCAGGCCCGGGTAGTACACCTCGGCGACCTTCGGGTGCTCCACCAGCATCTGCGCGATCTGCTCGGCGTTGTCGCAGTGCCGGTCCATCCGCACGCCCAGCGTCTTCAACCCGCGCAGGGTCAGCCACGCGTCGAACGGTCCGGGCACCGCGCCGGCCGAGTTGCGCAGGAAGAACAACTGCTCCCGCAGCTCCTCCTCGTTCGTCAGCACCGCGCCGCCGACGACGTCCGAGTGTCCGCCCAGGTACTTCGTCGTCGAGTGCACGACCACGTCCGCCCCGTGTGCGAGCGGCGTCTGCAGGTACGGCGTCGCGAAGGTGTTGTCCACGACCAGGCGGGCGCCGGCGCTGTGGGCGATTTCCGCCAGCACCGCCAGATCCGCGATGCCGAGCAGCGGGTTGGACGGCGTCTCGCACCAGATCAGCTTCGTCTCGGGGCGGATCGCGGCCCGCACCTCGTCCGCGTTCGACAGGTCGGCGACGCCGTATTCGACGCCCCACAACTTCAGCACCTTGTCGATCAGCCGGAACGTGCCGCCGTAGGCGTCGTTGCCCAGCACCAGGTGGTCGCCGGGACGCAGGACGGTCCGCAGCACGGCGTCGGTGGCGGCCATGCCGGACGCGAACGCGAGCCCGTGCCGGGCGCCCTCCAGCGAGGCGAGCGCCTGCTCCAGCGCGGTGCGCGTCGGGTTCGCGGTGCGCGAGTACTCGTAGTCACCCTCGCGGGTGCCGCCCACGCCGTCCTGCGCGTAGGTCGAGGTCTGGTAGATCGGCACGATGACCGCACCCGTCCGCGGGTCAGGCTCCTGACCTGCGTGGATGGCGCGCGTCTCGAAGCCTGCGGAGGAGAGGTCGTGGGTCATGGGCCCAGCCTACGACCAGCCCCGGCTCACCCACCGCGCGGTCGGCGGCAGGCACGCCAGCA
The DNA here is from genome assembly GCF_030814215.1 of Amycolatopsis thermophila. NCBI lineage: Bacteria > Bacillati > Actinomycetota > Actinomycetes > Pseudonocardiales > Pseudonocardiaceae > Amycolatopsis > Amycolatopsis thermophila. The sequence goes on along the minus strand of NZ_JAUSUT010000001.1, from coordinate 3,230,676 downwards.
CCAGCGTCCCGATCGCGGGCACGCACAACACCGCGACGTAGACGACCGGCACCTGGGCATCGATCAGCCCGAGGAAGTACACCCCGAACGCGCCGAGCACCAGCACCAGCACGTACACCACGAGCGCGGCGGCCGCACCGATGATCGTCGCGACGCGGCCGAACTCCTTCGCCAGCACCAGCCCGACACCGCCGGTGATGAGGGTCGCGGCCAGCACCAGGTGCGTCGCGAACGTGAGCAGCCCGCGCCCCAGGTCGTAGTCGCCGGCCAGCAGCACCGCCCCGCCCGCCACCCCGATCAGGTGGAACACGCCGCCGAGCAGGGCGAGCACGGCGGCGGTGATGCCGGCGCCGCCACCGCGGGACGGGGCGGTCGCGTCGGCGAAGTCTTCGGCGGGGGGCGGAAAGGTCACATCTACCAACTACCAGCCGGGCGGTGCCGCAGGTACCGGAAGGTCCACGGAAGCACCGCGAGGACGAAAACGAGCGGGCCACCGACCGCGGCGCCGACCCGCACGAACGCGTCGTCGGGCCCGAACCGGAACATGTCCGAGAAGAAGGCCCCGACGTAGCCGGGGTAGAGCAGGACCGGCTCCAGGACCACCGCGGCGACCGCGAGCAGCGCGCCGACCAGCAGCGACACCGCGCCGGCGACCGCGCGGAAGAACGTGATCAGCGCGCCGACCAGCAGGAACAACGCCGCCGCGGAGTAGACGCCGAGCACGCAGCTCACCTTCACGGCCATGCCGTCGAGTCCGTGGTCGACGAAGAACTTCAACGGCAGGTAGCCCAGCACAACGGCCAGGAGCAGCCCGAGCGCCCCCGCGAGGATCGCCGTGAGGCCACTGGGGCGCGGCTCCCGGCCGACCGGACTCGTCACAGCGCCCCCAGGGAATCGGACCGTTACGGCGCTCACCCTAGCCGCGTTCCCAGCGCGCGGTCATCAACTGGGAAAAAGACGATGCCCCCGGCCTGGGCCGGGGGCATCGACGAGATCAGCTGGTCACCACTGCTGCGGCGGCTGGCCGGGCTGACCGTAGCCGGGCTGCTGCGGCTGCTGGCCGTATTGGCCGGGGTGCGGCTGACCGTACTGGCCGGGCTGACCGTAACCGGGCTGCTGGCCGTACTGGCCGGGCTGCGGCTGGCCGTAACCTGGCTGCTGCGGCGGCTGGCCGTACTGACCCGGCTGCGGGAAGCCACCGCTCTGCGGGTTCGGCCCGCCCGGCTGGCCGTACGGGCCGGGCTGCTGCGGCTGCCCGAACTGACCGGGCTGACCCGGCTGCGGGAAACCACCGCTCTGCGGGCCGTAGCCACCGGGGCCGCCGAAGCCGCCCGGGCCGCCCTGGCCCTGCCCCTGGCCGCCCTGGCCACCGCCACCGAGGCCGACGAACTGCTTGGTTGCCGGGACGATGCCCGCGGCGCCGATCAGGAGCAGGACGACACCGAAGATGATGTACATGACGCCCTTGCCGGGCACGTCGCTCAGGTCGCCGGGGAAGGCGGTGATGAGCAGGATCGCGAACAGCAGCAGCAGGAAGCCGCCGACCGCCGTCAGGATCGGCGCGATCTTCTTCAGCGACGCGCTCAGGCGCCCGGCGAGCGCGATGAGGACACCGCCCGCCAGCGCGGCGAGGGAACCGACCAGGATCATGATCAGGTAGAACCAGATCAGGCCCGGGCTGGGCGCGCCGGCGGCCGCGGCCTGCTCGGAGAACTGGTTGTAGAGGTCGGAGTAGTCGCCCGCGTCGCCGAAGTCGACCAGGACGAGGATCGCGGCGATCAGGCCGAGGAGCGCGGCCACACCGCCGGCGATCCAGCCGAAGAGCTGGTTTCCGCCACCGGCGCCACCGCTCGGCGCGGCGCCGAAACCGGGAGCACCGAAGCCCTGCGGCTGACCGAAACCGCCCGGCTGGGAGGGCGGGCCGTAGCCCTGCGGCGGCTGGCCGTAGGCACCCGGCTGGCCGGGCTGCTGCCCGAAGCCCGGCTGCTGCGGCTGGCCGAAGCCCTGCTGCCCGAAGCTCTGCTGGGGGTTCACCGCACCCGGGTTGTCCGCGGCGCTCGGCGGCGGCGAGTACGGGATGGCCGGCGGCTGCGAGCCCGGGGGCACCAGCTGCGTGGACTCCGCGCCGGGCGTCTCACCGGGGTTGACCTTCTGGGTGGCGTTGGGGTCGCCGCCGGGCTGGACCACCTGAGTCGGCTCCGCGGTCTCGCCGAACGAACCGCCCTCGGACGGCTGCTGCGACTGGCCGGGCTGCACGACCTGGGTCGGCTCCGAGGAGCCGAACGGGTTGTCTGGCTGCTGCTGGGGACCGCTCGGCGGGCCCTGAGGCGGCTGGCCGCCACCCCACGGCTGGTTCGGCGGCTGCGGAGCGCTCATCTGGGAATTGAACCCCCTCGAGAGGACTGACAGTGCGTATACACGATGATTCGGCTGGCCACACGCTATCGGATACCGGTCATGGACGCTCGTAACGCCCCGACGGTTCCACGCGATGAACCCCTTCTCACCGTCCGGCGAGGAATCCCAACAGGTCGTGCCGCGTGAGCACGCCCGCGGGCTTGCCGTCGACCAGGACGAGCGCGCCGTCGGCACCCGACAGCGCCTCCATCGCCGCGCCGACCCCCTCGCTGGCGCCGATGGTGGGCAGCGGGGGCGACATGTGCTTGTCCAGCCGGTCCGCGAGCTGCGCCTTCCCGGTGAACAGCGCCTCCAGCAGCTCGCGCTCGTTGACGGCGCCGACCACCTCGGCGGCCATCACCGGCGGCTCCGCGCTGACCACCGGCATCTGGCTCACGTCGAACTCGGACAGGATCGCGACGGCCTCGGCGACCGTCTCGTTCGGGTGCGTGTGCACCAGGTCGGGCAGCGACCCCGTCTTGGCGCGCAGGACGTCGCCGACCGTGGCGCCGGAGGAGTCCGGCGGCAGGAAGCCGTAGCCGGCCATCCACTGGTCGTTGAACACCTTGCCCAGGTAGCCGCGGCCGCCGTCGGGCAGCAGCACCACGACCACGTCGTCCGGGCCGAGCCGCTCGGCGAGCTTGAGCGCGCCGGCGACGGCCATGCCGCACGAACCGCCGACCAGCAGGCCCTCCTCGAGCGCGAGGCGGCGCGTGACGGCGAAGGACTCGGCGTCGGAGATCGCGATGATCTCGTCGGCGATGTCGCGGTCGTAGGTGTCCGGCCAGAAGTCCTCGCCGACGCCCTCCACCAGGTAGGGGCGGCCGGTGCCGCCGGAGTAGACCGAGCCCTCCGGGTCCGCGCCGATGACCTTGACCCGGCCCTGCGACGCTTCCTTGAGGTAGCGGCCGGTGCCGGAGATCGTGCCGCCGGTGCCGACGCCGGCGACGAAGTGCGTGATCCGGCCGTCGGTCTGCCGCCAGATCTCCGGACCCGTCGAGTGATAGTGGCTGGCCGGGTTCTCCTTGTTGGCGTACTGGTTGGGCTTCCAGGCGCCCTCGATCTCGGCGACCAGCCGGTCGGAGACGGAGTAGTAGGAGTCCGGGTGCTCGGGCGGGACGGCGGTCGGGCACACCACGACGCGAGCGCCGTAGGCCTTGAGCACGTTGCGCTTGTCCTCGCTCACCTTGTCCGGGCACACGAAGACGCACTTGTAACCCTTGCGCTGGGCGACCATCGCCAGGCCGACACCGGTGTTGCCGGACGTCGGCTCGACGATCGTGCCGCCGGGCCGCAGCTCGCCGGAGGCCTCGGCCGCTTCCACCATCCGCAGCGCGATGCGGTCCTTCACGCTGCCGCCGGGGTTGAAGTACTCCACCTTCGCCAGCACGAGCGGCGCCAGGCCCTCGGTGAGGGAGTTCAGCTTGACCAGCGGGGTCTCGCCCACGAGGTCGACGATGTGCTCGACGTAGTCCACACGGGTCAGGCTAGCGCGCGGAGCGCGTCCGTCGAGGGTGGTGGTGGGCGACGGAAGGGGCCACCCTGGACGTGGTAGTCGTCGCTCAGGGGTTTGACCGCGCCCGTTCAGGGTGCAGGATGTGGGTAAGCACGCGCTTAGTCCGACCCGAAGGAGTGTCCCCCATGCCCGAAGCCGTCATCGTCTCCGCGGCGCGTTCGCCGATCGGCCGCGCCGGGAAGGGCTCGCTGGTCAGCATGCGGCCGGACGACCTGGCCGTCCAGATGGTCCGCGCCGCCCTGGACAAGGTGCCGCAGCTGGACCCGAAGGACATCGACGACCTGATGCTGGGCTGCGGCCTGCCGGGCGGCGAGTCCGGGTTCAACATGGGCCGCGCCGTCGCGGTCCAGCTCGGCTACGACCACCTGCCCGGCTGCACCATCACCCGCTACTGCTCCTCCAGCCTGCAGACCACCCGGATGGCGCTGCACGCGATCAAGGCGGGCGAGGGCGACGTCTTCATCTCCGCCGGCGTGGAGACCGTGTCCCGGTTCGCGAAGGGCAGCTCGGACTCCTGGCCCGACACGCACAACCCGCTGTTCGCCGACGCCGAGGCCCGCACCGCGAAGGTCGCCGCCGAGGGCAGCGACACGTGGGTGGACCCGCGTGAGAACGGCGAGCTGCCCGACGTCTACATCGCGATGGGCCAGACGGCGGAGAACCTCGCCCGCCTGAAGAACGTCTCCCGCGAGGAGATGGACGAGTTCGGCGTGCGGTCGCAGAACCTGGCGGAGAAGGCGATCGCGGACGGGTTCTGGGCCAAGGACATCACGCCGGTGACCCTGCCCGACGGCACGGTGGTGTCGAAGGACGACGGCCCGCGCGCCGGGGTCACGCTCGAGGGCGTGTCCGGCCTGAAGCCGGTGTTCCGCCCCGACGGCCGGGTCACCGCCGGCAACTGCTGCCCGCTCAACGACGGCGCCGCCGCGCTGGTGATCATGTCCGACACCAAGGCGAAGCAGCTCGGCATCACGCCGCTGGCGCGGGTCGTGTCGACCGGCGTGTCCGGCCTGTCGCCGGAGATCATGGGCTACGGCCCGGTCGAGGCCTCGCAGCGCGCGCTGGCCCGCGCCGGGATGTCCATCGGCGACATCGACCTGGTCGAGATCAACGAGGCGTTCGCCGCGCAGGTCATCCCGTCCTACCGGGACCTGGGCATCGACATCGACCGGCTGAACGTCAACGGCGGCGCGATCGCCGTGGGCCACCCGTTCGGCATGACCGGCGCCCGCATCACCTCGACGCTGATCAACTCGCTCCAGCACCACGACAAGCAGTGGGGCCTGGAGACGATGTGCGTCGGCGGCGGTCAGGGCATGGCGATGGTCATCGAGCGGCTGAGCTGACACCGGGACGAAAACGGGCCCGGCGGGTTTCCCGCCGGGCCCTTCTTCGTGCGCCGGATCAGGCGCTGGCGCCGCCCTTCGCGACCGCGCACATGGTGGTGGCGGGCTCGGAGTACTTCACCGCGCCGTCGTATTTGAGGCCCTGGCACGCCGCCTCGTCGGCCTGGCCGGTGACGATCTTGAGGAACTCGATCTCGGCCGTCGGGTCCGTGCAGGGAACCCGCTTGTAACCGGCGGTGTCCGAGGTGACGTTGGCGAAGCAGTCACCCTCGTGGGCGTTGATCATCAGGCAGAGCTTGTAGTCGCCGCGGCCGGAGACGCTGTAGGAGTCGTAGTCGCCGGTGGGGCACTCGGACGAGGAGTCGTCCAGCTTCACGGCGATCTTGACGTTCGCGTTCTGGTCGTTGCAGTCGATCTTCGTCGGCTCGTCGCCGTTGTACTTGAACTCGGTGACCTGCAGGCAGTCGCCGACGGCCGCGCTGTCCGGGGAGTTCAGGAAGCCGATCACGCCGGCGACGACGAGCCCGACCACGACGATCGGGGCGACGATCATCAGCCACACCGGGAAGCGTCTCTTCCGCGCCGGCACGCCGGGCGGCGGGCCGAACGGCTGCCCCGGTGGCGGGCCGAACGCGCCGGGCTGGCCGGGCGGCGGGACGGCGGGCGGGGCGCCGGCGGGCTGGCCGGGCGGCGGACCGAACTGGCCGGCCTGCCCCTGCGGGCCGGGCTGGCCGAAAGCGCCGGGAGCGCCCTGGTTACCGGCGGGCGGCCGATTGCCGAACGGTGCCGGCTGCCCTCCAGGCGCAGCCGGCGGTGGGGGGACGCTCACGCGGACCTCACAAGTGTAAACGGGACGACAGATGCCCGTATCCAACACTGCGTAGTCAACGTGACGATCACTGGCCCACCGATCAGGTGACCACATGACAGAAGGACACCCGGTTGATCACCGAGTGTCCTTCTGCTTGACGTGGACCGCGCTAGTCGTTCTGCAGGTACGACAGCAGGCGCAGGATCTCGAGGTAGAGCCAGACGAGGGTGGTCATCAGGCCGAACGCCGCGAACCACGCCCACTTGGCCGGCATGCCCTGTCGGATCATCTGGTCGGCCATGTCGAAGTCGAGCAGGAAGTTGAACGCCGCGATGCCGATGACGACCAGGCTGAAGATGATCGCGAGCGTGCTACCGTCCCGCAGGCCCGTGTTCACCCCGAACAGGCTCAGGGCCAGGTTGAACAGCATCAGGATCGCGGCGCCGGCGGTGGCGCCGATGATCCACTTGGTGAGCTTCGGCGTGACCTTCACGGCACCGGTCTTGTAGACCACCAGCATCGCGACGAACACGCCCGCGGTGCCGACGATCGCCTGCAGCGCGATGCCCGGGTAGATGAACTCGAACAGCCCGGTGATCGCGCCGAGGAAGACGCCTTCGGCCGCCGAGTAGATCAGCGTCATCGGGCCGCTCGGCTTCTGCCGGAAGATCATGATCAGCGACAGCACGAGCCCGACCAGCATGCCGCCGACCATCAGCCCGACGATCGGGCCGAGGGCGTTGGCCTCGGCCTGGGTCTGGGCCCATATGGCGGCCAGCACGCCGGTGACCAGGGCGGTGCCGAGGCTGAGGCCGGTCTTGATGACGACGTCGTCGACCGTCATGGGGCGTTCGGCCGACGGCGCCTGGGGCGCGCCGTAGCCCGACGGCATGCCGTAGCCGGGCATGCCCTGCGGCTGGTTGAAACCTACGTTCGGCCCGTACGAGCCGTATCCCGCGCTGCCGGTGGGCAGGTTGCGGAACGCTGGGTTGCTTGTGGAACGCACCTGATCCTCCTGGATCTACTGGCACCTGCATCAGGTTCAACGTCGGCAGCGCCCTGCCGGTTCCCGTCAAGTAAAGGCGACTTTACTCGCGCCCGGTGATCGTTCCGGTAGGCCGGTGCACTATGACTGTGGTCACGGCACGCCGGACTGACGCACAATGCAGCCGGAACGGGTGCGGATCAGCGGGAGGGCATCGCATGACCGGGTATCTCGTGACGGGGGCGACCGGCTTGATCGGCCGCCAGTTCACCCCGCTGCTGCTCGCCCGCGACGACGTCGACCGCGTGTTCCTGCTGGTCCGGGAGAAGTCGCGGGACCGGCTGGCCGACCTCGTCAACGCGTGGCCGCACCCGGAGAAGGTCACGCTCGTCGACGGCGACATCGGCCAGGAGGGCCTCGGCGTCGGCGAGGAGGTGCGCGCCGCGCTCCGCGGCACCGTGACCGGTCTGGTCCACCTGGCCGCGCTCTACGACCTCACCGCGGACGACGCCACCAGCGTCAAGGCCAACGTCGAGGGCACCCGCCACGTGCTCGAACTGGCCGCGGACATCGAAGCCGGCTGCCTGCACCACGTGTCGTCGGTGGCCGTGGCCGGTGACCACGAGGGCGTGTTCACCGAGGACATGTTCGACACCGGCCAGCGGCTGCCGACCCCCTACCACCGCACCAAGTTCGAGGCCGAACGGCTCGTGCGGCAGCAGTCCGAGGTGCCGTGGCGGGTGTACCGGCCCGCGGTGGTCGTGGGTCACTCGCAGACCGGCGAAATGGACAAGATCGACGGCCCGTACTACCTGTTCCCCGCGATCAGCAGGCTCGCCGCCCTGCCGAACGTGCCCCTGGCCGGGCCGGACCTGGGCGACACGAACATCGTGCCGGTCGACTACGTGGCACGGGCCCTGCTGGAGCTGGTCGTGAAACCGGGACTGGACGGGCGCGCGTTCCACCTGGTCAGCCCGGAACCGCAGTCGGTGCTGTGCGTCTACAACGCCTTCGCCCGCGCCGCCGGGGCGCCGACGGTCGACATCGAGCTGGACCGGCGCCTGTCCCGCGGCCTGCTGAAGCTGGTGCGGCTGAGCGAGCACGTACCCGGGGTGTCGATCACGCGGGACGCGTTCCTGGAACGCCTGGGCATCCCCGCGGTCCTGCTGGACACGCTGGCGTTCCCGTCGGTCTTCTCCTCCGCGGCGACCCGCAAGGAGCTCGCGTCCAGCGGTGTCGACGTGCCGCGCATCGAGGACTACGCCCCCGCCCTGTGGCGGTACTGGCGCGAGCACCTCGACCCGTTCCGCGCCCGCAAGCACGGGCCGCGAGGCGAGCTGGACGGCCGTCGCGTGATCATCACCGGCGCGTCGTCGGGCATCGGGCGCGCGACCGCCCTGAAGGTCGCCGCCGAGGCCGGTGTCCCGCTGCTGGTCGCGCGCCGGGAGGCGGAGCTGGCGGAGGTCCGCGACGAGATCGTCGCCGCCGGCGGCTACGCGTCGATCTACCCGGCCGACCTCACCGACGAGGAGGCGGTGCGCAAGATCGTCGACCAGATGCTGAGCGAGCACGGCCGCATCGACATGCTGGTCAACAACGCGGGCCGGTCGATCCGCCGCTCGATCAAGCTGTCCTACGACCGCTTCCACGACTACGAGCGCGCGATGGCGATCAACTACTTCGGGGCGGTGCGGCTGATCCTCGCGGTGCTGCCGCACATGGCCGAGCGGAAGTTCGGGCACATCGTCAACGTGTCGTCGATCGGGGTGCAGGGCATCGCGCCGCGGTTCTCGGCCTACGTGGCGTCCAAGGCCGCGCTGGACTACTTCAGCAAGATCGCGGCGACCGAGACGCACGGCGACGGCATCACGTTCACGACCATCCACATGCCGCTGGTCCGCACCCCGATGATCCGGCCGACGAAGATCTACGACGCGTTCCCGACGAAGTCGCCGGACCAGGCGGCCGACATGGTGGTGCGCGCGCTGAAGAACCGGCCCAAGCACATCGGCACGCCCGAGGGGTACCTGATCCAGGCGGCGTACACGCTGGTGCCGGGGCTGGTCGACGCCGTCGCCTACGAGGGTTACCGCGTCTTCCCCGACTCGGCGGCCGCGGGCGGCAGCGGCGAACTGCGCCTCGGCAAGGGTGAACGGCACCTGTCGCGGGCCGCGAACGCGCTGATCAAGCTGACCAGGGGCTTCCACTGGTGAGTGACACACCGGGCGTGGCCTGAGCGTGTTAACGCGCTGTGCGCGGGTACGGTTTTCGCATGGTTCCCGAACGCGACAGCCTGCTGCCGTTGAGGCGTGAGTACAACCAGGTGTGGCACGGTTTCGACCGCGGCCAGGTGCTGCAGTACCTGGATCACGTCGAGGCGAACCTGCGCCGGGTGATGGCTGATCGCGACAACGCGATGACCAAGGCGAGCAACCTGTCCAGGGAGCTGGAGGGTGCGCGCGGGGAGATCGCCCGCCTGCGGAACCGGGTGGAGGAGCTCAAGCGGCCGCCGGAGCGGGTCGAGGACCTGGACGAGCGCATGCAGCGCACGGTCGAGCTGGCCGAGATGCGCGCCGAGGAGATCACCTCGCGGGCGCAGGTCGCGGCCGAGGAGCACTGGAGCAGGACGACCGAGCTGTCCGGGAAGCTGCGCGAGCGGTACCAGAGCCTGCTCGCCGAGCTGGACACGCACGGGCAGGCGCTGCAGGCCGAGCACAAGCGCGCGCTGGAGGCGACGAAGGCCGAGGTCGAGCGGCTGACCGCGGAGGCGACGCGGCGCCGGACGCAGCTGGACATCGAGGCGGAACGCAAGCGCCGCACGGTGCAGCACGACTTCGAGCAGTCGATGGCCGCGCAGCGGGCCGCGCTGGAGAAGCACGTCGCCGACCAGCAGCGGGCGAGCAAGCAGCAGGCCGAGCGCCGCATCGCGGAGGCGACCGCCGAGGCGAAGCGGCTCGTCGACGAGGCCACCGAGCGGGCCCGCCGCCTCGTCGCAGAGGCGACGGCAAAGGCGGAGAAGCGCGAGCGCGAGGCGCGGGACCTGGTCGATCGCCTGACGCGGGTCAGCACGGAGGTCGCCAGCCGGCTCCGCAAGACCGACGAGGTGCTGGCCCGCAGCCAGTCCGCGCTGGAGCCGCTGAAGGACGAGTCCGTCGTCGACATGAGCCGCGCCGGTGAGGCGCCGTCGGGCGCGGGTCCGGCGGGCGCGGGTCCGGCGGGCGCGGGTCCGGCGGGCGCGGCGGGCGCGGGTCCGGCTGGCGCGGCTGCGGCGGGTGCGGCCCCGGCGGGTGCGGCTCCGGGCGGCGACGTGGTGCCCGACGGACAGAAGACGGTGCCCGCGGTGAAGCCCGCTCCCCGGCCGGGTGCCGGCGGTGCGGCCCAGGCCGGCGGCTCCGGCACCGGACCCGCGGCCAGGACGAGCGCGGCTGCGGCCGGGACGGCGCCCGCCACGGGCGGCGGCGCGACGTCGGCCGGTGGAGCCGGACAGAGCCCGGCTGCCGCTGGTGACGCCACGGCGAAGCCGGGCCCGGCTGGTGGGCCCGCCACCTCGGGTGGGGCGACGCCCGCCCCGGCCCGCGGCCCGAAGCCCAGCCGGAGCGGTGACACGAAACCCGCCACGCCGCCCGTCACCGGGAAACCGCCGGCGGCGCTCGCCGGCCCCGCCGCCCGGCAGGACGGCCAGCAGCCACCGAAGCGGCCCTCCCCGAAGAAGTAACCGGCGCCCACCCGCCCGCGCTCACCGGCCGATGTGACGCCGGCGTTCACCGGCCGATGCGACGGCGGGCGCCACGTTCGCCGGCCGCTGTGCCGCCGCCCGCACTCATCGGCCAATGCGACGCCGCCCGCACTCACCGGCCAATGCGACGCCGCGCGTTCGCCAACCGCTGTGACGCCGCCCGGTTTCACCGGCCGATGCGACCCCGCCCGCGCTCGCCGGCCGATGTCACGGCCGGCGGCACCAACGCCACATCGGCGAGCCTCAGCTACGGCAGGCATGGCCAGGGGTTCAGCGCCTCCAGCCGCCCGGCCACCGCCGGCAGCCGCGTCCCGCCGCCCGGGCAGGACGGCCAGCAGCCACCGAAGCGGCCCTCCCCCAAGAAGTAACCGGCGCCCACCGCCCGCGCTCACCGGCCGATGCGACGCCGCCCGCGCTCACCGGCCGATGTCACGGCAGGCGCCACCAACGCCACATCGGCGAGCTTCAGCTACGGCAGGCGTGGCCAGGGGTTCAGCGCCTCCAGCTGCGCGGCCACCGCCAGCAGCCGCGCCCCGCCGCTCGGCGGGACGGCCAGCAGCCACCGAAGCGGCCCTCCCCTCCCCGAAGAAGTAACCGGCGCCCACCACCCGCGCTCATCGGCCGATGCGACGCCGCCCGCGCTCGCCAACCGCTGTGACGGCGGGCGCCACGTTCGCCGGCCGATGCGACCCCGCCCGCACTCACCGGCCGATGCGACCCCGCCCGCGCTCGCCGGCCGATGTCACGGCCAGCGCCACCAACGCCACATCGGCGGGTCTCAGCTACGGCAGGCGTGGCCAGGGGTTCAGCGCCTCCAGCTGCGCGGCCAGCGCCAGCAGCCGCGCTTCGCCGCCGGGGCGGCTGACCAGCTGGACCCCGATCGGTAGCCCGTTGGGATGACGTCCGGCCGGGACGGACATCGCCGGGTAGCCGGCCAGGTTCCACAGTCCCGTGAAGCCCGCCAGCGCGATCGAGGGCAGCGCGTTGGCGGCGCAGGACCGCGTGTGCCACGCCGCGGCCTTCGGCGGCAACGTGGCCAGCGTCGGGGTGATCAGGACGTCGTGCGCGGTGAAGAACTCCGCCGCCCGCTCGATCCACCGCCGCGCGGTTCCGGGCCGCACCAGCTTTCGCACGGCCCGCCCGATCCGCACGTGCCGCTGCGTCCGCGCCTGCAACAGGCTCTCGTCCAGCCCCGCCGCCTCCTCGGCAGGCCCGGCGAACCAGCGCTCCAGGATCCCGGCCACCGGCTCGACGCCGTAACGCGGCCGCGCCCGCTCCACGGCGTGCCCCGCCCCGGCCAGCAGGTCCGCGACCCGTTCCACCGCCGCCGTCAGGGGCCGGGGCACCGGCGCGTGCGTCAACGGCACCTCCGTCGACACCGCGACCCGCAACCGGCCCGGCTCGCCGACCGTCGCCAGGTCCGGCCGCCCGGCCAGCACCGACAACACCAACGCGGCGTCGGCGACCGTCGTCGCCAGGCTGCCGTGCGCGGACATCCCGAACCAGCCGTCCTCGGGCAGCACGTCGGCCCCCGGCTTGATCCCGACCAGCCCGCACATCGCCGCCGGGAGGCGGATCGAGCCCAGCCCGTCCGTGCCGTGCGCGACCGGCACCAGCCCGGCCGCCACCGCCGCTGCGCTCCCGCCCGACGAACCGCCCGCCGTGTACGCCGGAACCCACGGGTTGCGTGCGATACCCTCCGGGGAATCCGTCATCGGCCAGATGCACAGCTCCGGCACGCGCGTGATCCCGACGATCACCGCACCGGCTTCGCGCAGCCGCCGCACCACGAGGTGGTCTGAACCAGCGGTCGCAGCCGGCACCGCGCGCGATCCGCGCGTCACCGTCTCGCCGGCGATCGCCGCCACGTCCTTCACCGCGACCGGCGCGCCGGCCAGCGGCAGCTCGCCGAGATCGGGCCGTTCGCGCACCCGGCGGGCCTCGGCCACCGCCTCCGCCGCACGCACTTTCCGGAACGCACCGACGACGCGATCCGCGGCCGCAATGCCCGCGATCACCAGTTCCGTCTCCCGTTCCGGATCCACTTCCCCGGCCCGCACGGCCCGGGCCAGCTCCGTCGCAGTCGCCACCATGTGCGAACCCTATCGCCACGGCCGTTTCCGCGTATTTTCCGGAAAACGCACCGGTCGTGAAGGAGAAACAGCGGGCCCCTCGTGACGCGGTGGTCACCCGTAGTGCCCGAAGGCCAGGGAACCACACCGGGGCAATGTCGGATATGTCACGCTCGTCGGGACACCGTTCGCGCACGACCGGTACACCCACCGTGAGAACCGCTGATCAGCCGTACTCTCCGATGTGGACCGAACCTGCCACGGCCCGGCTCAACCCGCCGTGGACCCGTTGCGCGGCCGCTAGAATCTCGTTCGGTACCCCGATCCCTCATCGATAAAGGTGGGACAGATCACAAGATTAAGGAGTGCAGCGCGGTCCGTTGCGACCATTCGGAGCAGCCGACCGGACCGACCGGCGGAATAGCTTCCGCGGATTGCTTCGGCATTCCCCGGGGGCCGCACCGATCTGCTCGACCCCGGCGCAGGGGGCGTAACGAGATCATATAGCGCGGCGACAATATCGGCGCGGTGCGAAAGTCCCCGGCTCCTCGCCGAGGAGGACGGCCGGTACGACAGAACGTGAAGTTGACTCACACTTGTTCGGGCTGGTTCACTCTCCCGGTCGCAGAGCCCCGGCGGGTTTCTGCGCGAAGCGTCAACTCGGGTCCGGGGGCCGAGACCATTACATCGAGTTGCGGGAAGGCTCTCCAGAGCGTTGAAAAAGGCATTCGGAACACGTAGGCGGCGTGCTTCGATCCGGTCGAGGGTGCTCGCGATCGCGATCGTGCCCAGCGTCGCCCTCCTGCTCGCGGGCGTCGCGCTCGCGGGCTACCTGGTCACGCAAGCCGTGGAAGCCCGCACGTTCGCGACCAAGGTCCACGACTCGGCCGAGCCGGGCGCACTCTTCTTCGGTGCCGTGCGCGCCGAACGCGTGCTGACCCTGCGCACCCTGGCGAGCAACGCCGCCCCCGGCGCGGATCTGGTGCAGGCGCGCGGCAAGACCGACGCCACCGCCGCGCGGATGGCGTCGGTGCTGCAGGACATGATCGACGACGCGCCGGAATCGGTGCGCCAGAGCATCGCCAACACCAGTGCGAACTTCGCGCAGCTGCCCGGACTCCGGCAGCGCGTGGACAGCAAGCAGGTCTCCGCGCTCGAGGCCTACGCCTTCTACAACCGCATCATCGACGAGTTCGCCAACGGCCTGAACGCCGTCGCGGAGGGCGCACCGGACGCGCAGACCGCGTTCCTCCGCGTCACCGCGATGCCGCTGTTCACCGCCGCCGACGCGATGTCCCGCGGTGACGCCCTCGCGGCGGCCGGTGTCGCCGGCCGCGGGCTCACCGAGGAGGAGTTCCGCACCTACATCGCGCAGGTCGGCGCCTACCACGCCGAGCTCGAAGTCGCGGCGCCGCAAATGATCCCGTCGGTCCGGGCCAAGTACGACGCGCTCGTGAACAGCCCGGCGTGGGACACCCTGAGCACGGTTGAAAACGCTTTCCTGCGCGGCAACCAGAACGCGCTCCCGGTGCCCGAGGCGCAATGGCGCGATGCCGCGACCCAGGTCGGCAACGCCCTGATGGGCCTCTACATCGAGCAGAGCTCGAACGCGACCACCATCGGCCTGGACAACGGTGACCGCACCCTGGTCACCTCGATCATCGCCGGTGCGGCCGCGCTGATCGTGTCGTTCGCGGTGTTCTTCGTGGCGTGGCGGTTGTCCAACCGGCTGGTCCGGCGCCTCGTTCGGCTGCGCGAGGAGACCCTGGAGGCGGCCGAGACGCAGCTGCCCGACCTGGTCGGCCGGGTGCGCTCCGGGGAGGCCGTCGACCTCGACACCGAGGTCGCGCTCCTGGACCACGGCGAGGACGAGATCGGCCAGGTCGCCGACGCGTTCAACAAGGCTCAGCAGACCGCCATCGCGGCCGCCGTGGACGAGGCCAAGACCCGTGAGGGCACCAAGAAGGTGTTCCTCAACATCGCCCACCGCAGCCAGGTGCTGGTGCACCGGCAGCTCAAGGCACTGGACGAGGCCGAGCGCAAGCAGGAGGACCCGGACCAGCTGGACATGCTGTTCCGCCTGGACCACCTGTCCACCCGAGCCCGCCGCAACGCCGAGAACCTGATCATCCTCGGCGGCGAGCGCCCGGGACGGCAGTGGCGCAACCCGGTCGCGCTGGCCGACCTGGTCCGCGGCGCCACCGGGGAGACCGAGGACTACGCCCGCGTCACCGTCGGCAAGCTGCCGAACGTCGCGATCGCCGGCCCCGTCGTCGCCGACCTGGTCCACCTGCTGGCCGAGCTGCTCGACAACGCCACGTCGTTCTCCCCGCCGAACTCACGGGTCGAGGTGTTCGGTGACGTCGTCGGCAAGGGCGTGGTCATCGAGATCGAGGACCAGGGCCTCGGGATCGAGCCGGAGCAGGCCGAAGAGCTCAACGCCATGCTGCACGAGCCGCCGGACTTCAGCGTCATGGCGCTGTCCGCGGAGCCGCGCCTGGGGCTGTTCGTGGTCGCGCGGCTGGCGGCCCGGCACGGTATTTCGGTGACGCTGCGGGATTCCGCCTACGGCGGCACGCGCGCGATCGTGCTGGTCCGGTCCGAGCTGCTGGCCCCGGTCCCGCAATCGGAGGACGCCCCGCAGGCGGAGGAGACGCTGGTGCCCGCCCAGAGCGTGCCCGCGCACCGCTGGCCCGAGGAGGACGACGCCCCGCCGGAACCGCCCGCCACGAACGGGCAGCACGAAGAGGCGCCGCCACGCGTGGACCTGTTCCGGCCGACCGTGCCGGTCGCCGCGCCGGAACCGCCCCCGCAGCAGCACACCCCGCCGTCGCGCCCGTCGGTGCCGGCGCGGGCGCCCCTGGACTCCCGGCCACCGCTGGACACGCGCGTGCCGATCGACACGCGGCCGCCGCAGGCCCGGCCGCAGCACGCCGGCCCCATCTCGGCCGACCGGCCGCCGCTGCCGCGGCGCCGGAAGCAGCAGAACCTGGCCCCGCAGTTGAGGAAGGAAGAACAGACCGCGACGTTCAGCACCGCCACCGACCACAACCCCGTGCCGGCGGACAGCCCGGAGCAGGCGCGCAGCCGGCTCTCGGCCTTCCAGCAGGGCACTCGCCGCGCTCGTGAACAGGATCCGAGCACCACCGACATTCTGGGAGAGCACACGTGATGCCGAACGCGGGAATCAACGAGCTGGACTGGCTCCTCGACGACCTCCTGCAACAGGTCGTCGGCGCGGACCGGGCCGTGGTCCTGTCCGCCGACGGTCTGCTGATCGGCCGGTCCACCAACTTGTCCGAAGAGGACGGTGAGCACCTGTCCGCGGTCGCGTCGGCGTTCCAGAGCCTCGCCAAGGGCACCGGGCGCCACTTCGGCGGCGGCGCGGTCCGCCAGACCGTGGTCGAGATGGAGCACGCGTTCCTGTTCGTCACCACGGCCGGGCACGGCGCCTGCCTCGCGCTGCTGACCGCCGAGGACGTCGACATGGGCCTGGTCGCGTACGCGATGAACATGATGGTGAAACGGGTCGGTGCCGCGCTCAGCGCCGCGCCACGGGTTGAGCAGCAAACCGCGCCATGATGATGATCCCGCGGGACGAGGACACGTGGTTCGATGACGCGGCCGGCCCGATAGCCCGGCCGTACACGATCACGGGCGGCCGTACCCACGCCGGCAACATCGACCTGCAGCTGCTGTCGCTGGTGGTCGCCCTGCCCGGACCGGCCGAAGCGGCCACGATGGCGCCCGAGTACGCGCGCATCGTGCGGCTGTGCCAGCGGCCGCTGTCGGTCGCCGAGGTCGCGGCCCACCTCGACCTGCCGGTGCCGATCGTGAAGGTCCTGCTCGCCGACCTCATCGAACGCGGGCACGTGATCTACCGGACGTCCCAGCCCCTGTCCGACACCCCCGAACAACACGTACTCCAGGCGGTTCTCGATGGCATTCGCAGGCTCTGAGCCCCGGCGGAACGTCTCCGCCACCGTGGTGAAGCTGCTGATCGCAGGCGGTTTCGGGGTCGGCAAGACCACCATGGTCGGCTCGGTGAGCGAGATCTCCCCGCTGCGGACGGAGGAATCGATCACCCAGGCCTCGGCCGGGATCGACGACCTGACCGGCGTGGAGAGCAAGACCACCACCACGGTGGCGCTGGACTTCGGCCGCATCACGATCAACCCCGAACTCATCCTGTACCTGTTCGGCACGCCGGGGCAGGACCGGTTCTGGTTCATGTGGGACGAGCTCGCGCAGGGTGCGTTGGGCGCCGTCGTGCTGGCCGACACGCGCCGGCTGGAGAGCTGTTTCCCCGCCGTGGACTTCTTCGAGCGCCGCGGCCTGCCGTTCGTGGTCGGGGTCAACTGCTTCGACAACGCCTACCGCTACGGCACCGAAGAGGTGCGCGCGGCGCTCGAACTGGACGAGTCGGTGCCGATCCTGCTGTGTGACGCGCGGGACCGCGAGTCCACGAAGCAGGTGCTCGTGATCCTGATGCAGCACGTCATGCACAACGCGGCGCTGGCCCGCCGCTGACCGCATCGGGCTGTCCGTCACCAACGGCCGGAGCGCCGAAGAGGTTGTCGCACCTGGGCTTCCGCTGGAGCCGGACGCCGGCACCGCGCTGCGTGCGCGCCACACGGCGCGACTGTCCGAACTGGAGCCCCGGAACGGCGGAAACCGGCTCCGTCGGGTGTGAGGGGCCGTCCGCGGGTTGATGTCCGCCGGGTGATCAACGGGATGTTGTTCAAGGCCAGAACGGGGGTGGCGTGGCGGGACCTGCCCGAGCGTTAGGGGCCGTGGAAGACGGGCCCGGGCATCCGGCAACCAGGCCGCGACGGGTGATCGCCGACCGGCATGATCGACCTGGCCACCCGCCCATCTGGCTTTGAGGACAGGCCCTAGTACGGGTTCTCCTGACCACGGAACTTCGCGGCCACCTCGTCCGAGTCGGCCTTTGGGTAGGAGATGCGGGCCGGGTCGCCGTCAGAGGTGTAGAGGCTGTTGCCGTGCGCGAGCTTGTCCAGCCACGCCGACGACCCGTACTCGGCCTCGTCGCCGTCCGCGCCCTGCGACCGGATGCGCGGGATGTTCAGCGGGTCGAAGTCCGTGGTGAACGGTGACGCGGACGGGTTCGAGCCGACCAGGAACGCGCCCTGGTAGTCGTAGCCGTCGCCGTGCAACGCCAGCTCCGGCGGACGCGGGTGGATGCCGAACGGCAGCGCGATGGTCGCCGGGTTCGCCTGAGGCGCGGCGCGCCGGATCAGGGCGTCCAGGTCGGCGATCTCGGTGTGCGTCGTGCCTTCGTCGGCCTCCCGCAGGTTCGCGTGGGTCATCGTGTGGTTGCCGACGTCGAACCCGTGGGCGAGCAGCCACGGGATCGTGCGTGTGCCGCCGGGGTCGCCGAACGGCTCGGCGTTGACGTAGAACGTGGCCGCCGGGCGGAACGACGGGTGGCTGCGGGCGACGTCGAGCATGATCGCGACCGCGGTCCCCGGCGCCGGGTTGCCGTCCGGTCCGAGCGCGAACTGGCTCGGGTCGCCGTCGTCGAAGGTGATCACCACCGGGTGCTTGCCCGCGGGCACGTCGAGACGGCCCGCGGTGAAGTCGGCGGCCGGCACCGGGACGTAGCCCTCCCGGTCGAGCCGCTCCAGCTCGGCCCGGAAGTCGTCCGGGGTGCGGTCGTACACCGACTCCGGCTCGGCCACGATGCGGTGGTACATGAGCACGGGGACGTGGCCCAGCTCGTTCGCCCGGACCGCGGCCGGATCGGCCGGCGCGGCGGGCGCGTCCGGTGAGCGCAGCGGGGCGAAGGCGGCCCACTCCCGCGCGCCGTCGCGTTGCTCGTGCGGCTGGCCGGTCACGACCGTCGTGCATCCCGTGGCCAGGAACAGGACCGCGACGAGGGAAGCCAGTTTGGGTGTCACGCCTTCCAACGTGCGCCGTCCGTAGCGCGGAGGCAACGGGGTGTAACCCGAAGGGATGGAATCCCGCATGACCCGATCGAACCGGGGAATGTGCCTCCTGCTCGGCACCGGCACGGGAGGGGTACATGGGCAGGCACCACACGCGCTCGGAGAACTCGGTCCTCGTCCTCGTCGTGATCGTCGCGACCATCGCCGTCGCCCTCGCCCCGGTGGTGGTGGGGTCGCTGCCGTTCGGGCTCGCCATCCAGGGGCTCGGGGACAAGGTGACCACGAACGCGGAGTCCCTGCGCGACATCCGGGTGACGGCGGCGCGCGACAGCGACCTCGACCGGGTGGCGGTCACCCTGGACGACCAGCCGGTGGCCACCAAGCGTGACGGCGGACGTCTGGTCCTCCCGCCGCTGAAGATCGACGACGGCCAGCACACGCTCGTCGCCCGGCTGCCGAACGAGGTTCCGGGACTGCCGGACGCCGAGGTGACCCGCACGTTCAGCGTGGACAACACCGCTCCCGAGCTGTCGTTCCAGCCCGTCGAGATCAACGACCCGCGCAAGCCGGTGACGCTGCGCGGCACGGCCAAGGGCGCCGACAAGGTCACGGTGCAGGGCGAAGAGGTGAAGGTCAACGAGTTCGGCAACTTCACCGCCACCGTCCCGACCCCGCCGGCGAAGATCGAGATCGGCGCGCAGGACGCGGCGGGCAACCGCGCGGCCGGGCGGGTGCCGGTGCTGGCCCGGCACCCCGGCATGCGCGGCGTGCACATGACCGCGCAGGCGTGGACGGCGCCGGCGTTGCGCGACCCGGTGCTGCAGATGGCGCGGGACGGGCTGATCGACACGATCGAGCTGGACATCAAGGACGAGAGCGGCGAGGTCGGGTACGCCTCGCAGGTGCCGCTCGCGCGGGAGATCGGCGCCTCGAAGAACTACTACGACCTGCACGGGGTCGTCGAGCAGCTGCACAAGGAGGGCATCCGGGTCGTCGGGCGGCTGGTGGCGTTCCGGGACCCGATCCTGGCGCGGGCCTCGTGGGAGTCCGGCAAGCGCGACCGGGTCGTGCAGAGCGCCGACGGCCAGCCGTGGGCCAGCGGGTACGGCGAGTACGCGTTCACGAACTTCGCCAACCGTGAGGTGCGCGAGTACAACATCGCGCTGGCGGCCGAGGCCGCGCGGGCCGGGTTCGACGACGTCCTCTACGACTACGTCCGGCGGCCCGAAGGACCCATCGAGCAGCTGCGGTTCCCCGGCCTGCAGGGCACGCCGGAGGACGCCGTCGCGGACTTCTTGGACGAGAGCCGCAACGCGGTGCGGGCGGAGGGCGCGTTCGTCGGCGCTTCGGTGTTCGGGATAGCGGTCAACCGGCCGACGCAGATCGGGCAGGACATCGCCAAGATGGCCCGCCGCGTGGACTACATCGCGCCGATGATCTACCCGTCGCACTGGGGCGCGGGCGAGTACGGGGTGGCCGACCCGGAATCCGAGCCGCACGACATCACACAACGGTCGCTGGCCGCGTTCGCCCAGCAGGCGGCCGGCACGCAGGCGGTGATCATCCCGTGGATCCAGGCGTTCAGCATGAAGGTCCACTATGGACCGGAGCAGATCCGCGCCCAGCTCGACGGGGCGCGCGAGAACGGGATGGACTCGTTCCTCCTGTGGAACGCGGCGTGCAAGTACGACGCGGCGGACCTCGCGACACCGTGATCCGCCGGCCCGCGCGAGCGAACTGAGCCGACTGTGCGAAGTGGACGATACCGCGCCGCTCACCGATCGCAGGCGGCCCGTCGTCCTGCTACCGCGGACTCCGCGCGTCCCCCGCCCTGACCACCGGGCGGGCCGGCGATCGCCGTGCGCCGGACCTCCACGCTGTCCGTGCTCATCACCACCTCATCCCGCGCGCTCGCGCAGCCACCCGAACCAGTCCGCCAGCCCGGTCCCGCGCGTCGCCGACACCCGCAGGACCTCCACGCCGGGGTTGATCTTCCGGGCGTTCTCGTCGAACAGTTCCACGTCGAAGTCCAGGTACGGCAGCAGGTCGATCTTGTTGAGCACCACCAGGTCCGCGGCGGCGAACATGCGCGGGTACTTCAGCGGTTCGTCCTGCCCCTCCGTGACGGACAGGACCACCACCCGGCAGGACTCGCCGAGGTCGAACAGCGCCGGGCACACCAGGTTGCCGACGTTCTCGATGAACAGCACCGAACCGCGTTCGGGTTCGAGCGTGCGCAGCGCCCGGTCCACCATCGCCGCGTCGAGGTGGCACCCGGTCCCGGTGTTGATCTGCACCACCGGCGCGCCCGCCGCCTTGATCCGTTCGGCGTCCAGCAACGTCTCCTGGTCGCCCTCGATCGCCGTGACCGGCAGGCCGGACTCCCGCGCCGTCCGTTCGAGCAGCGTGGTCTTGCCCGAGCCCGGCGAGCTCATCAGGTTGACGGCCAGCACGCCCTGGTAGCGCAGCCAGGCGCGGTTCTCCTCGGCCAGAACGTCGTTCTCGGCCAGCGCGTCCGGTTCCCGCGCCACCCGGTGCCCGTGGCCGTGACCCGGTTCCGTGACGACGGCAGCGGTGTCCGAACACCCGCACGTTTGACACACCTGACCCACCTCCACCAACTTGATCCTCATCCCGCCGGTCCGGCGCGACCCGACTCGATGCTCGGCTGGGTGGCGGTGGACACGGCTGATCACCCGGCAGCTCAGTGGGTGGGGACGTGCGACTGGCCCGCTTCGTGGGCCGGCAGTTCGGCGAGCGTGAGCTCCCACAGCGCGTGGTAGAGCGTCGTCTGCGCTTCCTGGACGCGGTGCACCGACGCCGACGGGACGACGAACAGGTAGTCGATCGAGTCCACTTCGGCCATCCGGCCGCCGTCGTAGCCCGCGATGCCCACGGTCAGCAGGCCGCGGCGGGCGGCTTCGTCGAAGGCGCGCAACAGGTTCGGCGAGTTGCCGCTCGTGGACAGCCCGACCGCGATGTCCCCGGCGCGCCCGAACGCGCCGATCTGGCGGGCGAACACGACGTCGAACCCGATGTCGTCGGACAGGGCCGTGACGACCGCGATGTCGTTGGTGAGCCCGAACGCGGGCAACGGACGCGCGTCCCCGGCCGGGCTCAGGAACAGGCCGGCGAGGTCCTGCGCGTCGGTCGAGCTGACGCCGTTGCCGAAGGCGAGCAGCCGGCCGCCGCGCGCGAAGCGCACGGCCATGTCCCACGCGCACGAGGTCAGCTGGACCCCGTCGCGCTCCAGGACACCGCGGCGCAGGTCGGCGATCTCATTGGCCTTGCGCACGGTCGACTGGCGGACCTCGGCGAGCACGGCGTCCAGATCGGTGCCGTCGGCGTACCGGAGCGGGTACAGCGATTCCATCTCCTCGCCGGCCATGGCGCTCACGTCCCCAGCACGGCGGGGTCGAGCAGACCGGGTTGCTCGAACAACACGTGCACCAGCTCCCACAGGATGTGGTAGGCCGTGACGTGGACCTCCTTGACCACGCGCGGATCGGCGGACCGCGCGAGCAGCAGGTGGTCGACCGCCGGGCTGCGCCCGACCGCGCCGCCGTCCCCGCCGGTGAGCGCGAGGGTCAGCAGGCCGCGCTCGTGCGCGACCTCCAGGCCCCGCAACACGTTCGCGCACTCGCCGTCGGTGGAGATGCCGAGCGCGATGTCCGCCGGATCGGCCAGGACCCGGATCTGGTGGGCGAACACGTCGGACAACCCGGTGCGGTTGGCGACCCCGGTGAGCGTCGCGATGTCGGCGGTGAGCGAGATGGCCGGGAACGCGCGCTTGCCGACGATCACCGGGTGCACGAACTCGACGGCCACGTGCTGGGCGTCGGTGCTGGAACCGCCGTTGCCGAACACGACCAGCTTGCCGCCCCGGTGGAACCGCACCGCCATCGCGTGGCAGGCGTGCGCGACGGCGTCGGCCTGGGCGGCCAGGTCGCGTGCCGGGGCCTCGCGGCGCTCGAAGACGGCGTCGGCAGTGACGAGTGGATCCGCTGACCGCGGCATCGCGGGTCACTTCCCTCGGTGGTGGGCCTGCCAGCCTGATCCACCGTATGACCGTAACGCAGGTCACACAAGTTTCCTCGCCTGTTCGGGCCGCGGTTGACGCTGGTCAAGCACGGTGCAGAGTCGATCAACGACGGCCCGTGATTCACCCGATCAGCGCAGTTCCGCGAACCGGACGGCGGGTACCGCTTTCCCACACAGCCCGGGATGGCGGCCGATGCGCACGGATCTGATCGACACCCTGTTCGAGCTGCTGTCGCGCGAGGCCGAGGACTTCGACGCGACCCGGTTCGCGCAGGACCTCGCCGCGCGCGCGGTCGCCGTCGTCCCGGCACGCGATGCCGGGGTGCTGCTGTCGTACCCGGGCGAGGCGGAAGTGACCGCCGGGACCGGACACGGGAACGCGCTCGTGCGGTTCCAGCTCGAGCACGGAGAGGGACCGGTACCCGAGTGTCTCCACAGTGGATCATCGGGCCACGGCCCGTGGCCGCGGTTTTCCGCTGCCTGCGCGGAAGCCGGTTACTCGGCGGTACACACGGTGCCCATTCAGGCCGTCGGCGATCCGCTGGGCGTGCTGTGCCTGTTCGACGGCGGCGGAAACGCCCACACGAGGGGCCGGATGCTCGCGCACGCGGCGGCGCTTCGCCTGGCGCACCAACGGGATCTGCACCAGCTCGGAGTCCGCCTGCGGCACCTGCAGATCGCACTGGACAGCCGTGTCGTCATCGAGCAGGCGAAAGGCGTGCTGGCGGAACGGCACAAGATCAGTGTGGACAAAGCGTTCGAGGGACTGCGGAGGTTTGCGCGGGACCACAACAAACGCGTCGCCGACCTGGCGCGGGAGATCGTCGAGGGCCGCGACCCGGTGCGCCCGAACGACTTCTGAGAAACAAAGGGTCGTGCTCGCGCGATTTGCCAGTTAGCATCGGGTTCCGCCGTCGCCAGGAGGCAGGCAGACGGCGGACCGAAATCCGCTCCGGACCCCGGCGGTGAACGCTGTAGGAAAGACCATGCGAGGGGAGCACCGGATGACGACCATGTCCCACGACCACCACCTGCAGGCGGACGCCTTCCCG
The DNA here is from genome assembly GCF_030814215.1 of Amycolatopsis thermophila. Lineage (NCBI taxonomy): Bacteria > Bacillati > Actinomycetota > Actinomycetes > Pseudonocardiales > Pseudonocardiaceae > Amycolatopsis > Amycolatopsis thermophila. The sequence continues at coordinate 3,206,811 of NZ_JAUSUT010000001.1, read as the reverse complement.
GTCGGGAAACGGCTCATGTACCTCGACCGCGACGACGACGGGCCCGACAAGGTGACCGTGCGCGTGGGCGCCGTGTCCGGTGAGTGCCGGGCCGACGCGGCCGGGGGACTGATGGTGCCCTTGACCGACGCCGACGGCGAGGAGCGTCTGGTGGCGGCCGACGACGTGCTGGGCAGTGGCTCCAGATCCGGCAACCGACACGAAACGGACCGGCCGGCGCGCTGGCGCCACCACCTGTCCCCCACCGGACGGCACCACCGGCGGGACGACCCCGCCGAGTGAGCGCCTGGATGCCCGGAACGGCTGAAACAACCCTGGAGCCGGTCGTTCCGGGCATCCGTTTTCTCACCCGCACGGGTGTTTTCGTGAGGGGCTGATTTCGGGTCGTTCGCGCGCCGAGGGGCGTCTACGTGCTCGCGGACGAGGGGGCCGCGAGCACGTGCCGTTGGTGTTCGGCGCGGCGGCTTCGTCCGATCACGAAGCGTGATCCCGGGGTCTGCCCGCGTCACGCAGAGCAAGGGTTGCTCGCCCGACCCGTCCCGCGACCGCCGCCCTACCATGATCGCAAACGGCGAGCGGAGGGTCGTGGTGGTCGAGCACGTCGTGGTGGTCGGTGCCGGGCTGGGCGGGGTGCGCACGGTCGAGCAGCTGCGCAACCAGGGTTACCGGGGCCGGATCAGCCTGGTGGGCGCGGAGCCGCACGCGCCGTACGACCGGCCGCCGCTGTCGAAGCAGATCCTCACCGGCGCGTGGGCGCCCGAGCGCATCGTGCTGAAGGACGCCGAGGCGCTCGCCGGGCTCGCCGTCGACACCCACTTCGGCGTTCCGGCCGTCGGCCTGACTGCGGGGGCTGTCGAGCTGGCGGACGGGCGGTCGCTGGCCGCGGACGCGATTGTCGTGGCGACCGGTGCGGAGGCGCGTCGGCTGCCTGGCCAGCCGGACGGGGTGCACACGCTGCGCACGCTCGACGACGCGCTGGCGTTGAAGGCCGCTCTGGAGGAGGCGCCGTCGCTGCTGGTCGTGGGTGCCGGGTTCATCGGCGCCGAGGTCGCCAGTGCTGCCCGTGATCGGGGGCTGGCGGTCACGGTGCTGGAGGCGGGGCCGGTGCCGTGCGAGCGGGCGCTCGGCCCGGAGGTCGGCGTGTTGTGCGGGAGGATGCTCACGGAGGCCGGCGTGGACCTTCGGCTCGGGACGACGATGGCCGGTTTCGCCGATGCGCGGACGGTGCGCCTCGCGGGCGGGACGCGGCTCTCGGCGGACGTGGTGCTGGTCGGCGTGGGCGCGGTGCCCCGCGTGGACTGGCTTCGCACCGAACTGGATCTCGACGTCACGAACGGCCTGGCCTGCGATGCGAGTGGCCGGGTGCTGGGTGCGGACGGGGTGTGGGCCGTCGGGGACGTCGCGGCGTGGGACGACGCCGGCCACGGGGGCCGCTTCCGGTACGAACACTGGACGAGCGTGACCGACCAGGCGGCGGTCGTGGCGCGGGACATCCTCGGCGTCGAGGCTCCCGCGCCCGCGGTGCCGTACTTCTGGTCGGACCAGTTCGGGCTGAAGATCCAGATGGCCGGGCGGCCCCAGGTGGCCGACAGCGTGGTGCCGCTGCAGGGCGAGGGCCTGGCGGGTGGTCCGGTGAAGGGGACGGTGGCCGGGTACTTCGCGGGAGACCGATTCGTGGCGGTGGCCGGGTTCGGCGCGGCCAAGCAGGTGGCGCGGCACCGGATGCTGCTGGTGCGGGGCGCCGAGAAGTCCGAGGTGCTGGCGGGCTGAGGTATCGCTGGGCGGGCGGCCTGGGGCTCGCGGGGTCGGCGGCCTGGGGCTCGCGGGGTGGCCCCGGGGTTTTGGCCGGTGGCGGCCCAGGGATTGGCCGGGTGGCGGCCTCGGGTTCGCCGGGCGGCGGCCTGGCGTTCGCGGGGGCGCCCCGGGGTTTCGGCCGGTGGCGGTCTGGGGTTTGGCCGGGCGGCGGCCTCGGGAGTCGCCGGGCGCCGGTGTGGCGTTCGCGGGGGCGCCCCGGGGTTTCGGCCGGTGGCGGTCTGGGGTTTGGCCGGGCGGCGGCCTCGGGAGTCGCCGGGCGCCGGTCTGGCGTTCGCGGGGGCGCCCCGGGGGTTTGGCCGGTGGCGGCCCGGGGATTGGCCGGGCGGCGGGCCGGTGCGACGACGGGGGACCGACCTGGGTTGCGCAGGGTCGCAGCCCGAGGTCTTGCTGCGTGGGGGCCTGAGGTTCCGCCGCGGCCGGCCTGAGATTCCGCGGGTGACGCCTTGGGGTTTGCTCGGGGTGGCGGCCTTTGGGTTTGCCGGTTGGCTGCCTTCGGTTCCCCGCCGTTCGACGCGGGATTCGGCGGGTCGCAGCCCGAGGTCTTGCCGGGTCGCGGCCTGAAGTTCGGCAGGGTGGCGGCGGCTGCCTCCGGATTGGGCCACCCGCGCGCACAAGAGTGCCACTCACCGGGGGATGAACGGACCGTTCACCACCGTCGCGGCGCGGGATCGGGTTCGCTGCCACACGAGAGCGCCGCTCGCGCCGCGATGAACGGACCATTCATCGCCGACGCGCTCGGAACCGGTTCGCTGCGGCGCGAGAGTGCCACTCGCGCGGAGGTGAGCGGACCATTCATCTCGAACCTGATTCGAGACCGGTTCGCTGCCGCACGACAGCGCCACCCGCGCGGGCGTGAACGGACCATTCCACGCTCCGGGTAGCCGCTACGCCCGGATCCCCCGCAGCACGTTCCGCACCAACTCCACCGCGAACTGATCGTTCAGCGGCTCGGCCGGCAGCAACAACCGGTGGTAGCAAGCCCCCCACAGCTGATCCACCACCACCTCGAAATCCACATCACCTCGCAGCTGCCCGCGCGACCGCGCCCGCTCCATCACCTCGACGGCCAGCCGGCGCCGCGGCACCGTGTAGCGCTCCCGCAGCGCGGTCGCCAAGTCCGGGTCCGTCTGGGCCTGCCCGGCGAGCTCGGCGATCACGCGACCGGCGGGCGTCTCGGTCAGCAGGTGCACGAAGGCGCGGACCTGACTGCTCAGGTCGGCCTCGATGTCCCCGGTGTCGGGGAAGGCGAGGGTCGACTCGACAGCGTGGAAGTACCCGTCGAGGGCCAGCGCACCCTTCGACCGCCACCACTTGTAGATCGTCGTCTTGCTCGCACCGGCCTCGAGCGCGACCCTCTCAATGGTGAACGCGGCCATGCCCTCGTCGATCAGCAGCTTGCCGGCCGCGGTGAGGATGTCGTCCCGCACCTCGGCGGCGGGTCGGCGTCCACGGCCGCGTCGTCTCACGTCCACGGCGCCAGCTTGCCATATGGACGCGTCGTTCACAAAGTGCTTTAATGGACTCAGCGTTCATTACCAAGGAGGCAGACATGCGAGTGGCCCTGGTGACAGGTGGTTCGGGCGGGATCGGTAGCGCGGTGGCGGAGCGGCTGGCGGCCGACGGCATGGCGGTGGCCGTGCACTACGCGGGCCGGAAGGCGGCCGCGGACGAGGTGGTCGGCCGGATCGAAGACGCGGGCGGCAAGGCGATCGCGGTGGGCGGTGACGTGGCGGACGAGGCCGCGATGGCCGCCGCGTTCGACGCCGTCGAGGAGGCGTTCGGCGGCGTCGACGTGGTGGTGAACACGGCCGGGATCATGCTGCTGTCGCCGCTGGTCGACCTGAACCTGGACGACCTGGACCGGATGCACCGGACGAACATCCGCGGCACGTTCGTGGTGTCGCAGCAGGCGGCACGGCGGATCCGCGGTGGCGGCGCGATCATCAACTTCTCGACCTCGGTGACGCGGCTGGCGTTCCCCACGTACGCCGCGTACGCCGCCAGCAAGGGCGCCGTGGAGGCGATGACACTGGTGCTGGCGCGCGAGATGCGGGGCCGCGACGTGACCGTGAACGCGGTCGCCCCCGGCCCGACGGCCACCCCGCTGTTCCTGGAAGGCAAAGACCAGGCGACGATCGACCGGCTGGCCGCGCAGTCCCCGCTCGAGCGGCTGGGCACGCCGGAGGACGTCGCCGAGACGGTGGCCTTCCTCGCAGGCCCGGCTCGCTGGGTGAACGGCCAGGTGATCTACACCAACGGCGGCATGGCCTGACCGTTCCACCGGGCTCAGGCCGGTGGCAGGTTGTGTTCGAGGTCGTTGAGAAGCGCCTGGACGGGCCCCCAGCACAGCATCACCGTATCCCCGTCGAAACGGGGCTGCTCGGCCAGTTCCTTGCGTGGATGGATGAAGTTCCTGAAGTCGCGCACCGTGTGGGCGAACGTTGTCGCGTCGAGCTGGACCCAGTCCTTCGCGAAAGCGGTGTCGATCAGAAGTTCCATGGGCGCGAAGTCCGCGGGGAAGCGCCTGCCTGAGCGCCTCTCCGCGGGGATCCGCTGCCGGACGTCGGGAAAGCCGTTCTCCCGCAGATCATCGTCACGCTCGAGGAGGACCGAGAGCAGCAGTCCCTCGATGAACGTTCCGATGCCGATAGTCGCCATCCGGTATGCCCCGTTGGAGAAGCAGATCCTCGTCTCCTCGACCCTGCCCATCAGCACATCGACCGTGGCCGGGTCGTTGATCAGCTTCTCCAGCCTGCCACGCAGATCAGGCGGTTCGGCGAAGGTGGGCGCGGACCCGTCCGTACCCACCTGTCCCACCACCGGCCGGCCGCCGACCAGGGTGACAACAAGCCCTTCCGATTCGAGTTTCGCGTTGACCACGTCCCGGAATTCATTGGCACTGACCACGCCATCGTCGTATTCGACGGGGTCGCACACCCGGCACAGGAGCCGCTCGATCTCGGCAAGGTTCTCCCGTCGCTTTTCGAGTTGCTCCCGGAGCCACGGCACTCGCGGGGAGCCGTCGTAAGCCGGCACGTCCTCCCATTGCGCGTTCCGCATCAGCTCCTCGAGCTCGTAGCCCTTGCGTTCGTAGGGACCACCGATGTCCACAATGATCTTCGCCAAGCGGTCGAGCGTCCGTGGGTCCAACGGAAACATCTCAGTCCTCCTCCTGGTCCGCCAACTTCTGCGCGACGTCGATTGCGGCGGTGAGCCTTTCGACGATGCGCGGGCCCCGGCGCTGGAAGCCCAGGTCGGCCATTGCCTGGGCCAATCGCTCATCACGGCTGAGATGCAGGCGGTCGGTCATCAGCCACCGGCACACCTCGACGAGCTGCCGTTCCGTGTATTGGTGAATCGGCAGCCCAGCCGGGACTCGCGGACGCGGGCTACGCGAGACGGCGATGTCTTCCGGGATTTCGACGTCGCTTTCCAGCACGGGGTCTTCGGCGGACGGCGCGTCGGCCTCATCCATGGCGCGCTGCCATGCCGAGATGATCCGCTCGGTCTCTTTCGCGGTGTCGGCGAACCACGCCGAAGACCACAACCTGTGGAAGCGCCAGCCGAGCTTCTCCAGATGCGACTGCCGCAGGCGGTCGCGGTCTCGGGCGGAGGGAGCCCGGTGGTAGCGCTCGCCATCGGCTTCGACAGCGAGCACCATCCGTCCAGGCTGGTCCCGGTGCCCCAGTGCGAAGTCGATCCGGTAGTCCGAGAACCCCCACTGGGGGTAGACCGGCACACCACGTTCACTCAGGGCATCCCGGATCGAGCGTTCGAAACCGTTCAGTGGCACGTCGTCCAGCGAGCCCACTTGTTCGATCCGCCCCAGTCGCTCGGCGAAGTCCAGATAGCGTCGCAGGAGTTCGGTTCCCGTCAGGTCGGGCGATGGTTCGAGGTCAGCAGCGGAAAAGGACGCGACGACCGTCATCCGGTTCTTCGCCCGCGTGACGGCCACGTTCACCCGCCGCTCGCTCCCCTTTCTGTTGAGCAGGCCGAAACTCGTCCTGTTGATCCGGCCGGACGCGCTGCGGGCGACGCCGAGGCTGAGGATGATCGCATCCCTCTCATCACCCTGAACGCTCTCCAGGTTCTTGACGAAGAACCGCCGGGTGAGTTCCACGTCCTCGGAGAAGAACTCGTCGAGTTCGGGGGACTCGCGACGAGCCTGCGCCAGCCGGCGTTCGATGCGCGCCTGGTGCTTCTCGCCAGGCGTGATCACGCCGAGGCTTTCGCCCGGGCGTGTCCGCGCGTGGTGCAGGATCAACTCGACTACCCGCTCCACCTCGGCGGGAGCGGAGCCGTCCTGACCCGGTGACGCCTCGCCGTTCACCAGCTCCAGGGTGACGGGGTTGTCCTTGGCCGGGCCGGGGAACGTGACCAGCGCGTCCCGGTAGATCTCGCGGTTGGAGAAGGAGATCAACCGCTCGTCAGCACTCCGGTAGTGCCACGTCAGCATCTGAGTAGCCGGGATGACGGACCGCAATGCCGTCAGGATCGATTCGTAGTCACCGAGATCGTCCTCGTTCTCGTCCTCATCACCGTCGCCGATGAGTACCCGCTCGAAGTAGGTGGATGGCGGCAACTGCTTCTCGTCTCCCGCGACCACGAGCTGGTCACCGCGCATGATGGCGGTGATCGCGTCGTGCGGCTGGATCTGGCTCGCCTCGTCGAACACGACCAGGTCGAAGAGCCTTTCGGCCGGCAGCATGCGGCTCACGACCAGAGGCGACATCGCCCAGCACGGCCGCAGTGAGAGCAGTACGTCCGAGGTTTGCTGGACAAGTTTCCGGGTGGCCATGTGCCGGCTCTTCCGGCTCGCCTGCTGCCGCAGGACCCGCGTCTGCTCCGGGTACGCGTCACCGGCCTGCCTCGCCATCCGTGCGACCTGCCGCCGCACCCGCCGTGCGGCCTGAGCACGATGACGCGTGTCCGCCGCCCGGAAATCGTCGGCGGCGCGGTCCTGCCGTTCAGGAACGAATTGTCCGAGCTCCCGTGACTGGATCCTGAACTCGTCGTCCAGGGATTTCAACCAAATGCGCTTGAAGGACATCCACGCCTGCTCGGCCGTCAGGTTGCGTTGTGCGATCTGGTTCAACAGCTCATCGAGGCCTAGCCGGCGGAAGAACTGCAGGTGCCCGTTCAACGTCGGCATCCGGAACAGCATCCGGTGGTCGTCACGGAGCTCACCGAGCTTCTGTTCCACCACATGGGCCGGTCCAGGGGTGAGATCAGGACGTCGAGCGGAAGCCGCTACCGCGGCCAGCTGGGTGCGCAGGGTCTGGTAGTCGCGCATCACCTCCTCGAGTCCGACAACCTGCGCCGGAACGGTGTGTTGTCCGCCCAGACGACGCCAACGGTCGCGCTGTTCGAGAACCTGGCTGAGCGCGGCGTGCAATGCCGGACGCTTGACGAGCCCGTTCCGTGACATCGCCCTGAGCTGCTTGACCAATGCGCGACGCTGTTTCCACGACAAAGTGATGTGCGGTGCGTACCGTTCGCGCTGCTTCCGATCACCAGTAGCACAGTGAAAAGCGTCGAGATGGGAACCGAAGATCTCCGGCCCGAAGGCGTCGACGCTCTTCGAGACGTCATCGAGCAGGCGAAGGACGTGCTCCCAGGCTTCGATGTCGTGCGGAGCGGCCAACCCCGTCTGCCGGAGCAACCGGTGCATTCCCTCCTGTCCACGCCGCAGGGTCCCATCGGCCAGCTGATCCAGCTCGACCAGGATCTTGCGCACGTCCTCGTCCGTGCGGACATCCGCGTTCCGCCACGGAGTCTCCCCGCGCAGTATGCGCAGCCCATCGAGCTCGACGAAGTCCTTCAGACTCCGTTCGACCTCCCGTACGGTGGCCGCGTTCAGGGCCCGGAGCCGATCACCACGGAACACTCCGGGCATGTCGTCGGATGGCAGATCGAGCAGCTGCGCGCGGACCTCGTAGGCACTGATGTTCCAGGGGTCCCGGCGCACGTGGAGTTCACGGGAGTGGTCGAGGAGTCTCTGCCGCGACGTCACCAAGCGTTCGTGAAGCTCCTCTGTGTCGACCGGCGGTTCTTTCGTGACGCGGTCGAGGCTTTGCGCGAGTTGCTGAGCGACTTCACGCTTCGAGGCGTTCTGCTGGTGAAGATCGAAGACGAGCCCGTCCAGCCCGACCTCGGCCAGCCTGTTCAGCACGGCCTCGATGGCGGCTCGTTTCTCCGCGACGAACAGCACCTTCTTCCCGGTTGCCGCCGCGCCGGCGATGATGTTCGCGATGGTCTGGCTCTTGCCGGTGCCCGGCGGCCCTTCGATGAGGAGGTGCTGCCCGCTCAACGCGGTCATGATCGCGCGGTGTTGTGAGGAATCGGCATCCTGTACCAGGTACTCGTCCGAGGGGTTGAGCTCGTCGACCTGTGGTATGTGGAGATCGGCGGAATCGGTGATCAGCGCTTCCTTCGCCGGTTCGAACCCGGCCAGAGCGGCGACGAGATCGTGTGAGGTAAGCAGCTCGGTCGCGTTCGCCAAGTCCTCGACCATGGGAAGCTTGACGTAGTTGAAGGTACCGACCACCACGGCGCGTTCGAACGTGAGCTCGACCCCCTGGGCGCCGGCCGCCTCGGCGAGTTGCGCGTGAACCTTCTCGGCGAGTGCCATGCCGGTGAGGCCCTCAGCCGCCGTTTCGAGGACGCCCTCGATCCGCTCGACCTCCACACCGAAGTGTTCGTCGAGCGCATGGATCAGGACGGGATTCAGTTCCGCTTCATCCGTCAGCGCAAGTGTGAAGTCGCTGTCGGTGGCCGTCCTCGTGGTCAGGGCCAGAGGCCGGAGAAGCAGCGGAGCGCGAAGCGCGGGAATGTTGCCCTGGCCATTCCTCCGGGCCGTCGTCCGCACCAGCCCGAACGCCACCCGTCCGACGTCGATACCCTGCTCTTCGTCGAAGATGCGAATCTTCCGGCTCAGGTTCCGGGCTCTCCGGCAGGCGTCCCGATGCAGCTCGTCGTCGGATACGAGCGCACGCAGCCGGACCCTGGAGCCGGATTCGAGGGCAGTCAGCGCGTCGGCGTCCGCCTGGGTGAGGTCGAGAGTCGCGGTCTTCGTGTCCCGGAAGTAGAGCAAGGTATTGCGGTAGCTGAGGTCGATGAGTCTCCTGCGCCACTCGTCGACCTTGCTCGCGACAACAGTCAGTCGGCGCGTATCCACTTGCGCGGTCATACCGCTGCATCCCCCTCGCGAAGACGGGCTTACGGACCTGGCAGCATTGGGCTCCAGGGCCCGCCGTCCTCCGGCGAGCCCTACAGGATGCCAGAGAGCGAGCGCGCGTGAAAGCCCCTTCTGCCCACCCTCACCGGACTTCACAAGCAGCCTCCATGCCACCGCGAGTGAAGATCGCCGCGTCCGCCTCCGATGTCACTGATCAGCGTTCAGATCACCCGAACGGACGCGGTTGGATAGCCGATCCGCCCACACCGTGAGATACCTCGAGTCTTCGGATCTGGCCGGTCTCTCAACTAACGCCGGACGCGGTTTCCGTGATGTACCGGTATGCAGGCGCGAGCCGCCGGTCTGGTGGTAGCTGTGGTCCTCGCCGTGACCGCGTGCGGTGAGGGGCGTCCCGTGCCCGCGACGCCCCCGCCATCGTCCACGTCGGCGATCCCGACCACCTCGGTACCGGCCGCCACGTCGATATCGACCGCACCCCCGAAGAGCACATCGTCGACCAAGCGCTCGCCTCGTGCCGACAGCGGACCCGGCTGCGGCCAGCGGGCCGTGGACGCCGGGCGGTTCAACCCGAAGTGCCCCGAGTACCAAGGCTACCTCGACCCCGGCGGCCCGAGGCGGGGCGATACCTCGGGCGACCTGCAGCGCGAGTACGGGTGCGAGCAAGGCTACATCCCGGAAAGCGAGTGCTGACGCCACCGTGCGACCAGAACGGGGTCGGTTCCTCACCCTCGGGCTGCCGTCCATTTCGACGAAAACCCGGGACGTCGACAAGGAACCACAGCCGACGTGTCACCGCGCTGGCGAACCGTGACGGTCCGGTCCCTGTCACCGCCGCGCGCGTTTGGGCAGCGCTGCCGCACCTGCCTCCGCCACCTCGGTGTCCTGCTCGACGGAACCGGCGCTGACACCGATCGCGCCGACCACCTCCCGTCCGCGGACCAGCGGTATCCCGCCGCCGAAGATGACGAGTCCGCCGTTGGTCACCTCGATGCCGTACAGGGGCGCACCCGGCGCGGCCGCCTCCCCCAGCTGCGCGGTCGTCATCTTCAGCAACGCCGCCGTCCGCGCCTTGCGGATCGCGATGTCGACGCTGGCGAGAATCGCGCCGTCCTGCCGGGCGAACGCGAGCAGGTGCCCGCCGTCGTCCACGACGGCCACGTTCATCGGCTGCCCGATGTCCTCCGCCTTCGCCAGCGCGGCCTCGAGAACCTCCTGGGCATCGGCGAGAGCGAGTCGTGGGGCCACATCTTCTCCTTCACTTGAGCGGAATTCCGACGACCAGCCGCGCCGCGTTGTGCCCGAGCACCCGGGCGCGCCCCAGCGGACCGGTCAGCACGGGCGAACCGGACGGCCGCTTGGCGTGGTGGACGCACACCGAGTCCGCCACACCCACGCCGACATCCAAAGAGGACAGCCGGGCGGCGGCGAAGGCCAGCGCCACCGCGTCCCCTTCGGACACTTCCTCCACCAGCACCGGCACGCCCTCCTCTTCCATCCCGGCCCGGATCTCCCGCAACCAGGGCGACGAGGCGTCCCGGCAGCGCACCACCACGGCGGGCCCGCGCATCAGCCTGCCGTCTCCAGCGACACGGCCAGCGCGTGGCTCGCGACCAGCCCCGTCGCCACCGCGTTGCGCGGACCCTCCGTGCCGCGCACGTTCCCGGTGCCGCAGACGATTCCCATGCCCGCCACGGCTTCGGCGATCAGGTCCGGGATTTCGAAGTCCAAAGCGGACCCGCCGAGCACCACGACGAACCCGATCTGCCGCAGGTTCCCGCCCGGCGCCACCTGTTCCAGCGCCCGCAACGCGTTGACCACGAACACCTTGTGCTTCGCCGACCGCCGCACCTGGCGGATCTTCTCCAGGTTGTGCCGGGTCGGCACCGGCCGCATCCCGGCATCGCCCAGCACCACCACCCGGGCGAACGCCTCCGCGGGCAACGGCTCGTCGAAGAACCGCGCGGTGCCGTCCTCCATCCGCACGTGGAAGAAGCTCTCCGCCTTGGCCAGCGGGTACTTCTTGATGTCCTCGGCCAGCTCGCGGTTGTCCAGGCCCAGCTCGGAGTCGATCAGTTTGGTCACCAGGTCGCCGGCCCCGGCCAGGTGCACCGACCGCACGACCCCGTCGCCGGCGACCGCCGCGTCGGTGGACCCGCCGCCGAGGTCGAGGATCGCGACCGGGCGCCCCGTGCCCGGCGTCGTCAGCGCGCCGAGCACCGCCATGTCCGCCTCGACCCCACCGATCAGCACCTCGACGCCCAGCGCCGCGCGCAACTCCTCGGCCAGCAGCCGCATCGGGCCGCGGCTGGTGCGCACCATCGCGGCCAGCGCGACGGCGTTCTCCAGCGCGAACTCACCGGCCAGCGCACCGGTGACCGCCTGCGGCACGAACGTGTCGACCGCCAGCACGTCCTGGATCCGCACCGACCCCACCGCGGTGCCGGTCAGCTCGGACATGGTGTCGCGGACGCGGGCGAGCATCCCGCCGACGTGCGTCCCGGGCTCGCCCGTGGCGTCGCTCAGCGGCCGGACGCGGCGCAGCGCGGCCATGATCTCCGCGGCGCCGGCGTCGATCCCGATCGTCCGCCGGGCCTGCTCGCCGATCAGCGTGAGGCTCCCGGCCGGGATGCGCCGGTCGGTGACGTCCCCGCTGGGCGTGCGCACCACGACGGCCGACCGGTTGCCGACCAGCGCCCGCGCGACCGGCGCGATCATGCGGGTCTGCTCGGCGTCCAGGTCGAACACAGTCGCGATCCCGTAGGAGTTGGACAGCGTCCGGACGGTGCGGCCGGGCTCGGCGACCTCGACCGCCGCCGGCATGCCCAGCGGCACCTTCTCCACCAGGGTGACCTCGTCGACCACCGGAATCGGCACGTCGAGCCGGTTCGCGATCAGCGTCGCGTCGTCCGCGTGCACGATCGCCCCGGCCACCTCGACCCCACGCGCGACGGCGGCGTTGATGCCCGCCGCCGCGTCCTCGAAATCCACCCCGGCGCCGACGGCGCAGATCACCTTCGTACCCGGGGCGCAGTCGCGAAGCGATCCGAACGCGACGGTCTCACCGACACCGAGTCCCGCGCCACCCGGCGTGTCCGGGTTGTGCCCGATCATCGTCGACTCGGTCACGATCGTCTCGGTGATGGTCTCCATCGCCAGCCCGCTGATCACCGGGGTCGCCTCGTTGACCAGCACCGCGCTCAGGTCACTCACCCGACGCCCGGCAGACGACAACGCCCGCCGCACCACGTCCACCACACCCGGGACGTTGTCGGCCGTGCCCTTGACCCCGGACGTCGGCGTCAGCGCACCGGCCAGGTACTCCACGCGCCCACCCGGACCGATCTCCGCGACACAGGCCTCCGTGGTCGAGTTCCCGATGTCGACGCCCGCCACCAGCGCCATCGCGATCAGCCCGCGTCGGCCAGCCGGATCCGCGCGTCCAGCTCGACGGGAGCGGCGCCGGGCACGACGAACTCGGTCTCCTTGATGTGCAGCAGGGCCGCCTTGGCCTGCCAGCGCGGGCGGGCCATGAAGTCGTTGCGCGAGGGCACCGGCTCCGGCGACTCGCCCTTGGCGTACCGGGCGGCGTTGCGGCCGACCTTCCGGAACGTCTCCAGGTCCATCAGCGGTGCCTGCGGGAACAGCTCCAGGTTGGACAGCCGCACGAGGTCCTTCTGGTGGATCATCGTGGTGCCGCGCGACAGCACCCCGACCGCGATGCCGGATCCGGACAGTTTCGCCGCCGCGTGCGCGATGACGGCCAGGTCCGATCCGCCGCGGAACCGGATCACCCGCGCGTGCACGCCCTGTTCCTCGATGCCGGCGAGCAGCTCCCGCAGGACCTCGGCGTGCGGGATGTCCACGATGGTCTTGGTGAAGAAGTCGCCGAACGCGGGCGAGATCCCGATGACGACCTCGTCGCTGCGGGTTCCGGGCCCGGCTTCGCCGAGCTCGGTCAGCTCGAGCGTGCGCCGGCTGCCCACTCCGGTGTCGTTCATGACTCCTCCTCAGCCGACTTCCTGCTCGGGGTTCTGAGCGCTCACGACGTGCCGCAGGCGTTTCATCTCTTCCCACCGCGCGCCGCTGGGCCGGTAACCGGTGCCCGGGCCGGCGTAGTCGTTGGTGTCGTTGACAGCGGACAGCGTTTCCAGCTCCGGCGTGAGGATCGCCGAGGTGTGCAGCAGGTCCCCGGAGACGCGTTGCCGCAACACGGCCAGCAACGAGTGCGCCATGTCGCCGAACCCGGCCGCGTCCAGCCCCTTGACGATGTCCAACCCGGTCACGCCGCGGTCCATCACGGACTGTGCCGCCTTGAGGTCCTCCAGCACGTCCCGCGGCGGCAGGTCCTTGCTGCCGTGCGCGTAGGTGACCGCCTCGACCTCCTTGTCGGTGATCGGCGGCAGGTCCAGGTGGGCGAACACGCCCTGCAGCGCACGGGCGGCGCGGTTGCGCACGGCGAGGATCTCCGCCTCGGGGACGTGCCGCAGCCCGCCGTCGACCTGGAGGTCGCGCTGCAGGACGTTCCAGTCGTCGTAGTCCTCGGCGTCCACGTTGGAACCGGCGAACATGTTGTCGTAGTTGGGTGTCGACGAGTAGCCGGAGCAGACGAAGTCGGTGCCGGGCAACAGCTGGGGCAGCAACCGGGCGACCCGGCGCATGTCCGAGTGCGAGAACGACTGGTCGTTGCCCGACGCGCACTCCAGGTCGACGGTGCTCGCGATCAGGTTCTCCGCGAGCACCGCACGGATGCCCGCGGGCACCGCGCCGGGCACGCCGATGCAGCTGATCGACCCGTTCTGCAGGCCCTGCACCCCGGCGCCCTTGGTCACCAGGATGCAGCGGATCTCCAGGTACAGCATGGACTTGCCCTCGGCGTTGCCCATCTGCACCTCGGAACCCGTGCCGGAGGTGAACCGCATCTTGATGCCTCGTGAGGCGTAGGCCGAAGCGAGGAAAGCCTTGGACCACGGGGTGTCGTCGCCGTCGCAGAACACCGGTTCCGTGCCGTACACGGAGATCGTCTCGGCGTACGCGGTGATCCCGCGCATGCCCAGTTCCAGCTCGGTGGCCTCCTCCAGCGCGCACTGCGTGAGCACGCCGGGCGTCCCGGCCTGGGCGCCGACCTGCAGCGCGATCGCCACCAGCGGCGCGTACCGGACCACGCCGAGCGTGGTCTCCAGCTCGCGGAAACCGCGCAGCGAAGCCTCGGCGGCATCGGCCGCGACCTGCACCGGGTTGTCGCGGGCACTGGTCGCGTGCGCCTGGTTCGCCGGCGTCCGGCGGGCCCGCATCTTCTGCAGCGCCATCATCATCTCGACCACGTTCATGGTCTTGACGACCTCGAGCAGCTTCGCCGGCGTGAGGCCGCGGGACACCGCGAGCACATCCTGGCGGGTCGCGCGCGGGTCGATGAGCAGGTGCGCGATGTCGACCGCGGGGATCGCCATCGCCTCCTCGGTCACCGCCACGTCGATCGCGTGGTCGGCGATGAACTGGTCGAGGAAGTCGAACTCGGCCCGCGGCTTGCCGTCCATCTCGACGATCAGGCCGTCCTCGACGCGGACGCCCGGCTCCGGGTCGAAGGGGCTGTCCATCGCGACCATGCCGACCTCGGGCCACTCCTCGACGAACCCGTCCAGGTTGACCGGCCGCTGCTCCAGTGCCTCGGTCCGCTTCGACCGTCGCGCGCCCGTCATCGGCCGTCCTCCCCGCGGGCGAGGATGTCGCGGCGTTCGTAGACGTCGGCCGCCTCGCGGACGAGCCGCGCGCACATCGTCGCCGAGTAGGTGCCCTCCAGCTCGTCGGCGATGTCGATGAGCTGCTGTTTCGTCGACGCGCGCGGGCGGAGCGAGTTGTAGATCGACAGCACCAGCTCGTCGGGCAGCGCGGTCAGTTCCGCGGCGCGGCGGAAGTTCTGCGCGAGCTGCGGCCGGCCCATCCGGTCGGCGATCTGGGCCTGCAACCGCAGGGTCTCCGGCGCGATGCGCAGGTCCTCGGCGGCGACCTCACCGGCCAGCACGGCGTCCATGGTGAGCTCGTCGAGACGTTTTCCGGTCGGGGTCTTCAGCAGTTCGGGGCGCCGCGCCGCGAGCGGGTAGTCCCGGCCCGGGTCGAGGTCCACCTGGCTCGGAGTAGTCACGGGCCGGACCGTAAGCGGCGTCACGTTGCATCGACGTTGCACGCGACGCCGGCAACGTCCGTGCAACCTGCGGCTTCGCATCGTGTGCGGCATCCGACTGCGTCGAGGAGGACCCAGTGACCGATGTGGCACCCCTGCGCCGCCCCTCCGCCCTCAACCGCCTGACCGGCGGGCGGGGCGACCTGCTCGCCGAATTCTTCGGCACGTTCCTGCTCATCGCGCTCGGCGACGGGTGCGTCGCGATGGCCGTCGCCGGCCTGCCCGGTTCCGGCCGGACCGCCGGTGCGACCACGTTCTTCCAGGGCACCGGAGACTGGCTGCTGATCGTGTGGGGCTGGGCGTTCGCCGTGGCGTTCGCGGTCTACGTGGCCGGCGGGGTCAGCGGCGCGCACCTGAACCCGGCGGTGACCGTGGCGATGGCGGTGCGCCGGCGCTTCCCGTGGCGGAAGGTGCCGGGGTACTGGCTCGCGCAGCTGGCCGGAGCGTTCCTGGGAGCCGCACTGGTGTACGCGGTGTACCACCCGGCGATCGGTGCGTTCGAGGCCGCGGCCGGGACACCGCGCGGGGAGGCCGAGGCGACGTTCTCGATCTTCGCGACGGCACCGGCGCCGTACTTCGCCGGCTGGTTCGGGCCGCTGCTCGACCAGGTCGTCGGCACCGCGGTGCTGCTCGTGGTGGTCCTCGCCCTGATCGACGCGCGCAACAAGGCGGTCTCGCCGAAGATGGGCCCGCTGCTGATCGGGTTCACCGTGGCCGCGATCGGCCTGTCCTACGGCGCGAACGCCGGCTACGCGATCAACCCGGCGCGCGACTTCGGCCCGCGGCTGTTCGCGTTCCTCGCCGGCTGGGGCGACACGGCGATGAGCGGCTACCTGTGGGTGCCGATCGTGGGGCCCCTGGCCGGCGGCCTCGTCGGTGCCGTGTTGTACGACTTCTTCATCGGCGATGTGCTGCACGCTCGGCAAGCCGCCGAGGAGAAGTTCGTCGGCTGACTGTCGCGACCAGCGACAACTCGATGTGGTCCGTTGCCTGTGCTCACCGAAGTCCCGCGCACGGGCGATCTCGTCCGCCCGCTGATCCATCCCCGGAGGTCGATCAGTCCTCGCCGAGGAGCCACTCCAGCCGGGCCGTCGCGACGGCCCGGCGGGGGTCGCCCGCCGGGAGGCGGCTGGTCAGGCACTCGAACACCGCCACGTCGTCGCGGCCGGTCTCGCTCTGCGCGAAGGTCCACAGCACCTCGGGATCGGCGTGGCCGAGCACCGCGGTCCGCACCGCGGCGACCAGCTGCTCCCGCTCCGCCCGGATGGCCGGCGCGTCCGACCGGTTCAGCAGCGGCGCCGGGCACGCCGCCACCGCCCCGGCCACGTCACCGGCGTGGAGCGCGCGGCGCACGTTCAGGAAATCGGCGTCGACCTCGGCGCACAGCTGGTACGGCTTGGCCCGCATCGCCTCCCCGCCGAGTTGCCCGCGCAGCCGGTGGATCTCCGCGCGCACGGTGGTCGGGTTGCCGTCGTCGCCGTACAGCTGGAAGGCCAGTTGTTCGGCGGTCAACCCGGTCGGGTGCAGCGCGAGCAGGGCCAGGATCTCCGCGCGGCGCAGGGTGAGCGGCAGCTTCCGGCCGTTGATCACCGCCGTCGGGTTGTCACCGAGGAAGGACAACCGCAGCGTGGGCCGGCGCGCCGCGGACGAGGACCGGACGCGCAGCAGGTAGCCCTCGGCCAGCGGCTCGACCTCCGCCTCGCGGCCGTCGTCGAGCAGCACCCGTTCCACGTCCACGGCGACCCGTCGCGGCCAGCGGCCCAGCCGGTCGGCGGCGATCACCCGCCCGGTGGGCGTGAGCAGCGCGCCCGGTTCGCCGCGCAGCCGCGCCAGGTGCGGCATGTTCTTCGTCAGCAGCTGCCCGTCCAGCCACTCCATGCGCCGTCGCAGGTGGCTCTCGGCCAGTTGCGCGGTGGCGTTGACCAGCGACACCGTCGCCGGGTGCAGGGTGTCGAGCAGACCGCTGACGTCGATGGCCCCGAGCAGGTCGCCGGTGTCCGGGTCGTGGATCGGCGCCGCCGCGCACGTCCACCCGTGGTAGGTCCGCACGAGGTGCTCGGCGGAGTAGATCTGCACCGGGGCGTCCACCGCCAGCGCGGTGCCCATCGCGTTGGTGCCGATCGCCTGTTCGGACCAGCCGGTGCCCTCGCACAACCCGACCGGATCGGCCTGGCTGCACAGGTTGGCCGGGCCCTCCCGCCACAGGATCGTGCCCTCCGCGTCGGTCACGATCATGACGTGCCGGGACTCGTCGGCGATGCTGAGCAGCAGTTCCCGCAGGGTCGGCAGCACCGCGTGCAACGGGTGGGCGTCGCGGACGTCCGCCACCTCGTCGGGCTGGTACACGATCGGCGGGCGGAAGTCGTCCGGATCGATGTGTGCGGCCAGTGATCGTTGCCAGGACTCGGAAATCACCGGACGGGGTGAAAGCGGCGACGGAGACCCACTCAGAGTTGACTCATGGACCCGGCGCAGCACGGCGAACTGCGCCAGCGGGTCCGACGCGAGCTCCCGCGCCGTCGGGGCGTTGTTCACGGTTTCGGCGTCCATTCAGCACTCCGGCGGCATCGACGGAATCGTCCCGGCCAGCATGCCGGGCGCGGCGCGCGTTCGGCAACCGTTGCAACGGTGCTGCAACGTCATCCTCCCTAGCTTGGCGCCCGGTGCACCGAAGACGTCCGCACCGAACACCCGATCCAGGAGGCAGGCCCATGACGAAGTACGCCGCGCCGGGCGAAACCGGCAGCGTCGTCGCGTTCGAACCGCGCTATGACCACTTCATCGGCGGCGAATACGTCCCGCCCGCCAAGGGCGAGTACTTCGAGAACCCCACACCGGTGACCGGGAAGACCTTCACCGAGATCGCGCGCGGCACGGCTGAGGACGTCGACCGCGCGGTCGCCGCCGCCACGGGCGCCGCCGCCGCGTGGGGCCGGACCTCCCCCGCCGAGCGCGCCGCGGTCCTCAACAAGATCGCCGACCGGATGGAAGCCAACCTCGAAAAGCTCGCCGTCGCCGAGTCGTGGGAGAACGGCAAGCCGGTGCGCGAAACGCTGGCGGCGGACATCCCGCTGGCCATCGACCACTTCCGCTACTTCGCCGGCGCCATCCGCACGCAGGAGGGCGCGATCTCGCAGATCGACGCGGACACCGTCGCCTACCACTTCCACGAACCGCTCGGCGTGGTCGGCCAGATCATCCCGTGGAACTTCCCGATCCTCATGGCCACCTGGAAGCTCGCACCGGCGCTGGCCGCGGGCAACTGCGTGGTGCTCAAGCCGGCCGAGCAGACCCCGGCGTCGATCCACGTGCTGCTGAGCCTGATCGCGGACCTGCTGCCCGCCGGTGTGCTGAACGTGGTCAACGGTTTCGGTGTCGAGGCCGGCAAGCCGCTGGCCCAGCACAAGGGCATCCGGAAGGTCGCCTTCACCGGCGAGACCACCACCGGCCGCCTGATCATGCAGTACGCCAGCGAGAACATCATCCCGGTCACGCTCGAGCTGGGCGGCAAGAGCCCGAACATCTTCTTCGCCGACGTCGCGGCCGAACGGGACGCGTTCTACGACAAGGCGCAGGAGGGCTTCGCGATGTTCGCCCTCAACCAGGGCGAGGTGTGCACGTGCCCGTCGCGGGCGCTGGTGCAGTCGTCCATCTACGACCAGTTCGTTTCGGACGGTGTGGCGCGGGTCGAGAAGATCAAGCAGGGCCACCCGCTGGACACCGAGACGATGATCGGCGCGCAGGCGTCCAACGACCAGTTCGAGAAGATCCTGTCCTACATCGACATCGGCCGGCAGGAGGGCGCGAAGGTCCTCACCGGTGGCGAGAAGGCCGATCTCGGCGGCGAGCTGGCGGGCGGCTACTACATCAAGCCGACGGTGTTCGCCGGTGACAACAAGATGCGGATCTTCCAGGAGGAGATCTTCGGCCCGGTCGTGTCGGTGGCGAAGTTCGACGACTACGACGACGCGATCAAGATCGCGAACGACACCCTCTACGGCCTGGGCGCCGGGGTGTGGTCGCGCGACGGCAGCACCGCTTTCCGCGCCGGCCGGGAGATCCAGGCGGGTCGCGTGTGGACGAATTGCTACCACGCCTACCCGGCGCACGCCGCGTTCGGCGGCTACAAGCAGTCCGGCATCGGCCGGGAGACCCACAAGATGATGCTCGACCACTACCAGCAGACGAAGAACCTGCTGGTCTCCTATTCGCCCGACGCCCAGGGTTTCTTCTGATCATGGGCCGGGTGGATCTCACCGCGGACGCCGCGGCACTGCTGCGGCGGCTGGCCGGGCAGCACGGGCCGCTGATGTTCCACCAGTCCGGTGGATGCTGCGACGGCAGTGCGCCCATGTGCTACCCGGCCGGCGAGTTCCGCACCGGGGGGTCCGACGTGCACCTCGGCGATCTCACGGTCGCCGGGGTGCCCGACCCCGTTCCGGTGTGGATGTCGGCCGCGCAGTTCGAGTACTGGAAGCACACCCACCTCACGATCGACGTGGTACCCAGGCGGGGAATCGGTTTCTCGCTGGAGGCACCGGAGGGTGTGCGGTTCCTGATCCGGTCGCGGTTGCTGACCGAACAAGAGTTGTCCGAATTGGAGTGAGAGGACGGGGATGGGCGGGTACGCCGGCGTGTACGAGGAGAGTCTGCGGGATCCGGAGTCGTTCTGGTTGTCCGCGGCTTCGTCGGTCGACTGGTCACGCGAGCCGTCGCGCGCGCTGGACGCCGAGCGCCCGCCCTGGTACCGGTGGTTCCCCGACGGCACGCTGAACACCTGCTACAACGCGCTGGACCGGCACGTCCTGGCGGGGCACGGGGACCGGACCGCGTTGATCTACGACTCGCCGGTGACCGGTTCGTCGGCCCGGTACACGTACTCCGCCCTGCTGGACGAGGTTTCGCGGTTCGCCGGCGCGTTGCGGGGGCTTGGTGTGGAGCGTGGCGACCGCGTCGTGATCTACATGCCGATGGTGCCGCAGGCCGTGATCGCGATGCTGGCCTGCGCCCGGCTCGGTGCGGTGCACTCGGTGGTGTTCGGCGGGTTCGCACCGAAGGAACTCGCCGTCCGGGTCGCCGACGCCCGGCCCAAGGTGGTGGTCTGCGGGTCGTGCGGCATCGAGCCGACGAGGGTGATCGAGTACAAGCCCATTGTGGACGAGGCGGTGTCGCTGTCCGGGTTGTCCCCTGCCGTGGTGGTGTTCCAGCGGGACACGCTGCGAGCATCGCTCGGCCCAGGTGACCACGACTGGTCCGAGCTGATGGCGACAGCATCTCCAGTGTCCTGTATGGACGTTGCGGCGACCGATCCGCTGTACGTGCTGTACACGTCCGGAACGACGGGTAAACCGAAAGGCGTGGTGCGCGACAACGGTGGCCACGCGGTCGCGCTGGCGTGGTCGATGGCGAACGTGTACGACATCGGACCGGGCGACGTGTGGTGGACCGCGTCGGACGTCGGTTGGGTCGTCGGGCATTCCTACATCGTGTACGGACCGCTGCTGGTGGGCGCGACGACCGTGCTGTACGAGGGAAAGCCGGTCGGCACACCCGATGCGGGCGCGTTCTGGCGGGTGGTTTCGGAGTACGGCGTGAAGGCGTTGTTCACCGCACCGACGGCGATGCGGGCGATCAAGAAGGTCGATCCGACGGCGTCGTTGCTGTCCGATTGGGACGTTTCGTCGTTGCGGGCGTTGTTCCTGGCCGGGGAACGGTTGGATCCGGAGACGTACCAGTGGGCCTCGTCGTCGCTGGGCGTGCCGGTCGTGGACCACTGGTGGCAGACCGAGACGGGCTGGGCGATCGCGGCGAACCCGCGCGGCCTGGAGCCGCTGCCGGTGAAGCCGGGTTCGCCGAGCGTGCCGATGCCGGGTTACGACGTGCGGATCCTGGCGGAGTCGGGTGCGGAGCTGCCGCGCGGCGCGGAGGGCGCGATCTGTTTGAAGCTGCCGCTGCCGCCGGGCACGCTGCTGACGCTGTGGAACGACGACTCGCGGTACGTCTCGTCGTACCTGTCGCGTTTCGAGGGCTACTACCTGACCGGCGACGGCGGTTACGTCGATGAGGACGGCTACCTGTTCGTCATGGGCCGGACCGACGACGTGATCAACGTGGCCGGCCACCGCCTGTCGACGGGCGCGATGGAAGCGGTGCTGGCGGCGCACCCCGCGGTCGCCGAGTGCGCCGTGATCGGGGTGAACGACCCGTTGAAGGGCCAGGTGCCGCGGGGTTTCGTGGTCCTGAAGGCGGGGGCTTCCGCGGACGGCCTGGCCGGCGAACTGGTGGCCGCGGTGCGCCGGGACATCGGCGCCGTGGCAGCTTTCCGGCAGGTCACGGTGGTCGACGCGCTGCCGAAGACGCGGTCGGGCAAGATCCTCCGCAAGACGATGCGGAGCATCGCGGAAGGCCGCACGGAGCCGGTCCCGTCGACGATCGAGGACGCCTCGGTGCTGGAAAAACTGCGCGACGTGCTGCGCTAGGGACGGCCCTCGGGTCCGAGGTGAAGAAGAAGTCGACGGCGGGGCTGATCGATTCATCCCGCGGCGGGGAGGGACAGGAATGCCGCTCCTGGGCATCAGGGGGAGTGCAACAGCAGCGCGGAGATGTGGAAGCTCTCGGACTCGCGAGTGATGACGTACGTGACGGACATGTGGTTGATCTCCGTGCCGTCGGCACGCCGGCGTGAGAGCTCAGCTCGATGCAACGCCGTCTTCCGGTTCACGGTGGCCACGTCACTGGTCAGCATCTTGGTGTGGTGGTACTTCGCGGCCACCATCGCATCCATTTGACTCTGCAACAATGCCGCGACCTCGTCCCGGGTCCTCAGCGAGATGACGACGTCGTCGCTCGTGAAGAGGAACGGGGCGCCGTAGTAAGCGACGACATCGCCGGGCTGGGACTCACCGCGCCCCATCGCGGCGAAGGCGGACAGATACTCCACGAACCAGTCCCCAACTTCGCTCTCGTTCACGCTCCGGACCCTAGTGCGCGACGTAGCCGGCGGACACCCCACGCGCGACATGCGGTGGGTCGCGGATCAGCCGCGCAAGCCAGGATCGTGGGTGCGGCTCTCGCCGACCGGGCACACAGACACGGCGTACCGATGAGACGGTCACGGCGACCAGCCACGCCAACCTACGCCGACTCCTCACGCAAGAGCTGGCGAAGCCGCCTTACCTCGGCGACCAGCCGCGGGACATCGGTTCTCGCGGCAGCGATGAAGTGGGCGTTCTCGTCCCACCGCTCGTCGGCACCGTGGACGTACCGCGGGTGCTGGACCATCGTGGCGGCGATGACAGTCCCGGGATCGAAGTTTCCACGGTCGCCTTCAGGCCCTCGTCGGGGATCGTGCTGACCGCCACGAGGTTCATCGCCCAGTCGTCGTCGAGGAGGTGGAAGTACCAAGGACCGGGCGTGGTCGCGCTGACCCGGGCTTCAATCAAGCTCAACTCGTCGTCGCTCAAGGGTCTGGATTCGTCTGCCATCGCCACGCGGACATCCTGCCGCAGGCCAGCCGCTCGACGCGCGCTGCGGCCGACCCCTGACCTAGAGGTTGTGGCGACACGGTTGCGGATGTTTGGCAAGCTTGATCAGTACCAAGCCCTCGATAACGCAGGACGCCGCAGCGCTCGAAGACATCTTGTGAGGGTTCGCGGGAAAGTGGGGCGTAAGTGGGGCTGATGATCTTGACGGTCGTCAGCCCCGAGCCTCCGACCTGCGATTCAGTGCCCCCGACGGGGTTCGAACCCGCACTGAATCGATTTTAAGTCGACTGCCTCTGCCGGTTGGGCTACGGGGGCACCGTCAGCCTAGGCGAACGGTGCCCACCACCCCAGCGCAGGTCAGGACTTCGAAGCCCGCGCGAACTCTTCCTTCGGGTTGTTGATCTGCCCGAGCGACACGACCTCGCGCCGGAACAGGCCGCCGAGCGTCCAGTCCAGCAGGATGCGCGCCTTGCGGTTGAAGGTGGGCATCGCCTTGAGGTGGTAGGCCCGGTGGAACAACCAGGCCGGGAAGCCCTTGATCTTCATGTTCAGCGCGTCCGCCACACCCTTGTGCAGGCCCAGCCCGGCGACCGCACCCAGGTTCTTGTGGAAGTAGTCCGTCGGCTGGCCGCCGCGCAGCACCTTGATGATGTTCTTCGCCAGGTGGCGCGCCTGCCGGACCGCGTGCTGCGCGTTCGGCGGGCAGGTGGCCGTCGGGTCGGACTCGGTGCGCGACAGGTCCGGCACGGCGGCGTTGTCGCCCGCCGTCCAGACGTCCGGGTGGCCGACGACCTGCAGGGCGGCCGTCGCCTCGACGCGGCCGCGCTTGTCGATCGGCAGGTCGGAGTTCGCCAGCACCGGGTTGGCCTTCACACCGGCGGTCCAGATGATCGTGTCGCTGTCGAACTCGGTGCCGTCCGAGAGCACCACGTGCCCGTTCTCGAACGACTTCGCCGCCGTCGACAGGAACACCTCGATGCCGCGGCGCTCGAGCTGCTCGACCGTCCACACGCCGAGCGTCTCGCGCACCTCGGGCAGGATCCGGCCGGCCGCCTCCACGAGCACCCACCGGATGTCCTCCGGCTGGATGTTCTCGTAGTAGCGCGTCGCGAACCGCGTCATGTCCTCGAGCTCGGCCAGCGCCTCGATGCCCGCGAACCCGCCGCCCACGACGGTGAACGTGAGCAGCCGCTTGCGCAGCTCCGGGTCCAGCGTGCTGGCCGCCTGGTCCAGCTTGGTCAGCACGTGGTTGCGGAGGTAGATGGCCTCACCGATGGTCTTGATGCCGATGCCCTCCTCGGCCAGACCCGGGATCGGCAGCAGCCGCGCCACGGCACCGAGCGCGACCACGAGCACGTCGTAGTTCAGCTGCTCGATGTGCCCGTCGGCGGCCTCGACGGTGACGGTCTTGCGCTCGTGCTCGATCTTGTTGACCCGCGCGGTGAGCACGTGGCAACGCTTGAGCACCCGCCGCAGCGGCACCACGACGTGACGTGGTTCGATGGCCCCAGCCGCCGCTTCCGGGAGGAACGGCTGATAGGTCATGTGCGGCTGAGGGTCGACGATCGTCACGGAGGCTTCGTTGGCGCGGAGCTTCTTCTGGAGTCCCAACGCCGTGTAGAGCCCGACGTAACCGCCACCCAGAATGAGGATCCGAGTCGGTTCCGACTTCGCTGCGGCCATAGCATCATCTTCCCACTCGCGAGACGGGGACGCTCGTGCACCCTCCCCACCTGTGACCAGGGTCGCGCGCCAGAACAGAACGATTCAGAGGAGGCCGGCCACCCCGGCGGCACGGCTCAGCACGTCCCGCAGCATGGCCGGCGTGAGCCGCCCGGTGAAAGTGTTCTGCTGCGAGACGTGGAACGACCCAAAAAGGTGAAGTTCCGGGGCTCCGGGCAGGACGAAGTGCGCGCCGTGGCCGAACTTCGGCGACGGCTTGGGCACCGTCCACGTCTGGGCGAGCACCGGGAGCAGCGCCTGCCACCCGAACGCGCCGAGCACGACCACGGAACGGAGTGTCGGAAGTAACAGCTCGAACTCCCGCACCAGCCAGGGACGGCAGTTGTCCCGCTCGGACGGCAGCGGCTTGTTGGCCGGTGGCGCGCACTTGACGGGCGCGGTGATGCGCACGCCCTTGAGTTCGAGGCCGTCGCCGATGTGGGTCGAGTGCGGCTGCGAGGCCAGTCCGATGTCGTAGAGGGCCTGGTAGAGGAAGTCGCCGGAGCGGTCGCCGGTGAACATCCGGCCGGTGCGGTTCGCGCCGTGAGCCGCCGGCGCCAGCCCGACGATCGCCATCGCCGCGTCCGCCGGTCCGAACCCGGGCACCGGGCGTCCCCAGTAGGTCCAGTCCGCGAAGGCGGCCCGCTTGGCCGCGGCCACCTCCTCGCGCCAGGCGACCAGACGCGGGCAGCGGCGGCACTGCGGGACGGCGGCATCCAGTTCGGCCAGCGTGCGGGGCTTTCGTCGGGTCACAATGTCAGTGTGCTCCGCTAGGTTGGCGATCATGCCGGAAACCCCCGAAGAGGAGAAGCAGACCGAGGCCGCGCCGGAACCGAGCGACGACCTCGTCACCACCCAGCACACGCTCACCGTCAAACGGCGCAAGCTCGCCTACACCGCCCAGACCGGGCGGATCGTGCTGCGCAAGGAGGTGCACACCGACGGCAAGTTCGACGGCCACACCGCCAAGGCCGAGGTGTTCCTGACCTCCTACACGCTGGACGGCGCGGAGCCGGGTTCGCGGCCCGTCACGTTCGCCTTCAACGGCGGCCCGGGCTCGGCGAGCGTGTGGCTGCACATGGGCGTGCTGGGTCCGCGCCGCGTGGTGTCCGGGGACGTCGACGCGCCCGAGCCGCCGCCGTACCGGGTGGTCGACAACCCGGAGACGCTGCTGGTGCACAGCGACCTGGTGTTCATCGACCCGGTGTCCACCGGCTACTCGCGGCCGAAGAAGGGCGAGAGCGCGAAGGATTACCACGGGTTCACCGCGGACGTCGAGTCGGTGGCCGAGGTGATCCGGCTGTGGACGTCGCGCAACGGGCGGTGGCTGTCGCCGAAGTACCTGGCCGGCGAGTCGTACGGCACGTTGCGCGCGGCCGCGCTGGCCGGACACCTGCAGGAACGGCACGGGTTCTACCTGAACGGGCTGATGCTGATCAGCAGCGTGCTGGACATGGGCACGGTCCGGTTCACCGAGGGCAACGACCAGCCGTACCCGCTGTTCGTGCCGACGTACGCGGCGATCGCGCACTACCACGGAAAGCACGGCAAGCGGAAGCTGCCGGACGTGCTGGCCGAGGCCGAGGAGTTCGCCGCGCGCGAGCTGCCGTGGGCGCTGCAGCGGGGCGCGCGGCTGACGCCGGAGGAGAAGGCCGCGGCGGTGCGCAAGCTGGCGTCGCTGACCGGGCTGGACGAGTCCTATGTGGACCGTGTGAACCTGCGCATCGAGCACGTGCGGTTCTTCACCGAGCTGCTGCGCGACCGCGGCCTGACGACGGGCCGGATGGACGGGCGGTTCACGACGTGGGAGCCGGACGGCGGGCGCGAGCTGATGAGCGACGACGCGTCCGTGTCGCGCATCATCGGCGCGTACTCGGCCGGGTTCAACCACTACGTGCGGGCCGAGCTGGGGTACGAGAACGACCTGCCGTACGAGGTGCTGTCCATGGACGTGGTGCGGAACTGGTCGTACTCGGAGTTCGAGGGGCGCGCGGTGTCCGCGGTGGAGGCCCTGAGCGCGGCGATGCGGGGCAACCCGCATCTGAAGGTGCACGTCGCCCTGGGCTACTACGACGGCGCGACGCCCTACTACGCCGCCGAGCACGTGCTGGCGCACCTGCAGATCCCGGACAACCTGCGGAGCAACATCGAGTCGGCCTACTACCCGGCGGGACACATGATGTACGTGCACGAGCCCTCGCGGGTGCAGCAGTCCAAGGACCTGGCGGAGTTCGTGGCGCGCAGCTCCAACCGGTAGCCGAGGTCGATCGAGCCGGCAGGGCACGGGACAGACCTCTCCGGCCAGGAGACGCGCCGTGCGCCCGCGCCCAGCCATGCTCGGGGTGCCCTGGTACCCGACACACCGAGCGGCCCCGAGTTGAACCAGCGTCGACAGGAACCTGGTATGCCATCAGCGAAGTGTTTCCGGCAGGTACTGCGCCTGATCCAGGAACCGCTCCGTCCAGAACTGATGCAGGTCCGACCTCGTGCACTACCGGATTCTCGAGATCCCACCGACGAGACGCTCGACGTACCGTAACGGAACGAGAACGTTGTTCAACCGGGCGAAACGGCGAGCCTTCGTCTCCCGACAGGCCTGCCGAGAGATCGATTCGGGAGGCAACGTGCGGAACAGAGCGGTGGAGCGGACCGGGCGGAGGTGGAGCTGGGCGGTCACCCTCCCGCTCCTCGCGATCGTCACCGCGTGCGGGGCCACGCCCTCGGCCCCGGTGGGAGGGACCGCGAGCAGCCCGGCGGCGACACCGCCCGCGCCGGTTTCGGCACCCCCGGCTCCGGCCGGCTCCGCCGAGCTGGTCACCGTGCCGGACGTGTCCGGTATGAACCACCAGCAGGCCCAGGACACCATGCAGGCGGCCGGTCTGTACAACCTGCGCGAGGTCGACGGGAAGGGGCTGGGCCGGACGCTCGTCGTCGACCGGAACTGGGTCCAGGTGGGTCAGGACCCGCCGGCGGGCACCAAGGTCACGCCGGACACGGTGATCACCTTGACGGCGATCAAGTACACCGACGACTGAACACCGGCGAAGGCCGCCCCCGGCGACACCGGGGGCGGCCTCCACCCTCGCGAACTCAGCCGCGGACGAAGGCGCCGCCGCGGGTGACCGCCGCGTAGGCGTCGACCGCGCCGTTGCCGTAGAAACCGTTGAACGACGGCGAGCCCTGGCAGGTCGCGGTGAACGACGCGTCCCGGCCCTCGTCCAGGTAGTCGACCGTCGCCGGGACCGGGCACGGGATCTCCGCCGCCGTGCCCTCGATGACCCGCTGCACCGCGTCCGGGCTCATCGTGATCCCACCGCGGCCCACCTTGCCGTACTCGGACACGATCAGCGCCGCCACGCCCGTCGCGTGCGGGGTGGCCATCGACGTGCCCTGCAGGAACTGGTAGTACGCCGCCCGGCCGTCCTTCGTGACCGCCTTCTGCACGCCCACCGCGGCACCGTCCGGCGTGACGTTGCCGTCCGCGTCGATCGTGCCCTCCGCGACGCCCACGTTGCGCGGGTAGGCCGACAGGATCATGTTCTCGTTGGTGCGGTACCAGTCCGTGCCGAACCCGTCCCGGAAGTAGCCCCCCGGCGCGGACACCGAAATCTGCTCCAGTCCGTAGTTCGAGTAGTCCGCCTTCGCCCCGGACGGGCCGAACGCCGACACCCCGATGGTGTGCGGACCCTCCACCGGCAGCGACAGGCAGCTGGCGTTGTCGATGGTGCGCGGGTGCGACGCCGACGCCGGGTAGTCCGGGCTCGTCGCGTCCGGCTGGGGCGCGCCCAGGTCGGAGTGCTCGTTGCCCAGCGCCGCCACCTCGGTGACGCCCTTGCGGTAGGCGTAGTTCATCGCGCGCGTCATCGCCTCGGTGATCGTGCGCTGCTCCAGCTGCTGTTCGGGCGTGTCGGCCGGGTTGGACGCGCAGTTGTACAACCACGGGTCCACGTAGAAGCTCATGTTGACCACGTCGACGCCCGCGTCGCCGGCATAGGTCAGCGCGTCGACGACCGGCTGCAGGAAGAAGTACCCCGCGTCCTGGCCTGCGCGCAGGTTCACGATCGACACGTTCGGGGCCACCCCGGAGATGCCGAACCCGTCGGCGGCCGCGGCGATCGTGCCGGCGACGTGCGTGCCGTGCCCGTTGTCGTCGTGGTCGGCGGGGTCCACGCAGCCGCGGTACTCGCACGGCCCGTCCACCACCGCGCCCGTCGGGTCGGCCGGGATGTCCCGGGTGAAGTTCCGCGAAGCGGCCCGGTCGAAGTTGGGCGCGATGTCCGGGTGCGTGCCGTCGACGCCGGTGTCGATGATGCCGACCTTGACCCGCTTGTCCCCCGGCTGCACCGTGCGCGCCAGGTCCGAGCGGACCGACTTCAGGCCCCACAGCTGGTCGTCCAGCGGATCGGTGCCGGTGGTGCCGGGCTTGGCGGTGCCGCTCCGCGGCGCCTGGCGGCTCTCCTTCTCCACGTCGGAGCGCTTCGGCTTGGCCTTGCCGTTGGGCGCCTGGCCGATCGAGGTCGCCTTCGCCGCGCCGTAGACGGCCCGGTCGGCCGAGACGCGCTGGACGAAGCCGTTCGCCGGGGCGCTGGCCGTGATCAGGCCGACCGCGGTGTTGGTGTGCAGCACGGTTCCGCCCGCCGCGCGGATGGCCTCTTCGGCCGCGGCCACGCTCTGCTCGCCGGCGGCCAGCACGGTGAACTCCGTGGCCGGCCCGGACGGGGCGGCGGGCTGGGCACCGGCGGAGGGCAGCGCGACGGCCCCGCCGATCAGGGGGACCGCGATCGCCGCGATGAGCAGCCTGGTTCGTCTCAAGGATTTCCTCCTCATCAGGGTGAAGAGGAAGTTACCTCCGCGAACGGGCGAACCGGTACGAAAACCCTACCTTCGTCGGGTGCGTGCGCGGCTCAGGCCGGCACGGTGCTCACCCTCAAGCCCGCGGGGCTGGAGTGGTTCTTCCTGATCGTGGCGGTGGCGCTGTACCACCGGGCGCCGGCGAAGACCGATCCGGCCAGCAGCCGGTAGGAATCCAGCATCTCGGTGCGGTCGTAGGTGCTCGTGGTCACCACGATCTCGTCGGCCCGGTGCGGTCGGCCAGGCCTCGGGCTCAGGTCAGCGACAGGGCGATGCCGTCGAGGATGTCGTGCTCGCTGACCACCAGTTCGCCCGGGCCGCCGCGGCGACCGATCTCCTCGGCCAGGACCTGCACGATCAGCCCGCCCCCGCCGATCACGTCCACCCGGCCCGGGTGGATCACCGGGTTCGCGGCGCGCGCGGAGTGGTCGGCCTCCAGCAGCTGCCCGGACACGCGCGTGATGTCCGCCGGCGTCAGCCGCGACAGGTGGGTCCGCTCCGAGTCGTACTCCGGCAGCTCCTGGGCCACCGCCGACAACGTGGTCACCGTGCCGGCCACGCCGATCCACGTGCGCGCCTTCGACACGTCGACCGCGTCGAACGCCTCGGCCAGCGCCCCGGTCGCGAACTCGCGCGCGGCGACGATCTCGTGGGACGTGGGCGGGTCCGACTTCAGCGCCCGCTCGGTGATCCGCACGCACCCGATGTCCACCGACTTCGCCGCGGTCACCGTCGCGCGCTTGCCGTCCCACTCGCCCAGCACCAGCTCGGTCGAGCCGCCGCCGACGTCGACCACCAGGAACGGCCCGTCGTCCGGGTCCTGCTCGCCGACCGCGCCCAGGAACGACAGCCGGGCCTCCTCGTCGCCGGAGATCACCTCGGCCTCGACGCCCAGCACCTCGCGCGTCATCGCGAAGAACTCGTCGCGGTTGCTCGCGTCGCGGGTGGCCGACGTGGCGACCATCCGGACCTTCTCGACACCCTTGCGGCGGGCGGCGATGGTGTAGTCCTTCAGCGCGGCGCGCGTGCGCTCCAGCGCCTCGGGCGCCAGCGTCCCGGTCGCGTCCACCCCCTGCCCGAGCCGCACGATCCGCATCTCCCGGTGCAGGTCGCGCAGGTCGAAGGTGCCGTCGTGACGCTCGGTCAGCTCGGCGACCAGCAGACGGATGGAGTTCGTTCCACAGTCGATCGCGGCAACACGGGGCATGCGCCCACCCTACGGGGTCCGCGTGGTCGTCGATCCCCTGGTCGTGGTCTCCTCGCTCGTCGCGAGCGGATGACACGGCGACGGCGGTTCCGACGTGGGCGTGGTCGTGGTGGTCGTCGTCGATGTCGGCGAAGTGGTGCTTTCGCACGTCGGCGAGGTGTTCGCCGGCTCGCTCGACGTGGTGCCCGGGGTCGTCGTCGTGGTGGTCGTGGTGGTCGTGGCGGTGCTGCCCGTGCTGGTGGTCGACGGCGTGGTGGTGCCACCCGTCGTCGTGGTGCCGCTGTCCGAGCGGCCCGCGGTGGTCGACGGCGTGGTGCTCGTCGACGGCGGCGGGGGCGCGAGGATCGCCGGCGGTGGCGCGACCGGGGGCGCGGACGCCGCCGCGGTCGGGTTGGGCACGCCGATCGGCACGTCGCTGTCCGGCAGGGTCAGGATCCCGCTGCGGTAGGCCTCCGCCCAGCGGATCACCGTCTCGACGTAGGCGTCGGAGTTGTTGTAGCGGTAGATCGCCGCGCGCAGCTGCGCCGGGTCGGCCAGGTCCAGACCACCCGAGCACAGGTACCGCGCGGCGGCGAGCGTCGCGTCGTAGATGTTGTTCGGATCGGCGACGCCGTCGTGGTTGCCGTCGGCGCCGTAGAAGTTCCAGGTCGTCGGGATGAACTGGGTGGGTCCGACCGCGCGGTCCCACACCGTGTCGTGGTCCCAGCGGCCGCGGTCGGTGTCCGGGATCGCGGCCACCGGGCCGACGCCGTTGAGCTCCGGGCCGAGGATCGGCTCGCGCGTGGTGCCGTGCGCGTCGACGTACCCGCCGCGCGCGTGGTTGGACTCGATGCGCCCGATGCTGGCGATCAGCGCCCAGTCGATGTGGCAGCCGCGCTGCTCGGCCGCCATCAGGTCGGCCGCGTTCCGGTACGCCTTGAGCGCCGAGCCGGGGATGCCGAGCGGGCCGCTGGGCAGCTCGTCCGGCGTGACGGGCTCGGGGGGTTTCGGCAGTTCGCCGTTGACGCTGACCCGCAGGATCTGTGGCGGCAGGCCCTGCACCGGGCCGACCTCGCGGGTGTTGTCGACAGGGGCGCGGGCCGACCAGTTGTCGGTGCCGCCACTGGCCAGCCCGGCCGGGATCACGGCGAGCAGGCCGCCCATCGCGGCGAGCGTGGTCTTGTGGGCCAGGCCGATTCTTCGCGCCTTGCGGCGGGCAGCCCTCACACGAGTCCGGCGCACATCCTCTTCCTCCCCGAGCAGTGAACCCCTCCGATGCTGAACGGCGGGATGTGAAGTCCGTGTTACCGCCGAGTGGTATCGGCGGAACGGGGAGGAAGTGTTAGCCGGAAGTTCGCGTTCGTTCTCAGTCGCGGGCGGGTTCCGCGGCGCAGTCGCCGCTCGGCCAGTCGGGTTTGAGGAGCTCGAGCGTCTCGTCGCCGAACGGGTTCACGCCCGGGCCGACCGCGAGGGTGTGGGCGAGGTGGACGTGCAGGCACTTCACGCGCCCCGGCATGCCACCGGCGGTCACCTGGTGCCCGAGCGGTTCCAGCGCGTCCCGCTGCGCGAGGTACGACTCGTGCGCGCGCCGGTAGGCCGCGGCCAGCTCCTCGTCGACGGCGAGCCGCTCGGTCATCTCCTTCATGATCCCGGACGCCTCGAGACGCCCGACCAGCGACGTGAGCCGCGGGCAGGTCAGGTAGTACAACGTCGGGAAGGGGGTGCCGTTCTCCAGGCGCGGGTTGGTCTGCACGACGGACGGGTGCCCGCTGGGGCAGCGCGCGGCGACCGCCCGCAGCGCTCGCGCCGGGCGGCCGAGCTGCTCGGAGATGATGATCCGGTCGGCTTCGGTGACCGGTTCGAACGAGGGCAGGTCCGTCTTGCTCACCGGACCATTGTCGCAAGCACCGCGGGCTCAGCCGCCGACGGTGCTCCACAACTGCTCGTACCACGCGCCGCCACCGGCCCGCACCGGATCCGGCTGGGCCTGCTGCTGCGGCGCCGGGGCGTCCTCCGGCAGCTGCACCATGTAGGGCGTCTCGCCGGGCATCACGTACCGCAGGCGGCGCCGCGCCTCGGCCTCGACCTGCGCCGGATCGGACACCGCGGCCTTGCGCTGCTCCAGCAGTGCGACGTCGTGCTGCAGCTGGGCCTGCCGCTGCTCCTGCTCGGCGACCTCGGCTCGCTGCGCCAGGTACGTGCGCAACGGCACGGCGACGGTCAGCGCGAGCGCGCACACCACGATCGCCAGGACCGCGGCACGCCGCGTCGTGGACATGCCGAGCACGCGCGCCGCACCCGCGCCCGGACCGCCCGGGCCGCGGCGCAGGCGCGCCTTCCCGGCGGCCACGCGCCGGGCCAGCTGCGGACGGCGCGCGGGCGCCCCCTCCCCACGTCGGGCCGGTGAGCCCTCCGTGCGGCGGGGGCGCCGCGCGCGCTGTGTTCCGCGTTGCGTCATCTACGCCGTTCAGCTCTCCGTCGAGAACCGCGGGAAGGCCAGCTCACCGGCGTAGCGGGCGGCGTCACCGAGGGCCTCCTCGATGCGCAGCAGCTGGTTGTACTTCGCGACGCGCTCGCTGCGCGCCGGGGCACCGGTCTTGATCTGGCCGACCCCGGTGGCGACGGCGAGGTCGGCGATCGTGGTGTCCTCGGTCTCGCCGGAGCGGTGGCTCATCATGGACTTGTAGCCGCTGGAAGTGGCCAGCGCGATCGCGTCCAGGGTCTCCGACAGGGTGCCGATCTGGTTGACCTTGACCAGCAGCGCGTTCGCCGCGCCGCGGTTGATGCCGTCCTCGAGGCGGTCCGGGTTGGTGACGAACAGGTCGTCGCCGACCAGCTGGACCTTGTCGCCGATCTCCGTGGTCAGCGCGACCCAGCCGTCCCAGTCGTCCTCGGCCAGCGGGTCCTCGATCGACACGAGCGGGTAGGCGTCCACCAGCTCCCGGTAGTAGGCGCCCAGCTGCTCGGCGGTGCGCTTGCTGCCCTCGAACGTGTAGGAGCCGGCGGAGAAGAACTCGGTCGCGGCGACGTCCAGCGCCAGCGCCACGTCCCGGCCCGGCGCGTAGCCGGCCTTCTCGATGGCGGTGGTGATCAGGTCCAGCGCCTCGCGGTTGCTGGACAGGCTCGGCGCGAAACCGCCCTCGTCACCGAGACCGGTGGACAGGCCGCGGCCCTTGAGGACCGACTTGAGCGAGTGGTAGACCTCCGCGCCCCAGCGCAGCGCCTCGCGGAAGGAGTCCGCGCCGATCGGGGCGATCATGAACTCCTGGATGTCCACGTCGGTGTCGGCGTGCGCGCCACCGTTGAGGATGTTCAGCATCGGCACCGGCAGGACGTGCGCGTTCGGGCCGCCCAGGTAGCGGAACAGCTCCAGCTCGGCCGACTCGGCGGCGGCCTTCGCGACGGCGAGCGACACACCGAGCAGCGCGTTCGCGCCCAGGCGCGACTTGTCGGGGGTGCCGTCCAGGTCGACCAGCTTCTGGTCGACGATCCGCTGGTCGACGGCGTCGACACCGGCCAGCTCCGGGCCGATCTCGTCGAGCACCGCGGCGACCGCGCGCTCCACACCCTTGCCGTTGTAGCGCTTGGTGTCGCCGTCCCGCAGCTCGACAGCCTCGTGTTCGCCGGTGGACGCGCCCGACGGAACAGCGGCCCGCGCCAGGGTGCCGTCGTCGAGAGCCACCTCCACCTCAACGGTCGGGTTGCCACGCGAATCCAGGATCTCGCGTGCGCCTACCTGCTCAATGACCGCCACAACTGCTCCTCATCGGTTCGCCCTGCGAAGACGCGACCAGCGTAGCCGCAGCGGCGGTTCACCCGGTGGAGGCACGCGTCACTCGGCCGCCCGGACCTCCTGCCACCCCGACGGCAGGTCCGCCGTGTCGGAGATCTGCTGCCAGAACGTCCAGCTGTTGCCGCCGATGTCCAGGACCGTGAACACCCGCGCACCGTACGGCTGGTCCTGCGGCGCGGGCACGTCGCAGTTCTCCCCCAGCGCCGCGCAGATCCGCTCGTGCTGCGCGTCGGCGTCGGGCACGTAGACCACGTTGAGCTGCCCGACCGGGCGGTCCACGCCCTTCGCCTCCCAGTAGTCGGCCCCCACCCCGGCCAGCAGGATCTCGGCGTCACCGGCCGCCACCACGGCCTGGAACACCATGCCCGAGGCGTCCACGTAGCGGACCTTCTCGGTGAACCCGAAGACGCGCACCAGCCAGTCCAGCGCCTCACTGGCGTCGGTGTAGTACAGGTAGGGCGAGAGGCCGAGATACCGCGGTTCTTCGCTCATGACCGGTTAGTGCATCATGCCGCCCCGCGCCACCCGCTTCGCCCCTGCCGAAACGCCGTTGCCGGGGGTAACGTCGATCAGAAGATGGATGACTCAGAGACCCCGCGGGGAACAGCAAGCCGGCACCCGCTCCACGCGTTTCGCGAAGCGGAGGATCTCGTCGAAAAGCGTCGTCCACTCGACGCGCTGAAGGCGCTGCAGCCGGTGCTGGAGAGCGAACCGGACAAGCCGAGCGTCCAGCTGCTGGCCGGACGCGCCTACTTCCACTCCGCCCAGCTCAACCGCGCCGAGCAGGCGTTGACGCGGGTGCTGGAACTCGATCCGTCGGACCATTACGCCCGGTTCGTGCTGGGCCGCACGCTCCAGAGGTTGGGACGGCTGGTCGAAGCCCTGGGACAGCTGCGCATGGCGTGGGCGATGAACCCGGTGCCCGAGTACCAGGACGCGCTGTCCGAGGTGAACGCCCGGGTGCGACTGCAGGAGAGCTGAGCTGCCCGGCCGGGCCCACCGCTGTCTTGTGATCGTTGCGGTGCCCGGCGACGGGATGACCACCTGGCTCGGCCGGGCCTAGCGCGGCGCGGCCGCGGCGAGCGTGGTGGCCGTGTCGAAGATCAGGCGCGCCTGCGGCGCCAGGGCCGGGGTGCCGAGGATCGCGCCCCACCAGCCCTGCGCAGTGGCGAGGTCGGCGCCGGTCGAGCACAGGGACCTCGCCACGGTCAGGGCCGCGTCGTCGACGTCGGCGGGGTCCGGTGGTTTGCCGTCGCCGCCGGCGCGGGCCGCCCACTGCTTCCAGATCTCCTCCGGCACCGGCAGGGGCCCCGTGCCGACCGCCTCCGCCTGGCCGATCGCGGCCAGCGTCGCCCACGACAGGTGGCAGCCGGACCACTCGGCGCGCATCCACATCTCCGCCCGGCCGTAGCCGGCCAGCAGGCGGGCCGGCAGCTTCGTCGCCGAGGCCACCTCGTTCGACCAGGCGTCGAGCGCCGCGAGGTCCGACTCCCGCGGCCGGTCCTCCGGCGCCGCCCGGCCGGGCGGCGGGGCCGTCGCGGCGGGCGGGGGTTCCACGGTCCGCGCGGCGGCGGCGGGCGGGGACACCGCCGGCTCCTCGCCCGGACGGGTCACGCCGATGGTCAGGATGAGCACGAGCCCGGTGCCGGCCACAGCCGCCCCGACGAGCAACCGCAGCGAAAACCGCCGGATCCGCGCCTCCCCCGGCCGAGTGGGTTCTGCCACCCGAACAGGTTATCCGGCCCCGCTACGAGACGGATCACACAACTTCGTTATCGACCCGTTCCCACCGCTCCTAGCTGCACAAACACCGAAGGCGATGTCCGGTTTGCGAGGTTACCGCGTTCAACTCGCGAGGACCGACCTGGACTTTCAGGTGAGCCTTACCTAAACCTAATCCGACCCGTCCGCTCAAGGAGGCGCCCCGTGTTGTTCTCGAGCCTGCTCATCGGGCTCCGTGAGGGCCTGGAGGCCGCCCTCGTCGTGAGCATCCTGGTCGCGTTCCTCGTGAAGACCGACCGGCGTGCCGCACTGCGCTGGGTGTGGCCGGGGATCGCCGCCGCGGTGCTGCTGTCGGTCGCCGTCGGCGCGGTCCTGACCTACACCACGGCCCAGCTGTCGTTCGAACAGCAGGAGCTGCTCGGCGGCAGCCTGTCGATCGTCGCCGTCGGGTTCGTCACCGCGATGATCTTCTGGATGCGCAAGGCGTCGAAGAGCATCGCCGCCGAGCTGCGCGGCAAGATGGACGACGCGCTCGCCGTCGGCCCGCTCGCGGTCCTGCTCCTGTCGTTCCTCGCCGTCGGCCGGGAGGGGCTGGAGACGGCGGTCTTCTTCTACGCGGCCGTGCAGACCGCGCAGGGCGGCACCACGCAGCCCCTGATCGGGTTCGCCGTCGGCATCGCCATCGCGGTCGCCATCGCCTACGCCCTCTACCGCGGCGCCATCCGCTTCGACCTCGGCAAGTTCTTCACGATCACCGGCGTCCTGCTGGTGTTCGTCGCCGCCGGTGTCCTCGGCTACGGCCTGCACGACCTGCAGGAGGCGGGCTTCCTGCCCGGGCTGACCACCCTCGCCTTCGACGCGTCCGCCGCCGTCCCGGAAACCTCGTGGTACGGCGCGCTGCTCAAGGGCATCTTCAACTACTCCCAGCAAACGACCGTCCTCCAGGCGATCGCCTGGGTCGCCTACGTCGCGATCGTCCTGCCCCTGTTCCTGCGGCGGCCCGCCGCCAAGACCACCCCCGCGGTGGCCGGTTCCAAGGAGTGACTTTGCGCAAGACCCCCTTCGCCATCGCGGGATCCGCCGCGCTGCTCGTCCTGTCCGCGTGCTCGGGCGGTGACCAGAAGACCGCGGCGGACGGCGGCCCCATCACCGTCGAGGCCACCGACACCGGTTGCGCCGTCTCGACGACCACCGCGAACGCCGGCAACCTGACGTTCGAGGTGACCAACAAGGGCACCAAGGTCACCGAGTTCTACCTCTACGCCGAGGGCGACCGGATCATGGGCGAGGTCGAGAACATCGCGCCCGGCCTGACCCGCAAGCTGACCATCGAGGTCCCCGACGCGGGCACCTACCAGACGGCGTGCAAGCCCGGCATGACGGGCGACGGCATCCGGGCCGCCTTCACCGTCACCGGCGGCGCGACCCGGCAGGCCGACGCCAACACGAAGCTGGCCGACGCCACCAGGAGCTACTCCACCTACGTGGCCAGCCAGAGCGACGCGCTGCTCACCGAGACCCGGAAGTTCGCCGACGCGGTCAAGTCCGGCAACGTCGAGGACGCCAAGGCCCGCTACGCCCCCACCCGCGTGTACTACGAGCGCATCGAGCCGGTCGCGGAGAAGTTCGGCGACCTCGACCCGGCCATCGACGTGCGCGAGGCCGACCTCGAGGAGGGCCAGCAGTTCACCGGCTTCCACCGGCTCGAGAAGGACCTGTGGTCCACCGGCCTGCAGGCCGACAGCGCCCAGATCGCCGACAAGCTCGTCGCCGACGTCACCACGCTGGTGGCCCAGGCCAAGGCGATCCAGCTGTCCGCGCTCGACCTGGCCAACGGCGCCAAGGGACTGCTCGACGAGGTCGCCACCGGCAAGATCACCGGCGAGGAGGAGACCTTCTCGCACACCGACCTGTGGGACTTCCAGGCCAACCTGGACGGCTCCGAGGCCGCGATCCAGGCGCTGCGGCCGGTCCTGCAGGAGCGCGACCCGCAGCTGGTGTCCCAAGTGGACACCGAGTTCAAGAACGTGCAGACGCTGCTGGACGCCGAGCGGGCCGGTGACGGGTTCAAGTACTACACCGAACTCACCCAGGAGCAGGTCCGGCAGTTCGCCTCGGCAGTCGACGCGCTGAGCGAGCCGCTGAGCAAGGTCGCGGAGGTCGTCGCGCAATGACCCAGGTGTCCCGGCGCCGGCTGTTCGGCATCACCGGTGCCGGCGTCGTCCTCGCCGGAGCCGGCGCGGCGGCCGGTGCCGGGATCGACCACGCCCTGTCCGCCCCGGAGGCCTCGGCCACCACGGACATCGTGCCGTTCCACGGCGAGCACCAGGCCGGCATCGTCACGCCCGCTCAGGAGCACCTGCACTTCGCCGCGCTCGACGTGACGACGAAGGACCGGGCGAAGCTGATCTCGCTGCTGCGGAAGTGGACCGACGCGGCGCGGCGCATGACCGGCGGCCACGAGGTCGTCGCGAACGGCGCGGTGGGCGGCGCCGGTGCCGCCCCGCCCGGCGACACCGGTGAGGCGCTCGACCTGCCAGCCGCGTCGCTGACGCTGACGATCGGCTTCGGCCCGTCGCTGTTCGACGACCGGTTCGGGCTCGCGGGCAAGCGCCCGGAGGCCCTGGCCGAGCTGCCGGCGTTCCCCAAGGACAACCTCGACCCGGCCCGAAGCGGTGGCGACCTGTGCATCCAGGCGTGTGCGAACGACCCGCAGGTGGCGGTGCACGCGGTGCGCAACCTGGTGCGGATCGGGTTCGGCACGACGGAGGTGCGCTGGTCGCAGCTCGGGTTCGGGCGCAGCGCCTCGACGTCCCGGACGCAGGTGACGCCCCGGAACCTGTTCGGCTTCAAGGACGGCACGAACAACCTCAAGGCCGAGGACACCGACGCACTGGCGCAGCACGTGTGGGTCGCGCCCGGCGACGGACCGGACTGGCTGGCCGGCGGCAGCTACCTGGTGGCGCGGCGGATCCGCATGCACATCGAGACGTGGGACCGCACCTCGCTGGACGAGCAGGAGCAGGTCGTCGGCCGCACGAAGGGCACCGGGGCGCCGCTCGGCCAGGCCGCCGAGTTCGACCCGGTCGACCTGCACGTCGGCGGCGCCGGCGGACGGCCCCTCATCCCGGCCGACGCCCACATCCGGCTGGCGTCCGCCGAGAACCTCAACGGCGTGCGGATCCTGCGGCGGGGCTACAACTTCGTGGACGGGTCGGACGGGCTCGGGCACCTGGAGGCGGGGCTGTTCTTCCTGTGCTTCAACCGCGACCCGCGCACCCAGTTCGTCCCGATGCAGAAGGCGTTGTCGGCTAAGGACGCCATGATGGAGTACATCGAGCACACGGGTTCGGCACTGTTCGCGGTGCCGCCGGGCGTCAACGAGACGGGCTACTGGGGCGAGACGCTGTTCGGCTGAGGTCAGTGCGCACGCCAGGCACGAGCGTCCAGGCCCACCCGATCCACCCCCACCCGGCTACTGGGGCGAATCGCTGCTCGGCGGGGGCCAGTGCTCGCACCAGGTGCGAACGTCCAGGCCTGCCGGGTCCAGCCCCGCGGCACGGGCGGACCGCTCCGCCGCCCGGCACCTCAGCCAGACCGGCTACTAGGGCGAGACGCTGTTCGGCTGAGGACACTGCGCAGCCAGTGCTATGCACCAGCGCCCAGAGCCACCAGATCCAGCCCCCGCGCCGCGGGCCGACTTCCGCGCCACCCGGCACCTCAGCCAGACCGGCTACTAGGGCGAATCGCTGCTCTGCTGGGGCCAGTGCTCGCGCCAGGCGCGGGCGTCCAGGTCCGCCGGGTCCAGCCCGGCGGCGCGGGCCGACTTCTCCGCCGCCCGCACGTCGGCCGCGAACCGCTTCGCGACTGCGCGCAGCTCGCCCTCGGGGTCGATCCCGTTCCGCCGCGCCTCGGCGGCCAGCCGGAACAACTGCTCCGCCGCGGAATCCCCGGCCGGGAACAGGTCGGCGGGCAGTCCGGCCCGCTTCGTGCGCTGCCCCAGCTTCCCGGCCAGCGCCACCGCGGGCTGCCCGAGCGCGACACCGTCCACACTGGACTCACGCTGCTTCTCGGCCTGCTTCAGCTCCTCCCACCGCACCTGCTGGTGCGCGGCGGTGTGCACGCGCTCGGCGTCGCTGAAGATGTGCGGGTGCCGTCCGACCAGCTTGGCCACCAGTGCGGAGGCCACCACGTCGATGTCGAACGGGTCGCCGTCGTCCTCGGCGGCCACCCGCGCGTGGAAGAGCACCTGGAGCAGCACGTCGCCGAGCTCCTCGCGCAGCGCGGCCCGGTCGCCCTCCTCGATGGCCTCCAGCAGCTCGTAAGTCTCCTCGACCAGGTACTGCCGCAGCGAGTCGTGCGTCTGCTCGGCGTCCCACGGGCAGCCGCCCGGGGAACGCAACCGGTCCATCACCTGCGCCGCCTCGACCAGGCCCGCCCCGGCCGGCTGCGCGATCACCCGCGACCCGGCCCGCACCATGGCCGCCACCGCGGGATCCGCCGCGTCCGCCGCGAACAGCACGACCGGCCCGGTTTCCCCGGCCAGGTCCTCCGGCGCCGGTTTCGCGCCCAGCAGATCGGCCAGCTCGCTGTCGATGCCCGACGCGTAGACCGCGTGGGCGCCACGCAGGAACGGCACGGCGGCCGGCGGGATCCCGGCGTCCGGGAAGGGCAGGAGCACGACCGTCACGGCTGCGCGGCGCCCTTCACCGGCAGCACGACACCGGCGGTCTCGGCGCTGCTCGGAGCGAGGTTCATGGCCACAGGATCCCACACGCCGTAGCGCGGGTTGACCCGAACGCCGGCCTGGTCGATGTCGGGCTGGAGCAGCCGCTGACCGATCCCGGCGAGCTGCAGACCCGTCGGCTGCGCGGCCTGATCGGTGACGGCGGGCGTGGTCAGATCGCGCTGCCGCACGATCGCGACGATCCACACCTCCTGCTCCTGGCTCGGCTGGAACGCCACCACCGTGCCCGGCTCGACCCCGAACAGGACCATCGTGGCCAGTGCGGGCGCCTGCGCGGCCGGCACGCTCTCGCCGACGCTCGTCTGCTGCCCCGCGGCCGCGTCGGCCCGGATGACCTCGGCGGCGGCCGCCGGGCTCGCGGCCATCTGCTCGGCCTTGGCGATCGCCTTCTCGCGCCGGTCGACCGGCTGGGCGCTGCCGTCGTCGGACACCACCGAGGTGTAGTCGAAGGTGACGGACAGGCGGTCGACGTACTTCTGCCCGAGCGCCTGCAGCAGCAGGCTGTCGGTGATCACCTCGCGGTGGTCGCGCACCCGGTTGGCGACCTGCTGCGCCAGCTGCGAAGGGTCGGTGGCCGTCGTCGGCACCGGGCTGGCCAGCGGGTCGTTGGCCAGGGTCTGCTCCAGCAGCTGCGGGTCCGCGACCAGCCCCTCCCGCTGAGCGGCCCGGACGATCGCGTCGTGGATCACCAGCTGCCGCACCAGTTCGCGCCCGAGCAGATCGAGCTTGCGCTGCTGGGACAGCTGTTGCGCGGCGGGCTGTTCCCGCACGGCCTTGTCGAGCAGGTCCTGCACCTGGTCCACCGTGGTCACGCGGTCGCCGGAGATGACCGCCGCACCCACCTGGCTCGGCCCGGACCCGCAGCCGGCGAGCACGAGACAGCCGGTGAGCGCGACGAGCAGCGACCGGGAGCGACCCATGATCCGCATCACAACCCGTACCCTCTCACATCCGCCCGACCGGGCGAAGGGAACGCGGCCGGAAAAATCAGTCGCCCTTCGGCCAGCGCACGTGCGCGTCGTGCTCGGGGTGCTTGCGCAGGTAGGCCGCGATGAACGGGC
This sequence comes from Amycolatopsis thermophila, assembly GCF_030814215.1. NCBI lineage: Bacteria > Bacillati > Actinomycetota > Actinomycetes > Pseudonocardiales > Pseudonocardiaceae > Amycolatopsis > Amycolatopsis thermophila. Next base: position 3,165,054 of record NZ_JAUSUT010000001.1, on the reverse strand, counting down.
ACAGCGGCACGATCGTCTTGCCGCGCTCCACCGCATCGGCGATCGCCGCGGAGGCGAGCTTCGAGCCGAGCCCCTGACCGGAGAACGCGTCGTCGATCTCGGTGTGCGTGAAGATCACGTTGTCGCCGCGCTCGCGGTACTCCGCGAACCCGCCCAGCTTGTCGTCGACGAAGATCTCGTAGCGGCTCTTCTCTTCATTGCGGGTGACCATCTGCATCTCCTCAGCCGACGGGGGCGGGCTTCTTGGTCAAGTTGATCAGGAGCTTGGTGCACCAGTCCAGCAGCGCGTCGTCGCGCAACGGCGGCGCGCCCATCCGGCCGCCGGCCGGGCCCTCGGTCGGCTTCGGCAGCGACACCGTGCGCATCGTGGCCTTGTAGTTGGCCTTCGGGTACAGCCGCTTGAGCCGCACCAGCTGCGAGTCCATCAGCTCCAGCGGCGCGAACCGGATGTTGTTGCCCTGCGTGGCCACCTCGGTGACACCCGCGGCGCGGCAGACGTGCCGGAACCGGGCCACCGCCAGCAGCCGGCGCACCGGGGCGGGTGGCTGGCCGTAGCGGTCGACCAGCTCCTCCTCGACGCCGCGCAGCTCGTCCTCGTCCACCGCGGCGGCGATCTTGCGGTAGGCCTCCAGGCGCAGCCGCTCGCCGGGCACGTAGTCGTGCGGGATGTGCGCGTCGATCGGCAGGTCGACCCGCACCTCGCGCAGCTCCTCCTCCTCGGCGGGCGCGTCACCGGCGCTGCGGCGGAACACGTCCACCGCCTCGCCGACGAGGCGCACGTAGAGGTCGAAGCCGACACCGGCGATGTGCCCGGACTGCTCGGCGCCGAGGATGTTGCCCGCGCCGCGGATCTCCAGGTCCTTCATCGCGACCGCCATGCCCGCGCCCAGCTCGGTGTTCTGCGCGATGGTCGCGAGCCGGTCGTGCGCGGTCTCGGTCAGCGGGCTCTCCGGCGGGTACAGGAAGTAGGCGTAGCCGCGTTCGCGACCGCGGCCGACGCGCCCGCGCAGCTGGTGCAGCTGCGCCAGGCCGAGCAGGTCGCCGCGCTCGACGATCAGCGTGTTCGCGTTCGAGATGTCCAGGCCGGTCTCCACGATCGTCGTGCAGACCAGCACGTCGTACTCGCGCTCCCAGAAACCCTGGATGATCTTCTCGAGCTTCTCCTCGTTCATCTGCCCGTGCGCGGTGACCACCCGCGCCTCCGGCACCAGCTCGCGCAACCGCTTCGCGGCCTTCTCGATCGACGAGACGCGGTTGTGCACGTAGAAGACCTGCCCGTCGCGGAGCAGCTCGCGCCGGATCGCCGCGCCGACCTGCTTGTCGTCGTACGCGCCGACGTAGGTCAGGATCGGGTGCCGGTCCTCCGGCGGGGTCAGGATCGTCGACATCTCGCGGATCCCGGCCAGCGACATCTCCAGCGTCCGCGGGATCGGCGTGGCCGACATGGTGAGCACGTCGACGTGCGTGCGCAGCGCCTTGATGTGTTCCTTGTGCTCGACGCCGAACCGCTGCTCCTCGTCGACGATGACCAGGCCGAGGTCCTTGTAGCGGATGCCGGTCTGCAGCAGGCGGTGCGTGCCGATCACGATGTCGACCTCGCCGTCGGCGAGCCCGGCCAGCGTCGTCTCCGCCTCCGCCTTGTCGGTGAACCGGGACAGGCCCTTGATCGTCACCGGGAACGACGCCATGCGCTGGCTGAACGTGTTGAGGTGCTGCTGGGCCAGCAGCGTGGTGGGCACCAGCACCGCGACCTGCTTGCCGTCCTGGACCGCCTTGAACGCCGCGCGCACGGCGATCTCGGTCTTGCCGTAGCCGACGTCACCGCAGATGACGCGGTCCATCGGCACGCCGCGCTCCATGTCGGCCTTGACCTCGTCGATGGCGGCGAGCTGGTCGTTGGTCTCGGTGAACGGGAACGCGTCCTCGAGCTCGCGCTGCCACGGCGTGTCCGGGCCGAACGGGTGACCGGGCGAGGCCTGCCGGGCGGCGTAGAGCTGCACCAGCTCCGCGGCGATCTCCTTGACCGCCTTGCGCGCCTTGGCCTTGGTGTTCTTCCAGTCCGAGCCGCCGAGCTTGTTGAGCGTGGGCAGCTCGCCCCCGACGTAACGGGACACCTCGTCGAGCTGGTCGCTGGGCACGTACAGCCGGTCGCCCGGGTGGCCCCGCTTGGACGAGGCGTACTCCAGCACCAGGTACTCGCGGGTCGCGCCGCCGACGGTGCGCTGCACCATCTCCACGAACCGGCCGATGCCGTGCTGGTCGTGCACCACGTAGTCGCCCGGCCTGAGCGCCAGCGGGTCGACCGCGTTGCGGCGGCGCGAAGGCATCTTCGCGCCCAGGTCCCGCGTCGCGGACCCGGCGGTGGCGCCGCGGCCGGTCAGGTCGGCCTCGGTGAGGACGACCAGGCTCAGCCCGGGCGCGACGAACCCCTCGGCGAGCCCGCCGCAGACGACGGTGACGATGCCCGGCGCGGGCCGGTCGTGCAGACCGTCCGCGGCGTGGGTGGCGGAGATCCCGGCCGCGGAGAGCTGTTCGACGGCGCGCGACGCGGTGCCGTGCCCGGCGACCACCAGGACGGCGGTGCCGTTCGCGGCCAGGTGGGCGCGCAGGTCGGTGACCGCCCGCTCCAGATCGCCCCGGTAGGACGGCGAGGACTCGATGCCGACCTGGATGACGTCGGCGTCCTCGCTGGTCAGCTGAGACAGCGTCCACCACGGGCGGCCGGTCTCGCCGGCGTGCTTGGCGACCTCTTCGAGGTTGCGGTAGGCCGAGGCGCCCAGGTCGATCGGCGCCTGTCCGCCGCCTGCGGCGGACATCCAGGACGCCTCGAGGAACTCCTGGCCGGTGCGCACCAGGTCGGCGGCGCGGGCGCGGATCTTCTCCGGGTCGGCCAGTACGACGTGGGTGCCCTCGGGCATGGCGTCGGTGAGCAGCTCCAGCTCGCCCTCGCACAGCACCGGGATCAGGGCCTCCATGCCCTCGACCGGGATGCCGCCGGCGAGCTTGGTGAGCATCTCCGCCAGCTGCGCGTCGGCCTCGTACTGCTCGGCCAGCTCACCGGCGCGGGCCTTCACGTCGGGCGTGAGCAGCAGCTCGCGGCACGGCGGCGCGTACACGTAGGTCAGTTCGCCGGGCAGCGACCGCTGGTCCGACACCGCGAACGCGCGGACCTCGCTGACCTCGTCGCCCCAGAACTCGACGCGGTAGGGGTGGTCGGCCGTGGGCGGGAAGACGTCCAGGATGCCACCGCGGACGGCGAACTCGCCGCGCTTCTCGACCATGTCGACGCGGGTGTAGGCGAGCTCGACGAGCCGCTCCAGCAGGGGCTCGAACTCCGACTCCTCGCCGACCTTCAGCTCGACCGGCGCGAGGCTGCCCAGCCCGGGCGCCATCGGCTGGATCAGGCTGCGCACCGTGGCGACGACCACGCGCGGGGCGCGGTCGGTGCGCAGGCGGTGCAGCACGTCCAGGCGACGGCCGACGGTGTCCGCCCGCGGCGAGAGGCGTTCGTGCGGCAGCGTCTCCCAGGACGGGAAGTCGGCCACCGCGTCCTCGCCGAGCAGGCTCGCCAGGGCGGCGGTCAGCTCCTCGGCCTCGCGGCCGGTGGCGGTGACGGCCAGCACCGGGCGGCCGGCCCCGGCGTCGGCGGCGAGCGCGGCGACCACCAGCTGGCGGGTGGTGGTGGCGCCGTCCAGCTCCAGCAGGGGTGCGCCGGCCCGCTCGACCACCGCGCGCAGGGCAGGGTCGGGCAGGACGGCGGAGAGCAGGCCGGACAACTGCGGGTCGGTCACGGAAACGATCTCCCTGGAGCACGCGGGCACACCCCTGCCCGGGTTCGCGGAGGGATCAGGGGCTCTCGGGTTCCAGGGTACGTCGCAGGGGCGACAAAATTTCGGCGAGTCCCGCGAGCTGGTGGTCGATGGCAGCGGGATCGAGGGCCGCGACGCGCAGCAGGATGTGCCGGGCACCGGCGTCGGCGAAGCGCCTGAGCTGGGCGATCACCGACTCCGGGCCGCCGGAGATCATCACCTGGATCTTGCTCACCCAGTCGAGTGAGGCCTGGTAGGTGGCCTGGCAGTACTCCTCGAGCGCGGCCGTGCCCTCGCCGAGGTGGACGGTGGCGAAGAGGGCCGGGGTGACGTCGCGGCCCTGCTCGCGGATGGTCGCCAGACCGCTCGCGTAGTCGGCGGGGTCGGGCGGGTAGGGCAACCACCCGTCGTAGAGCCGGCCCGCGCGGCGCAGCGCCGCCGGGGTGATGCCGGCGAGCCACACCGGCGGGCCGCCCGGCTGGACCGGGCGCGGCACCTCGGGCAGCCAGTCGTAGTGCAGCACCTTGCCGGAGAACGACGTCGGGCGGCCGGTCCACAGCTGCTTCCACAAGGTCACGGTGTCGTCGAGGTGCGAGAAGCGCGTCTTGGGGTCGACGCCGACCAGGTCGAACTCGTGCTCGCTGCGACCGGGGAACCCGCCGCCGACGCCGAGGACCAGGCGTCCGCCGGAGACGAGGTCGAGCGAGGAGATCGTGAGGGCGGCCTGCGCGGGGTGGCGGTAGGCGGGGATGAGGGTCGCGGTGCCGAGCCTGATCGTGTCGGTGGCCTGCGCGACGGCGGTGAGCAGGGTGAGCGGTTCGATCCGGGCGCGGGACAGCGAGTCCCCGGCCCAGACCGAGTCGAAGCCGAGCCGCTCGGCCCGGACGGCGATGTCGACGACGTTCGCGGCCGAGCCGCCCGACTGGAGCTGGGCCTGCCCGGTGGGGAGGAGAAGTCCGATCTGCACGCCGCCGAGACTCGCGCCGGGGCGGGACAGCGGCAATTCCCGTCAGGGAATACGCCCCCGCCGCCGAGTTCGCCCGCCATGTTTCCGGGTGGGCACGCCGCGCCGTCGCGGTGGTCAGGCCGGCCCGCCGGGTCCGAGGTCGAACACCGGCCGCGCCGGTGGCAGGTCCGGTTGCTCGGTCTCCACGACCTCCACGAGTTGCTCCGGCGGCACGCGCGGCGGCAGCTCGCCGAAGCGTGCGAAGCGGAGGAAGTCCAGCTCCTCATCCGTGAACCGCTCGGGCATCCGGCACCTCCTGGCGGGTCATTCCCCGCGGGGAATGGCGGGCAGCGCACTGCCGGTAGTAAGCATGCGGGGTGACGACGGCTTTCGGAAGTGCCCTCAAGGACTGGCGCAGACGACGGCGCCTGTCGCAGCTGGAGCTGGCCCTGCGCGCCGGTACCACGCAGCGGCACGTCAGCTTCATGGAGAGCGGCCGGTCGGTGCCCGGGCGCGGCATGGTGGTGCGCGTCGCCGAGTCGTTGCAGCTCCCGCTGCGCGAACGCAACGCGCTGCTGCTCACCGCCGGCTACGCCCCCACCTACCCGGAGACCGACGTGACCGACCCGGCGCTGCGGCCGGTGCTCGACGCGCTGGAAAAGCTCCTGGAGGGCCACGAGCCGTACCCTGCGATCGTGGTGGACCGCTTCGGTGACCTCGTCGCCGCGAACAAGGCCGCGGACCTGCTCACCGAGGGCGCCGCGCCGGAACTGCTCGAACCGCCGGTCAACGTGCTGCGCCTGGCCCTGCACCCGCGCGGCATGGCGCGGCGGATCGTGAACTTCGACGACTGGGCCCGTCACGTGCTGGAGCGGCCGCGGCAGGAGCTGGCGAAGGCCCCGCACCCCCGCCACGAGGAACTGCTCGCCGAGCTGGCGGGCTACCTGCCCGGACCACCCGAGCTCGACGGCGAGCACCTCGGCTTCGCGGTGCCGCTGGTGCTCGACACCGCGCGTGGTCGGATGCGCCTGCTCACGGCGATCACCACGTTCGCGACAGCCGTCGACGTCACGGTGTCCGAACTGCGGCTGGAAACGTTCCTGCCGGCCGACGCGGCCACCGCCGAGGCGCTCGCGGCGTGATTTCGGCCCGGACTTCACCGGACAACGGGCACAATGACCGCATGCGCCGCACCTGGGCCGTTCTGCTCGCCGTCCTGGCCGCGACGGCCTGCACGCCGTCGCCCGCCCAGGACCTGCCGTCCGCGCCCACCACGGTGGCCGCCCCGACGACCGTGTCCGGCAAGAGCCTCGCCCTGCACGTGGACGTCGTCGCGAGCGGGCTGCAGCACGGCTGGGACGTCGGCTTCCTGCCGGACGGCTCGATGCTCGTCACGCAGCGGCCCGGGCGCCTGACGCTGGTCGACGGCACCGCCGTCAGCCCGGTGACCGCCGACTTCTCCGACGTCTGGGCACGCGGCGAGGGTGGTCTGATGGGCATGGTCGTGCACCCGGACTTCGCCGTCAGCCACCGGTTCACCACCTGCCAGACCCACCAGGAGAACGGTCGGGCGGTCGACATCCGGCTGGTCACGTGGACGCTGTCCGCGGACAAGCGGAGCGCGACGAAGGTGCGCGACCTGTTGACCGGGCTGCCGGTCAACCAGAGCGGCCGCCATTCCGGCTGCCGGCCGCAGATCGCCGCCGACGGGGCGCTGCTCGTCGGCACCGGTGACACCGCCCAGCCCACCGTGTCGCAGGACCGGCACAGCCTCGGCGGCAAGGTGCTGCGCATCGACCTCGGCACCGGCGCCCCGCTACCGGACAACCCGTTCATCTCCTCGCCCGACCCGGCCGAGCAGCGGATCTACACCTACGGGCACCGCAACATCCAGGGCGTGGCCGTGCGGCCGGGCACCGGCCAGGTCTTCGTCGCCGAGCACGGACCGGCGTTCGACGACGAGATCAACCTGATCCGGGCCGGCGGCAACTACGGCTGGGACCCGTCGCGGGGCGGTACCAGCGGCGAGTACGACGAGAACGTCCCGATGACCGACCTGCAACGGTTCCCGGACGCCGTCCGGCCGCTGTGGACGTCGGGCGAGATCACCGAGGCCATCTGCGGCGCGGCCTTCGTGTCCGGACCGCAGTGGGGGCCGCTGGACGGCAGGCTCGCCGTGGTGGCGCTCAAGGGACAGAAGATGCTGATGTTCACGGTGGACGGTTCCGGCGCGATCACCGAGGTCTACCTGCCGCCGGAGTTCAACGACAAGTACGGCCGGTTGCGCGCCGCCCGCAGCGGTCCGGACGGCGCGCTGTACGTGACCACGTCGGACGGCAGCGACGACAAGGTCCTGCGCGTCACGCCGGCTGCTTAGCCCGCTCCGGCCGCCTGCTGATCAGGTAGCCGGCACCGATGACGGCGGCGACGACCGGCGTCACGTAGAGCGCCACCCGGGTGTCCTCGCCGAACCCGAGCAGCACCACGACCAGCGCGAGGAACGCCAGCGCGAGGTAACCGGTCCACGGCGCGCCGGGCATGCGGAACTCCGACGCCGGCAGCTCGCCCCGGTCGCTGCGGCGGCGGTACCGCAGCTGGCACACCACGATCACGCCCCACGTCCACAGCACACCGACCGTGGCGACACTGGTGACGTAGGCGAACGCCTTCTCCGGCACCACCGCGTTGACCAGGATGCCCAGCGCCATGACGAGCGCGGACGCCGTGATGCTCGTGGCGGGCACCTGACGCCGGGACAGCCGCCGGAACGGCTTCGGCGCGGCGCGGTGGACCGCGAGCGTGCGCAGCATCCGGCCGGTGGAGTAGATGCCCGAGTTGCACGACGACAGGGCGGCCGTGAGCACCACGAACTGGATGATCCCGGCGGCGCCGTGGATGCCCACCGCGTCGAAGGCGCGCACGAACGGGCTCTCCCCCTCGTGGAACTCGGTCCACGGCACCAGCGACAGCAGCACGACCAGCGCCCCGACGTAGAACACGCCGATCCGGACCATGACGTTGTTGATCGCCTTCGGCAGCACCACCCGCGGGTTCGCGGCCTCGCCGGCGGTCAGGCCGATCAGCTCGACGCCGAGGTAGGCGAACATGACGCTCTGCAGCGCCAGCAGCGCGCTGCCCGCGCCGTGCGGCAGGAACCCGCCGTCGCTCACCAGGTGGGCGAACGTGGCGTGCTCACCGGCGGGGCCGAGGCCGAAGACGATGACCGCGAGCCCGAGCACGATCGCGCCGACGATCGTCACGACCTTGATCATGGAGAACCAGAACTCGAACTCGCCGAACACCTTCACCGAGATCAGGTTCGCCAGGAACAGCACGCCCAGCACCACCGCGGCGGTGACCCACTGCGGGATGCCCGGGAACCAGTACTGCACGTAGATCCCGGCCGCGGTGATCTCCGCCATCGCCGTGACGACCCACATCAGCCAGTACACCCAGCCGGTGGCGAACCCGGCGAACCGGCCGACGAACTCCTCGGCGTAGTCCACGAAACTGCGCGACACCGGCCGGTACATCAGCAGTTCGCCGAGCGCGCGCATGATCAAGAAGATCACCGCGCCGGCGACGGCGTAGGAGACGATCAGCGCCGGCCCGGACGACTCGATCGCCGCACCGGCACCCAGGAACAAACCGGTGCCGATGGCGCCGCCGATCGCCATCATGCTGATCTGGCGGTTCTTCAGGCCGCGGGCGTAGCCCTCGTCCGTTCCCTGGTCGCTCATGCTCCTCCGATCCCGGTCCATCTGGTCCGGACCTTAACGGGAGCGTCACCGGCCGGCGTACGCACCACCGGTGACGTGCACGATTTGCCCGGTGAGGGTGCCGCGTTCCCGTGCCACCACCCCGGGGAGATCATGCGACGGGCACGTGCACGCACCCGGTCCACAGAGGACGCGCGCGAACCCGTGGCTCACCCGCAGGCCGTCAGGCCCGCCCGCGCGCGGGCCCGTTCGGCGTCCGCGGGGCCGGTCCGCTTCAGCACCACCGCGAACTGCTCCCGCGCCGCGGCGGCGTCCCCCACCGCGAGCAGCCCCTCGCCCAGCCGGTTGCGGATTTCCAGCTCCAGCTGCGGCCGGCTCTGCTCGGTGAGCGACCCGAGCGCCCGGCGCTGCAGCTCCACGGCCGTGCTCGCGTTGCCCAGTCCCGCTTCGGCCGCGCCCCACATCGACAGGCAGTCCGCCGACAGGTCGACGTCGCCGGCCTCCTCGGCCGAGCGCGCCGCCCGCCGCAGCGGCGCGACGGCCTCGCTGTGCCGGCCGAGTCCGAGGTGGAACTTGCCGAGCGCACCCGACGCCATCGCCACGGCCCGCGGCCGGTCGATCTTCTCGGCGAACACCACACCCTGCTCGAGGCAGCTCTGCGCCTCGTCGACCCGGCCCGTGCGGAAGTAGACCAGCCCGGTGTTGGCGATCGTCAGCCCGACGAGGAACGGGTCGTCGAACCGCCGCCCCAGCGCATGCGCTTCGGTCAGCGCCGCGAGCGCCCCGGCCGGGTCTCCGGCCACCGCCTCCAGCGTGCCGTGCATGGCGAGCGCCCGCGCCTCCTCGTGCCGGTCGCCGAGGCGACGGCTGAGCCGCACGGCCTCGTCGCACCACGGCCGGGCACGCTCGTACCGGCCCTGCATCCCTTCCGCCGTACCGAAGGCGCGCCGCAGAGCCGGCGCCATCCGCGGGTCGGTGCTCAGCTCGGCCAGCGGGAGTGCGAGATCGATGGCCGCGCGGCACTCCTCGTACCGGCCCTGCCGCATCAGGTACTCGACCAGCCCCTCGGCGATCCAGCACGCGTAGTCCGCCTCGCCGGTGCTCGCCGCGTAACCGACCACCCCGGTCAGATCGGCGCCGACCGCGTCCAGCCAGGCCGTCGCGTCCGCCCATCCGGTGAACGGCGCGTCGTCCGGCGCCGGACCGCTGGACGGGTCGTGGACGCCCCAGTCGCTCGCGCACCGGGCGGCGGCCGCGTAGAGCCGGAGCACCCGGCCGCGCGCGGCAGCGGTCACCGGCGCGGGTTCGCCCGCGGCCAGCCCTCGCGCGTACACCCCGACCAGGTCGTGCAGCCGGTACCGGCCCCCGGCGGGTTGCAGGAGCATGCTCGCGTCCACCAGCCGTTCCAGCGACCGCTCGGCCTCGGCCGCGGTGCAGCCGAGCACCGCGGCGACGGCCAGCGGGTCGAACACCGGCGTCGGCACCAGGCCGAGCATGCGGAACGTCCGCCGGTCCGCCTCCGGCAGCTGGTGGTAGGACAACCGCAGCGCGGCTTCGATCCCGTGGTCCTCCACGGCGAGCTCGCCGAGCCTGCGCTCTTCCCCGGTCAGGCGGGCGACCAGGTACTCGAACGTCCACGTCGGACGGTTCTGCAACCGGGCGCCCGCGAGCCGCAACGCGAGCGGCAACCCGCCGCACAACCGGGCCAGTTCGCGGGCCGCATCCGGTTCCCGCTCGACCCGGTCCGCGCCGACGATCCGGCGGAGCAGCTTGTCCGCGGCCCCGGCGTCCAGCGCGCCGAGGGAGATCCGTCGTTCCGCGTGCAGACCGGTCAGCCGCCGTCGGCTGGTCACCAGCACCCGGCTGCCCGCACCGGTGGGCAGGAGCGGGCGCACCTGCTCGGCGCTCTTCGCGTTGTCCAGCACCACCAACAGGCGCAGCGACGCCGTCGCGGACCGCCAGGACGCGACCAGTTCGTCGAACTCGCCCGCGGTGTGCTCACCGTCCACCCCGATCGCGCGCAGCATCCGCGGCAGCAGCTGCTCCGGGCGCAACGGCTCGTGCCCCTCGGTGTGCCCGTGCAGGTCCACGAACAGACAGCCGTCCGGATATCCGGGGCGCAGCCGGTGGGCTGCGCGCACCGCGAGTGCGCTCTTGCCCGAGCCCGCCACCCCGTCCACGGCGGCGACCGTCACGAGCGCCGGATCCCCCGGTTCGACCAGCACGGCCAGCTCCTCGGCCCGCCCGGCGAGTTCGCCGTCGGCCGGAAGTTCGTTGCGCGGCGGGCGTTCCCGGCCCGCGGGCGTGGGTTCGTCGCGCAGCACCGCCTGCTGCGCCCGCCGCGCTGTGCCGCCCGGTTCCACCCCGAGGTCGTCGACCAGGCGGCGCCGCAAGGTGGTGTACACCGCCAGCGCGTCGGCCCGGCGGCCGGCGCCGCGCAACGCCCGCATCAGCAACGCCGCCAGGGATTCGTGGTGCGGGTGGACCCGGGTGAGGGCGGTCAGCTCGTCGATCACCTCGGCGTGCCGGCCCAGGCGCACCTGCCACCCGGCCTTGTCGAGCCGCAACGCCATCCGGCGCTCGGCCAGCCGCAACCGGTGTCCCTCGACGAAGGGTCCGGGCAACCCGGTGAGCGGCTCGCCGTCGAACAGGTCGAGCGCGGCCGACGCGGCACGCACCGCACCGGCCAGGTCCCCGGACCGTTCCGCGGCGGCGGCTTCCGAAGCCAGCCGGTCCAGGGACACCTCGTCCACTTCGGCCGCGGCACCGGGAAAGCGGTATCCCGTGCTGGTGCGCTCGATGACGGCGTCCGCGGACTCGGAGCCCAGGCATTTCCGCAGCCGGAAGACGTACGTGGGGATGACGCGGCGTCCGGTGCCCGGCGGCTCCAGGCCCCACACGTCGTCGAGGAGTTCGTCCGCGCTGACCGTCGCGTCCGGACGCAGCACGAGGGCGGCGAGCAGCGCCCGCTGCCGGACCGGGCCGAGATCGAGTTGACGGGAACCGCGCCACGCGCGGAACGGGCCGAGCACGGACAGCCGGAGCCGATCGTCACCCGCCACTGGTCGCCGCCCCCGTCTTGACGCCGTGCCTGCGATTCGTCGCTCAGCGTAGCAAGGAAACCGGTCAGTTCAGGCGCAGTTTCGGTTTGTGCTCCAGGTGGGAAAGCCCGTTCCAGGCGAGGTTGACCAGGTGCGCGGCCACCTCGTCGCGCTTGGGACGGCGGGCGTCCAGCCACCACTGGCCGGTGAGCGCCACCATGCCGACGAGCGCCTGGGCGTACAGCGGCGCGAGTTTATCGTCGTAGCCGCGGGCGTCGAACTGCTGCGCGAGGATGTGCTCGACCTGCATCGCGATGTCGTTGAGCAGGGTGGAGAAGGTGCCGGAGGCGCTGGCCACCGGCGAGTCGCGCACCAGGATGCGGAACCCGTCGCGCGACTCCTCGACGTAGGCCAGCAGCGCGCCGGCCGCCTGCTCGAGCATCGCCCGGGGGTGCCCACCGTGCAAAGTGGACACCATCCGGTCCAGCAGCGACTGGGTCTCCCGGTCGACGACGACGGCGTAGATGCCCTCTTTGCCGCCGAAGTGCTCGTACACCACGGGCTTGGACACGTTGGCCCGGTGGGCGATCTCCTCGATGGAGGTGCCGTCGAAACCCTTTTCGGCGAAGAGCTTGCGGGCGACGTCGAGCAGTTGCTGCCTGCGTTCCGCGCCGGTCATCCGGACGCGCGGCACCGGAGCCGGTGGCCGCGCCCCGGTGACCTCACGCTTCGCTCGACGTCGTCCCGCCACCCGGAGAGACTATTCGGATGCGAGCCGGGCGAGCCGCTGCGGGGTCGGCCAGCGCACGTTGTGCACCCACCCCAGCTTCTCGAACGCCCAGATGACGCGGGCGGAGATGTCGATCTGACCGCGCTTGACACCGTGCCGCGCCGAGGTCGGGTCGGCGTGGTGCAGGTTGTGCCAGGACTCGCCGAACGACAGGACCGCCAGCGGCCAGAAGTTGGCCGACTTGTCGCGCGCCGCGAACGGGCGCTCACCGATCATGTGGCAGACCGAGTTGACCGACCAGGTCACGTGGTGCAGCACGCACACCCGCACCAGCCCGGCCCAGAAGAACGCGGTGACCGCGCCCCAGAACGACCAGGTGATCAGGCCGCCGAGCAGCGCGGGCAGGGTCAGCGTGAGCAGGGTCCACAGCCAGAACAGCTCGTCGACCTTCTTGATCGCCGGGTCCTTGAGCAGGTCCGGGGCGAAGCGCTCGGCGTTGCTCTGGTCCCGCTCGAACAGCCAGCCCATGTGGGCGTGCCAGAAGCCCTTGGCGATGGCCAGCGGCGAGGTGCCGAAGGCCCACGGCGAGTGCGGGTCGCCGTCGCGGTCGGAGAAGGCGTGGTGACGCCGGTGGTCGGCCACCCACGTGATGACCGGGCCCTGCACCGCGAGGCTGCCGGCGATGGCCAGCACCACGCGCAACCACGGCTTGGCCTTGAACGAGCCGTGCGTGAAGTACCGGTGGTACGAGACGGTGATGCCGAGACCGCTGATGGCGTAGAAGACGACGAACAGCCCGACGTCCACCCAGCTCAGGCCCCACCCCCAGGCGAACGGCACGGCGGCGATGAGCGCGGCCAGCGGGAGGATCACGCCGAGATAGACCGAAAACTGAACACCGGCGCCTCGCTGGCCGGCGGTGACCGGCTTCGGGCCCTTGGTCTTGGGTGGTTCCATGACCGGAGTGGATGTCATGCGCAACACTTCTTCCTACCTGGGCAAACCCTGGGAAAGGGCGTCCTAACCTACGTTTCCGTAAGTTACGGTACAGGAGGTTTAGCCCGGTGGGGAGACGTTCAAACCTCGGACCCGGGCCCCTGGACTGGCGGGGTTTTCCGACGTCGCTATCCTGACCAGGCACGATCCGCCGTGGTGTAATTGGCAGCACCTCAGATTTTGGTTCTGATAGTTCAGGTTCGAGTCCTGGCGGCGGAGCTGCCGTGCCCTACCCCGACGTGCCCGAAGGGGGTGCGCCACGCTACAAGGCGAGAGCGAACAGACGAACAGGCGGCCGGCGCTGGCCGAGCTCTCCGACGCCTGGCTGGCCGGGCGCGCCCGGGAACTGATCGCCGCCGTGCAGCACACCGAGCACAGCGAGCAGCTGGACATCGTGCACACCCTCGACCAGCTGCTCGAAGAGTCCCAGCGGCGCGGCGAACCCGTCCTGGTCTCCCAGCTCCTGCGGGCCACCTCCCTGGGCAGGCTGGTCACCCGCGGTCTGGCGGCCGAGGCCGAACCCCTCCTCGACGAGATGCTGGCCCACACCCGCCGCCACGGTCTCGCCCTGTTCCGCGCCGACGCCCACGCGCTGCGCGGCCGCCGTCTGGTGCTGGCCAAGCAGGAGGACGCGGCGCTCACCGAGATCGCCCGCGCGCTGGCGATCCTGGACGATTCGAACAGCCCGGACATGCACATGTCGCGCCGGGAGTGGGCCAAGGCGCAGTCCAGCGCACTCGTCGACTGCTGGATCGTGCTCAACCAGCTGGGCGTCTACGAGGCGGCCGAGGAGGTCATCGCGCGCGCCCACCAGGCGATCCGGGAGACCGCGGGCCCGCACGAGATCACCCTGCAGCTGATGAACCGCATCAAGATGCTGCTGGGCTGGGGCCTGCGGCTGGAGCGGGTCGGCAGGCACGAGGAGGCGGCCGCGAAGTTCAGCACGGCCGCGTCGATGGCCGTCGCGGTCGAGGCGCCGTTCGCCGAGTCGCTGTTCCCCCGGCGGGTCGGGGTGCCCGCCGTCGACCAGGTCGGCGTGCTGGCCGCGGCGCTCGCGCTGGCCGCACCGGACACCACGCACGTCGACCGGCTGCGGCGCCTGCTGATCGAGCCGGGCTACCCGCACGAGCAGGTCATCGTCACCATCGCGCTGGCCCGTTCGCTGGAGCAGGGCGGCCAGCGGGACGAAGCGCTCAAGGCGCTGCACGCCACCAAGCTCAACCTGGCCGAGGACAACTCGATGCCGTCGATGAACCTGCACCTGATGCGGGAGATCGCGCGGCTGGACAGCGAGCCCGACCTCGAGGGCTCCCGCGCGCTGGTGGACTACTCCGCCGCGCTCGAGGTCGAGCTGTGGCACATGCGCGAGTCCCAGCTCGCGACGCTGGACACCCGCCGCGAACACGAGCGCCTCTCGGCTCAGCACGGCGCGATCAGCCAGCAGGCGCTGCAGGACCCGTTGACGGGACTGCCCAACCGCCGCGCGCTCGACGAGCACCTGCGCACGCTGTCGGCGTCGACCACGGCGCAGCCGCTCGCGGTCGCGCTGATCGACCTCGACGGCTTCAAGGGCGTCAACGACCAGCACTCGCACGCCGAGGGCGACGACGTGCTGCGCGTGGTCGCCTCGACGCTGCGCGACGCACTGCGCGGTGACGACATCGTGGCCCGCTACGGCGGGGACGAGTTCGTCGCGCTGCTGCCCGGAGCGCCGGTGTCCGCGGCCAAGCAGGCGCTCGGCCGAGCGGTCACGGCGGTCGACTCGTTGCCGCACCACCTCTCGCACGGGGTAACCCTGTCGGTGGGGCTGGTGTCGCTGCGCCCGCAGGAGCGCGCCGACCAGGTGCTGGCCCGCGCCGACGCGGCGATGTACCAGGCGAAACGCGGCGGCGGGAACCAGGTCGCCACGGCCCTGTCGGCCGCGGGCGAGGCCCTTACCGCAGAGGCGGAAACCGGCTCCGAGGCCGACCCGCGGTCGGCTGCCGGGGACGACCCGTAGGATCGGGCCCCGCCACCACCCGTCCCGGATTCGTTGGGAGTGCCGTGACCGGCCCGCTGAGCACTGTGATCCTCGCCGCGGGCGAGGGCACCCGGATGCGTTCGAACACCCCGAAGGTGCTGCACCCGCTAGCCGGGCGACCGCTGGTCGAGCACGCCGTGCGGGCCGCGGCCGGGCTTTCGCCGGACCACCTCGTCGTCGTCGTGGGGCACGGCCGGGATGCCGTCGCCGGGCACCTCGCCACGGTCGGCGAGGCGCTCGGCCGGGAGGTCCGGACCGCCGTGCAGGAGAAGCAGAACGGCACCGGCGACGCGGTCTCGTGCGCTTTGTCCGTTCTGCCCGAAGGACTTTCGGGCACGGTTCTCGTCAGCTACGGCGACGTCCCGTTGCTGGACACCCAAACGCTGGGCGCGCTGCTGGCCGAGCACCGCGAGAACGGCCACGCGGTCACCGTGCTGACCTCCGTGGTGGCCGACCCGTCCGGCTACGGCCGGATCGTGCGCGACACCGACGGCGCGGTCACCGCGATCGTCGAGCAGAAGGACGCCACGCCCGAGCAGCTGGAGATCGACGAGATCAACTCCGGGGTCTACGCCTTCGACGCGGCCGTGCTCGCCGGGGCGCTGGGCCGGCTGTCGACCGACAACGCTCAGGGCGAGCTGTACCTGACCGACGTGCTGGGCATCGCGCGCGAGGACGGCCGCGGCGTCGGCGCGCTCGTCGTGGACGACCCGTGGCTCACCGAGGGCGTCAACGACCGGGTTCAGCTCGCGGCGCTCGGCGCCGAGCTGAACCGCCGCCTCGTGCAGCGCTGGCAGCGTGCCGGGGTGACCGTGGTGGACCCGGCGTCGGTGTGGCTGGACGTGGACGTCGAGCTGGCTCAGGACGTCGTGATCGAGCCCGGCGTGCAGCTCAAGGGCACCACGAAGGTCGGCGAGGGCGCGGTGATCGGGCCGGACACGACGTTGACGAACGTCACGGTCGGGGCCGGCGCCTCCGTGGTCCGTACGCACGGCTCCGACTCCGAGATCGGCGCGGGCGCGAGCGTCGGCCCGTTCGCCTACCTGCGGCCGAACACCCGGCTCGGCACCAAGGGCAAGATCGGGACGTTCGTCGAGACCAAGAACGCCGACATCGGCACCGGGACCAAGGTGCCGCACCTGACCTACGTCGGGGATGCGACGATCGGCGAGTACAGCAACATCGGCGCGTCGAGCGTGTTCGTCAACTACGACGGCGTGCGCAAGCACCACACCACGATCGGTTCGCATGTCAAGACTGGTTCGGACAACATGTTCGTCGCGCCGGTCACGGTCGGTGACGGTGCGTACTCGGGTGCTGGCACTGTGATCAGGCGAAACGTTCCGCCGGGGGCGCTGGCGGTGTCGACCGGACCACAGCGCAATATTGAAGGCTGGGTGCCGCGCCGCAGGCCCGGCACCCCAGCGGCGCAGGCGGCGGAGGCCGCGCTCGCCGCGCAGGAAAACCAGGAAGAGACCGAGCGGGAGTCGTCTGATGAGTCCTAAGTCCGGCACGCCGAAGAAGAACCTGATGCTCTTCTCCGGCCGCGCACACCGGGAACTCGCGGAGGAGGTGGCGCAGCACCTCAACGTGACGATCACCCCGCAGACCGCGCACACGTTCGCCAACGGCGAGCTGTTCGTGCGTTTCGAGGAGTCGGTCCGCGGAACCGACGCCTTCGTGATCCAGAGCCACACCACGCCCATCAACGAGTGGGTGATGGAGCAGCTGATCATGGTGGACGCGCTCAAGCGCGCCAGCGCCAAGCGCATCACCGTGGTCATGCCGTTCTACCCGTACGCGCGGCAGGACAAGAAGCACAAGGGCCGCGAGCCGATCTCGGCCCGGCTGATCGCCGACCTGTTCAAGACCGCGGGCGCCGACCGGATCATGACGGTCGACCTGCACACCGCGCAGATCCAGGGCTTCTTCGACGGACCGGTGGACCACCTGTTCGCGCAGACCCTGCTCGCCGACCACATCAAGAAGACCTACGGCGACGCCGACATCGCCGTCGTCTCCCCGGACTCGGGCCGCGTGCGGCTGGCGGAGAAGTGGGCGCAGCAGCTGGGCGACCGGCCGATCGCGTTCATCCACAAGACGCGCGACCCGGACAAGCCGAACCAGGCCGTGGCCAACCGCGTCGTCGGCCAGGTCGAGGGCAAGCTGTGCATCCTGGTCGACGACATGATCGACACCGGCGGCACGATCGTGAAGGCCACGGACGCGCTGCTCGCCGAGGGTGCCGCGGACGTCGTCATCGCGACCACGCACGGCATCCTTTCCGACCCGGCCACCGAGCGGTTGTCCAACTGCAAGGCGCGCGAGGTCATCGTCACCAACTCGCTGCCGATCGCGCCGGAGAAGCACTTCGCGAACCTGACCGTCCTGTCGATCGCGCCGTTGCTCGCCGAGGCGATCCAGCAGGTGTTCGAGGACGGCTCGGTCACGAGCCTGTTCGACGGCAACGCCTGAGTTCGCTCTCCGCGAAGGCCCTTCCGCCGCCGGCGAAACCGGCGGCGGAAGGGCCTTTCGTTTCGTAGTTTCGGGTTGTGACCGACTTCCGCTTCGGAGTTTCCCTGCGGTTCCTGACCGGGCGTGACGACTGGGCGGCCAAGTGCCGTCGCGCCGAGGAACTGGGCTACGACACCATCACCATCCCCGACCACCTGGGCATGCCCGCGCCCTTCCCCGCGCTCGTCGCCGCCGCGGCGGCCACCGAGCGGGTCCGCGTCGGGCACCTGGTGCTCAACGCGCCCTTCTACAACCCCGTCCTGCTGGCCCGTGAGGTCGAGTCCACCGCGTTGCTCACCGGCGGCCGCCTGGACGTGGGGCTCGGCTCCGGGCACATGAAGTCCGAGTTCGACGACGCGGGACTGCGGTTCGCGCCGCCCGCCGAGCGGATCGAGCACCTGGCACGGACGGTGGACGTGCTGCGGACCCGGCTCGACGACGTGCCGCCGCTGCTGATCGCGGGCAACAGCGACGGAGTGCTGCGGCTGGCGGCCGAGCACGCGGACATCGTCGGCTTCGCGGGCCTGAAGCACGCGAAGGGCTTCCCGCCGGGCACGTTCGACATCGCGTCCGCGGCGGAGCTGGAGGAGCGCGTCGGTTTCGTGCGGGCGCGGGCGGGCGCCCGGCCGGTCGAGGCCAACATGCTGATCCAGAAGGTCGTGGTGGCCGACGACCCGGTGCCCGCGCTGACCGAGTGGCTGGCCGGGGTGCCCTCCGCGCTGGGCTGGTCGGCGGCTCAGCTCGTGGACGCGCCGCAGGTGCTGGCGGGCAGCGCGGCGGACATCGCGGCGAAGATCCGGGCGATGCGGGAGCGGTACGGGTTCACGTACTTCACGGTGTTCGAGATGTTCCTGGAGGAGTTCGCGCCGGTGATCGCGCTCCTACGGTCCTAGCTCGGCGGCGACGTCGCGCCGGAGGGCGTCCGGGTCGACGACGGCGACGGGCTCGGCGGTGACGGTCGGCGCGGCGTGGATCCTCGTCGCGCCGTCGGTGCGGGGCAGCGTGAACCGGACCGAGCACGCGATGTCGGCGGGCGTGTCGAGCGGCAGGACCAGCTCGCGTGCACAGGTGCGGGCGCCGAGGGCGTCGGAGGTGACGGTCGAGGTGAACACGACCCGGGCGAGCACCCCTGGCGCCGTGCCGAGCAGGCGGTTGTCGACGCGGACGGAGTCGGTGCAGGCGCCGCCGGTGGTGCAGCGGAGGTCGTGCCCGGTGACGTTCGCGGCGATCGCCGGCCCGGCGATCAGCGGCTGCCCGAGCCCGGCGACGCCCTCGTCGAGCCGGGTGCGGAGGTCGTCGAGGTGCACGTCGTCGTCGAGCTGGACCTCAGGCGAGCCGAGCTCGGCGGCGACCGGGCCGAGGAAGGCGGGCGGGAAGCTGAGGACGCGGTGGGGCACGGTGGTGCTGACGCGCAGGCCGGCGAGGTCGACCGCGTCTCCGGCCCGCACGGGCAGCGCACCGGCCGGAAGGGCGGCGCGCAGCGCGGCGGCCACCACCTGCGGCGCGAGAGCCCGCCCCGGGTCGAACGGCATCCCGCGATCGGCACGGGTCCACTGCCCGCCGAACCGGGCCGCCCGTGCCGCCGACATGCCCTGCGCCTGCCAGTACGCGGGCGAGGCGAAGACGTAGAGGGCCCCACCGACGCGGAGCGCCTTGACGTGCTCGCCCCGGAGCGGGATCCGACCCTCCACGAGCCCGCCACGCGTGACGGTGAGGGTGGCGTCCGGGAGCCGGTAGGCAACGGCCGGCTCAGCGGCCAGCGCAGCGAGAGCCGAATCGACGACGGCGCGGGGATCAGGCGCCGGACGGGGTGCCTCACAGCCGGCGAGCACGGTCAGGACGAGGACGAGCACCGCGAGACCGCGCAGCCGCATCGGACCCCCGATCACTACAGGAACCGGCAGTTGGTGAATCAGACGCATTTTCAGGTTTCCGGGTTCCGGGCAGGGAGACACGTCATCCATTCGGTTGACCCGGACAGCCGCCAACGCGAGGCGACGCGGGCCGACCACCCGAACCACCGGCCGGCAACGCAAGGGGCGGTGCGTTTCTCCAGACCTGCCCGCATCCCCAGCGAGCCGGCAACGCCAGGCGAGGTGCGACCTCACCCAGACCACCCCCGCCCCCGATCCCCAGCCCGCATTTGGTCGCCGATCAGCGGGGTCAAGGCACTCCTTCCCGCCTTGACGCCGCTGCTCGGCGACCGAAACCCTCCAACCGGAGGGGGCGGGGGAGGTCCCGCCCCAGGTGACCATCGACGCCGTGAGGCGTCCTCTTCACGCGCGGGCGCGGCTGCGAAGATCCAGAGATCCTCGCCGGACAGGCGGGCTCCGGGACGACCCAAGAGCAGGCCGGGTCGCTTGTCGAGTGGGTCGCTTCCGGGTCTTGCGAACCCCACGCGACACCGTCGTGTCGGGGCGCTTACACTGAACAGGTTGTCTCGGCGAGGCGGGCTCCATGCTGCACCCGGTGCCCGAACGTGATCGACGCGGCGGCTTGAGGTCCGCTGCTCGAGCATGTCCGTGGAACTCGCCGCCGAAGATGACCACACGCCATCTGCGCCGCCACGCAATCGTTTGAAGGAGTGCTACACCGTGTCCGAGGTACGTCTGTCCGCCGAGCCGCGCACCGAGTTCGGCAAGGGCGCCGCGCGCCGCACCCGCCGCGCCGGCAAGGTCCCCGCCGTGCTGTACGGCCACGGTACCGACCCGCGCCACCTGGCGCTGCCGGCGCTGGAGTTCGCCCGGGTCATCCGCGAGAACGGCAGCAACGCCGTCCTCACCCTGAACCTGAACGGTGGCACCGAGCTCGCCCTCACCAAGACCGTCACCGTGCACCCGATCAAGAACTACATCGAGCACGTCGACCTGCTGGTCGTCCAGCGTGGTGAGAAGGTCACGGTCGACGTCCCGGTCGTGCTGACCGGCGACCCGGCCCCGGGCACCCTGCAGGTGCAGGAGCTCGACTCGCTGTCGATCGAGGCCGAGGCGCTGCACATCCCGGAGCAGATCGAGGTGTCCATCGAGGGCGCCGAGGCCGGCACCCAGATCCTCGCCTCGCAGGTCACCCTGCCCGCCGGCTCGACCCTGGTCACCGACCCGGAGAGCCTGGTCGTCGCCGTCAACGAGGCGCAGGCCACCAGCGAGGAGCCCGCCGAGGAGACCGGCGAGGAGCCGGCCGAGGCGAGCACCGAAGAGTAAGTGAGTTCGGACGTTCCCGGGGCCGGCGAGCAGGTGCTGCTCGTCGGCCTCGGCAATCCCGGCCCCCGGTACGCGGGCAACCGGCACAACGTCGGCTTCATGGTGCTCGACGAGCTGGCCGCCCGGGTCGGCGGCAAGTTCAAGGCCCACAAGTCGGGCGCGGAAGTGCTGGAGGGCCGCCTCGCGGGGCGGCGCGTCGTGCTGGCCAAGCCGCGCTCGTTCATGAACGTCTCCGGCGGCCCGGTCGCCGGGGTGGCCAAGTTCTACAAGATCGACCCCACCGGGATCGTCGTCGTGCACGACGAGCTGGACCTGCCCTTCGGCGGTCTCAAGCTGAAGATCGGCGGCGGCGAGGGCGGCCACAACGGGCTGCGGTCGATCAGCAAGTCGCTCGGCACGCGTGACTACTACCGCGTGCGTTTCGGCATCGGGCGCCCGCCGGGCCGCATGGACCCGGCCGACTTCGTCCTCAAGGACTTCTCCACAATCGAGCGCAAGGACCTCCCGCTGGAGCTGGACCGGTGCGCCGACGCGGTCGAGGCGCTGATCGGCAAAGGGCTGACTGCGGCCCAGAACGACTTCCACGCTGGGTGAGCGGCGGTCACCCACAGGGGTGCGGCATACCGCTCCATGGAGTTTCACCAGGCCGGGGACTCTTCCGGAGGTTTGGTCCGGCGGCTAGGACGGGATATGGGAAGTGTCCCGTACACGCTGAACTGGAGTACTTCATGTCCCTTTCCGCCGAAGACGTTTATCGAGTCGAATTCGGTAACGCCCCCATCGGCCGGCGCGGGTACGCCAAGCACGAGGTGGACGACTTCGTCGAGCGCATCGCCAAGACTCTGGTGGGCGAGGACGACCTGACGGCCGCCGAGGTGCACCACGTCATGTTCAGCAAGCCCCTTCTCGGCAAGCGGGGCTACGACGAACGCGAGGTCGACGAGTTCCTCGACGAGGTCGAAGACGAGTTCGCCCGCCGCGGCGGGCGACCCTACCCGGTGCCCGAGGCGCGCACCGTCGCGCAGGCGACCACCCCGCGCACCGCCCCGGCCGACCTGCCGACCCCCATCACCACCGACTGACAGCACCCACGGCCCCCGGGAGTGCACCCGCCTCCCGGGGCTCCGCCATGCCCGGCCGTCGATGCTCAAAGCCGCACAGCCGCGCCCCGGCACAGCACCGCCACCGACGGGTCCCCGCCGCCAGGAGTCCCGGCCGTCGATGCTCAACGCCGCGCGGCCGCGCCCCGGCACAGCACCGCCACGGACGGGTCCCCGCCTCCCGGGGCCCGCCGCGGTCAGGAGGCGTTGCGGTCGATCGCCTCGGCGTACTGGGCCGCCGTCGCGGCGCGTTTGACCTTGCCGGAGGGCGTCTTGGGCAGGCTGCCGGCCGGCAGGACGACCACCGCGTACGGCCGGGCGTCCACCGCGTCGCGCACTCGGGCCGCGACCTCCTTCTGCAGCCGCCGCTCGGCGTCGGCGTCGCCGGCCAGCTTCGACTCCAGCACCACCGCGAACCGCTCCCGGCGGGTCCCCGCGTCGATCCGCACGGCCACCGCGTTGCCGGCCCGCACCCCGTCCACCGACGTCGCGGCGCGTTCGATGTCCGTCGGGTAGATGTTGCGGCCGCCCATGATGATGACGTCCTTGCGGCGCCCGCAGATCACGATCTGACCGTCGATCAGGTACCCGAGGTCGCCGGTGGCCAGCCAGCCGTCCTCGTCCTGCGTCGGCTTCGGCCCCTCCATCGTCAGGTACCCGGGCGTCACGGCCGGGCCGCTCAGCTGGATCTCCCCGACCTCCCGGTCGTCGAGGACCTTGCCGTTGTCGTCGACGATCCGCGCCTCCAGCCCGTCCAGGGGGCGGCCGAGCACGGCGAACGACCGCACCTCCTCGGTGCCGCGCCGCGGGTCGCCCTCCGGCACCGGCACCGCACGGTTGTCAGCTTCCAGCGCGTCCGCCTCGATGACGTCCAGGGTCAGCCCGGTGAACAGCGGCGCGAACGACACCGCGAGCGTCGCCTCGGCCATGCCGTAGGCCGGGAAGACGCACTCCGCCGGCATCTTGAACCGCGCCCCGCCCTCGACGAACGACCGCACCGCGGACTCGTCGATCGGCTCGGCGCCGTTCAGCGCGATCCGCAGGGTCGACAGGTCGTAGGCGCTTTCGTCCTCCACCCGCGCCAGCCGCCGCCCCACGATCGCGTAGGCGAAGTTCGGCGCCGCCGTGGTGGTCGCCCGGTACTTGCTGATCAGCTCCGGCCAGATCAGCGGGCCGGTGAGGAACTCCGCCGGGGTGATCTTGATCAGCTCGACGCCGAACGTCATCGGCACGGTCAGGAACCCGACCATGCCCATGTCGTGGAACGTGGGCAGCCAGGACACCATGACGTCCTTGGCGAAGTCGAACTCAGCCCGCTCCACCATCGCCTTCACGTTGGTGTAGAGGTTGCCGTGGGTGATCCGCACGGCCTTCGGGTCGGCGGTCGAACCGCTGGTGAGCTGCAGCAGCGCCAGGTCGTCCTCGCCGCGCGCGACGGGCTCGGCGATCGGCTCGCCGTCGAACAGGTCGGTGATCATCCGGAAGCCGATGTTGTGCTCGGTGAGCACCGGCGCGAGCGCGTCGAACGGCTCGCCGAGGACGACCAGCTTCGCGTCGATCATGCCCAGCACCTTCACGGTGTCCTCGGCCCACACGGCGAGGTCGGTGCGCGGGGTCGGCTGGTGCAGCATCGTCACGCTGCCGCCGGCGAGCCACACCGCCTGCACGGTCGGCGCGATCAGGGCCGGTGCCCCGGCGAGGACGGCGACGGCGCTGCCCGGCTCCAGCCCACCGGCGACGAGCGCGCCGGCCATGCGCCGCGCCTGCTCGTGGACCTCGGCCCAGGTCCGGCGGACCGGCTCCTTGGGCTCCCCGGTGACCATGCCACGCAATTGCCCACCCTCCGCAGCGGTGCGGACGAGCGTCTCCACGAACCGACTCATGGCGCTCACCTTATCGGGCGTTAACGGACCGGCGGACGTCGTGGCCGTGATGTCGAAACCCGTGCCCGGGGGCCGAGTCCGGCGTACCTGGGCGGGGAGCCGCCGGCGCCGGAACTCAGGTCGCGCGCGAGCCGGCCGAGGCCATGCCCAGCCAGGTGTGCGGGTTGCCCTGCCAGCACCAGCCGAGCTTCGGCGCGCGCTTGCTGATCCAGATCGCCGGCACCCGCCGGTCCCCGCAGCGCGAACCGCCCAGGGAGAAGCACTTGTTCTTGACCAGCACCTGCGGGAAGTGCGTGATCAGGGCGATGCCCTCCTCGATCGTGAGCAGGGTGCGGCCCCGTCCGGCGATCGCCGCCATCGCGTCGGTCGGGACGGCGCCGCAGAACTCCGCACCGCGTTCGACGTCGAAGAGCAGGTAGGCCTCCGGGGCGGGCAGGTCCACAGTGGCCACGAACCGTTCGAGCGATCCCGGTTCGAAGGAGTGGTCGACGAAACCGGGCAGACGCCCGTTGTGCAGGGTGGTGCGCGGCATCGTCGCCTCGACCGGAGCCGCCTTCCGGGTCACCACCAGCAGGAACGGCAGGCGGCCCGCCTGCGGGTCGAGGTCACCGGACCGGGCCGCGGCGCGCAGCGGCTCGACCAGGGTCCGGAAGCCGTCCTCGTCGTACCCGGCGAGCGCCGGGTACCCGCGGTCGAGCAGGTTGGCGACCTGGCGGTCGAATTCGGCGGTCACGTCGAACGTCAAGCCCGCACCTCCTTGATCGCCGCGATGTCGGAGGGGGTGCCCGACATGATCGTCCGCACGTGCCGGGTGATCAGCTCGACCGGCCAGTCCCACCAGGCGGCGCGCTCGAGCAGTTCGACGTCTGCGGGCCCGTAGCGGGCGCGGATCGGGCGGGCCGGGTTGCCGCCGACGATCGTGTACGGCGCCACGTCGGCGGTGACGACCGCGCCCGCGGCGATGATCGCGCCGTTGCCGATCGTCACGCCGGGCATGACGGTCGCGCCGCAGCCGAACCAGACGTCGTTGCCCACCACCGTGTCGCCCCGGCTGGGCATGGTCGTGACGAGGTCCAGTGTGGACTCCGCCCACTCGCCGCCGAACATCGTGAACGGGTAGGTCGACACCCCCATCGTCGGGTGTTCCGCTCCGGCCATCAGGAACCGGGTGCCGGAGGCGATCGCGCAGTACTTCCCGATGATCAGCTTCTCCGGACCGTAGGCGTAGCGGACGTTGCGGGTCTCGAAGGCGGTGGCGGCGTCCGGGTCGTCGTAGTAGGTGAACTCGCCGACCTCGATGCGCGGATCGGCGACCAGGGGTTTCAGGAACACCACGCGGGGATGCCGGGCGAGCGGGTGGAGCACGGTGGGGTCGGGCACGAACACCTCACAGGAGTAAACTTACGACCGACGTAAAGTTATCCCAAGAGCAACCAGCCTGTCAACCTAAAAGTAGGACGAGGGTAAGATTCGCTCATGACGGTCACCGGCCTCCGCGAAGCCAAGAAGCAGGAAACCCGGCAGCTGATCTCCGACCAGGCGACCCGGCTGTTCGTGGCGAAGGGTTTCGAGCAGACGACCATCGCGGAGATCGCGGAGGCCGCGCGGGTCGCCAAGAAGACGGTGACCAACTACTTCCCGCGCAAGGAGGACCTGGCCTTCGACCACCAGGACGAGTTCGTCGCGAGCCTCGCCCGCACGGTCGCGGCCCGCGAGCCCGGCGAGTCCGCCCTGTCCGCGCTGCGCCGGGATTTCCTCGACGCGGTCGAGCGGCAGGACCCGGTGGCGGGGTTCGCCGGCCCGGAGTTCAGCCGGATGATCGCGGACAGCCCGACGCTCGCGGTGTGCCTGCGCGGCCTGCACGACCAGCGCGAGGACGCCCTGGCCGCCGCGCTCGCCGAGGCGACCGGTGCCGCGGCCGGCGACATCACCCCGCGGGCGGCGGCGTCCGTCCTCGGCGGGGTGCACCGGGTGCTGTTCGCCCGCATCCAGGAACTGACCCTGGCCGGGCGCGGCAACCCGGAGATCGCCGCCGTGGTCGGGCCGGAGGCCGAGCAGGCGTTCGCCCTCCTGGAACCGGCGCTCGGCGACTACGCCCGCGCCTGACCGGGATCGGTCACCACGGCCGCCGCACGCGCAGCGGACACGCCACCCGCAGCGGCAAACACTGTGCGGCAGCCGTGCGGAGCGGGGCTACTCCACCAGTTCGGAGGTCTCCAGCCAGCGCGCCTCGACGTCCTCGATCTCCGCGCGGACCGTCTTCAGCTCGGTGTTCAGCTCGACCAGCTTGTCCGGCTCGGTCGCGTGCGCCGCCAGCTGCTCGTGCAGCTTGGCCTCCCGCGTGTGCAGCTGGTCGAGCCGCCGCTCGAGACGGGACAGTTCCTTCTGCGCCGCACGGAATTCGGCCGCGCTGGACGTCTTCTGCGCGAGCTTGGGAGCCGGAGCGGAAGCCGCCCGCGCGGAAGCCCGCCGCGACAGGTACTCGTCGATGCCGCCGGGCAGGTGCGTGATGCGACCGTCGCCGAAGAGGGCGTAGACCGCGTCCGTCACGCGCTCCACCAGGTACCGGTCGTGCGAGACCACGACCATCGTGCCCGGCCAGGAGTCCAGCAGGTCTTCCAGCTGCTGCAGCGTGTCGATGTCCAGGTCGTTCGTCGGCTCGTCGAGCAGCAGCACGTTCGGCTCGGCCATCAGCAGCCGCGCCAGCTGCAGCCGACGGCGCTCGCCGCCGGAGAGGTCCTCGACCGGCGTCCACTGCCGCGCCGGCGGGAACCCGAGCTTCTCCGCCAGCTGCGACGCCGACAGCTCCTGCTTGCCCAGCACGACCCGCGCCGAGACCTCCTCGACGGCCTCCAGCACGCGCAGCTGCCCGGGCAGCTCGTCCAGCTCCTGCGACAGGTGCGCCAGCCGCACCGTCTTGCCCTCGATCCGCCGCCCAGCGGCGGGTTCGACCTCGCCGGCCAGCAGCTTGAGCAACGTCGTCTTGCCCGACCCGTTGACGCCGACGAGCCCGAACCGGTCACCCGGCCCGATGCGCCAGGTCAGGCCCTCCACGACCGGCTTGTCGCCGGCGTTGAGCGTGACGTCCTCCAGCTCCAGCACGGTCTTGCCGAGCCGCCGCCGCGCGAACGTCATCAGCTCCGCCGAGTCGCGCGGCTCCGGCACGTCCGAGATCAGCGCCTCGGCCGCCTCGATCCGGTACCGCGGCTTCGACGTGCGAGCCTTCGCGCCGCGCTGGAGCCAGGCCAGCTCCTTGCGCGCGAGGTTGCGCCGCTTCTCCTCCGCGCTCGCCGCGAGCCGGGCCCGCTCGGCGCGCGCGAACACCCAGTCCGCGTACCCGCCCTCGTACTGCTCGACGCGACCGTTCGCGACCTCCCACGTCCGGCCGCACACCGTGTCCAGGAACCACCGGTCGTGGGTGACCACCACGAGCGCGGATCGCCGCGCCAGCAGGTGGTCGGCGAGCCAGCGCACGCCCTCGACGTCGAGGTGGTTGGTCGGCTCGTCGAGCACGAGCAGGTCGAGGTCACCGATCAGGGCGGCCGCCAGCGCGACCCGCCGACGCTCCCCTCCGGACAGTGTCGCGGTCGGGTTGTCCAGCCCCAGCTGGGTTATCCCGAGTCCCTCCACAATGGACCGGACCCGTGCGTCGGCGGCCCACTCGTGTTCGGCGGCGTACCCGGCGAGGACGGCGTCGCGGATCGTGCTGCCCTCGGCGAGCTCGGTCCGCTGGGTGACCACCGCGAGCCGCAACCCGCGAACCTGGCTCACCCGCCCGGAATCCGGCTCGGCCAGTCCGGACAGGACCTCCAGCAGCGTGGTCTTGCCGCCGCCGTTGAGGCCGACGACGCCGATGCGCTCGCCTTCGCCGACGCCGAGGGACACGTTGTCCAGCAGGGGACGCACCCCGAAGGACTTGGAAACCGCTTCGAGATTGATCAGATTCGCCACTATGCGTGCACCTGGGGAGGAGTGGGTCGGTGTTCGTCGCCGCCGACGAGCCGCGCGCCCGGCACCGGGCCGTGCGCGACCCGCACCGTCCGGCACACCCCGGCGCCGGCGAGCTCGGCCGCGACCTCGAGGGCCGATTCGGCGTCGGCGCACAGGAACGCGCACGTCGGGCCGGAGCCGGACACGGTGCCGGCCAGTGCGCCGGCGTTCACCCCGGCGCGCAGTGTGCGGCGCAGCCCGGGCCGCAGCGACACCGCGGCGGCCTGCAGGTCGTTGCCGAGCAGCAGGGCCAGCTGGCGCGGGTCGCCGGAGGCCAGCGCCTCGACGACCGGCGCGTGCGAGCCCACGCGCGGCGGGTTGCCGGTCTCGCGGAGCCGGTCGAGTTCGGTGAAGACCCGCGGCGTGGACAGCCCGCGCTGGTCGAACGCGAGCACCCAGTGGAACGTGTGCCGGGACAGCACCGGTACCAGCTGCTCACCGCGGCCGGTGCCCAGCGCTGTGCCGCCGTAGAGCGCGAACGGCACGTCCGAACCGAGTTTCGCCGCGATCTCGGCGAGCTCGTCGCGGCCGATGTCGAGCTTCCACAACGACGCGAGCGCGACCAGCGTGCCGGCCGCGTCGGCGCTGCCACCGGCCATCCCACCCGCGACGGGGATACCCTTGCGGAGGACCACCCGCACGTTGGCGGGGCCGTCGGTCCTGCCGACGTGGGCGGCCAGCGCCTCCACCGCGCGCCACGCGAGGTTCGCACCACCGGTCGGGACCACCTGCTCACCCTCGCCGTAGACCTCGACGCCCGGCTCCTCGGCCAGCGCGACGGTGACCTCGTCGGTCAGCGAGAGCGCGTGGAACACCGTGGTCAGGTCGTGGAACCCGTCCGGGCGCAGGTCGCCGACCGACAGGTGCAGGTTGATCTTCGAGGGCACCCTGACGGTGACAGGTGGCGGTACGACGGCGAGCACCCGTCAAGCCTACGTGCCCGCTCCGGGCCGCGGAGAGGCAAGCTCCAGTGCGACGCGCAACGCGACGTCGGCCGACGCCGCGGTCGGGTTCTCGTCCAGGAACTGCGGGTTGTTGCCGACCATGAGGGCGACCAGCGCCAGCCGGGCGCGCAGCTGCGCCACCGGATCGCTCTCGTCGGCGCCCATGAACCGGAACAGTTCCTTCATCCGCTTGGCGAGGACGTGCCCGGCGTGCAGCTCCTTGAGCGCGGGCTGGTTGTCCTGCATGAACCGCATGATCGGCCCGAACCGGCCCTGGATCAGCCCGGAGATCCGGCGCAGGACCTCTTCCCGGGCCCGCACCGGGTCGTCCTGCTGCCGCGCCCACTCGACGATCTCGTCGAGCGAAACGCCGATGTCCTCGATCAGGCTGTGGACGATGTCCTCTTTGGTGCGGAAGTGGTAGTAGAGCGCGGCCTTGGTGACGCCGAGCTTCTCCGCGATCTCGCGCAGCGAGGTCTTCTCGTAACCCTGTTCGACGAACAGGTCCAGCGCGACCCGCTGGATGCGTTCGCGCGTGTCGGTCCGCCGCCCCGCCATGACCGTCCTTCCTGAGGAACTCTCAATCTTTGCTTGACGACCGGCTAGCAATGGGCCTACCGTGCCGTCAGCGCCATTGCTTGTCGGCCGACTAGCAATGGTCGCCCACAGTCTAACGCAGGTCTCGAGCAGGGGGTTCCATCGTGACAACAGCTGCTCCGGCGCCGGTGTCGGCGCCAACGGACTCCAGAAGGTGGTGGGCGCTCGGCGTCATCGGGCTCGCCCAGCTGCTGGTCATCATCGACACCACGATCGTCAACATCGCGCTGCCCACCGCGCAGGCCGACCTCGGCATGTCCGACGTCGCCCGGCAGTGGACGATCAGCGCCTACACGCTCGCCTTCGGCGGCCTGCTGCTGCTCGGCGGGCGGCTGGCCGACCGGCTGGGCCGCAAGAACACGCTGATCGTCGGCGCGCTCGGGTTCGCCGCCGCCTCGGCGGTCGGCGGGATGGCCGCCGGCCCCGGCCTGCTGATCGCGGCCCGCGCGGCGCAGGGGGTCTTCGCCGCGCTGCTCGCGCCGTCCACGCTCTCCCTGCTGACCCTGACCTTCACCGAGGCCAAGGAACGCGCCAAGGCGTTCGGGATCTTCAGCGCGATCATGATGTCCGGCGGTGCGCTGGGCCTGCTGGCCGGCGGCGCGCTGGCCGAGTACGCGTCGTGGCGCTGGTGCCTGTACGTGAACCTGCCGATCGCGATCGCGGCCGCTCTCGCCGGCTGGTTCGTGCTGCCGAGCGTGCCCGGCCACCGCTCGACGCGGCTGGACTGGATCAGCGGGGTCCTCGGCAGCGCCGGGATCGGCGGGCTGGTCTACGGACTGTCCGAAGCGGCGACCCGCGGCTGGGGGTCGGGCATCGTGCTCGGCTGCCTGACCGGTGCCGTGGTGCTGCTGGCCGCGTTCGTGTTCCGGCAGGCCCGGGTCAGCAACCCGTTGCTGCCGCTGCAGGTCCTGTCCGATCGGGCCCGCTCGTCCGGCTTCCTGACGATCGCGATCGCCGCGTTCGGCATGTTCGGGATGTTCCTGTTCATCACCTACCAGCTGCAGGCGATCATGGGCTTCGGCGCACTCGGTGCCGGTGTCGCGTTCCTGCCGTTCCTGCTGGCCAACGTCACGGTGTCGACGCTGCTCACGCGGCGGCTGATCCCGCGGACCGGGCCGCGGCCGCTGCTGGTGATCGGGCTGCTGCTGATGGCCGCCGGGCTCGCGGCACTGACCCAGCTGTCCGTCGACACGTCGTACGCGTCGCTGATCCTGCCGATGGAGCTGGTGCTCGGCGCCGGCGCCGGGCTGGCGATGCCGACGGTCATGAACATCGCGACCGCACGGGTGGCGGCGAAGGACGCGGGCGTGGCCTCGGCGTTCATCACCACCTCGCAGCAGGTGGGCGCGTCGCTGGGCACGGCGTCGCTGAACACGATCGCCGCGAGCGCGACCGCCTCCGCGGCCGGGCTGAGCCTGCCGGCGGCCACCGTGCACGGCTACGCCGTCGCGAACGGGTGGGCGGCCGGGGTCGTGGCACTCGGCGCGATCGCCGTCGGGTTCCTGGCCCGCACCACCAAGTGAGACGAGGAGGGGCGCCCCGTCCGGGACGCCCCTCCTGCGCGCGTTCGGTCAGGCCGCGACGACGCTCTTCGGGCCTTCCTTCGGCTGCACCACGTGGGCGCCGCGGTCGGCGATCCACGCCAGCGCGGTGTCGGCCTGCGCGCCGTTGACGCCGATGCGGAAGCGGGCCACCGGGGTGTCGCCGACGCGGGTGAGGCCGCCGCCGATGGTGGCGAGCTCGACGTCGAACCGGGCCGAGGCCTCCGGCAGCAGCGCGCCGACCGCCGCGAAGCCGATGAGCACGACGTCGGCGGACCGGTCGTAGCTCGCCGACTGGGACCGCGGCGTGTCGATCGCGGGCAGCAGGCTCTGCGCGACCTTGCTGGCCGGGTTGGACAGCAGCTCGAGCACGGTTCCCTGCTCGACGAGCCGGCCACCCTCCAGCACCGCGACCCCGTCGCAGACGCGCCGCACCGCCGCGCCGTCCTGGGTGGTCAGCAGCACGGTCACGCCCAGCTCCGCGCGGGCGCGGTCGAGGACGGTCAGCACCGCGCCGGTCTCCTCGGCACCGACGCCGGCCGTCGGGTCGTCGGCCAGCAGCACGGCCGGACCGGCCGCGAGGGAACGCGCGAGTGCGACGCGGCGACGCTGACCCGGGGTCAGCTCGCTCGGGCGCAGCGCGGCGCGCTGCGTCAGGCCGGCCAGGTCGAGCAGGCGGCCGACCCGGCTGCGGCGCTGCGGTCCCTCGAGGCCGAGCTGTTCCAGCGGGGCCGCGACGTTGCCGGCCACGGTGCGCTCGGCGTGCAGCACGGGCTGCGCGTCCAGCACCGCGACCTGGCGGCGCACCTCGCGCAACTTCCGCCCGTCGAGACCGGTGGTGTTGAGGCCGTCCAGGCGCACCACACCGCGGTCGGGCTTCTCCTGCAGCGCGATGCAGCGGGCCAGGGTGGACTTGCCCGAGCCGGCCGGGCCGACGACCCCGAAGAGGGCACCGGCGGGCACGTCGACGCTCACGTCCCGCAGGGCGTGGACGGGCGCGGGGGCACCGGGGAAGGACTTGGTCAGGTTTTCGACAGTGATCACGAAAGGCTCCAGCACAACGGGCGCGTACGCGCCGACCGCACACCAGGGAGACCGTCCACTGAGGACGGTCAGGCGAAGACAGGAGAAGGGTGGTGGAAGGAAGAGCGGTCAGCGACGACACGCACAGACCGTGCGACGACATTCGTCGACCACGCGGCGCCTCGTGAGCATCGTGCGATACACAGGAATCCTCCATCGGTCCTGGCGTTAGCACCTGCCCCCGGGTGGGGTGGTTGCTGCGGCTTCGGCGAGCCAGGTCTCTCAGCCGCTCGGGATGGATACCTCAAAGAGTAGAACGGACTTCACATCTTCTTCGCAAGGCTTACGGGTGCGAGATCACACCAACGGTGGCAAGGCCTTGCCCTGCGCGATCTTGGCGAAGTCGGCGACCCCGAGCTGCTCGCCCCGCGTGCGCGGATCGATCCCGGCCGCGCGGAGGATCGCCTCGGCCCGCTCGCCCGACCCCGCCCACGACGACAGGGCCGCCCGCAACGTCTTGCGGCGCTGGGCGAAGGCGGCATCGACGACGGCGAACACCTCGTCCCGGTCCGCGTCCGACACCGGCTCCGCGGACCGTTCGAACCCGACCAGCGCGGAGTCGACGTTGGGTACCGGCCAGAACACGGCCCGTGGCACGGGCGCGACCTTCCGGGCCCGGCCGTACCAGGCGATCTTCACGCTCGGCACGCCGTAGGTGCGGCTGCCCGGCCCGGCGGCCATCCGGTCGGCGACCTCGGTCTGCACCATGACGAGACCGTGCGCCAGCGAGGGCAGCTCGGCCAGCAGGTGCAGGACCACCGGGACGGCGACGTTGTAGGGCAGGTTCGCGACCAGGTGCGTCGGCTCGTCCGCCAGATCCGCGCCCCGGAGTTTCAGGGCGTCGAGCGTCAGGACAGTGCAACGCCCCCGGGCTTCGGGTGCGCGCTCCTCGACCGTGGCCGGCAGGCGCCCGGCCAGGACCGGGTCGATCTCGACCGCGGTGACCCGCGCGCCCGAGGCGAGGAGACCGAGGGTCAGGGAGCCGAGCCCGGGACCGATCTCCAGGACGTGGTCGTCCGGGGTGACCTTCGACAGCTCGACGATGCGGCGGACCGTGTTCGGGTCGTGGACGAAGTTCTGGCCGAGCTTCTTCGTGGGCCGCACGTCCAGCTCGGCGGCCAGCCCACGGATCTCGGCTGGTCCGAGCAGTGCGGTCACGCCGGAAATGCTACTGGCCGGGAAAACGACGATGACCCCGGCCGTGGGCCGGGGTCATCATCGGGGATATCCGGGGAGGGTCAGCCGGCGGCCTTCTTGCCGCAGACGGGCCAGGCGCCGTAGCCGCCGCGGTCGTCGCGCACCTTCGTCGCGATCGCGATCTGCTGCTCGCGGGTGGCCTGGTGCGGGTAGGCCGCGTAGGCGTCACCGCCGTAGGCGTCCCACGTGCCCTTGTCGAACTGCAGACCGCCGTAGTAGCCGTTGCCCGTGTTGGCGGCCCAGTTGCCGGTCGACTCGCACTGGGCGATGCGGTCCCAGATCGCGCCGTCGCTGACGACGGGCTGCTTCGTGCCGACCCGGACGATCTTCGGCTTGGCCTCGACCAGGACCTTGGTCGAGAGCTCCTCGCGGTCGGTTTCCTTGCCGTTGCGCTTGGTGATCCGGTAGGTCACCAGCTTCTTGCCGGCCGTGCCCGGGTCGTCGACGACCTCCTTGCCGGCCTCCAGGGTCGAGTCCTTGATCTCCTGGACGTCGGGCTCGATGTCCTCTTCCTGGTTGATGACGGACACGCCGGTGCGGGAGATGTGCACCTCGGCGCCGTTGGCCAGCTTCAGGCCCAGACCACCGTCGATCTCGTCGTCCGGGCCGAGCGACAGGCCCTGCTGGCCGAGGAACTCCTCCGCGGTGACCGCGGTGGTGTCGACCTGGCGCGGGGCGGCGTCACCGTCGAAGAGGGTGACGTGCTTGAGGGTCTTGACCTCGACCGTCGCGCCGTCCAGCGGGAGCTCCGCGGTCAGCGGCATCGAGAAGGCGGCGCCCGGGCCGAACTTGTCGCTCAGGCCCAGCTGGGAAATCGCTTCCTGGAGGCTGGACGCGCGCACCCACGACTCGCGGGCCTCGCCGTCGACGACCAGGTTCAGCTTGCGGCCGCGCTCCAGCTTGATGACGCCACCGTCACCGACCGGCGCCTGCGGCGAGGGGGACAGCGCGTCGTGCTCACCGACGGTGAGACCGGCGTCCTCGAGGACCTCGCCGACCGTCTTGCCGAAGCTGTGCACGGTCTGCGTGTGACCGTCGACGTCGACGGTCACGCTCTTGTTCATGGCCAGCGCGGCCGCGCCGCCACCGGTGAGGCTGATCAGCAGGGCCAGGACCGAGCCCCGGAGGAACCGGCGCTTCCAGGTCTTGACGGCGGTGACGAGCGCCTTCTCCGGCTCCGCCTCGGCCTCGGCGACCGCGGTGCGGTCCTCGGCCACGGCGTCGGGGACCGCGAGCGCGGGGAGCATCGTGGTCTCGGCGTTGATCAGGCGGATCAGCTCGTCGACGTCGATCTCGGCCTCGGCCATGAGATCGTCCGCGTCCGTGCCCAGCACCGTGCGGATGTCGTGCTCGGTGACCGACAGGTCGTCCGAGAACGCGTCATCGGGCCAGTCGAGGGTGCCCACGGCGCCACCACGGCTGGACTCGAACCAGTCCATCGTTTCGTCGAGGCGCGCGTCAGCCCGTCTACTACCAGTCACAGCAGGTCGATCCCTTTCGCACTACGGCTCCCGGAGTCGTCGCCATCCCCGATCCCGACCTGCACTGGCTTGACTCCGGGTGTCCCGCTCCCGCCCGGTTCGAGCGATCATGCGGCACGGTCACGGGACAGTAACGAACCCCGGCGGGTTGCGCAAACACCGGGCGGAATGTCGTGGCGTTCGTCACTCCTCCAGGTGGATGGTTGCGTTCCACGAATGTCGCAGTCCGTTCAACGCGACGTGACGGACGGGAGCCGGAAGACGCGTTCGGCCGCGGCGGATACCGCCGAACAGACGCCCGCCAGGTCTTCCGAACGGAGGTCCGCGAGGAATTCGACCGTGTAAGCGGTGCAGTACGGCTCGTTCGGCCGTCCGCGGAAGGGGTGCGGCGTCAGGAACGGCGCGTCGGTCTCCACGAGGAACTGCCCGGACGGCACGAGCTTCGCCGCCGCCTGCAGCGCGCGGGCGTTGCGGAACGTGACCGTCCCGGCGAACGACAGCACGTAGCCGGCGTCGACGCACCGGCGCGCGATGTCCTCGTCACCGGAGAAGCAGTGGAACACCACGGTCTCCGGCGCGCCCTCCTCGTCCAGGATCCGCAGCACGTCGGAGTGCGCGTCCCGGTCGTGGATCATCAGCGGCTTGCCGACGCGCTTGGCGAGGTCGATGTGCCAGCGGAAGGCCTCCTGCTGGGCCTGCGGCGGCGAGTAGTCCCAGTAGTAGTCCAGGCCGGTCTCGCCGACCGCCACCACGCGCTCCTGCTTGGCCAGGCGCTCTATTTCGGATTGCTCCGCCGCACCGAAGTCCTTGGTGCGCGTGGGATGGATCGCGACGGCGGCCCAGACCCGCGGGTCCCATGTG
This sequence comes from Amycolatopsis thermophila, assembly GCF_030814215.1. Classification (NCBI taxonomy): domain Bacteria; kingdom Bacillati; phylum Actinomycetota; class Actinomycetes; order Pseudonocardiales; family Pseudonocardiaceae; genus Amycolatopsis; species Amycolatopsis thermophila. Next base: position 3,129,402 of record NZ_JAUSUT010000001.1, on the reverse strand, counting down.
GACGCCTGCGCGGCCCAGCGGGCGGCGTCGAGGTCGTCGGCGACGGTCACCATGCGGGTCACGCCGGCCGCCTCGGCGCGGTCCGCCAGGACGGCCACGTCGGCCGCCGTCACCGCGCCGCAGGCGTCGAGGTGCGTGTGCGAGTCGACCACCGGCGCCGGAAGGCGCTCCGGCACCGGCGGTCGTTCCTTCTTGCTCACCGCGCGATCGGGGCCCATTCCGGGCCGGTTTCGCCCAGCTTCGGGTCGAGCTTGGCGAACAGCGGTGTCGGCTTGGCCAGCGGGCGGCCGACCTCGACCGGGATCGACTCCCAGCGCGCCTGCTCGGCCGCGTAGTCGCCGGTCAGGATCGGGTTGATCCGGTCCGGGATGTCGAGGTCCTCGACCTCCTTGAGTTCCGGCTGCGCGGCCCACACGCCCGTGCCGCCCAGCGCCTCGTGCACCTTCTGCGCCGAGTGCGGCAGGAACGGCGTGAGCAGCGTGTTCGCGTCCGACACCACCTGCAGCGCGGTGTGCAGGACCGCGTCACGGCGCTCCGGATCCTCCTTGAGCTTCCACGGCTCCTGGTCGGACAGGTACCGGTTCGCGGCGGACACCACGCGCATCGCCTCGGTGGCGGCCAGTTTGAACCGCGACCGCTGCAGGTGCCCGCCCACGGTCTCGAAGGCCTTGCGGGACAACGCCTTCAGCTCCTCGTCCGCGGCCGCCGGCTTCACCGGGGCCGGGATCGCGCCGTTGTTCTTGTGCGCCATCGAGATCGAGCGGTTGACCAGGTTGCCCCACTCGTTCGCGAGCTCGAAGTTGGTCCGGCGGACGAACTCGTCCCAGGTGAAGTCGGTGTCCTGGGTCTCCGGGCCGGCCACCGCGATGAAGTAGCGCAGCGTGTCCGGGCCGAACTCGCGCAGGAAGTCGTTGACGTAGATGACCGTGCCGCGCGAGGTGGAGAACTTCGACCCGCTCATGGTCAGGAACTCGCTCGAGACGATCTCGTCCGGCAGGTTCAGCTTGCCGTACGGGCCGACCTGACCGCCCTTGTCGCCGGCGCCGTTGTGGCCGAGCAGCAGGGCGGGCCAGATCTGGGCGTGGAAGGTGATGTTGTCCTTGCCCATGAAGTAGTAGCCGCGCGCGTCCGGGTTGGTCCAGAACTCCTGCCAGGCGTCCGGGTTCCCGCTGCGGCGGGCCCACTCGACGCTGGCCGAGAAGTAGCCGATCACCGCGTCGAACCACACGTAGAACCGCTTCAGCGGCTGGTCGCGCCACCCGTCCAGCGGGATCTTCACACCCCAGTCCAGGTCGCGGGTGATCGGCCGGGGCCGCATGTCGTCGAGCAGGTTCTTGGTGAAGTTGACGACGTTGGGCCGCCAGTCGGTCTTCGTCGACAGCCACTTGCCGAGGCTCTCGGTGAACGCCGGCAGGTCGAGGAACAGGTGCTCGGTCTCGACGAACTTGGGCGTCTCGCCGTTGATGCGCGACTTCGGGTTGATCAGCTCGGCGGCGTCCAGCTGGTTGCCGCAGTTGTCGCACTGGTCGCCGCGCGCGCCGTCGTAGCCGCAGATCGGGCAGGTGCCCTCGATGTAGCGGTCGGGCAGCGTGCGGCCGGTGGACGGGCTGATCGCGCCGGTCGTGGTCTTGGGCACGACGTAGCCGTTGCGGTGCAGCGCGAGGAAGATCTGCTGCGTGACCTCGGCGTGGTTGCCGGTGCTGGTGCGGGTGAACAGGTCGTAGGTCAGGCCGAGACCCTGCAGGTCCTGGCCGATCTGGCGGGTGTACTTGTCGGCCGTCTGCTGGGAGGTCAGGCCCTCCTTGTCCGCCTGGACCGTGATCGGCGTGCCGTGCTCGTCGGTCCCGGACACCATGAGCACCCGGTTGCCGGCCATTCGCTGGTAGCGCGAGAACACGTCCGACGGGACGCCGAAGCCGGAGACGTGGCCGATGTGACGGGGCCCGTTGGCATAAGGCCAGGCCACCGCCGTCAACACAGGGATGCTCATGCCTGTTTAGCGTACGGATGCCGTCTCGTGCATTGTTACCTGGGAAGGCTTAAGGAGGTCGGGTGTCGCCGACGCGGCTGCTGGTGCTCGGCGTCGTACGGATGTACGGCAAGGCGCACGGCTATCAGGTGCGGCGTGAGCTGCTGACCTGGTCGGCGGACCGCTGGGCGAACGTCCAGCCGGGTTCCATCTACCACGCGCTGAAGAAGATGGCGGCCGAAGGCCTGCTGGAGGCGGTGCCGGACGAGCCGGAGGGCCGCGGCCCGGACCGGGTCGCCTACCGGCTGACCGAGGACGGCGAGACCGAGTTCCTGGCCCGGCTGAGCCAGATGCTGAGCCAGCTCGGCGAGAACGACGCGCAGAACGCGTTCGGCTTCGCCGCGGCGCTGACGTTCCTGACCTGCCTGCCGCGGCGGCGCGCGACCTCCTTGCTCCGGCACCGGCTGACCCAGATGGAGGGGCAGCTGGCGTCGGTGCGGAACGTGCTGGGGCACGGCACGGAGTGGGGCCAGCCCGCCCACGTCAACGAGCTGTACCGGCTGTGGGCGACCAACGCCGCCGCGACGATGGAGTGGGTCCGCAACCTGATCGAACGGCTCGACGAGGGCGAATACGTGATGGCCGACGACCCGGGCCGCAGCTTCGGCGAGCCGCCCGCGTGATCAAGTAATCAAATTTGACTACGGGGCGATAGTGGAGGAAGAGTGACCGCCATCACTAGTCAAATTTGACTACGGAATCAAGGGGGATTCTCATGATCAAGGCACGCGGTCTCGCGCGGACGTTCACCGCGCGCGGCCGCACCGTCGAGGCCGTCAAGGGCGTCGACATCGACGTGGCCGAGGGTGAGCTGGTGGGGTTCCTCGGCCCGAACGGCGCGGGGAAGACGACGACCCTGCGCATGCTGACCACGCTGCTGCGCCCCACCGCGGGTGAGGCGCACGTGGCCGGGCGCGACCTGCTGACCGACCCGGTCGGCGTGCGCAGGCAGATCGGGTACGTCGCCCAGGGCGGCGGGGTCACGCCGGAGATGAAGGTTCTCGAGGAGATCGAGCTCCAGGGCCGCCTCTACGGCATGGCGAAGGGGGACGCTCTGCGTCGCGGCGCCGAGCTGATCGAGCAACTCGACCTCGTGAGCCTGGACCAGCGGCTGACGAAGACGCTGTCCGGCGGCCAGCGGCGACGGCTGGACATCGCGCTCAGCCTGATCCACGACCCGAAGCTGATCTTCTTCGACGAGCCCACCACCGGCCTCGACCCGCAGAGCCGCGCCAACCTGTGGGAGCACATCCGGCGGCTGCGCGCCGACCACGGGGTGACGCTGTTCCTCACCACCCACTACCTGGACGAGGCCGACTCGCTGTGCGACCGGATCCTGGTGATCGACAACGGTGAGATCGTCGCCGAGGGGCCACCCGACTCGCTCAAGGCGCGGGTGTCCGGTGACGGCGTGACGATCGGCGTCGCACCCGAACACGTGGGTGCCGCGGCCGAGGTCGCGGAGCGGCTGGCGGGTGCGCACGAGGTGACCACCGGTGACGGCGTGGTGCGCTTCCGCGTGCCGCGCGGGGACACCGCGCTGCCGGAGCTGCTGCGCCGGCTGGACGCCGACGGCATCGCCATGACCTCGATGCAGGTGCACCGGCCGACGCTCGACGACGTGTTCCTGACGCTCACCGGTCGTTCGCTGCGCGACGCCGAGCAGACCCAGACCCACCCGGAGGCCGCCCATGTTGCGTGACACGTGGCTGATCTTCAAGCGGGACTGGACGCTGTCCATGCGCAACCCGGCGTGGATCATGATCGGGATCATGCAGCCGGTGCTGTACCTGGTGCTGTTCGGTCCGCTGATGGAAAAGGTCGTCAGCAGCACGCCGGGCTTCCCGCCGGGCAGCAGCTGGACGATCCTGACCCCCGCGCTGATCATCCAGCTGGCGTTGTTCAGCTCGTCGTTCGCCGGGTTCTCGCTGCTGATGGACTTCCGCAGCGGCGTGCTGGAGCGGTTGCGCGTGACGCCGGCGAGCCGGGTCGGGCTCCTGCTCGGCAAGGTGTGCAACAACGTGGTCCAGGCGGTGTTCCAGGCCGTGCTGATCACCGTGCTCGCGTATGTCGCGTTCGGACTCGACGCGCCGGTCGGCGGGGTGCTGCTGAGCCTGGTGATCGTCGCGCTCACCGCGGCGACGCTGGCGTCGTCGTCGTACGCGGTGGCGCTGACCATCAAGAGCGAGCAGGCCTTCCCGGCGTTGCTGAACGCGGTGCTGATGCCGGTGCTGCTGCTGTCCGGCATCCTGCTGCCGATCACGAGCATCCTCGCGCCGAACTGGCTGTACACCATTTCGCGGATCAACCCGTTCACCCACGTCGTCGACGCCGAGCGGGCCACCTTCCGCGGTGACCTGACGATGGACGCGCTGATGACCGGCTCGGTCATCCTCGTGGTGATGACGGTCCTCGCGGTGTTCTGGGGCACGCGGACGTTCCAGAAGGAGAACGCCTGACGCGCGGCGGGCCTTGATCGAGGCGGCCCGCACCTCCGGCATCGCCGGTCAACGGGCTTCCGCGGGACGGCCGTAGGTGCCGCCGTCGTTGCTGCGCTGCAGGAGACCTTCGTCGACGAGGTAGCGGCGGAGCGTGGCGTGGTCGTCGTGCAGGGCGGCGAGCTTCTCGCGGACGTCCCGCTCGGTGTAGAGACGGCCCGGCTCGAATTTCTCCGCCAGGTGCGCGAGCAGGGCCCTCCGGAGCTTGCCCGGGCGCGGGATGGCCACCAGACGCCCCCGGCTGAACAGCGCTTCGAGCGGGTCGGCCGGTGGCTTGGCCAGCGCCTCCCGGAACACCTCCGGCACGACGCGGTAGCGGTTGTCCGACATGGTGACCAGCCCGGCCGCCACCAGGCGCTTCACGTGTTTCGCCGACTGCCGGTCCGCGTCCGGCAGGAGCCCGTCCGGGGCGGTGCAGATCCGGGCGAACAACAGCAGTCGGTCGGGGTCCGCGAGCGCGGACACCAGCGCTTCCGGTGAGGGCATGGCCGCACGGTACCGACGACCGGACCGCCGCGGGAAGCCGTTCAGCCGCGGCTGAACGACCCGGGTCGGAGGCCGCCCTGGCCGCGGGGGAACCCGCCGTACCCGCCGGTCCGGCCACCGGTCTGCGTCTGCTGCGGGCCGGCGGCCGGACCGCTCCCGCCGGACGACGCCGAACCGCCCACCCACACCCCACCGGCGAACCCGGCCGCCAGCAGGACCAGCGCGACCAGCGCCAGGGTTACGGCGAACGACAGCACGATCGACGACGGCACCAGCACCGGCTCGATCCCGGCGATCGTGAACCGGCTGCCGATCACCCCGGCCGCGACACCGAGGACGCCGCCGAGGACGCTCAGCATCGTCGCCTCGGCGAGGAACTGGCCGAGGATCGCCCACCGCGGCGTGCCCAGCGCCTTGCGGATGCCGATCTCCCTGGTCCGCTCGGTGATGGTGACCAGCATGATGTTGGTGACCCCGATCCCGCCGACGAGCAGCGAGAGCGCCGCGACCGCGGCCAGCAGCACGGTGAACGTGCCCGCCGCGGACGAGCTGGCCACGAGCAGCTGGGTGGGGTTGGTGACCTGGAAGTCCCGGTTGCTCGGGTCGGTCACGTGGTGCCGCGCGTCGAGGATCGCGGTGATCTCCGACTGCGCGAGTGGCACGGCGCCGGCCGAGGCGGCCCGCACGGCGATCTGGTTGATCGCCCCGAATCCGGTCAGCGACGCCTGGACCGCCGTCAGCGGTGCGAACGCGGTGTCGTCGCTGTCGGCGAAGTCGCCTGCGGCCGACAGCACCCCCACGACGTGAACTGGATGCCGTCGAGCAGCACCGGCCGGCCGACCGCGTCGGTGGTGCCGAAGATCCCCTCGGCCGCCGACGAGCCGAGCACGACGACCTTGCGCGCCGTCGAGATGTCGGAGTCGGTGAACGAGGTGCCCAGCGAGAGCGTCCGGTTCTTCGTCGTGAAGTACTCGGGGTCGGTGCCGATCACCGGCACGTCGTAGGTGGTCCGCTCGTTCGTCGCTGGCTGACCGTGATCACGTTCGTGCCCAGGCCCTGAATGCTCGCCGCGACCGACGCCGAGGCGCCGTTGCCCACCGCGACCAGCAGGATGACCGCGCCGACGCCGATCGTGATGCCGAGCGTCGTCAGGGCCGAGCGCAGCTTGTTAGCCGCCAGCCCGACGGCCGCGAAGCGCACGATCTCCAACACGGTCACGCCGGCACCAGCCGATCGTCGCCCGCGATCCGGCCGTCGCTGACCCGCACGACGCGTTCCGCCCGCGCCGCGACCTCGTCCTCGTGGGTGATCACCACGATCGTGCGGCCCCGCGCGTGCAGCCGGTCGAACACGGCCAGCACGTCGGAGGTGCTGCCGCGGTCGAGGTTGCCGGTCGGCTCGTCGGCCAGCACCAGCGCGGGCGCGGTCACGCAGTCCGACCAGGTCGAGCGCGGCCAGCGCACGTTCCCGCCGCGCCTTGCGGCGCAACCCCGCGTACCCCAGCGGCAGCTCCACATTGGACAACGCGGTGGCCCGGGGCAGCAGGTTGAACGACTGGAACACGAACCCGATCTTGCGGTTGCGCAGCAGGCACAACTGGGCCTCGTTGAGGTCGCCGGCCCCGAAACCGTCGAGCCGGTAGTGCCCGGCGGTCGGGGTGTCCAGGCAGCCGAGGATGTTCAGCAGCGTCGACTTGCCCGACCCGGACGCGCCCATGATCGCGACGTACTCCCCCGGCCACACGGTCAGGTCGACCCCGCGCAGCGCGTGCACCGCGGTGTCGCCGGAACCGTAGGACTTGCGCACGCCCGCGACCTGCAGGACCGGCTTCATCGGCCTGCCCCGCCGCCGCCCGGGAAGGTGCCGCCCTGGCCGCCGTGCGGCTACCGCCCGTCGCGCCCTGCGTCGCCGCGGTCGCGGTCAGCACGACCTGCTCCCCCTCGGTCAGGCTCGCCTTGCTCTCCACAGTGGACTCCCCGCCCACCCCGACCTCGACGCGCTTGCGCACCTGCTGGCCGTTCTGCTCAACCGCCACCGTGCTGGTGTCCCCGCTCGTCTGCACCGCCGCGGCCGGCACGGTCAGGACACCATCGGCCTCCGCCGTGGTGATGACGACACTCGCGGACTGTCCCGGTCGCAGGCCCTCCCGCGGGTTGCTCAGGGTCAGCTTCGCGCCGTAGGACACGACGGAATCGCTGGTGGTCGGTGTCAGGTCGACCGACGCGACGGTGGCCTGCAGGCTCGTGCCGGGCAGCGCGTTGATCGTCACCGCGGCCGTCTGCCCCGCCCTGACCTTGCTGACGTCGACCTCGGCGACCGACGTGGTGACCACCAGGTTCTTCAGGTCGGTCAGCACGATGAAGGCACTGCTGCCGCTCGAGCCGGAGGTGCCGCTGCCGGACTGGCTACCGGAACCGCTCGAGTTGCCGGTTCGCTGGCCGACGGCGCCGTTGATCGCGGTGACCGTCCCGTCACCGGGCGCGGTCAGGGTGGTCGCGTCGACCGCGTCCTGCGCCTGCTGAACGGCCAGTTCGGCGGAGTCGACCTTCGCCTGCAGCGACGCTGTGCTCTCCGACGCGCCACCCTGAGCGCCGTTGACGCTCCGATTCGCGGTGGCGGCGGCGTCCACGTTCTCCCGCGCCACTTCGAGGTTGCTCTTCGCCACGGCCAGCTGCTGGTCGGCCTCGGTGGAATCGAGCGTCGCGAGCTTCTGCCCCTTGGTGACGACATCGCCCACCGCGACGTCGATCGATTCGACCTTCCCGGACGTGCTGAACCCGACGTCCGCCGTGTAACTGCTCGCGATGGTGCCTGCCGCCGAAACCGTCTCGGTGACCTTGCCCTTCGCCACCGTGATGGTGGGTCCCTGCACCAGCAGTACGAGCACGCCGTTGACGATCCACGTTCGAGGCCGTGTCATGCGGGGAAGGATCTTCGATCAGATAGGAGCACTCCGAGGTTCGCCTGTGTACTTGCTGTGTGTCACACCGCTTTCGGGTGGTGCGTCGATACGACGACCGGGGCTTTTCGCGCTTATGGTGACTACACAGTGTCCTAGGGGAGCATTCGAAGAGTACGAAGGCGGCGGCTTGACGGAAGGCAGCACGGAGCGCGGCATCAACCTCGCGCTGCACGCGACCGTGGCGGACTGGGACGCGGTCCGGGCCGGTGCTGTCTCGTTCGCCTCCATCACCGTCACCGAGAACACCAACTGGCTCGACCCGGGCGCGGGCAAGCAGATCGAGGCCGCGCAGCGGGCGGGCATCCGGACGGGCATCCGCCACTACGCGCGCCCCGGCGCGCCCCACGACCAGGCCGAGCTGTGCGTGCGGGCCGGCCGCGGGCTCGGCGTGTTCGGGCCCGGCTCGCTCGCGCCCACGCTGGAGGTCGAGGCGGAGGGCGTCGACGACCGGTTCGTGCGGGCGTGGGTCAAGACCGTGCGACAGGCCGCGGGAATCCAGCGGGTCGTCGTCTACGCCGACTACGGGCTCTGGCTGCGGCGGCTGCACCCGGAGAAGTGGGCCGACCGCGAAGTCGTGCTGTGGGTCGCGCGGCACAACGACATCCCCGGCCGCCCCGGCTGGTTCCACCCGCGCCTGGCGCTGCACGAGCACAGCTCCGTGCCGCCGATGCCCGGTGTGTCGGGCCCGGTCGGGATGGACGCGCTGGTGTACCCGTTCACCCTGGCGGACCTGCTGCTCTGATCGTCTCCGGGGTTGACCTTCGAGCTGGTCGAAGGCCCAGAGTCGGGGCATGACCGACCCGACCATGAACGCCATCGGCCGAGCCCTGGCCGCCCGCGATCGCCGCGAGCTGCTGAACCTCTGGAGCGAGATCGGCGTCCTCGGCGACCCGCTGCACCGCTGCGCGCTCGCGCACTACCTGGCCGACCTCCACGACGACCCCGCGCAGGCACTGGCGTGGGACATCCGCGCGCTGGACGCCGCCTCGGCCATGACCGACGAGCGCGTCCAGGAGCACCACGCCGGACTCCGGGTCGCTGGGTTCTCGCCGTCCCTGCACCTCAACCTCGCCGACGACTACCGCCGGCTCGGCTCGTTCGAAGCCGCCGCGTCGCACATCGAGGCGGCCGCGGAGCGGGTGTCCGCGCTGCCCGAAGACGCCTACGGCGAGATGATCCGGGCCGCGGTCGGGGAGGTCGCCGCGGCCATCGTACGGCGGGACAGCACGCCGCGAGCCTCCGCGCCCGGTCCGCGCTAGCCGTCGAGCCGGCTGCGCATCAGGAACACGTTGTACGGGCCCCACTGGGACATCAGGTAGTAGATGTCCGGGCCGTCCAGGGACCACGGGTGCAGGTAGCCGCCGTAGAGGCCGGGGTACCGGTGGCCCGGCACGGCCACCTCGGCGGGTGACCACGGGCCGGTGAGCCGGTCGGCGGAGTGCAGGACGATCGCGCCGCCGGGGTCGTCCAGGTGCATCGCGAGCCACTGTCCGAGGTGGACGTCGTAGGCGACGGACAGCTCCCCGACCGGGCCGGGGATCACGGGCGCGGCGGCGAACTCGTCGCGCCGCCAGCCCCGGCCGTCGAAGTACTCGTAGGCGGAGGCGTCGAGCAGGTTCGCCACCGCCGTGCGGGCGAGGTAGGCGTCACCGTGTCGCCCGTTGGTGGTGCCGAAGAGGTAGAGGTGTTCGCCCTCCCGGGTGAGTGCGCACATCTGGAACGGGTCGTCGTGCTCGGCGCGGTTGATCCAGCGGGCGCTCCACGGTTTGGCCCAGGTGCGGCCGCCGTCGTCGGAGATGGCGAGGCCGGAGTAGTTGGTGGTCCACTTGCCGGGCGGGCCCCACCGGTTGACGGACATGTAGTGCGCGACCTGGAGGCCCTCGATCGCGAGCCCGGAGTTGGGGATGACGGTAACCTCGTCCGGGCGGTCGTCGCGGGCGATGACCTGCGCGGCGGTGCCGTCCGGGCGGGTGACGACGCCGTCGAGGGTGAGGCCGGCGGACAGGTCGCGGGTGGTGGAGAAGGCGAGGACGTTGCTGCGCCAGTCGGCGCTGTTCGGGCCGCCGCCGTCGCCGCCCCAGCCCTCGCCGAAGGTGTCGCCGAACAGCACGAAGACCCGGCCGTCGCCGCCGTCCCAGAGGATGCCGAGGTCGGTGCCGTGGATGGCGAACCGGTCGGTGCGGTTGATCGAATCGGCGCCGGTCACCTTGCAGATCTGCTCGGTCTCGATCACGCGAACCATGCCCTCGACCGTAGGTGACAATGAGCAGGTGCGCGTCACACGAAAGCGCCTCGGGCGAGGCGGAACCCCCGACGAGGTGTTCCTGCTGCTCGACGCGCGCGCCCGCTCCCGGGGACGCGCGAGGGCAGCCGCCCTGACCGGCGACTGGTTCGGCTCCCAGGCGATCCTCGCGCCCGAGGTCGAGCTCCACCCAGTGCCGGAGGTGCGGGCGGTCTCACCTTCCGCGCGCGGCGTGCGGGAGGAGCAGCCCGCCCCATCACAGCCCGACTCGCGAACCCACGCCGCGAATCGGGGGGCTGACGCAACCCCGGAGACGCCCACCGCCGCCGGCCTCCACCGACCCGCCGCACCACCTGCCGACGGCCATTCCCAATCCCACGCCGCCCCAACACCCGAGACCCCCACCCCCGCCGACCCCACCGGCGCGCACCGGCCCGCCGCAGCAGCCGCCCACAGCCACTCCCAAACCCAAGCCGCCTCCCCACCGGTCACCCCCACCCCGGCCCATACCTCCGCCGGCGCCGAGCCCGCCCCACCAAACCCCCACGACCTCTCCCAGCCCCACGCCGGCCCAACACCCGAGACCCCGACCCCCGCCGACCCCACCGGCGGGAACCGGCCCGCGGCACCAGCCGCCCACAGCCACTCCCAGCCCCACGCCACCCCTCCACCAGTCATCCCCACCCCGGCCCATCCCTCCGCCTGCGCCGAGCCCGCCCCACCAAACCCCCACGACCTCACCCGGCCACACGCCGGCCCAACACCCGGGAACTCCACTCCCACCGGCCTCCATGGGCCCGCCGCACCAGCCGCCCACAGCCACCCCCACGCCGACCCAACACCCGAGGTCCCCGCCACGGCCCATCCCCCCGCCTCCAATCCACCCGCATCACCCGGCCTGCCGCCCCACGCCGCCTCAACCCCCGAGCGCTTGCCCGCGTTCGCGGTGCCGGGGCCGCTGCCCGAGGTCGAGCCGGCGCCACCGGGTGTCGTCGGTGGTGGCTGGTTCGGCTACCTCTCCTACGACCTCACCGACCCGTCCGGCCGCCGCGGGGCGCTGCCGACCGCGGTGTGGGGCTGGGCCGACCACGTCCTGCGCCTCGACCACGAAGGGTGCTGGTGGTTCGAGTCGCTCGGCGGCGGGGACGAACTCGCGGCCGAGTTCGCGGAGCTGGTGACCCGTCCGGCGCCGGCGCCGTCCTGGCGCGCCGGTCCGTTGAGCCGTCCGCTCCCGGCCGAGCACGGCGACGCGGTGAAGGCTTGTGTGCACGCCATCGAGGCCGGGGAGTTGTTCCAGGCCAACATCTGCACCCGGTTCGAGGGCTGGTTCGAGGGCTCACCGGCGGCGCTGTTCGCGCAGGGGGTGCGGGGCCTGAACCCGCGGCGGGCCGCGTTCCTGACCGGCGAGTGGGGCAGCGTGGTGTCGCTGTCGCCGGAACTGTTCCTGGCCCGCCACGGCGACCGGGTCCGCTCGACGCCGATCAAGGGCACCCTCCCGCGGCGCGGCCCCGCCGACGACGCCCTGCGTCAGCGGCTTCGGGAGTCGGTCAAGGACGTGGCGGAGAACGTCATGATCACCGACCTGGTGCGCAACGATCTGGGTCGCGTGTGCGAGGTGGGCAGCGTGCGGGTTCCGGACCTGCTGCGGGTGCGGCCGGCGCCCGGGGTGTGGCACCTGGAGTCGACCGTCGAGGGCCGGCTCACCGCGTCGGACGCCGACCTGCTGGCCGCGACGTTCCCACCGGGCTCGGTCACGGGCGCGCCGAAGATCCGGGCGCTGGACCTGATCGCCGAGCTGGAGCCACGCCCGCGCGGGGTCTACACCGGCGCGGTCGGGCTGATCTCGCCGGTGGCCGGCATGGAACTGAACGTCGCGATCCGCACCTTCGAGCTGCACGGCGACCGGATCGAACTCGGCGTGGGCGGCGGCATCACGGCCGACTCCGACGCCGAGGCGGAGTGGCAGGAATGCCTGCACAAGGCCGCCCCCCTGGAAGCCCTGCTTCGCTGACGTCCATCAGGTGCCCGCAGCCACGGCGCCCCCATCGGGGCGATCCGCTAGGCGCGCCGGGCGGCGAGGACCGCGTCGTAGAGTTCCTTCTTCGACACCCCGGCCGCCTCGGCGACCTCCGCCGCGGCGGACTTGAGCCGCTCGCCGGCCGCCACGCGGGCCGAGACCTCCGCCACCAGGTCGGTCACCGCCACCGCCCGCGGCCGCGCCCCCTCCAGCACCACGGTGATCTCCCCGCGCACGCCGTCGGCCGCCCACTCCGCCAGCTCGGGCAACGTCCCGCGGCGAACCTCCTCGTAGGTCTTAGTCAGCTCCCGGCACACCGCCGCCCGCCGATCGCCCAGCGCCTCGGCCGCTTCGGACAGGGTCGCCGCCAGCCGGTGGGGCGACTCGAAGAACACGACGGTCCGCGGCTCGCCCGCCAGCTCCCGGAACCAGCGCCCCTTCTCGCCGGGCTTGCGCGGCGCGAACCCCTCGAAGCAGAACCGGTCGCTGGGGAGACCGGACAACGCCAGCGCCGTCGTCACCGCCGACGGCCCCGGCAGGCAGGTGACCGGCAGCTCCTCCTCGACGCACGCCGCCACCAGCCGGTACCCCGGGTCGGACACACTGGGCATCCCGGCATCGGTCACCAGCACCACCGTCTCCCCGGCGCGCAGCGACTCCAGCAGCTTCGGCAGCCGGGACGTCTCCACGTCCTCGTAGAAGCTCACCACCCGGCCGCGGGGCGTCACGTCCAGGGCCGTGGCCAGCGACCGCAGCCGCCGGGTGTCCTCGGCGGCGATGACGTCCGCCTCGGCCAGGGCAGTGACCAGGCGCGGGGAGGCGTCACGGGAGTCACCGAGCGGAGTCGCGGCGAGGACGAGCGGCATGGCCTTCACCCTATTAGCCGCGCGGGAACTCCGAGTTCACCCGTGGGTCCCTAGGATCACCCCCGTGACCGCTGTGCTGACGCGACCGGACCAGGTGGACCCCTCCCGCCCGCCGACGGACCGTGCCGCCACCCTGCTCGGACGGCCCATGCCGGACGACCGGCTGCGCGGCTGGGTGGTCACGATCGTGCTCACGCTCGTCGCGGCGGCCACCCGATTCCAGAACCTCGGCTTCCCGACCGACAAGGGCACGCCCGTCTTCGACGAGAAGCACTACGTGCCGCAGGCGTGGCAAATGCTGCGCAACGGGGGTTTCGAGGACAACGCCGGCTACGAGCTGGTGGTGCACCCGCCGCTGGCCAAGCAGCTCATCGCGCTCGGCGAGTGGATGTTCGGCTACAACGGCTGGGGCTGGCGGTTCAGCGCGGCGGTGGCCGGCACGGTGATCGTGCTGCTGACCATCCGCATCGCCCGCCGCCTCACCCGCTCGACACTGCTCGGCGGGATCGCCGGGATCCTGGTCATCTGCGACGGCGTGCTGTTCCTGCAGGCCCGCATGGGCATGCTCGACATCTTCATCGCCCTGTTCGCCCTCGCCGCCTTCGCCTGCCTGCTGATCGACCGCGACCAGGTCCGCCGGCGCCTCGCAGTGGCGGTCACCGAAGGCTGGGCCGACGAGTCGCCGTGGGGCCCCAAGCTGGGTTTCCGCTGGTGGCGGTTCGCGGCCGGGGTGTGCCTGGGCCTCACCTTCGCGGTGAAGTGGTCCGGCCTGTACTACATGGCCTTCTTCGGACTGCTCGTCGTCGGTTTCGACGTGGCCGCGCGCCGGGCCGCCGGCGTGCCGCGGCCGTGGCTGGGCACCCTGCGCCGTGACGTGCTGCCCGCCCTGTGGGCCGTCCTCGCCATCCCGGTGCTGCTGTACCTGGCCAGCTGGTGGGCCTGGTTCGCCAGCGAGTCCGGCACCGACCGCCACTACGTCGAGATGCAGGGAATCGACCCCGGTTTCTGGGCCTGGGTGCCGCCCGCGCTGCGCTCGCTGGGCGACTACACCATGAACGTGCTGCACTTCCACGAAACCCTGGTCACCCCCAAGAACGATCCGCACCCGTGGGAGTCCAAGCCCTGGACCTGGCCGATGGGCCTGCGGCCGATGCTCTACTACTACGAGACCAGCAACAGCACGTGCGGCAGCAGCAACTGCATCCAGGCCACGATGCTCATCGGCACCCCCGCCACCTGGTGGCTCAGCCTGCCGATGCTCGCCTGGGGCCTGTGGCGCTGGCTGTTCCGCTTCGACTGGCGGTACGCCGCCGTACTGGTCGGCTACCTCGCCGGTTTCCTGCCGTGGTTCACCAACATCGACCGGCAGATGTACTTCTTCTACGCCACGCCCATGGCCCCCTTCCTGGCCCTCGGTCTCACGCTCGCACTCGGACAGATCCTCGGCAGCGCCCGCCGCGGCTTCGAACGCCGCGGTACCGGCCTGCTGGTCGTGGCGCTCTACGTCGGCCTGGTGGTGGCCAACTTCGCCTGGCTGTGGCCGATCCTGAACGGCGACCCCATCAGCAACGCCCGCTGGCAAGCCGAGTTGTGGCTGCCGTCGTGGCGGTGAGCGACTACCTTTCGCGCGCCCGGACCTCCTACGACGCCGTCGCGGAGGACTACGCCGAGTTCGTGCGCCCGCGGTTCGCCTCGGACGCGGTGGGCCGCGGCATGCTGGGGGCGTTCGCGGAGCTGGTGACCGGCTCGGTCGCCGACGTGGGCTGTGGACCCGGACACGTGACCGCGCACCTGGCCGGGCTCGGCGTCGACGCGTTCGGGGTCGACTTGTCGCCCCGCATGGTCGCGGTGGCTCGCCGCCAGTACCCGGACCTGCGGTTCGAGGTCGGCTCGATGACCGCGCTGCAGGCGGCCGACGGCGCGCTCGGCGGGATCGTCGCGTGGTGGTCGATCTTCCACGTGCCGCCGGACGTGCTGCCGGCCGTGTTCGCCGAGTTCACCCGGACACTCGCGCCCGGCGGGCACGTGGTGATGGGCTTCCACGCCGGCGACGAGCACCTGCGCCCCGAGCGGGCCTACGGCCACCCGGTCACCTACGACGCCTACCTGCTGCCTCCCGACCACGTCGCCGACCTGCTGCGGCGCGCCGGATTCGCGGTGTCGGCACGAGTCGAGCTGGCCGGAGCGAAGCGCCCACAGGCGATCCTGCTGGCCCGCAAGCGCTGACGGCAAGCCCGAAACGGCTCGATCGGCCGGCTGTCCCCGCTGGAGGGAAACCCAGCCCGGGTCCTCGGCCGGGCATCGCCAGCCGGTGGTACCAGTCACCGGACGAGCAGCATTCGAGCCGCTCGAGCGGCCGCCCTCCACGCGAAAAAGTAGCCCGGACCCGCTGGTCAACGGCGTGGCGTCGCCCGAGGGCGCCGCCGCGAAGCCACGTTGCCACTCGACCCGCCCAGCCGCGACCAGCGCTCGTGCGGTTCGGCCGGCCGCGGCCCCTGCGCGCGGCGCCCCGGCAGGGCCTCGACCGGCCGTCCTCACGGACGGCAGCTCGATGTCGTAGCGGCTCAGCCGCGTGGGGGGATCGCCCGCGTGGTGCCGGTCTGGCGGGGAACGATCCGGGTCACCGGACCGTCCGTCGACTTGCCGGACCGGGACAGGAAGCCTTCCACCTCGCGCACGACCGTGTGCAGCGTCGGGCGGCGGCGGGGCTCGTTGTCCAGCGAGGCGATCAGCAGGCGGGCGTGCACGGATCGCTGGGGCAGCCGTGACACCGGCTCCGCCCGCGCCGCGGCCATCAGCGCGGCCATCGGCGTCTCGCGAGTGCCGCGCGGCGGGTAGCCGGACAGCGCGTAACTCACCGTGGCGGCCAGCTGCCACGCGTCGGAGGCCGGGGAGGCCGCCGCGCCTGCCGCCTGTTCCGGCGCGACGAAGTCCGGGGTACCGATCATCATCCCGGTCGCGGTCATCGTCGAGTCGCCCCGGCTGCGGGCGATGCCGAAGTCGATCAGGTGCGGCACGCCCTCCGGGTCCAGGATGACGTTCGACGGCTTCACGTCCCGGTGCAGCACACCCTTTTCGTGCGCCGCGGCCAGCGCACCGGCCATCGTGGCCCACAGACGGCCCGCCGCGATGTCGTCGAGCGGCCCCATCGTGTCGACCGCGGTGGCCAGTGACTGGCCCTCCAGGTACTCCATCACCAGTGCGAGCCCGTCCGGCTCCTCGACCAGGTCGTAGACCCGCACGCAGTTCGGGTGGTTCACCATCGCCAGCGCACGCGCCTCGCGGCGCATCCGCTCCTCGGTGTCCTGGTCCGGCGCGTGCGCGATCTTCAACGCGACCGTGCGGCCCAGCTGGTTGTCCACGGCCTGCCAGACCGTGCCGAACCCGCCGTGGCCGAGACGCTTGATGCGGCGGTACCGGCCGCTGCCGTTGGCCGTCGACCCGGGCGGCACCGGAACCGGGCCGGGCGCCGCGGCCAGCTCCTGCGCGGCCGGCGCGATGGCCGTAGGCGTGTATTGCTGCGGCGGCGCGGGTGGCGGCTGCGGCACAGGCGGCGGGGGTTCCGGGCGCGGTTCGGGGCGCGGCCGTTCCGGCCGGTTGATGACCGACCACGCGGGCGGTCCGACCAGCGCGATCGGGATGATCCCGAGCATCGCGATCGGCAGGTAGCCCAGCCACAGGAAGACGGCCGTGTTCGCCGTGACGCCCACCGAGAACGCCACGAACAGCACGAACGCGACCCACAGCAGGCGGCCCGGCCACTTCGGGCCACGGCGCATCGTGGTGCGGGCCTGCAGGATCATGAACAGCAGCGCGAGCAGCGGCAGCCCGACCAGCGCACCCAGGTAGTAGCCGTAGGCGAGCACGTTGCCCGACGGGTAGAAGATCGTCTCGAAGATGTTCTGCCCGCCACCCAGGTACTTGCTCTGCGGGCCGATGAACGAACAGTACTCGCGGTTCAACGTCGCCAGGTCGGACCGGGACAGCGTCGACGAGCCGTCCACCGCGGCCCGGTAGATGCTGGAGATGCCGTTGAACGCCAGCCATGGCAAGCCCAGCACGAAGACGAACGCGATGACGGCGATCGCCGCGACCTGACCGGTGTCGTACCGGTTGCCGGTGAACTTCCGCATCAACGCGACGAGGACCGCGCCGACCACCGGGAACAGCGCGGTCAGCGCCCCCGCCGCCACCGTGGCCCACACCCAGTCGCCGGGGCAGAAGCCCGGGTTGAACAGGGCATGTGCGAGGGACAGCAGCCGCTCCGCCAACGCGTTCACTGCCGGGGTCCCTTCGTGCTCGGGTACTGCTTCCGGTCTCCCACCCTATTCGCACCTTGGACGCGGGAGGGGACGGGCGGGTTGCGGTCCGGTTCCGGGCCGCCACCCGCACGAGTGAGCACGTGCGGTGATCGCCCCCGCGACTCCCCCGTACGGAGCGCGGAACCGGCTGCGGAGAACCGCGCTCACGCTGCGTACCCACCCGGTCGCCGCATCGACACAATCGCGCGACGGCCTTTTGAGCCATGATGTGGGACACGAGCTCGACGATGAGGAGGTCTGCCCCATGGGCCGTTACGCGGAGGAACACCAGCGCAGCCTGACCGATCCCGAGGGTTTCTGGCTGGCCGCCGCCAAGGCGATCGACTGGACCCGCGAACCGTCCAGGGCGCTGGACTCGTCGAACGCCCCCTTGTTCCGCTGGTTCCCGGACGGTGAGCTGAACACCGCCTACAACGCCCTCGACCGGCACGTCGAACGCGGCCGCGGCGAGCAACCGGCGTTGATCTGGGACTCGCCGGTGACCGGCAGCAAGCGCACCTTCACCTATGCCCGGCTTCGGGACGAGGTGGCCACCTTCGCCGGGGCGCTGCGCTCGCTCGGCGTCGACAAGGGCGACCGGGTGATCGTCTACCTGCCGATGGTGCCCGAGGCGGTGGTGGCGATGCTGGCCTGCGCGCGGATCGGCGCGGTGCACTCGGTGGTGTTCGGCGGGTTCGCACCCAAGGAACTGGCGGCGCGGATCGAGGACGCCAAGCCGAAGGTGATCGTCGCCGCGTCCTGCGGCATCGAACCGAACCGGGTGGTGGAGTACAAGCCGATCATCGACGAGGCGCTCGCCGCGACCGAGCACCAGCCCGACAAGGTGGTGGTGCTGCAGCGCGAGGCCGCCCAGGCGACTCTCGGCGAGCGCGACGTCGACTGGCAGGAGCTGGTCGCGGACGCCACCCCGGTGGACCCGGTGCCGGTGGCCGCGACCGACCCGCTCTACATCCTCTACACCTCCGGCACCACCGGGAAACCGAAGGGCGTCGTGCGCGACACCGGCGGGCACGCGGTCGCGCTGGCGTACTCGATGAACGCGATCTACGACATCCAGCCCGGCGACATCTGGTGGACAGCCTCCGACGTCGGCTGGGTGGTCGGGCACTCCTACATCGTGTACGCCCCGCTGCTGATCGGCGCGACGACAGTGATGTACGAGGGCAAACCGGTCGGCACCCCGGACGCGGGCGCGTTCTGGCGCGTCCTCAGCGAGCACAAGGCGAAGGCCCTCTTCACCGCGCCGACCGCCCTGCGGGCCATCAAGCGGGTCGACCCCGAGGGCGCGGAACTGGCGAAGTACGACCTCTCGGCGTTCCGGACCCTGTTCATGGCGGGCGAACGGCTCGACCCGGAGACCCTGAACTGGGCCGCGGACAAGCTCGGCGTGCCCGTGATCGACCACTGGTGGCAGACCGAGACGGGATGGCCGATCGCGGCGAACCTGCGCGGCCTGGAACCGATGCCGGTCAAGCCGGGGTCGGCGACCGTGCCGGTGCCGGGCTACGACGTGCGGATCCTGGACCAGTCCGGCAATCCGCTGCCGGCCGGGCAGGAGGGCGCGATCTGCCTCAAGCTGCCGATGCCGCCGGGCACGCTGCCGACGCTGTGGGGCGACGACGAACGCTACGTCGAGGCCTACCTGTCCCGGTACGAGGGCTACTACCTCACCGGCGACTCCGGCTACCTGGACGAGGACGGCTACCTGTTCGTCATGGGCCGCACCGACGACGTGATCAACGTGGCCGGCCACCGGCTGTCGACCGGCTCGATGGAGGCCGTGCTGGCCGCGCACCCGGCCGTCGCCGAGTGCGCGGTGATCGGCGTGCGCGACGAGCTCAAGGGACAGCTGCCGCGTGGGCTCGTCGTGCTCAAGGCCGGCGTGGACGTCGACGAGGAAACCCTGAAAGCGGAACTGATCGCGGCCGTGCGGCGGGACATCGGCCCGGTGGCCGCGTTCCGCCATGTGTCCATTGTGGACGCATTGCCGAAGACGCGCTCGGGCAAGATCCTCCGCAAGACGATGCGCGGCCTTGCGGAAGGCCGCGACGAGCCGGTCCCGTCGACGATCGAGGACCCCTCGGTGCTCGACAGCCTGCGCACGATCCTGCGCGATTCCTGACCCGACCGCCCGGATCGTCCACTTGAGACCGGCGACGACCTCCACGAAGAAGTTCATGCCGCCACGCTAGGAGCGACCACCGACAAAAACCGGGCTCCAGCCGGGGAATCGCTACCCGATCGAGTCGAACGAACCGATTCACCCGGCTGGAGCACACCGGTCCGCACCGGCCGCCGGCTGGAGCATTGCGCAGGCCCCGACACTGGTCTATACCTTTAGGGGACCGCTCCCGAACCACCGGAGAGTGCCCCATGCGCAGATTCCTGACCGGCCTGCTCGGTGCCACCGCGCTCGCGCTGACCGCCCTCACCCAACCCGCCGCCGCGAGCCAGCCCGCCACCCGCGCCCTGGCCGACGTGATCCCGGCCCCGGTCTCGGCGAAGGTCGACCCGAAGGCCGACTTCCGCCTGACCCCGTCCACCGCGATCGAAGCCGGCCGCGGCGCCCGGCAGGTCGCCGACTACCTCGCCGGCGTGCTGCGGCCCTCGACCGGTTACCGCCTGCCGGTCGTCGAACGCACCAAGGCGCCCTCGATCGCCCTCGAACTCCGCGCGACCGCCCAGGTCGGCGACCAGGGCTACCAGCTGACCGTCGCCCGTGGCGGCGTCACCCTCCGCGCCAACACCAGCGACGGCCTGTTCGCCGGCGTGCAGACGCTGCGCCAGCTGCTGCCCGCGCGCGTCGAGTCGCAGCGGGTCCAGCGCGGCCCGTGGACCCTCCCCGGCGGCACGATCACCGACTACCCGCGCTTCCCCCACCGCGGCGCGATGCTCGACGTCGCACGGCACTTCTTCTCGGTCGACGAGGTCAAGCGCTACATGGACCAGATCGCCCAGTACAAGATCAACCGCCTGCACCTGCACCTGGCCGACGACCAGGGCTGGCGCATCGAGATCAAGAGCTGGCCGCGCCTGGCCACCTACGGCGGCAGCACCGAGGTCGGCGGCGGCCCGGGCGGCTACTACACGCAGGAGCAGTACACGGACCTGGTCGCCTACGCCGCGTCCCGGCACATCACCGTGATCCCGGAGATCGACATGCCGGGGCACACCAACGCCGCGCTCGCCTCCTACCCGGAGCTGAACTGCGACGGCGTCGCCCCGCCGCTCTACACCGGCATCGAAGTCGGGTTCAGCTCGTTCTGCGTGGACAAGGACATCACCTACAAGTTCCTCGACGACGTGATCGGCGAACTGGCCGCCCTGACACCCGGCGAGTACCTGCACATCGGCGGCGACGAGGCCCATGCGACCACGCCCGAGGACTATCAGAAGTTCACGGGCGAGGTGCTGTCGATCGTCGCCAGGCACGGGAAACTCGCCCAGGGCTGGCACGAGATCGCCAAGGCGAACCCGCCCGTGTCGGCGGTGCCGCAGTTCTGGGACACCGACGGAGTGGACGCCGCCACCGCTGCGGCGGCCGCGGCGGGCAACAAGATCGTGATGTCCCCGGCGAACAAGGCCTACCTCGACATGCAGTACAACGAGAACAGCCCGCTCGGCCTGCACTGGGCCGGGTACGTCGAGGTCGCCGACTCCTACGACTGGGACCCGGCGACGGCCGTCCAGGGCGTCGGTGAGTCGTCGGTCGCGGGCGTCGAGGCGCCGTTGTGGTCGGAGACCCTGACCGACAGCGACGACATCGAGTTCATGGCCTTCCCGCGGCTGCCCGGCATCGCCGAGATCGGGTGGTCCCCGAAGTCGACGCACGACTGGACGGCCTACCGCGAGCGGCTGGCCCAGCAGGCTCCGCGCTGGGAGGCGCAGGGCATCGACTTCTACCGCTCACCACAGGTGGACTGGCCGTAGTACGGATGCGGGCCCGGCGCGTTCCGGCGCTGAGCCCCGCTTAGCCGTTCGTTGCGCACGGTCGGCTTGCCGGGGCGCCGCCTGCGCGTTCGCGACAGGTTGGGGGCCGCGGGTGGCGGTGGCAGCGGTTGCCGTGGTGGCGCCCGGAGGTGCCTGGTACCGGCTGGACGCGGCGATGGTCGGCGAGCGAGCGCGCCGGGCTCCGGATGGCGAGTGCCTGGCGGCGGTTGTCGGGCGCCCGGTTCCGCGCGCCGGATGGCGGGCGCCGGGGGCCGGGTGGGTGCGCCGGATAGCCGGCGCCAGGCATCGGGGGTACCGGATGGTGGGTCCGGGCCCCGGTGCTGCGCGCCAGGCGGCCGATGGCGGGCGGGCGGCAGCGGTGCCAGATGGTGGGGTCAGGCGCGGGCGGGCGCTGCGTACCGGGCGCCGGGGGCGGGTGGGTGCGCCGGGTGTCGGGTGCCAGGTGCCGTACCGGATGGCGGGTCCGGGCGCCGGTGCTACGTGCCAGGTGGCCGCTGGCGGACGGGTGGCAGCGGTGTCGGATGCTCGAGTGCCTGGCGCCCGGTGCCACGTGCCGCGTGCCGCGTGCCGGACGGCGGGTACCGGGCGCCGGGCGGGTGCGCCGGATAGCCGGCGCCAGGCATCGGGGGTACCGGATGGTGGGTCCGGGGGCCGGTGCTGTGTCCCAGGTGGCCGATGGCGGGCGGGCCGCAGCGGTGCCGGATGCTCGGGTGCCGGGCGCGGGGTGCCGCGTGGCGGATGGTGGGTGTTACGCGCGGGCGGGTGCCGGCGGTCGGAGGCCGGAGTTGTCCGGCTTCGCCCCCTGAGGGCGCCGGGGCGCGGCGCACCATGCCCCGACGTCAGGCGAGGCGCGCCGCCGACCACGGCGGCCGCCGTGGTCGGCGTTCCGCAGGGCCGCGCACGGGGGCGCGAGCGGCGCAGGCGCCCAGGTTGCCGACCATGCGCAACGCGAGCGGGGCCCTGGGCAAGTCACCCACGCCGAGCACGCGCCTCAGTCCGCTCGACCCCGCTCGGCTTCCCGCAGCGCTGTCCACGCGTTCGCGACCGGCGCGAGGTGTCCGAGCTTGTCCGGGTTGTTGACCGTGCGGATCGTCTGGATCAGTCCGTCCAGGATGTCGAACGTCCAGATGCTGAGCACCCCGCCATCCCGGTCGCGGAAGATCGCGCCCGGCTGGCCGTTCACCGGGTGCGGCTGCACCTGCGCGGCGATCCGGGCGGACAGCGGCATGAGCGTGCCGAGCACCTCCGCCACCGCCCCGGCGCCGGTGAAACGCTCGGCCCACTGCGGGGCCTTGCCGCCACCGTCGCCGCCCATCTGGACGTCCGCGGCCAGCAACTCGGTCAGCCCGCCGACATCGCCGTTCCGGAACGCGTCGAGGAACCGGCCGGCGAGCTCCTCGCGCTTGACCCGGTCCGCCTCGAACCGGGGACGGCCCGCATCCACGTGCCGGCGTGCCCGCACCGCGAGCTGACGGCATGCCGTCTCCGAGCGCCCCACCGCGGCGGCCACCTCCGGGAAGCCGAAGCCGAACACCTCCCGCAGCACGAACACCGCCCGCTCCAACGGGCTGAGCCGCTCGAGCAGGAGCAGGGCCGCCATCGACAGCGAGTCCGCCAGCTCCGCCGACCGCTGCGGGTCCTGGTACGGATCGGCCAGCAGCGGTTCCGGGAACCACGGCCCGACGTACTCCTCCCGCCGGACGCGAGCCGAGCGCAGCACGTCGATCGCGATGCGGCTGACAGTGGCCGACAGGAACGCCTTGACCGAATCCGGCCGCGTCGGCGAGGCAGCGAAGCGCAGCCACGTTTCCTGCACCGCGTCCTCGGCTTCGCTCACGCTCCCCAGCAGGCGGTAGGCGATGGAGAACAACAACGGCCGCAGCTCCTCGAACTCCTCGGCGTGGTTCACCACGGCACCGGACCGTCCTCGGCGAAGAACCCGCCCGTCGGTCCGTCCGCGCCGAGCGTGGCCAGCCGCACCACGACCGCGGCGCCCTGCGCGACCGTCAGGAAGCCGGTGTGGTTGTTGCTGTCCGTGTCCACGAAGCCGGGGGCGACCGCGTTGACCAGGATCCCGTCCTTGCGCAGCTCGTTGGCGTACTGCACGGTCAGCGCGCACAGGGCCGTTTTGGACGGGCTGTACGCCGCCGACGGCAGCAGCGCCGCGAACGGGCCGTCCGGGTCGCTCGTCAAGGTCAGCGAGGCCGCATGACTGCTGACGTTGACGATCCGCGGCGCCGATGACCTCCGGAGCAGCGGCAGCATCGCGTTGGTCACCGCGATCACGCCGAACACGTTGGTCTCGAACACCGCGCGAACCATGTCCAGGTCGACCGAGCTGGGGATCTGGTCGTGCGCGTCTTGGGGGTCGACCTGCCCGGAACCGGTGATGCCGGCATTGTTGACCAGCACGTCGAGCCGCCCGAACCGCTCCTCGACCTGCCGCGCGGCCCGCTCGACCGTCGCCGGATCGGTGACGTCCAGGGTCACCGCGTGCACGTCGCCGCCCAGCGCCGCGGCCGCCTCCTCGCCGCGCCGGGCATCCCTGGCTCCGATCAGGACGGTCACGCCGAGAGCGGCCAGTTGCGCGGCCACCCCGCGGCCGATCCCCTTGTTCGCCCCGGTGACCAGTGCGATCGTCGGCTGTTCGCTCATCCTCAGCTCCTTGCTCCTGGAGTGCTCGGAATCCGAGACGAGACAGCCGGTCCGCCTGTGACATCCGGCGTTGTAGACACCGTCTACAAATCTTGGTAGACAGTGTCTACAAGGTGAACGGCAGATGTCGAGGTGCTGAATGGGTTACCAGCGGTTCGTCGTCGTCGGCGACAGTTGCGCGGAAGGACTGCACGACCCCTACCCCGGGACCGACGTCTACCGGGGCTGGGCGGACCTGACCGCCGCCACCCTGGCCACGAAGGACCCGGCGTTCCGCTACGCCAACCTGGCCGTGCGGGGACGGCGCCTGGACCAGATCATCGTCGAGCAGATCCCGGCCGCGCTGGACCTCCAGCCGGACCTGGTGGCCCTCTTCGGGGGAGCCAACGACGTCCTGACCCGCACGTACCGCGACGAGGTCGTGGCGAAGCGGGTGGACGCGGCCATCCGGATGCTCACCCGCGGCACGCCGACCGTCGTGGTGTTCACCCTCAGCGACGTCTCCGGCCGGGTGCCGGGACTGTTGCGCATCCGGCACCGGCTGGAGGCGCTCAACGAGGCGATCCACACGTCCGCGGCCCGGTACGGCGCGCAGGTGGTCGACCTGTGGGGCGAGGAGGCCGTGCACGACCTGCGCTACTTCGGCCCGGACCGCCTGCACCTGTCCGAGTACGGCCACCGCAGGCTCGCCGCGCACCTGCTGGCCCAGCTGGGCGTCGACCACGAGCCGGCGTGGCTCGAACCGCTGCCCGGCGAGCCGCTGCGGCCCGGGTTGCGCGCCCACGCCGCCTGGGTGTGGCGGGAGGTCCTGCCGGTGATGGTGACCCGCACGCGCAACTGGTTCACCGGCCGGTCCCCCGGCGACGGTTTCGCACCGAAGCGCCCCGATCTGCTGCCCGTCATCGCCGACGAGTTGGCCTCGTGGACAACGACAATCCCCGGCAGCGCCTGATCCGCAGCGCCGTCGCGGTGCTCACCAGCGAGGGTGTCGAAGCGGTCACCCTCCGCCGGATCGCGCGCGAGGCCGGGGTCTCACACGGCGCGCCCCTGCGGCACTTCACCGGTCGGGCCGAACTGCTCGCGGCGGTGGCCGCCTCCGGATTCGCGGAGCTGCGGCGGCGCGCCGCGGACCTCCCCGACACCGGTCCGCAGCAACGCCTGCTCACCGCGTGCCGGCGCTACCTCGACTTCGCGCTGGAGAACCCGGCGATGTTCGAGCTGATGTTCCGGACCGACCTGATCGACGTGCGCGAGCCCGAGCTGGCCCGCCTCAGCGACGCGGTGTTCGAGCAGTTCCTGGCCCTCGTGACGCGGGCGCAGGCCGGTGGCTGGCGCCGCGGCACGGCGTCCCGGCCACTGGCGGCTTCGCTGTGGGCGGCGCTGCACGGCCTCGCGGCCCTGTGGTCGCGCGGCGGTCTGCCGTCGGCGGCGGAGTCCCCGGACGTGGAGCACACACTGGCCGTCACGCTCAACACCTACCTGCGGCCCTGAGCCGCCGGGACCGCCCGGCGGCCACCGTGACCTGGCAAAGTGGTGACGTGAACCCCGTGGTGGATCTGCGCCCGCCGGCCAACCTCGTCAGCCGCAAGGCGGTGCTGTTCTGGACCGCGCGTGCCGCGATCGGATGGGTCGTCGTGCTCGCCGGTGAGGGCCTGTGGCTGGGGCTGACCGGCTGGGTCCCGCTCGTCGTCGTGCTGGTGGTGACCGCGGTGCTGGCGATCGCGCACCTGGTCGTCATGCCGCAGTGGCGGTTCCGCGTGCACCGCTGGGAGACCACGGCGCAGGTGGTCTACACCCAGTCCGGCTGGATCAACCAGGAACGCCGGATCGCGCCGGTGTCCCGGATCCAGACGGTCGACACCGAGCGCGGCCCCCTGGAGCGGCTGTTCGGGCTGGCCAACCTGACGGTCACGACGGCGTCGGCGCGCGGCCCGGTGCAGATCCACGGCCTGGACTACGACGTCGCCCAGCGGCTGACCCAGGAGCTGGCCACCAACACGCAGGACACCCCGGGGGACGCGACGTGAGCGACGAGTGGAACCGGCTGAGCGCGCGGATGCTCGCGGTCCACCCGGTTCAGGAGGTCGTGCGGCTGCTGCCGGTGCTGATCGGGGTGCTGTTCATCGGCCGCGGCGGCCAGGGCCAGATCTGGAGCCTCGTCGGACTGGGGCTGGCGATCGCGGCCGGGTTGCTGCGCTGGTTCACCACGACTTACCAGATCACCGGCGACCACGTCCGCGTGCGGCGCGGGCTGCTCAGCCGCAAGGAACTGTCCGTGCCGCGGGACCGGATCCGCACCGTCGACCTGACTTCGCGCCCGCTGCAACGGATCCTGGGCCTGAGCCGGGTGGTGATCGGCACCGGGCGGGCGGACCGGATGGGCTCGGAGGGCGTCACCCTGGACGCGCTGGCCACCGCGGATGCCGCGAGGCTGCGCGAAGAACTGCTGCACCGCCGCACCGAGCACGCCGAGGGCCTGGTCGACGTGCTGGCCGAACTGCAGCCGTCGTGGGTGCGGTTCGGGCCGTTCACGCTGTCCGGGATCGCCGCGATCGGTGTCGTGGTGGGGTCGCTGGCGAACCTGTTGAACGAGGTGCGGCTCGACGAGGACGACTTCGGCATGGTGGAGTCCTTCCTCGGGCGGATGGCGTCGGCACCGGTGTGGGTGCTGGTGATCGGGTTGCTGGTGCTGACCGTGGTGCTGGTGTCGGTGCTGTCGGTCATCGCCTACGTCCTCGCGTTCTGGAACTTCCGGCTGGCCCGCGGCGAGGGCGTGCTGCGGGTGACTCGCGGGCTGCTGACCACGCGCCAAACCACGATCGAACTGCGCCGCCTGCGGGGTGCGGAGATCAGCGAACCGCTGTTGCTGCGCGCCGCCCGCGGCGCCCGCTGCTCGGCGATCACGACCGGACTGCGCGGTGAGCACAGCAGTTCGGTGCTGCTGCCGCCGGCGCCCCGCGCGGTCGCGCACCGCGTGGCGAGCGATGTTCTCGGGGACGCCGCGGTGGTTTCGGAGGAGCTGACCGGACACGGCTCGCGGGCGCACCTCCGGCGCCACACGAGGGCGCTGTTGTTCGCGGCGGCCGTGACCGGCCTGCTGGCGGTGTTGTGGTGGCTCGCGGACTGGCCGGCCTGGCCGTGGCAGGTCGCGCTGGTGCTGTTCCCGGCCGGTGCGCTGCTGGCCGAGGACCGCTACCGCAACCTCGGGCACGCCCTGACGAACGGGAAGGTGGTGTTCCGGTCCGGCAGCCTGATCCGGCGGCGGCAGGTGCTGTCGACCGAGGGCGTGATCGGCTGGGTGTTCCACCGGTCGTTCTTCCAGCGGCGCGCCGGGCTGCTGTCACTGACGGCGACCACGGCCGCGGGCCGGCAGCACTACACGGGCATCGACGTCCCCGCGGCGGAAGCGATCGCGCTCACCGACGCCGCGGAACCCGGGCTGCTGGAGCCGTTCCTGATCCGGCGCTGATCGGGCACCGAGGCGATCGAGTACGTCCGCAGCGAGCCGGTGCTGCCGTTCGTCGCGCGCGATCCGGGACGACGACGTCACCCCCGGACGCCCACGCGTTCAGGTAGGGACAACCCGACCTCGAAGGAGGCGGTGGACCGCAGTGATCCGGATGCCCGAACGGCGAAGACTTCCGGTATGGCTACCTCGACGCGGATCCGCCCGCCGCTCGTCGGACTCGGGCTCGTCATCGTTGCTTTCCTCGCCTACGCACTGCCGCCGTACCTCGGGCTGGACCCGGCGCAGTCGCGCGTTCCGGCCCGGTCCGGGCTGCACTACGCGCTGCTGGTGACGCACATCCTGCTGGGCAGCGTCGTCCTGGTGACCGCGGTGCTGCAGCTGTGGCCGTGGCTGCGACGGAAACACCCCGCGGTGCACCGGTGGAGCGGACGGGTCTACGTGGCCGCGGCGATCCCGGCCGGGCTCGCGGCGCTCGTCGTGGCTCCGATGGGCGCCTTCGGCATGAACCAGCGCGCCGCGAACACGGTGCTGGCCGTGTTGTGGCTCGCCACCACGGCGACGGGCTACGTCATGGCGCGACGGCGGCGTTTCCCCCAGCACCGCGAGTGGATGGTCCGCAGCTTCGCCCTGTGCTTCTCGATCGTGGTGAACCGCCTGTGGACCGCGGTGTGCGTGTCCGCCCTCGTCCCCGACACGAACGACACCGCCGCGCTGGAGCAGGCGATCGGAGTCGGGTCGTGGATGAGCTGGCTGGTGAACCTCCTGATCGCGGAGTGGTGGCTGCAGCACACGCGGTACCGCCGCCAGGAGAAGCGCGTGTCCGCGAAGGAGATGGCGTCAGTCGCGTGAGGCCCGCGCGATCCGGAAAGTGCGGCGCAGATCCTCGACCCACTCGCCGGGGATCTCCCACGGGATGAAGTGCCCGCCGCGCTCGTGCGCCCGCACGTTCACCCGGTTGTACCAGCGCGCGCGATCGCTCTCCCGGAAGTGCCGCACCCGTGCCTCGGGCGTCAACACTCCCGGCGGGTTCTCGTGCCCCACCAGCGTGAGCCCCGTCGGCGCTTCGACCACCGGCCACCGGTCGTGCGAGGGGCGCCACGAGTACCGGACGTTGTTGGCGTAGGTCCGGATCGAGCTGCCGATGGTGTTGGTCGTCCAGTAGATCATCGCATGGGTCAGCAGTTCGTCCTTGCTGTACACGGTTTCCGCGGCGCTCCACTTGAGCCACCGCTGCAGGATCCAGGCGAGCTGGCCGGCGACCAGCGCACCGACATCGCACCCGCCGACCGCGTACTTTTCGAACCCCAGCACCTCGGTCACCAGCGTGTGCCACAGGTCGGCGATCTTCCCGAAGTTCAGGTCCGCCCGCCGCAACGGCGACGAGAACCCGAACCCGGGCAGCGACGGCACGATCACGTCGAACGCCTCGGCCGGATCACCGCCCGTGGGACCGGGGCCGGCGAGCGGGTCGACGACCTTCGACCAGTGCCAGAAGGTCCACGGCCAGCCGTGGACGCACCGGTGACGGCCCGGCACCCGCGCGGCGCATGTAGTGCACCGGAACCCCGCCCACCTCGACGTGGTGGTGCTCGTAGGCGCTGATCTCCGCTTCGGCACGCCGCCAGTCGTAGCCGTCCAGCCAGTACTCGACGAGATCCTGCACGACCACGCGGTTGACCCCGTAGTAGGAGTCGTTGCCCGCGTCGTCGGGCCACCGGGTCAGTTCCAGGCGTCTGCGGAGATCGTCCAGCACCTCGTCGGACGCGTGGATCACGGCTGGTTCCCTTCGCTGAGTTCGACGAGCCGCGCCAGGGCGGGCAGCGCCGCGGCGATGGCCCGCCGGTCCGCGGGCGACAGCGCGGCCGCGAATCGTTCGAGGTGCTCGACGCGTTCCGCGCGGCGTCCGTCCACAATGGCCGCGCCGGCCGGGGTGACGTGCACGAGGACGGCCCGCCCGTCCGACGGGTCCGGGCGCCGCTCGACCAGGCCCTGGCGTTCCAGCTTCGTGACCATCTGCGTGACCGCGGACTGCGTGACCTGCTCGTCGGCGGTCAGCTCGCCGAGCCGCTTCGGGCCTCTCGTGGTGAGGGTGTGCAGCACCGAGAGAGTCGTGCAGCTCAACCGCTGCTGCACGGGCAGGCGGATGTTCATCCGCGTGAAGCGCTCCATGACCGCGGTCAGCTCCGCGACGTCCAGCTCGGGCACGACCCAGTTATATCAGAAACTTAAATAAGTTCCTAATGCTTTGCGCGACCGGAGATCTGTCGGTGTCCCGTGGCAGAATCGGCCGCGTGCAGATCGGGATGCTGGGGCCCTTCGAAGTTCGCGTGGACGGCGGCGCCTTCGCCGACGTGCCGGGCGCGCGGCTGCGCGGGCTGCTGATCGCCCTCGCGCTCGAACCGGGCCGCGTGGTCCCCAAGACGACGCTCGTCGACTGGATCTGGGGCGAACAGCCGCCGGCCGACGCCGCGAACGCCTTGCAGCGCTTGGTTTCCCGGCTGCGCAAGGTGCTGCCGGAAGGTGCGGTCGAGGGGCTGACCGACGGCTACCGGCTCAAGGTGGAGCCCGACGCCGTCGACGCCGTGCGGTTCGAGCGTCTCCTCACGCAGGCCCGCAGCGACGACGAACCACGGCGGCTGCCACGGCTGCGCGAAGCCCTCGCGTTGTGGCGCGGCGCGGCCATGCAGGACGTCGGTCTGCCGGAGAGCGGGGCGTTCGACGCGGCGGTCACCCGGCTCGAGGGGCTCCGCCTGACCGCGCTGGAGGACCGGTTCGACGCGGAGGTCGCCCTCGGCCACGCCGCGGACGTGGTGACGGAACTGACCGACCTGGTCGCCGCTCACCCGGTGCGGGAACGGCTCGTCATCGCGTTGATGCGCGCCCTCGTCGCGACGGGCCGCGACACCGACGCCCTGCTCGTGTACGAACGCACGCGGGAAACCCTGGCCGATTCGCTGGGCGTCGACCCGTCACCGGAACTGTCCGAACTGCACGTCGCGCTGTTGCGGGGCGAGCTGGGACGGCGCGAGGAGAAGCGGCAGACCAACCTGCGGGCCGAGCTGACCAGCTACGTCGGCAAGGACGCCGATGTCGCGGCGGTCCGTGAACTCGTCACCGAGCACCGCCTCACGACCCTGATCGGGCCGGGCGGCGCGGGGAAGACCAGGCTGGCCACGGAAACCGCGCGCGCGGTGCTGGACGACCTGCCCGACGGCGCCTGGTTCGTCGAACTCGCGCCGGTCGGCGCCGACGGTGACAAGGCGGACGCGAACAAGATCGCGCACGCGACGCTCGCGGCGCTGAGGCTGCGGGACGCGCTGCTCGGCGACGCACCGGACGCGGAGCCGGTGGACCGGGTCGTCGCCGCGATCCGCGAGCAGACGATGGTGCTGGTGCTGGACAACTGCGAGCACGTGATCGAGTCCGCGGCCACCTTCGCCCACAGGGTGCTCGGCGAGTGCCGCCGGCTGCGGATCCTCGCGACGAGCCGGGAACCGCTCGGCATCACCGGTGAGGCGCTGTGGCCGGTCGCCCCGCTGGCCCTGCCCGGGGAAGACGCCGCGCCGGGCGAGATCGCGTCCTCGCCGGCCGTCCAGCTGCTGCGGGACCGGGCGGGTGCGGTCCGCAAGGACCTGGTGACCGACGCCCGCGCGTTGCCGACGGTGGCGCGCATCTGCCGGGCGCTGGACGGCATGCCGCTGGCGATCGAACTCGCCGCGGCCAGGTTGCGCACCATGACGCTCGACCAGCTCGCCGACCGGCTCGACGACCGGTTCCGCCTGCTGACCGGCGGCAGCCGCACCGCGCTGCCGCGGCACAAGACCCTGCGCGCGGTGATCGACTGGAGCTGGGAACTGCTCGGCGAGCCCGAACGGACGGTCCTGCGCCGGCTCTCGGTGTTCTCCGGCGGGGCGAGCCTGGAAGCGGCCGAGCAGGTGTGCGCCGGCACGGGGGACGCGGCGGCCGAGGCGTGGGAGGTGCTCGACCTGCTGACGGCGTTGACCGAGAAGTCGCTGGTGGTCGTCGAGGGCGAGAGCGCGCCCCGCTACCGGATGCTCGGCACCATCAAGGAGTACGCCGAGCAGCGGCTCGCGGAGGCGGGGGAATCGGACCTGGCGCGCCGGGCGCATCTGGCGTACTTCACCGAGCTCGCCGAAACCGCGGACCCGTACCTTCGCCGCGCCGAGCAGCTGGAGTGGCTGGCCACGCTCGAGGCCGAGCACGACAACATCGCCGCCGCGATGCGCGGTGCGCTCGCCGCCGGCGAGGCGGACGCGGCGATGCGGCTGGCCGCCGCCTCCGGCTGGTACTGGTGGCTCGCCGGGCACAAGGCGGAGGGAAACGAGCTGATCATGGCGGCCGCGACCATGCCCGGCGAGGTGGCCGAGGAGATCCGCGGGCTGGTGTACGCGTTCGTCACGGGGTTCCTGACCTCCGGGCGCGGCAGCGACC
The DNA here is from genome assembly GCF_030814215.1 of Amycolatopsis thermophila. NCBI lineage: Bacteria > Bacillati > Actinomycetota > Actinomycetes > Pseudonocardiales > Pseudonocardiaceae > Amycolatopsis > Amycolatopsis thermophila. The sequence continues at coordinate 3,097,453 of NZ_JAUSUT010000001.1, read as the reverse complement.
AGTACCAGGCGCAGGAGTGGATCCACAAGGCGTACGAGATCAGCCGGCGGGTCGAGAGCCCGCACCCGGCGCTGAAGTTCGCCCCGGCGCTGGAGAACCTGTTGCAGGGGCCCGACGCGTCCCTGACCGCCTTCGAACCGATGATCGCCGACGAGGACCCCTGGGTGCGCGCCCTGGCCCGGCTGCATCTCGGCAAGACGCGTATCCAGCTCGGCCACGGCGGCCGGGATGCCGACGCCTACCTCGAGACGGCGCTCACCGAGTTCCGCGCCCTCGGGGAACGGTGGGGGATTTCGTTCGCCCTGACCGAACTGGCCGAGCGGATCGCCGTGCGCGGCGAGTTCGCCGGCGCCTGCGAGCACTACGAGCAGGCGATAGCGGTCGTCACCGAGGTGGGTGCCATCGAGGACGTCGTGCGGATGCGGTCACGGCAGGCCCAGCTGTACTGGCTGTCGGGCGCTCCGGAGTCGGCGACCGCCGCCATGTCCGAGGCTCAGCGGTACGCGGAACGGGTGGCGTGGCCGGAGTCGCTCGCCGAACTGGCGCTGGCGAGAGCGGAGCTCGCGCGCTGGAGCGGCGACGCCGAACAGGCGCACCACCACCTCGAGGTCGCGACGGCGATGATGGGCGAGGACGCCGACCGGCCGCACATCCGCGCGGTACGACACGACCTGCTCGCCTACCTGAGCGAGGATTTCGACGAGGCCCGGGCACACCGCGCGGAGGCCGTCGAGGCGGCTGCCGAGTCGGGGCATCCGCTGGTGATCGCCCAGGTGCTCGTCGGAGTCGCGGACCTGGCGCTACGCCGCGACCAGTACGACCAGGCGGCGCGGCTGCTCGCGGCCGGCACGGGTGTGCGCGGGCTGCCGGACCGGTCCCATCCCGACGCGGCCAGGATCGAGCGGACGACGCGAAGTCGCCTCGGTGACGCGGGGTTCACCGAGGCGACTGGCGAGGGGGCGGCGGCGAGCTGGCGCGAGCTGGTCGCGGTCACGCTCGCTTCTTGAACGTGGACGACGCCCACAGGTAGCCGACTAGCGCGATCCCGGCGCACCAGGCGAGCGCGGCGACCACGTCGCCGGTGGCCGGACCACCGTTGAGCAGCCCGCGCAGGGTTTCGATGATCGGCGTGAAGGGCTGGTACTCCGCGAACTCGCGCAGGCCCGGCCCCATCTTGTCCGCCGGCACGATCGCGCTGCTGAAGAACGGGAGCATGACCAGCGGCACCGCCGCCATCCCCGCCGTTTCCACCGACTTCGCCGCCAGTCCCAGCGCGACGGTCAACCAGCCGGCAGCGACACCGAGCAGCACGACCACGCCGAGGACCCCGAGCCAGTCGAGGAAATCCGCCTGCGGGCTGAATCCCAGCAGGAAGGCCACCCCGACGAGCGCCGCGATGGCGAGCAGGTTGGTCAGCACGCTGGCGATGACGTGCCCGTTGAGCACCGCGCTGCGGGAAACGTCCATGACCTTGAAGCGGTTGATGATGCCCTTGGTCATGTCGGAGTTCACCGACGTCGCCACGCCGCCCAGTCCGTAGCAGATGGCCAGCAGCATCAGGCCGGGCGTGGCGTAGTCGACGTAGTCGACCCCGACGCTGAACGCGCCGCCGAGCATGTACACGAACATCACCATGACCACGATCGGCATGAGCACGGCGTTGAACACGGTGACCGGGTTGCGGGCGATGTGCTTGAAGTTGCGGCGCAACATCACGAGCGACTGGGACTTCATTTCGCGGCAACCTCCGTGGTGCGGCCCGTGAGGGCGAGGAAAACGTCGTCGAGGTCCGGTGTGTGCACCGTGAACCCCTCTGCCTTGAGCGAGTGCTCGTCGAGCGTGTCCAGCAGCGCTCGCAACGAATCCGTTCCGCCGTCGCCGGGCACCCGGAGGCTCAGCGCGTCATCGTCCCGTGTGGACCCGGCGAAGATCCGGGCGGCGACGTCGAGCTCCGCGCCGGTGGCGAACCGGAGCCGGACGTGGGTGCCGGGGAGACGCCGCTTGAGCTCGTCGGGCGTGCCCTCGGCGACGAGGCGGCCCTGGTCGAGCACCGCGACGCGGTCGGCCAGCTGGTCGGCTTCTTCGAGGTACTGGGTGGTGAGGAAGATGGTCACGCCGTCGGCCACGAGGTCGCGGATGATCGACCACATCGTGCGGCGGCTGCGCGGGTCCAGACCGGTCGTCGGCTCGTCCAGGAAGATGATCCGCGGGTTGCCGACGAGCGTCATGGCCAGGTCGAGCTTCCGGCGCATGCCGCCGGAGTAGGTCGACGCGGGCTTCCGCGCCGCCTCGACGAGGTCGAAGCGGTCCAGCAGCTCGGTGACGACCCGCTGGCCGTCCTTGGCGGGAACCCGGTTGAGGTCCACCATCAGCTGCAGGTTCTCCTGCCCCGTCAGCAGCTCGTCCACCGCCGCGAACTGGCCGGTGACACCGATCGCCGCGCGCACCGCCTTGGCCTCGGTGGCGATGTCGTGCCCCGCGACGCGGACCGTCCCACCGTCGGCCTTCGACAACGTGGTCAGCACGTTCACCGTCGTGGTCTTGCCGGCGCCGTTCGGCCCGAGCAGGGAGAAGACCGTTCCCGCGCGGACGTTCAGATCGATGCCGTCGAGCACGACCTTGTCTTGGTAGGACTTCCGGAGTCCGGAAGCCGTGATCGCGAAATCCGTCATGCCGACACTGTCTTCGGCAGCTCTGACACGGGGCAGTCACCGGGCTGACACGGCTGCCGTGGCGGTGTTGGGCACAGTGGCTGCCGGGTGTCAGGCACGTGGGCGATCGTCGTCGGCATCAGCAGTTCGACTCCTCGGGAGGTACCGCGATGCCCACCTTCGACACGCCTCGGCCGATCTCGGCGACCGTCGACATCATCTTCGGCGACGTCCGGTTCCGGGCCGGCGACCGCACCGACACCGTGGTCGAGGTCCGCCCGGCCGATCCGTCCTGGGAGCTGGACGTCAAGGCCGCCGAGCAGGCCGTCGTGTCGTTCGCCGACGGGAAGCTGCTGGTGCGGCACCCCAAGCTGCGCACGGTGTTCAGCAGCAAGTACGGCTCGGTCGAGGTGCTGGTGGAGCTGCCGGCCGGTTCGGACGTGCGGGGCGACACGGCGAACGGTGACTGTGTGGTCGAGGGCGTGGTCGGCTCGTGCCGGCTGAAGACGCCGACCGGGGACATCCGGGTGGAGCGGGCGGCCGATGTGCGGTTGAAGACCACCGGCGGCACGGTGGTCGTGGACGACGTGACCGGTCAGGCCGACGTCAGCGGCAACGGGGACATCCGGATCGGCCGGGTCGGCGGCGGGGCGGTGGTGAAGAACATCGGCCGGGACAGCTGGATCGGCGAGGTCGCCGGTGATCTCCAGGTGGACGCGATCAACGGGGACATCACGGTCGGCGTGGCGCGTGCCGGTGTCGACGCCAGGACGGCGAACGGCGCCATCCGGGTCGGCGAGCTCGGCAGCGGCCCGGCCGACCTGTACACCGCTACCGGCGGGGTCGCGGTCGGGGCCCCCGGGGGCTCCGCGATCGAGCTGGACGCGCACACCTCAGCCGGGCGAGTCCGCAACACGGTGACGGCGCCTTCGCACCCCGCGCGAACGATCAAGGTGCGAGCCCGCAGCCACGGCGGCGACATCACGATCCACCCCGCCTGACCCCCCACCGTGACCACGTGGTTGCGGCCGTCGTGCGCGTCCCACCGCGCCGCGGTGCGACTTCCGAAAGATGTGCAGGATCCTGACCCGCACCACGACGTGAACCAGACCGATCACGACAAGGAACGTCCCAGACTCGAAAGTGCAGAGCACACCGCCGGAGACCGAGATCCTCCTGTACCACGACAGGCGTCGACGCGGTCCGAGGGATAGGCAGTTGCGTCCAGCCCGATACCGGCACGCGTCGGCTCCGCGGATTCCGCGCCATTGCGCGGGAAACCGGCTCAGCGCTTGATCTGGGTGACGCGCCAGAGGCGTCGCGGCAGTTCGCCTTCTTCGAAGGCGTGCACCTCGCGCAGCTCCCACCCTCGCGCAAGCGAGCTGACGAGCTCGTCGTCGAAGAAGTGCACGGCGAACCCGCCCTGCTCGTAGATGCCGTCGCCGTGGGCCGTTCCCGTGCCGAAGTGGTCGTCGCCGGTGTGGCGCGCGGTGTAGACGAACGCACCGCCCGGCCGCAGCACGCGTCCGACCTCGCGGACCACCGTGTGGATCTCGTCGGTGGACAGCGCCATGCACAGCAGCATGTGCGCGAACACGGCGTCCACACTGCGCTCGGGCATCGGGATCGGGTCGCGGACGTCGTGCACCAGCGTGGTCACGTTCTCCGCCACTCCCTCGCGCTCCGCGCGCCTTCGCAACTGCTCGATCCCGGTCGAGCTGAAATCGGCGGCGTGCACGTGGAAGCCCCGTTCTGCGAAGAACAGCGCATCCCTGCCATGGCCGGCTCCGAGTTCGAGCACCGTGCGCGCCTGCTCGGCGCGGAACAGCTCCGCCGCGCTGCGGCACGGCTCGGAGGGCTGGTCGCCGTACATGTACGGCGCGGACCGGTAGACCGACTGCCAGTGCTCCTGCTGGGCACGGCCGAGATCAGTGGACATGACGAACCTTCCACATCGGACCGCCGCGGTCGGGGCGGGCGTTGCTTTGCAGGGCTGTCAGCGGCCGAACGTGCCGTTTCCTTCCGTCCACCGGGATCAGCCCAGGGCCGAGGGGTTGACGAGCGCGGCCGCGGCGACGAAGACCGCCACGGCCAGTACCACGTAGGAGAACCACCGGCGCACCGTCGCAGGATTCAGCCGCGTCGAGACCGCGGCGGCCACTGTGGACACCAGCAGCGCCCCGCCGGCGAACAGCAGCAGCACCCGGTAGTCGATCTCGGCCGCCGCGCCCCAGTGGGCGGCGAATCCGGCCACCGCGTTGATAAGCACCACGACCAGGGAGGTCGCCACCGCCTCCTGCGCTCCCAGCCCGAGGAGCAGGGCCAGGACCGGAACGACAACGAAACCGCCGCCGACCCCGAACAGCCCGGTGAGCACACCGACGAACGCCCCGGCGAGCACGGCCTTGGGCAGACAGCTGCGCCAACGGATCCCGCCGTCGCGCGTGCGGCACGCCCCGGTCGGGTTGTCGCCACCGCGCAACATCCGCACCGCCACGACGACCATGAGCACCGCGAAGGCCAGCAGCAGCCAGTTCTGCGGGAACAGCCGCCCGAGCGCCGTCCCACCGAAGGCGGCGGGAACGCCCGCGGCGCCGAAGACCAGCGACACGGGCCACCGCACCGCTCGGCGCCGCTCGCGCGGAACGAGCCCGCCGAGCGACGAGAGCGCGACCACGACCAGCGAGGTGGGGATCGCCGCCTGCAGCGGCTGCCCCACGCCGTACACGAGGGCCGGAACGGCCAGGATCGACCCGCCCGCGCCGAGCAGCCCCAGCACGAGGCCGATCACGGCGCCGAAGACCACGGCCAAGTACACGAAAACCACCTATCCCGGAGCGCGCTCCCGTCGAGCCCGGCTACTTCGCCGCGGCACCGTCACCGGTGAGGGCCGCGAGCAGTGCTCGGCCGTCCCCGGAGCACGTGCGGTTGTGCGGAAGCAGCCCCAGAACGCGGGACATGGCGCAGGTGCCGGTGATCGCCGCGAAGGTCAGGCCGGCACCGACGAACCCGGCGACCCACTTGAGCGGGTCGAAGGCGGTGCTGGCGACCACGCCGGTGAGCACGAGCAGTCCGGCCGCCAGGCGCACCTGCCGCTCCATCGCCCAGGTTCCGCGGCCGCGGTTGAGCTCCCCGCCTTCCTGCTCCCAGGACGTGACGCCGCCGCGGAGCACGCTGAGCCGCTCCAGACCCGCTGTTTCCAGCACGGAGCGCGCCTGCTCCGCGCGGGCGCCCGAAGCGCACACGAGCACCACCGGGTCGCCGTGGTCGGCGGTGAGCTCGGCGCGGTGCTCGCGCAACAGGTCCAGGGGGACGTTGTACGACCCGGGGATGTGGGCTGCGGCGAACTCCCCGGGGGTGCGCACGTCGATCAGCCGGACCTGCGGGTCCGTGGCGCGGCTCTCGCGCACCTGGCCGACACCGAGGGTCTTGGGGAGGGTTTCGGTCATCTCGTTGTCTCGAGTCATCAGGATCCTCCGGTCACGGGCACGCCGGCCTCGGCGGCGACGCCGAAGTGGTCGTCGATGAGCACGGCCGTGCGCCCAGCGGACTCCAGCACCGACGCCGCCGCGGTGGCGCGGTATCCGCTGCCGCAGTGCACCCACACCGTGCCGTCCGGGATCTCGCCGCGCCGCTGGACCAGCTCGTACAGCGGGATGTGCACAGCGCCGGAGACGTGGGCGGAGGCGTACTCGTTGTTGGTGCGCACGTCGAGCACCACGTCCGGTGCCGGAAAACCGCCGGTGCTGCCGCTCAGCGCCGCGGCCAGGTCCGCGAAGGTCGCGGTCGGCGTGCTGCGCAACTGGGCGGGATCAGCCGCCAGGCCCTCGGGGGTTCCCACGGCCGACGCCGCGAACTTGTCGATGCCGATGCGGGCCAGCTCGCGCTGGGCCTCGGCGACCTGCCCACGGGACTGCCCGAGCAGTGTGATCGGGGCACCCCAGTCGATCATCCAGCCGAGCCAGGTCACCATCGGCCCGTCCAGGCCGAGGCCGACCGTGCCGGCCAGGTGCGAGGCCACGTAGGCCTTGCGGGAGCGCAGGTCGACGACCCACTCGCCCGCCTCCAGCCGCTTCCGCAGCTCCTCCGGCGTGGCCCGCGCAGGTTCGCGCAGGTCGATCGGCTCGGGCCCTTCGGCGTTGCGCACGCCCATGTGCGCGTAGTACGCCGGGTAGGCGTCGAGGCCCTTCAGGGTCTGCTCGACGAAATCGGTCTCGGCCAGCGTCAGCGCGGGGTTGGACTCCTTCTGCTGCCCCAGCGTCGCCGAACTGCCCGTGGCCTGGGTAGCCGAGCAGAAGCTGCCGAATCCGTGGGTCGGCCAGATCTGCACCCCATCCGGCAGCAGAGCCGCGAGCTTCTGCGCGGAGGCGTGCTGGTGGCGGGCGAGCGCCTCGCTGTGGTCCCGGCCCAGCAGATCGGTGCGCCCCGTCGTGCCGTACAGCAGCGATCCGCCGGTGAACACGCCGACCGGGCCCTGCTCGCCTTCGAGCACGAAGGACAGGTGGTGGAAGGTGTGGCCCGGGGTGGCTATCGCCCGCACCTGCATCCGCGGCGACAGCTCCACCACGTCGCCGTCGGACAGTGGGCGGTGGTCGAACGGCACCTGGTCGGCCGCCGACAGCCCGTATTCGGCGCCGGTGAGCCTGGCCAGCTCCAGACCGCCCGAGACGTAGTCGTTGTGCACGTGCGTGTCCAGGACCACGGCGATGCGCACGCCGAGCCGGCCGGCGGCCGCGATCACGCGGTCCACGTCGCGCTGCGGGTCGATCACGACCGCGACCTCGCCATCGCTGGCGAGGTAGCTGCGATCACCCAACGAGGAGGTCTCGATGACCTCGACCTGCAGGTCTCCAGCCAGCCGGTCCTGCTGCTCCGCGTTCGTCGCTGTCGTCACTGCGAACTCCCTTTCACCTCGTGTCCGGCGTCGATCCATCCCGCGGTCCCGCCGGCGACCGAGACCGCTCGCGCGCCGGCCGCGTTCACCGCGTCGGCCGCGGTCGCGCTGCGTCCGCCGGACCTGCAGATCACGTACAGGTCCTGGTCGGCGAACCGCTGCGGCGCGGCCAGCACGTCCGCAAGCGGCACGTTGACCGCGCCCGGCACGTGGGCCTCGGCGTATTCGTCCGGCGATCGCACATCGATCAACGGGGTCTCCTGCCGCCACGCGGCGGCGAACTCGTCCACCCCGATCTCGGGCGTCCGCTCCAACATGCAATCCTCCTAAACCCCCGGGGGTATCCAGGGGACAGACGTCCCCGCGGGGACATTCCGGGAACAGGTCGCTCAGGACAGCGCCAGGAACAACCGCTCCAGCTCCTGCTCGGTTATCGGCGGCTCGTCGCCGTCGTCGCGGGCCTGCTGGCAGTACCGCTGGCCACGATCTTGAACCCGGCCCGGGTCAGAGCACGGGAAACGGCGGCGAGCGGGTGAGGACCTCAGAGCAGTCGCGCCCTTGCTCGATCACGCGCGCAACTGCCGGTGGACCGGCGCAGCCGCGTCAGCCACCATCACCCTTCGCTGACCCCAACGTAGCAAACCCCCTGGGGTATTCCGGGTAGTGCGTGACGTACCGCATCCGACGGCCTCACCCGCTCAGCAGACGCGGCCGGTTCGCCGGGTCAAGCTCGCCGGAGCAGACCGGCTCATCCCGATCTTCCGCATTCCCCAGCCCAGAAACGACAAAGAGGCCGCTCCCGCCTCAACAGCGGAAACGGCCTCGAAAGGAGCGGTCGTACGACGACTAATGTGGTGGAGCTGAGGGGAATCGAACCCCTGACCTTCTCGATGCGAACGAGACGCGCTACCAACTGCGCTACAGCCCCTTGCTGGACTTCCCGAAGGAAGCTCCAGAAGCATAGCAACCGCCCGGAGGCGATCAACGAGGGGGTCTACTCACCGACCGCCCGCCGGAACGGGAGCTGGTCCGGGTCGTCCAGGTCGTGGAACGCGGGGTCCTCGTCCTCGAGGTCGACGACCACTGCCTGCCCGCGCAGACGGGACGCCGGGGACGGCCTGCGCTCGACGCCGGGCACCTCGCGCGGCGGGGGTGAGACGACCTCGAAGTCCTCCTCCTCCGGGCGCTCGCGCCGCACGGGGCGCGTCGCGGGGCGGGAACCGAGCCGGGCCATCCGCCGCTGGCGGATCTCGGCCTCGATGCGCACCTGCCGGCGCAGGTAGACGAGGTAGCCGACGAGCAGGAGGTCGACGACGGCGTGCAGTCCCCACAGCGTCGGGGTCAGGAAACCCGCCCCCGCGGCCGTGACGATCGCGAGGAGGAACAGGCAGAGGACGACCCGCTGACGGAACGCGTACTTGGCGCGCGCGGCGATCTCGGCGGCCTCCGGGTCGAACCCGCCGCGACCCGGCCGGTAGCGGCGTTCGGAGGGCGGTTCGTACCCGCGCGACGGGCGGGCCGGCTCCTCGTCGAACTCTTCGACGTCGTCGTCGACGTGGTCGTAGTCGACGTGGTCGTCGGCCTCGGCGCTCTGCTGGGTGGACTCGGGCATCGCGAACTCCTCCTCCGCGTCGTCTGCGCCGCCCCCGCTGCGGACCACTCGGGCGGCCAGTTCGGCGTCCGCCGTCCGCGTGACCGCCTGACGTTTGCGGGCGACCATGGGCACGAGCACGACGAGCCAGGCCGCGGCCAAGGCGACGATGATCAGCGAGCTGGGCAATCCCCTCTCACCTCCCCCGTTCACTGCTACATGTCGTCACGCTAGTCACAGGAGTAACAGATCGGACGGAGCCACGCCGTCCGAGCGAAGAAAAACGGTCACCGGATCTAGTGAAAAACTCGCGGTTAGGTAACAAAGGCGGTCACAGGTAGTCGGCGCGTCCGGCGGCGACCAGACGGGCCACCAGGCCGGGCCCCGCCTCCTCGGCCGTCATCGCGTAGCAGTAGTGGTCGCGCCAGTCGCCCGCCACGTCCAGGTACCGCTTGAACAGGCCTTCCTGGCGGAACCCGGCCTTGGTCAGCACCTTGATGCTCGGCGCGTTCTCCGGCCGCACGGTCGCCTCGATCCGGTGCAACCCGGCTACCGCGAAAGCGTGGTCCACGACCAGCGCGACGGCGGCCGTGGCCACGCCGCCCTTGACGACCGACGAGGACACCCAGTAGCCCACCCACGCCGAGCGGAGTGAGGCGCGGATCACGTTACCGATCGTGATCTGACCGGCGAACTCGCCGTCCACCGTGATGGTGAACGGCAGGCACTGCCCGCGCCGCGCCAGCGATCGCAGCGCCGTCCACTGCGGCGGCCACGACCAGAAGCTGTTCCGGTCGTGCCACGGCCCGGGTCCGGTCGGCTCCCACCGTTCGAGGTGCTCCTGGTCGCGCAGCCTGATCCGGCTCCAGTCGCCCGCGTCGCGCAGCCGGATCGGCCGCACCGCGATCTCACCGGCCGGAACGCGGAGCGGGCCCAGCCGCGCCGGCCAGCCGGGGTGGCGGGACTCCAGGTCGTACGCTGCTGGCTGCACCGGTCAGTTTTAACCCCGCTGGGCCAGGAAGGTCACCTTGACCTGCTCACCGGCCGGCACCTCGGTCAGGTCCTCGTCGACGTTGACCAGGCAGTTCGCCTCGGCGAGGGACGCGAGCAGGTGCGCGCCGGACGTGCCGAGCGGCTGCACCAGGTACTCGCCGGTGCTCTCGTCCCGCAGCAACTGCCCGCGCAGGAAGCCGCGTCGCCCCTTCGTCGAGGACACCGGGGACAGCAGCCGCGCGCTGACGGTGCGGCGATGCGGGTTGCGGGTGCCGCGCGCGGCCCGGATCAGCGGCCGGATCAGCACCTCGAACACGACGAGCGCGCTCATCGGGTTGGCCGGGATCAGGAAGGTCGGCACCGAGTCCGGGCCCAGCCGCCCGAAGCCCTGCGCGGACCCCGGGTGCATCGCGACCCGGGTCATGTCGATCTGCCCCAGGTCGGAGAGGGCCGCCTGGACCTCGTCACCCGCGGTGCCACCGGCTCCGCCGGCCACCACCACGACCTCGGACATCAGCAGGCGCCCCTCGACGACCTCGCGCAGCCGCTTCGGGTCGCTCGGCACGATCCCGACCCGGCTGACCTCGGCACCGGCATCGCGCGCCGCGGCGGCGAGGGCGTAGGAGTTCACGTCGTAGACCTGGCCGGTCGACGGGGTGCGGTCGATGTCGACCAGCTCGTCGCCCACGGACACGATCGACACCCGCGGACGCGGGTAGACCAGCACCTTCGACCGGCCGACCGCCGCGAGCAGGCCCACCTGGGCCGCGCCGATGGTGTCGCCCTGCCGGACCGCCACGTCACCGATCTGCACATCCTCGCCGGTCCGGCGCACGTAACCGGCCGAAGGCACCGAGCGGTGGATCGTCACCTTGGCCGGGTGGCCGTCGGTGAAGGCGGTGGGCACCACCGCGTCCGCCAGCGTCGGGAGCGGCGCCCCGGTGGCGACCCGGACGGCCTGCCCGGGCTGCAACCGCCGGGGCTGCCGGGAACCGGCCGGTATCTCCCCCACCACCGGGAGCTGCACGGGCTCGTCGCCGTCGGCGCGGACGTCGACGCTGCGCACCGCATACCCGTCGACGGCGGCCTGGTCGAAACCGGGCAGCGCGTGCTCGGCCACGACCTCCTCGGCGCAGAGCAGACCCTGCGCTTCCGAGATCGCGACGCGGACGGGGCGCGGGCGCACCGCGGCCTGCAGGACACGGGCGATCTGCTCGTCGACCGAGCGGAGGTCCTGCTCGGCCTGGTCGAGCTCCGGGGTGGGTTCGGTCATCAGCTATCGGTCCCGAGTCGTTCGGTCAGCCACGTCCGCAGCTCGGGCCCGTAGTCCGGGTCGTCGAGGGCGAAGTCCACGGCCGCCTTGAGGAAGCCGCCGGGGTTGCCCAGGTCGTGCCGGCCGCCGCGGTGGACGACGATGTGCACCGGGTGGCCCTCCTCGATCAGCAGTGCGACGGCATCGGTGAGCTGCAGTTCACCACCCGAGCCGGGCTTGATGCGACGCAGGGCGTCGAAGATCGCCCGGTCGAGGAGGTAGCGGCCGGCGGCGGCGTAGGTCGAGGGCGCCTCCTCCGGGGAGGGCTTCTCGACCATCCCGTGGACCTGCTTGACGTCCGGGTCCGTGGTGTCGGTCACGTCGAACACGCCGTAGGGCGAGATCCGCTCCTTAGGGATGTCGAACGCGCACAGCACGCTGCCGCCGTACCGGGCCCGCACCTCGGCCATCTTCGAGAGCACCCCGGCGGGCAGCACCAGGTCGTCGGGCAGCAGCACGGCGACGGCCTCGTCCTCGTCGGTCAGGTTCGGCTCGGCCTGCGCCACCGCGTGCCCGAGGCCCAGCGCCTCCTCCTGGATCGCGACCTCGACGTCGATCAGCTCCGGGCCGCGCCGGACCTTCTCCAGCAGGGCGGTCTTGCCCTTGCGCTCGAGGTTCGCCTCCAGCTCGGGCGAGGGGCGGAAGTAGCTCACCACCGACTCCTTGCCCGGCGAGGTGACGATCACCAACCGTTTCGCGCCGGCCTGCGCGGCTTCGCTCGCGACGATCTCGATGCCCGGGGTGTCCACCACGGGCAGCAGTTCCTTGGGAACGGCTTTCGTCGTCGGCAGAAACCGCGTGCCCAGGCCGGCGGCCGGGACGATGGCGGTTCGGAACGAGTGGTTGTCGAAGGCGCCCGTCATAGGCGCCAAGCCTAACCTGCGTACATGGGTGCGCAGCGCAATGACGAGGTGACGAAGGCCGAGTGGCGCGCAAAACTGTCCGCCGCCCGCGCCGCCGTCTCCGTGCAACAACGGGTCGCCGAGGCGGGCGCGCTGGCCCAGGCGGTGTCCGTGATGTCACTGCCGGACACCGTCTGCTGCTACGTCCCGTTCGGCACCGAGCCCGGCTCGACCAGCCTGCTCGACCTGCTGCGCCGGCGCGGCGCACGAGTGCTGCTCCCCGCGATCCCCACCGAGCCGGGACCGCTGGACTGGGCCGAGTACACAGGCACCGCGAGCCTGTCACCGGGCCGGTTCCGCTACATCCTGGAACCCACCGGGCCCCTGCTGGGCCCGGACGCGCTTTCCCGAGCCGGCCTCGTCCTGCTGCCGGCCTTGGCCGTCGACCACCGCGGCGTGCGGCTGGGCCGGGGCGCGGGGCACTACGACCGGTCCCTGGTGCACGCGGCGCCGGACGCCGAGCTGGTGGCCGTCGTCCGGGACGATGAGCTGGTCGAACACCTGCCGTCCGAGGACCACGACGTGCTCATGACCGGCGCTCTCACCCCTGGTCGCGGGCACGTGCGGCTGCCACTGTGACCAACCCTTGTTTGCGCTGAGGGAATGGTCTCCAGCACAATTGCGTTAGCACTCTTGCGGATCGAGTGCCAATGCGCGAAGGAGCACCTGTGCCCACGTACCAGTACGCCTGCAAGGAGTGCGGCCACCGTTTCGAGGCCGTGCAGTCGTTCTCCGATGCCAGCCTGACCCAGTGCCCGGAGTGCACCGGCCCGCTGCGCAAGCTCTACGGAGCGGTCGGCGTGATCTTCAAGGGCTCCGGCTTCTACCGGACCGACTCGCGCTCGTCGTCTTCGTCATCGACGTCGTCCTCCTCTTCGTCCAGCTCGTCGAGCACCTCCAGCGAGAGCAAGAGCGGCAGCTCCGCCTCGTCGTCCTCATCCTCGTCGAGCGGTACGACGACAACGGCCGCCGCGGCTTCCTGACGGCCGGGTTATCCACAAGTACCCAGTTATCCACAGCTGCCAGATCCGCATCTGTTCCGCCGGGTGTCAGCACCCCTAGCGTCGATCTCGTCGACGGCACACCGCCGTCGCACTCGACCACTGGGGGTGCTCCGCCATGCGCTTCGATCCGCGCGGCCGCTGGAACCGGCTGCGAACCCGCTGGGGCGGGCGCCGTTGGCACCGGCTGCGCAAGCTGGTGGCCGCGAGCCTGCTGATCACGGCGGCGGTGATGGCCGCGCGCCCGGACGCGGCCGAGCCCCGCGCCGAGCCGCCGCCCCCGTCCGCGCCGCTCCCCTTCACGGGTGATCTTTCCTCGGCCGCGGTGCCCGTCCGTCTGGCCGACACCGGCGTTGCCGAGCTGCTCAGCCCCGGCATGCGCGTCGACGTGGTGACGCTCGACCAAACGGAGCAATTGCGGAAAGTGCTGGCCAGTATGGCAATCGTGCTCACCGTGCGCCCGCCGCCGGCCTCCGCGGGGCGTCTTCCCGGTGCTGGGAACGGTCCACTCGTCGTCCTGTCGTTGCCCGAGGAGACGGCCAGGGAGGTGGCGGCGCTGTCACTCCGGAATCCGGTTGCGGTTACCCTCCGTTAGCCGTTTCCGACGAGAGGAGTGCACATGCTGAAGGGCTTCAAAGACTTTTTGATGCGCGGCAACGTCATCGAGTTGGCGGTCGCGGTGGTCATCGGAACGGCGTTCACGGCCATCGTCACGGCGTTCACCAACGGGCTGATCAAGCCGCTGATCAACGCCATCGGTGGTTCCGAGGCCGCCAAGGGGCTGGGGTTCAACGTCCTGCGCGAGAACGACTCGACGTTCCTCGACTTCGGCGGCGTCATCAACGCGGCGATCAACTTCGTCATCGTGGCGGCGGTGGTGTACTTCCTGCTGGTGCTGCCGATGAAGAAGATCCAGGACCGGCGCAAGCGCGGCCAGGAGGCCGGTCCCGCCGAGCCGACGGACGTCGAGCTGCTGAAGGAGATCCGCGACCTGCTGCGGCAGCAGGGCAGCTCCGACGGGCAGGTCGGCAGCCGCGTCGACAGCCAGAACTGACGGTGGTGCTCCGGGCCCGCGCACGGCTTTTTGCGGGCTCGGGGGTACGTGAGGCTGTGGCTCAGGTGCACGCGCCGCTCTGGCCCCCGCCTCGCCGGCAGAGTTTGCTCAGCTCTGCCCGCTCGAGCCGCCGCGCCCTGGGCGACACCCACCAAGGCTCTGTCCCGGGCGGGCGCGTCGCCGTCAGGAGTGGCCCACGCTGCCCGCCCAGCGTGCTGCCCCCCGCTGCCCGCTCGAGCCGCCGCACCCTGCAAAACACCCACCAAGGCTCGGGCCCGGGTAGGCGCGTCGCCCTCAGGAGTGGCCCACGCTGCCCGCCCCAGCGGCGCTACCCCGCACTGCCCGCTCGAGCCGCCACGCCCTGCGCGACACCCACCAAGGCTCTCTCCCGGATGGGCGCGTCGCCGTCAGGAACGGCCCACGCTGCCCGCCCCAGCGGCGCTACCCCGCACTGCCCGCTCGAGCCGCCACGCCCTGCGCGACACCCACCAAGGCTCCATCCCGGGTAGGCGCGTCGCCGTCAGGAACGGCCCACGCTGCCCGCCCCAGCCGCGCTACCCCACGCTGCCCCCTCGGGCCGCCGTGCCCTGCGCGACACCCCAGGGCTCTGCCCGGGCGGGCGCGTCCCCCTCAGGAACGGCCCACGCTGCCCGCCATCAGCGGCGCTGCTCCGCGCTGCTCGCTCGAGCCGCCCCGCCCCGCCCTGCGCGATACCCACCAAGGCTCTGCCCCGGGTAGGCGCGTCCCCCTCAGGAACGGCCCACGCTGCCCGCCCCAGCAGCGCTACCCCGCACTGCCCCCTCCGGCCGCCGCGCCCTGCGCGACACCCCAGGGCTCTGCCCGGGTGGGCGCGTCCCCCTCAGGTGTGTCCCACGCTGCCCGCCATCAGCAGTGCAGCTCGTCGCCGAAAAGTCTCGCCCGACAGCAGGCCAGAGCGCGGGGGCTGCCCTCGGCACCCGCCGAGAACAGCCCTCGCGCTTGGTGAGATGCGCTCAACCGCCGTGGTGGGGCGGCCGGTTCTCCCGGTACCAGGCGTCCTCGTCGCGGGCGGGGCCTTCCGGCTCCCGCTCGTCGGACGTCGTGTCCGGGAGCACTTCCCCGAAGATCGCGTCCAGCTTGCGCCGGTCGCGGTCTCGGGGCGGGCGGTGCTCCCGGTCGTCCTCGGGCATCAGGACTCGTCGAGGCCGGAGAGCTGGTCGATCACGTAGGGCACGAGCGAGGACAGCGTCGCCATGCCGTCGCGCACCGCGGCGCGCGAGCCGGCGAGGTTGACCACGAGCGTGCTGCCCGAGACGCCGACCAGGCCGCGCGAGATGCCCGCGTCCACCGCGCCGGCGGCCAGCCCGGAGGAGCGCAGGGCCTCGCCGATGCCGGGGATGGGGCGGTCCAGGACGCCGATGGTGGCGTCGGGGGTGACGTCGCGCGGTGACACACCCGTGCCGCCCACGGTGATGACGAGGTCGACACCACCGATGACGGCGGTGTTGAGCGCGTTGCGGATAGCCACGGTATCGGCGTGCACCAGCACCACGCCGTCCACGATGAAGCCGGCTTCCTCCAGCAGCTCCTGAACCAGGGGGCCCGAGGTGTCCTCATGCTCGCCGTGCGCCGCGCGGTCGTCCACGATCACCACGAGCGCGCGGCCCAGCCGCTGTGCACTGCGTTCCATGAGGCACACGGTATCCGGTTGTGACCGGTGTCCGACGGGCACGTCGCCACTACCGCGGGCGCCGCTGTCCGATGTGGACGGGTGGGACGTTCCGAATTCACCCGGCCGAGGTGTCGAAGGAGGCTGTGGGCGTTCGACGTGATTCTGAGACGACCGCCAGAAGGGACAACTCATGACACACGTCATCCCGCCGATCCGCCTCTACATGTCGATGTCGCTGGACGGCTTCATCGCCGGCCCCGACGATCGCCCTGGTCAGGAGCTCGGTCGCGGCGGCGGCCGGTTGTTCGACTGGCTCGACGGCCGGATGGGACCGGGGCCGGACGGACAGGTGTTCCGCGAGGCGCTGGCCACCGGGGCCGTCATCTCGGGGCGGCGCACCTTCGAGCTGGCGGGCCGCTGGCAGGGCGACCACCACGACGGCGTACCGATCCACGTCCTCACCCACCACATCGATCCGGGTGACGAGCCACCGGGCAGCGCGCGGTTCTTCACAGACGTGACCGCGTGCGCCACCGAGGCCCGTGCCGCCGCGGGCGAGCGCGCCGTCATGGTGCACGGCGCGGGCGCAGCGCAGGCGTTGCTCGCGGCCGGTCAGCTGGACGAGCTGGAGATCCACCTGGTGCCGGTCCTGCTGGGCGACGGCCGCCGGTTGTTCGGCACCGGAACCCGCACCGAACTGGAGCTCATGCGCCGCCTCGACGGCAACGGGGTGACCCACCTGCGCTACCGAGTCCGCCGGGACGTGCGCTGAGCGCCTCGACGATCACCGGCCCGAGAGCACCGGACAGAGAAACCGCGCGCGACCGGTACAGATCCGGTCGCACGCGGCTTGGACACCGGCTCGAACCCCGTGGAGCCGGTCAAGTGGTCTCGGCCGCCCCGAGCGGCCGAGCGTCTCTCATGTCCTCCGGCCACCCCGAGCGGCCGGATCTCTCACCCCCACCGGCCACCGGGAGTGACCGGGAAACCGTCTTCCCTCCCGATCACCACACGCGGCTGGAAAACGCATCGCTCCCTGCCGCCCCGCGCCCGGGATCTCGCCCCTCCGGCCACCCCGAGTCGCCGGAAAACTCTCCGAGGCCGGCCTCACCACTCGGGTGACCGGACCTCCCCCGCCGAAGCGCCACCCGAGGCGATCGGCACCTCTGGCCGGCCGGACCATCCCGGCTGAACTGGAGCTGACCACCCCGCGCGGCCGGCCCGGGAACGTCAGTTCGTCGGCACCGGCTGGCCACCCAGGGTGACCTGCACCGTCCGGCCGTCGCTCAGGGTGAAGGGCACCTTGTCGCCCGGGGCGCGGGTTCGCACGGCCGCGATCAGGCCGTCGGCGTCGTTGATGACCAGGTTGTCGACCTTGGTCACGACGTCGTTCTGCTTCAGTCCGGCCTGCTCGGCCGGGCTGCCGGCCTGCACACCGGCGATCAGTGCGCCACCCTGCGGCGCGTCGCTCACGTTCGCGCCGATGTAGGTCTGCGTCGCCTTGCCGGTGTCGATGATCTCCTGCGCCGTGCGCCGCGCCTGGTTGATCGGGATCGCGAACCCGATGCCGGCGTTCGTCGCCTCGGACTGGCCCATTCCCGACGACGACTGCGGGCTGTAGATCGCCGAGTTGATGCCGATCACCTGGCCCTGCAGGTTCGCCAGCGGGCCACCCGAGTTGCCCGGGTTGATCGCCGCGTCGGTCTGGATCGCGCTCATCACCGTCGTCTGGTCGCCCTCGCTGCCACCGGCCCGCACCGGGCGGTGCAGCGCGCTGACGATGCCCGACGTCACGGTCCCGGCCAGCTCGAACGGCGACCCGATCGCCACCACCGACTGGCCGACGTTCATGTTGTCGGAGTTGCCCAGGGTCACCGGCGTCAGGTTCTTCACCCCGTTGACCTTCACCACGGCGACGTCCGTCGTCGGGTCGCGGCCGACGATCGACGCCGCCGCCTTCGTGCCGTCCTGGAACACCGCCTGGATCTGCCCGCCGTCCGCGGCGACCTCGACGACGTGGTTGTTCGTCAGGATGTAGCCGTCGGTGGACAGCACGAACCCGGACCCCTCGCCCTGCGCGCTGCGCCCCGACACCTGCAACTCCACCACGCTCGGCGACAGCTTCTGCGCCACCGCCTCGACCGACCCGGCCGGCGCGGTCGCCGTCTGCTGCGCCGGCACCGGCTGGTCGAGCGCGCTGTACGACGAGCCGCCCCCGCTGTTCTGCGCGGTCAGGTACCCCCCGGCGGCACCCGCCCCACCACCGACCAGCAAGGCCAGCACGGCGACCCCGGCCACGAGCTTGCCCGAGCCGCGTCGCTGCTGCGGAACGGCCGGCGTCTGCATCGTCGCGGTCGCGTACGGCGACTGCTGCTGCGCTCCGGGCGGGGTCCACGGATACCCGCCCGTCTGCTGCTGCCCCGACTGGGGCGCGCTGTGCGGCGCGGCCTGCTGCTGCCCGGTTTGCGGAGCGGCCTGCTGCGCGGCGCCCTGCGCCGACCACGGACTCGGCTGTTGCTGCGGCCCCGAGCCGAGCGGCGTTCCGCGCGGGGGCGTCTTCGCGTCCTCCGGCGACTGCTGCGCGTCGTCGTGCGGTGCGCTGGGGTCGTTCTCGGTCATGTCCCTACCATGCGTGTCGGTCCTGAGAGCCGGCTGAGCCCAAGCTGAGGGTCACGCATGAGTATGCCGCCGGACTCAGCCCACCGCGCGGAGGCGTTCCGCGATCTGCTCCGGCGTGGCGTCGTTGATCCACACCGCCTCGCCCGACTCCGACCCGGCGAGGTACTTCAGCTTGTCGGCGGACCGCAGGATCGAGAACAGCTCCAGGTGCAGCCAACCGAGTTCGCGGTCGATCCGCACCGGCGCCTGGTGCCACCCGGCGATGTAGGGCAGCGGGCGGTCGTAGAGCCCGTCGCAGCGGCGCAGGACGTCGAGGTAGACCTCAGCGAAGTCGTCGCGCTCGGCGCCGGTCAGCGCCGGGATGTCCGGAACCTGGCGGTGCGGCACGATCTGCACGTGCACCGGCCAGCGGGCGGCGGGCGGCACGAACGCGGTCCAGTGCCGGCCCTCGGCGATGACGCGCGTGCCGGCCTTGCGCTCGGCCGCGAGGACGTCGCCGAGGACGTGCCGGCCGTGCTCGTCGGAGTAGGCGCGGGCGACGTCGAGCATCCGGCGGGTCTTCGGGGTGACGAACGGGTAGCCGTAGATCTGCCCGTGCGGGTGGTGCAGCGTCACCCCGATCTCCTCGCCCCGGTTCTCGAACGGGAAGACCTGCTCCAGCCCGTCGATCTCGGACAACGCGGCGGTGCGATCCGCCCACGCGTCGACGACGGTGCGGACCCGCGAGGGGCTCAGCTTCGCGAACGATCCATTGTGGTCACTGGTGAAGCAGACGACCTCGCACCGCCCCTTGCCCGGCGCGGTGGCCACCAGCCCGAGACCGTCCAGAGTGGACCGCTCTCCGCTCGCGCCCTCCTCGAAGGAGGGGAACCGGTTCTCGAACACGACCACGTCGTAGTCGGACTCGGGGATCTCGCTCGGCTTGCCCGGCTTGCTCGGGCACAGCGGGCAGAGGTCGGCGGGCGGCTTGTAGGTGCGGGTCTGCCGGTGCGCGGCCATCGCGACCCACTCCCCGGTCAGCGGGTCGAGGCGGATCTCCGAGCTCGCGGCCACGGCGGGCAGGTCCCGCGTGTCCTCCGCGGTGCGCGGCGGGGTGTCCTCGCCCTCGTCGAAGTAGATGATCTCCCTGCCGTCGGCAAGGTGGCGAAGCGTCCGCCTCACTCTTCCTCCGTGTCCTCGTTGACGGGTGCGACCTTCAGGTCACCCACATGCTCGGTCAGGACGTCGCGCGCCGCCTCGCCGAGGCCGTCGTCGGTCACCACGACGTGGGCCTCGTCCAGTTCGGCGATGGTGGAGATGCCCACAACACCCCATTTGGACGAGTCGGCGAGCACGACGAGCCGGCGCCCGGCCTCCACGAGGGCCCGGTCGGTCTCGCTCTCGGTCAGGTTCGGGGTCGTGAACCCGGCCCCGTCGGCCATCCCGTGCACGCCGAGGAAGACCTGGTCCAGGTGCAGCCGCCGCAGGCTGTGCACGGCAACGGGTCCGACCAGCGCGTCGGACGGCGTGCGGACGCCACCGGTGAGCACGACGGTGCGATCCGGCGCGGTCGACGCGCGGAGCACGTCGGCGACCTGGATCGAGTTCGTGACGATCGTCAGCCCCGGCACACCCTCGAGCGCGCGGGCCAGGGTCCAGGTGGTGGTGCCCGCGGACAGGCCGATCGCGGTGCCGGGCTGGACCAGCTCGGCCGCGGCGCGCGCGATGGCCTCCTTCTGGGCCCGCTGCCGCACGGACTTGGCCTCGAACCCGGGTTCCTCGGTGCTCGGGCCCACCACGGCGGTCGCACCGCCGTAAACCTTTTCCACCAGACCCCGGCCCGCGAGCACATCGAGGTCCCGGCGGATGGTCATGTCGGACACGCCGAGCCTGCTGACCAGGTCACTCACCCGGACCGCACCCGCCCGGCGGGCCTCTTCGAGGATCAACGCCTGCCGCTGACGCGCCAGCACCACCGCTCCCATCACCCCAACAACTACACAAAATCCTACACGAATCAACACGTGTGGAGCGGGTGGTGTTCGGTTTTCAGCCGGGCGTGCCGGGCAGGCGCAGGCTCATGAGCGCACCACCCTCCGGGGAACGGCCGGCGTACGCGGTACCGCCGTGCCGTTCGGCGGCCTGCTTCACGATCGCCAGCCCCAGGCCGGAACCGGGCAGCGTGCGGGCTTCCGAGGAACGGTAGAACCGGTCGAACACGCGCGGCAGGTCCTCGTCCGCGATACCCGGACCGGAGTCCGCGACCTCGATGACGGCCGTCCCGTCGCCCAGCGGGTACATCCGCACCCGGACGCGTGACTCGGCCGGCGAGAACTTGACCGCGTTGTCGAGCAGGTTCAGCACCGCGCGCTCGAGGGCGCCGGCGTCGCCGACGACGACCCACGGCTGCAACGCGACGTCGAACTCGATCTCCCCCGCCCGGCGGCGCGCCCGGTCCAGCGCGCGTTCGACGACCTCGACCAGCTCGACGCGCTCGAACTCGGTGCGTGGCTCGTCCTGGCGGGCCAGCTCCACCAGATCGCCGATGAGCTGGGTCAGCTCGTCCAGCTGCGCCTTGATGTCGGTCTCGATCTCGGCCCGGTCCTTCTCCGACAGCGTTGGTGCGCCGTCACGGCTGGCCGACAGCAACAACTCGAGGTTGGTGCGCAACGACGTCAGCGGGGTGCGCAGCTCGTGCCCCGCGTCGGCGACCAGTTGCCGCTGGCGCTCCTGTGAGTCGGCGACCGCGCCGAGCATGGTGTTGAAGCTGTGCGTGAGCCGGGCCAGCTCGTCGTCGCCGCTGATCGGGATCGGCCGCAGGTCACCGGTCCGGGCGATGTGCTCCGTCGCCGACGTCAGGCGTTCCACCGGCCGCAACCCGGTGCGGGCCACGGCCGTCCCGGCGAGCGCGGCGACCACGATCCCACCGCCGCCGATCAGCGCGAGGACGACCGCCAGCTCGCGCAGGGTCTGTTTGGTCGCGT
This sequence comes from Amycolatopsis thermophila, assembly GCF_030814215.1. Classification (NCBI taxonomy): domain Bacteria; kingdom Bacillati; phylum Actinomycetota; class Actinomycetes; order Pseudonocardiales; family Pseudonocardiaceae; genus Amycolatopsis; species Amycolatopsis thermophila. The sequence goes on along the minus strand of NZ_JAUSUT010000001.1, from coordinate 3,075,822 downwards.
CCAGCGGCTGCGACAGCACGAGCGCGACGCCGGGCTGGTAGCGGTAGGGCACGGCGAGCACACGCGAGTCGGTGCTCTGGTCGGTCCGGATCGACGACGGCTTCTCACCGCCGGCGACATCGCGCTCGTCCCGCCCGATCGGCGGCCGCATCGACGGCGGCGACTCGAACGCCGACGAGCCGTCGGCGACGATCAGGTCGAAGCGCACATCGACCAGCCGCGTGATGTAGGTGGGGATGCGCAGCCCGCCGGTCTGCACGACCTGCGGATCGTTGATCACGCTGTTCGCCTGCTGGACCAGCTCGTCGTCGACCTGCTGGTACAGGTTGTTGTAGACGGTGATGTAGGCGCCCAGTGAGACCAGTGCGAGCACACCCGCGACGCACGCCGCGGCCAGCAGGGTGACCCGCGCGCGCAGCGACATCCTCCGTGGGGCGGGCTTGGCCTCCTCGTCGACGTGGATCACGGGCACCGGTTCGGTCACGGCTTGGCTCACGGCGGGGTTTCCCGGAGGACGTACCCGACGCCGCGGACGGTGTGGATCAGGCGGGGTTCACCGCCGGCCTCGGTCTTGCGGCGCAGGTAACCGACGTAAACCTCCAGCGCGTTGCCCGAGGTCGGGAAGTCGTAGCCCCACACCTCCTCGAGGATGCGGCCGCGGGTGAGGACGTGCTTGGGGTAGGACATGAACAGCTCGAGCAGCGCGAACTCGGTGCGGGTCAGGCTGATGTCGCGGTCGCCGCGCTTGACCTCGCGGGTGCCCGGGTCGAGCGTCAGGTCGGCGAAGGTGAGCTTCTCGGCGTCCGGCGGCGTCTGGGCCTCGCGCGAGGCGCGGCGCAGGAGCGCGCGGAGGCGGGCGAGGAGCTCCTCGAGCGCGAAGGGCTTCGGGAGGTAGTCGTCGGCGCCGGCGTCGAGACCGGAGACGCGGTCGGACACGGTGTCGCGCGCGGTGAGCACGAGGATCGGCAGGTCGTCGCCGGTGCTGCGCAGGCGCCGGGCCACCTCGAGCCCGTCGAGGCGGGGCATCATGACGTCGAGGATCATGGCGTCCGGCCGGTCGGCGATGACGCGTTCGAGGGCCTGCGCGCCGTCGCCGGCGAGTTCCACCTGGTAGCCGTTGAACTCCAGCGACCGCCGGAGGGACTCCCGGACCGCCCGATCGTCGTCGACAACGAGAATGCGCATGTAGACAGTGTTGCCGACAGTGCTGAGACCCGCCTAAGAAGTCATTGGTCGAGGAGCCCGCCGCGGTAGGCGAGCAGGGCGGCCTGGACCCGGTTGGCGGCGCCGATCTTGGACAGGACCGCGGAGACGTAGCCCTTGACGGTCGCCTCGGACAGGTGGAGTCTGCCGCCGATCTCGGCGTTGGACAGGCCCTGCCCGATCAGGCCCACGACCTCGCGCTCCCGCTCGGACAGTGAGGCGAGCAACTTGCGCGCGGGCTGCGCGGCCCGCTGTCCCTCGCGGTGGGCGCGCACCATGCGCGCCGCGACGCCCGGATCGAGGACGGCGCCGCCCCGGGCGAGGTCGCGGATGGCCCGGAGCAGCGCGGCGGGCTCGATGTCCTTGAGGAGGAAGCCGTTCGCGCCGAGGCGCAGGGCCAGGCTGACGTACTCGTCCACGTCGAAGGTGGTCAGCATCGCGGCGGCCGGCGGGCTGGGGAGTTCGAGGATCGCGCGGAGGGCGCGGATGCCGTCGTCGGGGGCGCGCATCTTGATGTCGAGCAGGACGACGTCCGGGTGCAGCCGCCGCGCGGTCTCCACCGCCGAGCGGCCGTCGTTCGCCTCACCGACCACCTCGATGTCGGGTGCGCCGGCCATCATGCCCCTGAGGCTGGCGCGCACGAGATCCTCGTCGTCGGCGAACATGAGCTTGATCAACTAAGCCCTCCGAACGGTCGGTGGAGCGGGGTGTCCGCGTCCCGATCACGGAAGGTTACCCAGTGGTAGCTCAGGAGTCGATACGCTGCTCACCCCGGTGGTCGCACCTATCGACGGGGCCGATCACGGCCGAGGCCTAGGTCACGGTCCTGCGGGATCGCCGGACCCGCTAGTCTGGGGCAGCCAGCCCTCGTAGCTCAGGGGATAGAGCACCGCTCTCCTAAAGCGGGTGTCGCAGGTTCGAATCCTGCCGGGGGCACACAGCTCAGAGGCGGTTTTTGCTGATCAAACCGCTTGCACGTGGTGCCGCTTGTGGTGCGAACCACGTATCCTCGCACCATGACCACTGCTGGGGGCCGTGCTCAGAAGCGCTCGCGAGGCCAGGTGGAGAAGCTGCCGAGCGGCGCGTTGCGCGTGAAGGTCTACGCCGGTGTCGACCCGCTGAGCGGTAAGCGCCACTACCTCCGCGAGACCGTGCCGGCCGGACCGCAGGCTGAGAAGGAAGCCGAGAAGGTCCGCATCCGGCTGGTCAACGAGGTCAACGAGCGCCGTAACCCGCGCACGAGCGCGACGGTGAACCAGCTCATGGACCGGTACCTGGAGCTGCTGCACGTCGACACCACGACGAGGCAGCGGTACGAGAGCGTCATCCGGACGCACATCCGGCCGCTGCTGGGCAAGCAGCCCCTATCGCGCCTCGACGGCGAGACCTTCGATTCCTTCTACAAGATCCTCCGAACGTGCCGAACCCACTGCGGCGGCCGGAGGTTCATCGAGCACGGGGTAGCAGGTGAGCACGAGTGCACGGACAAGTGCCGAGTGCACAAGTGCAAGCCGCTCTCCGATGGCACGATCCGGAAGATCCACTGGTGCCTGAGCGGCGCGCTCAAGGACGCGATGCGCTGGAAGTGGATCACCGTCAACCCGCTCGACCAGGCCGACGCACCATCGAACGCCACCCCGGACCCGCAGCCACCGACGCCAGACGAGGCAGCCGCGATCGTCAACGAGGCGTTCAAGGACCTCCGATGGGGCATGTTCGTCTGGCTCGCGATGACCACCGGCGCACGCCGCGGTGAGCTGTGCGCACTACGCTGGGACCGCCTCGACCTCGACAACGCAGTGATCTGGATCCGCAGCAGCATCGCCCAGGACGGCGCGAAGACGTGGGAGAAGGACACCAAGACCCACCAGCAACGCCGTATCGCCCTGAACGCGGAGACAGTCGGCCTGCTCCGCGCCTATCGTCAGCATTGCGAGGCAGAAGCCCAGATCGTCGGTACAACCATCGAGAAGACCGGCCGGGTCTTCTCCCCTTCGGTCGATCATTCGACCTGGTTGAAGCCGTCGTCTGTCTCCCAGCGTTACCGGCGCATGTGCGAAAAGCTCGGCTGGGACATGCACCTGCACCAGCTCCGCCACTACTCGGCTACCGAGCTGATCGCATCCGGTGTCGACGTCCGCACGGTCGCCGGCCGACTTGGCCACGGCGGCGGGGGCGCTACCACGCTCCGCGTGTACTCGGCCTGGGTGGCCGAGGCAGACCAGAAGGCGGCGGGCAACTTCACCGCTCGGATGCCCCAAGCGCCAATCGTGCTCGACATCGAGGGCAACCCCCGATCGACGCTTGAGCCCGAGACTGCGAACCCCTACCAGAAAATCGCGACTGACCTCCGCGGAGCGATTACAGCCGGGGTACTCCGGACCGGTGACCGATTGCCACCCGTGACCGAAATCGCCGGCCGCTACCACGTCAGCGTAGGCACAGCGCACAGAGCGATCGCGGCGCTGAAGGATGCAGGCTTGGTCATAGCCAGCCGCGGTCGACCTGCCGTTGTAGCAAACGCGAACAGCGCAAACGGTTTTGCGACCGTCACCGAAATAGAATCAAGGAAGACGCATTGAAAGAGCGTGAGGCAAATCAGAAAGGCGGAATGCCGAAATCATCCAGTATTCTGTTCAATTTCACAGCAGCTTCCAGCGCGCCATTCAGATCATCCTTCGGAACTGAACGGCCGTGAGCGATGCTGTTACGAATCAAACGTATGGTGTCGATGGTGTTTCGATGGCGCAAACGGAAGTCGTCGATCTTTTTTCGCTCGGCCGATGATAAAAATCTGCTGTATATCTCGCGGCCAGGGTTCGAGCGAATGTCGATCTTATCCCATTCATGGAGCAACTGAACGGCCGATCGCGTACTAGGCAGATCACTATCAACAGAGTCGTCAGCCGCCCATCCGAATAGATATCCGCCAAATGGTTCCTCCGCAAACTCTAACGGCTCGGCAGACTCTTCGTCGTCAACTTGCTCCGACAAGTTCGCCGCGTCGGAGGCTGGATAGAAATGCTGGGTCACCGTTTGAGTTGCGTTCATGTTGGCCACCTGCGCCAAGAAACGGAACTCCAGATCATTCTGCCTCTGCACAGTATCATTGATCTCGGCCTGCTGTTCTTCAGCTTTCCGCTTCAACGAGAAGACATTCATGACGGTGAGTTCCCCAAGTTCAGGAAACACAAGAAAGAGAGATGGAATCAGCGCAGGCAGAAGGTCCAGACTCGTCCAAGGACTACAACTTCTCGGTGCTTGCCCCGCCGCGGGATTAATCACATCCCGACAGATCCGTAAAGGAGTGTACCAGTAACTGGTGACGGCAACGATAACCGCGGCAAATGTAATTACAATCGCGAACGACCAGCGCAATTTGCGCCCCATTGGAATGGATTTCTTCTCCGAGCCGACATTGCTAGCCGAACGGCCAGTTGGATAACTCAATTGTTGACGCACCCCAGAAGTCCAAGCATCCGGTATTTAAGAAGAAGGCCAGCGTACAGTCAGAACGACAGAGTTATCCAACGCTTCCCAAGTGTGGTCGACCCCCGGCCCCCACATCGCATAGTCACCCTGCCTCGAGAAAACAGCTGAACCTTCGCTAGATTGTACCCGGAAATGCCCGCTGACAAGTATGACGAGCGTCGTTCGCTGGTCATCAGAAGTCCACTCCGGCCGCTTGTCACCCTTGGGGTGTGTCGCCCACTTGACCTCGACATCCTTGGTCGATCGCACGCCCTTCGACGGGTCGATGAAGTGACCGACGATCCAGCCCCGCGTGTCCGCGCCGTCTTCGACGGCGTTGCCGGTGTGCCAGCCTTCGGTCACGTCAACTCCCATTCCACGGGCGGTAGCTTCACGCGGTGTCCACCGAGCTCGGCGAGGCGTCGGAACCCCTGCAGCACGGCGAACAGCCCTTCGTTGCTCCAAGCTACATCGGCCAGCAACTCGGCCAAGAGATCGGTATCGAGCGTCGAGTAGCGACGCAGGTTGGACGTTTCCCAGTTGGCCTCGATCTGGCCGCCGAAGCGGAGCCAGAAGTCCTCGTCTTCGATGACGATCAGGCTGGGGAACTCGTAGTTCCCGCTCACCAGGTTCAGGCCGAAGCCGGTGCACTCCATGCGCAGGCGCTCGCCGAGCGGGCGTTCCAGTAGCCACCGCATTGGCTCGGACTGGCGGCTAGGGTGCATGGGATCGGCCGCCCGCTGGTCGCCGAGGGTGTTGTCGACGTCATCGCGGCCGAACAGTTCCTCTTCCATCTCGCGCAGCAGAGTTCCACCAAGGCGCGTGTCTGCGCGGAGGTCGGCGGCCGGCTGATGGAAGCCCTTGGGGATCACGGCGAGCTGGCGGTTGGCGTTGACCACGTTGCCGGATCGCTGCTGGATCAGGATCAGGTAGTCCGCGTCACCGTGCAGGCTGGCCGGGCGGGCGATGGCGCACAGGGCTAGCACTCCGCCCGCGCATAGCCGGTTCTCAAGCCGGGTTACCGCGTCCAGGTCGGGTAGGTAGTGCTCCCGCAGTGGGAGACGGCCAGGACCAGCACCGGTCGCGAGCGCGTCCAGTAGCTCGCCTTCGAGTAGGTCCATCGTCAGCGCGTAGTGCACGAACGGCGCGATCCCGACTGTCCCGGCGATACCGTCCTCCCCGGCACTCGCAGTCCTCAGTCGGTAGAGCGGCATGTTCACAAGCTTGGTCCCGAGTTCCAGGGTCTCGGCAAGCCTCTGGATGGCGGCGTTGAGTGCCTGTTCGTTCAGGCTCGCGGCTGCTTCGGACGGCGCTTGATCGAGCTTTAGGCCATCGGCACGGGTCAGCAGAGGAGCGCCGAGGTCAAGCCAATCTTCGCGGGTCAGGATCGTTGTCGCGGCGGTCTGTTCGTTCCCGAACTTCGCGCTGTACCTGCCGTACCCGTTCTCGGCGGTCCCGTAGTAGTCGTGCAGCGCGCGCGTGACATCCGTCTGGCTTATACCTCCGCGGCGCGCTCCCCGATCGCGCAGACCTCGCACGTCGACGTTGGCAAGCGCGGCAGCCACCTTGCGCCGACTGGTGCCCGCCTCCCAGCCTGCGTGACCGTCCAGCCACTCCAGCGCCACTGCAATGTGTGGATCACCAGTAAGCCGCAGCTCGGCGGCCTCCCTGGCGTCGTCATCCGCCACCGCATCTGCCGCCGGCACGGCCAGGCCCTGACCGAGAAGTTCAGCGAAGCGCGCGCGGACGGTTGCCGATGCTCGTTCGTAAGCCGTGTCGAGGAGCTGTTGCATCTCCGACTTTGGCTTCAGGTCGGGCTTTTGGTGCCATGACGCGACAGTGCGGACCCCGATCCCGAGGTGTTCGGCGAACAGCTCGTTGCTGAGCCGCAACGCCTTCTGGAGCGCGCACGCCGTCCGGCCGGTCCACGGGTCCGTCCGCATGCCTTACCGGTCCTCCGACGGTCGCGATGCCTTCAGCAGCCGGATGACCGTGGCTAGCTGCTCGGTGATGCCGTCCAGTCGGTGTTCCAAGGCATCGAGCCGGCCGGAGAGATCTTGCTCCGTCAATTCTTTTCGCGCCGGTGGACGCTCGCCACGCAATACAGCTTCCAAATGCCGCGGATGCCAGCCGAGGGCCACCGAAAGAGATTCCAGTGTGCGCGGACTCCGCTTCCGGTTCACGGTGTTCCGCTGGATCTCGCGGACGATGGCCGAAGATACGTGTGACCGAGCCGCCAATTCCTGCTGTTGCCACCCGAGTTCTTTCATTCGCTCGTTGATGGCCTTCGCTACTGCGGCCCAATCCTCCGACACGTGCTCCTCCGCGCTCCTGCTGCAGCGCCGACGTTAGCGGATCTCCAAGGGTTTCAGCGGCATCACGCCGCAGCTAGGCAAGCCTTGCTCGCACCATCGCTGACTTCATTGATATTTCGATGAAATCATCGCCATCAGTGTTAGGAGTTCGTTCCGACCGAGTCGTCGAACGAGCTCCAACCCGCCTCAAATCCGACGGAAAACAGGAACCTGCATTACTCCTGCATTGGTTCTGCATTTGCAGTGCACTGGTCATGCATGGTTGGCGACCGTGGTTTTTCCTTGAATCGAAGTCATGGAAAACACCAACACGGAACGCTCTCAGAATGCAGTTCCAGAAACCACTCATAACCGCGATTCGCGACCGGCCTTCTACACGGTCCGGGAGGCAGCCAGGCTCCTCCGCGTCGGGCCGTCGACGCTCTACCGGATCATCCGGGACGGCGATTTCCCCGCGGTCCGGCTTCGCTCTCGGTACATCATCCCGGCAGTCGCGCTTGATCGACTGATCGCGGAGGTGGACGCGACGGGTGGCGTCGTCGATCCCAGCCGCATCGCCGCTGAACGCCGCACGGCCCGCGAGGTTGCCCGGCTCACCGGAGGTGAGTCGTGGTGAACCCGGACGCCTTCGAGGATTTCGCGGACTACCTCACGGCACTCGCAGTCGAGCTTGACCGCTACGCCGACGTCCCGGACGACGTGCTCGAGGACATCGTGCGCCGCGACGGCTCGTGCATGTGGCTCTACTCGTCCGGCAGCGCCCCGGAGTGGACCGGCGATGACCTGTCCGACCGCGAGCTGGCCGCGGTGATCTGCGCGGGCTGTGCAGCCAAGCTGGCCTGTCTGGAGTTGGAGTTGCGCACCGCCGGCCCGTTCACGCTCGGAGTCTGGGGAGCGTTGTCGGAAGACGACCGCCGGGCTCTGTATGCGATCTGGAGCGCACGTCGCACTGCCCGGAACGGAGGTGAGCAGCGATGAACCTCACGCCAACGCAAGTCCTCGTGGCTTTGGGCATTCTGGCCGGCTGGTTCCTCCTGTGGCGGATCCGTTCGTGGAAGAGGCGGCGCACGCTCGAAGCGTCCCGAGCGAGCAGCCGCTTGCTGTCGCTCTTCGGCCGGGTGTTGTTCACGGCCGCGCTGATCGTGGGCGTGCAGTGGGTCGTCGTCGTGGCCGCACCGGGCAACCACGGGCTCTTGTTGGCCGTGCTCGGAATTCCGGCGCTGTTCGCGGGCCACGGACTGACGAAGGCGTTGACCGTCGTCACCGTGGACGTCCGGGGTGGTCGTCGATGAATCGCGAGCTGAACAGGGTGGCCGCCTACGGGCGGCCACCCGCCGGCCACGACATCGAGCGCGTCCGTGTCCAGGTGGACCGGTTGTGCTGGACCGGGATCACCCTCGGACTGGCCTTCACGATGACCAACGTCCAGCACTTCGCCGCCGCGGGCGCGCCTGCCTGGTCGCTGACATGGCTGGCCGCCTGGCTGCTCGATCCCACCGTCTCGCTGGTGCTGATCGCGATCCTGCGTGCCGAGCAGGTCACGGCCCGGCACGGCGTCCGCATGGGCTCGTGGGTGCGGCGTGCGAAGTGGTTCACGCTCGCCGCCACGTATGTCATGAACACCTGGTCCTCGTTCGCGGCAGGTTCGTGGTCCGGAATCGTGCTGCACTCCGTGCCGCCGCTGCTGGTGTTCACGGCAGCCGAGGCCGTGACCGACCTGCGCGAGAAGCTGATCGAAGCCGCCACGGTGTCTGCCGAGTACAAGCCGCGCGCTGTCGACGAGAGGCGACCGCCTCAGCGGCGCGCGGGTCGGAAGCTCTTCGCGGACTACCTGTCCGATGCACGCGAGGCGTGGTCACCCGGGGTCGAGGTGACGCCCGCGTGGGTGCGGCAAGCCACGGGATGTTCACGCGGGTTGTCGCCTCGTGTGGCGGACGCGCTCAGGGCCGAGGTCGAAGGACAGGAGGCCCTGTCATGAACGATCGCCATGAACGCGGTGCACTCGAACCGAAGGTGTTCGAGGCGGAGATTGTCACCGACGAAGAGCCCGGCTCTGGGCCACGATCGGCGCTCGCCAAGTGGTGGGGTGCGCCGGGGACTGCTCACGTGCGAGCGGTAGCCGCATACCGCTTCCGGAAGCTGCCGCGGGACCTTCTGCGCCTGGCCTGGTTCGTACTGCGGGGCCATGGGCGCTGGATGGCGAAGGCATGGACGTGGGCAACGTACGGCGACCTGCGAGCTGATGCCCGCGCCGCACGGGTTGCCGGCGACTCGGAAGCGCGGCGGCAAGCTCAGGAACTGATCCGCGCAGACTCGAAGGCTCGTTGGGGCCGCCTCGCGATCGTCCTGCACCGCTGCGCCGTGTTGGCGGCCATCGTCGCGCCGGTTGGCCTCTTGTTGTGGTGCGTCGACTCGTGGATGGCGCGCGAGGACATGTGGCCCTGGCTCGCGCAACTGCTGAACCTGATAGGTACTGGCTGGGAGGTGGCGAAGACCGCTGCGTCTGCGCTGCTCCTCGTCGGTCCGGTTGTCTGGATCGTCGCGGCCGCTTGGGAGGGCCGCGATAAGGAGCCTGGCGCGAGCTGGCTCAGCAGGCCCGACCGCGACGACGCGGATTCGTGGATCGACGAACGCATGGTGTCGAAGGCACTCGGGCATCTGGGCATCGCACCGCTGAACTCCTTCTTCAAGAACGGAGGTGAGCTGCTCTACAGCATCCCTGCCCGGCGGGACGGCAACGGCACGTTCGTGCAGGTGCGGCTTCCGCTGGGGACGACGGCTGACATGGTGGCCGACCGGCGCGACAAGCTCGCCGCGAACCTCGGACGGGCGAAGCTGGAGACCTGGCCGACCGAAGGCGACGAGGCCGGCGTGCTTGACCTGTGGGTGGCCGACAAGGGTGCACTCGCTGGCGGAGCCGGGGAATGGCCGCTCCAACATGGCGGGCAGCTCGACGTGTTCGACGGCGTCCCGTTCGGCCTCACCCAGCGCGGCGTGGTCGTCAACGCACCGCTGATCGAGGCGAACTGGCTGATCGGCGGACGGCCGGGACAGGGCAAGTCCGCGGCGCTCCGGACGCTGCTGCTGGGTGCGGCGCTCGATCCGACAGCCGAGCTGTGGATCTTCGTCATGGGCGAGTCGCCGGACTTCGACCCGTTCGACCCGCGCGCGACCCGCTATCGGATGGGCATGGACGACGCAGTGGCCGAAGCCGCTGTGGCCGCGCTCGAAGATCTGTCGACGGAGATGGAGCGGCGCGGCAAGGTGCTCGGCGAGCAACCCGGCCGACCACCCAAGGTGTCACGGAAGCTTGCGGACAAGGCTGGCTTGGGCTTGCACCCGCTGGTGTGCGCGATCGACGAGTGCCACGAACTGTTCCAGCACCCCAAGTTCGGCAAGCGCGCGGCCGAGCTGGCGGTCAGGGTGATCAAGCGAGGCCGGAAGTACGGGATCGTGCTCCTGTTGGCGACGCAATCGCCTACCAAGGACTCGATTCCTAGAGAAGTCACCCGGAACGTCTCGTGCGGCGTGGCGTTCTCAGTAGCCGACCAGATCGCCAATGACGGTCTGCTCGGTGCGGGCAAGTACCGGGCAGGCATCCGCGCGACCGACCTCCGCATGAAGACCGACCGCGGAACCTGCGTCGCGGTTGGCGTGACCGATGCAGCCTTCGAGCTGATCCGCACGTTCTACGTGCCCTTTGAGGACGAGGTCGACATGGTGACACCGGTGATTCACCGTGCCTTGGCGATCGTGCGCGAGCACGGCCGCGAGATCACAGCTCGCCCAGCGATCGAGGCCGTGCCAGTCGATCACCTGGCGGATGTGGCGACGGTGATGCGCAGCGAGCGACGAGTGCCGACCAGGGTTGTGCTCGCCCGCCTCGCCGAGCACAACCCGGCCGAGTACGAAGGCTGGACCTTCTCGGACCTCAAGGCGACGCTCGCCCAACACGGCTTCGGGCCGCGCAAGTCAGGCGGCGTGCAGGTGATTCGTGCGGAAGACGTTGGGGAGGCGCTAAGCCGCCGGGGCGGTTCCGAGTAGGCGCGGGGACATGAGAGCGGGGTGGGGAGTTCTCCCCACCCCGCTCCCTTCCGCTCTTCCCCGACCTGACCAGGGCGGATGCCCCGCAGGGAAGCTGATCGGCGGTTGCTCGTGGGCTGCCCGATCACGGCGTTTCGGACTGATCGCCGAGGTCTCGCCGATTCCCTCCCTCAGGCACGGCGTCGGCGACGAACGTGCCCTTCGCGGGCACCGTCACGACGAGTCCCCTGGCCCGGAGAAGCTGGGTAGCGTGCCGGGCAGTGCCGAGCGACACGTCGTACTGCTGTGCAAGCCTGCGTTCTGCGGGTAGTGGCGTACCCGGCCTGAGCCTGCCTGTCTCGATGAGCTGAGCGAGGTGGTCGGCCAACTGCTCGTAGACGTAGCCCGTTGGCTCGGGCCGAAAGGCCGGCTCACCGGCGACCTCGTTGCGCTCAACAGGCTGGGGCAACGGGACGAGTCGCAAGCAGTCCTCGCAGGGCATCCCGGTCACGCGGTCAAGCAAGTCCAGCTCATCCGCGTGGAACTCTGCGCCGCACAAAGCTCTCAGCACCCCCGGCCGGTCGCTTTTCCCGGAGCGCCCCACCACGTGCACCAGGCGCTCGCGCTCACCAACCGAACCCGCGACCGGCCGCACGAGCAGAATCGGATCTGCCACCTGCTCATCACCTCGTCCCGCCGACTCCCACCGCGTCATCACACGTCCGACTCAAGCCGGAGAAGAAGGCACGGGACAGAGCAGAAACGTCGGAGTCTCGGTGCACGAATGTTGCACTCCTGCGCTTTACCTGCGGAAACGCTCCGATCGTTGCTATCGTGGCCGGACTGGCATGGGGAGGGGTCGTGATGAGACGGGCGGAGCTGGCAACGGCGCGCAAGGCAGCCGGGTACACGCAGGAAAGCCTGGCTGCCGCTCTCAACGTCGACCGCTCGACGGTCATCCGCTGGGAGGCCGGCGACTACGCCCCACTCCCGTACCTGCGACCGAAGCTAGCGCGACTCCTCCGGCATACACCAGAGCAACTGCGCGCACTGATCGACGGTGACCCCGTGTCGGACCGTGACACCCTCAGCCCAGACGTCGAGGCAGCCTGCACCTGGCTCGACGAACGACTCAACTGGAAGCCCGGAACGAGCGCCCGGCGCGTGACGGCACGCCTGCCCAAGACGCGTCGCGAGCTACCCACCCGCCAGGCCCGACGCGACCGCGTGAGCCGGACCGACGTGGTCGCCGCGCTCCGCGCCTACTACGGCAGCGATCCGGACTACAGCCTCTACACAGCCCGCTTCGGCGGTCAGGCTCTCGAAACCAGCATCCTCACGCGACCGGACTGGCTCGACCTCCACATCCCACTCAACGAGACCACCGACGCGCTAGCCCTCGCTCCGACCACCTCTGAACCGACCGCTGATCCTGTGCCCGCAGCTGCCCTGGAACGACTCGCGGAGGTAGAAGCCGCTGGTGTCCGCCTCACCAATGAGCAGACCTATCGCCTGCTCGACGTGGACATCCGCGCCAGCGCAATACGTGGCACCGTTGGAGTTGCACCCTTCCTCGAATACGCGCTGACACTGGATCTCCTTGAAAATGAACTACTCGACGCCCTGGCGGACGGTCAGCCCGTCAAGACGGGTTCACTTCCATTACGAGACAAATACCTACCGTCACTCGCGTCAGCGGTGGACCTATCGTCCAGACTTTGCGCCGGAGGCGTCCTAGCGCTGTCTGCCATTGCCCGATCAGCCGATACGTACGGTACAGCCGATTTCGCTCTGCTCGTTCAGGAGCGTTCACATCTCGTCGTAAATGCTGCGAGACAGTTGACGGTGATTCCCAAAGGCTTTCATCAGCCCATGACTGACGTGCACGCCGACACGTCACTTCGCAACTCACTGCTGCGCGAACTTGAAGAGGAACTGTTCGGCCGCACAGAACTCGACAACACCGTCAGCGCACCGCGGGCTGCTCTCCCTATGCATCTAGCTCGCCTGTCAAAACCCATGCGGTCACTCTTAACGACCGATGGATTGCGGGTCGAGTGCACCGGCTTCGGAATTAACCTGGTAAGCGGAAACTACGAGTTTGGATTTCTGCTCACGATCAGCAACATGGACTTCTGGTCGCAGTTTGGTGGACACATTGAGGCGAACTGGGAAGCCAGACGACTAAAAATCTACACAAGTAGCAACACCGACTTTATGACATGCCCAGAAAGCATGCAGTCCTGGAACAACGAAGGTTTCTTCGCATTCACTTCTGGCCTAGATCGCCTACGCAGCAGCAAATCTATTCCATCAGACGATTGAAGCTCCTAACAGTCAAATGAAGACGCAATACCTCATCTTCGGCCAGTTGAGTGCAATGCGCGATTGGACCTCGCAGCAGATTCAAGCTTGCCATCACTTTCTCTAGTCCTCTCTTGCTATTAAACGTTGCACCAAAGATGTCAAAATTGCTTTTTATGATCTCGCCCAGCTCGCCGAAAGTCGTATAGTCAATGGGATGTGAAGAGCGCAGGGTCACACCGTTGTCCTGCTCGCGGTTCTTGTTCCCCTCAACTGATGACTTGATATTATTCGGCACATGATCCTCCCACCAGTTCTCGCCGTATGCTTCCTCCAGTTGCGACTCGACAAGATCACGGATGGAATTCTCAAGACAGTAAAAGATCCGGTAGTATTGCGACATCACCACGGCTTGACGACGCAACTCAGCCGGATACTGAAGATAGTAACTTTCCTCCTCTTCCTCGGCAGATTTTGATTCGGGCGAAGAAATCGGGTCGAGACCATACCTTGTGGCAATATCTTCCAGCTCCACCTGGAATATCTGCCGACTAATGTGCATCAACTGAAGTCTCTCGTGAGCACTCACAGCAGATGCTCCTTCATGCTCTTAAAGATGGCGTTGAAGACCGCGATATCATTGGTGTCGGGAAGATTAATATTTATCGTGTATCCGAAGCGGAGCGGCGTAGGGGTACTTTCGCTCTTTCCTAAATTCTCCGACACCCGGCTTGAATCCTCCGCGTCCTCCACTGAATGGGTCGACACCTTATCGGCCGTCACCGCATCAAAGTCGGCATACTGCTTAAGGGCTTCAAAAGTTCCAGTGATAGCACGCAGGACGCTGTTTCCATCTTCTATGCCAGTGATCTCGCGAATGAGCCCGTCCAGCTTCTTCTTGTCCAGCTCATGGGCAAATTCATTACGCTTATACAAGGGGGCGTAGCCGATGCGAATAGCCTGCGCAATTGCCGCCTTGGACTCGTCTTCGCTCCCACGAAACTTGCGATAGAGCTCACTCGGCGTTCCGTCCGACCTGATAAGCGTCAATCGTTTTGCGAGCGGAATGAACGGCTTCGCACTTCCACTAGAGAAGCCGAGAACCGTTCCAAGGAAATCTTGCGAGAACCGATCAGGAGTCTTCGCCTCCTTGATCTTGTCCAGGATCTTGGATACTAGTCCAGTTGAGTTCATATAAGGCAACGTTTCTGCCACAGTTTCCTCCCCAAGATCACAAGTTGCTAACGAGTGGTCGGTGATCACTCGCACGAACGTACAAGATATACGTTTGACAGGAGGTCGTGTTACAACTGGCAACGACCGATAGGGCTGCGGGAACCGCGGGAAGAAGACTGTCAAGCTGGCCCGCAACCCAGCGTCTTCTCAGGATCAGAGTCAGGACATCCGCAGCCGGCAAATAAGGTCGACAAGCCCTCGTTGCTTCGTCGCGAAAGCACACGAGGCCGCGTCCAGGCCCCACCCCCTGGAGCGATGCGGGTGCCACAACCTCGCCGCGTGCTATCCCAGAACTCCAAGGACCCGTCCACGCGCTGCATCCGCCCCGTGGTGCGCATCATGGTGCGAACCACGGACGCGAGCGACGATGACGGGACGTGGTGCGGAGATTGCGACAACAGAAGTCCAGGTAGAGCGGCTGAAGCCAGCAGAACAGCCCTCTCCTAAAGCGGGTGTCGCAGGTTCGAATCCTGCCGGGGGCACAAAGCCCCTGGTAGATCCATTGACCAGGGGCTTTGTGCTGTTCGGCCCCATGCTTAACCCTCGTTTTTGGGCTTCTCGACGGCAGGACGAGCCGCCAGCGCGGGGCCGGCGCTCTCCCCCACGACTCCGCGCTCCATGTAGTCCTCCTGGGTCGTGCTGATCCGCTCGTGGCCAAGGTAGTCAGCGATCTCGCGCGCCGTGAGGCCGCCGATGGGGTCCTCACGGACGAGCGGATGGATGAACTGGACCTCGCCCCGCGGCGCCAGTATCGGCAGCGGTTGGCGGGGGGATACGACGAGACTCACCATGCTTTGCTGCGCCAGTTGCAGACTCAGCAGGGGGAGCGCCGGAACCGACCCCGGGGGTTCTGGATCGCGGAAGCATCAGCGGAAGCCGCTCACCATGCGCTCGTCGAACGTCGGCGGGTGTCCGAGGTGTCCTGGGCAGTCCTCGCTACTGATGGCGCGTACAACACGATGACCCACGTTGGACTCACCGACTGGCCGGCAATCGCCCAAGCCGGTCCCAGCGAGCTTTCCGCCATCCTCGACCGCTGCCAGCAGTGGGAACGCGACCGGGACCCCGACGCGCGCCAGTTCCCCGAGCCAAACGGCATGACGACAAGGCGAGCGCGGCGGTACGGCTCCGCGCGTAGCCCGGGTTAGGCAGCAGTCCCGGATCCGCCGAGGCCCATACCCGGAGCGGGCGTGTTCAAGGTTTCCTTACTTGTTCAAGGCGGCCCTGCGGGGCCGCTGATCCGGCCCTCATCCTGTCGAACCGCCAGACGCGGGCGTGCGGCTGAAGCCGGTCCCGCGTGGCGGTTCGACGAAGGCCGGGCGGCCCCACAGCCGCCGCAAGAGAAAGAACAGAGATGTCCTCGCCGGGCAGGCAGGCTCCGGGATGACCAGGGACCGCAGGCCACGTTGCGTTGGCAGGGTGGGCGCTTGGTGGTCATCCCGTCGCCTGATCTGATGGCTATCACGCCGCACTGGGGCCGCAAGGTTGGCAAGCTCGGCCGGCGGATGGACCCAGAGGTTGCGGCCCCAACACGGCGTGATCGAGACGCCATCAGGCGCCGGGCTGACCACCAAGCGCTCGTTTCGGGCGGAACAGGTCGTTAGCCCACGCAGGTCGCGGATCCACGCGGGACGAAGATTGATCAAGATCTGCCGCCATCAGAGCGAACGCCTCACTCCAGAGCAACTCCGCGTTGGATGCGAAGTCGTTCGCTGTCTGCGCATGGCCGCTTAGCGCAGTTTCCTGGGCGGAATGGATCTGTCCCACGAGCTTCACGACCGCTTCCGCTATCGAGGGTGGACATATTAGGCGAACATTCATGCCTGCCGGAAAAACGGACTGCTGGACGTCGTAGATGTCAGAAAACCCGCGATCTTTCACCCAGGTCAAATAGTCATTGTTTCGAACTTCATCGTCGGCGAACTCGGCCAGCTGAGCATTCATATTATCCACAATGGTGCGCCACCAATCGGCCGAGGTGAGGAATTCCCGAATAAAGTTCCCTCTTTGCTAGCGAAACGATGCTGGTCTTCTCGTCGCCACAACTCGGCGTCCCGTTCACGCTCCCTCAACCATCGCCTTGTCTCGCGATGGCCTTGCCAGATTTGACCGAGCGAAACCCACGCAACGCGGCGGCGGCAGAGATGACAGCTGTCCACACCCCGTGCAGTCCAGCCCCGACTCTCATGCCACATTCGTGCAACACGACAGCCGCGAAGCACAGCAGACGACGATGATCAACGACTGCTCCCATAGCAGGCCAGAAGCCGTTTCGTCGCTCCGCCGCTGGTCGCGAGCGACCCGAATAAGGTCAAGGGGACGTTGGTTCGAGAGAACGAGATTTCGGTTGAGCACTGCAAATGTGATTCGGCTTGACCAGTTGGCTGCGGCAGCCGAGACGCTCCTCGAGCACGTCAGGGAGGTGCATGGGGACACCGTGGAGGTGGACGCAGACTACTTCTGGTCGATCCCGCCCGATGTGCTCTACAACGTCTATGCAGAACCAAAGGAGCTCACCATTGGTCAGTTGTCGGAGTCCGATCAGCACATTCGGCAACTCGTGGAGGGCCAGCAACCGCCTGTTGCCTACCACTTGGTCTGGCTCAGCGACCTGCTGCGTGCCGTGGGCTACACAGTGACTGGTTGACCTCGTTGAGGGCGGCGCGAAGGGGTGCGCCCACCCGACGTCAACCCGTCGCCGTGTTCGTCGACCGTTCGTCAGGACAGTCATTGAGGACGGCAAACGACCATCGCTGACGAGTGAGGAACCCCCAGGTTAGGCCCCTGATCAGGACGTTCCCGCAGGTCGCGATTTGTTCCGCTTCAATGTCTGATTCCCGGACCGTCGGGGAGCAGCTCGACTAGAGTCAGCTCGTGGATGACCACGACTGGGAACCCGTGGCGTCGATCGGCCAGCATGGGCTTCACCTCGGACTGGCCCACGACGGGCGGTGGGTCGTCGGCCGCATTGGAGCTACCCCGCACCCCCTGGAGGATGCGCTCATGCCGATGCTCCCCGTACTCGAGCAGTCGTACCGGGAGATCAACCGCGTGACGAGTGAGCATCCCAGGGCTCACGCTGCACCTGCTTGGGAGTTGGTGCTGCGGTTCGCGCTGGAAGGGCCATCGGACGACTGGGCTGACCTCGCGCTGAACTGGATCGAGGAGGGTCATCCTGCTCAGGGGCTGCTCGACGCGCTCGATCAGCTCAGCCGTCAAGCACGACGTGCGCAGCGAACGCGGCACCGGGCGCGCAGGGCCTGGAAGCACGCCGCCCCCAGTTCGGCGAGGGGAGCCGAACAGCCCCGCCACGATTCGGCCTAGGTTGGCGTGGTTGCTCGGCCCCATTTCGACGTACAGCGACAGCAGATGTTGCCTGGAAATTGGTTCTCGCGAGTCATTTGCCGACACTGTCGGCACTCGCGCGGTACGCGCTTCGAGCGCTCTTGAGAAGCTCCCGGTGGGCGGCCGGCGATGCGTCAGTGAGGTTGAGAGGAGGGCCAAGTTCGGCGATAAGCGCCTTCTCGGTAGGCGCGGGGTCGTCATCGGCAGCCCAGGTCAGCCTAAGATGTGCCTGCATCCAGGCCGTAAGCCGCTCCTCATCCGCCGACGTTAGTACGACGTGCCCCTTGACCAGCTCTGTCCGGTACGACTCATGGGCCATGAGAAGTGCGGCCAACGTGCGACGAAGGGTCGATCGCCGGGATAGGCGCAGGTGCTCTCGTGCGATGCGGACGCGCAGCGTGCGGGTCGTGATGCCCAGATACAGCAGCCGCACGTGAGGATCCATCGGGTTGGGCATCCCGGGGAACTCAGGCAGTACCTCGGGCTTGGCCCACCAGGCGTACAGCCCTGGCTTGTTAGGGAGGCATGTGACCGCCGGTCCGAGGAGCACGGGAGTGGACAAGAGGTCCTGCTTGACTTCGCGAAGACCGGGGTGACTTGCTGCCGCCGCGCTCATCTATCAACCTCCGCGGTGAGTATGGCTAGAGCGATCATGCCCGATGTCCCTTGCTCACCTGTCGGTCGATCCTCGGCGATGGCGATCAGGCCGGCAGCTCGATGACCCTGCTGCCCCCGCTTCGGACGCTTGCAGCACACCGTGCTCCTGGAGTCCCACGGTTTACCCTGGACAATCGATGAACGGCGATCGCCCAAGACGTACATCAACCGGCATTTGCATACACTAATTTGGGCAGGTCATGCGAAGCTTTGCCAGTCGACCAGTATCAACGGCAAATCCTCCGCCATAAACCGGGTGTCGCAGGTTCGAATCCTGCCGCGGACACCCCGCCCCTGCGCGGCGCTGGTCATCCGACCGCGCCGCCGGGCGCAGGTCGCTCAGTCGATCACGTACAGCCACCACCGCTGGCTCGCCGGGCTGGACGGGTGGTGCACGCACTCGTAACCCCGCGCGCCGCCGACGTAGACCTGCGGCTTGCCGACCGCCTCGCACTTGGCTTTCGTCGGGTACTTGCCGTACGGGTCCTGTGCGGACGCCGTGCCGGCACTACCCAGCAGGACCCCGAGCGAGGCCAGGACGACCGCGCCTGTCGTGAACACCCTCTTCACCAGTACTCCTCCCATGTGGTTCATACCTCCTCCCGTTGAACCACATGGCGGCAAACGGCCTAACGTGACAGCACCCGAACGGCGCCCGGGCACGTCCATGGCAGCGACGCCGCTCAGGGGTTGATCGCCAGGAAGATGAACGCCGCCAGCAGCGCGAGGTGCACGCCACCCTGCAACGGGGTCGCCCGGCCGGGCACGACGGTCAGCACGCCGGTCACCACGGTCAGCGCCAGCAGTACCAGGTGGGTGCGGCCGAGCCCGAGCACGAGCGTCCCGGGGAGCCAGATCGACGCGATCGCGATCGCGGGATGTCAGGCCGATGCTCGCCATCGCGGATCCGAGCGCGAGGTTCAGGCTGATCTGGATCCGGTCGCGCAGGGCGGCCCGCACCGCGGCCAGCGTTTCCGGCAGCAGCACGAGCAGCGCGATCACCACACCGACCACCGCGTGCGGCAACCCGGCCTGGTCGACCGCGCTCTCGATCGCCGGGGAGACCGCCTCCGCGTCACCGACCACCGCCACCAGGGCGACCAGCAGGAACGCCAGACTGAACCACGCCGTCCCCGTGCTGGGCGGTTCCGCGTACTCCTCGGCGTCCTGCTTCACCGGCAGGAAGTAGTCGCGGTGCCGGTAGGTCTGCATGGCGACGAACAACCCGTACAGCACCAGCGAGGCCGCGCCCGCGAACGCCAGCTGCGCCGGCGAGAACTCCGGGCCCCGGACGGCTGGTCGTGAACGCCGGCAGGACCAGGCTCAGCGTGGCCAGCGTCGCGACCGTCGCCAGCGCGGCGCCGGCGCCCTCGGCGTTGAACACCGCGATCCGGTCGCGCAGCGTGCCGATCAGCAGGGACAGAGGGTGGCGCCCTTCGGACCACCATCGGCCATCAGGGTGACGATCAACGCGACCTCGATCACCGTGACGGCGACCGCCAGCACGAGCGACCCGAGCGGTGCGCCGATGCGGTGCGCCACCACCTCGGCGTGGTGCACCGCGGCGAGCACGGCCGCGGCCAGGTCCAGCGCGACGACGATGACGAGCGGCAACGGCAGCCTCCGGCCCCAGCTGAGCAGAAGCGCGACGATGGCCAGCAGCGGGCCCAGGACGGTCCAGTCGGTCAGCCAGGATCGAATGCGGGCAGCCACGGCCTCACCCCGCCACAGCGGCCCGGCCCGAACCGGGCTTGCGCGCGGCGGCGGGATGTGGTGCCCTGTCCCCCCAGGGGAGTCCTGATCACGCGATAGAGCGACCTGCGTCACACCGAGGTACCGATCTTGGTGTCGCTGTCGATAGAAAGCGCGAGGCGCCACGCGAGATCGACTCCGGACGAGTGACGAGAAAGGTACGCCCTGTGACGACGGGTGCGCACAGCTTGCGAACCGGAACCGGGACGACCACCGTCGCCGATCTGCTCGCTCGCAGTGATCGCCCGGTCCGGCCGCGTCACTCACGGGCGCGCGTTCCGGAGCCGTCACCCGCCGAGACGACGATGCCGACCATGGTCGCCGCGATCTCGGTGCTCGACTCGAAGTCCCCGCGCCGCCTGGAACGGCCGCCGCTGACCAGCGCGGCCGGTGTGCGCGCGCTCGGGACCGGCTCGTTCGGTTCGGCCGGGACCGTCGGCGCGACGCTGCGCGGCACCGACCAGGGCGGGCGCGCCGGGCGGACCACCGCACCCGGCCGGATGAGCGGCGAGGCCACGCCGGCCGCGCTGGCGAACACCCCAGTCCCGCCGCCGCCCGCCGAGGGTCCCGTCGCCGACGTCTCGCCCGCCGACACGATCGTCTTCCAGGCCTGCCCGGCCGGCGAGACGGTCGAGGAGGCCCCCGACGAGACGCCGCTGATCGTGTCCGTCGACGCCGACGCGAACCCGGTCAAGCCGCGACGGCACCGGCCGCTGGTGCTGGCCACCGCGGGCGCCGGCATCACCCTGGCCGGCGCGATGCTCGTCGGCGGGTGGATCACGGGACCCGGCAGCGCACCCGAGCCGGTCAGCCTCGCGGGCGGCCACGCCGCGCCGCAGGAGCCGGAGGTGAGCGAGCCCGGCGAGCAGGCGGAGGTGCTGGCCACCGAGGGGCAGTTCAGCGGGATCCTGCCGATCGCCGAGACGAAGCAGGCCGCGCCGCCGACGACCAAGCCCGCGGCCTCGACCACCGAGAAGACGACGCAGCGGGCGGCGCCGAAGCAGACGCCGCCGCAGCCGAAGGTCCCGCGCGTGCAGATGCCGCAGGTGCCCGAGTTCGATCTGCCGGACTACCAGCCGCCGCGGTGGGACCGGGACCGCGATCGCGGCCACCGCGACGGCCGCCACCGCCACTGACCGTCCACACCGGACCGCGTCTTGACCTCGCCCGGCGCGGGGCGGATCATCGGCGTCGATGGGCGTCTACGACGACAAGCTCTGGCTGGCGCGCTACGCGCCGGGACAGCCGGCGGGGATCACCGTCGAGCACGACAGCGCGCTGGCGATGTTCCGCGCCACCGTGGCGCGGAACCCGGACGGCGACGCTCTCCGGTACTTCGGCGGCCGCATCTCGCTGCGTGAGCTGGACGAGCTGACCGACGCCTTCGCCGCCGGGATCACCGACGCCGGGTTCGGTCCGGGTGAGCGGGTCGCGATCTACGCCCAGAACGTGCCCCAGTTCGTGATCGCACAGGTCGGCACCTGGAAGGCCGGCGGGATCGCGGTGCCGGTCAACCCGATGAACCGGAAACGCGAACTGGGCCAGCTGCTCGCCGACTCGGGCGCGACGGTGCTGGTCACCTTGCGGTCGCTGTGGGACGAGGTAGCCGCGGAAGTCGTGCCCGGCACGACGGTGCGCACCGTGCTGACGACGTCGGAGCTGGAGTACCGCGCCGCACCCGCGCCACCCGGTTCCTGTCCGGGAACGACCGATCTCGCCGGGATGCTCGCGCGCTTCCGTGGCGTGGCTGCGCCGGAGGTGACGCTCGGGCCGGACGACATCGCGTTCCTGACCTACACGTCCGGCACGACCGGGCCGCCGAAAGGCGCCATGACGACACATCGCAATGTCGTCTTCAACGCCCAGACCTACCGGGACTGGGTGGGGCTGGGCGGTGACGACGTGATCCTCGGTGTCGCACCGCTGTTCCACATCACCGGGCTGATCGGGCACATCGCGGTGGCGCTGTTGACGGGCGCGCCGCTGGTGCTGATGCACCGCTTCGACGCCGAGACGACGATCGAGACGGTGCGCGCCGAGCGGGCGACGTTCACCGTCGGGTCGATCACGGTGTTCATCGCGTTGATGAACGTGCCGGGCGCCGACCGGGATGCGCTGGCGTCGCTGACCAAGATCTACTCGGGCGGAGCGCCGATCCCGCCGAGCACGGTCAAGGCGTTCCAGGCGATGTTCGGCACCTACATCCACAACTGCTACGGCCTGACGGAGACGACGTCGCCGTCGCACGCGGTGCCGTTCGGCACCGAGGCGCCCGTCGACCCGGCGTCGGGTGCGCTGTCGGTCGGGGTGCCGGTGTACGACACGGTGGTGCGGGTCGTGGACGAGGACGGGGCCGAGGTGCCGGTCGGTGAGGTGGGCGAACTGGTCACCTCGGGCCCGCAGGTGGTCGCCGGGTACTGGGAGAAGCCGGCGGAGACGGAGAAAGCGCTTCCCGGCGGCCGGTTGCACACCGGGGACGTCGGGTACATGGACGCCCACGGCTGGTTCTACGTCGTGGACCGCAAGAAGGACCAGATCAACGCGGGCGGCTACAAGGTCTGGCCGCGCGAGGTCGAAGACGTGCTGTACGAACACGAAGCCGTCCGCGAGGCGGCAGTGGTCGGCGTGCCGGATCCCTACCGTGGCGAGACGGTCAAGGCGTTCGTGAGCCTGCGCCCCGGCCGCACCGTGACGGCGGAGGAACTGATCGCCTTCTGCCGCTCGCGGATGGCCGCGTACAAGTACCCGCGGCAGGTGGAGTTCTTGGACGAGCTGCCGAAAACGGTGTCGGGCAAGTTGCTGCGCCGCGCCTTGCGGAGTTCGTGAGGCCTGGCACCGCGGTCGCCCGAACCGCTACTCCCGCTCGTCGGCGTGCGCCCGGCGGGCTGCTTCCCGCATTTCGAACAGGTCGGTGAGCCAGTCGCCGGTCTCGCGGGCTATGTCGCGCACCGCGCCGGTGATGATCGTCGCGATGTTGCCCATGTGGGTGGCTGCCGATTCGGTCAGCACCTGCACGGTGTCCTTCCCGCTTTCGATGGGGTCGACCATCACTCAGCCCTTCACGCCGCCACTCGAGACCTGTCACCCGCCAGCGTATCGGGCGCCGGGGTCTCCCGCCGGGGCCGCGGCGGCAACGCGAACTTGACGATCTTCTTCGCCACCGACCACAGCTGCTTGTGCAGCGGCCCGGTGTTGTACGGCAGCCCGTACTTTTCGCAGATCGCGCGCACCTCGCCGGCGATCTGCGGGTAGCGGCGCGCGGGGAGGTCCGGGAAGAGGTGGTGCTCGATCTGGTGCGACAGGTTCCCGCTCAGGATGTGGAACAGCGGCCCGCCGGTGATGTTCGCCGAACCCAGGATCTGCCGCAGGTACCACTGGCCCCGCGACTCGTTCTCGGTCTCCTCCTCGGTGAAACTCTCCACGTCCGACGGGAAGTGGCCGCAGAAGATGATCGCGAACGCCCACAGGTTGCGGGTCAGGTTCGCGGTCGCGTTGCCCAGGAACGTCAGCGGCGCGAACGGGCCGGTGAGCAGCGGGAACAGGACGTAGTCCTTGCCGACCTGCTTCACCGCCTTCGGCACCATCCGGGCCCGCATCTCCTTGAGCTCCGGGTCCGACCACTTCCGCTCGCCGCGCACGACCCGGTCGAACTCCAGGTCGTGCAGCATCACGCCCCACTGGAAGACGAACGCCAGCACCGTCGCGTACACCGGGTTGCCCAGGTAGTACGGGTGCCACTTCTGCGCCGGGTCGATGCGCAGGATGCCGTACCCGATGTCGCGGTCCTTGTCCAGCACGTTGGTGAACGTGTGGTGGATGTAGTTGTGCGAGTGCCGCCAGTTTTCGGCGGGCGCCATCGTGTCCCATTCGAACTTCTGCGAGCTCAGCTCCGGGATGCGCGTCCAGTCGTACTGGCCGTGCATGACGTTGTGGCCGATCTCCATGTTGTCCAGGATCTTGGCCAGCGACAGCGCGCCCACCCCGGCGAGCCACGCCGGCGGGAAGAAGCCGGCGAACAACAGCGCGCGCCCAGCGACCTCGAGACCGCGCTGGGTCCTGATGATGTTCATGATGTAGTCGACGTCGTCCTGGCCGAGGTCGGCGACGATCCGCCGGCGGATCGCGTCCATCTCGCGGCCGAACTCCTCGATCTGCTCCGGCGTGAGCCGGTCCTGCAGGCCGGTCATGGGGGTCTCCTCTACGCGTCGATCTCCACGTCCCCGGCGGGGACGGAGATGCAGAGCTGGATCTCTTCGTTCTCTTCGCCGGACACCTCGCCCGACTTCGCGTTGCGCACCCGCCCGCGTGCCTTGACCTTCGTGCACGAGTAGCAGATGCCCATGCGGCAGCCGTGTTCCGGCCGCAGCCCCGCCTCCTCGGCCTGGTCCAGCAGCGGGCGGCCGGAGTTGGGGAACTCGACGCCGCTGTGCCGGAACCGCACGGTGCCCTCGGCGGCGGACTCGTCGATCACCAACGCCGGCGGCGTGAACTCTTCGGTGACCAGCTGTTCACTCAACTGTTCCGCGTCGTACACGGCCCGCACCGCGTCCATCAACGGCGCGGGACCGCACACGTACGCGGGCGCGTCCGCGTACCAGGGCGCGGCCGCAACGAGGTGCTCCCGCGAGAAGAACCCGCTCAGCTCGCCGCCGTCCGCGTGGGTGCAGGCGAGCACGACCCGCACGTTCGGCGCCTGCCGGGCCAGCTCCCCCGCGTAGAGCACGTCATCGGGGGTGTTGGCGTAGTGCAGGAACACGACCTCGCCGTCGTGCCCCTCGTCGGCGAGCGTGCGCAGCATCGACATCAGCGGCGTGATCCCACTGCCGCCGCTGATCAGCAGCAACCGCTTCGGCCGCGGCTCGGGCAGGGTGAACGCGCCGTCGGCCTGGGACAGCCCGAGCACCTGACCGGGCCGGGCGCGCTGCAGGTGCCGGGACACCAGACCGCGCGGATCGGCCTTGACCGTCAGCTCGAGCTGCCCGTCCCGGTGCTGCGAACCGGCGGGCGAGTAGCAGCGGGTGCGCCGGACGCCGTCGATGTCCACCGACACCCGCACGTACTGGCCCGCCCGGAAACCGCGCCACGCGGAGCTGGGGCGCAGGGTCAGGGTGACCGTGTCGGGGGTTTGGTGCGCCACCGCGGTGATCTCGCCCCGGACCTCGCGGCGCACGAGCATCGGGTGGACGAGTTCGAGGTAGCGGTCGATGCCGTGCGGGGTGAGCAGCGCCTCGGCGAACGCGGCGAGCCGCATGGTTCCTCCCCGGGAATCGTTTCGGAGAACACTTGTACACTCAATGGTGGCGTAGCAGGCGGGGTCGCTGTCAACCGAGGAGGCGCGGGCGTGACGGAGGTCGCATCCGGATCCGGATCTAAGATCGAGGACGTGTCGGCAGAGTCCGTGAAGCCGGTGAGCCGGCAGGAGCGCAAGCAGCGCACCCGCCAGGCGCTGCTGGACGCGGCGCTCGCCCAGCTCGCCGACCGCCCGTTCGCGGTGCTGAGCCTGCGCGAGGTGACCAAGCAGGCCGACATCGTGCCGACCGCGTTCTACCGGCACTTCACCTCGATGGACGAGCTCGGCCTGGTCCTGCTCGCCGAAGCGATGGACGTCCTGCGCCGGATGCTGGACGCGGCGCGGGAGTCGGGCACCAACCTCGACGACGTCGCCCACACAGTCGTCACGACGCTGCACGAGTTCACCCGCCGGCACGAAGCCCACTTCCGCTTCCTCAGCCGGGAGCGGCACGGCGGCACCGGCGCGGTCCCGCAGGCCGCGCGCACCGAGCTGCGGCTGTTCGCCGGGGAACTGGCGATCGACCTCGCCCGGTTCGACTGCCTGCGCGCGTGGCGCAACGAGGACCTGCGCATGCTGGCCGACCTCATCGTCACGATGCTCTTGGCCACCGCGCTCGAACTCATCGAAACGGTGCCGCACAACCCGGAATCGGACGAGCGCGTTCTGGCCACCGCGGAGAAACGACTCAAACTGATCGCCCTGGGTGCGGCGCACTGGCGGTGACCCTCATTCGAGGGACGCCTGCGGTTTGCGCGCCCCGGGGGTGCTTGTCACCGTCGATTCATGCGAAAGATCGCCGCACTGACCGCAGCCGCGTCCCTGCTGACCTCCGCGCCCGCCGCCGCCGAGCCGGCCTTCCTGACGTCGTACTACGGGAACGGCTGGGGTTTGCAGGTCGAAGGCAGCGTGACCAAGGACGGCGACCAGGCGTACTCGATCGAACTGACCCTGTCCGGCTCGTGCCCGGCCGCGCACATGCTGAGCACGCCGAAAATGGGCGTGCGCTACCGTTCGCCGCGCGAGGACTGGCACACGGCGATGTTCCCGTGCGGCACGAATCCCGGTCCGGTCAAGGGATCGGGATACCTCTTCCCCGGTGACAGCGTATCGATCCAAGCGATCGGTGAGGCCGGTTTCCCGCCGTCGCCGGGCTACGGTTTCGAGGTCCGGGTGCGGCCCGCGGAGGCGGAAACCGCCGCTGAGACCGCCCCCACCCCGAGCTTGTGATCATCGAACACCTGTTCTAGCGTCGTGCACGGAGGGTAGGGAGTGCACGATGAACCGGCAGGACGAGGAAGACCGCCTGGAGCGGAAACGGATCGCCGAGCTGGCGGACCAGTGGCGCTCGCTCGCGGGCGCACTGCCGTTCTGGACGGAGGCGCGCGAGGGCGACACGATCACGCTCCGCAACCAGTTCGGCGACGAGCTGCTGGTGACCCTGCACGGCCGGTGGGCGCAGCACCTGGCCCAGTACCTGGGCTCGCTGCAGAAGACGGCCGGCTGCGCGCTGGCGGAGCTGCTGTGGACCATCGGCGGCCACGGCGACTCGGTGCAGATCCGCCGCCAGGCGCGGGAACTCCTGCGGGCCATGCTGCTGGAGGAACCCCGCCCGCCGGGACGGCGGCGGTGACGGTCAGGCCGAGCGGGCCGGGCCGTTGAGGTAGGCGAGCACGGCGAGCACGCGGCGGTTGGTGTTGCCGTCGTCGGTGATGCCGAGCTTGCCGAACAGCGACGTCGTGTACTTGCTGATCGCGCTGTCGCTGAGGAAGAGCCGGCCGGCAATGGCCTGATTGGACAGTCCCTCGGCCATGAGGCGGAGCACGTCGTGCTCGCGCTCGGTGAGCCGGTCGAGCCGCCGGTCCGTGGGGCCGCCGGCGAGCAGCTTGGCGATGACCGCCGGGTCCATCGCCGTGCCGCCGCCCGCGACGCGGTGCAGTGCGTCGATGAACTGGTCGGCGTCGAAGACGCTCTCCTTGAGCAGGTAGCCGATGCCGCCGGTACCGTCGGCCAGCAGTTCGCGGGCGTAGAGCTGCTCGACGTGCTGGGACAGGATCAGCACGGGCAGGCCCGGCACTTCGCGGCGCGCGGCCAGCGCCGCCCGCAGGCCCTCGTCCGACTGGGCCGGCGGCATGCGGACGTCGACCACGGACACGTCCGGCCGGTGCCGCCGGAGCGCGTCCAGGGTTTCGGGTCCGGTGGTCGCGGTGGCCACCACCTCGTGGCCGTAGGCCTCGATGAGACGGACCATCCCGTCCCGCAGCAGGTACAGGTCCTCGGCGACCACTACGCGCACGGCACCATCATCCTCACCCGCGTCGGACCGCCCGACGGGCTGGTGATCTCGCAGGTGCCGTCGAAGACCGCCAGCCGATGGCGCACCCCCGCGAGCCCGCCACCGTCGCGCTCGGCGGCGCCGCCCCGGCCGTCGTCGGTCACCTCGGCCACCAGGCCGCCGTCCTCCTTGGCCATGGTGACGTCCACCCGGCTCGCGTGCGCGTGCTTGATCGCGTTCGTCACCAGTTCGGCGATCGCGAAGTACACCGCGGACTCAATCGGCGGGTCCAGGCGGGGCACCCCGCCGGCGCGGACCGCCACCTCCAACGGGCAGTCGAGGGCGAACGCGCGCACGGCGTCGACCAGTCCGCGCTCGGTCAGCACCGGCGGGTTGATGCCCCGGACGAGTTCCCGGAGCTCGGTCAGCGACGTCGCCGCCCCCGCCCGCGCGTCCCGCAGCAGGGCCTTCGCCCGCTCGGGATCGGCGTCCATGAGCTTCTCCGCGGTCGCCAGCGACATCCCGAGCGCGACCAGTCGTGCCTGCGCGCCGTCGTGCAGGTCGCGTTCGATCCGGCGGATCTCGGCCGCCTGCGCGACCGTGGCGTCCGCCCGCTGCGCGGTCAGCTCGTCCACCCGCTCGGCCAGCGCCATCGCCGGCGACGCCCGCAGGAACCGCGTCGCGACCGGTTCGACGGGCCGCCAGGCGTAGGGAGCTGTCGCCACGGCCACGACCAGCCCGAGCACCCCGACGAGCGGCATCGACCGGGCGAACCCGAGCACCGCAGCCGCGAACCCGGTGGGCGGGACGCACGCGACCACGCCCACGGTCACCGGCGCGATCGCGGTGAACCGCAGGTCCCGCCAGGTGGCGGGGTCGGTGAACCACAGCCACAGCCGCTGGTCCTGCTGGGCGTCGCGGCGGCTCTTCTCGTACGAGCGGCCGTTCCACCAGTACCCGGTGGACATCCGCACCACCGGCTCCGCCTGCCGGTACCCGCCCGGGATGACGGTGCCCGTCCACCGTGCCACGAGCGCGCGGACCATCCGGCAGACCGGGCGGGCCAGCGCGAGCGTGCCGATGCCCGCCCACAGGACCGGCGCGATCCACGACCACGCCGTTCCACCCCACCAGAGCCACACCAGCACGGCCG
Source organism: Amycolatopsis thermophila (assembly GCF_030814215.1). Classification (NCBI taxonomy): domain Bacteria; kingdom Bacillati; phylum Actinomycetota; class Actinomycetes; order Pseudonocardiales; family Pseudonocardiaceae; genus Amycolatopsis; species Amycolatopsis thermophila. The sequence continues at coordinate 3,046,798 of NZ_JAUSUT010000001.1, read as the reverse complement.
CCGCCCCCACCGCCGGGACCAGCATGGCGACGACCGCCACGACGCATGCCCGCCCGAAACCCACGCCGGCACTCGCCAACCACGATCGCGTCCGCCGCACGGCCCTCCCCTTCTCCACGACCCGCTCGACCGGATTCCACTGTGCACCGCGGAACGGGGGAAGTCGCCCGGGTCGGCCGCGGAGTGGGTCTGGACCCACCTATGACGACGTCCATCCTCACCCCCTGTTCTCGGCGAGGAAGCGCAGCGCCCGCTCGCCGACGGCCTGACCGGGCACGGCGTGCGTCGCCTCGGGCCACAGCTCGGCCTCGCCCCTCGGCAGCAGCGAGCGAGCACGGGCCAGCGCGCGCCACGGATCGTGCACGACGCTCCGGCCCGCGATGATCGCCAGCACCGGGGCGGCGATCCCGCGCAGCTCGTCGTCCCGGAACGGCCTGGGCACGGGCAGCGCGATCCGGAAGTGCTGCAGCCCGGCACTGATCAGCCTGCCCTCGACGTGGTCGGCCGGGTCGGCGTCGCGCTGACCGTCGATCCAGGCGAGGAACCGCGGGCGGGCCCAGCTGGAGACGTAGGGCAGTTGCACGGGGACCGCCCGCAGCACCAGCCCGAGAGGCATCGGGGCGAACGTGGCCACCGGATCGATGAGCGTCACCGACGCGACCCGGCCCGGCCGCCGGACCGCCTGGTTGCACGCGAGCCAGCCGCCGAACGAGACGCCGTACAGGTGCACCCGGTCGAGCCCGAGCCCGGCGAGGGTCTCGTCGAGCCAGCGCGCGTGATCAGCGGCGTCCCGGATCGGCGCGCTCTGGACACTGCGGCCGGGCTCGCCCAGCAGGTCGACGGTGTGGACGCGGTGGTGCCCGGCCAGCGCCGGGATGCCGGTACGGAACATGACGCTGGTGCCGCCGCGGCCGGGCAGCAGCACGAGCGGATCTCCGCGTGCGCCGAACCGGTACACGCGCACCCGGCCGAACGCGGTCGGCACGTCGTGCACCGCGGCGGGTTCGGGCATCGCGCGCAACCCCTCGTCGTACACGGCGTCGTACCGCGCCCGCCCGGCCGCCGACCGGAACCCACCGACGCGGGCCCTCATCGGCCGGCCGTCACGAACGTCGCGATCACGATCAGGGCCGCCCGCACCGGCAGGAGGACGGGCTTGCCCGTGCCACCGCCGACCTGCTGCGTGCGGACGTCGCCGAACCGCCCCGAAACCGTTCCGCGTGCTGACGTCCAGCGGATGTGGGCGCCCGCGCCGCGCGCCCGGCCGACGTGCGACGCCGCGCGCCCGGCGGCCTGCCCGGCCCGGCCGGGCCGCGCGCAGGTTCGCGCGAAACCGTTGGCGTGTCGTGGAAAGCGCCCCACGGGCGCACCGCGTACTGCGTCGAACATCCCAGTCCCCCTCGTGATCTGATGCGACGATAGCGCCGGGATCCGACGAAAACCGGTCTCGTCCGGAAATACGATCTTGTGGGCTAAACCAAAAGACAGAGTGACTTTCGGCACCGATCGGGGGAACGGCGTGGCGGCCGGGAGTTACCGTAGAGCCATGTTGGGTTTGGCCGCGGTCTGGGCGGAACGGGCGTCCCGCCGGACGTTGAATCACCTGCACAGCCAGCTCGGTGCCGCGGGGCTCGTCGCCGCCGTGGCGACCGCGCCCGGGCTGGCCGCGGTCGTCGACCAGCATTCGGCGGCGGTGCGCGACATCCTGGCCGCCGGGGTGGAGGGCTCGGCCGCCGTGGCGGGTGTCGTGCTGCTCGCCGGCTACGCGCGCGGCCTGCTCGACCACGCGCGCGAGGAAGGGTGGCGGCTGACCGTGCCGCACGGCCCGGAATCGGGCCCGGTGGACTGGCTCACCTTCCGCCTGCTCGCCGTCTGCTCGCTCGCCAGCTCGATGGACGACCCGCACTACCGCGAGGGCTTCCAGCTCGAACTGAACTAGGGCATGGCTGACAAAGATCTCGTTTGTTGGCTGGGATGCTGCTGGTTGTGTCGCGGTTTGAGTTGCTCTCGGATGAGCAGTGGGCGTTGATCGAGGACTTGTTGCCGGCGCGTACGGGCAGGCCGGGGCGGCCGTTTTCGGATGCGCGGGCGATGGTGGAGGGGATCATCTACCGGTATCGGTGCGGGATCGCGTGGCGGGACGTGCCGGCGGTGTTCGGGCCCTGGCAAACCATCTGGACCTGGCACCGCCGGCTGGCGCGAGAGGGCACTTGGAGGTGGTGCTGCAGCGCCTGCAGGCCTTCGCGGACGCGGCGGGGCTGATCGACTGGGCGGTCTCGGTGGATTCCAGCATCGCGCGGGCCCATCAGCACGCCACGAACATCACCCGCCACACAGGGGGCTGGATCGAACTACACGAAACCCGGGATCGAGCCGCCTGATCACGCGATCGGCCGCTCGCGCGGCGGCTGGACTACCAAGATCCACCGTGTGGTCGACGGGAACGGGCATGGGCTGGTCACGCTGCTGACACCGGGCCAGGCCGGGGACTCGCCGATGTTCGAGCCGTTGATGGCCCACCTGCGGGTGCCCCGCCTGGGCGGCGGGCGAGCACGGACCCGCCCCGACCGGGTGCGCGGCGACAAGGCCTACTCCTCCCGCGCCATCCGCACACACCTCCGCCGGCGGGGAATCCGCGCGGTCATTCCCGAACCGGCCGACCAGGCTGGGCACCGCAAACGCCGCGGTTCCCGTGGTGGACGACCGCCCGCCTTCGACACCCACGACTACCGTGGCCGCAACGTCATCGAACGCAGCTTCAACCAGCTCAAGCACTGGCGCGGCATCGCCACCCGCTACGACAAACTCGCCACCCTCTACCGCGCCGCCATCCTCATCCACGACGTCATCACCTGGACCAAGACATTGTCAGACACGCCCTAGGCGTCCTCGCCGCCGGCGTGGAGGACGCAGAGAACGGCCGGTCCGTCTCCGGACCGGCCGTGTCTCCCTGTGCTCCCGTCACCGGAAGCTTTCCGGCGGACGCATGGTCGCGCCGGTCTCCGACCCCATGCTGCCGGTCGGCCGGCGCATCTCCTGCGTGGCCGCCTCCGAGCTCGGCGAGCTCGGCGTGCTCGCGCGCGTGGCGTCCTCGCGACCCCGCTGGTAGGCCTCGGCGTGCGCCCGGGCCGACGGGATCTGCTCCTCGGCGCGGCCCAGCCAGCGCTCCCAGCGCTGCTGCATCGGCTTCACCAGGCCGCCGCCCATACCGACGATGACGACACCGGCGACCATCGCGAGCACGGTGACCAGCACCGGCGTGGTGACGGTCGTGGCGACACCGATCTGGTTCAGGGCGGCGATGATGCCCAGCGCCCAGATGAAGACCGCGGCGATCGTGCCCAGCGTCTTGCCGTAGGACAGCCCGCTGAGGGCCCCGCTGATCAGGTCCTTCACCGCGCGGGCGATGGCACCGGCGACCACCACGATGATGATCGCGACCGCAGCCCGCGGCAGCCACGCGACGATGCCCGTGAGCAGGCCGCTCACCGGGTTCGGACCCCACACCCCGAAGGCGAACTGCAGGGCGATCAGCAGCACCGCGTAGTACACGAGCTTGGCGATGATGTCGGAGGCGTCGTACTTGCTCTTGGCGAGCGCCTGTTTGATGCCGCCGCGTTCGACCACCCGGTCGAACCCGACCTTCTCGAGCACCTTGTCCACGATCTTGCTCAGAGCTTTGGCGATCAACCAGCCGATCACCAGGATGACCAGGAACGCGACGAACTTCGGCACGAATGTCGCCACCGCGCTCCAGGCGTTGGACACACCCTGGCCGAAGTCGACGGCCGCCAGGTTGGATGTTGCCACTGGCCTTTCTCCCTTCCGTTGCAGGAGCACCATGCGCCCCGTTTCTGAAGCGCTTTCGACCAAGTGGCTACCCACGCCTCCGGCAGCCACACCTTGGTGAGCTGCGAACATCCCCCACATGTGTGATGCAGGTCCCACACCGGCCGGCGTCCCGGACCGTCGCCGACCGGCGGTTCCACGCTCGTCGAGAAGGCCGCGCCGACAGCCGGGAACACGGCCACCGCCGCTGCTTCCGCAGGTCAGGGGGCCCGCCGGGTACGCGGACCCGGTGATTGCCGGGCCGGCCGGTGCACGCGCCGCCCGGATCACGACGTGCCGACCAGCACACCCGGCGAAGAACGGTTCCCGGGGCGAGCCCAGCGCCGGCTACTCCGCCACCAGCCGCGCCGCGCGTCGCGTCGGCACCGCGATCCGGCTGATGTCCTCCGCCACCACGATCTCCCCGCCGAACGCCTCCGCCGCCTCGGCGCGGAACAGGCCGGCGTCGCCGTACCGCTGCGAGAAGTGCGTCAGCACCAGCTTCCGCACCCCGCACTCGGCCGCCACGCGCCCGGCCTGGGCGGCCGTCAGGTGCCCGTACCGGGTGGCCAACGCGGCGTCCGCGGACAGGAAGGTCGACTCGACCACCAGCATGTCGGCACGGTCGGCCAGCTCGAACACCCCGTCGCACAGCCGGGTGTCCATCACGAACGCGAACCGTTGGCCCCGGCGCGGCGCGCTCACCTCGTCGAGCTCCACGCGCCGCCCGTCGACGTCGACCGCGCCGTCCCGCTGCAGCCGGCCCACCACCGGTCCCTGAACGCCGAGAGCGGCCAACCGCTCCGGCAGCATCCGCCGGGTGTCCGGCTCGACCAGCTGGTACCCGAACGACTCCACCGGATGCTCCAGCCGCCGCGCCACCAGCCGCCCGAACACACCCGTCGCGATCACACCCGGCTCCGCGACCGGCGCTTCGACCAGCTCCGCGGTCTCGTGGAACACGCTGGCGTGCCGCAGCCGCGCGAAGAATTCCGCGCCCGAGGCCGGGAAGTGCGCGACCACCGGGTGCCGGACACCATCGAGGGACAGCCGCTGCACCACGCCCGGCACGCCGAGGCAGTGGTCGCCGTGGAAGTGGCTCAGGCAGATCCGCGTGATCGCACTGGCGGCGACCCCGGCGAACAGCATCTGCCGCTGCGTGCCCTCGCCGGGGTCGAACAGCAGTCCTTCGCCGTCCCACCGCAGCAGGTAACCGTTGTGGTTGCGGGTCCGGGTCGGCACCTGGCTCCCGGTCCCCAGCACGACGAGCTCACGCACGGACACGTGCCGACCCTACGGCCCGCGAATTCCCGAAAGAAAATTGTCCCGTCTTGTCGAAACGCCCGGTGCCCGATCGATGCCATGGTGACAGTCCCGCGGGGACGACCACGGAAAGCAGGGAGACGACATGAAGTTCATGGTCCTGGTCAAGGCGGACGAGAACACCGAGGGCGGCGCGATGCCGACCGAGCAGGATCTCGCGGAGATGGGCAAGTTCAACGAGGAGCTGGTCAAGGCGGGTGTGATGCTCGCCGGTGAGGGCCTGCTGCCCAGCTCGAAGGGCGTGCGGCTGCGCTACTCGGACCAGGGCACGACCGTGCTCGACGGCCCGTTCACCGAGACCAAGGAGCTGATCGCGGGATTCTGGATCCTCGAGGTGTCCTCCCGCGAAGAGGTCATCGAATGGATGAAGCGCGCGCCGTTCCAGAACACCACGATCGAGATCCGGCAGGTCGCCTCGGAGGAGGACTTCGGTGACGCGATGACTCCGGAGCTGCGGGAGCACGAGGCGCGCCTGCGCCAGCAGGTCGAGCAGCAGCAGGGCCGGTAGGGCCTTGCCGTCGGCGGGGTGAGGTGGTGTGCTCGGTGACCGTGACGGTCACCGAGGCACATCGCACGATCGACGCCGTCTGGCGCATCGAGTCGGCCAAACTGATCGCCGCGCTGGTGCGCATGGTGCGGGACGTCGGGCTGGCCGAGGAGCTGGCGCAGGACGCGCTGGTGGCCGCGCTCGAGCAGTGGCCGTCCGCGGGGGTGCCGTCGAACCCGGGCGCGTGGCTGATGACGATCGCCAAGCGCCGCGCGATCGACCACTTCCGGCACCTGAAGATGGCCGAGCGCAAGCACGAGGAGCTGGGCCTCGACCTGGAGACCACGCAGGACGCGATCGCGGTCGAGCCGGACGAGGTGCCCGACGACCTGCTGCGGCTGATCTTCACGGCGTGCCACCCGGTGCTCAAGACCGAGGCGCGGGTGGCACTCACGCTGCGGCTGCTCGGCGGACTGACCACCGACGAGATCGCCCGCGCGTTCCTGGTGCCGGAATCCACTGTGGCGCAACGGATCGTGCGGGCGAAGCGCACGCTCGCGCAGAAGAAGGTGCCGTACGAGGTGCCGGTCGGCGCCGAGCTGGCGGAGCGGCTGGGGTCGGTTCTCGAGGTCGTGTACCTGATCTTCAACGAGGGCTACTCCGCCACGGCCGGCGACGACTGGATGCGCCCCGCGTTGTGCGCCGACGCGATGCGGCTGGGGCGGATCCTGGCCGGGCTGGCGCCGCAGGAGCCGGAGGTGCTCGGGCTGGTGGCGCTGATGGAACTGCAGGCGTCGCGGTCGCGGGCGCGGGTGACCGCCGACGGCGAGCCGATCCTGCTGATGGACCAGAACCGCGCCAAGTGGGACCGGTTGCTGATCGGGCACGGACTGGCGGCGCTGGCGCGGGCGGAGAGCCTGTCCGCGCGGCGCGGCCCGTACACGCTGCAGGCCGCGATCGCCGCGTGCCACGCCCGGGCGGGGACGCCCGAGGACACCGATTGGGCGCGGATCGCGGCGCTCTACGGCGAGCTGGCACAGGTGACCCCGTCGCCGGTGGTGGAGCTGAACCGGGCGGTTGCGGTGTCGATGGCCGCTGGGCCGGAGGCGGCGCTGCCGCTGGTGGACGCGCTGACCGCCGAGCCGGCTTTGGCCCGCTACCACCTGCTGCCCACCGTCCGCGGCGACCTGCTGGCCAAGGTGGGCCGCTTCGAGGAAGCCGAAGCCGAGTTCAGCCGGGCGGCGTCGCTGACGCGGAACGCCCGGGAACGGGACCTGCTCCTCGCCCGCGCGAAGCAGGCCTCCGCGGGCAACGCCTGACGCGCTGACCAGTCCTGCCGCAGGCTTGATGCGGCGGGTGGTGCCCCGTTGCACCACCACGGCCGGCCCCGTGCACGCCGTCGGTTTGGCTGCGCTCGGGCCGCGGCTGCGGGCTGTTCGCCCGCCCGATGGGCGCCGGCCAACGGGCCCGATTCGCGTGGCCGCGCGTGTTGACTCAGCACGGCCACGGGCCCGAAGCGCTGGGCACCCGGATGCGCCGACACGACCGCGCCCCGCGCACGCCGTCGGTTTGGCTGCGCTCGGGCCGCGGCTGCGGGCTGTTCGCCCGCGCGATGGGCCTCGGCCGCGGGCCTGATTCGCGGGACCGCGCCTGTTGGGTCAGCACGGCCACGGGCCCCGATGCCCTGGTGCCCGAATGCGCCGACACGACGCCCCGCGCACTCCGTGAATGGCCCGCTACGCAAGCCACGGCGGGCCGGGCCGGGCCGTTCGCCCACGCCCGTTGAGCGCCCGCCACGGGCCTGACTCAGCGAGACCGGCCCGCCGAGTCAGGGGCCAACGCATCGGGCGGCACGTGATGAGCCAACACGCTGCCCACCGCGCCGGACCGCGAGCCCTGGCCGCGCCGAGGCCGCCCGCGCCCACCCACGGCGGCCCGGGCGGCGGGAGGCGTGTCAGCCGAGCACGCCCAGTCCTGCCTCCAGCAGCTCGAACATCCGCACCCCGAGCGGGCCGACCTCCTGTCGCACCTGCTCGTCCGCCGCGCCCGCCGCGATGCGGTGCAGCACCTCGTCGAACAGGGCACGGTGCACCCCCGCGATCTGGACCGCCGCCGCTCGGGCCGTGTCCGGGGGCAGGTCCAGTGACTCCGCCAGCGCCTTCTCCCGCTCCTCGTGCAGCTCCCGCAGCCGGGCGAGCAGCGTCGGGCTGGCGACGACCATCCGCGCGAACTCCGGGCCGGCGAACCCGAGGAGCGCGTCTCCGCGCGCGAGGCCGTCGAACCACGCGTGGCGGTGCGCCAGGACCAGCGGACGGCCCCGGATGGCGGCCAGGCTCGCCACGAACTCCTCGTGCACGTCGAAGACCAGGTCCTCCTTGCGGGCGAAGTGGTTGGTCACGGTCATCTTCGCGACCTGCGCCACGTCCGCGATCCGCGCGATCGTGACCGCCTCGAACCCGTGCTCGATGAACAACCGCGTCGCCACGTCCGAGATCGCCTGCCGGGTCCGCTGCTTCTTCAGCCCACGCTTCACCCGCGCAGCCTATCGAAAAATTAGGCTTGACCCAAGATTAGGTCCGATCTAAATTAGGTCGAACCCAACAAAGGAGATCCGATGCGCCTGATGGCCGTCCACGCGCACCCCGACGACGAGTCCAGCAAGGGCGCCGCGACGCTGGCCCGCTACGCCGCGGAAGGCGTCGACGTCCTGGTCGTCACCTGCACCGGCGGCGAGCGCGGCGACGTCCTCAACCCGCGCCTGAACACCCCGGAGGTCCGGGCCGACCTGCCCGCCATCCGGCGGCGCGAGATGGCCCGCGCCCGGGAGATCCTCGGTGTGCGGCACCGCTTCCTCGGCTTCCGCGACTCCGGCCTCACCGACGCCCCACCCGCCGACAGCTTCGCGCGGCAACCACTCCACGACGCCGTCGAGCGGCTCGTCGACGCGATCCGCGACTTCCGCCCGGACGTGCTCGTCACCTACGACGAGACCGGCGGCTACCCGCACCCCGACCACGTCCGCACCCACGAGGTCGCCGTCGCCGCGTTCGACGCCGTCGCCGCGACCCCTTGGCGCATCGCGAAGTTGTACTACCTCGCCACGCTGTCCCGGCCGTGGTTCCAGGCCCTGCACGACGCGATGACCGCGCGCGGCATCGACTCCGGCATGGGCGAGGTGCTGGCCGAACTGCCGGAGACCGAGGTCGCGGTGACGACCCGCGTCCACTGCGCGGACTACTTCGACGTCCGCGACCGCGCCCTGCGCGCGCACGAAACCCAGGTCGCCCCGGATCACCCGTTCTTCCGGCACCCGCGCGACCTGGAACGGGCGGTGTGGCCGACCGAGGACTACGTGCTGGCCCGCTCGCTGGTCCCGGCCGAGCCGCCGGAGGACGACCTGTTCGCCGGTATCAGGGTTGCTTCGGCGGATCCAGCGTGACCGTCGGGTCCGCGGGCGCGGGCTCGACCTGCTTGCGCCGCCGCTCGCGGAACACCCATCCGCCGATCACGCCGGCCGCGAAGCCGAACAGGTGCCCCTGCCAGCTGATGCCCTCCTCGGCGGGCAGCAGCGCGGCGAACTGGTAGGCGAAGCACAGCGCCATCACGAGCCCGATCACGATGTCGATCGGGCGGCGGTCGAACAGCCCGCGCACGATGATGTAGCCGAAGTAGCCGAGTACGACACCGCTCGCGCCGACGGTGATCGTGTTGGCACCGGCGACGAACCACACGCCGAGCCCGCTGCCGACGATGATGAGCAGGGTGACGCCGAAGAACCGGCGCACCCCTCGGTAGGCGGCGAGGAACCCGAAGATGAACAGCGGCCCGGAGTTGCCCTCGATGTGGCCCCAGCTGCCGTGCAGGAACGGCGCGGTGAAGATCTCCGGCAGCGAGCTCACGTCCCGCGATTCGATGCCGAGGTCGAAGCTGAGCCGGTACCCGGTGGCCCAGTTGACGATCTGGACGATCCAGATGACGGCGAGGAACCCGACCATGACCCACAGCGCCTTGCGCGCCTCGGCGATCATGGCCTGGGCTTCCTCGCCGCTGGGCAGGGAACGCTCCTTCATCCGGTCAGGGTAGTGGAATCGCCGGCGTTTTCCCGCCGGATCCGCAACGCCGAGGCCAGCACCGTGACCACGAGCCCGGCGACGCCCCAGATCAGCAGCACGAGGATCGGGCGACCGGTCGCGTGCCCGCCGAAGTACACCTCGTTGCGGATCGCCGCGGTTCCGGCGCCGTTCGGCAGCGCGTCACCGATCGCGCGCCAGAACGTGGGCAGCAGTTCGGTCTGGTAGGCGCCGCCCGCGCTCGGGTTGCCGAGGATCACGAAGATCAGCACGGTGATGCCGACACCGATGACCCCGAACAGCACCTGGAAGGCCATGGTCACGGTCGCCGCGGCGAAGGTCAGTGCGGCGCCGATCCACCACACGCTGACGAAGTGGCCGGTGAGCGCCCCGAGGAGCTGGTCGACGACGAGCGCGCCGCCGAGCCCGGACACGATCGCGTACGGCACCATCGCGGCGAGCCGGATCGCGGCGCGGCGCAGGGTCGCCGGCCGGGCGCCCTTGGCGATGCCGAGCGCGGCGGCGGCGAGGTAGCCGCCGACGAGCCAGCCGACCACGGCGTAGAAGGCGGTGAGCCCGCGGCCGTCGCCCGGTTGCGGCGCGACGAGGTCCTGGACGGTCAGGCCGCGGTGCTGGGCGGCGCCGAGCTGGGTGAACACCTGCTCGACGGCGGTGGCGAGCGCGGGGCCGCCCGCTGTGGCGACCAGGAGGGTGTCGGTCGTGCCGGCGGTGTCGACGACGTAGGCCGCCTGGACGTCGCGGGTGAGGATCCGTTGGCGCGCCTCGTCCGCGCCGGTGCTGACGGAGGCCTCGATGGGCGTGCCCTCGATGGCGTTGATCCGGTCGACCGTCTGTTGTGGACCGACTACGGCGACGGCGACCCGGTGCGGTGCCGGGCTGTGGAAGGCGCCGACGTAGGACAGGATGAAGCCGAGCTGCAGGAGCAGCACGCCGATCACGAGCAGGACGGTCCGCGGGGCGATCGCGTCCCGCAGATCGGCGGCGAGGCCGCCGGGCGGCTCGGGTGCCGCCGAGGCCGCGGGCGGGTCGGTGTCTTCGGTGGCCATGGTTTCCGAACCTAGGCGCGCCGGCGCCCGTCCGCGCGGCGAGCGTTCACTCGATGCCGCTGTCCTCGGGACTCGACCGGGCCAGCGTGGCCAGCGTCTGCAACGCCCCGGCCAGCACGTCCGCCGGCGGGGAGGCCAGCGCCAGCCGCACCGCGTTCGGCGCGCGGCCCGGCCGCACCGCGTTCGGCGCGCGGCCCGGCCGCACCGCGAACGCCGCCGCCGGGGTGACCGCGATCCCGGCGCGCGCGGCGGCCGCCACGAACATCTCCGCCCGCCACGGCTCGGGCAGCTCCCACCAGCAGTGGTAGGCGCGCGGGTCCGCCCGCACGTCGAACCCCGCCAGGCGCGTGCGGACCAGTTCCTGCCGGGCCGAGGCGTCCGCGCGCTTGGCGGTCTCGATCTTCGCCAGCGTGCCGTCGGCCATCAGGCGCGTCGCCGCGGCCATCGGGAACCGCGCCGCCGCCCAGCCGCCCGACCGGACGGCCGCGGTCAACCGCTCCCGCAACGCGGGCGGCGCCACGACGAACCCCAGCGACAGACCCGGCGCGAGCCGCTTCGACAGGCTGTCCAGCACGACCGTCCGTTCCGGCGCCAGCTCCGCCAGCGGCGCGACGTCCGGCCGCAGGAAGCCGTTGATCCCGTCGTCGATCGCCGGCAGGTCCCGCGCCCGCAACTCTTCGACCAGAGCCCGGCGCCGCGAGTCCGGCATCGTCACGCCCAGCGGGTTGTGCAGCGCCGGCTGCAGGTACACCGCGCGCAGCCGCGGCGGCAGGTCCGGCAGCACACCGTGCTCGTCCATCTCCAGCGGCACCAGTGTCACGCCGAGGCGCGCCGCGATGCCCTTGACCACCGGGTACGTCAGCTCCTCGACCCCCAGCCGCTCCCCGGCCGGCACCAGGGCGGCGATCGCGGCCGCGATGGCCTGCCGCCCGTTACCGGTGAACAGCACCTGCCCGGGCTCCGGCGCCCACTCGCCGCGCGCCAGCACCCGTGCGGCCTCCTCCCGGGCCGCGGCGGTTCCGGTCACGACCGCGGGCCGCAGTGCGTCCCCCAGCACGTCCGGGCGCAGCAGCGGCCCGAGGCTCGCGGCGATCAGCTCCGCCTGCTCGGGCAGCAGCGGGAAGTTCAGCTCCAGGTCGACCGTCGCCGCGGCGGGTTCGGCGAGCGCGGACTCCGGCTTGGGCGCCCCCGCTCGCACGAACGTGCCGCGTCCCGTCTCCCCGACCGCCAGTCCGCGCCGCACCAGCTCGCCGTAGACCCGCGCGGCCGTCGACTCCGCGATCCGGTGCTGCCGGGCGAACCGGCGTTGCGGCGGCAGGCGGTCGCCGGGCCGCAGCCGTCCCGCGGTGATGTCGGAAGCGACCGCGTCGGCGATCGCCCGGTAGTCGCGCATGATTGCTCCGAGTGCAATGTTTCTATTGCACCGAGGTTATCACGAGTCCTACCGTCGGGACATGGACATCGCGTACGACGACAAGGGCTCCGGGCCGGCACTGGTCCTGGTCCACGGCCACCCGTTCGACCGGTCGATGTGGGCGCCGCAGCTGGAGCACTTCGGCGCGGGCGGCCACCGCGTGATCGCCCCCGACCTGCGCGGTTACGGCGACAGCACCGTCGTCCCCGGCACCACGCCGCTGGACGTGTTCGCCCGTGACATCGTGGGGCTCCTCGACCGCTTGGGCGTCGGCGAGTTCGTCCTGGGCGGGCTGTCCATGGGCGGCCAGATCGTCCTCGAGGTGCACCGGCTGTTCGCCGACCGGGTCCGCGGGCTGGTTCTCGCCGACACCACGCCGCGGGCGGAGACGGACGAGGGGAAGCGGTTGCGCGCCGAGATGGCCGCCAGATTGCTCCGAGAAGGTCTCCGACCGTACGCCGACGAGGTCCTGACGAAGATGGTCGCCCCGGCCAACGTCGCCGCGATGCCGGACGTCGCCGAGCACGTCCACCGGATGATGCGCGAAACCTCGCCCGAGGGCGCCGCCGCGGCGCTGCTCGGCCGGGCCGAGCGGCCCGACTACGTGCCGATGCTGGGCGAGATCCGGGTACCCACGCTGGTCGTGGTCGGCGACCAGGACGAGTACACCCCGGTCGCCGAGGCCGAGTTCACGCACTCCCGCATCCCGGGCGCCGAACTGGTGGTCGTCGAGGGCGCGGCGCACATGCCGAACCTGGAGCGCCCGGACGCCTTCAACGCGGCCCTGGCGGCCTTCCTGCAGCGGTCGTAGGCGGCCCGCGCCCGGCGGTTGGCCTGCGGCGGCGTGGTGGTGTCCTAATCGCCCCGCGCGAGGTGGTGCTGGAAGAGCTTGCGGCTGAGGCGGCCGAGTTCGGCGAATTCCTCGTCCGTCAGCGGGGCGACCACGTGGCGCCGGACGGCCTGGCGGTATCCGGGTGTGACGCCGCGGAGGAAATCGGCCCCCTCGTCGGTCAGGACGGCGTACAGGCCGCGGCGGTCCGTCGGGTGTTGTTCCCGGCGGACCCAGCCCAGCCCGGCCAGCCGGGTGATCCGGTAGTTGAGCCTGCTGCCCGGCGAGAACAGCACCGCGGCCAGCTCACCCATTCGCATGCGACGGCCGGGTGCGCCGTCCAGCCGGGTGAGGATTTCGTATTCGGCGTGGGAAATCCCCGCGGCCTCGTGCAGGTGCCGTTCGAGCGCGCGCTGCACGAGCGTGTGCGCGCCCAGGTAGTGCACCCAGGCCCGGAGCTGGTCGTCGGACAGCCAGGGGCGCTCCTGCATGGACCCTCCCAGTTGATCGGCAGCGCCGGTGGAGGCTGGAATATAACGCGAAACGGATCACGCGTCGCCTAATGCAGGCACCGCTCGACGTGACCGGGCACCAGAATCGCTTTCCGGCGGAGGATTTCGGCGAACGCGGCGGTCACCGGGTCGGCGCCCGACCGGGTGTAGGCGGCGAGGGTGCGCCGCACCGGCGGGTCGGGGCGCAGCAGCTGCCCGGGGAACCGCGGCGGCAGGACGTTCGCCGGGACCAGTGCCGGCCCGAGACCGGCCGCGGCGAGTGACGGCGCGGCCGCCGTCTGTTCCGTCCGCACCGAGGCCCGCGGCTGGAACCCGGCGGCCGCGCATACCTGGTCGAGCAGGTCCGCCAGCCCGTTGCCGGGCGCGTAGTGCACCCACTCCCGGTCGGCGAGGTCGGCCAGCCGCACCCGCGCCGACCCGGCCGCCGGGTCACCGGGTGGGACGACCACGACGAACTCCTCCTCGCCCAGCGGATGCACCGGACCGTCCCAATCGGACGGTGCGGGTCCGACGGCCAGGTCGGCCTGGCCCTGCGCCATCGCGGCGGCCAGCTCGTCCGCGTGCCGGTGTTCGAACAGCCGCACGTGCACGTCCGGGTACGCGCGCCGCCACGCCTTGAGCACCGGCGGCAGCACCCCGAGGCTCAGCGAGTACACGGTCGCCACCATGATCTCGCCGCACTGCAGGTCCGCCGCCTGCCGCGCGGCGGACACCGACTTCCGGGCCGCCGCCAGGGTGGCGCGGGCGTGCGGCAGCATCGCGCGCCCCATCGGGGTGAGCCGCACCGACCGCGGCAACCGTTCCAGCAGCGGCCCGCCGGTGGCCCGCTCCAGCGCCCGCACCTGGTGCGACAACGCGGGTTGCGTCACGTGCAGCAACTCGGCGGCGCGGGTGAACGAGCCCGCGTCGACGATCGTCACCAGGTACTCCAGCTGACGCAGCGTCATGAACGCAGCTTATGCGACGGCGACGAGAGTGCGGCCCGGTTCATGACGCCGGACCAGGAGGAACCTCGAGCAAGGTCGAGGTCAATGCCCGCTGAGCAGCAACGTAGGATGGACCCGGCGGATTCAGCGACACGGGACGGGACGATGAAGCACATCTACGCGGGCAAGGTCCGGGAGCTCTACTCCGACGGGGAGGACATCCTGCTCGTCGCGTCCGACCGGATCTCGCTCTACGACGTGGTGATGCCCACCCCCATCCCGGACAAGGGCAAGCTGCTCACCCAGCTGTCGCTGTGGTGGTTCGAGCACCTGACGGAGATCGTGCCCAACCACGTGGTGTCCACCGACGTGCCGGAGGAGTTCGCCGGCCGCGCCATCCGCGTGAAGCCGCTGAAGATGGTGCAGGTCGAGTGCATCGCGCGGGGCCACCTGACCGGCCTGGGCCTCAAGGAGTACCAGAAGCGGGGCACGGTGTCCGGCGTCCAGCTGCCGCCCGGCCTGGTCGAGGGCAGCAAGCTGCCCGAGCCGATCTTCACCCCGACCACGAAGGCCACCGAGGGGCACGACGAGTTCATCACCTTCGACGACGTCGTCGCGCAGGAAGGCCGGGAGACCGCGGAGCGGCTGCGCGACCTGACGCTGGCGATCTACCGCACCGGCGCCGAGCGGGCCGCCCGGAACGGGATCATCGTCGCCGACACGAAGGTCGAGTTCGGCTGGGACGCCGACGGCGTGCTGACCCTCGGCGACGAGGTCCTCACCTCCGACTCGTCCCGCTTCTGGCCCGCTGACCGCTGGCGGCCCGGGCGCCCGCAGTTCTCGTTCGACAAGCAGTACGTGCGCGACTGGGTGAGCGGCACCGGCTGGGACAAGACCCCGCCGGCGCCGGAGATCCCGGCCGACGTGGTGGCGACCACGCGCAGCCGCTACATCGAGGTCTACGAGCGGATCACCGGCCGGACCTGGGGCTGAGCCGCCGCAGGTGCACCGGCGCCCGGCCGGCGGGGCGGTCCGTCGATGGGGAACGGTTGCGCTGCCTGCCGTCAGGCGGAGCCATGAACGTTGCTCATGGCTCCGCTGACAAAGAGGACTTCGACTTATCGGCGGGGCCGGCGCACGCTGGTCCCATGAACAACGAACGCAAGGTCGCCCTGGTCGCCGGGGCGAACGGGGTCATCGGCGGGAACCTGGTCGACCACCTGGTCTCCCTCGGCGACTGGGACGTCATCGGCCTGTCCCGGCGCGGCGGCGCGGACCGCGGGCGCGTGCGGCACATCGCGGTCGACCTCCTCGACCCCGCCGACGCCAGGGACAAGCTCCGCGGCCTGACCGAGGTGACGGACGTCTTCTACGCGGCCTACCAGGACAAGCCGACGTGGGCCGAGCTGGTGCCGCCGAACGTCGGCATGCTGGTCAACCTCGTCGACGCGATCGAACCGGTCGCGCGAGGGCTGCGGCACATCAGCCTGATGCAGGGCTACAAGGTCTACGGCGCGCACCTGGGCCCGTTCCCGACGCCGGCCCGCGAGGACGACGCCGGGCACATGCCGCCCGAGTTCAATGTGGACCAGCAGAACTTCCTGGAGCGGCGGCAATCCGGCAAGGCCTGGACGTGGTCGGCGCTGCGGCCGTCGGTGGTGTGCGGGTTCGCGCTCGGCAACCCGATGAACCTGGCGACGGTGATCGCGGTGTACGCGTCGATCTCGAAGGAACTCGGTGTGCCGCTGCGGTTCCCGGGCGAACCCGGCGCCTACACCTCGCTGCTGGAGATGACCGACGCCGGCCTGCTCGCCAAGGCGACCGTGTGGGCGGCGACCGACGAGCGCTGCGCCAACCAGGCGTTCAACATCAACAACGGTGACCTGTTCCGGTGGAGCGGCCTGTGGCCGAAACTGGCCCGCTGGTTCGACCTCGAGGTCGCGCCGCCGCTGCGGATGTCGCTGGAAACCGTGATGGCGGACAAGGAACCGCTGTGGAACGAGATGCGCGAGCGGTACGGCCTGACCGCGTCCTACGACGAGGTGTCCGCGTGGCGGTTCGGCGACTTCGTGTTCGGCTGGGACTACGACGTGATCGCCGACGGTTCCAAGGCGCGCCGGTTCGGCTTCCACGAGTTCGTCGACACCGAGGAGATGTTCCTGTCGATCTTCGACGACCTGCGCAAGCGCAAGGTCATCCCGTGAGGAACGGGGAGGCCACCGGTGCGGATGGCCTCCCCGTTTCACGTCAGTACCGCCGGTCCACGACCGTTCCGTTCGGGTACCACTGGATGTAGCCCCACTGGAAGTTGTTCCGCCGCCCGCCGTCGGCGGCGAACTCGCCCGAGGTCGGGTAGCCGAGGTAGGACGTCTCCCAGCCGAGCCGGGCCCAGCGGTCCCGGATGGCGCCGTAGATCTCGTGCGCACCCGTCGACGGCGACCAGTAGACCGACGCGGCCTTGCTGAAGTGGTTGTACTTGCCCACCCCGTCGGGCGCGGTGAGCTCGTCGGTCACCGGGTAGCCCATCGGCCCGGCCTCCCAGCCGGTCTGCTGCCACACCGTCCGGATCGCACCCCAGATCGAGTGCGCCCCGTTGGCCGGGGTCCAGTAGATCGAGCCGTCCTTGCTGAAGTGGTTGTACCGGCCCACGCCATCGGGTGTGCCCAGCTCGTCGGTGGCCGGGTAGCCGAGGCCGCCGGCCTCCCAGCCGAGCGCGGCCCACTTGTCGCGGATCTGGCCCTGGATCGCGTGGGCACCGCTGTTCGGCGACCAGTAGATCGAGGCGCCGTCCGCCCGCGAGAAGTGGTTGTACCGGCCGATGCCGTCCGGCGTGGCCAGCTCGTCGGTCACCGGGTAGCCCAACGGCCCGGCTTCCCAGCCCAGCTGCGACCACTTCGCCCGGATCGCGCCCTGGATGGCGTGCGCCCCGCTGTTCGGCGACCAGTAGATCGAGCCGCCGTCGGCCTGTTCGAAGTGGTTGTACCGGCCGATGCCGTCCGGCGTGGCCAGCTCGTCAGTGACCGGGTAGCCGAGCGAGCTCGACGGGCCGCCCATCGCCTTGTACCGCTCCAGGATCGCGCCCTGGACCGCGTGCGCCCCGGTGTTCGGCGACCAGTAGATGGTGCCGCCGCGGAAGTCCTGCGCCTCACCGCCGTTCGCGGTCGGGTACTGACCGGACACCGGGTCGCTCAGGTAGGAGTCCCGCGCGCCGCCGAGCTTGTTGTAGTAGTCGGTGATCGGGTCCATGTTGCCAGTCAGGGTCACGATCTGCGCGCCCCGGCCGTCGTCGCCGGTGATCTGGTACTGCGCGGAGGCCGGGTAGGCGTCGGCCGGCGTGAACGTCACCGTCTGCTGCAGCTCGTCGCCGGGCGGGAGCACCTGCCCCTCGGCGAGCGGGTCGTCGGTGTGGAACACGCCCTCGGGCGCCTTGGCCTTGGTGATCGTCAGCGGCACGGTGCCGGTGTTGGCGATCGTGAAGGTCTTCGTCACCGGCTGACCGACCGCGACGATGCCGTAGTCGACGAGCTCCGGCTCCAGCGTGAGCTGCGGCTGGCCGGACAGCGCGGTCGCGTTGAGCGGTACCGTCACCGAACCCTGGTCGCTGGTCACGGTGAACTGCGAGCTCTCCGGAACACCGGTGTCGGTGCCGCCGGACGGGGTGTACACGACGGACACCGTCAGCGACGCACCCGGCTGCAGCACCGTTCCCGTGGACGGCAGGGTGTTCGAAGTGAACGAACCGGTCGGTCCGGTCACACCGGTGATCGTCTCGGCCTGCGTGCCGGTGTTGACGATGTTGACGCCGAGTTCCTTCGCCGCGCCGGTGCGCACCGGCCCGAAGTCCAGAGTGGACGGACTAGCGCCGAGGCCGGGCTGGGTGCCCTGGCCGTGCAGGTCGAGCGCCGCGGTGCCGGCGTTGGTGGTGAACGTCATGCTGCCGGTGGCGCCGCCCCACGTGGTGGGCGTGAACGTGACCGGGACGGACAGCGTCTGGCCCTTGGTCAGCGTCACGGGTGCGCCGAGGGCGGCGGTGAACGGCGCCTCGGTGGCGACGCCGTTCACGGTCAGGTCGCGGTTCGCGGTCACGGTGACGGTGCCGCCGGTCGTCTGGCCGACCGGCGCGGAGCCGAAGTCGTAGGGCTTGGTCGCGAGCACGGCCGTCGTCGGGCGGCCGAAGCCGTACAGCTTGCCGTCGCGGGTGCCGGCGTACACGCGACCGCCGTCGGTGCCCGGCACCGAGAACTTGGTGGCGGTGCCGATGGGCGCCGAGTAGCGCAGCTTGAGCACGCCGTTGACCGGCACCGGGTCGTAGGCCCGCAGCTGGGCGTTCGCCCCGGTCGGGCCGGTGCTGTAGATGACCCACACCAGCGCGGAACCGGAGGTGGTGCCGCTCGAGGTGACCACCGGCGAGCCCGAGGTGTAGCCGAAGTTGTCGGCGGTGGTGCCGACCGAGGTCAGCGACGGCGCGGCCGAGTTGTACTTGAGCGCGCGCAGCGGGCCGCTGGCGCCGACGACGTAGACGTAACCGCCGTCGCCGCCCCAGAACGCGGGACGCCCCCACACGCCCTGGAAGGGACCGGTCATGGCGACGACCTGGTCGCCGCCGTTCGGGCCCTGGCCGGAGCCGCCGAGGTTGTCGGCGTCGAGCAGGTAGATGCGGCCGTCCTTGCCGACCTGGACGACCATCCGCGGGTGCGCGGCGTTGCCGTACCCGGCCGGGATCGCCATCGGGCCACCGGAGCCGAGGTCGGCGTCGTCCTGGTTGAGCTTGGTGTTGTCGTGCGGGCTGAAGAAGCTGACCGGGGTCAGGTTGCCGTCGGCGCCGACCTGCAGGCGCACCACGGACTCGCCGAGGGTGTTGGGCGGCAGGTCGCCGGGGCCGGGCGCGGGCGCGACGCCGTTGCCGGTGGCGACGATGATGCGGCCCGTGCCGTCGGACACCAGGCCGGAGCCGGACTGCCAGATGCCGCCCTCGTCGGAGGCCGCGGCCTCGGTCGCCCACATCGTGGTCTGCGCGCCGTTGGCCGCGTCGACGCCGACGACGTAGCCGACGTACGGGGTGCGGTCGCAGTGGCTCGCGAAGCCCAGGTAGACGACGCCGTCGAGGAGCAGCAGGCCGGGGCGCTGCATGGCGGTCATCGGGTTGAAGGGGACGGCCGGGTTGTTGCTCGGGGCGCCCTTGATCGTGGTGGGGAAGCCCGTGCGTTCGGCGCCGGTCTTCGCGTCGAGGGCGTGCAGGTACCAGTGCGGGTGCTGGGCGTCGGGGCCGTCGTCGACCTTCGAGGTGAAGTAGACGGTTCCGGTGCCGGGGTCGTACACGGGCGTTGCGGTGACGCCGATGTTCGGGGTGAGGTCCTGGCAGCTGACGGTCGCGGCGGCGAAGGGCTTGCCGAACGAGACGTGCCACTTCTGGGCGCCGGTGACCGGGTCGAGGCCGTACGCCTGGTTGTTGTCGGTGGCCGCGATGACGACCCCACCGGCGACGATCGGCTGGGCGTAGATCTGCCCGTCCAGTTGAGCGGCGAAAAGCTGGCCGAAGTCGGTGGCGCTCACCTGCGCCGGCGCGAGGCCGGATTCGTCGTCGTCCCAGCCGGTGCGCAGAGTGTCGTGTGCGGCCGTGGTGTTGTCCGCCACAGCGGTCGGAGTCGCGGTGACGGCCAACGCGCCAACCACGAGGGGTAACAGCGCACGACGAAATCTGTGCATCTTTCGAGACAACGGGCCTCCCCCGTGCTGCAGGGAGCGGGACGGGTTCGTCACGCTGCGTTCGGTTTATTCGAGAAGTGCCACCTTCGTGTTACCTGCCTTCGGATCACGACATCACAACGTCGTCTCGTGAGCGGTTAACCTGAACGCATGAACACTGAGCGCACCGGCGCGGGCACGGTCGAGTTCTACTGGCGCCCCGGCTGCGGCTTCTGCATGGCGCTGCGCGCGGGGCTCGAGCGTGCCGGCCTGCCGTTCACCGAGGTCAACATCTGGGAGGAGCCCGGAGCGGCCGAGCGGGTCCGCGAGGTGGCCAACGGCAACGAGACCGTGCCGACGGTGTTCGTCGGTCCCGCGGCCATGGTGAACCCCACCGTGGACGAAGTGCTGGCCGCGGTGCGTCAGCACGCGCCCGAGCTGCTCTGAGCTGTTTCCGCCGTCGGGTGGGGCAGCGGGCCTGCCGATGTGCGTTGCTGTTTCCGCGGTCGGGCGGGGCGGCGGGCCTGCCGATGTGCGTTGCTGTTTCCGCGGTCGGGCGGGCCGGCAGGTCTGCCGATGTGCGTTGCTTCGCGATAGACGGTCGGGGGCGCGCGGCGCGCCACGGGTGCCGGTCGCTTCGCAGCCGGGTGCGGGCGGGCGGCCTGCATCGGATGTCCGTCGCTTTCGCAGCCTGGTGCGGGTGGGCTGCCTGTCGCGGCTGCGTGCCGTTCCGCGGTCGGGTCCGGGCGGGCGGCCTGCCGCGGCTGCGTGTTGCTCCACGGTCGGGCACGGGCGGGCTGCCTTATCGCGGCTGCGTGTTGCTTCGCGGTGGGGTTGATCTACGCCTGATCTAAGTTGCCTCGGCTGCCCCGACGATTCCCCTTGCGGCGGCACGAGGTTCCCTTTCGGAGACCAGCGAGCGGGCCAGCCGCACCGGCACGAGATCCTCCTCACACCCCCGGCGAATGGCCCAGCCGCGCCGTCACGAGGTTCCCTTTCGCGCCCCGACGAGATCCCCTCTGGCGCCCAACACGCGGTTCCCCTTCACCTGCCAACGAACAGCCCAGCCGTGCCCCGCGAATGGCCCCCTCACGCGGCGACGAACAGCCCAGCCGCGGCCGCGCGAAATTCCTTTCCCGCCGGCAGCTACGAAATTCCCCCCAGCGCGGCGACGAGCACCCCGATCGGGCACGGACGGGACCTCGTCCCCGCTCCCCTCCCCGCTCCTCGCTCCTCGCTCCTCGCTCCTCTACGAGGTTCCTCCTCGTGCGCCGACCAGTGGCCCGCTCGAATGCCCACGAGAATCCCCCAGCCGCGAGATTCCCCCGCACGCGCCGACCGGCGGCTCACTCGGACGCGCCCACGACAATCCCCCGCCCGCAGACACGAAATTCCCCTCTCGCGGGGACGAGAATCCTCTCGCGAGCCGACCGGTGGGCCACTCGAGCGCGCACGAGAATCCCCCGCGCGCCACCACGAAACCCCCTCCTCGTACAGCCACGAGAATCTCGCTCGTATAGCCACGAAGTGCCCCCTCGTACGGCTGCGACTCGCCCGGCCGAACGCCCACCACTGATCCAGTCACAGACCCGCCACTCGTCCAGCCAAGCGCCCGCCACTGGTCCAGTCACAGACCCGCCACTCGTCCAGCCAAGCGCCTGCCGCTGGTCCAGTCACGCGCCCGCGACAAGCCCAGTCGCAGCCCCTCCAACGTCCCAGCCGTCCCTGGGCCCACAACCCTCCAGCCGCCCGACCCACATCCCTCCAGCCGTCCCTGGCCCCACAACCCGGACCCCACGAACCGCCCACAAGAACCGCCCACCCGTACCTACCAGTAGGTACAGTAGAAACCGTGGACACCCCGGAGCGACTGATCCGCAGCACCCAGGAACTCCTCTGGGACCGCGGCTACGTGGGCACCAGCCCGAAGGCCATCCAGCAGCACGCGGACGCCGGCCAGGGCAGCATGTACCACCACTTCACCGGCAAGGCGGACCTGGCACTCGCGGCCATCCAGCGCAGCGCCGGGGAATTGCGCGCCGAGGCCGAGGCCGCCCTCTCCGGGAACGGCACGGCCCCCGAGCGGATCGAGGCGTACCTGTCGCGCGAACGCGACGTCCTGCGCGGCTGCCGGATCGGGCGGCTGGCCCAGGATCCGGACATCATCGCCAGCCCAGAACTCCGCCGGCCCGTGCACGAGACCTTCGAGTGGCTCCAGCAGCGCATCAGCCGCGTGATCGACGAAGGCCGGCAGCGCGGCGAGCTCCCGCCCCACCTCGACCCGGACGCCACCGCCGCCACCATCGCCGCCGCCGTGCAGGGTGGCTACGTGCTCGCCCGCGCGGCCGGGTCGCCGGAGCCGTTCGAACGCGCCATCGACGGGGTGCGGGCGTTGCTGAAGGTTGACTAACCGAGGCGCAACGCGCGATTTCCCAACACACACGGTAATTTGGACGCTGTTTTACCACCCTGCCTGCTTCTAGTTCACCCGGTTGCGGTACAAATGCGCGCAACTGTCGGTATGCCTTCGCGTCCGAAAGGTGGGTCCGGTGAACGACGAAGTGTCGGTGGCCGAACTGCTCGAACGCGAGGGTTGGACCGAGCAGGAGCGCAAGCCGCGATCCCGGATGCAGGTCGTGGCGGTCATGATGGCCGTCATCCTCGGGTGCGGCCTCGCCGCGATCCTGGTCAAGGTCGGCGCCGACACCCAGCCCGACGACCAGGCCGCGATCTTCAGCCTCCCGCACGGCCCGACCGGCGGCCTCGCCGGCGGCGGCCTGCCCGAGCAGAACAGCAGTGAGCGCACCAACAGCTCCACCCACGTCGTCGTGACCAACGAGTCCGCCGGCGCCGAGGACGGCGACGACGGCATCCCGTGGCAGACGAAGTCCCGCACCCACACCTCGACCGCAACGGTCACCGTCACCGACTCCGGTGATCCGCCGACCTCCGGCACCGAGACCGGCACCCCGGCCGACCCCGGCCAAACCGGCACCACGCCGAGCGGCGGACGCACCACCAACCCGACCACCACGACGCCCACCCGGCCGGCCCCGACCTGCGTCCTGTGGATCATCTGCCGGCCGTGACCCGGGCAGGCCCGCGGCCATCCCCAACGTCCGTCCACAAGGGACCCCGCGGGCCCCGGCAGAAGCAAGGCGATCACCGGCGAGAGCGCGTTCGGGCAAGGACCTCGCATCACAGGTCAATAACTGACGGCAACGAATTCCCTCTTTCAGGCGAAGAGAAGGCGTACGCCTGGAAGGGGGATACATGCACTCTCGGTGGTTACTGAGGCGCGTTTTCGCGCTCATCGGGACCGGCTTGATCACACTGGGGCTGGTGACGGCGATCTCGGCTCCGCAGGCCGCCGCCGCGCCGCCCCCCGGCTTCGTCCTGCTCGACCAGGCGACCGGCCAAGCCGCCTTCGACCTCACCGACTTCGCCTACCTGCCGGACGGGAGTTTCCTGAGCACCGCCAAGAGCGGCAAGCTGAACTGGACGTCCGCCGATGGCAGCACCACCCGCACGCTGCGCACCCTGACCGTCCGCAACGAGGGCGACCTGGGGCTGGTGGGCGTCGCCGTGGCGCCCGACTACGCCACCTCGAAGGCCATCTACCTGATCCGCTCGGTGCCGAACGCGACGTCGTTCACGCTCCGGCTGGCGAGGTGGACGGTCACCGGCTCGCCCGATCCGACCGGGATCAGCGGCGAGCAGACGATCATCGACCTGCCCGGTGGTTCCGACGTCCACGGCATGACCGGCCTGATCGCCGCCGACGACGGCACGCTGTGGCTGTCCATCGGCGACAACGCCGACTACACGCGCGTGGACCCCAACGCGCTGCGCGCCGTCGACGTCAACAGCCTGCAGGGCAAGATCCTGCACCTCACCGCCGACGGGCGCGGTGTCCCGGCCAACCCGTACTACGACGCCGCCAACCCCACCGCCGCCCGCAGCCGCGTCTTCGCCAGCGGGTTCCGCAGCCCCTTCCGGTTCACGCTCGACCCGAGCAGCGGCCTGCCCGTCGTCGGCGACGTCGGCTGGAACGAGTGGGAGGAGCTCGACCTGGTGCAGCCGGGCCGCAACTACGCCTGGCCGTGCTGGGAGGGCAACCACCTGACCCCCGGTTACGCCGAACTGCCCGGCTGCGCGTCGGTGACGAACACCGCGCCGCTGTGGGAGTACCACCACGGAAGCGCTTCCAACCAGGGCAACAGCATCACCGCCGGCATCGTCTACACCGGCACCAGCTACCCGCAGGAGTACCAGGGCGCGTACTTCTTCGGCGACTACGTCGGCAAGAAGCTGTGGACGGCCCGGTGGAACACCGCGGGCACGCTGACGCAGGCACCGCAGGACCCGCCGTGGGCCACCGACATCGGCGGCCCGGTCAAGTTCGCGGCCGCGCCCAACGGCGACATCGTCTACGCCGACATCTACACCGGCAAGCTGCGCCGGCTCAGCTTCCCGACCGGCAACAGCAAGCCGGTGGCCAAGGCGACGACCACCACGGATCCCGCGACCCGCACCGTCACCTTCGACGCGTCGGGGTCCAGCGACTACGACGGGGACACGCTGACCTACTCGTGGGACTTCGGTGACGGCACCGCGGGGACCGGCGTGACCGCGTCCCACACCTACACCGGCGACGGCCCGTACACCGCGACGCTGACCGTGCGGGACAAGCTCGGCGCGGCGGGGACCACGACGTTCACCGTCGCACCGGCCAACCACACGCCGGTGATCACCCTGACCGATCCCGGCGCCGCGCAGTTCGCGGTCGGCGAGAACGTGTCGCTGTCCGCGACCGCCACCGACGCCGAGGACGGTCCGCTGCAGGTCAACTGGACCAGCACCGTGCTGCACTGCCCGGAGGAGGCGACCTGCCACTCGCACCCGGGCGTGGGGGCCAGTGGTGCGACGTTCACCCTCCCGTTCACCGATCACCCCGACTCGCGGATGGTCTTGACCGCCACGGTGACCGACAGCGCGGGCGTGTCGACGTCGACGAGCTACACGGCCTGGCCGCGGCGGCACCGCCTGACGCTGCTGTCGAACCTGCCCGCGTCGCTGCAGATCCCGGCCGAGGGCGGGGGCAACTCCGCGATGGTCACGGAGGGCACGACGCTCGACGTCGTGGCCGCGGAGACCGCCTCCGACGGCGCGTCGAAGTTCTCCGCGTGGGCCGACGGTCCCACCGCGCGAACCCGGACGCTGACCATCGGTGCTTCGGACGTGACGCTGACGGCGAACTACGCGACGCCGATCGACCAGCGCTACAACAACGACTCTGCCGTGCGCACGCTGCTCGGCGCCCCCACCGCGCCCGAGGTGCAGGACGGCAACGTGCGGTACCGCGTCTACCAGAACGGCCGGATGTACTGGTCGGCGCAGACCGGCGTGCACGAGGTGCACGGCGCGATCCTGGGCAAGTACCTCGAGCTGGGCGGTCACACCCGCTTCGGCGCGCCGACGACCGATGAGCTGACCACGCCGGACGGTGTGGGCCGGTACAACCACTACGTCGGTACGCCGGGCACGCTGACGGCGTCGGTGTACTTCTCGCCGAACACCGGGACGCACGCGATCTGGGGTGTGATCCGCGAGAAGTGGGCGGAGAAGGGCTGGGAGGCCGGGCCGCTCGGCTACCCGGTCACCGACGAACTGGTCACGCCCGACGGTGTCGGCCGGTACAACCACTTCAGCAAGAACGGCTCGATCTACTGGACGCCCGCGAACGGCGCCCACTCGGTCTGGGGCCTGATCCGCACCGTGTGGCAGCAGACCGGCTGGGAGGCCGGGCCGATGGGCTACCCGGTCACCGATGAACTGGTCACGCCGGACGGTGCCGGCCGGTACAACCACTTCAGCAAGGCGGCGTCGATCTACTTCTCGCCGTCGACCGGGGCGCACGAGGTCTACGGCGCCATCCGGGCGCGGTGGTCGGCGCTGGGCTGGGAAAAGTCCTACCTCGGCTACCCGACGTCGGGCGAGTTCAACTCGGCCGGCGGCCGGCGGAACAACTTCCAGTGGGGCTACATCCAGTGGTACCCGAACGGAACGGTCGTCGACCGGCGGTACTGAAGTGAGCGCGTGAAGGCCGCCCTCCTGGTGGGGGCGGCCTTTTCGTGCGTCAGTAGTAGAAGCGGAGGGTGTCGAGCAGGCGGTGGTCCGGCTTGGGGTCGCCCAGCTTCAGCGCGACCTCGGTGACCAGCGCCTGGGCAACGGCGAGGAGCGCGGTGAGCGAGCGGCTGTGCGAAACCCCGCTGGTCTCGGCGAACAACGCCACCTCAGCGGATTCCGCCAGGGGCGACGCCGGGTTGTCGGTCAGCGCGACCACGGGCAGCCCCGTCTCGCGCGCGTAGGACACCACCCGCACGGTGTCCGCCGCGTAGCGGCGAATCGAGATCGCGAGCAGAACCTCGTCCTCGCACAGTTCTTTCAGCTCGTCGGGCAGCGATCCGCCGCCGAGCCGGTGCACGGCGGGCAGGACCTCGCCCAGCCGCTGCGCGGCCAGGTCCGCCACGGCCCGGCACTCCCGCAGCCCGATGACGTGCACGCGCGGCGCCTCGGCGAGCAGTTCCACCGCCCGCAGCCAGGACGGTCGTTCCACCTGGCCGAAGGTGCGCGCGAGATTGGTCTGTTCCTGCTCCAGTGTCGCCGAGAGCAGGCCGCCCGGGCTCTCCGGCTCGCCGGCTTGCCCGGTGCGCCGCGCGACCTGCGCCTGCTCGGCCACCCACGTCCGGCACAGCTCCATGACGTCGGGATATCCGGGTAGTCCCAGGGAGTTCGCGAACCGGGTCACCGACGACTCGCGGACCTCCAGCAGCTTCGCGGCCTCGGAGATGCCGCGGTAGGCCGTGCCTTCCGGGTCGGCGAGCAGCAGGTGGGCGATGCGCAGCTGCCCCGAGGCCAGCTTCGGCAACCGGCTCCGGAGCAGCTCCGCCAGCTCCTGGTAACTCCCCGGCGCCTTCACACCCGCAGCTCCACCACGGTGACGCCGGCGCCGCCGACCGGATCGTCCATCGCCATCAGCGCCTCCGGCGCCTCGTCGAGCGTGATGCGGCGGCCAACGATCGCCCGGAGGTCCATTGTGGACCGTTCGATGAGCGCGAGCATCTCCGGGTACTCGTGGGCCTGGATTCCGTGACTGCCCAGCAGGACCAGCTCGTCGGCGATGACGCGGTGCATCGGGATCGGCGGCACGCCCTGTCCCGGTGGCATGAGGCCGACCTGCACGTGCCGGCCGCGCGGGCGGAGGCTCGCCACGGAAACCGCGCAGGTCTGCGGGAGCCCGACGCAGTCCAGCGAGACGTGCGCGCCGCCGCCGGTGACGTCCCGGACGGCGGCCGCGGTGTCGCCGGTCGCGTCCACGGCGACTTCGGCGCCCATCTTCGTGGCCAGCGCGAGCGCGTCCGGCGAGACGTCGACGGCCACCACGCGGGCACCCGCGGCGACGGCGAGCATGACCGCGGAGATCCC
This sequence comes from Amycolatopsis thermophila, assembly GCF_030814215.1. Lineage (NCBI taxonomy): Bacteria > Bacillati > Actinomycetota > Actinomycetes > Pseudonocardiales > Pseudonocardiaceae > Amycolatopsis > Amycolatopsis thermophila. Next base: position 3,019,169 of record NZ_JAUSUT010000001.1, on the reverse strand, counting down.
CGCGCCACCGCAGCCGTGCACGGCGACCCACTGCCCGGCGCTGACGCGGCCCTGCCGCAGCACGGCGCGGAACGCGGTGCCGAACCGGCAGCCGAGCGCGGCGGCGGTGGTGCTGTCGAGGTCGCCGGGCAGGCGGACCAGGTTGACGTCGGCGTGCTCGAGTGCGACCAGCTCGGCGAAGGAGCCCCAGTGCGTGAACCCGGGCTGGGTCTGGTTCGCGCAGATCTGCTGGTTGCCGCTGACGCACTGCTCGCACGCACCACACGCGCACACGAACGGGACAGTCACGCGGTCACCAGGTTGCCAACGGCGCACGCGGTCACCGGTGGCGACCACGCGACCGGCCAGTTCGTGACCCGGGACGTGCGGGAGCGCGATGTCGCTGTCGTGGCCGCGCCAGCCGTGCCAGTCGCTGCGGCACACGCCGGTCGCCTCGACCGCGACGACCACCCCGCCGGGTGTGGGCGCCGGGTCGGGCACTTCGCGGACCTGCGGTGTTGCCCCGAACTCGGTGAAGACGACTGCGCGCACCCCGACACCCTACGTGGCGTCAGCGGCCCTTGAGCAGTTCCACGACCCGGGCGAACCGGTCGGCGTAACCGGAGTTGATGGTGATGTAGGAGATCCCCAGGGTCTCCCGCCGGCGCAGGAGCGTGTCGGCCGCCTGCTGCGGTGTGCCGGGCAGGACGCTGACCGAGCCGCCCGCGGCCAGCTCGGCGACGGTCGTGCCGATGTACTTCTCCAGCCACGGGGCCGGTTCGTCGCCGACGGCGAGGAGGTTCATCGCCAGTTCGACGTCACGGTCCCCGGCGGCTTCGCGGACGGGCCGGACCATGTCGCGGGCCTCGTCCTCGGTGGCGCGGGGCCACCAGGCCATGGTGACGATGTCGGCTTCGCGCCCGGCGAGGGCCATCATCTTCGGGCCGCCCGCGGCGAGGAGGAGCTTCGGGCGGTCGGCGTGCGTCTTGAGGTGGTCGACGGTGTCGCTGATCTGCGCGAACCGTTCGCCCGGGGTGCCGAACTCGATGCCGAGGCGGGCGAGCGGCCCGGCGGCGTCCGGCCGCCCGGTGCCGAGCCCCAGTTCGAACCGTCCGCCGGTGATCTTGTGCAGGCTTTCCGCCTGCCAGGCCAGGAGGCGCTTGTCGCGGAGCTTGCTGACGGCGACGAACGTGCCGACGTGCAGGGTGGTGGTGGCCGCGGCGGCCGCCGACAGGAGGGTGAAGGGGTCGAGGCCGGCCTGCGGGTCTGGCGAGAGGAACGTGTCATAACCGAGCCCCTCGGTGTGACGCGCGAGGCCGGTCCAGTCTTCGAGGGTGCCCGCCGGACCGGCGACGACGCCGAAGCGGAATGGTTTGTCAGTCATGGGGAAATGGTGCCGGTGCGACGACGGTCACCGCGTCCGCCGGATGTCGACTCTCCCGCCTACGTCGAGGAGCGCACCGTCGCTCGGCGGTGACCTCCCCGTGCCACCCACCGCGGCGTCAGAACACGGCGACGCTCAACGCCTGCGCGATCTCCTTGCCCAGCGCGTGCGTGACCGCCCCGGGCCCGGACCCCACCTTCACCACCAGCGACCCGCCGAACGGCTGCCGCTCCACCACCTCGATCCGCTCCCCCAGGGCGATCGCGTGGTCGGCCAGGTACCGCAGCATGTCCGGGTCGGTGTCCCACACCCGCACGATCTGCCCCACCGCACCGGGCTCCATCTCATCGAGCAGGCGCGTCGGCACCTCCTCGACGCTGCCGTCGGCCGCCGGGATGGGGTCGCCGTGCGGGTCGCGGACGGGGTTGCCGAGCTTGGCCGCGATGCGCTCGACGAGCCGGTCGGAGACCGCGTGCTCGAGCGCGTCGGCCTCGGCGTGCACCTCGTCCCAGGTGTAGCCGAGTTCCTGGACCAGGTAGGTCTCGATGAGCCGGTGCCGCCGCAGCACGCCGCGCGCGAGGAGCCTGCCGTCGGGGGTCAGTTCGATGCCCCGGTACGGAACGTGCTCGACGAGCCCCTGCTGGGCGAGCTTGGTGACCATGCCCGACGCCGACGAGGGGCTCACCTCGAGGCGCCCGGCCAGTGTCGTGTTGGTGACGGCCTCACCGCGCTCGACCAGGCCGTAGATGACCCGGATGTAGTCCTCGATCGACGAGGAGGATGAGCGGTGCGGACTGTCAGGCATGCGGATAACTCTACGTGCGCTCGCGGCGTGAGTCAGCCTTGCCTAACTCGTCGGTGACCAGCGGTAGCGGATCCATCCGGGCACCGGCTGAGCGCCGAGTTGACCGTAGAACGCGGCGGCGCGGTCGTTGCCTTCCTGCATGTCCCACTCGATGCGCCCGTCGGTGCGCGCGCGCAACGCGGTGAGCAGTTCGTTGCCGAGCCCGTGGCGGCGGTACCGGGGGCGGATGTAGAGGTCGTCCAGCCAGATGCCCGGGCGGCCCTCCCAGGTGGAGAAGTTCCACGAGCAGAACGCCATCCCGGCGACGACGGGTTCACCCGGCGGCTCCGCGATGAGCACCCAGGCCTTGGGCTCCGGGCCGAAGAGGTGTTTGGTCATCTCGGCGCGGTCCAGGGTGAGGGTGTCGTTGCCCTCGAATCGGGCGTGCTCCTCGATGAGCGAGCAGATCTCCTGGGCGTCCGCGACCTCGGCTTCACGTACCGGCATGAGCCCATGCTAAGCGGCGATCTCCGCCAACCGGACGCCAAGCATGATCCAGACGCGCTAGGCTCTCCTTGAACTGCGTTCCGCACAGGGGGTAGGGAACAGATGACCGAGGGCAACAGGGCGACCCCGATCGGCCCCACGGTGGGCGCCGGGCTGAGCTCCGTGGGCGGCGCGGGGTACCGCTTCGACCCCGAGCAGATCGAGGCGCTGATCCCCAAGTGGGAGGAACTGCGCGACGGGCTCGACGACGACCAGCTGCAACTGCAGATGGCGGCCCAGGTCACCGCCGCCCCGTCCGCGGACGCGCCGGCACAGAACAACGCGCGCCAGATCAGTGCATCGATTCGGGCGGCCATCGAACACAACGCGAATCTGCGTAACTACGCTCAGCTCTGGATCGACACACTCAGGAAGGCGAACGGCACCTACCGAGAGCAGGACGACACAGCCTTGAAGGGGCTGTACGGCGCCCCTGACACTCCCGACGGCAGCGGGCTCTACCAGTAGGGGAACAAGTGCGCAAGATCAGGACCTTGACCGGCACGCTCCTGATGAGCACCGCAGTGCTCACAGTCGCCGCCTGCTCGAATGGCGGAGCGACCGGCACGTTTCCAGGCAGCAGCTCCGCTTCGGCTCGCTCCGCGTCGACGGGGGAACGCGCGCCGGCCGTGCCGGCCCCACTCGATCCCGGCAACCTCGTCGATCACCCCTGCGCGAGCCTCACGGCCGAGCAGAGCGACCAGCTCGGCATCGGAGGACAGGGCACCGAACAGAACGTGGGAATCGGCACGATCAAGACTTGCGACTGGAAGTTCGGCGCCAATCTCGAATGGAAGATTCAAGTCGCATACGCGATTCCGGACACAAAAAACGGCATCCAGAACGTCTACGACCAGGATGCGGCCGGCACGTTCGACGGCGGCTACTTCGAACCCACTTCGGTCGACGGATACCCCGGAGTCTTCAACGGCATGGCCGACACGCGTCCACAGGGCCGGTGTGACCTCAGCGTCGGGATCAACGACGAGATGCTGCTGACAGTCGCCGTCACCGGGCAGGCGGACAAGGACAACTGCAAGGCCACGACGAACGTTGCTCAACGGATCATCTCGACGATCAAAACAGGGGAGCGTTGATGACCGGCGCCGTATTGGGCTCGACCGCATCGCTCAGCGGGATGACGGCCCAGCAGATTTACGAGAACTTCCAGAATGCGACAGGGCCGGGCGGCCTTCAGCAGGCGCAGAACAACCTGCAGAAGGTCATGAAGAAGTACGAGGTCCGCAGTCGGCAGATAAGCTCGCTGTCCGGGATGATGCAGGAAGGCTGGACCGGTGGCGCCGCCGACGCCGCCTCGCGAAGTGTCCGCAACCTTGCCGCGTCCCACGCCGATGCGGCCACCGCCATGGGCACGGCGAGCAGTCTCATCGAGAACCAGTGCCAAGCCTTCTTCGACACGAAGAACCGGGTCGTCCCGGTTCCCGAAATTCCACAGACTCCGCCGGCGCTCAAGGATCTGATCGGAGACTCCCACGGCGGCTGGAGCCAGATGGCCAAGGTCGCCGCGGCCAACGCGGCCGCCAAGCAGAACACCGAGGCCATGCAGACGTGGTCCGTCACCTCCGGTGACAATGGCTCGAAGATGCCCACCACCTACGGCACCCTCGACGCAGGCGTTCTCGGCGTGTCGCAGGGCTCGGCACCGCCCGGGCCCGATGTGGGCAGCCGGGCCACCGGCGGCGGGCCTGACCTCGGGGGCGCTGGGGGTGCCTCCCGAGGCGGCGGCGCGGTCACTGGGGGGACCTCGTCGTTGTCGGGTGGCCTGCCCTACCAGGCGCCGGCCGGTCAGGTGCCCGCCGACGGGCGCACCGTGGCGTCGGATGCTGCTTGGACGCCGCCGGCCGGTGCGAGTGGGTACGGCCCGAACGTGCCCCAGCAGGGCGGCCCCGGCGGCGCTTACGGGGCACCCGGCCCGTACGGCGTGCCCGGCGGCTACGGGAACAACACCGGCTATCGCGGCGCGACTCCGAGCGGCGGACGCTCGGCCGCGGGGCGCTTCGGTGCCGGCGGTGGCTCGTACGGTCGCGGCGGCTCGATCGGGAGCGGCGCGGGCGGCGCTCGTGGGTTTGGACCCGGTGGCAGCGGCGGCAACCCCCTCAGCGAGGGCAAGCGCTTCGGTGCCGGGAACTCCGCGGCGGGCGAGTCGTTCGCCCGTGGCGGGGCGGCGGGCCGGCCCGGGTCGGCCGGGAGCCCGGGCGGCGTGGGCGCCGGAGGCGGCAACCGTGGCAAGGGCGAAGACGACGCCGAGCACCAGCGGAAGTACATTGTGGACGAGGATGAGCACTTCCAGCTCACCGCGGAGGGCGAGAAGGCCGTCGACCCGATCACGGGCATGACGGTGTCGCCACCGGTTCTGGGTCAGTAAGCCATGTGGCTCGCCGAACCGGAACGGTTCCAGGTCGACCTCCTCGCGGCCATGGTCGCCAGGGTCACCGGCACCGAACTGCACATCGCGCTCGCCCCGCAGGCCGTGTGGCGCCCCGACCAGGCGCAGGCCGCGTTCAACCGCGCCGCCGACGCCGCCCTCGCGCGCTACCAGGTGCCCACCCGCGACGAGCCGACCTTCGCCGACGTCGCGCGCCTGCTCAGCACCCCGGACGAGGCGCGTTTCGGTTGGGTGTCGGATACCACGACCGGCGTCAACCTGGCCACCCTCGTCGCCGCGAATGCGCACTTCGGGGTCGTCGCGGTGCGGCAGGACCAGGAGGTCGCGCTGCGCATGTTCCGGCGTGACCGTCTGAGCCAGGTGCTCGCGGACGTTCTGCCGAAGGACGTCCGGAAGTCGCCCGAACCGTCGCTGACCGTCCTGCGGAGCGAGGTCCGCGGCGCCCGCCAGGCGGAGCTGAACGGCACCCGCCCGAGCCGGGCCGTCCAGCGCGCCGACTACCTCGCCTCGCTCGAGCCGTACCTCATCGCGGAGCTGCACGCGGAAGTGCGGGACCACAGCGGGCAGCCGCGGCACGCCCGCTTCCCGCTGCGGGTGTACGACAACGCCGAAGGCCGCTGGACCATCCTGACCAAACCCCACTACGACGACCAGCTGCTGCACTTCGCGCCCGCCAGCACAGCCGACGTCGCCGACCGCCTGGACGAACTGCGCCGCGAACTCACCTGACCGGCGGTGGTCGGACACTCGCGGATGGGACTTTCGCAATGCCACGAGCGGCTCTGTCGCGTGCAGAACCCGGGCGTTGCGACGGTTGGTCCTGTCGTGAGAGATCCGCTGGGAACGTCATCGCCGGGCGGGTGGCCCTCTCGTGGGTCGACGAAAGGTCCGCTCGTGAAGCCGTGAGTGGACCGTTCGCGCAGCGCCGGCGGTTGATGCATCGACGGAACCGATGGCTCTCTGGGTAGGTGGGTGAGCCACTGCACTGGAGGACGAGTGGTCCATTCATTTGTGAGGCAGCGGCGCCTTCGCCGGCCACCGGAAGGGCCACCCGTGAAGGCGCGAAGGGACCGTTCATGCGGCGGCCGGTCCGTGGGCGGGCGAGACACGGATACGTGCTCATCCACCCTCCACGGAGACGCTCGTGTGCGGCCGGATGACCCGTTCGCGACAGCACGAGTGGGAGGTTCGTGCGGCGCCCGGCTCGGGTGACGGACGTGCCTTGGGAACATGGCCAGCCGCGGGCGAGTGGCTGGACTGAGACGAGCCGCAGGCGAGGGCCTGGACTGAGACGAGCGGCAGGCCGAGGCCGACGGCTCGGTGCGCCTTCGTCCGGCCCACGGCGAGGCCGCGCCGATCGGCCGCCGCGCACCTTCGCACTGTCCACGGCAAAGGAGAGCCGAGCCTCCCCCCGGCCGGCACGCGCCTCCGCCTATCCACGGCTACCGAGCAGCGAGGCCGAGCCTTCCGGCCGGGCGCGCGCCTTCGCAATGTCCGCGGCACGGCGAGCCTCCCCGAGCCAGCGCGCCTTCACGCTGTCCACGGCAAGGCGAGTGGCAAGGCCCAGCCCGCACTCGCGCGCGTGGCCAGGTCCGGCACACCCTGGGACGAGCGGCAACCGCCAATCCACCGCAGAGCGAGCGGCAAGCCCAGCCCGCGTGGCTGGGTCCGGCACACCCCGAGACGAGCGGGAAGGCCCAGCCCGCCGCGGTGCGAATGGCTCGGTCCAGAACCCCCGAGACGAGCGGCAAAACCCAACCCACCACCGAGCGAGCGGCAAGGCCCACCCCCGCCGCCCCGAGCGGCACAACCCAACCCAGCGCAGAGCAGCACAACCCACCGAACCGACAGGGCGCCCGCCGCACCTATCCAACCGATCGATCGATCGATTACCCTCCCCCTCATGACCTCGGTGGAACTCGAGTTCGTCGATGACGTCGCCTGCCTCTGGCTCAACCGGCCGGCCCGGCTCAACGCCGTCGCGCCTGCGCTGGTCGATGAGTTGCTCTCCGCGCTGGACCGGGTACCGGACAGCCGCGCGGTGGTGCTCGCGGGGCGGGGGCGCGCCTTCTGCGCCGGCCACGACCTCAAGGACACCCCGGCCGGCGACTCCCGCGCCCGCATCGAGCGCCTCCAGGACGTCACGCGCCGCCTGCGGGCGCTTCCCCAGCCCGTCATCGCGGCGGTACACGGGTACGCCATCGGCGCGGGGGCGGAGTTCGCACTCGGGTGTGACCTCGTCCTCGCCGCGGAGGACGCCGTCTTCGCGTTCCCCGAGGCCGGCCTCGGGCTGAGCGTGACCGGCGCGGCATCCCGCCTGCTGCCCCTCCTCGTCGGACCGCTCAAGGCCAAGGAACTCCTCCTGCTGGGCGACCGCATCGACGCGCACCGCGCCCTCGAACTCGGCCTGGTCAACGCCGTCGTCCCCGATGTGCACCGCACGGCGCTCGACTGGGCCCGCCGCATCCCCGCCCACCCGGCGACCACCCTGGCCAAACGCGCGCTGGACGCCGGCATCGACAGCGCCCTCGAGCAGGCCCTCGAACTCGAGGTGAGCCACGCCCTGATCACCGAGCACCTGCCGGACAACGCCCTCGGCAGCCGCGCATGAACGCCGCCCGCCACACCCCCGAGACGCCTCCCGGCACGATCCCCGACGACCTCGTCGCCCTCGTGCGGCGCGCTGCCGGGAACTGGCCGGACAAAACCGCCTGGCTCTTCGACCAGACCGGCACCCGCCTGACCTTCACCGACATCGACCGCGAAACCGACCGCCTCGCGGGCGGCCTCGCGCAACTCGGGGCGCGGCCCGGTGACCGCGTCGCCGTCATGCTGCGCAACGAACCCGCCTTCCCGCTGCTCTGGCTCGCCCTCGCGAAGCTCGGTGCGGTCCTCGTGCCCGTCAACACCAACTACCGCGAACTCGACGGCGGCCACGTCCTGCGCCACTCGGGCGCCCGCTTCGCCGTCGCCGCGCCCGAGTTCACCGGCCTCCTCCGCAGCACGGGCCTCGAACGAGTCCTCACCCCGGACGAACTCCCCGCCGGCGACCCACCGGACCACCGAGCGGTGAGCGAAGCGCCGACCAACATCCAGTACACCTCCGGCACCACCGGCGCCCCCAAGGGCTGCGTCCTCCCGCACCGCTACTGGACCACGCTCGCCCGCAGCCTCGTCGACGACTTCCCGTCCCTCACCGAGCGGGACACCATCCTCACCGCCCAGCCGTTCCACTACATCGATCCACAGTGGAACGTCGCGGCGGGACTGGCGGCCGGCGCCACCCTCGTCGTCCTCGACCGGTTCCACCCCAGCACCTTCTGGGCCAAGGTCCGCGAACACGGGGTCACCTGGTTCTACTGCCTCGGCCTCATGCCCACGCTCCTGCTGCGCCAGCCCAGGCACGACGACGACCGCCGGCACCGCGTCCGCTCGGTCATGGCCTCCGCGATCCCCCGCGACCTGCACGCCGACCTGGAACACCGCTGGGGCGTGCCGTGGTACGAGGCGTTCGGCATGACCGAGACCGGCGGCGACATCCGCGACCGACCCGGCGACCACCGTCCGGGCAGCGGCCGCATCGGCCGCCCCATCCGGGAGCGGGAGGTGATGATCGCCGACGAGACCGGCCGGCCGCTGCCCCGCGGCGAAACCGGCGAACTGCTCATCCGCGGCGTCGGCCTCATGCACGGCTACCACGACGACCCCGAGGCCACCGCCCGCGCGTTCGCGGGCGGCTGGTTCCACACCGGCGACCTGGCCACAATGGACACCGAGGGCCGCGTCCACTACGTGGGACGCACGAAGGACATGATCCGCCGCAGCGGCGAAAACATCTCCGCCGACGAGGTCGAGCGCGCCCTCCTGCTGCACCCAGCCGTGGAACTCGCGGCGGTGATCGCCGTCCCGGACGACCTGCGCGGCGAAGAGGTCAAGGCCTTCATCGTCCCGGCCCGGGAGACGACCCCGGACGAGCTGGCCCGGTTCTGCGCCACCCAGCTCGCCTACTTCAAGGTCCCCCGCTACTGGGCCTTCGCCGACGACCTGCCCCGCACGCCCTCCGAACGCATCGCCAAGGGAAAGCTCGCCGAGCACGACGCACCGACCTACGACCGGGCGGCCGGCACATGGCTCTGACCACCGAGCAACGGGTCCGCCGCGCCGCGGTCAAACTGTTCGCCGCCAAGGGGTTCCACGGCACCGGCATCCGGGACCTGGCCCAGGCCGCGAAGATCTCGAGCGCGAGCCTCTACCACTACATGGGCACGAAGGAGGACCTGCTCGTCGAGATCATGCGCGAGTGCCTCGACCGGCTCCTGCTGGCCGCCCGCGAGACGCTCGCCGACCTCGACGACCCGCCGGGCCGCCTGTCCGCGCTGGTCACCCTGCACGTGATGGCCCACGCCGCGCAGCCGGACGAGACCCGGGTGGTGGACAACGAGGTCGCCGCCCTGTCCCGCGCCGCGCGACGGCGGGTCGTCGGCCTGCGGGACGAGTACGAGGCCATCTGGGCCGGCATCCTCGACGAGGGGGTCGCGGCCGGCGTGTTCGACGCGCCCGAACCGGCCGTGACCAGGCTCGCCCTGCTGGAGATGTGCACCGGCGTCGCCCGGTGGTATTCGCCACGTGGTCCACTGCCGCTGGACCGCCTCGCCGCCCGATATGCCCAGCTCGCGCTGCGGATGCTGGGCAGCCCGGCGCCGGACGGCGACACCGCCGCCGGACGGGCCCGCGAGGTCGCCACCCGGGTGTGGCGCATACGGCCCTAGCTGGGGTCTTGCCGACTCGGCCGGGCTGAGGGACCCTCGAAGGGTGACTGAGCGAACGATCCAACTGGAATTGGACGAGTCGGGTCTCGCACTGGGACTCCCGGCTCCGTCTCACCCTCAGGATCATGTACACGATGTGCCCTACCGCCCCGTCCAGTTCCGTGACGACGACCTGCCGACCGCACTCGAGCGGTGCGCGAAGTGGTTGAAGTCGGCACAGGAATGGCTGGGCGAGCCGGTGGATGTGGTCTCCATCCACCTCGACTACGACGACCGCGAAGGCGCGCCGTACTACGACCTGAAGCTCCTCTGCAACGAGGAGGACCTGGCCGGGGCGCCGCGCGCACTGCGGGACGCCGCGAACAAATCCTGAAACACCTGTCGGAATACCTCAGGGCCGCCTCCGGAAGGGTTTCCGGGGGCGGCCCTGAGGGTTGTGTTCAGCCCAGCGCGCCGCTGATCTTGACGTGCCCCTTCAGCAGGTTGCGGGCGATCGTGCGCCGCTGGATCTCGTCGGTGCCCTCGTAGATGCGCAGCAGCCGCAGTTCGCGGTACCAGCGCTCGATCGGCAGCTCCCGGGTGTAACCCATGCCACCGTGGATCTGCAGCACGCGGTCGACGATCTCGTTGGCCTTCTGCCCGCCGTACAGCTTCGCGATCGACTGCGCGTGCCGGGAGTCCATTCCGGAATCCACCTGCCACGCGGCGTGCAGCACGAGCCACCGCAGGGCTTCCAGCTCGACACCGGAGTCCGCGATCATCCACTGGATCGCCTGCCGGGTCGCGATCGGCGCCCCGAACGTCTCCCGCGTGTTGGCGTGCTCGATCGCCATCGAGATGAGCCGTTCACAGGACCCGATGGCGCGGGCCGGGAGCAGGTAGCGGCCGCGGCCGATCCACTGCATCGCCAGCTCGAAACCGCGGCCCTCCTCGCCGAGGATCTGGCTCGCCGGGACGCGCACGTTCTCGAAGACCAGGGACGCCGGCCCCCATTCGCCCATCGTGTCGATCGGCTCGGACTTCCAGCCCATGTCCCGGTCGACGAGGAAGCAGGTCACCCCGCCGTTGGCGCCCTTCTCCGGGTCGGTGACCGCGAACACCATCACGAAGTCGGCCTCGTTGCCGCCGGTGATGAAGGTCTTCTCGCCGTTGATGATCCAGTCCGCCCCGTCCTTGCGGGCGGAGGTGCGGATGTTCTTGGCGTCGGAGCCGGCGCCCGGCTCGGTGATCGCGAAGCACGACTTGCGCTCGCCCGCGATCGTCGGCAGCAGGTACCGCTCCTTCTGCTCGTCGTTCGCGTGGAACAGGATGTTGTCGGCGGCGCCGCCGAAGCGGAACGGCACGAACGTGCGGCCCAGCTCGGCCTCGAGGAGGGCGGTCATGACGGCCGACAGCCCCATCCCGCCGTACTCCTCCGGGGTCTGCACACCCCAGAAACCGGACTCCTTGGCCTTGAGCTGCAGCGCGGTCAGCTCGTCCGAGGTCAGACCCGGTTCGTTGCGGCGCTCGCGGCGCAGCACCTCCTGTTCGAGCGGCATCAGCTCGCGCTGGACGAACGTGCGCACCCAGTCGCGCACTTCCCGCTCTTCGGTGCTCAAGCTGAAGTCCATCCTCGGCCCTCCTACTAAGCGCTTGCTTAGCTCAAGGCTAGCGCACGCGGTCAGCGACCGGAATGCCGTTCGGTCAGGAACGCGCGCAGTTCGGCCGTGACCTGCTCCGGCCGTTCCACCGGCGGGAGGTGCCCGGCGTCCGGCAGGTCCACCCGTCGTGCTCCGCGGATACCCCCGCTGAGCAGGTCGGACACCCGCTGGATCTCGGACACGTCGCGACAGCCGTTGATCACCAGGGTGGGTGCGGCGACCTCACCCAGGCGGTGCACCGGCGCCGGCTCCAAATGACGTTCGGTGCGCTGCGGCCCGGTCCAGGTGCGCCGGAAGACGCCGCGAAGCATGTCCAGGACCAGCTCGCCGGGCTCCGGCACGAGGAACCGCGCCTGGGCGCGCGCCATCGCCTCCACGTCGGCCGGGTCGGGCTCCCGGGTGCGAGCGGCGTAGGCGCGCAACCGCTCGGCCGGGACCGCGCTGTGCACCTCACGGGCCGCGCGCTCGCGCATCGACTCCGGCCACTCGTGGCCGGACAGCCCGGAGCAGATCAGCACCAGCGCGGCGACCCGCTCCGGCGCGGCGAGCGCGGCCTCGATCGAGTACGACCCGCCCATCGAGCACCCGACCAGGGCCGCGCGATCCACGTCGAGGGCGTCCAGCAACCCCAGCAGGTCGCGGTAGTGGTGGTGGTCGCCGGGCGCGTCCCCCGACTCGCCGAACCCGCGCTGGTCGTAGCGGATCACCCGGAACCCGTCCGCGAGGGCCGCGAACTGGTGGTTCCACAGGCGCCGGTCCGCCGCGCCGGCGTGCACGAACACCACGGCGGGTCCCGCGCCCGCCTCGTCGTAGGCGAGGTCGACCCCGTTCACTCGAATCTCGGTCACGGCGTCGACGGTAGGGACGAGATCCACTCCTCGCGGCCCGGTTCGCGGACAGCGTACGTTTGACACCGTGATCGAGTGCTCGGTGTGGTGGGCGACCCCGTTGCCGAACGACCCCCGGTACCTCGCCCTGCTGGACGACGTCGAACGCGGCCGGCACCAGGCCTACCGGCAGGAGATCGACCGGCGGCGGTTCCTCACCGGGCGGGTGCTCGCCAAGACCGTGGCCGGTGAGCTGCTCGGACGCGCACCCGGCGACGTCGCGTTCGACGCGACCTGCGACGACTGCGGCAAGCCGCACGGCAGGCCGCGGGTGCCCGACGCCGGGTTCGAGCTGTCCATCTCGCACTCCGGTGAACGGATCGGGGTGGCGGTGACCCGCGGCGTTCCGGTCGGGCTGGACGTCGAGACCGCCACCCGCCAGGCGGACGACTCGCTCATCGCCTACGCCCTGAACGAGACCGAGCGGCAGGCGCTGGACGGCCTGTCCGGCACCGAGCGGTCCGCTGCCTTCTTCCGGTACTGGTGCGGCAAGGAAGCCCTGATGAAGGCCACCGGGCGCGGGCTGAAGATCCCGCTGCGGAGCATCACGCTCGCCGGTCCGGACGAGCCGCCGCGCCTGGTCGCCTCGGGTGATCCGGAGCTCCACCCCGCGCACACCCGGCTGGCCGATCTCGACCCCGGCGAGGGCTACCGGGCGGCGATCGCCGTCCTGGCCGGTGACGACCTCGAGGTCAGCGAGCGCTGGTGGACTACAGGTCCAACCCCATAGCCCGCAGCAGCGTCTGGAACTTGGCCGACGTCTCGTCCAGCTCGGCCTTCGGATCGGACGCGGGCACGATCCCGCCGCCCGCGTACAGCCGCAGCCGCGACTCGGACACCTCGGCACAGCGGATCGACACGGCCCACTCGCCGTCGCCCTGGGCGTCCATCCAGCCGACCGTCCCGGCGTAGTAACCGCGGTCGAACGGCTCCAGCTCGCCGACCAGCTGCCGCGCCTCCTCGGTGGGCGACCCGCAGATCGCCGGGGTCGGGTGCAGGGCTCCGGCCAGGTGCAGCGCGGTGACGTCCGGATCGACCAGCTCACCGGTCACCATCGTGCTCAGGTGCCACATCGTCGGCGTCGACACCAGCGACGGGCTGCTCGGCACGTGCAGGTTGCGGCAGAACGGCCGCAGCGTCTCCACGATCGCCTCGCTCAGCACCGCGTGCTCGACGTGGTCCTTGCGGGAGGACGCGAGCCGCTCGGCGTTCTCCCGATCGGTGACCGGGTCCGCGGACCGGGGAGCCGACCCGGCGTGCGGGTGCGACACGACGCGGCGGCCGCTGCGGGACAGCAGCAGCTCCGGTGTCGCCCCGATCAGCGACCGGTCACCGGGCAGCGCGGCGGCGAAGGTGTAGCCGTGGGGGTTGTCCTTGACCAGGTTGTGCAGCACCGACCGGACCGGCACGCCGGCCGGGAACTCCAGGTCCAGGGCGCGGGCCAGCACGACCTTGCGCAGCCCCCGATCCGGCAGGGCCCGCACGGCACGGGCGACCGCTTCGACGTGCCCGACCGGCTCCGGCACGGCACGCACGGCCGCCGGGCCGTCGATGGTCAACCGCGGCAGACCGGCCGCGGCGGGATGCGCCGGGCCCGTGACCTGCACGGTTTCGGGCACCACGAGGTACCCGGGGGTCGCGGTGGTGTCGAAGGGCAGAACACCGACCGCGAGCGACCCCGGGTTCCCGGCCAGCGCGGCCGGGACCTCGTCACTGAGCGCCGACACGTCGGTGTCGGTGAACGTCAGCCGGGAGCCGGATCCGAAGATCGTGTGCCGTGATGTGGCGAACCAGAAGTCGCCGGGCGTGTAGTCCTCGATCAGCTCTGCGGCATCCACACCCCCATTGTGCGCCCGCTCAGGCAGCGGCGTGCGGAAGTGTCACTCGCGCAACACTTCCTGGCCGACCTGCGGAAACGCGTTACTTGAGTGCGTCGATCAGCGCCGCGCGCTGGCGCTCGCCGAGGCCCCCGGCCCGACGGTCCGGGTCGATCCCGGCCTTCTCCAGCAGCGCGGCGACCTTCACGGCACCGAGCCCGGGCACCGCCTTGAGCAGCTGGGTGACCTTGGTCTTGCCGATCGTCTTGTCGTCCTTGGCCTTCGCCAGCACCGAGTCGATGGACTGCTGACCGGACTTGATCGACGCGAGCAGCTCGGAGCGAGCCTTCCGGGCCTCGGCCGCCTTGGCCAGGGCCTCCGCACGCTGCTCCGGGGTCAACGTGGGCAGAGCCAACGTAGTTGTCCTTCCGTGTGTCGGATATCCGCTCTCGCGGCGACGGCTGGCACCCAGCGAGGTGCTTGCTCACGCAAGCGCTGGCCAGGCCGTCTGGTCCACGCGCCAAGTAAACGCCACCTGGGCCGATGCCGCGACCTCGACACGCGCGGAAACCCCCGGTCGGGGCGGGGGCGATCAGTCCTGGCGACCAGCCGCGTCTTCCACTTAGAGTGACCGCAAGCACGTTCATCGTCGAACATCACCGCGCGGGAGTGGCCATGTTGAGCACCATGCAGGACGGACATCTCTCCCTGGCTGACCTGCTGAAACACGGCAGCCGGGTGCACGCCACCAGCCAGGTGACCACGTGGACCGACCACGGGCCGCGCCGCGAGACGTACGCCGATCTCGGTCGTCACGCGGCGCGACTGGCGAATGCGCTCCGTAGTCTCGGTATCACCGGCGACCAGCGGGTCGGCACGTTCATGTGGAACAACGCCGAGCACCTCGCCGCCTACTTCGCGATCCCCGCGATGGGCGCGGTGCTGCACACGCTCAACATCCGGCTCTTCCCCGAACAGCTGACCTTCGTCGCCAACCACGCCGAGGACCAGGTCGTGCTGGTCGACGGCTCGCTGGTGCCGCTGCTGGCCAAGCAGCTGCCGGAGATGAAGACGGTCCGGCACGTGATCGTGGCCAACGGCGACCCGGCCACGCTGGAGGCGCCCGCAGGCGTCGAGGTGCACTCCTACGACGCGCTGCTGGCCGCCCAGCCGGACACGTTCGACTGGCCGGAGATCGACGAGCGGTCGGCGGCCGCGATGTGTTACACCTCCGGCACGACCGGTGACCCGAAGGGTGTCGCGTACTCGCACCGCTCGATCTGGCTGCACTCGATGCAGGTCTGCATGAGCGACAGCATGCGGCTCGCGCCGGACGACAACGCCCTGGTCATCGTGCCGATGTTCCACGCGATGTCATGGGGCATGCCGTACGCGGCGTTCATGGTCGGCTCCTCGCTGGTCATGCCGGACCGCTTCCTGCAGCCGAAGCCGCTCGCGCAGATCCTGGCCTCGGAGAAGCCGACGTTCGCCGGCGCGGTCCCGACGATCTGGCAGGGGCTGCTGCAGCAGCTGGAAGCCGAGCCGCAGGACATCTCGCACCTGCGCGAGGTGGTCGTCGGCGGGTCGGCGTGCCCGCCCGCGCTGATGCACACCTTCGAGGAGCGCTACGGCGTGCCGATCCTGCACGCGTGGGGCATGACCGAGACGTCGCCGCTGGGCAGCGTGGCGCGACCGCCCGCGGGCGCGACCGGCGAAGAGGCCTGGAAGTACCGCTACACGCAGGGCCGCTTCCCGGCGTCGGTGCACGCGCGGCTCATCGACGACGACGGCAACGAGCAGCCGTGGGACAACGAGGCCGTCGGCGAGCTCGAGGTCGCCGGCCCGTGGATCGCGGGCGGCTACTACGGCGGCGCGGACCCGGAGAAGTTCCACGACGGCTGGCTGCGCACCGGTGACGTGGGCAAGATCAGCCCGGACGGCTACCTGACGCTGACCGACCGCGCGAAGGACGTCATCAAGTCCGGTGGCGAGTGGATCTCGTCGGTCGACCTGGAGAACACGGTGATGAGCCACCCGGCGGTCGCCGAGGCCGCGGTGGTCGGCGTGCCGGACGAGAAGTGGGACGAGCGGCCGCTGGTCGCGGTCGTGGTCCGGGAGGGCCACAGCGTGACGGCCGAGGAGCTGCGCGACTTCCTCGCCGACAAGGTCGCGAAGTGGCAGCTGCCGGAGCACTGGACGTTCATCGACGAGGTGCCCAAGACCAGCGTCGGGAAGTTCGACAAGAAGCGGCTGCGCGCCTTCCACTCGCAAGGAAAACTCGACGTCACGCACTTCTGACGTTCGCCTGACGGCCACCCGCGCCCGCCGGGACGCGGGTGGCCGTCTCGCACGTTCCCGGGGGGCCGTCGCCCGCCCCGTCGGGTACCCGCACCCGCTGATCGGCCCCTTGCACCGTCCACACGAGACACTGGGCCCGGTGTGACGGTCGCGCTCGTGGCCGGCGACCACAACACGGAGTTGTCGGTCGTGCATCCGGTGCGCTAGAAACGGATCATGACTGAGCTCGATCAGGCCGGAACGGCGCTGTTCCACCAGTCGATGCCGTTCTCGGAGCGGCTCGGCGTCGAAGTCCTGGAACACTCGAAGGACGTCGTGCGGGCGCGGCTCGCGTGGGACGCGACGCTGTGCACCATCGGCAGCGTGCTGCACGGCGGTGCGCTGATGGCGCTGGCCGACTCGACCGGGGCGGTGTGCGCGTTCCTGAACCTGCCGGAGGGCGCGCAGGGCACGTCGACCATCGAGTCGAAGACGAACTTCCTGCGCGGGGTGCGGGAGGGTCACGTCACCGCGACCGCGCGGCCACTGCACGCCGGCCGCAAGGTGATCGTCGTGGAGACCGAACTGCACGACGACGCGGGCAAGCTCGTCGCGAAGGTGACCCAGTCCCAGGCGGTCCTCTAGGTCGCATCCAGGGCGTTTCCCGAAGCGCGGCGGCGCGCTCTCGGCGGTGAATGGTTTACGCCACCGGCCGCCGCGGGTGAGAATTTCCGGATGACCCGCGCATTGCTCGCCGTGCTGGCCGCCGCGATGATGGCGACGGTGACCGTCCAACCCGCTTCCGCCTCGCCCGGCCGCGCCGGTGACGAGGCGATCGACTACCACGAGTGGACCCACGCGGGCCCGTTCGTGCCGGCCGGCGTGCTCGCCCACGACGGGCGGGACTACGAGCGGTCGCAGTGGACCTCGCCGTTCCACGCGCCCGGGTTCGACGCCACCGAGCTGATCGCGTCGTGGAACGCGCGGACCCCGCCGCACACCTGGATCCAGGTGGAGGCGCAGGGCAGCACCGCCACCGGCGAGCAGACCGCGTGGTACGTGATGGGACGGTGGGCCAGCGGCGACGGCGACATCGAACGCACCAGCGTCGACGGCCAGGACGACGCGCACGCCCAGGTCTCGGTCGACACGCTCGTCATGAAGCCCGGCGTCCTGCTGCGCTCCTACCGCCTGCGGGTCTCGCTCTACCGCGAACCGGGCACGGGAGCGATGCCGGTGATCAGCGCGGTCGGCGCGATGACCTCGAACGTGCCGGACCGGTTCGAGGTGCCGGTTTCGAAGCCGGGCAAGGCGTCCGGCATCGAGCTGCCGGTGCCGGCCCACGCGCAGAACATCCACAAGGGACACTTCCCGGAGTACGGCGGCGGCGGCGAAAGCTGGTGCAGCCCGGCGTCCACCGAAATGGTGGTCGAGTACTGGGGCCGTCGTCCGCGCGAGGAGGACATGGACTGGATCCCCGCGGACTACCCCGACCGGACGATCGACTACGCCGCCCGGTACACCTACGACCACTCCTACGAGGGCACCGGGAACTGGCCCTTCAACACCGCCTACGCGGCGACCTTCGGGCTGCGCGGGCACGTGACGCGGCTGCACTCGCTGGCCGACCTGGAGGACTACATCGCCCGCGGGATCCCGGTCATCACGTCCCAGTCCTTCCGCGCGGACGAACTGGACGGCGCCGGCTACGGCACGGCCGGGCACATCATGGTCGTCGTCGGGTTCACCGAGAACGGTGACGTGATCGCCAACGACCCCGCGGCCAACAGCAACGCGAACGTGCGGACCGTGTACCCGCGGGCCCAGTTCGAGAACATCTGGCAACGCACCAAGCGGTACACCGACGACGGCTCGGTCGCGAGCGGACCCGGCGGCGTGGTCTACCTGATCACCCCCTGAGCAGGCGTCGCGGACGCGCATCCGCGGGAAATCGCCGGACGAGGTCATCGAGGCCATTCCGGACCGCACGAGCGGGTTCGGCAGTTCGTGACCTCGGCGCCGACGAGGATGCCTTCGGCAAGATGCACCGCGGCGAGGCGCTCCGCGGTGCGGTCGAATTCCCGCGCGGTCGCGCCTACTGGTAACTGGTGAACCCGTTCGGGTCATGCCCGCGACCCCGTTCCCGATCGTCTAATATCGCCCGCCTACAAAAGGCACCGCGCCTCACACCGGATTTCCCGATACTCTCGGTACCGGTGGGGGCAGGCGAACCATGAGGCATGGTGGTCAACAATGGCAACGGGCTCCAGTGCGGCCGATGGACGATGACAGTCGCGCTGTGATCGGTCAGGCCCGGCCCCCCAGCGCGCTCGCGAACGCCCGCGGGCGTCCCACGGCGGCGCGCGTGTCGGACGACGTCCTGCTCGACGCGGCGCGCCGGTGCGTCCTGGCGTCCGGGCTGCGGCGCACCACGCTGGCCGAGATCGCGCGCACCGCGAAGGTCAGCCGGATGACGCTGTACCGCCGGTTCCCGGACGTCCGCAGCGTCCTGTCGGCGCTGATGACGCGCGAGTTCGGCACGCTGCTGCACCAGGCCACGGTGAGCGGGGCCGACGCCCCGACCGCCCGTGCGCGCCTGGTGCGCAGCTCCGTGGCGGCCGTGCGGCTGCTCAACGCCGACCCGCTGATGCGGACCATCCTCGACGTCGACACGGCGCTGGTCGTGCCGTACGTGCTGGACCGGCTCGGGGGCACCCAGCGGCTCGGCGAGAAGTTCATCGTCGCGCTGCTGGAGGCCGGGCACCGGGACGGCTCGATCCGGCGCGCGACCACGGCGGTGCAGGCGCGCTCGGTGCTGCTGGTGGTGCAGTCGTTCGTGCTCTCGCTGCGCCCGGCCACGGCCGACGTCGCAGCCGAAGCGCTGCTCAGCGAGCTGGCCCACCACCTCAACGCGGCCCTGCGGCCGCTGTGAGCGGTTCCGCGGCGACGCTGACGATCGACCGGGTGTCCAAACGCTACGGATCCGTGGTGGCGCTCGACGGGATCTCCTTCGAGGTCGGGCCGGGCGAGCTGTTCGGGTTCGTCGGCAGCAACGGGGCGTGCAAGACCACCACGATGCGGATCGCGCTGGGCGTGCTCGCCGCCGACGGCGGCGAGGTGCGCTTCGGCGGCGAGCTCGTGACGCACGAGACGCGCACCCGCATCGGGTACATGCCGGAGGAACGCGGCCTGTACCCGAAGATGCTGGTGTCCGACCAGCTCGTGTACCTCGCGGAACTGCACGGGCTGGACACCGCGCGGGCGCACCGGTCGGCCGAGGCGTGGATCGAGCGGCTCGGGCTGGCCGGGCGGCGCCGGGACGAGGTGCAGAAGCTCAGCCTGGGCAACCAGCAGCGCGTCCAGCTCGCCGCGGCGCTCGTGCACGATCCCGCGGTGCTGGTGCTGGACGAGCCGTTCTCCGGCCTGGACCCGATCGCGGTGGACGTGATGAGCGACGTGCTGCGGGAGAAGGCCGCGTCCGGGGTGCCGGTGGTGTTCTCCAGTCACCAGCTCGATCTGGTCGAGCGGCTGTGCGACCGGGTCGGGATCGTCCAGAAGGGACGGATGGTGGCGTGCGGGACGGTGGCGGAGCTGACCGCCCCGGCCGGCGCGCACCTGGTCGTGTCCGCCGCGCCGGGCTGGACGCCCGAGCTGCCCGGGGTGCGGGTGGTGGCCGCGGAGTCCGGGCGGACCGTGCTGTCGCTCGGACCGGGCGTCGACGATCAGACGGTGTTGTCGGCGGCGCTGGCCGCGGGACCGGTGCGAGAATTCCGGTGGCGGCGGCCGAGCCTGGCCGAGCTGTTCCGGAACGTGGTCACGGGGAGCCCGTCATGACCGTCCCACCGCTGACGGGCGTCGCACTGGTCGCCCGGCGGGAGCTGAACACGCGCCTGCGCACGCGGTCGTTCCTGGTGGGGACCGTGGTGATCCTGGTGGTGCTGGGCGGGTACCTGCTGCTGCAGGCGACGCTCATCAGCGGCGCCAACACCACGCGGATCGGGCTGGCCGGGCAGACCACCGGCATCGCGGACCAGCTGCGGACCGCGGCCGCGTCGGTCGGCGAGGACGTCGAAACGGTGCCCGTCGCCGGTGTCGAGCAGGGCACCCGGCAGGTGCGGGACGGCGACCTCGACGCGGTCCTGTCCGGCAGCGCCGCCGACCTGCGCGTGGTCGTGAAGTCCGACCTGGACCAGCAACTGCGGGCGGTGCTCAACGGGATCGCGCAGCAGCAGGTGCTGAACGCGAAGCTCCTCGAGGCCGACCTGGATCCGGCGCAGGTGATGCGCGAGGTGACCGCGGCGCGGGTCGAGGTGGACGAACTCCAGCCCCGCGACGCCGACGGCGACCAGCGCCTCGCGATCGGGCTCGTGGTGGTGTTCCTGCTGTTCTTCGGCATCCAGGCCTACGGCGGGATGGTCGCGCAGGGCGTGGTCGAGGAGAAGACCAGCCGCGTCGTGGAGATCCTGCTGTCGACGCTGAGGCCGTGGCAGCTGATGCTCGGCAAGGTGATCGGGCTGGGGCTGGTGGGCCTGGTTCAGCTGGCGATCCTCGCCGTCGCCGGGCTCGCGATGGCCGCGGCGAGCGGCGCGCTGACGCTGTCCGGCGTCGCCGTCGGGGCGGTGGCCTGGGGTCTGCTGTGGTACCTGCTGGGGTTCTTCCTGTACGCGATGGTGTACGCCGCCGCCGGATCGCTGGTGTCGCGGCAGGAGGACACCGCGTCCGTGGTGACGCCGGTGAGCCTGACGTTGACGGTGGGTTTCGTGGCCGGGTTCAACGTGCTGATCCAGGACCCGGACTCGCTGGGCGCGCAGGTGCTTTCGCTGGTGCCGGTGTTCTCGCCGATCCTGATGCCGGGGCGGATCGCGGCCGGGGTGGCCGCGCCCTGGGAGGTCGCGTCGGCGCTGGTGCTGACCGTGTTGTGCGGGGCTGTGCTGACGTGGGTGAGCGGGCGGATCTACCGGAACGCCGTGTTGCGCACCGGGACGCGGGTGAAGTTGCGGACAGCGCTGCGCGGCGGGCCCGGGCGCCCCGTGCGTTGAGCACCACCGACGGCCACAGCGGCTCGATCCCGCACCCCCACCCCATCGGTCCACAGTGGACCGAGTCCGGCAGAACGGGCTGAAGACGCGGTCCGGCTCGCCGCCCGGCTTCGTGATCCGGCCCGCGGCAATCGTGCCGAAACCATAACACCGCGGTCCGCACGGCGTCCGGCTCTGGGCGATCCGGGTCAATCCGGCGCGGTGACTACGGGTGCGGGAACGTCCATGACGCTGCGTGCGTCTAGATCTTGTGCGGCAGTCACCGGAGAACCCCGTGTTCGAGGGCGCACACGCCCTCGTCGACCTCGTTCGAACGCTGTACCGGCGCCCGGGCCTGAGCAAGCGGGACCCGGAGCTGCGGGTCCGGGGCGACGTGCCGCTGCCGCTGGTGTGCCTGCTCCGGCGGCCGGGCTCGCCCCGGTTCCTGCCGCGGCTGGGCGCGCAGCTCGACCTCGAGCTGCGGCAGGTGCCGCACGCCTACCTCGACGCGGACGCCGTGCGCACCACCGCGATCCTGCCCCTGCTGGAGGAACTGCACGACCGCCTCGGCGCGGACGCGTTCGGCCGCGGCCACCTCAAACGGTTCGACCACTACCGGCTCGTCACGTGGCTCACCGAACGTCCCCTGCCGCGGCCGGAGGGCAAGGGCGACCGGCCGGTCGTGCGGATGCTGCGGGACTGGAGCGGGCAGCGCGCGCCGGGCGGTGCGGACGCGGCGGTCGACCAGGTGCCGGCGGGCGGCTGGAGCAAGCTCGTGCTGAGCATCGCGTGGTGGATCGTGCGCTACTTCGGCTTCCGGTGGGGCCGGCACCGCGTGCCCGGCCTGGGCCGGGAAAGCCGCTGGTTCATGCGCCAGCCGTTCATGGTGCCTCGCCACTCCGCGGACTTCCTGGGCTTCGCCGAACGCCTCACGCGCGACCGGCTCGGCTCCGAGAACCCCGAGCAGCTCAAGAAACTGCTCGTGCACGCGTTCCTGCAAGACCTGCGGGACGCCTACCGACGGCGGCGGCTGCGGTTCCTGCCCCGGCGGCGAGGCTGGCGTCGCACGGCGTACGTCACCGTGCTGCTCGACAACGTCACCGAAGCCAACGGCGGCTGGGAACTGCTCCGCCTGATCAACGAGGTCCGCAACGAGACCGGCGACCTCGACCCGCTGCTGATCGTCACCGCCAGCGACGAACGCCCGCCGCCTCCGGCGGAGTCCGGGGCCGGGATCGAGCCGGCCGACCGCGCCACGCGCGCATGGGCGTCGTGGAAGCGCCGCCTGCCCGGCCGTCGGCAGATGCTGGCGCGTGACGCGCGGTACCTGTTCATCGACCTGCCCCGTGCGACGGCGAAGGCCCGGCTGCCGGAGGACGCGAGCGTGTGGGAGGACCGCCAGTCCGGGCCGCCCCCGCCGCCGCGGATCGCCCGGCGCGGGGTCATCGAGCTGGCCGTCGTCGTGCTGCTGGCGGCCGGTCTCGCGCCGGTCGCGGTGTCCGTGGACCGGTACTGGGGCGCGGACTGTTCGTTCTTCCGGGCCGGGTTGTCCGCGGGCGTGGCGACGAAGGTGGTGGACGGGCAGTGCGTCGGCTACAGCGACAACGCGCGGCAGGTGTTCGGCGACAACGAACGCTTGCGGCGGGCGCAGCTGTCGGTGTTCGCGGAGAACGCGAAGGCCGAGGAGCTGCACCGCGCCAGCCCGGGGCGGGCGTACGTGAGCCTGGTGTACCTGGCGGGCCTGACGAACAACGAGAACTCACCGGCCACGGCGCACGCGGTCGCCGAGGAGCTGGAAGGTGTGGTGATCCGGCAGCGCGAGCAGAACGACCCCTCGTCGAACGTCAAACCGCTGCTGCGGGTGATCGTCGCGAACGGCGGGACCGGGATGTCGGCCGCGGACGTGGTCACGCGGGACATGCTGGTGCCGTTGCTGGAGCGGGAGCCGGGGATCCTCGGTGTGCTGGGATTCGACCGCAGCGTCGCGCAGACCGAGTCGGCGATCGCCGTGCTGGGGGCGCACGGGATCCCGGCGCTGGGGACGACGTTGACGGCGGTCGGGCTGGCCGACGAGTCCCCGCTGTATTTCCAGCTGGTGCCGGACAACGCGAAGCAGGCCGAGCTGCTGGCCGGGTACGCGCAGTACGTGCACGCGCCGAAGGTGACGATCTACCACCCGCGGCTGGCCCCGGAGAACAGTTACGTGACCACGCTGGTCGACGTGGTGCAGCAGAAGCTGACCGGCGTCGAGGTGCGGACCCAGGGGTGGGCCGCGACGGTCGGTGAGCTGCCGTCGCTGTGCGCCGATGGGGCCGACCGGAGCCGGGAGATCGTGTTCTACGCCGGGCGGGAGACCGAGTTCGGTGATTTCCTGCGGACGGTGCGCAGCAATTGTGTGGAGCCGGCGAAGTTGCCGCGGATCGTGGCGGATGACGCCGTGTCGCGGTTCGTGGCGCACGCGCCGGACCGGAACCGCAGTGAGCTCAACGGGGTTCCGATCTCGTACGTCGGCATGGGCAGCCCGGTGGTGCTCGGGGGGCAGGCGTGTGTGGACGGACGGCCCGGTTCGCTGCCCGGTGGCGGGCCTGCGTTGGACGCGTTCTGCGCCGGATACTCGGGGCTGCGGAAGGACCTGGCGCAGCTGCCGCCCGACGAGGCGCCGACGACCCCGTGGGCCGGCGAGCGGGTCGGCGGGCTCTACGACGCGGCCGGTTTCTTCGTCGACGCCGCGCGTCGCCTGCCGCTCCCGGCGGGCGCCGAGGCCCCGAACCGCGCCGCGGTGGCCCAGCAGTTCCGCGAGATGACCTTCCAGGGCGCGACGGGCGAGATCAGCTTCCGGGAGTCGCGGATCGCGAACGAGCGCAGCCTGGCGATCCTGACGATCACCAACATCAGCCGGCTCGACGGGGTGGACGGGGTGCCCACGTGTGCGTACCTGATCGGCCGGTTGTACAGCGAGAATTCGCCCCGGGAGGGGAACGGGTGTCCGGTTTCGCGGTAGATGGGTGGTTCGGGTTGGTGGTGGCCTCGCGAGTGGGGCGTTGGTGCGGGCGCGGGTGGTGACCGTGGGAGTGGGGCGTTCGCGCGGGCGCGGGTGGTGATCGTGCGAGTGGGGCGTTCGCGCGGGCGCGGGTGGTGATCGTGCGAGTGGGGCGTTCGCGCGGGCGCCACTGGCAGCCGCACGACTGAAGCGTTCGTGCGAGCGCCGCTGGCGGCCGTGCGAGTGGGCAGTTCGCGCGGGCGCCACTGGTGACCGCACGACCGGACCGCTCACTGAGGCGTCACTGGTGACCGTGCCAGTGGACCCTTCGTGCGGGCGCCGCGGACTGTCCGCGTAAGTGAGGCCTTCGCGCGGGCGCCACTGGCGACCGCGCGAGTGACCCCTTCCTTGAGGCGCCGCCGGTGGCCGTGCGACCGAACCGTTCGTGCGGGCGCCGTTGGTGGGTCCGCGTGAGTGGAGCCTTCACGCGGGCGTCGCTGGTGGCTGGGCGACCGGACCGTTCGTGCAAGCGCCGCCGGTGACCGCGCGACCGGACCATTCGTGCAGGCACCACTGGTGGCCACACGACCAGCCCCTTCACGCAGGCGCCACGGCCACCACCGTCGACCCGCACCCAGCAGCCACACCCACCGACCACGACCGCAAGCCGCAAAAAAAGACGGCGCGCCCCCAACCGGGGACGCGCCGTCGAAACCCGAACTCAGCGCTCGGAGATCGCGGTGTACTCGCGCTCCTTCTCGCCGATGTAGATCTGCCGCGGGCGGCCGATCTTGGTCTGCGGGTCGTTGATCATCTCGCGCCAGTGCGCGATCCAGCCGGGCAGCCGGCCGAGCGCGAACAGCACCGTGAAGAACTGCGTCGGGAACCCGAGCGCCCGGTAGATGAGCCCGGTGTAGAAGTCGACGTTCGGGTAGAGCTTGCGCTCGATGAAGTAGTCGTCCGAGAGCGCGGTCTCCTCGAGGCGCTTCGCGATGTCCAGCAGCTCGTCGTTCGGCGCGAGCTTGCCCAGGATCTGGTCCGCGGTGCGCTTGATGATCTTGGCGCGCGGGTCGTAGTTCTTGTACACCCGGTGGCCGAAGCCCATCAGGCGCACGCCCTTTTCCTTGTTCTTCACGCGGCTGACGAAGTTCGCGACATCGCCGCCGTCGGCCTTGATGCCGTTCAACATCTCCAGCACGGCACTGTTCGCCCCGCCGTGCAGCGGCCCGAACAGCGCCATGATGCCGGCCGAGATGCTCGCGAACAGGTTCGCCTCGGACGAGCCGACCAGGCGCACCGTCGACGTGGAGCAGTTCTGCTCGTGGTCGGCGTGCAGGATGAACAGCAGGTCCAGCGCCTTGGCGACCTCGGGGTCCACCTCGTACGGCTCGGCCGGCAGGCCGAACGTCATCCGCAGGAAGTTCTCCACCAGGCCCAGCGAGTTGTCCGGGTACAGGAACGGCTGGCCGATGGACTTCTTGTAGGCGTACGCGGCCAGCGTCGGCACCTTGGCCAGCAGCCGGACCGTGGACAGCTCGACGTTCGGTTCGTCGAACGGGTTGAGCGAGTCCTGGTAGAAGGTGGACAGCGCGGACACCGCGGAGGACAGCACCGGCATCGGGTGCGCGTCACGCGGGAAGCCGTCGAAGAAGCGCTTGAGGTCCTCGTGCAGCAGGGTGTGCCGGTTGATCTTCTGGGTGAAGTCGTCCAGCTGGGCCTGGGTCGGCAGGTTGCCGTAGATCAGCAGGTACGAGACCTCGAGGAAGCTGGACCGCTCGGCGAGCTGCTCGATCGGGTAGCCGCGGTAGCGCAGGATCCCGGCGTCGCCGTCGATGTAGGTGATGGCCGAGGAACACGACCCGGTGTTGACGAACCCCGGGTCATAGGTGATGTACCCGGTCGACGCCAGCAGCTTCCCCAGCTCGATGCCGGGAGCACCCTCGACGGCATTGACAACCTTCAGCTCGTGCTCGCCAGTCGGTAGGCGCAGCGATACGGTGCCGCCACCGGTCGCCGCAGTCGCGTCGGACATGCAGGTCGTCCCTCTCACGGTCACACGGGCCGGTAGCTCCTGCAGGTCACACAGGCAGCTCTTTGATCGCGCGTCACCGGAAATCGTCCGCGCACACCGCCCCGCTGGGGTATTAATTCCCCCATTACGCTAGTCGAACAACGGGCCTTCGCGCAGCCATTGTGTTACCTAGAGCAAACCGTTGGGATCAGGTTCACACCATCTCGGCCGCCGTGGGCGGTTCGGCACCGCTCCGCGAGACGGTGATGGACGCAGCCTTCGCCGCGAAAGTCAAGGCCGCACGCCAGTCGGTCTCACCCAGGGCGGTGAGCGTGCCCACATTCCGGTCGTGCAGCCACGACAGCAGGGCGCCCTGCACCGTGTCGCCGGCGCCGATCGTGTCCACCAGCTTCGCGGGCGCGGACGGTACCGAAACGGTCACGGATCCGGTGTGGACGGCCAGCCCGTCCCCGCCGCGGGTCAGCACGACCGCGTCCACCCCGGCGTCGAGCCACGACTTGACCGCCGCGTCCAGGCCGGACGGCCCGGCGAGCCACTCGCCGTCGTCGTCGGACAGCTTCAGCAGGCGCACGTCCGGCAGCCACGAGGTGAACCGGCGGCGGTAGGCGTCGGGGTCGCCGATGAGGTCGGCCCGGATGTTCGGGTCGAGCGCGGTCAGCACGCCGCGCGCGGACTCGCGGCGCAGGATCGCCTCGTAGGCCGTCGCGCCCGGCTCCAGGACCATGCCGAGGGTGCCCAGGCACAGGACCGAGACGTCCCCGGGCAGCGGCCCCGGGTCCGCGACGAGCCGGTCGGCCGACCCCTCGGTGTAGAAGGTGTAGCTCGCCGACCCGTTCGGCGCGAGGGCCACGACGGCGAGTGTCGTGTGCTCCGGACCCTCCTGGACCATCGATATATCGACATTCGAGGCCGTCAGCCGATCGCGCAGGGCCTGCCCGAAGCGGTCGGTCGAGATCCGGGACAGGAACGCCGTCGGCGTCCCGAGCCGCCCGGCCGCGAGCGCCACGTTGTACGGGCCACCCCCGAGGCGCGGCACCAGGGACGTCAGGCCGTCGTTCGTCTTCTCGGCACCCGGCACCATGTCGACCAGCGCCTCGCCACCCACCACGATCACGGGCGTGATGCTAGGCCACCGAGCAACAGTTCCGAGAGAGCAGTGAAGGCCTCCGCGTCGCTGACACCCGTGCGCGCGCCGACCACCCCGCTCTGGATGCCCTCGATGAGCACGCCGGCCATCTCCGCGATGAGCGTCGCGTGCACGTCGCGGAACACCCCGTCCGCCACGCCCTTGGCGATGAACGAGCGGATCTTCGCCGCCGCGGCCCGGCTGTTCAGCTCGTAGGCGGCGCGCGCCGGGGCGAAGTCGTTGATGTCCCGCATGAACGCCGCGGACGCCCGGTTCAGGTACTCGGCGATGCCGTCGAGGTAGACGCCGATGATCTCGCGCGCGTCCTCGATGCCGGCGATCCGCTCGTCCAGCAGGTCGGCGGCACCCTTGAAGTAGTGCGCGACCACGCGGACGGCGAGTTGCTCCTTGCTCGGCGCGAGCGCGTACAGGGTCGACTTCGAGCAGTGCGTCTTGGCCGCCAGGTCGTCGAGGGTGAAGTGCACGAAGCCCTCGACCAGGAAGAGCTCCTCCAGTTCGGCGAGCAGAGCCCGCTGCCGGGCGGTCAGCGCCTTGCCGCCCGGGGTTCGCAGCGCCTCGCGACTGGTCATGGACCCACCGTATGTGCTGTACTGGAGACGATTACAGAGTACTGCTTCAAGTACACCACTTCGGAGGCTGCCATGCCGGTCGACCGCCTGCTGCCCGACCGCGAATACACGGACCTGCTCGCACTGGCGACCGAGCTGGCCCGCGACGAGCTCAAGCCGCTCGCCGCCGAGTACGAGGAGGCCGAGCGGTTCCCGCGGGAGCAGTTCCGGCTGCTCGGCAAGTCCGGGCTGCTCGGGTTGCCCTACTCGGAGCGCTGGGGCGGCGGCGAGGTGCCGTACGAGGTGTACCTGCAGGTCCTGGAGGAGATCGCGGCCGCGTGGATGTCGGTGGGCGTCGGGTTGTCGGTGCACACCATGTCGTGCTTCGCGCTGGCCCACCACGGCACCGACGAGCAGCGGGACCGCTGGCTGCCGGACATGCTCGAAGGGCAGCTACTGGGCGCGTACGCGCTGTCGGAGTCGCACGCCGGGTCGGACGCGGCGGCGCTGTCCACGCGGGCGCGGCTGGACGGGGACGTCTACGTCGTCAACGGCACGAAGGCGTGGATCACGCACGGCGGGCAGGCCGACTTCTACACGACGATGGTGCGCACCGGCGACGACGAGATCTCGTGCCTGCTGGTGGACGGGCGGACGCCGGGGCTGTCCGCGGCGCCGCCGGAACGCAAGATGGGGCTCACCGGGTCGACCACCGCGCAGATGATCTTCTCTGACGCGCGGGTTGACGCGGACCGGCTCATCGGCGCACCGGGCGCCGGCATGCGGATCGCGCTGTCCTCTTTGGACTCCGGGCGGCTCGGGATCGCCGCCTGCGCGGTCGGTCTGGCGCAGGCCGCGCTCGACGAGGCGGTCGCCTACGCCAAGGGACGCACCCAGTTCGGCAAGCCGATCATCGACTTCCAGGGCTTGGAGTTCCTGCTCGCCGACATGGCCGCCGCGGTCGACTCGGCACGCGCGACGTACCTGGACGCGGCGCGGCGCCGGGACCGCGGGATGCCGTTCGGCCGCGCCGCGTCGGTCGCGAAGCTCGTCGCGACCGACGCGGCGATGAAGGTGACCACCGACGCCGTCCAGGTCCTCGGCGGGGCCGGCTACACGCGCGACTTCCCGGTGGAGCGCTACATGCGCGAGGCGAAGGTGCCACAGATCTTCGAGGGCACCAACCAGATCCAGCGCATGGTCATCGCGCGGCACCTGAAGAAGGCCTGAACGGCCGTCCCGCGGCAGCGCGCCGCGGTCGGGGCCGCCGGCCGCGGCATCACACGCACCACGGCCGGCGGCGTGACCTACTCGCTGTAGCGGCGGGGCGCCACGACGCCCTCGCCGCGGCTGTCGTCGAACCGGTAGACCTCGCGGCCCCGCACGAAGACCCGCATGGCGCGGTTCATCACGTCCAGCGGGTCGCCGGACCACAGCACGATGTCGGCGTCCAGGCCGGGCTTCAGCGAGCCGATCCGGTCGTCCAGCGACAGCATCGCCGCCGGGTTCACCGTCAGCGCCCGCAGCGCCGCCTCGGGCTCCAGTCCGTCCTTCACCGCCAGCGCCGCCTGGTAGACGAGGAAGTTGATCGGCACCACCGGGTGGTCGGTCGTGATCGCGATCTTCACCCCGGCCCGCGCCAGGATGCCGGCCGAGCGCAGGGACCGGTTGCGCAGCTCGACCTTCGACCGCGTGGTGAACAGCGGCCCGAGGATCACCGGCACGTCCTTCTCGGCCAGCACGTCGGCGATCAGGTGCCCCTCGGTGCCGTGGTTGACCACCAGCTTGTAGCCGAACTCCTCGGCGAGCCGGATCGCGGTGACGATGTCGTCGGCGCGGTGCGTGTGCTGGTCCCAGTACAGCTCGCCGTCCAGGACCTTCGCCAGGGTCTCCAGCGTCAGGTCCACGTCGAACGGCTTGCCCTCGGCGCGGGCGTGGTCACGCTGGGCGGCGTAGTTGCGGGCGTTCGTGAACGCCTCGCGGATGATCGCCGCCACGCCGAGCCGGGTGGACGGCGTCTGCTTCTTGTCGCCGTAGACGCGCTTCGGGTTCTCGCCGAGCGCGCTCTTCACGCTGACCGCCTCGTCGAACACCATGTCGAGGGCCGTGCGGCCCCACGTCTTCACCGCGACGGTCTGCCCGCCGATCGGGTTGCCGGACCCCGGCTTGATCACCACGCTCGTGACCCCGCCGGACAGGGCGTCGTCGAAGCCGATCTCGAACGGGTCGATGCCGTCGATCGCGCGGAAGCGGGCGCCGTTCGGGTCGGTCATCTCGTTGGTGTCGTTGCCCGCCCAGCCCTCACCCTCCTCGTGCACCCCGAGGTGGGTGTGGGCGTCGACGAACCCGGGCAGCACCCACGCGCCCGAGGCGTCGACCAGTTCCGCGTCCTCCGGCACGTCGACCTCGGCGGCCGTGCCGACCGCGGTGATCTTGCCGTTCTCGATCAGGACCGTGCCGCCGTCGATCGGGTCACCCTCGACCGGCACCACGTATCCGCCAACAATCGCGCTCACCATGGTTAGACACGCTAACGGAAATGCTTCTCCAGGTGCACGAGGTGGTAGTCCGCCTCGGGGGTTCGTCCGGTTTCGACGTAACCCAGCCGGGCGTACAGGCGCAGCGGGCCCGCGCTGAGTTCACCGGTGAACAGGCGCAGCACCCGCACCGGCGGCGGCAGCCGCTCCTCGACCGCGCGCATCAGGGCCGACCCGAGACCGTGCCCCTGCCGGTCCGGTGCGACGGCCAGACGCCCGACCTCCGCGACCTCGCCGCGGATCCGGATCCGGACCGCCGCGACCAGCCGCCCGGAATCCCGCACACCCCAGGTGAGCACGTCCGGATCCGCGAGCACGGCGCGCAGTTCGTCGAGCGTCTCGCGCAGCGGCGGGATGTCGAGGTCGCGGTGCGCCCGGGCCTCGGTGACGAACGCGGCGCGCTGCAGGGTGAGCAGCTCGCCCGCGTCCGCGTCGGCGAGTCTGACGGGATCAGGCATTGACCCTGATCCCCCAGCTCCCGGTCCAGGACGCGCCCGGGTCGAGGTCGATCAGGTCGGTGCCCGAGTTGAGGGCGTCGGCCGGGCACGTCATCGGTTCGATGGCCACGGCCCGTCCGCGGCCCACGAGGTCGGCGGGCGTGAAGACCTGAACCCACTTGAAGTCCGGCCCGGCCCACACGTCGACGCTGCGCTCCCCCGCCGACAGGACGTGGTGGAACCGGCCGTCGTCCCCCGGCACCAGGCCGCCGAACGCCGTGTCCAGGTCGACCTCGGCCAGGACCCGGCCCGCGCGGAAGTCGTACCCGCTGCCCGCGGTGTCCTGCTCGTCGGCGTAGGGCAGCTGCCGGTCACCGGCGTAGGGGCGGACGCGGGTGGCCGGCAGGGTCAGGGTCAGCTCGTCGGTCGGGACGTCGCCGATGCGGAAGTACGGGTGCGCGCCCACCCCGACGCCGATCGCCGACTCGCCCTCGTTGCGGATCTCGTGCGTGA
The DNA here is from genome assembly GCF_030814215.1 of Amycolatopsis thermophila. Lineage (NCBI taxonomy): Bacteria > Bacillati > Actinomycetota > Actinomycetes > Pseudonocardiales > Pseudonocardiaceae > Amycolatopsis > Amycolatopsis thermophila. Next base: position 2,987,467 of record NZ_JAUSUT010000001.1, on the reverse strand, counting down.
CGGTCAGTTCGCGCGGCGCCAGGTCGTAGGTGGTGCGGGCCAGCAGCGGCACCGGCCAGCCCGGCTGCTCCGGCACCTCGATCTCGAAGGTGATCGACGATTCGGCGTGCTCGACGAGCGTCCACTCGCGGTGCCGGGTCAGGCCGTGGATGGCGTTGCCGCGGGCCTCCTCGGTGACCTCCAGGTGCTGCGTCTCGCCCCGGTAGGTCCACTGCGCGGCCTTGGTCCGGTTGGGCCACGGGAGCAGGATCTGCCCGGCGCCCTTGGGCGGGCGGGCGTCCTCGGCGAAGGTCTCCAAGTAGGGCACGCCGCTGAACTCGAACGCCCGCAGGCCCGCACCGACCTCGGTGACGACGGCGCGCGCGTTGCCGCGGGTGATCTCGAACTGCTGTCCCGTGGGGTTGGCCATACCCCGAATCTAGCGGTCGGGAAAGTAACTAGACCGGTCGTCATAGTTTGCGCTACGGTGATCGTCATGGTCCGGAGAACCGACACCCGCCGGCGCATGGTCACCTCGGCCGCGGAACTGTTCCGCGCGCAGGGCTACCACGCCACCGGCCTCAACCAGCTGGTCGGCGCCGGGGGCGCGCCGAAGGGCTCGCTGTACTTCCACTTCCCCGGCGGCAAGGAGCAACTGGCCGCCGAAGCGATCACCCACTCCAGCGAGAACATGGCCGCGCTGTTGCGCGAGGTGCTCGAGGCGTCCCCGGACTGCGGCACCGCCATCACCCAGGTGGTCGAGGCACTGGGGAAGAACCTCGCCGGCACGGACTACCGGTGCGGCTGTCCGATCGCGACGGTCGCGCTCGACGCCGGGGACAGCGAGACGATCCGCCAGGCCTGCACGGACGGGTACACGTCCTGGCACGCGGTCATCACCGAATACCTGACCGGACAGGGCATCGAACCCGGCACGGCGGCGACGCTGGGCACCATCGCGCTCAGCGCCATCGAGGGCGCCCTGCTCCTGGCCAGGACCCAGCACGACCTCGCGCCGCTGCACGCCGTCGGCGAGCACCTGCGCGCCACCTTCGCACGGGAGCTGCCATGAAGGTCCACCACCTCAACTGCGGCACCATGCGCCCCCTGGGCGGGCGCCTGATCGACGGCCGCGGCGGGTACCTGCACCGCGCCGAACTCGTCTGCCACTGCCTGCTCGTCGACACCGGGCACGAGCTGGTCCTGATCGAGACCGGGATGGGCTCCCCGGCGGTCGACCGGGCGGCGGAGTGGCTCGGCGCCCGGTTCGTGCGGATGGTCGGCGTGCGGACGTCGGTCGCCGAGACCGCCGCGGAGCAGGTGCGGCGGCTCGGCTACCGGGTCGAGGACGTCCGGCACATCGTCCTGACCCACCTCGACCTCGACCACGCCGGCGGGCTGGTCGACTTCCCGCACGCGACGGTGCACGTCCACGCCGAGGAGCTGCGGGCGCTGGAGTCGCCCGGCGACGCGCGTGAGCGGTGGCGGTACCGGAAGGCGCACTTCGCCCACGGTCCACAGTGGAGCAGCTACCTGGACACCGGCGAGACCTGGTACGGCTTCGGCGCGGTGCGGCAGCTGAAGGGCCTGCCGCCGGAGATCCTGCTGGTGCCGCTGGGCGGCCACACGCGCGGACACACCGGGGTCGCCGTGGACACCGGGAACGGGTGGTTGCTGCACGCCGGTGACGCGTTCTTCCACCACGGCCAGATCGACCCGTTCCGCCCGCACGCCACGCCGGGCCTGGCGTGGTTCGAGTCCAGGGTGGAGACCGTGAAGGGCGCCCGGCACGGTAACCACCAGCGACTGCGGGAACTGGTGCGCGATCACGGCGACGAGGTCACGGTCCTGTCGGGGCACGATCCTTGGTTCCTGAAGCACGCCTTGTGAGGCGGGTCCGTTCAGCCGCCGAGCAGTGACAGCACCGCGCTCCGGGGCAGCAGGCGGGCCACGCCCGTCAGCACGGCGTTGCCGCGGCCGGACACCACGACCGGGCCCTTGCGGCCGGCCACCGCGACCATGGCCTGCCGGACCACCTCGCCCGGAGTCTGCACCAGCCAGTCCGGAACGTCGTCCCCCTGCTGGGAACCGGTCGCCGTGACCCCGGGGCACAACGCCATCACGTGGATCCCGCGCGTTTTCTGTTCGTACCACAGCGTTTCCGAGAACGACGTGACGAACGCCTTGGTCGCGCTGTAGACGCTCAGCCCGGGCTTCGGGGTGTGGCCCAGCGTCGAGGAGACGTTCACCAGTGCGGCGCCCGGCTCGGCGGCACCGAGGAAGGCGTGCGCCAGGGCCACCACTGCCCGGCAGTTGAGGTCCAGCTGAGCGAGGGAGTCCTCCAGCGGCGTCGCCGCGAAGTCCCCGTGCACCGCCGCGCCGGCGTTGTTCACCAGCAGCGTGTAGCGCCCGCGGGCGAGCCGATCGGCCGCGGTGCGCACACCGTCCGGCGTGGCCAGGTCCGCGGCCAGGAAGTCGTGTCCCGGGCCCAGCTCGGCCACCAGTTCGGCGAGCCGGTCTTCGCGGCGGGCCACGGCTGTCACCGCGTAACCCGCCCGGGCCAGGGCGGTCGCGAACGTGCGGCCGATCCCGGCGCCGGCTCCGGTGACCAGTGCTCTCACTGCTCCACCTTCGGGCGCGTCTCCGGGGCGAAGCGGAACGAGATGCCTTCCATCAGAGCCTTGCGCTGGGTGTTGTGGAACGCGGCGACGAGCCAGCGGCCGTCCTCGCGCACGAGGGTGTAGGTCTGGACCTTGGTGAGCTTCTTCGGCCGCTCGCCCTTGACGGTGTCGCCTCGGCTGGTCAGGACCGCCGCGTCCGGGCCGAGGAAGCGGACGTCGATCACCTCGTGCGCGAGGCGGGTGCCCTTGAGGAACTTGGCGAACAGGGCGCGGTGGCTGCCGGCGATGTCCTGCCGCCCCTGGTAGCGGGTGCCGACGAAGGTGATGTAGGTGGCGTCCTCGGTGAAATGCGCGGCGTACGCGTCGGCGTCACCCCGCGACCACGCTTCGGCGAGCGAGTCGAGAACCGCGGTGACGGCTGCCGTCCGGTCGGTGTCGATCATGATCGTCCCTCCAGGTCCGCTACACTTATCTTCAGTGATGCAGTATCTGCGTGCATGCAGATAATAGGCAGAGGATGGTTCCCTTGGCAAGCTCTGACGAACGCCACGTGGTGTTCCGCCGTTACCTGGACGCCGTCGGACTGCACGGCCTGGCCGGCGCCGAAGCGGCCGGCCTGCACGCGACCGAGTGGTACGCGATCAGCCTGCTCGACCTCGAGGGGTCACTGACCTCCGGCGAGCTCTCCACGCGCACCGGCCTGACCACCGGCGCGACGACCCGGCTGATCGACCGCCTCGAACGCGCCGGGTACGTGCGTCGCACCGCGCACCCGGCCGACCGCCGCAAGGTGATCGTCGAGCCCGTCCCGGACGCGCTGGCCGGGATCGAGGCGATCGTCGGCCCGGCCCGGCACCACATCGCCGAGGTGATCGCGCGGTACACCCCCGAGCAGCAGGAGGTGCTGTTCGACTACTTCGCCCGCGCCGCACCGGCCTACCGTGCGGCCTCCGAGGAGATCCGGCGCACGAAGGGGTGACGGGTCACGGCGCGGACGGCGCGCGGTCCTTCCTCTCCGACGCGCGCATCACCCGCCGGTTGACCAGCCAGAGCACGACGCCGACCGCGAGCAGGATCGCGGCGATCCCGTAGTCCCGCGCGGGACGTCCGGACAGCGGGCTCACCAGGTACAGGCAGAACACCGCCGCCAGCACGGGGATGACGGTGGGCGCCCGGAAGTGCGGGTGGTCCACCTTCTCCCGGCGCAGCACCAGCACCGCGGTGTTGACGATCGCGAACACCACCAGCAGCAACAGCGCGGTGGTCCCGCCCAGCACGCTGATGTCCACAGTGGAGACGAGGATGATCGCGACGACGCTGGTGAACGCGATCGACACCCACGGCGTGCGTCGCGCCGGGTGCACGGTGCCCAGCACCTTGGGGATGATGCGCTCGTTGGCCATGCCGTAGAGCAGGCGGCTGGCCATCAGCATGTTGATCAGCGCCGAGTTGATGACCGCGAACAGGCCGATCGCGGAGAACACCTCGCGCGGGAAACCGGGCGCGCCCACGTCGAGCACCTTGAGCAGCGCGTCGCTCTTCGCCGCGGACAGCTCGCCCGCCGGCACCAGCAGGGACGAGGTCAGCGACACCAGCACGTAGATCGTGGCGGCCACGACCATGCCCCACAGCATCGCCTTCGGGAAGATCCGCACCGGGTCGTGGCACTCCTCGGCCATGTTGACCGAGTCCTCGAACCCGACCATCGCGAAGAACGCCAGCGAGGTCGCGGACGTGATCGCCACGAGGGCGGTCTGGTCGGCCGTGTCGATCTCGACCAGGCGTCCGGCGTCCCCGGCCCCGTTGAGCACCGCCCACACGCCGACGCCGATGATGATCAGCAGACCGGACAGCTCGATGCAGGTGAGCACCACGTTCGCCTTGACCGACTCGCTCACGCCGCGGAAGTTGACCGCCGCCAGGCCGACGATGAACAGCGGCGCGATCAGCCATCCGGGTAGATCCACGAACTCCTTCAGGTAGGTGTCGGCGAACGCGATCGCGGCCGAGGAGGCCGACGTGATGCCCGAGCACATGACGGCGAAGGCGACCAGGAACGTCAGGAACGGCAGGCGGAACGCCCGGTTGGTGTAGAGGGCCGCGCCCGCCGCCTTCGGGTACTTGCCGACCAGTTCCAGGTAGCTGAACGCGGTCATGAACGCGACCACGAACGCCAGCAGGAACGGCAGCCACAACGCGCCGCCGACGCGGCCCGCGACCTGCCCGGTCAACGCGTACACACCGGTGCCGATGATGTCCCCGACCACGAAGAACAGCAGCAGCTTCGGGCCCATGACCCGCTTGAGCGCCGGCTCCGTGGAAGAAGTGCTCGCCTCAGCCATGTCCGGGAAGTGTGCCGCAATCCGATTTGCCCGGCCACGCTTTCGGGGGAATGCCCGCCGTTTGGATCAACGCGAGCGGGTAACACCGGTGCCGACCGCGGCTCCACACCGGCTGCTCGCGGGCGGGACGCGGAGCAGCCACCGCCGAATGGCCGAGCGCACCCGCGCCGCGCCGCGGCCGGCGCCGGAGGGCGATCCCGACGCCCTCCGGCACCGGTCCCCGTGTGGTGCGGCGCGCTCGGGGTAACCGGAGGCGTGGACGGGTACCTGGCGATCTACCTCAACGACCAGCTCGCACTCGGCGTCGGGTGGCGGGAGCTGGCCCGGCGCGCCGCGGGCAACAACCGCGGAACCGCGGCCGGCGAGGCACTGGACCACGTGGCGACGGAGATCGCCGAGGACGTCGGCACCTTCCGGTCCATCATGGACCGCCTCGGCGTTCGCCAGAACCCGCTCAAGACGGCGGCGGCGTTCGGCGCCGAGCGGATCGCCCGGATCAAACCGAACGGGCGGCTGCTGTCGTACTCACCGCTGAGCCGCTTCCTCGAACTGGAAGTGCTGACCATGGGGATCGACGGCAAGAAGCAGCTGTGGACGACGTTGCGCGACCAGGCCGGCCTCGCCGAGCGGCTGCCCGACGTGAACTTCGACGCCCTGATCGAGCGCGCCGCAGGTCAGCGCGCACTGCTCGAACCGCACCGCGCCCAAGCCGGCACCGAGGCGTTCCAGTCCGCGTGACCGCGCTACTCGGCGACGGCCGCGGCCCGGTAGCGCCAGAACGCGGGCAGCAGTGCGACGGCGATCGCGATGAACACGATCACCAGCACGCCGCCACCGCTCGCGGCGGCGGCCGTGCCGACCGCGGCCGCGGTCCAGCCGTGCGTCAGGTCGGCCAGCCGCGGCCCGCCCGCGACGACCACCGTGAACGCGCCCTGCATCCGGCCGCGCATCTCGTCGGTCGCGGCCATCACCAGGATCGCCTGCCGGTAGATCGCGCTGACCATGTCCGCCGCGCCGGCCAGGCACAGGAACACGACCGCCAGCCACAACGAGTTGGACAGCCCGAAGCCGATCACCGCCGCACCCCACGCGCAGATCGCGATCGTCACCGCGACACCCTGCCTGCGCACCCGGCCGAGCCAGCCGGAGAACAGGCCGATGACCACCGAGCCGATCGGGATCGCGGCGTACAGCCAGCCCAGGGCGAGGCCACCGCCGGGCGGGTCGCCGAAGGTCCGCTCCGCCATCTCCGGGAACAGGGCCCGCGGCATGCCGGCGACCATCGCGATGATGTCCACCACGAACGACGCGAGCAGCACCTTCTGGGTGCCCATGTAGCGGAAGCCGTCGAGGACGTCGCGCAGCCCGGCGGCCCGGACGGTGCCCGACAGCGGCGGCAGCGAAGGCAGCCGCCAGACCGCGTACAGAGCGATGACCAGGGCGATCGTGTCGATCAGGTACAGCGTCGGCAGCCCGAGCACCGGCATCAGGGCGCCCGCCGCCATCGGGCCGAACACCATGCCGAACGTGTTCACGGTGCCCGACAGCGCGGCGGCCGCCGGCAGCAGTTCCGGCTCGATCAGCCGGGCCACGATGGCGCTGCGGGTCGGCATGTTCACCGCGAAGCAGGCCTGGTTGAACGCGAGCAGCACGAACACCAGCCACACCGAGCCGACGTCGAAGAACGCCTGCGCCCACAACAGGGCCGAGACGACGGCGATGCCCGCGTTGCCGACGATCAGCAGCTTGCGCCGGTCGACGGTGTCGGCGATCGCTCCGCCCCACAGGCCGAACACGAGCAGCGGCACCAGCGCGACGATGCCCGTCAGTCCGACGTACGCGGACGACCCGGTGAGGTCGAAGACCTGCTTCGGCACGGCGACGGTGGTGAGCTGGCTGCCGATCGCGGTGATCGCGGTGCCGGTGAACAGGCGGCGGAATGCGGGCGTCCGCAGCGGCCGCACGTCGACGACGACGGACCTCAGGAGTTTGCGCTTCTTACCCCGTTGCGACCCGGCCTCGACACTCACAACCGGCCAGTTTAGCCGTGCTAACTAACCAGGTCGCGGTGATTTAGCTCGCCCGGGCGCAGAAACCCGCGCAGCGGGAACGTCCGCAGAACGGCTAAGGAGCGACGCGCTCGATGCGCCAGCCGTCATTTCCGCGCACGTACCGCAGCCGGTCGTGCAACCGGTTCTGCTGGCCCTGCCAGAACTCGACGATCTCGGGCCGGATGCGCCACCCGCCCCAGTGCGGCGGCAGCGGCACCTCCTCGACATCGCCGAAGCGGCGCTCGATCGACGACAGGGCGACGTCCAGGTCGCGTCGCCCGGAGACGACCTTCGACTGCGGCGAGGCCCACGCGCCGAGCTGCGAGCCGCGGGGCCGCTGCTTCCAGTACTCGGCCGTCTCGCGCACGTCGACCTTCTCGACCTCGCCGCGCACGGTCACCTGCCGCTGCAGCGCGTACCAGGGGAAGGTCGCCGACGCGTACCGGGTGACGGTCAGGTCGTGGCTCTTCTTCGAGGTGTAGTTCGTGTAGAACACGACGCCGCGCTCGTCGAGGCCCTTGCAGAGCACGGTGCGGGAGGACGGGCGGCCCTCGGCGTCGGCGGTGGCCAGGACCATGGCGTTGGGCTCGGCGACCCCAGCCGCGATGGCGTGGTTCAGCCAGTCCTGCAACTGCTCGGTCCAGCTGGCGGCCAGATCGGCCTCGTCCAGCGCCTCACCGTCATAGGCCACCCGCATGCCGGGAAGGCGTACCGCAACGTCGTCGATGTTCTCGACCTCTGGCATGTGCCAACCTCCGACCCGCTTACTCACCCGTAACAGCCCACGTTAAGGCCTGTGCGGCCGCTCCGAAAGCCAGCGAACGGTGACACCTGCCACGGCTCAGCGCCCGGGCCGGCGGGTCCGGAGTGATCACCGCGTCCGGCGCGGGGCAGGGGTCGCAGCCCGCCGGAAACACAGATTTTCCGCCCGAACGGCCCCCACGACTGAATCGTTCTCGTAATCGTGACCGAAACCACCGCTTTCTTCGATTGCTACCGGCCGGTCCGAGGGGCATGGTGTGGGCACCGTGCGACGGGGCGCCCCGAGCGCGCCACGCGCGTAACAGACTCCTGTCGGGGAATTGCGCAGCGAAAGGTTTCTCCCAGTGACTACCTCAGCGCCCGTTGCGAACAACACAGAACCGGACGACGGGTTCAAACCCGGTCTCGAAGGCGTCGTCGCCTTCCGCACCCAGATCGCCGAGCCGGACCGCAACGGCGGCGCGCTGCGCTACCGGGGCGTGGACATCGAGGACCTGGCCGGCAAGGTCAGCTTCGGCGACGTGTGGGGCCTGCTGGTCGACGGCAGGTTCGGCAACGGGCTGGCGCCCGCCGAGCCGTTCCCGATCCCCGTGCACACCGGCGACGTCCGGGTCGACGCGCAGGCCGCGCTCGCGATGGTCGCGCCGATCTGGGGTTTCCGGCCGCTGCTGGACATCAGCGACGAGGAGGCCCGGGACAACCTGGCGCGCGCGTCGGTGATGGCCCTGTCCTACGTGGCTCAGTCCGCACGCGGGACCGCGTTGCCCGCAGTGCCGCAGTCCCGGGTCGACGAGGCGCAGACGATCACCGAGCGGTTCATGGTCCGCTGGCGCGGCGAACCGGACCCGGCGCACGTCAAGGCGGTCGACGCGTACTGGGTGTCCGCGGCGGAGCACGGCCTGAACGCCTCGACGTTCACGGCGCGGGTCATCGCCTCGACCGGTGCGGACGTCGCGGCTTCCTTGTCCGGCGCGATCGGCGCGATGTCCGGCCCGCTGCACGGCGGCGCACCGGCGCGGGTGCTGCCGATGATCGAGGCGGTCGAGAAGGAGGGCGACGCGCGCAAGGTCGTCAAGGGGATCCTGGACCGCAAGGAGCGCCTGATGGGCTTCGGGCACCGCGTGTACCGGGCCGAGGACCCGCGGGCGCGCGTGCTGCGCCGGACGTGCCGCGAGCTGGGCGCGGAGCGGTACGAGGTGGCCGAGGCGCTGGAGCAGGCCGCGCTGGCGGAGCTGCGGGAGCGCCGCCCGGACCGCGCGATCGAAACGAACGTCGAGTTCTGGGCGGCGGTCATCCTGGACTTCGCGCAGGTCCCGACGAGCATGATGCCGGCCATGTTCACCTCGGCGCGCACCGCGGGCTGGGCGGCGCACATCCTGGAGCAGAAGCAGACCGGCCGGCTGGTCCGCCCCTCCGCGAGCTACGTCGGGCCGGGCCCGCGGTCCCCGGAGGAGGTCGAGGGCTGGCGGGCGGTCAAGCCGCTGTAGGTGGTTCGTCGAGGCCCCGGAACCGACGTGGTTCCGGGGCCTTTGTCGAAGCGAAGCGCACAGCGGGCCGGTGTCGCGCTCTCGTCGATCCCCGCGGAGCTGCTCGCACCGCGCGCGGCAGAATGACTCCATGCTGCCCAGCACCGAGTTCGCCCTGCTCCGCCGCCTGTCGCTCGCCCAGGCGGGCGGCCGAGCGCCGTCGATGGTGGCGGCGGTCGTCCGCGACGGCGAGGTGGCCTGGTGGGGTGCGCGCGGCACCGTGGACGGCGCCGCGCCCGACGACGACACCCAGTACCGGCTCGGGTCGATCACCAAGTCGCTCGTCGCCGCGCTCGTCATGCGCCTGCGCGACGAAGGCCGGCTCGACCTCAACGACCCGCTGGACAAGCACGTCCCGGGCACCAGCTTCGGGTCCTCGACCGTCGGGCAGCTGCTGTCGCACACCGGCGGCCTGACCTCGGAGTCGCCCGGCTCGTGGTGGGAGCGCAGCGAGGGCGGCGACTGGGCCTCCCTGGAAGCGAGCCTCGCCCAGGACGCCCTGAAGAACCGTCCGGGCAGCCGCTTCCACTACTCCAACGTCGGCTACGGCGTGCTCGGTGAGCTCGTCGCCCGCCACCGCGGCACGGACTGGCTCACCGCGCTGACCCGCGAGATCCTCGACCCGCTCGGCATGACCCGCACGACCGCGCACCCGCAGGGCCGGCACGCGCGCGGCTGGGCCGTGCACCCGTTCGCCGACCTGCTGCTGCCCGAACCCAGCCCGGACGCCGGCGCGATGGCGCCCGCCGGCCAGCTGTGGTCCACCGTCCGCGACCTGGCCCGCTGGACGGCGTTCATCGGCGGCGACACCGGCGACGTCCTCAGCGCGGACACGGTCGCGGAGATGCGCGCGGTCGCCACGGTCGACGACGCCGACGCGTGGACCGCCGGCTACGGCCTCGGCCTGCAACTCGTGCGCCACCAGGGCCGGCGGCTGGCCGGGCACACCGGGTCGATGCCCGGGTTCCTCGCTTGCACGCTCGTCGACGAGGGCACCGGCACCGGTGCGCTGACCTTCGCCAACACCACCTCCGGCCCGGCGATCCTGGGTCTGGCGGTCGACCTGATCTCCATCGCCGACGAACACGAGCCGAACCTGCCCGACGAGTGGCGGCCCGCCGACGTCGACCGAAGCCTGCTGCCCCTGACCGGCCTGTGGCACTGGGGCCCGACGCCCTACCACCTGCGGCTGATCCCGGACGGCATGCTGAGCCTCGCACCGGTCAACGGCACGGGCCGCGCGTCCCGCTTCCGCCCGGCCGGCGAGGACGAGTGGCTGGGCCTGGACGGCTACTACGCGGGCGAGACCCTGCGCGTCGGCCGCGACCCCGACGGCGCCCCCCGGCACCTCGACCTGGCCACGTTCATCTTCACGCGCACCCCCTACGACCCGGCCGCGCCCGTGCCCGGCGGCGTCGATCCGGAGGGCTGGCGTACCGCATAGTGGGAGCGCCACCGCCGTTACACGGCGGACACGCGACCTGCGAGACTGGGTCCATGACCGATGAGCTGACCATTCCGGCAGAACTGAAGCCCTCCGACGGGCGCTTCGGCTGCGGACCGTCCAAGGTCCGGGCGGAGCAGCTGGCGAACCTCGCGTCCGAGGGTGCGGCGTTCATGGGCACCTCCCACCGGCAGAAGCCGGTGAAGTCCCTGGTCGGACGGGTGCGCTCCGGTCTGTCCCAGCTCTTCGGCCTGCCCGAGGGCTACGAGGTCGTGCTCGGCAACGGCGGCACCACCGCGTTCTGGGACGCGGCGGCGTTCGGCCTGGTCGACCAGCGCGCGCAGCACTTCACCTACGGCGAGTTCTCGTCGAAGTTCGCCAAGGTGACCTCGGACGCTCCCTTCCTCGGCGACTCGATCGTCGTCAAGGCCGAGCCGGGCAGCGCCCCGGAGATCGCCTACGAGCAGGGCGCGGACCTGGTCGGCTGGGCGCACAACGAGACCTCGACGGGTGTCGCGGTGCCGGTGCGCCGTCCCGAGGGCAGCGAGGGCGCGCTCGTCGCGATCGACGCCACGTCGGGCGCCGGCGGCCTGCCGGTCAAGGCCGAGGACTTCGACGTCTACTACTTCGCGCCGCAGAAGTGCTTCGCCTCCGACGGTGGCCTGTGGCTGGCGCTGATGTCGCCGACGGCGATCGAGCGGGTCGAGAAGATCGGCGCGAGCGGCCGGTGGATCCCCGAGTTCCTGTCGCTGACCACGGCGCTGGACAACTCGCGCAAGGACCAGACGTACAACACCCCGGCGGTGGCGACGCTGTTCCTGCTGGCCGACCAGATCGAGTGGATGCTGGCCAACGGCGGCCTCGACTGGACGGTCGCGCGCACCAAGGACTCCTCGACGCGGCTGTACGAGTGGGCCGAGGAGACCAGCTACACGGTGCCGTTCGTCAAGGACCCGGCGCTGCGCTCGCAGGTCGTCGGCACGATCGACTTCGTCGACGAGATCGACGCCGCGAAGGTGGCGAAGGTGCTGCGCGCGAACGGCATCGTCGACGTCGAGCCGTACCGGAAGCTGGGCCGCAACCAGCTACGCGTCGGCATGTTCCCCGCGATCGAGCCGGGCGACGTCACGGCGCTGACCAGCTGCATCGAGTGGGTCGTCGAGCGGATGGGCGACTAGTCCCAGCGCGAGGAGCAGCAGCACGCCGGCGAGGACGTAGCTCTCGGCGAGCGGCCAGACGCCGCGGTGGTCCCACAGCGGGCTGATCACGAACACGACTGTCGCGAGGGCGGCGGTTCCGAGCACGAGCGGCCGGAACCGCCGCCCTCGCCACGCCAGCACCCCGATCACCGGCGCCGCCCACACCCAGTGGTGGGTCCACGACACCGGTGAGACGAGCAGGGCGCCGAGTGCGCAGGCCAGCAGCGCCACCACCGCGTCCGCGCGGCGCATCACCAGCACCGTGAGGACGAGGGTGACGGCCACGGCGATCAACCACGCCCAGGTGGGCGCGCCGAGCCGGGCGAGGAGACCGTGCAGCGACTGGTTGCCGATGTAACCGGGGTCGCCGACGCGTTCGCCCTGGAACACGAGCTTCGTCCAGTAGGTCACGGAGGCCCGCGGGGCCAGCGCCCACGCGAGGAGCGCGCAACCGGCGAAGGTGGCCACGGCCCGCGCGGCGGCGCGGAAGTCCTTGCGCAGCAGGAAGAACAGCACGAACGCGGCGGGCGTCAGCTTGACCGCGGCGGCGAGCCCGATCAGGACGCCGCGACGGCGGACCGGGCCCAGCGCGTCGACCGCGACGAGCAGCATCAGCAGCAGGTTGACCTGACCGAAGCCGAGCGTGGCCCGCACCGGTTCGCTGAACAACGCGACCGCCTGCACCACCAGCGCGAGGCCGCCGAACACGTGCAACCGCCGGTCGTAGCGCGCGAAGCACAACGCGAGAACCGCGCCGAGCGCGAGCACCGACACGACGGTGATCCCGACGAGTGCGACATCGGGCGGTATCACCAGCAACGGCGCGAAAACGAACGCGGCGAACGGCGGATAGGTGAACGGCAGCAGCGTTCCGTCTCGGGTGGGTGGCAATACCCCGTACGGGTCACCGCGGTCGAAGAACGCCTGCGCACCGAGCCGGTAGACGTCCAGATCCAGGCCGTCCAACCGTTTCCAGGCCAGCAGAATCCCGACCAGCACCACTTCGATCGCCACTCCCGTGGCCAGAACCCTCCGCCCCACCGCGCAATCCTGGCGGAGACGGTCACAGCCGGGCTTTCCGGGTGGCCGAACGGGCGAAATTCTTGCAAGATCAACAGCAAGTGGCGAAAAGTGTCGGCGCGCCTGCCCCGTCAAGCGGACGCGCCGACCTACCGTGAGCACCCTAAGAGGTGAAGCCAGGAGGAGGCAGCGGATGCGGACGCTGAGGGTGGTCGGGCTGCACGAGGACGGTAAGTCCATCGTGTGCGAAGACCCGGCGCGGCGCGAGCGTTTCCTCCTGCCCGCCGATGAGAAGCTGCGCGCGGCCGTGCGGGGCGACGTCCCCCGGCTCGGGCAGATCGAAATCGAGACGGAGAGCCAGATGCGACCACGCGAGATCCAGGCCCGCATCCGGGCCGGCGAGTCGGTGCAGCAGGTCGCGGACGCGGCGGGGGCCACGGTGGAGCGGGTCGAGCGGTTCGCCTACCCGGTGCTGCTCGAGCGGTCGCGGACCGCGGAGCTGGCCCAGTCGGCGCACCCGGTCCGCGAGGACGGCCCGGACGTCCGGACGCTGGGCGAGGTGGTGGCGTTCGCGTTCGGCGTGCGGGGGCAGGACTACTCGCAGGCGGAGTGGGACGCCTGGCGCGGCGACGACGGACGGTGGATCGTGGCGCTGCGGTGGACCGCGGGCCGCTCCGACAACGCCGCGCACTGGCAGTTCTCGGCCGGCGCGCACGGTGGAACGGTCACGGCGCTGGACGAGCACGCCGAGGACCTGCTGGACCCGCAGCGCACGCCCCGGACCCTGCGGGCCGTGGGAGCCGAAGCCGAGCCGGCGGTGGTCACCCCGGAGCCGGCGGCGGAGCCCGCCGCGGAGGACGCGCAGCCGACGCTGGACATCGACGCCCACCCCGACCCCGCGGCCGCGAAACCCAAACCGAAGACGAAGAAAAACCACCCGGCCGTCCCGGCGTGGGAAGACGTGCTGCTGGGCGTCCGCAGCCAACGCGGGTAGCGGCGCGGCGCGGGCAGCAGCGGCGGCGCGGGCAGCAGCGGCGGGTAGCGGCGCGGGGCGGGTGGCGGCGCGCGGCGGAGGTAGCAGCGCGCGGCGGAGGTAGCAGCGGCGGGTTGCGGCTCGGGCGGGTAGCGGCACGCCGCGCAGGTAGCAGCCGCCCGCCGCGCGGGTAGTAGCGCGCGTAGCAGCGGCGGCGCGCGGCGGGTAGCAGCGCGGCGCGGGTAGCAGCGCCCGCGGCACCAGGAGCAACGCCCGCGGCATTGGTAGCAGCGGCGGCGCCGGTAGCCGCGCGCACGGAACGCCAATAGCGGCGCGCAGAGCGCCGGACCGCCAGTAGCAGCGCGCGCGGCGCCGGTAGCGGCGCCGCGCTGCTGCGGCGGGTAGCGGCGCGGGGCGGGTAGCAGCCGGCCGCCGCGCGGGTAGCAGCGCGCGGCACCAGGAGCAACGCCCGCGGCTTTGGTGGCAGCGGCGGCGCCGGTAGCACCCGCGCGGAGCGCCGGTAGCAGCGGCGGCACCAGGAGCAACGTCCGCGGCACCAGTAGCGGCGCGCCGAGCGCCAGGAGCGGGGCGCGGCGCGGGCGGCAGCTGCCTCTGATCGCGCGGGAAGTACCGGTCGCGCGGGAGCGGTGCGTCAGCGCCGTGCCCTCAATCGGAGCCGGGTTGCCATCCCGGGGCCTGCCCGTGCGACGAGGACGTCTTTCGACGCTTCCCCGCCCGCCGCCCGAACCGCCGCGGCACCGGCCCCACATCGGACCTCCGCCCCGGTACCAGCGAAGCGTGCCGCTGCCCCGGCCCGGCCCCCTGCCGGCCGGCGAGCCAGTCCGCCACCAGCCCCGTCCCCGCCGCGTAGACGCCCTTGTGCGCGAGGTCGATCACCAGCTCACCCCGCGGCCAGGTCCACGGCGGCGCCCCGACGCCGGTCGCGTTCTCCAGGGTCTGGTCGTTGGTCAACCGCACCACCCAGAACATCGCCGACGCCCACGGGCCCCGCAGGCCGGCCGTCGCCATCACGCCGCGGAGCGTGCCGAGCAGCGCACCCTGCCCGAAGTGCATCGCGAGGTTCACCGAGCGGCGCCGTCGATCCGGCAGGCCGGTCAGCCGCTCCAGCGTCCGGGCCGGCACGTGCGAGTCCGGCCGGCCCGTCCAGCGCTGCTCGGTCTTCTCCACGACCGTCATCACCGCCGCGCCCGCCAATCCGGCGACCGCTCCCTGCACCGCAGCCCGACCCCACATGACGGCACGGCTACCCGCCCGGCGCGCGTCGAATCGCCGGGACGGGGTACTGCCACGGGGTGAAACCACGCCGCATCCTGGAAGCCGCCGAGTCGCTTCGCGCGCTCGACCCCGCCACGACCGCCGTCGCCCGCGGGTTGCGCAAGGTCGTCGGCCACGGCGCCGCCGATCGCCTGCTGCGCGGCGCCTGGCTCGGCCACCCCGTGCACCCCCTGCTGGTCACGCTCCCGATCGGGGCCTGGACCTCCGCCGCCGTGCTCGACCTGACCGGCCAGCCCGCGACCGCCCGCCGCCTGGTCACGATCGGCCTGGCCGCGACACCGCCCACGGTCCTGACCGGGCTGGCCGAGTTCTCCGGTCTCGACGCCGAACAACGCCGCGTCGGGGCGATCCACGCGCTCAGCAACACGGTCGCCGCGGGCTGCTTCCTCGCCGCCAACCGCTCCGGCCGCACCGCCGCCGCCCGCATGTGGGGCCTGGGCGGCCTGCTGGCACTCACCGCCGGCGGCGCGCTCGGCGGGCACCTGTCCTACGCGCAGGGCGCGGGCGTGCGCCGCTGGTCATCCCTGCACGCGGTCGGCGAGTGACTTCGGCGCCACGACGCGATACGCCTCCCGCACGACCGCCCGGACCTCGTCCCAGTCCACCGGCACGTCGAGGTACACCCCGAGCCACCCGCGATGCCCCACGTACGGCGGCCGGAAGAACCGGTCCGGCTCCGCGCCGGTCATCTCCTCCTGCACGCCCGGCGGGGCGGCGCACCAGAACCCCAGCCGGTCGTCGTGGTGGTGGTCGGCGTACATCACGAACGTCTTGCGACCCCGCACGAACCACGTCGGCTCGCCGTGGCTGAGCCGCTCGGTGACCTCCGGCAACGCCAGGCAGACCTCCCGCAGCGACTCGAGCGCGCCCATCAGAACACGACCGCCAGCACGCCGAACCAGGACAGCACGATCCCGGCGGCCGCGCCGAGGGCGACCCATCGGATGATCGGCAGCCGCCGGGCCAGCCACAGTGACGGCGCGATCCCGCCGGTGACCACGAGCGCCGCGACCAGGACCAGCCACCCGGTGGTCTCCGCGGCCAGCGCCACCGCCAGCGCCATCATCGCGACGATCACCACGGCCGCGACGAACCCCGCCACCACCAGACCGGTCGCCCACGGGGTCGGTTCGTCACCGACCCCCGCGAACAGCCGGTGCGGCGCCTCGACGGGCGGAGGCGGCGGGACGACCACCTGCTCGCCCGTCACCGGGTCGACGTAGTGCACCGGCGTGCCCATCACCCCGGCCACCCGCGACGCGAGCTGCTGCCCGCGCCGGGACACCACGGTCGCGGCCTCGTCCGGATCGTTCGCGGAACGCCGCAGCGCGGCAGCGACCTGCGCCCACTCGTGCAGCGCGTCGGCCAGATCCACGCCCAGCGCCAGGCTGTGGGGGTCGATTTCGCGCGTGTACACCTCGCCGTGCCCCTTGAGCACGGCGCGGTCGCCGCGGACCCGCAGTTCCACGCATGCACCTTTCCGGCCGGCCGCCCGCTACGTCGTCAATTTACCGCTGCGGACAGTTCGTAGAAGGCCACCGCCGCGGCCGTGGCCACATTGAGCGAGTCGACGCCTTCGGCCATCGGGATCCGGACGGCCACGTCGGCGCTCGCGAGCGCCTCGCCGGTCAGTCCAGGCCCCTCCGAACCGAGCAGCAGCGCCGTCCGGCCGCCGCGCGCGGCCAGCTCCCGCAACGTCACCGCGTCTGCCCGCGGGGTCAGCGCCGCCACCCGGAACCCGGCCGCCCGCACCCGCTCCAGGCCGGACGGCCACGGCGTCAGCTCCGCGAACGGCACCCGCAGCACGTTGCCCATCGACACCCGGACGCTGCGGCGGTACAGCGGATCGGCGCAGCCGGCCCCGAGCAGCACCGCGTCGACGCCGAGCGCGGCCGCGTTGCGGAACAGCGCGCCGATGTTCTCGTGGTCGCCCACGCCCTCGAGGATCGCGATCACCCGCGACCGCGCCAGGATCTCGTCGGCGTCCGGCTGCGGCGCCCGGTCGGCCACGGCGAGCACCCCGCGGTTGAGGTGGAAGCCGACGACCTTCGCCATCACCTCGGCCGACGTCACGTACGCCGGCACCGGCACCCCGGCCAGGTCGGGGCCGAGTTCGTCGATGCGCCGCGGCACGCCCAGCAGCGCCCGCGGTGGGTACGCTGAGGCGAGCAGCCGGCGCACCACCACGGTCCCCTCGGCGATCACCAGGCCGCGCCCCCCGGGACGGTCCGGTCGGCGGTCGGCCGTGGACAGGTCCCGGAAGTCGTCGAGCCGCGGATCACCCTCGTCTTCGGTTCGCACGATCTGCGCCACGGCATGAAGTCTGCGGCTCCGGGGTAGATCCTCCGCAGTCGGGGTGCGTGCTCCGAACGTCATGCGTACCACTGGCCCGAACGGAGCAGTGTGACGCGGAGTGCAGCACGTCACGGCGAGGCCACCGTTTTGGCCGATGACCGGCGGCGATCGTTGTGCGACCGTTGGCGGCCGGAAACACCACAGAAGCAGGGATGGCATGGGCAAGGAAGTGTCGGCGGACAGCTTCACCCCGCGGGACCGGGCGCGCTACCGGCACAAGCTCCAGCGCTGCCTGGACACCCTCGCCCGGATGCTGGCCGACGACGGGTTCTCGTTCCCGCGAAGACACATCGGGCTCGAGGTCGAACTGAACCTGGTGGACGACCGCCTGCGGCCGTCGATGTCCAACAGCGCCGTGCTGGAGTCCCTGGACCACGAATCCTTCACCACCGAGCTGTCGCAGCACAACATCGAGCTGAACGTGCCGCCGCGCCCGCTCGCCGGCCGGTCGGCGATCGAGCTGGAGGACGACCTCGTCGGCTACCTCGCCGACGCGGACTCGCACGCGAACGCGACCGGTTCGCGGCTGGCCGTGATCGGCATCCTGCCGACGCTGGCGGAAGACCACTTCGACCAGAAGTGGATCACCAACAACACCCGCTACACCCTGCTCAACGACCAGATCTTCGCCGCCCGCGGCGAGGACATCACGCTGTCGCTCGACGGCGCGGCGCTCGGCGGGCACAACCCGGAGCGCTTGCGCACCTACGCCGAGTCGATCCTCCCCGAGGCCGCGTGCACCTCCGTGCAGCTGCACGTCCAGGTGGCGCCCGAGGAGTTCGCCACGCACTGGAACGCCGCGCAGTGCCTGGCCGGCGTGCAGGTGGCCGTCGGCGCGAACTCCCCGTTCCTGCTGGGCAAGGCCCTGTGGCACGAGACGCGCATCCCGCTGTTCCTGCAGGCCACCGACACGCGACCGGAGGAGCTGCGCAACCAGGGTGTCCGGCCGCGGGTGTGGTTCGGCGAACGCTGGATCACCTCGATCTTCGACCTGTTCGAGGAGAACGTCCGCTACTTCCCCGGCCTGCTGCCCGAGACCGTGCGCGAGGACCCGCTGGACGCGCTGGAGGCCGGTCAGGCGCCGAAGCTGACCGAGCTCATGCTGCACAACGGCACCGTGTGGCGGTGGAACCGCCCGGTGTACGACGTGGTCGACGGCAAGCCGCACCTGCGCGTGGAGAACCGGGTCCTGCCGGCCGGGCCGACGGTGCTGGACATGATGGCCAACGCCGCGTTCTTCTACGGCGCGCAACGGGCGCTGGCCGAGGCAGAACGTCCACTGTGGACGCAGATGTCGTTCCAGGCGGCCGAGGAGAACCTCTACGCCGGTGCCCGCAACGGCTTCGACGCGCAGCTCTACTGGCCGGGCCAGGGCTGGGTGCCACCGGACGAGCTGGTGCTGCGCGTACTGCTGCCGCTCGCGGTCGACGGGCTGCGCAGCGCCGACGTGTCGGAGGCGGCGATCGACCGCTACCTCGGCGTCATCGAGCAGCGCTGCCTGACCCGCCGCAACGGGGCGTGGTGGCAGCGCGCGGTGGTGGCCGAGGCCGAGGAGAACGGGTCCGACCGCGAGTCGGCGCTGACCGCGATGCTGGGCCGCTACCTCGAGCTGAGCCGGAGCGGCGAGGCCGTGCACACCTGGCCCGTGGACCCTGCGTGATCACTGCGGCTCTGATCGGGTAGAACCATCCTTCTTAGGGTAGCCTAAGTGACAGATCTCGCTTACGCTGCCACTCATGGTGGCTCCCCTCGTGGTTGATCTCGATCTGGACCGGACCCCGTTCTCGACCACACTGAGGGAGTCGACACGCCGCGCCCACGACCGGGCGCACCACTCGCGGTACATGCGGGACCTGTTCAGCGGCGACCTCGACCTGCCGGAGTACGCCCGGCTGGCCGCCCAGTACTGGTTCATCTACGAGGCCATCGAGGGCGCGGCCGACGCGATGCGGCGCGACCCGGTCGGCGGGCGGTTCGTGTTCGACGAGCTGCGCCGGCTCCCCGCGCTGGCCGTCGACCTGGAATTCCTCTACGGCGAGCACTGGCGCGACCGCATCCGGCCGGTGCCCGCCACGGAGGACTACGCGCACCGCATCCGCTCGGTCGCCTTCGACTGGGCGGGCGGCTACGTCGCCCACCACTACACCCGCTACCTCGGCGACCTCGCCGGCGGGCAGGCCGTACGGAAACTGCTGGCCAAGGCGCACGGCGTCGAGGGGCCGGGCGCGTTGTTCTACCACTTCGACGACATCGACAACGTCCCCGCGTTCCGCAAGCGGTACAAGGCGCTCCTCGACGACACCCCGTGGACCGAGGCCGAGCGCGCCCGGATCGTCACCGAAACGCTGGTCGCGTTCGAGTTCAACATCGCGGTGCTCGACGACCTGACCCAGTGATCATCGGCACACCGCTGTTGACCTCGATCTAGCTGGAGATTGCAGGCTGGCGCCATGACCGGTTCCCGCAGTGCGGACAGCGGCTCCCCAGTTAGCTTCCCGCGCTCACGAGGACTAGGTTTTGAAACCGCAAGGGACTCTGCGTCGCACAAGAAGGAGGGCTGATGGCCCGCTACGAGCTTCCTGACCTCGACTACGACTACGGCGCGCTCGCTCCGCACATCTCGGGTGAGATCAACGAGCTGCACCACAGCAAGCACCACGCGACCTACGTCAAGGGCGCCAACGACACCCTGGACAAGCTCGCCGAGGCTCGGGACAAGGGCGACTTCGGCTCGATCGTCGGTCTCGAGACCACGCTGGCGTTCAACCTGGCCGGGCACGCCAACCACGTGGTGTGGTGGAAGATCCTCTCCCCCGAGGGCGGCGACAAGCCGACCGGCGAGCTCGCGTCCGCGATCGACGACGCGTTCGGCTCCTGGGACAAGTTCCAGGCGCAGTTCACCGCCGTCGCCACCACCATCCAGGGCAACGGCTGGGCCGCGCTGTCCTGGGACCCGGTGGGCAAGACGCTGATCACGCAGCAGCTGCGCGACCACCACAACAACCTGATCCTGCCGACCGTGCCGATCCTGCTGGTCGACGTGTGGGAGCACGCCTTCTACCTCGACTACAAGAACGTCAAGGCGGACTACGTCAAGGCGCTGTGGAACGTCTACAACTGGGGCGAGATCAGCAAGCGGTTCGACAACGCCGTCTCCGGCGGCAACGGCCTGCTCCTCTGACCTGGAGCGAGCCCCGAGGGGTCCTTCCGCGCGCCCGCGCGGACAGGGCCCTTCTTTTTTGGCTTGACCTCGACCACTGTGGAGGGTGCAGGCTGGCGCTCATGGATGTCGACGCGTACCTGGCCCGCATCGGGGCCGCCCGGCCCGCTGCCCCGACCGCGGACGCGCTCCGCGAGCTGCACGTGGCGCACCTGATGGCGGTGCCGTTCGAGAACCTCAGCGTTCACCTGCCCGAGCGAATCGTGCTCGACGAGGACGCGTTGTTCGACAAGATCGTGCGCGGGCGCCGCGGCGGCTTCTGCTACGAGCTCAACGGCCTGTTCGCGGCCCTGCTGCGGGAGCTGGGGTTCCCGGTAACGCTGCTGGGCGCGCGCGTGTTCGGCGGCGGGCGGTGGGGCGCGCCGTTCGACCACCTGGCCCTGCGGGTCGACCTGGACGAGCCGTGGCTGGCCGACGTCGGCTTCGGCCGCTTCGCCCGGCACCCGCTGCGGCTGAGCGCGTGCGAGCCGCAGGACGACGCCGAGGGCGAGTTCCTGGTGCTGGACTCGCCGGGGGGCGAGATCGAGGTCCGGCACAACGGCGAGCCGGCCTACCGGCTGGAGCCCCGGGCGCGGGAGCTGGCCGACTTCGTCCCGACCTGCTGGTGGCAGGCCACCTCGCCGGACTCGCACTTCACGCAGAACGTCGTGTGCACGATCTCGACGCCGTCCGGGCGGATCACCCTGGCCGGCGACAAGCTGATCGAAACGGTCGACGGCAAGCGGGCCGAGCGGGACCTGACCGCCGCGGAGAAGGTCGAGGCGTACCGGGTGCACTTCGGGATACACGTGAACGAAGCCCCGGTGCTGGGACACTTCCCGGCACCGGGGCTCCGCCCGTTCCCGAACTGACTGCCGCTCCCACCACGAAGCGGACAAGCGTTAGGTTAGCCTAACTTCACTGGGCTGCGCAAGGGGCGGGTCGCTCACCCGATCGTGCGGACGCCGTGGCGACGGTCTGCGCCGGCAACACGGCGATCGTCATCGGCCCATGGCGGCGAAGCTGTGCGGCAGTGGTTGCTCGTCATGCGGACGTAGGTGCGCGACGCCGGATGGCCGCCGACGAGAACCGTCGCGAGTTCCGGCGACCGACGCGCCGTCCCGGAGCCGTTTCACGCAGCTCAGCGGCCCGGAAGGGGATCACTGATCGAACTCGCCCGGTCACCGGATAGCGTTGCGCGCGTGAAGACGTCGACCGTGATCGCCATCGTGATCGGCGTGCTGCTGTCCTTCGCGTGCGTCGCCGGCGCGGCCGGCTACTGGTGGTCGCAGAGCAGCGCCGCGCCGCCGGCCGCACCGGGCCTGCCCGCCGTCTGGCCGAGCAGGGACGGGGAGCTGCCCCGCCGGGTTCCGATGCCCTCCGGCGAGATGCTCGCCGCCCTGCCCGCGGGCAGCTCGGGCCACGTGCTGTGCCAGGCCCTGTCCGAGCAGCGCTGGCAGGCCGTGCTCGGCGGCGCGACGCTCCGCGAGGTGCGCGGCGGCGGCTGCCACCTCGTGACCGGCAGCCTGGACGTCGTCCTCCGGCTCGACAACCTGCCCGCCACCCTGCGCTCGCCGCAGAGTCTGACCGTCTCCGGCCGCGCCGCCGAGGTGGAGACCAGCGGCGCGGTCAACGCGCGCCTCAACGTCCACCTGGTCGACGACGAACCCAACGGCGAGATCCACCCGTACCTGCGGGTCGACATCACGCGGTACGCGGTGACGCGCCCCGGTCTCGCGCTCGACGAGCTGGCGACGTCCATCGCGCGGGGGGTCATCGACGCCACCATGGCTCCGGGACCGGACCTGCCCGAGGCGAACCGCGACGGCACGATCGCGATGAAGGAGACCGAGCCGGTCGCGGGGTACGGCATCCTCGGCTCGCCGTGGCCGGTGGTGTCGTGGCAGCTGTGCACCCAGCTCGCGAAGACGCTGGGCACGAGCGTGTCGGCGGCGAAACCGAAGTTCGACGGCCGCTGCACGGTGCGCACGGTGCAGGCCGCGCTGAGCGACGACGTGACCCCGCGCGCCTACCCGGACACCGTCGCCGGACGTCCCGCCCTGGTCACCCCGGACGTCGTGGCCGTCAAGCTGGACGACGACACCAGCCAGGAGCTGTCCTTCACCGGGACGGGACGGGACCTCAGAGCGCTCGCCGAGTCCGTGCTGCCCGCTCTCCTCGGGCGCTGAGCACCCGCAGCCCGGCCAGCCGAGCCGGCCGCGTCATCCCGCCGCGCCGGGCGAGCACGATCGCGCAGGCCACGGCCGTGATCACGGAGATCACGCCGCCGATGTAGAACGGGGACCGGCCGCCGAAGGTGTCCGCCATCCAGCCGACCATCGGGCCGCCGATCGGGTTGCCGCCGATCAGCACCAGCACGTACAGCCCCATCACGCGGCCGCGCATCTCCGGCGAGACCGACGTCTGCACCAGCGCGTTGGCGGTGTTGAGGAACGTGATCGTGGCGAAGCCGAGCGGGATGAGCGCGATGCCGAAGGCCAGGTAGGTCGGCATGAACGCGGCCACGAACTCGACCGCGCCCAGGCTGAAGGCGGCGAGCAGCAGCAGCCGCACCCTCGGCTTGCCGCGGGCGCCCCGGCGGGCGGCCATGAGCGAACCGGTGAACGTGCCGACCGCGATCAGGGTGGACAGCAGGCCGTAGCCGTCGGCCTGGGTGCCGAACACGTTGCCCGCGACGATGGCCAGCGACGTGAAGAACGTGATGCCGAACGTGCTGACGAAGAACACCAGCACCATCAGCGACACCAGGTCGGAGCGGCCGCGCACGTAGGCCAGGCCCTCGCGCAGCTGTCCCTTGGCGCGCGCCACCGCGGGGCCGCGGAAGAGCTGGTCGGGGTTCATCAGCAGCAGGCCGGTGATGACGGCGAGCGTGCTGACCGCGTTGGCCAGGAACATCCAGCCGGTGCCGACCCAGGTGATCGCGAACCCGGCGATGGCGGGCCCGACGATGCGCGCCATGTTGAACACCGACGAGTTCAGGGCGACCGCGTTGCTGATCTGCTTGCGCCCCACCATCTCGGCGACGAACGACTGCCGCGCCGGCACGTCCAGCGAGCTGAAGATCCCGAGCACGAAGCACAGGACGTAGACCTGCCACAGGGTCACGATGCCGCCGACGTCGAGCAGCCCGAGGACCAGCGCCTGCACCCCGATGCCGCTCTGGATCGCGATGCAGAGCTTGCGCTTGTCGACGCGGTCGGCGAGCACGCCGGCCCACAGCGACAGCATCAGGGTCGGCAGGAACTGCAGCATCACCGCGATGCCGAGCGCCACCGGGTTGTTGCCGGACAGCTGGAAAACCAGCCAGTCCTGCGCGATGCGCTGCATCCAGGTGCCGATGTTCGAGATGACCTGGCCGGAGAAGAACAGGCGGTAGTTGCGCACCCGCAGGGACGCGAACATGCTCGCCTTCGGCTCGGGTTTGTGCTCCGGCTCGGTGGCCGCGCCGGTCGCCTGCTCGGTGGCGGCTTCGGCCTGCGCGGCCGGCGGCTGCCCGGGGGTCCGGCTGCGCACCCGGCCCGCGGGCGCGGTGCAGGACCGGTCCGCCGGAACGTTCTCGGCGGGAGGTGCCTGGCCTCGGGTAGCTGTGGTCGTCTGATCGGACTGTCTGTCAGTACCCGTGTTGGCCCGCACCGTTATTCGTTCCCCGCCATCCTGTCGATGATCTCGGCGGCGCGAGCGAGGACTTCCCGCTCGTCACCGCTCAGTTCTGCCAGCTTCCGGTCCAGCCAGGCCTCGCGCACCGAGATCGTTTCCCCGACGAACGCGCGACCCCGCTCGGTGAGGGCGACGATCGACTGCCGCCCGTCGGTGGGGTGCGGGCTCCGCTCGACGAACCCGAAATCCTCCAGCGCCGCGATGACCCTCGTCATCGACGGCGGCTGGACACCTTCCCTGGCCGCCAGCCTGCCCGGCGTGAGCGGCCCGCATTTGTGCAGTGTGGACAGTGCCGCCAGCTGCGTCAGCGAGACGTTCTCGTCGGTGCGCTGCGCCCGGAGCTTGCGGTTGAGCCGCACCACCGCGAGCCGCAACCGGCTCGCCAGGGCAGGCTCCCGCACATCGGACACATAGTTAGCATACCTCACGATCGGCGGGACGACCGGGTGAAATCGATCGCACCTACCGCCGCGCCAGCCAGGTGACCGTCACGCCGTTGCCGAAGGACCGGCGGTCGGTGACCTGGAACCGGGTGGGATCGAACTCGCCGTCGACCACCGGGATCCCCGCACCGGCGACCACCGGATAGCTCTTGATCACCAGCCGGTCGATCTCGGGCCAGACCTCGCCGGCCAGCCGTCCGCCGCCGCACAACCAGATGTCCTGGCCGTCCTCCTCCTTGAGCGAGCGCACCAGACCGAGCGGATCGCCGCCGACCACCGTCACCGCCGGATCCGGTCCGGGTCCGAGCGTGCTGGACACGACGTACTGGCGCAGGTGCGCGTACGGGCTGGTGATCCCCTCGTCCAGGGCGGGACGGTAGGTGCCGAGCCCCATCACGACCGTGTCGAAGCTCCGGTTGGGAGCTCCGGTGATCCCGAGCGCGGACCGGAAGGACGTCGGGAGGGTCTCCGGGTAGCGCTCGGTCATCCACCCGACGTACTCGGCGGCTTGTTCCTCGTCGCCCTGCGGGTAGAAGTCGAACTCACCGCCCGGGCCGGCGATCCGGCCGTCGATGCTCACGCCGACGTAGTAGACCAGTTCTCGCATAACCACTCCTTCTGAAGTACTATGTCCGTAGTGGTTCGAAGGTTAGTACTACAGATGGAGTGGTGTCAACCATGCGCAAGAACACCGAACGCCGGACCGCTCTGGTCGACGCGGCGATCGAAGTCCTGGCCGGAGAAGGGGCCCGCGGCCTCACCTTCCGCGCCGTCGACGCCAAGGCCGGCGTGCCCACCGGCACGGCCTCGAACTACTTCGCCAACCGCGACGACCTGCTGTACCAGGCCGGGGAGCGGGTGTACGAACGGCTCCAGCCCGACGACGCGACGATCGCCCGTCAGCTGTCGGCCGAGCCGGACCGGGAGACCTACACCCAGCTGATGCGCGAGCTGGTGAGCCGGATCAGCGCGTTCCGCAGCGGCTACCTCGCGCTGCTCGAGCTACGCCTGGAGGCCACCCGGCGACCGCGGCTGCGCGAGGTGCTGACCGAACGCGTGCGCGCCGACGTCGCGGCCAACGTGGCCTACCACGAGTCGTCCGGCCTGCCCGGCGACGCGATGGCCGTGCGCCTGCTGTTCCTGGCCCTCAACTGGCTGATCGTCGAGCAGCTCACCCTGCCCGACGTCTTCTCCGAGGCCGAGCGCGACGAGCTGGTCACCGCCGCCGTCGAGCGACTCGTGGCTCAGCCGAGCGCCTCCTGGATCGGGCCGACCGCGAAGTAGGCCACGAACGCCACCGCGATCACCCACAGCAGCGGGTGCACCTTCCGCGCCCCGCCGGTCACGATCTGGATGGCCACGTAGGTGATGAACCCGGCGCCGATCCCGTTGGTGATCGAGTACGTGAACGGCATGACCACGATCGTCAGGAACGCGGGCAGCGCGATCCGGAAGTCGGTGAAGTCGATCTCGCGCACCTGGCTGATCATCAGCGCGCCGACGATCACCAGCGCGGGCGCCGCGGCCTCGACGGGGATTACCTCGTACAGCGGGGTGAAGAACATCGCGGCGATGAACAGCAGCCCGGTGACCACGTTGGCCAGCCCGGTGCGCGCGCCCTCGGCGATGCCGGACGCCGACTCGACGAACACGGTGTTCGAACTCGACGAGGCGACGCCGCCGGCCACCGCACCCAGGCTGTCCACGAACAGCGCCTTGCCGGTGTTGGGCAACTCGCCCTTCTCGTTCAGCAGGCCGCCCTCCTTGCCGAGGCCGGTCATCGTCCCAATCGTGTCGAAGAAGTCGGTCAGGATGAGCGTGAACACGAGCAGCGCCGCGGTGATCGCGGGCACCTGCACCCACGCGTCGAAGTTGACCCGGCCCAGCAGGGACAGGTCCGGCAGCCCGGCGACCTTGTCCGGCAGCGCCGGGTAGCCCAGGTTCCAGCCCTTCGGGTTGGTGCCGTTGGACGGGCCGGCCTTGACGATCGACTCCAGGACGATCGCGATCACGGTGGTCACCAGGACGCCGATCAGGATTCCGCCGCGCACCCGCTTCGCCACCAGGATGCCGGTGATCAGGAGCCCGATGACGAACACCAGGGTCGGCCAGCTCGAGATCGAGCCGCCGATGCCGAGGCCGACCGGCACGGTCGTGTTCGCCGCGTCCGGGATGCGCCGCACGAAACCGGCGTCGACCAGGCCGATCAGCGTGATGAACAGGCCGATCCCGACCGCGATCGCCGCCTTGAGCGGGGCGGGCACGGCCCGGAACACGATCGTCCGCACACCGGTCAGCACCAGGACGAGGATGATCAGGCCGTTGAGCAGCACCAGCCCCATCGCCGCCGGCCAGCTCATCCGCGGCGCCATGGTGACCGCGAGCATCGAGTTGATCCCCAGGCCGGTGGCCATCGCGAACGGGTAGTTCGCCACGAGACCCATCAGGATCGTCATCACGCCGGCGACCAGCGCGGTCACCGCCGCCACCTGCGGGACCGGCAGGATGTTGCCGAACAGGTCCTTGTGCGCGCCGGCGTCCTGCGTCGAGAAGCTGCCGATGATCAGCGGGTTGAGCACCACGATGTAGGCCATCGTGACGAACGTGACGAGCCCGCCGCGGACCTCGCGGCCGACGCTCGACCCGCGCTCACTGATCTTGAAGAACCGGTCGAGTCCGGTCCTGGCCGCAGCCTGGGTGCGGGTCCGGGTCTGCTGTTCCGTCATGCGTCCTGCCTCTGTCCGCTACCTCGCGGGTAGCCTTCCTGACGTGGCCGATCCCATCAACGCCGGGGATGTTAAACGTCCGTTGCTTCCGGTGCCCGAGCTACCGCCGCGACTTGTGACGCTCTACCCGGTCGTCGTGGTCGGCACACTCGTCTGGCTGGCCGCTTTTCTCGTGCTGGGCGCGATCCGCCTGTTCGGCACGGGCGGGCCGGCGGGCGTGTGGATGTGGACGTGCCTGTCCGGTGTCGTCCTGGGCCTGATCGGCATGGGCATCATGAGCTGGCAGCGCTGGGCCCGCCGGCGCGGCAGCCGCAGCGCCCAGACGGGCCTCTAGAGCAGGTAGGTCGTCGTCGCCGGGTCGTTCAGCACGGCTTCGACCAGGTGCCGGTCCGCCCAGCGGCCGGTCGCCCAGGCGAACGCGCGGGCCAGCCCTTCCGGGGAGTCCTCCGCGTGATGTTCCCCGTGAAACGTCCCACTTTCGACCCACCACGGCGTGGCGCGCTTGACTCCGTCGACCTCGACCGTCAACTCGTCGTGCACGACCAGGCCACCGTCCGGCAGCCGGATGTCCAGCAGCTCCGCGGCCAGGACCAGCGCGGTCATCTCCGGCCACGGCACGAACTCGCCGTCGCTGCTGATCCGGGCGTCCGCGTGCTCGCTGAGCAGCGGGATGTCCAGCAACTCGGCCAGCGCGGCCGGGTCCGCCCCCGGCGCGGCCGCGACCAGGCGTTCCGGCGCCCACACCGCGCCGAGCCAGGGCAGGTCGAGCACCGCGGTCCGCTCGGCGTCCACCACGGAACCGTCCACGGTGCGGACCCGCTCCGGCGCGTCCAGCTCGGACCAGTCCAGGTCGGCGGCGGCGAGCACGGCGTGCGCGCGCAGGACCAGTCCCGGCGACACCTCGCGGTCCGGATCGCCGAGCCGGTCGAGCAGGTCGGCCGCGTCGTCCAGGTTCCGCACGGCCAGCTCCGCCCGGACCCCGGCCGCGGCCAGCACGTCCGGGCGCACGCCGACGTCGGGCACCGGGTCGTACAGCCCGGCCAGGGACTCGGCGCCGGGCAGGCGCCACTCCGCGGGCGGGCGCCCGGCGAGCAGCGCGTTGCGTGCCAGCCAGGCCGCCGACGGGCTGTCCGGCATCGTCAGGGCCGCCCACGTCTCGCGCCGTCCGGCGATCAGCGCCAGTGCGCGCGGCCACGCGTCGTCGGCCACGAGGTCGAGGTCGCGGATCTCCGGCCGCTCGTCGGGGTTCTCCACGACCAGGAACTCGTCCAGCACGCCCAGCTCGATGAGCACCCGCGCGGGCCACTGCTCGGCGAACTCCGCGTCCAGCACGGAGAACGGACCGTCCTCCTCGAACACCTCGGGGTCGAACACCTCGCGCAGCGGCGAGTTCGGCAGCACCAGTTCGTCGGCCCGGCGCCAGCCGTCCTCGGACGGCAGCGCGAGCGCGCCCAGCCCTTCGCCGGAGGTCTCGGAAGCCAGGCGCAGCACGGCTTTCGCCAGCGGTGACGTGTCCAAACCGGACTCGGCATCGGTCACGCTGCGCTCGACGGCGTCGCGCAGGGCGGGCGCTTCGAGCAGGTCTGTGGCCTCCGCCTGCTTGGCGCCGAGGCGTTCGAGCAGCGGGTGCGCGGCCCGCGGGTGCACCAGCCGCAGGCCGCCGACGTCGGCGTCGGCCAGCAGGTCCAGCAGTTCGGACGCACCCAGCAACAGCGCGCCGCGCGGGCCGGGCAGCGTCCGCCCGTCGGCCATCGGCACCGGTAGCGCGCCCAGGTCGTCCGCGGTCACCTCGTGGTTGTCCAGCAACGGCAGGAACGCGTCGTAGAGCTCGACCCACCACTGAAGGTCGCGGTCGACGCCGGTGAGCAGGTCGGCCAGCTCGGAGACGTCGAGCCGGTCGGCGCCGACGGTCGCGAGGACCTGCGCCGGCTCGTACCCGCTGATGCCGGCGAGCCCGGGGACGACGTCGGCGAGCAGCTCCAGCAGCCGCGGCGACTCGACCGCCAGCACGCGGGCGCCCGAGGGCACGAGATCGTCGCCGCGGGCGGCGGGCAGCCAGGCCTGGGTCGCCAGCTGGCGGCCGACCAGCTCGCGCAGGGTTCCATCCACTTCGGACAGCGGGAAACCGGCCTCGGGAACCAGGTCCAGCCGGTCCTCCGGCGCGAGCTTGCGCACCAGCGCCGGGTATTCGCGGGCGGCCGCGGCGAGCGCGGCGTCGGCACCCGGCAGCACCCGGCGCCGCGACGGCTCCAGCGGCACGGTCGCGATCAGCCGGGCCGGCAACGACAACCGCTCGTCCGTCGGCGTCGGCGCGTGCAGCACGTCCTCGGTGAGCCGCCCGTCGACCGGCTTCGCCCACACCGCGTGCTCACCGGCCTGGGTCAGCCAGCGGACCGTGCCGGACGGTGTGCCCAGTTCGACCACACCGTCCACTTGGGAGCGCGTCCAGACCCCGGCGGGCGCCTCGATCCGCGCCAGCCAGGGCAGCGACAGCAGCAGGTCCTCGGCCTCGTCGGCCAGGCGCGCGAGCAGGTCGTCCGGGTCGACGCCGTCCCGCAGTGGGAGGCGGACCTCGGTGTCGAAGCCGTCGGGGACGTCCTCGTCGGCGGGCCACGGCAGGCGCAGCACGGGCACGGTGCCGTCGCGCTCGACGGCCGCACGCGTCCGCGCCTCGGAGAACGCGACACCACCGGTGCGCGAGATCACCCGCGGCTCGCTGCTGACCGCGAGCACCGCGGCGAACCCGACGCCGAACCGACCGACGGTGCCGCCCTGCTTGGCCGACGCTCGCAGCGAAGCCAGCGACGCGACCCCGGCGGCGTCGAGCGGCGCACCGGTGTTGGCGACGCGCAGTTCCCCGTCGACGACGGAAACCCGCAGCGCGCCGGGGGTTCCGCTCATCGCGGCGGCATCGGCCGCGTTCTGCGCCAGCTCGACGAACAGCCGGTCGCGGTAACCGCCGGCCCGGAGGTCGCCTTCGGCGTTGAGGTCCTCGGTGAACCGGGTCGGCGAGTCCCGCCAGGCCCGCAGCACCGAGGCACGCAGCGCCCCGGTGCCGAACGGATCACTCAGCTGACTCACTCGCCGTCTCGACGTCCGCGGTGGCGCCCGTCTCGGCCTTGGGCTCCTCGACCGGCTCCATGTCCAGCAGCGAGTCGTCGTAGACCAGCTCGGCGACCGGCACCGACGAGGTCACCTCGACCTCGACCTCGGAGTGCGCGCCGCAGCCGTACTCGGCGTGCACCACGGTGCCGTCGGCCGGCGCGATCTCGTTGCCGCACACGCCGAACGCCGCGCGCAGCGACCCGGCGAGCGGGAGGTAGAAGCCGCACGTGCCGCAGTGGGCGGGCGCGCTGCGGGCCATGTCCGACCGCGGGCCGAACTCGCCGCGGTGCCACCGCGTGGCGGCCTCCTCGCGGCCGTAGCGGGACAGCACGTGCACCCGGCCGAGGCCGACCTCGTGCGCGACCTCCTCGACCGCCGGGTCGTCGGACTGCAGGTACGCCGGCACCAGGCGCGGGTCGTCCTTGTCCGGCGGGAGGAGGTCGCCGACGCCCAGGTCACCGGCGCGCACCCGGCGCTCCCACGGCACCCACTGCGGGGCGATCAGGGCGTCCGGGCCGGGCACGAGCACGACCTCGCTCACCGTCACCGGCGTGTCCGGGCCCGCGTTCGCGACGGTCACCGACCAGCGCCAGCCGCGGTAGCCGGGCACCCGCGCCTCGAACAGGTGGCTCGCCGAGACCGCGTCCTCCCGCGACACGCCGACGTGCTCCCCGACCTGGTCGGCGCCCGCCTCTTCGACCGCGGCCCCGCGAGCGAGGTCGACCGCCTCGGCGAGGGCGCGCTCCACGGAGCCGTCGTCCAGGGTGAGCAGCAGCGTCATACCCCAATTGTGCCCCGCGCGCTCAACGCCTCCGTGTCAGGGTGGAGCCGTGCGCACGTTGATCGCCCTCACCCTCGCCGCGGCCGCCGCGCTCAGCGGCTGCGCGGCCTCGACACCCCCTGCCCCGAGCACGGTTCCACAGCTCACGGTGCAGGTGCTGGAGACGCTGCCGCACGATCCGTCGGCGTTCACGCAGGGGCTCGAGTTCTCCGGCCCCACCCTCTACGAGGGCACCGGCCTGGTCGGCCGGTCGTCGCTGCGCGCCGGCGCGCCCGGGCAGCCGCCGGCCACGCGCGTGGACCTGCCGTCACCGCTGTTCGGTGAGGGGATCACCGTCACCGGCCCGACCGTGTGGCAGCTGACCTGGCAGAACGGCGTCGCGATCGAACGGGACGCGCGAACGCTCGCCGAGCTGCGGCGGGTGTCCTACGACGGCGAGGGCTGGGGGCTGTGCCACGCCGACGGCCGGCTGGTGATGAGCGACGGCTCCGACCGCCTCACCTTCCGCGACCCGTCGACGTTCGAGGTCACCGGCCAGGTCACCGTCCACCACGGCGCGCAGACGTTCGCGCAGCTCAACGAGCTGGAGTGCGCGGGCGGCGCCGTCTACGCCAACGTCTGGCAGACCGACCGCATCCTGCGCATCGACCCCGCGACCGGCGAGGTGACCGGCCAGATCACCGCGTCCGGCCTGCTCACCGCGGCCCAGGCGGCGTCGGCCGACGTGCTCAACGGCATCGCCGCGATCCCCGGCACCGACGAGTTCCTCCTCACCGGGAAGCTGTGGCCGCTGATGTTCCGGGTGAAATTCGTCCCCACTGCCTGATCGTTCAGCGCGGCGGCCCAGGAATACGGCAAGATTGACCCGTGGGGCGCAAACGGAAGTGGACACCGGCACCGGGGGCCGGTCACTCGTGGCGCGCCCAGGGCGGCTTCTACCCGGATCGGTCCTCGGTCCCGGACGCCGACGAGGCACCGACGAGCGAGTTCCCGGCGGGCAGCCGCACGCCGCCGCCTCCGCGCGGCGCGCGCCCGTACCCGCCGCGGCACAACCCGCCGCCGCAGCGCCCCTGGCACAGCGAACCGCCGCGCAGCACCGAGCCCCCGCCCGGCGGTGAGCCGCCGCCGCGGCGCACCGAGCCGCTCTACGACCACTACCGCACCGACGGCTACGCGAAGGAGCCGCCGCCCGAGCCCGAGGCGACCACGGAACACCGCACCGAGGCCACCGCGGGCCCACTGCCCCGGATGCCGAAGAAGCTGACGGTCACCCGGGTCGCCGCGCTGCGCAGCCGGGAGCTCGGCGGCAAGGCGGTCGGCGCGTTCCAGCGCGCGACCAAGGCCGACGGCGCCGACAAGTCCGGCCTCACCTCGCTGACGTACGCGGTGATGCTGAACTACGCCAGTGACGCGGCGATGGCCATCGCGCTCGCCAACACCCTGTTCTTCGCGGCCACCAGCGGCGAGGGCCGCGGCAAGGTCGCGCTGTACCTGCTGATCACCATCGCGCCGTTCGCGCTCGTGGCCCCGGTCATCGGCCCGCTGCTGGATCGCATCCAGCGCGGCCGGCGTCTGGCGATGTGCCTCACGTCGGTCGGCCAGGTGCTGATGGCCGTGATCATGGCCCTGCACTTCAACGACTGGGGGCTCTACCCCGCCGCGCTCGGCAAGATGGTGCTGTCCAAGTCGTTCACGGTCCTCAAGTCCGCGGTCACGCCGCGGGTCGTACCGCCGGACATCACGCTGTCGAAGACCAACGCGCGCCTCACCGTGTTCGGGCTCGTCGCCGGTGGTGTGTTCGGCGCCGTCGCCTCCGGCGTCAACTCGGTGTTCGGCTCCGCGGGCGCGCTGTGGTTCACCGGCCTGATCTGCGCGGTCGGTGCCGTGCAGGCGATGCGGATCCCGGCGTGGGTCGAGGTGACCGAGGGCGAGGTCCCGACCACGCTGAAAGCGCACCCGGCGAAGAAGAAGAAACGCCAGCCGATGGGCAGCGAGGTCGTGGTCGCGTTGTGGGGCAACGGGACCATCCGGGTTCTCACCGGCTTCCTGATGATGTTCGCCGCGTTCGCCGTGAAGGCGCACGCGGAACAGGGCGGGCAGACGCCGTTCATGCAACTGCTGATGCTGGGACTGATCGGGGGCGCGGCCGGGATCGGCGGGTTCGTCGGCAACGCGCTCGGGTCGCGGCTGACCTTCGGGCACGCGAGCCAGGTGGTGCTCGGGTGCGTCGGGGCGACGCTGGCGTCGACGGTCCTGGCCGCCGTCATGGCCGGGATCGTCACAGCCGCGGTCGTCGGCCTGGTCGGTTCCACGGCGAGCGCGCTGGCGAAGATCAGCCTCGACGCGGTGATCCAGCGCGACCTGCCCGAGGAGTCGCGGGCGTCGGCGTTCGGCCGCTCGGAAACCGTGCTGCAGCTGGCGTGGGTGTTCGGCGGCGCGGTCGGCCTGCTGCTGCCCCCGACGTACTGGATCGGGTTCCTGGTCGTGTCGATCCTGCTCGCCCTCGGCCTGGCCCAGACGTTCCTGCTGCAGAGAGGTTCGTCACTCCTGCCCGGACTGGGCGCGCGGCGGGCCCGTCAGCCCGCCCGCACCGGCACCGGGGCCGCTCCCCGCGTGCAGTGAGCCGACCCGTAGTGTTTCCGGCATGCGGCGAACTTTGCTGTTGCTCGCGGCCGGGGCGCTGGCACTAACCGGATGCTCCGCCTCCGTCGGACCGCCCGAGGTCACCTTCTTCGGCGACGGTCACACGGTGAACGCCGAGCCGATCGCCCACTGCGACGCGCTCCTGAAGTCCTGCGACGAGTCCCCGGACGCCGCCGTGACCCTGAAGGTCCGGCGGGGCAAGCCGGTGCAGATCTCCGTCCCGTCCGACATCGGCGACACCCCGTGGCTGGTGAACGTCCAGTACGCCAACGCCAAGGGCGAGCTGCAGCCGGTGAAGCAGCAGTTCTTCACGCCGGGCTCCAAGCTCGCCTACACGGCCACCGGCAACGCGCCGGACGACCAGCTCGTGGTGGTCGAGGTGCAGCAGCTCGGCGCGGCCTACGCCGTGGACCCGGCGGGCAACCCGATCGTCGACGAGAACGGCAACCCGCAGCTGGTCGTGCGGGGCCTGTGGTCGCTGCAGGTCCAGCCCGGCTGACGACGAAGCGGGGCCCCTCGATGCGAGGAGCCCCACCTGGTCCGGCCGGGAGTTACGGGTCGAGGTCGCGCGCGACCGCGCGCATCACTTCGGCGATGCGCTTGGTGTTCTTGCGGTCGGGGTAGCGGCCGCGGCGCAGGTCCGGCTGCACCTTCATCTCCAGCAGCTTGATCATGTCCTCGATCAGGCCGTGCAGCTCCTCGGCGGGACGACGGCGCGCCTCGGCGACCGAGGGCAGGCTGTCGATCAGGCGAACGGACAGGGCCTGCGGGCCGCGCCGGCCGTCGGCGACGCCGAACTCCAGCCGCTGGCCGGCCTTGAGTGCCTCGACCCCTTGGGGGAGCGCGGTCTTGCGGATGTAGACGTCCTGGCCGCCATCCTGGGTGACGAAACCGAACCCCTTCTCCGCGTCGTACCACTTGACCTTGCCGGTCGGCACTGCCCTCACCGTTCCTTCGCTCTGCACTACGTCATCTCGCGTACCGGCGGCACGTGACCGCCCTGCACGACGAACGCGCCCTGGGCGTACCCAGGACGCGTATCCGCCAGCCTATCCCGGTATGCGCCCTGGGGTGAAGAAGATATGGGTTCTAACCTTGTGGCATGGATACTCCGGCCAAGACCTCCCCCCGGAAGCCGTTCCTGATGCGGCTCGGGATCGGCGTGTTCGCCATCGGCGTGCTGGCCGTGCTGGCCGTGTTCGTCATGTTCGCCTTCGGCCTGCGGGACCTCCCGGTCTGGCTCAGCGCCCTGGCCGGCGTGGCCACCCCCCTCGGCATCGCCCTGTCGCTCATCTCCCTGGTCCGCGAGCACCGGAAAGCGGCTGCCGGCTGAGCCAGCCGGGGAACTCCGCCAGGCTGGAGAAGACGACTTCCGCCCCGGCTTCCAGCAACTCCGCCCGGCTGCACGGTCCGGTGGTCACACCCACCGGCACCGCGCCCGCGGCGAGCGCGCCCCGCACGTCCCCCAGGTGGTCGCCGGCGTAGATCGACGCGCCGTGCTCACGCAGGGCCACTGCCTTGCCGTCCGACCACAGCTCGCCCACCAGGACGTCCACGGCGAGGCCGAGCGCCTTCACGTGCAGCGCCGCGTTCGGCCCGTACTTGCCGGTGACCACGACCGTGCGGCCACCCGCCTCGTGCACCGCGGCCAGTGACTCGTGCGCGCCCGGGAGCGCGACGGTCTCCGGGACCACGATCTCCGGGTACAGCTGGCGGAACCGGTCGACGAGGCCGGTGATCCGGTGTTCGGGCGCGCCGAATTCGCGCAGCACCTGATCCAGCGGCGGGCCCAGGTTGGCGGCGAAGTGCTCACCGTCCAGCGGCAGGCCCGCCTCCGCGCCGAGTGCGTTCATCACCGCGACCATGCCCGGCCGCGGGTCGATGAGCGTCATGTCCAGGTCGAAGCCGACGACGATCCCCACGCGGCCACGGTAGCCGGAAGCACCGGCAGTTCCGGCAGCCATCTCACCTCGACTTTACAGTGACGCCGATCGGGTCAAGGTTCTTGACATCAGGAGCTGTTGTGTCAAGCTGGGCTTGTGACTGGGATCACCGACTCGTTCGCGGCGCGGACCAGGACCTCGCTGCGGGAGACACTGCTCGACGCGGCGGCCGACATCCTGGCGGCGCGGGGCTACGCAGCCCTGCGGATGGCGGACGTCGCATCGGCGGCCGGGGTCAGCCGCCAGACGGTCTACAACGAGTTCGGCAACAAGAACGCACTCGTGCAGGCGGTCGTCCTGCGCACCACGGGCGAGTTCCTGGACGGCATCCACCACCGGTTCGCCTCCGCACCCGATCTGCTGACCGGCATCCGGGATGCGGTCACCTACACGATCGAGCACGCGCGGGAGAACCGGCTGGTGGCTTCCGCGCTGGGCACACCACAGGGTGAGGATCTGCTGCCGCTGCTCACCACCCGGGGTGAACCCGTGTTGTCCGCGGCGATGGAGACCGCGGCGACGCACTACCGCGAGTTCCTGCCCGCCCTCAGCACCGACGCCGCGAACTTGCTGGCCGAGACCGTGGTGCGGCTGTCCTT
Organism: Amycolatopsis thermophila; assembly: GCF_030814215.1. Classification (NCBI taxonomy): domain Bacteria; kingdom Bacillati; phylum Actinomycetota; class Actinomycetes; order Pseudonocardiales; family Pseudonocardiaceae; genus Amycolatopsis; species Amycolatopsis thermophila. The sequence goes on along the minus strand of NZ_JAUSUT010000001.1, from coordinate 2,950,782 downwards.
GAGCCACCTGGTGCTGCCGACCCATTCCGCGACCGAGGCGGCGGAGCTGATCTGCGCCGCGATCGCACCGGCCATCACCCACTACGCGTCCACAATGGAGTGACGATCATGACTGGCACACTGCCCGTGCACCGCACCGGTTTCGCCTCGCTGCGCCGGGGCGGGCTGAACTGGGACTCGTTCCCGTTGCGGTTGTTCGTGAAGGGGAACCGGAAGTTCTGGAACCCGGCGGACATCGACTTCAGCCAGGACGCCGAGGACTGGCAGACGCTGACCGACGAGGAGCGCCGCTCGTCGACGTACCTGTGCGCGCAGTTCATCGCCGGCGAGGAGGCGGTGACGGAGGACATCCAGCCGTTCATGAAGGCGATGGCCGCCGAAGGCCGCTTCGGCGACGAGATGTACCTGACCCAGTTCTGTTTCGAGGAGGCCAAGCACACGGAGGTCTTCCGGCGCTGGATGGACGCGGTCGGGTTGACGGAAGACCTGACGTCGTACGTGAGCGAGAACCCGCACTACCGCAAGCTGTTCTACGAGGAGCTGCCGGAGTCGCTGAGCGTCCTCGAGCGCGAACCGAGCCCGCTCAACCAGATCCGCGCGAGCGTCACCTACAACCACGTGATCGAGGGAAGCCTGGCGCTGACGGGTTACTACGCCTGGCAGAAGGTGTGCACCACGCGCGGCATCCTGCCCGGCATGCAGCAACTCGTGAAGCACATCGGTGACGACGAGCGCCGGCACATGGCGTGGGGCACCTTCACCTGCCGCAGGCACATCGCCGCGGACGATTCGTTGTGGGACGCGGTGCAGCAGCGCATGGGTGAGCTGTTGCCGCACGCCCTCGGGATGATCCAATGGGTGCAGGACCAGTTCGAGGAGCCGCGCCCCTTCGACAACGACCCGCAGGAGTTCATCGACTACGCCGCCGACCGGGCCCAGCGGCGCCTGGGAGCCATCGAATCGGCGCGCGGGGTGCCCGTCGCCCAGATCGATGTGGACTACTCGCCGGAACAGCTGGAAGAAACGTTCGGCGAGGAAGACGCGAAGGCCCTCGCCGAGGCGGTGCAGTAGCTGCGAGCACGGGCGCCCAGCGCCCGTGCTCGCAACGCGAGCTGGGTCATCCCGTCGCCTGAGGCCGTCCGGCGTGGTCGCCTTGGGTGCTGGCCTCCCCCGTCCCCTCCGGTTGGAGGGTTTCGGTCGCCGAGCAGGCGTGTCAAGGCGGGAAAGAGTACCTTGACACGCCTGATCGGCGACCAAAGGCGGGCTGGGATCGGGGGCGGGGGCGGTCTGGTGACGTCGCGTCTCACCTGGCGTTGCCGGGCGCCGGGAGGTTTCGGCCTAGCTTGAGTTTTAACCGGGTCGGCGGGGTCGTGGGTTGCTCGATTTGGTGTTCTTGCTGTGTTTCGGCTTTGGTGTGTTCGTGGTGGTGACGGTGTGGACGTCGTGGCGTGAGGCGGGTCGTTGGTTGGGTGTTCCGGCTGGACGTCCAGGGCCTGGCCGCGAGGGTTTCGGGACGCCGGCGGGGCAGGCGAGTTGTGGCCGTAGGTTCCGAAACCCTCGGCGGACCCTGGCCGGGGTGAGCCGCCTGGCTTGTCGGGGTTTCTCCCAAGGACGGCGCAGGTCCGCTGTGAGGTCACGGGCGAGGCGCAGCTGGGTGTAGGCGGTCAGCAGCAGCCAGGTCCAGCGGTCGGCCGCTTCGGGTGAGCGAAGTTTTGGGGTGGTCCAGCCGAGGGTTTGCTTGAGCATGCGGAAGGTGTGCTCGATGTCGAACCGGCGCAGGAACGCCTGCCAGGCCAGATCAACCTCGGTGGCGTCCAGGCCGATGCGGGAGTGCCAAAGCCACACCGGTTTCGGGATCGCCCCGGAGGGCAGCCGGTGGACTTCGAGCCGGATCACGGTGCCCTCGATGATCGGCAGAGTGCCGACGTGGCCGGCCCAGGCGATGCGGTGGGTCAGCCGTGGGTGCAGCCGATCCCACGCCCGGACCAGCGCGGGACCATAGAGCCGGGTCGTGGTTTCGGTGACGACGTCGGGATGCCCCCAGGTGGCCGGGTCACCGAAAGCGAACGCGTCGCCGTGGCGACGGGGTCTGCCCAGCGTGCCGGGCGGCTGCGGCGGGACCGGGCGATGCAGGACCCGATCAGTGCGCATCCGCACCAGCACGGTGATCGGAAGATCGGCCAGCACGTGGGCCAGCCGGGGGCCGTCGTAGCCGGCATCGGCGACCAGCAGGATGTCCGGGTCTCCCGGCCGCCAGTGCCCGGCCGCGACCAGACGGTCCACCACGCCGCGGATCTGCCGGGCGGTCACGCTCGCGGCGTTGTCGCCCGGCGCGAGCCGGACCGCGTCCAGCGGCGCGGTCCACGAACCACGCCCTGATTCCAGCGCGACGACGACGGAGTAGGGCCAGCCCGGCACCATCATGTGCTGGTCTTTGCCGCGGCCGTAGGTGTGACACAGGATCCGTTGCGGGCAGGTGTGCGCTTCCGGACGCAACCAGCAGGTCACATCGACCGCCAGCACCAGCCGCCCGTCCGCGGCCCGCGGGATCGGCGCCGCGCTCAGCGCGGTCTGTAACCGCGGTATGTCCATCCTGCCGCGCGCGAGTGCGGCATACCCACTGCCATACCCTCGGCGATGCTCGCCCGCCAGGGACAACTCCGCGACCGACCGCACCGGCCCATCAGCACACAACACCGCGTCGGCCAGCTCGAACAACGCGTCCGCCCGCCGGTTCAAAGACTCATACACCCGCCGCCGAAACCTCGACAGCTCCCCATCGGCACGCCTGGTACTGGCATCCGGCAAACTGATCACCGCAGCCCCTGATCGATCTTCCAACTGTCGCAAGAAGGAATGATCGACCAAGGGCTGCGTTCATGATCAACAGGGGTAGGCAAGCACCACCCGAAAGTTAAAACTCAAGCTAGGGCGTGTCCTGTAAGTCATCTGAGCCAGAGGACGATGGCGGCGATGGTGAGTTCGGCCTGGTAGTAGGCGGCGCGTTTGGCGTAGCGGGTGGCCAGGCCGCGGAACTGTTTGAGCCTGTTGAAACAGCGTTCGACCACGTTGCGCCGCTGGTAGGCCTCGGCATCGAAGGCGGGAGGACGCCCGCCGCGGAAGCCCTCGGCGGCGCGGCGGGCGATCTGGTCCTCCCGCTCTGGACTGGTGAACCGGATTCGCCGGTTCCGCATCGCCTGCTGGGTTGAGGGATGCGAATAGGCCTTGTCCGCGATGACCATCTCGGGCCGGCAGCGCGGGCGGCCCGGCCCGATTCGGGCCACCTGGATGCCATCCAGCAGCGGCAGCAGTTGTGGGTTGTCGCCGGCCTGGCCGCCGGTGAGCAGCACCCGCATCGGTAACCCGCGCCCATCGACCGCAAGATGGATCTTCGTGCTCAGTCCGCCCCGGGACCGGCCGAGTCCTTCCCCGTCGACCGCGAGCGCCTCGACGACGGGCGCGCAGCCCCCTTTGTCCGAGCCCCAGCAGCATGCTGGTGTGCTCGCACCACACTGGAGTCCACCGAGATGACCCACTCGACCTCACCGATCGAGTCGTCCTTGACGATCACCTCGTCCAGGATCCTCTGCCAGGTGCCATCCGCGGTCCACAACCGCAACCGTTCATGCGCGGTCTTCCACGGCCCATACCGCTCGGGCAGGTCACGCCACGGCGCCCCGGTCCGCAGCTTCCACAGAATCGCGTTGAGCACCTGCCGGTGATCCCGCCACTGCCGCCCCCGACCCGACACCGGCAGCAACGGCTCAATACGCGCCCACGCCCGATCCGTCACCTCACCCCGACCCACCACAACCCAAGATCAAACCAGGCCTGCAGGTAGATCAGTTACAGGACACTCCCTAGCCGGCTGAAGGGTCCTGCCACAGATGCGCGGGTGGCGCGGGGCCTGCCCGCGCCACTCGCATCGCCACCGTCGCTTACGTCAGTTTCAGGATCTCCACTGCCTTTTCCCGCATTTCGACCTTCCGGATCTTCCCCGTCACGGTCATCGGGAACTCGTCGACGATGTGCACGTACCGCGGGATCTTGTAGTGCGCCAGCTTCCCGGTGCAGAACTCCCGCAGGGACTCCGCCGTCAGCGGCTGCGCGCCCTCACGCATCCGGATCCACGCCATCAGCTCCTCGCCGTACCGCTCGTCCGGCACGCCGATCACCTGCGCGTCCAGCACGTCCGGGTGGGTGTACAGGAACTCCTCGATCTCGCGCGGGTAGATGTTCTCCCCGCCGCGGATGACCATGTCCTTGATGCGCCCGGTGATCTGGATGTAGCCCTCGTCGTCCATCACGCCGAGATCGCCCGTGTGCATCCACCGTGCCTCGTCGATCACCTCGGCCGTCTTGTCGGGCTGGTCCCAGTAGCCCAGCATCACCGAATAACCCCGCGTGCACAGCTCGCCCGGCTCGCCGCGCGGGGCGGTCAGGCCGGTCTCCGGGTCGACGATCTTGACCTCCAGGTGCGGCCCCACCCGCCCCACGGTCGACACCCGCCGTTCGATCGAATCGTCCGCGCGGGTCTGCGTCGACACCGGTGACGTTTCGGTCATGCCGTAGCAGATCGACACCTCGGACATGCCCATCCGCTCGATGACCTGCTTCATCACCTCGACCGGGCAGGGCGAGCCGGCCATGATGCCGGTCCGCAGCGACGACAGGTCGTAGTCCTCGAAGCCGGGTTCGGACAGCTCGGCGATGAACATCGTCGGCACCCCGTACAGCGACGTGCACCGCTCCGACTCGACCGCCTTCAGGGTGGCCTTCGGGTCGAACGCGGGCGCCGGGATCACCATGCACGACCCGTGCGAGGTGGCCGCCAGGTTGCCCATCACCATCCCGAAGCAGTGGTAGAAGGGCACCGGGATGCACACCCGGTCGGCCTCGGTGTAGTGGCACAGCTCGCCGACGAAGAAGCCGTTGTTGAGGATGTTGTGGTGCGACAGCGTGGCGCCCTTCGGGAAGCCCGTCGTCCCCGAGGTGTACTGGATGTTGATCGGGTCGTCCGCCGACAACCCCACCTCCGGCAACGGCTTGCCGCGCCCGGACTCCAGCAGCTCGGACCACTCGGCCGAGCCCAGCAGCACCACCTGCTCCAGGCTCGCGCACCGCGGCCGGACCTCCTCGATCATGGCGGCGTAATCGGAGGTCTTGAACGTCCGCGCCGCCACCAGCATCCGCACCCCCGCCTGGTTCAGCACGAACTCCAGTTCGTGCGACCGGTAGGCCGGGTTGATGTTGACCAGGATCGCCCCGATCTTCGCCGTCGCGTACTGCAGGAACGTCCACTCGGCACAGTTGGGCGACCAGATGCCGACCCGGTCGCCCTTGACGATCCCGCGCCCGGCCAGCCCCGCGGCCAGCGCGTCGACCTCGGCCGCCAGCTCGCGGTAGGTCCAGCGGCGGCCGGCGGCGCAGTCCACCAGCGCGTCCCGCTCGCCGAACGCCGCCACGGTCCGGTCGAAATTGTCGCCGATGGTGTCCCCGAGCAGGGGCACCTCGGAGATACCCGACGCATAACTCGGCAGGGCTGGCATGACGCCTCCTCGGACGCGGTCGACACTGACTCCCGCCGAGTTTAGAAATCCCGGCCCCTCCCGGACACCCCCTAGAGTGGGTGGCATGAGGCTCTCGATCGTCGACGCGTTCACCGGCACCCCGTTCGCGGGCAACCCCGCCGGTGTCGTGCTGCTCGACGAACCGGCCGAGACCGCGTGGATGCAGTCGGTGGCCGCCGAGCTGCGGCACTCGGAAACGGCGTTCGTGGAGGTGTCCGGCGACGGCCCCAAGTCGCTGCGCTGGTTCACCCCGGCGGTCGAGGTGGACCTGTGCGGGCACGCGACCCTGGCCACCGGGCACGTCCTGGGCGGCGAGCAGGTGTTCACCACCCGCAGCGGCGAACTGCGCACCAGGGCCGAGGACGGCTGGGTCAGCATGGACTTCCCGAGCGACCCGCCGCGCAGCGCCGACGACGACGTGCTCGACGCCCTGGCCGGGGTCACCATCGAGGGCGTCGCCCGCGGCAGGTGGGACATCCTCGTCGAGGTCGCCCACGCGACACAGGTGCGCGAGCTGAAGCCGGACCTGGACGTCATCGCGGGTTGGGACGCGCGCTGCCTCGTCGTGACGGCGCCCGGCGACCACGACGAGGCCGACTTCGTCAGCCGCGTCTTCGGGCCCGCCGTCGGCGTGCCGGAGGACCCGGTCACCGGGTCGGCGCACTGCCTGCTCGCGCCGTACTGGGCGGACCGGCTCGGGCGGACCGAGCTCGTCGGCGAGCAGGCGTCGGAACGCGGCGGGATCGTCCGGGTCCTGCTGAACGGGGACCGGGTGACGCTGTCCGGACAGGCCGTCACCGTCGTCAGTGGGGAGCTGCACGTCTGATGCGCCTGATCCTGAACCTGATCTGGCTGGTGTTCGCCGGCTTCTGGATGGCCGTGGCATACCTGGTCGCCGGGATCATCTGCTGCGTCCTGATCGTCACGATCCCGTTCGGCATCGCGTCGTTCCGCATCGCGAACTACGCGCTGTGGCCGTTCGGCCGGACGATCGTCGACCGCCGCGACGCGGGCGTGGGCTCGCTGATCGGCAACGTCATCTGGATCGTGTTCGCCGGGATCTGGCTCGCGATCGGGCACGTGCTCACCGGCATCGTCCTGTGCGTCACCATCATCGGGATCCCGCTGGGGCTGGCGAACTTCAAGCTGATCCCGGTCTCGCTGATGCCGCTGGGCAAGGCGATCGTGCCCGTCGATCGCGGCACCGACGCCTACTACCGCCCCTGAGGCCCGGCGAGCGCCCGGAGCAGCTCGACCAGCGACTCCTGCTGGTCCTGACGCGGTGAAACGAGTGGCGAAGCCCGGTTGAGCCGCTCCACCACCCCGGTTCGCGACTCCTGCCCGGCGTCGGTCAGCACGATCCCTTCGCCCGCCGGTCGATCACGAACGTCGCGTTGGACGCCTCGCAGGACATCCGCTTCGCCAGCTCCCGCGCGGTGATCGGCTCGGACAGCTCGCGCAGCGCGACGACCTGGGCCGGCGTCAGGCCCACCTCTTCGGCGACGCGGCGGACGTGCACGTCGAGCCGGTGGGCGAATTCGTGCACCAGTTCGCACACGTCGCGATCGATCTCGACGTCACAGCGGACCTGTCCGTCTCCGTGCCGGCGGCCGGTCTGCTGGTGAGCGCCTACGCCGCGGGCATGATCGCCGGCGGCCCGGTGGTCACCACCCTGACCGCGCGGGCCGGCCGGAAACCGCTGATCACCGGGCTGGTCGCGGTCTCCGTGCTGGCGAACCCCGGGTCGGCGGTGGCGCCCGGCTACGTCGTCCTGGTGCTGGCGAGGTTCGTCGCCGGCCTGATCGTCGCGACGTTCTTCGCGCTGGCCATCGCGACCACCGCCGCGATGGCGCCCGAAGGCGGGCAGGCGGGGATGATCGCCAAGGTCGCACTGGGCCTCAACCTCGGCATCGTCCTGGGCACGCCGCTGGGCACGTTCGTCGGCCACCACTTCGGCTGGCGGGCGACGTTCGTCGCGGTCGCGGTGATCACATTGCTCGCGCTGCTACTGGTGCTCCGCTTCGTCCCGGCGTTCCCCGCACCCGGCGGCTCGGCGACCGGCGAACTCCGCGTGCTCGCCGACCGCGGGGTGCAGCTCGGCATCGTCCTGACGGCGGTCGGAAACCTCGGCGCGGTCACGGTTTTCACCTGCATCGCGCCGCTGCTGACCGAGGTGAGCGGGTTCGACGCGGACGCCGTGCCGGTGCTGCTGCTGGTGTACGGCACCGGCGCGGTGATTGGGAACGTGGCCGGCGGGCGGCTGGCGGACCGGGCGCTGATGCCGTCGCCGGCGTGGATGCTGACCGCGCTGGCCATGACGCTGGTCCTGTTCTGGCTCGCCGCGGGCCATCGCGCGGCGGCGGCGGTCCTCACGTTCGTCCTCGGCGCGCCGGCGTTCGCGATCGTCCCGGGCATGCAGACGCGCGTGCTCACCGCGGCGGGAGCCGCGCCCACCCTGGCCGTCGCGGTCAACGCGTCGGGCTTCCAGCTCGCCGCCGGCGGGTGGCTGGGCGGGCAGCTGATCACCGGCGTCGGCCCACGCGCCCGCTACCCCGCCGCGGCCGCGGTGACGGTGGCCGGCCTCGGCATCGCGCTGGCGATCTTGTGCCGCGACCGCCGGGTGCGGGGGTAGGGACAGCCCTACCCCGCGGATCAGTGCCCGCCCGGTGGGTTCGGCGCCCGCGCCCGGCCAGGCTGGCAGACATGGTTCAGGTACGGGATGTGCGGCAAGCTCCGCCGCGGGACGTGGTCGAGCTGACGGGTGTCACGAAGGTGCACCCGGGTGGGGTGCGGGCGCTCGACGGCGTGTCGGTCGGCTTCGCGCGGGGATCGTTCACGGCGGTCATGGGGCCGTCCGGGTCGGGCAAGTCGACCCTGCTGCACTGCGCGGCGGGCCTGGACCGGCCGACGTCGGGACGGGTCGTGCTCGCCGGCCAGGACGTCGCGACCCTCCGCGAGCCGAAGCTGACCGCGGTCCGCCGCGCGCACGTCGGGTTCGTGTTCCAGTCGTTCAACCTCGTCGACTCGCTGTCGGTGTGGGACAACGTCCTGCTGCCGCAGCGGCTCGCCGGCACCCGGCCCGACCGCGGCTGGGCGCGCGAGTTGCTGGCGCGCGTGGGGCTGGCCGGCCGGGAGAAGGCGCGGCCGGGGCAGCTCTCCGGCGGCCAACAGCAGCGGGTCGCCCTCGCCCGGGCACTGGCCGGGCGCCCGGAGGTGATCTTCGGTGACGAGCCGACGGGCGCGCTGGACCTGACGACGGGCCGCGACGTGCTGGCTCTGTTGCGCAGCTTCGTGGACGAGCTGGGCGCGACCATCGTGATGGTGACGCACGACCCGGCCGCGGCCGCCTGGGCGGACCGGGCGGTGTTCCTCGCCGACGGCCGGATCGCCGGCGAGCTCTCTTCGCCGTCCGCCGAGCAGGTGTCGGCCCGGATGATGGAGCTGACCCGATGATGGGGAAACTGGCCGCGGCGAGCATGCGGCACCGGCTCGGGTCGTTCGCCGGCACCTTCCTCACCGCGTTCCTGGCGATCGCGCTGATCGCGGGCAGCGGGCTGCTGCTGTGGTCGGTCCTGACCGCGGGTCCGGACGGGGACCGGTTCGCCGCCGCCGACGCGGTGGTGGCGGGCGATCGCTCGGTCGTGCTGACCACGGCGACCGACAAGGGCGACAAGGTCAAGGTCAAGACGAAGGAGGAGCGGCTCAGCGGTGCGCAGCCCCTGCCGGCCGAGCTGGCCGGACGGGTCGCGGCGACGCCGGGTGTGGCCGAGGCGGTCGCGGACTACGCGTTCCCGGTCGCGCTCGACGCCGACGGGAAACCGCTGCGGGCTCCGGACGCGGCGACGGTCGCGCACGGCTGGTCGTCGGCTGCACTGACCCCGTACCCGTTGCGCGAGGGCGCCGCCCCGCGTCGGGGCGAGGTGGTGCTGCAGGGTTCCTTCGGCGCACACGTCGGCCAGGCGGTGCGGATGACCAGCCGGACGGGCACCGCCGAGCTGCGGGTCGCCGGTGTCGCCGACGGGAACGTGCCGGGACAGGCGGCGGTGTTCGTCGCCGACGAGCAGGTCGCGCAGCTGTCCGGGCTGCCGGGCCCGACCGCGGTCGCGGTGCGCCTGGAGCCGGGGGCGGAGGGCGGCGACGTGCTCACGGCTCTCCGGAACGGGATCGGCGCGACCGCGACCGTCCACACCGGAGCGGACCGGCCGGCCGCGGACCTGCCGGGCGCAGTGCCGGACTACATCGGTGCCGTCTCCGTCTTCGGGTTCGTCCTCGGCATCACCGGGTTCGCGGCGGTGTTCGTGCTCACCGGCACGGTGTCGCTCGCGGTCCGGCAGCGGCTGCGGGAACTCGCGCTGCTGCGCGCTGCCGGCGCGACGCCCCGGCAGCTGCGCCGGATGCTGCGGCTGGAGATCACCCTCGTGACGCTGGCCGCGGCCGTGCCCGGGCTGCCCGCCGGGATCGTGGCCGCTCACCTGATCGCCGCCCGATTCCGGGACCTCGACGCCGTGCCACCGCAGTTCACCGTGTCGCTCAACGCCGTGGTGCTGATCGCCGCCGTCGTGCTGGGGCTCGGCGTGACGGTGCTCGCCACCGCGATCGCGGCCCGTCGGGCGGTCCGGATCGCGCCCACCCAGGCGATGCGGGAGACCGTGACGGCGGGGCGGGTCGGGGTGCTGCCCCGGATCGTCCTCGCGGCGATCCTGGTCGGCGGCGCGGTGGCGGTGCTGGGCCTGGTGCCGCTCGGCGGGCCGTTCGGCATGGGCATGGGCTTCATCTCCTGCTCCCTGCTGCTGTGCGCGGTCGCCGCGCTCGGCCCGGTCCTGGTCGGTGCGCTCACGGCGGTGGTGGCCCGGCTGGTCGGTCTCACCGGGGTCGTCGGGCGGGTGGCGAGCGCGGTGGCCCGCGCCGACTCCCGCCGCGTGGCCGGCGTCGCGATCCCGCTGACGCTGGTGTTCGCGATCAACGGCACGATGCTGGTGAACGGCGACATCCTCACCGCGGTCACCGCCGACCAGCAGGCCGCCCGCACCGCACCGGCCACCGTCCGGGTCGCCGCGGCGAGCGGGATCCCGCTGGGGACGGCGGAGCAGGTCGCGGCCCTCGCCGGTGTGACGGGTTCCGCGGCGACCCTGCCCACCCGGGTCGTCGTCGACGAGAGCGGCAAGCCGGAGGACTACGCCGCGCAGGGCCTGCGCGCGTCGGGGGAACCGGCGGTGAACCTCGGCGTGACCGACGGAGACCTCGCCGGCGTGCGCCCGGGCACGGTCGCGGTGAGCGGCCCGCTCGCCGCCGCCCGGAGCTGGCACCTCGGCGACCGCCCGGTCTTCTGGCTCGCCGACGGCACCCGGACGGAGCTCACCGTGGTGGCGATCTACAGGAACTGGCGCGGCTTCGGCGATGTGGTGCTGCCCGCCGACCTCATCGCCACGCACGACCCGCGCGGTGTGGTCGGCGCCCTGTACCTGCGCGGCGCGCCGGACGTCGCCGAGACCGTCGCGCACCGGTGGCCGGCCCTCGTGGCGACCGACGCGGCCGACCCGCGGGGCGGCCCGGCGGACGTCCAGAACCAGCAGGCCGCGTGGGAGCTGATGGTGGTCATCTCGCTCGGCTTCACCGCGATCGCCGTGCTGAACACGTTCGCCGTCGCCACGGGCGCCCGGCGCCGCGAATTCGCCGACCTGCGCCTCGCCGGCGCCACCCCGCGGCAGCTGCACCGGATGCTCGGCCGGGAGGCGCTGATCACCGTGGCCGTCGCGCTGGTGCTGGGTTGCGTGATCAGCGGGGCCGTCGTCGGCACGTTCAGCATCGCCCAGGACGGCCGGTGGCGGCTGTTCGCCGAGCCACTGCGGTACCTGACGCTGCTCGGCGGTGTGGGTCTGCTGGGGATGGTCGCCGGGATGGTGCCGGCCCGGGTGGTGATCCGCCGCCGGTCACTCCCCGCCGTCACCGGCCGGGCCGACGGATAGCTTGAACACGTGATCCGCCGCGGGGCGCACGCCCTGGCCCACCTGCTGACCAGCCTGGTGCTGGGGCCCGCCACCTTCGTGTGGGCCCTGCTCACCACGCTGGTCAGCGGCGTGCTGTCGTTCACCTACCTGGCGCCGCCCGCGTTCCTCCTGGTGACCTGGATGACCCGGCGGATCGCGGGGCTCGAGCGGCTGCGGGCGGCGCTGGTGCTCGGACGGCCGGTCGAATCGCCGTATTCCGCTCCGCTGCGCGGAAACCCGTGGTCGCGCGGGCGCGCACTGGTGCGCGAACCGGCCACCTGGCGCGACCTGGCGTGGCTGGTGCTGCTGTTCCCGGCCGGGCTCGCGGGCGGGCTCGCCGGCGTGCTCGTCGGGCTCGTCGACCTCGGGACGATCCTCGCGCCGGTGTGGCTGTGGGCGGTGCCCAACCCGTACCTGCCGCCCGTCGTGGACTGGTTGTTCAACACGACCGGCGGCCGGTTCGTGCTGACGGTGATCGGGCTGCTGCTGGCGCCGGCGGTGTGGTGGCTGGTCACGACCGCGGCCCGCCTGCAGGCCACGGCCGCGGCGGCGCTGCTCGAACCCGGCCCGCGGCAGCGCCTCGCGCGGCGCGCCCGCGAACTGGCCGTGACGCGCCGCCGGGTGGTCGACGCCCAGGCCGCCGAGCTGCGGCGGATCGAGCGCGACCTGCACGACGGTGCGCAGGCGCGGATCGTGGCCGCCGGGATGACCCTCGCGCTGGCGGAACGCAAGCTGCGGCAGACCGGGCAGACGGCGGGTGCGGACATCGGGACCGCGCGGCGGCAACTGGACGAGGCGCTGGCCGAGCTGCGGCGGCTGGTCCGCGGCATCCACCCGCCGATCCTGACCGACCGCGGCCTGACCGCCGCGCTCGCCGCGCTCGCGGGCGACGCGCCCCTGCCGGTCGAGGTGCGCGCGTCCGAGCTGGGGGACCTCCCTCCCGCGGTCGAGTCAGCGGCGTACTTCGTCGCCGCGGAAGGACTCGCGAACGCCGTGAAGCACGCCGCCGCCGCGGCGTGCACGATCACGATCGAACGCGGCGGCGACACGCTCTCCGTCGCGGTCCACGACGACGGCCGGGGTGGCGCCGACGCGACCGGGAGCGGGCTGGACGGCCTGCGCCGCCGGGTCGAGGCGCTCGACGGCACCCTGTCGGTCACCAGTCCGGCCGGCGGGCCGACCACCGTTCGAGCGGAGCTGCCATGCGCGTTGTGATCGCCGAGGACCTGTTGTTGTTGCGGGACGGCCTGGTCCGGATGCTCACCGACACCGGGCACGATGTCGTCGCCGCCGTGGCGAGTGCGCCGGAGCTGGAACGGGCGGTCGCCGACCAGCGGCCGGACGTGTCGATCGTGGACGTCCGGCTGCCCCCGGGGTTCCGGGACGAGGGGTTGCGCGCCGCGCTCGCGATCCGCGCGCGCGAGCCGCGGACCCCGATCCTGATCCTGTCGCAGTACGTCGAGCGCGTGTACGCCGCCGAGCTGATCGCCGACGGCCAGGGCGCGGTCGGTTACCTGTTGAAGGACCGGGTGACCGCGCTGGACGACTTCCTCGACGCGCTGGAGCGCGTGGCTGGCGGCGGAACCGTGATGGACCCGGAGGTGGTGCGGCAGCTGTTCGCCCGCAACACCGGCGACCAGGGCATCGCGGCGCTGACCGCGCGGGAACGTGAGGTGCTCGGTCTCGTCGCGCAGGGGCTGTCGAACTCGGCCATCTGCGCCGAGCTGGTCCTCGCCCCGGCCTCGGTGGAGAAGCACATCGGCAACATCCTGACCAAACTCGACCTGCCCCCGTCCGACGACACCCACCGGCGGGTGCGCGCCGTCCTGGCCTACCTCAACCAGTGAGCTGGAGCGTGTCTGACACAGCCTTTGTCCAGGTGATGACCTCGTGGAGGAGGACGGCGGCGCGGTGGACGGTGGCGGGTTTGTCGAACCGGGTGGCGATGCCGCGCCGTTGTTCGAGCTGGTTGACGCCGCGCTCGATGACGTTGCGGCGGCGGTGGAGTCGACCGGGACCGACCAGTCGATCAACCCCGCCGCGTGCATCCCCTAGTCCTCGGGTCTCCAGGGCAGCGGTACGACGAGGCACGGCCCGCCGACGAACAGGCCGCCGTCGATGCCCAGGGCCTTCCCGCCCGCGTACAGGTAGGGCGCCTCGATCTGGCTCGGGTGGATGCCCAGCTGGTCGGCGATCACGCTGTGCCCGTGCACGATCCGCTCGCCGCCCAGCTGTTCCAGCAGGTAGTCGGCGATGTCCGGGCCGTGCGGGCCGCGGAAGGCGTAGCGCGTGGTCATGCGCCGCCACACGTCCCACCACTCGGCCAGGTCGTCGCCGGCCAGGATCTCCCGTACGGTGGTGTTGATGTCCTCGGCGTCGTCACCCCAGTCGAGGTACTCGACGGTGTCCGAGTGCATCAGCAGGTGGTTCGCCGCGTGCGCGATGAGCGGGCGGCTGGTCAGCCACTCGACGTGCTCGTCGGTCAGAGCGTCCTGATCGGACAGCTGCCCGCCGTTGATCTCCCAGCTGCGCGCGAAACTGCGCGGGCCGAAGTCGGACGGCACCTCGGTGTCACCGAAGCGGTGCATGCCCAGCAGCAGGATCTCGTGGTTGCCGAGCAGGGTCTGCGTCGACCCGCCGGCTTCCGCGGCCTGCCGGTGCAGCCGCATCACCAGGTCGATCGCGCCGATGCCGTCCGGGCCGCGGTCGACGAAGTCCCCGAGGAACCACAGGTGCGCGTCTCCGCCGGACCAGTCGCCGGCCTCGTCGATCAGCCCGATCCGGCGCAGCGCGGCCGCCAGCTCGTCCCGATGCCCGTGCACGTCGCCGACGACGTAGGTGCGGGCATCGGGGCGCTGATGGTCACTCATCCTTCGACGATAGGCGGTTGCCGCAGGTCAGGTGAGCACCGCCCCGTCCCCGAACGGGTCCTGCGTGCGGCCGACCAGGTCCGCGATCGAATCCACCACGAGCGTGGGCCGGTACGGGTACCGCTCGGCCGACTCCTTGGTCGAGATGCCGGTGAGCACCAGCACGGTCTGCAGGCCGGCCTCGATCCCGGAGTGCACGTCGGTGTCCATCCGGTCGCCGATCATGACGGTGCCCTCGGAGTGCGCGCCCAGGCTGCGCAGGGCCGAGCGCATCATCAGCGGGTTCGGCTTGCCCACGAAGTACGGCTGCCGCCCGGTCGCCCGCTCGATCAGCGCGGCGATCGACCCCGTCGCCGGCAGGCTGCCCTCGAGGCTCGGCCCGGTCGCGTCCGGGTTGGTCGCGATGAACTTCGCCCCGGCCTCGATGAGCCGGATGGCGCGGGTGATGGCGGTGAAGCTGTACGTGCGGGTCTCGCCGAGCACGACGTAGTCCGGGTCGCGGTCGGTGAGCACGTACCCGGCCTCGTGCAGCGCGGTGGTCAGGCCGGCTTCGCCGATGACGAACGCCGAGCCGCCGGGCCGCTGGCTGTGCAGGAACTTCGCGGTCGCCAGCGCGGAGGTCCAGATGCGTTCCTCGGGCACGTCCAGCCCGGTGCGCAACAACCGGGCCCGCAGGTCACGCGGGGTGTAGATGGAGTTGTTGGTCAGAACCAGGAACGGGGTGTCGTTGGCGCGCAGCTCGGCGAGGAACTCGTCGGCGCCGGGCACCAGGTGCTCCTCGTGCACCAGCACGCCGTCCATGTCGGTCAGGTACGTCCAACGGCTCATGTCTGAAGACTAGCCGGGTGCACCGTCACCGCGGTGGCCTTGATCGCCAGCCGAACGCCGACGCCCGGCTCGAGCCGCAGGTCGGCGACCGCGGCCGGGGTGAGGTCGGCGGACAGCCCGGCCGCCCAGCCCGCGCCGGCGGCGCGGACCCGGATCACCGGTCCGTGTGGTTCCAGCGCTCCGACGACCGCCCCGATCGTGTTGCGCGGGCTGCCCGGGTGGCCGTCCTGCGCGGGGTAGACCGAGACCGCGCTCGGCTCGAACACCGCCACCGCGGGCTCACCGGCGACCGCGTCGGCGGCGAGCATCCCGGCCACCAGGCTGCCGTCCGCGGTCCGCAGCCCGTCGGCGACCGCGGTGCCGGGAACCAGGTTGAGCCCCGCGATCCGCGCGGTGAAAGCCGTTCGCGGCGCCGCGAGCACCTCGCGCGTCGGTCCGCGCTCGACCACTCGGCCCGCGGACAGC
Organism: Amycolatopsis thermophila; assembly: GCF_030814215.1. NCBI lineage: Bacteria > Bacillati > Actinomycetota > Actinomycetes > Pseudonocardiales > Pseudonocardiaceae > Amycolatopsis > Amycolatopsis thermophila. The sequence continues at coordinate 2,935,062 of NZ_JAUSUT010000001.1, read as the reverse complement.
ACCACGACGTGGTCGGCCAGGGCGAGCGCGTCCAGCGGGTCGTGCGTGACCAGCACCGTCGCGCGGTGCGGGTCGGCGGCCAGCACCCGTCGCAGCAGGCCGCGGATCGCCGGCGCCGCGTCCACGTCGAGCGCGGCGAGCGGCTCGTCGAGCAGCAGCAGGTCCGGGCTGCCGGCCAGCGCCCTCGCGACGGCGACCCGCTGCGCCTGCCCGCCGGAGAGCTGCCCCGGCTTGCGCTCGGCGAACTCGGCGGCGTCCACCTCGGCCAGCCAGCGCCGGGCGATCTCGCGGGATTCCGCCCGGCTCTTGCCAGTGGACCGCGGGGAAAACGCCACGTTGTCCACAACGGACAGGTGCGGGAAGAGCAGCGGGTCCTGGGACAGCAGCCCCACCGCACGCTCGTGCGCGGGCAGGTCGTGCAGGTCCCGCCCGCCGAGGGTGATCACCGCGCGGTCCGGCCGGAACAGCCCGGCCAGGCTGCCGAGGATGCTCGACTTGCCGGAACCGTTCGGCCCGAGGATCGCCAGCACGGCACCGGCGGGCACGTCGAAGGCGACCGACAGGCCGAACGTGCCGCGCGTCAGCTCGATCTCCGCGTGCAGGCTCACCGGACGTTCCCCTCCAGCGCGCGGGGCCGGGCCACCGCGATGACCACGATCGCGACGACGATCAGCAGCAGCGCCAGTGCGACCGCACTGTCCACATCGACCTCCGCCTGCGTGTAGACGGCCAGCGGCAGCGTCCGCGTGACGCCGTCCAGGCTGCCGGCGAAGGTGATGGTCGCGCCGAACTCACCGAGCGCGCGGGCGAAGCTGAGCACCGCGCCCGACCCGAGGGCGGGCAGCAGCAACGGCAGGGTGACGCGGCGGAACACCGTCCACGGGCGGGCGCCCAGCGTCGAGGCGATCTGCTCGTACCGGTCGCCGCCGCTGCGCAGCGCGCCTTCCAGGCTCACCACGAGGAAGGGCATCGCGACGAAGGTCTGGGCGATCACCACCGCGGCCGTGGTGAACGGGACCTGCACCCCGGCCGTCACGTCCAGCACGTACCCGAGAAAACCCTTGCGCCCCAGCAGGTACAGCAGCGCGAGCCCGCCGACCACGGGTGGCAGCACCAGGGGCAGCAGCACCACCGCCCGCAGCACGCGGATGCCGGGCACGGCCGACCGGGCCAGCACGACGGCCAGCGGCACCCCGAGCACGATGCACGCCGCCGTCGACACCGCCGCCGTCTCCAGCGACAGCCGCAGCGCCGTGAGCGAGGCCTCGGAGACGATCAGGCCCGGAACGCGGCGGAGGTCGGTCCGCACGAGGAGACCGACCACCGGCAGCACGACGAGGGCGAGGGCGAGTGCCGCGGGTACCCACAGAACCCACGGCACCCGCCGGGTCCTACGGAGCGCCAAAACCGGCCTTCTGCAGCTCGGCCCGGCCCTGCGCGCCCAGCACGAACTGGACCCACTGCCTGGCCAGGTCGCTCTGCGGCGCGTTCTTCACCACCGCGATCGGGTAGTTGTTGATGGCCTGGGCGGCCTCCGGGAAGTCGACCTGCGCGACCTTGCCGGCGGCGCCGGCGGCATCGGTGACGTAGACCAGGCCGGCGTCGGCGTCCCCGGTCTGCACCTTGTTCAGCACCTGCTTGACGTCCTGCTCCTCGCTGGCCGGCTTGAGCGTGACGCCGGTCTTCTGCTCGACCTTCTGGGTCGCCGAGCCGCACGGCACCTGCGGGGCGCACACGACGACGGTCAGCCCGCCCTCGGCGAGGTCGGCGAAGGACGTGATGCGCTTGGGGTTGCCGGGCGCGACGGCGATGGTGAGCTTGTTGGTCGCGAACAGCGCCGGGGAGCCGTCGATCACGCCCGCCTGCACGGCCTTGTCCATGTTGGCCTGGTCGGCCGAGGCGAACACGTCCGCCCGCGCGCCGTTGGACATCTGCTGCACGAGCGAGGACGAGCCGGCGAAGTTGAACTTCACCTCGGTGCCCGGATGGGCGCTCTCGAAGGCGGTCTTGAGCGCGGTGAACGACTCGGTGAGCGACGCCGCGGCGAACACGGTGAGCGTCGTGTTCCCGCTCCCCCCGGAGGAGGACCCGCATCCGGCGACCAGCAGCGCGGCCGCGGCGATCAGGGCACCCAGCTTCTTCAACTCTGTCCTCCTGGAGTTTCGACGACGACCGTCGTCGCCTTCACCACGGCGACCGCGAGGGAGCCGGGCTTGAGCCCCAGTTCCCGCACCGCCTCCGTGCTCATCAGCGACACCACCCGGAACGGGCCGCACTGCATCTCGACCTGCGCCATCACCTTGTCGGCCGTCACCTCGGTGACCAGGCCGACGAACCGGTTGCGCGCCGACCGGCCGACACCGGAGGGGTCGGTGGGCCGCGCGGCCTGCTCACGGGCGAACGCGGCCAGTTCCGCGCCGTCGACGACCTTGCGGCCGGCCGCGTCCGCGGTGGCGGTGAGCTGCCCGCCCCGCACCCAGCGCCGGACGGTGTCGTCGCTCACGCCGAGCAGCTCGGCAGCTTCGGATAACCGGAATTGCGGCATGCACCGGAGATTATCCCCGCGTTTGCGGAAAAGCTATGGGTTGCCACCCAGAACGTCCGCGCGCAACAAAGCCATCAGCTCGTTCTGGTAACGCTCGATGACCTCGCGCTCGGCCGGGGTGAACTTCTCCAGCACCTTCTCGGTGACGATGAGCGCGGACTCGAACAACGGCGCCACCTTCTCCTCGTCCAGCGGCAGCACCTCGACGAGGACCTTGCGGCGGTCCTTCGCGTCGCGCACGCGGCGGACGAAACCCGCGCGCTCCAGCCGGTCGATCACGCCGGTGACCGCGCCGGTGGACAGGCCGGTGAGCTTGGCGATCTCGCCCGCCGTCAGCGGCCCGTCGGCGCGGGCGGCCAGGTCGAGGGCCTTGTGGTCGGTCGCGGACAGGCCCATCTTCTCGGCGATCTGGGCGTGCCGGAGGACCGCGAGGGTGCTGGATTCGCGCCCGATCTCGGCGAAGCGCGCGAGTACGTCCGCGGGCACCGGGTACCTTTTCCCGTCGGGCATCCGGCGCGTCCCTTCCCAAGTAGTCTTCGCGGTTGAAACACTTCGCTCACGAGACATTCTAGTGACGATCCACAGGGCCGTCGGCGGGTTAGGCTGGTGTCAATGAGTGCGGTAAATCTCGGGCTCCCCCGCGTGCCGGGCACACGCGGAACCAGTGAGCCCCGCCCCGACAACCCCGCCCTCGTCGACACGTTCGGCCGGGTCGCGACGGATCTTCGCGTGTCGCTGACCGACCGCTGCAACCTCCGCTGCACCTACTGCATGCCCGCCGAGGGCCTGCCGTGGCTGCCGGGCGAGGAGGTGCTCACCGACGACGAGCTGGTGCGCCTGCTGCGGATCGCGGTGGAACGCCTCGGCGTCACCGACATCCGCCTCACCGGCGGCGAACCGCTGCTGCGGCCCGGGCTCGAGCACTTGGTGGCCGAGATCGCCGCCCTGCGCCCGCGGCCCCGGCTGTCCATGACCACCAACGGGATCGGGCTCGCCAAGCGGGCCCACGCGTTCGCCGAGGCGGGCCTGGACCGGATCAACGTCTCGCTCGACACCGTCGACCGGGAGACGTTCGTGCGGATCGCCCGCCGCGACCGGCTCGGGCACGTCCTGGACGGGCTCGCCGCCGCGCGCGACGCGGGGCTGGACCCGGTGAAGGTGAACGCCGTGCTGCTGCGCGGGATCAACGAGCACGAGGCGGCGTCCCTGCTGCGGTTCTGCCTCGAGCACGGCTACCACCTCCGGTTCATCGAGCAGATGCCACTGGACGCCCAGCACGGCTGGAACCGCTCGTCGATGGTGACCGCGGAGGAGATCTTTTCCTTGCTCAGCAAGGAGTTCACGCTCTCACCGAGCCCGGGCGAGCGCGGCGGGGCGCCCGCCGAGCGCTGGCTCGTCGACGGCGGCCCGGGCGACGTCGGGATCATCGCATCGGTCACCCGCCCGTTCTGCGCGGCGTGCGAGCGCACGCGGCTGACGGCGGACGGCGCGGTGCGGTCGTGCCTGTTCAGCAACGACGAGACCGACCTGCGCGCCCTGCTGCGCGGCGGGGCGGACGACGAGGAGATCGCGCAGACCTGGCGGATGACCATGTGGGGCAAGCTCGCCGGCCACGAGATCAACGACGCCGGCTTCGCCCAGCCGATCCGGCCGATGAGCGCGATCGGGGGATAGATCTTGACCATGAGCGTCCTGGTGCGCTATTTCGCGTCCGCGCGCGCGGCCGCGGGCGTGGAAGAAGAGGTACTCCACCTGCCGGCCGGAGCCTCCGTCGCGGAGGCCGTCGTCGCTCTCCGTGATCTTCATCCGGAGCGGCTGCCCCGGATCCTCCAGGCGGCCAGTTTCCTCGTCGACGGGGTTGCCGTCCGCGACCCCTCGCGGCCCCTCCCCGCGGGGGCGGAACTGGACGTCCTACCGCCCTTCGCCGGCGGTTGAACGGGGTTCACGAACGGCCCAACGGTGCCGAAACGACGTGATCCAGACCTCACGATCGGTGAAATATCTCGACTTGGAAACGGCCAGGTAACGGCACGCTGACCAGGAGAAACACCGAGATCGGCACAGGTTGCTCGATGTTACTGTGATGTAGGTCACAGCCCGAATAATTTCCGATCACGCTCGCCGTTACGTACCGTCGCTTTTCGGCTGGCCCCGACCGGCCACGGCAACACCGGGATTCCGAGCGCCAAATCCTGTCCGGCGGAATCCCGGACCAAACCCCGAGCGAAAGAAGGTTTTCCGGACAGGGACGGAGAGGGTCGGACCCGAGCGTTCTCGCGAAGGCCCGATTGGCTCGCCCGGACCCCGCCGGGTGGAGCAGGACCCCTCAGGGTTCGCCTCGCAGCGTGAGCTCGTCGGCGCGAGAACCGAGTCGATGGAATGTCCTACCGAGGCAAGCACCGCAAGATGTCCCCCGCCGCTCGCAACATCGCCCGCGTCGCTGTCGCGGGTATCGCGGTCGGCACCCCGCTGGCCATCGCCGCGACCCCCGCGCAGGCCTCCAGCGTCAACTGGGACGCCATCGCGCAGTGCGAAAGCGGTGGCAACTGGAGCACCAACACCGGCAACGGCTTCTACGGTGGTCTGCAGTTCACCGCCAGCACCTGGAAGGCCTACGGCGGCACCGGCAGCCCGCAGAACGCTTCGCGGGAGGAGCAGATCGCCGTCGCCGAGCGCGTCCTGCAGGGCCAGGGCATCGGCGCCTGGCCGGTGTGCGGCAAGAAGGCCGGCTCGTCGGCGAGCTACAAGGGCAGCAACACCAAGGGCTCGACGCCGAAGAAGTCGACCGCGCCGAAGCAGAGCACGACTCCGAAGGCCGCGCCGAAGAAGAGCACCCCGGCTCCGGCCGTCAGCGTGCCGAGCTCCAACCCGAACGGTGACTACACGATCATGGCCGGCGACACGCTGTCCGGGATCGCCAAGAAGTTCAACGTCGAGGGCGGCTACCAGAAGCTGCAGGAGCTGAACTCGAAGTACATCTCGAACCCGAACCTGATCCTGGTCGGGCAGAAGATCGCCACGAAGTGACGCCTCGGGCGCCGGAAGCCCCACCGCAATCCCCCGGGTGGTGGGGCAGCCGGCGCCCTGGCCGTGGCTCTTCCGGATCGTTGTGACCGCCCCCCTGCGGTCTCTCCGGGTGGAGTGATGGGCCGCCTGCGGTGGCCAGGGTTCTGGCCCGCCGCGGCGGTGATCCGCCCAGCACGACCACAGCCACGGTCTCCGGGTGGAGTGATTGCCAGCCGACCTGGCCAGGGTCCAGGCTTTACCGGCCGGCCCGGCCCGGCCGCGGTCCGCAGTCGGCTCGACTACAGCCACCACGTCCGGGTGAAGTGATTACCCAGCCCACGCGGCCACGGTTCTAGCCCGCACGCCGGCGCCCCCCAGCACGACCACAGCCACCAACTCCGGGCGGAGTGATTACCCAGCCCACGTGGCCAGGGTCCAGGGGTTACCCGCCCGGCCGCGGTCCCCAGACGGCTCGCCCGAGCCGCGCTCTCCGGGCGATGTGATTGCCCAACCGACGCGGCCAGAGTCAAGGCCCGCACGGCGGCGCCCCCCAACACGACCACAGCCACCAACTCCGCGCGGTGTGATTGCCCAGCCGAGGTGTCCAAGGTCCAGGGGTTACCCACCCGGCCGCGGTCCCCAGACGGTTCGCCCGAGCCGCGCTCTCCGGGTGGCTCCACCCGGCTCGCGGTCTCCAGGGCCCTCGCCCGCCCGGCCACGTTCCCTGGGAGGCTCGAACCCGGCCGTCGTTTCCAGAAGACAAGCGCCGTGACCACGGCATCCATGGTGGCCAGCGCCCCTTGGTCATGGTTCCAGCGTCCTTGCCCCGGCCGCAGTCCCCAAGCGGTTCGACTCCGGCCGCGGTCCCCGAGTGGCTCCACCCCTGGCGCAGGTGGCCAGACCGCAAGCGCCCTCGCCGCCGCATCCGGCAGGTGCCATCGCAGCCGCACTCCCGGCAGTGGATCCCGGGGGCAAGCACCTTGGGCCGTGACGACCACAGCCAGCACCCTGACCACGGCACCCTGGCGGCTTCACCCGTGGCGTCCGGGTAGCTAGCCTTCCAGCGCCCGGACCACCGCCCCAGTTGGCGCGCCTCACTTCTCCCGGGAGGCGGGCTCACCCCACCGGGCCGTCCCGCTCACCTCAGGTCAGTCGGCCTCACCAACGGGCCGCGGCGTCAGGGCGAGTTCACCCACTCGTCCGACCCATCGGTGAAGTGCTGGTGCTTCCACACCGGCAGCTGGGCCTTCACCTCGTCGACCAGTTCCGCGCAGGTCGCGAAGGCCTCTGCCCGGTGGTCGGCCGACACGGCGCACGCGAGCGCCACATCGCCGATCTCCAGCGCACCCAGCCGATGGCTCACCGCGATCGCCCGCACCCCGGCGCGCCGACCGGCGACCTCGGCGACCACCCGAGCCAGCACATCGCCCGCACTGGGATGTCCCTCGTAGTAGAGGGCCTTCACGCCCTTGCCACCGTCGTGGTCCCGCACCACGCCGCCGAACGTCACCACGGCCCCCGCGGACTGGTCGTCCACGAGCGCCGCATGCTCCTCGACGGACAACGGCTGTTCGGTCACCTCGGCTCGCACCACTTGCGGGGGTGCTTCCTTGGTTTCCGGCGCCGGTGTCGGGCGCGGGTGGTCCGCGCCCGCGAGCTGGTCGACGGCGTGGGTGAGCACCCCGTCGAGCACGCCGAGCCCGTCCTTCACGCCACCGCGCGACCCGGGCAGGTTCACGACGAGCGTCCGTCCGGCCACTCCGGCCAGGCCGCGGGACAGTACGGCCGTGGGCACCTTGGGCAGCCCGGCCCGCCGGATGGCGTCGGCGAGGCCGGGGAGCTGGTGGTCGAGCAGCGGGGCCGTCACGTCCGGGGTGCGGTCGGTGGGCGAGATGCCGGTGCCGCCGGTGGTGATGATGACGTGCACGTCGTCGGCCAGCGCCTCCCGCAGGGCGTTCGCGACCGGTTCCCCGTCGGGGACGACCTGCGGCGGCGGAACGTCGAAGCCGTGTTCAGCAAGCCAGTCGACGATCACCGGCCCGGTGCGGTCCTCGTAGACCCCCGCCGACGCCCGGTTGGAGGCGACGATCACCCGCGCGGTGCGCTTGTCGTTGTTCATGGCCGCTCCCAGACACCGGTTTTGCCGCCGAGTTTGCGTTCCAAACGGACCCCGTCGAGGGTGGCCGCGGGGTCGACGGCCTTGATCATGTCGTGCACGGTGAGCCCCGCGACCGCGACGGCGGTCAGCGCCTCCATCTCGACGCCGGTCCGGTCGGTCGTCTTGGCCGTCGCCGTGATGCGGATTTCGGCGGGCCCGAGGTCGAAGTCGACCTTGACGCCGGACAGGGCGATCTGGTGGCAGAGCGGGATCAGCTCGGGCACCTTCTTGGCGCCCATGATCCCGGCGATCCGCGCGGTGGCCAGGGCGTCGCCCTTGGGCAGCCCGTCGCGGGACAGCAGGTCGATCACGTGGGCGGTGGTGCGCACAACACCGGTCGCGACGGCCGTACGGGCCGTGGCCTCCTTGCCGGAGACGTCGACCATCCGCGCGGCGCCCGCCTCGTCGACGTGGCTGAGTTCACTCACGCCGACAAGGCTAATCGCCGGACCCGCACCTCGGTCAGCCAGTAGCCGTCACCGGTGGTCCACCGGCCCCCGGCTGAACGGTCAATTCGCGCGGACACCACTGGCGCCCTCACGAACGGACCGTTCGCACACTCGCGACCGCGCCACTCGCGCCACCACGAACACGACCGGACCACTCGCGCTGGGACGAACGGCCCGTTCACTCGGCGGTCACTCGCGCTCTTACTGAACGGGGCTCGTCCGGTTGGGACGCGCTGGTGGGCACTTCGTGACCGCGCGAGCGGGCCCGTCGCCACCGCAGGACTGAGGCCTTCTCGACCACACCATCGGGACCGTCGCCACCGCACGAGCGGCCCGTCGCCATCGCACGAGCGGGCCCTTCGCGACCACGCGAGCGGGCCCTTCGCGACCGCACGAGCGGGCCTTTCATGACCGCGCAACTGGTCCTTTCATGGCGTGCGAGCGGTCTCTTCGCCACCGCCTGACTGGCCCCTTCGTGGCCCTGTGAACGGACCGTTCGCGACCGCACGAGTAGACCGCCGCGCGAACGGTCCTTCCTGACCACGCGAGCGGACTTCTCGCGACCACGCGAGCGGGCTCTTCGTGACGCCGCGACTTGCCCCTCCGCGACCGCACCAGTGGTCCGTTCGCGACCACGCGAATGGTCCATTCGTGACCGCGTGAGTGGAGTCTTCGCAAGGGCGCGAGTGGACTTCTCGCGACCACCGGAGGGAACTCTTCGCCGCCGCATGACTGGGCCCCTCGCCCGGTCGCGAACGGACCATTGACGACCAAGCGATCGGACCGGTCACGGTCGCACGAGCGGACTCTCCGCGTGACAAGCGCGGCCTGCTACCACGACCCACAAACGGAACCCGACAAAAGACCGGCCAGGGTGGTGCCGCAGCCGCCGACGATCAGGCGGCCGCCGGCGTCCACACCAGCCAACCGGAACCAATCCACACGGGTTGACGCCAGCCAATCGAAACCCAACCCACGGGTCGCGCCAGGCAACTGGGACCAACCCGCGCGAGTCGCCACCTGCCGGTCAAACCCAACCGAGTCCGGTCGGCGCCAGCCGGTCCGAAGCCCGCCCACGTAGTCCGCACCAGCCGATCAAACCCAACCGACTCCGGTCGGCACCAGCCGGTCAAACCCACCCACGCGGGTCCCCACCAACCAACCGAAACCCAACCCCCACGGGTCGACGCCAGCCAACTGGGACAACCCGCGCGAGTCGGCACCAGCCGGTCCGAAGCCGGCCCACGCAGGCCCGCACCAGTCGATCAAACCCAACTGACTCGGGCCGGCACCAGCCGATCAAACCCACCACGCGGGTCCGCACCAGCCAACCGGAACCCAACCCCACGAGTAGGCACCAGCCGATCCGAAGCCCGCCCACGCGGGTCCGCACCAGCCGGTCCGAAACCCAACCCCCACCGGCCCGCACCAGCCGCTCCGAAACCCAACCCCACGCAGGTCGGCGCCGGTTGACTGGAGCCGACCCGCGCTCAACGCAACCCTCAGTCCACCTGCACCGGCTGGTTGATGCGAATCGCGTTGCCGAAGGGGTCCCGGAGGCCGCAGTCGATGCCGTAGGGCCGCTCGGTCGGCTCCTGCGTGAATTCCACGCCCTTCGCCAGCAGTTCCTCGTACGTTTTGCGGCAGTCGTCGGTCGTGAGGCCGATCCAGCCGCCCGTCGCGCCCTTGGCGAGGAGCTCCCGGACCTGCGAGGCGGTCCCCTCGTCCATCGCGGGCGGCCCGGGCTTCTCCAGCAGGATCTCGCGCCCCGGCTCGCCCGGCACGCAGACCGTCAGCCAGCGCATGAAACCCAGGTCCTGGTCGACCTTCACCTCGAACCCGAGCTTCCCGCAGTAGAACTCGAGCGCCTCATCCTGATCGGTGACGAAAATCTGGGACAGTGTGATCGCGTTGAACATGCTCGGAAGCCTATTCAGCCCGCGACACCCCTGGCTTCTCCGAAACTGCTCGGTCGCGTCCACGCCATCGCGAAACACGTCGGCGCCGCGACCGAACCCCCGGCGCCCCGGCGGTACTCCGACGGCGACTGCCCCACGATCTCCCGGAACGTGCGGCTGAAGGTGCCCAGGCTGGTGAACCCGACGGCGAAACAGATCGACGTGACGCTCTGCTGCGTCTCCCGCAGCATGAACATCGACCGCTCCACCCGGCGCCGCTGCAGGTAGCGGTGCGGCGTCTCGCCGAAGGTCGCCCGGAACGTGCGGATGAAGTGCGCCTCCGAGACGTGCACCAAACGGGCCAGTGCCGCGACGTCGAGGGGCTGCGCGAAGGCCCGGTCCATCGCGTCACGGGCCCGCAGCATCCGGCGATTCGACTCCTCGACGGCGCGGCTCATCGGAACTCAGCCGGCCGCGCCGGACCTGCGCGCCGCCGCCTTGACCGCCTCGGCCACCGCCGGCGCCACCGCCGAGTCGAACACGCTCGGCACGATGTAGGACGCGTTCAACCGGTCGTCCACCACGTCGGCGATCGCGTTCGCCGCCGCGATCAGCATGTCGTCGGTGATCTCGTGCGCCTGCGCGTCGAGCAGACCGCGGAACACACCGGGGAACGCGAGCACGTTGTTGATCTGGTTCGGGTAGTCGCTGCGCCCGGTCGCCACGACCGCCGCGTGCTTCTGGGCCTCGAGCGGGTCGATCTCCGGGTCCGGGTTGGCCAGCGCGAACACCACCGCCTTGTCCGCCATGGTCGCGACCTGCTCGGCCCCGAACAGGTTCGGCGCGGACACGCCGATGAACACGTCGGCACCGACGAGCGCGTCGTGCAGGGTGCCGGACACGTTGTCCTTGTTGGTGTTCTCCGCCAGCCACCGCAGGTTGTCGTCCAAATCGGACCGTCCCAGATGGACGATGCCGTTGATGTCCGCGGCGATGATGTCGCCCGGCTTCTTGTGCATCAGCAGCCGCATGATCGCCGAACCGGCCGCACCCGCGCCGCTGACCACGACCTTGCAGTCCTCGATCTCCTTGCCGACCACCCGCAGCGCGTTGCGCAGGGCGGCGAGCACGACGATCGCGGTGCCGTGCTGGTCGTCGTGGAACACCGGGATGTCGAGCTGCTCCCGCAGCCGCTTCTCGATCTCGAAGCAGCGCGGCGCGGCGATGTCCTCGAGGTTGATCCCCGCGTACACCGGCGCCAGCGCCTTGACGATCTTGATGATCTCCTCGGTGTCCTGGGTGTCCAGGCACACCGGCCACGCGTCGACGTCGGCGAACTTCTTGAACAGCGCCGCCTTGCCCTCCATCACCGGCAGCGCCGCGGCCGGGCCGATGTTGCCCAGGCCGAGCACGGCGGAACCGTCGGTGACGACCGCGACCGTGTTGCGCTTGATGGTCAGCCGGCGCGCGTCGGCCGGGTTGGCCGCGATCGCCTGGCACACCCGCGCCACGCCCGGCGTGTACGCGCGGGAGAGGTCGTCACGGTTGCGCAGCTGCACCTTGGGCGACACCGACAGCTTCCCGCCGAGGTGCATGAGGAAGGTGCGGTCGGAGACCTTGCGCACCCGCACCCCGGGCAGGGCGTCGAGCGCGTCGGTGACGTGCTCGACGTGGTCGGCGTTGGAGACGTTCGCCGTGATGTCGACGACGATCGCGTCCGCGTGGGACTCGACCACGTCGAACGCGGTCAGCACACCGCCGACCCGGCCCACCGCCGAGGTGAGGTCGCCCGCGGCGCTCGCCGACGGCGGCGCCTCGACACGAACGGTGATCGAATAGCCGGGGCCGGGAACGGGCACGGCAGTAACCCCCTGCTGTCTACTTGTTGATCTCGGTCTCGGGGTGCACGTACGGCACGGTGTCAAGGGGGAACGTCACGTTCCCGAACGGCGACAGCGCGCCCTGGCGGTCCGAGGAGAGCTCGGTGACCGGGTGCTCACCGTCCGGCAGATGCGGCCAGGTGGGGTCGATACGACCGCTTTTCTTGTCCTTGTCGCCCTTCGCCACTTCATCCTCCAGTGCTCGGCACCTACGGTCCCCAGTTTGCCTCACAGCCGCCCGAACCCGATGGTCAGGGCAGGTATCCTCACTGTGATGCCCGCGACCTCCCTGGCCGACTGGCTGCGATCCGCGTCCGACGACGAGCTGGCCGCGCTCCTGCAGGCCAGGCGCGATCTGGCGACCCCGCCGCCCTCCGACAGCACGGTGCTGGCCACCCGTGCCGGCACCGCCGGATCCGTCGCCAGGGCGATGGAGGACCTGGACACGTTCACGCTCGCGGTGCTGGACGCCCTCCTGGTCGCCGACGCCGACACCGAGGCCGTCCCGCTGGCGACGGTCGCCGGGCTGGTCGGCGCCGACGTGCGGCCGGCCGTGGACCGGTTGCGGTCGCGGGTGCTGGCCTGGGGCGACGACGACGCCGTCCGCGTCATTCCCGCCGCGCGTGAGCTGGCCGGGCCGTTCCCGGCCGGGCTCGGCGCTTCCGTACCGGGCCTGGACGTCGAGTCCGCGCTCGCCGAGGTCGGTGACGACGAACGCGGCCTGCTCGGCGCCCTCGCCGCCGGCCCGCCCATCGGGCGGACCCGGGACGCCGGCGCCGAACCGTCGCTGGCCGCGGACGCGAAACCGGTGCAGAAACTGCTCGCGCGCAAGTTGCTGATCCGCCGGGACGACGAGACCGTCGAGCTGCCGCGCGAGGTCGCCATCGCCCTGCGCGGTGGCCGCATCTGCTCGCCGAAGGCGCTGCGCGAGCCGGAGCTGCCGACCCGGCCGCACCAGCAGTCCACAGTGGACGAGGCGGCCGCGGGCGAGGCGATGGAGTTCCTGCGGCAGCTGGAGTCCCTGCTCGCGCAGTGGTCGGGCCAGCCGCCGCCGGTGCTGAAGTCCGGCGGCCTCGGTGTCCGTGAGCTGCGCAAACTGGCGCGCGAACTGGACGTCGACGACACCCGCGCGACGCTGCTGGCCGAACTGGCGGTGGCGGCCGGGCTGGTCGCGGACAGCCAGAGCACCGCGCCCGAGTGGGTACCGACGACACTGGCGGACTCGTGGCTGGCGTCCGAGCCCGCGCAGCGCTGGGTCATCCTCGCCGAAGCCTGGCTGGACCTGCCGCGGCTGCCCGCGCTGGCGGGTCAGCGCGACGCCAAGGACAAGCCGATCGTGCCGCTGTCGGACGACCTGCGGCGGCCGCTGGCGCCGGCGGTGCGGCGGCGGGTGCTCGGCACGCTCGCCGAACTGCCGCGCGGTGCGGGCGTGCACGGCAGCGACGACCTGGTCGAGCTGCTCGCGTGGCGGGCGCCGCGGCGGGGCGGGCGGTTGCGCGACGAGACGGTGCGGTGGGCGTTCGCGGAGGCGTCGGCGCTGGGGGTGATCGCTCTCGGTGCGGTGACGACGGCCTGCGCGGCCCTGCTGGAGGGCGATCGCGCGGCGGCGCTGACCGCGATGTACGAGGCGATGCCCAAGCCGATCGGGTACGTGCTGGTCCAGGCCGACCTGACGGTGGTCGCACCGGGTCCGCTGGAAATGGACCTCGCCGCGGAGATCGCCGCGGTGGCGGATGTGGAGTCGGCGGGGCACGCGACGGTCTACCGGATCACGGAGGCGTCCGTGCGGCGGGCGCTCGACACCGGTCGCACGGCCGATGAGCTGCACGAACTGTTCCGGAAGCGCTCGGCGACCGAGGTGCCGCAGTCGCTGACGTACCTGATCGACGACGTGGCGCGGCGACACGGACGGCTCCGCGGCGGGGCGGCCGGATCGTTCCTGCGCTGCGACGACGAGGTGCTGCTCGCGGAGGTGCTCGGCAGTCCGGCGTCGGAGGAGTACGAGCTGCGCAAGATCGCCCCGACGGTGCTGATCAGCCCGTACCCGCTGGCCGAGGTGCTGGACGGGTTGCGGGCGGCCGGTTTCGCCCCGGCGGCCGAGGGGCCGGACGGACGGGTCGTGGACCTGCGCCCCGCCGGACGGCGGATCCCGGCGCGCCCGCGGGCCGCGCGGCGGGTGATCGCCGAGCCCAGCGGGTTGAACGGGGAGCAGGCCGCGTCGGTGGTCGCGCACATCCGGGCGGGCGACCGCGCGGCGGCGAGCCGCAAGGGTGCGACGGTGCGGCTGCCCGGAGGCGGCGGCGGTTCCGACACGGCGGCCACGATGGCGCTGCTGGCCCGCGCCCACCGCGAGCGGCGCGAGGTGTGGATCGGGTACGTCGACGCCCACGGGACGGCCAGCCAGCGGATCGTCACGCCGGCGCACGTCGGTGGCGGCATGCTGACCAGCACGGACGACGAGCGGTACCCGCTGCACCGGATCACGTCGGCCGCACTGGTCGACGACTGATCGTCAGAACTCCTCGGCACGGGTCCGGCGGCCGGCCCCGCGCGGCACGTGCTCGTCAGAGGCGTCGCAGGCCCTGCAGCACCCGGTCCATGAACTCGCGCGACGAGCGGTCCCCGAAGGACAGCCCGGACTGGTGGATCATCACCAGCCCGGCGTTGTCGAGGTCGCTCACCAGTACCTTCACGACGTTGAGCGGCAGGTTGAGGTACGCGGCGATCTCCGCGATCGACCGCGGCTCCGCGCACAGCCCGCAGATCCGCCGGTGCTGCACGCCCGTTACGGCCTGGGGGACGCGTCCCCGCTCGCTGGTCGACACCAGCGCCTCGAGCGCCAGCTCGTAGTCCGGCCGCGTCCGCCCGCCGGTGCGGGCGTAGGGGCGCATGATCATCCGCGTCCGCACGGACGAACCCGCCGCGTGGTGGGCAGGCTCCTCCGGCATCGCCCGGGCGCCGGGTACCGGTGCCGGTCGCGCACCAGGCACGCCCCGCCCGGCCGGCACCGGACGCGCCGCGGGCGCTCCCGGCCCGTCCGGCATCGCCCGCCTGCCGGGCACCGTCCGCGCCCCCGGCGTCGCGGGAGCCCCGGCCTCGGGGGCACGGGCACCAGGCACTCGTGCCGCGCCGGATCGAGCACCGGTCGCACCAGGACGGGCTCCACCGGAAGCCGGCCCGAGCACCGTCCGGCCGGGTACGCGAACCTGCAGCACCAGGGGCTTCTTGTTCAGCACGAACCGCGCCGGCGAGTCCAAGCCCTCGCGGTCGGTGCCCTGGTGCAGCCGGTCCCAGGCGTCCACGGGGCTACCGGCCCCCTGCGAAAGTCCCCTCATCGGCTACCGCACGCCGCCCTGGAGCTGGCTGCGCAGCTCCGGTGTCATCTGCATGCCGACGCGGTCGACGAGCAGCGTCATCTCGTACGCCACCGTCCCGATGTCGCAGTTCGGCGCGGCCAGCACAGCCAGGCTCGACCCGTCGCTGATGCCCATCAGGAACAGGTACCCCCGTTCCATCTCGACCACGGTCTGGTTCACGAAACCCGCTTCGAAGCACCGGGCGGCACCGGAGGTCAGGCTCACCAGCCCGGACGCGACCGCGGCCAGCTGGTCCGCCCGGTCCTTGGGCAGCCCGTCCGACCCGGCCAGCAACAGGCCGTCCGCGGAGACGACCACGGCGTGCGCCGCGCCCGGGACCCGTCGCACGAAGTCGGTGATCAGCCAGCCGAAGCCGAAGCCGCTCGGCTGCTGTGCCGATGCCGTCATGTGCCTCCTCACCGGTCGAGCCTGTTCTGCGATTATTCCGACCAGGGTATTGCCGCACCAGGCCCTGGCCGCCCGCCGTCCGGGGTCATCTCACATCGATTCACCCTTCCGGCGGCACGGTTACCCGATCACCCCGGTTGTAACGCCCGGTCCCGGTTGATCGCGTGCTCGACGACGGTGATCAGCACCTGCTTCGCCGACTCCTTCTCCCGGGCGTCGCACGCGATGATCGGCACCGAGTCGGAGATCGTCAGCGCGTGCCGGACGTCCTCGATCTGGTGGTGCAGCAGCCGGTCGAAGCAGTTGATCGCCACGATGTAGGGCAGGTTCCGGTTCTCGAAGAAGTCGATCGAGGGGAACGCGTCCGACAACCGCCGCGTGTCGACCAGCACGACCGCCCCGATCGCGCCGACCGCCAGGTCATCCCACATGAACCAGAAGCGGTGCTGGCCGGGCGTGCCGAAGACGTAGAGCACCAGGTCGTCGTCGAGCGACAGGCGGCCGAAGTCCATCGCCACCGTCGTGGTCGCCTTGTTCGGGGTCGCGGAGACGTCGTCGACCGAGACGCTCGCCTCGGTCATGACCGCCTCGGTGGTCAGCGGATCGATCTCCGAGACCGCGCCCACCAGCGTCGTCTTGCCCGCACCGAAGCCGCCGGCGACCACGATCTTGGCCGACTGCGTCGGTCCCGCCGCGGCCGACGTGTTCGCGTCGGAGTCAAATTCTCCGAAGCCCACTGAGCACCCTCTCCATGAACTCGATACTGGGACGATCGCCGACGACCGACGTCGTGGAATGGATCATGACCAGGCCCTGGTCGACGACGTCGCCGATCAGCACCCGCGCGACCCCGAGGGGCATGCGCAGGTACGCCGCCACCTCCGCCACCGAGCGCGTGTCCAGGCACAGGCCGCAGATCGACCGGTGCTCGGGCACCCGGACGCGCTCGAGCATCCGTCCCCGCTCACTGGTCGAGACCAGCGCCTCGATCGCCAGATCGTAGCTGGGACGGGTCCGGCCGCGCGTGCGGAAGTACGGCCGGACCAGACCGGAGGTCTCCTCCGCGGCGACCGGCGCCGGCACCGGCGGGAAGCTGGGGTGGCTCTCCGCGGTGGGCGTGGACGGCAGCTCACCGGCCGGAGCCAGTGGTACGCCCGAGTCCCCGAACAGCTGCGACGCGGGACCGGACAGCAGCCGGTCGCCGGACAACTCCGGGTACTCGGTCGCCCCGTAGCCAGGGGGCTCGGCGTCGCTCAGGCCGCTGGACGGCTTCTCGCCCGCCGCGGCCCGGCGCAGGCGCCAGGCGCGGTCGACCTTGGCCCGGAACCTGGTCCAGTCCTCGGTCCGCGCCGCCTGCGCCTCGTCCGGCCAGGCGGCATCGGCGTCGTCGTCCAGCCGGCCCGGGCCCACGCCCGTCGGCTGCCCACCGTCCACTGCAGTCCCTCTCGTGCCCGGCGCGCTCAACCGCGCGCGGCTCCCTGGAGCTGTGCCCGCATCTCGGGCGTCATCTGCTGACCGACCCGATCCACCAGAAGCGTCATCTCATACACCACCAGGCCGATGTCGCTGTCCGGGGCCCCCAGAACGGCGAGGCACGACCCGTCCGAAACCGACATGAGGAACAGGAAGCCGTTGGCCATCTCGACGACCGTCTGCGCGACGGGCCCGCCCTCGAAGACCTTCGACGCGCCCCGCGCCAGGCTGGTCAGCCCCGACGCCACCGCGGCGAGCTGGTCGGCTCTGTCCTTGGGCAGCCCCCGCGACGCGGCCAGCAGCAGACCGTCCGCCGACACCACGACGGCGTGCGCCGCGCCTGGCACCCGGTGCACGAAGTCCGTGATCAGCCACGCGAACCCGTTTCGCGGCGCCGGCGGCGTCGAGCCTCCCGGCTGCAGCGATCCCGCCCGTGTCACTCCTCACTCCTCACTGCCGTGTCCGGCGGGGTGGTTCCCCCGCCGCTCACCGGAGCTCCCTGGTCAGAGGGGCCCGGCGTGCTCTCCTGCAGCGCATGACGACCACTGGTGTAGCCGCGCTGGAAGCTCGCCATCCGTTCGCGCGCCGCCTCCGCGGAGCGGGCCAGTGCCCCCTGCCCGGGCCGGCCGACCGTGGTGTCGGTGAAGGCGTCGGTGTCGCCCACCGGGATCGAACCGGGGACGAGGTGGGCGTTGGGCACCCGCTTGGGCAATCCGGCCGGGGTGATCTCCTCCTCCCGCGACTCGAGCAGGGACTGCGCCGCGCGCCAGCCGTCGTCGGACACACTGTGCCAAACATCGCCGGATTTGTCCTCGGCCGGGGGAGCTTCGTCGACGGCCGGTGCGGGTTCCCGTTCGAGGTCACCGGCCACCACGCCGGGCTCCTCCCCTTCCGCGCTGAACCACCGCGACACAACCGACTGGTAGATCGGCAGGCGCTTGGTGGGGACGTCGTCGTCGAACATGCTCTCGGTCGGCGGCAGCGGCTCCTCGGCGGGCTGTTCGGTCACCGGCACGTACTGCGGCTCGCGTTTGGGCAGGGCCAGCGGGCCGAACCGGTCCGGCTCCTCCTCTTGGGGCGCGGTGGCACCGTTGGCGGGCGGCTCCTCGGAGCGCGGTTTGCCCCGGCTGAGGAACGCCGCGTCCGAGGAGCCGGCGACCAGGTCGTCGAGGCTGATCGGCTGGTCGAGCGGGCGCAGGACGCCGGTCTGCGCCTGCTCCTGCGGCCGGGGTGGCTCGGCCGGTTCGCGGCGCGCCAGGTTGGCGGGCGTGCGCTGCGCCGGGACCGGCGGCAGGCTCGGCGACGACGTTTCCGCAGGCCGCGGCAGTGGTTCCCGGGCGACCGCACCGAGCAGGTCCGGCGGCACGACGACACGGGCGATCACACCGCCGTCGATGTCCTCGTTCTCCCGCAGCCGCACCTCGATGCCCTGCCGCTGGGCCAGTCGCGCGACCACGTACAGGCCCATCCGCCGGGTCACCGACACGTCCAGGTCGGGCGGATCGGCGAGGCGGGCGTTGGCCTCGGTGATCTGCTCGGGCGACATGCCGACACCGCGGTCGGTGATCTGGATGGCCAGCGCCTTCTTGCGGGTCACCACCGCGCGCACGCTGACCTTCGTCTCCGGCTCGGAGAAGTAGGTGGCGTTGTCCAGCAGCTCGGCGAGCAGGTGGACGAGGTCGTGCACGGACGGCCCGCGCACCGCGACCTCCGGGATCGCGCCCACGTCGACCCGCGCGTACTGCTCGATCTCGGACACCGCGGCGCCGATGACGTCGGCAGCGGAGACCGGCTTGGGCACCGACTTGCTCAGCCCCGCGCCGGAGAGCACCAGCAGGCTCTCGCCGTTGCGGCGCAGCCGGGTGGCCAGGTGGTCCAGCTCGAACAGGCTCGCGAGGTGGTCCGGGTCCTGCTCGTCGGCCTCCAGCAGGTCGATCACCGCGAGCTGGCGCTCCACCAGGCGCTGCGACCGGCGCGAGAGGTTGACGAAGATGCCGTTGACGTTCTCGCGGAGCAGCGCCTGCTCGGCGGCGAGCCGGACGGCCTGCCCGTGCACGACGTCGAAGGACCGGGCGACCTGGCCGATCTCCTCGGTGGTGTGGACCGGGACCGGTTCGATCGCCTTCGCGGCCGCGGCCGGGTCGGCCTCGCGCATGATCCGCTCCACGGCGTTGGGCAGGTGCACTTCGGCGACCTGCAGCGCGTTCGTCCGCAACGTGCGCAGCGGGCGGATCAGCGAGCGAGCCACCACGTACATCAGTGCGAGCACGATCAGCAGCCCGGCGAGGATGATCGCGATGGTGACCAGCAGGCTCTTCTGCTGCGCGCTGATCAGACCGTCGGTGTAGCTCGAGGCGTCGGCCAGCAGGCGGTTCTGCACCTGGCTGATCAGGCCGAGGGTGTCCGAAGAGGACTGCACCACCGCGGCGGGGTCGATGGCCAGCGGGAGCGGCGGGTTGGCCTGCGCGCGCAGCAACGCCAGCTGCTGCAGCGTGAACCGCTGCGAGACCTGCGGGCCGGACAGCGTGGTCGAGTAGTCCAGCTGGGCCTGCGGCGTGGCGACCGCGTTGAACCGGTCGATCGCGGCGACCAGGTTGGATTGGGCCGTGGTCAGGTTCTTCAGCTCGGCCGGGTCGAACTTGCCGCGGATCGCGGCACTGCGCAGGTAGGAGTTCTGCTGGGCGGAGTACTCCTTGGCGTCGGCGAGGAAGCCGAGCGCCTCGTGGCGGTCCTGCAGGCCCTGGTCGGTGATGTCGGCGTCGAACTCGTCGGCGATCAGCTGCAGCGCGTCGACGACACCGGTGTACCCGGCCTGGGCGGCCAGGCTCGGGAAGTCCGCGGCGCCGGCCGAGGAGCGCAGCTGGCTCAGGCCGTCGAGCCGCGCGACGCCCTGGTGGTAGCGCGCGGAGGTGGCCTCGTCGCTGATGGAGGAGACCTCGGTGACGGCTCCGCGCACCACGTCGGCGGCGGTTTCGGAGGTACTGATCGCGTTGTCGAGCTCGCTGCGGTCGGCCGGGCGGCCAGAGGCGATCCAGGCCGACATCGCGTCCCGCTCGCGCTGGAGCGCGTCGATCTCGGCCGCGACCTTCTCGCTGAGTTCGATGCGCTGTTCGGCGTGCTGGTAAACGGTCATCGTCGCGAAGCTGTCGTACACGCGCAGGCCGGCCAGCGACAGCGCGGCCGCCGTCGGCACGGCGACCACCGCCGCGATCTTGGCGGTGACGCGCCAGTTCGCCAGGCCGCGGGCGCGACGTCCGCGGTCACCACCGGTCGATGCTCCGATCGCGTTGTCCTGCGCGCTGACGTCGTTACTCTGCGCGACAGGCGACTCCGCCGGGGACACTGCCTTGCGACCGCGCTCCCCGCTCGTGGGCTGGGGCACCGAGGGACTTCCTTCCCGGTTCGAGCTGTCCAGTTTCCGCGTTTCCGCTCCGGGGGCCCGCGCCAGGAGAACCAGGACGTGAATGGTTAACACGGGCCACCCGATTGGGGGTAGAGGCTATCGGCTACCGGGACGAAAAGGAAGCCGGGCAGATGGCTCTCACCACGAACTTTGCCGGTCACCCTGGCGGCGAAATCTCACCAACTGTCCCCATGGGACGGCCCACCCGCGTCGCGCTGCGTGTATCGAACCACGCGTTGTCCAGTGTTACCCATCTCACTCGCGAACGCCGCGAACAGACGCGTGACAACCAACTGGTGAATGTCTCACAAGCCGGGCGCTCACCTTTACGAGGTCTTGACGCGGGCGTTGGAGCTGCACAATCCTGCGCCGTAACCCGTGATCTACTCCCACCCGATCGGGTGCCCCTTGCGTTACCGAGAGTAGATGAACGCGGCACGGTGGACGTTCAGGAGGGATCCCCGCACACCATGACGGCATCACTACGACGACGACGCCTCGCGGCGCTGCTCACCGCGGTCGCGCTGGGCACGGTGACGGCCTGCACCTCGGGCGGGACCGCGGTCCCGCCCGCCGGCGGCGCCGGACAGGAGCAGAGCCTGCTCGACCGGGCGCCGGTGGCTTCGGACGCGGACCTCGCGGCGAGCCCGACCGCGCAGGCGATCAAGCAGCGCGGGCAGATCCTCATCGGCAGCCAGCTGGACACGCCGCTGCTGTCCCAGCAGAACCCGACGACCGGGCAGACCGAGGGGTTCGACGCGATCCTCGGCCGGCTGCTGGCGAAGTACATCCTGGGCCGGCCGAACGTCAAGATCGTGAACTCGACGTCGCAGATCCGCGAGGCGCTGCTGCAGAACAACACCGTCGATGTGGTGTTGCACACATATTCGATCACGTTGCCGCGCGCGGAGAAGGTGTCGTTCGCGGGGCCGTACTTCGTGTCCGGACCGGCGATCATGGCGCGCAAGGGTGATTCGAGCATCACGAAGCCGCAGGACCTGAAGGGCAAGAAGGTGCTGGCGGTGACGAACTCGACCGGGGCCGCGCTGGTGCAGCAGTACGAGCCGGCGCAGGTGATCACGCTGGGCACGAACTCGGAGTGCGTGACCGCGCTGGAGCAGGGCCGGGCGGACGCCTACGTGAACGACCTGACGCAACTGGCCGGCAACGCCCAGACGAACGACAAGGTGCAGGTCAACAGCGGGACGTTCGGGCAGGACCCGTACGGCATCGGGATCCACCACGGGGACGAGACGTTCAAGCAGTTCATCAACGACTGGTTGAAGAAGATCCAGGCCGCGGGGCTGTGGCAGGAGGCGTACAAGCAGACGCTGGGGACCGTCATCCCGGGCGACGCACCGACGCCGCCGGCGACGGGTTTCGTGCCCGGCTCGTGAGCGGGTGGACCGATCACCTCGGGGAGTTCGCCGAGGGGGTGCTGAACACGGTGTTGCTGACCGTGTTCAGCACCCTCGGCGCGGTGCTGGTCGCCCTGGTGATCACCGCGTTCCGGATTTGCCCGGTTCGCCCGCTGCGCGCGTTCGGGACCGGTTATGTCGAGTTGTTCCAGAACATTCCGCTCGCCGTGTGGCTGGTGCTGTTCGTTTTCGGTTTGCCGATGGTCGGAATCAGTTTCGAGCTGTTCCCGACCGCGGTGCTCGCGACGGCTCTGTACATGGCCTCGTATTACGCGGAAACGCTGCGGTCTGGCATCAACGCGGTGAGCAGCGGCCAAGCCGAGGCGGCCCGCGCACTGGGACTCGGCTTCGGACAGTCACTGCGAGCGGTGATCCTGCCGCAGGCGCTGCGGACGATCATCCAGCCGCTCGGGAACGTGACCATCCAGCTGCTGATGAACACCGCGCTCGCCGCGGCGGTCGGTGTGGTCGAACTGACCGAGGCGACGAACCGGGTGAACCTCGTTCTCGCCGAGCCCTTGCCGCTGTACGTGGGGGCGGGAGTCTGTTACGCCGTCCTGGCGATGGTGATCTCCTCGGGGGCCGGGGTCCTGGAGCGGAAACTGGTGATCCCGCGATGACCAGTCGTGCCACCGCCTGATCGCCGCCCGCGAACGGGCCTCTGATCACGAGCCGACCGAGACCCGCACCAAACCGGCCCCGCACCCACGAGCTCAAGCCCCCGCCCCGGAAACGCGCACCGGCTCGCCAACCCAACCCCGGATCCGCGCTCAGTCCCCAGCCCAACCAACACGAAACGCGCCCTTCGTGACCGTCGCGCCGCCAACAGACCGCCGCTCGCCACCCCGACCCAACACCCCACGAACCGCAACCCCGTACCGAACCAGGCAGGCTTGCCATGACCTCCGTGCTCTTCGACGTTCCCGGCCCACGGGCGAGGCGCCGTGTCCGCGTCGCGACCGTCGTCGCCATCGCGGCTGGGCTCGTGCTCCTCGCGCTGGCGGTGCGGCAGTTCGCGGTCAACGGGGAACTCGCCGCGCAGCGGTGGGCTCCCTACGGCTCCTGGCCGATGTGGCGTTACCTCCTCGGCGGCCTCGGCGGCACCGCCCTGGCCGCGGTGCTGGCCGTGGCGCTCGCGATGGCTGCCGGTCTCCTCGTGGCGTTCGGGCGGGTCTCGCGGCACCTCGTCCTCCGTGCGCCGGCCCGCGCGTACGTCGAGGTCATCCGCGTCATCCCGCTGCTGCTGCTCATCTACTTCGCGATGTTCGCGCTGCCCCGGTACGGCCTGGACCTGCCCCTGCTGTGGAAACTCGTCCTGCCGATCGCGGTGTCGCGCTCGGCCCAGTTCGCCGAGATCTTCCGCAGCGGCTTCCGCTCACTCGAGGCCGGCCAGGGCGAGGCGGCCGCCGCGCTCGGGATGCGGCCCTCCCAGTCCATGCGGCACGTCATCTTCCCGCAGGCCGTCCGCCGCGTGGTCCCGGCGCTCATCAGCCAGACCGCGGGCGTCGTCAAGGACACCTCGCTCGGCATCGTCGTCAGCTACGCCGAACTGCTGCAGAGCGCCAAGGTCCTCGCCGGCTACAACCGGCTCCTGATCCAGACCTACCTGATCATCGCGCTGCTCTACTTCGCGATCAACTACGCGCTGTCCCGCCTGGCCCGCACCATCGACGCCCGTCAGCGCCAGAGCGGCCGGTACGAGCCGGTCAGCTCTCCGTCCCCCGCACGTCGCGGGCTCGGGCGAATCCGTTCTGCAACCGCGACATCCGGTGACGCACCTCGTCGGGGTCGAGTGAAAGCGTAGGCGGGTCGAACGACTCCGCGTGGCGCCGCACCTGCTGCGGGAACCTCGGCGGACGCCCGTCGACCGCGACGTCGTCGTCGGCCGACGGCCACTGCGGCTCCGCCGGCCACTCCGGCACCTCCGCCGGTTCCGAGGCCCGGCTCACCGGCCAGTGCTCGCCGGTGGTGAACCACCGCGACAACACAGCCTGGTACGCCGGCATCCGCTCGGTCGGCTCCTCGTCCTCGGGCGGGAAGGTGTCGTTGTCGGCGGTCGGCCAGTCCACACCGTCCTCGGACTCGACCGGCGCCCGGCGCGGCTCGTCGCGCACCACCGGGATCGAAACGGTGTCGTCCAGTTCGGGCTCCGGTGCCGGCTCCGGTTCCGGCAGCGGGATCGGCTTCAACGACGGCAGGGCGACCGGCACCGGCGGCGGCTCCGGGGCGGCGGCCGGCGCGGGGAGTGGCTCCGGCACCGGCGCGACGTGCTCGATCACCAGCGCGGCCGGGACGCTGACGGTCGCGACGAGCCCGCCGCCGTCGGCGGACCGCAGCCGCACCTGGATGTCGTGCCGCTTGGCGAGCGTCGCCACCACGAACAGGCCCATCCGCCGGGACACCTCGACGTCCACCTCGGGTGGGTTCGCCAGTCGCTTGTTGGCCCGGTCGATCTCCGGTTGCGGCATGCCCGCGCCCTGGTCGGTGATGTGCACGTGCCAGGCGCCGTCCTCGGCGAGCGAGCTGACCACCGTCACGGTCTTCTCCGACGGCGAGTACAGGGTCGCGTTCTCCAGCAACTCGGAGATGACGTGCACGAGGTCGTTGCACGCTTCGCCGCGGATGGCGATCTCCGGCATCTCGGTCAGTTCGATGCGCTGGTAGTGCTCGACCTCCGACAACGCCGCGCCGATGATCTCCTCGGCCGCGACCGGTTCGGACTGCGCGTCGCCGAAGTCGTGCCCGGACAGCACGAGGAGGTTTTCGCTGTTGCGGCGCATGCGGGTGGCCAGGTGGTCGAGTTCGAACAG
Organism: Amycolatopsis thermophila; assembly: GCF_030814215.1. Lineage (NCBI taxonomy): Bacteria > Bacillati > Actinomycetota > Actinomycetes > Pseudonocardiales > Pseudonocardiaceae > Amycolatopsis > Amycolatopsis thermophila. The sequence continues at coordinate 2,910,258 of NZ_JAUSUT010000001.1, read as the reverse complement.
GCCACCGAGGGTCTCCGGGTCCTGCTCGCCGGCCTCCATCCGGTCCAGCACGCCGAGCTGGCGTTCCACCAGGTCCTGGGTGCGCTTGGACAGGTTGACGAACATCGCGTTGATGTTCTCCCGCAGCAGCGCCTGCTCACCGGCCAGCCGCACCGCCTGGCCGTGCACCGCGTCGAACGCGCGCGCGACCTGGCCGACTTCTTCGCGTGTGAACACCGGGACGGGGGCGACCCCGCGGTGGGCGGCCATGAAGTCGGGATGCGGGTCGGCGAGGATCTCGTCGACCGCCGCGGGCAGCCGGTGCTCGGCGACGTCGAACGCGGTGTTGCGCAGGACCCGCAGGGGCCGCAGCAACGACCGGCCGATGACCACGGCAAGCACCGCGCACAACAGCAGCGCGCCGAACACGACCGCGGCGTTGACTATCGCGGAGCGGCGGGCATCGGTGGCCAGCGCGTCGCAGCGGTGTTGTGTCTGGACCTGCAACGCCTGCTGGGACTGGTAGGCGAGGTCGATGGTGCCGCTGATCGCCTGGTCCCACTGCCGGGAGTCCAGCCCGGACAGGCTCTGCCCGTTCTCCGCCCTCGTGATCGCGAGCTCGAACAGGGTGTTCGCGGTCTGCACGGCCGGCCCGGACACCGTCTGCTCGTAGGACCGCTGCTCGGCGGCGGTGGTGAACTTGCGGTAGTCGTTCTGCGCGGCGATCACCTGTGCGTCGGCGCCGAGGAGCGCGCGCAACCGGTCGTCGGACACCTCGCCTTCGGCGAACGCCTGCCCGAGGACGGCCCGCTTGACCGACATCTGGTCCTTGACCCGGGCGAGCGCGTTGGCGGCGAGCCGGAGGCGGGCCACGTCGGCGTCTGCGATCTCGGCGACGGCCTGGTCGGACAGGTCGAGGATGCCCGAGATGAGATCGCTGTAGGAGGTCAGGATCGAATCCGCCGACGAGTTCGAGAACTCGCCCGAGTAGCGCAGGCCCGGCAACGCTTCCAGCCGCGACTGGGCCTCCTTCAGCTCCGCGGCGCTCGACGCGGACAGCATCGACTGCTGGTCGGCCAGATTCCGGGCGAAGGCCCCGGCGGCTTCGTCCACGCGGGCGCGCTGATCGCGCAGCTCCGCCAGGCCGTTCCGGCGCTGCCCCGCGACGTAACGGACGGTCAGGTCGCGCTCGCGCTGCAGCTCGTTGACCACCGCGTTGACGCCCGCGTCGACCCGGCTGTGCGCGGCGAGTTCGGCGAGCTGGTCGGCGTGTTGCAGGTCGGCGCGCACGTGCAGGCTGATGAGCGCCAGCACGGTCAGCATCGGGATCAGCAGGACGGCGATCAGCTTGGTGCGCAGCCGCCAGTTCCGCAGCCGCCACCGGCTTCCTGCCCGGGTGTCCGGCCGCCGGTCCAGCGCCTCACCGCTTTCGGGACGCTTGTGCCGCCGGGCCACCTGACTTCCTTCTCTAGCCGCCTTGCCGGACTCGGATCGGCACCGGCGGAGTCGCCAACCCCGGAGAGGGTAGCGACCCCGGACACACACGCCCCGCCCGCGCTGCTCGTGATGCAGTCCGTCGGCGATCGTATTGGCCGCGGACCGCGGGTTCTACCCGCCGCCCGAAATCTTTCGCTGGGCAAGACGCCACACACGCCGCGTGGCGTTCCCGGTTGTGTCGTTCACCACGGTTCAGCGAGCGCCGAGCCCGCCGAAGCCGTCCGCCAGCAGCGCGAACGCCTCCTCGGCCTCCGACCTGGCCTGCGCATGGACCTCGTCGGCGGACTTCCCCGCGGCGACCGCCGCGTGGTTGTCCTGCGCGAGGGTCGAGAGCACCGCGACGATCGCCGCCGCGGCGGCCCGCGCCTGGGCGGCCCTCACCCCGGCCGTCTCGACGAGGGCCTCGGCCAGCGCCTGCGCCGCCGTCTGGTTGAACTCCAGCATGCGGGCGCGCAGGCCCGAGGTGGCGAAGATCATCCGGTACAGCGCGAGGACCTCCGGCCCGTCGTTGAGACCGGTGATCGGGTCCCGCCGGCCGAGCCCGTCCAGGAAGTGCTGCCGGAGCGCCTGCAGTGGCGTCTGCCCGTCCGGCCGGCCGCGGACCACCCGCGCGCTTTCCGTCTCGTGGTCGGCGAACCGGTGCACGACCAGCGACTCCTTCGTCGGGAAGTAGGAGAAGAGGGTGCGTCGCGAGACCTCCGCGGCCTCGGCGATCTGCGCGATCGACACCTGGTCGAACCCGTGCTCGAAGAAGAGGTCGATCGCCGCGTTCGAGATCGCCTCCCGGGTGCGCTGCTTCTTCCGTTCGCGGAGTCCGGCGGGTTCGGTCACGGTCATCGCCGGGGCGGGCCCCACCGGTCTCGCGCTCGCCCACGAACTGGCGCTGGCCGGCGTGCGGACCGTGGTCGTGGAATCCCTGGCCGAACGCGTCGAGCAGACCAAAGGCGGCACCATCCAGCCCCGCACCGCCGAACTCCTCGAACTCCGCGGTCTGCTGGAGGCCATGCACGCACGGGCAGTCGACCGCGAACCCGTCGGCGGCCACTTCGCGACGCTGCCGGTGCCACTGGACTGCTCACGCTGGCAGACCCGGCACCCCTACCCCCTGTCCATTCGTCAGGACCTCGTCGAAGAGGTGCTCGAGCACGCCGCTCTCGCGCGCGGTGCCGGGCTGCGGCGCGGCCACCCGGTCACGGACGCCGAGCAGGATACCGAAGGCGTCACGGTCACGACCACCGAACGCACGTTCCGCGCCCGCTACCTCGTCGCCTGCGACGGCGGGCACAGCACCGTCCGCAAGCTGCTCCGGCTGCCGTTCCCCGGACGCCCTGGCACGTTCCAGGCCGTGCTCGCCGAGATCCGGCTCGCGTCGGTGTCCGCGCTGGTGCCCGAGCGGGCCGGCCACATCAGCGGACTGACCCGGGCCGCCGGCGGCTACTGGTCGATGCTGGTGCCCGTCGGCGGCGACCGCTACCGGCTCACGTTCGCTCCCGAGGACGAGGCCGCCGCCCTCAGCGGCCCCGTCACGGAAAGCGAGATCGTCGACGCGCTGACCGTTGTCTACGGCGAGGACACCCGGCTGGCGCATGTCCTCGCCGCGTCCCGCTGGAGCGACGCGACCCGGCAACTCGACCACTACCGTCACGGCCGGATCCTGTTCGCGGGCGACGCCGCGCACATCCACCCGCCGCTCGGCGGCCAGGGACTGAACCTCGGTGTGCAGAACGCCATCAACCTTGGCTGGAAGCTGGCGGCGACCCTGCACGGCTGGGCCCCGGACGGTCTGCTCGACACCTACCAGGAGGAACGGCATCCCGCGGCGGCTCGCGTGCTGCACCACACGTCGGCCCAGCGCGTGCTCGCCGGCCCGAACCCGGCCGAAGACGTCGCCGCGCTGCGCGACATCTTCACCGACCTCCTGAGCCTGCCCGACACCAATCACCGCCTGGCCGGGATGATGTCCGGTTTGGACGCCCCCGGCCGCGTGCCGGACGCCGAACTCGTCACCGACGAAGGCACCACCCGCCTGTCCGCCCTGTTGCGCTCGGGACGCGGCCTGCTGCTCGACCTCACCGGCGGCCACCCACTGCCGCCGGGCTGGTCGGACCGCGTGGACCGCGTTCACGCCAAGCCGGACCACCAGCTCACCGAGGCCGCCCTCCTCCTCCGCCCGGACGGTTACCGGTGCTGGTCCCCCGTGGGCGGCCCCCTCGAAGCCGCGCTCTCCCGTTGGTTCGGCGTCGCGGCCACCGGCGACGCCGTATAAAGGAGTACGTGACCGATGGCCCGTTGATCGTCCAATCCGACAAGACCGTGCTGCTCGAAGTCGACCACGCCATGGCCGACGACGCCCGGATCGCGATCGCCCCGTTCGCCGAACTGGAACGGGCCCCCGAGCACGTGCACACCTACCGGATCACCCCGCTCGCCTTGTGGAACGCCCGTGCGGCGGGCCACGACGCCGAGCAGGTGGTCGACGCGCTGACCACCTACTCCCGGTTCCCGGTGCCGCAGCCCCTGCTGATCGACATCGTCGACACGATGGCGCGGTTCGGCCGGCTGCAGATCGCCAACAATCCCGCCCACGGCCTGGTGATGACCACCACCGACCGCGCGGTGCTGGAAGAGGTGCTGCGCAACAAGAAGATCAGCCCGATGCTGGGCGCGCGCATCGACGACGACACCGTCGTGGTGCACCCGTCCGAGCGGGGACGGCTCAAGCAGGCGCTGCTCAAGGTCGGGTGGCCGGCCGAGGACCTCGCCGGCTACGTGGACGGCGAAGCGCACCCGATGCACCTGGCCGAAACGGGCTGGGGACTGCGCGACTACCAGCGGCAGGCCGCGGAAGCGTTCTGGGCCGGCGGTTCCGGCGTGGTCGTGCTGCCCTGTGGTGCGGGCAAGACCCTTGTCGGAGCGGCGGCGATGGCCCGGGCACAGGCGACCACCCTCATCCTGGTCACCAACACCGTGGCCGGGCGTCAGTGGAAGCGCGAGCTGGTGGCGCGCACGTCCCTGACCGAGGACGAGATCGGCGAGTACTCCGGGGAGAAGAAGGAGATCCGGCCGGTCACGATCGCCACGTACCAGGTGATCACGCGCAAGTCCAAGGGCGAGTACAAGCACCTGGAGCTGTTCGACTCGCGGGACTGGGGCCTGATCGTCTACGACGAGGTGCACCTGCTGCCCGCGCCCGTGTTCCGCATGACCGCCGATCTGCAGTCGCGCCGGCGCCTCGGCCTGACCGCGACCCTCGTGCGGGAGGACGGCCGGGAGGGCGACGTGTTCTCGCTCATCGGCCCGAAGCGGTACGACGCACCCTGGCGCGACATCGAGGCACAGGGCTGGATCGCCCCCGCCGAGTGCATCGAGGTGCGGGTGACCCTGACCGACAACGAACGCCTGCTGTACGCGACGGCCGAGGCCGAGGACAAGTACAAGCTCGCCGCGACCGCGCGCACGAAGATCCCCGTCGTGAAGTCCATTCTGGACAAGCACGCCGGCGACCAGACGCTCGTCATCGGCGCCTACCTCGAGCAGCTCGAGGAACTGGGCGCCGAGCTGGACGCGCCGATCATCCAGGGCTCCACGCGGAACAAGGAACGCGAGGCGCTGTTCGACGCGTTCCGCCGCGGCGAGATCGACAAGCTCGTGGTGTCGAAGGTCGCGAACTTCTCGATCGACCTGCCGGAAGCGACCGTCGCCATCCAGGTCTCCGGCACGTTCGGGTCCCGGCAGGAGGAGGCGCAGCGGCTCGGCAGGCTCCTGCGCCCCAAGGCCGACGGCAGGCAGGCGCACTTCTACTCGGTCGTCTCGCGGGACACCCTGGACACCGAGTACGCCGCGCACCGGCAGCGGTTCCTCGCCGAGCAGGGCTACGCGTACACGATCCACGACGCGGACGCCTACCTGTAGCACCGCGTGGCCGAGCCGCCCACCGGCGAGCGCCAGGCATAGTCCGGCTCGACTCGTGGAACCCCGGACGCGTGGTGACGGCAGGGGTGGTCTTCGTCGTCGTGGCGTTCCTCGTGGCCGCCGCGGCGATGCTGCGGCGTGCCCGCGGCGCGGCTCCGGCCGTCCTGCGGCACCTGTCGCGCCTGTGGTCGTGGACGGGTTTCGTGCTCGCCGCCGTGCCCAGCACGGTGTGGCTGGTCCTCTGGCTGTCCGGTGGGCAAGCCAAGGCGCTCGCAGGGCTCGGCGGCCTGGTGTTGTCCGCGGCGCCCGTGCTCGCCGGGTACCGGTTCCCGCGTCTGGTGCCGGTGTCATTGGCCCTCTGCCTCCTGGTTTCGCTCTCGATCGCGGTCGCGTGGGACCGCCTGGTGATGCTGCTGCCGCTGTCGCTGGCGTTGACCGGGGTCTGGCTGCTGGCTCTGGTCCTGCACCTGCGCTCGACGCGGGCCGACGGCGCCGGCGAGCGGCGGGAAACCCCAGTTCAGAGGCGGAATGAGACCTCCTCGTGACCGAAGCTACCACAAACCTCGAACAGCCGTTCGACCGTTCGGGTGAAGCCGCGAAAACTCGTCCTCGGGACCGGAAACTGTCATACCCTCGAACTACTGTTCGACCTCATCGACGCAGTCCATCCCGAGGAGGTCCCGTGACCACCACCGCCGTTTCCGAGGAAAGCCTCGTCAGCGAGGCCCTCGCCGGCATCGACCTGCCGCCCGGACACCGGGTCGGCCCGATGTGGGTCTCCGCCGGCCCACTCGCCGACCCCGGCCTGTACCGGTCCTGCATCGCCGGGTTCGAGCGCTCCGGCCTGTGGCCCGTGCTCGTCCCGCACGACGCCCGCTTCGCGACGAACGGCGAGGACTGGCTCACCGACCGGGGCCGCCTCGCGCCCGCCGTCGAGCACGTTGCCGACGTGGACGTGAGCGCGACCCTGGCCCGGTGGTGGGACCCGTTCTGCTGCCCGGACGGCACCGGCTGCCTGCGGCCCTACGGCGCGGCTTTCCCCGGCCTGGCGAAGAAATCCCCGCTGCGGGTGGATCCGCTCGCCGAGGCGGGCAACACCGGTTCGATCCTCGCCCGGCGGGCGCCCTACCGGCTGGGGCTCGTGCCCGTCGAGCGGCCTGCCGACGTCCCCGCCGCGCTGGGCTGGACCGGGATGATCAAGTCGACCGAGGACGTCGCCGCCATCTCCGCGGTGTTGCGCAGCTGGGAGGACCGCTTCGGGGCCACGCTCATCGTGCTCGGCTTCGACGAGCTGGAGCTCTCGGTCGCCGCGCCGCCCCGCAACCAGGGCCGCTCCCTCATCCTCGCCGCCGAGCACCGGGCGTTCAGCATCCGCAGTTTCTCCGGGCAGCCGGGCACGCTGCGGGAGTACGCCGCGGGCCTGGTGCACCGGCGCCACTGGAGGTTCTCCTGGGACTGACCGACGGACGAAGGAGGTCACCATCGCCGAGATCCGGGTCGGCACTTCGGGCTGGCGCTACCCGCCGTGGCGGGGCACGTTCTACCCGAAGGGCCTGGTGCAGCGCCGCGAGCTGGAGTACATCTCGCGGCAGGTGAACTCCGTGGAGATCAACGGCTCGTTCTACTCACTCCAGCGGCCGGAGCGGTACCGGGCCTGGGCGGAGCAGACGCCGGACGACTTCGTGTTCGCCGTCAAGGGTGGTCGCTTCATCACCCACATGAAGCGGCTGACGGACACGGAGACCGCGCTGGCGAACTTCTTCGCCTCCGGGGTGCTGGCGCTGGGCCACAAGCTCGGCCCCATCCTCTGGCAGCTGCCGGCGAACTTCGCGTTCGAACCCGACCGGTTCGAGATGTTCTTCCGGAGCCTCCCGCGGGACACCCGGGCGGCCGCGGCTCTGGCCGGGAAACACGACGACAAACTGAAGGGAGAGGCCCACACCGAAGCCGGGAAGAACCGGCGGCTGCGCTACGCGCTCGAGCCACGTCATCCGAGTTTTCACTCGGACGAGTGCCGGAAGGTGTTGCGGGACAACGACATCGCCCTGGTGGCGGCTGACTCGGCCGGAACCTGGCCCAGTTTCGAGGAGGTGACAGCGGACTTCGTCTACGTCCGGCTGCACGGCGACGAGGAGCTCTACGCGAGCGGCTACACCGACGAGGCCCTGGACCGCTGGGCCGAGAAGATCCGCCGCTGGCGTGGCGGCGGCGGGAAGACCCGTGATGTCTACGTCTACTTCGACAACGACATCAAGGTGAAGGCGCCCGGCGACGCCATCGCGCTCGCGACCCGGCTGGGGGTCACGAGCCGCCCGATCGACCTGCCGTCCTGACAAGCCGACCGGGCGTCCTGAAAACAGGGTCAGGCGCTCTTCGCCTGGGCGCGGTGCTTGCCCTCCGCGAACTCCTCGACGAGCTTGCTGCAGAAGGCGGGCAGGTCATCGGGCTTGCGGCTGGTGACGAAACCGGAGTCGGTGACGACCTCCTCGTCCACCCACTCGGCGCCGGCATTGCGCAGATCGGTCTGCAGGCTCGGCCAGGACGTCATGCGGCGACCCCGGACCACGTCGGCCTCGATGAGGGTCCACGGCGCGTGGCAGATCGCCGCGACGGGCTTCTGCTGAGAGAAGAACCCGCGGACGAAGCGCACGGCGTCCGGGACGGTGCGCAGGAAATCGGGGTTCGCCACGCCGCCCGGCAGGACGAGTGCGTCGAAGTCGTCCGGCGAGACGTCGGAGACCACTTTGTCGACCGGGAAGGTGTCGGCCTTGTCGAGGTGGTTGAACGCCTGGATGCTGCCCGGCGAAGTGGACACCAGCTCCGGCTGGCCGCCCGCGTCCTGGACCGCCTTCCAGGGCTCGGTCAGCTCGACCTGCTCGGCGCCCTCGGGTGCGACGACGAAAGCCACTCGCTTACCGGAGAGTGTGTTCGCCACGATTGCACTCCTTCCGTTCAGGGGTTCAGAGGGTGAACTACCCGCGCGGCGGCGGGACCGAAACATCCGGACGTACGATGGGGACGAGCCGATCGGGTGGCAGTCGGAGGGTTCGATGACGAGCACGACTCCCGGCGAAGGTCCTGGTCACGGCCCACATTTCGTGCAGGCCGTCGGGCGCGCGTTCGCGATCCTGCGGTGTTTCGGCGCCGAGCGTCCCGCTCTGACGGCGAGCGCCGCGGCCAAGCAGACGGGGCTGGACCGCGCCACCGCGCGACGGTTGCTGCTCACGCTCGCGGACCTGGGTTACGTCTGGCACGACGGCCAGGCGTTCCGGTTGACGCCACGCACACTGGACCTCGGTTACGGGTACCTGTCGGCTCTCGCGCTGCCCGAGGTCGCGCACCCGCACCTGCACGACCTGGCGCACAAGCTGGACGAGACGGCTTCGCTGACCCTGCTCGACCGGGCTGACGTGGTGTACGTGGCCGTCGTGCCGGGACATCGGCACGCCCCACCGACCTTGACGGTCGGTGCGCGGCAGCCGGCGCGCACCACGTCCGGCGGTCAGGTCCTGCTCGCCGGGCTGCCCGAGGACGAGCTGCGCAGGCGGGTGGACGAGCTCGGGGCGGACGCCGACCTCGTCGCGGAGATCGACCGCGTCCGCGAGCGGGGATGGTCGCTGACGGACTACGACCTCGGCGAGGGCCTGCGGGCGATCGCGGCGCCACTGCGGCATCGGCACAGCCGCGTCGTCGCGGCCGTGAACGCGTCGGTTCACCCGGACCGGCTCGAGCACGGCGTGGTGGAACGGGACTACGTGCCCGAGCTGTTGCGTGCGGCCTGGTCGATCGAGGCGGACCTGGCGAACCTGCCGGAGTGAGCGTCAGTCGAAACTGATCCAGGACTTGCCGGCCACCGACTGCACCGAGGCGAACGCCTGCGCGGCCTCCTCGAGCGAGAAGCGGGCCTGCAGCACCTTGCCCGGGCGGACCTCGTCCCGGTTGAGCAGGTCCACGGTCGTCTCGAAATCGACCGGGTGGTCGTAGATCAGCGAACCCTTCAGGGTGTGCTGGCGGTACACGAGGTCGGCGGTGGACAGGTCGAGCGAGCGCGGGTCGATGCCCACAAGCAGGGCGGTGCCGCCGCGACGCAGGCGGTCCAGCCCGGCACGCAGCGCCTGCGGCACGCCGGACGTCTCGAAGACGAGGTCGAACTCGCCCTCGACGGCGGTCTCGGCACCGAACGAGTGGGCCAGTTCCGCGCGACCCTCGTGTGGTTCCTGCACGACGACCGTGGCGCCGAGCGCGCGCAACGCCAGGCACAGCAGCAGCCCCTGGGAACCCGCACCGACCACGAGCACGCGCTGACCAGGCACAACACCCGAGCGGCGGATCGCCGAACGCGCGACGGTCAGGGCCTCTGTGCAGACGAGGTCCTCGAGCGCGACCGTCTCGTCCGCCGGCCAGGCGAACTCGGCCGGGACGGCAACGTACTCGGCCAGCAGGCCCGGATGGTTCATGCCGACGATGACGCGCTCGGTGCAGGCGGAGGTGAATCCGCTGGTGCACGCGGCGCACCGGCCACAGCAGTAGTTCGGCTCGATCGCGACCTGCTGCCCGACGGTACGGTTCTCGACGTCGGCGCCGACGGCCACGATTTCGCCGACACCCTCGTGGCCCATGAGCCACGGCCGCTCGGGCACCTCCCGGGCGCCCCGGTAGACGCCGAGGTCCGACCCGCACAGGCCGAGGCCCCGCATCCGCACGAGCACCTCGCGCGGCCCGGGATCGGGTTCGGGCAGGTCGACGAGCCGCATCACCTCGGGCTCGGCCAGCACAACGGCCTTCATCAGGTACCTCCACGTGTCCGCACCTGCATGCTAGCCGCTAATTAACCATTTAGTCCATTAGTTGGGCGTACGGCTCCGGTAGCACCTCGTCACGTCGATCTGCCGGACGCAGCGGCCGTGCGACGATGGGGGCGTGGATGAACCCCTGGTCTACGCGATCCCCCTGCGCAACCGGTTCCGCGGAATCACCGTGCGCGAAGGGGTGCTCCTACGGGGCCCTGCCGGCTGGGGCGAGTTCTGCCCCTTTGCCGATTACGACGACCGCGAGAGCGCGCCATGGCTTGAAGCGGCACTGGAAGCCGCTCACCGCGGATGGCCGGCGCCGGTGCGGCGGCGGGTCGAGGTCAACACCACCGTCCCGGTCGTGGAGCCCGAGAAGGCCCACCGGATGGTCGCGGAGTCGGGCTGCCGCACCGCCAAGGTGAAGGTCGCGGACCCGCGAACGTCCATTCAGGACGATTGCGAGCGCGTCGCGGCGGTGCGGGACGCGCTCGGTCCGCGGGGCGCTGTCCGGGTGGACGCGAACGCCGCGTGGGATGTCGACACCGCCGTCGCCGCCATCCGCGAACTCGACCGGGCCGCGAACGGGCTCGAGTACGTCGAGCAACCGTGCCCGAGCATCGAGGAACTGGCCGCCGTGCGAAAGAAGGTCGAGGTGCGCGTCGCGGCGGACGAATCGATCCGGCGGGCCGAGGACCCGCTCAAGGTGGCGGTCGCGGGCGCCGCGGACGTCGCCGTCATCAAGGTCGCCCCCCTCGGCGGCGTCCGGCGGGCGCTCGAGGTGGCCGAGGCCTGCGGGTTGCCGTGCGTGGTGTCGTCGGCGGTCGAGACGAGCGTGGGGCTGGCGGCGGGACTGGCACTCGCGGGGGCGCTCCCCGAGCTCGATTTCGCGTGCGGCCTGGGCACGATGTCGTTGCTGGTCAAGGACATCTCGAGCCGGACGCTGTCGCCTGTGGACGGTTACCTGCCGGTGCTGACCGCCGCGCCGGAGCCCGACCTGGCCCATGAGCATGCCGCGGACGAGGTCACGACCCGGGCATGGCTGGAGCGGCTCAAGCGCGTGGGCGGTTAGGCCGGCCCGACCAGGTGCCGGGTGAGTACCGGGGGCCGGCGAGTGGATGAGGTGCCGCCCGGCGCGCCCTCGGTGCCGCCCCGGTCCGCCGCGCACACGTGGGCGTAGCGGCTGGACCGCCACGCGGGACGGGCAGCCGCCGAGCGGCGCGCGGCGGGCGGCTGTCGAGCAACACGCCCGGGCAGCCGCCGAGCAGCCCGGGCGGGCGGGAGCGCGGGCGAGCAACGCGCCCGGGCAGCCGCCGAGCAGCCCGGGCGGGCGGGAGCGCGGGCGAGCAACAGCCAGCCGCACACCGTGGCAGCCAGCCAGCAGCGCGGCGGGCAGCCGCCCCCCGGGGGGCGGCCAGCGGCGCGCAGCGGGCGGGAGCGCGGGGCGGGCAGCAGCCCAGCCGCACACCGCGGGAAACAGCCCAGCAGCACCCCGCCGGCAGCCGCCGAGCAACCCGCGGCGGGCAGGAGACCAGCCCCCCCCCCCCCCCCCCCCCGGCAGCCGCCGAGCGGCGCGCGGCGGGCGGGAACGCGGCGGGCGGGAGCGCGGCGGGCGGCTGCCCAGCAACACGCCGGGCAGCCGGCCAGCAGACGCCAAGCAGCGCGTGGCCGGCAGCAGCCCAGCCGCACGCCGTGGGCAACCGCACCCTGGGGGCAGCCGGCCAGCAGTGCGCGGCGGACGAAACGCGCCGTGGGCAGGTCGCAACCCGCGGCGGGCAGGAGACCAGCAGAACACGGCGGGCAGCCGCCCGGCAGCCGCCGAGCAGCGCCGGCAGCCGCCGAGCGACGCGCGGCAGGCGGGAGCGCGGGGCGAGCAACAGCCCAGCCGCACGCCGTGGACAGCCGCACCCCGGGGCAGCCGGCCAGCAGCGCGCGGCGGACGCGCCCCGCGGGCAACCGTGCCCAGGGCGTGTCCCGGGCAACAGCCCGGGCGCGAGCGTCCTGGCTAGGCGACTGCCTCGTCGGCGTCGGAGGTGGTTCCCGACGCCCGTACGGGCAGTGTCTCGAACGCCGCGGGCGGCTCGCGCCACGGGGATGGTCCCCGGCCCTGCACGGCGCGCCACACGCGCTGCGGCGTGGCCGGCATGTCGATGTGCCGCACGCCCAGGTGGGCGAGCGCGTCGACCACCGCGTTCTGCACCGCCGGCGTCGAGCCGACCGTTGCGGATTCGCCGATTCCCTTCGCACCCAACGGGTTCCGCGTGGTCAGCGTCTCCGTGTTGCTGACCTCCAGCGCCGGCACGTCAGCCGCCGAGGGGAGGTGGTAGTCGGCGAACGTGGCGGTCACCGGGTTGCCGTCCTCGTCGTAGGACACCTGCTCCCACAACGCCTGCGCGATCCCCTGCACCGCCCCGCCGTGCTGCTGCCCGCGCACGATCATCGGGTTCAGCACGCGCCCGCAGTCGTCCACCGCGACGTGCCGCAACGGTCTCACGAAACCCGTCTCGACGTCGACCTCGACCACCGACACGTGCGCCCCGAACGGGAACGTCGCCCCGCCCGGCTTGAAATCGGTCGTCTCCAGCAGCGGACGCCCCTCCTCCTCGGCCGCCGCGGCCAGCTCCGCCCAGCCGATCGTCGCCTGCGGCACGCCCGCCACACCGAGCCTGCCGTCGGCCAGCACGATGTCGTCCACACCGGCCTCCAGGCGCGACGCGGCCAGCGCGCGGGCCCGCTCCAGCACCGCCTCCGCCGCCTGCCGCACCGCGCTGCCGCCGATCTGCAGCGACCGCGAACCGCCCGTCCCGGCGCCGCGCGGCACCGCGGCCGTGTCCGACTGCACGAACTCGACGGACTCCAGCGGGATCTCCAGTGCGTCGGCCACCAGCATCGAGAACGACGTCGCGTGCCCTTGCCCGTGCCCGGACGTGCCCACCTTGATCGCGGCCGTGCCGTCCGCCCGGACCTCCACCGAGGCGAACTCGCCGCTGCCACCGCCGGTGATCTCGACGTACGCACTCACCCCGATGCCCAGCAACCGCGGCTCGCCGGCCTCGATGCGCCGCGCCTGCTCGGCCCGCAGTTCCTCGTACCCGGCGACCTCCAGCGCCTTCCGCAGCGGCAGGTCGTAATCGCCGCTGTCGTAGCTCGCCCCGCTGATCGTCGTGTACGGGAACTCGTCGGGGCGCAGGAAGTTGCGCCGCCGGATCTCCGCGGGGTCCATGCCCAGCTCGGCGGCCGCCAGGTCCATCAGCCGCTCCAGCATCGCCGCCGCCTCCGGGCGCCCCGCCCCGCGGAACGCGCCGACCGGCGCCGTGTTCGTCAGCGCCGCGATCGCCGCGTAGCTGATCTTCGGGATCCGGTACACGCCCTGCGCCATCGTCCGCGTCGGGCCGAGCGCGAGCCCACCGCCGAAGCCGCCGTAGGCGCCCGCGTCACCGATCACCCGGCACCGCAGGCCGACGATCGTGCCGTCCGACCGCACGCCCAGCTCGGCGTACTGCACCTGCGCCCGGCCCTGCGGCGACGCCTGCAGGTTCTCCGAGCGCGTCTCCGTCCACTTCGCCGGCCGCCCGAACCGGCGTGCCGTCTCGATCACGACCGCGTGCTCGGCCGTCACGCCGACCTTGCCGCCGAACGCACCGCCCACGTGCGGGGCCACCACGCGGATCCGGTCACCGTCCAGGCCGAACAACTTGGCCGCCGCGGCCTGGAAACCGTGCGGCATCTGGGTCGAGACGTAGACCGTCAGGTCGAACTCGTCGTCACCGGGCAGGGCGACGATCGCGTTGCCCTCCATCGGCGCCACGGCCAGCCGCTGGTTCTCGATCCGCGCCCGCACCACCACGTCGGCGCCGTCGAGGACCTCCGCACCGGCCTCGTCCCGTTCCCCGGCCGCGATGTTCGAGCCGATCTCGGGGAACTGCACCGGGGCATCCGGCTCCAGCGCCTGCTCCGGGTCGACCGCCGCCGGCAGCGGTTCGTAGTCCACGTCGACCAGTTCGAGCGCGTCCGCCGCGGCCGTCGCACTCTCGGCCACCACCGCGGCCACCGGTTCACCGGCGAACCGCACGCGGTCGACGGCCAGCGCGTGCCGCTTAGCCCGCGGGTTCAGCTCCAGGAACACCGGCAGCTCGGGCAGGTCCAGGTCGGCGGCGGTGAACACCGCGAGCACCCCGGGCGCCGCCGCGGCCTCGGTGGTGTCGATGCCGTTGATCAGCGCGTGCGCGAACGGCGACCGTACAAAAGCGACGTAACAGACGCCGTCGAACTTCAGGTTGTCCACGAAGGTTCCACGACCACGAACCAGATCCGGGTCCTCGACCCGCCGGACCTCGGTTCCGAGCAACGATCCCGCCATGTGATCGACCCTATACACACCCCGGGACCCGGAACCAGGTTTTCCGGGTCCGCTCCGGGTTCGTCCCCGATGTGCCGGGCCCCGTCGCGGCCGACGATGAACCCATGACGAACGATGTGACCACCAGCAAGCTCCGCCGCAGCACGACCGACAAGTGGATCGCCGGTGTCTGCGGCGGCTGGGCCCGGCTGCTCGGCGTCGACGCGGCGATCATCCGGATCGTCCTGGTCGCCGCCACCCTGCTCGGGTTCGGCGCCCCGATCCTGCTCTACGCCATCTGCTGGTTCCTCATGCCGTCGGAGTAGACAGCAAAAAGCCCGGATGCGCGCGAGGCGCACCCGGGCTTCCGCCGGACTCGATGGATCAGAAGTCCATGCCGCCCATGCCACCGGTCGGGTCACCGGCCGGAGCGGCGGCGGCCTTCTCCGGCTTGTCGGCGACGACGGCCTCGGTGGTCAGGAACAGGCCCGCGATCGAAGCCGCGTTCTGCAGCGCCGAACGGGTCACCTTGGCCGGGTCGATGACGCCGACCGAGACCAGGTCCTCGTACTCGCCGGTCGCGGCGTTGAGGCCGTGACCCTCGGGCAGGCCCTTGACCTTCTCCGCCACGACGCCGCCCTCGAGACCGCTGTTGACCGCGATCTGCTTGAGCGGAGCCTCGACGGCGACCTTGACGATGTTCGCGCCGGTCGCCTCGTCGCCCGTCAGGCGCAGGCCCTCGAAGGCAGCCTTGGACGCCTGCAGCAGGGCCACGCCACCACCGGCGACGATGCCCTCCTCGACGGCGGCCTTCGCGTTGCGAACGGCGTCCTCGATGCGGTGCTTGCGCTCCTTGAGCTCGACCTCGGTGGCGGCACCGGCCTTGATGACGGCCACGCCGCCGGCCAGCTTGGCCAGCCGCTCCTGCAGCTTCTCGCGGTCGTAGTCGGAGTCCGACTTCTCGATCTCGGCGCGGATCTGGTTCACGCGGCCCTGGATCTGGTCCGCGTCGCCGGCACCCTCGACGATGGTCGTCTCGTCCTTGGTGATGACGGCCTTGCGGGCCTTGCCCAGCAGGTTGAGGTCCGCGTTCTCCAGCTTGAGGCCCACGTCCTCGGAGATGACCTGGCCACCGGTCAGGATCGCGATGTCCTGCAGGATGGCCTTGCGGCGGTCACCGAAGCCCGGAGCCTTGACGGCGACGGACTTGAAGGTGCCGCGGATCTTGTTGACCACCAGGGTGGCCAGGGCCTCGCCCTCGACGTCCTCGGCGATGATCAGCAGCGGCTTGCCCGACTGCATGACCTTCTCCAGGACCGGCAGCAGGTCCTTGACGTTGGAGACCTTCGAGCCGAACAGGAGGATGTAGGGGTCCTCCAGGACGGCTTCCTGGCGCTCCGCGTCGGTGACGAAGTAGCCCGAGATGTAGCCCTTGTCGAAGCGCATACCCTCGGTGAGCTCGAGCTCGAGGCCGAAGGTGTTCGACTCCTCGACGGTGACGACGCCTTCCTTGCCGACCTTGTCCAGCGCCTCGGCGATCAGCTCGCCGATGGTGCGGTCCGCGGCCGAGATCGAGGCGGTGGCAGCGATCTGCTCCTTGGTCTCGACCTCCTTGGCGGCCTTGTGCAGCTGCTCGACGACGGCCTCGACGGCCTGCTCGATGCCGCGCTTCAGGGCGATCGGGTCGGCACCGGCGGCCACGTTGCGCAGACCCTCGCGCACGAGCGCCTGGGCCAGCACGGTCGCCGTGGTGGTGCCGTCACCGGCTACGTCGTCGGTCTTCTTGGCAACTTCCTTGACGAGCTCCGCCCCGATCTTCTCCCACGGGTCCTCGAGCTCGATCTCCTTGGCGATGGAGACACCGTCGTTGGTGATCGTGGGCGCGCCCCACTTCTTTTCGAGCACGACGTTGCGGCCACGGGGGCCAAGCGTCACCTTGACGGCGTCGGCCAGGGTGTTGAGTCCGCGCTCAAGCCCGCGGCGGGCGTCCTCGTCGAACGCGATCAGTTTGGCCATTGGGGTGTTGTCCTCCGGTAGTGGTCGCTGCCATGACCTGCTTCAGGACTGGCAGCAGGACACTTAGCTCGGCCAGGCTCGGTGCCCGCGACGGACGACCTGCTCGGAGCCCCGAGCCGGCCTCACCGTCCCGACCATGGTTGGCACTCGGCAGTGTCGAGTGCCAACGCCGTGTTTAGCACTCTCCGGCCGAGAGTGCAAGAACCGCACGTCAGGGGCTCGGTTTGATCGAGATCGTCGGGGGCGGCGGGTTGTTGCCGGTGGACTGCGAGGCCGGGCCGCCGGTCGGGCCGACCGGGATGTTGGGCGCCGTCGTCGGCGCGGGTGAGGTGCCGCTGTCGCGATTCACCAGAACGAGCGTCACCACGACCGCCGCCACGACGACGAGCCCCGCGAGACCGGCCCACAACCACTTGAGCCCGCCGCTCTTCTGCTGGGGCTGCTGGGCGCCGTAGGGGCCGTACGGCTGGTAGGCCGGCTGCTGCGGCCAGCCGGGCTGGTGGTGCCACGGCTGCCCCTGCGGAGGCGGGTTCGGGTGGAACCGGGGCGGCACCGGCATGCCCGGGTGGCTCTGCAGGCCGGGGTGGCCGTACGGCGAGAGGCCCGGCGCGCCGCCGGGCGGGAGTGGGGCCTGTCCGGGTTGGTGGCTCTGGGGACCGGCCGGTGCGTAGGGACCGGGCTGGCCCGCTGCGCCGGGCTGGCCCTGCGGGCCGGGTGCGACCGGCTGCCCGCCCGGCCCGTGGCCAGGCTGGCCGGCGCCGTGCGGACCCGGTCGCCCCTGCTGACCCGCCTGGCCCTGCCACGCGGCCTGGCCGGTCTGGCCCGGCTGGCCCGGGGAACCGGCCTGGCCGGGTTGCCCCGGCTGGCCCGGCTGACCCGGCCCGCCGTGTTGACCCGGCGAGCCGTGGCCCGGCTGACCCTGCGGCGGGTGCGGCTCCATCCCGGCCTCCCGGGACGCCTCGGTCCGCGGGGGGCCGGGCGGCTCCGTCGAGGCGGCGGCCGGGCCGAGCGCCTTGCGCGCCGCGGTGATCAGTTCGACGCAGTTGTCGTAGCGGTCCGCTGGGTTCTTGGCCATGCCCTTGCGCACAACCTCGTCGACACCCGCCGGCAGGCCGACGGCGCCCGACACCGCGGGAGGCTCGACCGCCAGGTGCCCCTTGATGACCGTCGGCACGTCGCCGCTGAACGGGGGCTGCCCGGTCAGGCACGCGTACAGCACGCACGCCAGCGCGTACTGGTCGGTGCGCCCGTCCAGCGGCTCCCCGCGCAGGTGTTCCGGCGCGGCGTAGGTCGGCGACCCGAGGAAGTCCCCGCCGCGGGTGCGGTGCCCGGTCGCGCCGCGCCGGGTCAGCCCGAAGTCGGCGACGTAGACGTGCTCACGCGCCGACTCCCGGCTGGTGACCAGCACGTTGGCCGGTTTGACGTCGAGGTGGACGAGGCCGCGTTCGTGCAGGCAGTCGAGTGCGTCGGCGACCTGGTCGAGCAGCCTCAGCGCACGCTCGGGCGCGATGGGCCCGCCGGCGATGAGGCTCGCCAGATCGGCACCGTCGACCAGGCGCATGGCGATGTAGAGCATCCCGTCGAGCTCACCGAAGTCGTACAACGGCACGACGTTCGCGTGATCCACGGCGGAGGTGTTGCGCGCCTCGTCCACGAACCGCTCGCGGAACTCGGCGTCGGCACCCAGGTGCTCGCCGATCACCTTCAAGGCCACCTTGCGACCAAGCCGCACGTCGGTGGCCTTGTACATGACGCTCATGCCACCCTTGCCGAGCACCCCGTCTATGCGGTAGTTGCCCAGCCGGCGACCGGTGAGGTCCCCCGACACATCGCCTGTCACACAGCGCAGCCTACTGCCGGCATACACAGCGACGCGAAGCGTCTCCGTTGCGTGTGGTGGCGGGGCGGCCGGCCGTACTACGACACCTTGCGGACGTCCGCTGCCTGCGTCCGGCCGTCACGGCCGGCCTCGATCTCGAACTCGACCTGATCCCCCTCGTCGAGGGTGCGGAATCCGTCCGACTGGATCGCCGAGTAATGCACGAACACATCGGGCCCCTCGGGGGACGCGATGAACCCGTAGCCTTTTTCGGAATTGAACCACTTGACCGTGCCAACAGCCACGGCTTCCTCCTTGCGGAAAACACCGGGAGCCGTGCCCGCCCGGCTCCCGAAGTGGATGTCACGGTACCGGAGAAACGCGCGGGATCAACAATTTTCAGCGAGATTTACGCGCTTGCACCAATAGCGTTCCCGGTCCGGCGAAGTCGAGCATGAGTCCTTCACCCGTCCGGATCGACTGCTGCCCCGAAGGGTCCAACGCCCGCAGACGGCACTGGACGGTGTCCGGGTAGGCCAGCAAGTGGCCCGGCCGCACGGAGATCAGCTCCCCCGCGGCGAGCTGGAACTGGTCCACCGGGCCGGCGCAGGCGAGCACGAGCGGGCCGGTCCCGGCGTAGTGCTCGAGGAAGCCGCGCTCGGCGCCGAACATCGCCTGCAGGCCGGGCCAGGGGTCGCTGCGGACGCTCGCCGGGCGGGCGAGCACGGCGTGCCGGGCCACGCACCAGCCGGTGCGGCCGTCGAACTCCAGCGGGTAGACGTCGCCCGCCCCGGACGGCGCGAGGTCCAGCCACCCGCCCTCCTTCGGCGCCGTGAACACCGACGGCGACCTCCGGCCGTTGGTCACCTCGGTGAGCCCGAAGCTGCTGGCGAACATCGACTCACCCGGGGCCTGCACCGCCTCGCCGGGACCCAGGATCACTCGGGCCACGCCGAACGCGGGCGTGTGCCGGGTGCGGACCTGCATGCTTCCCCTCCAGATCGACAAGCGGGGGAAGTGTTGCACGGACACCCCGGCCAGGCAGGATGGTCCGCGTGATTTCCGTGGACAGCTACCGCGCGACCGTCACCGAACTGCTCGGCGTCGCCCCGCCCACCGCCCTGCCGCTGGCCGGGTGCGCCGGGCTGGTGCTGGCCGAGGACGTCCCCGCGGGCGTGTCGCTGCCGCCGTTCGACAACTCGGCGATGGACGGCTACGCCGTGCGTGCGGTCGACGTCGCGTCGGCGACCGCGACGACGCCGGTGGAGCTGCCGGTGGCGGAGGACATCCCGGCGGGGCGGACGGACGTGCCGCCGCTGCTGCCGGGCACCGCGCACCGCATCATGACCGGCGCCCCGATGCCGCCGGGCGCGGACGCGGTGGTCAAGGTCGAGGACACCGACGGCGGCACCCGGAAGGTGTCGATCCGCGAGCCCGCCCCGGTCGGCACGCACCTGCGCCGCACCGGTGAAGACGTCGCCGCGGGCACGATCGCGCTGCCGGCCGGCACCGTGCTCGGCCCGGCCCAGCTCGGGCTGGCCGCCGCGGTCGGCCTGGACCGGCTGACCGTGCACGCCCCGCTGCGGGTGCTGGTGGTCTCGACCGGCTCGGAGCTGGTGACCCCGCCCGCCGAGCTGCGCCACGGGCAGATCTACGAGTCGAACAGCATCATGCTCGCCGCGGGCCTGCGCGCCCTGGGCTGCCGCGTCGAGGTCGTGCGCAGCGTCGTCGACGACGTCGCCGAGTTCCGCTCGATCATCGAGCCGCGGCTCGCCGAGACCGACCTCGTGGTGACCTCCGGCGGCGTCAGCGCGGGGGCCTACGAGGTGGTGAAGGACTCGCTGACCGGGGCCGGGGTCGAGTTCGTGAAGGTCGCGATGCAGCCGGGCGGGCCACAGGGCAACGGCCGGTGGAACGGCGTGCCGGTGGTGACCCTGCCCGGCAACCCGGTCAGCGTGCTGGTGTCGTTCGAGGTGTTCCTGCGCCCCGCGATCCTCACCGCGCTCGGCCACCGCGACGTCGACCGGCAGCGGGTGCGCGCCCGGCTGACCGAGGGCCTGCGCTCCCCCGCGGGCCGGCGCCAGTTCCGGCGCGGCTTCTACTCGCAGGCCGACGGCGAGGTGACCGGTCAGGTCGGCCCGCGCGGCGGGCCCGGTTCGCACCTGCTGGCCGCGTTCGCGCAGGCCAACTGTCTGATCGAACTCCCGGAGGACGTCGTCGACGCGCCGGAGGGCAGCGAGGTCGAGGTGCTCCTGTTGCCCGATGGTCCTACCGCGTGACTTCGTGTAACAGTTGCCCTACGGCTGGTTACAAATTCGCTTGTGGAAGCTAAAATTCGTCCTCTTGCGGCACCCGTCCGCACCGGGCCGCTGGGCCGTCGGGGGGTTCAGCGGCCCGGTGCGAGGCGTCGAGCGCCATCGCGCACCGCACCAGCGCGACCGCTGTTTCGGGCGAGACCAAACGGGGAATGGGAACACTGTTCACGTCGTCGCGCCAGGCGTCCAACAGCTCGGACAGGCGCTCTTCGCGGATGCGCTCCGGGGCCGCCGACATGCCGGTTCCTCTCTGCTGTTACTACGGTCCGCGTCCGGTTGCCGCCACGCTCGGTGAGCGACCGGCACGCCGTTGGGCGGGACGCGGAACGGCCCGGACGGACCTGGCGGTAGCGTGGATACCCGGATCGGTGATTCGCCACGCCTGGCCTGGCGTCACGGACCGGTCACACCTTGGACACGAAATACCCGGGACTCCGATTCGATGAGCAGCTCCACGCCGGACAAGGCGAGCAATCCGATCACCCATGCGCTGAACCTGGCGCGCGAGACGCTGCCGCCGATGCACCCCGCCGGGCGGCCCTTCGTCGCCGGCGGTGTCGCGGCGACGCTGCTGCTGCGGCGGCTGTGGAAGCCGCTGGGCGGCGTCGGCGCGCTGGCAACCCTGGCCACCGCCGCGTTCTTCCGCGAGCCCAAGCGGGTGCCACCGCAGCGGGAGGGCCTGGTGCTGGCCGCGGCCGACGGGCTCGTGTCGCTGATCGAGGAGGCCGCCCCGCCGCCGGAGCTCGGCCTGCCCGCCGAACCGCGGATGCGGGTCAGCGTGTTCCTGTCGGTCTTCGACGTGCACGTGCAGCGCGTACCGGCCACCGGCGTGGTCGAGCGCGTCGCCTACCGGCCGGGCAAGTTCCTGTCCGCGGACCTGGACAAGGCCAGCGACGACAACGAGCGCAACTCGGTCCTGCTGCGCACCGAGGACGGGCACGAGCTCGTGGTCGTGCAGATCGCGGGCCTGGTCGCGCGCCGCATCCTGTGCCAGGTCGCCGACGGCGAGAAGGTCCGCGCGGGCGACACCTACGGGCTGATCCGGTTCGGCTCGCGCGTCGACATCTACCTGCCGCCGGGCAGTGCGGTGCTGGTGCGCAGGGGACAGCGGACGATCGGCGGCGAGACGCCGCTGGCGGCGCTGCCGGAGCGAGGAGCCTGACCATGGTCCGCGTGATGACACCGTCGGTGCGGTTGCTGCCGAACGCGATCACGGTCCTCGCCCTGTGCGCGGGGTTGTCGGCGGCGCAGTTCGCGCTCAACCACAACTTCGTGCTGGCGATCGGCGCGATCGGCGTGGCGGCCGTGCTGGACAGCCTGGACGGCCGGATCGCCAGGCTGCTCGACGCGACCTCGAAGATGGGCGCGGAGCTGGACTCGCTGTCCGACGCCATCTCCTTCGGTGTCTCACCGGCCCTCGTGCTCTACATCTGGTTCGGCGACACGTCCGGCATCGGCTGGATCGTGTCCCTGACGTTCGCGGTGTGCATCGTGCTGCGGCTGGCCCGGTTCAACACGCTGCTGGACGTCGAACAACCGCCGTACGCCAAGGAGTTCTTCGTCGGCGTGCCGGCACCGGCGGGCGGGCTGTGCGCGCTGATGCCGGTGATCCTGACGCTGGAGTTCGGCGACGGCTGGTGGGGCAGCGCGCCGGTCGTCTACGTCTGGACGGTGGCCATCGCGCTGCTGCTGATCAGCCGGCTGCCGACGCTGTCGCTGAAGTCGGTGCGGGTCCCGGCGAAGGCGGCCGCGCCGCTGCTGGTCGGGGTCGGCCTCGCGGCGGCGGCGATCATCCAGTACCCGCTGATCGCACTGGCCGTGGCGCTGCTGCTGTACCTGGTGCACATCCCGTACGCGATCCGGCGCTACCAGTGGCTGGCCAACCACCCGGAGGCGTGGGGCGTGCCGTTGCGCGAACGCCGGGCGATCCGGCGCAGCACGAGCCGCCTGCGCCTGCGGCGGCCCCGGTTCCCCCGGGTGGCGGGCAACCAGCGGCTCGCGGTCCGGCGCAGCACGCAGGACCACGTGGTGCGCGGGGTGCGCACCTACTCGTCGGACGGCCAGGACCGCTCGCGGCGGCGCAGCTGGCGCCGCATCGGGCTGCGGCAGCGCAACCGTTAGCGGGCCCTTGATCAGCAGCTCGAGCTGGTAGCGGAAGTCCAGGACGCAGCCGATCCCGGACAGGGACGGCAGGACGCGGTGCAGGCTGGAGGTGCCGCTCCGGGGTCACCGCGCGGCGGAACCACTCCGCGGGTGACTCGTCGCGTTCGGCGGCCAGGCCACCCGCTCCGCCTGCTCGGCTGCCACCTCATCGGCCACAAGGAGGAGATCGCCTACGTCCAGGGCATCACCGCGGACGTCACGCAGGTGGCCCTACCGCCGGTCGCCGACACGACCCAGAAGGACTTCCGGCCCGTCCGCCGAACCGGACCCAGCTCCCGGTTCTGGTCGAGCGCGCCTTCGCCGTTCTCCCGGCCGGTCTCACCCTAGAGTGAGGGCGTGAGCGCACCGCAGATCACGCTGACCATCCGGCACACGCCGTCCGCCCTCGACACGCGCCGCGGCATCGTGCGCCTGCACCCGGAGGTCCTCGACGCGCTCGGCCTGCGCGCCTGGGACGCGGTGCACCTGACCGGCGCCCGCGCGAGCGCCGCGCTCGCCGCGCCCGGCGACGCGGGCGGGACACCGGGCGTCGTGTACGCCGACGATGTGACCCTGTCCAACCTGGGGATCACCGAGGGGTCGGAGGTCGTCGTCGCGCCCGCGGACGTCACCCAGGCCCGCTCGGTCACCGTCGCGGGGTCGCGGCTGGCCAGCGCGTCGCTGTCGCCGAACACGCTGCGGCTCGCGCTGACCGGCAAGGTGCTCACCGTCGGCGACGCCGTGTCGCTGCTCCCGCAGGACCTGGCACCCGCGCCCGGCTCCGACGTCACGTCCGTGCGCGGCCAGCTGTCCCGGGCGATCGGCGCGGGCTGGACCACGGAACTGCTCACCGTCACCGCCACCGAACCCGGCGGCCCGGTCGTGATCGGTCCGTCCACTGTGGTCGGCTGGCGGGACGGGGCGAGTGCGGCGGCGCCGGCACCGGCCGTCCCGGCGGCCCCGCGCGTGGAGCCCGGGGTCGTGGCAGCGCCGGAGGAACCCGCCCCGCCGGTCAGCGACCTGTGCGGCGCCCAGGACCAGGCCGGCAAGCTCGCCGAATGGGCCGACCTGGCGTTCCGGCGCCCGGACCTGCTCGCCCGGCTGGGCACGTCGGCCCGGCTCGGGGTGCTGCTGTCCGGCGCGGAGGGCGTCGGCAAGACGACGCTCGTCCGCTCGGTCGCCGCCGCCGAGAACCTGCGGCTGGTCACGCTGGCCGCGCCGTCCATCGCGGTGCTGGAGCCGAACGCGATCGCCACCCGCCTCCGCGAGGCGGTCGAGGCGGCCTCGTCCGGCGGCCCGGCAGTGCTGCTGCTCACCGACGTCGACACGCTCCTCCCGGCCACCCAGCCGCCCCCGGTCGCCACCGTCGTGCTGGACGAGCTGCGCGGCGCGCTGGCCCGGCCGGGCCTCGCGGTCGTCGCCACGACGGCGCGCCCGGAGGCGTGCGATCCGCGACTGCGCGCCGCCGACCTGCTCGACCGCGAGCTGGCGATCCCGCAGCCGGACGCCCGGACGCGCACCGAGCTGCTGCGCGTCCTGCTCCGCGACGTGCCGCTGGAGTCCACCGTGGATCTCGGCGCGATCGCCGACCGCACACCGGGTTTCGTCGCCGCCGATCTGCTGGCGCTGCGCCGGGACGCCGCGGTGCGCGCCGCGCTGCGCCAGCGCGAGGTCGCCGAGCCGCGGATCTCGCAGCAGGACCTGCTCGACGCGCTGCAGTCCGTCCGCCCCATCTCGATGTCCACTTCGGACAACCTGGCGACCGGCGGGCTGACGCTGGACGACGTGGGCGACATGACCGAGGTCAAGCAGTCGCTGACCGAGGCGGTGCTGTGGCCGCTGCGCTACCCGGACTCGTTCTCGCGGCTGGGCATCGCCCCGCCGCGCGGGGTGCTGCTCTACGGCCCGCCCGGCGGCGGCAAGACGTTCCTGGTCCGCGCGCTGGCCGGCACCGGCGCGCTGAACGTGTTCGCGGTCAAGGGCGCCGAGCTGCTGGACAAGTGGGTCGGCGAATCCGAGCGCGCGGTGCGGGAGCTGTTCCGCAAGGCGGCCGACGCGGCGCCGTCGCTGGTGTTCCTCGACGAGATCGACGCGCTGGCGCCCCGCCGCGGGCAGTCCGGCGACTCGGGCGTGTCCGACCGCGTGGTCGCCGCGCTGCTGACCGAACTGGACGGAGTCGAGCCGATGCGCGACGTGGTCGTGCTCGGTGCGACGAACCGCCCGGAGCTGGTCGACCCCGCACTGCTGCGGCCGGGGCGCCTGGAGCGGCTGGTGTACGTGCCGCCGCCGGACGCCGAGGCCCGCGCCGACATCCTCCGCTCGACCGCCCGGCACACACCGCTGGCGTCCGATGTGGACCTGGACGCCGTCGCGGTGAGCCTGGACGGCTACTCGGCCGCGGACTGCGCGGCGCTGATCCGCGAGGCGGCGCTGACCGCGATGCGCGAGTCGATCGAAGCCACCGAGGTCACCTCGGCCCACCTGGACGCGGCCCGGAAGACGGTGCGCCCGTCCCTGGACCCGGCGCAGCTCGCCGCGCTGGAGGCCTACGCGAAGAACCGCGCCTGATCAGGAACCCTTGACCTGGGAGCCCTGGTAGTCGTTGGTGACGATGACGATGACGCCGGGGCTGGCGTCCTGGATGCCCGGGAACCGCGGCTCGACCTTCATGCCGAACGCGTCGGCCAGGGCGCGCGCCGCGGTCTCCTCGTCCGTGCCCGGCGTGTAGTAGACCGTGGTGGTCGGGATGACGCCCTGCGAGTAGTTGTCGACCTTGACGACGTTCCAGCCGTTGGCGCGCAGCTCGTCGGCGGCGCGCGCGGCCAGGCCGTGGATCGTGCTGTTGTTGTAGACCCGCACCGGGACCCACTTGGCCGCCGCCTGGTCGGCCGGCACGCCGCCGCCCGGCCCTCCCGGCGCGCCGGGGGTGCCGCCGGGCTGGGTCGCCGTGCCGCCCGGACCGCCCGGCTCGGCGGTTCCGGTGGGCTGGCCGGGCGCGGGCGTGCCGGTGGGTGGCGCCGCGGGGCCCGACGGAGGAGCCGGCTCGGTGGGGCTCACGCCGGTGGTCTCGGTCGGCGCGGCCGTCTCACCCGTGGTGGCCGGGGGCGGCGCCGCGGTGTTGCCGTTCTCGCCGGTGTTGTCGAGGGCGGTGATGCCGCCGATCACGACCGCCACGAGAGCGACCCCGATCAGCACCACTCCGGCCAGGCGCAGCGGGCGGGACAGGCCCTGCAGGAAGTTCATAGCGCCCCCTCGATCCCCAGTCGCCGGGCGACCCGTTTGCGCTGGCGCGTGCTGCGCATCTTGCGCAGCCGCTTGACCAGCATCGGGTCGGCGCGCATCGCTTCCTCTTTGTCGAGGAGCTGGTTGAGCAGCTGGTAGTACCGGGTGGGCGAGAGGCCGAACTCCTCGCGGACGGCCTGCTCCTTGGCACCCGCGTACCGCCACCACTGGCGTTCGAACGCCAGTACCTTGAGCTCGCGGGGCGTGAGCCCACCCTCGTCGCCGGTGGGCTCGGGCGACGGCCGGTCGCCCTCGGCCATCGACTCCGCGGCGTCCATCTGACTCCTCAAATCGCAAACCACACGGTTGTGATCCCGCGGGCGCCATTCAACCACGGGTCGAGGGTCTGGTTGTGGGATCACGGCCCGGCGCGTCACGGGTGGTCCGCTGGGTACGATCGCCGGTTGTGACCATCCACCCCATCCGGATCGCCGGCGACCCCGTGCTGCACCAGCCCACCCGCCCGGTGGAGAAGTTCGACGACGAGCTGCGCACGCTCACCGAGGACATGTTCGAGACGATGTACGCGGCCGAAGGGGTGGGGCTCGCGGCCAACCAGATCGGGATCGACCTGCGGGTCTTCGTCTACGACTGCCCCGACGACCAGGGCGAGCGGCACAAGGGCCTGATGGTCAACCCCCGGCTGGAGACCTCCGAGATCCCG
Organism: Amycolatopsis thermophila; assembly: GCF_030814215.1. Classification (NCBI taxonomy): domain Bacteria; kingdom Bacillati; phylum Actinomycetota; class Actinomycetes; order Pseudonocardiales; family Pseudonocardiaceae; genus Amycolatopsis; species Amycolatopsis thermophila. Next base: position 2,883,506 of record NZ_JAUSUT010000001.1, on the reverse strand, counting down.
GAGACCATGCCCGACCCGGACGACGACTGGGAGGGCTGCCTGTCCGCGCCCGGCGAGTCGTACCCGACCGGGCGCGCGAGCTGGGCGAAGGTCACCGGTTTCGACCTGGACGGCAAGCCGATCGAGGTCGAGGGCACCGGCTACTTCGCGCGGTGCCTGCAGCACGAGACCGATCACCTGGACGGCTACCTCTACCTCGACCGCCTGGTCGGCCGCCACGCCCGCGACGCCAAGCGCATGCTCAAGCGGAACAAGTGGGGTGTGCCGGGACTGTCCTGGCTGCCCGGCTCCGAGTGAGCTTTCGCCCTCGGTGAACGGGGCGGCCTTCGCGGCCGCGCGAGCGCACACTGGTGACAGCACGGCAGCCGCGCGGCTTCCACCGGGGGTGGTGGCCGGCCCGGCGGGTGGGCGCAACGGTGTGATCGGTGGGTGGTGGTCGCGGTGGACGACACGGATGCCCTCGACGCCTACTCGCGCGCGGTCAGTTCGGTGGCCGCCGAGGTGACCCCGCACGTGGCGAGCGTGCGGATGTCCCGGGGCAGCGGCTCGGCGGTCGTGTTCGCCGACGACGGCCACCTGGTGACGAACGCGCACGTGGTGGGCGACGGCTCGCGCGGGGTGGCGAGGTACTCGGACGGCACCGAGGCGCGGTTCACGGTGGTCGGCGCGGATCCGCTGTCCGACCTGGCGGTGCTGCGCGCGTCGGAGGCGCCGCCCGCCGCCCGGATGGGGGACGCGGACAAGCTGGTCGTCGGGCAGCTGGTGGTGGCGATCGGCAGCCCGCTCGGGCTCGCCGGATCGGTGACGGCCGGGGTGGTCAGCGCGCTCGGCCGGTCGCTGCCGGTGCAGACGCGCAGCGCCGGGCGGGTGATCGAGAACGTGATCCAGACCGACGCGGCGCTCAACCCCGGCAACTCGGGTGGCGCGCTGGCGGACTCGGCCGGGCGGGTGGTGGGCGTGAACACCGCGGTGGCCGGGTTCGGGCTCGGCCTGGCGGTGCCGATCAACGAGACGACCCGGCGGATCATCGACACGCTCCTGGTGGAGGGCCGCGTGCGGCGGGCCTACCTGGGGGTGGTCGGGGTGCCCGCGCCGCTGCCGGACGAGGTCGCCGAGCACACCGGGCAGCGCGCGGGGCTGCGGATCGTGGAGGTGGTGCGCGGCGGGCCGGCCGAGCGCGCCGGACTGCGGCCGGGTGACCTGGTGCTGACCGTGGGCCGCGAACGGATCGCCGACGCGCAGGACATCCAGCGGCAGCTGTTCGCCGAGGTGATCGGGACCCGGCTGGCCGTCACGGTGTTGCGCAACGGCGCGATGGTCGACGTGTACGCCACGCCGAGCGAGCTGGTGGGCTAGAAGCCGGCGGTCTCGAGCGTGAGGTCGAACGGTGGGGGCAGGCGGATCTCTTCCCCGAACGCGACCTGCTCGAAGCGGCGGTAGTGGCCGTCGACCGGATCGGAGAACAACGTGACGGAGGGCTTGGGTTCGGCGTACCGGTCGATCAGGAGGTACAGCGGCACCGGCGCCTGGGCGTAAGCCCACAGCTTCTCGACGCGGTCCGTGCGCGCGTTGCCCTGCGAAACGATCTCCACCACCAGCTCGGCCCTCTTCGCCGGAACGGGAACGTTGTCCGGGCGCGCGGACAGCTCCCGGTCCGGAACCACCACCAGGTCGGGCTGGTAGAGCCTGCTCGCTCCGCGAATGGCGATGCCGAGCGTCTGCAGAATGTCCCGGTCATCCGCGACCGCACGCCCCAGGGCGCGGTGGACCAGGTGCGCGATCCTGTTGCGCCCGTTCCCGGGCGGCGGCGTCATCGTCACTCCGCCCTCGGTGATCTCCGCACGCCACCCTTCGGGCACGTCGAGCTCCTGCCAGGCACGCAACAGGCCTTCCCACTCCCAGCCGTAGCTCGTCGTGGCGCTGCTCATCTGCCCTACCTCCTCGCTCGGCTTCGTCAGGAAGCGGCATCCGTCGTGGGAACAGCACCGTAGAACAGCGTTTGCCGTGGTCAGCCACGGCCCAGCACGTCATTCCGCGGCGGTCGGCCGAGCTCGAGCAGGAGCTCGGCGAGGTCAACCCGGCGCCGTGATCACGCAGCCGTGCCCCGTCGCCAGTTCCCGCACCTCCGACGGCGTCCCGTGGGGCTGCACCACGGGCACGGGCCGCCGCTCGAAACCGTCCGGCCGACGACGAAGAGGCAGGACCCCGGTCTCACACCGGTGCCGGACCCGGCCCCGGGTGAGCGGTCTCACCGCCGCGCTCTTGAGGTCTGCCCTCCGGCGTGGCATGGTCGGACCGACAACCGAACAACGCGGGAGCTCGCGCCTTGGCGGGCTGAGAGGGCGGCTGGTGTCCATTGGGACCCGGTGCCGCCGACCGCTGAACCTGACCGGGTAATGCCGGCGTAGGGAGTGAACTCTTCAGTGACGACGCTGGACAACGGCAAGACCGTCGCGCCGACCGTGACCACCGGGCCGATCACCGGCTCGACGAAGGTCTACCACCACACCGAGAACGGGCTCCGCGTCCCGGCCCGCCGCATCGAACTGACCAACGGCGGCCACTTCGACGTCTACGACACCTCCGGCCCGTACACCGACCCCGACGTCACCATCGACGTCCACAAGGGACTGTTCCCGACCCGCTCCGGCTGGCTGGACGGCCGCGAGCACAACACACAGCTGGGTTTCGCGAAGGCCGGCGTGATCACCCGCGAGATGGAGTTCATCGCGGCGCGGGAACGCGTGACGCCCGAGTTCGTGCGCGACGAGGTCGCCGCCGGGCGCGCGGTGATCCCGGTCAACCGCAGGCACCCGGAGAGCGAACCGATGATCATCGGGAAGAACTTCCTGGTGAAGGTCAACGCGAACATGGGTAACTCGGCCGTGTGGTCCTCGGTCGAGGAGGAGGTCGACAAGATGGTGTGGGCGACCCGCTGGGGCGCCGACACGATCATGGACCTCTCCACCGGCAAGCGGATCCACGAAACCCGCGAGTGGATCCTGCGCAACTCGCCCGTCCCGGTCGGGACCGTGCCGATCTACCAGGCGCTGGAGAAGGTCGACGGCGACCCGGAAAAACTGTCCTGGGAGGTCTACCGGGACACCGTGATCGAGCAGTGCGAGCAGGGCGTGGACTACATGACCGTGCACGCCGGCGTCCTGCTGCGCTACATCCCGCTGACCGCGAACCGCGTCACCGGCATCGTCTCGCGCGGCGGTTCGATCATGGCCGCGTGGTGCCTGGCGCACCACCGCGAGTCGTTCCTCTACACGCACTTCGCGGAGCTGTGCGAGATCCTGCGCGACTACGACGTCACGTTCTCCCTCGGCGACGGCCTGCGCCCGGGCTCGATCGCGGATGCCAACGACCGCGCCCAGTTCGCGGAGCTGGAAACACTGGGCGAGCTGACGCACATCGCGCGCGAGCACGACGTCCAGGTGATGATCGAGGGCCCCGGCCACGTGCCGATGCACAAGATCAAGGAGAACGTGGAGCTGGAGGAACGGCTCTGCGGCGAGGCCCCGTTCTACACGCTCGGTCCACTCACGACGGACATCGCGCCGGCCTACGACCACATCACCTCGGCCATCGGCGCCGCCCAGATCGGCTGGTACGGCACGGCGATGCTGTGCTACGTCACGCCGAAGGAGCACCTGGGCCTGCCCAACCGGGACGACGTGAAGGCCGGCGTGATCGCCTACAAGATCGCCGCGCACGCCGCCGACCTGGCCAAGGGCCACCAGTACGCCCAGGACTGGGACGACGAGCTGTCCAAGGCGCGCTTCGAGTTCCGGTGGACCGACCAGTTCAACCTGTCGCTCGACCCGGACACCGCACGGTCGTTCCACGACGAGACCCTGCCCGCCGAGCCGGCCAAGACCGCGCACTTCTGCTCGATGTGCGGGCCGAAGTTCTGCTCCATGCGCATCACCCAGGACGTGCGCAAGTACGCCGAGGAGCACGGCCTGTCCACTGTGGACGCGATCGAGGCGGGTATGCAGGAGAAGTCGGCGGAGTTCGCCAAGAGCGGCAACCAGGTCTACCTGCCGGTGGTCCAGCCGTAATGAGCGCGACCCCGAAGACCGCCCTGACCATCGCCGGAAGCGATTCCGGCGGTGGTGCGGGCATCCAGGCCGACCTGCGCACGTTCTTCGCCTGCGGCGTGCACGGGATGACCGCGATCACCGCGGTGACGGTGCAGAACTCGCTGGGCGTGCAGGGGTTCACCGAGATCCCACCGGAGGTCGTGTCCGCCCAGATCAAGGCGGTCGCCGGCGACATGGGCGTCAACGCGGCCAAAACCGGCATGCTCGCCACCGCCGAGATCATCGCCGCGGTCGCGAAGACCCTCGACGAGGTCCACATCGGACGGAACGCGTCCGTGCCGTTCGTCGTGGACCCGGTGGCGGCCTCGATGACCGGCGACGCGCTGCTGCGCGACGAGGCGCTGGAGGCCATCCGCACCGAGCTGTTCCCGCGCGCGACGCTGGTGACGCCGAACCTCGACGAGGTCCGGCTGCTCACCGGCGTCGAGGTGACCGACCGGGACAGCCAGCGCGACGCCGCGCGAGCGCTGCTCGACCTGGGTCCGATGTGGGTGCTCGTCAAGGGCGGGCACCTCTACGACGACCCGGAGTGCGTGGACCTGCTTTCCGACGGCGTCCAGCACATCGAACTGACCGGGCGGCGCGTGGACACCAAGCACACGCACGGCGGCGGCGACACGCTCGCGTCGTCGATCACCGCGTTCCTCGCCAAGGGCCTGGGCGTGCCGGACGCGGTCGACGAGGGCAAGCGGTTCATCGAACGCTGCGTGGCGGAGGCGTACCCGCTGGGCGAGGGCGTCGGCCCGGTGTCCCCGTTCTGGCGGCTGGCGTGATCGGCCCGTTTGCGACACTGGAGGCATGAGCCAGAACGCGAGTCCGCCCGCCGCCCTGACCATCGCCGGATCCGACTCCGGTGGTGCGGCGGGGCTGCAGGCGGACCTGCGCACGTTCCTGACCTGCGGGGTGCACGGCCTGGTCGCGGTGACGGCCGTGACGGTGCAGAACACGCTGGGCGTGCACGACCGGTCCGACATCCCGGCGCGGATCGTGGCCGGGCAGATCGAGGCCGTCGCCGCGGACATGGGCATGCAGGCGGCGAAGACCGGCATGCTGGCCTCAGCGGAGATCATCGAAGCGGTCGCGGCCGCGTGCGACCGGGCGGAGATCGGGCGCGACGCGAAGGTGCCGTTCGTGGTCGACCCGGTGGCGGCGTCGATGCACGGGCACCCGCTGTTCGACTCGGCCGGGCTGGCCGCGCTGCGGGACCTGCTGCTGCCGCGGGCCGCGGTGATCACACCGAACCTCGACGAGGTGCGCCTGCTGACCGGGCTCGAGGTGACCGACCGCGCGGGCATGCACGACGCGGCCGTGGCCCTGAAGGAGCTGGGGCCGAAGTACGTGCTGGTCAAGAGCGGGCACCTGACCAGTGACCCGGAGTGCGTCGACCTGCTCTACGACGGCCGGGACTTCATCGAGCTGCCCGGGCCGCGGTTCTCCACCCCGCACACACACGGCGCCGGGGACGCGATGGCGTCGGCGCTGACCGCGGGCCTGGCGCGGGGCATGTCGATGCCCGAGGCCGCGCGGTTCGGGAAGTGGTTCGTCAGCAACGCGGTCGCGAACTCCTACCCGATGGGCGCGAAGGTCGGCCCGGTGTCCGCCTTCTGGCGCCTTGCGCCGGAGGACCGCTAGAAGTCCGCTCCTGGTCAGTTCTCCTCGCCGGCCAGCAGCGCTTCCAGCGCCGGCAGCGACTGGCCGAGCGCGGCCTGGTGCTCCGGCGACAGCCGGTCGATCCGCTTCTGCAGCTCGTGCACCCGCGTGGACCGCAGGTCGAGCAGCATGCGCTCGCCCTCCGGGGTGGCCGTGGCCAGCCAGGCACGGCGGTCGACCGGGTCCGGCTCGCGGCTCGCCCAGCCCGCGTCGACCAGCGAGGCGACGATGCGCGACATCGTCGCGGCCGCCACGCCTTCCTTCGCCGCCAGGTCGCCCAGCCGCATCGGCCCGGTGGCGACCAGCGTCGACAGCGCCGAGATGGAGCCGTGGCCCGGACCGGGTGTGCCCGCCTGCCGCAACGACCGGGACAGCCGGCCGACAGCCAGGAACAGCCGCCCAGCGACGTCCTCGGTTGACTCAACCACTCTCGAGCTCCTTCACCTCGCCGACCGCTCGGGGTGCGCTAAACCATACGTGCTCCACGGGGCGAACCGAGGTGAAGGCGGGGAATTCAGCGCGGCGGACTGGACGCCTGCGCCCAGAAGCGCTGCGGAATGCGCCCCGCCGCGCGTGCCAGCCGCCCCGCGACCACCGCCGAGCGCATCGCGTACGCCATCCGTTCCGGGTCCTGGGCGCGGGTCACCGCGGTGGACAGCAGCACCGCGTCGCAGCCCAGCTCCATCGCCAGCGCGGCGTCCGACGCCGTGCCGATGCCCGCGTCGAGGATGATCGGCACGCCCGCGCGGGCCACGATCAGCTCGATGTTGTGCGGGTTGCGGATGCCCAGCCCGGTGCCGATCGGCGCGCCCAGCGGCATCACCGCCGCGCACCCGGCCTCCTCCAGCCGCAGGGCCAGCACCGGGTCGTCGTTGGTGTAGGCGAACACCGTGAACCCGTCCGCGACGAGCTGCTCGGCCGCGTCCAGGGTCTCCACCGGATCGGGCAGCAGGGTGCGCTCGTCGGCGTGCACCTCGAGCTTGATCAGGTCGGTCTCCAGCGCCTCACGGGCCAGGCGCGCGGTCAGCACCGCTTCGGCGGCGCTGCGGCAGCCCGCGGTGTTCGGCAGGAGCCGGATGCCCAGGCGGCGCAGCAGATCCAGGACACCCGAACCGCCCTCGGCGTCGGCGCGGCGCAGCGCCACCGTGGTCAGTTCGGTGCCGGACGCCACCAGCGCCCGTTCCAGCACGGACAGGTTCCCCGCACCACCGGTCCCGATGATCAGCCGGGAGCCGAACTTGTGCTCGCCGATCACCAGCTGGTCGCCGTCGAACATGACCTCACCCACCTTGCACCGCCGTCAGGATCTCCAGCCGGGCGCCGGGCGGCACGGGCTTGGCGGCCCACTCGCCGCGGCGCACGACCTGTCCGTCGAGGGCGACCGCCACCCCGCGCTCCGGCGCGTCGATCGCCCGCAACACCTCGGCGACCGTGGCGCCGTCGTCGAACGCGCGCCACTCTCCGTTGACCTGCACTTCCATCAGACCCCTCCTGTTCCCAGCCGTGCCGGGTCCGCCGCGAGCGCCTCCTCGGGCGGCTTCTCCCCGGCCAGCAACGCCAGCACCGCGTCGGCGGTGACCGGCGCCATCAGCAGCCCGTTGCGGTGGTGACCGGTCGCGGCCAGGACACCGTCGCCCAGGTCACCGATGAACGGCAGCGTGTCGACGCTCGCCGCGCGCAGACCCGCCGCGACCTCGGCCAGCTCGTACTCCCCGACACTCGGGAAGATGCGCTCGGCGCTCTCCAGGAGTTCGCGGACGCCCTTCGCGGTGACCGTCTCGTCGAAACCGGCCTCGTACTGGGTGGCGCCCAGGACGAGTTCGCCGTCCGCGCGCGGCACGAGGTACACCGGTCGCCCCTCGACGACCGCGCGCACCGTGCGCGTGGGAGGTGGCAGGCTCGTGCGGCGGGCGCGCAGGCGCAGGATCTCGCCCTTGAGCGGGCGGACACCTCGCGCGAGCACGGGGTGGAGTTTCGCGCTGGCGGCACCGGCGGTGATCACCACGACGTCGCAGGGCACCTCGCAGTGCGCGGTCCGGACGCGGCCGGGTTGGACGGCGATGGCCTGGTCACCGGTGAACTCGGCGCCGTGCCGCAGGGCGGCGGCCTCCAGTGCGCGCAGGAGCTTCCGGTTGTCGACGGCGAGGTCGCCGGGTACGAGCAGGCCGCCGCGGACCGGGCCGAGCCCGGGTTCGAGCGAACGGAGCCGCCGTCCGGTGACCTGCTCGACCTCGCGGCCGACGGACCGCAGGTACCCGGCGACGACCTCCAGCTGGTCGGCGTCGCCACGGTCGAGCGCGACGACGACGGTGCCGGCGTCCGACAGGCCGGGGTCGCCGGCGTCCAGGGCAAGCGCTTGCGCGAACTCCGGCCAGCGCCGCAGGGACGCCTCGCCCAGGGCGAGGGCGTCTTCCTCGCCGGGCCAGGCTTCGGTGACCGGGGCCAGCATGCCGCCGGCCACCCAGGACGCGCCGCGGCCGGGCGCGGGGTCGACGACGGTGACGCGGTGCCCGGCCGCCGCGGCACGCCAGGCCACTGACAGGCCGATGACGCCGCCGCCGACGACGGCTACGTGGTGGTGGGTCATGAGTGCTTTCACGCTCCCTGCGCCGGCATGATCCGGATCAGGTTCCACGGTCGGAGCGCTGGCAGCTCCCTCTCAGCCCGTGGCTCGGGCTCCCGTGCGGACATCACCACCCTAACGCGCGAGATAGGGTTCGGGCCATGCCAGGGCTGAGTGGTGACGAGATCAGGAAGCGCCTCGACGGGGCGCGGCTGTACCTGTGCACCGGGGACCGGCCGGATCTGGCCGAGTTCGCGGATGCCGCGCTGGGCGGCGGGGTGGACATCATCCAGCTGCGGGACAAGCGCGGCGGGGCGCCGTTGGAGGCCCGGCAGGAGCTCGCGGCGCTGGAGGTCCTGGCCGAGGCGTGCGCGCGGCACGGCGCGCTGCTGGCGGTGAACGACCGGGCGGACATCGCGTCGGTGGTGGACGCGGATGTGCTGCACCTGGGGCAGGACGACCTGCCGGTGCCGCTGGCGCGGCGGATCATCGGCGACGAGCCGGTGATCGGCCGCTCGACGCACGACGTCCCCCAGGCCCGGGCGGCGGCCGTGGAGGACGGCGTGGACTACTTCTGCACCGGCCCCTGCTGGCCGACGCCCACCAAGCCGGGACGCCCGGCGCCCGGCCTGGACCTGGTGCGGGCGACAGCGGGGTCCGGCGCCGAGCGGCCCTGGTTCGCGATCGGCGGCATCGACGCGGAGCGGCTGCCGGAGGTCCTGGCGGCCGGCGCGTCGCGCGTGGTGGTGGTGCGGGCGATCACCGAGGCCGAAGACCCCGGGGCGGCCGCCCGGGCGCTGCGGGCGCAGCTGCCCTGACCAGCACCCACGCCCCACGCGCGGAGTGGGTGGCCGAGCGCCCGGCGGCGCGAGCTGGCCGACCCCCGACCCGCGCCCGCCGACCCGCGCCCACCGGAGGCCGCTGCTGACCCAGCGCCCGCCGCAGGGCGCCCGCCGGGCCCGCCCCCGCCGCGGGGCGGCTGGCGGCCGCGCCCCTGCGGGGCGGTTGCCGGACGCGCCCCCCCGCCGAGCGGCTGCCGGAAGCCTTGGCCGCTACGAGCGATCCCCGCGCGGCGGCGTGTGACCCAGCTGCCTCACCGGACTGGACCGCGACGCCGGCCCTCCACCCGCCGGCAGGCCACCAGCGAAGCCCGACCCGCAACAACCGCCGCAGGCCCGGCGGCCGGCGCGTCGCGCGGGGTCGTGGTGCGAGCGATCACCGCGGCCAAAGCCGCCGGGACGGCAGCCTGGGCGCTGCGGGCGCAGCTGCCCTGACCGGCGCCCACGCCCCGCGCGGCGGCGCGTGACCCAGCTGCCTCACCGGACTGGACCGCGACGCCGGCCCTCTACCCGCCGGCAGGCCACCAGCGAAGCCCGACCCGCAACAACCGCCGCAGGCCCCGGCCGGCGCGTCGCGCGTGGTGGTGGTGCGGGCGATCAGCGAGGCCGAAGACCCCGGGGCGGCCGCCCGGGCGCTGCGGGCGCAGCTGCCCTGACCAGCACCCACGCCCCACGTGCGGAGTGGCCGCCCGAGGTGCCCGGCGGCGCGAGCTGGCCGACCCCCGACCCGCGCCCGCCGGCGCCCGCGGCAGGGCGGCGCCGCCCGCGACCGCCGCGGGCCGGCCGCCGGAAGCAGTGGCCGCTACGAGCGATCCCGGGCAGCGGCGCGTGACCCAGCTGTCTCACCGGGCTGGACCGCGACGCCAGCCCTCCACCGCCGGCAGGCCACCAGCGAAGCCCGACCCGCGCTCGACGCGCGGCAGCCGCCGGAAGTGCTCGCCCGATCCCAAGACAACGGGCCCTCCGCGATCTTGCGAAGGGCCCGTTCCACGGTCGTGCTCTCAGGGGCTGCTCGGCGCCGTCGTGGCGGTTTCGGACGCGCCGGACGGTTCCTCCTGCACGCTGGTGCTCGGGGTCGTCGTGACGGCCGACTGGGTCTGCTCCTGCGAGCGGGACGTCGCCGGCTTCGAACTGCTGCTCGCCGGCGCCTTCTGGTCGTGCGGCGAGGAGCTCTCGGTGACCGTCGTGACCTGGGGCTTCGTCGTGTGCTCGCCGCCGGAGCCGCCGACCACCCGCCCCAGCGTCGTGCCGTTCCCGCCGGACACGGTGCTGCCGGTGGCCGCCTCGAAGCCGGTGATCGCCAGCATCCCGACCACGAACGCGGCGATACTGGTGGCCGCCGCGAGCGTCCACCGCGTCTTCCACCAGGGCTTCTTCCCGTCCGCGGGCGGCGCCTCGGCGGCGGTCTCGGCCACCGGCGCCTTCGGGATGAAGACCGTCTTCTCGCCACCCCCGGAACCGCCCTGCCCCGCCGTCGGGATGCGCCGTGTCGGCCCCGACAGCGACGGCGCGACCGGATGCACGATCCGCGTGCGCTGCACGTCCGTCAGCTGCGCCGCCTGCCTGCGCTGCACCGCCCCGTTCTGCTGGTGCCGGATGAGCGGGTGCGTCGAACGCGGCGCGGCCGGCGGCGGGATGACCCGCGTCTGCTGGCGGATCTCCGACACGGCCAGCAGCTCGGCGGTCTTGCGCGCCGCCGCGCGGGTGCGCCGCAGCGACCGGAGGTAGACCTCGCCGCCCACGGTCGTCACGATGCTCGCGATCCCGGCGCCGATGACCGTCCCCGCCACGCCCAGGGTGGAGCCCAGGAAGGCAGCCGTCACCGCGGCCAGTGCCGACGCCACCACCTGCGCCGGAGACAGCCCAGCCTTCTTCTCGCTGCTCTCTTCCTTCTCCTCGGTCATGATCGCGGTGTGTTCGCTCTCCCTCTCGTGTAACCCCATCGTGTCCAACGTGTTTGTCGATTGAGATGCTCCCAGCGTTGCCGGAAGGTGACGCATGCCACTCTCGACGTCTACAGTGGACACTCTGGGGTTAACAATCCCTTGACACCGCAAGGGATCTTGGGAGATTACGGACGCGACAGCGTGGTCACGAACTTGTACCGGTCACCCCGGTAGATCGACCGCACGAATTCGACCGGTTTCCCGTCCGCGGCGAACGAATGCCGGGACAGCAGGAGCATGGGCGTGCCGACGTCGGCGCCCAGCAGATCCGCCTCCTGGGGACCGGCGAGCGCGGTTTCGATCGTCTCCTCGGCACTGTCCATCTCCACGCCGTAGTGCTCCCGCAACACCGCGTACAGGGAACCGCCCTCGGACACGTGCTTGCGCAGCCCGCGAAACCGGCCCAGCGGCAGGTGCGTGGTCTCCAGAGCCATCGGCTCACCGTCGGCGAGCCGGAGGCGGCGCATCCGCAACACCTTCGCCCCGTTGCGGATGCCGAGCAGTTTCGCCAGCTCGGGCTCGGCCGTCAGCTCCTCGACCTCGAGCAACCGCGACGACGGTTCGCGCCCCTTCGCCCGCATGTCCTCGGTGTAGGACGACAGCTGCAGCCGTTGCGCCAGCTTCGGCTCGGCCGCGAAGGTGCCCTTGCCCTGCACCCGGTGCAGCCGGCCCTCGGCGGTCAGATCGGCGAGCGCCTGCCGCACGGTGGTGCGGGAGACCGCGAACTCGGTGGCCAGCGCGCGTTCGGTGGGGATCGGGGACCCCGGCGGCATCGTCTCGAGCAGATCGAGCAGGTGCTGCTTCAACGCCCAGTACTTCGGCTCGCGCTGACCGCGCGTGGCTGACTCCAACATGACCGACTCCTCCTCGAACCGCGCCTGCGGCGCAGGATGAAACTACCCTTTCCCGATGGGACCGCGCCCGGGGTAGCATTGGTCTAGACCTTCGAAGGGATCAACGATGAGCAACCCCGGACAGCACATGGCCGCGGAAATCGCCGAACAGCCCGCCGTCCTCGGCGGACTGGTGGCCCGCCGCGGGGAGATCGCCGAGGTCGCGGGGGCCATCGCCCGGCGCCCGCCGAGGTTCGCCCTGCTGGCCGCCCGGGGCTCGAGCGACCACGCGGCGTTGTACGCGAAGTACCTCATCGAAGTCCTGCTCGGACTGCCCGCCGGGCTCGTCTCACCCTCCACGGTGACCCTGTACGGCGCACGCCCGGACCTGCGCGACGTGCTCCTGGTGTCGGTCAGCCAGAGCGGCGGCTCACCGGACCTGCTCGAGTTCACGCAGACCGCGCGCAAGCAGGGCGCGCTGACCGTCGCGGTGACGAACACGCCGTCCTCCCCGCTGGGCGGCGCCGCCGAGCTGGCCGTCGACATCGGCGCCGGCACCGAGACGGCGGTGGCCGCGACCAAGACGTACTCGGCCACCCTGCTCGCGTTGTACCTGCTCGTCGACGCCGTGCGAGGCGGCGACGCCTCAGCCGCCGCGGAGATCGAGCCGCTGGCCCGGCAGGCTCTCGACGTGGACGTGCAGCGCGCCGTCGACCGCTACCGCTTCGTCGACCGGATCATCACCACCGGCCGCGGCTACTCCTACGCGACCGCGCTGGAATCGGCGCTCAAGCTCGCCGAGACCAGCTACCTCGCCGCCCGCGCGTACAGCGGGGCCGACCTGCTGCACGGCCCGGTGGCCGCGGTCGACGAAGAGACCGCGGTGCTGGCGATCACCGGCGCCGGCCGCGGCGGGGCCGCGCTGCGGGACGTGCTGACGGCCGTCGCCGAACGCGGCGCCGACGTGCTCGCGCTGGGCTCCTCCGCGGACGAGGTGCCCGCCGCGGTGCGGATCCCGGTACCGTCCGTGACCGAGGAACTCGCTCCCGTGCTGGAGGTGTTGCCGGTGCAGCGGATCGCCCTCGGGCTCGCGCTCGCCCGCGGCTTCGACCCGGACCGCCCGCGCGGCCTGAACAAGGTGACCAGGACGCGATGACGGCGTTCGTCCTCGGCGTCGACGCGGGCGGCACCTCCACCCGCGCACTCGCCGTCGGCGCGGACGGCAGCGTGCTGGGCAGCGGCCGGGCCGGTGGCGCGAACCCGAACTCGCACCCGCCCGCGGAAGCGGTCGCGAACCTCGCCGCGGCGATCCGCGCGGCGGCGGAGTTCCCCGGGCGCGCAAGCGCTTGCGTGATCGGGATGGCGGGCACCGCGAAGCTGACCGACCCCGAGGTCGCCGCCCTGTTCGACCGCACCTTGCGGGACGTCGGCCTAGACCGCGTGCTGATCCTGACCGACGCCGAGGTCGCGTTCGCCTCCGCGACCGACGCCCCGGACGGGACGGTCCTGATCGCCGGCACCGGGTCCATCGCGGGCCGGATCCGCAAGCGCCGCATGGTCGCCACCGAGGGCGGTTACGGCTGGCTGCTCGGCGACGAAGGGTCGGGGTTCTGGCTGGGCCGGGAGGCCGTGCGCGCCACGCTGGCCGCGCTCGGCCACGACGGCGAACTGGGCCCGCTGGCCACGGCGGTGCTCGCCGAGGCGGACGTCGACGCCACCGACCGGCGGTGGGCGTGGCGGCGGCTCATCGCGGTCACCAACGCCGAGCCACCGATCCGCCTCGCCCGGTTCGCACCCCTGGTCGCGGTGGACGACCCGGCCGCCGCGGACATCGTCGAGCGCGGCGCCGACCTGCTGGTCCGCACCGCCCTGGCGACCCGCGAACCGGGTGAGGACACCCCGGTCGTGCTGGTCGGCAGCGTCCTCGGGCCCGGCACCGAGGTCGGCGAGCGGGTGCGCGCGAAGCTGTCCGGGCTCGAGGTGCGGACCAGTTCCGACGGCGTGTACGGCGCGGCCTGGCTCGCCGCCGTCGAGGCGTTCGGCGAGGCAGCGGCCCGTCGCGCGGGCTGACCGACCAAAGAACCGGACGTTTTTCGTGGCGGGAGCACAAGTGACGGGCGTCTCAACGGGCGTACGGTGTGGACGGCCCCCGGACCTCCCCCTCGCCGGGGGCTCTTACCTGTCCGCAGCTTGCCGCACGACGCGCAGGCCCGGGTGTTCCTCCGGCAGCGTCCGGTACAGCACCCAGCCGCTCACCGCGATCGTCACCGCCTGCAGCGGCCAGGTCAGCACCGTGCGCGCCACGCCCAGCGCCACGAGCTCGCCCACCCACCACAGCGGCAGGTAGACGACCACCCGCAGCACGTACTGCAGCGACCACACCAGGCTGGCCCGCGAGTAGGCCCGCAGCAGTTCCGGGTCCCTGCGCCAGCGGGTCTTCTGCCCGAGCAGCACCCCGACCACGACGCCCAGGAGCGGCCACCGGACGGCCACGCTGGCCACCCACAGCAACGCGCTCGCCACGTTGGACAGCACCTGGATGAGGAAGAAGTCCTGCGCACGCCCGGTGTGCAGCGCGATCAGCGCGGCCACGATCACCGCCGCCAGGCTCACCACGACGGCGCGCGCCTTGTCACCCCGCACCAGGCGGACGACACCGACCACCACGGCCACCGCGATCGCCGCGACCGACCCCCAGGCGATCGACGAACCGGCGACCAGCCAGCCGACGACGAACGCCAGCGGCGGCAGGCTCGCGTCGACCGCCCCCTGGCGACCACCCAGGATGCTGCCCAGCGACTCCCGTCGGGGCACAGCTTGCTCGGTCACCCCTACAGCGTGCCCCAAAACCGTCGGTGCGGGCAGCTACCATCGAGATCTTCACCACAGCGTCCGGGCAAAGAGGTGGTAATGGAGAAGCTCAGGAGGCCGACAACACAAGGGACTGTGAGCTTGCGCTGAACCGACGGTGGCGTAGGTCGGGATTACGGGTGCATCCTGCTGAGTTGTTCGAGGGGCGATCAACAGGTGCTGGCGAAAGGGGACGGCAGCGTGCGTGAGTACGACAGCTATGTCGCGCTGGGTGACAGCTTCACCGAAGGTCTCAACGACTTCAATCCGGACGGGACCTTCCGCGGCTGGGCCGACCGGCTCGCCGAGATCCTGGCCGAAGGGCAGCCCGGCTTCCAGTACGCCAACCTCGCCCTGCGCGGGAAGATGCTCGCGGAGATCGTCGAGGAACAGGTGCCGATCGCCCTCGAGCTCAAACCCGACCTGGTCACGTTGTGCGCGGGCGGCAACGACGTGATCGTGCCCGGCTCGGACGTCGACGAGATCGCGGCCCAGCTCGACGAGGTGATCGGCAAGCTGCGCGCGGCCGGGATCGACGTGCTCGTGTTCAACGGGCCGGACACCAAGCACCTGCCGGTGATGAGCGTGCTGCGCGGCAAGATCGGCATCTACAACGCGCACCTGTGGGCCAGCGCGGCCCGGCACGGCGCGAAGATCGTCGACCTGTGGGCGATGGACGTGCTGCACGACCCGCGCGCGTGGAGCGACGACAGGCTGCACTTCACGGCGGAGGGTCACCGTCGGATCGCGCTGCGCGCGGCCGAGGTGCTGGGCGTTCCGACGGCCGACGACTGGCGCGAGCCGTGGCCGCTGGTCGAGGTGCGGCCGGACTGGATCGCCAATCGCCGGTCGGACCTGGCGTGGACCAGGACGCACCTGCTGCCGTGGATCCGGCGCCACCTGCGCGGCGAGTCGATGGGCGACGGGCTGTCGCCGAAGCGGCCGCAGCTGACGCCGTTCGTGGTGGCCGGTCCGCCGGTGTCGGAGGAGCGCGCCTCGGCGAGCTGACCATCACCGGTCGGTCGCGGGGCCCCGGCCGTCGGCGCCACCACCCTCAACGGCGACGCCGCGCGTCGCTGATAACTTCATGACATGCCGCTGCCCCATTGGACCCCCGAGGGGGTTCTTCCGCCTGGGCGGCTTCGTGCGGACGTGGCCGACATCTACGAACGTCTCGTCTTCGACGCGCCGCACCAGAACGCCCGCGAGATCCTGTTCAGCGCTCTGAACAGCTATCTCGGCGCGGTCGCCCGGACCATTCCGAGCGGCCGCGCCTGGATCGGCGGGCAGTTCATCACGCGCACCCCGGACGTGCCCAGCGGGCTCGACGTCGTGTTGCTGCCGGACGACTGGGGTGGGTTGAAGCGGATGACCGGACGGGTGCGGGATTCGCTGTACGGGCTGGTGACGCTGCGCGGGGTGATCGTCGGGCAGCCCGCGATGTACCTCGATCAGGTACAACCGGTCGGCGGGTTGCTGGACGGGTTCCTGTGTTTTCCCGGCGACGAGGAGACGTGGGCGGACACCTGGTCGTACGAAGGGCGCCGCGGGTTTCCCGAGGTGGTGTGGTGATGATGGACTTCCGGCGGATCGCCGAGGAGATCCCCGGCGGCACGTGGCTGGACGATCTGGCGCGCGCGTCGGCGATGGCGGCGCACGCGAAGTTCGAGCGCACGGCGCGGTCACCGTTGCTGCGGGTGTCGATGCTGGGGTCGACGAACCTGGACGCGTACACGTTCTCCGACATCAGCCGGGCGTTGCAGGACGCGACGGCGAAGGTCGGGCACATCATCCGGAACCCGCAAGGCGAGATCACGTACGTCCAGCAGACCGACCGGGACAAGGCGCCGCTGATCCAGCGCGGGCAGGCGGGCAACACGATATTCTTCGGGTTCCCGGAGCCGGCGCCGGACGACGCGTTGATCCACGACGGGATCGAGACCTTGTCGGAGCGAGCGGTGAAGGAGTTGTGCGACTTCCTGCCCGCCAACGGTTCCGACGACGGCGCCCTGGACGCGGTGTTGTTGCAGCGGGACACGGTGCGCAACGCGGTGAGCGACATCGTCAGCGCGGTCGTGAAGAACACGGGGATCGGATTGCAGCTGACGCCGACGGCGGGTGAGGACGTCACGCGCAGCATGACGACCGACCAGGCGAAGGTGTTGCACAACAGCCTGCGCGAGTCGCGCGAAGAGGTCGGCTACGAGACGGTGTCCGGGCGCCTCGACGGGGTCCGCACGAGGCGCCGGATCTTCTACCTGGAGCGCGAATCCGGCGGGACGATCCAGGGGGCGGTGGCGCCGGACCTGCTGGACCAGATCAAGGAGAACCTGGACCGCCCCGTCACGGCCCGGCTGCGAGTGGTCCGCACGACGACGATCGACGGACGCCGCGGGCGGCCGGTGCACGAGCTGCTGGAAATCACCCCGGAAGTGAACCTGTTCGACCAGTGAGGGTGCTGGTGCCGGGGCCGGTGCGGCGGCGGGTGCGGGGGGCTCGGGTGGTGGCGCGTGCGCGGGGTTTTCGGGCGATGGCGGGTGCGCGGGGTTCTCGGGTGAGACTTTCCGTGGCGCGGCTGGCAGCATTGGCTGGCAGCATTGGCTGGCCGGCATTGGCTGGCCGGCATCGGCTGGCCGGCATCGGCTGGCCGGCATCGGCTGGCTGGCATCTGGCCGGCATTGGCTGGTGGGCTTTGGCGGACGGGCTGGCCGGCTGCGGCCGGTCAACTGGCTTTGCCGGGCTGGCTGGCGGGCTGGCGTTGCCGGGGGCGCCTGGCTTTGCCGAGGGCGGCTGGCGATGCCGGGCTGGCTGGTGGGCTTGAGCTGGCGGGCCGCTGAATGTGGCGAGCCGGCTGGACGTGGCGGGCGGGCTGGCGGGGTTGAGCTGGCGGGCTGGCGGACGGCCACCTCGCACGGCGATGAACGGACCCTTCACGCAGCTCCAAGCGCGCCATTCGCACCCAGGCGAACGCTCCACGCACATCGCGCAGCCACGACCAAGCCACTCGCGCGCCGATAGGTGAGCCACTCGTGCGGCTGCGTGTGGACCGCCCGCCCGCCGCCGAACGCGCCAGCCGCGCACCGACGAACGGACCCCTTCATACAGCTCCGAGCGGGCCACTCGTGCGACTGTGGGTGCCGCCCGCCCGCCGACGAGCTCGCCATGGGCACGTGGACAAATGGGCCACTCGCAGCCGAGGGCGGGGGCCGATTGAACGGTCCGTTCAATCGGGGTCGAAAGTGCCACGACGCCCGGAGGGAACGGCCTGGAACAAGAGGGCCGTCTGCCGCTCCCCCACGCGCCAGACGGCCAAGCGGCACCCTACGCCCAAGGCAAGATCCATCGCCAAGAATTCGGTCAGCGTCGAGCTCCACTAACTCGAAAGCGTCATTCGGTGCCGCATCACCCGCGCCGGCACCCCGCCCAGGCCCGCGCGGTCGCCCCCATGCGCGCCACCCGCCCAGGGCAGCACCCGCAGTCACGATCACCCCCAAGCGCGCCACCCGCACCACCGCCCAGGGCAGCGCCGTCCAGCCCGCCATGGCCCGAGGCATCACCCGCACGGTCACCCCAGCCGAGCCATCCGCGCCACCCCCGGGGCAGCACCGTCCAGCCACCGCCCAGGCATCACCCGCACGATCATCCCAGGCACGCCCGCGCCACCGCCCAGGGCAGCACCGTCCAGTCCGGCACCGCGTGTCGCAGCACCCCCGGGAGCCACCGCCCAACGCAGCACCCCAGGCTCCGCGCCCAGGGCAACACCACCCAACCCGCGACCGCCCAACCCGGCACCCTCAACCCGCCACCAACCTCAGGCAGCCACGAAGCTCAACCGCCACCGCCCGCCCCATCGGCCTCGGCGGATTCGACCGGCTGCAACCCGCTGCCGCCGCCGGATGCGGCTTCCTCCAGCTCCTCCGCGGGCACGCCGAGGGCCTCCAGCTCGGCCAGGATTTCCGGCGCCGGGCGGGGGCTCACGCGGCTGTGGAGCTCCGCGGCGAGTCTGAGCTGCAGGCGGGCCCCCTCGGCGTCGCCCCGGCGGCGGAGTATCCGGCCGATCGACAGGCGGCCCACGGCCTCCTGCAGCAGGAACCCCCGCCGCGCGGCCAGCTCCACCGCCTCCGTCGCGCAGGCCGACGCCCGCTGCTCATCGCCCGACCGGAAGTACGCCTCGGCCAGATTGTTCAGCGAGACGACCACATAGCTCTCGTCCCCGAGGCGCCGGTCGATCTCCAGCGACTCCAGCTGGTGGGCGATCGCGGACGCGTACCGGCCCGCCGCCTTCTCCGCCTCCGCGCAGTTCGCCAGCGCCTGGCCGCGCAGCTCGTCATCGCCCGACGCGGCCGAGATCGCCCGAACCAGGCAGTCCACCGCCTCCTCGTGCCGGCCGCAGCTGTTCAACGCGCACCCCACGTGGATGAGCGCACAGATCCGGCGCCGCGGATCCGCACCGGCCATCGCCAACGCCGCCGAGGCGTCGTCCAGGCTCGCCGCACCCAGGTCGAACGTCAGCGACAACGCGCACCGCGAGATCAGCATCCAGAACCGCGCCCCCGCATCCCCGCACGCCTCCGCCGCCGCCATCCCCAGCGAAACCACCCGCCGCCACTCGTCCCACAACGGGCGCACCACCCGGTACGTGTGGACCACCCGCGCGAGCCGCCACACGTCGTCGTGCAGACCGGCCGCGGCCGCGGCCTCCAGAGTGGCCAAGAGGTTCGGCCACTCGGCCACGAACCACGCCAGCGCTTCGTCGAACCCGTCCACCCGCGGCAGCTCCACCGGCACGTCCGAAAAGTCCAGCGGGTCCACGATCCGCAGCAGCCGGCGCCGCGCCCGGTCGGCCGCCGCCTGGTAGTACCGCACCACGCGCGACAACCCCGGCGACGGCGAACCCGCCAGCTCACGCTGGTACAGCCGCACCAGATCGTGCTGCGTGAACACCCCCGGCCCGCTCTCCACCAGCAGGTGGTGCGCCGCCAGCACACGCAACCGGCGCCGCGCCTCGGAGACCGGCACCGAACACAACGCGGCCACCACGAACGGACCGACCGTGGCTCCGGGAAACGCGCCCAGCGCGCGGAACACCGACCCCACCTCGGGCGGCAGACCGCGCAACGACACGTCCAACGCGGCCCGCACCCCGGCGTCGTCCACGTCGAGCGCCGCCAGGCGGGTCCGCTCGCTCGCCAGCTCGGCCACGAATTCCGGCACCGTCCACGCCGGACCCGCCGCCAGCCGCGCGCCGGTGATCCGCAACGCGAGCGGCAGGCCCTCGCACAACCGCGCCAGCTGCTCGTGGTGCTCGGCGAACGCCGCGCCCGCGACGTCCGCGATCAGCCGCACCGCGTCCGGCGACGCGAGCGGCTCCAGCGGCCGCACCCGCGCCCCGTGTGAAACCGCCAGCCCGTCCAACCGCGCCCGCGACGTCACCACCGCCATCGAACCCGGCCCCGGGGGCAGCAACGGCCGCACCTGCTCGGCCGACCGGGCGTCGTCCAGCACGACCAGCATCCGGCGCCCGCCCGCCAGCGACCGGTACGACGCCAGCCGCTCGTCCTCGGACTCCGGCAGCTCCGGCGGCGGCACACCGAGCCCGAGCAGGAACTGGGTCAGCACCTCCGCCACCGGCACCGGCTCGCGCTGCGAGTCGAAACCGCGCAGCGTGGCGAACAGGATCCCGTCCGGGAACCGGGCGATCGCGTGGTGCGCCCACGCGACGGCGAGCGCGCTCTTGCCGATCCCCGGCGGCCCGGTCACCACCGCGACCCCGTCCACGCCGTCCAGCCACGCCAGATCCGCCGACCGCCCGGCCAGCGGCGTCGCGGGCGGCAGCTGACGCGGCACCATCCTGGTCACGGTCACCGCCGGCGGCGGCAGGTCGTCGTCGAGCACCTGCTGGTGCAGCGCGCGCAGCTCGGGCCCGGGGTCGAGACCGAGCCGCTCCGACGCGAACCGCGCCGCACTCCGGTAGACCTCCAGCGCGTCCGCCCGCCGCCCCGAGGCGTGGAGCGCGCGCATCAGCTGCCCGGTCGTCCGCTCGCGGCCCGGGTCCTCCCGCACGATCGCGGTCAGCTCGTCGATCAGCTCGCCGTGCCGGCCCAGGGCCAGGTCCGCATCGACGCGCGCTCCGTGCACCGCGGTCCGCAGGTCGGCCAGCTCGGGCGCGCGCAGCGACTCCGGCACGCCGCCGAGCTCCCGCCCCTGCCACAGCGAGTACGCCTCGGCCAGCAGCTCGGCACGTTCGGTCAACGGGGCGGCCCCGGCCCGCGCGAACAGCGCGCGCGCCCGGTGGACGTCGATGAGCATCGGGTCGATGCTCAGCCGGTAGCCGGGCGCGACCGTGTCGATCCGCACCCGCGCCGGGCCTGCCGGGCGCAGGGCGCGGCGCAGCTGGGAGATGTTGCCGTGCACGATCGTCCGCGCCGTCGGCGGCGGGTCGTGGTTCCACAGGGCGTCGATCAGGTCGTCGAGCGCGACGATCCGGTTCGGCCGCAGCGCCAGGAGCGCGAGCAGCCCGCGCACACCCGGACCACCGATCGGCGCGGGGCGGCCGTCGACGTGGAGCTGCACGGGCCCGAGCAGCTGGATGCGTGGTTCCTCGAGCACACGCCCCTCCCCGAGCGCCGCGCCATGGAACGAGTACGGCCCCGCACCATCAGTCCCGATCTGATGGTGCGGGGCCGCACTCGGTGAAACAGTGACGGGGCCGGGTTCGCCACGCCATCGCTACCGGCGTCACACGGGATTCACCCCGAGCAAGGAAGACCCATGCTGCCGCCGTTCGCAGTGGCGGCACTGTAACAAAGCGCGATGGAGTGGCTACACCCGACCCGCACTTCTCCCGGTGTCTATCGCGTCACAGGCGTGAAGTCACGGCTGCCGATGAACGTCGGCCGCGGCTTGGCCGCCGCGAACGGCTCCACGAGCGCGTTCTCGACGCTGTTGAACACCAGGAAGATGTTCGACCTCGGGTACGGCGTGATGTTGTTGCCGGACCCGTGCATGATGTTGGAGTCGAACCACAGGGCCGAGCCCGCGGGCCCGGTGAACTGGTCGATCCCGTGCTCCGCGGCGAGCTTGGTGATGTCGTGCTCGCTGGGAACGCCGATCTCCTGCTCCTTCAGCGACGACTTGTAGTAGTCGTCCGGGGTCTCGCCGACGCACGGCACGAAAGTGCGCTGCGAGCCCGGCATGACCATCAGGCCGCCGTTGAACGGGTAGTTGTCGGTCAGCGCGATCGAGCAGCTCACCGCCCGAGGCCGCGGCATGCCGTCCTCGGCGTGCCAGGTCTCGAAGTCGGAGTGCCAGTAGAACCCGGTGCCCTTGAACCCCGGCATGTAGTTCACCCGGCTCTGGTGGATGTACACCTCGGAGCCGAGGATCTGCCGGGCACGGTCGAGGATGCGCGGATCGCGCACGAGTTCGGCGATCAGCTCACTGATCCGGTGCACCTCGAAGATCGACCGGACGCTGCCGGTGGCCTTCTCGGTGATGACCCGCTCGTCGGCCTTCAGCGCCTCGTCGCTGGACAGCCGGACCAGTTCCTGCCAGTAACCCTGCACCTCGGCGGGCGAGAGCAGGCCCTCGACGATGTGGTACCCCTTCGCGTCGTGCGCCGCCAGCGTCGCGGCGTCGATCGGTCCGTCGGCCTCACCGCCCCAGACGGTCGGATCCTGACGGTCGAAGGGTTCGGCCGGGGACGGGACCCTGGTCGGGTAACTGTCCTCCAGGCCGGTTTCCATGATCGTCAAAACGGTTCGCCTCCTTTTATGCGTTTTGCCTTTCGGTAGGGGCCTCGGTCGTGGTGGTCAGGCGGTCTTCTCCGCGCCGTCCTCGGTGATCAGCGGGTACACGCCGTTCTCGTCGTGCACCTCGCGGCCGGTGACGGGCGGGTTGAACACGCAGACGGTCCGCATGTCGGTCTTGGGGCGGACCTGGTGCTTGTCGTGGTCGTTGAGCAGGTACAGCGAGCCGGGCTTGAGCTGGTGGGTCTCCCCGGTCGCCTTGTTGGTGATCTCGCCTTCGCCCTCGAAGACGAAGACCGCCTCGATGTGGTTGGCGTACCAGAAGTCGTTGACGGTCCCCGCGTACAGCGTGGTCTCGTGCACCGAGAAGCCGACACCCTCCTTGGCGAGGATGATGCGCTTCGAGCGCCAATTCGGCGTCTTGATGTCAGCGTCGGTGTCGGTGATCTCGTCGAGGGTGCGGACGATCAAAACTTCTCCCCTTCTCGTTCTCTTACTTCCCGAGCACGGCCTTGACGGAGGCGTCGATGATCTCCAGCCCCTCGCCGACCTCGGCATCGCTGAGCGTCAGCGGCGGCAGCAGCTTCACCACCTCGCTGTCCGGCCCGGAGGTCTCCATCAGCAGGCCGCGCTCGAACGCCGCGGCGCAGACCTTCCCGGCGAGTTCCCCGTTCTGGAACTCCAAACCGCGGGCCAGGCCGCGGCCCTTGGCGGTGAGCTCGGCCTCCGGGTAGGCGTCGACCAGGCCCTGCAGCGCGGCGCCGATGCGCTCGCCCTTCGCGCGGACGGACTTCTCCAGCTCGTCGTCGCTCCAGTAGGTGCGCATCGCCTCGGCCGCGGTGATGAACGCCGGGCTGATGCCGCGGAAGGTGCCGTTGTGCTCGCCGGGCTCCCAGACGTCCAGGTCGGGGCGGATGAGCGTGAGCGCCATCGGGATGCCGTAGCCGGACAGCGACTTGGACAGGCAGACCATGTCGGGCTTGATGCCGGCGTCCTCGAAGCTGAAGAACGGGCCGGTGCGGCCGCAGCCCATCTGCACGTCGTCGACGATCAGCAGGATGTTGTGCCGCTTGCACAGGTCGGACAGGCCGCGCAGCCACTCCAGGCCCGCGGCGTTGATGCCACCTTCGCCCTGCACGGTCTCGACGATGACCGCGGCCGGCTCGTTGAGCCCGCTGCCGGAGTCCTCGAGCAGCCGCTCGAAGTACAGGAAGTCCGGGTAGACGCCGTCGAAGTACTGGTCGTAGGGCATCGGCGTGGCGTGGACCAGCGGGATGCCGGCGCCGTGCCGCTTCATCGAGTTGCCGGTGACCGACAGCGCGCCGATCGTCATGCCGTGGAAGGCGTTGGTGAAGTTGATGACCGACTCGCGGCCGGTGACCTTCCGGGCCAGCTTCAGCGCGGCCTCGACGGCGTTGGCGCCACCGGGGCCGGGGAAGATGACCTTGTAGTCCAGCTCGCGCGGCTTGAGGATCTTCTCGTCGAGCGTCTCCAGCAGGTCGCGCTTGGCGACGGTGAACATGTCGAGCGCGTGGGTGACGCCGTCGCGCTCGATGTAGTCGATCAGCGCCTTCTTCAGCACCGGGTTGTTGTGGCCGTAGTTCAGCGCTCCGGCACCGGCGAAGTAGTCGAGGTAGGGGCGGCCGTCCTCGCTGTACAGGCGGCTGCCCTGGGCGCGGTCGAACACGACCGGCCAGCCCCGGCTGTAGCTGCGCACTTCGGATTCGAGCTTTTCGAAGATGCTCACTGTGGGTTTTCCCCTCCATTGGTGCTTGTCGACAGCCAATCGCACGGGCGTCCTCGCCCCATTCCGGCGTTATCGCGGATGGAGCGGGCCGATTCGGTAAAGGTCTTCCCGCTCGTGCTGCGCGTCGTCGTCCGGAAAGTCCGCGGAGCTGAACAGCTCGGTGCTCTCCAGCTGTGCTCCCCACCGCTCGGCAAAGGAGGTGAACAGGCGGATCGACGCTTTGTTGTCGGGCGTGATGGTGGTCTCCAGGTAGCGCACGCCGTCGGCCACCAGACGCGTGTACAGGTTGTCGAGCAGGGCTCCGGCCAGCCCTTGCCCTCGTTGCGATGCGTCGACGGCGACCTGCCAGACGAGCGCGGTGTCCGGCGCCGCTGGACGGCGATATGCGATCACGAATCCGACCGCATTACCGTCCACCCGCGCCACCACCGAGGTGTCGGCGAAATCGCGGCACCACAACAGATAGGCGTAAGGCGAGTTGAGATCGAGCTTCTGCGAATCGCGCGCGATTCGCCAAAGCGCAGCCCCGTCGGCCTTGGTCGGATTTTCGATCAAGTGCTTTCCGGACATGTCAAAACAACCTAACAGAGATGATTAGGTCGTTCAGCGCAGCGCGATCGGCACAGGCGAGCTACCTGCAACAACGACGAAACACACGTGAGAATGACAACAGAAAGCTGGCGTCGAGGGGCCAGGATGTGCTATGGCCCCGGCCAGTAGGGGCCTTATCACTTAGAGCGCCCGAACCGGGCCGCGCGTTACACGGTAGTGGCAGCGCTCACAGGACGCGAGTCCACTCGCCGGGATCGCACGCCGCCCAGAAGCGCGCCCCGAACCGCGACAAGCGCACGGTGCGCCGGACCAGCCGGGCCCGCCGGGCCGACTTCGCGGCCGTCCGGACCACGTCCTCGGTGGCCAGGATCTCGTACTGCGACTCCAGCTCCGGGCTCTCCCCGTCCAGCTCGACCAGCCCGAACCCGGCCAGCCGGGTGAGGTAGCCGGGCACCTCGTCGGGCAGGGTCACGCCGGCCACCTTGCCCACGGTGGAGGCGTTGCGCAGGACCGTCCGGCCGCCGCCGAACCCGCGCTCCGTGACATCGATCACAGGGAAGGCCGTGCCGGTGGCGAGGGTCGCGACGATGCGGGCCTCGTCCGGGGTGAGCTGGCGCAACACGGTGGCGTAGAGGTACTCGCGGGCCTGGTCGCGACCGAAGCCGACGGACCGGTCGAGCAGCTCCTTCATCGCCGCGCGCAGGGGCTCCCGGGCCGGGACCAGCTCACCGGCGCCGTTGGGAGTGTGCTCGGCGCCCGCCGCGCTGAGCGCCACCACGTACGGGTCGTCGACCTCGTCGAGGCGGCGGCGCAGGCCGGTCAGGACCTGCCGCTCGACCTGCCGCAGGCCCTCACCGGCCAGTTCCAGACCGGGCAGCGGCAGCCGTCGCCCGATGGTGAACCCGGTGCGCGCGGCCCAGCCGGCCAGCCGTCCGGCCCGGCGCAGCAGGTTCTCGTCGCCACCGTCCGGCGAATCCGGCAGGTTCTCGCTGGTCAACCACATCACCCCGTTTCCGGAGTCGATGTTACGGCCGCCTCAGCGCAGCGCCTTGTTCGCCTTCCGGGTCGCCTTGCGCAGCTGCACGATGCGCGCCCCGCCGACCAGGGCGACGAGGACGGCCCCGCCGATCGCCGAGAACAGCATCGCCACCGCGAGCGGCAGGCTGCCCTCCATCCCGAGGAAGGTGACCGTGGTCGAGTCGAGGTTCTGCAGGATGAAGATCAGCAGGAAGATCAGGATGATCAGCGCGACGATGATCGCGACCCAGGTACCGCTGACCCGGGTGCGTTTGATCTTGACCGGCTGCGCGGGCTCGGCGGGTTCGGTCACGGGCTGCTGGGGTGGGGTGCCGGTATCCGGCTCGTCCCCCTGCGCGTGAGTCATGTGAGTGATTGTGCGCGGATGAGCCCGATTTCGCGCGTCCAACTCACTCGCTCCGGCTAACGATCCCAGCTCAGGGTGACCACATCGCGACCGGAGGAGCCCAGGTCGGGCGGGGTCCCCTCGTCCACGCCGAGCCCGCGCAGCGCCTCGGCGACCTCGCCGGCGCGCTCGGCGGGCAGGCACAGCCGGCGGCGGGTGACGTCGACCAGCTCGTCGAAGTGCGCGTACTCCGGCTCGGCCGCCTTGTGCCAGCGCTCGACCGCCGGGTCGAGGCCGAGCTCGCGCAACGCCGCGACCGCGTCGTCGGCCGTCGGCCCGGTCGGCCGCTCCAGACGGTGGAAGTGCCGCCACAGCGGGTTGAGGGTGGTCAGCGGGTGGGCCTCGGCCAGTTCGACGACGACCTTCCGGCGCGCGTGCGCGGTCAGCGCGGTCACGAACGGCTCGAGGTCGGGGGCGTTGTAGAGGACGTGCGCGCAGACGACCACGTCCGCCGGCTCCACGTCGACGCCGGGCCACCGGCCTTCGACGACCCGGAACGGCAGGGACAGCGCCTCCGCCCGCCGGCCGAACTCGGCGAGCAGGCCTGCGCTCGTGTCCACCGCGGTGACGTGCGTGATCGCCTCGGCGCACGGCAGGCTCGCGGCGCCGGCACCAGCGCCGACGTCCAGCACGCTGCCGGGCAACCCGGCCAGCACGGCCCGGTGGGTCGGCGTCGCGGGTGCGGCGAGGTGGCGGTCGACGCGGCGGGTGAACACCCCCTGCGGCAACACCCACGGCGACTCCACCGCCGTGGCCAGGATGTGCTCCGGGATCGCCCAGGCCGCCAGCTGCTCCGCCCATCGGTCCACCGCGTCCGCCATGCCTCCATTGTGCGCGTCAATCAGTGATTGATCCGGTGATGGAAATGTGGTCTCCTGATCGGGTGCCGAGCACCGACGCCACCACCCGGGAGCGACTGCTCACCGTCGCCGAGCGGCTGCTGCTGGAGTCCGGTTACGACGCGGTGTCCGTGCGGGCGATCAACAGCGCTGCGGGCATGAACCCGGCGGCCGTGCACTACCACTTCGGGTCGAAGGACGCGCTGATCGCCGCGCTGCTGGAGGCCCGGCTCGCGCCGGTGTGGCAGCGGCGGCTGGACCAGGTCGCGGAACGGCGGCGCGGCGGCTGGGTACCGACGGTGCCGGAACTGGTCGACCTCGTCGTGACCCCGCTGGCCGACCTGGCCGCCGACCCGGTCGGGCGGCTGCGGTTGCGGCTGCTGGCGCGGTTCGTGCTGGGGCGGCGGGAGCCGGCGTGGACCTCGCGCTGGTTCGGGCTGGGGCCGTGGATCGAGTTGTTGCGGGACGCGCGGCCGGAGCTGTCGACGGCGGCCGCCGCGCAGCGGTGGTTGCTCGCGTTCGGGCTGGTGCTGCAGTTCTTCGCCGACGGGATGCCGGGCGAGGTCCCGGTCGAGACGTTGCGCGCGTTCGTGAGCGCGGGATTGGCGGGGTCATGACGGACGTTCTCGCACCGGCCCGGCTGGGGCCGGTGCGGCTGCGCAACCGCATCATCAAGGCCGCGACGTTCGAGGGGGCCACCCCGGACGCCCTGGTCACCGACCGGCTGATCGAGTTCCACCGGCGTCCCGCCCGGGGCGGCGTCGGGATGACGACGGTGGCCTACTGCGCGGTCTCGCCGGACGGGCGCACCGACCGGCACCAGATCTGGATGCGCGACGAGGCGGTGCCCGGGCTGCGCCGGCTCACCGACGCCGTGCACGCCGAGGGTGCGGCGGTGAGCGCGCAGATCGGGCACGCCGGCCCGGTCGCGAACGCGGCCTCCAACCGGTTGCCCGCACTCGCGCCGGGCCGGTTCCCCAACCCGCTGGGGATGCGGATGACCCGCGCGGCCACAGTGGACGATCTGTCCCGGGTGGTGCGGGCGCACGCCTCGGCCGCGCGCCTGGCGATCGAGTCGGGCTTCGACGCGGTGGAGATCCACTTCGGACACAACTACCTGGTCAGCTCGTTCCTGAGCCCGAAACTCAACCGGCGCAAGGACTCCTACGGCGGATCGCTGGCGAACCGGGCGCGGCTGGCGCTGGAGATCGCGCGGGCGGTGCGGGACGCGGTGGGCGACCGGATCGCCGTCACGGCCAAGCTGAACATGGACGACGGCGTGCCGGGCGGGTTCTGGCTCGACGAGAGCGTGCAGGTCGCGCAGTGGCTGGAGGCGGAGGGAGCCGTCGACGCCCTGGAGCTGACCGCGGGCAGTTCCCTGTTGAACCCGATGTACCTGTTCACCGGGGACGCGCCGCTGCGGGAGTTCGCCGCCGCGTTCCCGCCGCCGATGAGCTGGGGCATCCGCGCGAGCGGCGGGGCGTTCCTGAAGAGCTACCCGTTCCAGGAGGCCTACCTGCTGGACCGGGCGCGCCAGTTCCGCGCCGCGCTGGACCTGCCGCTGATCCTGCTCGGCGGCATCACGCGGCTGGAGACGATGGAACTGGCGATGGCCGAGGGATTCGCGTTCGTCGCGATGGCGCGGGCGCTGCTGCGGGAACCCGATCTGCCGTCGAGGTTGCGCTCCGGTGCGCGCTCGTTGTGCGTGCACTGCAACAAATGCATGCCGACGATCTACCGGGGGACGCGATGTGTGCTGACGTGATCGCCGTGACGGGGTCCGCTTCGGGGATCGGCGCCGCGGTGGTGTCCGCGCTGCGGGCGGACGGGCGCGACGTGGTCGGCGTCGACCTGCGCGACGCCGAGGTGTGCGCGGATCTGTCCACTGCGGACGGCCGACGGGCCGCGGTGGACGGGGTGCTCGGCCTGGCCGGCGAGCTGGACGGGCTGGTGGTCTGCGCCGGGCTCGGGCCGCACGTGCCGGATCCCCGGCAGATCATCGAGGTGAACTACCGCGGCGCGGTCGAGGTGCTGGATGGGCTCTTCCCGGCACTGCGCGGAGCGGCCGTGGCTGTGTCGTCGTCGGCGTTGACGATGACGAAGTGGGCGGACAACCCCATTTCCCGCGGCGAGGAGGCCGCGGCACTGGCCGAAGCGGGCGAGTACGCGGGCCACCTGGCGTACTCGTGGTCGAAGAACGCGTTGACGGTGGCGGTGCGCCGGCGGGTTGCCGAATGGGGCGCGGCGGGCGTACGGCTGAACACCGTCGCACCCGGAGCCGTGGACACCCCGTTGCTGCAGGCGGGGCTGGAGTCCCGGTTCGGCGACGCGATCCGCAGCTACCAGGCACCGATCCCGCGGCGGGGCCGGCCGGAGGAGATCGCGTCGCTGATCCGCTACCTGCTCGGCCCGGACGCGGGATACATCCACGGGGCCCAGTTCATGATCGACGGTGGATCGGACGCCCTGATGCGGCCGACCGAGTTCTAGCCGCATGAGGTCATGACGTCGGTGTGGAGCCGGGATGCTGGTGGCTGTCACACCTTCGGCGGTGACATCGGTGGCGATCCGCCGGGCGGACCATTTCCGGGGCCGGCGTAACTGCTCGATCCCGGCCACCGCGTCGGCGGCCGAACGACCCGTCCCTCGCCTCAAGCCCCCGCAGCCGAGACCATCTAGCCGTTCAGCCAGGCCTTCGCGGCTTCGAGGGCGTCCAGCGTGATCTGGTGCCCGCCGGGGTGCCGGTGCACCGTCACCTCCGCCGAGCGCTCGCGCAGCAGCTGGATGAACTGCTCGTTCGACGGCAGCGGCGCCATAGGGTCGCGTTCGCCGTTGGAGAGGAACACCCGGGTGCCGCTGAGGTCGTGCGCGGGCGGGTCCGGCACCGGCAGCATCGACGCGAACAGCGCCGCCTCCGTGACCACATCCGGCCGCAGGAGGGTGAGCGCGCCGCCGATGTTGGCGCCGTTGGAGAAGCCGACCGCCACCAGGCGGCGCCCCTCCAGCCGGTACTCCCGGCGCGCCTCCAGCACGAACGACGCAAGCTGGTCCGTGCGGGCGCGGACGTCGTCGTAGTCGAAGACGCCCTCGGCGAGCCGCCGGAACCACCGCGCCGCGCCGTGCTCGGACACCGGGCCGGCCGGGGCCAGCAGGGCCGACGACGGGCTCAACTCGCGGCCCAGACCCAGCAGGTCGTCGGGCCCGCCGCCGGTGCCGTGCAGCAGCAACAGCACCGGCGCGTCCGGCGAACCCTCGACGAACTTGTGCTCGAGCGTCATCGGTTGTTCTCGCTCGGGATCACGAGCTTCGGCAGCGCGCGCTCGATCTGCTCGCGGTCCGGCTCCAGCCACGGCGGCAGCTTGAGGGCGCGGCCCAGCTCCAGCAGCGGCTCGTCAATCGCGAAGCCGGGCTGGTCGGTGGCGATCTCCAGCAGGGTGCCGCCCGGCTCGCGGAAGTAGATCGAGCGGAAGTACTGCCGGTCCAGGATCGAGGTGACGTTCACGCCGCGGTCGACCAGCTCCTCGCGCCAGGCGGCCTGGCTGTTCTCGTCCGGCGCGCGCCACGCGACGTGGTGGACGGTGCCGGCGGCGACCAGACCGCGTGGCGCGTCCGGCGTGACCAGGACGTCGACCGTCGCGCCCGGACCGCCCTCGCCGGCGGTGAAGCGCAGCCGGTTGCTGTCCTGGCCGGCGAACGACAGGCCCAGGTCGCCGAACATCTCGGACGTGGCGTCCTCCTTGGCGACCGACAGGGTCACCGAGTGCAGGCCGCGGATCGCGTGCTCGGCCGGGACGTGGCCGTTGTCCCACGGGTCGCGGGGGTCACCCTGCGGATGCGCGACCAGGGCGAGCTGCAGGCCGTCCGGGTCGCGGAAGGTCAGAACGTCCTCACCCTCGCGGTTGGCGATGCGACCGGTGGTGATGCCGGCGTCGGCGAGGTGGTCCTTCCACCACCCGATGGAGTTCTCCGGCACGGAGAACGCGGTGGTGGTGGCCTGGCCGGTGCCGATGCGGCCGCTGGGCGCGTCCGGCCACGGGAAGAAGGTCATCAGCGTGCCCGGCTTGCCGGACTGGTCGCCGTAGTAGAGGTGGTACGTGCCCGGATCGTCGAAGTTGACCGTCGTCTTCACCAGGCGCAGGCCGAGCGTGCGCAGGTAGAAGTCGGCGTTGCGCTGCGGGTCGCCGCCGATCGCGGTCACGTGGTGCAAGCCGCTCGTCTTGATGGACATCGTCTGCTCCTTTGCCGGGGCTCCAAACTAACCCCGACAACCTCTCGCTAGCAAGATATATTCCAGGAAGAGTTACGGCCGGTATAGTGGTGGGTGTGACCACTCCCAGTGATGAGGAGATCGTGACGTGGTGGGGCCTCGTGATCGAGGGGTACCTTGCCACGCAGGATCGGGTCATGGGTGAGATCGCCGAGCGGTTCGGGCTCGCGCCGGCGCCGTTCGACATCCTGCTGCGGCTGGTGCGCACGCCCGGCCACCGCATGCCGATGACGCGGCTGGCGACGGAGGCGGCGCTGTCCAGCGGCGGGTTCACCAAGGTGGCCGACCGGCTGGTGGCGGCCGGGCTGATCACGCGCAAACCGAGCCCCGACGACCGGCGCGTGACGTTCGCGTGCCTGACCGAGCACGGGCGCGAGGTGGCGGAAAAGGCGCGGCAAGCGTGCGCGGAGATCCTGCGGCGCCGCGTGCTGGAACCCCTGGGACCGGAAGCATCACAAGCCCTCGCCGACGCGATGCGCACCCTGCGCGAGGTCAACGGCGGCTGACGCGGGCGCGGGTCCGCCCGCGGGCGGGTGAGCACGCTGCGCGAGCTGCCCGGCACCAGCTGACACCCCCGTTGCCTCCCCCGGTTTGCCGGCGCACGATTGACGCGGGCGGGCCGCTTGCCACCACGTACGCAGCTTGCGCCGCCTCAGGTTCCGCCACCCGCACGGCCACGCAAGCCGCTGACGGAACATTCCCCCGTCGCTGGAGTAGGAGGCGACAATGCTCACCACGTCCACCATCACGCACATGCTTCCCGCGCAGGACACCGACCGGGCCCGGCACTTCTACGGTGACCAGCTCGGCCTGCGCCAGACCGACACCGGCCCGGACGGGACCTGCTTCTTCGAGGCGGGCTCGGGCCACGTGATCGGCCTGCGACCGCTGCCGGACACCAAGCCGAGCGAGAACACGGCGCTGAGCTTCGAGGTCGCGGACATCTCGTCCGAGGTGCACGACCTCGAGGCCCGCGGAGTGCACTTCGCCGACTTCGACTCCGGCGACCTCCGCACGGAGAACCACATCGCCACGATGGGCCACGAGAAAGCCGCGTGGTTCAACGACAGCGAGGGCAACGTGCTCTGCCTGCACCAGGTGACGCGTTAGATCCCCAGGCCCGGATAGATCTTCGCCGCGTTGCCGGACAGCACGTCCCGCACCACGGGGTCCGGCAGGCCCAGCTCGATCAGCGCCCGGACGTTCCGGCGCGTACCCGGGACGCCCGGCCAGTCGGTGCCGAACACGAACCGGCCCGCCAGCCGCACGAAGTCGAACCGCGCGTAGTACTCCGGCAGCTTCTTCGGCGGCAGCCCGGACAGGTCCAGCCACACGTTGTCGCGCGCCAGCGCCAGGAACGCGGCCACGTCGTACCACCACCCGCGGCCCCCGTGGGCGAACACGAACTGCACCGACGGGAAGTCCTCGACGACGTCCGCCATCAGCTCCGGATTGCCGAAGCTCGCGCGGGCGCCGGGGAAGCTGCTCGTGCCCGAGTGGATGATCACCGGCACCCCGCGCTCGGCGCAGACGTGGTAAGCCGCGTACAGCTCCTTGTCACCCGGCGAGAACGCCCCGTGCACGGGGTGGATCTTCAACGCCACCGCGCCCAGGTCCAGCTGCCGCTCCACTTCGGTCGCCACCGGGTGGTGCAGGTACGGGTTCACGTTCGCGACCAGCCGGAACCGCGCCGGGTTCCGCGCCACGATCGGCAGGTTGTCCTCGATCGGCTGGATCCCGGTCGCCCGCGGGCTGTACTCGCAGAACAGCAGCACGCGATCGACGCCCTCGGACTCGAACAGGGCGTCCAGTCGCGCGGGCACGACATCGCCGTCCGCGTCGTAGGCCGAGCGCCAGTCGTGCGGGCCCGAAAAACGCTCCGCCCACTCCAGCCACGCCGGTTTCAACGTGCTCAGCCGCGGCGCGTGGACGTGCGCGTCGACCACGGTGTAACCATCGATCACGCGAGCGCCCCCGGCCGCAGCGAGTCCCGGACCAGCTCGCGGATCACGTTCCGGCGGATCTTGCCCGTCGCGGTCTTCGGCAGCTCCTCGACCCCGACCACGGCCCGCGGCCGCTTGAACGACGCCAGCCCCTCCCGGCAGAAGTCGATCAGCGCGTCCGGGTCGACCGCCCGCCCGGCGGCGGGCACCACGCACGCCACCGGTTTCTCGATGCCGTCGGAGTCCGGCGCCGCCACCACCGCCACCTCGGCCACATCGGGGTGCTGCAGCAACCGCTGCTCGACCTCCGACGGCGACACCCAGATCCCGCCCGCCTTCAACATGTCGTTGAACCTACCGAGGCACGTGTAGGTGCCGTCGGGGTTGCGCACGTAGCTGTCCCCCGTCCGCAGCCACTCGCCCTGGAACACGTGCTTGGACGTCTCGTACCGGCTCCAGTAGCCGAAGGCCGTCGACGGCCCGCGCACGTACAGCTCACCCGGCTCGCCCGTGGCCTCGATCAGCGCGCCGAGCGGGTCGCGGATCTCCACCTCGTACCCGGGCACGGCCACGCCGGTGGTGCCCGGCACGACCTGGCCCGGCCGGTTGGACAGGAAGATGTGCAGCGCCTCGGTCGACCCGATGCCGTCCAGGATCTCCACCCCGAACCTGGCCAGGAACCGCTCGTAGATCACCGCGGGCAGCGGTTCGCCCGCGGAGACCGCCTGGCGCACCGAGGAGAACGTGTCCGACGGCAGGTCGGTGGCCAGGAGCGCGGAGTAGAACGTCGGCACGCCGAAGAACAGCGTCGGCCGCTCCGCCCGCACCCGTTCGGCCACCAGCCGCGGCGTCGGACGCCCCGGTTCGAGCACGGTGCACGCGCCCGCCGACAACGGGAAGAACACGGAATTGCCGATGCCGTAGGCGAAGAACAGCTTCGGGACCGAGAAGCACTTGTCGTCCGGCCGGATCCCGAGCACCTGGCGGCCGTAGGTCTCGCACACGGCGCGGATGCTCGCGTGCCGGTGCATCGCACCCTTCGGCTGACCGGTGGTGCCGGAGGTGTACAGCCACAGCGCGGGCGAGTCCTCCCACGTGGCGAAGGTGGCCTGCGGGTCCGCTGTGGACAGTTCCGTCCAGTCGTGCGTGCTGGTGCGCCCGAAGTGCACCGGGTCCGCGCGGTCGAGGACGACGTCGGTGACCTCGGGCGCCAGCTCGACCGCTTCCATCGCGGCCGCGGTGAACTCGTCCGACACGCACAGCACCCGCGCCCGCGAGTCGGCGAGCACGCGGCCCAGCTCCGGTCCGGTGACCATCGTCGAGACCGGCACCGGCACCGCACCGGCGCACATCGCGCCCAGGATGCCGGTCAGCAGCTCGACGCCGTCGACCATGCACAGCATGACCCGTTCCTCGGGCCGCACGCCGATCGCGGTGAACCCGCCGGCGACGCGGTGCACCGCGTCCGACAGCTCGGCGTAGGTGAGCGTGCGGGAGGCCGTGACGACCGCGGTGCGGGCGCCGTCGCCGTCCCGGACGTGCCGGTCCACCAGGTAGTCCACCGCGTTGAACTCGACCATCGCGCCCGCCCTCCCGGGGGTTACAGGTACACGTATTCGTAGTCGAACGGTTTGCCGTTGATACCCTGGCGAGGCGGGGCGACCCAGCTCGCGATCTTGCCCCGCTCGTACACGGGGTGCATGAGGGAGCGGACGAAGGTCAGGTCCTCGTCGGAGGGCAGCCAGTGCTTGCGGCCGCGCTCCCAGGTCGCTTCGTCCACGATCGTTCCGTCCGGTGTGATGTGGTGGCCGGAGTTTATGCCGACTTTGCGGTTGAAACCAGGGTGCGGCAGGCGGAACCGGAAGTCGATGCCGGCGTCGCCGAGGATCTTGTTCCAGCGCTTGACCCCGGACTCGCAGTCCGCGATGTACTCGCCGCGCAGGTCGAGGTTGAGCAGCAGGATCTTCTGCATCTCCTCGGTGGTCCAGGTGCCGTCCGGCTGCGGCTTCTCCAGCGTCGCGGCGTCGTCGGTGAGCTGGTGGTCGTCCTTGCGGCGGGTCTCCATCCAGCGGCCCTTGAGGCCCGAGGTGTAGTAGTTGGCCGCGTTGGTCGACGTCTCGCTGCCGAACAGGTCCAGGGACACGGTGTAGTGGAAGTTGAGGTAGCGCTGGATCAGGTCCAGCGGGATGCCGCCGTGCGAGGCGATGTCCATCGTGTCGTGCTCGCGGATCAGCTCGGCGCTGCGCGTCACCACCCGGTCGACACCGGTGGTGCCGACGAACATGTGGTGCGCCTCCTCCTTGAGCATGAACTCGCAGGTGCGCGACAGCGGGTCGAACGCCGACTCCTTGAGCGTGCCCAGCTGGTACTTGCCGTCGCGGTCGGTGAAGTAGGTGAACATGTAGAACGCGAGCCAGTCCGCGGTCTCCTCGTTGAACGCGCCGAGGATGCGCGGCGTGTCGGGGCTGCCGGAGTTGCGGTAGAGCAGCGCCTCGGCCTCCTCGCGGCCCTCCTTGCCGAAGTAGGCGTGCAGCAGGTAGACCATCGCCCACAGGTGACGGCCCTCCTCCACGTTGACCTGGAAGAGGTTGCGCAGGTCGTACAGGCTGGGCGCGGTCAGGCCGAGCAGCTTCTGCTGTTCCACCGAAGCCGGTTCGGTATCGCCCTGGATCACGATCAGCCGTTGCAGGTCGGCGCGGTACTCGCCGGGCACCTGCTGCCACGCGGGCTCTCCCCGGTGCTCACCGAACGCGATGCGGCGGTCCGGGTCACGCTCGGACAGGAAGATGCCCCAGCGGTAGTCCTGCGGCACGACGTGGTCGAAGTGCGCCCAGCCCTCACGGCCGACGCTGACCGCCGTGCGCAGGTACACGCCCTGCGTCTCCAGGGCCGGGCCCATCTCGGCCCACCAGTTCATGAACTTCGGCTGCCAGCCCTCCAGTGCCCGCTGGAGGCGCCGGTTGTCCGACAGCTCGACGTTGTTCGGGATCTTGGCGTCGTAGTCGATCCTGGTCGGCATCTCACACCCGCTTGCGGTCGAAGGTCGCCTTCTGACCGGTGCCGTACCGGCGCAGCGCGCCGTCCGGCCCGGAGGCGTTCGGTCTCGTGAAGATCCAGTTCTGCCAGGCCGTCAGGCGGCCGAAGATCTTGGTCTCGATCGTCTCCGGCCCGACGAACCTGTGGTTGGCCTCCATGCCGGTGAGCGCGTCCGGCGACAGCGCGGCGCGGCCCTCCAGCACGATCCGGATCTCGTCCTCCCAGTCGATGTCGTCCGGGGCCTCGGTGACCAGGCCGAGCTCGACGGCCTCCCCCGCGGACAGGCGCCGGTCGCGTTCCCGCTTGAGCCAGTCGAGGTGGTCGTGCTCGCCGTAGAACCGGGACTCCAGTCTGGACAGTCCATTGCCCATCGGGAACGCGCCGAAGTTGGCGTCGGACAACACGACGCAGGCGCGCTCGTCGCTGTCCTCGTCGTCGATCGGCGGACCGTCCAACATGTACTGGCGGTCGCAGGCCAGCGCCAGCTCCAGCAGCACGCCGGCGAAGCAGCTGCCCGGTTCGATCAGGGCGATCAGGCTGCGGCTCGTGACGTCGAGTCGTTTGAGCGTGCGCTTGTAGTAGTGCAGGATTTCGTTGGACAGCCAGTCGGTCCCGGTGAGCACCTCCCGTTCGGCGGCGAGCACGGCGTCCGGGTCGCCCTCGGTGCGCAACACCCAGGTGCCCAGCTCGGGTTCGTTGGTGCGCAGGCGCAGGATCAGGTCGTCCAGCTCGCGGGTCATCGCCAGCAGCCAGCCGTCCGCGCGCGGCCCGCGCACGGTGATGGTGACGACGCCGGTGTCCCGGTCCAGCTCCGCGGTGACGTTCGGGTAGGTGATGCGCTCGTCGGTCACCTCGCGGTCGAGCGGTTCGAGCGTGATGCCGGTCGCGTCCTCCGGGCGGGTGCTCCGGGCGGCGAGTTCGCGCGCACGCTGCTCGACGACCTGGCGGAAGTCCTGGCGCGGGACCAGCTCGTCGACCAGCCGCCAGTCGACGGCCGTGCGGCCCTTGACGCCGTCCGGGCGGGTGGCGAACACGTCGGCGCGGTCCTTGCGGACGCGGCGCTTGTCGGTCACCCGGGTGAGCCCGCCGGTGCCGGGCAGCACGCCGAGCAGTGGCACCTCGGGCAGCGCGACGGTCGAGGAGTTGTCGTCGACCAGAAGGATCTTCTCGCAGGCCAGTGCGATCTCGTAGCCGCCGCCGGCGCAGGTGCCGTTGACCGCGGCGAGGTAGATCTGGCCGGAGTTCTCGGTGGCGTCCTCGATGCCGTTGCGCGTCTCGTTGGTGAACTTGCAGAAGTTCACCTTCCACTCGTGCGGCGAGCCGGCCAGCATCCGGATGTTCGCGCCCGCGCAGAAGACCTTGTCCTTGGCGCTGGTGAGGATCACGGCGCGCACCTCGGGGTGTTCGAAGCGCAGCCGCTGGACGGCGTCGTACAGCTCGATGTCGACGCCCAGGTCGTAGGAGTTGAGTTTGAGCTCGTAACCGTCGACGAGCCCGCCGTTCTCGTCGACGTCCATCTCCAGCCACGCGAGCGGCGGCTCGACCCGCAGCCGCCAGTGCCGGTAGTCCTCGGGCCGCCGATCGAATGACACCGTCGTCATGCCTTAATTCTCTACATCAGCTTGGCGAACGTCAATGTTGTGTAGAAAGTTGATCGCAGACCTCGATCAGCCGGTTGATCGTCTCCTGCACGCCCTGCCGCCGCAACCCGCGACGCCCGTGCACGGTGTCCGCCGCCGAACCGGCTCACGACGCCGACATCCGGATGGGCGACGGCGAGGAGTTCCGCCCGGTCCTCCGGGGCGCCTACAGTCGCCGGTATGGCTGACCTCAAACCCCGGTCGCGGGACGTGACGGACGGGCTGGAACGCGCGGCGGCGCGGGGCATGCTGCGCGCGGTCGGAATGGGCGACGAGGACTTCACCAAACCGCAGATCGGCATCGCCTCGTCGTGGAACGAGATCACGCCGTGCAACCTGTCCCTGCAACGGCTGGCGCAGGCGAGCAAGCAGGGCGTGCACGCGGGCGGCGGCTACCCGATGGAGTTCGGCACGATCTCGGTGTCCGACGGCATCTCGATGGGCCACGAGGGCATGCACTTCTCGCTGGTGTCGCGCGAGATCATCGCCGACTCGGTGGAGACCGTCATGGAGGCCGAGCGGCTGGACGGCGCGGTGCTGCTGGCCGGCTGCGACAAGAGCCTGCCCGGCATGCTGATGGCGGCCGCGCGCCTGGACGTCGCGTCGGTGTTCCTCTACGCCGGGTCGATCCTGCCGGGCACGGTCGACGGCCGCGAGGTGACGATCATCGACGCGTTCGAGGCGGTCGGGGCGTGTGCGCGCGGGCTGATCTCGCGCGCCGAGGTCGACAAGATCGAGCGCGCGATCTGCCCGGGCGAGGGCGCGTGCGGCGGCATGTACACGGCGAACACGATGGCGTGCGCGGCCGAGGCGCTGGGCATGTCGCTGCCCGGGTCGGCCAGCCCGCCGTCGGTGGACCGGCGGCGCGACCGGTTCGCGCGGGAGAGCGGCGAGGCCGTTGTCGGGATGCTGGGCGCCGGGATCACCGCGCGGGACGTGATGACCCGCGAGGCGTTCGAGAACGCGATCGCCGTCGTGATGGCGCTGGGCGGGTCGACGAACGCGGTGCTACACCTGCTGGCGATCGCGCACGAGGCGCAGGTGGAACTGACCCTGGACGACTTCACCCGGATCGGTGACCGGGTGCCGCACCTGGCCGACGTCAAGCCGTTCGGGCGGCACGTGATGACCGCCGTCGACCGGGTGGGCGGCGTGCCGGTGGTGATGAAGGCCCTGCTGGACGCCGGTCTGCTGAACGGTGACTGCCTCACCGTCACGGGCAAGACGCTGGCGGAGAACCTGGCCGAGCTGGCGCCCCCGGAACTCGACGGCGAGGTCGTGCGCAAGCTGTCCAACCCGATTCACCCGACCGGCGGGCTGACGATCCTGCACGGCAGCCTCGCGCCCGAAGGTGCGGTGGTGAAGAGCGCCGGGTTCGACTCGTCGCGGTTCGAGGGCACGGCGCGCGTGTTCGACGGCGAGCAGGCGGCGATGGACGCGCTGCCGACGTTGCAGCCCGGCGACGTCGTGGTGATCCGCTACGAGGGGCCGCGCGGCGGGCCGGGGATGCGCGAAATGCTGGCCGTGACCGGCGCGATCAAGGGCGCCGGGCTGGGCAAGGACGTCCTGCTGCTCACCGACGGACGCTTCTCCGGCGGGACGACCGGCCTGTGCATCGGGCACGTCGCGCCGGAGGCCGCGCACGGCGGGCCGATCGCGTTCGTCCGCGACGGCGACCCGATCGTCCTCGACATGCAGACCCGCACGCTCGACCTGGCGATTCCACCCGAGGAGCTGGCGGCCCGCCGGGACGGCTGGCAGATGCCCGAACCGCCGCGGCGCACCGGTGTGCTGGCCAAGTACGCGCGGCTCGTCGGTTCCGCCGCGCAGGGCGCCATCTGCTCCTGACGCACTACACCCGGCCAGGGAGTCGGCGCAGCACCGTCGAGCGGCGCCGGCCGGATCCGCGGCATCGGCGGACGGGCGCTGGGGCCACCTGACGGGGCTCCGGCGCCACGTGGACGCCGGAGCCACCGGATTCACCGCCCGCCCCCGGAACTCCTAGTACTGGTCGGTCGTGTAGGGGGTGCCGCGCTCGAGGCTCGGGCTGACGCGCGGGTCACGGCCCTCCTGACCCGGCACCGGCGAGACGACCGGGTCGTTCACCGAATGGTCCACCGGGCGCGGCGCGTTCATCCGCGTGTTGATCTGCTCGACGACCTGCTCCTCGCGCTGCCGCGCGAGCACCGCGATCGTGATGCCGTGCGCCAGCGCCAGCACCAGCAGGAACACCCCGATCCGGCCCACGATCGCCGTCGGCGTGGTGCCACCGGGGAAGTCGATCGTCGAGATGAGCGCGAGCACACCCAGCGTGGCGATGTGGAACAGCACCGCCACGAGCCGGGCCATGGACGCGCCTGATTCCGATTCGGACTGCCCGTTCGCCAGGTACCGCTTCCCGCTGTGGTAGACGAACTGACCGTCGATCAGCACGATCAGCGCGCCTACGACCAGGAAGGCCACGTAGGCGTTCGTGTCCATGACGAGCTCCTCTCCTCACCGACAGTCGAGTACCCGTCACGCTTCCGAGCGAAACAAGGCGAACCGGTCACGCCTGCCTGGTCGGGAGCACGATGATCTGCCGCAGGTTGAGGTGCCGCGGGCGGCTCGTCGTGTAGGCGATGAGGTCCGCGATCTCGCTCGCGGCGAGCGGGCCGAGGGCGGCCGCCATCTCGTCCAGCTGCGCGGCGTGCTCCGCGGAGTCCACGTGCCCGCCGAGCTCGGTCTCGGTCAGGCCGGGCTCGATGTTGGTGACCCGGACGTCCTTCGGCCCCAGCTCGGTGCGCAGCGACGTGGACAGCTGCGTGAGCGCGGCCTTCGTCGCGCTGTAGACGGCGTAGCCGGGGAAGGGGACGTGCGCGCCGATCGAGGAGATGTTGACCAGGTCGGCGGTCCGGCCCGCGGCGGCGGCCTCGACGAGGTCGCCGACGAACGCCCGGATCACGCGGAGCACGCCGGTGACGTTCGTGTCGATCATCCGGGCCCACTCGTCCTCGCGACCGTCGGTGATCGGGTTCGGCAGCATCACACCGGCGCTGTTGACCACGAGGTCGACGCGCCCGAGGGTGTCGTGCACCCGGCCGGCGGCGGCCGCGACGGAAGCCGGATCGGTGACGTCGACGGCGACCGCGAGCGCCTGCCCGCCGTTCGCGGTGATCTTCTCGGCCAGCTCGGTGAGCCGTCCGGCGCGGCGGGCCAGCAACGCGACCCGCACGTCCTGGGCGGCGAGCAGCTCGGCGGTGGCGGCGCCCATGCCGCTGGCCGCGCCGGTGATGACGGCGGTGCGGCCGGCGAGGCTGTCGTAGTTCATCGGGTCTCCTTCTCTCGGCGGAACGAGACCAACGGTGCCCCGGCGCGCACGGCTGACCCAGTCACCGCTCGACCTGGGCCCGGCAGTACCACCCTCAGACGACCCGGCGGCGGGTGTCCGGCTCCCGCGTCGTCAGGCCGCGGGCGTCCAGCAGTTCCAGCAGCGGCACCGCCACCCGGCGGGTGGTGTCCAACGCGCGGCGGGCCTCGCTGACCGTGAACGGTTGCGGCAGCCTGGCCAGCTCGGCCGCGGCGGCGGTCGCCGCGGCCGGGGCGACGAACACGCCGTCGGCGAGGCGCGTCAGCCGCCCGGCCCGGACGGCCGCCGCCAGCTCGCGCGAACCCAGTCCCAGCCGGGCGAGGTCGTCGGCCTCGGGCGCGCGGAACGGGTGCTCCCGGAAGCCCGCGTCGAGCCGGTTCAGGGCCGCGAGCACCCGCGGCGGCAACGACGCGCCCGGCCGCCGCACCAGGCCGTCCGCGATCACCAGACCCGTGCCGTCCAGTGCCGCCGGTACGAGCTCGGCCGCCGGCAGCCGCAGCACGCGGCGCAGCGCCTCCACCGGCATCCCCGCTGCCACCGGATCACGACCGGACCATTCGGCGAAGCGCGACAACGCCTCGTCGCGCGCCCGTGCGAGGGCCTCGTCGTCGACGATCCACTCGCCGATCCGCTTGCCCGCCAACGGGAATCCCATCGCGCGCAGCTCCGAGAACCGGGCGAACGGCGGCGGCGCGACCCGCCCGGCGGCCAGCTCCGCGGCTCTCGCCCGCGCCGCACCGCGACGATCCAGCCGCGGTGGCCGCACGTCCAGCACCGAGATCCCGGCCGCGATGCGGTGCTCGCCCGGATCGCGCAGCAACCCGACGTCACCGATCCGCAGCGGCAGCGGCGACCGCAACCGCAGGCGCGCCGCATCCGTCCCCAGTGGACGGACCCGGACCGGAACCGCCGCCGCACCGAGGTGCAGCACCAGCTCACGGTGCAGATCCCCGTCGGCGCGCACCGCGACGTCCACCTCCGACGTGGGCATCCACGCCCCGGGCGTCAGCAGCGCATCCCCGCGCCGCACCCGCTGCCGATCGACCCCGCGGAGGTTGACGGCGACCCGCGCCACCGCGCTCACCTCGGTCTCGTCGGTGCCGAGCGACTGCAGCCCGCGCACGCTCACGCGCTCCCCGGCCAGCTCCAGCTCGTCCCCGGCGCGCAGCGTGCCGCCGACCAGGGTTCCGGTCACCACCGTCCCCGCACCGCGCACGGTGAAGGCCCGGTCCACCCACAACCGGACGTCCGCCGCCGGATCGGGCGAGGGCAGCCGGTCGGTCATCGCGCACAGGGCGCGCCGCAGCGGGCCGAGGTCCCATCCGCGGCCGACGGGCACCACCTCGGGCGACCCCAGGGACGTCGCGGCCATCCGGTCCAGCGCCGACCGCGCCGCCGGGCCCGGATCGGCCAGGTCCGCCTTGGTCACGACCAGCAGCGCGTGCCGGACGCCGAGCGCGTCGAGCGCGGCCAGGTGCTCGGCGGACTGCGGCATCCACCCCTCGTCCGCGGCGACGACGAACACCACGGCGGGCACCGGGCC
The DNA here is from genome assembly GCF_030814215.1 of Amycolatopsis thermophila. Classification (NCBI taxonomy): domain Bacteria; kingdom Bacillati; phylum Actinomycetota; class Actinomycetes; order Pseudonocardiales; family Pseudonocardiaceae; genus Amycolatopsis; species Amycolatopsis thermophila. The sequence goes on along the minus strand of NZ_JAUSUT010000001.1, from coordinate 2,840,629 downwards.
GACCCCGGCGAGCATGTTCGGCACGAACCGCTCGTGCCCGGGCACGTCGACGAACGCCAGCAGCCGCCCGTCGATCTCGGTCCACGCGAAGCTGAGTTCGATGGTCAGCCCGCGGCGCCGCTCCTCGGCGAGCCGGTCCGGCCAGGTGCCGGTGAGCCGCTCGACGAGGGTGGACTTGCCGTGGTCGACGTGCCCGGCGGTCGCTACGACGTGCATGCGCGCACCGCCGCGAGCAGCAGTTCGTCCTCGTCCGGATCGACCGTGCGCAGGTCGAGCAGGCAGCGCCCGTGCTCGACCCGGCCCACGACCGAGGGCGTCCCGGTCCGCAGCGGTTCCGCGCACCACTCCGGCAGGCTCACCGCGACCGACGGCAGCTCCACGCCCGGCGCGCCGCCACCGCCGACGGCCGCGGCACACGACACCACCGAGGCGTCCGGTATCCGCGCGGCCAGCGCTTCCGCCCGCCGCCGCAGCTCCGTCACGTCCGCGACGAGCGCCCGCGCGACCGGCGGTTCCGGACCGCGCACCGTCGCCTCCAGCGCGGCCAGTGTCAACTTGTCGACCCGCAACGCGCGCGCCGCCGGATGCCGCCGCAACCGCTCCACCAGCTCGGCCGTTCCCAGCAGCAACCCGGCCTGCGGACCGCCCAGGAGCTTGTCGCCGCTGGCGGTCACGAGGTCGGCGCCGTCGCGCAGCGCCGTGGTCGCGTCCGGTTCGTCCGGCAGGGCCGGGTGCGGGGTCAGCAGCCCGGACCCGATGTCGACCACCAGCGGCACGTCGAGGGTGGCCAGCTCGCGGACCGGCACCTCCGCGGTGAAGCCGGTGACCCGGAAGTTCGACGGGTGCACCTTGAGCACGAACCCGGTGTCCGGCCCGAGCGCCGAGGAGTAGTCGCGCAGGCTGGTCCGGTTCGTGGTGCCGACCTCCCGCAACCGCGCGCCGGCGGACTCCAGCAGTTCGGGGATGCGGAACCCGTCCCCGATCTCGACCAGCTCGCCGCGGCTGATCACGATCTCCTTGCCGGGCGCGAGCGCGAGCGCGGCCAGCAGCAGGGCCGCGGCGTTGTTGTTGACCACGTGCACTCCGCCCGCCGCGGGCACCGCGCCGGCCAGCGCGGCGAGCGCACCCCGGCCGCGCCGGGCACGGCGGCCGGTGGCGAGGTCGAACTCGACGTCGGTGCTGCGCCCGGCGGTGACCACCGCGTCCAGCGCGGCCTGCGACAGCGGCGCCCGGCCGAGGTTGGTGTGCACGACGACGCCCGTCGCGTTGACCACCGGGCGCAGGCTGGTCGCGGTGGGCGGCAGGGCCGCGATCGCGTGCTCGGCGACCTCCTCCGGCTCGATCTCGCCGGCCCGCGCGCGGTCCTGCGCCGCGATCACCGCGGCCTTGACCAGGGCACGGCCGAGCACGCGCTCCGCGTCGGCCAGACGCGGGTGCGCGAGCAGCACGTCGGTTCGCGGCACACGGCGACGGGGATCGGGCACCACACCATGATCCCAACTCCGCCGGGCCGTCGCAGCGCGCGAGGGGCACGATGTCGGCATGGGATACCGACTGACGCAGTACGCGCACGGCGGCGGATGCGCGTGCAAGATCCCGCCCGGCGAGCTGGAGGACGTGGTGCGCGGCCTGGCCGGGCAGGCCCCGGTGGACCCGGCCGGCGAACTGGTGGTGGGCCTGGACGACGGCGACGACGCCGCGGCCGTGCGGATCCGGGACGGGCTGGCCCTCATCGCCACCACGGACTTCTTCACCCCGGTGGTCGACGATCCGTACGACTGGGGCCGCATCGCGGCGGCCAACGCGCTGTCCGACGTCTACGCGATGGGCGGCCGCCCGGTCGTGGCGGTGAACCTGCTCGGGTGGCCGCGCGAGGTGCTGCCGTTCGAGCTGGCGGCGGAAGCGCTGCGCGGTGGCGCCGAGGTGTGCGCGGCGGCGGGGTGCCACCTCGCCGGTGGCCACAGCGTCGACGACCCCGAGCCCAAGTACGGCCTGGCGGTCACCGGCACCGGCGACCCGGATCGCCTGCTGCGCAACGATTCCGCGCGCGCGGGCCTGCCGTTGTCGCTGACCAAGCCGCTCGGCATCGGGGTGCTCAACTCGCGTCACAAGGCCACCGGGGAACGCTTTCCGGAGGCGATCGAGGTGATGACGACGTTGAACGACGGTGCCGCGCGGGCCGCGCTCGACGCGGGGATCACCGCCGCCACCGACGTGACCGGCTTCGGCCTGCTCGGGCACCTGTACAAGATGGCGCGCGCGAGCGGGGTGACCGCCGTCGTCGACTCGGCCGCCGTGTCCTATGTGGAGGGAGCGCGGGCGGCGCTGGCGGCCGGTCACGTCAGCGGCGGCACGCGGCGCAACCTCGACTGGGTCCGCCCGCACACCGACCTGTCCGCGGTGAGCGAGGACGAGGCCCTGCTGCTCGCCGACGCCCAGACCTCCGGCGGCCTCCTGCTGGCCGGCGAGATCCCGGGCGCGCCGGTGATCGGCGAGCTGGTCCCGCGCGGGGAGCACGTCGTCGTGGTGCGGTGACCGGCGGGCACGCGCTGTCCTAGTGTGATCGACCGTGGACGTGCTGGGGAACGACGACCTGCTGATCGAGGCCGTCGTGTCGACCGCGGAAGCGCGCCGGATCCTCGCCGAGGAGCGGATCCCCCACCGCGAGGCGCGAGCCGCGCTCCTCGGCGACCGGCACCTCCGCGACCGGCTGACCGAGGGCCGGGCCGGCTTCCTGCGCGACCCCGGCGCCGAACTGGTGGTCACGTCCGCGCTGCCCGGCGGGGACGCCCCGGTCCGGCTCCGGCTGGCCGCCGCGTTCGCCGCGCTGTTCGGTTACCAGTTGCTGCTGGTCCGCGCGTGGCCGCACCTGCCGTGGGGGTTCGCGGTGTTCGGCGTGGCCGGGTACCTCGCCGTGCTGGCGGCCGCCTGCCGCCTCGGCTCCCGCTGGCTGACCCCGCTGCGGGGGCTGGTCTCGCGCGTGGTCGCCCTGCCCGTCGACGACCTGTGGCGCGAGTACGCGGCGGACCGGATCGTGTGGCCGGCCCTGCGGCGCTTCATCGAGGACAGGCGGATACCGCCGGACAGCACCGAGTTCACCTACCGCGCCGTCCGCGACCTCTACGCCGAAACACCGGCGGCCACGGCCGTCATCACCGGCGCCGGCGAACGGCTGCGCACCGCCGTCGCCCGTTCCGAAACCGGTGCCATCGCGCTCGCCGGGCACCGCGGGGTCGGCAAGACGACCGCGATCCGGTTCGTCGCCACCGGCGTGCTCGGTGACCCGGACCGGCCGCCGCTGGCCGTGATCGCCTCCGCGCCCGCCCGGTACGACGCCCGCGACTTCGTGCTCCACCTGCACGCCCTGCTGGCCAAGGAGGTCATCACCCGCACCCACGGCGGCGACCGGCCGGAGCGGTGGCCGACGTTCGCCCGCCTGGTCGCCCCCGCCCGCCGCCGGGAACGCGTCGCGGGCCTGCTCCGGTCGCTGCTGTGGCACCTCGCCGCGGCCGTGGTCCTGGTCTTGCTGGGCAGCTGGGCGTGGGGCCGCTCGCCGGCCGGGTTCGTGGCCGATCCGCCCAGCCCGTTCCGGGACCTCGACGGGTGGCGGGTCGCGGTGCTGGCGCTCGCCGGGCTCCTCGCCCTGTCCGTTCTGCTCGGTCTCGGTTCGCTGCTGTGGCGCGGGATCCGCGGCGCGAGGCGTCCGCGGACCTCGCCCCGGTTGCGCGAACTGCGCGCGGTGGCCGGTCAGCAGCTGCGCCGCATCCGGTTCCTGCAGACCTACACGACCGGCTGGTCCGGCAAGCTGACCCTGCCCCTGAAGAGCGAGGCCGGCTGGACCCGCTCCACGCAGAGCGCCGAACAGCAACTGAGCTACCCGGAGGTGGTCGACGAGTTCCGCGCCTTCGCCGAGTACGCGGCCGACGAGCTGCGGGCGGCGGGCGTGGCCGACCGCGTGGTGATCGCGATCGACGAGCTGGACAAGATCGCCGAGCCGGAGAAGGCGCAGGAGCTGGTCAACGACGTCAAGGGCATCTTCGACGTGCCCGGCTGCCTGTTCCTGGTGTCGGTGTCCGACGACGCGATCGTCTCGTTCGAACGCCGCGGCATCCCGGCGCGCGACGCGTTCGACAGCGCGTTCGCCGAGATGGTGCGGCTGGACAACTTCACGCCGGACGACACCCGCGAGTGGATCAGCCGTCGCGTGCCCGGGTTGCCGGAACAGTTCGGGTGCCTGTGCCACTGCCTGTCCGGCGGGCTCCCCCGCGACCTGCGGCGCACCGTGATCGACCTGCTCGACCTGCCCCGCGGGCAGTCCCTCGGCGAGGTCGTCGAGCAGCTCGTGCGGCGCGAGCTGGACCGCAAGGCGCACGCGTTCACCGGCGCCGCCCGCGGCCTCGAACCCTCGCCGGAGCGGTCGAGCCTGATCGCGGACCTGGTGGCGATCGCGGCGGCGCACGGCCACGAGGAACTGCGCGCGCTGGCGGCGAAGATCCGTTCCGGCGACGGGTTGGACGCGTTGCGCGCGCAGGCGTCCGCGTACCTGCTGTTCTGCGTCACGCTGCGCGAGGTCTTCACCGACGACCTCACCACCGATGCGCTGTACGGCGTGCCCGGCGGCGAGCCGCAACTGCTCGCGCTGGCCCGGCAGCAGATGGCCTTCGACCCGCGGGTGTCGATGGACCTGCTGACCGCCTTCCGCGCCGCGCGCGGGCTGGCGGTGGAATAGCGCCTGCTCGGCGGGGGTTCCACGGAGTATGGCCGACCACGCCGAAGAAGTCCTGAAAGCCGCGAACACGATCGCCGTCGTGGGCCTGAGCCGCAACCCGGCGAAGGCCGCGCACTCGGTTCCGGCGGCGATGCAGGCCGCCGGGTTCCGCATCATCCCCGTACACCCGTCCGCCGACGAGATCCTCGGCGAGAAGGCCTACCGGTCGCTCGCGGACATCCCCGAACCGGTCGACATCGTCGACGTGTTCCGCCCCTCGCCCGAGGCGCCGGGAGTCGCCGAACAGGCGGTGGCGATCGGTGCGAAGGCGGTGTGGCTGCAGCAGGGGATCGCCTCGGCCGAGGCGCGCAGGATCGCCGAGGCGGGCGGACTGGACTACGTCGAGGACCGGTGCATCGCGGTGGTCCGCGCGCTGGGCCGGATCACGAAGCACTAGACGAGGCCCGCGTGCGGGGCGGCCGCCCCGGTGGACCGATGCCTACGGGCAGCGGGCGGATAGGCCGCCGTCCACCGGCAGGCACACGCCGTTGACGTAGGCCGCCTCGTCGGAGGCCAGGAACACCGCGGCCGCGGCGACGTCCCACGGGCTGCCCATCCGCCCGGTCGGGCTCGCCGCGTGCCGCCGCTCCAGCTCCCGCGGATCGGCCGCGATGCCCCGCGTCACCAGAGGCGTCTCGATCAGGCCGGGCAGGATCGCGTTCACCCGGATGCCGTCGCCCGCGTAGCGCAGCGCCAGCGACACCGTCAGCTGGTTCACCGCCGCCTTCGCCGCGCTGTACCCCGGGTAGACGTACCCGGTGTCCCGGATCGACGCGATCGACGACACGTTCACCACCGCGCCGCCGCCGGCCGCGAGCATCCGCGGCAGGACGTGCTTGCAGGTCAGGAACACCGGCCGCAGGTTCACCGCCAGGGCGGCATCCCAGTCCGCCAGCGCGAGGTCGACCACGTCCCCGACGCGGGTCGCGCCGACGTTGTTGTGCAGCACGGTCGGCGCGCCGAGCCGTGACCCGGCCTCCGCCACCACCGCGGCGACCTGCGACTCGACCGTCACGTCCGCGGTCATCGCCAGCGCCTTCCCGCCCGCGTCGGCGATGGCCGCGGCGGTGCGCTCCGCCTCCGCCGGGTTCACGTCGATCGCGGCGACCCGGGCCCCCTCCCGGGCGTAGGCGAGCGCGGCCGCCTTCCCGTTGCTCATCCCGTCGCCGCTCGACCCCGCGCCGAAGACGAGCGCCACCTTGCCGGCCAGTCTCCCCATGCGGCGCAGTATCGGCGCGCTCGTCCCGGCCGGGGAACCACACGGCGTCGAAGACCGCGCGGCGGGCTTTCCGAAAACCCGAGAAACGGCCTGGTAGATGATGGGGCCATGGTCACCAGCGAACTGCAGCGGAGGGTCGACGCACTCGCGGAGGAGCTCGGCCGGTCGGTGGCGATCAACGATCCGTCGGTCCGGTTGCTGTGCGCGAGCAGGCACTTCGGTGACGAGGACACCGTGCGGGTGCGCGCGATGCTGCAGCGCAGCGCGGGCAGCGAAGCGATCGGGCACATCCTCGCGCAGGGCGTGACCCGCTGGTCCGGACCCGGTGTCATCCCGCCCCGGCCCGACCTCGACATGCTGGCGCGCGTGAGCATGCCGTTGCGCTGGCGCGGCGTCCTGCTCGGCCTGCTGATGGTCATCGACCCCGACGGCTCACTCACCGGCACCCAGCTGGAGACCATCCGGACGGCGGCCGAACCGCTCGCGGCGTTGCTGTACCGCGATTTCCTGGTCGCCGACGAAGAACGCACGGCCCGCGAGGAGACCCTGCGCAAGCTGCTCGGCGGCGACCGCACCGTCACGCACGACTTCCCCGACACCACCACCGTCCTGATAGCCGAGGTGATCACCGGCGACAGCGCCCGGACCGAGGTCGCCTTGCGCACCGCGCTGGAGGCCGCCACTCGCGGCCGCGAGCCGTCCTTCGCCGTGCGCGACCGCCAGGGAGTGCTGCTCGGCGGCGCCGACGCGGCCGCGATCGTCAAGCAGGTCGAGGACGTGCTGGGCGACGGAGGCCGTTGCGTCGTCGGCGTCGGGACCCAGCCCGACGGCCACGCCTGGATCGCCAGGGACCGGGCCGCCATCGCCGTGCGGGCCGCCGCGACACTGCCCCGCTTCGACGGCATCGCGCACTGGGACGACCTCGGCGCCTACGCCCTCCTGCTGCGGATCCCCGCTCCGCAGCGCGAACACCTGCCCGAGCCCCTGCGGGCTCTGCTCGCGTCGGACACCAACGGGCGGCTCGTCGAAACCCTCACCGCCTACCTCGACCACGCCGGGTCCAGCCTCGACACCGCGGCCGCGCTGCACATCCACCGGACCTCGCTGTACTACCGGCTGCACCGCATCGAGGAGATCACCGGGCTCGACCTGGCCGACGGTGAGCATCGCCTCACGCTGCACCTGGGTCTGCGGCTGCTCCCCCTCCTGGTCGCGTGAGCTGGCGTTTTCGACAGGATGAGGAATCGGGAGCGGGAAAACCCGACCGTTGTAGGTCGTGACCGGCGACGCGTGCGCAGATACTCCGACCCGGACCACCAGGCCTCGAAGGAGCAGCCGTTGAACACCCTCGCGCAGACGTCCGCCGCCCCGGTGTCGGCTTCGCGGATCGCGATCGCCAGTTTCATCGGCACGGCCATCGAGTTCTACGACTTCTACCTCTACGGCACGGCCGCGGCCCTGGTGTTCGGGCACCAGTTCTTCCCGACGTTCTCCGCGCTCGCCGGCACGCTGGCCGCCTTCGCGACGTTCGGCGTCGGGTTCATCGCGCGCCCGATGGGCGCCGTGGTGTTCGGGCACTTCGGCGACCGCGTCGGCCGCAAGGCGATGCTCGTGGCGTCGCTGCTGGTCATGGGCACCGGCACCGTGGCGATCGGCGTGCTGCCCACCTACCACGCGATCGGCATCGGCGCGCCGATCCTGCTGGTGCTGTGCCGGTTCCTGCAGGGGTTCGGGCTCGGCGGCGAATGGGGCGGCGCGGTGCTGCTGGCCACCGAATACGCGCCGAAGAACCGGCGCGGGCTGTGGTCGAGCTTCCCGCAGATGGGCCCGGCGATCGGGTTCATCATCGCCGGCGCCGCGTTCCTGGTGCTGGGCCGGACGATGTCGGAGCAGTCCTTCGACGACTGGGGCTGGCGCATCCCGTTCCTGGCCAGCGCCCTGCTCGTCGTGCTGGGCTACTACATCCGGATGAAGATCGCCGAGACGCCGGTCTTCGAGCGCGCGATGGCCGAGCACGACAAGGCGAAGGTGCCGATCGTCGAGGTCGTGAAGCGGCAGCCGGCGACGCTGCTGCTGTCGACGTGCGCGTTCATCCTGGCGCACACGCTCTTCTACACGATCACCACGTTCTCCCTGTCCTACGGCACCACCGTGCTGAAGCTGGACAAGAACATGCTGCTGATCTGCGCGATGATCAGCGCCCTGGTGATGGGCCTGGCGACGCCGGTGCTGGCCACGTGGTCGGACCGGGTGGGCCGGAAACGGGTCTGCCTGGGCGCGGCGGTGCTCGCGGTGGTGTGGGCGTTCCCGATGTTCGCGCTGATCAACACGGGCAACCCGGTGCTGATCGCGCTCGCGATGGCGGTCGGGATGATCGCGTTCGCCGCGCTGTTCGCCCCGATGGGCGCGTTCCTGCCGGAGCTGTTCGCGACCCGTTACCGCTACACGGGCGCGTCCATCGCGTACAACGCCAGTGGCGTGATCGGCGGTGGGGTGAGCCCGATCCTGGCGACGCAGCTCATCGCCGCGACCGGTTCCTCCCTGCCGGTGTCCGGGTACGTCGCGCTGATCGCGGTGATCTGCGCCGGCTGCGTCTGGTTCCTGCGCGAGACCCGCGGCGGCGACCTCGGCTGACCGCCGAAAAAAATCGGCGGCGCTGTCCAGAGCGGTGGGAGGCTGTTCGTCCTTATCGTGAACACCGGCGATCGGCGCCGGTGCCCACCACGGAGGAGCAGCCATGCCCACCTATGCCGCCCTGCTGTACACCGAGGACGTCGACTGGTCGCAGCCCGAGCACGCGGAGACGACCAAGCAGTACATGGAGTTCGGCCAGGCCGCGGCCGCCGTCATCAGGGGCGGCAAGGCGCTGTACCCGACCTCGACCGCGACCACCGTGCGGGTCTCCGGCGGCGACGTCCTGACCAGCGACGGCCCCTACGCCGAGACGAAGGAGGCGCTGACCGGGTTCTACCTGTTCGAATGCGCCGACCTCGACGAGGCCGTGCGGGTCTCGGCGAAGCTCCCGGCGGCCCGGAACGGGGTCGTCGAGATCCGGCCGGTGATCGAGTTCTGACGGTGGAAACCGGTGACGCGGTCGCGAGGCTGGTGCGGGAGGAGGGAACTCGCGTACTGGCCACGCTGATCCGCGTCACCGGCAGCGTCGACGTCGCCGAGGACGCGGTGCAGGACGCCGTGGTCCGGGCGCTGGAGACCTGGCCGCGTGACGGCGTGCCGGACAACCCGCGCGGCTGGCTGCTGGTCACCGCGAAGCGGCGGGCGGTCGACCTGTTCCGCCGCGAGGCCGCCCGGTCCGGGAAGGAGGCGGCGGCGATGCCGTTCCCCGAGCCGGAACCGGCCGAGGTGGTGCGGGACGACCTGCTGCGGCTGGTGTTCACGTGCTGCCACCCGGCGTTGTCGTTGGAGGCGCAGGTGGCGCTGGCGTTGCGGACGCTCGGCGGGTTGTCGACCGCGGAGGTCGCGCGGGCGCTGCTGGTGCCCGAGGCGACGATGGCGAAGCGGTTGACGCGGGCGAAGCAGAAGATCGCGCAGGCGCGGATCCCGTACCGCGTGCCGGACGCCGCGGAGTTGCCCGACCGGCTGACCGGTGTGGCCGCGACGGTGTACCTGATCTTCAACGAGGGCTACGCGGCGGCGGCCGGATCGGATCTGGTGCGGCTCGAGCTGGTCGACGAGGCGGTCCGGCTGGCGCGGCTGCTGGCCGGGCTGATGCCCGACGAGCCGACCGTGCTGGGCCTGCTCGCGTTGCTGTTGCTGCAGAACTCGCGGCGGGACGCGCGGGTGGACGCGGCCGGGGTGCCGGTGCTGCTGCCGGACCAGGACCGGTCGCGGTGGGACGTGGCGGCGATCAAGGAGGGCGTGTCGCAGCTGGGCCGCGGGCTGCGGCGGGCGGCGGTTCCCGACCGGTACGTGGTGCAGGCCGCGATCGCCGCGTGCCACGCACTGGCGCCGTCCTACGCCGAGACGAACTGGGACGCGCTGATCTCGTGGTACGACGTGCTGCTGGAGGTGGCGGACACGCCGGTGGCCCGCCTGAACCGGGCGGTCGCCGTGGCCGAACGCGACGGCCCGGCGGCCGGTCTGGCACTGGTCGACGGCATCCCGGGGCTGACCGAGTACCCCTGGTGGCACGCGACGCGCGGGGAGCTGCTGAACCGGCTGGGCGCGGCCGCCGAAGCACGAACCGCGTACCGGCGCGCGCTGGCGCTCGGACTGAGCGACCCGCAGGCCGCCCACCTGCGCACGCGCCTCGCCGACCTCGGCTGAGCCGACGCGCCGGCGGTGGAGGGTCGGGATGCGCCTGGCCGACTCGCCGCGGGCGCGCAAGCCCGGGACCGGGGTGTCTGATCACCGCCTCAGCGCGACCGGCGGGTCACGCTGGGGGTCGCGCCCCGACTGCTCCCAGAGGCGCGCCGGAGGCCACACGGCTCCCCGGGGCGAGCCACAAGCGCGGGTTGCGCGACCGATTCGCCGCCGTCCACCTTGTGCGGCCGTGCGGCGGCCGCCTGCCGCGGCCCGATCACCAAGCGCACCCGCGGCCGGACCGGCGTGGCCGTGCGACCGCGAAAGCGCGACCCCGCGGGTCGGGCTCCCGGGCAGCACGTAGCGCGAGCGCGTCGCGCCGGAGGCCCTGCGGCGCCCAGTGGGCGACCCGCAGGTACGGGACAGCCGTTGCGACCCGCGGGCGCGGGTTGCGCGGGCGGATCGCAGGTTGCCCGGGCTGATCGCCGCCGTCCACGTTGTGCGGCCGTGCGGCGGCCGCCTGCCGCGGCCCGATCACCAAGCGCACCCGCGGCCGGACCGGCGTGGCCGTGCGACCGCGAAAGCGCGACCCCGCGGGTCGGGCTCCACGGGGCAGCACGTAGCGCGAGCGCGTCCCGCCGGAGGCCCTACGGCGCCCAGCGGGCGACCCGCAGGTACCAGACAGCCGTTGCGACCCGCGGGCGCGGGTTGCGCGGGCGGATCGCGGGTTGCGCGGGCGGATCGCCGCCTTCCACTGTGCGCGGCCGTGCGGCTGCCTCCCGCGGCCCGATCACCAAGCGCACCCGCGGCCGGACCGGCGTGGCTCACCACCGCGCGACCGCGGCGGAAGCGCGACCCCCGCAGGTCGAGCTCCCGAGGCAGCACGTAGCGCGAGCGCGTCGCGCCGGAAGCGCTGCGGCGCCCAGCGGGCGGCCCGCGGACGCGGGTCACGCGAGCGGGTCGCCGCCGTCCGCCGTGCGGCGGCCGCCTCTCTCGGCCGGCTCGCCGCGGGTGCGAGAGGGCAGCCGCAGCGGTGTAGCACACCACCGCGCGACCCCCGCGGCAGCGGGTGGCGCGAGCGCGCGGAGCGTCAGCCGGCTGTCTCCTGCGTCGCCGTCTCGGGGATCACGCCGAGTTGCTGCAGGGTGCCGAGCATGTCGTAGTTGACCCAGCTCTCGACGATCCGGTCGTCCTCCCACTTGTCCCAGCCCATGCCGGTCATCACCCAGGACTTGCCGGTGCCGGGGATGCCGCGGAAGTCGTGCCGGGCGGTGCCGCCCATGGTCCACCGCATCGCGCTCAGATCGCCCTCGACGACGACGTCGTGCACATCCACGTGCAGGTCCGGGCACGCCGTGCGCAGTTCGCTGATCTGCTGGCGGAGTTCGCCGGGCCCGGAGGTCGGGAACGTGGGGTCGTGGAACGAACAGTGCTCGGCGAACAGTTCGCCGAAGACCTCCGCCTCGCCCTGGTTCCACATCCGGTCCATCCCGCGGCGCAGCTTCTCCCTCCGCTCGTCCGGAGTCATGGTCCACCTCCTTCGGCCGCGGTGGGGCGGGCGGCGCCCGCTGACGACGTCCGCGGCCGCGTTCCGCAGTGGACGCCCGGGAACCGGGGCGCGGCAAGGGTCTTACGGCTCTTTATCGCACCGCACGCAGCGAACCCGGCCGCCGTCCGTCGAGTTCGTTCACCGCGGCCGCCGTCGCTTCGTCGGCGGGGAGCTGGACCACCAGACGTTGCTCGTCCGCGTCGGGCAGGGCGAGGGTTTCGTAGGTGAGCCGCAACTCGCCCACCACCGGGTGCGCGAACCGGTCCACTCCGGTGCCGCGCAAGGGAATCCTGGCCGTCAGCCGTTCCGTGAACGCCGCCCCGGCCGCCACCGACAGCTCCTCGGTGAGCAACGCCAGTTGCGGATCATCGCGGTGCGTTTCCACGCGCAGGTTCGCGATCTGCCGGTCGGCGACGGCGTCCCAGTCCGGGAACACCGCGCGCGCCCGCCGGTCGGTGAACACGAACCGGGCCAGGTTCGGCGGTTCACCGTCGAGCAGGCCGGCCGGGCGGGCGAGGCGGTCGAAACCGTCGGTCCACGCGATGACCTCGCCGATGCGGTTGACCACGTGCGCGGGCGTGGGCTCGAGCCGGTCCAGGATCGCGCGCACCGGGGGACGCACCTCGCGGACCGGTGGACGGCTGGCTTCGCACAGGGTGCGGTCCTTGTGGCGCGTCAGGATCAGGCGCAACTGCCCCCGCGCCTCCGGCGACAGCCGCATCGCGTCCGCGAGCGCGCCGAGCACCTGCGGCGACGGGTGCCGGTCGCGGCCCTGTTCCAGCCGCGACAGGTAGTCGATGCTCACCCCGGCCAGGGTCGCGAGTTCGGCGCGGCGCAGGCCGGGCGTGCGGCGGCGCGGGCCCGTGGGCAGCCCGACCTCGGCGGGTGTCACCGCTTCCCGGGCGGTGCGCAGGAACTCGCCCAGCTCGTTGTCGCTCACCGGACCGACGTTACCGGCGCCGCGTGCCGTGAGGGTCGCCCTCCGAGGGCCAGTCTCAGCGCGGCCTTTTTCCGGCCGCCGCGCGGCGGCACCGTCGAAGGCATGACAGAACTCCACCTCGCGGTGATCATCGGCAGCGTCCGGCAGCAGCGGTTCGGGCCGGTGGTCGCGAACTGGTTCCTCGACGCGGCGGCCCGGCACGGCCGGTTCACCGTGGACCTGATCGACGTGGCCGACGTCCCACTCCCCCTCGCCCTGCCGGCAGGCCCCGGCGAGCCGGTGCCGCCCGAACTGCACGACGTGTCGGCGCGGCTGGACCGGGCGGACGCGTTCGTCGTGGTCACGCCGGAGTACAACCACAGCTACCCGGCCGCGCTGAAGCACCTCATCGACTGGCACCACACCGAATGGCACGCCAAGCCCGTCGGGTTCGTGTCCTACGGCGGGCTCGGCGGCGGGTTGCGTGCGGTGGAGCACCTGCGGCAGGTGTTCGCGGAGACGCATTCGGTGACCGTGCGGGACGGCGTGAGTTTCGACCAGCACTGGGCGAAGTTCGGCACCGACGGCCGCCTGCTCGACCCCGAGGGCCCGGACGGCGCGGCGAAGACGTTGCTGGACGAACTGGTGTGGTGGGCGGAGGCGCTTCAGAACGCCCGGGCGCGGCGGCCGTACGCCGAGCGGTAGCGGGCCATGCGGTGCGCCGTGTACCAGAGGAGCCCGAGGCTGACGGCGGCGAGCACGATGTAGGCGATCGGGGTGCCGAGGCTGTCCCAGGTGGCGTGCAGGGCCACGGCGACGATGAACACGGCCACGAACCGGCCCACCGCGCGGGACCGACCGCGGCGCCGGGCCGCGGCCCACAGGGCGGCGGCGGTCAGCCCGGTCCACGCCATGTGCGTGGCCGGGCTGAGCACGCCGCGGAGCAGGAGCGTCTGGTCGACGGCGCCGATGTTCCCCTGGGACTTGAGGAACGCGACGAGCGCGTAGCCCATCGTCTCGAGCGCCGCGAAGCCCGCCCCGGACGCGACGCCCAGCAGCAGGCCGGTGGCGGTCCGCTTGTCGGTGACGAACAACAACAGCACGGCCGGCCCGAGGAGCTTGCAGGTCTCCTCGATGACGCCGACGCCGACCATCTGGAGCGGCCCGAGGTCCTTGAGCACGTCGTACTCGAGCGACCCGGCCGTGACGACGCCGACGACGCCCCCGACACACGCCACGAGCCCCACGAGAACCGGATCGACGCCGAACGACAACCGCCGGCCCCACACGAACGCGACGAACGTCGCCGGCCCGACGACGGCACCGAGCAGGATCAGGGACGGCACCAGGTTCGGGTTCTCGGTGTCCAGGAGCACCCGGCGCACCGACTCGAACAACCCGAGCCCGACGACGAGGACGAGCACCCAGGCCCAACGCCCGGTGGCGGTTCGGGTGAGGTTCTCGGTCCGCATCGCTGACGCCCCTCCCGGTCGGATGGCCCGTGACCGAAGTCGCCGGAACGACGAACAGCGTTACCCGCCGACGGATCCGCACGGTCCCTGGCCCGCCCTTCACGCAAGGTCCGGAAACTCGAACGAGAGCGCGACACAGGCATGGTCCGCACGACCGGTCACGAGTGGACGGTCGAGAAATGGCGGTCGACAAGGACATCGTTCCGGGAATCGGCGCGCACACACATCGAACGGTTCTCTGCGCGTCTCCGAAAGGAAGGCGCCAATTCGGCAACGCTGCAACAGGTCCACAATGCCCTACGCGCGTCTCTTAACGAAACCGAGCGACGGAACCCGGATCATGCGCAATCCGATCCGCGCTGTGCCGGTTTGCGCAGGTCACGGGAATGCTCACGGTACCGCGAGCGTTGCAACGGCAGGTATGGCAGCACGGCTGCGACCCGCACGAGCAATGTGGTCGCAAGCGGGGCGCCGACTGCCCAGCACGACACAGCGGCGCCCTCGTCGTCGTGGAGCCCCCAATCCCGAGCCGGGCGGCGCTGAGACGAGCTACGACAACGGGCCGGCAGCCGCTTCGGTACCGGGCTGAACGAACAATCGAGACGAGGCCGGACCAGGGTGTTTCCTGCCACACCGAAACGCCCTGGTCCGGAGGGGAGCCGACTAGGGGGCTCGAACCCCTGACCTGCTGTTTACAAGACAGCTGCTCTACCAGCTGAGCTAAGTCGGCCTGATCGCGGTCATCCTAGCAACCCCTGCCGGGCCCCTGGGATTCGTGGATGATCGTCGAAGTGGCGCACGCCACGGTTGCCCCTTTGCAACGACCGGCGTGATCGAGGCGATGCGTAGCCGGGAGGCCAATCAAGGAGGTGACGGCCGCATGAACAGCACCCAGCGCGTCCGGGGCCCGGTGACCCGCAGGCGCGGCTGGCACATTCTCGAGGCGCCGGCGGATCCGGACGTCGACAAGGCCAATCGGCGGCGGCGGGCGACCGAGCCGCGTCGCCGGGCCTGGCACATCCTGGAGGCGCCGACCGGCGAGCAGCCGGCACCGGACGCGACCACGGAACTCGGCCCGGCCCTGCCCGACGAGGCGACGGTCAACTTCGTCCTCGACCTGGTCCTGCGCATCGGCGAGGTGCAGATGGCCAGCGGCGCGGGCGCGTCCGACGTGACGGCGACGATCCTGTCCCTCACCGAGGCGTTCGGTCTCCCGCACTGCGAGGTGGACGTCATCTTCACGTCCATCACCGTGACGTGCCACCGGGGCACCGACGCGAACCCGATCACCGCGCTGCGCGTGGTGCGCTCCCGCAGCCTGGACTACACCCGCCTGTCGCAGACCGAGATGCTCGTCCAGCGCTGCCTGCGCGGGCACCTCAGCGCCGAAGAGGCCTACACCGAGCTGCACCAGATCACCACGGCGCCGCACCCGTACCCGCGCTGGTTCGCCACGCTGGCTTGGGGCGGCATGGCCTTCTTCATCACCCTGCTGCTCAGCGGCACCCTGGACGTCGCGATCGGCGCGCTGATCATCTCCGCGCTCATCGACCGCCTGGGCCGCGTGCTGAACCGCGTCGCGCTGCCGTTCTTCTTCCAGCAGGTCGTGGGCGGGCTGCTGGCCACCAGCATGGCCACGTTCGCGGTGAACACCGACCTCGTCCCGGCCAAGTTCTCCACACTGGTCGCCGCGGCGGCCATCACCGTGTTGCTGTCCGGCCTCTCCACGGTCTCGGCCGTGCAGGACGCCATCACCGGGTACAACGTGACCGCCGCCGGCCGGACCATGGAAACGGTCCTGATGAGTGCCGGCCTGATCACCGGCGTCGCGCTCGCGCTGAACATCGCCAAGGCGCTCGGGTTCACCCCGGCCGAACCCGTCCTGCCCGCGCAGACCGCCGACAGCCTGCTGGTCATCGCGCCCGCCGGCGCGGCGGCGGCGGCGTGCTTCGCGATCGCGAGCTACTCGACCCTGCGGTCGATGCTGGTGGCCGCCGCCGCGGGCGCGATCGGCGCCGGCGTGTACGGCGCACTGCTGATCGTGGGCCGGTTCGACGCCATCACCTCCTCGGCCGTCGCCGCCATCGTGGTCGGGTTCTCCGGTGGCGTGCTCGCCCGCCGGTTGAAGGTGACGCCGCTGGTGGTGGCGGTGTCCGGGATCACCCCGCTGCTGCCCGGTCTGTCCACGTACCGTGGCCTCTATGAACTGGCCACCCAGAGCAACGGCAACCTGTCGACGCTGATCAAAGCGGCCGCGATCGGGCTTGCGCTGGCCGCCGGCGTGGTACTCGGGGAGTACCTCGCACAGCCGGTTCGCACCGGTCTCGGCCGGCTCGAACGGAAGCTCGCGGGCCCGCGCATGGCCGGCCCGCTGCGGACGACCGAGCGGAGACTGGAGTAGCCGTCCTCGACCCACCGCGCGGTGGATCTTGGTTCGCCGTCGCGGGATAGTGTTCAGGCGAGCAAGGGAGCGTAGCTAGGTGAGCGAAGCAGGGATCGGCACGGCTTCGGCGGACTTCGTCGTGGTCGCCAACCGGCTGCCCGTCGACCTCGAGCGGACGGCCGACGGCAACCAGCGCTGGACCGCGAGCCCGGGTGGTCTGGTGTCGGCGCTGGAGCCGTTCCTGCGTTCCCGCAAGGGCGCTTGGGTCGGGTGGCCCGGGGTGCCTGGTGTCGACGTCGACCCGTTCAGCGACGAGGGCATGGTGCTCTACCCGGTCTCCCTGTCCACCGAAGAGGTCCGCGACTACTACGAGGGCTTCTCCAACGCCACGCTGTGGCCGCTCTACCACGACGTGGTCGCGCCGCCGGTGTTCGACCGTGGCTGGTGGGAGAGCTACGTCCAGGTCAACCGCCGCTTCGCCGAGGCCAGCGCGGAGGTCTCGGCCGAGGGCGCCACGGTCTGGGTGCAGGACTACCAGCTGCAGCTCGTGCCGAGCATGCTCCGCGAGCTGCGGCCCGACCTGCGCATCGGCTTCTTCCTGCACATCCCGTTCCCGCCGGTCGAGCTGTTCATGCAGCTGCCGTGGCGGGCGGAGATCGTGCGCGGCCTGATCGGCGCCGACCTGGTCGGCTTCCACCGGCCCGGCGGCGCGCAGAACTTCCTGTGGCTGGCCCGCACGCTGCTCGGCCTGGAGCCGAGCCGCGGCGCGGTCGGCGTGCGGTCCCGGCCGGGCATGATGCAGGTCGGCAACCGCACGGTCCGGGTCGGCGCGTTCCCGATCTCGATCGACGCCGCCGGCCTGGACACGCTCGCCCGCACCAAGGAGGTCGCGGAGCGGGCCGCCCAGATCCGCCGCGACCTGGGCAACCCGAAGACCGTCCTGCTCGGGGTCGACCGCCTGGACTACACCAAGGGCATCGACCTGCGCCTGCAGGCCCTGCACGAACTGCTCCAGGAGGGTCGTGTCCAGCCCGAGGACGTCACCTTCGTCCAGCTGGCGACCCCGAGCCGGGAGCGCGTCGAGCACTACCAGCGGATGCGCACCGAGATCGAGCAGATGGTGGGCCGGATCAACGGCGAGTTCGCCCGCGTCGGGCACCCGGTGGTGCACTACCTGCACCAGTCGGTGGACCGGCGGGAGCTCGCCGCGTTCTACAGCGCGGCGGACATCATGGTGGTCACGCCGTTACGCGATGGGATGAATCTCGTCTGCAAGGAGTACGTCGCGTGCCGTCACGACCTCGGCGGCTCGCTGGTGCTGTCCGAGTTCGCCGGTGCCGCCGCCGAGCTGACCAGCGCTTTTCTCGTCAACCCGCACGATCTCGACGGGGTGAAGAACGCGCTGGAGGCGGCCATTACGCTCGACCCTGCCGAGGGCAGACGCCGGATGCGCGCGTTGCGGCGTCAGGTCCTCACCCACGACGTCGACAGGTGGGCACGGTCGTTCCTCGAGGCGCTCGGGTCCGAACCGGCCGCCTGAGTGGCCAACCTGCGCCCAACATGTTCTTGAGCTCCTTAAGGAGGAGTGGTGACCGCCGAGTCCCTGCCCGCTGAGCTGCGCCGTGCGATCGTGCAGATCGCTCGCACGCCGCGATTGCTGGTCGCATGCGACTACGACGGGACCTTGGCTCCGATCGTGACCAACCCGGACGAGGCGCGACCGCTGCCCGAGTCGGTGGGCGCGCTGCGCTCGCTGGCCGGGCTGCACGAGACGACCACCGCGGTCATCTCCGGCCGCGCGCTGCGCGACCTCGCCATCCTGTCGCGACTGCCGCACGAGGTGCACCTCGTGGGCAGCCACGGTTCCGAGTTCGACATCGGCTTCGTGCACGAGCTCGACGCCCAGGCGCGCGACCTGCACCGGCGGGTCGAGCAGGAACTCGAGCGCATCGCCGGCGACGTGCCGGGCGTGTCGCTCGAGGTCAAGCCCGCCAGCATCGCCGTGCACGTCCGCCGCGCCGACCGCGACGCGGCCCGCCGCGTGCTCGACGAGGTCCACAGTGGACCGTGCACCTGGGAAGGTGTGACCACGACCGACGGCAAGGAGGTCGTCGAGCTGGCGGTCGTGCAGACCGACAAGGGCCGCGCCCTGGACACCCTGCGCCACCAGGTCGGGGCCACCGCGGCGATCTTCCTCGGTGACGACGTCACCGACGAGAAGGCGTTCGCGCGGCTGTCCGGCCCGGACGTCGGCGTGCGGGTCGGCGAGGGCGAGACCCTCGCGACGTACACGGTGCCGGGCACCGAGGACGTCGCGACCGTGCTGGCGTTCATGCTGGAGGAGCGGCGCAACTGGCTCTACGGCGAGCAGGCGCCGCCGATCGAGCGGCTGTCGATGCTGTCGAACGAGCGCGCGGTCGCCCTGGTCACCCCGGACGCCCGGCTGACCTGGATGTGCCACCCCGGCCCGGACGCCCCGGCCGTGTTCGCCGACCTGCTCGGCGGCACCGGCGCCGGCCACTTCTCGATCAAGCCGCATCACAACGGGCTGCCGCTGGGCCAGCGGTACCTGCCGAACACGATGACGGTGGAGACCCGCTGGTCGCGGCTGCTGGTCACCGACTACCTGGAGCCCGAGTGCCCGCCGCACCGCACCGACCTGGTGCGGGTCATCTCCGGCACGGCCGCCGCGTCCGTGGTGTTCGCGCCGCGGCCGGAGTTCGGCGGCGTGCCGGTGCGGCTGGTGCCGGACCCCGACGGTCTGCGCGTGCTGGGCACGTCCGAGCCGATCGTGCTGCGCTCGCCGGGGGTGGCGTGGGAGATCACCAGCGACGGGCTGCATGACACCGCGACCGCGCTGGTCCAGCCGGCGCAGGACGCGCCGGTGGTGCTGGAGCTGCGGTGCGGCACGACGGACCTGACCGCGCACGAGCTGTCCGAAGCGGACCGCCGCGCCCGGGCGGGCGCGTACTGGAGCGACTGGGCGACCACGCTGAAGCTGCCGAACGTGGAGCCGGAGCTGGTGGCGCGCTCGGCGTTGACGTTGCGCGGGTTGTGCAACGCCGACACCGGTGCGGTGCTGGCGGCGGCCACGACGTCGCTGCCGGAGGAGATCGGCGGCGTGCGGAACTGGGACTACCGCTACTGCTGGATCCGCGACGCGGCGTTCACCGTGCGTGAGCTGGTCGGGCTGGGGTCGGTGACCGAGGCAGAGGGGTACCTGCGGTGGCTGCACGGGGTGCTGTCGACGCTGGCCGGCCCGGAGCGGCTGCACCCGCTGTACACGATCAACGGCACCCAGCTCGGCGCCGAGGCTGTGATCGACTCGCTGCCGGGGTACGCCGGTTCGCGGCCGGTGCGGGTCGGCAACCTGGCGAACCACCAGGTGCAGCTGGACGTGTTCGGTCCGGTGGTCGAGCTGGTGGCCGAGCTGGCGCAGGTGCGCGGCGAGCTGCGGGACGAGGACTGGCAGCTGGTGCGGGCGATGGCCGAGGCCGTGACGCGGCGCTGGTCGGAGCCGGACCACGGCATCTGGGAAGAGCGGCACGTGCCGCGGCACCGGGTGTACTCGCGGGTGATGTGCTGGGTGACGGTGGACCGCGCGATCCGCCTCGGTGAGGTGTACGGGCGCGAGATCCCGGCCGGCTGGCACGAACTGCGCGAGGAGATCGCGGCCGACGTGCTGAGCCACGGCTGGAACGACGAGGTTCAGGCGTTCACCACGGCCTACGACGGCACGGACCTGGATGCGGCGTCGCTGTTCGTCGGGCTGGCCGGGCTGATCGACCCGTCGGACGAGCGTTTCCAGTCGACGGTGACCGCGATCGAGGCCGAGCTGCGCAGCGGGTCCACGGTGTACCGCTACCGCCGCGACGACGGCCTGCCGGGCGGCGAAGGCGGGTTCCACCTGTGCGCCGCGTGGCTGATCGAGGCCTATCTGCTGACCGGGCGCCGCACCGAGGCGGAGGAACTGTTCGAGCAGCTGGTCGACGCGGCCGGCCCGACGGGCCTGCTGCCGGAGCAGTACGACCCGGTCGCCGAGCGCTCGCTGGGCAACCACCCGCAGGCGTACTCGCACCTGGGCCTGATCCGGTGCGCCAAGCTGCTGTCCGCCTGACGCGCTTTTCGACGGCCCCCTCCGCCCCGGGCGGAGGGGGCTTTTCGTTCGCCGCGCCGTCCGGGCGGCGTAGCTCCACCCCGGCACAGCCGCGCCGCGCGACCCTCTCCGACCAGGCTCGGCCCGGTCGCCGGGCCTCCGAGGCCTCGGCGTACCCCGGTCGCGGCCGGGCGGCCCGGCCTCCGGCTAACCGCCCCAGGCCGCTCGCCTGCCCTCCGCCCCCGGCGCAGCCGGGCAGCTCTCCTCCGCCTACCCGCACAGCCGAGCCACCTGGCCCTCCGCGCACCCGACCCAGCCCGCTCGCCGGGCCTCGCACTCACCCGGCGTGGCCCGGTGGCTGGGCCGCCACCCAGTCCGGGCGCAGCCGGGCGGCCCGGCCTCTGGCTACCCGCCCAGGCGGCTCGCGTGGCCTCCGCCTCCGCATGGCACCGAGTCACCCGGCCCTCCGCTCACCCAGCCCAGCGGGCGGCCGGGCCGCCGCACTCACCCGGCGTGGCCCGGTGGCCGGGCCGCCGCGCATCCCGGGCGCAGCCGCGTGCCCCGGCCTCCCAGCCAGAGCCCACTCGCCGGGCCCCGCACCCAGCGCACGCAGCCGGGCCCGCCCTTCGCCGACCCGGCGCGACCGGGCCCCGACCTCCCCAGCCCAGCCCACTCGCCGAACCTGCGCCTACCCAGGCGCGGCCGGGCAGCCACTCCTCCGCCTAACCCGCGACAGCCGGGCAGCCCGGCCTCCGACAACCCGCACAGCCGAGCCACCTGGCCCTCCGCCCACCCAGACCCAGCCCGTGGCCGCGCCGCCCCAGCCCGGCCCAGCCGAGTCACCCGGCCCAGGCCCGCCAACAGCACCGTCAGGCGTAATTCGCCGCGTGCAGGGCGGCCGCCACGGAATCCACCTCCAGCACCCGGATCCCGTCCGGCAGCTTCCCCGGGTCCGGCGGCACCAGGGCGTGCGTGAACCCCAGGCGAGCAGCCTCCGCCAGCCGCCGCCCGGCGCCGGACACCCGGCGGATCTCCCCGGCCAGCCCGACCTCCCCGATGACCACCAGCCGGGGTGACAGCGCCACGTCCCGCACCGACGACCACAGCGCCAGGATCACCGCGAGGTCCACCGCGGGCTCGGTCACCTTCATCCCACCGACCGTCGCCGAGTACACGTCCCGGTCGCCCAGCTTGATCCCTCCGCGCTTCTCCAGCACGGCGAGGATCATCGCCACCCGCGCGGAGTCCAGCCCGCTCACGGCCCTCCTGGGCTGCGGCGCACCGGGACTGGACACGAGCGCCTGCACCTCGCACAGCAGCGGCCGCTTGCCCTCGACCGTCACCGTCACCGCGGTGCCCGGCACCGCGTCCTCGCGCCGGTTCAGGAACAGCCCGGACGGGTCGGGCACGCCGACGATGCCGTCCTCGCGCAGCTCGAAGCACCCGATCTCGTCCGCGGGCCCGAACCGGTTCTTCACGCCACGCACCATCCGCAGTGTGGAGTGCCGGTCGCCCTCGAAGTGCAGCACGACGTCGACGAGGTGCTCGAGCACGCGCGGCCCGGCGACCGAGCCGTCCTTCGTGACGTGCCCCACCAGCACCACGGGCAGCCCGCGCTCCTTGGCGAGCGCAACGAGCCCGGACGTGACGGCGCGGACCTGGGTGACGTTGCCCGGCGAGCCCTCCACCTGCGGCGACGCCATCGTCTGCACCGAGTCGACGATCAGCACGCCGGGCTTGACCGCGTCGACGTGCCCGAGGATCGCCGAGAGATCGCTTTCCGCGGCCAGGAACATGCGCTCGTGGACGTTCTTCGTCCGCTCGGCCCGCAGGCGCACCTGGCCCGCGGACTCCTCACCGGTGACGTACAGCGCGGGCCCGGACCCGCCGAGCGCCCACTGGTAGGCCACCTCGAGCAGCAGGGTCGACTTGCCGACACCGGGTTCGCCGGCCAGCAGCACGACCGCCCCCGGCACGAGACCGCCGCCGAGCACGCGGTCCAGCTCGCCGACGCCGGTGCTACGGGCCCGCGCGGCCTCGATGTCGACCTGGCCGATGGGCCGCGCCGGGGCGCTGGGCGCGCCGGCCGCCACCCGCGCGATCGCCGGGCGCGCGTCACCGCGCTCCTCGATGGTGCCCCAGGCCTGGCATTCCGGGCATCGGCCGACCCACTTGGGAGCCTGGTACCCGCACTCACCGCAGCGGTAGCTGGTGCCCTTCTTGACCATGGTCGGTCACGTTAGCGGGCAGCACCGACAGTTCTAGTGACCCTCGGCCGCCGCGGTCTCCGTCGGCTGGCAGTTCAGCTCGACCGTGGGCGCCTGGATCGGCAGCTCCACGGTCACCGCGCCGGCGCTGCGGAAGGTGAAGGTCACCGGGATCGTCTGGCCCGGCCACACGACCTGCTTGAGGCCCTGCAGCACGACGCTGGCGTGCCCGATCCGCGCCGGCTGCCCGGTCGGGCCCGCGGTCGCCGGCGAGGTGGGGCTGGTCTGCGGCTGCTGGCCGGACTCGCTCTCGTCCGCCGGGCCGACGAGGAGCTTGCTGCCCGCCACGATGGCCTTGTCGCCCTCGACGGTGGCGCTCGCGGCGTTCGCGCTGCTCACGCTGACCAGCTCGTCGTCGGCGGTGCCGTCGTTGGCGATCACCAGGGCGACCGGGGCGCTCGACCCGGTGGCGTAGGCCTGCTCGCACTCGTTGCGGTTCACCAGTGCGGCGTCGCGCAGGACGAGCTTGCCCGCCTGGGCCATGGCGCCGTTGACCGCGGGCAGCATGGTGCTGGTCTGGGTGATCTGCCCGGCCCCGCACCCGGCCAGAGCCAGGGCGGCACCGACGGCGACCACGCTCGCGCCGACCACACGACGTTTCTGCAGCCTCACGGTCTCAGTCCCTCCTCAAGCGTTACCGGCCTGATCCTAGCTATGGCCCGGAACGCCGCCACCGAGGGTGCGCCCAGGGGACCGGAAACCGTCCACAATAGATCAATTCGGCATTGTCGACGGGCTTCCCCATCACCTGCATGAGCATGCACTTTGTCGGTTTGTCAACCCCCCGGACGGCCCCTGACCTGCGACGACGATCTCGGCCCGCTAGGTGGGCCCCCTCGCCGCGTGCTAAGATGGACGCAGCGAAAGGGGCAGAGGACACATGGTTTTCAAGGTCGGAGAGACCGTCGTCTACCCGCACCACGGTGCCGCACTCATCGAAGCGATCGAGACCCGCGTGATCAAGGGCGAGGAGAAGCAGTACCTCGTCCTCAAAGTCGCGCAAGGGGACCTCACGGTTCGCGTGCCCGCAGACAACGCCGAGATCGTCGGCGTTCGGGACGTCGTGGGCCAGGATGGTCTGAACCGGGTCTTCGACGTGCTGCGAGCGCCGCACACCGAGGAGCCCACGAACTGGTCTCGTCGGTACAAGGCCAACCTCGAGAAGCTCGCCTCGGGCGATGTGAACAAGGTGGCCGAAGTGGTGCGCGACCTCTGGCGGCGCGAGAAGGATCGCGGCCTGTCCGCCGGCGAGAAGCGGATGCTGGCCAAGGCCCGGCAGATACTGGTCAGCGAGCTCGCCCTGGCGGAGGGCACCGACGAGGGCAAGGCGGAGACCCTGCTCGACGAGGTGCTGGAAACAGCGGCCGTCTAGAACACCAGGCTGACCTCGCGAGATGTGCACTCGTCTCCGGAGACACAGCTCGTCCCGCGAAGTGAGTACCCGGCGATGAAGGTGGTTGGGCTCCTCATCGCCGACCCCAAGGGGCCGGACCCGCGCGCGTCCGTGCACGGTGCGCCGCTTCTGTGGCACGCCGTACACGGCCTGCTCGAGGCCGCGGACCGCCTGGTGACGGCGGTCCCCCAGCCCCTGTGCGGGGATTGTGAACACATCGTCAGGTCGGTACCCAGCGCCGGTTCCCGGTGCCGGGTACTGGCTTGTGGTCCCGATCGTGCCGGGGACCTCCGGCGGGCCGTCGAGGCCGCCACGCCCGCCGACGTCGTCCTGGTGCACGACGTCGCACGTCCGTTCGTGCCGCGCGCCACCGTCCGCGCGGTGGCCGAGGCCGTGTTCGCCGGGGCAGAGGCGATCGTCCCGGTGCTACCCGTGACCGACACCATCAAACTCGTTTCCGGCGACGTGATCACCGGCACCACGGACCGGGATCGGCTGCAGGTGGTGCAGACGCCCGTCGGCTACCGCCCCGACGTGCTGGAAAAGCTGTGCGCGCACGGCGCCGACCCCCTGTCCGACCTGCCCGGTACGGTGCGGACCGTGGCCGGGCACCCCACCGCGCTCCGGCTCACCACGGCCTTCGACACGGCCGTGGCGGAATCACTACTCGAGGAGCAGGGTTGAGGGTCGGGACCGGGGTCGACGTCCATCCGATCGAGGCGGGCCGCGAGTGCTGGATCGCCGGGCTGCTGTGGGAGGGCGTCTCCGGTTGCGCCGGCCACTCCGACGGTGACGTGGCCGCGCACGCGCTGTGCGACGCGATGCTGTCCGCGGCCGGGCTCGGTGACCTGGGCGCGGTGTTCGGCATCAGCGACCCGCGCTGGGCGGGCGCGCACGGCACGGAGTTCGTGGCCGAGGCCCGCCGGCTCGTCGAAGCCGCGGGCTGGCGGCTGGGGAACGCGTCGGTGCAGGTCATCGGCAACGCGCCACGCATCGGCAAGCGCCGCGAAGAGGCCCAGGACGTGCTGAGCAAGGCCGCGGGCGGCGCGGTCAGCGTGAGCGGCACCACCACCGACGGGCTGGGCCTCACCGGCCGCGGCGAAGGCATCGCCGCGGTCGCCACCGCGCTGCTGCTGGCGGCGGACTAAGTCACAGCTCCCCGCACGTCGTCCCAGGTAGCCTGTCATCTGTGACGATTCAGGCGGTGATGTTCGACTTTTCCGGCACGCTGTTCCGGCTGGAGCAGAACTCCAGCTGGCTCTCCGATCTCACGACCCCCGACGGCGCCCCGCTCGACGTCGAGGCGCAGACCGAGCTGATGCGCCGCATGACCGCCCCGACCGGGCAGGTCGTCGAGTTGTCCGAGGAGTACCAGTACGCGTGGGAGAACCGGGACCTCGACCCGGCCCTGCACCGCAAGATCTACCTCGAGGTGCTGCGCAAGTCCGGCGTCGCGCACGCCGACCAGGCCGAGGCGCTGTACTCCCGCCTGATCGATCCCGCGGAGTGGACGCCCTACCCGGACACCGAGGCCGCGCTGAAGGACACCGCCGCCAAGGGCGTCAAGGTCGGCGTGCTGAGCAACATCGCCTTCGACATCCGGCCCGCGTTCGCCATGCGCGGCTACGCCGAGTTCGTCGACGCCTTCCTGCTCTCCTTCGAGGAGGGGTTCATCAAGCCGCAGCCGGAGATCTTCCGGCTGCTCGTCGACCGGCTGGGCGTGGCGCCGGAGAACACCCTGATGGTCGGCGACAGCGAAGAGGCCGACGGCGGGGCGAAAGCGCTCGGGTGCGAGTTCGCCCTCGTCGACCCGCTGCCGACCGCCGAGCGCCCGGACGGCCTGCTCACGGCGCTGCGCACGCACGGGGTGCTCTGACCGGCGTCAAGGTGACCCGTACCATTTCAGGGTGGCCCTACACCTATACGACACCGCGACCAGGAACGTGCGGGAGTTCCACCCCGCCCGTAGCGGAACGGCGTCCATGTACGTGTGTGGTGCCACCGTCCAGGGCATCCCGCACATCGGGCACGTCCGCGGCGCCCTGAACTACGACGTCCTGCGTCGCTGGCTGATCCACAGTGGACTCGACGTGCGGTTCGTGCGCAACGTCACCGACATCGACGACAAGATCCTCGCCAAGGCCGCCGACGCCGGACGGCCGTGGTGGGAGTGGGCGGCGACGCACGAGCGGGCGTTCGAGGAGGCCTACGCGGTCCTCGGCTGCCTGCCGCCGTCCATCGCGCCCCGCGCGACCGGGCACGTCACGCAGATGGTCGAGCTGATGCAGCGCCTGATCGACGCCGGCCACGCCTACGCGGCGGGCGGGGACGTCTACTTCGCAGTGTCGACCTTCCCCGGCTACGGCGCGCTGTCCCGGCAGAAGCTGGACGAGGTGCAGCAGGGCGAGACGCTGGCCGAGGGCAAGCGCGACCCGCGGGACTTCACGCTGTGGAAGAGCGCGAAGCCGGGCGAGCCGTCGTGGCCCACACCGTGGGGCAATGGGCGGCCGGGCTGGCACCTGGAGTGCTCGGCGATGGCGACCACCTACCTGGGCGCCGAGTTCGACATCCACGGCGGCGGCGTCGACCTGGTGTTCCCGCACCACGAGAACGAGCGCGCCCAGTCGAACGCGGCCGGTGATCCGTTCGCACGGTTCTGGCTGCACAACGCGTGGGTGACGTTGTCCGGCGAGAAGATGTCGAAGTCGCTGGGCAACGTGGTGTCGATCGAGGCCATGCTGCGGAACTACCGGGCCGCCGAGCTGCGCTACTACCTGGTGCAGCCGCACTACCGGTCCACGATCGAGTACTCCGACGGGGCGCTGTCCGAAGCCGCGCAGGGCTACCGGCGGATCGAGGGGTTCCTGCGCCGCGCGGCGCAGCGGACCGGCACGGTCGAGCCCGGCGAACTGGCGCCCGAGTTCGTCAGCGCGATGGACGACGACCTGTCCACCCCGGCGGCGGTCGCGGCCGTGCACAACCTGGTGCGCGAGGGTAACGCGGCGCTGGACTCCGGCGATGACGCCAAGGCGCGCGCGGCCGCCGGCTCGGTGCGCGCGATGATGGGTGTGCTCGGGCTGGACCCGCTGGCACCCGAATGGGCGGAGAGCTCGGCGGCGGAGACGCCGGCGAGGGCCGCACTGGCGGACCTGGTCGAGGCGATGCTCGTGGAGCGCCAGGAGGCGCGCGCCGCGCGTGACTTCGCCCGGGCCGATGCCGTGCGCGACCGCCTGCTCAAGGCGGGGATCACGGTCGAAGACACTCCCGATGGTCCGGTGTGGACCGTGAAAGAAGCTTAAATGGCAGGCAATTCCAAGCGCCGGGGTGCGGTTCGCAAGTCCGGCACCAAGAAGGGCGCGGTCGTCGGTTCCGGCGGCCAGCGTCGCCGTGGTCTCGAGGGCAAGGGGCCGACCCCGCGGGCGGAGATGCGTCCCGGGCACCCGGCGCAGCGCAAGGCCGCCGCGGCCGCCGCGCGCGCCGAGAAGGCCCGCGACCGTCGCGAAGGTCCGGAGATCATCGCGGGCCGCAACCCGGTGGTCGAGGCCCTGCGGGCGGGTGTGCCGGGCACGACGTTGTTCGTGGCGTTGAACATCGACGCGGACGACCGGGTCACCGAGGCGGTGCGGCTGGCGGCGGACAAGGGCATCTCGATCCTGGAGATCCCGCGCGAGGAGCTGGACCGCAAGACCAACCGCGCGGTGCACCAGGGGCTCGGGCTGCAGGTGCCGCCGTTCGAGTACAGCCACCCCGACGACCTGCTGGCCATCGCGAAGAACTCCGGTGAGCCGCCGCTGCTGGTCGCGCTGGACGGCGTGACGGACCCGCGGAACCTCGGTGCCGTCGTGCGGTCCGCGGCGGCGTTCGGGGCGCACGGGGTGCTGCTGCCGGCGCGCCGCAGCGCGGGCGTCACGGCCGTGGCGTGGCGGACCAGTGCCGGCACCGCGGCGAAGATGCCGATCGCGATCGCGACCAACCTGACGCGGCAGCTGAAGCTGTGGGCGGAGGAGGGCCTGATGATCGCCGGGCTCGACGCGGACGGGTCGGTGGGCATCGACGACCTGTCGCTGGCGACGGACCCGCTGGTGATCGTGGTGGGCTCCGAGGGCCGCGGCCTGTCGCGGCTGGTGCGCGAAACCTGCGACGAGACGGTGTCCATCCCGATGGCCGCGGGGGTCGAGTCGCTGAACGCCTCCGTCGCGGCCGCGGTGCTGCTGGCCGAAGTCGCGCGGCGCCGCCGCGTCGCGGGCCGCATCTGAGCCTCCAGGTCATCGCCTCGCGCGGCAGCATCGCGCTCGGAGGTATCGGCGCCGCCGATGTTGTGCACGCCGCCAGCGATGCCCGGGCCGCACGAAGTCGCTGAACGCCTTCGTCGCGGCGCGGTGCTGCTGGCCGAAGTCGCGCGGCGCCGCCGCGTCGCGGGCCGCATCTGAGCCCCGCGGTCCTCGCCTTGCGCGGCACCATCGCGCTCGGACGTATCGGCGCCACCCACGTTGTGCACGCCGCCAGCGATGCCCGGGCCGCACGGAGTCGCTGAACGCCTCCGTCGCGGCCGCGGTGCTGCTGGCCGAAGTCGCGCGGCGGCGCCGCGTCGCGGGCCGCATCTGAGCCCCGCGGTCCTGCCTTGCGCGGCGCCATCGCGCTCGGAGGTATCGGCGCCGCCGACGTTGTGCACGCCGCCAGCGATGCGCGGGCCGCACGAAGTCGCTGAACGCCTCCGTCGCGGCCGCGGTGCGGCCGGCCGAAGTCGCGCGGCGCCGCCGCGTCGCGGGCCGCATCTGAGCCCCGCGGCAGGCGCGGCTTCGACGGCTGGGGTGGCCGGCTGGCGCCCGATGGCGGGGGGTTTCGCGTCCGGGCGGCCCGGGGGCTGGCTGGCGCCCCGCCGTCCCCTGACTGAGGCCTCTCGCCGGAGCCCCACTGCGACCTTTCGCCGGCGGCCCGTCGCCTCCGACCGAGGCAACACCGCAGCGCCACCGCTCTGGATTCCCCACCATCCCCAGGGAGCGGGAGCGCCGGCCCGGCCGGTGGTGGTCCCTGACACCTCGGCGAAGCGGTGAGTTTCACTCCTTCGGGCCAACCTCGTCGGCTAAGGTCAGCACGCTGGTCCGGTTGCACAGGGGGACTCCAGGTCGATGTCGTTCGCTTCACCGTTGTTCCTCTGGTACTTCCTGCCGGCGGTGCTGCTCGCCGTGCTGGTGCTGCCGAGGAGCTGGCGGAACGGCATCATCGCGGTCGCGAGCCTGATCTTCTACGCCAGCGGCGCGGGCGCGTTCACCCTGCTCCTCCTGGCCTGCATGGTCGTCAACTTCGCGGCAGGCACCGTGCTCGAACCGAACCCGTGGCAGCAGCGCTCGCCGGGGAAGCGCGGGCTGCTGATCGCGGTGATCTGCTTCGACGTCGGGATCCTGGTGGTCTGGAAGTACGCCGGGTTCGCCACCCAGCAGATCGACTACTTCACCCAGCTGTTCGGCGGCTCGTTCCCGGTGGCGCACCTGGCGCTGCCGATCGGCATCTCGTTCTTCACGTTCCACCACATCTCGTACGTCGTCGACATCTACCGCGGTGAGCGGCGGGCGCTGCGCGACCCGGTGTCGTTCGTGACCTACATCGCGATGTTCCCGCAGCTCGTGGCCGGCCCGATCGTGCGGTACCGGGAGATCGCCGACCAGCTGCCGCAACGGCGCTCGCACCGCCTGGACGACATCGCGGCCGGCTTCCCGCGGTTCGCGCTGGGCCTGTGCAAGAAGGCCATCATCGCGGACTCGCTGAGCCCGATGGTGGAGGCGTGTTTCGCGACGTCGCCTGCGGACATGACGTTCGCGATCGCCTGGCTCGGCGCGGTCGGGTACACGCTGCAGCTGTACTTCGACTTCTCCGGCTACTCCGACATGGCGATCGGGCTGGGCCGGATGCTCGGGTTCCGGCTGCCGGAGAACTTCGCGCGGCCGTACTCGTCGGTGACGGTGACCGAGTTCTGGCGGCGCTGGCACATGTCGTTGTCCCGCTGGTTCCGCGACTACGTGTACATCCCGCTCGGCGGGAACCGCGCGGGTGCGGCGAAGACGTACCGGAACCTGTGCATCGTGTTCGTGCTGACCGGTTTCTGGCACGGCGCGAACTGGACGTTCCTGGTGTGGGGCTGCTACCACGGGCTGCTGCTGATCATCGAACGCCGATTCGGCTGGGACCGCACGCCGCCGGCCGTGGCCGCCCGGGTGGGTCGCCGGATCCTGACGCTGGTGCTCGTGGTGTTCGGCTGGGTGTTCTTCAAGTCGGCCGACATCGGGCACGCGTTCACGATGATCGGGCACATGTTCGTCCCCGACTTCGACGGCCTGACCGACATCGTCGGGGCCGCGCTGACGAACCAGCGGGTGGTGATCCTGCTGGGCGCGCTGGCGATCTTCGCGCTACCGGCGACCCCGGTGACCGGCCCGCTGCTCGAGTCGGCCCGCACGCGCGGGGCGGTCGGCCTGCGCGTCGGCGTGATGACAGCCGGCGCGCTGTACGCGGCGATCCTGGTGGCGAACGGGACCTTCAGCCCGTTCCTGTACTACCAATTCTGATCCCCGGTCGGCGGCAATCTGGCTTCGTTGGCTCGAAGCCGCCTCTGGCCTGCTGGTTCCGGTCTCGACAGTTCTCACGGATTCTCGCGTGCCCGACGCTTGAGGGCCCTGGCTGGCCGCTGTCCGTGGACGCCCGGCTGGTGTCTTGCGACTCACGGGGAAAATGCCACGTAGGCGGCCGGGTGTCGTACGCGCAAGTTGGGTGTGTACGCGTAGACAGCGATCGGTGCGTGTGGTCGCAGGCGTCCTTGCTGCGGTCCGATCGAGGCTCGAGACGAGTTGGAACACGCGCTGAGCGTGTTGCCCCGCGGACCGGGCCGGGAGCTGCGCCGGGTGGTTGCGCACCTTGACGACGAGTTCCGGCGGCGGACACTGCCCGACCCGAATGCGCGTGTCGGTGCGTGGGGCAGCGCAGCTTGGTGGAGGCAGCGGCTGAGTGGGCCGTAGAGCTGCTCGAGTGGTGCCCCGCCGGAGAGACGATCACAGCACTCGCTATCGATCAGGTCTTCGCAGTCTCCCGAACGGCCTGAGGACGGCCTTGGTGGCTCCGCCGGGCTTCCTTGAAGTGTCGGGTCGCTGTAACGGTCATCCCCTGTGGACGATCTCAGGATCAATGGAACGGGGAGGCACGGATGGGGTTCAAGGACCAGAAGTCGTTCAAGCCGGCTGGTCATCACGCGCATTCGACCTCCCACGGCGTGGGTCCGCTGGAGCAGAAGGCCCGCGTTCGCGGCTTCTGGTACTACCTCGTGCTGGTCGCGACCGCCGGCGCGTTCGCGTGGGTGCCCTTCCTGCACGCTGCCCTCAGGCTGAAGACCGCCAAGGCGCGCCGGTTCGCCCTGATCTTCGGTGGCCTCGACGCGTTGATGTACGTGCTTCTGGCGATCACGCCCCGCAGCGACCAGGGCCAGACCGTCGACGGTCCGATCAGCACGGTCGGTGGACTACTGGCGCTGGGCGTCGTCATCGTCGGCTGCCTCATGGTCACGCCCCTGCGCCGCATGGTCTACGACGGCGTGCCCGGCGATGACCAGGGCCAACTGGCGAACACCGATCCCGCGGTCAGAGCCGCACTGGCCGCGCGCGCTCGACGCGACGAAACCCGGAAACTGGCTGCGGACGATCCGCTGCTCGCCCGCGAGTTGCACGTTGGACGACCAGACCTGGGCGGGTCCTACGACGACGGCGGCCTGGTCGACCTCAACGGCGCTCCAGCCCCCGTGATCGCCGAAGTGTGTGGCATCCCGCTGGACGTGGCCGGCACCATCGTTGACACACGTAGCCGCCGTGGCACCCCGTTCACCAGCGTGGACGAAGTGCTCGTCGTGGCCGATCTTCCCGTGAGCGCCTGGGACCGGATCCGCGACCGCGCTGTGCTGATTCCGTGACCTGGGGCCGTCGCGGACGAACGCCCCGTGGTGTGCGGACCGCGTGCGCAGTGGGAAGCCGGCCCCGACGTCAACGCTCGCCCGTGGTGGTGCGGAACGTGCGGAATCCGCGGCGCTGGTAGTTCGGCAGGGCGTGCGGGTGGTCGAGCGTCGAGGTGTGCAACCAGACGCGCCGCACGGTCGGGGCGAGGTTCCAGGCCTCCGTCACCGCCAGGGTCAGCGCGTAGCCGCCGATGCCCTTGCCCACGTACTCCGGCACGACGCCGAACGTCGTGATCTCCACGGAACCGAGGGCGTAGCACTGGAAATCGGCCAGGCCGGCGACCTCCGTGGCGTACCGGATCAGCACGCAGGCCCGGCCGGGGCGGGCCAGGTACTCCGCCCACTCGGCCTCGGACCAGGTGGTGCTCGGCCAGTGGTACCGCTCGCCGATCCGGAGCGTCGTGGGGCGGATCAGCGGCGAGTCGGCCGGCACGTTCTCCAGCGTCACCCCGGGGACGGGCGCTGCCGGGCACAGGTCGTCGGGACTGGTCATCTCCACGTGGGTGACGGTCTCTTCCACCCGGCCCAGCATGCCAGCTACTTCTGCCCGTATCCCCTGAGTTTCTCGACCACGTGCGCGATCTCCTCGGGCGGCAGCAACCGCGGGTTGCCCGCCGAGCGGGCGAGCAGCCACACCTCGCACAGCCACTCCAGCTGCTCGGCCCTGCTGTACGCCGCCGCGAGGCCGTCCCCGTAGGTGATCGTGCCGTGGTTGGCCAGCACGCAACCGCGACGGCCCTCCATCGCCGCGAGCATCGACTCCGCCAGCTCCTCGGTGCCGTACGTCGCATAACCCGCGACCCGCACCGACGGTCCGACGGTCGCCAGCATGTAGTGCACCGCGGGCACCTCGTCGACCAAAGTGGACACCGCCGTCGCGTGCACCGAGTGCGTGTGCACCACCCCGGTGATCGGGGCGCCGTCGGGGTCGGCGGCCTTGGTGTACACCGACAGGTGCATGGGCATCTCACTCGTCGGGCGCAGCGTGCCGTCCACAATGGACCCGTCGAGCGACACCACCGGGATGTCCTCGGGCGTCAGCACGCCGTAGTCCACCCCGGTCGGCGTCACCGCGATCAGGTCGCCCGAGCGGGCGGAGATGTTGCCGGAGGTGCCCACCACGAGACCGTCGGCGGACAACCGTCGCGCGTACTCGCACACCGCTCGGCGTTCGTCGGCCAGGATCACAGTCGCCACAACCCTCGTGCCGCGGTCAGGGACGCCTGGTAGTCCGCATAACCACGCTGGTAGAACTCGACATTCTCGGACACCGGCGTCACGGTCCGCGAGCTGCTCGCCCACAGGTCCGCGTCGTACGGCTGGTTCAGCGCCTCGGCCGCGACCAGGACGGCGCCCCGCGCCCCGACACCCGGATCGCTCGGGATCACGATCGGGCGGCCGAGCACGTCGGCGAAGATCTGCGTCCACTCGGCGGACCGCACCCCGCCGCCGCACGCGTACAGCCGGCCGGACAGCCCGGCGGCCTCGAAACAGTGCCGCGCCGCGTAGGCGATCGACTCGCACAGCGCCCGCACCACGTCCGCCCGCCCGTGCTCGAGGCTCAACCCGGCGAACTGCGCCCGCGCGGACGCGTCCACGAACGGCGCCCGTTCGCCGGACGCGGACAGGAACGGCAACGCCCGCACCCCGGCCGCGCCGGGCGGGCTCTGCGCGAGCAGCGACCCGATCTCGGTGACCTCGATGCCGAGCAGGCGGCAGATCCAGTCGATGCTCGCGGTGCCGACCATCGCCGGCATCGCGTGCAGGTACTCGCCCGGCCTCGGCGTGGACAGGAACATCCCGGCCGGCTCGCCCTCGCCGTCGAACTCGGCGTTGTCGGTGAGCACCTGGCAGGCCAGGGTGGTGCCCGCGGTGAGGATGCCGTCACCCGGCTCGCGCACACCCGCGCCGATCGCGCTGGCGGGCAGGTCGAACGGGCCCGCGGTGACCGGCAACCCCTCGGGCAGCCCCAGCAGCTCCGCGCCACGGCGGTTCAACGAGAACACCGCTTTCGGCACCGCCGGCTCGGCCAGCAGGTTCCGGCGGTGCGACAACCCGACCGCGGCGATCGCGTCCTCGTCGTAGCGCCGCGTCTTGGGGTCGAGGAACGGCAGGGACGCGTCGGACACATCCACCGTGATCTTCCCGGTGAGCCGCTGCACCACGGCGTCGACGCAGTACCCGGCGACCACGGCCCGGTCCAGCACCTCCGGCTCGTGGGTGTCCAGATAGGACAGGATGGCGGCGGCGCAGCCCGGGAACATGCCGGAGCCGGTGCGCCGGAACACCTCGCGGGCGACGCCGTCGGCCTGCCACTTCGCGAGCAGTGCGTTGGCCCGGCCGTCGAGCCACGAAATGGCCGGACGGACGGCGTTGCCGTCCGCGTCGCGCAGCCACACGCCGTCGCCCTGGCCGGTCAACGCGAGCGCGGTGACCGGCGCGTCCAGCTTCGCCGCGACCTCGCGCACGACGGTCGCGACCGTGCCGACGACCTGGTCCAGGTCCTGCTCGACGCGGCCGCCGGGCAGGTGGTGCACCTCGGACGGCGTGCACGCCTGGTGCAGCGACACCCCGGCCTCGTCGAAGACGACGGCCTTCGTCAGTGAAGTACCGATGTCGACGCCGATGATCATCGCAGCACATCCGGGTTGGCGATGTTGGCCGGCTTCTCCCCGCGGGCGTAGCGGCCGACCTCGGCGGCGACGATCCGCGCGGCCCGTTCCGCGGTCTGGCGGCTGGCACCCGCCAGGTGCGGTGTCGCGATGACGTTCGGCGCGTCGCGCAGCGCCCAGTCCGCGGGCGGCGGCTCGACGTCGTACACGTCCAGCGCGAGCGCGCCCAGCCGTCCGGACTTCAGCAGATCCGGCAGCGGCGCGTAGTCCAGCAGCCCGCCGCGCGCCGAGTTGACCAGCACCGCGCCGTGCGGCAGGAGGGCCAGGCGCTCGGCATTGATCAGGTGGCGCGTTTCGTCGGTCAGCCGCGCGTGCAGGCTCACCACCGCGCTGCGGCGCAGCAGGTCCTCCAGCTCGACCAGCTCCGCGCCATCCGCGGCGATCTGGTCCGGCTTCGCGTACGGGTCGGCGACCAGCACCTTGGATCCGAACGCGACGAGCACCTTGGCCACCCGCGAGCCGATGGCGCCGTAGCCGACCAGGCCGACCGTGGTGCCCTCCAGCTCCAGACCGGCGTTCGGGTAGGCGTAGTAGTCACCGCGCCAGGTGCCGCCCAGCAGCTCGGCCGAGGAGGTCGAGATGCGGCGCATGGCGGCGAGGATCATGCCGATCGCGAACTCGGCGGCCGCGGTCGCGTTGCGGCCCGGCGCGTAGGTCACGGCGACGCCCGCCTCGGTGGCGGCGGCCAGGTCCACGTTCACCGGTCCGCCGCGGCACACCGACACCAGCTTCAGCTCGGGCGCGGCGGCGAAGACCTTCTTGGTGAACGGTGCCATCTGGGTGACCGCGACCTCGGCCCCGGCCAGCGCCTCGATGACCTGCTCCTCGGTGCCGCTCGCCTCGTGCACGCCGCCTACCGGGCCGAACGGCTCGACCGGCCACGGCAGTGACAACTCGGTGAACTCGGGCTCGGCGCCGAGCTCGGCCCGGACCGCGTCGGCCAGCAGGTCGTTGCCGACGAACTCATCTCCCGCGCACAGAACGCGCACTTGGCTCCTCCTCGAACCTGGTCGGACTCAACTGGCCGCGTGGACCTGCTCGTATTCGGTGATGTGCGCGACCTTGGCCGCGCTGGGCGAGCCGGGGTCGAACGTGTACCCCAGCCACTCGGTGACGATCTTCTTCGCCAGCTCGGCCCCGATCACGCGGGCACCGAACGTGATGATCTGGCAGTTGTTCGACTTCACGGACCGCTCGGCCGAGTATGAATCGTGCGCGACGGTGGCGCGGACGCCCGGTACCTTGTTCGCCGAGATCGCCACGCCGATGCCGGTCCCGCAGACCAGGACACCGCGGTCGGCCTCGCCGTTCGCGATCTTCTCGGCGGCGGCCAGGCCGAAGACGGGGTACGCGCGGTCGTCCTCCGGGCTGTCGGCGCCCAGGTCGATCACCTCGGTGACCCGCTCGTCGGCGCGCAGCAGATCCCGCACCTCGTTCTTCAGCAGCACGCCCGCGTTGTCGGCGGCCACGACGACCCGCATCAGTTGCCCTCCTTGCTCAGAGCTTCCCCGATCGCCGTGACGATCAGGGCGAACGAGGTCGCGCCGGGGTCGGCGTGCCCCTTGCTGCGTTGCGCCAGCCGGGCCGCGCGGCCCTTGGCGGGCACCAGGTTCGCGGTCTCCTCGGCGGCGAGCGTCGCCGCCTGGGCGGCCTTGCGCCACGCGTCCGGCAGCGCGGCGCCGGCCTCGGCCTGGCTGCGCAGCGCCCGCCGGAACGGCTCGATCGCGTCCAGCATGGTCTTCTCACCCAGCTCGGCCTTGCCCAGCTCGGTGAACGCGCGCACCGCGCCGTCGACCGCGTCCGCGACCACCGTCGTGGTGATGCGCTCGACGCGAAGGCCCGCGCCCGTCTCGGCGAGCAGCACGCCGTACAGCGCGCCGGAGGCACCGCCGGCGGCGTCGGCGAGTGCGGTGCCGGCGGCGAGCAGGGTGTCGGCGACGGACGACCCGGCGGCGGCGCGCGCGGCCGAGACGGCAGCCCGCATGCCGCGGGTCATGCCGAGTCCGTGGTCACCGTCGGCGGCCACCGCGTCGAGGCGGCCCAGCTCGGACTCGTTCTCCTCGATGCTGCGCATCGCCGCGGTCAGCACGCGGTCGACGACCTCGGCGCCCTCGCCCTCGGGACGGTCCAGCTGCTTGTCCACAGTGGAGGAAAGCGGGACCGGCCGCAGGATCGCGCCGCCGCTGCGGTAGCCGGGGGTGTCGCACGGCGCGCCGTACAGCTCGGCGAGCTCGTCGTCCAGCACCAGGACCGACAGCGAGACACCCGCCATGTCCAGCGAGGTGACGAACTCACCGACCTCGGTGTGCACCGGGTCCAGCCCGGCGGCGGTCAGGCGCTCGTGGATGCGCGTGTAGGTCACGAACATCTCTTCGTACTTGGTCCGGCCCAGGCCGTTGACGAGCACCGCGACCCGGCCGTCACCCGGCGGCAGCTCGGGCAGCAGGCCGTCGACCAGTTCGTCGGCCAGCTCCGCGGCACCGAGGCGGCCGACCGTCCGGACACCGGGCTCGCCGTGGATGCCCAGCCCCAGCTCCATCTCGGACTCGCCGACGGTGAACAGCGGCTGGTCCGCGCCCGGCAGCGTGCAGCCGCCGAACGCGACGCCGAACGTGCGCGTGTTCGCGTTGGCCTTCACCGCCGCCGCGTGCACCGCGTCGAGGTCGTCGCCGCGCTCGGCCGCGGCACCGGCGACCTTGAAGACGATGAAGTCACCGGCCACCCCGCGGCGGCGCTCGGGGGCGTCGGCCGGGCCGCTCGCGATGTCGTCGGTGACCAGGATGGTGCGGCTCTCGATGCCCTCCGCCGCCAGCCGGCGCGCGGCGAGTCCGAAGTGCAGGACGTCCCCCGCGTAGTTGCCGTAGGCGAACAGCACACCGGCACCGCCCTCGGCGGCGCGCGCGGTGCGGTAGACCTGCTCGGCGCTCGGGCTGGTGAACACGTCCCCCACCACCGCCGCGTCGGCCAGGCCGGGCCCGACGAGCCCGGCGAAGGCCGGGTAGTGCCCGCAGCCGCCGCCGATGATCACGGCGACCTTGCCCTGCCTCGGCACCCCGCGGCCCAGCACGCCGTACGCGTCGGGCACCTTGCGGACCTCGCGGCCGTACGCGGTGACGAACCCGTCCAGCCAGTCCCGCTTGAAGGTGTCGGCCGTTCCCAGCGTCGTCATGATCGCACCAGCTCCCCGGTGAGGTAGGCGAGCAGCAGCCGGCGGACGTCGTGGTTGGACTCGGCGACCTGCGCGGCCAGCTCCAGCGCGTCCGGCTTCGGCGGGTAGGTCGGGTTGGGCAGGGCGATCACGGTCAGCCCGGCGGCCGCGGCGGCGCGGATGCCGTTGCTGGAGTCCTCGACCCCCAGGCACTCCTCGCCGCGGAAGCCGAGCCGGGACGCGGCCTCGGCGTAGACGTCCGGGCTGGGCTTGCCGCGCGGCACCTCCGCACTCGACACCGTCGCCGCGAACTCGCCGGTCAGCCCGTGCGTCTCCAGCACCGCGTCGATGACCCGGCGCGCGGCGGAGGACGCGAGCGCGACCGGCACGCGGGCGGCGACGTCGCGCACCATCGCGCCTGCGCCGTCGAGCAGGGGGGCCTCGCCGTTCGCGATCGACGCGATCATCCCGTCGACCACGGCCTTCTCGACCTGCTCCGGGGTTTCCGGGGTGCCGCTGCGCTCGGCCAGGTACGCGGCCCACTCCGGGGCGCTCATGCCCTGGACGGTGGCGGTGTCGGCGGCCGTCCACTCGACACCGTGGGCGGCCGCGTACGCGACCCAGTTCTCCTCCCAGAGGTGTTCACTCTCGACCAGGACCCCGTCGAGGTCGAACACCACCGCGGCGAAACCCATGCAACAACCCCTTTCACGCCGTTGGTGTTAAATTAACACCGGATCCGAGATTTGTCACGGGAGGACGCATGGGAGCGCGGCTGCTGCTGGTCCGCCACGGCGAGACCGAATGGCACGCGGAGAACCGCTACGCCGGCACCAGCGAGGTCGGGCTCACCGACCGCGGACGGCGCCAGGCCGAGGGGCTGGCCGCCCACCTGACCGCCACCGGCGAGCGGATCACCGCGCTGTACCGGTCGCCGCAGGGCCGGGCCGCGGCGACGGCCGAGCCGTCCGCGCGGGCGCTCGGCCTCGAACCCGTGGTCCTGGACGACCTGCGCGAGGTGCACTTCGGCATCGCCGAGGGACGGGTGCTGTCCGAGCTGGATCCGCAGGTCGTGGCCGCTTTCCGGGCCGATCCCGTGGCCGGCGCGTTCCCCGGCGCCGAGCCGACCGCCGAGGCGGCGCGGCGTGGTGCGGCGGCCCTGCGGACCATCGCCGCGCGGGAGGACGGCGGGCGCGTCCTCGTCGTCGCCCACAACACGCTGATCCGGTTGAGCCTGTGCGAGCTGCTCGGCATCCCGGTCCGCGACTACCGCCGGGTCTTCCCACGGCTGGAGAACGCGGCGATCACCGAGATCGGCGTCGACGACGACGCGACGAGCCTGCGCCGGTTCAACCTGCCCACGTCCTAGCCTGGACGGCGTGGAAGACAAGTCGAGCGGGAGCGCCCGGTCTCGTAACATCCGGCAGCAGCGCATCACCGACTACGTTGTGAACAAGGGCCAGGCGTCGGCCGCCGAACTGGCCGAGCTGACCGGCGTGAGCGTGATGACGGTGCACCGCGACCTGGACGAACTCGCCCGCCGCGGCCTGCTGCGCAAGTACCGCGGCGGGGTGTCGGCCCAGCCCTCCACGGTGTTCGAGAGCAACACCGAGTACCGGCTGAGCGCGCACGTCGAGGCCAAGGCCGCGATCGCCAGGGAGGCGCTGGCCTTCGTCGAACCCGGGATGTCGATCCTGCTCGACGACTCCACCACCGCGCTCGCGCTGGCCAGGCTGCTGCCGCAGGTCACGCCGCTGACCGTGGCGACCAACTACCTGCGCACGATCGAGGTGCTGAAGAACGTCGACGACCTGCGCCTGATCGGCCTCGGCGGCGACTACTCGCCCACCCACGACTCGTTCCTCGGCATGCCGTGCCTGGAGGCGGTCGAGCGGCTGACCGTGGACGCGACCTTCGTGTCCACCTCGGCGATGAACGCGGAGATGACCTTCCACCAGGAGCCCGAGATCGTCATGGTCAAGCGCGCGATGCTCGCCAGCGCCGGGATCCGCGTGCTGCTGATGGACTCCAGCAAGGTGCCGCGCACGGCCCTGCACCGGCTGGCCGAGGTGGAGGACTTCCACCACCTGGTGATCGACTCCGGCGTGTCCAAGTACATCCTCAGCGAGCTGGAGGACCAGACGAACGTGACACTGGCCGAGGTCTGATCGCTTCACACACTTGCGTGTGAAATTCACATGCTCCATGATAAGTCGAGCTTGACACTCATGGAGGCGTGATGACGCACACGGCAACATCGAGGTTGTCCCAGCCGAGCAGGGGTTTCGGCGGGCTCCTCGCGAAGTGGGGGCTGCCTGCCCCGCTGTTCCTCGGCTATGTCGGCCTGTTGCTGTTCATGGTCGGCGACGGCGTGGAGTCCGGGTTCATCGCCCCGTTCATGGCCGACAACGGCGCGGGCACCGAAATTCACGCGTCCTATGTGATCACCGCATACGGCGTGGCGGTGATGCTCGCGTCCTGGCTGTCCGGTGCGCTGTCGGAGCTGTGGGGACCGCGCCGGGTCATGTGGATCGGCCTGACGATCTGGGTCGTCTTCGACGCGTTGTTCCTCGCGGTGGCCGTGCCCAGCGAGAACTACCCGCTGATGCTGATCACCTACGGCATCCGCGGCTTCGGCTACCCGATGTTCGCGTTCGGGTTCCTGGTGTGGATCACCGCGGTCGCGCCGGTCGCCCGGCTCGGCGCCGCGGTCGGCTGGTTCTACTTCGCGTTCACCGGCGGCCTGCCCACGCTCGGGTCGCTGGTCGCGAGCTTCACCAACCCGGTGCTCGGCCACTACGGCACGCTGTGGCTGTCGGTCGGCGTCCTGCTCGTCGGCGGCCTGCTGTGCGTGCTCGGGGTGCGCGAGCGGACCGGGTTCACCCGGCTCGCGCCGGAGGGCGTCCAGCCGGTGCAGAGCCTGGTGTCCAGCGTGTCGATCGCCTGGAAGAAGCCCCGGGTGGGCATCGGCATGATCGTGCGGGTCATCAACACCGCGCCGGAGTTCGGCATGCTGGTGTTCTTCCCGACGATCTTCGCCGACGACATCGGGTTCGGCGAGGGCCGGTGGCTGCTGCTGGTGTCGGTCATCTACGGCACGAACATCTTCTTCAACCTGATCTTCGGGGTGGCCTCGGACAAGATCGGCTGGCAGCGCACGATCTTCTGGTTCGGCGCGATCGGCTGTGCGATCTCGATCCTGCTGCTGTACTTCGTCCCGACGGCACTGGGCGCGGACTACTACTGGGTGGCGCTGCTCGTCGGCGCGCTGTACGGCGCGACGCTGGCCGGGTTCGTCCCGATCTCGGCGCTGTTGCCGTCGCTGGCCCCGGAGAACAAGGGTGGTGCCATGGCGTTGCTGAACCTCGGCGCCGGTGCCGCCGCGTTCGTCGGGCCCGCGATCGTGTCGCTGTTCCTCGGACCGGCCGGCGCGGCGGGCGTGGTGATCATCTTCGCCGCCCTGTACATCGTGGCCGCGGTGCTGACCCGGTTCCTCAAACTGCCGGAGACCACCGAGAAGGCGATCAAGGAGGACGTGAGCTTGCAGGACGTGACGGCGGCGCGCTCGTGACCGTTGTCGGTGTCGACGTCGCCACCGCGGGGGTGCGTGCCTTCGCGGTGGGCGACGACGGTTCGGTGCGGGCGACGGCTTCGCGGCCGTTGCCCGCCCCCGTCCGGGACGAGTCCGGGCGGAGCGAGCAGGACGCGCGGTCGTGGTGGCCCGCGGTCGAGGCGGTGTTGCAGGAGGTCACCGCGTCGGTGCCGGAGCCCGTCCGGGCGGTCGCGGTGTCGGCGACCTCCGGCACGATCGTCGCGGTCGACCGCCGGGGCGAACCGCTCGGCCCGGCCCTGATGTACGACGACCGCCGCGGGGCGGACGACAACGTGAAGGCGGCCGAGGCCGGTGCGCCGCGGTGGCGCGAGCTGGGGATGAGCGTGTCACCGACGGCGGCGCTCGGCCGGATCACCTGGTTGCGGCGGGCCTGCCCGGACGCCGCGGGCATCCGGCACACGCCGGATCTCATCGGCGAACAGCTCCTCGGCCGCCCGGTGGCGACCGACTCCTCGCACGCCCTGAAAAGCGGGTACGACCCGTTGCGCGAGGAGTGGGCGGCCGAGGTCTTCGACTTCGACGTGGCGTGGCTGCCGCAGGTGGTCCGCCCGACGACAGTCCTCGGCGAGCTGCCCCGTGCCGTGGCCGGTTTGCCCGCCGGCTGCCTGGTGGTCGCGGGCATGACCGACGGGTGCGCGGGCCAGCTCGCGACGGGCGCGGTCACGCCGGGCAGTTTCGCCGGCATCCTCGGCACGACGTACGTGTTGAAGGGCGTCACCGAGCAGCTGGTGCGGGACACGTCGGGCGCCCTGTACAGCCACCGGCACCCCGACGGCTGGTGGCTGCCCGGCGGGGCGTCGAACACCGGCGGCGAGGCCGTGTCCGGGGTCGCCGGCCTGGCCGCGATGGACTCCGCGGCGGCGAAGCGCGGTCCGGCGCGGGTGGTGGCATACCCGTTGAAGCGCTCGGGAGAGCGCTTTCCGTTCGTGACGCCCGAGGCCCGGGGCTTCGTGCTCGGCGAGCCGGCCGACGAGGTCGAACTGCACCGCGCACGGCTCGAGGGCGTGGCGTTCGTGGAGCGCCTGGCGCTGGAACGACTGCAGGGGCTGGGCGTGCCGGTGACCGGCCCGCTGGTCGCGGCCGGCGGCGGCAGCCGGAGTCCGTTGTGGACCCGGATCCGGGCCACCGTGACCGGGATGGAGCTGCGGGTGTCACCCCAGGCCGAAACCGGCTACGGCGCGGCACTGCTCGCCGCGGCGGCGGTCCTGCCCGGCGGGCTCACGGAGGCCGCCGGGATGATCAGCGATGAGGGACAGCTGATCGAGCCAGACCCCAGCGAGGTGGAGGCCCTGGAACACTCCTACCAGCGCTTCACCGAAGAACTGAAATCCCGGGGCTGGATTTAGCACCCCGTCTCTTTTCGTCGTGGGAATCGGCGAAAAAGATCAAAAGAACGACAGGGAAGCCGGCTGGGTCGCCGTTCCGAGTGGGTCGCTGGGTGGTCATCCCGTCGCCTGCTCGAGGTCGATCGACGACCTCAAGCGACGGGATGACCACCCAGCTCTTTCGGACCACGGGGCGCTGGCGCGCCCGCCGGAACGGCGGCGCCGGTCCGCCGAAAAGGAGCCGAGTCGCAATAGCTGAAGGCGCTGGCGCGCCGTTGCGCCAGCGCCTTGGCTGTCGAAGAACCGGTCAGGCGACCGGGGTGCGGTCGTCGGCCGGGACGAGCGTTTCCAGCGCTTCCTGGAGGGCCGAGTGGGTGGCCGTGAGGCGCTCGGTGACCTCGCGGCGGAACTCGAACGCCTCGGTGCGGGCCTGCTGCGCTTCGGCCAGCTGACGCTCGGCGTCGGTGACCAGTGCGGTCGCCCGGCTTTCCGCCTCCGAAGTCTGCTTGGCCAGCCGGGCCTCGGTCTCCGCGGTGAGCTTCGCCAGGCGGCTCTCGGTCTCCTCGGTGTCCGCGGCGATCTTCGCCTCGGTCTCGGCGGTCAGCTTCGCCAGGCGGCTCTCGGTCTTCTCCGTGTCCTCGGCGATCTTCGCCTCGGTCTCCGCGGTGAGCTTCGCCAGACGCTCCTCGGTCTCCCGGGTGTCCTTCGCCAGGCGCTCCTCGACCTCGCGCGTCTTGCGGGCCAGCGCGGTCTCGACCTCCTCGGTCTTCGCCGCCAGAGCGGCCTCGACCTCTTCGGTCTTGCGGGCCAGCTCGGCCTCGGTCTCCTGCTCGGCCTTGGCGCGGGCCTCGGCGGCCTCGGCGTCCAGCCGGGCACGCTCCTGGGCCGCCTCTTCGTTCAGGCGGGCGATCTCGGCACGCCCCTCGGCCATCAGGTTCTCGTGCTCGGTGGTGAGCGCGGTGTGCCGCTCCTGGAACTCCAGCTCCAGGTCGTCACGCCGCTTGGCCAGCTCGGCCTCCCGCTCGGCGACCATCTTGTCGGCGGCCTTGCGGGTGTCGAGGTCGTACTTGTCGGCCGCCGCGCGGATGTCGTCGGCCTGCGCTTCGGCGCGGTTGCGGAGCTCGGCGATCTCCTCTTCGGCGAGGGTCATCATCGTGCGGACGCGCTCGGTCATCGTGGCGGCGCTAGACGGGTCGCTCGCCATCCGCGACAGCGCCTGCTTGGCTTCACTCAGCTCCTGCTGGGCGTAGCTGAGCGCGCGGGTCAGCTCCGCGACCGACGACAAGGCGTCGTCGCGGGAAGCGGCCGTCTCGCGGAGCTCGGCGGTGATCTGGGCGAACTTCTCGTCCACGGGCGGACGGTCGTAGCCGCGGAACACGAGCGGGAACAGCGGATTTCCGTGGATGGGATCTTGGGACTCGGCAGGAGGCATGCGGGCACCTTAGTGCGATTGGACCTGGGTTTCCATACTTTCGGGTGACCCATTATCAAGATCATCCCGATCCGGCTCACACCCGGCCCCCACCCGCTGGGATACCGTTCGGCGGACGTCGCGAGGGAGGGCCGGTGCAACTACAGGAGATCGTGGCCGACCTGGCCGAACACTGGCCGCTCTACGTCTCGATGCCGTTCATCGCCGCGCTCATCGGCTACGTCA
Organism: Amycolatopsis thermophila; assembly: GCF_030814215.1. Lineage (NCBI taxonomy): Bacteria > Bacillati > Actinomycetota > Actinomycetes > Pseudonocardiales > Pseudonocardiaceae > Amycolatopsis > Amycolatopsis thermophila. The sequence continues at coordinate 2,795,895 of NZ_JAUSUT010000001.1, read as the reverse complement.
CCAAACGCGTCGCGATCGAGATGATGTTCCGGCCCATCGAGTTCGTCGGCATCCGGCCGATCTTCGGCTGGCAAGGTGTCCTCCCGGCGAACGCCGAGCGAATGGCGGCCACCGCCACCGAGATGCTGACCACCAACCTGGTCGACCCGAAGGAGATCTTCGCCCGCCTCGACCCCGACCAGATCGCCAAGGAGATCGAGCAACCGCTCCTGCAGGTGGTCGAGGAGATCACCGAGGAGGTCATGGAGCAGTACCAGCCGCGGCTGTGGGAAGCGCTGCCGACCGGCGCCAAGGAACTGCTCATGCGCCGCATCCGGGCCGAAGCGCCCAAGGTGATCGCCAAGATCATGCGGGAGCTGTCGGACAACATCGAGGACGTCCTCGACCTCAAGACCATGGTCGTGACCAACCTGGTCCGCGACAAGAGCCTGCTGAACCGGCTCATCCGCGACATCTCCCGCCCGGAAATGCGGTTCATCGCCAACTCCGGGCTGGTGTTCGGCTTCGCCCTCGGCTGCGTCCAGCTCCTCGTGTGGGCGCTGACCAAATCGTCGATCGTGATGCCGCTGTTCGGCCTCGGCATCGGCTGGTTCACCGACTGGCTCGCCCTGAAGATGATCTTCCTGCCGCGCGAGCCGCGCGAGTTCTTCGGCCTCTACACCTGGCAGGGCGTGTTCCAGAAACGCCGCGACCAGGTGGCCGCCGACTACGGCGACATGATCGCGCGCGAGATCATCACGATCCCGAACCTGCTCGAGGCGATCCTCAAGGGTCCGAAGGCCGACCGGCTGTTCCACCTGATCAGCCGCGAGGTGCAGCGCACCATCGACGCGCAGGCCGGCGTGGTGAAACCGCTCGTCGCGGCCGCCGTGGGCACGCGCAAGTGGCAGGAGATGAAACAGGCCGCCGCGGCGAAGGCGGCCGAGCGGGTGCCGGACACCATCCGCTACGCCGAGGACTACGCCGTCAACGCCCTGGACGTCCGCAACACCATCGTGCAGCGGATGCGGCAGCTGTCTTCGATCGAGTTCGAGGAACTGCTGCGGCCCGCGTTCCGGCAGGACGAGTGGAAGCTGATCGCGGTCGGTGCGATCATCGGCGGTCTCGTGGGGGAGCTTCAGGCGATCCTGCTGCTCCACTAATCTCGCGCCAGGAGGGGGTGGCGGATGGACGCGGTTCTGGCCGATCTCGCCGGGCACTGGCCGCTGTACACCGCGATCCCGTTCGTCGCCGCGCTCATCGGGTACGTCACCAAGCGGGTGGCGATCGAGATGATGTTCCGGCCGCTGGAGTTCGTCGGCATCCGCCCGGTGTTCGGCTGGCAGGGCGTGGTGCCCAAGCACGGCGGCCGGATGGCGGCGATCGCGACCGACCTGCTCACCGCGAACCTGATCGACCTCGGCGAGGTGTTCGCCCGCATCCGGCCGGAACGGCTCGTCCGCGAGATCGAGCAGCCGCTGCTGCGAGCGATCGACGACCTCGCCCGCGACGTCCTGGCCCGGCACCACCCCCGCCTGTGGGAGTCGCTGCCGCCGATGGCGCAGGACCTGATCGTCAAACAGCTGCAGGCCGGCTCGCCGAGGCTGGTGCGCGAGCTGCTGGAGGAGATCCGCGCGAACCTCGACGGCGTGCTCGACGTCAAGCACATGACCGTCCAGCGGCTCACCCGCGACCGGGCCCTGCTGGTGCGCCTGATCCGCGAGACCTCCCGCCCGGAAATGTCTTTCATCGCCCGCTGCGGGATCTACTTCGGATTCGTCCTCGGGATCGTCCAGGCCGTGGTGTGGGCGCTGACGAAGAACCCGTGGGTGCTGCCGGTCTTCGGCGGCTGCATCGGGCTGTTCACCGACTGGCTCGCGATCAAGATGATCTTCCTCCCGCGCCGGCCGGTGAAGATCGGGCCGATCACGCTGCAGGGCAAGTTCCAGCGCCGCAAGGCCGAAGTCGCCCGCCAGTACGGCGAGATCATCGCCCGCGAGGTGCTGACCGTGCCGAACCTCCTCGACGAGCTGCTCACCGGCCCGCGCGCCGACCGGCTCACCGCGATCGTCCGGCGAGTGGTGGCCAGGGCGGTCGACGAGCAGGTCGCCCTGATCCGGCCCCTGGTGTCCGCGACCGTCGGCGGCGAGCGGCTGCGTGAGATGACCGAGACGGCGTCCGCCGGCGCGCTGGCGCAGATGCCGCACCTGCTCCGCAACGCCGAGCCGTACCTGGTCGAGGCGATGGACCTGGCGAACATGGTCGAGCAGCGGATGCTGGCGCTCACCCCCGAGGAGTACGAGAACCTGCTGCGCCCGGCGTTCCGCCAGGAGGAGTGGAAGCTCATCGCGGTTGGCGGTGTGATCGGGTTCGTGGTCGGTGAGTTGCAGGTTCTGCTGATGCTTCACTAGGTGAACGGTTAACGTGTCCGCCGTGGCGCACGAACCGCAGCAGCTCCCCGCGGTGCACGAGGCGTGGCTTCCCCGCGAGCACTCCCTGCACCGGCCCCGGCACGGCGGCCGCCAGCTCACCGCGTTGATCAGCGCGATCGTGTTCTTCACGACCCCGGCGCTGCTGTGGGTGTTCGGCGCGCGGCCGGCGGAGATCGAGAACCGGCACCTCGCCGGGTTCCCCAGCCTCGGCGACGGCTGGGCGTTCTTCACCAGCCTGCCCGGCTGGGCCACCGACCAGCTGAGTTTCCGCAGTGCCGCGATCGAGGCCGCGGACTGGGTGAGCCGCACGTTCTTCGGTGAGACCCCGCCGCGCGACCAGGGCGGCACCACCGGAACCGGGCCGCTGCCGGGCAGCCCACCGCCCACCCAGACGCAGGGCGAGAACGACCAGCCGACCACGTCCGGTCCGCTCGACCAGGCCGGCTACCGGCAGGTGATCGAGGGCCGCAACGGCTGGCTCTACTTCGGCTACGACGCCGAGGCCAAGTGCGATCCGGTCCGGATGCTGCCGGACACGCTGGACCGGATGACGCGGCTCCGCACGATGATCGAGGCGTCCGGCCGCAAGTTCGTGTGGGTCGTCGCGCCGGACAAGTCCACGATGGTGCCGGAGAACCTGCCCGCCAGCTATCCCGGCCGGGACTGCCACCAGGCCGCGGAGGCGCCGACGTGGCAGCAGATCGACGCCGCGGGCGCGGTGGACCTGCGGCCCGCGCTGACCGCCGAGGCGCAGCGGGCCGGGCGCCCGGTCTACCCGTCCAACGACACCCACTGGACCGACGAGGGGTCGCTGGTGATGACCCGCGCGGTCGCCGAAGCCGTGCAGCCGGGCATCACCGCCACCTGGCAGAGCAAGAAGGTCGGCAGCTACACGGTGGCCGCCGACCTGCCTCCCCTGCTGGGCAAGAAGGCCGACAAGACGAACGTGCTCTACGACCTGCGTCCGGACGGTGTGGTCGACCGGGCCGGGCAGACCATCGCCGACATCGAGACACCGTCCTACCGGTTCGCGTCACCGATGTCCTCCACGGTGAACGAGAAGACCCTGTTCTACGGCGACTCGTTCACCAAGGCGTCCTCGCGGTACCTGGCGGCCGGGTTCGCGAACCTGACGATGCTCGCCTACTTCACGCCGAAGACCGACCAGGCCCAGGCGATCGGCATGTTCGTCAACTCCGACGTGGTCGTGCTGGAGACCGTGGAGCGCAGCGTCTCCAGCGGTCAGCTGCCCTTCCTCGACGACAAGTTCCTCACGGCGCTGCAGGCGCAACTGCAGCAGAACCCTCGGTGACGCGGGCGGCCCGGTCGCGGAGGTGGGCGACCAGCCGGCACACCAGGTAGATGATGAACGCGATCGCGGTGACGAACGCGCTCACCGGAGCACCCGGCGCGAGCGACAGGATGATACCGCCGAGCGCCGCGGTCTCGGCGAACACGATCGCCAGCACGGTCGCCTTCCACGGGTTGGCGGTCAGCCGCGCGGCCGCGGCCGCCGGGGTCACCATCATCGCGACCACCAGCAGCGCGCCGACGATCTGCACACCCAGCGCCGTCGCGACACCGACGAGCACCGCGAACACGACCGACAGCGTGCGCGCCGGAACCCCGCGCGCGGCCGCGACGTGCGGGTCGACGCTGGCGAACAACAGCGGCCGGTAGATGAACGCGAGGATCGCCAGCACCACGAGCGCGGCGATGACCAGCACGATCAGGTTGGTCGTCTCGATCGACACGATCTGGCCAACCAGGATGCCGAACTTGTTGGCCGCGCGGCCCGGGTAGAACCACAGGAACAGCACGCCGAGGCCGAGCCCGAAGGACAGGATCGCGCCGATCACCGAGTCGCGATCGGACTCCCGCCCGCCGAGCAGGCCGAGCAGCAGCGCGGCGATCACCGCGCCGGCGAGCGCCCCGAACTCGACACCGACTCCGAGCAGCAGCGCACCGGCGGCGCCGGTGAAGGCCAGTTCGGCGGTGCCGTGCACGGCGAAGGACATCCGCCGCGTCACGATCAGCGGGCCGAGGACGCCCGCGACGAGACCGAGGACGGCCGCGGCGAGCAGGGCGGTCTGCACGAACGGCAGCCCCAGCAGCTGCGCGGTCAGGCCGAAGTCGAAGAGCTTGTCCATGGTCAGCGGAAACCTTCGGTGGTCACGAGACGCGCTCGTCCAGGTGGTGGGGTTCGTCCTCGCAGACCGCGCTGCGCGCGCCGGCGACGTGGATCTGCCCGCCGACGCGGACCACCTCCACGCGCGCCCGGTACAGCTCGGACAGGGTCTCCGAGGTCATCACGACCTCCGGCCTGCCGATCCGGAACCGGCCCTCGACCAGGTACAGCACGCGGTCCACATAGGGCAGGATCGGGTTGATCTCGTGCGTCACGAACAGCACCGCGGTGCCGGCCTCGCGGCGGCGGGCGTCGATCAGCTCGCTCACCGCCCGCTGGTGCGCGAGGTCCAGCGACAGCAGCGGCTCGTCGCACAGCAGCACGTCCGGCTCGCCGACGAGGGCCTGCGCCACCCGCAGCCGCTGCTGCTCACCGCCGGACAGCTTGCCCACCGGCTGCTTCGCGTAGGACTCGGCGCCGACGGCCGCCACGGCGGCCGACACGCGCCGCCGTCGCTCGGCCAGACCTCGCAGCCCGGTGCCCCAGCGGTGCCCGTCGAGCCCGAGGCCGACCAGGTCCACACCGCGCAGCGTCAGCGCCTCGGACATCGCCCGCTGCTGCGGGACGTACCCGACCGGGCGGCCGCTGTGGATGCGCACGCTGCCGCGGGACAGGTGCTGCAGACCGAGCAGCACCTTCAGCAGGCTGGTCTTGCCGGACCCGTTCGGGCCGAGCACGGCGACGAACTCGCCGGGCTCGACCGCGAGGTCCAAACCGGACCACAGGGTGCGCGAACCGAACGCGAGGGTCGCGCCGGAGATCTCCACCGCGGGGCTCAAGAGTTCAGCGCCTTCGCCAGGTCGTCGACTTCGCCGGTCATCCAGGCAATGTAGTCCGTCGTACCGGCGGGCAGCGTTTCGGTCACGCCCACCACGGGGACACCGGCCCCGTTCGCCGTGGCCACGACCTGCCCGGTGACCGGGGTGACCGTCTGCTCGTTGTTGATCAGCGCGCGGACCTGCTTGCCGGTGATCAGGTCGTTCACCTCGGCCACCGCGGCGGGCGGGACGTCGGTCTCCTCCTCGACGGCCTCGGAGAACCGCTCCGGGGTCGCGTCGGTGATCCCGGCCTCCTGGACCAGGTAGTGCGCGACCGGCTCGGTGACCAGGATCTTCGTGCCCGGGTGGCTGCTGCCGATCTGGGCGGCCTTCCGGGTCAGCTGGTCGAGCTGGGCCTTGAAGTTCGTGGCGTTGGCGGTGAAGGTCTGCGCGGCGTCCGGCTTGATCCGGCCGAGCTCGGCGGCGACCTGGTCGGCGACCTTGGCCACGGTGGTGAAGCTGTACCAGACGTGCTCGTTCTCGTCGCCGGTCGCGCCGATGTCGTACGCGTTGAGCTTGCGGGCGCTCGCGGCCTGGTCGGCGAGCTTGCCGAAGAAGTCGTCGTAGCCTCCGCCGTTGGCCAGGGTCAGCTGGGCCTTCTGGGCGGCGATGGCGTCCTCGGGGGTGGTCTCGTAGGAGTGCGGGTCGGCGCTCGGGTCGTCGATGATCGCGGTGACCGCCACCTGGTCGCCCCCGACGGCGGACAGCACGCTGCCCCAGACGTTGGTCGAGGCGACGACGTCGATCCTGCCGCCGGTGTCGCTCCCGGTGTTACCCCCGCCACAGGCCGTGAGGCCGAGGGCGAGGGCCGTCGCAGCGGACGCGAGACCGAGCAGGCGGGGGAAACTCATCGCGAGCACTCCTGAAGTCCGAGGTGGGATGCGGCGTCAGCGCTATTGGAAACGGTTTTCGAGTTCACCTTACCCCAACGGGTGAGCCCCGGACCGGGTCGGTTACCCCCGCCTGAACGGGACCTTGCGCCGTGGCGCACGCCGCACGGACGGAGTTCGACTTCACGACTTCGTTCTGAACCGTTACGGTTCCCTCATGGGGCGTCCTATGCGCATGAGGCGACAGGCGACGTTGGCGTCGCTCGCCGCGGAGCTCGGCGTGTCGCGGACCACCGTGTCCAACGCGTACAACCGCCCGGACCAGCTGTCTCCCGAACTGCGCAAGCGCGTGCTGGAAACGGCCCGGCGCCTGGGCTACCCCGGCCCGGACCCGGTGGCGCGGTCGCTGCGCACCCGCAAGGCCGGCGCGGTCGGACTGCTGCTCACCGAGAACCTGTCCTACGCCTTCCGCGACCCGGCCGCGATCGGCGTGCTCGAAGGTCTCGCGTTGGCGTGCGAGGACGCCGGCGTCGGCCTGCACCTGGTGCCGGCCAGCCCCGGCCGCGACGACGTGGCCGCCGTGCACCGGGCGGGCGTCGACGGGTTCGTCGTCTATTCGGTGCCGGACGACGACCCGCACCTGGGCGCCGTGCTGGCGCGTCCGGTGCCGACGGTGATCATCGACCAGCCCCGCATCGAGGGTGTCGACCGCGTCGGCCCGGACGACACCACCGCCGTGACCGCGCTCGCCGAGCACATCATCGGGCTCGGGCACCGCCAGATCGGCGTCCTGTGCATGCGGCTGGCGCGTGACCGCAACGACGGCTTCGCCTACCTGGACCGGCAGCAGAGCGCGCACTTCCACGTGCAGCGCGCCCGGCTGGAGGCGATGTCGAAGGCGTTCGCCAAGGTCGGTGTCGACTGGTCGACCGTGCCGGTGGTCGAGCGGTTCGAGCACACCATGGACGACGGCGCGGCCGCGGCCCGCCAGCTGCTCGACGCCAACCCGCAGGTGACCGCCCTGCTGTGCACCTCGGACATCCTCGCGCTGGGCGCGCTCGCGGAGGCGAACCGGCGCGGTCTGCGGGTGCCGGCGGACCTGACGGTGACCGGTTTCGACGGCATCGCCGAGGCCGAGCGGGCCGGGCTGACGACGGTGCACCAGCCGGTCCTGGAGAAGGGCCGGGCCGCGGGCAAGCTGCTGCTGTCCTCCGGTGACCACGTGAAGCCGCGGATCATCACGCTCCACACGCAACTGCGGATCGGCACGACGTCCGCACCGCCGCGCACGATGGAGCAGCACTGGTTCGGGCCGTGATCTGCCTCATTGCGGGCCGCCTGCGCACCCGGTGGAATTGTTACCGGACCTGAACCCGGGAGGCACTTGTGACCGCGATCGACACCCTGCTGCAGCGCAACACCGAACTGACCGACCCCGTGCTGGGCGACCGTTCCACGGCCAGCCCGTCGATGAAGATCGCCATCCTGACCTGCATGGACGCCCGCATCCGGGTGTTCGAGATCTTCGGCCTGATCCAGGGTGAAGCGCACATCCTGCGCAACGCCGGCGGTGTGGTCACCGACGACGTGGTGCGGTCGCTGTCGCTGTCGCAGCGCAAGCTGGGCACCGAAGAGGTGCTGATCATGCAGCACACGGCGTGCGGCCTGTCGACCGTCACCGAGGACGGCTTCAAGGACGAGCTGGAAGAGGCCGGCGGCGTGCGGCCGACGTGGGCGGTCGAGGCGTTCCGGGACGTGGAGGACAGCGTGCGGCGGTCGATGCGCCGCGTGCGGACCAGCCGGTACCTGCCGCACACGGACAAGGTGCGCGGGTTCGTCTACGACGTGTTCACCGGCAAGGTCACCGAAGTGCAGGACAACTAGTCTGGGCCGGTGCCCATCGACTCCGAACTGCTGATCGACTGGTTCGACTCGTGCGCCCGTGACCTGCCGTGGCGGCGGCCGGAGTGCACCCCGTGGGGTGTGCTGGTCAGCGAGATCATGCTGCAGCAGACGCCGGTCGCACGGGTCGAGCCGGTCTGGCACGAGTGGCTGGCGCGGTGGCCGGTGCCGTCGGCGCTGGCGGCGGCGAGCCACGGCGAGGTGCTGCGGGCGTGGGGCAAGCTCGGCTACCCGCGGCGCGCGCTGCGCCTGCACGCGGCCGCTTCGGCTATCGCCGAGGAGCACGGCGACGTCGTCCCGTCCGATGTGGACACGCTGTTGTCGTTGCCCGGCATCGGGTCCTACACGGCACGGGCGGTGGCGGCGTTCGCGTACGGCAAGCGGGCGCCGGTGGTGGACACGAACGTGCGGCGCGTGGTGGCACGGGCGGTCCACGGCGCGGGTGACGCGGGGCCGCCGTCGAACACGCGCGACATGGCCGACGTGGCCGCGATCCTGCCCGACGACGAGGCACGAGCGGCGCGGTTCTCGGCGGCGCTGATGGAGCTGGGCGCGGTCGTGTGCACGGCCCGCTCGCCGCGGTGCGCGGACTGCCCGGTGTACGACGACTGCGCCTGGCAGAAGGCCGGCCGGCCCGCCTACAGCGGCCCGGCGAAGGCGACGCAGAAGTACGCCGGGACGGACCGGCACGTGCGGGGCCTGCTGCTGGACGTGCTGCGCGGGACGCCGGAACCGGTGTGGAAGTCGAGCCTGGACGTGGTCTGGTCGGACGCCGGCCAGCGCGACCGGTGCCTGGACTCGCTGCTCGTGGACGGCCTGGTGGAGCAAACCCAAGACGGACGATTCGCCCTCCCCGGCGAACACTAGCCGCGCAGACGCTTTCGCAGCGCGAAGCGCCCTGCCCCCAAAGTGAGCTGGGTGGTCATCCCGTCGCCTGAGGCCGTCTCGATCACTGTGAGCCAGGCCCGCACCCCCGGCACCCGCGCGAGATGACATGTCAAGCGTGCGGGCCTGGCTCACAGTGATAGGCCTCAATGCAGGCGACGGGATGACCACCCAGCGACCCACTGCATGAGGTGAGATGACAACGCTCCCCGGTCATCCCGGAGCCTGCCCGTCCGGCGAGGACATTCTTTTGATCTTTTCCCGCCGCTTCGCGGCGGAGGGCGCCTACGGCGCCGAACGGTCACCTTGGGTGCCGACCTCCCCCGCCCCCTCCGGATGGAGTGTTTTCGGTCGCCGAGCAGGCGTGTCAAGGCGGGAAAGAGTACCTTGACACGCCTGGTCGGCGACCAAAGGCGGGCTGGGGATCGGGGGCGGGGGAGGTCTGGGGAGGCCGCACCTCGCCTGGCGTTGCCGGCCGCCGGGACGTCTGGGGAGGCCGCGCCCCGCATGCGTTGCCGGGTTCCGGTTTGGGTCGGGGGCTCGCGTTGCCGGGTTCCGGTTCGGGTTGAGGGCTCGCGTTGCCGGGTTCTGGTTCGGGTTGTGGCCCCACGTCGCTTGGCGTTGCCGGGCGGCGGGAGGGTCTCGTGCGGCGCGCGGTTTTCCCGATACCTACCGCTCCAGGACCTCGGAAAGGAAGGCCTCCACCGCGCCGCGATAGAAGTCGGGCGCCGAGTCGTGCACCACGTGCCCCGCGCCGGGGGCCACCACGTGCCGTCCCCGCACCGCCCGCTTCGCCATCTCCGCCTGCTGGCCCGGCGGCATCAGGGTGTGCTCGGCCTCGATGACCAGCAATGGGCACTTCACGGCCTCCACCAGGGACCAGTACTCGCGCCGCCCCCATTCTGCGGCGATCTCGTACAGGTCGTCCAGCGAGGCCATCAGGTGCCAGCCATCGTCGCGTTCCGCCATGCATTCGGTGAAGTAGTCGCCGGTTTCCCCGAAGAAGTCCCGCACGTGCGCCAGCGACTGGAACGGCACCGGCCACGATTCGAAGTATCCGCGCCACGTCTCGACGGTCTTGCCGCGCTGGTCGGGCGCCATGTCCTCGACCACCACGGCGTCCACCAGCTCGGGGTGCGTCGCCGCCAGGGCCCACGCGTGCAGGCCGCCCATCGAGTGCCCGATCAGCACCGCGGGCGAACCCAGCGACCGCACCGCCTCGGCGGCGTCGGCGACGAACTGTTCCGTCGTCCACGGCCCGACCCGCGGCGCCCGCCCGTGCCCGCGCGCGTCCAGCCCGACGACGTGCCCGTACGGCCGCAGCCACTGCGCCACCCGCCACCAGGTGCGCGCCCGGCCCATCAGCCCGTGCAGCAACACGATGGGCCGGCCCGCACCGCCGAAGTCCACGACCCTCACCCGCGCCATTCAATCAGCTGCCGAGCAACGACCTGGTCAGTGAGTTCCGCGAATCCTGCATGTCGCGGAACGCCGTGGTCAGCGCCTTGTCGCCCACCCGTACCCGGTCGCCGTCCGCACCGGCCCGCACCTCGTGCAGCACCGCCCGCCGCAGCAGTTCCTTGATGAACGACGCCGTCACACCGTCGGTCGCGGCGACGACCGGCTCGAGGTCGGCCCGCAGCTCGACCCCGCGGGCGTACAGCTCGATCAGCTTCCGCCGCCCCTCGGCGTCCGGGCGCGGGATCTCCACCGCCAGGTCGACCCGGCCCGGCCGGTCCCGCAGCGCGGCCTCCAGCGCCTCCGGCCGGTTCGTGGTGAGCACGAACGTGACGTCGGCGTCCGCGCCGATCCCGTCCATCGCGTCGAGCAGGCTGAACAGCAGCGCCCCACCGCCACCGGGCATCGTGCGGTCCTCGGCGACCAGGTCGACGTCCTCCACCGCCAGGATGGACGGCTGCAGCCGCCGCGCCAGCTCCGCGGCCTTGCCGATGAACCGCATCGCCGCGCCGGTCAGGATGATCACCGTGCTGCCGGACAGGCGGCTCATCAGGTACCGCACCGTGTGGGTCTTGCCGGTGCCCGGCGGGCCGTGCAGCAGCAGCCCGCGTTTGAGGTGCTGCCCCGCCCTCCGGAGCCGGTCGGCGTGCTCGGCGATGCCGACGATGTGGTCCTCGATCGCCGGCAGCACACCGGCGGGCAGCACCACCTGTTCCGCGCTCAGGTCCGGGCGCGGCAGGAACGTGAGCAGCTCGTTGCCGCGGTACTCGCTGCTGCCGAACGCGAGGACCTGCCCGCGCAGCACGTCGTGCACCCGGGCGAGGTGGTCGATGCGGTCGCGGATCGCGCCGGCCGTGTCGCGGTCGGCCGCCAGGACCTCGACCCGCGACACCGCGCTGGGCCCGTGCTGCGCGATCGGCCCGCGCACCGCGACGATCGCCGGGCTGCCGTCCGGGGCGGTGGTGGCCACCAGCCCGAACTGGATGACCTCCTCGGCCGACTCCGGTCCGGTCGCGACGGTCGCCATGTCGACCGCGCCCAGCTCGAACCCGCCGTGCCGCCGGGCCGCGGACAGGATGCCCGTCAGTTCCTCGTTCGTGCGGTTCGCGCCGGTGGCGCCGAACCACTCCGCCCGCCCGCCGCGCTCGGCGAGGTAGGCCTCGACGCCCCGATGGACGCAACCGTGCTCCCACGGCGGGAACTCCTGCGCGACCAGCACGACCTGCCGGAACTCGACCCCGAGGTGCCCGGTGATCTTGCCGATCAGCTCCTCGGCCGGGCTGTCCTCGTCGACCACGACGGCCGCCGCCCGGACAATCTTCCGCAGGTCCCCGGCGAGCCCCCGGGCCAGTGTCCGCTCTTCATCTGTGATCCCCATTACGTTCCACCATACCGAGGGGCCCGGTCCGCGGTGGGGGCGTCGGTAGGCTGGCGGTATGGCAGTCGTGAAGATCAACGCGATCGAGGTTCCCGAGGGCGCGGGCCCCGAGCTGGAGAAACGCTTCGCCAACCGGGCGCACTCGGTGGACGGGCAGCCCGGCTTCCTCGGCTTCGAGCTGCTCCGCCCGGTCGCCGGCGAGAACCGCTACTTCGTCTACACGAAGTGGGAGTCCGAAGAGGCCTACCAGGCCTGGGCTAACGGCGCGGCGAAGGAGGCCCACGCGGGCCAGCGCGCGAAGCCGGTGGCCAGCGGGGCGAACCTGCTGGAGTTCGAGGTCGTCTCGTTCGACTGAGGCGATGAACGACGACGGTCTGGCGAAGGCCGCCGAGCTGCTCGCCGGCGCCTCCGCGCTCCTGGTCTGCGCGGGCGCCGGTATGGGCGTCGATTCGGGGCTACCGGACTTCCGCGGCGACGAGGGCTTCTGGCGCGCCTACCCGCCGTACGCCCGGCTCGGGCTGAGCTTCGCCGAGATCGCCGACCCCCGCCACTTCGCCGAGGACCCCGAGCTGGCGTGGGGGTTCTACGGCCACCGGCTCGACCTGTACCGCCGCACCGAGCCGCACGCCGGTTTCGGTCTGCTGCTGCGGCACGGCTCCCGCCTGCCCGGCGGCGCCGCCGTGTTCACTTCCAATGTGGACGGGCAGTTCCAGCGGGCCGGTTTCGAGCTGGTCGCCGAGGCTCACGGGTCGATCCACCACCTGCAGTGCACCGTCCCCTGTGGACCGGACATCTGGCCCGCGGACGACGTGGTGCTGCACGTCGACGAGTCGACGATGAAGGCCCGGCCGCCACTGCCGTCCTGCCCGAACTGCGGCGGGCCGGCTCGCCCGAACATCCTGATGTTCGGCGACTTCGACTGGATCTCCCACCGCACCGACGCGCAGATGCGGGCGCTCGACGAGTGGCGGCGCGCGAACCGGGACGCCGTCGTCGTCGAGGTGGGCGCCGGGCGCGCGGTGCCGACCGTGCGCCGCTACGCCGAGCTGGCCTCCGCCGCGACCGGTGCCCTGATCCGCATCAACCCGCGCGAGCCGGAGGTCCGGCACAACCGCGGCATCTCGCTCCCCCACGCCGCGCTGCCCGCGCTGACGGCGTTGCTCGGCAGCTGACAGCCGGCTGTCAGCGGGTGGTCAGCGGCGCCCAGCACGCTTGCGGCATGAACAACACCAAGGTCCTCATCTCCGGCGCCAGCATCGCCGGACCCGCCCTCGCCCACTGGCTCTCCCGCTACGGCTTCGAGGTGACCGTCGTCGAGCGCGCACCGGGCGCGCGCCCCGGCGGCCAGGCGCTCGACGTGCGCGGACCGGCGCTCGACGTCGCCGAGCGCATGGGCGTGCTGGAGAAAATGCGCGCCTGCACCACCGAGATGCGCGGCATGTCGGTGGTCGACCCGGACGGCAACGAGATCTACCGCACCACCGAGCGCACGGCCACCGGCGGCGACCTGGACAGCCCCGACATCGAGGTCCTCCGCGACGACCTGGTCGCGATCGTCACCGAAGCGGCCGGTGACGGGATCGAATACCTCTACGATGACTCGATCGCCGCGCTCGAGCAGGACGACGACGAGGTCCGTGTGGTGTTCGACAGCGGGCTGCGGCGCACGTTCGACCTGGTGGTCGGCGCGGACGGGCTGCACTCGAACACCCGCCGCCTGGTCTGGGGCCCCACCGAGCGGTTCATCAGCCACCTGGGCACCTACATGGCCGTGTACACGGTGCCGAACTTCCTCGGCCTCGACCGCTGGCAGGTCATGCACCAGATGCCCGGCGACGGGATGCGCGGCGGGATGGTGATGAGCGCCCGCGGCAACACCGAGGCCCGCGCCTACCTGATGTTCGACTCCGACGAGCCGGTCGAGTACGACTACCGCGACATCGAGGGGCAGAAGGCGCTCCTGGCCGAGAAACTGGCCGGCGACAGCTGGGTGATGCCCCGGCTGCTGGAGCTGGCGCGCACGGCCACCGACTTCCACTTCGACTCCGCCGCGCAGATCCACCTGGACTCGTGGTCGCGCGGCCGGGTCGTGCTGCTCGGTGACGCCGGTTACTGCGGTTCGCCGATGTCCGGGCAGGGCACCAGCATGGCGCTGGTCGGCGCGTACGTGCTGGCCGGGGAGCTCAAGGCCGGCGGCGGCGACCACCTCGTCGCGTTCCCCGCCTACGAGAACGAGCTCCGCGACTACGTGCGGGCCAACCAGGACATGGCCGTCGCGAACCTGCGGATGCGCCGCGCGGAGACGACGCAGACGGAGGGCGACAGCGAGGCCGCCGAAGTGCTCGTCGAAGCCGGCGCCGACCAGTTCGACCAGGTCGTGCGGTCGTACGCGGTCAAGGACTACTGATCCAACCACTCGATCGGGTGGAACCGTGGGCCCCACGCGTCCCGCCCGGCCCGTTCGCCCCTCTAACCCAGCAGTTGCGGCCGCACGGGCGCCACCGTGCGATGGCAACTGTCGGCATACCGGATCCGGCCGTCACGCCCCCCGAGCGGCCGGATCCGGTACTGCACTAGCTCTTCAGAACCCGTTCGGTCAATGACGTGGCCGCGGCCGCGAGCTCGCCGGTGAGCGCCGAGCGCAGTGCTTCCGACGGCCGGCACCCGGGGTCGATCACGAGGCCCGTCTCGCCCTCGAGCGACGGATCGGTCGCCGCGAACACGATCGACCGGGCCGCCTCCGCCGCCGGCCGCTGGACGCCCTGCCGGATCTGGTCCCACTGCGGGCGCAGCGGGGGCGGCAGGATCTCGGGCGTCATCGCGGCCGCGTTGGGCGTCGCCGCGGCACCGGGATCGGCGGCGAACACCGAGACGCCGCTGCCGCGCAACCGGGAAGCCAGGTCCCGGTTGTACGCCAGGTGCGCGAGCTTCGCCCGCCCGGACGCGGCCATGCCGTAGTACTCACCGGGATCGACGTCGTCGTAGACCGGCGTGCCGAGCATCAGCGCGGCCTGGATGGACGACGAGGTCACGTCGACGATCCGGCTCCCCGCGACCAGGGAGTCCAGCAGCGCCTCGGTGAGCACCAGCGGCGACAGGTGGTTCACCGCGAAGCTCGCCTCGATGCCGTCGGCCGTCTCCCACCGCGTGGACCACATGCCGCCGACGTTGTTGACGAGGAGGTGCCACGGCCCCTCCTCGGCCAGCCGCGCCCCGAGCGCGCGCACCTCACCCAGCACCGACAGGTCCGCCTGGACGAACCGCGCCCCGATCTCCTGTGCCGCTTCCTTCCCGCGTTCGACGTCCCGTCCGATGATCGTCACGGCGTGGTCCCGCCGTGACAGTTCCGCGGCCACCTCGAAGCCGAGACCCCGGGTGCCTGCCGTCACGATCGCCTTGCGTGTCATACCTCGACCTCAGCCGAGTAGCGGGAAAACGTCCAAAGCCCCGCTGACATGGGTCCATGCCGCCACGGCATGGCAGCCTGTCGGAGTGGATCTCAAGCACCTGCGCTACTTCCTCGCCGGCGCCACCGAAGGCACCTTCACCGCGGCGGCGCAGCGCCTGGGCATGACGCAACCGGCCCTGTCCCGCGCGATCCGGGCCCTCGAGGACGAGGTGGGGACCGCGTTGTTCGTGCGAGGCCGCCACGGCGCGGAACTCACCGCCGCCGGGCGAGTGCTCGCCGAGGACGCCCCCGGGGTCGACGAGTACGCGCGGGCCGCCCTCGCCCGGGTGGCGCGGCTCGGCCGCGAAGGGCCCCAGCTGCGGGTGACCGCGCGAGCGTGCGACGTCGACGTGTTGCAGGGGCTCGTGGAGTCCTACAACGTGCGGTACCGCAACGGGCTGCCCGCCCGCGCCGCGGTCGCCAACTGGCCGACCCAGGCCGACGAGCTGCGCGCCGGCGCGGCCGACGTGTCGCTGCTGCGCACTCCGTTCGACGATCGCGGGCTGGACAGCGATCCGGTGCGCAGCGATGAGCGGGTCGCCCTGCTGCCGCAGTCCCACCCGCTGGCCGGGCGCGAGCTGATCGACCGCGCGGAACTGGCGGGCGAGGCGTTCCCGCAGTGGGCGGACGTGGGCCCGGCCGAGACCGCGTACTGGACCGGCACCGACCTCGCCCACCACGACTGGCGCGCGGGCCCGATCGTGCGCGACGCGGCCCAGTACACCAGCGCGATCCGGCTCGGCCAGGCGGTCGGTTTCGTGCCCATCACGCTGCTGCCCGAACTGCCGCTCACCGGGGTCAGCGTGGTGCCGGTGACCGGGCTGTCCGCCAGCGAGCTGCGGATCGCCTGGCCGTCCACCACGACCTCGCCGGACGTGGCGCGCTTCGTCCGGCACGCGACCGAACCGGCGCCGCTCACGGGAGCGTGATCGCGGCGAACACGGCCTTGTGATCGGAGTCCGGCATCGGGAAGACGCGGTAGCCAGTCACCGCCGCGCGCCGGTCCACCAGGACGTGGTCGATCGTGACCGGGGGCGGCAGCAGCTTCGACGGCCAGGTCGCGGTGAACCCGTCACCCCGCGCGCTGCCCGCGTCCGCGTAGCCGGTCGAGATCAGGTTCCGCAACGCGACGTGGTCCAGGGTCGCGTTGAAGTCGCCGGCCAGAACGCGCACCGGGCCGTGGGGGGCGGGATGCGGCAGGCCGGCGATCTCCGACTTCCAGGCGCCCGCGTCCGCGACCGGCGCGGTCGGGTGCACGGCGACGACCTCGATGGACACGCCACCACCGAGGTCCAGGCGCGCGCTCGGCTGCGCGAAACCCGACGGACCGGCCAGTGACAGCTCGGTCACCGGGTACCGCGACACGAGCCCGGACCCCGCGCCACGCGGGGCCGGCTCCAGCACGCGGTGGGGCAGCACGTCGAACAACCCGGCCGCCTCGAGCGCGGACACCGCCTGCGGCGTCAGCTCCAGCAGGTTCAGCACGTCGACCTGGTTGTCCCGCACGAGCCGGACGAGGGTCTGCGGATCGGCCTCGCCGAAATACATGTTCGACGACATCACGCGCAGCGTCCGGCCATGCACCTGCGGCTGGGCCGCGGGGAACGCGCGCGGCAGCACCACCCCACCCACGGCGAGGGCGAGCACCAGCACGATCCCGCCGATCCACCAGTGCCGGAGCGCGAGGGTGAGGACCGCCAGCACCAGGCCGCACACGACCCAGTACGGGGTCAGCGCGACCAGCGACGACGTCAGCCGGCCGCCGTCGACACCGGCCAGGCGCATCGCCGCGAACACCGCGAACACGGCGGCCAGAACGGCGAAGAAGACCACACGACCAGTTTTCCCGTCACGCCGTTTCGGCGGCTGACAGTCGTCTGCGCGCGCGCTGTCAGGTTCACCCGGGAGAGTCGGTTCCGACACAGGAGGAGGATTTCATGACCTTGGCGATCCAGGCGAAGGGCCTGGTGAAACGGTTCGGGGAGAACCGCCGGCCGGGGCCGGCGCCGGCACGGAGCCGCACGCGCCGTAAACCGGGCGCGTCTGGCCCTGGAAACGCGAAGTGCCCCCAGGGATCGCTCCCTGGGGGCACTCGCCCGGCCTGCTACGAGGTCAGCGCTCGCCTTCGGCGTCGTCCTCGTGGCTGCCCGCGCCGATCGACACCGGCGGGGCGTCGGGGACGTCGGACGGCTTCGGCTCGCCGCGGAAGACGAAGCGGGCCTCCTCGTCGCGGTCCTCGGGGTTGCCGCTCCAGCCCTCGACGTCGACGATCACGATCTGACCCGGCTCGACCTCGCCGAACAGGATCTTCTCGGACAGCTGGTCCTCGATCTCCCGCTGGATGGTCCGGCGCAGCGGACGGGCACCGAGCACCGGGTCGAAGCCGCGCTTGGCCAGCAGCGCCTTCGCCTTGTCGGTCAGCTCGAGAGCCATGTCCTTGGCCTTCAGCTGGGTCTCCACCCGCGTCACCATCAGGTCGACCATCTCGATGATCTGCTCCTGGGTGAGCTGGTGGAAGACGATGATGTCGTCGATCCGGTTGAGGAACTCGGGCCGGAAGTGCTTCTTCATCTCCTCGTTGACCTTCTGCTTCATCTTCTCGTAACGCGATCCCTCGTCGTTACCGGAAGAGAAGCCCAGGCTGACGCTCTTGGAGATGTCCGACGTGCCCAGGTTCGAGGTGAAGATCAGCACCGTGTTCTTGAAGTCGACCGTGCGGCCCTGACCGTCGGTGAGCCGGCCGTCCTCCAGAACCTGCAGGAGGGTGTTGTAGATCTCCTGGTGGGCCTTCTCGATCTCGTCGAACAGGACCACGGAGAACGGCTTCCGGCGGACCTTCTCGGTCAGCTGGCCACCCTCCTCGTAGCCGACGTACCCCGGAGGGGCACCGAACAGCCGCGAGGCGGTGTAGCGGTCGTGGAACTCACCCATGTCGATCTGGATGAGCGCGTCGTCCTCGCCGAACAGGAACTCCGCCAGCGCCTTGGACAGCTCGGTCTTACCGACACCGGACGGGCCGGCGAAGATGAACGAGCCGGACGGGCGCTTCGGGTCCTTCAGGCCGGCACGGGTGCGTCGGATCGCCTGGGAGACGGCCTTGACGGCGTCCTCCTGGCCGATGATCCGCTTGTGCAGCTCGTCCTCCATGCGGAGCAGACGCGTGGTCTCCTCCTCGGTGAGCTTGAACACCGGGATGCCGGTCCAGTTGGCCAGGACCTCGGCGATCTGCTCGTCGTCGACCTCGGCGACGACGTCCAGGTCACCGTCCTTCCACTGCTTCTCCCGCTCGGACTTCTGCGCGAGGAGGTTCTTCTCCTCGTCGCGCAGCCGGGCGGCGCGCTCGAAGTCCTGCGCGTCGATCGCGGACTCCTTGTCGCGGCGCACCTTGGCGATCTTCTCGTCGAACTCGCGCAGGTCCGGCGGAGCCGTCATGCGGCGGATGCGCATGCGGGCACCGGCCTCGTCGATCAGGTCGATCGCCTTGTCCGGCAGGAACCGGTCGTTGATGTACCGGTCGGCCAGGGTGGCCGCGGCGACCAGCGCGGAGTCGGTGATCGACACGCGGTGGTGCGCCTCGTAGCGGTCCCGCAGGCCCTTGAGGATCTCGATGGTGTGCTCGAGCGAGGGCTCGCCGACCTGGATCGGCTGGAAGCGGCGCTCCAGCGCGGCGTCCTTCTCGATGTACTTGCGGTACTCCTCGAGCGTGGTGGCACCGATGGTCTGCAGCTCGCCACGGGCCAGCATCGGCTTGAGGATCGACGCGGCGTCGATCGCGCCCTCGGCGGCACCCGCGCCGACGAGCGTGTGCAGCTCGTCGATGAACAGGATGATGTCGCCGCGGGTCTTGATCTCCTTGAGCACCTTCTTCAGGCGCTCTTCGAAGTCACCGCGGTACCGGGAACCGGCGACCAGGGAGCCCAGGTCCAGCGTGTAGAGCTGCTTGTCCTTCAGCGTCTCGGGCACCTCGCCCTTGACGATGTTCTGGGCCAGGCCCTCGACGACGGCGGTCTTGCCGACGCCGGGCTCGCCGATCAGCACCGGGTTGTTCTTGGTGCGGCGGGACAGCACCTGCATGACCCGCTCGATCTCCTTGCCGCGCCCGATGACCGGGTCCAGCTTGCCCTCACGCGCCGACTGGGTGAGGTTGCGGCCGAACTGGTCGAGCACGAGCGAGGAGGACGGGGCGCCCTCGCCGCGGCCGGCGCCGGCCTCGGCCGGCTCCTTGCCCTGGTAACCGGACAGCAGCTGCAGCACCTGCTGGCGCACCCGGTTGAGGTCCGCGCCCAGCTTGACGAGGACCTGCGCGGCCACGCCTTCGCCTTCGCGGATGAGGCCGAGCAGGATGTGCTCGGTGCCGATGTAGTTGTGGCCGAGCTGCAGCGCCTCGCGCAGCGACAGCTCGAGCACCTTCTTGGCTCGCGGGGTGAACGGGATGTGCCCGCTCGGGGCCTGCTGGCCCTGGCCGATGATCTCCTCGACCTGCTGACGCACGCCCTCCAGCGCGATACCCAACGATTCGAGCGCCTTGGCGGCGACACCCTCACCCTCGTGGATCAGGCCCAGGAGGATGTGCTCGGTGCCGATGTAGTTGTGGTTGAGCATCCGGGCCTCTTCCTGGGCCAGGACGACCACCCGCCTCGCGCGGTCGGTGAACCTCTCGAACATTCCCACTCCCTCGACTGCTGCGCCGGCGGTGAGCACCCATCGTCGCGATGGATTCAGCACCGTGAGTCCACTGTAGTAGCCATGCGGTCGCGCCGGACTACCACAGGGGCGAATCGGGTCACAGCTGATGTAGGTGCCGGACGACCCCGGCTCGACGTCTGCGCTGGTAGCTGACGTAACTGTGCAACGCGGGACTTCTCCCGGCGATTCCGCAAGCCCCGGTTTGTCCGCTCACCGCGAACACCTCGTTCCGGGGACCGGACTGGCGCTCCCCACCGGATTGAGTAAGGTAAGGCCAACCTAACCACTCGGACGGAGCAGCAGGGAGGTCCCCATCGACACCGCGCCGGGCACCCTCGGGGCGTCCGTCACCAGGGTGGCGGGCCTGCAGAACCGCATGGAGGTGCGCACCGACGTGCCCACGACGGGCACCTGGCAGCGCTGCAGCGACCTGCTGACCGACACCGCGCGGTTCGACGTGTGGCGCAAGCTGCTCGCCGAATGGCTGCGGCACCACTTCGGCGAGGCACCGGAACGGACGACGGCCGGGTTCGTCATGTCGTGGTACCTGCACGTGCCGGCGTTCACCGGTGCGTTGCTGCTCCATCACGAACGGCGCGTACCGATGCTCCGGCCGGGCGAACTCGCCTTCCGCCTGTGCGCCGACCGGCCGCACCCGGAAGGGGTGGCGGTGCTGGGCGAGGAGTTCTACTGCCTGCCCGGCGACCCGGGCGCCGGGTTGCCGGAGGCGACGGTCGTCGCCGACGAGAAGGCGCTGGCCGCGGTGCTGCGCGCCCGGTACACCGCGCACGCGGCCCAGTTCGTGCAGGCCTACGCCCCGCTCAGCCGCCTCGGCCGCCGCATGCTCTGGGCCGCGGCGACCGACGCGCTCGACAGCACCCTGTGGTGGGCCGGGTTGTACGCGGGAAACGAGGACGCCGGTGTCGCGGACGCCGGCCTGGTGCTCGACGAGCGCCACCCGCCCCTGACGGCCTCGACCCGGCTGCGCCGGACGGGCGAGGGCTGGGCCCGGCGCCGGGAGAGCTGCTGCTTCTCCTACCTGCTGCCGGACCAGCCCCTGTGCGAAGGTTGCCCGCGAACCTGCCGCCGGTGACTTTCACCACACGGGCTCAGCGGCTCCAGGCCGGGTCCCGTCCGGTGAGGGCCAGCAGGCGGTCCAGCGCGGGGGCGTCCTCGGCGCACGGCACCTCGGCGCCGAAGACCTTCATCTCCCGCGCCTGCTCAGCCGTCCCCTGAACCGCGGTGAACAACGCCTTCGCCACCTCGGGGGCGACCGCCAGCGGGTGCCCGGTCGCTCGCGAGAGGTCCCAGCCGTGCACGACCCATTCGGTCAGCACCATCTCGGCGATCATCCGCGCCGGCATCTCCGAACCGCCGAACTTCGTGGTCCCCTCGAGCGCGCCCGGTCGCGAGCAGGCATCCACAAGTCCATCCACAAGCGTGCACAGATCACCCAGCCAGTCACCCTGTGTGAGATCCACGTCCCGCTCGCCGCCGGACACGGACGGCGCCGGCTCCCGCCGGAGCGCCGCCTCGAGCCACGGGCCCCAGTACAGGAGGTGGTTGAGCAGGGTCCGGACGTCGTATTCGGTGCACGGGGTCCGGTTGCCGAGTTGTGCGGGTTCGATCTGACGGAGGAGCCCGGTGAACTGCTCCGCCGCCGCGGTCAGCACGGGTCGAAGGTCGGTCATGCGTCCATTCAGCCGAATCACGGCGCGGTCGTCTTGAACAAAAGCGACAGCGCCACGCGAATCACCGGCCGGGACAGAACTGCGTTCAACCTACGGCGGCGATGAAAAAAGCCGCCGGGAATCCCCCGGCGGCCTCTTCCGCCCCGCTTTACCCGAACTGCGCTCAGTTCTTCTTGTGGTAGGCCTCCACGACCTCCGACGGGATACGCCCGCGGTCGGAAACCTGGTAGCCGTTCTTGCGGGCCCAGGCGCGAATAGCCTGGTTCTGCTCCCGGTCCACCGATGCGGAACGGCCGGCCACCTTGCCCGCTGGCGCGCGACCCGGCGTGCCCCGCTTGCGGCCACCGGCACGGCGTGCGTGCTCGACGTACTGGGCCAGCGCGTCACGGAGCTCCTCGGCGTTTTCCGCCGACAGGTCGATCTGGTACGAGATGCCGTCCAGTCCGAACTCGACGGTCTCGTCCGCCTCCGAGCCGTCGATGTCGTCGATGAGCGACACCAGCACCTTCTGTGCCATGTGTTTCCTCCTGTTTTAGGCCAGCCGCGAATGATCGGGCAGGGGCAGGCGCCCTGACCAGAAGCCATTGACTAGGACATTAATACCCGGAATCACGGCCGCGCGCAAATCACGTTACCGATACCGTGACTAGTGGGTACCAGTTATTCGGGTCGCACCAGCGGGAACAGGATGGTCTCCCGGATGCCCAGCCCGGTCAGCGCCATCAGCAAGCGATCGATGCCCATTCCCACACCGCCGCTGGGTGGCATTCCGTACTCGAGCGCGCGCAGGAAATCCTCATCCAGGCGCATCGCTTCGCTATCACCCGCGGCGGCCTGGCGGGCTTGATCCATCAATCGTTCCCGCTCGATCACCGGGTCGACCAGCTCGGAGTATCCGGTGGCCAACTCGAAACCGCGCACGTAGAGGTCCCACTTCTCGGCCACGCCCGGCTTGCTGCGGTGCTGGCGAGTCAGCGGCGAGGTCTCGATCGGGAAATCACGAACGAAAGTGGGTTCGTGCAGGTGATCACCGACGAGGTGCTCCCACAGTTCCTCGACGAGCTTTCCGTGGCCGAGTTTCGGATCGACCTCCAGGTCGCGCGCCGCGGCGAACCCGCGCAGCTTCTCGACCGACGTTTCCGGCGTCACTTCCTCGCCCAGCGCGTCCGACAACGACTCGTACATGCTCAGGGAGGTCCATTCCCCGGACAGGTCGTAGGGCGAACCGTCGGCGAGCGTCACCTCGAGACCGCCGAAAACCGCCTCCGCGGCTTCCTGGATCAGCTCGCGGGTCATCGCCGCGTTGGTGTCGTAGGTGGCGTAGGCCTCGTAGTACTCGAGCATCGCGAATTCCGGCGAATGCGAGGAGTCGCTGCCCTCGTTGCGGAAGTTGCGGTTGATCTCGAAGACCTTCTCGATCCCGCCGACCACGCACCGCTTGAGGAACAGCTCCGGCGCGATCCGCAGGTACAGATCGATGTCGAACGCGTTCGAATGGGTGACGAACGGCCGGGCCGCGGCCCCACCGTGGAGTGTCTGCAGCATCGGCGTTTCCACCTCGGTGAAACCGCGGCGGTGGAACGAATCGCGCAGCGACCGCATCACGGCAGCGCGGGTGCGCACGACGTCGCGGGCCTGACGGCGCAGGATCAGGTCGACGTAGCGCTGACGGACGCGCGTTTCCTCGGCCAGGTCCTTGTGCGCGACCGGCAGCGGGCGCAGCGCCTTGGCGGTGAGCCGCCACTCGTCGGCCATGATCGAAAGTTCGCCGCGCTTGGAGGTGATGACCTCGCCGTGCACGAACACGTGGTCGCCGAGGTCGACGTTCGCCTTCCACGCGGCCAGCGCCTCTTCGCCGACGTTCGCGAGACTGATCATCGCCTGCAGTTCCGTGCCGTCGCCTTCGCGCAGCGTCGCGAAGCACAGCTTGCCGCCGATGCGCGAAAACATGACGCGACCGGTCACGCCGACGATCTCGCCGGTGGCCGTGTCGGCGGGCAGGTCCGGGTGGGCGGCGCGCACCTCCGCGAGCGTGTGGGTGCGCGGCACCTCGACCGGGTACGGCTCCACGCCCTCCGCGAGCAGCCGATCGCGCTTGGCACGCCGGACCCGCATTTGTTCGGGCAGGTCGTCAGCGGGCACCGGGCGATCCGGGGAGGGGGAATCCGTCATGCGGATAGGGTACGAACTCGCGTTCCGGCTGGGCCAACCGGATTACCTGTATCGACCTGCGCGTGTTCGTGGTTAGCATCGCGCAAGTGAGCGAAGCCACCTCACCTGCGGAGCGTGAACTCTGGTCCCGTCGGTCCCGCTCATTCGGGGGACGCGCCGCCGAGTACGCGCGGCACCGGCCGGACTACCCGCTCGACGGTTTGCGATGGTGCTTGCCGCCTGGGGCGACCCGCGTGATCGACCTGGCCGCCGGCACCGGGAAGCTCACCACCGGTCTGCTCGCCCTCGGCCTCGAGGTGACGGCCGTGGAGCCGGACGCGGAAATGCGGTCCGAGTTCACCCGGCACCACCCGGACGTGCCCGTGCTCGACGGCACCGCGGAACGCATTCCGCTCCCGGACCGCAGCGCCGACGCGGTTCTCGCCGGACAGGCGTTCCACTGGTTCGACCCGGTCCCCGCGCTGACCGAGATCGCGCGCGTGCTGCGTCCCGGCGGGTTCGTCGCCGGGCTGTGGAACAGCAACGACCGTTCCGTGCCGTGGGTCGCCGAATTCGCCCGGATTTCCGGCTTCGTCCAGCGCGGCAGCACGAACGCCCGGCTCGCCGACCACCCCGCGTTCGGTCCGTTCGAGCGGCGGACATTCCGGCACGCGCACCGGCGGACCGCCGAAAGCCTGGTCGAAACGCTGTTCACGCATTCCGCCCTGCTCGTCGCGCCCGAGCCGGAGCGCGACGAGATCCGGAAGCGCGTGCGGGAATTCCTCGGCACCCACCCGGACACCGCGGCGGGCGAATTCGACCTGCCGCTGGAGACGACCGTGCTGCGCGGCGAACGCCGCTAACGCGTCTGCCGCTCGAAGGCCAGGCGCAGGCCCAGCAGCGTCAGATCGGGGACGTGCTCGGTGATGGTCTCAGATTCGCCGATCACCAGCGGCGCGAGGCCGCCGGTGGCCAGCACGGTCACCGGTTCGCGAGTCCGTTCGGTCAGCTCGCGCACGATCCGCCGCACCAGCCCGTCGACCTGCCCGGCGAACCCGAACACGATGCCCGACTGCAGGCACTCCACGGTGTTCTTCCCGATCACCGACCGCGGCCGGGCCAGCTCGACCTTGCGCAGCGCGGCCGCCCGCGAGGCCAGCGCGTCGACCGAGATCTCGATGCCCGGCGCGAAGGCGCCGCCGAGGAACTCGCCCTTCGCCGAGATGACGTCGACGTTGGTCGAGGTGCCGAAGTCGACCACCACGCACGCCGTGCGGTGCAGGTGGTGGGCGGCGAGCGTGTTGACCAGCCGGTCCGCGCCCACCTCTCGCGGGTTGTCCACCAGCAGCGGCACACCGGTGCGCACACCGGGCTCGACCACGACCTTCGGCACGCGCGAGTAGTACCGGCCGAGCATCACCCGCATCTCGCGCAGCACGGCGGGCACGGTCGACAGCGCGCTGATCCCGGTGATCGCGTCGGCGTGCTCGCCGAGCAGGCCGCGCATGGTCAGGGCCAGCTCGTCGGCGGTCATCTGCGCGTCGGTCCGCATCCGCCAGTCGCCGACGAGCCGGGCGCCGTCCCCGCGGCCCTCGTAGAGGCCGAGCACGATGTTGGTGTTGCCGACGTCGATCGCCAGGAGCAACGTCGTCAGCTCTCGGCGTGCAGGAGCGCGTCCAGCTTGGCCGCGTCGACGGTCTCGGCGACCGGGAACGGGTTCTCCCGGTCCGGCGACACGATCGGGATGCTGCCGCTCACCAGACCGGAACCGGCCGGCGCGTGGCCGGGGTCGGCGCCCTCGTGCTTGATCCGGTTCTCGTCGTCGACGAACACGATCCGCGGCTTGAACGAGGCCGCCTCGGCGTTGTCCATCTGCCCGTAGGAGATCAGGATGACCAGGTCGCCCGGGTGCACCAGGTGCGCGGCCGCGCCGTTGATCCCGATGACACCGCTGTCGCGCTCGCCGGGGATCACGTAGGTCTCCAGCCGCGCGCCGTTCGTGACGTCCACTATGGACACCAGCTCGCCCGGCAGCAGGTCCGCCGCCTCCATCAGCGTCTCGTCGATCGTGACCGACCCGACGTAGTGCAGGTTGGCCTGGGTGACCGTCGCGCGATGGATCTTCGACTTCAGCATCGTGCGGTACATGGTTATCTCTCTTCCTCCGACGCGCCCAGCACCACCGGGACGTTGTCGATCAGCCGGGTCCGCCCCACGCGGGCGGCGACCAGCAACCGTGCTTCCCCATCGACGGGCGCGGGACCAAGATCGGTTCCACGCAACTCGAGATAATCCACTGCGACACCCGGACGGGCGGCCAGCGTTTCGCGCGCCGCCGCGAGCACGGCGCCGGCCCCCTTCGGACCGGAGTGCGCGCCGGCCACCAGCGCCGCGGACAGCACCATCGCCGACTCCCGCTGCTCCGGCGAGAGGTAGACGTTGCGCGAGGACAGGGCCAGCCCGTCCGGCTCGCGCACCGTCGGCACACCGATCACGCGGACGTCCAGGTTCAGGTCCCGCACCATCCGCTTGATCAGGACCAGCTGCTGGTAGTCCTTCTCGCCGAAGAACGCGTAGTCCGGGGTGACGATGTTGAACAGCTTCGCCACGACGGTCAGCACCCCGCCGAAGTGGCCGGGCCGGTGGGCGCCCTCCAGGTCGTCGCCGAGCGGGCCGGGGTGCAACGTCACGGCGTGGCCCTCGGCGTAGAGGTCGCCCACCTTGGGCACGAAGGCGATCTCGACGCCGTCCTCGGCCAGGATCTCCAGGTCCCGCTCCAGCGGGCGCGGGTAGGCGTCGAAGTCCTCGCCCTCGCCGAACTGCAACGGGTTCACGAAGATCGACACGGCGACGACGGTGTTCGGCAGCCGCTTCGCGCGGCGGATCAGCTCACGGTGGCCGGCGTGCAGTGCGCCCATCGTGGGCACCAGCGCGACCTTGCGGCCGACCGAGCGCAGCGCCGCGGTGACCCGGTGGACGTCGGCCGGTGTCTGGAACGTGTTCAGCCGCCCGCGGCTGAATTTCGGTGTGGTCACGGGTTTCCCGGCCCTTCCAGGAGTTCGGTGATCTCGGCGGCGGCGCGCGGTTCAAGCAGGCCGGCCGATTCGGCTCGCCGCGCGGTGCGCCGGGCGAGCGAGGTGTAGGCGGGCACGATCGCGGGATCGGTGGCTTCGAGCACCGCGAGGTGCTTGCGCAGCGTACCGGTGTCGCCGCGCGCGACCGGACCGGTCAGCGCGCGATCCCCGTGCCGCAGCGCGTTGTCCAGCGCGGCCGACAGCAGCGGGCCGAGCATGCGCTCCGCGTTCCCGATGCCCGCGCCGCGCAACAGGTCCACGCAGTCGTCGACGAGCGTGATCAGGTGGTTGGCGCCGTGCGCGAGCGCCGCGTGGTACAGCGGGCGGGCCGCCTCCGGCACCCGGACCGGTTCGGCGCCCATCTCGACGGTCAGCGCCTCGCCGACGCTCCACGCCATCTCGTCGTCGGCCGCGGCGGTGACGCCGACGCTGCACGCGGCGAGCCGGTCGAGGTCCTCGGTGCGCCCGGTGAAGGTCATCACCGGGTGCAGCGCCAACGGCAGGGCACCGGCTTCGGCGGCCGGGGCCAGCACGTCCAGACCGTGCGCGCCGGAGGTGTGGATGACGATCTGGCCGGGGCGCCAGGACCCGGTGGCGGCCAGGCCGCGGACCAGGCCGGCGAGCTCGTCGTCGGGCACGGCCAGCAGGACCAGGTCGGCGGTGGCCGCGACCTGGTCCGGCGGTTGCAGCGGGACACCGGGCAGCATGCGTTCGGCGCGGGCCTGCGAGGCGGCCGAAATCCCGGCGGCGGCGACCACGGTGTGCCCGGTGCGGGCGAGCGCGGCGCCGACCACGCTGCCCACGCGCCCGGCGGAGATCACCCCGACGCCGAGCCTGGCGGGACGACTCACGGCGTGCCCCTGTGGACGCTCATGGCAGCAGAACTCCTCAGCTCGTTCCAGTCCCGCTCTTGGTGCGGGTACCGGACGACGGGGCGAGGGTAGCTCGCCGGAACGCGCCGAGTCGGGCGCGGGTGACCAGCTTCACCCGACCCGGTTCATCCGGTTCGGCTGCCGTCACCCGCGAGCCGGACCGCGTCGGCGCGGGAGGTGCGCAGCGCGGTCAGCAGTTCCCGCCTGCGCTTTTCGTGTTCGGGGGTGGGTTTGCGGCGGCGCAGGAACGCGAGCTCGGTCACGCTCGCCTGGTAGCGTGCGACGGCTTTCGCGGCGTCCCGCCCGGACTGCTGCCGGGCCTGGCGGCGCCAGTCGCGGCGGCCGGCGAGGGTCGACAGCAGTTCGACCTCCGACGGCGCGATCAGGCGGGCCTCCACCATCGCGGGCAGGGCGGCGGTGACGATCCGCTGTTCGCGGCGGCGTTGCAGCAGGACGAGCAGCACGACCGCGATGAACATCGGCACCATGATCAGGAAGTAGACGTTGAGGAAGGTCTGGGCGCCCCCGAGGACCGCCGCGCCGTTCCACAGGGCGTGCAACAGGACGGCGGCGAGGTAGCCGCCGAGCGGGGCGAGGATCTTGACGGATCTGCTGTCGGCGCGGGAGGCGTAGCCGAAGCCGATGCCGGTGAGGGCGGCGAACAACGGGTGCGTGAACGGGGACATCACACCGCGCAGCACGAACGCGGCGATCACCCCGCTGCTGGTGGCGTTGCCGAAGCCGTAGTCGTTGAAGGCGCGGCCGAAGTAGTAGATGTTCTCGGTGAACGCGAAGCCGGCCGCGGTGAATCCGGCGTAGACGATGCCGTCGATGATCCCGTCGAACTCGTCGGAGCGGCGCAGGAGGATCGCGAGCACGAACGAGGCCTTCGCCGCTTCCTCGACGAGCGGCGCGGACAGGAGGGCGGACAGTTTGCTGCCGCGGCCCTCGCCGAGCAGCAGGTCGCCCACCGTTTCGGCGGTGTTGTTGATCAGCAGGGCGGTGATCGCGGCGACGCAGGCGCCCCAGAAGAAGGCGACGAGCAGGAACTTCGCCGGCTCCGGTTCCCAGCGATCGACCCACAGGATGGTCGCCACGACGACCGCGACGGGCACGAGCGCCGCGGCGACGCCGATGGCCACCGCCACGGGCCCGACGCGCACCGTGACCAGGCCGAGCACGGTCAGCCCGCAGACGGCGAGGACGACGAGGCCGAGCACGGGCAGGAGCACGGTGAGCCTGCGAGGAGGTGCGGTCACAGCCCGGAACTCTACGGTGACTGCTTTTGCGCCGCGGCGCCCTGTCCGCCCTCCGGCGGAGGCGCCTCGCTGCCTCCAGCGCCGCGCACGGCGGCCGCCGCGACGGCGACGGTGCGGCTGCCGTGCGGCTGCAGGGGCGGCGGCGACAGCGGCGTTGTCACTCGCCGCGAGGCGCGCCCACCTCTGGGTCGCGGCGACGGTCGCGAAGCGGCGAACCTGCCCTGCGCTCCGTGGGTGACCCTCGATGCGGCACCCCCCAGCAGCGACCGTCCCGAAGCAGCGAACTCGCCGATCACTCCGCGAGTAGCCCCGACGCGTCACTCCCCAGCGACGGCGGTCGCGAAGCAGCGAACTCGCGGGTCGCTCCGCGGGTGGCGCTCGGCGCGCCACTCCCAGCGGCGACGGTCGCGAAGCAGCGAACTCGCCAGTCACTCCGCGAGTAGCCCCGACGCGGCACCCCCCCGGCGACGGCGGTCGCGAAGCGGCGATCTTGCCGGTCGCTACGGCCGGTGGCCCTCGGCGCGGCGTCAGTCCTCGGCGCGGCGTCAGTCCTCGGCGCGGCGGCGGCGTCGCGGGGTGGCTGTTTTGCCGTTCGCGGCGAGGAGTTCGCTCACCGAGCGCCCCGCGGAATGCGAGCCGGTGTCCTCGGCCGCTGTGGTGCGGTGCCCGGAGCGCGGGGTGTCCGCCTCCGGCTTCGCGCGGCGGCCCGTGCTCACCCACGACGGCGGCTCGCCCTCGGCGCGGTGCCGTCGTCCGGCCGGGGCCTCGTCGGGCTCGGCACGGCGGCCGGCCTCGGCGGAGCGGCGGCCCTTGATCGCGTCCGCGGACCGGTACCCGCTCGACTCCGCGGGCCGGCGGCTGCTCACCGCGTCCCCCGCGGATGAGCGTCGTCCGGCGGTCTCGGCCTCGGCGACCGACCGGCGCGGCCCCCCGGGCGCCACGTCCGCATCCGGCACCGGCACGCCGGGCTGGGCCTCGTCCGCGTCGGGACGGCGACGGCGTCCGGCGGGCGCCTCGTCGTCCTCCGCGCGGCGACGGCGACCGCCCGGCCTGCCCTGCTGCGCCAGCCGCCGGACCTCGACCGGCAACGTCTCGTTGACCACCGGGTGGTCCTCGGGCACCGGTACGACCGCCGACTGCTTCTCCGGCTCCGCACGTGCGGGCTCCGGCTGCACCGGCTCCACCCACGACGGCTCGGCGCGCGCGGGCTCCGGGCGCGCGACCTCGGCGCGCGGGGGCTCCGGCTGCACCGGTCGCGTCATCCGCGTCGGGAACGCGGCGGACAGGTCCGTCGCCGAGCGCTCGGCCCGCGGAGTCCAGTCCGGGTCGAGTGCCTTCGCGACCTGGGTCGGCTGCTCCACGGGGTCGGGTTCGCGCGGCGGCTCGCGCTTGACCGGCGTGGTCGCGGCGTTCGGCCGGGCCCGCTCGGGGCGGCTGGGCGCGGGACGGCTCGGCTCGACCGGCCGCGCCTGCGGGCGTTCCGGCTTCTTCGCGGCGGGCTGCACGCGCGTCCGCTCCAGGTCGGCCGGTGGGGCCACCGGCTCGGCCTTCGCGACGCGGCGCACCGGGAGGTCCATCGACCGTTCCGGGCGGCGCGGTTCGGGCGCCGTGGGGCGGCCGCCGGTGCGCACCGGCTCCTTCTCCCGCACCCGCTCGATGAACTCGGTCGGCCGGTCGCTGCTCTCCTTCTTCGCCGCGGTGATCTGCGCCGGCTTGCCCGAACCCGGCTCGACGACCCGCTGCTCCTCGCGCAGCGCGCGCATCCGGGTGGCCTGCGCGGTCAGCGCGACGCGCTCGAGCAGCACCTCACCGCCGAAGAGGCCCTGCAGGTTGTCCCGCAGGGACGCGATCTCCGCGCGCAGCGCGTCCAGTTCGGTGCGGGACTCGGCCTCGACCCGTTGCCGCGTCTCGGCTTCCACCTCGAGCTCGAACTCGCGCCGCGCGGCGATCTCGCGTTCGAGCTCCAGCTCGTACACTTCCTGCGCCTGCGCGACCGCCTCCTCGGTGGTGGTCGCCTGCTTGCGGTACCGCACCGCGAGGAAAGCGCCGATCAGCGCCGCCCACAGCGCGGCGACGATCCCCAGCCGCATGTACCGGACGTCGTCCGCCAACACCAGGGGAATCGTGGCGGCGACCGCGAGGGCAAGGCCGATGAGAAACCACGGCCTGCCCAGGACGCGGCCGCGCGTCTCGTCACCCTCGCCAGTCATGAACCACACCGTACCCGCTAGTTATCCGTCTGAGACCTGTTTGGTACTTCGAGCGGTCGGTTCCCAGCGTTAACCGGTCGGGTGATGATCGGGATCACGTTCGTCGTCCTCCGGCGTGCGGCAGCAGTGCTCGAGCCACAGCGCCGCGGCGATCAACGCCGCCGCGCACACCCCGCCGATCGCGACGCTGCGGAGGTCGCTCGACGCCGCGGCCAGCTCCGACGCCCGCGGGAACAACGCGGCCGCGATGCCCACCCACGCACCGAGCATGATCGCGCCGAGCAACGACGAGGCCTTCGCGAGCGCCACGGTGCGCGCCGCCGAGACCGCGTTGACGACCCGGCCGGACCTGACGCGCGACCGCATCGAGAAGGCGAGTGCGACTTCGATCACCGCGAGCGCCACCAGCGACACGCCGGCCAGCCGCGGCAACCGGGGCAGGTCGCCGTAGGCGAACTCGAACAGCAGGTAGGCGACCACGAGCCCGACCAGCCCGGCGATCACCAGTTCACGGGGCCGGGTGAAGTGCATACGGCCACGGTACCGAGCGGCCCGTGCGAGAGTTGACTCTCCAGCGACTGGAGGGTTGACGATGGAGCGAGTGGGCGGGATGTTCACCATCGGCGAGCTGAGCCGGCGGACCGGGTTGCCTGTCAAGACCATCCGGTTCTACTCCGACGAGGGATTGTTGCCGCCCGCCGACCGCACGCGCTCCGGCTACCGGCTCTACGACGTCAAGGCCATGGCCCGGCTCGAACTGATCAAGACGTTGCGGGAGCTCGGCCTCGGCCTGGCCGACGTCGGCGCGGTGCTGTCGCGGGAGACGAGCGTTTCCCGGCTGGCGCACCGGCACATCGACGCGCTCGACGAGCAGATCCGCAGGCTGCGGCTGCGACGCGCGGTGCTCCGGGCGGTCGTGAAGCGGAAGTCCGAACCGGAGGAGGTGAAGCTGATGAACAAGCTCGCGTCGATGTCCGACGAGGAACGGGCCCGCCTGGTCGACGAGTTCTGGCGGGAGGTGAGCGAAGGGCTGGCCGTCGACCCGGAGTTCTACGAGCGGATGCGCTCGGCCAAGCCGCAGCTGCCGGACGACCCGACGCCCGAGCAGCTGGAGGCCTGGATCGAGTTCGCCGAGCTCATCCAGGACCCCGGGTTCCGCGCCGCGATCCGCCGCATGAGCGAGCGGCACTCGGACGCCCTCGCGGCCGGCGAGGAGGTCAGCCCGCCGTCGCAGGAGTGGTGCGCCTGGAGCGAGCGGGCCCAGAAGGCACTGGACGCCGGACTCGCCCCGGATTCCGCGGAGGGCCGCGCACTGGCGGACGACATCGCTCGCGGCTGGGCGACGACGGGGCAGGATCCGGATGACCGCGCCTTCCGGGACACGGTGGCCGACCGGATCGCGGCCGGGACCGACGTGCGGGCCGAACGGTACTGGCAGCTGATGGCGATCATGAACGACTGGCCGCCCGTGCCCAGCCGGGTACCGGCAGTGCAGTGGATGACCGCCGCCCTGCGGAAGTGATCGGACGGGAAAACCCGCTGGCCACCCACGCCCAGCCCGCTACCGGCAGTGCAGCGGATGACCGCCACCCTGCGGAACTGATCGGACGGGAAGGAATTCCGCCGCCCGGAACCGGCGCCCGGCAACGGCGACCGGACCGCCACCTCACCCACACCTCCCCCGCCCCGATCCCCAGCCGCCCAGACAGTCAGGCATCCCAGGGGGAAACCCGCTGGGCGCCCGTGCTCAGCGGGGGAAGGGCTGCAGGAGCCGGACGGAGGCTCGGTCCGAGTCCGGGCGTGCCTCCAGCAGCGCGCGGACCGGGCCGTGCCCCGGCAACACCGCGTCCGGGTCGATTTCCAGCCACGGGATGAGCACGCTCGCCCGCTCGGGGGTTCCGGGGTGGGGCAACAGCAGCTCGGGATCGTCGGAGCGGACGCCGTCCACCGTGACGACGTCCACGTCCAGCGTCCGCGGCCCCCACCGCAACTCCCGGACGCGGCCGGCTCGGGCTTCCAGCGCCTGGCCCGCCCGCAGCCACGCCCACGCGTCCCGCGCCGGATCGTCCACAATGCACACCGCGTTCAGGAAATCCGGCTGGTCCTCGACGCCCCACGGTTCCGTTTCGTACACACTGGACACCGCGACCACGGCCGGACCGAAGAACTCGACGACCGACCTCAGGTATCCCAGCCGGTCACCGAGGTTCGAACCGAGCGACAGGACCGCCCTCACGAACGCTCCCGGTGAACGGTGACCGCCACGTCCGCGAAATCCAACGGGATCGGCGCGGACGGCTTGTGCACGGTCACCTCCACCGCTGACAGCCGCGAATCCTTCAGCACCTCATCGGCGATCCGGCCCGCCACGCTCTCGATCAGGTCGTACGGCTCCCCACCGACGATCTCCGCCGCCATCTGGGCCAGCTCGCCGTAGTGCAGGGTTTCCCGCAAATCGTCCGACGCGGCGGCCGGCGCGAGGTCCAGCCACACGACGATGTCGACGACGAAATCCTGCCCGTCCCGCTTCTCGTGCTCGAACACCCCGTGGCGCCCGAACACCCGCAGCCCGGTGAGTGTGATCCGGTCAGGCACGCCCGCGCCTCCACGCCGCCGCGACCGCAACCGCGTCCAGCGACGCCCCCACGTTGTGCACCCGCACGCCCCACGCACCCTTCACCGCGGCGATCGCCGTCACCGCCGCCGTCGCGTCCTCGCGTCCGGCGGGTGGGCGCGGCACACCGTCCGAGGCCAGCAGCGTGCCCAGGAACCGCTTCCGCGAAGCCCCCACCAGCACCGGGAAACCCATGTCCAGAAAGACTTCCAGCCGGTTCAGCAGCGCCCAGTCGTGCTCGCCGCGCTTGGCGAACCCCAGCCCCGGGTCGAGGATGATCTTCTCCGGCGCGACACCGGCCGCCAGTGCCGCGTCGACCCGCGCCCGCAGCTCGTCCCGCACGTCGGACACCACGTCGTCGTAGGTGGCCAGCGCGTTCATGTCCTTGCTGTGCCCGCGCCAGTGCATCAGCACCCACGGCGCCTGGCTGGTCGCGGCCACCTTCGCCATGTCCGGGTCGGCCAGACCGCCGGACACGTCGTTGATGATCGCGGCACCCGCGTCCAGCGCCGCCTCGGCGACGGCGGCGCGCGTGGTGTCCACCGAGAGCCGCAGGCCGTCGGCCGCCAGCGTGCGCACCACGGGCAGCACACGGGCGATCTCGGTCTCCGCGTCCACCCGGGACGAACCGGGCCGCGTGGACTCGCCGCCCACGTCGATGATGTCCGCGCCGCGCTCCCACATCTCGTGGGCGTGCGCCAGCGCCGCGTCCAGGTCGAGGTACCGGCCGCCGTCGGAGAAGGAGTCCGGTGTGACGTTCAGGACGCCCATCACCAGACAGCGGTCCGGCACCCCGTCCGTCATCGACGGCCCTTGATCAGTTCCAGGGCCTCCGCACGCGAGGTCGCCGACGTCTGCAACATGCCGCGCACGGCCGAGGTGGTGGTGCGCGCGCCCGGCTTGCGGATGCCACGCATCGACATGCACAGGTGCTCGGCCTCGACCACGACGATCACGCCGCGCGGCTGCAGCTTGCGCACCAGCGCGTCGGCGATCTGCGACGTCAGCCGCTCCTGCACCTGCGGGCGCTTCGCGTAGAGGTCGACCAGGCGGGCGAGCTTGGACAACCCGGTGACCTTGCCGTGGCTGTTCGGGATGTACCCCACGTGCGCGACCCCGTGGAACGGCACCAGGTGGTGTTCGCAGGTGCTGTACATCGGGATGTCGGTGACCAGCACGAGCTCTTCGTGCGATTCGTCGAAGGTGCGTTCCAGCACCGCGGCGGGATCGGTGTAGAGCCCGGCGAACATCTCCCGGTACGCGCGAGCGACCCGGGCGGGGGTGTCACGCAGACCCTCCCGGTCCGGGTTCTCGCCCACGGCCTCGAGCAGCTCGCGCACCGCCTTCTCGGCCCGCGCCTGGTCGAAGACCGGCCCCTCGTCGGGCGTCAGCTCACTGTCGATCTTGACCGTCCTGCTCGTCGGAATTCCGCCGGTGCTGGCCCTGGCCCTCCTCCGGGCCGCCGAACCAGTCACCCGGCCGCTGCTGGCCGCCCTGGCCAGGGCGCCACGGCGTCTGACCACCCGGCTGGGTCGCCGGGGTCCAGCCCGGAGGCGCACCGTAGTTCGGCGGGCCGGACTGGTTGCCACCGTTGGAGGGCTGCGGCCACTGACCGCTGCCGTTCGGACCGTAGGGCCGGCCGCCGTTGGACGGCGGTGGCGCGTACGGGTTCGACGGCGGCTCCGGCTGGCCGTACGGCGGGCCACCGGGGAGGTCGCTGCCACCGGGCGCGGTCCCGACCGGGGTCGGCACCTGACGCGGCGCGGGCTTCTTCTCCGGGGGCGGCCACGGCTCGCCGCGCTCCATCGCCAGCTCGCCCGGGGTCTTGATCGGCGGCTTGTCCGACGGCGTGCGCTCACCGAACTCGTTGAAGACCGTGATGTGCGGGCGCTTCTCGACGGTGGCGAAGATCCGCTCGAGGTCCTTGCGGTTCAGCGTCTCCTTCTCCAGGAGCTCCAGCACCAGGTCGTCGAGCACGTCGCGGTAGGTGTTGAGCACCTCCCACGCCTCGGTGTGCGCGGTCTCGATGAGCTTGCGGACCTCTTCGTCGATCTCGTGCGCGACCTCGAGCGAGTAGTCGGGCTGGCGCCCGGCGGAGCGGCCCAGGAACGGGTCGCCCTGGTCCTGGCCGTACTTCACGGCACCCAGCCGGGCGCTCATGCCGTACTCCATGACCATCGCCTTGGCGATCTTGGTCGCCTGCTCGATGTCGGAGGACGCACCGGTGGTCGGCTCGTGGAAGACCAGCTCCTCGGCCGTGCGGCCACCCATCGCGAACACCAGCCGGGCGATCATCTCGGACCGGGTCATCAGCTGCTTGTCGTCCTCGGGGACGACCAGCGCGTGCCCACCGGTCCGGCCGCGCGGCAGGATCGTCAGCTTGTACACCGGCTCGAGATCCGGCATCGCCCACGCGGCGAGCGCGTGCCCGCCCTCGTGGTAGGCGGTGATCTTCTTCTCCTGCTCGGAGATGATCCGGCTCTTGCGGGCCGGACCGCCGATCACGCGGTCGACCGACTCCTCCAGCGCCGCGTCGGTGATCACGTGCCCGTTCTGGCGGGCGGTGAGCAGCGCGGCCTCGTTGATGACGTTGGCCAGGTCGGCGCCCGACATGCCGACGGTCCGCTTGGCCAGCGCGTTCAGGTCGACGCCCTGCGCGAGCGGCTTGCCCTTCGAGTGGACCTCGAGGATGGCGCGACGGCCGGCGAGGTCCGGCGCGGACACCGGGATCTGCCGGTCGAAGCGGCCCGGTCGCAGCAGCGCCGGGTCGAGGATGTCCGGCCGGTTGGTGGCGGCGATCAGGATGATGCCGCCGCGCGAGTCGAAGCCGTCCATCTCGACGAGCAGCTGGTTCAGCGTCTGCTCGCGCTCGTCGTGACCGCCGCCGAGGCCGGCGCCGCGCTGGCGGCCGACCGCGTCGATCTCGTCGACGAAGATGATGCACGGGGCGTTCTGCTTGGCCTGCTCGAACAGGTCGCGGACGCGGGAGGCACCGACACCGACGAACATCTCGACGAAGTCGGACCCCGAGATCGTGTAGAACGGCACGCCGGCCTCACCGGCGACGGCCCGCGCGAGCAGGGTCTTACCGGTACCGGGCGGGCCGTAGAGCAGCACGCCCTTCGGGATCTTCGCGCCCAGTGCCTGGTAGCGGGCCGGGTTCTGCAGGAAGTCCTTGATCTCGTAGAGCTCTTCGACCGCCTCGTCGGCACCCGCGACGTCGCCGAAGGTCGTCTTCGGCATGTCCTTGTTCAGCTGCTTGGCCTTGGACTTGCCGAAGTTGAGGACGCGGTTGCCGCCGCCCTGCGCGTTGTTCATCATCCACATCAGCAGCAGGAGCAGCAGGCCCAGCGGGATGATGTAGTACAGGATCTGCGTGAAGAAGCCCTGTTGCGTCACCGTGGTGGAGAACTTGATGTTCGGCTTTTCGATCAGCCTGCTGTAGATCAGGCTCGTCGCGTCCGAGGGGAACGGCGCGATGATCTGGTCGACCTGCTGGCCGTCGACGTCGATCTTGTTGTTGAGCGACAGCTTGAGCTGCTGCTCCTTGTCCTCCAGGTTGGCTTCCTTCACGTTGTTCGTGTCGATCTGCGCGATCGCCTGTGAAGTGGGGACCTGGGTATAACCACGGTCGCTGTCGGTGAGGGTGTTGACCGCGAGGAAGATCAACACAACCGCGACGATCCACAGCAGCGGGTTCCTGAGCAGGCGCTTCCGGTCCATATGCCTCGGCCGTTCGGCCTCGACCCTCCCTGGTTAGGCGGTAGATGTCACATCCGCCGTCACGGTGTAGACAACAACTTGCGGTGTGCGAGGAACACCCCGTCCATCCAGGGTACAGTCCGGCCGACATGGGCACCTGCACGAGTCTCAAGCAGGTCAACGGGCGGTGCCGTGGTCTGGTTCCCCGGACCGGTGCACGTCAGTAGCCCGGCTCGGTTGTGACGCTCGCCACCATCTCACCGAGCCTGGTGCGCAGCGTCTTCGCGTCCGCCGAGGACACCGTGACCCACTCCCGCCCGTCGGCACCCGGCCGGGACAGGCTCAGGTAGCGGCCGCTGGCCGTGTCGAACCAGCCCAGCACCGGTGACCTGCGACGTCCGCCCACGTCGGAGCGGCTGTTGGCGGCGAGCTGGCCGCCGCGCAACCGCGGCTGGCCGGACAGGCGCGCGTACGCCTCTCGGGGGTCGGACGGCGCCTCGCTCAGCGACCGGCGCCGCGGCTTGGCCCCGGCGCCGACCGGCACGGCGGTGCGCGACGGCGGGATCCGCAGTGCCTCGTCGACCGGCAGTGTGATGGAAGCCTCGGTGCCGCGGGTGCCCGGCGGCAGCAGGTCGACCACCGTCGAGACCAGGCCCTCGGGGAACGCCGGCCGGATCCAGATGCCGTCGGCGTCCTGGATCGCCACCACGCCGAGCGTGCCGTCGGTGGCCGCCAGGATCGACACCGGCGGGACGCGGAAGTCCGGGATGTGCACCGCGTCGATGCTGGCGGTGCCCTGCGACAGCACCCGGAACCAGTCCTCGACGTGCGGTTCCAGCCGGCCGTAGTGGTCGCGCAGGCCGCGGGCCTTCAGCTCCTCGTGCGCGCGCTGGCGCAGCACCGACCGCTCGTCCATGGTCGCGCCGTGCGACCGGACCTGCAGCGGGTACGGCAGCTCGCCGATGCCCGCGGCCTCCCACAGGAAGTCGAACGTGACCGGCGTGAAGAACTCCGGACGGTTCACCACGCACCACCGGGCGCCAGGTTCATGCCGGCCGCGCTGACCAGCATCTCGCCGAGGCGGTGCCGCAGGCTGGCGGCGTCGGCGGGCGCGATGGTGATCCAGTCGCGGCCGTCGTGCCCGCGGCTGGCCTGCGTGAAGTAGCGGCCGCCCTCGGTGTCGAACCAGCTCAGCACCGGCGGACGGGACTTCGCGCCGCTGCGGCTGCGGGCGTTGGCGCCGATCTGGCCGCCGCGCAGGCGCGGCTGGGCCTGGAGCCGGGCCAGCGCCTTGCGGTCGTCGTCCGCGCTCGTGCGCTCGCCGCTCGCCGACCGGCGCTGCAGGAAGTCCGCGCCCGTCGCGGTGAGCAGCTGCTCGAGCGGGACGGTGATCGACTTCTCGGTGCCGCGCGGCGCCGCGGGCAGCAGCGACACGATGGCGCTCGCCAGCCCGTCGGCGGGCATCGGCTGCAGGTGGAAACCCCGGTCGTCGTGCACCGCGAGCACCCCGCGGCCGTTCAGCGCGGACGCCACGGCCAGCAGCGGGCGCGCTTCGGGCGCGGTGATGTGCACGCTGTCCAGGCTGGTCTCCGCGCCCGCCAGCACCTCGAAGAACTCCTCGATGTGCGGCGCCGGGCGGCCCCGCCCGTCGGCCGCGCCGCGCGCGACCAGGCGGTCGAGGGTTTGCCGGCGCAGGGAGGCGCGCTCGTCCATCGTCGCGCCGTGCGAGCGCACCTCCAGGGGGTACGGCAGTTCACCTGCTCCGAACGACTCCCAGAGGAAGTCGAGCTCCAGCGGAGTGAGCAGCTCCGCTCGCACCATCGAGTCTCACCCTCTGTTCGGATCCGGCGCCCACGCGCCGGATCAGCGGTCGTCCTCGTCGTTCCAGGCGCCGATGACCGGCGGAGCCGTCGCCACGTTGGCGCCGAACGCCTCGTCCGGGTCGGCCTCGACGAGGAAGGACGCACGAGTGTGCTCCTCGTCCTCCGCGCCGTGCGCGCCGCCGGCGCCCATGCCACCGCCCATGCCGGAAGCCGGCGGGGCGCTGGTGCCCCCGATGGTGCCACCGGTGTTCATCAGGCTCTGCTGGGCCTGCTGCTGCTGAGCCCCGCCCTGAGCCTGCTGGGACTGGTCCGAGCTGGCCGCCGTGCCGTCGGCCTGCTTCTCCTTGGCCCCGGACTTGCTGCCCCGGCCGAGCACCGCCTTGCCGCCCACCGCGCCCAGGCCCGCGGCACCGAGACCGACCGCCGCACCCAGCGCGGCCGAACCACCGCCACCGGAGGACGCCGCCGCAGCCGGCTGAGCGGCACCCGAGACCGCACCCGGCGCGGGAGCAGCCGGGGAACCGTGCGGAGCAGGCGCGCCGCCGGGCAGGCCGCCACCGGCGAAGGCGGCCCCGCCAGCACCGGGGATACCGGCGGCGACGGCGCCGATCGGGCCGACCCCGGTGGCGCCGAGACCACCCGGCACCGCGCCCGCGGAGGCACCGACCGACTGCGCCGAGGTGCCGCCGAGACGGCCGTCCGCGGGCAGGCCGAGCGACTCCGGGCCGAAGCTCGGGGTCGCGCTGTCCACCTCGGACATCGCCTGGGTGTAGGCGTTGAAGTACTGGACCTGCTGCGCGTGCACGGCGCGGGCCTCGTCGGCCTGCTGCTTCATGTCCGCGACCATCGCGGCCGGGCCGCCGGCGAGCATCGCCGCGGTCTGCTTGGCCGGGTCGAACTCCTTCGGCGCCGGCATCTTCTTGACCTCGGCGGCCGCGGCGGCCTGCTGCGCCATGCGGCTGGCCATGGTGTGCGCCGCGTCGCCGGCCTGCTTGCTGGAGTTCGCGATGGCGACCAGCGCGCCCTGCGCGGACCCGGCGCCCTGCCCGATCCACGCGTTGCCCAGCTCGCTGATCGCGTTGTACAGGTCGTCGGCGGCCTGGTGCAGGTCGTCCCCGTGGGACTTCCACTGCCTGCCGGTGGACTCGGCCGTGGCCGGGTCGTTGTTCTGGGTGGCGCCGAGGTAGAGCTGGGTGCTCTCCTGCGAGGCCCAGTTCGGCGGGCTGCCGATGGCGCGGTCACCGCCGTAGGTGAACCCGCCCGCGCTGCTGCGC
Source organism: Amycolatopsis thermophila (assembly GCF_030814215.1). Taxonomy (NCBI): domain Bacteria; kingdom Bacillati; phylum Actinomycetota; class Actinomycetes; order Pseudonocardiales; family Pseudonocardiaceae; genus Amycolatopsis; species Amycolatopsis thermophila. The sequence continues at coordinate 2,755,221 of NZ_JAUSUT010000001.1, read as the reverse complement.
GCCTGCTGCACCAGCGCGGCGGACTCGCCGTTGTCGCCCAGCTGGACGGCGTCGCTTCTGGGCTCGCTGCTCGGAGAAGTCATCGTGATCGGTCCCCCCGGTTCAGACCTGACGGCCGGACGCCAGCGCGTCCTCGGCGGCCTGCTCGATCTTGTCGTAGTGGCCCATGGCGGCCACGACGGCCTCCTCGGCCTGCTGGTACTGGCTGTAGAGGTTGCGCAACGCGGTCACGTACGACTCGCCGCCCCCGTCGGCGCGCTGCACGAACTTCGCGGCGATGGCGTTGCCGACCGGGTTGTTCCCGAGCTTGGGCGCCTCGGCCAGGGACCCGGCGTTGCGCAGCAGGTTCTCCACCTGGTCCTTGCCGAGGCGGATCTTCTTCAGCACTGTCTGCGCGGCGTCCGGGTCGACCCCCAGCTGACCGTTCACAGCGGCGTTCCGGAACGCCGCGGCGTCCGCGTAGCTCCCCATCAGTTCTCCCTACCCCATGTCCGTGCCACGTCGCGGCCCGTCACCCTCGTTCGTCAGGCTAACGCACCGCACCGACGGTCATGACGCGTTCCGGTTCGATCGGGTTCGGGATTTTTCGCTGCTTACGCAGCGTGTTCAGGCGCCGTACACCTTCGGATCAAGGGTGCCGATGTAGGGCAGGTCCCGGTAGCGCTCCGCGTAGTCCAGGCCGTAGCCGACGACGAACTCGTTCGGGATGTCGAACCCGACGTAGCGCACCGGCACGTCCACCTTGACCGCGTCGGGCTTGCGCAGCAGCGTGACGACCTCGAGCGACGCCGGGTTGCGGCTGGCCAGGTTCTTCAGCAGCCAGGACAGCGTGAGCCCGGAGTCGACGATGTCCTCGACGATCAGCACGTGCCGCCCGGTGATGTCGCGGTCGAGGTCCTTGAGGATCCGCACCACGCCGGAGGACGACGTGGACGAGCCGTAGGAGGAGACGGCCATGAACTCCAGCTGCGCCGGCATCGGCAGCACGCGGGCGAAGTCGGTCATGAACATGACGGCGCCCTTGAGCACACCCACCAGCAGCAGGTCGCCGGCAGTCGTCTCGCGCTCGTAGTCGGCGGCGATCTGCTTGGCGAGCTCGGTGATCTTGTCGTTGATCTGCTGCTCGGTGATGAGGACGGAGGCGATCTCGCCTTCGTACACGGGTCAGTCCCCTCTTGTTTCCGGTGGATTCACGGCAAGCCTGCCATGTGTCCGGGTCACCACCAAGCCGCCGGGTAGCCAAACTCCGCCCTGACCACGCCAATCGCCGATCAACGCGTCGACCGACCGCAGGTGGGAGTCGGTGAGTTCGCGGGCGCCGCGGCCGGCCAGCCACTCGCGCAGGATCCTCCGCCGGAGGGAGGCCGGGAGCGGGGTCAGCGCCGGGATGTCCGGTTCCCCGTGACGCGCCAGGAAGTCCGCGGCGAGGGCGTCGAGCGCCTCGGAATCCTCCCTGAGCTGGGCGGCGGTGCGGGCGAGAGCGGCCGCTACCCCACCGTGGAGCACGTCTTCCAGCAGCGGCAGCACTTCGGTGCGCAGGCGCACCCGCGTGTACCGGGGGTCGCTGTTGTGCGGGTCCTCCCACGGGGTCAGGCCGAGCGCCCGGCAGGCTTCGCGCGTGGTCGCGCGCGGGACGTCGAGGAGTGGCCTACCCCACGGGAGATCCACAGCACGCATGCCGGCGATCGAGCGCGGGCCGGAACCACGGCCGAGTCCGAGGAGGACGGTCTCCGCCTGGTCGTCGCGCGTGTGGCCGAGCAGGACGATCCCGCGGCGGTGTTCGCGGAGCGCGGCGTACCGGGCGTTCCGGGCGGCGGCTTCGACCCCACCCGGCCCGGTCACCTCGACGGTCAGCACCTCGGCGGAGTCCACGCCGAGCTTGCGCGCCACCTCGGCCGCCTCGGCGGCCACGCGCGCGGAGTCCGCCTGCAAGCCGTGGTCGACGACCAGTGCGCGCACCGGCAACCCGAGCCGCCGTCCGGTGAACACCGCCGCCTCGGTGAGCGCGAGCGAATCGGCGCCGCCGGACAACGCGACGTCGATCGCGGGCTGCTCCGCGCAGTCGGAGAGCAGCTGCCGCACCGCGCGGCGGACCGCCGCCACCGCGGGGTGCGGGCCGGTCACGGGCGGACGCGCCGCACCCAGGCCTCCGGATCGGCGATCTCGGCGCGGGTCGGCAGGGTGTACGGCGAGGTCCACACGGCGTTGAACCCGGTCATCCCGACCCGGTCGACGACGTGCCGGGTGAAGGCCGCCCCCTGCGCGTACTGGCGGATCTTGGCGTCCACCCCGAGCAGCGCCCGCAGCAGCCGGTCCAGCACGCCACCGCCCTTGCGCCGGTCGGTGAACCGGGCGCGGATCGTCTCGACCGTGGGCACCACGCTCGGCCCGACGGCGTCCATCACGTAGTCGGCGTGCCCCTCGAGCAGCGTGGACAGCGCAAGCAGCCGGTCGAACACCGCGCGCTGCTCCGGCGACCGCAACAGCTGGCCGACCGCGACCAGCCCGTCGGCCTTCGCGCGCCTGGCCTCGCGCAGCGCGTCCGGCAGCCGCCCGAGCAGGTCGGTCACGCGGTCGTCGTCGCCGGTCAGCCCGCTGACCAGCCGCTCGACCTCGCCGGCGAAGTAGTCGCGCAGCCAGCCCACCGCGGTGAACTGCAGGCGGTGCGTGCTCTCGTGCAGGCAGACCCACAGCCGGAAGTCGCGGCCCGGCACCTGCAGCGCCTGCTGGGCGGTGACGACGTTCGGCGCCACCAGCAGCAGCCTGCCGGTGCCGTCCGGGCCACCGAACGGGTCGTACTGCCCGAGCACGCGCGAGGCGAGGAAGGCCAGCACCACGCCGGTCTGCACGCCCGCGCCGCCGGCCAGGACGGGCCCCAGCGGGCCGGCCGGGTTGGGCGGCAACGCCTTCGCGGTGAGCGCGTCGAGCCCGGCGGCGGCCGAGCGGACCCAGCCGGGCCGGTCCACGACGTCACCGGGGAGCAGCGGCAGCCCGGCGCCCAGCCCGGTCAGCTCGCGGACGTGGGCCTCGGCGTCGACGGTCAGATCACGCAGCTCGCTGACGGCCAGGCCGGCCTCCTCGCGGGAGACCACCGGCCCGCCACGGGCGAGGAAGGCACCCGTCGACGCGGCCAGTGACCAGTCCACGACCGGCCGGGTCGCGACCTCGCTCATCGTGTCCACCTTCCCGAAGCTATCGGCAGCCGCAGCCCCTCAACGAGGCCGCGACGACGTCGAGCGCGTCGCGCACCACGTTGTTGTCCGGATTGCCCTGGTTGGACATCAACGCGAACACCAGCACGCGCCCGTCCTCGTCCAGCACTACCCCTGCCAACGTGTTGACGCCGGAGAGAGTGCCCGTTTTCGCCCGGACCCACCCCTTGCCCGCGGTCGAGCCGGGCTTCTCGTAGCGGTTGTCGAGCGTGCCGCTGCCGCCCGCGACCGGGAGCCCGGCCAGCAGGGGGCGCAGCTTCACCGTCCGCGGGTCCGAGCCGTCCGGCGCGGAAGCGACCGCCAGGATCTGCGCGAGCAGCTTCGCCGGGACCTTGTTCTGCGGGGACAGCCCGCTGTTGTCGCTCAGGCTGACCTGTGAGACGTCGAAACCGTTCTGGGACAACACGGACAGCGTCGCCTGAGCCGCACCGGCGAACGACGCCGGGGCGCCGGTCGCGGTCGCGGTCAGCCGGCCGATCGCGTCGGCGAGCGTGTTGTCCGAGGCCTCCAGCGCGTGCGCGGTCAGCTCGCTCAGCGGCGCGGACTTGACCTCCCCGAGCACCTTCGCGTCCGGCGGCGCCTTGCCGGTGCCCGCCGCGGTCGCGCCGAGGCGGCCGGCGAAGGTCTGCAGGACGGTGGTCGCCGGCTGCGCGACGCGGACCGAGTGGTCGTTGGCCGGGTCGGTGAGGCCGCCGTCCAGCATCACCGGCGTCATCGCCGCCGTGTAGACGGGCGCGTCGTCGGGGGCCCACCCGGGCGCGGTCTGCGGGCCGGTCCAGGCCGAGGTGTCGATCTGCACCTTCTTGATCGTGCCGCCGCTGGCCTGCTTGACCTGCGCGACGAGGTCGTCGAGGTGCGCGGCGCCGGAGTAGACCGACTGCCGTCCGGCGGGCAGCGACGACAGCGTGATGTCCCCGCCCGCGACGATCACCGCGGTGTCCGGCGAGGAACCCTCGACGACCTTCGTGCTCAGCTGGGTCCCGTCGTCGACCGCGAGCAGCGCCGCCGCGAAGGTCAGCAGCTTGGTCGTCGAGGCCGGGGTCAGCAGCTGACCGGAGTTGCGGTCCCACAGGGTCGTCCCGCTGGCCGGGTCGACCACCGTGCCGGTGAGCGTGCCCAGCGCCGGGCTCGAGATCGGGCCGGCGAGCGCCGCGGACAGCCCGGACGGCGTCGGCTCGGGCGCCGAGGCGCTGGGCGCCTTCAACGACAGCGCCACCGCGACCGGCTCGGGCGCGTCGGCCTTGGGCAGGTTCGGCGCCCACGGCAGGCCGAGGCGGTTCGACACGTACGGCGTGGCCAGCGCGGCGCCGATCGCGATGACCAGGACCAGCGCGACGATGCTCGTGATCAGCACGCCCCTGCGGCGGCGCTTCGGCTTCTCCGGCGGCGCGGCCGGTGGCTCGGCGGGCGGCGGCTCCTCGCCCGTGGTCACCTCGGCGGGGTGGATCTCGCCGCTGGGCTCGATCCGCATCGGCTGCACGAGCGGGGCGGCGGCCGGCGGCACCGGCTGCGGGCGCGGCGGCTGCTGCGGAGGCCGTTGCTGCGGTTGTGGTTGCTGCTGAGGGCGTTCGGGCCGCGGGACCTGCTGGGGCGCGGTCTCCTGCTCAGACGGGGACGCCTGCTCCCCGGCCGTCCGCTCGGAGGCCGGGGTGCGCGCCTGCCGCAGGTCGATCACCTGGGTGCTCTCGGCGCCCCGCTCGTCCCGCGGTTCCGGCGTCGCGAGGAACCGGGTCCGCTCACCGTCCGGCGACGGACCGGGCACGAACACCGTCGCCGACTCGGGCAGGGACACCTCGCCGGGCACCGGCAGCTGCGCCGTCGCACCGCCGTCGGCCGGCTTCTCCTCGGCGGAGACGTCCGTGACGTCGGAATCCTCGGACGGCCACTCGGGCTGGTCGTTGCTCGGCACGCACCCCTCCTCCTCGCCGGCGACACGCCGCGGGCAAACTCACTGTTGTCAAGACGACATCGGTGCGACTTCCCAACGGCGCGTGGTCCACACTAGTGACGACAAGTTAGCGAAACCGTAAGCCGCCGGACTCGGCGGGAAAAGACGAGGTCAGCGAGGACGCCGTGGAGTTCGACGCCACGATCGAAATCCCCAAGGGGGAGCGCAACAAGTACGAGGTGGACCACAAGACGGGCCGGATCCGACTGGACCGGACCCTGTTCACGGCCACCCAGTACCCGGCCGACTACGGGTTCATCGACGACACCCTGGGGCAGGACGGCGACCCGCTCGACGTGCTGGTGCTGGTGCAGGAGCCGACGTTCCCGGGCTGCCTGATCCGCTGCCGGGCGATCGGCATGTTCCGGATGACCGACGAGAAGGGCCCGGACGACAAGGTCCTGGCCGTGCCGTCGGACGACCCGCGCCTGGAGCACCTGCGCGACATCCACCACCTGAACGAGTTCCACAAGCTGGAGATCGAGCACTTCTTCCAGGTCTACAAGGACCTGGAGCCGGCCAAGAGCGTCGAGGGCTCGGCCTGGGTGGGCCGCGCCGAGGCGGAGGCCGAGATCAAGCGCTCCTACCAGCGTGAGATCGACCGGATCGCGAAGGAGGCCGCCGAGGGCGGCGAGCACCACTGAGTGCGGACGCGGAAACGCCCCCTTCCCCGCGCGGGGAAGGGGGCGTTTCTCGTTGATCAGGCCCGGTAACCCGGGATCGGGTAGGCGGCGAGCAGGTCGCGCACCTCACCGGCGATCGTGCTGATGGCGGCCTCGTCGTTCGCGGCGGCCGCGGCCACCGAGCGGTCGATCCACTCGGCGATCTGCGGCTGGTGCTCCGGCGTGAGGCCCCGGGTGGTGATGGCCGCGGTGCCCAGCCGGATGCCCGACGGGTCGAACGGCTTGCGCGGGTCGAACGGCACCGTGTTGTAGTTCAGCTCGATGCCGGCGCGGTCCAGCGCCTGCGCGGCGGGCTTGCCGCCGATCTGCTTGCTGGTCAGGTCCACCAGGAGCAGGTGGTTGTCGGTGCCGCCGGAGACGAGGTCGAACCCGCGCTCGATGAGCGCCTCGGCCAGCGCCTTGGCGTTGGCGACGATGGCGTGGGCGTAGTCGCGGAACTCCGGCTTCGACGCCTCGCCCAGCGCGACCGCGATGGCGGCCGTGGTGTGGTTGTGCGGGCCGCCCTGCAGGCCGGGGAACACGGCCTTGTCGATGGCCTTCGCGTGGTCGGCGTCGGTCATGATCATCGCGCCCCGCGGGCCGCGGAGGGTCTTGTGCGTGGTCGTGGTGATGACCTGCGCGTGGCCCACCGGCGACGGGTGCGCCCCGCCGGCGACCAGGCCGGCGATGTGGGCGATGTCGGCGACCAGCACGGCGTCGATCTCCCTGGCGATCTCGGCGAACGCCGGGAAGTCGATCGTGCGGGGGATCGCGGTGCCGCCCGCGAAGATCAGCTTCGGCCGGTGCTCCAGCGCCAGGTCGCGGACCTGGTCGAGGTCGACGCGGCCGGTCTCCTTGCGCACGCCGTAGCGCACCGGGTTGAACCACTTGCCGGTCGCCGACACCGACCAGCCGTGGGTGAGGTGCCCGCCGTCGGGCAGCGCCATGCCCATGATGGTGTCGCCGGGCTGGGCGAAGGCCAGGTAGACGGCCAGGTTCGCGGGCGAGCCGGAGTAGGGCTGCACGTTGGCGTGGTCGACGCCGAACAGCGCCTTGGCCCGCGCGATCGCGACCTGCTCGACCTGGTCGATGAACTGCTGGCCCTCGTAGTACCGCTTGCCGGCGTAGCCCTCGGAGTACTTGTTGGTCAGCACGGACCCGGTGGCCTCCAGCACCGCCTCGGAGACGTAGTTCTCCGAGGCGATGAGCCGGATCTTCTCGGCCTGGCGGCGCGCCTCGTCCTCGACGAGGCCGGCGATCTCCGGGTCGGCCGCGGTGAGCTCGGGGATGGCTGGCTGGTGCGTCATCTTCCTACTCCTGACACTGGCCACACCCAGGCGCGCGGTGCCGGCCTCGTCGGTCGCTTCCCGGTGGTGCTCCACCTCTACGGCGCCAGTCGCAAAGTTGCTGTCAGCCCAGCTTAGTCGACGGGTGCGACACCGTCCGCGTGCCGCTTGGCCAGCTGCTGGTAGATGGCCGCGTTGTGGTCCACCCAGCCGCGCGCGGAGTCGGTCAGCGGCACGAACTTCTTCGCCGGGCTGCCCATCGCGATGACCTCCGGGGGCACCTGCGTGCCCGGCGTGACCGTGGAGCCGGCGGCGATCAGCGCGCGCTCGCCGATGACGGCCTGGTCCAGGACCGTCGCCCCGTTGCCGATCAGGGCCTGCTCGCCGACCGTGCAGTCGTGCACCAGGCACATGTGGCCGACGGTCACGTTGCGGCCGATCTCGCACACGCCGGTGTTCACGTGCACGACCGTGTTGTCCTGGATGTTGGCCCCTTCGCGCACGATGATCTTCCCGAAGTCGGCGCGGACGACCGCCCCGTACCAGATCGAGGCGTCCTTCTCGATGACGACGTCACCGATGAGGGTCGCGGTGGGCGCGATCCAGGCGTCGGGGTGCACGGTGGGGCTGACGCCCTCGAACGAGAACAGTGGCATACCGGGAACCTTAGGGCAGGCAGAGGGACTCGATCTCCTCGCGGAGGGTCGCGAAGGGGCGGCGCCGGACGCGCTGCTGCACGACGGCGCCCAGCAGGTAGGACAGCAGCGCACGGGCCCGCGCCCGGGGATCGTCGACGCCGACGCCGGCCAGCAGCTCGGTGAGCAGTTCGGTGACCGACCGGAGCATCGCCTCGATGGCCTCCGGGTGGTCGGCCCGGCCGACCGCGATCCAGTACTCGAACCACAGGAACGCCGAGTTGGGCTGGGCGGTGAAGGTGCCGAGGTAGGCCTCGAGCACGGCCCACAGGCGCTCGCGCGGGTCGTCGTGGCGCGCGGCCACCGCGCGCAGGTCGTCGAGGAAGGCCGTGACGTGGGCGGCCATCGCGCGGTCGACGAGGACGTCGGTGTCGGAGAAGTAGTAGTGGATCGCGCTCTTGGTGAGCGGGCTCGCGTCCGCGATGGCGCGGGCGGTGCACCCGGCGAGCCCGTCACGGGCCAGCACCGCGCGCGCGGCTTCCACGATCTGCTCCTGCTTGGCGAGCTGGTTCGGCGAGAGCCGCTCGCGCTGCCCCGGCGGGGTGACGACCACAGCGATGTCCTCCTGACGCGACAAGGACACCCAGCCTACCTTTCAGGACCGGCGTCCTGAACCCGACCGTCCACTGTGTCCGCCTCGATCACCCGCACCAGGCGGTTGTCCGGCGGCACGTGGAGGACGGCGCGGGCGAAACCCGCCGTTTTCAGGGCCCGCTCGGCGGCGGCCTCGCCGTCGAAGTGCAGGTGCACCTTGCCGCGCACGAAAACCGACAGCGCCCGCGTGAACGCCCGCACCGCGAAGTCCGAAGTGGCCAGATGCAGGTCCGACAGGTAGCGCCCGCGCTCGAACCGGCCGAGCGCGCGGGCGAAGCGCGACCACATGGCCCGCACGGTCCGCTCGTCGAAGTAGTTGACCAGCCCCTCGGTGACGATCACCAGTCCGCGCGCGGGATCGAGGCCGGCGACCACGCGGTCCAGACCTCCGTCTTCGAGGACGTCCAGCTCGACGACGCGGTGACCGGGCCCGGCCGGGCTCGCGCGCCGGAGGATCCGCCGTTTCCGCCCGGCCATGCCCGGCAGGTCGGCCTCGAGGTAGGTGAGGTCGGGGTGGCGCCGGGTGAACCGCCAGCCGCGGGCGGCCAGCCCGGCCGCGATCTCGACGACCTGCGTGATGCCGTGCCGCTCGATCGCCTCGGTCAGCAACTCGTCGATCAGGCGGTGCCGGGCGAGCAGGAACCCCTCCAGCGTCGGCCCGCCCACCGCGCCGCTCACCGCCATCGCCGGCGCCAGGAGGCGGTGCAGCAGCCGCCCCTCGCCGGTGGCGAACGCGGGATCGGACAGGCCGCTGCGCACCCACACGTAGCCGGTGTAGTGCGCGGTGGGGCTGATCGTCTCGGAGCGGCGGGCCATGGCGGGACAGCCTAGGCCGGGAACGACGTCGGGGGCCCTCCGGCTGGAGAGCCCCCGACCGTTGCCGGAGCCGCCTAGGGGAATCGAACCCCTGACCTGCTCATTACGAGTGAGCCGCTCTGGCCGACTGAGCTAAGGCGGCAACACGAACTAGTGTAGCGACCCCTCTCGCGTCACTTGCGACCCCCTTGGTCGTTAGGCTCTGCGACGCCGGTCACAACGGCCGGCCCCAGTCGTTCCTGGAGGGACCCACCACATGCGTCGACGCATGCCACGCGCGCTGGCGCTGCCGGTCGCCGCGGCCGTCCTGGTGCTTTCGGGCACTCCGGCGATGGCACAGACCATCCCGACCACCCCCACGCCGGAGCCGGCGAACCCGGGGCAACCGCCGTTCGTGGGCCAGGAGGGGCCGCAGCCGCTCGGTCACGCCGTCGCCGACGCGGCCGCCGCGCTCGGGGTGCTGCGCCTGCTCCCCAACTCGGTCCCGACCAGCACGATCCTGCCGGGCTTCGGCGACCAGCTGCCGAAGCAGTCCGCGCTCGAGGCCGGCATGGGCCTGTCCAGCGCCCAGGCCAACTCCGAGGCCCTGCTCAGCTACGAGAAGTCGATCGCGCAGTCGTCGCCGTTCGGGCTCGCCGTGGCGGGCAACTCGCCGCCGGCGCCCGGCAGCCTCGTGCAGACCGCGCTGCCCGACAACGAACAGCCCCTGACCGGCGGCCTGAACGCACCGGACAACCCGCTGCTCAACCTGGGCGTGCTCAACGGCAAGGTGCACGCGCGCTACAGCCCGACGCTCGGCCCGTGCGTCGGCACCATCGCCGACGCCAGCACGTCGGTGGCGAGCCTGTCGCTGCTCAACGTCATCCCGTCGCTGCCGAACCTGCCGATCAGCAGCCTCAACCTGCAGGGCGTCGACCTGGCGAAGGGCTTCGACCCGGCCAAGGGCCTGCAGACGCTCGGCGGCCTGCTCAGCGGCGGCGCGCAGACCACGGCCGACGGGACGAACTCGGTGCTCAGCCTGCCGAACACGCTGTCCTCGCGGTCGGTGGTGGAGCTGGTCGACATCCCCGGCTCGCCGAACAAGGCGGTCCAGTCGACCTCGACCCTGCAGGCCGCGGACATCGAGATCCTCAAGGGCACCCCGCTCGAGCTGACGCTCAAGGTCGCCAGCCAGCCGACGCTGAAGGTCCTGTCCACCGGCGACGAGAAGACGTCGAAGGTCGAGTACACGGCGCCGGTCATCACGATCGAGCGGCAGGGCAAGGTGCTGTACACGCTCGACGCGACCAACCCGACCAAGGACATCCCGATCGGCCTGCCGCTGTCCGGGCTGTCGGACCAGTTCGGCGCGCTCAAGGACCTGCCCGTGGTCGGTGGCCTGGTCGCCACGGCGAACGAGGGACTGCAGCAGGTGCCCGACACCGCGGGCAAGGTGCTCGACCTCGGTGTGCTGCGGCTGAGCATCGCCGAGCTGACCCAGAAGGGCCAGAACCTCACCGACCCGTTCAAGGGCTTCCAGCTGGGCGCCTCCGCGCGGATGCTGAACCTGCAGATCCTGCCCACGGCCGGGCTGAAGAACCTGCTCCCGGCGGGCAGCGACTCGCTGCCGTCGTCGCTGGCGCAGATCTCGCTGGGCGAGCAGATCGGGCGGGCCTACGCGCCCGAGGGTGGCGTCGTGTGCGGCAGCACCACGCCGGCGGCGCCCGCGGGCAACGCCGCGCCGCAGGCGCCGCAGAAGCTGGCCTACACGGCCGGCGCCTACTCCGCGGTGCCGCTGTTCTGGACCGGGACGGCGATGCTGCTGCTCGGCGTCGTGCTGGTGGCGGCGTTCCCCGCGCGGAAGCGGATCAAGGCGGCGGTCGTGAAGCCCTCGCCGAGGCCACGCGACTGACGGTGACGCCAACGGCGCCGGCCCTCGATCCGGGGGGGCGGCGCCGTTCTCCGGCCGGAGGATCCGGCGCCGGGCGTCAGCCGTGACGCAGAGCGGTCAGCATGGCTTCCACCGCGATCCTCGGTTTCACGTTCCACAGGATCGCCTCGCGGCAGGACAGCACTGCTTCCAAGCGCTTCAGGGTGGAGTCCGCTGTCCACTGCCGCGCGGCGGTCGCGATGTCGTGCGCGTGGTCCGGGTGGTTGAAGCGCGCGTCGGCGCCGCTGATGGCCACCAGCACGTCCCGGTAGAAACCGGCCAGGTCGACCAGCGCCAGGTCGAGGGTGTCCCGCTGAGTGCGCGTCGCCCGGGACTTCTGCCGCTTCTCCAGTTGCTTGACCGCCGCTTCGGCCGCTCGCTTCGCCCCGGCGACACCCTTGCCCGTCGCGTCGCCGCCCATCGCGTTGCGCAACTCGGCCTTCTCGGCCTCGTCGCGGACCTTGCTCTCCTCCGTCGCGTCCGCCTCCGACGCGGCGATCAGCTCGTCCGCGCACCGGAACACGTCGCCGGGGCGGCTCAGGCCCAGCGGGATGCGCAGCACCGCCTCGCGGCGCTTGCGGGCGTTCTCGTCGGTGGCCAGCCGCCGGGCGCGGCCCACGTGCCCACCGCACACCGACGCCGCCCACTCGGCCAGCTCCGGGTCGACGCCGTCCCGCTCGGCGAGCACCCGGGCGATCGCCTCGGCTACCGGCGTGCGCAGCGTGACCAGGCGGCACCGCGAACGGATGGTCACCGAGATGTCCTCCGGGTGGTCCGACGGCGCGCACAACAGGAACACCGTCCGGTCCGGCGGCTCCTCGACCGCCTTGAGCAGCGCGTTCGACGCACCCTCGGTGAGCCGGTCGGCGTCCTCGATGATCACGACCTGCCACTGGCCCGTCGTCGGGCGGCGGGCCCCGGCCTGCACCAGCGACCGCATCTCGGCCACCGAGATCGACAGCCCCTCCGGGATGACGAGCCGCACGTCGGCGTGGGTGCCGTGCATCGCGGTGCGGCAGCCCGGGCACTGCCCGCACCCGGTGCCGGTGATGCACTGCAGCGCCGCCGCGAACGCCCGGGCCGCCACCGACCGACCCGAACCGGGTGGGCCGGTGAGCAGCCAGGCGTGGGTCATCGCACCGGCCGGTGCCGGCTCGCCGGCCACGATCTTCGCCGCCGCGTCCGCGGCCGCGGACAGCACCTCGACGGCGTGGTCCTGGCCGACCAGCTGGGCCCACACCCCCGTCGGCGCGACGACAGCCGTCACCGGGCCTCCACCTCGGCCAGGGGCGCCAGGCCGAGCTTGCGCTGCGCGAGCACGGCCCGCACCGCGGTGCGCACCCGGCCGGTGACCTCGTCCTCGGGCCCGTCGGCGTCCACCACGACGTAGTGGTCGGGGTCGGCGGCGGCCATCTCGCTGAGCAGGGTCTGCACGCGCCACTGCTCCTCGACCGACAGCGGGCCGGGCGCGTTGGCGCCCGGGTCGGCGTCCAGCAGCACCGTCACGTCGGGGCGCAGCCGTCCGGTGGCCCAGTCCGCCAAGCCTTCGAGTTCCTTGGCGTCGAGCCCGGCCACGGCGGACAGGTGCGCCAGCGGCGAGTCGACGAAGCGCTCCATCACCACGATCGCGCCGCCGTCCAGGGCGGGCTGGACGTTGCGTTCCACCAGGTCGGCGCGCACCGCGGCGGCCGCGAGCGCCTGCGCCCGCGCGCCGGACAGCGAGGCGTTGCCGATGATCGTGGCCAACCGCGCGTCGTCCAGGGCCGGGTCCGCGGCCAGCACGACCGGGCGCGGGCTGACCGACCGCAGCCACTCGGCGAGCTTCGTCGCCTGCTCGGCGGTGTCCGCGGCGGTGGTGCCCTCAAGGGCGATGAGCAGGCCGTTCACCCGGCGCGGGCGGCGGCGGATCGCGTTGCGCAGGTCCGCCATGATCGGCTCGGACCGGCGCGAGTCCATCTGCCGGTAGGCGACGACGCCCACGATCGCGGCCAGCGCACCGCCACCGAGCATCACCGGCCGGGTGCCGTCGATGATGATCTCGTTGCCCCAGACCGTGACCCGCCGCGCCTGGGTGAGGCCGATCAGCAGCGGCACCACCGAGACCGACCCGAACACGATGATCTTCATCATCGACTGGTAGATCGCGTTGATCCGGCCGCGGATCGCGTCCTCGACCTGCGAACCGATGATCGTCACGCCGGTCAGGAACGCGGCGCCCGCACACGCGCCGACGATCGCCACCGCGACCAGCGACACGGTCAGGTGCGGCGACAGCGCCACCAGGATCAGCGCCAGCCCGGCGAGCACGATCGAGATGCCGAACAACCGGTCGTGCGGCAGCCGCCGGGCCAGCTTCGGCGCCCCGCCCATCCCGGTGGCGAGCCCGATGAACACGGCCACCACCAGCAGGCCCCACGTCGAGTCGCCCGCGTTCAGGCTGGCCGAGTACGTCTTGGCCGAACCGACCACCGCGCCGCCCGCGGCGAACGCACCCGCCGCGCCGATCAGCAGTCCGCGGACCAGGGGGGTGCTCTTGATGTACTTGCCCGCGTCCTTGATCAGCGCGCCCAGCCCCGGCGCTTCCTCGGTGACCGGTTTCGCGACCTTCTCGGCCTGCTCGTGCGCGACCGCGGCCATCTTGGGCTTGCGGATCGACAGTTCCTTGACGCGGGTCAGCACCAGGACGGCGCTGGCCAGGTACAGCAGCGCGATCAGCACGACGATGACCTTGGCGACGCCCAGCTCGCCGAAGAACCCGGAGGGCAGGCCGACCGACGCCGCGATCCGCGTCACGATCGCGTAGAGCCCGCCTGCGGTGACGGTGGCCAGGCCGTAGGTCATCACCAGGCCGAGCTGGTTGGCCGTCTCCACCTGGTCCGGTCGCTTGAGCAGGTTCGGGACCGCCGCCTCCTTGGACGGGATCCACATCATCGCGCTCGCGCTGGTCAGGAAGTTCGCGATGTAGAGCCACCACCAGGTGCCCACGAACGCCACCGACAACAGGAACCCGCAGCGGAAGAGGTCCGCGACGAACATGACCTTGCGCCGGTCGAAACGGTCGGCGAGCAGCCCGCCCAGCGGCGCGAAGATCAGGCCGGGCAGCAGTGCGGAGAGCAGGACACCGGTGAACGCGAAGTTCTGCGCGGTGTAGTTGTTGGTCAGCTGGGTGGCGAGGCTGGTCAGGCCGAGGATGGTCAGCCAGTCGGCGACGCTGCACAGGTACGTGACGCCCCACAGCCGCCGGAAGGGCCGGATCGCCAGGACCCGCCGGGCCCGGTAGATCGTCGAGGCACCACGCCCTCCCGGCGCCTCGCTTTCCGCGCCGGGTTGCACGTGCACGACCTCGCTGATCGGACCCACCCCACTTACTCCCGTGACGCTGGGGAACCCCTCGCGCGACAAACCGGTGTCCCCCAACCGTGCGGCCAGGGTAGCTCTGCCTGTCTGAGAGTGCCCGTCGTGGTCGGCCCCACGCGCCCGGAACGTGAAGATCGTCCGGCTGGGTCCTAGTCGAACAGCCCGCGGAGGGTGTCGATCAGGCTCGCCAGGAACTCGATCGCCAGTACGCCGAACACGATCATCAGCACGGCCGCGACGAGGAACGCCGCCGACCCGCTGGACGGCTTCGCCCGGCGCACCGAGCCGTTCTGACCGGGGCGCGGCAGCTTGAACGACGGGCGCGTCCAGGAGCCGATCTTCTGGCGCCCCCGCCAGGTGCGCTGCCGCGGCAGGATGCCCAGGGGTGGCGCGGGCGGCACCGCCGGGGCCGGCGCGGCTGGTGGGGTGTCGTCCGCGGGGACCTCGGCCGGCGCACCCGGTTCGGCGGCCATCGCCTCGATCATCTGGCGGACCTTCTCCGGGTCCGGCTCGACCGGCTTGGCCACCTTCAACGGCTGGTAGCCCTCGTCGTCGCTCACCGACCCCGAGACGGCGTCGCCGAACGTCAGAGGCTGCAGACCGGACTGCGTGCCGTCGCCGTCGAAGCGAGCGTCGTCCTTCGCCGGACTCATGCTGACCACTCCCGTGCTGTCCGAAACACCTCGACCCAGCGTAGTGGGCTTTTCGCGGCGTGGACGCGCCCATCCGGGCAACCATGCGATCACTGTGCGCAACCACCGGTTCAGGCACAGGTCATCGCCGCCTCGACCGCGTCGGTCATCCACCGCGCCAGCCCGTCGCGGTCCGAGGGCACCAGGAACAGCTGCGCGCCCTCACCCGGTTCGGTGACCGTGGCCAGGACGTGCCGTCCCAGGTCGTTGTCGACCACCACGTACCCGAGCCGGGGGAACTGGGCACAGCGCCGGTCGAACGCCATCAGGTCCACCACCGTCGTGCCCGTCCGCGGCCGGCGCAGGAACTCGCGCACCCGCGCCGCCCGCTCGGCGTCCCGCCCGGTCAGCTCGCCGCGCTCGCCGGCCCGCAGCATGAGCGACCCGAACCGGCCGTACGGCTGCTCGGGCACGAACCCGACCACCTTGTCGAAGAAGAAGCGCAGCTCGCGGAAACCCCACCCGCCGACCTGCGTGGTGTCCGGCCGCCAGCTCCACAGCACACCGGCCGCCGTGTCCGCGTACACCCGCACGTCCAGCGGCCCGGCCAGATCCCGGTGCACACCCGTCAGCACCATCCGGATCGGGCCCCGCAGCATCAGCCCGAACGCCCGCACGGCGTCGTCGGTCAGGTCACCGCCCTCGACGAACGGCGAGTCCCGCAGCTGCGCCATCCACGCGTTGTGCGCCTCCACCTCGGCGATGAGAGCAGCCGGGTCGGCGGTGTCCTGGGTGCGGCTCAGCGGGTACCGGATCCGCTCGACGTCGTCGTCCGTCGCGTACGGCGCGTACAGGTCCCAGGTGCTGGCGCGCTGCGGCACGGCGTCCAGCACCGGCCGCGCGGCCTCGGTCAGCAGTTCGTCGATCGTCGTCACGGGGGCAGTGTGCCCCCGGGGTACGACAGTTTCGTCGAACTGCTGTTCGAGGCCTACTTCTTGGCGGCGGCCTTCTTGGCCGGTGCCTTGCGCGCCGGCGCCTTCTTCTTCGGCGCCGGCCCCTTCGCCCGCTTCTCGGCGAGCAGCTCGGACGCGCGCTCCGGTGTCAGCCCCTCGATGCTGTCGCCCTTGCGCAGGGTCGCGTTGTACTCCCCGTCGGTCACGTACGGCCCGAACCGGCCGTCCTTGACCACCATCGGCTTCTTGGACACCGGGTCCTCGCCCAGCTCCTTCAGCGGCGGCTTGGCCGGGCCACGACGGCCGCGCTGCTTCGGCTCGGCGTAGATCTTCAGCGCCTCGTCGAGCGTGATCGAGAAGATCTGGTCCTCGCTCGACAGCGACCGCGAGTCGGTGCCCTTCTTCAGGTACGGCCCGTAGCGCCCGTTCTGCGCGGTGATCTCCTCGCCCGACTCCGGGTCCTTGCCCACCACGCGCGGCAGCGACAGCAGCTTGAGAGCGTCCTCCAGCGTCACCGTCTGGATGTCCATCGACTGGAACAGCGAGCCCGTGCGCGGCTTCGGCTTCTTCGCCTTGCTGGTCTTCTTGCCGCCCTCGGCCTCCTCGGGCTCGGGCAGCACCTCGGTCACGTACGGGCCGAAGCGGCCCTCCTTGGCGACGATCTCGTGCCCGCTGACCGGGTCCACGCCCAGCGAGCGGCCCTCCTGCGGCGTCGCGAACAGCTTCTCCGCGATCTCCGCGGTCAGCTCGTCCGGCGGCAGGTCCTCGGGCAGGTTCGCGCGCTGCGGCTTCCCGTCGACCTCGCGCTCGATGTACGGGCCGTAGCGGCCCACCCGCACGTACACCGTGCGGCCGTCGTGGTCCTCGAACATCGGGATGGAGTTGATCTCGCGCGGGTCGATGTCCTCGACACCACCGCTGACCAGCTTCTTCAGCCCGCCCAGGCGGCCGACCGAGCCATCCACGCCCTGCTCGCCGCCGAAGTAGAACCGCGACAGCCACCGGGTGCGCTGCTCGTTCCCGGCCGCGATGCGGTCGAGCTCGTCCTCCATCGCGGCGGTGAAGTCGTAGTCGACCAGCCGCTCGAAGTGCCGCTCGAGCAGCCCGACCACGGCGAAGGCCACCCACGACGGGACCAGGGCGGAACCCTTCTTCCACACGTAACCGCGGTCCTGGATGGTCTTGATGATCGACGCGTACGTCGACGGGCGGCCGATGCCCAGCTCCTCCAGCTTGCTGACCAGGCTGGGCTCGTTGTACCGGGCCGGCGGCGTGGTCGCGTGGCCGTCCGGGGACAGCTCGGTCGCCGTCACCGGCTGGTCCTTGACCAGCTGCGGCAGACGGCTCTGCTTGTCGTCCGCCTCGGCGCCCGAGTCGGCGTCCACGGCCTCGACGTAGGCCTTGAGGAAGCCGGCGAAGGTGATGGTGCGGCCGGACGAGGCGAAGGTGCACTCCTCGCCCGTGCTCGAGGTGCCGGTGATGCGCACCGAGATCGTGGTGCCCTTCGCGTCGGCCATCTGCGAGGCGATCGTGCGCTGCCAGATCAGCTCGTACAGCCGGAACTCGTCGGCCTGCAGCTCGCCCGCGACCTGGCCGGGCGTCCGGAACACCTCACCCGCGGGCCGGATCGCCTCGTGGGCCTCCTGCGCGTTCTTGACCTTGCGGGTGTACTGCCGCGGCGTCGGCGAGACGTGGTCCTTGCCGTACAGCTCGGTCGCCTGGCTGCGGGCCGCCGCGAGCGCCGACTCCGACAGCGTCGTGGAGTCGGTACGCATGTAGGTGATGTACCCGTTCTGGTACAGCCGCTGCGCGATCTGCATGGTCGTCTCGGCGTTGAAGCGCAGCTTGCGGCCGGCCTCCTGCTGCAGCGTCGACGTCATGAACGGCGCGTACGGCCGCCGGGTGTACGGCTTCTCCTCGACGCTGGTGACCTTGAAGTCCCGCTGGTGCAGGCCCTGGGCCAGCGCCCGCGCGCCGGCCTCGTCGAGCACCCGGACGTCCTGCGCGTTCGCCTTCAGCTGCCCCGAGGCGTCGAAGTCCTTGCCGGTGGCCAGGCGCGCGCCGTCGACCGACACCAGGCGCGCCGGGAACTGACGGGGTGTCGCGTCCTCGCCCGCGTCCATCGTCGCCGAGATGTCCCAGTAGGAGGCCGAGGTGAACTTGATGCGCTCCCGCTCGCGCTCGACGACCAGGCGGGTCGCCACCGACTGCACGCGGCCCGCCGACAGCCTCGGCATGACCTTCTTCCACAGCACCGGCGAGACCTCGTAGCCGTAGAGCCGGTCCAGGATGCGACGGGTCTCCTGCGCGTCGACGAGGTCCCCGTCCAGCTCGCGGGTGTCCTCGGCGGCCGCGCGGACGGCCTGCTCGGTGACCTCGTGGAAGACCATCCGGCGCACCGGGACCTTCGGCTTGAGGGTCTCCAGCAGGTGCCAGGCGATGGCCTCGCCCTCACGGTCGGGGTCGGTGGCGAGGAAGAGCTCGTCGACGTCCTTGAGCAGGCCCTTGAGCTCGGTGACCTTGGCCTTCTTGTCCGCGGACACGACGTAGAGCGGTTCGAAGTCGTGGTCGACGTTCACGCCGAGCTTCGCCCAGGACTCGCCCTTGTACTTGGCCGGGACGTCGTCGGCCTTCGACGGCAGGTCGCGGATGTGCCCGACCGAGGACTCCACCACGTAGCCCGGGCCGAGGTAGGACGCGATCTTGCGGGCCTTGGCGGGCGACTCGACGATCACCAGCCGTCGACGACCGGCGCCGTTCGCCCCGGCGTCGTTCTTCTTCGTCTTCGTCGATCCAGCCACGCTGTCCGCTCTCCTGCTTCATCCCGCCGCTGTGACAGCGGCGCCTGTTCAACCAGCAAGTGTGCACGTTGCCGGTCGCTCATGTCCCCCGAGGTGACGCAACACGCCGCGCCGCTCCGCGATCCGGAAGTCCGACGACGTGCGCCGTCCGTCCCTTTCCACACCTAGCACGTGATACCGGACACACGCCGCTCGGGGCTTCTGGGTGACCGTTCCGCTACGCTCCGCGTCATGTTCCGCCGCCTGCTCACGGTTCTGACCGTCGTCCTCCTCGGCCCCGCGCTGGCCGGGTCCGTTCCGGCGTTCGCCGCGCCCGCCCCGGACTACACCGGGATCGTCAAGCTCAGCAACTGCTCGGGCTCGCTCGTCCGGCTGCCCCAGTCGGACGAAACCGACCGGGCACTCGTCCTGACGAACGGTCACTGCCTGGAGTCGGGCATGCCGGAGCCCGGCGAGGTGATCGTCAACCAGCCGGCCCACCGCGCCATGGGGCTGCTCGGCGCGGACGGCCGCGTGCTGGGCGAGCTGCACGCGACGAAGGTCGTGTACGCGACGATGACGGACACCGACATCGCCGTCTACGCGCTCGACTCGTCCTACCGCGAAATCGCCCGCGAGACCGGCGGACGGCCGCTGACGATCGCCGCGGCGCCGGCGAACGTCGGCACCCCGGTCAGCGTCGTCTCCGGGTACTTCACGCGCACCTGGCACTGCTCGATCGACCGCGTCGTGTACTCGGTCCGCGAAGGCGGCTGGACCTGGAAGGACTCCATCCGCTACGCCCCGGGCTGCGACACGATCCACGGCACGTCCGGATCGCCGATCGTCGACGACGCGACCCACCAGATCGTCGGAGTCAACAACACGGGCAACGACGACGGCGAGGTGTGCACGTTCAACAACCCGTGCGAGGTGGACGAGAACGGCGTCGTGTTCGCCCAGCGCGGCCTCACCTACGGCCAGCAGACCTACCGCATCCCGGCCTGCTTCTCCCGCGGCGGGCAGCTGAGCCTGGTGCGCGACGGGTGCATGCTGCCGCGGCCTGCCGCGCTGCCGGTGCCCATCCCCATCCCCGCCTGATCAGACCGCCTGCCGGGCCGGTGCTTGTGGCCACACCGGTTCGGCGCCGGGCGGCGGCATGCCGATCAGCTCGGCCAGCGTCGCCAGCCTGCGGCGGCCGGTGACCCGCACCGCGGGCCCGCCGCCCTTCGGCCCCACCAGCTGGGCCGGCAGCCCCAGTTGCCGGAACGCCCCGGCCAGCGGCTCGTGCGTCTCCGGCGCCCGCTCGTCGACGGCCAGCAGATAGCCCTGGACGCCCGGGCGGCCGGATGCCAGCGCCCACAGCCGCAGTGCCGCACCGGTGAGCCGGAACCGGCCCGGCAGCGCCTTGCCGTCGTCGTCGAGCCACGCCCTCGCCAGCCCGATCAGGTCCCGCCGGAACGCCGTGCGGATCAGTGGCCTGCCCTCCTCGGTGCGGCCCAGCTCGGCCGACACCCCGCGCCGTCCGAACTCGGCGGCCAGCACCCGCGCGCGCCACACCTCGTCCACCTCCACGGTGAGGCGGGCGGCGGTGCGCGCGAACCCGGTGATCTGGCCCTGCCCGCACAGGACGCCGCACAGGTCGGCGATGTCCGGGCCGCTCGCCTCCGCCGAGAAGAGCGACATCTGATCCACAGCCGACAGGGTAGAACACCCGTTCGATTTCCCGCGAGCCGTCGCGCCAAAAAAGTTCTTGAAGTTGACGCAGCGTCAACCTCTACGGTGATTTTCACGGGCACGAATGGAGACGAGATGGACGAGCCGATGTCGATCGCCCAGGTGTCGAAGGCCTCCGGGGTGACCTCCCGGACCCTCCGGCACTACGACGGCATCGGCCTGCTGCCACCGGCCTTCGCCGACGCCAGTGGGAGGCGCTTCTACCGGCGTGACCAGCTCATCCGGCTGCAGCAGATCCTGCTGCTGCGGGAACTGGGCCTCGGCCTGGACACGATCGCGGAGATCCTGGACGGAACCGCGGACCGGGCCGAGGCACTGCGCCTGCACCGGAAATGGCTGCTGGCGGAGCGCGATCGGCTGGACCGGCTCGCCGGCACCGTCGCCCGCACGATCAACGAACTGGAAGGAGGGGAACGGATGTCCGCGAAAGAGCTGTTCGACGGGTTCTCACCGGACTCGGAAACGGCGAAGCAGCTCGCACGGGAGGCCGCCGACCGGTGGGGCTCGCAAGCCACGCAGTCACACGAACGGAGCAGGAACTGGTCCACGGAGAAGTGGGCCGCGGTCAACCGGCAGGGCGGCGAGGCGACCGACCGGCTGATCGAACTGGCACGCGCGGGCGTGCCGGCCGACGACGAGCGCGTGCTCGACGCGGTCGCCGCGCACCGCGCCTGGCTGGAGCACCACTGGACGCCGGACGCGGAGTCCTACACCGGACTGGGCCGGCTCTACGCCGACGACGAGCGGTTCCGCAGCCGGTACGACAAGCTCAACCCGGGCTTCGCCGAGTACCTGCGGGATGCCATCGCCGCCTACGCGCGGGCCCGCATGGGTTAGCGGGGTGAGGCCTCGACGGTGAGCTGCTGGCAGACCGGGGCGTGGGCGACAGCGGTCGCCAGCTCGGGCACGGTGTTGAACCGGTCGAGCAGGTCGAGGTGGGCGACCTCGTCCAGCGGGCCGTGCGCCTGCCCGAGCGTCGCTTCGTCGAGGCGATCGGCGTCGGCCGCGTCCAGCCGCTGACGCGCGGCCTGGGCGCGGTCGCGCACGCCCTGGAAGTCGGTGACCGCCTGGGCCCGCACCTGGTCGCCGCCCGGCACCGGGGACGGCGGCAGCGTGGTGAGGCCGTCCAGCGCCCGGTCCAAGCCGCCGATGACCGATCCGAGCAGCTCGCTGGAGGTCCGCAACGCACGGTCCGGGCTGCTCGGGTCGACGCTCGGCATCGTCGCCAGGCCCTGCACCAGCGAGCCGACCGCGGTGCAGTACTCGTCGGCCCACACGGCGGCGGCGTCCTGCCGCTGCACCTCTTCCCGGGACATCCCGGGGCCGCCCGGCTCGACGGTTCTCGCCGGTTGCCGGCCGCACCCCGACAGGCTCACGCAGAGCCCGGTGAGCACCACCAAGAACACGGACTTGCCGGGCCGCACCCAGACACCTCCTGCCGACGCGAAGCTCTTTCCCGACGGTACCGAGACGATTGCGGATCGCAACCGCCGGGCCGGAAAAAGGCCGGGCCCGTCACGCTGCGTGCGTGACGGGCCCGGCCGGGGGTGGAGATCAGGCGGTCTTCGCCGGGGTGGTGTCCTCGCTCGGCGTCTCCGTCATGACGCTCGCGCGCCGCTTCGACACCACGATCGCGGCGATGATGATGGCCACCGCGACCAGCGAGATCGCGATCCGGACGCCGGCCGAGGCGTCCGGCCCGATCGAGAACTGCACGACGGCCGGCGCGATCAGCACCGAGACCAGGTTCATCACCTTGATCAGCGGGTTGATCGCCGGGCCCGCGGTGTCCTTGAACGGGTCACCGACGGTGTCACCGATGACCGTCGCGGCGTGCGCCTCGGAGCCCTTGCCACCGTGGTAGCCGTCCTCGACCAGCTTCTTCGCGTTGTCCCAGGCACCACCGGAGTTGGCGAGGAAGATCGCCATCAGGGTGCCGGTCGCGATCGCACCGGCCAGGTACCCGGCCAGCGCACCGGTGCCGAGGCCGAAGCCGACGGCGATCGGGGCGAACACCGCGAGCAGACCCGGGGTGGCCAGCTCACGCAGCGAGTCGCGGGTCACGATGTCCACGACCTTGCCGTACTCGGGCCGCGTGGTGCCCTCCATGATCCCCGGGATGTCGCGGAACTGGCGGCGCACCTCGTAGACGACCGCACCGGCGGCGCGCGACACGGCGTTGACCGCCAGGCCCGAGAACAGGAAGACCACGGCGGCACCGACGATCACGCCGACCAGCGTGTTCGGGCTGACGATGGTGTCCACGAACGACTTCACGCCCGCGGCGGACTCGCCGATGTCGGCCAGCGCCTTGGAGATCGAGTCCTGGTAGGAGCCGAACAGCGCGGTCGCCGCGAGCACGGCGGTCGCGATCGCGATGCCCTTGGTGATGGCCTTGGTGGTGTTGCCCACCGCGTCCAGCTCGGTCAGGATCTGCGCGGCGTCCTCGTCGACCTCGCCGGACATCTCCGCGATGCCCTGCGCGTTGTCCGAGACCGGGCCGAAGGTGTCCATCGCGACGATGACGCCGACCGTGGTCAGCAGGCCGGTGCCGGCCAGTGCGACCGCGAACAGGGCGACCGTGCCGCCCAGCAGGTAGGCGCCGAACACCGCCGCACCGATCACCAGCGCGGTGTAGACGGCCGACTCGAACCCGACCGAGATACCGGACAGGATCACGGTCGCGGCACCGGTGCGCGAGGTCTCCCCGACGTTCTTCACCGGGCCGTGCTCGGTGCCGGTGTAGTAGCCGGTGAGCTTCAGGATGACGCCGGCCAGCACGATGCCGATGACCACCGCGATGAACGCGATGAGCGCCGGGTTGCCCGCGGTGCCGGCCTGGTCCTGGCCGAAGTCGGCGAACGAACCGGGCAGGTAGACGAACGCGGCGACCGCGCACAGCACCGCCGAGATGACGGCGGAGATGTAGAACGAGCGGTTGATCGTCACCAGGCCGTTCTCACCGGAGCGGGCGCGCGTGATGTAGACGCCGATGACCGCCGTGATGACGCCGATGGCGGGCACGATCAGCGGGAACAGCAGGCCGTGCACGCCGAAGGCGGTGCTGCCCAGGATCAGCGCGGCGACCAGCGTCACCGCGTAGGACTCGAACAGGTCGGCGGCCATGCCCGCGCAGTCACCCACGTTGTCACCGACGTTGTCGGCGATGGTGGCGGCGTTGCGCGGGTCGTCCTCCGGGATGTTCTGCTCGACCTTGCCGACCAGGTCCGCGCCCACGTCGGCGGCCTTGGTGAAGATGCCGCCGCCGACACGCATGAACATCGCGATCAGCGCGGCGCCGAAACCGAAGCCCTCGAGCACCTTCGGGGCCTGACCGGTGTAGGCGAGCACGACGACCGCGGCGCCGAAGAGGCCGAGGCCGACCGTGAACATGCCGACCGCGCCACCGGTGCGGAACGCGGCGCGCATCGCCTTCTCGCGGCCACCCGGCTCACGGGAGGCGGCGGCGACCCGCAGGTTCGCCCGCGTCGCCAGCCACATGCCGGTGTAGCCGATGAGGAAGGAGAACACCGCGCCGACGAGGAAGAACACCGAACGGCCGATGCGCTCGTTCCAGTCGTCCGCCGGGAGCGCGAGCAGCAGCAGGAACACCACGACCCCGAAGATCGAGAGGGTGTTGCGCTGCCTCTTGAGATAGGCGGCGGCCCCTTCCTGCACCGCCTTGGCGATGTCCTGCATCTTGGCGGTGCCCTGGCCGGCGGCCAGCACCTCCTTGAGCAGGAACCAGCCGATGACCAGTGCGGCCAGGGCGATGACGGCGACGACGGCAGCTATGCCGTAGTCACCTCCGGAAAACTCGAGGCCCTCCGCGAGGGTCTGCCGGGACATCCGTCCTCCTGGAAACGTTCCTGTCGCCAGTGACAGCCCGCCTAGGGGAAGCCGTGCCGACGCTGGCATGGGATCTACACCACAAGTGGTGCCGGTTGCCCGGAGTGTATTGGTATTGCGTTCGGCACGGTCAGGGCGTCCCACAACGATCACGCTCAGTACATGTGAGTCTGCTCACGGTTCATGATCTTTTCACGTCCGGGCGGTTCTGTCGTACTGGTGTGCGAAGCTGGATGCCGTGGAAGCCAGGGTGGGGACCGAGCGGGCGCGGCGGTTGCTGCAGCGGGTCACCGCCGGGATTCCGGAGAACCCGGTGACCCACGTGGCCGAGCTGCCGGCGCGCGAGGCGCGGCACGTCGAGTGGCCGTCCTGGGCGGACGAGCGGGTGGTGGCGGCGCTGCGGTCGTCCGGGGTCGACGAGCCGTGGGCGCACCAGGCGGAGGCGGCGTCGCTGGCTTTCGGCGGGCGGCACGTCGTCGTGTCCACGGGCACCGCGTCGGGCAAGTCGCTGTGCTACCAGCTGCCGGTGCTGTCGACGCTGGCGCGGGACGACAAGGCGTGCGCGCTGTACCTGGCGCCGACGAAGGCGCTGGGCGCCGACCAGCTGCGGTCGGTGTCCGCATTGGACGTGCCCGGGGTGCGGGCCGCGTCGTACGACGGGGACACCCCGATGGCGGAGCGCGACTGGGTGCGGGCGCACGCGCGGTGGGTGTTCACGAACCCGGACATGCTGCACCGCGGCATCCTGGCCGCGCACTCGCGGTGGGCGCGGCTGTTCCGCAAGCTGTCCTACGTCGTGATCGACGAGTGCCACAGCTACCGGGGCGTGTTCGGGTCGCACGTCGCGCTGTTGCTGCGGCGGTTGCAGCGGGTGGCGCGGCACTACGGGTCGTCGCCGGTGTTCATCCTGGCGTCGGCGACGACGGCCGAGCCGCACGAGTTCGCCTGCCGGCTGCTGGGCGCGGACTGCGAGCCGGTGGTCGAGGACGCCTCACCGCGCGGGGCGCGGACCGTGGCGCTGTGGGAGCCGCCGCTGATGGAGGACCACCGCGGCGAGAACGGGGCACCGGTGCGCCGTTCGGCCGGGGCGGAGGCGAGCCGGATCCTGGCCGAGCTGGTCATCGAGGGCGCGCGGACGCTGGCGTTCGTCCGGTCGCGGCGGGGCGCGGAGCTGACGGCGCTGGGAGCGCGGCGGTTGTTGTCCGAAGTGGACAGCGAATTGCCGTCGCAGGTCGCGGCATATCGGGCGGGGTTCCTGCCGGAGGAGCGGCGGGCGCTGGAGCGGGCGCTCCTGTCCGGCGAGCTGAAGGGCGTGGCGACGACGAACGCGCTCGAGCTGGGCGTGGACATCGCGGGGCTGGACGCGGTGGTGCTGGCCGGGTACCCGGGCACGCTCGCGTCGTTCTGGCAGCAGGCGGGCCGGGCGGGCCGGTCGGGCGACGACGCGCTGGTGGTGTTCGTGGCGCGGGACGATCCGCTGGACACGTTCCTGGTGCACCATCCGGCTGCGGTGCTGGAGCGGCCGGTGGAGTCGGCGGTGCTGGACCCGTCGAACCCGTACGTGCTGGCGCCGCAGCTGGCGTGCGCCGCGGCGGAGTTGCCGTTGACGACCGGTGAGCTGGAGACGTTCGGCGGTGCCGCGGCGCGGGAGGTGCTGGACCGGCTGGTGGCGGACCGGTTGCTGCGGCGGCGGCCGAGTGGCTGGTACTGGACTTCGCGGGACAGGCCGCACTACCAGGTGGACATCCGGGGATCGGGTGGTGAGCAGATCGCGGTGGTGGAGGCGGACACGTCGCGGCTGCTGGGCACGGTCGATCCGGGGTCGGCGTGCACGACGGTGCATCCGGGCGCGGTCTACCTGCACCAGGGTTCGTCGTACGTGGTGGACGAGCTGGATCTGGAGTCGGGGATCGCCTTGGTGCACGCCGAGGACCCGGAGTGGACCACGTCGGCGCGTGAGGTCGCGGACATCACCGTGTTGAGCACCCAGGAGCGGGTGGATTACGGCGGGGTGAGCGTGTGCCTGGGCGAGGTGGCGGTGACGTCGCAGGTGGTGGGGTATCTGCGCCGGCGCCCGTCGGGTGAGGTGCTGGACCAGGTGGCGTTGGACCTGCCTGCGCAGACGTTGGAGACGCGCGCGGTGTGGTACACGATCACGCCCGAGTTGCTGGAGGCCGGCCGGGTGCTCGAAGGTGGCGGGGCGCTCGAAGGTGGCGGGGCGCCGGGGGGCGCCGGTCTGGATCCGGCGCGCATCCCCGGCGCCCTGCACGCCGCCGAGCACGCGGCGATCGGCCTGCTACCGCTGTTCGCTACGTGCGACCGCTGGGACATCGGCGGCGTGTCGACCGCTTTGCACGCTGACACCGGGGAGGCGACGGTGTTCGTGCACGACGGCCATCCCGGAGGCGCGGGATTCGCCGATCGCGGTTTCGCTGCTGTTGTCCCGTGGCTGGCCGCTACGCGGGAGGCCATCATCTCCTGCGAGTGCCCGGCGGGTTGCCCGTCCTGTGTGCAGTCACCGAAGTGCGGGAACGGTAACGACCCACTGGACAAGGCGGGGGCGGTGGCCGTGCTGGATACCGTGCTCGGGGCGGTGAGTTCTCACAGTGACCGGCACGACCACGGGGTGGCTCAGGCTGCGGCGAACTGACCGGCGCCGACGAGCGGCCGGTCGGTTCCCTGCTGGTCGAGCGCGCGGGCGAGCACGGTGTGCACGGCCTCGGCGGACGGCAGCCGCCAGCCCCACACGTCCGGCTTGACCCGCCAGTGCACGACGCCGTGCTGGAACGGGGTGGGCGGGAGCGGGATCCAGCTGCCCTGGCCGTGCCAGCGGACCGCGCCGGAGGTGGCGAGTTCCTCGGGGATGCGGTCGGCGACCGTGGTCAGGAACAGCCAGCGGCCGTCGGGCGTCGCGACGATCGGCGCGGGGTGGCCGGTCGCGCGGAGCAGTCGCGCGGCGCGCTTGCCCAGTTCGTCGGGGACCTCGACGGCGTCCAGCACGGTGCCGGTCGCGACGAGGAGGCTGTAGGGCTGGCCGGTCCACCAGCCGGCGACCTCGTTGGGGTGGGCGCCGAGGCGGTCGGCCCAGTCCTGGTGAACGGGCACCGGGCCGGTCCACGACCCTTCGGCGTCCGTCTGCGCCGGAAAGGTGCCGGGCAGCACCGGCCACCCGTGCCAGGCGAGGCCGATGGCCTCCGCACGTAGTTCGATGCGGAAGGCGCCCCGCCAGCTGTCCGACCAATCCGTGTCCAACATCCGTCCACAACTCCTTGCTTGTTCCACCGCTCGGGGTGGCTGTCTGGTTTCCAATAAACGGCAAGTTGCAGATGGCCGGAACCCGCCGCGCGACAACCGGCCGATCCGAGGCGACGAGCGAACCGCCCGTGCTCGGCCCGGCCGAACGCCGTTCGCCGATCACCGCCCGGCGACGAGCGGCGCCCGGCCATGACCTTCGATCGTGATCTCCAGCACAGCTTTTGGCTGTGCGCCAACGGTTTCATCGTTGCCGGGACGGTTCGCCCGGCCACGGGCGGTGACCGTTCGCCGCGCGAGGGCGACCGCCCACCCGCGGCGAGCGCCCCGACCGTTCACCGCGGGGGTGACCGTTCGTCGCATCACGGCCCCGCGCGGGCCCGCCCGGAGGCGGCGCCGACCGGACCGCTCACCGTCACCTCGACGAGCGCGTCCCACCCGTCGAACCGGCAACTCACCATCCGCGCACCCATCCGGTCGACGACCCACTGGGCCCGCCCGCAAGCGGCGTCCGTCCCGGCGGCGGCCTGTCCCGCGGCGGCGAGTGCGGCCAGGTCGGCAGCCGCGGAAGCCCGATGCCGGGCGACCGCCGCGGCCCCGAGGCCCCACATCAAGACCGCGATCGCCGCCAACGCCGCGATGGCTCCCGCAGCCCAGACGGTGGCGGCGCCCCGTTCCCGATCGGGCGGCGGTGTGCCGTTGGACGCCGAGGGTCCTGTGCCCCCGCCAGCCCCGGCCCCGCCACCGCTTCGACCAGTCGGGGTGACAATGCGGGCGTTACTCACCGGCCCGGCCCCGTCTCGATCCCCGCGACCGCATCGGTGGTTCGCCCTTCGTCCCCAGGCGCCGCCCGGACCTCGCCCGACCTCCAGTCGGCCGCCGTGGCCGTGTGCCCTTCGCCCCCTGGCCCGGCCCGGACCCACGCCCGATGGGCGGCCTTGGCCGTGTGGCCTTCGCCCCCATGCCCGACGCGAACCCCGTCCCACGCTCGACGGGCCGCCTTGACCGTGTGCCCCTTGGCCGCCGGCTCCCATCCCACGTCCCATGCGCCCCCCATCCCACGTCCGATGCGCCGCCTTGACCGTGCGCCCTTCGCCCATATGCCCGCCCCGGACCCCGCCCCACGCCCGAGCAGCCGCCGCGAGCACCACTGCACTCCGAGCACCCGCTGCAGGTCGCCCCGGAAGACACCCTGACCTGAGCGCCAACCGGGGTGCCCAGTCGGCGAGCGGCGATGGCGTCGGATGGGCACCCGTCCGCCGCCGGTCAGGGATCCGCACCGGTCACTCCTGGTTCGAGCACCGCGAAGGCGGTCCCCGTCAGGTGGAGGCCAGGGAGGAGCCCACCGGCCGGATCCGCGCGGACCTCGACGCTGATGCTGTCCCCCGCGGTGCTCACCGAGAGCCGCGCCCCGGGCGGTGCGATCTGCTCGACGGCCTGTGTGGCCAGTTGCGGCTGGCCCCGCGCGACGAGCCGGGCGGCCTCACGAGCGGCGTCGACGCACCGGAGCTGCCCGGTGATCGCCGTGAAGCCCGCCAGCACCATCCCGACGAACACGGTGAGCGCACACAGCGCGATCGCCGCCTCGACGGTCACCGCTCCGCGGTCCGATCGCTTCCCCTGCCGCACCGGACTGACCCGGGACGAACGAGCCGCTGGCACCTCGCCCGGCGGTCGCCGGCCGATCAGCCCCCTGGTGGCTCGGGCCGCCGCCGCCATCGGCAATGCCCAGGCGCCCGCCGTCGTCGGCATCGGGCTGGGATGGGCACGCTTCGCGGGCAGGGGTGGGCCTGCGCGCGGGCTGGGGCCTGTCATCAGAAGCTCGCTGTCAGGGCCTGTTGGATCAGGCCGGTCAGCGCGGCCAGGACCGAGTCGCCCGTGACGACCGAGTACAGCAGTGCCGCGAAGGCCGCCGCGGCGATCGTGCCGATCGCGTATTCGGCGGTGCTCATCCCGTCGTCGGCGGTGATCACCGGGCGGAGCCAGCGGCGCCACCACCGCGGGCGTGGCGGTGCGGCGTGACGCCCCGCGGGTTTGGTGCGGAACAGCATGATGGATCCCCTCTGTCTACTGTGGATGGACGATCAGAACACGGTGAGACGTCCCGCCAGACCGAGCACGACGGGTACGACTCCGAGGCAGACGAAGGCCGGGAGGAAACACAGCCCCAGTGGTCCGGCGATCAGGACCCCCGCCCGTTGCGCTCGCGCCTCGGCTCGATCGGAGAGCCCGGCCCGTATGTCCTGTGCGAGGTCACGGGCCGCGTCGGCGAGCGTTGTTCCGCTGCGGGCGGTTCGTTTCGCCGCGCGAGCGAACTCCGCCGTTCCGGGGCAACCCAGGGCCGGCGCCCAGCCCTCATCCGCGTCCGCGCCGAGCTCCAGCAGACCCGCCGCGGCACGCAACGCGTCCGCTTCCGGGCCCGCCGCACCCTCGGTCACCGCCCTCAGCGCGGCGGGCACCGGTTGCCCGGCTCGGAGGCACGCGGCGAGCAGGTCCCACGTCGCGGCCAGCTCGAGCGGGTCGGCCTTCGGTGGGCGGCGCCGTGGCCGAGCCGGAGCTCTGGGTGCGGGCAGCAGGGCAGCCAGTCTCAGGCCGGGAACCGGTCTGCCGGGCAGTGTCAGCAACGCAGCGCCAATCAGCGCGACGGCGAGGGTCCCGCCGCTCACCACAGCGCACCCCTTCTCGTGATGCGAGCACTCCAGGCAGCACCCGCGACGATCAGAACGGTGCCGGCCAGCAGGAGTGTGTTGCCACCGGCGGTGGCGAAGAGAACGTGCACCGGGTGAGCGCCCATCCCCTCGCCGAGCAACAGCCCGAAACCGGGCAGCGCGGCGAGGACCATCGCGCTGGCTCGCGGGCCGGACATCGCCGCCTCGGCCTGCGTGGTGAACCTGAGGTGCTCCGCAATGTCGCGGCGGACGGCGTCGAGCAGTTCGGCCAGGGGCAGCCCGTGCCGCTGGCTCAAGGACCAAGCCCGCGCCAGCCGTCCCCGTATCTCCGCCAGCGGCCGGCTGGTGGGGATGGTCGCCAGCGCACCGGCGGGATCGCCGCCCAGCCGGGCCGCCCCGGCCATCGCCTGCAGGAGTTCGGCGACCGGGCGAGGCGCGTCGACTGCCGCGGACTCAGCGGCGAGCGCGGGCGGCGCGCCCGCTCGCAGGTCGACCACCATGGCGTGCAGGGCCTCGACCATGGAGCGTCTGGCCGATCGGCTCTCCGCCACGACGCGACGGCCCCGCCAATGCCGCCAGCCGGCCCAGCCGAGCAATCCGCCCGCGGCACAGACAGTCGGTGGCACGAGGAACACGAGAGGCACCAGCCCGAGCGCGTAGACCTTTCGTGGCACCCGGAGGCTGCGTGGCTTCGCGGACTCCGTGAGCGCTTGCAGCCGAGCGACGGAGCTCCGCACCGGCGGCCAGGAGGCGACCGCTGCGGCGGCACAGGTCAGGACGTGCGTCAGCATGCGACCCTGCCTCTCTGGCCCCGCCTGCTGGTTCCCCACTGGCCGTGCTCGATGGGAAGGACACGGAGTGCGCAGCTGGGCGAGCACAGCCGGGCAGCTGAGCCACGCACCGGCCGCCAGCAGGCAGTCGCCACGGAGGGATTGGCGCGTGCGGGCGTCAGCATGCGGCCCTCCCTGCCCGGGCGACCACGGCGGCGAACAGCACACGCCGCTTGGTCCACTCTCCGTCCTGCCAGACCGGCAGAACCCGGACGTCTCCGTTGTCCGCGCGGCTGAGAACTCCGACCTCGGCCAGCTCTCGTTGACCCGACGCGGCCCGGCGCATGTGGAGGACCACCTGGACCGCGGCGGCGAGCTGGCTGTGCAGGGCCGATCGGGACAGGCCGCCGAGGGAGGCGAGTGCTTCCAGCCGGGCCGGGACTTCCGCCGTGGAGTTCGCGTGCAGCGTGCCGGCGCTGCCGTCGTGACCAGTGTTCAAGGCATTGAGAAGTTCACAGACCTCCCGGCCACGAACCTCGCCGACCACAAGCCGGTCCGGGCGCATCCGCAGTGCCTGGCGCACCAGGTCGCGCAAGCTGACCTCGCCCGCGCCCTCGATGTTGGGCGGCCGGGCGATCAACCGGACGAACTGCGGATGCGCGGGCTGGAGCTCGGCCGCGTCTTCGACGCACACGATCCGCTCGGACGGCGACACCGCACCGAGCATGGCCGCGAGCAGCGTGCTCTTCCCCGCGCCGGTGCCGCCAGTGACGAGGAACGCCAGTCGCGCGGCGACCACGGACTCGACCAGCTCGGCACCGTCCGCTCCGAACGTGCCCAGTTCCCGCAGCGCGGTCAGGTCGTGCACCGCGGGGCGGAGTACGCGCAGGGAGACGCACGTGCCATCCGCCGCGATCGGCGGCAGGACCGCGTGCAACCGCACCCGGCCGTGCGGGCCGAGGCCCGGCAACCAGCCGTCGACGTGGGGCTGCGCGTCGTCGAGCCGTCGTCCCGCCGCGAGGGCCAGGCGCTGCGCGAGGCGGCGCACCGCCTCCTCGTTGGGGAAGGACACCTCCGTCCGGCGAAGCCCGTCCGCGCCGTCGACCCAGACGTCCGACGGTCCGGTGACCAGCACGTCGGTGACACCGGGCAGGGCGAGCAACGGCTCCAGCGGCCCGGCGCCCGCCAGCTCCTGGCGCACCACACGCAGCGCGTCCAGGACCTCCGCATGGCCGACGGGCCGCCCCGCCTCGGCGCGCACGGCGTCCGCCACGGTCGCGGCGTCGGTACCGGCGCCGGCGCCGGCCAGCCGCAGGCGGACGCGTTCGACCAGCTCGAAGTTCATGCCGCCAGCACCTGCCTCGACCGGGCCTCGGCGAGGACCAGCCGCGCCGCCTCGAGCAACGCCCCACGCGGTCGCGGCGCGAACTGGCCGTGCTCGATCTCCCGGTCCAGCTGCCGTTCCAACGGCATCGACGTCAGCAACGGCACCCCGACCGCACCCGCGGCGACGCTGGGCTGCAGGTCGCCGGGCGCCGGACCACGCACGACGAGCCGCACCCGGTCGGCCGGATCGCCCAGCTGCTTGAGAACCCGCCGAGCCGCGAGACAGGCCCGCATTTCGGCCGGGATCACCACGACCACGAGATCGGCTCGCGCGATGACCGCGAGACCCGCGCCGTCGAGGTGCCGCGGCAGATCGCACACGACCGTGCGCCCGGAACGCCGTCCCGCCTCGATCACGGCCGCCACCCCCTGCCCGGTCGGCCCGTCCCCGTTGCGGTGGCAGGACAGGAACGGCAGCCGCAGGCCCCGGTACCGGAACTCGGGCAATGACTTCAGCAGGGCCGGCATCGACAACCGTCCGGCACCGGGACGGAGTTCGGGCCAGCGCAGGCCCTCCGCGTGCTCGGCGCCGAGCAGGGCGTCCACCCCACCGGCGAGCGGATCGCAGTCGACCAGGAACCCGCCGGGATCGTGGCGGCAGGCGACGAGGGCCGTGGCCGCCGCCAGGAAGGACGCACCGGCGCCGCCCCGCCCGCCGACGACACCGATGATCCGTCCACCCGGGACTCCGGGGCCGTCGACGACGTCGGCCAGCGCCGCGGCGAGGGTGGTTTCGTCCTCCGGCAGCGCGACGACGTCCTCGACACCGGCGCGGAAGGCCCGCTGCCAGGTGCGGGAGTCTGGCGCGCCCTTGGTGACCAGCAGGACGCCGGGGCGACGCGGCAGCTCGACCTCGGCGTCCACCGCCTGCTCGTCGACGAGCACCAGCGGCGCGTCCGGCCAGCGCGGACGCGCGGCGAGCAGATCCGGCGCGCGCTGGGTCTCGCAGCCGACGGCCGCGGCGACGCGCAGGATTTCGTCGAGCAGGGCCTCGTCGTGGGCGACGACGAGCGGACGGGTGTGGTTCACGACTGCCCCCAGGAAGGTTCGGTGGTTGACCTGACTCCACCGTCGTTCCCGCGTCCCTGCGCGACAAGGAGTTCCGGTCCCGCCTGTGGACAACCGGGGTCATGTGGACAACTCACGAACCGGGCGGCCCGAGCGAGCCGGAACTGTCCGCGTCCTGTGGCAGGATTCGCGCCCGCGCGCGAGAAAAGGGGCGACCCCCGCCAGGGGGGAGGGACGGGGGTCGCCGTGGGTTCAGCCCCGGGGGGTTGGACTGAACCGCCGGTGGGAACACCGGATGCGCTCCACTGTAACTCCGGTCACGGTCGCCGAACGGGTCTTCCCACACCCACAATTCGGTAACAGCACCAGCAATCGATTCCCCGGCGGCGAACGAATTTCCGACCGGGCGACACCGTTGGTGGTCACCTGACGAGCGCGCGAGCGATCTCCTCCTATCCTGAAGCTGTGGCAGAACTTCCCAGCTCGCCGCCGGGCGATCTCCCCGCCGCGACCGGAACCGGTATCGCGGCCTTCTTCGACCTGGACAAGACGATCATCGCGTCGTCCAGCGCGCTCGCGTTCAGCAAGCCGCTGCTGCGCGAGGGGCTGATCAGCAAGCGCGCGGCCCTGAAGAGCGCCTACGCGCAGTTCGTCTTCTCGCTCTCCGGCGCCGACGCCGACCGGACGGAGCGGATGCGGGCCGAGATCTCGGCGTTGTGCGCCGGCTGGGACGTCGCCCAGGTGCGCGCGATCGTCAACGAGACGTTGCACGACATCGTCGACCCGCTCGTCTATTCCGAGGCGGCCGAGCTGATCGCCTGGCACCAGGAGCAGGGGCACGACGTGATCGTGCTGTCGGCGGCAGGCGACGAGGTCGTCACGCCGATCGCGGCGATGCTGGGCGCGACCGGCAGCGTCGCGACCCGAATGGGCGTCGTCGACGGCCGCTATTCCGGCGAAATCGCATTCTACTGCTACGGCGAACAAAAAGCGGTGGCCGCGAAACAATTGGCCGCGGAAAACGGGTACGACCTCGCCAACTGTTTCGCCTATTCGGATTCGAGCACCGACATCCCGCTGCTGGAGACGGTCGGCATGCCGCGCGCCGTGAACCCCGATCGCCTGCTGCGCCGCACCGCCACCGAGCGCGGGTGGACGGTCCTCGAGTTCACCAAACCGGTGTCGCTGCGCAGCCGCATCCCGGCGCCGACACCGGCCACCCTGGCCGTCGGGCTGGGGCTCGGCGCGGTCGCCGCGGCCGGGGTGACCTGGTACGGCCTGACCCGCAAACGTCGTGGGGGAGCATGAATTCTAGTCGCGCACGGTGGTCCCATCACCGGATCGGGCGTCTGTACCGGTGCACCCGTCCGACCCCTTGAAGTGACCGCCGTCACTGGGTTACAAAGTGAGTGCGGACATCTTGTCGGCCAAGGACGAGACGAAGATAAGTCTCGTTCCTCCCCGCAAGGTCTCCGTGCGCGGACTCCGGGCACCCACGCGCAGCACGCCGCGGGAGGCTTGTCGTCGAGGGACTGCGTACCGGGACGCCGGACGCCGAGTCCCCACAAGGCACGACATGAGTTGCAGCTTGGTCACCCGAGTGGTCCGCGCGGGCGGGCGCCGCCAGCGTTATCGCTGGCGGCGCCCGCGCATTTTTATGCCCATCGGATTAGACCGTTGGAGTGGCATGCGCTGAAAAGCACTTTCGGGCTCGTCCGAAAGTAAGGCGGTCGTTGACCTGCTCTGGAGCCACTGAGTAGCTTCCCCCAATGTCGGCTCGATCCAGCCGGCCGTTCATCATCAGGGGAGGTTCGCGATGCGCCGGAGGAGTCATGCCCTTGCCGCGATCGTCGTGGGTGTGCTCGGCGTGAGCACGCTGAGCGCGGCGTCGGCCGCATCCGGGCGCCAGGAGGGCTGGGCCGAGCAGACGCTGCGGGCCATGTCGCTCGAGGACAAGGTGGGGCAGCTCTTCGTCGCGGACGTGTGGGGCAAGGCGGCCGACCAGCCCGACCAGGGCAACCGCACGAAGTACGGCGTGGACACACCGGCCGAGGTGATCGAGCGCTACCACCCGGGCGGAGTCATCTACTTCAACAACTCCGGCACCGACAACGTCGACGACCCGGCGCAGGTCGCGGCCCTCTCGAACGGGCTGCAGCGCGCCGCGCTCGCCAGCGGTGCCAGGGTGCCGCTGATCGTCTCGACCGACCAGGAGGGCGGCCGGGTCACCCGCATCGCGGCTCCCGCGACCGAGTACCCGTCGAGTATGGCGATCGGTGCGGGCCGCAGCGCCGAGGACGCGCGCCAGCTGGCCACGGTCAACGGTCGCGAGTTGCGGGCGATGGGCATCAACCAAGATTTCGCCCCGGACGCCGACGTCAACTCCAACCCGCTCAACCCGGTGATCGGCTCGCGCTCGTTCTCGGCGGATCCGGCACTGGCCGGGCAGCTGGTCGCCGCGGAGGTCGCGGGGTACCAGAACTCAGGGCCACCGACGGAAACCGTGTCCGCGGCCGCCAAGCACTTCCCCGGCCACGGTGACGCCGCGACCGACAGCCACACCGGACTGCCGGTCATCAACCGGACCGCGGACCAGTGGCGGCAGATCGACCTGCCACCGTTCCGGTCCGCGATCGAGGCGGGCACGGACGTGATCATGTCCGCGCACATCACCGTCCCCAGCCTGGACCCGTCCGGCGAGCCCGCGACGCTGTCGAAGCCGATCATGACCGGAATCCTGCGGGACGAGTTGCACTACGACGGCGTGGTTGTCACGGACTCCCTGCAGATGGCCGGTGTCCGGCAACTGCACACCGACGCCGAGATTCCAGTACTGGCGCTGGAAGCCGGCGTAGACCAGATGCTGATGCCGCCGGACCTCGGACTGGCCGTCGACAGTGTGCTCGACGCGGTGAAGAGCGGCCGCCTCACCGAAGAGCGCATCGACCAAAGCGTGCTGCGCATCCTCAAGCTCAAGGAAAAGCGCGGAATCGTGGCGAAGCCGCTGGTCAACACTCGCGCGGTCAGGCAGGTCGGGAGCCCCGGCAACCGGGAGAAGATCCAGTCCATCACCGACCGGACGACCACGGTGCTGCGCAACGACGCCGGGCTGCTTCCACTGCGGCAGCCCGGGAAGGTTCTGGTGACTGGCTGGAACAACCCGAACTACCCCGGCTACCCGGCCGAGCCGGTCCGGACCCTGGCCGACCGCCTCGGCGGAACAGCGATGCCGACGGGCGCCAACCCGGCCGCGGCGACCATCGAGAACGCCGTGACGGCGGCCGGGCAGGCGGACACGGTCGTGGTGCTCACCAACGGGCTGCGGGCGAACACCGGTCAGGGTGATCTCGTGCGTGAACTGCTCGCGACAGGGAAACCGGTCGTCGCCGTGAGCATCCAGGAGCCGTACGACGCGGGTGTCGTCGACGCGCCGACCTGGATGGCGACCTACGACTGGCGGGACGTGACCATGACTTCGCTGGCCAAGGTGCTCCGGGGTGAGATCTCCCCGCAGGGCAAGCTGCCGGTCGACATCCCGGCGGGCGACGACGCCGGCCAGATCCGCTATCCCTTCGGCACGGGACTGACATGGTGAGCCTCAACCGGCGCGGGTTCCTGGTCGCGGGAGCCCTCGCGACACCCCTGGTGGCCGGCGGGTCCGCGATGGCGGAGCCGGTGACGGGCCGGACACCGTCGCCGCGGGCGCCGGTCGTGACCGGTGCGGACGTCCTCGCCGCTCAGGGCTGGCGAACGCTGGCCGGGCGCAAGGTCGGCGTACTGTCCAACCCGACCGGCGTGCTGGCCAACGGTGACCACATCGTCGACTCGATGATCGCCGCCGGTGTCCGGCCGGTGGCCGCGTTCGGCCCGGAGCACGGCTTCCGCGGCAGCGCCCAGGCCGGCGGGTCCGAAGGCGACTACACGGACCCACGCACCGGCATCCCGGTCTACGACGCCTACGGCGCCGACGCCGCCAAGCTGGCCGGCATGTTCACCAAGGCGGGCGTGGACACAGTGGTGTTCGACATCGCCGACGTCGGCGCGCGGTTCTACACCTACATCTGGTCGATGTACACGGCGATGGCCGCCGCCGGCCGGACCGGCGCCGCCTTCGTCGTCCTGGACCGGCCCAACCCGATCGGCGGCAAGGCGTACGGCCCGATGCTGCGGCCGGAGTTCGCGTCCGGCGTCGGGTTGAAGCCGATCGTGCAGCAGCACGGCATGACCGTGGGCGAGCTGGCCGGGTACTTCGCGGCGGAGTTGCTGCCCGCCGAGGACGTCCGCGTCGCGGATCTCCAGGTCGTGCCGGTCGAGGGCTGGCGCCGGGACACCTTCTTCGCCGCGACCGGCCTGCACTGGACCCCGCCGAGCCCGAACATGCCGACCGCGGACACCGCGCTCGTCTACCCTGGCACCGGGATGTTCGAGGGCACCGTGTTCTCCGAGGGCCGCGGCACCACGAGGCCGTTCGAGATCGTCGGTTCACCCGGGGTCGACTGGCGCTGGCGGGACGAGCTGACGAAGGTCGGCCTGGCCGGTGTGCAGTTCCGCGAGACGTACTTCGTGCCCACGTTCGGCAAGTTCGTCAACCAGACCTGTGGTGGCGTGCAGTTGACGGTCACCGATCCGGCGGCGTTCGACGCCATCCGGACCGCGGTGGCGATGCTCGTGACGGCCAAGAAGCTGCACCCGGACCTCTTCGGCTGGCGCGCCGACAACGGGATCGACAAGCTGACCGGCTCGGATCGGCTGCGCACGATGATCGACTCCGGCGCCGGGGTCGACGACGTCGTCGGGTCCTGGCGAGCCGAGCTCGACGAGTTCACCGCCCGCCGCCGCCCCTATCTGCGGTACCGGTGAGGCCGGTATGCGGATGGGCAAACTCCTGGTCGCGGTCCTGACCGCCGCGGCCCTGACCGTTCCCGGAGCGAGTGCCACGACGACCTCCCAGACCTCCGGACGCTTCGACCGTCCGCAGTACGAGTTCGCCCCAGCCGACACGGTGCTGCGCCCGGGCACGCCGGCCGACGTCGGGCTCGACCCGGCCCCGTTGCGGGCCGCCGACCAGTTCCTCACCGACTGGGCCAAGCCGGATCCGGCGACCGGCCACCCGCATTTCTCCGGCGCGGTCGGCGTCCTCGCGCACGACGGCGTGCTCGTGGACGAACTCGCGACCGGCGGAGCGCTGCGGTACGCCGACGCCGCGGGCACCGAGCTGCCCCCCGGCCAGCAGGTCCCGATGCGCGCCGACACCCTCTTCGACATGGCCTCGATCACCAAGCTGTTCACCTCACTCGCGGTGATGCAGCTGGTCGAGGAGGGCCGGATCGGGCTCGACCGGCCCGTGGCCGCGTACCTGCCGGAGTTCGCCGCGAACGGCAAGCAGGCGGTCACTGTGCAGCAGCTCCTCACCCACACGTCGGGCCTGGACGCCGACCCGAGCCCGTCCCTCTGGCAGGGCTATCCGGACATCCCGTCCCGCCGCAAGGCCGTCCTGGACAGCCCGCTGAAGAACCCGCCCGGATCGGCGTACCTCTACTCCGACATCAACCTGATGACCCTCGGCTTCCTCGTCGAGGAGATCACCGGCGATCCGCTCGACGTCGTGGTACGCGACCGCATCACGCAGCCGCTCGGGATGGCCGACACCGGGTTCAACCCGTCCGCGGACAAGATCGCCCGCGTCGCGGCCACCGAATACGAGGCGGACCCGCCGCGCGGCATGGTGCGCGGCCAGGTCCACGACGAGAACGCGTGGTCGCTCGGGGGCGTGTCCGGGCACGCGGGGATCTTCTCGACGGCACCGGACATGGCCGTGCTGGCTCAGGCTCTCCTCAACGGCGGCACCTACCGCGGTGCCCGGATCCTTCGGCCGGAGACCGTCCGGACCATGCTCACCGACTACAACCGGGCCTTCCCCGGGCACGCGCACGGCCTCGGCTTCGAACTGGACCAACGGTTCTACATGGGTGGCCTCTCGGCGCCGACCACGGCCGGCCACACCGGTTTCACCGGGACGTCGCTGGTCATCGACCCGGTGTCCCGGTCGTTCGCGATCCTGCTCACCAACCGCGTGCACCCCACGCGTGACTGGGGTTCGATCAACCCGGCGCGGGAGAAGTGGGCGAGCGCACTCGCCGACGCGATGTGAGCGCGCGTTGTCGGCGAAATTACCCGCGGCCACCCAGGTGATGTTTCATCCGCGGGAGCGCGAGGAACGCACAACAAGGGACGGCGACCATTTCCCTGCGGTGGGCGAGTAACCAGCACGAACGGCATCTCGCCCAGGTTCGTCACCGCGGGGTGGTCACTCTCCGCAACAAGTTGACTGCTCCATTAGTAGTGAAAGCGGCTGCGGAACCGACGTAGCATCGTGCCGGGCACGTCTCTACCAGCGAGACGCGACTTGCGAACTACTCACGATCGTCGGCTGTTTCGGGAACCACAGTAAGTTGCCAAGTCGTTAACTTGATGACGTTAACAACTTCGACGTGGTTGGCGACTTTCCGGGCAACTGAGTCGCGCGGCTCGGACGTGCAGGGCGTACGAGTTGCGATCATCCCAAAGGATGTGGGTAATCTTGTCTCAAATGCCTACAGTTGGTAACTTTCCCACGGAAGCCGATACCGATTCCGTGACGACGCAGGCACCGAACGAATTCGGTTCGAACGTGCGCGAGTCCGAAACCAGCCCGCTGGTCCGGATTCGCTCGCTTCTGCCCGGTCTCGCCCGGGCAGAACAGCGCGTAGCCAAGGTCGTGCTGGATGACCCGTCTGAAGTAGCGCGGCGGAGCATCACCGAGGTCGCCCTCGCCGCGAACACCAGCGAGACGACCGTCACCCGCTTCTGCAAGGCGGTGGGTGTCGGCGGCTACCCGCAGCTGCGGATCGCCCTGGCGGCCGACACCGCCCGATCCGAGGCGCGGTCGGCGCGCAATCTCGGTGGCGAGATCGCCGTCGACGACGATCTGGCCGCCGTAGTCGGCAAGGTCAGCTTCGCCGACGCGCGCGCGGTCGAAGAAACCGCCGACCAGCTCGACATCGCGACCCTGCAGCGCGTCATCGACCTCCTGGCCGAGGCGGGCCGGACCGACGTCTACGGCGTCGGCGCCAGCGCCTTCGTGGCCGCCGACCTGCAGCAGAAGATGCACCGGATCGGCCGGGTGTGCTTTTCCTGGTCGGACACCCACATCATGTTGACCTCGGCCGCGGTGCTCGGCACCGGCGACGTCGCGATCGGCGTCTCGCATACCGGCGCGACCACCGACACCGTCGAAGCCCTGCGGGTGGCCCGTGAGCACGGAGCCACCACGGTCGCCCTGACCAACTTCCCGCGTTCCCCGATCACCGAGGTCGCCGACTACGTCCTGACCACGGCAGCCCGCGAGACGACGTTCCGCTCGGGTGCGACCGCGAGCCGGATCGCCCAGCTCACCGTCATCGACTGCCTGTTCATCGGGGTCGCGCAGCGGCACATGGAGAGCGCTTCCGCGGCGCTCGAGGCCACCCGCGACGCCGTCGGCGGACATCGCCTCGGGGTGCGCCCGGACGGCCGGAGGCGTCCGCGAGAGACCGGAAAGTGAGGACGAAGGAAACGGTGAGACGCATGATGACGGTGCCGAGTCAGGTGGTCCACGTCGATTCCCCGACGGAGCAGCGCAACCCCCGCACCACCGAGATCGACCGGATGTCGACCCTCGGCATCCTGACCACGATCAACGACGAGGACCGCCGGGTTCCCGACGCGGTCGCCGAGGTCCTGCCCCAGCTGGCGGACGCGGTGGATCACGCGGTGGAGGCCCTGCGCACCGGCCATCGCGTGCACTACGTCGGCGCGGGCACCTCCGGACGGCTGGCCACGCTGGACGCCGCCGAGCTCGTACCGACCTTCAACGTGCCGGCCGACTGGTTCGTCGCGCACCACGCAGGCGGCGCCCGCGCCCTGCGCGAAGCGGTCGAGAACGCCGAGGATGACCCGGCAGCCGGTGCCGCGGAAATGACGGCGTCGGTGCGGCCCGGGGACTTCGTGCTCGGGCTGACCGCGTCCGGGCGCACCCCGTACGTCCTCGGTGCCCTGCAGGCGGCGAGCCGGCTCGGGGCGTCGACCGCTCTGGTGTCGGGCAACGCGCGGTCGGTGCGGCCGGCGGGTGTCGACGTGTTCATCGCGGTCGACACGGGCCCCGAGGTCATCGCGGGATCGACGCGGATGAAGGCGGGCTCGGCGCAGAAGATGCTGCTGACCGCGTTCTCCACGGCGACGATGGTCAAGCTCGGCCGGACCTACTCGAACCTGATGGTCAGCCTCCGGGCGACCAACGCGAAACTCCGGGGACGCACGCTGCGCATCCTCACCGAGGCGACAGGCGCCGGCGAGCAGGAGGCGACGGAGGCCCTGGCCGAGGCCAACGGCGACCTGAAGGTGGCGCTGGTGCACCTGCTGTGCGGCGTGGACGCGGCCACGGCGGCCGACATGCTCGCCGCGAACGGTGGCCACGTGCGGGAGGCACTGCTCGCCTGTGCGACGAGCTGATCGCGCGGTGCCGGGAAGGTGCGCCGGGCATGACGCACTTTCCCGGCCCCGCGCGGCGTTCGACAGTGGCGGGAGCAGGCCGCGCTGGCGAGCCGGACCGGGAGCCGGAGGGCCGGTGACCACGAATGGCGGGCCGGGCGACGGCACACTCGGCCAATGGGATCCCGCCGGATGGAAGGCGCAGAACCGGTGCCCGGTGGGACCGGTTGGCGGCGCACTCGCACAACAGGAACCAGCCGGACCGTGAGCCGGTGACCGGGGAACCGTGGGCCGATCGACCGCAGGTCCGCGAAACCAGGAGCCACAAGCCCTGCAACCGGGGAACGGTGGCTGGTGGCTGGTGCGCACTCGCACAACGGGAACCAACCGAACCCGGAGCCACCGGGCCGGCGACCGCAGGGCCGTGGGCCGCTTGACCGCGCGTCCGCGAAACCAGGGGCCGGGCTGGCGCCTGGCCCGGATTGGCGATTGACCGGGGCGAGGTGCTGGCGGCTGCCATGGCGGCGCTCCTGGCGCCACGGTCGGTGCCGGCGGCTGCCGGGGCGGCGCTCCTGGCGCGCACGCGCCTCAGCCGGCAGCCTCGGCAACGCCGCCCACCTCGCAGGCGCGCCTCGGCCGGCGGCCTCGGCGACGCCGCCCACTTCGCCGGCGCGCCTCAGCCGGCGGCTTCGGCGATGCTGCGGGCCTCGCGGGCGCCTGCCTCCATCGCTTCGCAGCAGTAGAGCAGCCACGAACGCACGCCGTCGGGGCTGCCGGTCGCGAAGGCGGTCGCCGCTTCCTCGTAGCGCGCCGGCCGGCGGAAGAAGGCCACCTCGGGCACGCTGAGGCCCTTCGGGTCGACGCCGGTCGCCGTCATGGTCAGCCGCGCCGCTGCGCGAGCCAGGACACCGTCGGCGGAGCCGAACGGCTTCAACGTCAGCAACTCGCCGTGCACGATCGCCGTCAGCACCGGGCCCGGCGCGGACGTCGCGCCCGTCACCAGCTGCGCCAGCAGATCCAGCCGGGCACCGGCGGACGGGTCGGGGCGGCCCAGGCGCTCCCGGTCCTCGACCAGGTCCGCGGCGGCCAGGACGTGCATCCGCGCCAGCGCCTGCCGCGGCGCACGACGCCACGTCGGCAGCAGCGACTCGCCCGCCTCGGCGACCCGCAGGGCACCGGCCAGCACCGGGTCCTTCACCGCGGCGTCAGCGGGGATCTCCGGGTCCGCGCCATCCAGAGCCGCCGAGGCACGGGCCGCGCGCACCGACGCCTCCGCCGCCGTCGCCGAGCCGCCGCGCAGGTTCACCGGCAACCGGTGCACGGCGAAGACCGCGTCCTGGGCCTTCTTCGCCGCCTCGGCCACGCCGTCCAGCTCCAGCAACGGCGCCAACGGGTCACTCATGCGTCCAGCACCTGTCCCTCACGGCGGATGACCGGTGGCTGCTTCGACCACGCGAAGTTGATCCACCGGTCCGTGCGCCGCCACACGTATTCGCACTTGACCTCGGACCACGGCTTCTCGTAGACCACCGCGCAACGCACGTCGGCCACGTGGTCGGCGCAGAAGTCGCGCACCAGCTTCAACGTGGCGCCCGTGTCGGCGACGTCGTCGGCGATCAGGACCTTCGCGCCGGTCAGGTCGACCGCGTTCGGCACCGGCGGCAGCATCACCGGCAGCTCGAGCCGCTCGCCCACCCCGGTGTAGAACTCGACGTTCATGACGTGCAGGTTCTTCACGTCCAAGGCGTAACCGAGGGCACCGGCCACGAACAACCCGCCACGGGCGATGGACAGGATCACGTCCGGCTCGTACCCGCTGTCCGCGACCTGCTGCGCGAGCTCCCGGCCGGCCGAACCGAACAACTCCCAGGTGAGCTCTTCCCGCTCAGCCACTCGGACCTCCTTCGACGCGTCTCCGCGAGCATATGAGGAGGCGGTCCACCGCCCCGGAACCAGGCCGGGTGGCCCGCGCCACATCCCATCGCGTGTGGTCACCGGGGCCGGACGGCCCGTGAGGGGCTGCGCTCTTTCGTCACGGGCGCTAACGTCGCTACCGTGCATCCGGCGTCAGCCAGAGATGAGTGACTTCAGGAGGCCGTGCACCATGACAGAGCAGTCCCCCGCGCTGGACAACCTGCTCACCGAGAACCGGACGTTCCCGCCGAGCGACGAGTTCGCGGCGCAGGCCAATGCGAAGGCCGATTGGTACGACAAGGCGGACGCCGACCGCGAAGCGTTCTGGGCAGAACAGGCGGAGCGGCTGCACTGGGACACCAAGTGGACAAAGGTCCTGGACTGGTCCGACGCGCCGTACGCGAAGTGGTTCGTCGGCGGCAAGCTCAACGTCGCCTACAACTGCGTGGACCGGCACGTCGAGTCCGGGCACGGTGACCAGGTCGCGATCCACTGGATCGGCGAGCCCGGCGATTCCCGGGACATCACCTACGCCCAGCTCAAGGACGAGGTGTCCAGGGCCGCCAACGCCCTGATCTCCCTGGGCGTCGGCTCCGGTGACCGGGTCGCGATCCAGCTGCCGATGATCCCCGAGGCGATCGTGGCGATGCTGGCCTGCGCGCGCCTGGGCGCGTTGCACTCCGTCGTCTTCGGCGGGTTCTCCCCCA
The DNA here is from genome assembly GCF_030814215.1 of Amycolatopsis thermophila. Taxonomy (NCBI): domain Bacteria; kingdom Bacillati; phylum Actinomycetota; class Actinomycetes; order Pseudonocardiales; family Pseudonocardiaceae; genus Amycolatopsis; species Amycolatopsis thermophila. Next base: position 2,710,577 of record NZ_JAUSUT010000001.1, on the reverse strand, counting down.
CGGCGCTGCGGTCGCGGGTGGACGACGCCGAGGCCAAGGTCGTGATCACCTCGGACGGCCAGTACCGCCGCGGCAAGGCCGCCCCGATGAAGACCAACGTCGACGAGGCCCTCGACGGCGCCCCGTCGGTCGAGAAGGTCATCGTCGTGCGCCGCACCGGCGAAGAGGTGCCCATGCAGGACGGCCGGGACGTGTGGTGGCACGAACTCGTCGACAGCCAGCCGGCCGAGCACACCCCGGAGGCGTTCGACTCCGAGCACCCGCTGTTCATCCTCTACACCTCGGGCACCACCGGGAAGCCCAAGGGCATCCTGCACACCTCCGGCGGCTACCTGACCCAGACCGCCTACACCCACCACGTCGTGTTCGACCACAAGCCGGGCGAGGACGTCTACTGGTGCACCGCCGACATCGGCTGGGTCACCGGCCACTCCTACATCGTCTACGGCCCGCTGGCCAACCGCGCCACCCAGGTCGTCTACGAGGGCACCCCGAACACCCCGCACGAGGGCCGGCACTGGGAGATCATCCAGAACCACAAGGTCTCCATCTACTACACCGCGCCCACGCTGATCCGCACGTTCATGAAGTGGGGCGAGGACATCCCGGCCAAGTACGACCTGTCCAGCCTGCGCGTGCTGGGCAGCGTGGGTGAGCCGATCAACCCCGAGGCCTGGATCTGGTACCGCGAGCACATCGGCGCGGGCCGGACCCCGGTGGTCGACACCTGGTGGCAGACCGAGACCGGCTCGATCATGATCTCCCCGCTGCCGGGCGTCACCTCGACCAAGCCCGGTTCCGCGCAGCGCCCGCTGCCCGGCATCTCGGCGAAGGTCGTCGACGACACCGCCACCGAGGTCGGCAAGGGCGGCGGCGGGTACCTCGTGCTCGACAAGCCGTGGCCGTCGATGCTGCGCGGCATCTGGGGCGACGACGAGCGCTTCCGCGACACCTACTGGTCGCGCTTCGCCGACCAGGGCTACTACTTCGCGGGTGACGGCGCGAAGTACGACAACGACGGTGACATCTGGCTGCTCGGCCGGGTCGACGACGTCATGAACGTCTCCGGCCACCGGATCTCCACCACCGAGGTCGAATCCGCCCTGGTCTCGCACCCGACCGTCGCCGAGGCGGCGGTGGTGGGCGCGTCCGACCCGACCACCGGGCAGGGCATCGTGGCGTTCGTGATCCTGCGCGGCTCCGCGGCCGAGGGCGGCGACGAGGCGGTGCAGGAGCTGCGCAACCACGTCGCCAAGGAGATCGGCCCGATCGCCAAGCCGCGGCAGATCATGGTCGTGCCCGAGCTGCCGAAGACCCGCTCCGGCAAGATCATGCGGCGCCTGCTGCGCGACGTGGCCGAGAACCGCCAGATCGGCGACGTCACCACGCTGGCCGACTCCAGCGTCATGGAGCTGATCTCCAGCGGTCTGCAGTCCGGCAAGTCCGAGGACTGACGCGACGAACAAGGGGCCTGCACCGCGAAGGTGCAGGCCCCTTGTCGTGGGAACCCGGAGAGAAGCGGATCAGCCGGTGACGTCCAGGTGGGCCTTCACCGGGGTCGGCCGCGGGGCCTTGCCGTTGGCGTCGGGCTTGTCGCCCGCGCCCGAGCCGGCGCCGCCGCCCGAGCTGGTCTTGGTCGAGGTCGGGGTGCTCGACTTGGAGGTGCTCGGCGTGGTCGGCTTGGTGGTCGGGGTCTCGCCGCCACCGCCGTTGTCGTCGTCGCCCGGCGCGCAGGTGACCGAGGCGATGTCCAGCGTCTGGATGTTGTCGACCTTGATCGAGATCGCGGTGACGGTGATCGAGCCGTCGTCGTGCTTGACCTGCTTGTTCAGCACGACCGAGGCCAGGCCCGGCACGGCGACCGTGGTGTTGGTCGGGGCCTTGACGTCGAGGGTGACGTCACCGAGCTTCGCCTTGGCCAGCGACGAGGTGCCCTTGCCGCCCTCGCACTCCGACTCGATGGCCGAAGCGGTCAGCAGCGGCTTGCCCGCGCCGAGGCCGACCTTGACGTCGGCGACGCTGGCGCGCGCCTGGCCGGCACCGGCGGAAGCGTTGAGCACGTGCACCTGCGCCAGCGGCCCCACGTCCAGCTTGGCCAGCGACTCCTGCGCGAAGCCGTCTTCGTCGGTGACGTAGGGGCTCGGGTCGATGCCCAGCAGGCCCTTCGCGGCGATCGCGTAGGCGGAGTTCACGCCCTCACCGGAGGTCGCGGTCGCACCGGCCGACGGCGCGAGCAGCACCGAGGTGGCCAGGGCGGTCGCGAGCACGCCGATGCCGCCGGCCACAGCCTTCTTTCGAGACAAGGAATTCCCTTTCGTGAAATGGAAATGCGGAACGAATTCGCCGGTGAACCCCCCGTTGGTGCATTCCAGCCCGCCGGCGAAGTGGTGGGAAGGCTCAGACCGTCACGCGATGTTCACGATCGTGCCGAGCGGAAGTTTGACCAGCTCGTCGAGCGCTTCGGACGGCACGCGGATGCAGCCGTCGCTGTTGGCCTGTCCGACGAAGCTGTTGTTCGGCCAGGTGTGCAGGCCCACCGTGCCCGGGCCGCCGCCGAAGGTCTCCAGCGAATCGGAGTGGTAGCTCAGCGGCAGCACGATCGGGCTGTAGGTGTTCTTCGTTTCCTCGATCGAGGCGATGATGTACGCGCGGCCCGCCGGCGTGGGGTGTTCGGCCTTGCCGGTGCCGATGGTCCACTTGCCGACCGGCTTGCCGCTCTCCAGGATCTCCAGGGAGAACGCCGCGCGGTTCACATTGACCACGTAGTCGTTCTGCGCGGACTCGGCGGCGCCGTCGCTGAGGTGGACCCAGCCGGACGCGGCGTTGGGTCGCGTGGGCAACAGGATCTGCGCCCACTCGCCCTGCTCGGCGATCACCGGCACCCACGTCGGCGATCCCATTTGGATGGACGGCAGCTTCGCGATCGCTTTGCCGCCAACGGAGTCGTACACGACGATGTCGGCCTTGGGGTGGATCACCCGGCCGTTCGTCGTGCCGCCGGACGCCTGGGGGTCGAGCGGGGCGTTCGCGACCGTGGCGAACGTCGTCGCCTCGGGCAGCTGGGTCAGGTCTTCCTGGCTCACCGCCGCCGGCTTCACACCGTCGTCGTCACCCCCGGAGCACGCTCCGGTGAGCAGGGCCAGGGTCGAGACCCCGGCCACGGCGAGGAGCCGGACCGGGAGCCGGCCGCGGCGCGCAGAAGCGTTCTGCGCGCGCGAGCTGCACGTCATGCGCATTACCACAATCCTTGAGGACCTACGTCGGACACGAAAAAGCCAAGGCGGTCTCCCCCGAAGACATGCGGCACCGCAGGTGCTGCCTTGGGCCTTATTGCTATCAGGACCCCCCTAGGTGATCAAACCACCGGGTGACGGGGATCGATTAGGGAGAGCTGCGCAAATGCTGCATTTGCCGAGGTCACCGGAAAACGCGAGATACACCCGATCGGGTACAGATCAGTAACGTCCCCTTCGAACGCCCCCATCGAGCGACATCACTTGCTCACCCTGTCGGGTGATGGCGGCAGCCTACTGGCGCCGACTTTCCACCCGCACTCCGGGTTGCCCGGGAAGGGACAACGGGAATTCCGGTCCGGTCCTCTTCGGACTGCCGCTCAGATGCCGGCCTGCCGCTGAGCCACGATCGCCCGCAACGAATCGCGGAACTGCTGCGCGGCGCGCGTGCTCAGCGAGGCGAGGAACCGGCGCTCGGCCTCGTCGCTGGCCTCGAGGGCCCGCCCGAGGACCACTCGTCCCCGTTCGGTCAGCTCGACCACGTTGCGGCGCCGGTCCTCGGCGTGCGGGTGGCGGGACACCAGGCCTTTGCCCTCCAGCGTGTCCAGCATCGCGACCATCGTCGTGCGGTCGATCCCCAGCCGCTGCGCCGCCTGCTGCTGCGAAGCCGGCTCGCCGCCGGCGAGGACGACCAGCACCCCCAGCTCACGCCCGTCGATGCCGTGCGGCCGCAACGCCTCCGCGTTCAGCTCGGCCATCCGGAGCTGCGCGTGCTTGAGCAGGTACCCCAGGCGGCCGCTCAGCTCCGCCCCCGGCCGTTCGGTGGTCGACACGTGACCATCCTATGGCTACCCTGATTATCAGCTCAACTGACGATCAGTCGAACTGCAGAAGGAGACGGACGATGATCGCGATCACCGGAGGACTGGGCTTCATCGGGTCTCACACCGCGCGCGCCCTGCTCGACCTGGGTGAGAGCTGCGTTCTGGTCCAGCGCCGCGACGCCGAGCCGCCGCCCGAGCTCGCCGGTCCGGACGTGGTGGTGGAGCGGGCGGACATCACCGACCTGGGGGCGCTGCTCGAACTCGGCTCCCGGCACAAGATCACCGGCATCGTGCACCTCGCCGGCTCCATGCCCTGGCCACCCGATCCGGATCAGCCGGTCGAAGCGGCCCGCAGAGCGATCGGCAGCCTGTTCAACCTCATCCGGGCCGCGCAGGACTGGGGCGTGGGGCGCATCGGGCTCGCGAGCACGATCGGCGTGTACGCCGGAGTTCCGGGAGCGGGCCCGCTCCGCGAAGACCTGCCCCTGCCGATGGCCTCGCCGCACGTCATCCCGGCGTTCAAGAAGATCGGCGAACTCCTCGGCGGGCACCTGGCCGACGTCACCGGCCTCGAGATCGTCAACTACCGCATCTCCGCCATCTGGGGCCCGCGCGGCCATGCCGCGGATCCGTTCTTCCCCGCACCCCAGCTCGTGCACGCCGCCGCCCGCGGCACCGCGCCGGACCTGTCGGCCCTGCGCTCCCCCGCGTACGCCGAGGACGCGATCGACCTCTGCTACGCGAAGGACTGCGGCCGTGCCATCGCGCTCCTCCAGCTCGCGGACCGGCTCAACCACCGCACCTACAACGTCGCCTCCGGCCGCGCGACGACGAACGCCGAGGTCGTCGCCGCGATCAAGACGGTCGTCCCCGGCGCGCGGGTCGAGCTGCCCACCGGCGGGACGAGCGGCGGGACGTGTCTCGACATCACCCGCCTCCGGCAGGACACCGGTTACCAGCCCGCCTTCGACACCGAACGTGCGGTCGCCGACTACATCGCCTGGCTGCGCGCGGGCAACGAGCGCTGAACACCACCGGGACCCCGGCGCGCGGTCAATCGAACGCCTGTTCTACAATTCGGGCCCGACGTAGCTGGACCCCACGAAGAGGGAGACCGCAGCACCGATGAGCTTGGACACGACGACCATCCCGCAGGAGCAGGAGACCCCCGCCGCGCCGGCGCCGGTCGCGGACGACTCCGCAGCCGCTCCCGCTCCGGCCGAGACCGACGAGGCCAAGCCCAAGCGCGGTCGCCCGAAGGCGTCCGCGGCCAAGAAGACCCGCACCGTCGAGCTCACGCTCACCGTCACCGGCACCGCCGACGGCGAGTGGCAGGCCGAGCTCAAGCACGGCTCGAAGTGGGTCGCGCAGGGGCTGAAGATCCCGGCGTCGGCCGTGTCCCGTGCCGCCAAGGAACTGCACGAGGACCTGTCCGTGCCGATCGACGAGGTGATCAACGCCGCCGTCGAGCAGCAGAAGGCCAAGGTCGCCGCACTTGAGGCCGAACTGGAGCAGGCAAAGCAGGCGCTCGCCGAACTCGACGCCTGACCCGCTCACCCCGGACGCGCCGGGGCGGATGTCCCTCGATCAGGCATCCGCCCCGGCGTTTCTTCTGCGCCGGACACATTCCGCGTACCATCTGTATACAACGTGTATGGAAGGAGCCCGGATGCCGGCGACGAGCAAGCCCGCCCTGTCCGGGAGGGCGAAGGCCTACGACTACCTGAAGAACACCGTCCTGGCCGATCCCGACGCCGAGGGCGGGTTCATCAGCGAGCAGGAGATCGCCGAGCGCGTCGGCGTCTCCCGCACGCCGGTCCGGGAGGCACTGCTGCAGCTCGCCGCCGAGGAACTGGTCCAGCTGGTGCCCAACCGGGGCGCCTACATCGCGCCACTGACCGGGCGCGATCTGCGGGACCTGGTCGAGCTGCGCGGTCTGCTCGAGCGGTTCGCCGCCGAGCGGGTGATGGCGACCGGGACCGCGCCGTGGCGGGCCATGCTGGATGTCCTCCAGCAGCAGGAGCGCTGCGACGACCCGGCGTCGGCCAAGGAGTTCATCGAGCTCGACGCCCACTTCCACACCCTGCTCGTCGAGGCCGCCGGCAACGCCATGCTGAGCCGCACCTACACCGCGCTGCGAGCCCGGCAGGTGCGGGCCGGGCTCGTCGCGCTGCGGCGGTCGGGCACCCGGCACGCGGAGGTGATCCGCGAGCACGAGGCCATCGTGGCCGCACTGGCCAACGGCGAGGTCGAGGCGGCGCTGGCCGCCATCGACGACCACCACGCCCAGACCCTCAAGCATCAGCTGACGACCACCTGAGTCTCCTCCCGCGCCTCACGCGCCAGGGCCACGCCGAGAACGCTGACCACCGCGGTCACCACCACGTACAGGGCGAGGGCCACCCAGGTGTCGAAGCCGGCCAGCAGCGAGGTGAACAGCAGCGGCGCGACGGCGCCACCGATCACACCGGCGAGCGTGTACGCCAGGGAGCTGCCGGTGTAGCGCAGGCGCTCGGAGAACTGCTCGGTGATCAGCGCGGCCTGCGGACCGTACAGCGCGGCGTGGATGACCAGCGCGATCACGATCCCCACCAGCAGCAGGCCGAACGAGCGGCCGGCGACCATCGGGAAGAACACGAACGGCCAGATCGCGGCGGCGATGGTGGCGATCAGGTAGAGCCGCCGGCGGTTCATCCGGTCCGACAGCGCGCCGAACGCGGGCATCAGCACGAGCTGGCAGCCGGAGCCGATCATCACCGCGGCGAGGCCCTGACCACGGGACATGCCCAGCTCCTGGGTCATGTAGGTCAGCACGAAGACGGTGAACAGCGCGTACAGCACGTCGGGGCAGACCCGCACGAAGATCGCGGCCAGCAGTGCACGGCGCTCGTACTTGAAGACCTCCGAAATCGGCGCCTTCGGCCGCTCACCGCTCTCCGCGATGCGCTTGAAGACCGGGGTCTCCTCGAGCTTGAGCCGGATCCACAGGCCGAACGCGACGAGCACGGCGGACAGCAGGAACGCCACGCGCCAGCCCCACGAGACGAACTGGTCCTCGGTGAGCAGCAGCGACAGCACGGCCAGCACGCCGTTGGCGAGCAGGTTGCCCGCGGGCGGCCCCACCTGAGCGGCGGACGCCCAGAACCCGCGCTTGCCGGGATCACCGAACTCGCTGGACAGCAGCACCGCGCCGCCCCACTCCCCGCCGATGCCCACACCCTGCGCGAACCGCAGCAGCACCAGCAGCACCGCGGCCACCCCGCCGATGGCCGCGTGGGTCGGCAGGACACCGATGAGGAACGTCGCGATACCGGTGAGCAGCAGCGTGGTGACGAGGACGCGCTTGCGGCCCAGCACGTCACCGAGCCGGCCGAAGACGAACCCGCCGAGCGGGCGGGACAGATAGCCGACGGCGTACGTCGAGAACGCGGCCATCGTGCTGACCAGCGGGTCGCCGGCCGGGAAGAACTGGTGGCCGAACACGGTGGCCGCGGCCACGGAGTACGCGGCGAAGTCGTACCACTCCAGCGACGTGCCCGACAGGCTCGCGAGGAAGGCACGGCGCAGCGATGCCCGGTCGACGGTCGGCGATACCGAGGTCATTGCTCACATCCTGATCTCTTAGGTGTGCTGATGCGGTAATACTCGTTGTATACAACCTGCATGCGCAAGCCCTGGCAGGTAAGAACTGGGTTACCCGAACAACGGAGGACGACATGCCGACGCTGAGTTTCGACCTGCCCGACGGCACGACGGTGACCACTGAGGTGACCACGCTGCTCAACGCCGGGTACGCCGGGCGGAACCAGGCCGACGTCGCCGCGCACGTCGCCGAGCTGGCCGAGCTGGGCGTGCCGGCCCCGACCGTCACGCCTGCGCTCTACCCGGTGGCTCCGTACCTGGCCGCCCAGACCGGCGAGGTGCCCGCGCAACACAACCGCACGTCCGGCGAGGCGGAGTGGGCGCTGGTCATCACCGCGGAGGGCGTCCTCCTCACCGTCGCCTGCGACCACACCGACCGCGAGCTCGAGGTGCACGGCGTGGCGTGGAGCAAGAACGCGGCGCCGGACGTGCTCGGGCGCAAGGCGTGGCGGCTGGACGACGTGGCGGACCGGCTCGACTCGCTGACCCTGCGCGCGTGGGCCGACGGCGTCCTCATCCAGGACGGCACCCTCGCCGAGCTGCTGACGCCCCAGCACTGGCTGGACGTGCTGCGCGAGCGCGGGCTGTACCAGCCGGGCGTCGTGCTGATCTCGGGGACGATCCCGATGGTGCCGGGCGTGAACCAGTTCGCCGACGAGTGGCGCGTCGAGCTGGGCGACCCGAAGACCGGCGACACCATCGCGGCCGCGTACCGGGTGCGGCGGCTGCCGGAAGCGATCGGCTGAGCGAAAACGGGTGGCGGTCACGGGCTCTCGTGCCACGATTCGCGGGTGACCGATCCCGTGACCGCACTGGAAGCCCACGTCGCGGCGTTCAACGACCGCGACCTCGACGCGCTCCTCGCCGGGTTCACCGACGACGCCACCTGGATCACCGGCACCACGACCGCGCGCGGCCGTGCGGAGCTCGCGAGCCTGTTCGGCGAGGCGATGGGCGCGCTGCTGCCCACCCTGACGATCGACAACGTGATCGGCCACGGAGACCAGGCCGCGGCCCAGCTCACCGAGACCCTGACCGCGAACGGCACCGACCACACCTACGCAATCGCCGGTTTCTACCGTTTTCGCGGCGAGCTCATCTCCTCGGCGAAGATCTACCGCGAGGGTTCCGCGGAGGTTTAGGTAAGACTCAGCTATTACGGGCAGTGCGTCCCGGAATGCTCTAATAGCCGGTGTGACCGACATGAAGGACGCCACCGAGGCGCATCCGCACGAACCCCACCGCGAGAGCCTGGGCAGCCGGCTGAACTGGTTGCGCGCGGGCGTTCTCGGGGCCAACGACGGGATCGTGTCGGTCGCCGGGCTCGTCGTCGGTGTCGCCGGGGCGACCACGGACCACGGCGCGATCCTCATGGCCGGAATCGCCGGTCTGGTCGCCGGTGCGCTTTCCATGGCCGGCGGGGAATACGTTTCGGTGAGCACGCAGCGCGATACCGAACGGGCGGCGCTCAGGCTCGAGAAGTACGAGCTGAAGACCATGCCCGAGGCCGAGGAACGCGAACTCGCCGACATCTACGAGGGCAAGGGCCTGTCCCGCGAACTCGCCGAACAGGTCGCCCGCGAACTGTCGCAGAAGGACGCCCTCGCCGCCCACGCCGATGCCGAGCTCGGCATCGACCCCGACGACCTGACCAGCCCGTGGCAGGCCGCGTGGGCGTCGTTCGTGTCGTTCTCCGTCGGCGCGCTGATCCCGCTGCTCGCGATCGCGCTGCCGCCGACGTCGTGGCGCGTGTGGACGTGCGTCATCGCCGTCGTCGTCGGGCTGGGGCTGACCGGCTACAGCAGCGCGCGGCTGGGCAACGCCGGAGCGCGCCGCGCGGTGATCCGCAACGTCGGGGTCGGTGCCCTGACCATGCTGGTCACCTACTACGTCGGCACGCTCTTCGGCATCACCACGGGCTAGGACCTGTCCTCGAAGTGGGTTCGGTTGTGCTGCTTTGATCTTGGTTGTGGTGCGTCGGCATGAGCAGTGGCAGGCGATTGAGCCGTTGCGGCACTCTGCCCGCCCTGGTGGCACAGGTTCGTGTGATCGCCGAGGCGAAATCCACCTCGCCTGCGACGGCCACGGACGGCCCTTGTCGCTCCTGTTGACCGGCGGCAACGTCAACGACTGCGCCATGTTCACGCAGGTCATGGCAGGCATCGAGGTCCGCTGGCCAGGCCCTCGCCGTCCGCCGACCCGACCGAGCAGGGTTCTGGCCGACAAGGCCGCCACCTCCTACCGGAGCACGATCGACCTGGCCACACTGCTCATCTGGCTTTGAGGACAGGCCTAGGGCGGATCATCGACCGATCCGGGGACATCCGCGCGCCCGCGGCATCACCACGGGCTAGCGCACGCCGGACATCAGCTTCCGCACGAAGGGGCTGATCAGCGCCAGCACCGCACCGATCACCACGGCGACCGCGCCGACGACGGCGAAGTACGAGCCCTCGTGGTCGGTGCCGTAGTACTCGGCCAGCGACCCGGACAGCGCGGTGCCCAGCGACACCGACAGGAAGTTCAGCGCGACCATCTGCGTGCGGAACTTCTCCGGCGCCAGCTTCGTCGACAGCGACAGGCCCACCGGCGACAGCATCAGCTCCGCCACGGTGAACACCAGCAGGATCCCGATCAGCGCGAGCAGCGGCGTGCTGTTCCCGGTGCCACCGGCGAAGAACAGGAACAGCAGGAACGCCACGCCCATGACCGACGTGCCGAGCGCGAACTTGATCGGCGTCGACGGCTGGCGGTCGCCCAGCTTGATCCAGATCCCGGCGATGATCGGCGCCAGCACGAGGATGAACACCGGGTTGATCGACTGCACCCAGCTGACCGGCATCTCCCAGCCGAACAGGTTCCGGTCCAGCCGCTGGTCGGAGTAGATGGCGACGACGGTGAACTGCTGCTGGTAGAGCGCGAAGAACGCGGCGCTGGCGATGAACATCGGGATGAACGACAGCACCCGGCGCCGCTCGACCGCGGTGATCTTGCGGCTGCTCAGGATGATCCCGAAGTAGACGACCGCCGCGATGCCGACGATCCAGACCACGACGTCGGACAGGTTGGCGGCGGTGACGATCCCGGTGAGCACGGCGAGCACGATCACGATCGCCAGCACCAGGATGACGCCGCCGGCGGCCGGCCGCTGACGCGCGGGCAGCGGGTTGGGCACCTCGCGCGCGGTGGCCGGCAGGTTGCGCCGGAAGATCGTGTACTGGGTCAGGCCGATCGCCATGCCGATCGCGGCCAGACCGAACCCGAGGTGGAACCCGACCTCGCTCTGCGCGAGCCCGGTGAGCAGCGGGCCGACGAACCCGCCGAGGTTGACGCCCATGTAGAAGATCGTGAACCCGGCGTCGCGCCGCTCGTCCTTCTCCCCGTACAGCGTGCCGACGACCGCGGTCGCGTTGCCCTTGAGCCCGCCGCTGCCGACCGCGACGCACGCGAGACCGACGCCGATCCCGGCGAAACCGGGCAGCAGCGCGAGGCTGACGTGCCCGATCATGATGAGCACGGCGCTGAAGAACAGCGTCCGCTCGGAACCGAGCAGGCGGTCGGAGACCCAGGCGCCCACGATCGTCGACAGGTACACCAGGCCGCCGTAGGCCCCGACGATGCTGGTGGCGGTGGCCTCCGGCATCGCGAGGCCGCCCTCGGCGACCGAGTAGTAGAGGTAGATCGGCAGGATGCCGAGCATCCCGTAGTACGAGAAGCGTTCCCACATCTCAACGCCGAACAGGTTCGCGAGCCCGATCGGGTGCCCGAAGAACCGCGTGTCCCGCTTCGCCTCGGTGGAGGTCGTCACCTCGCCACGTCCTTCTGGTCTAGACAACGTTGGCCGGTGACATGATAGGACGCTGGTTGGGGAGCATGTTACCGGCCCGTAAGGTATGATGGTGGTGGTGCGCCGGGAAGTCTGGTCGGCAACGATCATCCGACCCCGGAGGAGCCGCCAGTGGGCCAGCCGCGCCGTCCCGCCGCCGAGTTCGTGCGTTACCTGCGCACCGAGACCACCGGCGGCATCATCCTGCTCGCCGCCACCGCCGTCGCCCTGATCTGGGCGAACTCACCGATCGGCGAGTCGTACCGCGTGGTGCGCGACTTCGAGATCGGCCCGCACCTGCTGCACCTGAACCTCTCCGTCGGCGACTGGGCCAAGGACGGGCTGCTGGCGTTGTTCTTCTTCGTCGCCGGGCTGGAGCTGAAACGGGAACTGGTGGTCGGCGAGCTGTCCCGGCCGAAGAAGGCGGTCCTGCCCATCATCGCCGCCCTGGGCGGCATGATCGCGCCCGCGATCGTCGCCCTCGTCGTCGGCGGGGGCGCGCCCGGCATGGACCGGGCCTGGGCCGTCCCGACCGCGACCGACATCGCGTTCGCGCTCGGTGTGCTCGCTCTCACCGCGTCGAACCTGCCGAGCAGCGCGCGGGTGTTCCTGCTGTCCCTGGCCGTGGTCGACGACCTGGGCGCGATCGTCCTGATCGCGGTGCTGTTCACCGGCTCGTTCAACCTGGTGGCGGCGCTGGTCGCGGTGGCCGGGCTGGCGCTCTACGCGTTCCTCCAGCACCGGCGCGTGCGCACGCCCTGGCTGTACGTGCCGCTGGCCGTGGTGGTGTGGGTCGCGGTGCACTCGGCCGGCGTGCACGCCACCATCGCGGGCGTCGCGTTGGGCCTGCTCACGCGGGTGCGCCCGGACACGGGCGAGGAGGAGGCGCCGGCGATCCGGCTGGAGCACCGGCTGCAACCGTGGTCGGCGGCGGTCGCGGTGCCGGTGTTCGCGCTGTTCGCGGCCGGGATCGCCGTCGGTGGTGACTCGCTCGCCAAGGTCTTCACCGAGTCCGTGCCGCGGGCGGTGTTCCTCGGGCTGGTCGTCGGCAAGGCGATCGGCATCTTCACCGCGTGCCTGGTGGCGGTGAAGCTGCGGCTGGCGGAGAAGCCGCGCGGGGTCGGGTGGCGGGACATCGCGGCGTTGTCGCTGCTCGGGGGTGTGGGGTTCACGGTGGCGCTGCTGATCGCCGACCTGGGCCTGGCCGGCGAGACGAGCGAACTGGCCCGCGCGGCGGTGCTGCTGGCCTCGACCGTGTGCTCGCTCGGCGGTGCCGCCGCGCTGCTGCGGCGCAACAAGGTACACGGCGCGCTGGAGGACTAACCGAGCCGCCCGTGGGGTCTTCTGGCACGATGACCCCCGTGAGCAGCCAGGAGCACGAACGCAACGGTCGGGAAGGCCTCGGGGCCGTGCCCTACATCCCGCTGAGCGCGGAGGACGAGTCCACGGCGAACGGCCAGTCCATCGGAAGCCTCGTCAGCCAGGCGACCCAGCACCTGTCCACGCTGGTCAGGGCCGAGGTCGAGCTGGCGAAGTCGGAGGTCGTGGGCGAGGTCAAGAAGGGCGCCAAGGGCAGCGTCTACTTCATCATCGCCGGCGTGATCGGGCTCTACAGCTCGTTCTTCTTCTTTTTCTTCCTCGGCGAGCTGCTGTCCGAGTGGCTCAAGCGCTGGGCGGCGTTCGGCATCGTGTTCCTGCTGATGCTGCTGGTCGCCGGCCTGTTCGGCCTGCTCGGCTACCGCAAGGTGAAGAAGATCCGCGCACCGGAGCGCACGATCACCAGCTTCAAGGACACCGCCGCGGCGCTGAAGCCGCGCCGGGACAGCGTCCCCGAACACAGCTGAACCGCACGACCGTGACCACGCCCGACCCGTCCCTCGTCCGGATCGACGGGCCCTGGGCGCATCGCGACGTGTCCGCGAACGGCATCCGGCTGCACATCGCCGAGGCCGGGAGCGGGCCGATGGTGCTGTTGCTGCACGGCTTCGGGCAGTTCTGGTGGACCTGGCGGCACCAGCTGACCGCACTCGCCGACGCGGGGTACCACGTCGTCGCGGCCGACCTGCGGGGGTACGGCGATTCGGACAAACCGCCACGCGGTTACGACGCCTGGACGCTGGCCGGTGACGTCGCCGGCCTGGTGCGTGCCCTGGGCGAGCGGCAGGCGCACCTGGTCGGGCACGCGTGGGGCGGGCTGCTGGCGTGGACGGCGGCTGCGCTGCACCCCCGCGTGGTCGCGTCCGTGAGCGTGCTCGGCGGGGCGCACCCGCTGGCCCTGCGCACGGCGATCGCCCGGACCGGGTTCCGGCGCCGGCGGTCGAACCAGACGCGCGCGCTCGGGCACCTGTTCCGGTTCCAGGTGCCGATGGCGCCGGAGAAGTGGCTGACCGAGAACGACGCCGCCAACGTGGAGGCCCTGCTGCGCGCGTGGTCCGGCCCGTACTGGGCGGCGACGACGGACTTCGACACGAGTGCGGCGATGTTCCGGGAGGCCATGCTCATCCCCGGTGTCGCGCACAGCGCCCTGGAGTACTACCGGTGGGCGTTCCGGGCGCAGTTCCGCGGTGAGGGACGCCGCTTCGTCAACGCCGTCGGCACCCGCGTCGAGGCACCGGTGCTGCAGATCCACGGCATCGCGGACCCGTGCGTGCTGCTGGAGACCGCCCGGGCGAGCGCACCGTGGCGCGGTCCGCACTCGCGGCTGGCCGAGCTGCCCGAGATCGGCCACTTCCCCCAGCTCGAAGCGCCCGACGAGACCACCAAGGCGCTACTGGACTTCCTGGCCAGGGCCTGAGCCGTCCGGCGAACGCGGGACGCGCGGTCAGGCGGCGCAGTTGCCGGTCGACACGCGCGCGCTCAGCGAAGCGGCCTCCTCGATCACCGGCCGCACCTGCTTCCCGGTCAGCGTGAACCCGGTGTCGGCATCCTCGACGGACGCCCCGAACACCACCCCGATGACCTGCCCGGTCGGATCGACCAGCGGCCCGCCCGAGTTCCCGCTCCGCACCTGCGCGCGGACGGTGTACACGTCGCGCCGCACCGTCCGCGAGTCGTAGATGTCCGGCCCCTGCAGGGTGATCTCGTTCCGGATCCGCGCCGGGGTCGCGCGGTAGGGCCCGTCCAGCGGATATCCCAGCACGATCGCGCTGTCCCCGGCCCGTGCCGGGTCGGGGGCCAGCCTCAGTGGCGTGGCCTCCAGGCGGGGCACCGCGAGCACCGCGAGGTCGACCTCCGGGTCGAAGTACACGACCCGTGCGGGCAGGCGCCCGGACGAGGTCTCCACCGCCGTCGTCTCCGTGCCGGCCACCACGTGCGCGTTCGTGATGACCCGCTGCGGGGCGACGACGAACCCGCTGCCCTCCAGGGTGCGCGAGCACGATTCGGCCGTGCCGCGGATCTTGAGCACGCTGTCCTGCAGCTGCCGCACCACCGCGCTGTCCTGCAGCGACGTGTCCGGCGGCGCGGTGTCGTTGATCTGCGTCTTCTGGAAGGGGTCCACGATGGACGGGAAGCCGGAGACGTCCAGCAGTTTGCGCAGGTCGCCGGGCAGGCTCTCGGCCGCGGGCGGCATCGCCTTGTCGACCGTCCCGAGCACCGTCGAGTTGTTGATGGCCCGCGCCAGCCCCGGCAGGGCCGCGACACCCGTCAGCGGCACCGCGATCAGCCACGCCACCACGAACACCACGACCGCCTGCACGACCGCGCCGAGGGTCTGGTCGACGCCGGTGAGCTTGTCGGTGTTGAACCGCCGCTTGACCGCGTACTTGAACCGCCGACCGAGCCACACGCCCAGCGTCTCGCCGAGTGCGACCAGGAACACCACCGTCGCGACCGCGAACGCGACCTTCGCCGCCGGGTTCTCGAACAGCTCGACGATCCACGGCGCGATCCGGATCCCGATCACCGCACCCGCGATCACGCCGACCAGTGCGGGCAACGCGATCACGACGCCCTGGCGCGCACCGGAGATCGCCGCCACCAGCGCCAGCAGAATCACCAGGACGTCGACCCAGTTCACCGCGTCTCCTCATTCGTAGCGAGCAGATGATCGCGCAACGCTACGTCAAGGTCCCGGACGTCGCCGCGATCCCACTCACGCGCCCACCCGCCCAGGTCGAGCAGCACGGTGAGCAGTCCGGCGGTGAACCCCCACACGAACATCCCGTTCACGGTGAAGGCGGGTCCCAGGTATCCGGTGCCCGGCCGGCGCACCTGGAACCGGTTGGCCGGATCGACCAGATCCGCGATCGGGACCCGGGCCACCGCGGCGGTCTCCCCGGGGTCGACGGCGTGCACCGGCGAGGGCCGGTGCCAGTGGGCCAGCACCGGTGTCACGGCGAACCGGGACACCGGGATGAACAGCTCGGGCAGGACCGCGACCGGCCGCACGCCGACCGGGTCGACACCGGTCTCCTCCTCGGCCTCGCGCAGGGCGGTGGCGACCTCGTCGGCGTCCCCGGGGTCCGCCCCGCCGCCGGGGAAGGCCACCTGCCCGGCGTGCGAACCGAGCGTGTCGGCGCGGCGCAGCAGCAGGACGTCCGGCCCGCGCTCGGTCTCGCCGAACAGGATCAGTACCGACGCGGCGCGCGCGTACCCGTCTTCGGGCGCGGAGAACCGGGTGAACGCGGTCGCGTCGAGGTCGCCGCTGATCTCCACCAGCGGGCGCAACCAGTCCGGGACCGACGCCGGATCGACGAGCGGCCCCTTCACGACAGCCTCGCCACGACATCACGCACCTGAGCAGGATCGGTGAAGGTGCGTGGGCTGTCGATGAAGCGCACCTGCCCGTCCGCCGTCACCAGGTACGACGCGGGCAGCGCGGGCGGCACCCTGAGCGCGGCCCGCACCGGGCCGGTCGTGCCGTCGCCGTCGAACACCGTCGGCAGCCGCACGCCGAGGTCGGTGAGCAGCCGCAGGCCGTCGTCCGGTTTGCTCTGCACCTGCACGGTCAGCACCCGCGCGGCGCCCGGCTCGCTCGCGTACCGCTGCAGCACGGGCAGCTCGGTGCGGCACGGCTCGCACCAGGTGGCCCACACGTTGACCAGCGTGGCCCGCCCGGCCAGCGCGCTGCCCAGGTCCACGGTGGACCCATCGCCGAGGCACTGGACCGTCACGTCCGCGAGCTGCGCGACCCGGCCGGTGCCCGCCGGGCACGGCGCCAGCGCCGCCGTGGCGCGGGCGGCACCGAGGTCGGGGGACGTGACCGGCGTCTCGTTCGCGGAGCGGACCCGCGGCAGCACCGCGACGATCGCCGCGAGCACGAGCACCCCCACGACGAGCGCCCACCGGGTCGCTGTCGTCACCGCTGAGCCGCCATCCCGAGGATGTGGTCCCGCTCCGGGCCCTTGACCAGCTTGGCCGCCTCCTCGAACCCGGTCGGGCCGGTGCCGTAGGAGGGGCAGTCCCGCGCGAGCGGGCACGCGCCGCACGCCGGTTTGCGCGCGTGGCAGACGCGGCGGCCGTGGAAGATCACCCGGTGCGAGAGCATCGTCCACTCCTTGCGGGGGATGAGCTCACCGACCGCGTGCTCGACCTTGACCGGGTCCTCCTCCGCGGTCCAGCCCCAGCGGCGCACCAGGCGGCCGAAGTGGGTGTCCACCGTGATCCCGGGCACGTCGAAGGCGTTGCCGAGCACGACGTTGGCGGTCTTGCGGCCGACGCCGGGCAGCGTCACCAGGTCGTCCAGCTTCTTGGGCACCTCGCTGCCGAAGCGCTCGACCAGGGCGGCGCCCAGACCCATGAGCGAGTTCGTCTTCGCGCGGTAGAAGCCGGTGGGCCGGATCAGCTCCTCCAGCTCGGTCCGGTCCGCTCCCGCGTAGTCGGCGGCCGTGCGGTAGCGGGCGAACAGCGCGGGCGTCACCTCGTTGACCCGCACGTCCGTGGTCTGCGCGGACAGCACCACGGCGACGAGCAACTCCAGCGGCGTGGTGAAGTCCAGCTCACAATGCGCGTCCGGATACACGTCGGTGAGGCAACGCAGCATCCGGCGCGCGCGTCTCACGAGTGCGAGGCGGCTCTCCTCACCCTTCCGGGGGCTGACCTGAGACGCATTCGGCACGCCGCTAGCCTACGGAAGCCGACACGCCGGACCCCTGACACCACCCCCGAACCCGTGATGAGCGAGGATCAGAACCGATGACTGTCTGGTTCGTAGTAGCGGTGCCACTCGTGATGATGTTCTTCGCCCTGGCGATGGAACGAGTGGAGAACCGCCTGCGCCACGTCGCGGTCCAGGAGGAAGAGGTCGAGGAGTTCCTGGAGCAGGCCCGGCCCAACGAGGTGAGGGCGCTCTACGGCCACGGCATCGGCCGCGCGCTGGAGCTGTTCCGGCTGCGCAGGCTGGGCGGCCGGGCGGCCAAGCTGCGCCCCCGCAAGGCCCGCCGCTGACGCCGTCCGCAGGCCTACTCACCTCGACCGATTCAGCGAGGATCAGTCCCGCCGGTCGCCCCACCGCCACCCTCGGCGGACGCGCTGCGAGCGGCGGTTAGGCTGTTCCCTCGGAGCGAGATCGCCCTCGCCCGGCCGGGCGGTGATCGGCGTGCCGTCGGCGTGCCCTGAGGCGATCTGGTCCGAACGGCCTAGACTGCACGCAAGTGATCGGCGACACGCCCCGGCTCGCGGGACAACGGTCGCCACCGACGAGGAGGCACGAGGTGGACGAGACCCTGGCCCGGGCGGGCATCTTCCAGGGGGTGGAGCCGGCCGCGGCTGAGGCGCTCGCCCAGACCCTGGAGACCGTGGAGTTCCCGCGGGGTCATGTGATCTTCTCCGAGGGCGAGCCCGGCGACAAGCTGTACATCATCCTGTCCGGCAAGGTGAAGATCGGCCGCAAGTCGGCCGACGGCCGGGAGAACCTGCTGTGGATCGCCGGCCCCTCGGACATGTTCGGGGAGCTGTCGATCTTCGACCCGGGCCCGCGCACCTCGACCGCGACGACGGTCACCGAGGTGCGGGCGGTGTCGATGGACCGGCCGTCGCTGCGCAAGTGGATCGCGAACCGGCCGGAGATCGCCGAGCAGCTGCTGCGGGTCATCGCCCGCAGGCTGCGCCGGACGAACAACATGGTCGCGGAGCTGATCTTCACCGACGTTCCCGGTCGCGTGGCGCGCGCGCTGCTGCAGCTGGCGCAGCGGTTCGGCAGCCAGGAGGCGGGCATCCTGCGGGTCACGCACGACCTGACGCAGGAGGAGATCGCGCAGTACGTCGGCGCCTCGCGGGAGACCGTGAACAAGGCACTGGCCGACTTCGCGCACCGCGGCTGGCTGCGCCTGGAAGGCAAGAGCGTGCTGATCCTGGACCCGGAGCGCCTCGCGCGACGGGCTCGCTGAGCTGCGAAGCCGCTCCCAGGCGCCCCGGTCAAGGGGGCGTCTGGGACTTCGCCGCGCAGGACCCCTGAACAAACAGGCACCGCACAAACAGGCACAGCACAGACAAAAGAACCGGGCGCCACCCCCGACGTGGCGCACCGGTTCTTTTGCTTTGCGCGGGCCATCCCCCGACAGACCGCGCTCCCCGCCCTCCGGTTCCGGCCCCGACCCTTCGCCGGAGGGAGCTGTATGTCACTTTCAACCTTGCCACGGCCCGTACCCCGAACTTCAAGGCCGTTCACCCTCACAGACGCGCCCGTTGCGGGTTCGTTGCGTCGGTTCGGGGAGAAATTTCCGGTCGTTACCGGACCGTGACCTCAGCGGTAAATATCTGGTACCGCCGTACCACAATGAGGCATACTGGTACGCGTGTCCCAGACGTCTCTCGCCGACTACCGCGCTGCCCTGACCACGCCGGGCGCGACCCGCCCGATGGTCGCGTCCATCCTGGCCCGCCTGCCGATCGCGATGATCGGGCTCTCCGCGCTCCTGTTCGTGCAGCAGGAGATGGGGTCGTTCGCGGTCGCGGGGCTGGTGTCGGCGAGCTCGCTCGTCGGCGTCGCGGTGGGGTCGGTGGTGCAGGGCAGGCTCATCGACCGCTTCGGGCCGACCCGCCCGCTGCTGACCTCGGCGGCGTTGTTCGCGGTGATCCTGGTGACCCTCGCGCTGGCGATCGAGGCCCACGCCGCGACCGGGCTGCTCGTGCTGCTGTCCTTCGGCATCGGCATCACCGAACCGATGGTCGGGTCGGCGTCGCGGGCCCTGTGGGGACGGCTGGTGCCGGACGTGAACGCGCGCAACGCCGCCTACGCCTACGAGGCCATCAGCATGGAGGTCTTCTTCATCCTCGGCCCCGGCGTGGCCGGCCTGCTGGTCGCGGCGCCGTGGCCGGGCACCGGGATGGTCGCGGGCGGCGCGTGCATGGTCACCGGTGCGGTCCTGTTCGCGCTGAGCCCGGCCGTGCGGGCGTGGGGACCGGCGGGCGAGACGCACCGCTCGCTGCTGGGCGCGCTGAGCAGCCCGGGCATGCGCACGCTCGCGCTGGCCGCGCTCGGGTTCGGCGTGGTGATCGGGTTCGTCGAGGTCGCCGTGCCCGCCGCGGCCACCGAGGCCGGGGAACCGGCGCTCGGTGGCGTGCTGCTGTCGGTGTGGTCGGTCAGCTCGGTCGCGTTCGGGGTGGCGTACAGCCTTCGGCCGTGGCCGCGGGAGATGCCGTTGCGCCTGCCCGCGCTGCTGGCCGGGTTCGGCGTGCTCGTGGCGTTGCTGGCCTGGCCGTCCACGCTGTGGGGGCTCGCGCTGGCGATGCTCGCGGCCGGTGCCCTGATCACACCGCAGTCGGCGACGCACTCGGCGGCGATCGAGCTCGTCGCGCCGAAGGGCACCGCCGCCGAGGCCTTCGGATGGGTGCTGACCGCGGTGACGCTGGGCCTGGCGTTCGGCCAGTCCGTCAGCGGCTACCTGGTCGAGCACGCCGGTCCGTCGGCGGCCTTCCTGACCGCGACCGCCGCGGCGCTGGTGATCGCCGCGGTCGTGTACCTGCTGCGCGGCACCGTGAAGGCACCGCGGGAGCAGGTCCTGGTCTCCTAGCGCGCCGATGGCACGCCGGAGTGGCCATCGAGCCGGGCCGGCCTCACCGAGTCCGGATGGACCGCAGGTACTGCATCTGCGCGTTGACGCTGTGCTCCGCGGGTGTCCACAGTGCACGGTCGACGTCGGCGTAGACGATCTCGACCACCTGCCGCGCGGTGGCGTCCGGGCCGAGCTGCTCGAGAGCCCGGCGGACCTGGTCGAGCCGCTGCTCGCGGTGGTCCAGGTACTGCTGGGCGACCGCCCGGAGGTCGGCCATCTCCGGGCCGTGACCGGGCAGCGCGAGCAGGCCGGCCGGCAGCTCGATCAGCTTCCGCAGCGAGCCCAGGTACGAACCGAGGTCGGTCAGCACCGTCGTGCCGCGGCCCAGGATCGTGTCGCCGGTCAGCACCTGGTCGCCGATCCGCAGGCACACCGAGTCGGCGGTGTGACCGGGGGTGTGCACGACCTCGATGTCCAGGCCCGCCGCGGAGATCACGTCACCGTCGGCGAACGGCTCGGCATCCCGGCACAGCGCCGCGTCGAAGGCCCGCACCGGCGCCTGCACCCGCTCGGCCAGCCACGGCGCGCCCTCGGTGTGGTCGGGGTGGTGGTGCGTCAGCAGGATCAGGGCGACCGGGCCCTGCTCGGTGAGCAGCCGCAGGTGGTCGAGGTCCTCGTAGCCCGGGTCGACGATCACGCACCCGGGCGCACCGGGCGCTCGCAGGATCCACGTGTTCGTGCCGTCCAGGGTCATGGTGGACGGGTTGTTCTCCAGGATCACCGACGCGGTCGGCGAGACCTCCCGGCGGACGCCGTAGGCGGGGTGCGTCATTCCACGACCACCCGGATCTCGTCGCCGTCGCGGATGAGCTTGGGGATGATCGCCTCGACCGTGCGCTCGGCGGCCAGCGCCTCGGCGGCCGTGTCGAAGGCGGCCAGCTCGGAGAGGGTGTACCAGGTCGGCGGCATCAGGGTGCTGCGGCCCGCCTCGGCGTCGGCCAGCGCGTCGGCCGGGCGCTGCCACCCGGAGGACTCCGCCTCGGTGGTCTTGCCGTCGGCGTCCTGCCCCTCGGGCAGGATCGCGGCGAAGAACCGGGTGTCGTAGCGGCGCTTCTCCTGCACCGGGGTGATCCAGTGCGCCCACGGGCGCAGCAGGTCCGAACGCAGCGTGAGCCCTTCGCGGGACAGGAAGTCGGCGAGCGACAGTTCACGGGACACCAGCGCGTCCCGGGCATCGGAGTACTTCGCGGTGTCGGTGACGACGTCCTCGGCGGTGCCGGCGAGCAGCACGCCGGACTCCTCGAACGTCTCCCGCACGGCCGCACACACCAGTGCGCGGGCGATCTGCTCGGTCCCGTTGAACCAGCCCGCCCAGTCGGCGGCCGGCGGGCCGGCCCAGGCGATCGTCGCGTCGGCGTCGCGCTGGTCCACCCCGCCACCGGGGAAGACCGTCATGCCCGCGGCGAACGCCATGGCGGCCACGCGCCGCTGCAGGAAGACTTCCAGACCGTCCACGCCGTCCCGCAGCAACAGCACCGTGGCCGCGTCGCGGGGCACGGCCGGTTCGGCCGGCTCCGCGACGGAGAAGTTCATGCTTCCCGGGATTCGAAAATCAAGTTGCACCACACACGGCAACTTACGTGTTAATCAGGAACCGGAGAAGCCGTCGACCCAGCGCGGGTCGTCCTCGGACCGGCTGACCCCGTTGGCGCGGACCTTGGCGGCCTCGGCGCGCTCCCGCTCGGCGAGCTCGGCGTGCAGCTCGCGCAGCAGCTGGCGGTCGCGTTCGGACAGCTGCGGGTCGTTCAGGTCGAGCTCCGGGATCTCGATCACCTCGCCCGGCCCGATCGTCGCGGACGCCACTGCCCTGGGCTTTTCGCCGTCCTCCTTGGCCAGCTGCGCCCGCAGCTGCGCGACCTCCTCGGACGTCATGTCCATGGTGGCCTCCGCCCGGGACGGCTGGGGTGCGTCCGGTTTGAACAGGTGACCGGGCCCGCTCTGGACCTCGGGCTCTGCGGGTGTGTCTTCGGTCACCGCGGCAGTCGTGTCCTCCGCCGGGGGTTCGGGCTCCTCGGGCTCGTCCCCGGCCGCGATCGAGGCGTTCGCCACATGACGGCCGGAGCCCTGGCGCTGCGCCGGCGCCGAGGGGGCGGACGAGGGCACGGCACCGCCGGAGAGCCAGACCGCGGTGGCCGCGTTGAGCGCCTGCTCGTGGTAGCGGGACCGCTCGGTGGTCGGACCGGTGACCTCGACGACCGACCGGATCCCGGACCGGCGCAGCGCGGCGTCGATGCGGTACGCCGCGGCCGGCGGGTTGCCCTCCGGTCCGATCTCCACGAGCACCACGCGCTGCGGCAGCGGCCCAGGCACGCTGCCGGCCGGTGTGTTGCGCCACACCGCGTGCACCGAGCGCAGGTCCGGCAGCACCTGGAGGGTGCGGTCGAGCGCGTCGGCGATGCCGTGTTCGGGCTGGTTGTCGCCGGTGAAGCGGTGCAGGACGCCGGTTTCGGCCTCCGGGTCGTTCACCGTCAGCTGGTCGGCGAGCGTCGCGTCGGACCTGGTCAGCTCCAGCACCAGGGCCAGCTCGTGCCGTTCCGCCTCGCGGACCGGCAGCCGGCCCGCGATCAGCGCGCCGGTCGTCAGTTCGGCGGCCTCGTCGAGGCGCGCTCGCGCGATCAGCTCGCGCGCCTCCGACAGCAGGCTGTCGTCCAGCCGGCCGGCCAGCCCGAGCAACAGGTTGTGCAGCCGCAACGGCACCGCGAACCCGTCGCCCGCGATCCCGTCGTGGACGTCCACCATCTCGCTCTCTCCCTCCAGCTCGGCAGGAGTGCCGTTACGCGGCGACGAGCCGGTGCCCGGTGTCCACCGCTCCGACGCAGACGAGCTCCGAGCTCGCCAGTGCCGCGCGGTGGTACTCCGGCAGCTCGAACCGCGGCGGCAGCACCTCGACGCTGGGTTCCTCGTCCCCCAGCACCCGCAGGACCCGCTGCAGCTCCCCGGTCAGCCTCGGCAGTCCCGACAGGGCTGTGATCAGCAGCACGCGCTTGGATTCCTCCCCCGTGCGCTGACGCCAGCTCTGCCGCACCTCACCGACATCCGGCCGCCCCCGCAGGGTGGCGTGGACCAGCGCGGACACCGAGTCAACCGAGTTCACCTGATCGGGTGCACTCGGGGTGAATGTGTACCGGTTCTCGCCGACCTCGTCCACCCCCAGGGTGGAACTCACCTGGTGCCAGTCCGCGCCGTGCGGCACGAGCCCGGCCACGAGCAGGCGATACTCCGGCTGGTCGAGATCGATGTCGTGCTTGAGCAGCGTGCGCGGCAACGTTCGAGCCAGGGTCGACATCGCGCCCTCACCCAGCCAGTCGCGGTAGCGCCACAGCAGCCGGTCGGGCATGCGCCCGGCCAGCCGCAGCAGCAGCTCGTGACACGAGGATTCGATATCGGGGTCCTTGTGGGCGTCCATTCAGCTCACCTCGACAATCAGTTCGACCTCGACCGGTGCCCCCAGCGGCAGCTCGGCCACACCCACCGCCGAGCGGGCGTGCGCGCCCGCGTCGCCGAAGATCTCGCCGAACAGCTCCGACGCGCCGTTGATCACGGCCGGCTGGCCGGTGAACCCTTCGGCGGACGCGACGAACCCGACGACCTTCACGATCCGGACGATCGACTCGAGACCGACGAGCGAGTCGACGGCCGCGAGGGCGTTCAGCGCCGCCGTCCGGGCGTAGCGCTTGGCCTCCTCGGGGCTTACCTCGGCGCCGACCTTGCCGGTCGCGGCGAGCTTGCCCTCGACGAACGGCAGCTGGCCCGAGGTGTACACCTGCGAGCCACTGCGCACGGCCGGCACGTACGCGGCCACCGGAGCGGCGACGCCCGGCAGCTCGATCCCGAGTTCGGCCAGGCGGTCGCCCCAGCTCATGCCGCCTCCTCTCCGGACGCGGCAAGCCGCGGCAGTGTCACCACGCCGGCGGGCACGGCACTCGGTGATTCGCTCGCGAGCTCGCTCATGCCTTGACCCGCTTGAGGTAGGCGACGTGCTGCTCCCCGCTCGGGTTCGGCAGCACCGTGACCAGCTCCCAGCCGTCCTCACCCCACTGGTCGAGGATCTGCTTGGTCGCGTGGATCAGCAGCGGAACGGTGGCGTACTCCCACTTCGTGGCGCTCATGGGGCCAATCTAGTGGTGGTGTGAAGCTCTCCTCGCGGCGGCGGCGTGATCGCTCATTTACGCTGGATCGTGTGAGCACACCCCTGGCCGGATGGACCGACGAGCTCGCCCGCGCCCGGTTGCACTTCGTCACCGGCAAGGGCGGCACCGGCAAGACGACCATGGCCGCGGCCCTCGGCATCGCGCTGGCCAGCCACGGACGGCGCGTGCTGCTCGTCGAGGTCGAAGGCAGGCAGGGGTTCGCGCAGCTGTTCGACACCGAGCCGCTGCCCTACGCCGAGCAACGGATCGCGGGCGTGCCCGGCGGCGGCGAGCTGCGGGCGCTGCACATCGACGTCGAAGCGGCGCTGCTCGAGTACTTCGAGATGTTCTACAACCTGGGCTTCGCGGGCCGGACGCTGCGGCGGATGGGCGCGATCGAGTTCGCCACCACGCTCGCGCCGGGCCTGCGGGACGTCCTGCTCACCGGCAAGATCAAGGAGTGCGTCGGCCGGACCGGCCCGGACGGCAGGCACGTCTACGACGCCGTCGTGGTCGACGCGCCGCCGACCGGCCGCGTGGTCAAGTTCCTCGACGTCACCAAGGCGCTGACCGACCTGGCGAAGGCCGGCCCGATCCGCGGCCAGGCCGAGGGCGTGGTGCGGCTGCTGCACTCCGAGGAGACCGTGATCCACCTGGTCACCCTCCTGGAGGAGATGCCGGTGCGGGAAACCGTCGAGGCGGTCGCCGAACTGGACGGCGCGGACCTGCGGCCGGGCGCGGTGCTGGTCAACCGGGTGCGGCCGCCGCGGCTGCCCGCCCGCTCGATCACGCCCGCCGCGGACGGGCGGGTGGACGCCTCGCGCGTGCGCAGCGGCCTGGCCACGGCCGGGCTCGAACTGCCGGACGCGACGCTCGACGCGCTCGTCGCGGAGACGGTCGAGCACGCCATCCGCGTCGCGGCCGAGCAGCGGGCACGGGAACAGCTCGCCGAGGCGGACCTGCCGACGCTGGAGCTGCCGGAGGAGTCCGGCGGCATCGACCTCGCCGCGCTCTACGACCTCGCCGAGTCGCTGACCGACCAGGGAGTGCGCTGATGACCGAGCGGCTCGACATCGACGCGTTGATCGACGACCCGAAGAGCCGGATCGTGGTGTGCTGCGGCTCGGGCGGGGTGGGCAAGACCACCACCGCGGCCGCGCTGGCGCTGCGGGCGGCCGAGCGCGGCCGTCAGACGGTGGTGCTCACGATCGACCCGGCGCGGCGGCTCGCGCAGGCGCTCGGGCTGCGCGAGCTGGGCAACCACCCGCGGCAGGTGTCGGTCGCCGGCTTCGAGCCCAAGGGCGAGCTGTGGGCGATGATGCTCGACATGCGGCGCACCTTCGACGACATGGTGCGCACCCACGCCGGGCCGGAACGCGCCGAGGCGCTCCTCGCGAACCCCTTCTACCAGACCATTTCCACGTCGTTCTCCGGCACCCAGGAGTACATGGCGATGGAGAAGCTGGGCCAGCTCGCGGCCACCGACGAGTGGGACCTCATCGTCGTGGACACCCCGCCGAGCCGGTCCGCGCTGGACTTCCTGGACGCGCCGAACCGCCTGTCCAGCGCGCTCGACGGGCGCATGATCCGGCTGCTCACCGGCCCGGCGAAAGCCGGCGGCTGGGGCATCCGCAAGGTGGTCAGCACCGGGTTCTCGATCTTCGCGAAGGCCGTGTCGACGATCATCGGCGGCCAGCTGCTCGCCGACGCGTCCGCGTTCATGCAGGCCTTCGACAGCATGTTCGGCGGGTTCCGGGAACGGGCCCGCAAAACGGCCGAGCTGCTCCGGTCGGAGGGCACGTCGTTCCTGGTGGTGGCCTCGCCGGAGCCGGACGCGCTGCGCGAGGCCAGCTACTTCGTGGAGCGGCTCGGCGGCGAGAACATGCCGCTGGCCGGGCTCGTCGCCAACCGCACGCACCCGGTGCTGGCCGACCTGTCGTCCACCGCGGCGCTGTCCGCGGCCGAAAAGCTCGAGGCGAGCGCGCCGCTGGCCACCGCAGTGCTGCAGCTGCACGCGGACCGGGTGGCGCTCGCCGAGCGGGAGAAGCGCCTGCTGGCGCGCTTCACGCGCGCCCACCCCGGAGTCCCCCTGGTCGAGGTGCCCGCGCTCCCCAGCGACGTGCACGACCTCGGCGGACTCCGGGAAATCGGCGACCGCCTGGCTTCTTAAGAAGCCGCTTCCGCGAAGTCCTTGCGCGCGGAATCGAGCAGTTCGGTCCAGGAAACGACATCCGGGCGGCGGCGCAGCAATGCGCGGCGTTCCCGTTCCGTCATTCCGCCCCAGATGCCGAAACTGATGCGGTTGTCCAGCGCCTCGGCCAGGCATTCGGTGCGCACCGGGCATCCCATGCAGACCAGTTTGGCGCGGTTCTGGTCGGCGCCGCGCACGAACAGCTCATCCGGATCCGCGTCCCGGCAGAGGGCGCGAACGCGCCAGCTCTGTGGTGTGGATTCCATCCCCCAAGCTCCCCTCGTGATGTGACGGCTCACCCGGAGCCTCCCCGGCTCCGCCATACGTGAGACGTTGACGGACTGTAGAGGCCCGCGGTTCCCGCCGCCAAGAGTCCGGGGGAAATTCGTTACCCGAACACGCTGCGCACACCGCGATCCCGTGGTACGCGCACGACGCGGCGCGGCGGGGGAATGCCCGTTCCCACTACCCTGATGGCGTGCGCAAGACGGATGGTCTGTTCAAACTGCTCGGCCTGTGTTTGCTCGCGGGAATTCTCGTCGCGGGGGTGCTGTTCCCGGTCGTCGGCGCGGCCGGGGTCGCGTCGAACAGGGCGAGCGAGACGGTCGACAGCATGTCCGCCGAACTCGCGAACGTGCCGCCGCCGCTGGTCACCACGATCACCGACTCGGCGGGCAACCAGATCGCCACGCTGTACGACCAGTACCGCATCCCCACCTCGGGCGACCAGATCAACGAGGCGATGAAGTGGGCGCTGGTCTCGACCGAGGACAGGCGGTTCTACGAGCACCACGGCGTGGACTGGAAGGGCACGCTGCGCGCCGCGCTGAGCAACAGCGCGGGGGGTGACACCCAGGGCGCCTCGACGCTCACGCAGCAGTACGTCAAGAACTACCTGATCAACGTCATCTACCGGGACGACGAGGTGGGCCAGAAGAAGGCCCAGGAGCAGTCGGTCGCCCGGAAGCTGAAGGAAGCCCGGATCGCGATCCAGCTCGAGAACACCATGAGCAAGGACCAGATCCTCACCAGCTACCTCAACGTCGTCGAGTTCTCGCGCAAGATCTACGGCGTCGGCGCGGCCGCCCAGGCCTACTTCAACACCACCGCCGACAAGCTGTCCGTCACGCAGGCCGCGCTGCTTGCCGGCATGGTCAACAACCCGCCGTTCTACGACCCGTGGACCCACCCGGACCGCGCCACCGAGCGCCGCAACCTGGTGCTGGACCGCATGGTCGACAACCTGAAGCTGTCGAGGGCCGACGCCGAGCGGATGAAGACCGAACCGCTGGGCGTGGTGCCCGGCGGTCCGTCGAAGCCGGCGTCCAACTGCGTCGGCGCCGGGCCGGAGAACGGGTTCTTCTGCCAGTACGTCGAGGACTACCTGCTCACGCACGGCATGAACAAGGACGACCTCTACACCGGCGGCTACACCATCCGCACCACGATGGACCAGCGCGCCAACCACGAGGCGAAGATGTCCGCCCAGACCCAGGTGAGCAAGACGCAGAAGAACGTCGCCAACGTGCTGTCCCTGGTGCGGCCCGGCAAGGACCGGCACGAGGTGGTCGCCCTCGCGGCGAACCGCGACTACGGCACGGACGCCGGGGCCGGGCAAACGACGTACGCGTTGCCCTCGGGCGTCTACAACACCGGTGGTGCCGGGTCGAGCTACAAGATCTTCACCTCGGCGGCGGCGCTCCAGAACCGGGTGATGGGCATCTACGACACGTTCGAAGTGCCGAACTTCTACGTGTCGAACGTCTTCATCGGTGGGTCGCCCCGCTGTCCGCTGGTGGCACAAGCGACACGGGCCTATTGCCTGGGCAACGCCACCGACTACGAAGGCGGCACGCGGACGATGACCCTGCAGGGCGGGCTGCAGACCTCGCCCAACACCGCGTTCGTCATGCTCGAGGAGAAGGTCGGCATGGGGCCGGTCGTCGACATGGCGAGCAAGCTGGGCCTGCGCGAGACGATGTCGCGCAACATCGGTGGCGGCGAGGTGAAGGCGGACTCGAAGAACCCGGGCGAGAACAAGACGCAGACCGCCTACTTCGGCCCGACCGACAAGTCGCCCGGCCAGGGTTCGTTCACCCTGGGCGTGTCCGCGACGAGCAACCTGGAAATGGCCAACGTCGCGGCGACCATCCTCAGCGGCGGCAAGTGGTGCCCGCCCACCCCGATCGGCCAGATCCAGGACCGCACCGGCAAGCCGATCCCGATCAACGAGCAGCCGTGCGAGCAGGTGATGGACGAGGCCGCCGCGAACACCCTGGCGGTCGGCATGAGCAAGGACGACCAGCCCGGCGGCACCTCCGCCGCGGCGGCCGCCCAGGTCGGCTGGAACCGCCCGATGATCGGCAAGACCGGGACGACCCAGGCCAACGGCTCGGCCGCGTTCGTCGGCGGCACCCCGCAGCTCGCGGGCGCCGCGATGGTCTTCCGGCCCGAAGGCGGGAGCGGCGGCCTCTGCGACGGTGGCCCCGGCAACGTGTCGACCTGCGGCGAGGGCAACATGTTCGGTGGCAAGACACCCGCGCGGACCTGGTTCGGCGCGATGAGCAGGATCCTCACGCCCAACGACCCGGTCCTGCCGCTGCCCCCGTCGGACCCGCGGTACGAACGCGTTCACTGAGCCGCCCCGGGCACCGGTCCCGCTTCGACCGGTGCCCGGGGTGAGCTACCGACCCGTATCCTGGGGCAGGTGAGCACGGTGCGTGACAGCCACAGGGTGACAGCAAAACGCCTCGCCGCGGGGACGGTCGCGCTCGGGGCCGCGACCGTCGGGTACGCGTCCGGCATCGAGCGGCGGCACTTCGTCCTCCGGACCGCCGACCTGCCCGTCCTCGAGCCGGGCGCCCAGCCGATGCGCGTCCTGCACGTGTCCGACCTGCACATGCTGCCCGGCCAGCACGCCAAACAGCGCTGGGTCGCCGCCCTCGACCGGCTCGAACCGGACCTCGTCGTCAACACCGGCGACAACCTCGCCCACCCCAAGGCCGTGCCCGCCGTCCTGCGCGCACTCGGACCGCTCCTCGACCGGCCGGGGCTGTTCGTCTTCGGCAGCAACGACTACTACGCCCCCAAACCCAAGAACCCCGCCCGCTACCTCATGCCCCGCGGCAAGAAGAAGCGCATCCACGGCAGGAAACTCCCGTGGCGCGACCTCCGGGCCGCGTTCATCGAACACGGCTGGCAGGACCTCACCCACGTCCGCCGCACCCTCACCGTCGCCGGGCAGACGGTGTTCGCCGCCGGCCTCGACGACCCCCACCTGCGCCGCGACCGCTACGGCGAAATCGCCGGCCCCGCCGAAGCCGCCACCCTCCGCCTCGGCGTCACCCACTCGCCCGAGCCGCGCATCCTCGACCCCTTCGCCGCCGACGGCTACGACCTCGTCCTCGCCGGCCACACCCACGGCGGCCAGCTCCGCATCCCCGGCATCGGCGCACTGGTCACCAACTGCGACCTCGACCGCAGCCGCGCCCGGGGAGCCTCCCGCTGGGGCGCCCACATGTGGCTCCACGTCTCCGCCGGACTGGGCACCTCCCCCTACGCCCCGGCCCGCTTCGCGTGCCCACCCGAAGCGACGCTGTTGACGCTGGTCGCACGGGGAAAGACCACGACCGAACCCACCAAGGCAACCCCCCGCAAAGCCCCCCGCGCCATCCGCTAAACTCTTCCTCGACCCGCTGAGCAGTACATCGGGGTGTGGCGCAGCTTGGTAGCGTGCCTCGTTCGGGTCGAGGAGGTCGTGGGTTCAAATCCCGCCACCCCGACGGTTGGGGCAGGGGCTCTCTGTCCGCGAGTTCGCGGACCGGGGGCCCCTTCCCTTTGTGTCTTCTGGGGGTCGAACCCCCAGACCCCCGCCAGGGGGCAAGCCCCCTGGACCCCCCGCGACTTCCGCGCCTGGCTGGATGGGTGCCGCGGGTGCGCGTGTCGCGGGGCGACATCCGCGCGGGCGGAGCGGAGCCGCGGGTGCGCGTGGAGCGGGGCGACATCCGCGCGGGCGGAGCGGAGCGGAGTCGGGCGCGGAGGGAACCGCGCGTGGAGTGCCTACTTGAGCGCGACCAGCTCCACCCAGTACTGGGCGAACTCGCCGTCCCCGCTGTGCGACCAGGCCCAAGCGGACCGCGCGGCCGAGGCCAGCTGGTCCCGATCCACCGGCGAAGCACTCAAGGCGGCGTCCAACCGCGACTCCACGTACCGCGCCAGCGCCCGGTACGACATGTCCGACCGGAACCGCCCGTGCGTGCGCACCTCGCGGAACCCGGCAGCGGAAACCCACGAAGCCACGTGCTTGCCAGCGAACGGATCCCCGCCGGCCCGCCGCCGCAGCAGGTAGTGGCCCCGCAGGGCCGCCCTGACGTTCGCCGTCCCCGGTCTCAGCCGAGCCCGCGACCAGTCCGAAGTGGACAATGCCAGCGTCCCGCCCGGCCGCAGCACCCGCCGGCACTCCGCCAGCGCGTCGCCGGGCCGGGACAGGTGCTCGAACAACGCGTGCGCGAACACCACGTCGACGCTCTCGTCCGCCACCGGCAACGCGTACGCGTCCCCGGCCACGAACTCCACTTTGGACTCTTCCGGGAACTGGCGCGGTTCGCGGTCGACGCCGACGACACAGCCCCGCCCGGCGATCGTGGCGAACCCCGCGGTGATCGTGCCCGGACCGCACCCGACGTCGAGCACCCGCATGCCCGGCCGCAGCAGGCGCAACACGAACTCCGCACGATCGGCCGCGGTACGTGACGTCATCATCGCCAGCGCGTCCTGCGCGAACCCGGGCGCGTATCCCTCCAGCACACGCACACGGTACGGGCAGAAGCTGGCAGGATCGAGGGGTGACTACCCAGCACCCGCCCGCGAACATCCCCGACCGCCTCTTCGACGACGCCGAGGCCGAGGCACGGTGGCGCGCCCGGTTCCACGCGCCGCGCGTGTCGGTGCCGGACTGGGCGCTCGACTCGCCACAGCACAACGTCTACGTCTCCAACGCCAGCGGCGTGTGGGAGGTGTACGCCTGGAACCGCGACTCGGGCGAGCACCGGCAGGTCACCGACCGGCCCAACGGCACCCTGCACGCCACCACCTCGCCCGACGGCAGCGCCATCTGGTGGTTCAACGACACCGACGGCGACGAGTTCGGCACCTGGATGCGCCAGCCGTTCGACGGCGGTCCCGCCGAACCCGCCCTGCCCGACGTCCACCCCGGCTACCCGGCCGGGCTCGAGATCGGGCACCGCGTGATCGCCAGCGGCGTGTCCACCGACGACGGCAGCGAGCTGTTCGCCACCCGCGACGGGCGGACCACGCGCTTCTACACCAGCGAGCAGGACGCCGGCATCGGCGCGCTGTCCCGAGACGAGTCGCTGCTGGCGATCTCGCACGCCGAGCACGGTGACTCCCGCCACCCCGCGATCCGCGTCCTGGACACCGAGCGCTTCGAGACCGTGGCGGACAAGTGGGACGGCGAGGGCAAGGGCCTGACCCCGCTGGAGTTCTCGCCGGTCGCCGGTGATCAGCGGCTCCTCGTCCTGCACGAGCGCCGCGGCCGCGAGGAGCTGCTGGTGTGGGACGTCGCGGCCGGCACCGAGACCGAACTGGACCTCGGCCTGCCCGGCGAGGTCGTCGCCACCTGGTACCCGAAGGCCGACGCGCTGCTGGTGGTGCACTTCCACGAGGCCCGCAGCTCGCTGCACCGCTACGACCTGACCACCGGTGAACTGTCCGCTGTGGACACCCCGCCGGGCCGGATCGGCGGCGCCGGGGTGCGCCCGGACGGCACCGTCGAGTACTCGTGGTCCAGCGCGGCCGAGCCGGCCGTCATCCGCGCCCGTGCCGCGGACGGCGCCGACACGGTCCTGCTCACCCCGCCCGGCGACCCCGCGCCCGGCTCGGCGCCGGTCACCGACGCGTTCGTCGAGGGTCCCGGCGGCCGCATCCACGCCCTCGTCGCGCGCCCGCTGACCGCGCCGGACGGCCCGCTGCCGACGGTGTTCGCCCTGCACGGCGGTCCGCACGCGGCCGACGAGGACCGCTTCTCCGCCTACCGCGCGGTGTGGCTGGACGCCGGGTTCGCCGTGGTCGAGGTCAACTACCGCGGCTCCACCGGCTACGGCTCGGCCTGGCGGGACGCGATCGAGGGCCGCCCCGGCCTGACCGAGCTGGAGGACGTCGCCGCGGTGTACGACTGGGCCGTCGAGAGCGGCCTGAGCGACCCGGCGCGCATGGTCGTCTCCGGCGCCTCGTGGGGCGGCTACCTGACCCTGCTCGCCGTGGGCACCCAGCCCGACCGCTGGGCCGCCGGGGTGGCCAGCGTGCCGGTCGCGGACTACGTCGCCGCCTACGAGGACGAGATGGAGCAGCTGCGGCAGTTCGACCGCGCGCTGTTCGGCGGGTCGCCCGAAGAGGTGCCCGCCGTGTACCGGGAGTGCTCGCCGATCACCTACGTCGACGCGGTCAAGGCGCCGCTGCTGGTGCTGGCCGGCGACAACGACCCGCGCTGCCCGATCCGCCAGATCGAGAACTACCTCGATCGGCTGGCCGGGCGGGACGTGCCGTACGAGTTCTACCGCTACGACGCCGGGCACGGTTCGCTGGTGATCGCCGAGACGATCAAGCAGACCGCGGCCGAGGTGCACTTCGCGATGAAGGCGGTCGGCCTGGCTCAGTGATGGAAGGCGGTGCTGGTCTCGGGTTTGTGCTGGGGCCGGTCCTGCGCGTGCAGTTCGGGGAGCACCCGCGTGAGGTCGTCGACCAGCAGGTCGGCCAGGTCGTGGGTGAACCCGTTGCGGCACACGATCCGCAGCACCGCCAGGTCGGTGCGGTTCTCCGGGAACGTGTAGGCGGGCACGAGCCACCCGCGTTCCCGGAGCCGCCGCGACACGTCGAAGACGTCGAACGCGGTGACCTCGTCGCGGGTGGTGAACGCGAACACCGGTAGCTGGTCGCCGCGGGTGAGCAGCCGGAACGGGCCGAGTCCGGCGATCCGGTCCGCCAGCCGCATCGCCACGTCGCGGCAGGCCTGCTGCACCACCCGGTACCCCTCGCGGCCGAGCCGGACGAACGTGTAGTACTGCGCCGCGACCTGGGCGCCCGGCCGCGAGAAGTTCAGCGCGAACGTCGGCATGTCGCCACCGAGGTAGTTGACGTTGAACACCAGCTCGGACGGCAGGGCGTCGCGGTCGCGCCACAGCACCCAGCCGACACCGGGGTAGACCAGCCCGTACTTGTGGCCCGACGTGTTGATCGACGCCACCCGCGGCAGGCGGAAGTCCCACTGCAGGTCCGGGTCGAGGAACGGCGCGATCATCGCCCCTGACGCGCCGTCGACGTGCACCGGGATGTCCCAGCCGCGCTCGGCCTGCAGCTGGTCGAGGGCCGCGACGATGTCCGCGACCGGCTCGTAGCTGCCGTCGAAGGTGGAGCCGAGGATCGCGACCACGCCGATCGTGTTCTCGTCGCACCGCGCAACCGCCTCGGCCGCGGTGAGGTGGAACACCTCGCCTGCCATCGGCACCAGGCGCGGCTCGACCTCCCAGTACTCGCAGAACTTCTCCCAGCACACCTGGACGTTCGCGCCCATCACCAGATTCGGTCTGCCGGACCGGCCGAGCTTGCTCCAGCGCCGCTTGAGCGCCATTCCGGCGAGCATGCAGGCCTCCGACGAGCCGGTGGTCGAACAGCCCATGACGGCATCCGGGACGGGCGCGTGCCACAGATCGGCGAGGATGTTGACGCAGCGGCGCTCGAGCTCCGCGGTCTGCGGGTACTCGTCCTTGTCGATCATGTTCTTGTCGGCGCAGTCGGCGATCAGCTCGCGGGCCTGCGGCTCCATCCACGTCGTGACGAACGTGGCCAGGTTCAGCCGCGCGTTGCCGTCGAGCATCAGCTCGTCGCGCACCAGCTGCAGCGCCGTGTCGGCGGGCAGCGTCTGGTCGTGCAGCCGGTTCCGGGGCGGGGTGTAGGTGGCGGCCAGCGCCGGGTTCGTCACGGCGTACAGCGGGTTGCTCCCGCCCGGACGGTCGTCGGCCCCCTGGTCACCCGCGTGCAGCACCATGACTCGACAGTAGCCCGGATCACAGCGAACGGCCCCCCGTCCGGGTCCGGACGAGGGGCCGTGACGCGGGTGGGGTCAGGCGGTCTGCGCCTGCCACATCCAGTGGGCCTTCTCCAGCTCCTGGGTGATTTCGATGAACAGGTCCTGGGTGACCAGGTCGCTCTTGTCCGTCTCGTCGATGCGCTTGCGCATGCGCTGGATCAGGCCGGCGAGGATCTTCACGATGTTCTCGATCGTGGCCTCGACGTTCTGCCAGTTGTCCGGGTACTCCGGCAGGCCGGAACTCTCGACGACGGTCTTGGCCTTGCCGTTCGGCGAGATGCCGATCGCGTTGGCGCGCTCGGCGACCTCGTCGACGTAGTTGCGGGCGGTGTCCACCAGCTCGTCGAGCTGCAGGTGCACACTGCGGAAGTTCGAGCCGACCACGTTCCAGTGGGCCTGCTTGGCGATCAGGGACAGGTCCACGAGGTCGACCAGCGCGGCCTGCAGCGCGTTACCGGTGATCTCCTTGTCGGCCGGGGTGAGCGGGCTCTGGATGGGTGCGTTCGCCATCGAAAAATCCTCCTCAACGCTTCGTCAGGTCGTCGCGGTGATCTCGACCTGGATGTTTCCCCTGGTGGCGCGAGAATAAGGACACACCTGATGCGCCTGGGCCGCAAGCTCACCGGCCTTGTCCTGCTCCAGACCGGGCAGGTGGGCGACGAGTTTCACGGCCAGTTCCAGGCCGTCCCCGTTGCGGCCGATGCCGACCTCGGCGGTGACGGTCGATTCGCCGAGCGCGACGTCGCCCTTGCGCGCCACGGCCTGCAGCGCGCTGTGGAAGCAGGCCGCGTAGCCGGCCGCGAAGAGCTGCTCCGGGTTGGTCTTCTCGCCGCCCGGGCCGCCCATCTCCTTGGGCACGGCCAGCTGCTCGTCGATGACACCGTCGGACGAGGTCACCTCGCCGTTGCGTCCGTCACCGCGCGCCGTCGCGACTGCCGTGTACAGCGGTTCCACGTGATTCCTCCCCTGGCGGCAGGTGTCACCGGCTGGTTACCCAGGGGCCGCTGGAACCAACCCTCAGCGCCGGGCGCGGGCGAACTCCGCGACCTGGCGGCCGATCAGTTTCAGGGTGGTGAGGGCCTTCTCGTCGGAAGCGCCGCCGACCTCGTCGAACTTGACCTCGGCGGAGTTGATCGACCCGCCCAGCGGGGTCGGCCAGCCGCGCAGGGCGTGGGTGATGGTGCGGAGCTGGTCGAGCGTGGTGACCGCGGCCTGCCAGCCGTACGCGACGGCGGCCAGCCCGACGGCCCGTCCGTCCAGGTAGGGGCGTTCGTCGGGCCGCAGGTCCTCGACGTAGTCCAGGGCGTTCTTGATCAGCCCGGACAGCGCGCCGTGGTAGCCCGGGGAGACGATGATCACGCCGTCGGCCCCGCGCAGCGCCTCGACCAGGCGCACCGCCTGGGGCGTGCGCTCCTCCAGCGCCGAGTCGTAGAACGGCAGCACGAGGTCCTCGCCGGTCAGGGCGAGCGTCTCGGCGCCCGCCGCGGCCGCACTGTCGAGCGCGATGCGGAGGGCACGCTCGGACTGGGAGCCCGGACGCAGGGAACCGCCGATACCGACCACGTTGATCGCCGCACTAGTCACACTTCCGAGGCTAACCCCTCCACCTAAGTGGAGGACCACGCTGTGGGACGGAGGCCCGCATCACATCTGGTCAGGGTGGCTACCAGTGAGTAGCCTCACCGGTCATGGCGACCTCACTGCAGAGCCGCGTGGAAGCGGTCGCGGCTCAACTGATCTTCGGTCTCCCCGAGCGGGCGCGACGGCTCATCGCCGGGCGTCCGATCCGGCTCGACGGGCAGGAGCTGGCGCTGGACGCGCAGCTGCTGCTGCGGTTGCAGCAGATTTCGCGGGTGAGCATGACCGCGGGCACGCCCGAGCTGGCGCGGCAGCGGATCCTCGAGTCCGGCCACCTGGTGAGCGGCAAGCCGATCGAGCCGGTACGCACGCAGGAGGTCGTCATCCCGGCCGAGCACGGTCCGGTGCCGGCCACGCTGTACGTGCCCGACGGGCTGCCCTCGCCGTCGCCGCTGCTGGTGTTCTTCCACGGCGGTGGGTGGGTCGTCGGCAGCCGCGCGAGCCACGACAACGCCGCGCGCTACTTCGCCAAGCAGGCCGGTGTGCGAGTGCTGTCGGTCGAATACCGGCTCGCGCCCGAGCACCCGTTCCCGGCGGCCACCGAGGACGCCGTCGCGGCGTTCGACTACGCGCACACCAAGGCCGCCGACCTGGGCGTGGACCCCGAGCGGATCGCGGTGGGCGGGGACAGCGCGGGCGGCAACCTCGCCGCGGTGACCGCGCAGGTCACGACCGCGCGTGGTGGCGCCGCCCCGGCGTTCCAGCTGCTGCTGTACCCGGGTGTCGACGCCAGCAAGCGGAGGCGGTCGCGGGAGATCTTCGCGAGCGGCTTCTTCCTCACCGACGCCGACATGACGTGGTTCATCGACCACTACGCGCCCGCCGGGGTGGACCGGACGGACCCGCGGCTGTCGCCGTTGCTCACCGAGGACTTCACCGGGCTGCCACCGGCGTACGTGGCCACCGCCGGGTTCGACCCGCTGCGCGACGAGGGCGAAGAGTACGCGGCGAAGCTGCGCGCCGCCGGGGTACCGGTGACGTTGAGCCGCCAGCGCGACCTGATCCACGGCTACGTGAACTTCCTGGGCGTCGGCAAGCGGTTCCGGGAAGCGACCTCGGAGGCGGCCGGCGCGCTCCGGCTGGGCCTGCGGGCGTGAAAAGGACCGGGGTCCGGTGTGGACGTCCACACCGGACCCCGGTCTCCCCCTGCCGGATCGTTTGTCAGTGCACCGGAACCGGCACCGGAACCGGGAGCGGCGGGGCCGCGCCGAGCAACGAGGCCAGCAGGCTCGTCACCGTCTTCAGCAGGTTCTTGAGCAGGTTGCTGACGAGGTTCAGCGGCGGCGGCAGGTCCGGGATCTCCGGCACCGGCGGCAGCTGGCGGACCTCGCCGGCCTTGGACGGATCGGCCAGGATGCGGCTCGCCTCGGTGGCGTAGTCGTTGCCGGTGGCCGCGGCCTGCTGGGCGTCGGACTGGATGGAGTACTTCTGACCGGCGGCGAGGTCGGCGAGCAACGGGCTCATCCCGCCGAGCGAACGCTGGGTGGCCGCCACGTCACCGGCGTAGGCGGCCCTGGCCAGCTGGTCGCGCAGCTGGAGGACCTGCTCCCCCGCGGCCTCCGTGCTGGACGTCCCCTTCCCGTCCGCGGACGCCACCCCCGTGCCGGCCAACGCCAGCACGCCGCCCACCACCACAACCGCGATGCCCCGGGCGAATTTGCCTAACATTCCCTACCTCCTGGCCTCGGTGGACCTGTCAGGCTCATGCGTACCTGCCGTGTTGATCTCCCACCAGTCGGTCGGCTCCGGGTGGTTTCACGTGCCGGCGTCGGCGGCGGGACGATGGACCGCAATTGGTGAACGGTTCTCGGTTGTGCATCCCTCGGTTGATCAAGATTGTGCCGATCTGAGGTTGCGGAGGGTGTCCGGTTCACTCGCCGGGGACGCCAAACTCATCCGTGTGGAGCATCTTCCGCTGCGGGCGCCTGGTGGAGCCCGAGACCGGGCGCAAAACAGCCGGGACCCGAGGTGGAACAGTCCACATCGGATCCCGGCTGGGGGACAGCCTCAGGAAGCGGGCACCGTCAGCGCGGGCGGATTCCCGACCAGGGCGTTGAGCAGATCGGTGAGCTTCTGGATCAGGGTCTTCAGCAGGTCGGCCACGATGTCCAGCGGCGGCGGCGGGTTCTGCAGCGGTGACGCCGCGGGCGCCTGCTTCACCGCCGGCGCCTGGGACGGGTCGGCGATGATGCGGCTGGCCGTCTCGGCGTCGTTCTTGGCCGACGCGGCCGTTTCGCGCGTGTCCGACTGGACCGTGTACTTCTCGCCCACGGCGAGGTCCCCGAGCAACGGGCTCATCTGTCCGAGCGCCCGCTGGGTGCCGGGGACGTCGGCCGAATAGGCCGAGTCGACCAGGTCCTGCCGCAGTTGCACCAGCTGCTCACCGGCGGCCTCCGTGCTGGACGTGCCCTTCCCGTCGGCGGCGGCGACGGCGGCCCCGGCGAACGCCAGAACACTGCCGGCCACGACGCCGGCGATGATCCGGGCGAACTTGCCTCTCATTCCCTACCTCCTGGCCTTGGCGACCTCTCGAAGCCCAGGAGTACCAACGGTGTCGATCACCCACCACTCGACCACCCCATCGGGACGGTGTCCCACCCTTACGTGCCGGATCGGGTTCCGGCCCAAACCCCACAATCGGTCAATCCGCTGGATGTTTCATCGGCGGAAGCCCACAATCCGGCGCGGTCGCGCATCGCCGTGCGTGGCCGCGTCACCCGCTCGCGCCGCGACGCCCGCCTCATCGGAGTAATTCCGCCGGCCAAGCCGCACCGTTCGTCAACCCGGGCACCCACATGGCGTCCCCCACACGCACACCACGCCCGCGGCGGAAAAGGAGTTGCACGGGCGTGCCAAAGTGGGCGCATGTCCTTCCAGCCGTATCTGCGCGTCCTCGCCCTGCCCGGGGTGCGGACGGCGATGCTGCTGTTCTTCTTCACGCGGCTGCCGATGACCGCCACCGGGATCACGCTGACGCTGCACGTGGTCAGCGACCTCGGCCGCGGCTACGGCCAGGCCGGGCTGGTCGGCACGGCGACGATGCTGGGCAGCGCGCTCGGCGCCCCGCTGGTCGGCCGGATGATCGACCGTTACGGCCTGCGCCCGGTCACCGCGGTGTGCGGCACCACCTCGGCGGTGTTCTGGCTGGCCACCCCGCACCTGCCGTACGCGGCGCTGCTGGCGGCGGCCCTGCCGGCGGGGATGCTCGTGCTCCCGGCGAGCTCGATCGCCCGGCAGGTGCTCACCGCGCTGGTGCCGCCGGAGTCCCGCCGGTCGGCCTACTCGCTCGACTCGATCCTGCTCGAGACCTCGTTCATGGTCGGGCCGAGCGCCGGGATCGCGCTGTCCACCCAGGTGTCCTCGACGCTGGCGCTGAGCGGGATCGGCGCCTGGTTCGCCCTCGGCACGATCGCGCTGTGCTGGTTCAACCCGCCGATCCGGCACGACACCGAGACGGTCACGGCGGCGCGTCCGCCGCTGCGGGAGTGGCTCACGCCGCGGCTCGCCGGTGCCCTGCTGGTGGCCGCGGGCGCGCTGTTCTGCCTGATGGGGACGGAGCTGGCGACGCTGGCCGCGCTGCGGTCCACCGGCGAGGTGGGCTGGACGGGCCTGGTGATCGCGGTGATGTGCGTGGCGTCGGTGGCCGGCGGGGTCGTGCACGGTGCGGTGCGGAAGTCGCTGTCGCAGGCCCGGCTCATGGTGTTGCTGACCGCGCTGGTGATCCCCGTCGCGTTCGCGAGCGGGCTGCCGTGGTGGCTGCTGGCGCTCGCGCTGGTGCCGACGAACCTGGCGTGCGCGCCGACGCTCGCGTCGACCGCGGAGGAGGTCACGGGTCTCGCGCCGCCGCGCGTGCGCGGCGAGGCGATGGGCCTGCTCGACGCGGCCACCCGGCTCGGGATGGCGGCGGGCAGCCCGGTGGTCGGGTTCGTGATCGACCACGGCAGCGCCGGTTGGGGCTTCGCGGCGGCGGGCCTGTTCGGGCTCGGGTTCGCGGCGGTGGCGTTCGGCCTGCGACGGCGCGGGGCCGCGGTGCCTGCCGTGGCGTCGCCGTGAACGCCCGGTTTGACCGGTAAGTGTGGAACGCGGGCGGCCTGATCGCGCGTTGGCCCGGTATGAGGACCGCCGGCACCACCCTGGAGATGACGATCGAACCGCGCGCGCTGCTGGTGATCGCCGGGCTGCCCGGCTCGGGCAAGAGCACGCTGTTGCGCGGCACGCGCGCGAGCCGGCCGGTCGAGGTGCTCGACTCGGACCGGATGCGCGACCGGCTGGCCGCCGCGCTGCCGCCGGGGACGCCGTACCGCCGGTACCGGCCGGCGGTGCACGTCCTGCACCGGTTGCGGGTGGTGCTGGCCGCGGTCCGCACGCCGGGCCCGGTGGTGGTGCACGACCCGGCGACCGGCGCGGCGACGCGGGCGTGGCTGGTGCTGACCGGGCTGCTCACCGGACGGCGGCGGCACCTGCTGTGGGTGGACTGCACGCCGGAGGAGGCCCTGGCGGGGCAGCGAGCGCGGGGGCGCGTGCTGCGGGCGAGGGCGTTCTGCCGTCACCTGCGCCGCCTGCCCCGGGTGCGCGCCCTGCTGGTCGACGGGCGGCCCCGCGGCTGGCACGAGATCACGGTCATCGACCGCGACCGCGCCCGCCGGGGGTTGCGCCTGGTGGTGGACTAGCCGATCGCGTCCAGCCGCCTGCTGCGGGCCGCCTGCCGCCGCAGCGCCCGGCAACTCCTCACCACGGGATTAGCCGGACGCGTCCAGGCCCCGGCGGGCAAGTCGAGCACGGCGGCGCTCGCCCACACCGCGCCGCCTGCCCCGGCAACGCCCCACCGGGCAACCCCCTCGCCCCGGACTAACCGAACGCGTCCCCACCCCCGGCAGGCAAGTCGAGCACGGCGGCACTCGTCGCGGGCTAGCCGATCGCGTCCAGCTCGGCGAGCGCGTCGGCCGGCAGGTCGAGCGTCGCGGCGGCCACGTTGTCCCTCAGGTGCTCGATCGACGATGTGCCGGGGATCAGCAGGATGTTCGGCGAGCGGTGCAGCAGCCACGCCAGCGCGACGGCCATCGGGGTCGAGCCGAGTCGCGCGGCCACCGCGTCGAGCGCCTCCGACTGCAGCGGCGAGAACCCGCCGAGCGGGAAGTACGGCACGTACGCGATGCCCTGCGCGGCCAGCGAGTCGACCAGCTCGTCGTCCTCGCGGTGCGCCACGTTGTAGGCGTTCTGCACGCACACGATCGGCGCGATCGACTGCGCCTCGGCGACCTGCTCGGCGTTCACCGTGCTGATCCCGAGGTGTTTGATCAGCCCCTGCTGCTGCAGCTCCACCAGTGCGGTGAACGGCTCGGCGATCGAGCCGGGCACCGCCGAATGCCCGTCGTCCCCGCCGCCGACGCGCAGGTTGACCACGTCGAGCGCGTCCACGCCGAGGTTGCGCAGGTTGTCGTGCACCTGGGCGCGCAGCTGCTCCGGCTCGCGGGCGTGCACCCACGCCCCTTCGGCGTCGCGGATCGCGCCGACCTTGGTCACCACCACGAGCCCGTCGTAGGGGTGCAGGGCCTCGCGGATGATCTCGTTGGTGACGTGCGGGCCGTAGAAGTCGGCGGTGTCGATGTGGTTGACGCCGAGCTCGACCGCCTCGCGCAGCACGGCGACGGCCGCGTCCCGGTCCGCGGGCGGGCCGAACACGCCGGGACCGGCCAGCTGCATCGCGCCGTACCCCATGCGGCCGACCGTCAGTCCCTCCGCCATCGTGAAGGTCCCGCCCGCCAGAGTGTTCGCTGTCATCGATTTCCCTCCTGAACTGCCTGACGACGTCCACGATGCGCTTCGCCGCGGGGAACAGGCAGATCCCCGGCGATCCTAGGAGTCGCGGGGACACCCGAGCACCGCTCGGCA
This sequence comes from Amycolatopsis thermophila, assembly GCF_030814215.1. NCBI lineage: Bacteria > Bacillati > Actinomycetota > Actinomycetes > Pseudonocardiales > Pseudonocardiaceae > Amycolatopsis > Amycolatopsis thermophila. The sequence goes on along the minus strand of NZ_JAUSUT010000001.1, from coordinate 2,668,101 downwards.
CCGGGCATCCTCAGCGGGTTCCTGACGCGTCCGGCTACGTGCACGCCTGACGCAGGCGGTCGACGTTCGCCGCGTTGGTCTGGATCCAGTCGTTGACGTCGCTGAGTCCCTGCGCCTTGCGTTGCTCGAGCGCCACGTAGGAGTCGGCGATGGCGAAGAGGTTCTCCTTGAGCGTCTGGTCCGCGACCCGGTTGCCGAGGTCGCGCAGCTCGCCCGCCTTCTGCTCGGCCTGGCTCGCCACCTCCTGGGCCGTGGCGTTCGGGTTCAGGTTCGCCAGCCCGAGCGCCTTCGCGCAGGCACTGGCCCGGTCCGCCGTCTCGGCGGCCTCCGAACACCCGGCCAGCACGACCGCGATCCCGACGACGCCCAGCACCCGCGCGATTCTCACATCGCCCAAACTACCGGGTCATTGCTCCTGCCCGGCGACCTTCCACCACCGCACGCCGACGACCAGCCCGATCGCGGCGACCACGCCGAACAGCACCCAGCCGACCGGGAACCCGCCACCGCTGGAGGTCTCCTGCGCGGCCGGGGCCACCGCCGGACTGGCGCTGACCAGTCCGATGCGCACCGAGAGGTCCTCGCGCGGCTTCGGCCCGACGGTCACCGGGCCCGAGCAGCCGGGGTCACCGTCCGTTCCGGCGATGCGGAAGTCCCGGTACTCCGCGGGCAGCCCGGCCAGGTCGAAGCAGACCCGGTAAGTGCCGTCGGGCAGGTCGTCGAGCAGGTAGGAGCCGTCGGCGCCGGTGCGCGTCGTCGCGACGGCGCGGCCGGCCGAATCCGTCATCGTCACGGCGATCCCCGCCGCGCGCGGCTCGTCCGCGTCGGGCGTTCCGTTGCCGTTGCGGTCGATCCACAGCAGATCGCCGACCCGGTTGCGGGCCGGGAGGAGTCCGATGTCGACACCTCCCGCGTCGCGGTGCCCGACTCCGACCGGCACCAGCGGAGCGCAGCCGCCCGCCAGGTCCACATCGGAGTCCTTTGTGGACTCGCCGGCCCGCGGCCTGGTGAACTGGTAGCCGGCCACCGGCGCCGGGAGTGCGGCACGGTCCACGCACACCCGGTAGTCGCCGTCCGGCATCCCGCTGAACCAGTACCGCCCGTCGGCACCGGTTGTCGTGGTGCTCTCCTCGGTGCCGTCCGCCCGGAGCAGCTTGACCGGCACCCCGGCCGGCCCGGACTCGCCGGCGTCGGCGATCCCGTTGCGGTTGGTGTCCGTCCACACCCGGTCGCCGATGCGGTTGACCGGGGCGGCGAGCCCGGCGTTGAGCGAATTCTCCTCGCGCTTGCCGAGGCCGAGCGTGACCGCGGACGTGCAGCCGGTCGCCGGGTCGGCACCGGACGCCGCACCCTTCGGCACGGGCGTGAAGTCCGCCGCCGACGGCGGTAGGTTCGCCAGGTCGAAGCACACCTCGAACGAGCCGGACGGCAGGTCCTCGAAGGCGTACCGGCCGTCCGGGCCGGTGGTGGTCATCGCGAACTGGGTGCCGTCCGCGCTGCGCAGCTTGACCGGCACCCCGGCGATCCCGGGTTCGACCGCGCCGAGCTGTCCGTCGCCGTCCTCGTCCTGCCACACCAGCGCCGCGATGCGGTTCACCGGCGGCGCGAGGCCCGCGTCCAGCGTCAGGTCCTGGGTGCGGTTCAACCCGAGGTCGACCACCGCCGTGCAGCCGGTCGCCGGGTCCGGCGCCGAGTCCTGACCCGGGTTCCCGGCCCGCTGCCTGGTCAGCTGGTAGTCGCCGTACTGGGGCGGGAGCTTCGCGGTGTCGAAGCAGACCTGGTAGCCCCCGTCCGGCAGGTGCGAGAACGCGTACTGGCCGTGCGGGCCGGTGCTGGTCCCCGCGACCGGCGTGCCGTCGGCCTTCTGCAGCCGCACGCCCACATCTGCGACTCCGGGTTCGCCCGGGTCCTGCAGGCCGTTGCGGTTGACGTCGGCCCACACCAGGTCGCCCACGCGGTTGAGCCCGCCGACCACGCCCGCGTCGACGGTGTGGTCCACCGAACCGGGCGGGCCGATCGCGACCCGCACGGTCCCCTTGTCGGGGTCCACATCGGAGTCGAGCGACTGGTCGCCCGCGTGCGGAACGGTCCACTTCAGACCATCCGCGGGCGGGGATCCGGGCAGCGGCGCGGTGTTGACGCCGCTGAAGTCGAAGTGCAGCGTGTAGCAGCTGTTGGGCTGCAGGCCCTCCGCCGGGCCGAACAGGTAGCGGCCGGCGCCGTCGGTGGTCTTCTCGGCGAGCGGCGCGCCGCCGCCGTCGCAGCCCAGGAGCTGCACCCGGACCCCGGGCAGGGGCGGCTCGTCGCCGTCCTGGACGCCGTCGCCGTCGGTGTCGAACCAGGTCCGGTCGCCCAGCTGGACCGGCCCGTCGAGGGCGCCGACACCCATCGTCAGGGTCACCGCCTGGCCGCCGCCGACGTCGACGAACTCGGTCAGGCTCGCGCGCTCCGCCTCCTCGGCGGCGGGCTTGAGGTCGGGCATCGACGCCGGGATCGAGGCGTCCACCCGGTACTTCCCGCCGGACAGCGGGGTCGTGACCAGCCGGACGGACCCGTCCGGGCCGGTGACGCCGCTGACGCTGGCACCGCTCGGGTCGGTGGCCACGACGAGGATGCCGCCGACCCCCGCCGCACCCCGGACGACGCGCACCGTGAGCGGGCCGTCGGTGTCGTCCGCGCTCGCGACGAGCAACGACGCGCTCATCCCGAGCAACGCCGCCGCGCACACCAACGCGGCCAGGACATGCCTTGCCAACGCGAGCTCCCCGACTTCTCCCTGCCATTGGACTGCGCCCACCCTAGAAGCGCATTCACGTCAGGCCAGGGAGAAGCCGCCTCCCTATAGGGTGATTTCCGGGAGGCCGGGGCAACTCTGCGTGGCCGTCAGCCGAACTCGGGAGCCAGCTGCTCGGCGATCTCGTAGGTGTTCAGCGCCGCGCCCTTGCGCAGGTTGTCGCCGCACACGAAGAAGTCGAGCGTGTTCGGGAAGTCCAGCGCCTGCCGCACCCGGCCGACGTAGGTCGGGTCGCCACCGACGACCTCCGCGGGGCTCGGGAACCGTCCGTTCTCCGGGTCGTCGACCAGCACGATCGTGGGCTGGGCCTCGAACACCTTGTGCGCGGCCTCGACCGTCACCTCGCGCGCGAACGTCGCGTGCACCGCCAGCGAGTGCGTGGTGACGACCGGGACGCGGACGCACGTCGCGGACACCTTGAGGTCCGGGATGCCGAGGATCTTCCGCGACTCGTTGCGGACCTTCAGCTCTTCGGAGAACCAGCCGTCGCCCTTGTAGGAACCGGCGGCCGGAACGACGTTCAACGCCAACGGGGTACCGGCGAACGGAGTGTCCGAAAGCGACAGCCCGGACGACTCCAGCTCGGCCCGCACGTCACCGGCCTTCGCGCCGAGGCCCTTGCCGGACACCGCGGCCAGCTCGGCCTGCAGCCGGTCGATGCCGGGCTGGCCGGCACCCGAGGCCGCCTGGTAGGAGGCGACCACCAGCTCGGTCAGGCCGAACTCCCGGTGCAGCGCGCCCAGGGCCGCCATCATCGACAGCGTCGTGCAGTTCGGGTTCGCGATGATGCCGCGCGGCCGCTCGCGCACCTTGTCGGCGTTGACCTCGGGCACCACGAGCGGCACCTCGTCGTTCATCCGGAACGCGCCGGAGTTGTCGACCGCGATCGCGCCGCGCTCGGCCGCGATGGGCGCCCACTCGGCGGACACCTCGTCCGGCACGTCGAACATCGCGACGTCGACGCCGTCGAAGGCCTCCGGGGACAACGCGATCACCGTCAGCTCCTCGCCGCGCACGGTGATCTTCTTGCCCGCCGACCGCGGCGACGCGATCAGCCGGATCTCGCCCCACGGCACGCTCTCGCGCCCGTTGATGATGTCGATCATGACCGTGCCGACGGCGCCGGTCGCACCAACCAGAGCCAATGTGGGTGCCATGTCAGCGACCACTCCCTGCGTAGACCACGGCTTCCTCGTCGCCGCCCAGTTCGAAGGCCTCGTGGATCGCGCGCACCGCGTCGTCCAGCTGCGCGTCCCGGATCAGGACCGAGATCCGGATCTCCGAGGTGTTGATGATTTCGATGTTGACGCCGACCTTGGCCAGCGCCTCGCAGAACGTCGCGGTGACGCCCGGGTGCGAGCGCATGCCCGCGCCCACCAGCGACACCTTGCCGACCTGGTCGTCGTAGAGCACGGAGTCGAACTCCAGCTCGCCCTTCAGCTTCTCCAGCTCGGCGACCGCCTTGGGGCCGTTGGCCTTGGACAGCGTGAAGGTGATGTCGGTGCGGCCCGCGGTGTTGGAGACGTTCTGCAGCACCATGTCGATGTCGATCTCGGCGTCGGCGATCACCCGGAAGATCCGGCCCGCGGCGCCGGCGTGGTCCGGCACCCCGGTGACGGTGACCTTGGCCTCCGACCGGTCGTGCGCCACACCGGTGATCAACGCTTGTTCCACGGGGATCTCCTCAATCGAACCGGCCACGGTGGTGCCCGGCTTGTCGCTGTAGGACGAACGGACCCGGATCGGCACGCCGTAGCGGCGGGCGTACTCGACCGAGCGCAGGTGGAGGATCTTCGAACCGCTCGCGGCGAGTTCGAGCATCTCCTCGTACGGGATGGTGTCGAGCTTGCGCGCGTTGGGCACGATCCGCGGGTCGGCGGTGTACACGCCGTCCACATCGGAGTAGATCTCGCACGCGTCCGCGTTGAGCGCCGCGGCCAGCGCCACCGCGGTGGTGTCCGAACCGCCGCGGCCGAGTGTCGTGATGTCCTTGGTGTCCTGCGAGACGCCCTGGAACCCGGCGACCAGCGCGATGTAACCCTGGTCGAGCGCCTCGGTGACCCGGCTGGGCGTGACGTCGATGATGCGCGCGTTGCCGTGCACGCCCGTGGTGACGACACCCGCCTGGGACCCGGTGAACGACCACGCTTCGAAACCGTGTGCCGAAATCGCCATCGCGACAAGCGCGTTGGAAATGCGCTCGCCAGCGGTGAGCAGCATGTCCATCTCTCGTTCGGGCGGCACCGGGTTGACCTGCTGGGCCAGGTCGAGCAACTCGTCGGTGGTGTCACCCATGGCGGAGCAGACGACGACCACGTCGTTGCCCGCCTTCTTGGTGGCCGCGATCCGTTCGGCCACGCGCTTGATGCGATCAGCGCTCTCCAGCGACGAACCGCCGTATTTCTGGACTACGAGCGCCACTTGTCTGCCGACCTCCTATTTCGCACCTTTCGGAGCAGCCTACCGGGGGTTGCGGCCCCGGCCACCCCGTTATGTGGCTCCGGCCACTGCCTCTGGGCAAGCTCGTGGGAAAATGACTAACCTTTTCCGCCCGGCTTTTCAAACTGACCCAGAGGCGAGGTTGTGGAGGCGACGAGCCAGACCGCCCGGCACCCGGCGCAAGCGGGCCCTGGCCTGCCGCTAAACCTCGAGGACCGGCTGCTGAGACGAAGGGCACTCGTGCTGCCCGCGGTGGTCTACCTGGGTGTCCGGGCTCTCGGTGTTGTGGTGCTCACGGTCTTCGCCGCGCTGCACGACACGAGCCTCGCCGCGCGGATCACCGCCTGGGACGGCCAGTGGTACCTCGAGATCGCCGACCGGGGTTACGAACTCGGCCCGATCACCGACGCGTTCGGCCACCCGAACCCGTTCACGCCGCGGGCGTTCTTCCCCTTGTACCCGTTCCTGGTGCGGCTGGTGTCGCCCGCGCTCGGTCCCGAAGGGGCGGCCGTGGTCATCTCGCTGGCCGCGGGGCTGGTCGCCGCGTACGGGCTGGCGCGGCTCGGGCGGATCGTGCGCGGCGGGTCGCGACGGGCGGGCTACATCCTGGTGGCCCTGTTCGCGGCGACGCCGATGAGCGTCGTCCTGTCGATGGCCTACACGGAGGCGCTGTTCTGCGCCCTCGCCGCGTGGGCGCTGGCCGGGGTGCTGGAGCGGCGGTGGGAGCTGGCCGGGGTCTGCTGCGCGCTGGCGGGGCTGGCGCGGTCGTCGGCGCTGGCGCTGATCGTGGCGGTCGCGGTGGCGGCGGTGCCGGCGCTGGTGCGTCGCGAAGACGGCGGCCGCCCGTGGGTGGCGCTGGCCCTGGCGCCGAGCGGGTTGCTGGGCTACCTGTGGTGGACGGGCACGCGGGTGCGGCCCGCGTCGGGGTTCGAGGCGCAGCTGAGCACGTGGTCCGATCTGGAGTGGGAGGGGTGGCGGACCCGGTTCGACGGCGGGGTGGCGACGCTGCGGTTCGTGGTCGGCACGGTGACCAGCGACGACTCGGCGATGAGCGTGCTGACGGTCGCGGTGATCATCGGCGCGCTCGCCGGGCTGGCGGTGCTGGTCCGGCAACGGCGCGAGGGTGTGCTGGCCGCCTACGCGGCCGGGATCGTGGTGATGGCGCTGGGGTCGACCGCGTTAATGCACGCCAAGCCGCGGTTGTTGCTGCCGGCGTTCACGCTGCTGGTCCCGGTGGCGATCGCACTGGCCAAGCGGCGGACGCACACCGTGTGGTGGGTGTGCGCCGGGGTGTCGGTGGCGAGCGCGTGGTTCGGTGCCTTCGCGCTGACGGTCTGGAAGTATGCGATCTGATGGACAAGATGGCCGATTCCAGCGTGCCGCTAGCCGGGCCGATCGCGCAGCGGTGGAGCCCCCGCGCGCTGGACGACACGCGGGACGTGAGCTGGGAGCAGCTGCGGGCGCTGCTGGAGGCGGCCCGGTGGGCGGCGTCGTTCGGCAACACCCAGCCGGCGCGGTTCCTCGTCGGGCGCCGGGGCGATGTCACGTTCCGGCAGATCCTCGGCACGCTCACCGAGCGGAACCAGGCGTGGGCGCACCGGGCGGGCGCGCTGATGGTCGCGATCATGGTGACGCGCAACGAGAAGGGCGAGATCCCGTACGCCGAGTACGGCCTCGGGCTGGCGGCGCAGAACCTGGTGCTGCAGGCGGTGGCCGAAGGTCTGGTCGCGCACCAGATGGCCGGCTTCGACGCGGCCGCGGTCCGGGAGCGGTTCGCCGTGCCGGACGAGGCGGTGCCCCGCGTCGCGATCGCGGTGGGACACGCCGCGGACCCGGCCGTGCTGGGCGTGGAGAAGCTGGTGGCGCGCGAACAGGCGCCCCGCAGTCGTCTGCCGCTGGGGGAGATCGCCTACACGGGCGAGTGGGGCGCGCCGGCGTTCACTTCGTGAGCACGGGGCGCTGGGCGCCGTCAGCCGGTGGCGCCGCCGATGCGCCTGATGATGCGCGTGACGATCGCGGAGACGACGAGCCAGAAGATCGCCGCGATGCCGTAGTTCACCAGCACCCGCAGCTTCTCGTCGGCGGGCTCGAACAGGTCCTTGAACCCGAGCGCCAGGCCGTCGGACCAGTCGCTCACGAACGAGACGATCCCGTTGTCCGGGTTGGCTCCGCCGACCACGAAGATGACGTGCAGCACCAGGATGAGCGCGAAGATCAGGCCGACCCAGCGGACGATGCCGGCGATCAACCCGACCACCTGGTCCTTGACCCGGACCCAGTTCACCTCGCGCTTGGCTCGCGGCTTCTCGTCACCCTCGACGACGTCGCTCTTGCCCTCTTCGGCGTGCTCGGCCATGCGCCGAGTTTCCCACGCGCGGCGACGCTTGGCTACCTGCCAGTAACCGGGCGGGTGTCGACGGGGTCACTTTTCAACATCATCGCGACCGGGCTAGAGTGAATCCGTGGCGCGTGCTCTCCTGCTTCGCTGCCGCGACGGGGCCTGATTCCGACCGGCCCCCCGTCGCGGGGCTTCGTCACGCCGCCGGTCGCCCGACCACCCGGCAGGAGAGTTTCCCAGCATGACCACGCCCGAACCCACCTCGAGCCGCGTACGCACGCCGTCGCGTCCGGCGCCCGCCGATCAGCCCGCGTGGAACCCGCAGCGCGGTAGTTCGATGCCGTACCACCGCTACCAGCCGTGGTACCGGCTGGTGGAGGACATCCAGCTCCCGGACCGCGCCTGGCCCGACAAGCGCATCGAGCGCGCGCCGTTGTGGTGCGCGGTGGACCTGCGGGACGGCAACCAGGCGTTGATCGACCCGATGTCGCCCGCGCGCAAGCGGAAGTTCTTCGAACTGCTGGTGCGCATGGGCTACAAGGAGATCGAGGTCGGGTTCCCGGCGGCGAGCCAGACCGATTTCGACTTCGTGCGGGAGATCATCGAGGACGGCGCGATCCCGGAGGACGTGCGGATCCAGGTACTGACGCAGTGCCGCCCGGAGTTGATCGAGCGCACGTTCCAGTCGCTGGAGGGCGCGCCGCAGGCGATCGTGCACATCTACAACTCGACGTCGATCCTGCAGCGCCGGGTGGTGTTCCGCGAGGAGCGGGAGGGCATCAAGAAGATCGCGCTGCAGGCCGCGGACCTGGTGGTGGAGTACGCGCAGAAGTACTCCGACACCGACTTCCGGTTCCAGTACTCGCCGGAGTCCTACACCGGCACCGAGCTGTCGTACGCGGCCGAGGTGTGCAACGCGGTCACCGACATCTGGCAGCCCACGCCGGAGCGGCCGGTGATCCTGAACCTGCCGGCCACGGTGGAGATGGCCACGCCCAACGTCTACGCCGACTCGATCGAGTGGATGGGCCGCAACCTGGACCGCCGGGACGCGGTCATCCTGTCGCTGCACCCGCACAACGACCGCGGCACCGGCATCGCCGCCGCGGAGCTGGGTTACCAGGCCGGCGCGGACCGGATCGAGGGGTGCCTGTTCGGCAACGGGGAGCGCACCGGCAACGTCGACCTGGTGGCGCTGGGCATGAACATGTTCAGCCAGGGCATCGACCCGCAGATCGACTTCTCCGACATCGACGAGATCAAGCGCACCGTCGAGTACTGCAACCAGCTGCCGGTGCACGAGCGCACCCCGTGGGGCGGTGACCTGGTGTTCACCGCGTTCTCCGGCAGCCACCAGGACGCCATCAACAAGGGCTTCGACGCCCTGCACCGGGCCGCGGAGAAGGCCGGGGTGCCGGTGGAGGAGTTCCCGTGGGAGGTGCCCTACCTGCCCATCGACCCCAAGGACGTCGGCCGCAGCTACGAGGCCGTCATCCGGGTCAACTCCCAGTCCGGCAAGGGCGGCGTGGCCTACATCATGAAGACCGAGCACCAGCTGGACCTGCCGCGCCGGCTGCAGATCGAGTTCTCGCAGGTCATCCAGCGCTACACCGACTCGGAGGGCGGCGAGGTGGACCCGCGCACGATGTGGGACGCCTTCGCCCGCGAGTACCTGGAGCCGCAGACCCCGCTGCAGCTGATCAGCCAGCACGTCACCGCCAACGGCGACTACCAGCTGCGCGCCACCGTGCGGGTGGACGGCGAGGAACAGGAGATCACCGGCTCGGGCAACGGCCCGATCGCCGCCTTCTTCGACGCCCTGTCCACCGTCGGCTACGACCTGCGGCTGCTGGACTACAGCGAACACACCCTCACCCCGGGTGATGACGCGAAGGCCGCCTCCTACATCGAATGCGCCGTCGGCGACAAGGTGTACTGGGGCATCGGCATCGACCCGTCCATCGTCACGGCCTCGCTGCGGGCCGTCGTGTCCGCGGTGAACCGGGCACACCGCTGACGCGGAAAGGCCGGCCGCTCCTTCGGGGGCGGCCGGCCTTTCTCGCACCGGTCAGTTCGTCATGCTCGCGATCATCCCGGCCTGGTAGTCGCCGGCCGGGGTCTTGGTGATGACGTTCATCCGGTTGGCCGCGTTGATCAGGCCGACCAGGGCGACGAGCACGCTGATCTGCTCGTCGTCGAAGTGCTTGCGCACCTGCGCCCAGGTCTCGTCGGACACGCCCTCGTGGGCGTCGGCCAGCCGGGTGCCCTCCTCGGCCAGTGCCAGCGCGGCCCGTTCGGCCTCGGTGAACACGGTGGCCTCGCGCCAGACCGCGACCAGGTTGAGCCGCACCGCGGTCTCCCCGGCGGCGGCGGCCTCCTTGGTGTGCATGTCGACGCACGGGCCGCACCCGTTGATCTGGCTGGCGCGCAGCGCGACCAGTTCCTGCGTGGACGCGGGCAGCGACGAGTGGTGCAGCAACGTGTGGATGCCGGCGAAGCGCCGGGCGAGCTTGCCGCCGATCTCGTTGGCCATCAGGTTGAAGCGGGCTTCCATGTCTTGCTCCCTCGTGGTCGGGTGGTTGCTCGACCACAAGGCACCGCTGGAGCGCCGGTTGTGACAGTGACGCCCGACACACCGCTCGGGCCGCCTGGCCGGTCCGGGTACGACCAGCGGCTGCGTGCCGGCTCCGGCTACCGATCGAATTCGGCCTTGCTCGTCCAGGGCTGTTTCGTCACCGCCGCGGCCTCGGCGTGCAGCAGGTCCAGCACCGTCGCCACGGCGAGGCGGGTTCCGGCGCCCGTGCGCAGGACGGCCTCGATGTGCCGGGCGGCGCGGATCCCGGCCAGTGGCCGGCGCACCAGCCGGCGCGGGCCCAACCCGGCCAGGTAACGCGGCAGCAGCGCGATGCCGTGCCCGGCGGCCACCAGCGCCTCGATGACGCGGAAGTCGTTGATGCGCTGCTTGACCTGCGGCCGCACCCCGGTCCGCACGGCCAGCGACCGCAGCACGTCGTCGACCGGGAAGCCGACGTCCACCGAGATCCACTGCTCCCCGGCCAGCTCGGTGAGGTCCACGCGCCGCCGCCGGGCGAGCCGGTGCCCGGGCGGGAGCGCGACGTCCAGCGGCTCGCGCAGCAAGTGCACCACGTCCAGCCGGGCGGACGGGAACGGCTCGGCGTGCTCGTCCCGGTGGGTGACCACGATGTCGAAGTCCGCGACCAGCTCCGGCACCTCGGCCGGCGTCATGTCGACGTCGCGGATCTCGACCTCCAGGCCCTCGCACCCGGCGATCCGGTGCAGCAGCCCGGGCAGCAGCATCAACGCGGCCGACGGGAAGATCGCGACCCGCACCCGGCCGCGCGGCGCGCTGCGGAACGCGTCCAGCTCGGACTCGGCGCGGTCCAGCGCCGCGAGCACCTCGTCCGCCCGCACCACCAGCGCCCGGCCCGCGTCGGTGAGCCGCAGACCCCGCCCGGCGGGTTCGGTGAGCACCAGCCCGACCTCCGCCTGCAACGCCCTGAGCTGCTGGGACACCGCCGACGGCGTCAGGTGCAGGGCGCGTGCCGCGGCCGTCACGCTGCCGCGGTCGGCGAACTCCCGCAGAACCCGCAGACGTCCGACATCCATGTAGCAACGCTACACAGTAGGTGCAAATAATCTCGATTGTCCTTCAAAGTTGCGGCAGGCACGCTCGAAGGCGTGCCGATTCGCGACCGTCTCCTCGCCCTGTTCGTCGTCGTCCTGTGGGGCCTCAACTTCATCGCGATGCACCCGATGCTCGACCACTTCCCGCCGCTGTTCGCCGGATCACTGCGGTTCCTGGTGATCGCGATCCCGGCGATCCTGTTCATCCCGCGGCCGAAGGTGCCGCTGCGCTGGCTGCTCGGCTTCGGTCTCGGCTTCGGCACCGGCCAGTTCGCGTTCCTGTTCCTCGCGCTCACCCACGGCATGCCGACCGGCCTGGCTTCGCTGGTGCTGCAGTCGTCCGCGCCGTTCACCGTCGTGCTGTGCGGCATCTTCCTGCGCGAACCGCTGTCACCGCGACAGCTGGCCGGCATCCTCGCGGCGGTGGCCGGGATGGGTGTGATCGCCTGGCACCGCGCGGAGAACGCGGTGCTGCTGCCGGTCGTCCTCACCCTGCTCGGCGCGCTGTGCTGGGCCCTGGGGAACATCTTCTCGCGCAAGGCGCTCCAGCACGAGAGCCGGCCGAACCCGGTCCACTTCACGCTGTGGATGTCGGTCGTCCCGCCGATCCCGATGTTCGTGCTCTCCACGATCTTCGAGGGGCCGTCCGCGCAGTGGCGGTCGCTGTCCACCCTGGGCACGTCCGAGGGCCTGGCGGGGCTGGCCGGGTTCGGCTACGTCGTGCTCATCGGTACGGTACTCGGGTCGAGCATCTGGACCGTCCTGATGCGCCGCAACCCGGCCAACGTGGTCGCGCCGTTCTCGCTGCTCGTGCCGGTGGTCGGCATGACGGCGGCGTTCCTGGTGCTCGACGAGACCCCGGCGCTGGTCGAGGTGCTGGCCGGGGTGGTCGTGGTCGCCGGGGTGCTGTTCGGCTCCCTGCCGAAGCGTCAGCGCTCGGCGGAGGCGCTCTCCACCGAGCTCGTCTCCCCGTGACGGCGGCCCATCCGCTTCTTGACGACCAGGCTGACGACCACGCCCACCACGATCGCGACTCCCAACGCGATGTAGGAGAAGCGGGACAGCCACTTCTCCGCGACCACGCCGAGCGAGTACACCAGCGCCGTCGTGCCGCCCGCCCAGACGATGCCGCCGAGCGCGTTGGCGGTCAGGAACCGCGGGTAGTGCATGCGCAGGGACCCGGCGAGCGGGCCGCACAGAATCCGCAGAATTGCGACAAAACGCCCGAAGAAAACCGCCCACATCCCCCGTTTCCGGAACAACCGCTCAGCCGTGCGGACGTGGTCGGGACCGAAGTGCTTGGGGAACTTCCGCCCCGCCCAGTCGAACAGGCGCTGCCCGCCCTTTCGCCCGATCAGGTAGCCGATGCTGTCCCCGGCGATGGCACCGGCGCTGCCGACGATGCCGATCAGCCACGGGTTCAGCCCGTCGTGGTGCGACGCCAGGAGAGCCGCGCTGACCAGCACGATCTCACCCGGTAGCGGGATGCCGAGGCTCTCGCACCCGATCACCAGTCCCACCGCGAGGTACACGAGTAGCGGCGGAATGGCCTCCAGCCACTGGTCGATGTGCACTGTCGAGCCCCCTGTCGGATACCCCGGCGGAATTGCCGTCAGGGTACCCGTTTCAGGGCTCGAGCATTTCGGCCACCGAAGCCGCCTGCGGGAAAACCGAGTCCGACGCCTGTGCGGTGACCAGTTCCGGTTTCACCTCGTGGGGCGTGATCCGGCCGGCCTGGATGTCCTCCGCCCAGTGGCACGCCACCCGGTGTCCCGCGCCCAGTTCGCGCAGCGCGGGCCGCTCCGTGTCGCACTTCGTCTCCTGCCGCCAGGGGCAGCGGGTGTGGAACCGGCAACCCGACGGCGGGTTGGCCGGCGAGGGCAGGTCACCGGCGAGCAGGATCTGCTCCCGGCTGTCTTCGACCACCGGGTCCGGCACCGGGATCGCCGACAGCAGCGCCTTCGTGTACGGGTGCAGCGGCTCGTCGTACAGCGTCTGCGCGTCGGTCTCCTCGACCAGCGAGCCCAGGTACATCACGCCGATGCGGTCGGAGATGTGCCGGACGACCGCGAGGTCGTGGGCGATCACCAGGTAGGTCAGGCCGAGCGAGTCCTGCAGCTCCTCGAGCAGGTTGATCACCTGCGCCTGCACGGACACGTCCAGCGCGGACACCGGCTCGTCGGCCACGATCAGGTCCGGCTCGACGGCCAGCGCGCGGGCGATGCCGATGCGCTGCCGCTGCCCGCCGGAGAACTCGTGCGGGTACTTCCGCAGCGAGCTCTCGGCCAGGCCGACCGCGGCCAGCAACTCACGCAAACGCTTGCGCGTGCTGTCCCTGCCCTTGTCCAGCCCGTGCGCCCGCATGCCCTCGATCAGGATCGACTCGACGGACTGCCGCGGGTCGAGGCTGGACAGCGGGTCCTGGAACACCATCTGCATCCGGCGCCGCATCTTCCGCAGCGACTCGCCCTTGAGCGTCGACAGGTCGGTGCCGTCGAAGACGGCGCGGCCGCCGGTCGGCTCGACCAGCCGCAGGATGCTCCGCCCCAGCGTGGTCTTGCCGCAGCCGGACTCGCCGACCAGGCCGTAGGTCTCGCCGCGCTGGATCTCCAGGTCGACCCCGTCCACGGCGTAGACGTGCCCGACCGTGCGGTCCAGCACGACGCCGCGCTTGATCGGGAAGTGCACCTGCAGGCCTTCCACGCTCACCAGCGGTTCCGACATCAGCGCACCCCCTCGCCCGCGGCGACCGGACGGCTCACCGGGTTGTGGCACCGCAGCATCCCCTCGGTGCCGGGTTCGAGTTCCGGCGTGACCTCGCGGCAGATGTCCAGCGCGTTCGGACAGCGCGGCGCGAACGCGCACCCCTGCGACCAGGGGATGTTGTCGGTCACCGAGCCCTTGATCGGCACCAGCTTCTCACCACGCGGCGCGTCCAGCCGCGGGATCGAGGCGAGCAGCCCGTGCGTGTACGGGTGCCGCGCCGACGCGAACAGCGCATGCCGCTCCGCTCGCTCCACGATCCGCCCGCCGTACATGACGTTGACCTCGTCGCACAGGCCCGCGACCACGCCGAGGTCGTGCGTGATCATGATCAGCGCGGTGCCGGTGTCGCGCACCAGCTCGGACAGCAGCGCCAGGATCTGCGCCTGGATCGTCACGTCCAGCGCGGTGGTCGGCTCGTCCGCGATCAGCAGCCGCGGACGGCAGGCCAGCGCGATCGCGATGAGCGCGCGCTGCCGCATGCCGCCGGAGAGCTGGTGCGGGTACTCCGAGAGCCGCCGGTTCGGGTCCGGGATGCCCACGCGGTCGAGCAGGTCCGCGGCCTCGACCCGGGCCTGTTTGCGTTCCATCTTCCGGTGCCGTTCCAGCACCTCGGTGATCTGCAGCCCGATCGGGATCACCGGGTTCAGCGACGACAGCGGGTCCTGGAACACCATGCCGAGGTCGCGGCCGCGCCGGTCGCGCAGCTGCCGGTCGGACAGCCGCAGCAGGTCGGTGTCCTCGAACATCACCTCGCCGGTCACCTTCGCGCCGCGCTTGGGCAGCAGGCCCATGATCGCGAGCGCCGTGACCGACTTGCCGCTGCCGGACTCGCCGACCAGGCCGACCGTGCGGCCCGGCTCGACGTCGAAGCTGACCCCGTCGACCGCCGTGAACGGCCGGGTCCCCTTGCGGTGGAAGACGACCGACAGGTCGTGTACTTGCAGAAGACTCAACGCGCTACCGCCTGTTCTTCGGGTCGAGCGCCTCGCGCAGCGACTCGCCGAGCAGCGTGAACCCCAGCGCCACCACGATGATCGCGATGGCCGGGTAGAACGCCAGGCTCGGTTTGACGTCCAGCAGGTTCTGGGCCTGTGCCAGCATCAGCCCCCACTCGGCGCGGCTGGGGTCGTTGTCGCCCAGACCGAGGAACGACAGGGCCGCCACGTCGATGATCGACGTCGCCAGGGTCAGGGTGGCCTGCACCACCACCGGACCGAGTGAGTTCGGCAGCATGTGCCGGAACACGATCGTGCTGCGCCGGACACCCAGTGCGGTGGCGGCGAGCACGTGGTCGCTCGCTCTCTGCGACAACATCGCGCCCCGCAGCAACCGGGCGAAGACCGGCACGCTCACCACCGCGACCGCGATGATGACCGTCCACTGCGTCCCTTGCGAGAACAGCGCCGCGACCGAGATCGCCAGCAGCAGCGAAGGGATCGCCAGCAGGATGTCGGTGAACCGCATCAGCAGCGTGTCCACCCAGCCGCCGAGCGCGCCGGCCAGCCCGCCGATCAGCATGCCGACCGTCAGCCCGATCAGGGTGGCGACCACACCGACGATCAGCGTCTGCTGGGCGCCGACCAGCAGACGGGAGAAGAAGTCGTACCCGCGGTGGTCGCTGCCGAGCACGAACCCGTCCATCGGGCCGGGGATGAAGTCCGGCCGCAGGTTCCGCCGCAGCTCGTCGTAGGGGATGTAGGGGTCCTTCGGCGCCAGGAACGGGGCCAGGATCGCCAGCAGCACGAACAGCACGGTGATGACCGCGCCGGTGATCGCCACCGGGTTGCGCAGCATCCGCCTGACCGCGTCGGCGGCGAGGCTGGTGCCGCCGGTTTCCGCCAGGTCGTCGATGCGTTCGGCCTTGCGCCGCAAGATGGAGGTCATCGCACTCGCACCCTCGGATCGATGATCGCGTACGAGATGTCGACCAGCAGGTTCACCAGCACGTACACCGCGGCGGCCAGCAACAGCAGCGCCTGCAGCCGCGGGTAGTCGCGGCGCTCGATGCCCTGCGCCAGCAGGGAACCCAGGCCGTTCCAGTTGAACACCTTCTCGGTGAGCACGGCCCCGGCGAGCAGCAGGCCGGTCTGCAGGCCGATCGTCGTCGACACCGGCAAGAGCGCGTTGCGCAGCACGTGCCGCTGCCGGATCGTCGCCGTGGTCAGGCCCTTGGACTCGGCGGTGCGCACGAAGTCCTCCTGCTGCACGTCCAGCACGGACGCGCGGGTGATCCGCACGATCACCGCGAACGGGATGCTGGCCAGCGCGATCGCGGGCAGGATCAGGTGCTTGATCGCGTCCCACGTGGCGTCCAGCTCGCCGGTGAGCAGGCCGTCCAGCGTGAAGAACCCGGTGATGTGCGTGGCGTCGATGGTCACGTCCTGGCGCCCGGACGGGGGCAGGAGGCCGAGCTTCTGCGCGAACACGTACTTGAGCAGCACACCGAAGAAGAACACCGGCACCGCCACACCGACCAGCGTGGTGAGCACGGTGGCGTTGTCCAGGAACCGGCCGCGGTAGTGGGCGGCGAGGTATCCCATCGGGATCCCGAAGCCGACCGCGAGCACCAGTGCGGCGATGGACAGCTCGATGGTCGCGGGCAAGGCGCGGCCGATCTCGGACAGCACGGCGTCACCGCTGATCAGGGAGGCACCGAAGTCACCGGTGAGGACGCGGCCGAGGAACTTGAAGTACTGGACGAAGATCGGTCGATCCAGGCCCAGCACCGCGTTCAGGGACGCGATCTTCTCCGGCGTCGCCTTGTCGCCGAGCAGCGCGGTGGCGGGGCCACCGGGCAGCAGGCGGAGCCAGGCGAAGACCAGGATGGAGAGTACGAGGAGCGTCGGAACCGCTTGCAGCAGCCGACGGACTGTGAATCGGAGCATGTGATCGCCTCGAGGTCGCACCACGGCGGGAAAGCGCGCTGTTCAGGCGCGCTTTCCCGCCGTCGGAGCGGAACTCAGCCCTTGCTGCCCTTGGTGACCGTGTAGAAGCGCTCGTCGGTCAGCGGCGTCGGGATCAGGCCCTGCACGTCCGACCGCACCACGATCCCCGGGGGCGACGACGACAACGGAACCGCCGGGACGTACTGCGAGATCAGCACACTGGCGTTCTCGTAGGCCGCCTTCTTGGCGTCCGGGGTCGTCTGCGCGTCCGCAGTGGACAGTGCGTTGAAGATCTGCGGGTTGTCGAAGCCGAATTCGGCCTTCGGGCGCCCGAAGAACGTGCCGATGAAGTTGCCCGCGTCGGCGTAGTCACCGGTCCAGCCCAGCAGGTGCAGGTCCTGCTTGCCCGCCTTCTGCACGGAGTCCTTGTACCCGCCGTTCCACGGCTCCTGGACCACGTTGACCTTGATGCCGACCGCCTTGAGGTCGTCGGTGATCGCGGCGGCGATGTCCACCGGGTTCGGCATGTAGGGCCGGGTGACCTCGGTCGGCACGTAGAAGTTCAGCGTCAGGTCCGACGCGCCCGCCTGGGCCAGCAGCTGCTTGGCGGTGTCCGGGTTGTAGCTGTACTTCGCCACCGCGTTGGTGTAGCCCGGCACGTTGTTCGGCAGGAACTGGTCCTGCGCGTAGGCGCCCTGCGGCAGCCGGTTCTTGACCAGCTGGTCCTTGTTGATCGCGTACTCGATCGCCTGGCGGACCCGCACGTCCTGCAGCTTCGGGTTGTTCTTCTGGTTGATGCCCAGGTACAGGATGTTGAACGCGGGCCGGATCAGGACCTGGTTGCCGGCGTCCTTGAGCGAGTTGTAGTCCGCCGGGCTCGGGAAGTCGTAGCCGTCGATGGTGCCGGCGGCGAGCTCCTGCTTGCGGGCGTTCTCGTCCGGGATGATCTTGAAGATCAGCTTGGCGGTCTTGGCCTTCTCGCCCCAGTAGTCCTCGTTGCGGACCAGGGTGATCGTGTTGTTGGCCTTGTCGAAGCTGTCGAACTTGTACGGTCCGGTGCCCGTCGGGTGGTCCGTGGCGTAGGGCGGGTAGCTGAACGCCTCACCGCTCTGCGTCACGGTGTCGGCGTCCCACTTCTTCAACGCGTCCGGGCTCGACATGGACAGCGAGGTCAGGCCGAACGCGTCCGGGAAGGCGCCCTTGGCCTTGTTCAGGTTGAGGACCGCGGTGTGGTCGTCCTTCGCCTCGCACGACTTGTAGACCGGCTCGCCGCTGATGTCGCCCTCGTTCTTCGCGAAGCCCTCGAAGACGTCGCCGTAGTAGATCATCTGGCTCTGGGCGGCGGCGCCCTTCATGTTGTACCAGCGGTCGAAGTTGAAACAGACCGCCGCGGCGTTGAAGGGGGTGCCGTCGTGGAACTTGACGCCCTGCCGCAGCGTGAACGTCCAGGTCTTGTTGCCGTCGCTCGGCGTCCACGCGGTGGCCAGCGCGCCTTGCAGCTCGGTGGTGCCCGGCTTGTAGGTGACGAGCGTGTCGAACATCTGGCGGGCGGGGCGGAAACTCTCGCCGTCGTCGTTAAAGATCGGATCGAAGTTCTTGGGGGCGCCTGCGGCGCCGAAGATGAAGGTGTCGCTGGCGCTGCCGCCCGAGCCGCGCTCGGAAGCGCAAGCGGCCGTCGTGACCGCGAGGGCGCCGGCAAGCCCGATCAGGGCGATGCGGCGCAACCCAACTGCCCGCGTTGGGAGCATGGTGGCACTCCTTGTGAAGTCCGGTACGTGATCGGTGACACTAACCGGATGTGCGCGCTTCGTTAAGTGCGCGAGGTTACGATCGCGCTACGTAAAGCTGGACGCGACCACGCATTCGGTCGACAAAGTTACTTTTCGCGCTCACGTTGCGTGAGTTCAGACGAAAGTATTAGGCCGTTCGGGTGCACGTACTCGCGAGTACGGTCAACTTCGAACCATCCGCGCTCGAAATCCTGCCACGCTTCGAAGTGGCGACGAGTGCCCGGACCGTCACGCAACACTGCCCGTTCGAGCCGCTCGGCGGGGCCAGGACCCTCGACCCAGCACAACGCGGACAGTCGCGGGCGGACGGACGACCGGCCGGCGGAAACCCCTTCCAGCACGAGGACGTCGGCCGGCTCGACGGTCCGGAGGGCTCCAGGCCGCGGCTCGCCGGTGGTCCAGTCCAGGGGGCGGTAGGAGGCGGGGCGTCCGGCGGCGAGGGGGTCGAGCACCTCCGCGACGAGCCGCGGCCACCACGCGACCGGGTCGGCCCAGGTGGCGTAGTGGTCGGTGGAGACGAGCGCGGTGCTGGTGCCGAGCCGGACGAACGCTTCGACGAGCCGCGCGGCGAAGGTGGACTTGCCCGCGCCGGACGGGCCGTCGACGGCGACCAGCCGGACCCGCCCGCACCGGGGCGGGCCGGCCAGTACGTCGCCGGCCAGTGTCACAGGGCGCGGCGGCCGGACAGGGCGCGGCCGAGGGTGAGCTCGTCGGCGAACTCGAGGTCACCGCCCATCGGCAGACCGGACGCCAGGCGCGTCACGGTCAGGCCGGGGAAGTCGCGCAGCATCCGCACCAGGTAGGTGGCGGTCGCCTCGCCCTCGGTGTTCGGGTCGGTCGCGATGATCACCTCGGTGACCTGTTCCGCGCCGAGCCGCGCCAGCAGCTCCCGGATGCGCAACTGGTCCGGACCGATGCCGGACAGCGGGTCGAGCGCGCCGCCCAGCACGTGGTAGCGGCCCTTGAACTCCCGGGTGCGCTCGACCGCGAGCACGTCCTTCGGTTCCTCGACCACGCAGATCAGCGACGTGTCGCGCCGGGCGTCCCGGCAGATGCGGCACTGCTGCTGTTCGGAGACGTTGCCGCAGATCTCGCAGAACTGCACGCCCTCCCGGACCTTGCCGAGGACGTCCTGCAGCCGGGCGATGTCGGCCGGGTCGGCGGCGAGCAGGTGGAACGCGATCCGCTGCGCGCTCTTCGGGCCGATGCCGGGCAGGTGCCCCAGCTCGTCGATCAGGTCCTGGACTACCCCTTCGTACAACGGGGCCCGCTACTTCAGGCCGGGCAGACCGAGTCCGCCGAGGTCGGGCATGCCGCCGCCACCACCGCCGAGGGCGCCCGCCACCGGGCCGAGCTTCTCCTCGGTGAGCTTCTGGGCGCTGCTCATCGCGTCCCGCACCGCGGCCACCACCAGGTCGGCCAGCGTCTCGGTGTCATCGGGGTCGACCACCTTCGGGTCGATCTTGAGGTCCTTGAGCTCCATGCCGCCGGTGACGGTCGCGGTGACCAGACCACCGCCGGACGTGCCGGTCACCTCGGTGCGGGCGAGCTCCTCCTGCGCGGCGACGAGCTGCTGCTGCATCTGCTGCGCCTGCTGCAGGATGGCCTGCATGTCGGGCATTCCACCGCCGGGTTGCACCATGATCCCCGTTTCGTAGTCCTGTCCTGTGGGTCCCAGCGTAGCTCGGGCGGGTGTGGCACCGTGTTCGCCGTGCGCAGTCGTGGTGTCGTCGTTCTGGCCGGTGTGCTGCTGGTGGCGGGGTGCTCGTCGCCACCCGCGCCGCCGTCGCCCGCGCCGTCTCCGCCCTCGCCGTCGCGAGCGGCGAGCCTGGCGCCGGTGCCGTCGCCGGCGCCCGCTGCGCCGGAACCGTCGGTCGCGCGGAAGCCGGTGACGGTGGTGCTGGATCCGGGGCACAACGGCGGCAATTCAGCGGCGCCGGGCGTGATCGACGAACCGGTCCCGGCCGGGCGCGGGCAGACGAAGCCGTGCAACACGACGGGGACGGCGTCGAACGGCGGGTATCCGGAGCACGCGTTCAACTGGGACGTCGCGCAGCGGGTGGGCGCGTTGTTGCGTGCTGCGGGTGTGCAGGTGGTCTACACGCGTCCGGATGATTCTGGGGTCGGACCGTGTGTGGACGAGCGAGCGGCGATCGGGAACCGCGCCGCGGCCGCGGCGGTGGTGTCGATCCACGCGGACGGGTCGAACGCCTCGGGTGCGCGCGGGTTCCACATCGCGTATTCGAGCCCGGCGCTGAACGCCGCGCAGGGGGCGCCGTCGGTGGCGTTGGCTCGTTCCGTGCGCGCGGGACTGTCGTCGGCGGGCTTTCCGGTGTCCAACTACCTGGGGTCGGACGGGTTGGCGCCGCGGGACGACCTGGCGGGGTTGAACCTTTCGGACCGGCCCGCGGTGCTCGTCGAGTGCGGGAACATGCGCAACGCCGGTGACTCTTCGATGATGTCCAGCGCCGGGGGACGGCAGCGGTACGCGGCGGCCATCGCGTCCGGGATCCTGTCTTTCCTGGGCTGAGCGCTAATCGATCGGCTGGGCGCCCAGGTGTTCGGCCAGCAGTTTGCGGGCCAGTTCTTCCGCGTCGGCGCTCGGGGAGGCCGGGGCGCCCTCCGGGATGGGGCCGCCGGCCTCGGCCAGCATCGCTTCGTCGTCCTCCGGCTCGGGCGGGAGGGGGATGTCGTCGGCCGGCTCGGCGGGCGCCTGGGCGCGCGGCGGTGGCTCCGGGGCCGTCGCGGGCGCGGGTGCCGGGCGCTGGAAGGTCCGCTGGGGCTGCGGCGGCGCCTCCCGCTGGGCCGGGGTGGGCGTCGGGTTCGGGCGGGGACCGTCGCGGCGCGCGGAGCCCCCTCCGCCACCCCCGCCGTGCACGCAGCGCACCTGCCACGTGCCGCCGAGGACCTCGTGCAGCGCGCCCGCGATGAAGTCCGCGTTCCGCGGCTCCGACAGGCGCCGCGCGAGGGGCTCCGCGCTGTGCGCCAGCACGACCAGCGAACCCTCGACGCTCTGCACCGTCGCGTTGATCATCATCGCCTCGGTGCTGCGGCTCGTCTTGCGGATCGCGGCCAGCAGGTCCGGCCACACCCGGCGGATCGCGGCCGCGTCGATGCCGCCCGGCGCCGCGTCGGCGGGGGCCGTGGGAGCGGGCGCCGGCTCTGTCGGCCGGTGCACCGGCGCGTCCGGAGCCGGACGCGAGACGGAATCCGCGGCGGGCCGCGCGGGGGCGGAAGCCGCCGGGGCCTGCTCGGGAGCGGCTGCCGGTTCCGGGGCGCGGCGTGCGGGCGCCTCCGGGGCGGGGCGCGAAGCGGCCTCGGCGGCCGGTCGCGACGGCGCCGACCTGCCCTGGTCGGCCGCGGCGGGCGGCCCGGCCTCCGGAGCGGCGGCGCGCTGGGAGGGCCGCTGGAACCGTGCGGGCGCGGGTTCGGCCGACGGCACCTGGCCGTCCGCGGACAGGCTGCCGCCGCCGCTGACGGTGACCCGGCGCTCCAGCCGTTCGAGCCGCTGCAGCACGGCGGCCTCGCTGTCGGACGCCGCCGGCAGCAGCATCCGCGCGCACAACAACTCCAGCAGCAGCCGCGGCGCCGTCGCGCCCCGCATCTCCAGCAGGCCGTTGTGCACGATCTCGGCGTACCTGGTCAGCGTCGCCAGGCCCGCGCGCTCGGCCTGCGCCGTCATGCGGTCCAGCTCGTCCGCGGGTGCCGACACCAGGTTGCGCGCGGCCGCGTCCGGCACCGAGCGCAGCAGCACCAGGTCACGCAGCCGGTCCAGCAGGTCGCTCGCGAACCGGCGCGGTTCGTGTCCCGCCTCGACCAGCCGCTCGACCGTGCCGAACACCGCGGCCGAATCGTCCGCGGCCAGGCCGTCGATCATGTCGTCGATCAGGGCCGAGTCGGTGACGCCGAGCAGCGAGATCGCGCGGTCGTAGGTCACGCCGTCCGGGCCCGCGCCGGCCAGCAGCTGGTCCAGCACCGACTGCGTGTCGCGCGCGGAACCGCCGCCCGCGCGGATCACGAGCGGGTACACGGCCGGGTCGACGTGGATGCCCTCGCCGGCGACGTTGCGCTCCAGCAGGTCGCGCATCGCGCTCGGCGGGATCAGCCGAAAGGGGTAGTGGTGGGTCCGGGACCGGATGGTGGGCAGCACCTTGTCCGGTTCGGTGGTGGCGAAGATGAAGATCAGGTGTTCCGGCGGCTCCTCCACGATCTTGAGCAGGGCGTTGAAACCCTGCGTCGTGACCATGTGGGCCTCGTCGATGATGAACACCCGGTACCGCGACTCGGCCGGGGCGTAGAAGGCGCGGTCACGCAGCTCGCGGGCGTCGTCGACGCCACCGTGGCTGGCCGCGTCGAGCTCGGTGACGTCGATGCTGCCTGGCCCCTCGGGCGCCAGGGCGCGGCACGAGTCGCACTTGCCGCACGGGTCGGGGGTCGGGCCCTCGACGCAGTTGAGCGAACGGGCCATGATGCGCGCACTCGACGTCTTGCCGCAGCCGCGCGGCCCGGAGAACAGGTACGCGTGGTTGATGCGGCCCGCCGTGAGGGCGGCGCGCAGCGGTTCGGTGACGTGCTCCTGCCCGACGACCTCGGCGAAGGTCGCCGGACGGTACTTGCGGTAAAGAGCCAGGGCCACGACGCGAGAGTACCGGCCCCCACCGACACCCCCAGCCCAGCCCACTCACCACCGGGAGCAAGCGAGAACCCGAGAGCGACCGTCGCTGGTCCACACCGAACGCGCCCAGCGCCCGGCCCTTCATGAAAGGGGACCCCCGCACCCGTCAGAGCCTGCTTATCCTTGCTGCCTTCCGGCCCTGGGGAGGTTCACAGGATGGACGCCGCGGGGGTCCGGCTCCAGTGTACTCAACCGGTCGTCGCGCCTGACGTCAGGTCGTAGACCGTCGTGCCGCCGATCGTCTGGGGGGTGAAGTTCTGCTCGACCCAGGTGGCGATCTCGCCGGACCCACCCCGGCCCGTGCCACCCGCGCCGCCGGAGACGTAGTAGGTGATGTCGCCGTCGGCGACGTACCGCTTGAACTGCTCGAGCGTCGGCGCGGGGTCGCCGCCGTTGAAGCCGCCGATCGCGATCACCGCGGTGTCCGAGTTCAGCGCGAGGCCGGCCGCGGACTGGGACCCGTTCGTCGCCGCGGACCACTTGGTCGTGGTCTGCTTCAGCAGCGCGATCAGCTCGCTGCTCGTCGGCCCACCACGCACGCCACCGCCGAAGCCCATCGAGTTCCCGGACGGCCCGGAGGTCGGGAGGGAGCCGCTGTGGCCCTGCCCGGCCGTCACCACGGTGTACGCCGCGGGCGCCAGCAACCCGGTGCACACCCCGGCGACCGCGAGCACGATCCCGGCCCGGCGGATCCGGTCGAGCCCGAACAGCAGCCCGGCGACCACCGCCGCGGTCAGCGGCAACAGCACCCACCGCAACCACGGCTGCCACTCCGGCGTCCGGTCGAGCAGGATGAAGTCCCACACACCGGTCGCGGCGACCATCAGCGCCAGCACGATCCGGGCGGCGAAGTTGTGCCGCCCGCGCCACAGTTCGATCGCGCCGATGGCGACCAGCCCGGCGATTCCCGGCGCCAGCGCGACCGTGTAGTACGGGTGGATCGTGCCGCTCATGAAGCTGAACACCAGCGCGGTGACGACCGTCCAGCCGCCCCACAGCAGCAGCGCGGCACGGCTCCGGTCCAGCCGCGGCGCGAACCGCGTGAACCACAGGCCGGCGACCAGCGCGACCAGCGCCGCGGGCAGCAGCCACGAGATCTCCAGCCCGAACGACGACCCGAACATGCGCAGCAGCCCGGTCTCGCCGCCGAACATCGCGTTCCCGCCGCCGAAACCGCCACCGGCGTTGCGCTCGCCGCCGAAGATCCGGCTCAGACCGTTGTAGCCGAAGGCCAGCTCCAGCGGCGTGTTGTCCGTGGACCCGCCGATGTAGGGCCGTGATTCCGTCGGCCACAACGCGACCGCCACGATCCACCAGCCCGCGGCGACGACCACCGCGATCCCGGCTCCGGCCAGCTGGAGCACGCGCTTGCCCAGCCCGGCCGGCGCCGCCACCAGGTACACCAGCGCGAACGCGGGCAGCACCAGGAACGCCTGCAGCATCTTGGTGAGGAACCCGAACCCGAGCGCGACACCGGCGAGCAGCAGCCAGCCGGTGCCGGCCCGGTCCAGCGCCCGCACGGTGCAGTACGCGCCGGCCACCATGAGCAGCACCAGCAGCGCGTCGGGGTTGTTGAACTTGAACATCAGCGCCGCCACCGGGGTCAGCGCGAGCGCCGCCCCGGCGAGGAGCCCGGCCAGCGGGCCGGACGTGCGCCGCACCGCCGCGTGCAACAGCGCCACCGAAGCGACGCCGCACAGCGCGTTGGGCAGCAGCATGCTGAAGCTGGAGAAGCCGAGGAGCCGTCCGGACAGCGCCATCAGCCACAGCGATGCCGGCGGTTTGTCGACCGTGATGACGTTGCCCGGGTCGAGCGATCCGAAGAACAACGCCTCCCAGTTCTTCGTCCCGGCCTGCACGGCCATCGCGTAGAAGTCGTTGGCGTAGCCGGACGCGCTCAGGTTCCACAGGTAGAGCGCGGCGGTCGCGACCAGCAGGACGGCGACCGACGGCCGGACCCACGCGGGCCGTCCGGCCGTCCGGGTTCGCGCCGCGGCGGGGACCGGCCCGAGGCGGGCCGGATCGGAGGAAACAGCCGCAGTCGACATGTCGAGTCGGTTCTCCTAATCAGTTGTGGGAGTGAGCGACTCGGCGCACTCCGGGTGGTAGCCGGCCGGCTGGTGAGCACTGGTTGATCAGGTCGCGCGGCGCCGGCCACAACGCCGCCCTGCGCCAACTGGCCAACGGGCTCGTCGGCATCTGCACGGCTGCCTCAAGACCGGCACCCTCGACAACGAGACGACCGCCTGGTCGCACCACGCCGAGAACCTCGCCGCTTGACACGTCAGCTCCCTGGGATGTCTATCGGTTCTTCCGGAAGACCCAGTTGCGGAACAGCAGGAACCGCAGGACGGTCGCGGCCAGGTTGGCCAGGACGAGCACCGCCAGCTCGGCGAACCGCCCGGGTTCGCCCCCGGCGTGCAGCAGCGCGAGCGATCCGCTGGTCAGGGCGAGCCCGAGGCCGAACACGATCAGCCCCTCGAACTGGTGCCGCCCGGCGCTCTCGGACCCGCGCACGCCGAACGTGAACCGCCGGTTGGCGGCGGTGTTGGCGATCGCGGTGACCAGCAACGCGATCAGGTTCGCCGCCTGGGCGCCGACGCCGGTGCGCAGCAGGACGTAGAGCACCAGGTAGGCGAGAGTGCTGCCGACGCCGATCGCGGCGAACCGCACCAGCTGCCTGGCGAGCTTCGGCGGGACGCCGGGTTCGGTGACCTCGATCGGATGCCTCCCCAGCTGGGCCCGGATCTGGCTGACCGGCAGCGTGCCGCGCGCGAAACCGCGGATCATGCGGGCGACCCCCTTCAGGTCGGCGGTCGCGGTCGCCACGATGTCGACCGACGAGTTCGGGTCGTCGACCCAGTCGACCGGCACCTCGTGGATGCGCAGGCCGGACCGCTGCGCGAGCACCAGCAGTTCGGTGTCGAAGAACCAGCCGGTGTCCTCGACCAGCGGCAGCAACCGGCGCGCCACGTCGGCGCGGATGGCCTTGAACCCGCACTGCGCGTCGGTGAACCGCGCGGCCAGCGCGCCGCGCAGGATCAGGTTGTAGCACCGTGAGATCAACTCCCGCTTCGGGCCGCGCACGACACGGGCGCCGCGGGCGAGCCGGGACCCGATCGCCAGGTCGGAGTGCCCGGAGATCAACGGCGCGACCAGCGGGAACAGCGCGGCGAGGTCGGTGGACAGGTCGACGTCCAGGTAGGCCAGGACCTGCGCGTCGGAGGCCGACCAGGCCGCGTTGAGCGCTCGGCCGCGGCCCTTGTCCTCCAGGTGCCGCACCTCGACCCCGGGCAACTCGGCGGCCAGGCCCTCGGCGATGGCGAGGGTGCGGTCCGTGCTGGCGTTGTCGGCGACGGTGATGCGGAACGGGTAGGGCAGCGCGTCGGTCAGGTAGGCGTGCAGGCGGCGCACGCAGGGCGCGAGGTCGGTCTCCTCGTTGTGCACGGGGACGACGACGTCGAGGACCGGGGACGTCCTTCGTCGCGGGGAGCCGGCCGGCCGAGGTGCGGGAGAGGCGTCGGCGGAGGTCGTCATGGTGTCCACGCTGGCCCGCCGCGTTGTGCCGGTCTTGTGGCTCAGCTGTGCGGAACCTGTGAACGCTCCCCGATCGGGTCAGCTGGGAAAACGCACCGTGAACCGGGTGTGCCCCGGCCTGCTTTCCACATCGACGCGGCCGCGGTGGGCGGCGACGACGGCGGCCACGATCGCCAGTCCGAGACCGGTGCTGCCCGCCGCGCGGGACCGCGACGTGTCGCCGCGGGCGAACCGCTCGAACACGGTCGGCAGGACCTCCGGGGCGATGCCGGGGCCGTTGTCGGTCACGCGCAGCACCACTTCGCCGTCCTCAGTGGACAGCTGGGTGGCGACCTCGGTGGCCGGCGGGGTGTGCGTGCGGGCGTTGTTGAGCAGGTTGAGCACGACCTGGTGCAGCTGGTCGGCGTCGCCGACGACGGTGATCGGCTCGGCCGGGACGTCGAGCAGCCACCGGTGGTCGCGGCCCGCGACGTGCGCGTCGGACACGGCGTCCGCGACGATCCGGGAGAAGTCGACCGGCTCGTAGACCCGGTGCCGTCCGGAGTCCAGGCGCGCGAGCAGCAGCAGGTCCTCGACCAGCGTGGTCATGCGGGCCGACTCGGACTCGACGCGTCCCATCGCGAACGCGATGTCCGGCGGCACGCTGTCGCCGCTGTCCCCGCTGCGCCGGGCCAGCTCGGCGTAGCCGCGGATGGCCGCGAGCGGGGTGCGCAGCTCGTGGCTGGCGTCGGCGACGAACTGCCGCACGCGGCTCTCGCTGGCCTGCCGCGCGTTCAGGGCCGCGCCGACGTGCCCGAGCATCTGGTTGAACGCCGCGCCGACCTTGCCGACCTCGGTGCGCGTGTCGGTGTCCCGCGGCGGCACCCGGATCGACAGCGCGACCTCGCCGCGGTCGAGTTGCAGCTGGGACACCTTCGACGCGGTGCCGGCCAGCCGGTCCAGGGGTCGCATGGTCCGGCGGATCGTGACCGCCGCGGCGCCGCCCGCGAGGAGCAGGCCGCCGAGCGCGACGCCGCCGAAGATGATCCCGAGCCGCAGCAGCGTCTCGTCGACCTCGGCGAGCGGCAGACCGGTGATCAGCAGCGTCCCGTCGTGGGTGCGCACCGAGACGACCCGGTAGTCGCCCAGCGCGCCGAGGTCGACGCTGCGCCGCTTGCCGTCGGCCGGCAGCGCGAGGAGCGTCGGAAGGTCTTCGCCGGGCACCGGGTCGCTGGGGAACGGGTTGTTCTCCGAGGGACCGGCGCCGCCGCGCAGCACGCCCGCCCGCGTCGTGCCGTCCGGGAAGACGGCGACGGCCAGCGTGCCGATGCCCTGGCCGGGTACGCGCAGCGAGTCCGGCGGCGGCTGGTACGGCGAGCCGTTCCACGCGCCCGGCGGGGGCTGGCGGGTGCCGCGTTCGCTCGCCGCGGCCAGCCGGTCGTCGAGCTGGTGGTAGAGGAAACTGCGCAGCGCGATCTCGGTGACCAGGCCGACGACCAGGCACACGAGCGCGAGCAGCGCGATGACCTGCGCGATCAGCTTGCCGCGCAGGGACGAGGGCAGGAGCCGCCGCGGGCGGGCGTGCTCAGCCTGCGGGCTTGAGGACATAACCCGCGCCACGCATCGTGTGGATCATGGGCTCCCTGCCCGCGTCGATCTTCTTCCGCAGGTAGGAAATGTAGAGCTCCACGATGTTGGCCTGCCCGCCGAAGTCGTAGCTCCACACCCGGTCCAGGATCTGGGCCTTGGACAGCACCCGCTTCGGGTTGCGCATCAGGAAGCGCAGCAGCTCGAACTCGGTGGCGGTCAGCGAAATGGGGTCGCCGCCGCGGAACACCTCGCGGCTGTCCTCGTCCAGCGACAGGTCACCGACCATCAGCGTCGAACCCTCGTGCGCCGACACCACCCGCGACCGGCGGAGCAGCGCACGCAGCCGGAGGACGACCTCCTCCAGGCTGAACGGCTTGGTCACGTAGTCGTCGCCGCCGGCGGTGAGACCGGCGATGCGGTCCTCGACCGCGTCGCGCGCGGTCAGGAACAGGACCGGCAGGTGCGGCCTCTCGGCACGCAGTTTGCTCAGCACCTCCAGGCCGCTGAAGTCGGGCAGCATGACGTCGAGCACCACCGCGTCCGGGCGGAAGTCGCGGGCCACGCGCACCGCCTCGGTGCCGGTGCCGGCGCTGCGGGTCTCCCACCCCTCCATGCGCAGCGCCATCGACACCAGCTCCGCCAGGGTCTCCTCGTCGTCCACGACGAGGACGCGCACCGCCGACCCGTCGGGGTGCTTGAGGTCGGCCTTGCCGGAGCCGGACATCGCGGCGTTCACGCTGGTCATGGTCCCACCTTCGGCCGCTCCGGTGGGTCCACCCTGTGCCCCGGCTGTGCGTTTCCTGTGAACGGCGGGCCGCACAGCGTCAGCCCACCTCGCTCACAGCCCGCGCACAGGCTGGGTGCCGAACCTGTGGGGTGGCAGGGGTGGCCCCTGCGCCGGCCTACGCGAAAGGGACACGATGAGCACGGAGCCGACGACCACCGAGGCACCTGCCGCCGCTTGGGGGGACCCGCAGCCGCCCGCGCCGAAGTGGTCCGGCACGAAGACCGCGATCGCAGCGGCCGTCGCGGTGGTCATCGCCGCCGTCGGCGGGGTGGCGATCTACCTGGGCACCTCGTCCGGGACCGACCAGCAGGCCGGCGGATTCCCGGGCGGCGGCCGCACGGGCCAGCTGGGGGGCGTGGGCGGCACGGCGTCGATCCTGCGCGAGGCGCTGCACGGCGACTTCACCGTTTCGGCCGACGGCGGCTACGCGGTCGAGCGCTTCCAGAGCGGCGAGGCCACCGCGGTGAGCGCGAACTCGATCACGGTCCGGAGCAGGGACGGCTACACCCAGAGCTACGTGATCGACTCGTCGACCGAGAAGGCCGGCAACCCGGCCGCGGGTTCGTCGGTGACGGTCCTGGCGAAGGTCTCGGGCGACACCGCCACCGCGACCTCGATCACCGACGGTTCGTCCCCGCAGGGCGGCGTTCCCCGCGCTGGTCAGGGCGGGTTCCCCGGCCGGTCCCAGAACTGAGCCGGTGCGCTTCCGGGTCGTCCGGCGTCCCGGAAGCGCACCGGCCCCACGTTGTGGTCAATAACACACGAGTTCCGATAATCGGGTTTTCAGGCCGGCAGGTCGAACTGCCCCGCCTTGGCGCCCTCGAGGAAGGCGGCCCACTCTCCGGCGTCGAAGACGAAGACCGGGCTGCCGACCAGCTTGGTGTCCCGGACGCCGACGAGCCCGGACGCGGCGAAGTTCACCTCGACGCAGTTGCCGCCGTTGGGCTCGCTGGCGAAGGACTTCTGCCACTTCGACTCGTCGAACAGCCGCACCGCCGTGTGCGGGTCGTAATCAACCGGCCGCGGGTGTTCCGGCATCAGTCCCTACCTCCGTGCAGTCGGTCCCGGTCGCCATCTGCGATGCGCACCGGGTCCTGGTCCGTTCGTTGGAACCCAGCGGGTCCAGTCGGGTGATGCAAGTGTTGATCACTCGACACCGGGATTATTCCAGGACTAGGATTATTCCTGCCGGTCGGGTCGATCACACGGCCCGGTTCCCGCAGCGGTGCACGTACTGGGGGTTGGAACGGTGCTCGGAGGACAAGTCGCGGAACGGCCCGCGCCGGCGCGCAGCCCCGCCCCGTTCATGGTCGTCGGCAAGGTCAACGGCCGGGACGAGGCGGCCCGCGCGGCGAGCCCCGCGGAGGCGCTGTCCCGGATGCTCGAGTGGCTCGCCGCCGACCGCGACGCGTCGGCCGTCTGGTACCTGCGCGAGGACTGGCCGGAGCCGTTCACCGTCATCGGTCGCGCTGTTCGCGGCCGCGTCCCGGAGTCCCGCCGGTGCGCGCACCTGTTCCCGCTCGAACCCGGCGCCGTGCTGCGCGGCGCGATGACCGCCCGTTGCGGCGCCCGGCTCACGCTGCCCGAGATCGAGTGGCTGGCCCCGGGCGCGGGCATGCCGTGCGAGTACTGCCTCGCGAAGGCCGGCGTGTGCCGGAACCCGCGGCCGCTACTGGAAGGTGGACACCGATGACCGTCCGCATCCTGACCGGGCCGACCGCACCCGAGCGCGCCGAACACACGCCGGAACCCCCGGTCCGTCCCAGGTGGACACTGCTGCCGCGCTCCTTCCGGCGGCACTGGCACGCGTGGCGCCACAGCGCGGAACTCGCCCTGCCGCGGCCGCGCGGCTGAGCGCTGCACGGGGCGCCACGAACCGCCGCGTCACCGGCGACGGGCCTCCTCCAGCCCGGCGAAGCCGAAAGCGTGTCTGACAAAGCGTTTGTCCAGGTGATCAGGGCATGCAGGCACCGCTGAGCGGTCGACGATGCCCAACGTGTCGTAGCGAGTGCCCAGGCCGCGCCATTGTTTGGGCAGGTTGAACCGTCGTTCGACGACGTTGGGGCCGCGGTAGTCCACCGCGTCGTAGGCAGGCGGTCGACCGCCGCGGGAACCGCGGCGTTGGCGGTGTGCGCCCTAGGCACCCATGGCGACCCGGTACTTCTCGGCCATCTCCTTGAGGAACTGCCGCGTGTCCTGCCGTTCCATGGCCGCGCCGCGCAGGCGGTCCCACGCGTCGACGAACAGCTGGAAGTCCTTCTGGTCGTCCAGGTAGATCCCGCCCGCCGAGTGTTCGATGTAGACGAAGTCCCGGGTCCGGTCGGGGAAGCGCATGATCGTGAAGTCGTTGGGCACCGCGGCCAGCCGGGCGCCGAAGGGCAGCACGTGGATGTACACGCGCTGCCGGCGGTCCAGCTCCAGCAGGTGCTCGATCTGGTCCAGCATCACCGCCGGCGCGCGCCCGCCCGGCGCGCGGTGCAGCGCGGCCTCGCTGATGATGAACCGGTAGTAGGGCGGCTGCGGCTGGTCGAACACCGCCTTGCGGTCCAGCCTGTTGCGCACCAGCGAGGTGACGTCGGTGGCGCCGAACTCGGTGAACTGCTTGAGCATGTAGTGCTCGGACTGCAGCGGCCCGGGGATGCGCTCGCCGTGCCACGTCATGATCTCGACGGCCGCCGGCTCGAGGTCGGTGAAGGTGCGGAACCAGTGCGGGACCACCGACCGGTAACCCGACCAGGCGCCGCGCTGGCCTGCGGACGCCCGCGCCAGGCTCATCAGCGCCTCCGACTCGTCGCCGTTGACGCCGAACGCCTCGAGCATCGTGCGCACGTCGCCGAGCTTGACGCCGACCGCACCGGACTCGATCTTGTTGACCTTGCCCTGAGTGCAGCCGAGGACGTCGGCGACCTGCTGCTGGGTCATCTTGGCGGCGAGCCGGGCGTGCCGGAGCTCGTTGCCGAGTTGCTTGCGACGGGAAGTAACGGTGCTTGCCATTGCCTATTTCCGCGCCCTCACCCGCTCCACGGCACCTCGTCCCGCTCGTCCCCCGGTAGTGGAACCCACGACCGTACTCCATGCCGCACCGTAGCGCGGCAGTGACCGCATGAAGCATGGCAGGAAAGTCGGTTGAACGCTAGTCACCCACGGGTTCACCTGGGGGAACGCGGCTCCGCGCTAGGGTGCGGAGAGAGCTTCGAGAGGGAAGGCTGCGCATGAGCAAGAAGGCGAGCATCGGCGTCACGGGTCTGGCGGTCATGGGCCGGAACCTGGCGCGCAACCTGGCGCGGCACGGGCACACCGTCGCCCTGCACAACCGCTCGGAACAGCGCACCCGCGAACTGGTGGAGCAGTTCGGCGACGAGGGCGAGTTCATCCCCACCTACTCCGCGCAGGAGTTCGTGGACGCGCTCGAGCGGCCGCGCCAGCTGGTGATCATGGTCAAGGCCGGCGCGCCGACCGACGCGGTGATCGAGGAGTTCGCGCCGCTGCTCGAAGAGGGCGATGTGATCGTCGACGCCGGCAACGCGCACTTCGCCGACACCCGCCGCCGCGAGGCGGCCCTGCGCGAGCGCGGGCTGCACTTCGTCGGCACCGGCGTCTCCGGCGGCGAGGAGGGCGCCCTGCACGGGCCGAGCATCATGCCCGGCGGGTCGCCGGAGTCCTACGAGTCGCTCGGGCCGCTGTTCGAGAGCATCTCGGCGAAGGTCGACGGCGACCCGTGCTGCACCCACATCGGCCCCGACGGCGCCGGGCACTTCGTGAAGATGGTGCACAACGGCATCGAGTACTCCGACATGCAGCTGATCGCGGAGTCCTTCGACCTGCTGCGCGGCGCGCTGGGCTACGAGCCGGCGCAGATCGCGGACGTCTTCCGCACCTGGAACACCGGGCGGCTCGACTCGTACCTGATCGAGATCACGGCCGAGGTGCTGGCGCACGTGGACGCGGCGACCGGCAGGCCGTTCGTGGACGTCGTCGCCGACCAGGCCGAGCAGAAGGGCACCGGCCGCTGGACCGTGCAGATCGGCCTCGACCTCGGCGTGCCGATCAGCGGTATCGCCGAGGCGGTGTTCGCGCGGTCGCTGTCCGGCAGCGCGAACCTGCGCAAGGCCAGCCGCGGCCTGCCCGGCCCGTCGCGCGCCCCGCTGACCGGCGCGGCGGCGGAGACCTTCGCCGACGACGTCGAGCGCGCCCTGTACGCGTCGAAGATCGTCGCCTACGCCCAGGGCTTCAACCAGATCCAGGCCGGTGGCGCCGAGTACGGCTGGGACATCGACCTCGGTGCGCTGGCGGCGATCTGGCGCGGCGGCTGCATCATCCGGGCGAAGTTCCTCGACGACATCCGCGCCGCCTACGCGGCCGAGCCGGGTCTGCCGACGCTGCTCACCGCGGGCGACTTCCGCAAGGCCGTCGAGGACGCGCAGGACTCGTGGCGTTCGGTGATCTCCACCGCGGTGCGGCTGGGCATCCCGACGCCGGGCTTCTCGACCGCGCTGGCCTACTACGACGGCCTGCGCGCCGAGCGGCTCCCGGCCGCCCTGGTGCAGGGGCAGCGCGACTTCTTCGGCGCGCACACCTACCGCCGGGTCGACCGGGAGGGCTCGTTCCACACCCGCTGGGCCGAGGACGGCCGCCCCGAGGTCGAGTCATAGCCGGACGCGCAGCGGCTCCGTTGAGGGTGGTGGCGGGGAGGCGGCCGGCCCTGATCGCCGGCGTGACGGGCGTCCGCGCCGGCGCCCGTCACGCGTCCGGGAACATGGTCCGCAGCATCGCGCGGATCTCCCCTTCGACGGCGTCCTTGGTGATGCCGAGCTCGGTGAGCACGTCGTAGGCCGGCCCCTCGGCCTGGTCGAGCAGGCCGAGCAGGATGTGCTCGGTGCCGACGTAGTTGTGCCCCAGCCGCAACGCTTCCCGCACGGTCAGCTCGATCGCCTTGCGGCCGCGCGGGCTGAACGGGATGTGCTCCAGCACCGTTTCCCCGGGCGGCGGCAGGACGGCGTGGACCCGCTCGCCCACCGCCTCCGGGCCGGCACCGAGCTTCTCCAGCGCCTTCGCGGCGAGGCCCTCCCGCTCGCCGACCACGCCGATCAGGATGTGCCCGGTCTCGATCTGCTGGCCGCCGGTGGCCCGCGCGACCTTCTCGGCGTTGGCGATCGCGCGGCGGGCACGATCGGTGAAGCGGCTGAACGCCTGCAGGTCGGGGCCGGCGGACTCCTTGGGCACGAACCGTTTCTGCGCGGCCTGCTTCGAAACCCCCATGCTGGTCCCGATTTCCGTCCAGGACGCGCCACTTCGCCGTGCCTGGTCGACGAAATGGCCGATGAGGTGATCGGCGAGGTCACCGAGGTGCTCGCCGAGCAGGACCGCGTCGGCGAGGTGCTGCAGGGGGTCGGCGTCGGGGTGCTGGCGTTTGACGGCCTCGATCAGGTCGTCGAGTTTCACGGAACCGGTCATACGTCAACCCTAGGTTGACGATCTCGCCGGTGTCAACCTGAGGTTGACGATTCCGCTTCAGGCGAACGGCAACCCCACGTAGTTCTCCGCGATGCTGGTCGCCGCGGCCCGGGAGGACGCCGTGTACCGGAGCTGGGACAGCTGCAGCCGCCGGGCGAAGGCGTCCGCCGCGGGGTCCACGTGCAGCATCGTGGTCATGTACCAGGAGAAGTGCTCGGCCCGCCAGACCCGCCGCAGGCAGGTGTCCGAATAAGACTCAGCCAGCTCGGATCGCTTGTGCTGCACCAGTTCCACCAGCGCTCGGGAGAGCACGCGCACGTCGGCGACCGCCAGGTTCATGCCCTTGGCCCCGGTCGGCGGGACGATGTGCGCCGCGTCGCCGGCGAGGAAGAGCCGCCCGTACTGCATGGGTTCGGTGACGAAGCTGCGCATCGTCGTGATGCCCTTGTCCAGGATCGGCCCCTCGCGCAGCACGAAGTCCCGCGCGCTCGTGGTCAGGCGGACTTCCAGTTCGGACCAGATGCGGTCGTCCGACCAGTCCTCGATCTTCTCGTCGGTCGGCACCTGCAGGTACAGGCGCGTGATCTCCGGCGACCGCATGCTGTGCAAGGCGAACCCGCGCTCGTGGTGGGTGTAGATCAGCTCCTCGTGCGAGGGCGGTGTCCGCGCGAGGACACCCAGCCACGCGAACGGGTATTCGCGGTCGAAGGTCGTGATCGCGCCCGCGGGGATGGCCGGGCGGCTGACGCCGTGGAATCCGTCGCAGCCGGCGATCACGTCGCACTCCAGCGTCCGCGCCACCCCGTCCGCGTCCCGGTAGGTGACGCGCGGGCTGTCCGTGTCGAGGTCGTGCAGTGCGACGTCGGAGACCTCGAAGTGGATCGGGTACCCCTTGGCCTCGTGCGCGGCGATCAGGTCCTTCACGATCTCCTGCTGGCCGTACACCGTGATCGACTTGCCGGTCAGCTCGGTCAGCGCGATCCGGTGGTCCTGGCCGTCGAACCGCAGCGAAAACCCTTCGTGCGGCAGGCCTTCGGCGTCCATCCGGGTGCCGACACCGATTTCGCGCAGCAGCTCCACCGTGGGGTGTTCGCAGACGCCCGCGCGCACCCGCTTCTCGACGTACTCGCGGCTGCGCGACTCCAGGACCACGGCGTCGACACCCTCGGCGTGCAGCAGATACGACAGCAGCAGCCCCGCCGGCCCGGCACCGATGATCCCGACCTGTGTGCGCGTCACGCGAACCTCCAAACCTCGCCGTTCCGGCACCCAGCATGCGGGCGGCCCGGGCCGCGGGCCAGCACTCCTCCCATCCAGTGGAAGCCCATCCACTGGAAGCTCAGTGCCGCTGCTCGGCCAGCCACTCGTCGAACGTGGTCGGCGCGAGGCGAGCTCCGTCGCCGGGGAGCATCACGTCCCCCGCCATGTCCGTGCCGAACAGCCCCGACCAGGTCGGCACGAACTTCGCCGAGCGGCCGCGCGCCGCGTAGCTGCGGCGCGCCATGTCCACCAGGTCCTGCGGCTCCGGGCCGGCGAGGTCGAGGCGGCCGCGGATCGGCGCGCCGACGGCGACCTCGTCGAGCACAGCCGCCACGTCCGCCGGCGCGACCGGCTGCACCAGCAGCGGCGCGATCGACACGACCCCGTCGCTCTCGCCCCAGCCCGCGACCATCTCGGCGAAGTCGTGGAACTGCGCGGCGCGGACGATCGACCACGGCACCGGCGCCTCGGCGACCAGGCGTTCCTGCTCGCGCTTGCCCGCGTAGTGCGCGTTGCCCTCCACCCGGTCAACGCCGAGGATCGACAGCAGGACGTGGTGGCGCACCCCGGCCCGCTCCTCGGCGGCCAGGAGGTTCCGCGTCGCGGTCCCGAAGTAGGCCACCGTCTCGTCCCTGCTCATGACCGGGGCGCTCATCGCATCGATCACGACCTCGACGTCCCGCAGGGCTTCGTCCAGGCCCGCACCGCTCTGCAGGTCGACGCCCAGCGACCGGCTCACGCGCACGACGTCGTGCCCGTCCCGCTCCAGCCCGGCGACGGCGAGCCGTCCGATGTTGCCCGTGGCGCCCACGACTGCGATCCGCATGACTTCCTCCTATTGTGGATAACGTAGGTCCATAATATCGCAGATACACTGGTCCGTGTGAAGCTGCCTTCGAGCACCGAATGGGTCCTGCACTGCGCCACCACGCTGGCGCAGCTCGAGCCGGGGGCCACCGCCTCGACGGCGCAGCTCGCGGAGTACTTCGACCTCCCCGCTCCCTACCTCGCCAAACAGCTGAAGGCGCTGGTGCGGGCCGGTGTGCTGACCGCGACGACGGGCCCGCGCGGCGGCTTCCGGCTCGCCCGTCCGGCGGCGGAAATCACGCTGCTGGAGATCGTCGAAGCGGTCGACGGGGCCTCCGCGCCGTACGAGTGCCGGGAGATCCGGCAGCAGGGCCGGGGCGCGCTGCCGCCCGAGGACTGCCGCGACCGGTGCCTGCTGGCGGCGAAGATGGACGCGGCTCACGCAGCCTGGCGGCGGAGCCTGGCGGCGGAGTCGCTGGCCGACGTGCTCGGTGAGTTGCCGGAGTGGGCGCCGGAGCGGACCCGGCGACTGCTCGCCGGCGCGACGGCCCGCACCACGACCTGACCGTCGCCGCGGCTCAGCTCGGCTGGCGGAGCGCCCTGGGTGCGCCCAGCGTCCGGGAGATGCCCCGTGCGGCGGCGCGCACCG
Organism: Amycolatopsis thermophila; assembly: GCF_030814215.1. Classification (NCBI taxonomy): domain Bacteria; kingdom Bacillati; phylum Actinomycetota; class Actinomycetes; order Pseudonocardiales; family Pseudonocardiaceae; genus Amycolatopsis; species Amycolatopsis thermophila. The sequence goes on along the minus strand of NZ_JAUSUT010000001.1, from coordinate 2,630,706 downwards.
CGGGCACCATCGACCGCGGATCGGGGCCCGTGGCGGGGATGACGATCGAGATGGCGGCGACCACCGCGTCGTCGGCCCCGTAGACCGGCGCCGCCACCGAGGCCGACACCATCTCCACCTGCCGGTCGCTGATCACGTACCCGTCGCGCCGCACGTCGGCCAGCACGCGGCGCAGCTCTTCGGCCACGGTGACCGTCTTCGGGGTGTACCGGCGCAGCGGCGCGGCCAGCACCTGCTCCTGCACCTCCGCCGGGGCGAAGGCCAGCAGCACCAGCCCGACCCCGGTGGCGTGCGCGGCCAGCCGTCCGCCGGGCCGGGACACGATGCTCACCGCGTTGCGCCCGGAGATCCGCTCCACGTACACCACGTCCGGCACGTCGAGCACCGCGAGCTGGACGTTCTCGTGCGTGGCCTCGTACAGGTCCTCCAGGAACGGCATCGCGGCGTCCCGCAGGACCATGCCGCGCGGCGACAGCGACGCGACCTCCCACAGCCACAGCCCGACCCGGTACTGCCCGTCCTCCTGACGCTCCAGCGCGCCGCGCCGGGACAGCTCGCCGACGATCCGGTGCGTGGTCGACAGCGGCAGCCCGGTGCGGCGGCTCAGCTCGGACAGCGTCAGCGCCGGCCGGTCCGGGGTGAACGCGGCCAGCACGTCCAGCACGCGGTCGACGACGGAGGGCGCCTGCGCCGAAGTGTGCCGCATCAGCTCAGGCTAATCGCCCCACACCAGCGCGGCGGTTTCGACGATGCGCTCCAGCTTCGCCTTCTGCTCGTCCGGTGTGAGGTCGTTGCCCTCCTCGGTGGAGGAGAACCCGCACTGCCCGGACAGGCACAGCTGGTCGAGGTCGACGTACCGGGCGGCCTCGTCGATGCGCCGCCGCAGCGAGTCGACCGACTCCAGCTCGCCGCGCTTGGTGGTGACCAGGCCGAGCACGACGTACTTGCCCTTCGGCACGAACCGCAGCGGCTCGAACCCGCCGGAGCGCTCGTCGTCGAACTCGAGGAAGTAGCCGTCCACGTTCAGCTCGTTGAACAGCGCGTCGGCGACGAAGTCGTACCCGCCGGAGGCGACCCACGAGGAGCGGAAGTTCCCGCGGCACAGGTGGGTGGTGACGGTGAGGCCCTCGGGACGCCCCGCCAGCGCCGCGTTCATCGTCTTGATGTTGCGGACGTGCTGCTTGTCCGGGTCGCCGCCCATCTCGGCGACCAGCCGGCGCTGCTCGGGGTCGTTGAGGTAGGCCAGGCTGGTGTCGTCGAGCTGCAGGTAGGTGCACCCCAGCTCGGCCATGCCCGCGATCTCCTTGGCGTAGGCCGCGGCGAGGTCGGTGTAGAAGTCCTCCAGGTCCGGGTAGACCCGCTCGGAGACGGCCCGCCGCCCGCCGCGGTAGTAGATCATGCTGGGCGAGGGGATGGTCTGCTTCGGCGTCTGACTGGAGTCCACAATGGACTTCAGGAACGTGAAGTGGTCGCCGAAGATCGTGCCGCTCAGGCCGACCTTGCCGTCGACCTTCAGGCCGGCCGGGCTGAACTCGATGTCCCCGGCCGCGTTGTGGAACTTGACGTGCAGCTTCTCGTCGCTGCGGGCAATGCCGTCGAGCTGGTAGATGAAGTCCATGTGCCAGGAGGCCCGGCGGAACTCGCCGTCGGTGGCCGAGCGCAGCCCGACCTCCCGCTGCATCGCGACGACGTCGCGGATGCACCGGTCCTCCACGGCCTTCAGGTCGTCGGCGCCGATGGTGCCCTTCGCGAAGTCCTCCCGCGCCCGGTGCAGTTCGCCGGGTCGCAGCAGGCTGCCCACGTGATCGGCGCGGAACGGCGGTGTCGTGCGCACAGTCATGCCCCGATCTTCGGACAGGGCACCAGCCGGCACAACCCTGCCTTCCGCCCCGCGGCAACCCGGACGGAAGCCGCGGGGCGGAAGCCGCGATCAGGCGGGCGGGGCGAGCACGACCACCGAGTTGTGGCCGCCCATGCCGAGCGACGACTTGACCGTCAGGCCGTCACCGACCGGCACCCGGCCGGTGAGCAGCTGCGGGTGCGCCGGAGCCACCGCGGGCGGCGCCGGGACGTATCCGCGGTCGTAGCCGAGCGCCGCGACCGACACCTCGACCGCCGACGCCGCGCCCTGGCAGTGCCCGACGAGCGGCTTGACCGAGTACACCCCGGTCTCCGGCCCGAACTCCTGCTCCAGGATCGTCGCCTCCGCGGTGTCGCACTGCCTGGTCCCCGGCCCGTGCGCGTTGAGGTAGCGCACCGCCCCCGCGGGCACCCCGGCGTTGGCCAGCGCGTCCCGGAAGCAGCCGCGGACCTGTTCGAGGTCCGGGTCCACCGAGGTCACGTGGTACCCGTCGTGCGACATCGCGCCGCCCAGGGCGAGCGCGTAGGGCCGGGTGGCGTTGCGGGACAGCACGAACGCCACCGACGCCTCGCCCATCAGGAACCCGCGGCTGCCGCGCTGGAAGGGACGGCACGCCTCGAGCGGCTCGGTGTCGGTGACCGCGACCCCGAGCCGCACGAAGTGCCGCACGTTCTCCGGTGTCGCGGAGATGTCCGTCGCGACGAACACCACGTCGTCCACCACCCCGGCGTCCAGCCACCCCTTCGCGGTGAGCAGCCCCGCGTTGCCGGACGCGCACATGGCCGACACGTTCATCGCCGGGCCGTGGAACCCGTACTCCTGCATGAACGTGGACATCGGGGTGGAGGGCATCAGGCCCAGGTACTCGCGGGGTCGCACGTCGCCGCCGCGTTCGAGGTAGAACTGCCGCCACAGGTCGACCTCGCCGAGCACCACCGCGTGCAGCAGCCCGACCCGGCGGCCGGGCTGCCAGCCGCGCTCACCCGCGTCGGCGATCGCTTCGCGGGCCGCCGCCCGCATCGCCCGCGCGAACCGGCTCGGCCCGTCCATCGGGTGACCGCCGTCGGTCACCTTCGCCACCCAGCCGGGCTCATCCGGATGCGCTCCGTAACCGGCTTCCAGACCGGCCGCGGGTTTGCCGGCGACCAGGCCGTCCCACAGGTGCTCGCGCCCCCATCCGTAGCCCGTGACCGCACCGATTCCGCAGATTGCCATTTGCCGCGAGTCCATCGCACTCGCCCCTCCTTCGTACTTGCCTCTACGATCCGTCCCGGGAGACGGACTCGTCTCAAGCGAACGTCGAGCGGGCGGAAAGGCCATAATCGAGTGGGGCCTGCCACCGGAGATTGGTACGGATGACCCACGGCGATGCCGCCGAATGATGTAATCGGACTGCAGAGAAATGCTCGGCGGATCGGACGGAAGATGGAGCCAAACGCCAGCCCCGGGGGAGGCGCGACTGGCCTGTCCGTCGATCATGAACAGGTGGTCGATCTGGCACTGTCGGCCGATCGCGCCGTCATCTGGTCGTTCGGTACCGCCGACGAGGTGTTGTCCTGGCGTCCGGGCCTGGACCGCATGCTCGCCCTGCCCGGTGCACCCGAGGAGGAGGTCCGCGCCCGCCTCGCCGAGCTGGTCGAGCCGCTGATCGTGGCCGCGCGCACCGCTCCGGTGTGGCAGGACCTGGAGCTCGAGCAGCCGTACGCGACCCCGGCCGGCGACGCGCGGTGGATCCGGTTCCGCGCCCGCACGTTCGCCGGCGGGCTGCTCGGCATCGCCACCGACGTCACCGACCGGCACGAGGACCGGCGGGAACTGGCCGACCTCGCCGACCGCTACCGCCTGCTGGTCGAGCTGAGCCCGGACGGGATCGTGGTGCACCAGTACGGCGTGCTGACCTACGCCAACCCGGCCGCGGTCCGGTTCGTGGGCGCCCGGACCGCGTCCGAGCTGATCGGACGCCCGATCACGGACTTCGTCGACCCGCCGTCGGCGCCGTCGATGCTGCGCCGGATCGCCGGGCTGAGCGCACCGGGCGCGACGTCCGAGCCCGCGGAGGCGACCCTGACCAGGCTGGACGGCGGGCGGGTCACCGTCGAGTCGGTGTCGGTGCGCACCACCTGGGAGGGCAAGCCCGCGTTCCAGGTGATCATGCGCGACGTCAGTGCGCAGAAGGCCGCCGAAGCCGCGCTGCGCTACCAGGCCGCGCTCGTCCAGCACGTCAGCGACGCGATCATCGCCACCGACGGCCGCGGCCGCGTGACCAGCTGGAACCCCGCCGCCGAGGCCATCTACGGCCGTTCCGCCGCGGAGGCGCTGGGCCGCGCGGTCGGCGAACTCGTCGGCGCGCCGCTCGACCCGGGCGAGGTGCTCGCCCGCGGCGGGGTGGCGCAGGCGACGCACCGCGCGGCCGACGGGTCGGCCCTGGCGGTGCGGGTGTCGGCGGCCGAGATGGACGGCGGGTACGTGCTGGTGTGCGCGGACGAGACCGCCCGCCGCCGCGCGGAACGCCAGTTCAGCACGGTCGTCGCGGCCCTCGACGAGGGTGTCCTGGTGATCGGCCCGAACGGCCGGGTGGTGTCGGCCAACCCGGCGGCCGAGCACATCCTCGGCATCAGCGAGGCGGAGATGCTCGGGACACCCCCGGACACCTGGCCGCTCTACGACGAGGACGGCCGCAGGCTCGACCCGTCGGAGTACCCGTCGGCGCAGCTGCGCGGCGGTGGCGAGCCGCAGCAGGGCCGGGTGATGCGGACCAAACGCGCCGACGGCCGGATCGTGTGGCTGTCGGTGTCGTGCCGGGCGATGAACCCGGAGGACATGCCCTCGTCGGCGTTCGTGCTGTCGTTCACCGACATCACCGAGCGCAAGGCGATCGGCGAGCGGCTCGCCCACGACGCCACCCACGACCCGCTGACCGGGCTGGCCAACCGCACGCTGGTGCTGCAGAAGCTGAACTCGGCCCTGCACGAAGCCGGCTACGGCGCCACCGCGGTCCTGTTCATCGACCTGGACAAGTTCAAGGTCATCAACGACTCGCTGGGCCACACGGTCGGCGACCGGGTGCTGCAGATCGCCGGTGAGCGGCTGCGGCACGCCGTCCGCGCCGGGGACGTGGTGGGCAGGCTCGGCGGCGACGAGTTCGTCGTGATCGCGTTCGGCGTGCACGACGAGTCCGGCGTCCAGGCCCTGACCAACCACATCCGCGACGCACTGACCACCCCGATCTCGGTCGACGGGCGGCGCCTGCACGTCGACGCGAGCATCGGGATCGTGCTGACCGGACCCGGTGACCAGCGCGACGCCGACGAGCTGCTGCGCGACGCGGACGTGGCGATGTACCACGCGAAGACGCTGGGCCGCGGCCGCTACGAGTTCTTCGACGTCGAGCTGCGGATGCGGATGCAGCGGCGGCTGCGGCTGGAGCAGGACCTGCGCGACGCGGTCCGGCACGGCCGCCTGTGGGCGGCCTACCAGCCGGTGGTCGACCTGCGCACGGACAAGATGGTCGCGGTCGAGGCGCTGCTGCGCTGGACGCACCCCGTGCACGGGCCGATCGCACCGGCGGAGTTCATCCCGCTGGCCGAGGAGAGCGACCTGATCAACCTGCTCGGCTCGCACATCCTCCGGGAGACCACCCGCGAGGTGGCGACGCGCCGCGCGGCGGGCGCCGACGTCGGGTTGAAGATCAACCTGTCGACCCGGCAGCTGGACGACCCGACGCTGGTCCTGGCCGTCGAGGAGGCGCTGGCCGTGACCGGCCTGCCCGCCGACGCGCTGTGCCTGGAGATCACCGAGAGCGCGCTGATGCGCGATTCGACGGTCACCAGCAAGACCCTGGCCGCACTGCGTGACATCGGCGTGTGCCTGGCGATCGACGACTTCGGCACGGGCTACTCGTCCCTCGCCCAGTTACAGCGGCTGACCCTCGACACGTTGAAGATCGACCGGTCGTTCATCACCCGGCTGGGCGAGGCCGGCGACGCCGAGGTGATCGTCACCAGCATCATCGCGATGGCTCACGCCGTGCACCTGACCGTCGTCGCGGAGGGCGTGGAGAACGCGGAGCAGCTGGAGATCCTCAAGCGGCTCGGCTGCGACCAGGCCCAGGGGTACTACCTGGGCAAACCGTCCGCGGCCGGCGAGCTGTGGCCGTGATCCCGGCTGCCGCGGAAGGTGTAGCGGTAGCCGCTGGGTGAGACGCCGAGCGCGGCCTGCAGGTGCTGGCGCAGCGATCCGGCGCTGCCGAAGCCCGCGTCCTCGGCGACCCGGTCGATCGGCAGGTCGGTCTCCTCGAGCAGCTGCCGGGCGCGCTCGATGCGCTGCTGCGTGAGCCACTGGCCGGGTGAGATCCCGACCTCCTCGCGGAAGCGGCGGGTGAAGGTGCGCACGCTCATCGACTCGCGCGCGGCGAGCTGACGCAACGTCAGCGGGCGGTGCAGGTTCTCCTGCGCCCACGCGCGGGCCGCGCCGGTCGAGGACACCGTGGGCTGGGGCACCGGCCGCGGGATGTACTGGGCCTGGCCGCCTTCGCGGTGCGGGGCGACGATGGTGCCGCGCGCGACCTCGTTGGCCACCGCGGCGCCGTGGTCGCGGCGGATCATGTGCAGGCACAGGTCGATGCCGGACGCGACACCCGCCGAGGTCAGGACGTGCCCGGACTCGGTGTAGAGGACGTTCGGGTCTACCCGCACCCGCGGGTAGAGCGTCTGCAGGTCGTCCGCGGACTGCCAGTGCGTCGTGGCCGGGCGGCCGTCGAGCAGCCCCGCGGCGGCGAGCACGAACGCGCCGCTGCAGATGGAGGCGACGCGGGTGCCGGGCTCGATCGCGGCGAAGGCGTCGGCGAGCGGGCCCTGCAGCGGGCCGCCGGGTTGCGGGCCGTAGTCCTCGTCGGAGGAGGAGACGATGATCGTGTCGGCCGCGGCCAGGGCCTCCAGGCCGTGCTCGACGTTGACCGTGAAATCGGCGTCGGTGCGCACCGCGCCGGGTTCGAGCGTGCAGGTGACGACCTCGTAGAGCGGGCGCTCGCCGGCCCTGGCCTGCCCGAACAGGCGGTGCACGATGCCCACCTCGATCGGCAGCAGCCCGGCGCGGACCAGCAGGGCGACCCGGTGTCGTCCGTCGTCGGCGAAAACCGTCATGGCCCGATCCTGACACATACTGACCATCGGGCCACTCGTCGGCTCACGCCGCGAGGTGGAACCTGGGCTCATGAACGTTTTGTGGATCTTCGCCCACCCGGAGGGACGTTCGCTCAACGCCGCCCTGCGCGACGAGGGGCTGCGCGCGCTCGAGGAGTCCGGCCACTCGTACCGGGTGTCGGACCTGTACGCGATGAAGTGGAACCCGGTCGTCGGCCACGACGACTTCGACCGCGAGCCCGGCGAGCGGTTGCTCGTGGCGTCCGCTTCGCAGGAGGCGTACGAGACCGGGCGGCTGTCCGCGGACATCCGGGCCGAGCAGGAGAAGCTGGCGTGGGCGGACGCGATCGTGCTGCAGTTCCCGATGTGGTGGTACGGGATGCCGGCGATCCTCAAGGGCTGGTTCGACCGCGTCCTCGTCAAGGGCCTCGGCTACGGCATCGCCGCGGAGGACGGCACGGTGCTGCGCTACGGCGACGGGAAACTGACCGGCAAACGGGGCATGGTGGTGACGACGATCGGTGCCCGCGAATCGAGCATCGGGCCCCGCGGAGTCCACGGTGGACTGGACGACCTGCTCTTCCCCTTGCACCACGGCACGTTCTGGTACACCGGGATCGCGCCGCTGCCACCCTACGCCGTGCTGAGCGCGGACCGGCTCGACGACGCCGGTTTCGCCGCCGCGGCGGACGGGCTGCGGGACCGGCTGCGCACGCTGGAGACGGCGGAGCCCATCCCGTTCCGGTACCAGAACCGCGGCGACTACGACGAGAACCTGGTACTACGCGGCGATCTCGCTACGGGCCGGACGGACCTCGCGGTACACCTGCGCGGCTGACCACGACCGGCGACCGGAAGGCGAGGTTCGCTGTGCAGCGGGCGGTCACTGCGAGATCCAACCCCACGGTCGTGAGTGATCGACTCACCTTCCGCGGAACGCGCACAGGTCCTCGATTTCCGCGGTGAGATCGGGCAGGGGTTCGAAGGGCTGCACGTCGATGCCGTCCCCGGTGCGGGTCCAGGTGCCCGCGACCCGCCCGTCGACGAGAACGGCCGGCTTGATGATGCCGCCGCCGGGGTGGACGATCTTGCGGTGTTCCGGGGCGACGGCGTGGTCGCGGTCGCGCCAGCCGAGCAGGTACTCGTCGAAGGCGGGGATCAGGCGCACCACCGGTTCGGCCGCACGTCCGTCCGATCTGGACTCGCGCCACAGTGGTTTCACCCGGCTCACCGGCAATCCCGACCAGGCGGCGAAGTCGTCCGGCTCGGCCGGCTCGTGCGCGGCCCGGTACCGCTCGACGAGCCGCCCGAGCGCCGCGTCGCCGGGCTCGGTCGGCAGGGGCGCGCCCAGCCAGTCGCCGGCGTGGACGTAGGTGGGCTTGCCGCGGCGTTCCGGGCCGAGCACGACGAGCCCCGCGGCGGCGGCGAGCATCGCCAGGTGGACGATCGCCTGCCCCTGCGCGCCGACCCGCTCACCGAGTTCGGCCTTGGTGAGCGGGCCCTGCCCGGCGAGCGCCCTGGCCGCCGTCGTCGGATCGGGCGCATCGACGCCGAGTTGCCGCAACCGGCGCAGCGGGTTCGCCGGGGACGGCTTGACGAGGGGGTAGAGCCACGCGAGGTCGTCGCGCGCGATGAGGTGCAGGGTGCCGCGCGGGCCCCAGCAGCGCACGAGCTCCCGGTCGTGGCGGGCTTCGTCGAGTGCGGCGGCGGTCAGGCCGGGGACCCGGGCGCGCAGCGCGAGCGGGAAGGCGGCGGGGTCCTGGGCCTGCACGGCGACGAGGTGCCGCACGGCGTCGATGAGCGTGAGGTTTCCCGGGCGGTCCAGGAGCTGGGCCGCGACCCGCCGGCGCCGTGCGTTCACGGAGGGAGCCTAGCGACGCCGGCGGTCCGCGTTGGTGAACTTCCGCACGGCGAACGCGTGGGCCTCGTCGAGGAGTGCCCGCGCGGTCGGCCAGGTGCGGTCCGGGTTGAGCACGCAGACCCAGTGCTGCTTGCCGTACACCGGATGCGGAAGCAGGACGTCGAGGGCGGTGACGTCGTGGTCGCGATCGCGGTCGACGAGTTCGGTGAACCGATCCCGCGGGAGGCCGATGTTGAGCCGGAAGACGCCATCACGGTCCAGTTCGGACGCCGAATCGTAGGGCCCGTCGTGCGTGACGATGGTGGCCCAGGGCATCTGCCGCTCCGGCGGAAGATCGCCACGAGGGTCGTACAAGGCGAAGACATCCCCGCCGGCTTCCGCGATGCGAGTGCCCTCGAAGGAGGCGAGAACCTGAGTGATCTGCTCGATATCCACTCCGCCAAGCAAGCACGTTAGCAGTGATCAATGTGCGGAACAAGTGAGGCAGGTCACAGGATTTTCGCCTTCACGCGCTCGGGCCGTGTCCGGATGTGACAGAACCTGGTCATTGCCGCCACGGCCCACCTCGGTGACGATGGGTCCATGGCAACCACCCGCCGCGTCGTGATCGCGGTGTTCCCCGACGTCGACCTCCTCGACGTGACCGGTCCGGCGGAGGTGTTCATGCTCGCCAACCGGGCGACCAGGGGCGCGGCGGGCTACCGCGTGCAGCTCGCCGGGCCGGCGCCGGGCGAGGTCCGGACCGCGGCGGGGGTGCGGCTGGCGCCGGACGTCACCTTCGCCGAGGTGACCGGCTCGCTGGACACGCTCTTGGTGCCCGGCGCGGTGGACCTGCACCGGGACCGGCCCGTCGCCCGGATCGACCGGGACGTGGTGGCCTGGCTGACCGAAACCGCGCCGCTGGCCCGCCGGGTCGCCTCCGTGTGCGTGGGCGCGCACCTGCTGGCCGCGGCGGGGCTGCTGGACGGCAAGACCGCCACCACCCACTGGTCGACCGCCGCCCAGCTGGCGGCAGAGCACCCGGCGGTGCGGGTGGACCCCGACCCGATCTTCGTGCGGTGCGGGAAGGTCTGGACCGGCGCCGGGATCAGCGCCTGCATGGACCTTTCGCTGGCACTGGTGGCCGAGGACCTGGGCGAGGAGGTCGCCCTCGCGGTGGCGCGGCAGCTGGTCATGTACCTCAAGCGCCAGGGCGGGCAGAGCCAGTTCTCGGTCCCGTTGAGCCGTCCCCCGGCCGCGCGCCGGGACATCGACGAGCTGCGGATGTTCATCGCCGACCACCTGGACGGCGACCTGTCGACGACGGCGCTGGCGGCGCGGATGTGCTTGAGCGAGCGGCATTTCGCCCGCGTGTTCCGCCGCGAAACCGGAATCACACCGGCCGCGTACGTCGAGGCCGCCCGGGTGGAGGCGGCCCGTCGCCTGCTGGAGAGCACCGACGAGCCGCTGGACGAAGTCGCCGCAGCCTGCGGGCTCGGCTCGGTCGAGACACTGCACCGGTCGCTGCGCAAGCAGATCGGCACCACCCCGGCGGCCTACCGGCGCCGTTTCCGCACCACGGTCTGAACTTCCGGCCCGGCGCCGCCGTGCCGGACTTCCCCTACCGAGAAGGACTTCGCCATGCCCGTTTCCCCGACCCTGCGCGACGCCCTCGGCCTCGACAACCGGTTGCCCCGGCTGGCCGACGCCACCGTCGTGCTGATCGACTTCCAGAACACCTACCGCACCGGGGTGATGGCCCTCGAGGGCGCCGAAGCCGCGCTCGCCGCCGGGGCCCGCCTGCTCGCCGCCGCACGCCGCGCCGGGACGCCGGTCGTCCACGTCGTCAACGACGGCGGGCCCGGGAGCCTGTACGACATCCGCGCCGACATCGGCGCGATCAGCCCGCAGGTCGCGCCCGTCGACGGGGAAACCGTTGTGGTCAAACGGTTCCCGAACGCCTTCCACGACACCGAGCTGGACAAGGTCCTGCGCGAGCTGGGCGCCGGTACCGACCTCGTGCTGGCCGGATTCATGACCCACATGTGCATCACGTTCACCGCACAAGGCGCGTTCAACCTCGGCTACCGGCCGACGGTCGTCGCGGAAGCCACGGCCACCCGGAACCTGCCCGCGCCCGACGGCACCCCCGTCCCGGCCGCCACGCTCCACGCCGCGGCGCTGACCACGATCGGCGACCTGTTCGGCACCATCGCCCCCACCGTGGAGGACCTGCCCGCGTAACTGGCGCTCTCCTCGGGGTCTGGCCGGTGCCAGAAACGTGCGGCTGCGCTCGGCGGCGCGGTCCCGCGTTCCTCAGCCGAGCTTCTCGGCGAGGGCGACGATGATGCCCTCAGGTCCGCGGACGTAGCAAAGCCGGTGGCTGTCCTCGTACTGCACCAGCTCACCGATGGGTTCGGCGCCGTGACCGCGCAGCCGGGCGAGGGTGTCCTCGATGTCCTCGACGGCGAACATGATTCGGCGGATGCCGAAGGCGTTGACGGGCGCGTTCGGCTCCGCCGCGGTGGCCGGCGGCGTGTGGAACTTCATCAGCTCGAGCCGTCCGTGGCCGTCCGGGGTCCGCACCACGGCCATGTCGCACCGGACACCGTCGAGGGCGACGAGGCTGTCCACCGACGGCCCCTCGACGTGCGCTTCGCCCTCGAGTTCCAGGCCCAGTTCGACGAAGAACGCGACGGCAGCCTGCAGGTCCCCGACCACGATGCCGACGTTGTCCATCCGCTGGAGCGTCATGATTACCTCCCGTGTCGCGCGGCCCTCGTGGCCGCTCGTAGCCCTGAGACGGAGCCGGGGCCGCGTTCTCGACACTCGCGGCCGGAGTGATCGAGCGAACCACAACGAGCCCCACCGCGAGGACGAGGGCCACCTGATCGTGGGACTCCGTCCTCAGGGGACCCTCAGGGCGGGTGCGGGAAGCTGACGAGATGGGGACAGCAGCCACGATGCCACGCGGTTTCGCCCCGCCCTCGGACACGAGGCAGGCCCGGCGCATCGCTGTCGCGCTGGCCGTGTGGGCGTTCGCGTACGCGGCTTACCGCGCCTACTACGCGGTCGGGGGAACGCTCGGCATGATCGGCGAGCCGGTCTCCGGAGAGCGGTTCCGCGCCGTCAACGCGGCCGGGGCCGCGATCATCCTCGTCGCCGCGGTGCTGCCACTGGTCGCGGTCCGGGTGGCCGCGCTCCGGCGGGCTCTTCCGGCGGTCAGCTGGATCGCGGCTGTCGGGTGCTGCATGCACGCGTTGGTCGACGGAACGCTCCGGGTGCTCAGCGTGACCGGCGTGCACCCGACCGAACTGCAGGCGTCCTTCTGGTCCTCCTTCGACCGGGGGGCCGCGGATCTGCAGGACCTGCTGCTGAACGAGCCGTGGTTCCTGATCGAGGGCCTGCTCTGGGGGGCGCTCGGTCTCACCCTGGTCGCGGCGCACAGGCGCCGCGCGTGGGTGCTGTCCGCCGTCGTCGCCTGCGCGGCACTGACGCTCGTCGGTGTGCTGAGCGGGCTCGGGGTGATCGCCTCGTTCCACATCGGCTGAGAGCAGCACGGCCGCCCTCCGAGGAATGGTCGCCTCAACCGGCTCCGCCGCCTGGCCCGGTGTCGCGATTCCCCGTTCCTTGGCCTTGTCGGGACCAGCGCCCGGGATCCGGCACGGGTTGACCCTGGATCGCCCCGCTTCACCTGGTTCATCAAGGCGGCGCGTAAACGCGCCGCTCCGGCCGGCGACTACTCGATTCCGGAAAGGCTGGCAACAAGACCATGCTTACGCCTCGTCCGTGTCCTTGAGCCATGCTTCCCAGAAGGTGCGCTGTTCCTCGACTGTCGCCAACTGGTCGAGCGACGCTTCGGCGAAGGTGTCCACGAGGTCGTCACCGCGGGCTGCCTGTCCCGGACGTAGGACATACACCCGCTCCCCGCCCCCCATGTCGCGCGCCATCCCGCTGGGGTAGGTGTCACGCCGGGAGCCTTGGACCGCGATGCTGAGCCCTTCCGCTTCCAACTGACGCCGCAGTCGCACCAACGCCTCGAACATGTCCGGGCCGGTCGCCGTATAGGGACCTCCGTACGTCCCCTGGCGGGTAAGCAGCTCAAGCCGGTAGACCGCTTGCGGCCCGTCATAGCCATCCAACCAACCACGCAACCGAGCCCGGTGATAGTGATCGCCCTGGACGACCCTCACATCCCGATCGACGCGTAGCTCCGGGTACCTGTCCGTCACAAGCTGAGTAGATCACCGCCGGACAGCACCACTGCAGACCGCGGGCATGAAAAAACCGCCCGACCTGCATCGGAGCGGCTCTTCGGAAGGTGGCCAGGGCCGGGGTCGAACCGGCGACCTTCCGCTTTTCAGGTCTCAGGTAATCGGTTCAGCAAGGTACTTCCGACCTGAAACCGCTGGTCAGGCCATTCGATGAACGTTCGAGAACCTTGGCGACCGCAGGTGACTGAGACCCGAAGTGAGCACCGGTCGGCCGCCCAACCGTCCCCCTCGCCGCTTGTCGGGCGCGACGAGCAGCCGCCGCAGACCCGCTGTTTACAAGCTGTGGGGTACGAGATGCATGTCGGTACCTGTCAGGCAAACGCCCAGTTCAGGAAACCACACGTCCTATCGCGGCCCTTGCTGGCCCCTGAAGACTGAGACGATAACTGAGACGACCGCGGCCTAGCCGTGCGTGCGGCGGAGCCACCATCTTCGGTGATTGAGACCTGCGCCCTTGATTGCCTCTGGAGGTTCCACAGGCCGCAGCGGGCCGCCGCGACAAGAATGTCGATGCGCCGCACACGGGCCGCGCGCCAGATCAAGTACAAGCGCTGATCGATAATTCCCCGGAGTTAATCGTCCCCACCCTCTCCCACAACCACGTTGATCCTAACCTTCATCGCCTTGGATATTATGTCAATCAACTCTCTTTCCTTAGCATGAGGGGAATCTTTGTAGTATAGAGTGAGTGCGCCATCTCCGTGCTCTTTAATCTTGAAAGCACCGACTAGGTGCGAAACCATGTCCGACGAAAGAGGACGCGACGTGGCGTCCAGGCGCAGAATGGTTTCGAGAGCATTAGGCGAGAGCTTTGAAGATGAGGGGGACCGTCTTGCCCTCAGGAAATCTTCGAAAGAAGGGCGCGACGCCAGATCCCCCCAAACCAGATCCGACTCCTTACTCCTGGTCGAGCGAGCTATCTCACGTACGGTGGCGAGCACTTCTTCGAGGATGTCGCGGTCATCGCGAACGGGAGCAGAGACGGTACTCTTCCCAATATTCGCCCCTATGGCATCCAGTCGTGAATTAAAGTCCGGCCACCATTTATCGAACTTTGCGTTCAATATGTCGGATTTCAACGGCCGGTCGGCAGCCGAATTCAGCTGCTCGACTACGCGACGCACCGACTCTTCATCAAGTGCCTGAACTTGAAACTGCCCAAGAGGAGGATCTATATCAGTGGTCTTTAAGTCGATCGCAATAGGGATGACCCGGCCATGTTCAACGCTCTTCGCTAACGCTCCCGCCTCAAAATTCAACCACGGCTTTTGCTGATTCTCACGCGTTACAAACACGATGCCAAAATTGGTCAATTCTAATTCTGTCGACAACTTGTCTAACCAACGCGTGCCCGGGTCCATATTGGTCGACACGAAAGGATCAACTTCATCGATCAGAAACCGTAAGAACTCACCAAAGGCACCTGCGACATCACGACTGTAGTCGCCAGACCAACTGAGAAACACCTTCAACTCATGCAGTCCTTTCAGGTTAAAACTTTACCGCATAAGGTTAACGTGAACCAGTCCGAAGACCTCTGGTGATGGTTCGACCGTGTTATGAAGCATCGCATTCGGCGGGCGAAGGATACCACGGCGATTGATTCCACACCACGCCGATGCAACGTTCTCAAGGTGGACGACAAGGTACCGCAGGCTCCAATACCCTGGCGGAAAGACGACAGAGAGCCGGGGGACGGAATGGCTGATAGCGCAGACACTGAAAGGTGGCTTCACGTGGCCCAGGCAGTCGCCGCGCCCCCGGACGGTTCCGACGCCGGCGAGGTCATCCGCTGGTACCGGCAGCACCACAACCTCACCCAGCAGGAAGCCGCTGACCTGCTCAACACCACGCAATCCTGGGTGTCGAAGGTCGAGAAGGGCAAGCTCGTGCCCGGCCTGGCCGAGCTGCGGTGGATCGCGGCCAAGCTGCACATCCCACCAGAGCGGCTGGGCGTCCTCCCGGACCACTCCGCGGACGCCGTCCCGAAGCCCGGGCAGGTCAGCGAGGCCGGCGCCCCGCACGAGAGCCAGGAGCACTGGAAGCTCGTGCGACGTGAGCTGAACGCGAACCGTGCCCGGCTCGGCGACCTCGCGTCCGAGCTGTACCCGCAGGCCCACTGCATCCCCGGCACCACCGTCCTGACCCAGCCGGGCTGGCTGCCCTCCGAGCCGGTCGAGCTGTCCGACATCGAGCTGTACTGGCTCGCCGAGGCCCTGCCCAAGCCGGCCATCACGGGCGGCATCGAGCAGACCGAGAGCGTCCGGCCGCTCGCCGCGGACGGCGAGCACTTCCGGCTCTACTCCCGCGCCCTGCGCGACCTCGCCCGACCGAAGCTGCTGGACAACCGCGTCAGCTACCGGCTCGCCGAGGTCGACTGGACCGGCGACAAGGGCCGCCTCGGATTCAGCTACACCACCTACTTCGACGTGCTGGACGTCTGCGAGGCCGCGGCCCACGAGTTCGCCGACGCCTGGCTCCGCGCCGGCCGGAAGCGACCCAGCCTCGCCCACCTGCCGCTGCGCCGCCACATCACCGACCCGTTCGACCTGCTCGCCCGCCCGATGCTGCCCAGCATCAACACCCTGACCATCCGGCGCGACCCGATCGACGGGCACCGGATGTACCTGCACCGCCGCGACGCCAAGGCCACCGCGGTCGCCGGTGGAATGTTCCACGTCATCCCCGCCGGGGTGTTCCAGCCCGCCGCCCTGGCGCCCGCGCACCAGGCCAACGACTTCTCCCTGTGGCGCAACATTCAGCGCGAGTACTCCGAAGAGTTCCTCGGCAACCCCGAGCACGACGGCAACTCCCTAGACCCGATCGATTACGAGCACGACGAGCCGTTCCGGTCCTTCGCGGCAGCTCGCGCGGCCGGTGACTTCCGGGTCTTCACCTGCGCGGTTGTGCTCGAACCGCTGACCCTGTGGGTGGAGCTGCTGACCGTCGCCGTCGTCGAGGGACCGGTGTTCGACCAGCTCTTCGCCGGCATGGTCGAGGTCAACGAGGAAGGTGCCGCCGTCAGCACCGACGCGTCCCGGCCGACCGTCGGCATCCCCTTCAACACCGAGTCGCGCGAGCGGCTGAAGTCGGAACCGCTGTCGCCGATCTCGCGGGCGTGCATCGAGCTGGCCTGGCAGCACCGGAACACGCTCCTGGCAAGCTGAACACGTGCGCGTTCTCGTCACCGGCGCTGCCGGGTACCTCGGACACGCGGTCGTCGCTGCCCTCGCCGAGCGGGGACACGAGCCGGTGGCGTTCGTGCGCGACGCCGCCAACGCTCCACGGCAGGCAGCGGCAATGGCAGTCGGGAACGTCGAAGACCCGGCCAGCCTCCGCGAAGCGATCCGCGACGTCGACGGCGTGTGCCACCTCGCGGCGCGCGCTCGAGTTCGCGAGTCCCTGGCCGATCCCTTGCCCTACTGGCGCACCAACGTCAACGGCACGCTCAACGTGCTCGAAGCCCTCACCGACCGGGACGCGCCGGCCAAGCTCGTGCTCGCGTCGACGGCAGCCGTCTACGGCACCCCGACCACCCAGCCCATCAACGAAGACGCGCCGATCGCTCCTACGAACCCGTACGGAGCGACCAAAGCCGCGGCCGACCTCGCGGCGGCGAACGTCGCGGCAACCGGTCAGCTTGGAGTGACCAGCTTGCGCGCGTTCAACATCGCCGGCGCCGTCGACGGCCACCCGGACCGCGACTTCACCCGCCTGATCCCCAAGGTGCTCGCCGTCCAGGCCGGCCTGGCCGACGAGCTGGGCGTCAACGGCGACGGCTCCGCCGTCCGCGACTTCGTGCACGTCGCCGACATGGCGCACGCCTTCGTCCTCGCCATCGAGTCGTGCACCCCTGGCGAGTGGCGCGCCTACAACGTCGGCAGCGGCCGCGAGACGTCCATCAACGACGTTCTCGCGGCCGCCGAGCAGATCACCGGTCGCCCGGTCCGAATCACGCGGAACCCACCCGCGAACGAGCCCCGCGTGCTGCTCGCGGACAGCCAGCGCATCCGCGACGAACTAGGTTGGCAAGCCCCGAACTCGGATTTGTCGCAGATTCTTTCGGACGGCTGGAAGGCCCTGACCAGCGCGTATGCCACCCCGGAATAGTCCTTTCCGGAATAGCGCGGACGCGACTGCGCAACGCCTACCAGCACGGCCTCCTCGGTGGTGTTCTTGGTTCATGACAGCGAACACGAACCCCCACCGAGGCGAGGTAACGATGGGCAAGAAGAGCAACATGGTTCCGCTGCCAACCAGCGGAGGCGGAACCATCCTTCCGAAGCTGATCGGCGTCTTGGTCACCGTCGCGGCCCTCGCCGTGGTGATTAAGCACCCCAGCGACGCGGCGACTTGGGCCAAGACGCTCGCGAGCGCAGCCGGCCGGGTGATCGACGGCGTCGCGACGTTCATCCGGCAGGTTGCCAGCTAGCCGCGCTCGGACTCGATCCGCTGCTCAAGCGCGACAACCCGCTCCTGGAGCCCGGCCAATGCAGATTCGAGCTGCGCGAGCCGATCCGGGGCACCGTCCGGTTCCTGTCCAGCCGCGATCTGCTCAAGGTGGTTCGCCGGCCACCCCAAGGCCTCGGAGAGTGCCGCAAGGGTGCGCGGGTTGCGCTCCTTCGGAACGCCGTGCTGGATCTGCCGCAATGTAGCTACAGCGACACGAGCCTGGTTGGCCAGCTCCGCTTGACCGATGGAGCGCTCCGCCATTCGGGTGTTGATCGCCTTCGCTACAGCTTGCCAGTCCTTCGCCATACAGCCTCCGAGATAGCGCTACTACCAGCGCAAATGGTAGCGATTTTCGCCTGAGATTGGTTTCAGCTCACCACACCACCGCGACCTTCACCCGATCGGACGCGTTGTCGTAGCGCTACTAGTAGCGCTACTTTTAGCGCATCGCCGCGACGGCAGGTCGGACTTCAAGGCCCACAAGGACCGGCCGCGGCGGCCTCGGCGGAACCCATTTCTGTTGTTTGAAAACTTCATTTACCCGGCCTGGCTCGGAGAAAAGCCAGGGGCGGACAGGTAGCTAAGCCGTAAGCGACCCGCCTAGTCCGTCGCCCTGATGCAAGAAACTGGGCAAAATGCAATTCACCATCCTCTGACACTGTCATCACTGCTGGTCAGAGCGACATCGGGTGCGTGGTGCGACGCAGCATGAGTCGCACCACCGCCCGTTCATATCTGTCCATTTCCTTTTTAACGAGAAGAGTTGATATGGATTCGAATGTTATCGAGCGTCCCGCTCTGGTGGCGCTTCGCCTGTCGGAAGAGCGGGCGGCCGAGGGGTACCTGGCCGCCCGGCGGGACATGGTCCGGCTGGCTTCGCGGATCGCGTCACTCCGCCAGCTGGCCAGCGAGCAACCGATGCGCGCGGACTACCGGGTGGCGCTGCGGGACGCGCAGGTCGCACACGGCGCGGCGGTCGAGCGCGCCGGGCTGGCCTACCAGCGGTGGCAGCGAGCGCAGCTGCGATCCGACGCGCACTGGACGGCGACCGAGGGGCGGGCTGCCTGATGAAGACCGTGTTGATCACCAGCAGCGAAGCCAAAGAGGCGCTGTTTCCGCTGTTCGACGACGACATCGCCGCGGAGGCGAGGGAGGACCAGATGGCGGCTGAGATCGCCGAGATCGACGCCCTGATCGAGGAAGCCGAGCGTGGCTGGGCTGCTGCCGAGCATGCCGAGATGTTCCGGGTGTCGCGGGAGCTGACCGACCAGGTGCGGGCTCGCCGGACCGCACGCCGGGCGACGCGGGAGTCGTTGCGGTCGCTGCCGGTCCGGATCGACGTGGTGACCGAGGAGGCGGCCTGATGTTCGGCAAGAAGAACCGCAAGCGCAACGACGTCGCGCAGGTGCAGGTGCTGCACCGGTCCGGGCTGTGCGCGGGGTGCGGGAAGCGGGTCAGCAAGCACGCCAACTGCTGCGGCAAGCCCGCCTGTTCCCGTCGTATCGCCTCCCAGCTCTGACCCCGTATCCGCGTCACCGTCAAGGAGAACTGACTGAGATGAGCACCGTCACCCGCACCGTCCGCGTGTCCGGTCCCTGCCGCAAATGCGGCCAGCTCAACTACCGCGATCTGACCAAGAGCGGCCCGCGCGGCGCGGTCGGGATCGTCGCCGCCTCGGCCACCTGCGGCGTCAAGGGCTGCGGCGGGACCGCCCACATGACCGGGCACGTCACGTTCTGACACCGGCACACCTCGGGAGCATCGATGAATGTGCGTATGAGCAGCAAACCCGCCGAGACGTTGCGGGTCGGGGACTGGGTCGTGCTGCACGACGGTCGCCCGGCCCCGGTCCGCAAGCTGACCCACACAGCCAGTGGTGTGACCATCCTGACCGACCACTTGCGCGTGACCTGGCGCGACCGCATGGAGGTGCCCGTCGTGGTGGGTGGTGGCCGATGAGCGCCGCGGAGCCGGTGCGGCTGACCGCGGACGTGGTCCTGTTCGGACGGTCGGGCGACGGCGCGCTGTGCGTGTTGTTGATCCGGCGCGGCTGGGACCCCTTCGCCGGGCGCTGGGCGCTACCGGGCGGCCACGTCGACGCCGGGGAAGACACCGAAGACGCGGCGCGGCGCGAGCTGGCCGAGGAAACCGGGCTGCACATCGCCGCGCTGTCTCCGGTCGGGGTGTATGCCGCACCGGGCCGGGACCCCCGGGGCCGCTACGTCACCTTCGCCTACACCGCCCACCTGAGCGGGCCGCTCCCGGCACCGCGTGCCGGTGACGACGCCACCGACGCCCGCTGGTGGCCAGTGACCGAGCTGAAGGCCGCGCCCGAGCTGCTGGCCTTCGACCACCACCAGATCCTCACCGACACTCTGGGCAAGGAGAACTGACATGGCTAGCAAGGACACCTACATCCACCAGGCCTTCATCCGCTGCGAGGAACCGGGCTGCGACAGCGCCGGAATGGTCCGCGGCGAGGTCGAGGGCCGCCCCGGCGACACCGTGACCGTCGTCAGCGAAGGCACCTGTCCCCACGGCCACAAACTCGCGATGGTCCGAAAGATCGTCCTCTCGTGACCCGCCCAACCCGCACCACCAGGACGGACCCCGGCACGGCGCATCCCGCCAAGAACGCCACCGCGCCGGGACTCCCCAACCAACCAACTAGTGACTCGAAGGGGACACACATGGTCTCACAGACCATCTACCACCAGGCCGCACAGCGCACCGGCTACCGCTACGAGCTGGTCGCCGCACCGGTCGAGATCATCGCCCGCCGCCACCGCGAGGGCCAGTCACTCGCCCAGATCACCCGCTACCTGCAATCCCAGCTCGGACCGGACCACCGCGCCGCGTCGCGGTCGTTCGTGCAGTGGGTCATCACCGCCACCGGGGGTGGTTCCCGGTGATGCCGCAGAGCCTGGTGGTGCCGACGTGGGCGGAACTGCTGGATCTCTCGGGTGAGGTGATCGAGCTGGCGCCGTTGAAGGTGCAGATCCGCTACCGCGTGGACGACCCGTACGC
Source organism: Amycolatopsis thermophila (assembly GCF_030814215.1). Taxonomy (NCBI): domain Bacteria; kingdom Bacillati; phylum Actinomycetota; class Actinomycetes; order Pseudonocardiales; family Pseudonocardiaceae; genus Amycolatopsis; species Amycolatopsis thermophila. Next base: position 2,610,111 of record NZ_JAUSUT010000001.1, on the reverse strand, counting down.
GGTCGGGCTGGAGTTCGAGGTCGGGGCCGGGGTGTGGGTGTGCTGGCTGATCGGGCGGGACCTGCTGGCCGCCGGGCTGGCGCTGGAGCCGCTGTCGGAGACCGCGGTCGGTGACGGGGACGTGGTGATCCGCCCGGCCCGGGACGTGGAGTGGCGGGTGTGGCTGGAGCTGCGCTCGCCCTCCGGGATCGGCCAGTACGCGTTCAAGCGGGACACCCTCGCCGCGGTGCTGGCCAAGACCGAGGCCCTGGTACCGCGGGGCACCGAGTCCGCGCGCATCGACTGGGATCGCGAACTGACCGCCTTGGGCGGTGAGGCCACGTGAGCGCCCGAATCGCGATCGGCACCACCCCCGCCCAGCTCAAGACGCTGTGCATCCGCCGCTACGAGGCCACCACCGGCACACGGTGGCGGGAAGCCACCGAGTCTCAGAAGCAGGCCTGGCTGGACAAGACCGAGCCGGTGATCCGCGCCGAGGAAGGCATCGCCCCCGACGCGGTGTGGCGGGACGGGGCGTGGCAGCCCGCCGGCCAGACCGACCTGTTCTCCCTGACCGCCACCGACACGGAGGTGCCGACATGAGCAAGACCAAGATCGCGCTGCCCAAGTCCAGCAAGCTGCGCAAGCTGTGCTGGCTCGCTCTCGCCGTCGTCATCCTGGCGTGGGTCGTGAAGAACCCCTACCAGGTCCGCGACGGGCTCGACCAGCTCGTGCACGCCCTGTCCGTGGTGTTCTCCGGCTGGGGTGGTCGGTGATGTCGATGTTCGAGGTGCTGCGCCGGTTCGGCACGAAGGTGTTGTTGAAGTTCGCCGCCGCGGTGGGGTTGTTCCTGCTGCTGCACCTGATCCGGATCGTTCCGGTGCTGATCGCGAAGGTGATCGAGGTGTGCATGCGGCGGCTGGACACCTTCATCGTCGAGCAGGCCAGCCGCGCGCCGACCGGCCCGGTCAACCAGTTCTTCCACCCCACCAACGTCCCTCGGGAGGAGGCCGTCAATGTCCACGCCTGAGCACACCCCGGACACCATCCACATCGGACAGCCCACCGGATCACCCGTGGCGCGCCCGACCGGCGAGGTCGTGGTGTCCGGCAGCACCGTCACCCGCACCACCCGGGCGGTGACGTGGGCCGGGTTCCACCTGGGTGAGCTGGCCGGCGTGGTCGTCCCGATCGGACTCGGCGCCGCGGTGTGGGAGGGCTTCTACGCCATCTCGGTACTGGCCGCGCTGGGCTGGGCCGCCCACGAACTGCGCACCCACACCAGCCGCCGCCGTCGGTCCACGAAGGACGGAGGGCCGTCGGCATGAAGGCGACCCACGTCGGTGATGTGGCTCAGGCCTGGACGGTCGTGGTGACCGTCCCGACCGGAGAGACCGTCGCGGCCGGGAACTGGCCCGACCTGATCGAGGCCCGCACCTGGGCACGGGAGACCAACCGCTCCCGGGTGGCCCGGGTGCGGGCGGTGGTGGCACTGGTGGCGGCACAGCGACTGACCAGTGAGCTGGAAAGGGGTGTGTGGGGATGAGCTGGCAGGAGGAGCGGCGCGCGAACAAGCGCGCCGAGGCGATGATCCGGCGCGAGGACGCCGCCGCGGCCGCGCAGGTGCGCATCGCGGAGCGCCAGGCCGCCGCCCAGATCCAGCGGGCCGACGAGCAGGCCCGCCGCGAGGCCAAGGCGCAGGCCGTCGCCGCGCGGCGGGCCCGCCGGGCGGCGGTGTGGCGGGGGCTGCGCTGCTGGCTGGGTGCGCACGTGGTGGAGCTGCTGATCTACCCGATCGCGCTGCTGTCGTTCGCGCTGGCGGCCCCGTCGATGGCCGCCTACGGGCGGGCCGTCTACGGCTCGGCGCTGGGCGCGTTGCTGCCCGGGATCACCGAGCTGGGCATGTGGGCGTTCGCGATCGCGGTGGTGATCGAGCGGCGCCGCCGCCCGGACCACTCGGTGTGGGGGCTGGTGGCCGGGGTGCTGGTGTTCGGCGCGGTCGCGTTCGGCATCAACTTCACCCACGGCCTGACCAGCGCCTGGGACCACGGCGTGGTCATGGGCACCGCCTCGATCGCCGGGGTGGTGGCCCACCAGCTCACCCTGGCCACCGCCCCCAAGTCCGGGCAGCAGCGGCGGGAGGCGCGGATCGAGCGGGCCGCCGCCCGCAAGATCGCCCGTGTCCGCCGCGCCGCCGTGAAGAACGCGGTGGCCGAGATCGACGAGGCCGGGTCCGCCCGCCTGGTGTACGCGCCGGGTCGCTACGTCGTGGCCGGGCGGGACCGCCTGGAGTCGGCGATCGTGCCCGGCCTGCCGGTGGCCGACTCGACAGATTGGGACCGCGCGCTGGCCGATCTGCTCGCCGAGCAGAACGCGGCGACCACCACCGGGGCGGCGCCGGAGATCGAGCCGGACCCGACCCCGCGCGACTCGATCGAGGGCGGCGCGATCGCCACTCTCGATCGTCCCGGTGACCAGCAAAAATCGAGCCGACGCGGCCCGAAGATCGGGGGCCGCCCGGGCCGCTCGATCGAGCAGTTGCGCGCCGAACTCGACAAGGCGCTCCAGGCCCGCCCGGGCTCGATCGATCCGACCAAGGCCGAGCAGATCCGCAAGGCGCTGCGTTGCTCGCCCAAGACCGCGCGGCAGCTGCGCGACGAGTACCGCAAGGGAGGCCAGAACCGATGACCATCGACCACGAACCCGAGGCCGACCTGGCGCGGGTGCACTACCTGCCCGCCCACCGCGCCGACACCTCGACCGTGGAGGCGGATACGGAGGTGATCGAGGCCGAGATCGTCACCGAAGCCGAGTACCGGGCCCGGCAGCGTGAGCTGGCGATCGAACGCTACCGCGGCTACCGCAACGACATCGTCACGGTCGGCCGCGGCACCCGGACGGCGGTGCGCTGGACGATGCAGAAGGGGCGGGATTGCGCGGACAGCCCGATCGGGAAGTTCGCGCGCCGGCACGCCACCTACTTCACCAAGGGGGTGGACGCCGAGCGGCAGCGCAAGAAGGCCGAACGCGGCCAGGCGGACGCCCGCGCCGCCCGCGCCCGGGCGCTGGAGCAGAACGACCTGGAGCTGGCGGCGCGGCTCAACGAGCAGATCCAGCAGACCCGCCACACCCGGGTCGATGCCTTGACCAAGTGGGTCGAGCTGACCTGGTCGGCGGGCAAGAAGGCCGCGTTGGCGCTGGTCATCGCCCTGGGCGTGGCGCTGGTGGCCGGGGTGATCAACGGGTTCGGCCACTGGCTCGGGGCGTGGAACGTCGTGGATGTCCTGCACACGCTGGGCTCGATCATCACCACCACCGGCACGATCGTGGGCTGGAGCGTGGCGCACTGGTGGGCGTTCGTGCTGGCCGGGCTGGGGGTGTGGGGCTTCCGCCGCTGGAAGGACGGCCAGAAGCTCGGCGAGCAGGTCCTGCCCGCGCACCTGCGCCAGACGGGCAAGCGCGTGGCCTACGTCGAGCTGACGGAGAACGCGCTGGTCACAGCGTTGACGAACATCGGCGTCGCGCGCCTGTCGGCGGCGATCAAGGAGGGTTGGCCCAACCGGGACACCGATCACGCGTGGGTACGGCCGCCGATGATGGCCGAAGGTGGCAAGGCTTACACCGCCAAGCTGCGCCTGCCGATGGGCGCCGGGGTCAAGGACGTGGCCAAGGCCAAGGATCTGCTGGCCCACAACCTGGGCTGCCGCCCGCAGGAACTCTTCGTCGACCCGGACGAGGACGACCCGACCGTGATGGACCTCTACCGGCTGGAGCCGGGTGTGCTGCGCGAGCCGGTCGACCCGTATCCGCTGCTCACCGAGGGGACGACGGACTTCTTCTCCGGGTTCCCGGTCGGGATGAGCCCCCGCGGCACGGTCGTGGAGACCACGGTGTGGGAGCGCAACTTCGTGTTCGCCGGGCGCATGGGATCGGGCAAGTCCACCATGATCAAGGCGCTGCTGGCCGGGGCGGCGCTGGACCCGCTGGTCGACATCGACGTGTTCGTCTTCGCCGACAACTTCGACTTCGACCCGCTGGCCCCGGTGCTGTCGACGTTCCTCAAGGGCGACACCGAGGCCAATGTGCAGGCCTGCCTGGAACACATCAAGGGCCTGCAGGCCGATCTTGCCGTGCGCGGGCAACTGCTGGTCAAGCACGGCATCACCGAGGTCAACCGGGAGGTCGCGGCGAAGGAGCCCGGCCTGCGGCCCCGGATCGTGGTCATCGAGGAGTGCCAGGCCTTCTTCCGGCAGGACGACCCGCAGGAGCGCAAGCAACTGGTCAACCTGCTGGTGCGGTTCTACTCGGCGGCCCGCAAGTACGGGATCGTGCTGGTCTTCGCCACCCCGAACCCCTCCGACCAGTCGCTGCCGCGCGACCTGATGGCCGTGACCAGCAACAAGGCCTGCGGCGCCATCGACGACAAGGCCCGCAACAACATCGTGCTCGGCGAGAAGGCCCACGAAAACGGCATCTCCGCGCTCGGGTTGAAGGCCAAGACCAAGGACAAGCTCAACGACTGCGGAACCCTGATGACCAGCGGGTTCATGGACACCCCGGGGGTGGTGCGCTCGTTCTACCTCACCCCCGAGGACCTGGCCGGCATCGCCGCCCGCGGGGCCGAGCTGCGCGGCGGGGCCACCACCCCGGCGGCCCCCGAACCCGAGGTCCGCGACCTGGTCGAGGACCTGACCACGGTCATGATCGGCGACGACCCGGTCAACGCCGGGGACCTGGTCGGGGCCCTGCGCGGCCTGGCCCCCGGATACAAGCCCTACCGGGAGCTGACCAAGACCAAGCTGGTCGCCGCGCTGGCCGAACTCGGGATCAAGCCACCCTCCACCGGCAACCTCTACCCCGTCGATCCGGTCACTGTCCGTCAACTCCACGCGGCGCGGGTTGCCCAGCTCGAACAGGGCGGCCCGACCGCCTGAGTTACGGCTGTCGCGGCGTCGCCGACCCCCGATTTCGGGGGTTCGGCGGCCGCTCTCACGACGCTGCGCTGCGCCGTAACTGCGTAACTTTACGCTGATCAGACCGGATTACGGCCCCGATCCGGGGGCGAGTTACGTCCGTAACTCGTCTCCCGGGCCGTAACCCGCTCCGTAACTCGCCTCCCCACCCGTCGGGGACGCATCCGCCCCGCCCGCTCACACCTCAAATGGTCACCCAGTGTAGCGAATGCGCTGGTGCTGCCCGGCTCGCGCGGCGGCGCGCCCCGTTCACCGCCACCGGCGCGTGCTGCCACAAGCCGATCCAGGCCGACCAGCTCAGGTACAGCGGCTGCGCCACCTCCTGCCCCCACACCCCTGGAAGGACCCTTCACGATGGGACGCCCCCGCTACGACACCGACGACGCCGTCAGCCTCGGCGCCCTGGCCGCCCACGAAGCCGGACACGGCGTCATCGCGGTCGTTCAGGGCATCGCGGTCCAGCACTGCCGCCTCGGACCAACCGGCGGCTACACCCGCCACCGCGACGTCCCCGCCGACCATCCCGAGATCGAGCTGGCGATCCTGCTCGCCGGGCAGGAAGCCGAGGCCTACTGGCTCACCCGCCACGCCGGCTTGTGGTTCGGCTCCGCGCTGCGCCTGGCCGCCAAGGCCTCCGAGGACGACCTGCGCGAAGTCCGCCGCCTCCGCAAACACACCGGCTCGTCCGAAAGCCGGATCCGCTCCCATACCCGCGCACTCGTGCGGCGCCACTGGGGCCGCATCGACCGCGCCACCCACCGCCTCTACACCCGCGGCCGCCTCTCCGGCTCCGCCCTCTGAACCCCACCCCACACCGACCACCCCGTTGGAGGACCCCCAGCATGACCACCACTCCCGAGGCCGTCGCCGCCCGCCTCCGGGCGACCGGGACCGAAGACGAAGGCGCCGCCTACCTGCGCTCACTCCGCCTCAACCGCGACGACCTACTCGCCGTCGCCACCGCGCTCGGCCTCTCCCGCCTGGGGCGGCTGAGCACAAAGGCATTGGAGGCCAAGGTCCTCCACCAGGCCATCGGCGCCCGACGCAAGTTCGAAGGACTCCGGCACTGGTGACCACCCCTGCTGCTGCCGGGCCGCGCGTGACCACCACCTCCGCGCGGCCCGGCAGCCCCCAGCCCGCGGCGCTTAACGCTCCCGCCCAGGAGAACAGGCCGAAGCCGCCCCACCCGCCGTACTCGCCGAGTCACGGGCGGCGCCGGAAGTAGCGCAGCCACTGATATGGGGCCTGGACACCGAAGGCGAACGCCATGAGCAGGCCCATCCAGGGGCTCGGCGACAGCACCGCCAGCACCACAGACCCCGCGGAGCACAGGGACAAGCCGAGGGCCAGCCAGAACGCGAGACGAACCTGCCCCGGTGTCAACCGCTCCGGCTGCTCACCCACCGGATCGTCCCTTGCCTGGGCGGCTTCCGCCGTAGCGGATCCAGGACACGACGGTGCCGGCCGACACCGCCAACGCGGCACCCAGGCCCATCCACGCCTTACCCATCAGCACACCGGCCACCACGAAGCCGACGACGGCAACGGTGCCGGCCACCGCCATCACCAACGCCGCGCGCCGTTGCTCCGGCGTCAGCCGCTCGGGCTCCCCACCCACGGCGTCGCACCCCCTTCTGGAGAGTGATCGATGGACACCACGAATCCGCTACTGGACTGGGCGCTCTACCTCGCCGCGATGGACTGGCCGGTCTTCCCGCTGCGGCCGGGCACCAAGCGGCAACCCGCGATCAAGAACTGGGAGAACCGCGCCACCACCGACCCGGCGCGACTCCGCCGGACCTGGGCGGCCGACGCCTGGAACATCGCCGTCGCCACCGGGCCCGCCCGCCTGGTGGTGGTCGACCTGGACATGCCCAAAGGCGACGAGGCCGGCCCGGACGGCGCCAACGCTCTGGCCGCGCTCGCCGAGCAGCGCGGCGGGCCGCTGCCGGACACCTTCACCGTCGCCACACCCTCCGGCGGGCGCCACCTGTACTTCCAAGCCCCGCCCGGAGTGCGGCTGCGCAACTCCCAGGGCCAGATCTGCCCGCGCGTGGACACCCGATCGGGAGGCGGGTACGTGGTAGGCCCCGGCTCGGTCACCGAGCAGGGCGGCTACGAACTGCTCGACGAACGCGACCCGGTCGAGCTCCCCGCCTGGCTCGTGCAGCTGTGCACCGAAAAGGCCGCTCCTGCCGCCACCTCCAAACCCGTCGCGCTGCGCTCGGCCAACCCGACCGCCTACGGCGCCGCCGCACTGCGCGGCGAGTGCGACCGCGTGCGCGCCGCCGACCCCGGCCGCCACAACGAAACGCTCGCCTCCGCGGCCTACACCATCGGCCGCAAGGTCGGAGCCGGACTGATCGACCACGCCACCGCCCGCGCCGAACTGATCGCCGCCGGGCAAACCCTCATCGGCTCCCAGCACTGGCCACCCAACGAGGCCGAAGTCGCCCGCGTCGTCGACGCCGGGCTCACCGCCGGATCGCACAACCCCGTCCGCCGCAAGGAGGCTGCCTAATGCCCATACCCCGCGCCCTCGACCCCGGACGACGGCTCGGGCAGCAGATTGCCGACCGGATCGGCATCGCGCCCCGCACCGTCACCCGCAGCCGCGTTCGCTCGCGCGCCGACCACGTAACCGGAGACGCCAAGGAGTCCTGATCATGAGCAGCACCCCGGACAGCACCCCCGAGGCCGGCCAGCGGTCGCGCCTGTGGCCGGTCGGTGCGGGCGGACGTCCCCGGGTGCGGGTGGGGGCCGCACCCGAGACCATCCGCGTCCTGACCGAAGCACTCGACGCCCGCCTGATCCCCGACACCTACGTCAGCGACGGCAACCCGGTCGCCCTGGAGTCCGTCTCCGGCGCGGCCGACCCCACCGCCGGGGACGAGGACGTGGCGCTGCCCCTGTCGGCCACCCCGCTGAAACCGCCGCTGCTGGCGTCGCTGCTCGCGCAGCACGCCGACGTCGTGCGGCCGCGCGTGGACGAGAAGGGCAACACCGCCGACGTCGAGGTCTCCCCGCCCGGGCCCGTGCTGGCCGCGGTGCTGGCCCGCCGCTCCTGGCCGGGGCTGCCGGTGCTGCGCCGGATCATCTCCACCCCGGTGCTGCGCCCGGACGGCACGCTCCTGCAGACCCCCGGCTACGACCCGGCCACCGGGTTCTACCTCGCCGGCAACACGCACCTCCCGCCGGTGCCTGATCGCCCCAGCGCCGACCAGGTCGCCGCGGCGCGGGAGTTCCTGCTGGAGCGGTTCCTGCGGGACTTCCCCTGGCGGGAGCCGGCCGACCGGGCGAACTACCTCGCGCTGCTGGTCACGCCGATCATCCGGCCCTTCACCCGCACCCTCTCCCCGTTCGGCGTCATCGACGCCTCGATGCCCGGCTCCGGCAAGACCATCCTCGCCGGCTGTGTCGGGCTGCTCGTCGGGCAGCGGGTGCTGACCTGGACCGACTCCGAAGACGAACTCCGCAAAGCCATCACCACCGTGCTCGCCGACCAATGCGGCGCGGTCGTGTTCGACAACCTCGTGGAGGGACACGTGATTGACTCCGCCGTGCTCGCACGGCTGGTCACCGAACGCACCTGGACCGACCGGCGGCTCGGGACCAACGCCGCCGCCACCTACCCCAACGACCGGCTCTGGCTGGCCACCGGCAACAACCTCCGCACCGGCGGGGACATGGCCTCCCGCACCGTCTGGGTCCGCCTCGACCCCAACTGCCCCCGCCCAGAGGCCCGCACCGGGTTCACCATCCCCAACCTCGACAGCTGGATCCTCGACCCGGCCAACCAGGCCACCGTGCTGTGGCACCTACTCGTGCTCATCCTCGACTGGACCGCCGCCGGCGCCCCCACCGCCGCTGGTGTCCCGCAGATGCGCCAATTCACCCGCTGGGCCCAGCACCTCGGCGGCTTCCTCGCCCACCACGGCATCGCCGACTTCCTCGGCAACGCCGAACACGCCCGCGAACTCGACGACGACGCCGCCGAATGGCGAGCGTTCCTGCTGGCCTGGCACGACCTGCACGGCGAACAGCCCCTCACCGCCCAGCAGGTACGGGGAAGCGCCGAAACCATCGTCGGACCCGACCCCTGGGCCGGCACCTTCCCCACCACCGCAGCCGGCAAACCGCTCTCCACCAAAGCCCTCGGTCGGCGTCTCACCGGACAACTCGACCGCTGGCGCGGCGACGTCGTGCTACGCAGCGTGCCCGACCCACACACCAAGATGCGCCTCTACTGGGTCGAACGCACCGGGTGACAAGTTCGAACCCGGGAATCAAACCCGGAAACCCCGCAAACCCCGCTGCCGACCAGAACAACCCTCACTGACCAGGGAAAACGACGACTACCGGCTGCGGGGTTTCACCCCCGGCGACTCACCGTCAAAACCCGCAAACCCCGCGACTCTACGAGGTTTGCGGGGTTTGCCGAACCCGCCGATCTCACCAAACCCCGCGAGCAATCCCCAGCTCCAGGGCCACTTTGCGGGGTTTCCGGGTTTCAACCCGCACTTCCGCCACCTCGCCTAGACATTCCGCCGACCACCCCCGTACCCGCCTCCGAGATGCACGCTCGGGGGTGACAGTCCGTAGCCGCCGGAGACGATGCCTCCCGCCGTCACCGAGAGATCGAAAGGGGCCGCATGGCTACCGCCGACGAGATCACCGAACTGGCCGCCACTCTCGCCAAGCTCGCTCGGACACTGGCGGAACAAGAGACGCGGCCGACGCAGTCTGCCCCTCCGAGCTTCCCCCCGGAACGAGTCATGCTCACGGTCGAAGAGGCAGCCGAACGACTCGGCATCGGACGGACGCTGATGTTCAAACTGCTTCGCACGGGCCAGATCGAGTCCGTCCGCATCGGCAGACTCCGTCGCGTTCCGGCGTCCGCGATTCAGGACTACGCCGCTCGGCTTGTCGCCAGCGCCAGTGCAACCGCCGCCTGAGAAAGGAACCATCTTTGGCTCGCAGCAAGCGTCCACAAGGCACCCGGAACCCGAACGGCGAAGGGAGTCTCTATTTCAGCGAGTACGACGGGTACTGGCACGCACGAGTCACTGTCGGCGTGCTCGACGACGGCAGGCCGGATCGTCGCCACATCAAACGGCGGCGTGAAGATGACGCTCGCGAGGAGTACCGGAAACTTCTGAACGAGCGCGATCAGGGGAACGTGCGCCGCAAGGGACGCGACTGGACGGTTGAAGCGTGGCTACGCCACTGGGTCGACAACATCGCCCCGCTGACGGTCAGGTACAAGACGCTCCGCGGCTATCAGACCGCCGTGAACAAGCACCTCATCCCCGGTGTCGGTGCACACCGCATGAAGCGCATCGAGCCGGAGCATTTCGAGAAGCTGTACGCGAAAATGCTGGAGTCTGGTCTCAAGCCCGGAACCGCACACCAAGTTCATCGAACGGCACGCACCGCCTTCGGTGAGGCCGAACGGCGCGGGATCATCCAGCGCAATCCGGCTGCACTCGCCAAGGCACCACGGGTCGAAGAAGAGGAAGTGGAGCCTCTCGAAGCCGACGAGATTCAGCGCCTCCTTTCCGCAGCTTTGAGCCGCCGGAACGGCGTCCGTTACGTCCTGGCACTCGCGCTCGGCGCTCGACAAGGCGAGGCCCTGGGTATGCGGTGGAGCTACCTCGATGAGCGACGGAAGACGCTCCGCGTCAAGAAGGCCCTGCAGCGGCAGAAGTGGCAGCACGGGTGCGACAACCCGCATGCGTGCGGCGGGCCCTACCACCGGACCGAGAAGTGCAAGCAGCCTTGCAAAAAGCACACCCGACCGTGCCCGGAACCTTGCTCGCCCACCTGTACCGAGCACGCCCGGAAATGCCCACAACGGAAGGGTGGGGGACTCGTCGAGGTTGACGTCAAGTCCAGGGCGGGCCGACGAACGTTCCCGCTACCTGACGAACTGTTCAACCTGCTGATGCGCCACCGCGAGCGGCAGGCCCGTGAACGTGATCGCGCCGGCAGCGAGTGGCACGAGGGGGACTGGATCTTCACCCAACCAAACGGTAAACCGCTCGATCCACGAGCGGATTACGGCGACTGGAAGGCGCTCCTTGCCGAGGCTGGCGTTCGGGAGGCGCGACTCCACGATGCGCGCCACACCGCGGCAACCGTGCTTCTCATCCTCGGCGTGCCCGACCGGACTGTGATGGACCTCATGGGCTGGTCGACCGTGTCGATGAAGGCGCGCTACATGCATGTGACGGACGAGATCCGGAGGGACGTCGCCGACCAGCTCAACGGGTACTTCTGGAACCCCAACTGAGACCCTAATTGAGCACCCTCGAACGCCAAACGGCCCCCGTCGTGATCGGCGGGGGCCGTTTGTGCTGCTAGAAGCGGTGGCCAGGGCCGGGGTCGAACCGGCGACCTTCCGCTTTTCAGGCGGACGCTCGTACCAACTGAGCTACCTGGCCGGAAACGCCGGCTGAAGCCAGACGCTACTGCGACCCTGACGGGACTCGAACCCGCGACCTTCGCCGTGACAGGGCGACGCGCTAACCAACTGCGCCACAGGGCCATATGCATTTGTCATGCGTACTCCCAACGGGATTCGAACCCGCGTTGCCGCCTTGAAAGGGCGGAGTCCTAGGCCGCTAGACGATGGGAGCCCGGCCGGTTCGGGTGACCGACCGACCGCGCTCTCAGGTCTCCCTGGGAGCGATTACAAGCATAGGGCACCCCGAAACCGCCCCTCCACCCGGTATCCCTTAACCCCGCATGAATACTCTGAGCTGCGGAAACGCCGCCCGACCGGGGCCCGGACCGGCCACCGGGGCAGCGGAGTCGATCATTGTGGGCCCGGTCACTCTCCGGCGACCGTCGGCGCCGAAGCCGACGCGACCCGGTCCAACTCCTGCAGCGACGAGACCAGTTCCGTCTGCTCCGCAGGGCTCAGAACGGCCAGCAGCTCCGCCATCCGCTCGTCCGTCAGCTCCTCCGCCCGGCGCCAGCGCTCCTGCACATCCGGGCGCGCCCGCGCGATCAGCGCGTCCGCCGCCTCCGGGGACCAGGCCGTCCGCAACAACCGCGCCCGCCCGCCCTCCGGGTCGGCCACCACCGCCTCCGGCACCGTCAACCCCACGGCGCGCAGGCAGGCGAAGTGCAGACCACCGCGGTACTCGCGCAGCAGCATCAACCCGTGGCCGATCCGCGCGACCAGGCCGCAGGGCCACTCGACCTGCCGCCAGCCGGCGAACAGCGCCAGCCCGCTCGCATCCGCCGCCTCCACCAACCGGAACAGCAGCTCCCCCAGCCGCGCGTCCTCTGGCACGTGCGCCTCCGACCAGCGCGACAGCGCCTCGGTGTACGCCGAGACCGCCGCGGCCGCGTCGAGGGCCTGCGTCGCGGTGGGCAGGACGAAGTCGACCACCCAGCGCGGGAAGATCCCGAACAGCTCGGCGACCACCCCCGGCGGCGGATCACCGAGCACCGCCGACCGGCCGCGGAAGTACAGCGCGCGCTGCCCCAGCCCCACCTCGCGTTCCACTTCCGCCAGCTCGGGCGAGGTCATGAACTTCCCGCCCCACCGCTGCACGAGGGGCCGGATCTCGCGAACGATTGTCATAGCGCGAACATAACACCGTTACGAAAATCGGCGCATAACGATCTCGAAGAATTTCGCCACCCATTACTTCGGCCGGCCGAAAAACGTTTGCGCCGACCGGAGCAACGACGATATCTTTTCCGACCCGGACGGTCAGGGGTGCGACCAGGGGGTGCACCCCTGACCGGACGTCAGCGCTGCACCGGGTTCACGCCTTCCTCGTCCGGCACCAGGCCCAGCATCTCCAGCAGCTGCGCACAGTCCCGCGCGTCGATCGCGCCGGCGGCCACCGCCAGCCGCGCCCGCCGCACCTGGTCGTCCGAAACGCGCGGCGCATCCGCCTGGCCGGACCGCTGCGAGGGCACACCGCCGACCGGATCGCCGCCTTCGTGTCGAAGGAGGAACTGCCGAACTTCCACAGACCCGCTCATAGCTCCTCCCGAAAGAACTGTGACAGCAACAACTTCGCCGCGAGGCTAGCGACCGTGGCGCCGGCCACGCAGCCCCCCGCAGAGTGAACCTGTGAACACGCAACGTCCCCGTTCCCCGTTCCCGCAGATGAACCGCGAACAACGGGACGATGACGGGCCGGGGCAATTTTTCCCGTCCAGCACTCGCGTCATCGGGCCGCATCATGTAACAATCGACTTGCTGACACACCCCCGGTCAGCGCCTGTGGAGATCCCCTCCGGCCCCCGCGTTCCTCCCCCTGGCGCGGGGGCCCCTCCATTTCCGGACCTTTTTCCTGCGCATTCCCGGCGTCCCGCGCGGCCTGCGTGAATGACTTTCCGTGAGCTCACGCGCTGCGACATCCGGGCGTACGCACCCCCTGAACGGCCCAGCCGACCGACGGGAATCGGTGTGTCGTGCACCACAATGGCGGTCGTCTCGAGACCCAACCGTTATCGTGGCCGGGTGCCTCTTCCCTCTCTCGGACGCCGGAACCCCACCCGGACCAACCTGAAGCCGGTCAACCCGGGCAAGCACCGGAACTCGCCGGACAAGGAAGCGCAGAGCGCCGTCGAGGACCACGAGCTGACCAGTTACCTGGCCGCCCTCGCGCCGGAGACCGGCCCGGAAAGCACCGGGACCGGCAAGCGCTTCGGCGAGGCGCAGGTCTACCAGCTGCGCATGAACCTGGTCGCGAGCTCCCAGCTCAAGGACCTCGCCGCGGAGCGCGGCACCTCGCCGCAGGCGCTGGCCCGGGAATGGGTCCTCGAGCGCCTGGCCTGGGAGGCCCAGGCCGCCTCACAGGAGCGCCGCCAGTTCGCCGACCACACCGGCGTCGCCGACACCGACCAGCACCACTTCGACCAGAACTGGGACCGCCAGCACGCCGCGCGGCGCTGACCCGGACAAAACCGTCCCCGGCGAAGGATCGCCGGGGACGGGACGGCTTGATGAAGGCCGGTGTCAGATGACCCGCACCTTCTGGGCCTGCGGCCCCTTCTGCCCCTGGCCGATCTCGAACTCCACGCGCTGGTTCTCCTCGAGGGTGCGGAAACCCCGGCCCTCGATCTCCGAGTAGTGCACGAACACGTCGCCCTCACCGTTGTCCTGGGCGATGAAGCCGAAGCCCTTCTCGGCGTTGAACCACTTCACAGTGCCTTGCGCCACCGCTGTTGCTCCTCGTCAGTACTCGAGCGAAGGCCGCGAGCGGCCTTCCGGGCCGCCCGGACGGTTCGATCGAGCGACGAGCGCGGCGGCTCAGGGCCCGCGTCGAAAGTTCCGCGAGTGTGTAGCCACGACCACGCAAAACAACGGCCTGCGCGGCAGCCTACCCGGATGTGCGCGATTTCGGACCCCTTTGACTCAGTCACCGAGATGGCGTAAAGGCGTCACCCGATCACTGTCGGACCCACTCGATAGGCTGATCATCTAGCGGCCGGCCGTGGCGTTCCGACACTGGGGTTCCCTTGATAGTGACGCGAGTCACACTCCTGAGCGTCAACGATCACCTACGGACACGCGTCTGACTGGCGACAGGGGATGAAGGGGATGCACAGGTGACACAACTTCACAGACGACGGGGACCGCTGGCGCTGTTCGGCCTCGGACTGGCCGCGGTACTGACCTTGAGCGCGTGCAGCGGTGACGGCTCCGGCAGCGCCGCGACGGGCGGGGCGGGGACGTCGGCCGACGCGCAGCAGACGTCGGCGCAGCCGGCGAAGCTGACCGTGCAGCCCGCCGACGGCGCCAAGGACGTGGCGCCCAGCGACGCGGCCCAGGTGACGGTCGCCAACGGTGAACTGCAGACGGTCACCCTCACCAACCCGGACGGCAAGCAGGTCGCCGGCCAGCTCGCGGCCGACAAGCGCAGCTGGGCGGCCACCGAGGACCTCGGCTACGGCAAGAAGTACACGTGGTCGGGCACCGCGCTGGGCGCCGACGGCAAGCAGATCACCATCGCCGGTTCGTTCACCACGGTCAGTCCGCGCAAGCAGCTGACGGCCAGCCTGAACGTCGGCGACAACCAGACCTACGGCATCGCGATGCCGATCGCGCTCACCTTCAGCTCCAAGGTCACCGACAAGGCCGCGGTCGAACGCGCCCTGACCGTCGAGACCGCGCCGCACACCGAGGGTTCCTGGGCCTGGGTGTCCGACACCAGCGTGCACTGGCGGCCCAAGGAGTACTGGCAGCCGAACACGCAGGTGAAGGTGGCCGCGAACCTCTACGGTCTCAAGATCGGTGACGGCACCTACGGCAAGCAGGACGTGACGGCGTCGTTCTCGATCGGCCGCTCGCAGATCGTCAAGGGCGACGTCAAGTCCCACCACATGCAGGTGATCCGGGACGGCGTGCAGATCGCCGACTACCCCGCCAGCTACGGGCTGGACTCCGACCCGGGCCGCGTCACGCACAGCGGCATCCACGTCGTGATGTCCAAGCACCCGACCTACTCGATGAGCAACCCGCGCTACGACTACTTCGACGTCAACGTGCCGTGGGCGGTGCGGATCTCGAACAACGGGGAGTTCATCCACGGCCTGGCGTCGTCGGTGTGGGCGCAGGGCAAGCAGAACGTGTCGCACGGCTGCGTCAACCTGTCGCCGGCGCGGGCGAAGGAGTACTACGACGGCGCGCTGATCGGCGACCCGGTCGAGATCACCGGCAGCACCCAGACGCTGTCGGCCAAGGACGGCGACTACTCCGACTGGACCTACTCCTGGGCGGACTGGACGAAGTTGTCCGCCCTCGCGAGCTGATCCCGTCACGACACGAAGGCCACTCCCGCAGCGGGGGTGGCCTTCGCCGTTCCTACAGGGCGTGCCCGTCGAGGGCCGGCGGAGGCGTGGGGGCCAGCGGGCTCTGGTCGGGTTCGGCGTCGTCGAGCAGCGGGGGCACCGCGACGATCTGCTGCGTCCGGTCGTCCAGCAGCCGCGCCGCCTCACCGACGCCGGGCCGAGGTGGTTCGCCCATTACCCCAGCCGCCTCCTCTCGTGTTGCGGTTTCGCCGCGGTTCATTCTGCCGTGGTCGAGATCACCCCTCAACGGGGGGCTGTGGGAGAAATACTCACCGACTTCGTGGCGATGAGTAACACGGGGATCATCCCCCGGAACACACCCCAGTAACACGGCGCGGTGATCAGCCGCGCCCGAACCCTCGCGAGGAGGAAGCAATGGTCTTCACGGCACTGCTGGTGGAAGCCGGCGTTGCGGTTGCGGTGGCATCGGCTCTGGCGGCCTACGCGCGTCGTCAGTTCGCTCCTCGTGGCACGGCCGCTGCCGACGTCACCGAGTGAGCGAGGGCCGGGCCCCCCACGGGACCCGGCCCTCACCTTTTGCCGAACGGTCAGTTCGTCGCGGCCTTGGCCGCCGGAACGGCGGTCAGGCCCTGCTCGTTGATGTGGTCCATCGGGACCCGCGCGGTCTCCGGGATCTTGATGATCGGGAACAGCGCGATCGCCGCGGCGATCATCAGGTAGAAGGCCGGCCAGTCGTCGTTGCCCGTGCCGTGGATCAGCGCGGTCACAACGACACCGCAGGTACCGCCGAACAGCGACGTCGAGACGTTGTAGCCGATCGCGAAGGCGCCGTAGCGGACGCGGGTCGGGAACATCGCCGGGAACGTCGAACCGATCACGGCCAGCATCAGCACCAGCAGCAGCGCGACGATGAGGAACCCGAGGAACAGCAACACGGTGTTGCCGCTCTGCATCAGCTTGATCGACGGGTAGCTCAGCACGAGGAACCCGATGGCCGCGGTGAGCAGCATCGGTTTCCGGCCGATCCGGTCGGAGAGCGCGCCGAGGGGAGCGATCAGCGCGATCTGGATGACCTCGACGATCACGATGATGATCGTCGACGTGTTGTCGCTGATCTTCAACGTGTCCGTGAAGTAGGTCGGCATCGTGGTCAGCAACATGTAGTCGGCGATGTTGAGCAGCAGCACGATCCCGATCAGGTTGAGGATCATGCGCCAGTTGCGCGACAGGGTCTCCTTCAACGGAGCCTTCTCCGCCTTCTCACCCGCGGCCTCCAGGCGCCGGAACTCCGGCGTGTCCTCCAGCTTGTTCCGGAGGTAGAGACCGATCAGGCCGAGCGGCAGGGCCACGAAGAACGGGATCCGCCACGCCCAGCTGTCCACCTGCTCCGCGGTGAACGACAGCGTCACCGCCAGCACGACCAGGTTGCCCAGCACGTAACCGGCGAGCGTGCCCATCTCCAGGAAGCTGCCCCAGAACCCGCGCCTGCGGGTGGGTGCGTACTCGGCGATGAACGTCGCCGCGCCGCCGTACTCACCACCGGTGGAGAAGCCCTGGATCAGCCGCAGCAGCAGCACCAGGATCGGCGCGCCGATGCCGATGGCGTAGTCGCCCGCGTACGTGGGCAGGCAGCCGACCAGGAACGTGCACCCCGACATCAGCAGGATCGTGATCGCCAGCACCTTCTGGCGGCCGATCTTGTCGCCCAGTGGGCCGAAGAACGCTCCGCCGAACGGCCGTACCACGAACCCGATCGCCACCAGAGCCAGCGATTTGAGGATCGCGTTTCCTTCGCCGGGAAAGAACACCGTGCCGATGCTGGCGGCGATCGCGCCCGAGGTGAACACCCCGTAGTCGTACCACTCTGTTGCGTTACCCATCGCGGACGCGAGGACGGCTCTCTTGACCGTCTTCTCGTCCACTTCGGGTGCCTGCGCTGCGTGTGTCATGTTCGCCCCGACCTCCTCAAACCGTTTCGTTCCAGCGCGGTCAAGGTTGCGACCTTAGTACCATCGGGTAGTGATTTTCTCTCTTCTCGTGGTTTTTGTCTCTCCGAAGCCGGGGTACCCCGCGTGATTCGCGCTAGAACCGGTTACCGTGTCGAGGTGAGCGAGAAGCGCCGACCTGCGACTCCGTGGCCCCCGGTCGAGACCGAGGCGCCGCGGTTCCACCCGGAGGCACCGGGACCCGGTACCGAGCTGGCCATGCACTACGCGGAGTGCTTCGGGTGCGGCGATGTCGACAACGGACTGCACATGCGTTCCACCGTCGGTGACGGCGGCGTCGTGTACTCGAAGTTCCCGGTCACGCGTGCGCACCAGGGCGCGCCCGGCCTCGCCCACGGCGGGTTGCTGGCGTGCGCGTTCGACGAGGCGCTCGGATCCGCCGTCGGCAACCTGCTGCGCCGCCCCGCGGTGACCGGCAAGCTGGAAACGGATTTCCTGCGGCCGGTCCCGGTCGGGACGACGCTGTTCATCGCGGCGCGGGTGGACGGCGTGGCGGGGCGCAAGATCTACGCCAGCGCCGACGGACACCTCGACTCCGCGGACGGCCCGGTCGCGCTGCGCGCCCGCGGGCTGTTCGTCCAGGTCGGACTGGAGCACTTCACCAACCACGGCGACCCGGACGCACTCAGCAAGTTCACCCAGCAACCGCGCCGCCGCGAGGACTGGGACATCAACCCCTGACGCGGCGCGGTCAGGTGAGCGTGCGCGGCCGGACCGAGTTGGCGCGGTCGACCAGTTCGATGCGGTCGCCCGGGGTGTGCGCCAGCCGCGCCAGCGTGCGGTAGCAGCGTTCCAGTCCGAAGCGAACGTCCCGTTCGGACAGTTCGCAGCCCAGGACCTTCGCGCTGGTGCGGTATCCCGGCGGGGCGCCCTGCACGAATGCGAACGCCGCCTCGAGCACCTCAGCCGACATCCGCGTGTGCCGCTCCGCGTCCAGCCGCAGCCGTTCCAGCTTCGAGCTCGCGTCCACCAGATCGGCTTCGCTGACCGCGGTGCTGGGGCCGGCCGCGCGGGTCTTGATCTTGATGGCGGCGACCTGCGCGGCGACGTAGTGCGTGGACGCCGACGGCACCGACTCCAGCACCTCGATCGCCCCCGCCCGCGCGCCCTGCGCCAGGTACACCCGCGCCAGGCCGAAGGCCGCGCTCACGTATGCCCGGTCCGTGCGCCACACCTGCTCGTACAGCCGGGCGGCGGTGAAGTAGTCACCGATGCCCTCGGCACTCACCGCGAGCGCCAGCTTCGGCGCGATCTCGCCGGGCAGGTCGTCGTACACCGTCTCGAACGCCACGTTCGCGACACGCGGCCGCCCGCCGGCGAGCTCGATCAGCCCGCGGTGCCAGTCGATGCGCCAGTCGTGCGGGTAGCCCGCCCGGATCGCCAGGTACTGCGCCGCCTGCAGCTGACGGCTCGCCTCGGCCAGCTCGCCCAGCTCGATGCGCGCGCGGACGATCCGCAGCCGCACCTCGATCGAGTCCGGCGGCGCACCGGCCAGCGCGTCGATGGCGCTGCGCGGGTCCACGGCCGTCGTGGTGGCCAGGATGCCCGCCGCCGGGTCGTCGGTGTCCACCTGCGGGATCGGCAGGCCGGACACGACCTCGACGGCGTCCGGCAGCGGAACGGTCCAGCCCGCCTCGGGCACTACCAGGTCCACGCCGAAGGCGTTGGTCTCCGGACCGAACACAGTGGACACCGCGGGACGCGGTTTCCCGGTGCCCATCGCGATGATCTCGCGCAGCACACCGGCCAGCTGGTCGGCCATCTCCTCGGCGGAGAGGAACCGCCGGTCCGGGTCCGGGTGCGTCGCGCGCTTGAGGAACCGGTAGTAGGAGCCGAAGAGCTTGAACAGCGGCACCTGGTCCGGCGTGGGCAACCCGGCCTTGTACTTCGTGGTGTAGCCGTTGAACTCGAAGCTCAGCACGGCCAGTGTGCGGCCCACGGTGTAGAGGTCGGAGGCGACCGACGCACCGTGCGTGGTCAGCTCCGGCGCGCTGTAACCGGTGGTGAAGAACAGCGGGCTGGTGTAGTCGTCGATGCGCCGCACCGCGCCCAGGTCGATCAGCTTGAGCTGCTCGTGGGTCTGGATCACGTTGTCCGGCTTGAGATCGCAGTACAGCAGCCCCTGGCTGTGCAGGTAGCCGAGCGCGGGCAGGATCTCCAGGCCGTAGGCGATCACCTGGGCGATCGGCAGCGGTTCCGGCCGGCCGGCGGCGCGCTGGTGGGCCAGCGCGAGCTGGCGCAGCGACTGGCCGCCGATGTACTCCATCACGATGTAGCCGATGGCGTGCCCGGTGCGCGCGTCCGGGTGCTGCACGAAGTTGTAGATCTTGACGATGTTCGGGTGCTCGACCTCGGCCAGGAACCGGGTCTCGTTCACCGCCGCCGCGACGGCCGTCGGGTCACCGGTGTCGATCAGTCCTTTGAGGACGACCCAGCGGTCGTTGACGTTGCGGTCCTTGGCGAGGTAGATCCAGCCCAGACCGCCGTAGGCGATCGCGCCGAGCACCTCGTACTGCCCGCCGACCAGGTCGCCGGGCTGCAGCGTGGGCAGGAAGGAGTAGGCCGTGCCGCACTTCTCGCACACGCCCTCCGGTCCGGCCGAACCACGGCCGACCTTGGCGGAACAGTTGCCGCAGTAGCGCTTCTCCTCCGACACCACCGGGTTGGTGAGCACGGCCGACGCCGGGTCGCGGTAGGGCACCGGCGGCACTTCGACCAGCCCGGCGCCGAGACGACCGCGGCGCGATCGCCGTCCGGTGCGCCGTGCGGTGCCCGGGAACGCCCCGGTGCCGGTGCCCGGTCCGGTGCCGGGCCGGCTGCCCGAACCCGTGTGGCCACTGGACTGTTCGGGCAGCACGCTGTCGGTACCGGGGTCGGGCAGCACGCCGGGGCCGCTCGGTTCCGGCGGCGGCGCGGGCGGGCGGATCATCTCGGTCATCGGCGCCGGTGACGCGAGCACGCTGGTGAGCTGGACGTCGTCCGGCTGCACCGGCTGCGCCGGCGGGCGGACCGGTTCGATGATCTGCGTTTCGGCGGCCGAGGGCACCGGTTCGTGCAACGACGTGCGGCGGGGCTCGTCGTCGAGCGAGCCGGTGATCGGCTGGTCGTCCGGGCGTGCGTGACGCGGACGGCGCTCCTCTTCGGACACGGGTGGCGCCCCCTCAGCGGTAGGACACGGCCGGCGGCGACGCCGGGCCGAGCGCGGGCTCGATCCAGTACTTGTAGGTGTTCTGCCAGGCGCTGCCGTTGCGGACGTTCTCCAGCACGGCGTTGACGAACCGGACCATGTCGTCCTGCCCGAGCGGGATCCCCACTCCGTAGAACTCCCGGGTGAACGGCTGACCGACGACCTCGAGGTTGGGGTCCTGCCGCGCCATGCCGGCCAGGATCACATCGTCGGTGGAGATCGCGTCGACCTGGCCCTGCTGGATCAGCAGCAGGCAGTCCGACCAGTTGTTCACCGACACCGGGATCGGCCGCGGCTGCGCCTTGGCGATCGTGGCCAGCGAGGTCGAGTTCGTCGCGGCGCACACGCGCTTGCCGCCGAGGTCGGACATGCCGCGCACCCCGGAGTTCTTCGGCGCCAGCACCGCCTGCCCGGCCTGGTAGTACGGTGCGGAGAACGCGACGTCCTTCATGCGGCTGCAGGTGATGCTGTAGGTCCGGACGACGATGTCGACCTGGTGGTCCTTCAGCACCTGCTCGCGCGCCGACGACGGGATGGCCACCCACTGCACGTGGCCCTGCCAGTCGCCGAAGATCGACGCCGCGATCTGCTTGACGATCTCGATGTCGAAGCCCTCCAGGTTGCCGCTGGAGGGGTTGAGGAACCCGAACAGGAAGTTGGTCTGGTCGACACCAGCGATCAGGCGGCCGCGATCCCGGATCTTGTCCATCGTGGACCCGTTCGGGATCGAGCCGTTCGGCGACAGGCTGCGCGTGTCGCAGTTGTTGTCGGCCGAACTGCCGCTGCTGGTGTCGCCGCCGCCCACCCCGGCGGGCAACGGCGCCTGCACGTCACCGACCGGCGCCGGGTCGGCCGGCGTCCCGGCGCTGCCGCACCCGGCGGCCAGCAGCGCGACGGCCGCCACGAGAGCGGCCACCTTCCCCCGAGCCATCAGCGGTACTCCCTCAGCCTGTCACGGATCCCCATCGTGGCGCCGCCCGCCGCGACCACGGCGAGCACCGCGAAGCCCGGCGCGAGCAGCGTCAGCGCGCGGTCGCCAGCGCGGGTGTCGTCGAGGAACGACTGGCGGCCGTGCCCGATCGCGGCCACGAGCGCGTCGTCGAGGTTGGCGAACGTGGTGGCGGCGCCGCCTTGCACCGACGAGTCCACGGCGAGCTTGACCGCGTCGGAGTAGGCGCCGTCGACGTCCTTGGCCCGGATCTCCTGGTGCGTGTTCAGCCACCGCTCGGCGCTGTCGGCCGCACCCTGGACCTCGCGGGCCAGGTCACCGGTGGCGAACCCCCTCGCCTCGTCGAGCAGACCGGTCACCTGCGGGGCGAGCTCGGCGAAGTCCTGTTCGTAGCCGCCGCCGTCGCCGCGGGCGACCAGCGTCAGCATCTCGTTCGCGCGGGCCTGCAGCGCCGCGATGCGGGCGCGGACCAGCACGTCCACCTGGTGGCTGCCGTCCTCGTCGCCCGAGCTGACCAGCACGCTCTGCACGGTCACCGCCACCGCGCCCCACAGCAACGCGACGACCGTGGCCGCGGTGGCCACCACGAGCCCGACGTTGAGGACGCGGTTCGTCTTGCGCGTCAGGTACACCTGGGTCGCGACGAGCGCGCCGAGCAGGGCGAGCACCAGCAGCCCGGCCGCCCACGGGACACCGCTCGCGTCGTCCTGCTCCTCGGCCAGGCCGTCGGTGTCGATGCGGTACAGGTCCTCGGCGGCGGGCAGGATCGTCGTGCGCATCAGGTTCGACGCCTCGCGCAGGTAGGACGAGCCGACCGGGAAACCCTGCCGCTTGTTCGCGCGGGCCGTCTCGACCAGGCCGGTGTAGACGGGCAGCTGGCGGGACAGCACCTCCACCTGCGCGGCGGCCTCCGCCACACCCGCCGAGTCGGACGCGGCCCTCGCCAGCGCGACACCGGCGCGCGCGATGTCGGTGTCGTAGCGCTGGCGCAGCGGCGCCGGCTCGACGCCGATCGCGAGGAACGCGCTCGCCGCGGTCGCGTCGGCGTCCGACAGCGAGCGGTAGACCTCCTGCGAGGCGGCGGCCAGCGGTTCCCGGTGGTCGACGAGGTCGTTGATCGTGTTCTTGCGCTCCTGCAACGTGATCGTCGCGACGACCCCGGTGACCAGGGCCAGCACGACGAGCCCGACCGCGATGACCGTGAGACGGCCGGGCGTGGTGCGGGCGGAGCGCACGACACCGCGGACCGCGGCACCGGGCAGGTCGAACAGGCCGGCCAGGCCGGAGCGCGGGGCGTTCGGGGACGTGGCGGGTTCCGGCACACCACCGCCGGGGCCACCGGGCACGGCTGGCCGCGTCGCGGTAGCAGTCATCGGTTCCACCCCTCGCCCTCGAACCACACGGGCATGAAGGTACCGGACGGCACGATCTTCCGGACCGAGGTCGGCGTGATCGGCGGGCGTCGTGCGAACACCGTTATCGGAAGGCGCGCAAACGAAGGCAGCCCCCGCCTCGCAATGAGACGGGGGCTGCCGTTCGAAGTCGAATCAGAGGACGTTGACGCCGGTCGCCTGCGGGCCCTTCTGGCCCTGGCCGATCTCGAACTCAACCCGCTGGTTCTCCTCCAGGGTGCGGAAGCCGCGCCCCTGGATCTCCGAGTAGTGGACGAAGACGTCGCCGCCGCCCTCGTCGGGAGTGATGAAGCCGAACCCCTTCTCGGAGTTGAACCACTTCACGGTGCCCTGAGCCATGAAAAAATCTCCATATACTGCAAACAAAACGGCACACCGCTCCGGTGCACCGGGTCAATGACGGATCGGTTTGCCTCCCCGACCGGGGAACCACTACGCCCGCCAAATCTTGCGAGCGTGACTGAGCACGAACACAAAATCTTCGAAGACCAACGTCAGTAGATCACAGATCGGCCCGGAACGCTAGCTTTTGCGCACACGCTGGAACAGGGCGGACAGGCGGGTGTCGGGGTCGATCACGTCCGGGTCGGTGCGCACGTCGACGACGCTGGGACGCTGGTGCTGCAGCGCCCGCGTGAGGGTCGGTTCGAGCTGCTCGGGCGATTCGATCGTGTAGCCCGCCGCGCCGAACGACCGCGCCCACGCCGCGAAGTCCACCGCCGTGAGTGACACGCCGTTCAGCCGCCCGTGCTTGGCCGCCTGGTGCATGGCGATGTCGGCGTACAGGCCGTTCTGGAACACCACCACGAGGATCGGTGCGCGGTGGCGCACCGCGGTCTCCAGCTCCTGCCCGGTCATCATCGCCGCGGTGTCCGAAATCACCGCCACCACCGTGCGCTTCGGGGCCGCGAGCTTCGCGCCGAGCGCGGCCGGGACGGCGTACCCGCGCACGCCCTCCGGCGGCTCGATCTGGGTGTGCGGCTCGGTGAAGCACCAGTAGCGGTGCACGAACCGCGCGGTCTTGTCCGAGTCGGCCGTCACCACCGTGTCCTCCGGCGCGACCTTGCGCAGCACGCGGACCACGTCGGCGGGGTGCACCAGGGGGTGGTCCGGGCTGGTCTGCGGCGGGGTCATGTGGGTGTGCGTCGCGGCGTTGGCGGCCGAGCTGCGGCGCGAGCGGGCGACGCCGACCGCGACCAGCTGCTTGAGGAACGGGGCGATCTCGCAGTCGATCCGGAACGTCAGCCCGCGCCGGTGCGTGGCGGGCAGCCCGGGACCGATCACCACCAGCGTCTGCCCGGAAGTCGGGTACCGGTGGTTCTGCGTGGTCACCTCGTCCAGCCGGGTGCCGATGGCCAGCACCACGTCGGCGCGCTCCAGCGCGTCCAGCTGACCGGGCGGGATCCCGAGGCCGAGATGACCGGCGTAGCGCGCGTGGTTCTCCGGGAAGCTGTCCTGGCGGCGGTACGCGGTGTAGACGGCCAGACCGAGCTGCTCGGCGGCGGCGACCAGGTCCTTGCGGGCGGCGCGGCCGATGCCGCCGGCGATCACCACCGGGTAGCGTGAGTCCGCCAGCAACGCGGCGACCTCGTGCGCGGACCGCAGCACCGCGCCGGTGTCGTCCGGAAGCGGCTCGGGCTCGGGGATCGTGCCGTCGAACGGCGCGACCCAGAAGTCGGCGGGCACGGCCAGGACCGCCGGCCCCTTGCGCCCGGCGCGCGCGGCCCGCGCCGCCTGCGCGGCGAGCACCGGCACCTGCGCGGCCGTCTCGGCGCGCCCGGTCCACTTGGCGAACGGGCCGAACAGCGCGAGCGGGTCCAGTTCGGCGAGCCCGTCCTGGATGCCGGGACCGCTCAGCCGGACGCTCGCCCGCTCCTCGACCAGCACGACCATCGGGGTGCCGTCCTGGTAGGCGCTGCGGACGGCGACCAGGAAGTCGGCGACGCCCGGGCCCGGCCCGCCGAGCAGCAGGGCAGGCACCTCGCGCAGCTTGCCCTCGGCCTCGGCCATGAACGCGGCACCGGTGTCCTGCCGCGCGGTGACCAGCGCCAGCAGCGGCTCGAACCGGAGGGCGTCGAGGAGCTCGAGGAACGAGTCACCGGCAACGGTGTACGCACGCCGGACCCCGGCGTCCACCAGCACCCGGACCGTGATCTCGGCGACGGTCCATCTCTCTTCGTACCCGATGGGGAAAGGTTCCCAGCGCGGCGTTGGTCCGGTCAAGTGATCTTGAGATTCCCGACGAGTGAACGGTCACCCCAGAGTAGAACCGCCTAGGCTGCGGGCCGTGACCTCGTACCCGCATTGGCAGCAGGTGCCGACCCGGTGGAAGGACAACGACGTGTACGGGCACGTCAACAACGTCGTCCACTACGCCCTGATGGACACCGTGATCAACACGTGGCTCATCGAGCGGGGCGGGCTGGACATCCACGACGGCGGCGTGATCGGGCTCTGCGTCGAGTCGCACTGCAACTACCACGGCTCGGTCGCGTTCCCCGACGTGCTGTCGGTCGGCCTGCGCGTCGGGCACCTGGGCCGCAGCAGCGTCCGCTACGAGATCGGGATATTCCGGGAGGACCGCGGCGAACCGGTCGCCGAAGGTCATTTCGTGCACGTGTTCGTCGACCGCGAGACCCGTCGCCCGGTGCCGATCGAGGGGAAGCTGCGCGAGTCGCTGGCCGCGCTCAAGCCCGCGTGACACGGGCACGCCCGCGGACAGCGGCCGGGCGGCCGCAGCCCCGGCGACCGCGCCGTCGCCAGGGAAATGACCGTCGCGAATATCCGGTCCGGATTCCCGCGCCACGTCAAATGGAAGATCACGCGAATCCCCCTCGCCTGATGCGCACGTCCCTGCCCGGGGTTCATGGTGCCTCCCGGGACCGGGCGCGCCGCACCGCCGAACCGGCGGTGCGCAGGGTTTTCTGGTCTTACCCACAGTGACCGAGGTGGGGTTTCCACCACCCGTTCGCCGCGTAACAGGCTGCTCCTGGCCCCTCTGGACTGGTCATCGCCGTATCGAACACCCGGGTGCGGTACGGCCATCCGGGTGGACGCGAAAATGGTGAGAAATTGTCCGCCGGCGCTGCTCCTGCCGGCCGGTGCTGCACGGCACGCGGCTAAGCTGCGACCGGTAACGGAGTTCGACGGTGGGTGAGAACGGGTGATCACTGGGTTCGGCGTGGTCGTCGCGGCGAGCGCGGCACTGGTCGCCGTGTGGGCCTTCGTCTCCGCCGCGCGCGGCCGCGAACCGGGACGCGCCTTGCTGGTGTCGCTGGGCGTGGTCGAGGCGCTCGTCGTCGCGCAGCTGGTCATCGGGATCGTGCTGCTCATCGCCGGCGACCGGCCGCACAGCATGGTGACCTACCTGGCCTACCTCGTCGGCTCGCTGGTGATCCTCCCGGTGGGCGCGGCTTGGGCGCTGGCCGAGCGCAGCCGGTCGAGCACCGTCATCCTGGGCGTCGCCTGCCTGGCGATCCCGGTGATGGTCGAGCGGATCCACCAGATTTGGGGTGCCGGACATGGCTGAGCCTTCGCAGCAGCGGACCAGGCGCAACACCGCGACCGGCCCCGGCCGGATCCTGGTGGCCGTCTACGGGATCTTCGCGCTGGCCGCGACCTCGCGGGCGGCCGTGCAGATCTCCACGAAGTGGCACGAGGCCCCGCTGGCCTACACGCTGTCCGCGGTCGCCGCGGTGATCTACATCGTGGCGACGATCGCGCTGGCCCGCCGCGGGGAGGGCTCGTTCCGGCTCGCGGTCGCGGCGATCGGGATCGAGCTGCTGGGCGTGCTCGTCGTCGGGACGCTGAGCGTGTTCGACCAGGAGGCCTTCCCCGATGCGACCGTGTGGTCGGGCTACGGGGAGGGCTACCTGTTCATCCCGCTCGTGCTGCCGGTGATCGGGCTGCTCTGGCTGCGGCGCACCGCGTCTAGATAGCGTCGGAGCCGCGTTCGCCGGTGCGGACGCGGACGACCGTGTCAACCGGTGTCACCCACACCTTGCCGTCGCCGATGCGCCCGGTGTGGCACGCCTTGACGACCGCCTCCAGTGCGCGTTCGACGAGGTCGTCGTCGAGCAGCACCTCGACGCGCAGCTTCTGCACGAAGTCGACCTGGTACTCGGCGCCGCGGTAGACCTCGCGGTGCCCCTTCTGCCTGCCGTACCCCTGCGCCTCGGTGACGGTCATGCCGAGGATCGCGAGCCGCTCGAGGGCGTCGCGGACGTCGTCGACCACGAACGGGCGCACGACCGCGGTCAGCAGCTTCACCGATGCACTTCTCCTCCCGCGCCCACGCCGCGGCGGCTCGGGTGGACCGCCAGGTCGTAGGCGCTTTCCGCGTGTTCGGCCTCGTCGATGCCGTCCAGTTCGGATTCCCGATCGGCCCGCAGGCCGAGTGTGCGGTGGATGACCCACGCGATGACCAGCGTGGCGACGAGCGACCAGCCGAGCGCGGCCAACGTCGCGACCGCCTGACGCCACAGCTGGTCGAGGCCACCACCGTAGAAGAGGCCGTTCGCGCCCGCGCTGTTCACCCCCGTCGAAGCGAACAGGCCGACGAGGAGCATGCCGGCGAAGCCGCCGATGCCGTGCACGGCGAGCACGTCGAGCGAGTCGTCGAGGCCGAGGCGGTACTTGAGGCCGATGGCGAGCGAGCAGACGACCCCGGCGATGACGCCGATGGCGGCGGCGCCGAGGGGTTCGACGTAGCCGCAGCCGGGGGTGATGCCGACCAGGCCGGCGACCGCACCGGAGGCGGCGCCGAGGGTGGTGGGTTTGCCGTCGCGGAGTTGTTCGACGACGAGCCAGCCGAGGACGGCGGTGGCGGCGGCAACGGTGGTGTTGACGAAGCTGGTGGCGGCGACGCCGTTGGCGCCGAGGGCGGAGCCGGCGTTGAAGCCGAACCAGCCGAACCACAGCAGGCCGGCGCCGAACATGACGAAGGGCAGGTTGTGCGGGCGGGGCGCCTGGCGGGGCCAGCCGTGGCGGTTGCCGATGACGAGGGCGAGCGCGACCGCGGCGGCACCGGAGTTGACCTCGACGGCGGTCCCGCCGGCGAAGTCGAGGGCGTGCAGCTTGTTCGCGGCCCACCCGCCGTGGGGCGCCTGGTACCCGTCGAAGGCGAAGATCCAGTGGGCGATGGGGACGTAGACGACCGTCACCCACACGACGACGAACAGCAGCCACGGCCAGAACCGGGCCCGCTCCGCCACGGCACCCACCAGCAGGGCGACGGTGATGACGGCGAACATGAGCTGGAAGGCGACGAACGCGAGGAGGGGGACCTGGTGGCCGGGCGGGCCCACGGTCCGTTCGCCGAGCCCGTGCAACCCGGCGAGACCGAAGTCGCCGATGACGCCGCCGACGCTGTCCCCGAACGCGAGCGAGTAGCCGAAGAGCAGCCAGACGACGCCGACGGCCGCGAGGCACACGAAGGTCAGCACCATGACGTTCAGGACGCTCCGGGAGCGCACCATGCCGCCGTAGAACAGGGCGAGGCCCGGTGTCATGAGCATGACGAGCGCCGCCGAGACGAGGAGCCAGGCCGTGTCCCCGGTGTCGATCACTGCCCCTCAACCCGCCTCTCGGTGTTACACGTGCATATCGGCGGCGTAACGTAACCGCGACGTGTTACAGCCGTGTTGCCGGTTCATGACGGGTGGCAGCCCTCACACCGGGGGCGCCGCGTTGAGGCCCGGATGACCGTTTCGGGCGGGGGCGGCCGTGGCTTTCGGGCGGGCGGCTGTGGCGTTGGGGCGGGGGCGGCTGTGGCGCGGGTTGCCGTTCGTCGGCGCGGCGCGGACGGTCGTTACCCGCCGGCGCGGCTGGTCACCCCTGCGGCGCGTGGCGGGCGGTGGTCGCTAAGCTGAGCTTCGCGGGGCGTTAGCTCAATTGGTAGAGCTGCGGACTTTTAATCCGTAGGTTCTGGGTTCGAGCCCCAGGCGCCCCACTCTTTCGCCTGGTCAGAGCGGTTGTGGCGGTTCGCCTGTTGATCTTGGTGCCGCTTTGCTGCCGTTTTTCGACCCACCGAGCACGCGGAGCACTTCGGCCGGCTTCCGGGACGGAGCCATGCGCCCGACGTAGTGTCGGTGGTCTGCGAGACCCGCGAGTGGCCGAGCATGTCACTGGCTTCCCGGGCAGGCAGCGCCTCCGTGACCAGGGTAGCCACGGTGCGCCGGAAGGTCCGAGGGGTGAACCAGTCGCCGATCTTGTGACGTTCCCGGAAGGCCCGCCAGTCCCGCCGGAGGTTGCTCGCCTCCCGGAGGCCTCCCTTGCTGTTCGGGAAGACCCAGCCGGTCAGCTCCTCCGGCTTCACGCCCCGCTTGGCCGCAACCCGCGCCCGCCGATCAAGGGCGGCGCGCGAGCGCGCCGCCGCCGGGAACCGCACGGCCTGCCGCTCCGCTTCGGCCGGCGGTCCCGGCATCGCTTGCTCCGTCCTGGGCCACCCGTCGAGACGCCATACTGGCCCTCGTGGCGAAGTTTCCTAGCGACGCGCGGTTCCCGTTCCGCGGCCGGGTCGTTTGGCTGATGCCTGAACAGGGCGGACGCCGCTCAGGGCCTCCACGCGCCGACGACGAACACGACTACGTCGCCAACGCATTCGTCCCGCCCGAGACAGCGCGTACTGGTCTCGCGTCGTTCCTGCTGCGCAGCCTCATGCCGGGGGCGCTGGTCTCACCAGCGGAAGGGCGTTGGCTGGCGGTCGAGAACGCCAGTCCCTACCGGATCCAAACAGGAACGGTGGTTGTGATCACCGAGGGACCCAAGCCGGTCGGATACTTCCACGTCGAGGACGTCCGGAACGAATAGGGCCTCCTGCGGCCAGGGCTCCGCCCTGGACCCGGCACCGCTTCGGAGACCAGGGGAGGGGCTACCACCGGTGACCTCCTCGCGCCGCACCCGAAGGCAGCCAGCCCGGCCGGCACCGGTCAAGGGCGCTTCGCGGCCTCCGGCAGCCCCTGGACCGGCACCACCCGGACTGGCAGGGGTGAACCCGCGCCGCGAGGAGATCACCTCAGCAGGGGACCAAGAGTAGCTTCAGTCGATCTCGATGGTGAGCCCTTGTCGAGCCGCGCAGGCCAAGAGATGGTCAAGGATCGCTTCGCGTTCGCTCTCAGTCACCTCTGCTCCGTCGTCCCAACGTCGTATCTGGGCGCCAACAACGACGAAGTCGACTGGACCTTGCCGGAACCCTTCGCCTTGAAGCCGGATCGTTTGGCCTCCGACGTCCAGATCCAGATAGCCCCGAGAGGGGATGGTGATCATGGGGGTCTGCCTCCAACCATCGAGTTCTGGATTCGAGCCCAGGCGCCCCACTCTTACGCCTGGTGAGAGCGGTTCGTCCCGCTTTACCGCGTTCCGCCCGCGCTGTGCGCGGTCTCGACCACCTCGCCGCTCATTGTGCACATGATGCCGTCTGCGCCGTAGCTCGTGAACGAGGCGGAGCCGCTGTAGGTGATCGCCGGCTTTACCGCCGCCAGCCGGGGCATACCGGCACGTTTCCTGCCTAATTGCTGCCTAAGCTGCCCTCATGCTGGAAACCTCGGCGCGGCTGCTCGCGTTGCTTTCGCTCCTGCAGACGCCCCGCGACTGGACCGGCGCGGAGCTCGCCGGCCGCCTCGAGGTGAGTCCCCGCACGATCCGCAACGACATCGATCGCCTGCGCACCCTCGGCTACCCGGTCGAGGCGACCCGCGGCGCGGTCGGCGGCTACCGGCTCGGCGCGGGCGCCAAACTGCCACCCCTGCTGCTGGACGACGACGAGGCGGTCGCGGTCGCGCTCGGCCTGCGCACCGCCGCCGGCGGCACCGTGGCGGGCATCGAGGAGACGTCGCTGCGCGCCTTCACCAAACTGGAACAGGTCCTGCCGA
The DNA here is from genome assembly GCF_030814215.1 of Amycolatopsis thermophila. NCBI lineage: Bacteria > Bacillati > Actinomycetota > Actinomycetes > Pseudonocardiales > Pseudonocardiaceae > Amycolatopsis > Amycolatopsis thermophila. Next base: position 2,578,952 of record NZ_JAUSUT010000001.1, on the reverse strand, counting down.
ACCGGCTGCGCGCCCGCGTCCGCGCCCTGCAGACCTACGCCGTGCCGGTGGCGCGCACCGACGACGGCCCGCGCGTCACCGCTGAGGTCCTGACCCTGCTGTCGGCCGCCTGCCGCGACCGTGAACGCCTTCGCTTCGACTACCACAGCCACGCCGGGGCGGACACGCGCCGCGTCGTCGAGCCCTACCGGCTGGTGAACTGGGGCCGCCGCTGGTACCTCGTCGGCTGGGACGTCGACCGCGGCGACTGGCGCACCTTCCGCGTCGACCGCATGACGCCGAAACCACCGGCAGGCCCCCGGTTCACGCCGCGGGACCTGCCCGAGGACGTCGTCGACCGGGTGATGCGCGGGGTGTCGTCGGCCGGCTGGCGCTACCGCGCCGACATCACCGTGCACGCCCCGGCGGAGCAGATCACCGAGCGGATCAACCCGGCGGTCGGCGTCGTCACGGCCGTCGACGCCCACACCTGCACCCTGCACACCGGCGCCGACTCGCTCGACACCCTCGCCGTGCACGTCGGCATGCTGGGCGCCGACTTCACGGTCACCGATCCACCGGAACTCGTCGAAATGATCCGGGCCCTGGCGGCGCGCTACGCCCGGGCCACGTCGTGACCGCCCCCGTCAGACCGTCCACTCCGGACGACGGCCCAGGTAGCGCAGCAGCGTGTCGACCGGGCTTCCGCCGCCGTCCACGACCGGCCCGTACGCACCGTAGGACCGCAGCGGCTCGACGATCTCCTCGGCCACCCGCAGCAACCCGGCCGCCATCTCGTCGGTGAGCGGGCTCGCCGAGCCGGTCGCCACCGCCAGGTCCCACGCGTGCACCGCGGCGTCCAGGGCGCACGCCCCGGCCGCGAGCCAGGCCGGCATCGGCCCCTGGGGAAGCGGAGTGGGGACGTCGGCCGCGTCGTCGTCCACCCCGGCCCAGGCCGCGGCCGACTCGGACAGGGTCTGCCGGACCAGGTCCGCGGCGTCCACGTCCAGCGTTCCGGACGGCGCGAACGGGTTCCAGCCCGGCCCGGGACCGCCGGTCAATGCGCTGGTGTAGGCGATCTGGTCGCCGACGGCGTGCTGCACGACCTGGGTGACGTTCCACTCCGCGCACGGCGTCGGGAGCTTCCAGCCGTCGTCCGGAATCGCCGCCACCGTGGTGGCCAGGGCCTGATGGCTCCGCTCGAGCAGTTCGCGCCAGTTGTTTTCGGTCATGGGCCAACAGTACGGCCGCAATAGGCACAGATCTTGCCTAATTTCGAACTCTCTCAGCAACACCACCGGCACTCCTCCCGGAGACGAGAACGACCCGGCGCACCCCCTCGGCACGCCGGGCCCCGAATGTCCTCAGCGGACGGTCAGAGCTGCTCGATCCACGGGCACAGGGCGACGAGCTGCTGCCACAGCTGCGGAGGCAGCACCGTCCGCACGGAGTCGCGGATCCCGCGCACCGCGTCCTGGGACGGCTGGAAGTTCCCGTTGAACATCTGGTACGGGTTGGGCACCGCGACCGGCAGCGGCGGGCCGTAGGGGATCTTCGGCGTCTGCAGCACGAACTTCGACGGCTGGTCGACGTCGGCGAGCGGGTTGATCGCGTAGGCGCCGTGGTCGCCGCCGAGGTAACCGGCGATCCCGTTGGCGAAGGCCGCCAGGTTGGTGAACGGGTTCACCGAGTTGCAGATGCCGTCGTTCTGGTTGCAGATCTCCTTGACCTCGACGTCGCCGTAGCTCGGGCGCGGCCCCTGCAGCGTGATGCCCCCGATGAACGTCGGCAGGTTCGTCGCGACGCCGCCCGCGCCACCGGCGGCGGTGCCGTCACTGCCCGCGGCCGGGTCACCGGGCCGCCTCGGGTCGCCGTAGAGCACACCCTTCAGCAGGTGGTGGGGGATGTCGCTGGAGGCAGTAAGCGCTTCCAGCTCGTTGCCCGCGACGAGTGCGCCCAGCGAGTAGCCGGTGATGATGATCGTCGAATCGCCGCAGGCGGCGTGGAAGTCCCGCACCGCCCGGTCCAGACCGGCCATTCCCTCGGCGACGGACTGGTCCATCGTCTTCGCGTGACCGGGCAGCGGCGCGATCTCGGCCGGGTACACGATCACCTCGGTGGCGACGCCCGCCGGCACCGTGGCGTTGAACGCGAAGTAGTCGACGCCGTCCCCGTGGCCGGTCCCCCCGAGCTCGAAGATCTTCGTGTGCGCACAGGACCCGTCGGCCGACGCGCTCTGCGCTCCCGCCACGGCCAGGCCCCCGGCCATCGCCAGCGCCGCCACTCCCGCGGCGACGCGCTTGGTCTTCGACAGCATTCCCTGTTCCTTTCCCCAGTTCCCACCGGACACGGGCGAACGTAGGGGCGGGCCATGAAATCCCGATGAAACGGGACGTCAGCGCCGCGAAGCCCGGCCGAGGTGGTCCGGCAGCCGCGCGTGCCGCGGTAGTCGGCCAGTCCGCGGCGAGCGCCGAGCCCGGTCGCGGCGAGGCCGGCCGCGCCGCGGCTGGAGATCTCGGTGCCCGGCTCGCCAAGGGCGTGGCGGACGGCGAACCGCTGGACCCCGGCCTGCTCCGGCAGCAGGCCCTGCTTGCCACGCTGGTGTTGCGCCCGGACATCGCGGACGGCAGGTCGCCGGCCGAGAACCTGGGCGGGGCGCCGGGCGAGCCGGACGCCCGAAACGATCACACGCGCCGCTGCCCGCGGCCTCGCTAGCCCCGGTCCACCCGCAAGCGGCGGCAGCGGTCGCACCGCGGGTCCGGCTGCCAGGCCGCGGCGAGATCGGCCAGTTCGGCGCGGATCTGCCGGCGCGACTTGGGGCGCCCGGACTCGTCGTGCCGCGGCGTGCCGAAGACGCGCATCTCCCGCCGCCGCGCGCCGCACAGGGGGCACGTCACGCGGCGGAGCACGCGACGGCTCGCCTGGTCGGCGCCGGCGTCCACCGCCGCCCGGTGCAGTTGCCGCCATCTCGACATGTCGTCCTCCCAGCCCGGAAGTCGGCCGGGTCGCACGCCTGTTACGGGGAAAGCGTTCGCAGAGTCGTCCCGAAGCGTAGGGGAGCCCGCCCGGACCTGCCCGGGACGAGGGAGTCGGCAGGCGGGCTCACCGCGATGCTTGCGCTGACCGGCGGCAACCTCAATAACCCAACCGGGTCAACCGGGGCAACAGGGACATCGGGGCTATGCGGGCCAAGAAGGCCATCGGCCGCGCAGCGCCCGGGGGTCACCCAATACGGTGACGATCATGTCTGCACGCCGACGCACGGTGGGCTCGGGCGAACTCGCGGCCGAACTCGGCTTGTCCCGGCGTTCGATCAGCCGCTACGCCGAGCGCGGGTGGATCCGCCCCGCACTGGTAACACCCGGCGGCCAGTACCGCTGGGACGTCGAGGACGTGCGCAAACAACTCGACGCCCTCCGCGAACGCCGACCCGGCGGGGTCTAGGACCACATCGTCCTCTTAGGACAGGCCTGCGCCGGCGCCCGCCCCGGGAGAGGATCACGGGGTCACGGGAGGAGGCGCGCGTGCCGGTCTGGCTGGAAGCGGCGTGGTGGGGTCTCGTCGGCGGGGCCGCGCTGGTCCTCGGTGCGCTCGTGGCGTGGTTCGTCCGCATACCGGCGCAGGCCGTGTCCTACGTGATGGCGTTCGGCGCGGGTGTGCTCATCTCGGCCCTCGCCTTCGACCTGATGGACGAGGCGGAACGCACCGGTGGCCTGCCCGCCACCGCGGCGGGGTTCGTCGGCGGCGCGATCGTCTACGTGCTGGCCAACGCGGCCCTGTCGCGGCGGGGCGCGCGGCACCGCAAACGCTCGCGGGGCCGGCAGCCGTCGGAGAGCGAGGTCAGCGGCAGCGGGAGCGCGATCGCCATCGGCGCCCTGCTCGACGGCGTGCCGGAGTCCGTGGTCCTGGGCCTGTCGCTGCTGGGCGGCGGCGGGGTCGGGGTGGCGGTCCTCGCGGCCGTCTTCATCTCCAACGTGCCGGAGGGCCTGTCCAGCGCGGCCGGCATGAAGCAGGCCGGCCGCGGCGCCGGGTACGTCTTCGGCGTGTGGGGCGGCATCGCGGTGGCCAGCGGGGTGTCCGCGCTGCTGGGGAACCTGCTCCTGGACGGGGCGTCCCCGGCGACCGTGGCGGTCATCACCGCGATCGCGGCGGGCGCGATCCTCGCGATGATCGCCGACACGATGGTCCCGGAGGCCTTCGAGCGGGCCGGGCTGGCGACTGGTCTGGTGACGGCCCTCGGCTTCCTGACGGCCTTCGCGATCGAGCGGTTGAGCTGACTGCGGCGCTCGCCACACCGGAGAAGTGTTAGCAGCGCCCGCTGTCGGCAGCGCCACAAGAGGAAGAGGCCGACAGACCCTTGTGCGGCCGGTAGCGTGGGACCGCGCCTGGGCCAGCGCCCAGGACTGAGTACGTCCCCCTGCCGGGACCCGTTCGGGATAACCCCGGCTCTTCGGAAGGAAACACCTTGCGGCGAAACGTGCCGCCGATGCTTCGCGCGCTCGGAAACCACAACTACCGGCTGTGGGCCACCGCCGACCTCGTCTCGGTCACCGGTACCTGGATGCAGGTCCTCGGCCTGAACTGGGTGGTCATGGCGCGCACCGGCTCGGCCACCTCGGTCGGCCTGTCGGTGCTGCTGTCCACGCTCCCGGCCCTGCTCATCGGCCCGTGGGCGGGCGCGGTCGCCGACCGGTTCCCGCCGCGGCGCATCATCCTGGCCGGCCAGTCGGCGCACCTGGTGATCGCGCTGCTGCTGGCCGTCATGGTGTGGCAGGACATGCCACTGGTCACCATCTACGGCCTCACCGCGGTCGCCGGCGTGGTCGGGGCGTTCGAGTCGCCGGCGCTGGGACGCTTCGCCGGGCAGGTGGTCCCCCGTCAGGACCTGGGCAACGCCCTCGCGCTCGGGTCGCTGGTCAACTCCGCCGGCCGGGTCCTCGGCATGAGCCTCGCCGGTGTGCTGGCTGCGGCGGTGGGTGACGCGCTGCTGTTCGTCCTCAACGCGGGCAGCTTCGTCGCCGTCATCGTGACCGTCCTGGTGATCCGCACCGGGGAGCTGCACCCGCTGGCCGTCGCGAAGGCCGAGCGCGCCGGGGTGCGCGCGGGGTTGACCTACGTGCGCCGCAGCCACGTCCTGGTCGTGCTGTTCACGCTCGGGTTCGCGCTGTCCGGGCTGGGCCGCAACTACCAGGTCACCATGGCCGCGATGGCCGAAGGACCGCTCGCCTCGGGCGCCGCCGGTTACGGCCTGCTGTCGTCGGTGTTCGCCGTCGGCACCGTCCTCGGCGGCATCATCGCGGCCCGTGTCCGCGAACTGACCATCCCGCTGCTCCTCGGGGCCGCCGCGGTGACCAGCGTCCTGCAGGCCGCCAGCGGTTTCCTGCCCGGCATGCTCGGGTTCGGCGCGGTGATCCTGCCGATCGCCGCGGGCGCGGTCCTCATCGACACCGCGAAGTCCACCCGTCTGCAGCTCGACTCGGCCGAGGACATGCGCGGCCGGGTGCTGTCGATCGACGGCGCGGTCGCCGCCGCCGCGGGTGCGACGGGGGCGCCGCTGCTGGGCTGGATGTGCGAGCGGCTCGGCGCGGGCGAGGCCCTGCTGGTCGCGGGGGTGGTCACGCTCGCCGCGACGGGTGTGGCGACGCTCGCGCTGCAACGGTCGCGCCGCCGGGTCGTCGAACCGGTCCTCGCCACGTCAGCCGCGTGACGCGGCGGGCTCGTCGGGGCTGACGATCGCCGGCGAGCCCTGGAGCGGCCGTCCCGCCGACTCCCGGGTGAAGTGGATGCACACCGCGCCCACGATCCCGGCCGCGATCAGGTAGTACGCGGGCCAGTTCAGGTCGCCGGTGGCGGCCACCAGCGCGCCCATCACGGTCGAGGTGGTGCCGCCGAACAGCGACACGGAGATGTTGAACGCGATCGACAGCGCCCCGGCGCGGATGTGCGTCGGGAACATCGCCGGCAAGGTCGACGGCAGGGTGCTGGAGAAGCACACCAGCGTCAGGCCCATCACGGCCAGCCCGGCGAACGTCGCGACGTCCCCGCCCGCGCGCAGGAGCAGCACCGCGGGCAGTGACAGCACGACGAGCCCGGCGCAGCCGGTCATGACGATCCGCCGTCGCCCGAACCGGTCGGACAGGCGGCCGAGGAACGTGACGACCACCATCAGCAGCACCAGCACCACGATCTGCAGGATCTGCGCGACGGTCTCGCCGACGCCGTCCCGGCCGTGGCCGGGCAGCGTCTCGGTGAGGTAGGTCGGCATGTAGCTGGTGAGCATGTAGTTGGTCACGTTCCAGGCCAGCACCAGGCCGGCGCACAGCAGCATGGCCGGCCAGTACCGGCCGAAGATCGCGCGCAACTCCTGCCCGGCGGAGTTCCGCTGCTTGCCCTCGGCTTGCATGAACTGCTCGAACGCCGGCGTCTCCTCCAGCCGCAGCCGCAGGTAGAGCCCGACCGCGCCGATCGGCAGCGCGATCAGGAACGGGATCCGCCAGCCCCAGCTCAGCAGCTGGTCCTCGGGCAGCGCCGCGGTCAGCACCGTGGCGATGGTGGCGCCGAAGGCGTATCCGGTGAGCGTGCCGAACTCCAGCCAGCTGCCCAGGAATCCGCGCCTGCGGTCCGGGGCGTACTCGGCGATGAACGTCATCGCGCTGCCGTACTCGCCACCGGTCGACACGCCCTGGACCAGCCGGGCGAGCAGGACCAGCAGTGGCGCGGCGATGCCGATCGCCGAATACCCGGGGATCACCCCGATCGCGAACGTGCCGGCGGCCATGAGGATGACGGTGAGCGACAGCACGCGCTTGCGCCCGATGCGGTCGGACAGCGGGCCGAACAGCAGACCACCGAACGGCCGGATCAGGAACGACACCGCGAACAGCCCGAACGTGGCGATCGTCGCCATCGGACCGGACAGGTTGGTGAAGAAGACCTTGCTGATCGTCGTGGTGAGGTAGCCGTAGACGCCGAAGTCGTACCACTCGGTGATGTTGCCGATCGCGGCCGCGCCGACGGCGCGTTTCACCACCGCCGGATCCGCGACGCTGACGTCCTGCTGCTGCGGTTCGGCTGGTTCTGGCACCGTCCGCGCGTACCCGCGTTCCGCCGCGTGGAAACCACCCCTCGTCCGGAGTTACCCGCGTGAGCCGCGCCCGGTCGGCACTCGTGTCCACTGTGGATGACGCGCGAGTCTTGACAAATAAATTTGTCGGTAGGACAGTGGGCCGATGTCACGGGAATTCGAGTTGCGCAAGGAAGTGGTCCTCGAGGCCACCCCGGAGCAGGTCTGGGAGGCGATCAGCACCGGGGCCGGCAACACCGCGTGGTTCCAGCCGATCGAGGACGTGGATCCGGACGCCGCGAACGTGGTCGCCTGGGACCCGCCGCGGCACCTGAAGGTGGACGCGGGCACCCAGGCGTTCGAATACCTGGTCGAGGCGCGCGACGGCGGGACGGCCGTGTTGCGGTTCGTGCACAGCGGCGTCCTCGACGACAACTGGACCGGCGAGTACGAGGACCTCACCGGCAAGGGCTGGGACCTCTACTTCCACACGCTCGCCCAGTACTTCCGCCACTTCCCCGGGCGGCGGGCGACCTACGTCGAGGCGGAGGGGCCGAAGGTCCCGGACGCGGACGCGCGGGAGAAGCTGCTCGACGAGCTGGGCCTGGGCGAGCGCCCCTCGATCGGCGAGCGGGTGCGGCTGTCCCTCGACGGTGGGGTCGTGGACGCCGAGGTCGACTACACCGGGCACGGCACGATCGGGTTGCGCACCGTGGACGGGTTGATCCGGTTCCACCTGCGGGACAAGATCGACATGCCGGTCGCGGTGGCGCACTACGTCTACGGGACGTCGATCGACGTCCCGCGGTTCACGCGTGCGTGGGAAGCGTGGTTGAATCGCGTGCTCGGCTGATTGACCTGCGCTGATCCCGGGTATCCGCGGGAGCGGACCAGTCGACGGCGACCAGGGGCGGCAGCCATGTTGAGCCGAAACGAGCAGCAGCAACTCAGGGCGATCGAGCAGTGGTTCGAGATCTCGGACCCCGACCTGACGAGAGCGCTGCGCTCGGGACGGCTCCGGCAGTGGGGCCTCGGCCGGCGGCTGCTGTGCCTCGGGCTCATGGTGCTGGGGGTCGGGTTGATCGCCCTCGGCGCGGCGGTCAGCAACGTGCTGTTGCTGTTCGTGGGCATCCTCAGCCTGACCACCGGGGTCTGCCTCCGCATCGGCGCCCTGCGGCCCTGAATCGATTTGCTCCCTGGTTCTGTGCGCGGCTGGGACGATCTGGGGTGCGCGCCCGAGCCGCCTCGCCACGGCGTCCGGGGTTGGTCAGGTCAGGCGGGCTCGCGCATTACGACGGCGGCATCGGCGGGGTCCGGCCGTCCGGGTCGCGTGTCCGAGCCGCCCCGCCACGGCGTCCGGGTGGGCAGGCGGGCTTTGCGCACTACGACGGCGGCATCGCCGGGGTCCGACCGCCCGGGCCGCGTGCCCGAGCCGCCCCGCGCCACAGCGACCGGGTGCTCAGGCGGGCTCGCGCACTACAGCGGCGGGTCCGGCGGCGGCATCGGCGGTTCGGGTGGCGTCGGTGGCACCGGCGGCTCGGGCGGCTTCGGCGGCGGCGTGGGCGGCACGGGTGGTTCGGGCGGGGACGGCGGGACCGGTTCCGGTCCGGGCGGGATCGGTTCCGGACCCGGAGGCTCGGGATGCACCATGGCGTCCTCCTCGGTCGGCATCGACGTTTCCCGTATACCCGGCCCGTGCTGCGCCTAGACTCGATGCCATGCGGCGACACCGGCCGGTCGTGGAGGTGCCCGACGTCGTGGGCCTGGGCGCCGACGACGCCTGCGCGATCGTGCGCCGCGCCGGGCTGGTTCCAGCCGGGCCCGAGGGCATGCCGGCGCCCGAGGACGGCGTGGTCGTCGCCCAGGCGCCCATCGGCGCCGCCGGTGCCGAGGAGGGCGCCACCGTCGTCCTGATCACCCAGCACGGCCGCCGCCCCGCGGACGACCCGCTCACCCCGCCGCCCACCGAGGAGGCGGACACGCTCCAGCCCGCCTGAGGCGGATCGGCCGAGCGGCGGGCCGCGCTGTGGTCCTGGCCCCCTGTAGCGGCGAAACGCCGGGGCGCGGCTGCTGGGCCACTCCAGTGCCGAGCGCCGATCCTCGGAGAGCAGCGGGCCGCACCACGCCCCGGAAGACCGACGCCAGTGGGGCGAAACGCCGGGCGCGATGTGGTGACTGCCCAGGGCCCTCCGCGGCAAGCGGCCGAACAGCCGAGGCGCGGCGCCGCCTGCCCGAATACTCCAGCGCCGAGCGGCGATGCTCCGCGAGCGGGGGCGCCCGCGGCCCGTTGGGCGGGCGGCGGGGACAGCCCCGCCGGCGCAGCCGAAGACGCCCTCCCCCTGCCCAGCACGCCCCACCTCCGGGCCGGGCGCCGCCCGCCGCCGGAGGGACCTCCCGCAGCTCAGCGCCGCCCGGCACAATCCCACGCCGTCTGAGACAACCCCACACCGCCCGGCGCGGACCCCCGCTGCCGGACCGACCCTCCCGCAGCTCGGCACGGCCCGGCACACCCCACGCTGCCCGGCCACGCCGACCGGCGCAGACCCCCGGTGCCCTACGGACCGACCCTCTCGCAGCTCAGCGCGGCCCGGCACAACCCACGCGGCCGGGACAACCCCACACCGCCCGGCGCAGCCCGCCGCTGCCGGACAGGCCCTCCCGCAGCCGGGCGCCGCCCCGCGCAACCCGCCGCCGGGCGGCCCTGACGCAACTCGGCACGGCCCTGAGCAACCCACGCGGTCTGGCACAACCCACGCTGCCCGGCCACGCCGCCCGGCGCAGCCCGCCGCCGGGCGGCCCCTCCCGCAGCTCAGCGCCGCCCGGAGCAACCCACACTGCCCGCCACACCGCCCGCCGCAGACCCCCGCTGCCGGACGGGACCTTCCCGCAGCTGGGCGCACCCACCTGCCGGATTCCTGCCTGAACGGGCAGCCACCCCTTCCCTGCCGTCCCGCGGCCGGACACTCCTTGTCAACCCTTCACCTGATGAGCCTATTGTCCGTCGCCGCGGGAGTCGCTCACATTGGTATAGACCACTACTCGATCGGATGAAAGAGGTCTGCCGATGCTGACTCGCCGGAGTTTCCTCGTCGCCGCGGGCGTGGGGGCGGTGGCGATGACCGTCAGACCGGCGAGCGCGGCCACCGCGCTCCCCCTGACGATCGTCAACAACACGGGCGCCTACGCGAACACCTCGATCTGGTGCTACCTCGTCGGCACGGACAGCGCGGGCAACCAGTTCCACGTCACCCCGAACGGCACGATCGTCCCGGTTTCCTTGTCCGACAACGGTTCCGGCGGATTCACCGACTACGCGATCCCGCTCGCGCCCACCGGCCCGACCACGCTGACCGTGCCCAGGATGTCCGGCCGCCTGTACTTCGCACTCGGCCAGAAGCTCCGGTTCAAGGCGGTCACCGACGGCGCGGGCCGCCCGGCGCTGCAGTACCCGGCGGGCTGGGTGGACAGCGACCCCAACTACCGGATCCTGCACGACTTCGTCGAGTTCACCCTCGACGACCTGGGCATGCACTGCAACACCACGATGGTCGACCAGTTCGGCGTGCCGCTGTCGATCCAGCTCACCGGCGCCGCGTCGCAGACCACGGGCACGCTCAAGCCCGGCGGCCGGGCCCAGATCTTCGACCAGATCCGCGCCCAGCCGGACTTCGGGAACCTCGTCGTGGACGACCTGCGCGTCATCGCACCCGGGCACGGCCTCGACGCCGGCCGCTTCTCGCCCACCTACTTCGACAGCTACACCGACCGGGTCTGGTCCACCTACACCGGCACGGACCTGCGGCTGAACACCGGGTCGGCCACCTTCACCGGCCGCATCGGCTCCGACGGCACCCTCGTCGTGCGGGACGGCTCCGGCCGCACGGCGAGCCCGATCCGCCGACCGTCCACACGCGACATCCTCTTCTGCGACGGTGCGCTCGCCGCCCCCAACGACGGCCTCACCGGCCCGGTCGCCGCCCTGCTCGGCGCCGCGCTGAACCGCACCACCCTGCTCGACCACCCGGACCAGCCCGTGTCCGACCCGGCCGCGTTCTACCGGAACCCGGTGACCAACCACTACGCGCGCATCATGCACGCCGCGACCGCCGACGGCCGCGCGTACGGCTTCGCGTTCGACGACGTCGGCGGGTTCGCCTCCTACATCGAGGATCCCGCGCCCACCTCCTGCACCGTCACCCTGACCCCGTTCTAGGAAGGCCCCGACGATGAAACGACTGCTCGTGCTCGCACTGGCCGGCCTCCTCGTCGCGCTCGGCTGGACGCCCGCTCAGGCCGCCCTGCCGTCCAAGCAGCTCACCGGCTACTGGCAGAACTTCGTCAACTCCGCGCAGCCGCTGAAGCTGTCGCAGGTCCCGGACTCCTACGACGTGATCGTGCTGGCCTTCGCCAACGCCGATCCCGCGACGCCCGGCGCGGTGACCTTCGGCGTCGACCCGGACCTGTCGAACGCGCTCGGCGGCTACACCGACGCCGACCTGAAGGCCGACATCGCCGCGAAGCGGGCGGCCGGGAAGCCGGTGCTCCTGTCGATCGGGGGTGAGCGGGGCAACACCGACCTGAGCAGCGCCGATCGGGTAAGCGCTTTCGTCGGCTCGTTCACCCGCATCGCGACCGATTTCGGCATCCAGGGCATCGACATCGACCTGGAGGGCACCTTCGACGCGGCGAACACCGCGAGCGCGATCAGGCAGGTGCACGACCGCATGGGCGACGGCTTCCTGGTCACCATGGCACCCCAGACGCTCGACGTGCAGCCGGGCGGACGGTACATGGCGCTGATCGAGAGTGTGAAGTCGCTGATCACCGTGGTCCACACGCAGTACTACAACTCGGGCGGCATGCTCGGCTGCACCGGTCAGCTGGTGTCGCAGGGCAGCGTCGACTTCATCACCGCGCAGGCGTGCAACCTGCTGCAGGTGCTGCGGCCGGATCAGGTGGCGCTCGGCGTGCCGGCGACGCCTCAGGCCGCCGGGAGCGGCTACGTGCCTCCGTCGGTGGTCAACTCGGCCCTCGACTGCCTGGCGAAGCGCGCCGGGTGCGGTTCGTACCTGCCGACGACCGCGTGGCCGGGGATCAGCGGCGTGATGACGTGGTCCATCAACTGGGACGCCTCGTCCGGCTGGGCGTTCTCGGCACCGGTGCGGTCGCACCTGGACGCGCTCGCCTGAGCGGAGCCCTCCGAACGCGACCGTCCGTATCGGACATCCTCCCCGTGTCACTCGTCAGGGTGACACGGGGAACTTTCATGGTGCGTGATTCCCAACCTTTGACACTGCTTTGACACCTCTTGGTCCTCCGCGAAACCATTCCGATCCGCCCATTTCCGGGGCACGGGATTCAGGAACGGAACGTGGAGAAGGCATGCGCCTGAAATCGCCAGGATGGCGAAAATTATTGATCGGTATCGCGACCGCGGCGCTCGCGGCCGGCGCCGTGACCTACACGGGCACGACGAGCAGCGCCTACGCGGATGTGCAGGTCAAGACCGACTCGAAGACCGGGGCGGACGGCAAGCAGTACTGGGTGGAGAACCACCTCGTCGGCGGCGACGTCGATAAAATTCGCAGTGAAAACAATGGGCAGCGCAAGGAATGGCTGCTGGTCTGGGCGGGCGACGAGAACATCGCGGACACCGCCGTGAAGGACGTCAAGAACCTTCCCGGCACCCTCGCCGGCGGCCTCAACAAGGTGAAGAACGCCCTGCCCGGCCCGGACTTCCTGGCCGTCATCGACGCGACCAAGGGGTCGCCGACGTACGGCAAGGTCGTCAACACCGCCACCGTCGGCCCGCTGGTGGAGAACGAGCCGCACCACATGCAGTACGTGTGGCACAAGGGCGACACCATCTACGCCGGTGCGCTGTTCCTCGCCGCGACCTACGCGTTCGACGTGAGCGCGTTGCCCGAGCTCAAGCTCAAGGGCGTCAGTCTCCCGACGCAGACGCTCGGCGGTTCGGTGCCCGACGCGTACTGGGTGCTCAAGGACGGCACCGCCTACGGCACCTACATGGGTGGCCCGGTCGCGCCCGGCCCGTACACCTACGCCAACGGGCAGACGGTGGTCGGCAACGGCTTCGCCGGCAGTCCCGGTGAGGTCGTGCGCTTCGACCAGAACGCACAGGTCCTGTCGCAGACGTCCGCGGCGACCCCGCGGGGCGACAACAGCAAGCTGTGCGAGAACCTGCCCACGCTGGGGCAGCCGACCTGCGCCAACCCGCACGGCATCCAGGCCCGCGAGGACCTGAACACACTGGTCACGAGCGACTACGCGGAGCCGCGGAACATCATCCTCGACCCGGTCAAGCAGCCGTCGCCGTACCTGCGCCGGCCCACCGTCCGGACCTGGGACATCTCCGACCGCAACAACCCCAAGCTCAAGTCGGTGTCGTACCTGCCGGACGGCCCGCGCGGCAACGACTACGACCCGCTGTACGCGGAGAGCCGCGCGGTCATGGAGACCACGGTGACCAACCTGCCCGGCCACCGGGGCGCGTTCGCCCAGACCATGCAGGGCGGCGCGGTCTTCTACACGCCGGACATCACCAAGCCCGACCCGCACTGGTACGAGGTGTGGGACGACGGCGCGTCCGGGAAGGCGCTGTCGGCGAACAACGACAGCGTCGGCGCGAGCTCCAACGGCGGCTGGATCCAGACCAGCCCGGACGACCGGTTCCTCTACCGGGCCATCCAGGGACGGCAGAAGGGCACCCTCGGGCCGGACGACCCCGGCACGACGGGCGGCTTCTACGCGCTGAACATCGAAAACCTGCTCGCGCAGGGTCCGGACTGGGCGGGCCCCGGCATCCAGACCAAGGAACAGGCCCGCAGCGGCGCCGACAACGGCGTCCTGCCGACCCTCGCCGGTGCCGCCGCGATCAACCCGGGGACCCCGGGCGCGGGCCCGCACTGGGGTGCGTACGACAACTTCGAGCTGGGCGAGGACGGTTTCTACCACGAGACCACCTCGCCGGACCGGGTCGCGGTGTCGAACTACTTCGTGGCGCGGTCCGGGCTGGACGGCGACCACAAGGTCAACATCGTGAACCTGACCCCCGACGGCCGGGCCTCGGTGGACCAGGACTTCCGCGACGAGTTCACCGGTCAGGTGGGCATCAACTTCAACCGGAAGTCGTGGCCGCACGGCGATTTCGGCAACGCCAAACCCCACTCGGAACTGTTCGTCGTCGCTGACGCGGACGTGAAGTAAGCACCTCGGCGTGCGGGGCCGGGCCGGACCCGGCCCCGCACCGCCGCGGTGCGGAAGAGGTACCTCATGGACCACGGGTCCCATCCGGTCACCGGCTCGGCCGGGCTGGATCTGGCCGCGCTCGTCGTGCGGCTGGTGTTGTTGCCCGCCACCGCGTTCGTCGCCGGTGTCGGGCTGCTGCGGCCGCTGGTCGATACGCTGCCCCGCCGGTTGTGGCAGGTCACGGCTGTGCTGGGCGGGCTGTCCGCGGCGCTGGCCGTCGTGTCGGCCGTGGCCTTCGACGTCAACGTCGTCGGTGCGATCGTGCACGCCGTCCTGGTGCTGGCGGTGCCGGTCCTGAGCGCGCGCCGCCCGCCGGTGGGCCGCTGGATCGCGGTCGCGCTGCTCGTGTTGCTGGTCCTCGAGACGGCCCTCGGGCGGTCCGGCGTGGAGTTCGCGATCGACACCGTCTACGTGGGTGGCACGGCGGTCTGGTTCGGACTGTCCGCCTTGTCACTGGCCCGCGCCGAGCCACCCCGGACCGGACCGCTGTCGTGGACGCTCGGCGGCGTGCTGACGCTCGCCGCCGCGGTGCAGTTGGTGCTGTCGGGCGTGGCGTTCGACCGGCGGCTCTACGAAACGTTGTTCGGTGTCGCGCTGCTGGCCGCGTTCGTGCTGCCGGTCGTCGCGAGCGCGCTGTGGCGGCGGGTCGCGATCGTCGGCGTCGCCGCGGCTTTCCTGGCGTGGAGCGCCTTCGTGGCGGTGCCCAAGCCGGCCGACCTGCCCGTTCCCGGCGTACCGCTGCTCGCCGACGCGGGCGGGAGCCCGGTGCTGGTGAGCCCGCACCGGCCCGGGCGCAACCTGGTCCACCTCGCCGAACCGGCTTCGGTCAGCGTCGGGGACGGACCGCTCGTCGAGGCCGTCGCGCGGCCCGGCGCCTCGGGTTTCTGGGCCGAGGTGGAACTGCCCGCGGGACGCAGCGAGCTGGAGGTGGACGGCCGGACGGTCGAAGTGGACGCCGGAGACGGGGCGGGCCCGGCCGGCGCGTCCGGGCCGGACGGCCCCGAGTGCGCGACCACGGCACTGGGTGGCCTGGTGGCCGGCCGCAAGGACGTCCTGACGAGCTGCCCGGCCGACGCCCTGTCCGAAGAGGACGCGGACGCGCTGCGCAAGCTGGTCGGATTCCTGGCCGCCCGCAAGGCCGACTCGGTCACCGTCGTCGGCGACTCGTCGCCCCGCGGCACGGCAGCCGCCCAGGTGGTCCAAGCCGCGGCCGCGGCCCACCACCTGACCGTCCGGCCGGACGCCGCGGCGCTCGTGGTGGTCTCGGGCTGGACGAAGGCCGCGACGACGCTGGACGGCGCGGCGGCCGCGCAGCGCGAACGCCCGGCCTACCCGTACGGGCTGTACGTGGCGCCGTGGCTGCTGACCGGACCGCTGGTGAACTCGGTGGCCGGCTCGATGGTTCCGCTGCGGTTCGACCCGCGGGAACAGGCCGCGATCAGCTACGCCGTGGCGCTGGACAACGCCTTCCCCGGCGAGAACCCGACGGTCACCGGGTTCCAGCAGTGGCTGGGCCCGGGACAGCCGGCCGCACCGCGCGTGCAGGTGTTCGCGACGGCGCAGGTGAACGCGATGCCGATGAACCCCGACCAGCCGCACGCGCCGGGCATGGACGTCCCCGGTGAGGGACCCGGTTTCTTCATCCCACGGGGAACCGTGGTGGCGATCAGTCTTCCGCTCGATTGAGGCGAGCGGACAGGAAAGGAGAGTGCAGAAAAGTGCGTAGGAGTGTGGCGAGGGTGCTGGCCGGCGGCGCGATCGCGGCCGCCGCGCTGGGGCTGGGCGGCGGTGTGGCGAGCGCCGCGGAGACGCCGATCTGGCTGGTGCCGGGCGGGGACGCCGGCTCGGTGCTCGGCCCGGCCGTCCAAGTGCCGGCCACGGCGCTGGCCCCGGTCGTCGAGCTGCTGACGTTCCTGGCCGGCTGAGGCCCGGACACGCGAGAGGGCCCCGCGCCAGGTGGGTGGCGCGGGGCCCTCTTGGTGTGCTCAGCCTCAGCCGAAGCTCGGCAGGAGCTTGCCCGGCACCGCGTTCACGGACCGGATCAGCCCGAACACCGGAACGCCCAGCGGCGCGAAGGTGTAGGCGTTGTCGAGGTTGGTCGTGTCCGGCTCGTCCACAATGGCCACGTCAGCCGGGGACGGGGCGGCCGGCGCGGGCGCCGCGGCACCGACCACGGCCGCCCCGGCGAGGGCGCTCGCGACGAGGCCCCGGATCACGGTCTTCTTCATGTTCCCACCTTTCTCGGTCGGGGATTTTCCTTCCCCGGAACGAAGAATGGCAGGACAGCGGGTTCGCTGTCCTGCCATTCCAGGGCGTGGGAACGTCAGCAGATGCTGTCCGCCGGCTTCGGGTTGGTGAGCCCGAACAGCGGACGCAGCTTGAGCCCGACCCAGGTGCCGCCCAGGGCGAAGATCCCCCACAGCCACCCGTGCAGGCTGCCGGTGGAGATACCGGCCAGGTAGGCACCGATGTTGCAGCCGCCCGCGAGCCGGGCGCCGATTCCCATCAGGATTCCACCGAGGACGGACGCGACCGCGGTGCGCCACGGGATCTCGGAGTGGATCTTCCAAGTGCCTGCGGCCGCGGCCGCGACCGCCGCGCCGAGGACGATGCCGATGTCGGTGAGGCTGGTCTTGTCCGTCCAGATCGGACCGGCGAGCGACTTGGCGTTGCTGGTGGTCTGCCAGAACTCCCAGGTCTCCGGGTGCAGGCCGATCAGCTGCAGCAGCTTCGCGCCCCACAGCGCGAAGGCGAACGTGACGCCCCAGGTGCCGCCCGACACGAGCACGACCACCGCGGCGAGCACGGCGAGCACGACGGCGCCGGCGAGCAGCGGCCACGACCCGCGGAAGACGCGCGCGAAACCCTTGGCGGTCGGCGGTACGCCCAGCGGCGGCGGGTTGCGGCGCGCCTGCACGACCCGGGTCGCGACGACGACCAGCCCGAGCACCGCGATGGTGATCGCCCAGGAACCGAACCAGCCGACGTGGTCGGCGAGCAGGAAACCGGACACCTGCGGCCACCCGTCGAAGACCGGGAACGCCCAGGTGTAGAACACCGAGCCGGCGATGAACCCACCCAGCGTGAGCACGATGGACGACTGCCCCGCGCCGACGGCGAACAGCGTCCCGGACGCGCACGCCCCGCCGAGTTGCATCCCGACGGCGAACAGGGCCGCGCCGACGAACAACGCGAGCCCGATCGGGCCGGCCGTGACCTTCGGCGTGGTGCCGAACAGCCCGGTTCCGGTGCCGACGAGCAGTGCGATCAACGTGGCGGCGGTGCCGAGCAGCAGGGCGTGGGCGCGCAGGCCCTCCCCGTTGCCGACCGCGATGAGCTGCCGCCAGGCGGAGGTGAACCCGAAGCGCGAGTGGTACAGCGCGAGGCCGAGGAACAGCCCGACCACCAGCAGCGCACCGAACTTGCCGCCGTAGGTGGCCCAGACGTACCAGCTGAGCGCGACGGACCCGGCGGCGGAGACGGCCAGTGGAACCCAGCGGACCGGTGCCTCCGGCTCCGGGATCGGCGCGGCGCACGAGGTGGGCGAGCGCAGCAGGAAGTTGCCGGCCGGTGGCCGGTCGGTGACAGCGGACACAGAGCACTCCAAAACGGACCGTGGGGGATCGACCACGGACCACGTTAAGAGGCCGTGAAACATTCGCCCAAGTCATCTCAGAGTGCGGTACGCCATGAGGTGGCTGGGCTCACGCGCGAACCCCAGCCGCTCGTAGAACGGCACCACCTCGTCGGCCGCGACGAGCTGCACCCGTCGTGCGCCCGCGACCGCCACCAGCTGGCGGCCGCGCCCGGCGCCCTGGGCGGCGGGATGCACCACCACGTCCACGACCAGCAGGTACATCACGCCGTCGCCGATCAGCCGCCCCATGCCCACCAGCTCGGGCCCGGTCCGCGCCACCACGCCGTGCACCGAGTTCGCCAGCGCGGCGCGGCAGACGTCCGGCCCCGGCGAGGGCCAGCCCACAGCGGCCCGCAAGGCGCGGTACTCGGCCACGGTGGGCAGGCCGTCCTCGAAGGTCACATCGGCTGGTTCGCCGACGCGAGGCCCTTCGGCGCGGACGCGATCGCCCGGTGGATCGCGTCCGCGAGGGCCAGCGCGGCCTCCTCGGTCAGCTCCACCGGCACCCGCGCGGACGGCCCCTCCGCCGGGTTGAGGAAGTCGATGTTCACGGTGTGCGCGTACTGGGCGTGGGTCGGGTGGTCGACGTAGACCGAAGCGTGCGTGAGCGGGATCCACCCCCGCGCCGCCTTGCCGCTGCCGTCGATCTCGATCTGCTCGGTCAGGTAGGTGCACATGTCGTCTCTCCTCACGCCGCCAGGTGCTTGCCGAAGAAGTCGAAGATCCGCCGCCAGCCGTCGACCGCCGCCTCCGGGCGGTAGCTGGGCCGGTCGACGGCGAAGAACGCGTGCCCGGCGCCTTCGTAGCTGTGGAACTCGTGCGGCTTGCCCAGCCGGTCCAGCTCGGCGGACAGGGTGGCGACCTCGTCCGGCGAGGGGTACTTGTCGTCGGCGCCGAACAGGCCGAGCAGCGGGCACGACAGCCGCGGCGCGAGCCCCAGCAGCGGCTTCATGCCCGCCATCTGGGGCGGCGGATCGCCGACGACGAACGCGCCGTAGCAGTCGACGGCGGCGTCGATCTGGATGCTGCACGCGGTCAGGAAGGTCTGCCTCCCGCCGGAGCAGTAGCCGATCACGCCGATCTTGCCGTTGGCGCCGTCGAGTCCCTTGAGGTAGGTCGCCGCGCCCTCGACGTCGCCGACGAGCCGGTCGTCGGGCACGCCGCCCTGGGCGCGGGCGGCCGCCGCCGCGTCGTCGGGATCGGCGCCGGGCGCCTCGCGCGTGTAGAGGTTGGGGCAGATCGCGTGGTAGCCGTTCGCGGCGAAGCGCCGCACGATCTCCTTGGTCGCCTCGTCGTAGCCGGGCATGTGGTGGATCACCACGACCCCGCCGCGCGGCGCCGGGTCGAGGGGCCGGGCCAGGTAGGCCTCGATCTCGTCCCCGCCGTGCCCGGTGATCGTGACGGTCTCGGCCCGCATCGCATCGCTCATGGCGCCAGCTTGGCACGGCGCCGGGCGCTCGTCACACCGTTACAAATGCCTGAGCCGTCGCATAACCGACGAACGCGGCGCCCACCCCGGCGGCCACGCTGACCACCATGTTCAGCACCGCGTAGAAGTAGGCCCGCTGCTCGATCAGCCGCAGCGTCTCGAAACTGAACGTGCTGTAGGTGGTGAGCGCGCCGCAGAACCCGGTGCCGAGCAACGCGAACGCCGGCGTCGGCAGCGCGGCGCCGGTCAGCGCGCCCAGGATGAGACACCCGGACAGGTTGACCAGGAGCGTGCCCCACGGAAACGGCCCGCCGTGCCGGGACTGCACGACGCGGTCGGCGAGGTAGCGCACGGGCGCACCGACGATCGCGCCGGCGATCACCAGGACGGCGATCAACGGACCGCCACCTCGCGGTGCGCCGCGGTCCGCCGGACGGTCACGCGGCGGGTCAGGGCCACACCGGCGATGACGGCGAGCATGGCGGCCAGCAGCGTCCCGCCGAGGTAGGCGAACGCGACGGCCGCGTGGCCGGGCGTCAGGAGCCCGTGGAACTCCACGGCATAGGTGGAGAACGTCGTGAAGCCGCCGAGCACGCCGACGCCGACGAACGGCCGCACCAGCCGGTGCGCCACGCGGACCTCGGTGACCAGCACCATCAGCACGCCGATCAGAAAACACCCGAGCACGTTCGTGACGAACGTCGCCCAGGGGAAGTGCCCCGCGGCGGTCGGCCACGCCTGGGCCAGGCCGTATCTGGCTAGCGCGCCGACCGCACCGCCGGCCGCGACGACCGCCACGACGGGGGCCTGCGACCGGCGAGTGGTGGTGGCCGCACCGGGATCACCGCTCACGACCACCACCGTAACGTCTCACTCGCCCTGCTTCGGCTCCTCGATCAGGTCCTCGAGCAGGCGGTCGAAGTCGAACTCCTCGCGCAGCGCCTCGAAGATCGGCGTGTCAGTGAGGACCCGCTCGTCGGTTTTGCTCATCGCACTCATCTCCCTCGCCCGCGCGTGCACTCCCACACGGTTCGTTTTCGCAGGAAGAGCGCTCTCCCCTCGCCCTTTTCGTCCTGCGATCGGGTTAACGGGAGGTAATATTACCTACTCACCGTGAACACGCACGGGACAACAGCGGAAGCACAACGCAGATCACACCCGTGACAAGGGGCCGCCCGCGCGCGATACTGGTGGGTAGAGGCGGTGCGGGCGATGGCACTCCACGGCGAAGAACAGCGACGACTGTCGGAAATCGAGCGGCAACTGGCCGCCGAGAACCCACGACTTGCGCAGCGGCTGGCCGAGCTCCGGCCCATGCGCATCTCCGGCATCCTGCTGTCCGTCCTCGGAATCCTGTGCTCCCCGGTGATCGGGCTGTTCCTGCTCGTGGCCGCGGCCCAGTCGCACGTGCTGATCCTGTTCGTGATCGGGACCGTGTTCACCTCCGTGATCCCCACGGCGCTGATCTGGCGCGCCTGGCTCCACCGGTTACCGTGAGTCACTCCGCGGCTGCGGAGTCCGAGGGCGGCTTCGGAGCCGGGCGCGTGTCGCGCACCGCCTGGTTCGACAGGAGGTTCGGCACGACGAACCAGAGCACCGCGAAGGTGATCCCGACCAGCCCGCAGACCACCGCCATCGCGATCGGGCCGTAGACCACCTTCGCGATCAGGGAGACCGTCGCGGTGATCGCGGCGGCCAGGCACACCAACCCGGCCAGCACGGCCTTGTTGCCGGCGCGCAGGATGTCGTCGCGGCGGCCGGCGCGGAACAGGATCCGGTGCCACGCCGCCGGCGCGGACAGCAACGCCGTGGAGACGACCGCGAGCAGGACCGCGGCCAGGTGCACCGCCTTCTCGAACCCGCTGGCCTCGCGGAACTGGTTGGTGAACACCACGGACAACAGGAAACCGAACAGGATCTGCACCCCGGCCTGCGCCACCCGCAGCTCGCCGAGCAGCTCGTTCACGTTGCGCGCGAGTCGCTGGTTCGGGGTCTCCTCATCGTGACCGGACACAATGATCAGCCTATGGGAGGAATTGCGCGGACACTGGTTGGCGAGTAGACGGGAAACCATGCGAATCGTCCCCGTTGGCCTGGTCGCGGCGCTCGCGCCGGCGGCCGGGTCGGGCACCGCCTCCGCCGCGACGCCGGCGCAGGTCGGCCGCGGCGCTGACCTGGTGCGTTGGGACGGGACACTGGTGCCGGCGGGGGCGACGGCGTCGACGGTGTCCGCGGCAGGCACCCTCACCGCGCCGGCCGTGCGCGGCCTGGTCCCGCACCGGGCGTACGGCGCGCACGTGCACACCAAGCAGTGCGGCGCGTCCCCCGGCGACGCGGGCCCGCACTACCAGCACGTGGCCGACCCGGTGCAGCCGTCGACCGGCCCGGCCTATCTGGCTGGACTTCACCACCGGCGCGACGGGCAGCGGCCTCGCCGTCTCGCACGTGGACTGGACGTACGGCGACCGGCTTCGGTGGGACCCGGGTCGCGCCGGGACGGCGGGTCGGCGTCTGGCCTGCCTGGACCTGCAGTTCGGACAGGGGTGACTCGCACGGCCCGGTGAATCCCGGCATGAGCCGGACCCGCGTGGGTACGCCGCCAACATCGGCGAGGGGAGTGGCGATGGAAGCGACCCCGGACGACCATCCGGTGTGGGTGACCAGCGCGGACGGAGCGGCCGAGCACGCGGTGCCCGACACGGCCATGGCGCCCGGCCTCGAACTCGAGGCCGTGTGCGGCGCCAGGTTCCTCCCCGCCGCGATGACCGCTCCACCGGGCAAGACGTGCCCGGAGTGCCTGGCGCACCTGCTGGTGCCCGCCCCGCGCGAACCCGAGCCGCGCCGGCTGTGGCGCCGCTACGTCGCCAAGCACTGACCCTCGCACGCGCGCCCAGCGACGCCAGCGCCCGCGCGCCTCACCACCCGACGCGACCGCCCTCCGCACACTGCCCGCCCCTCGCACGCGCGCCCGGCCCCGCCAGCGCCCGCGCGCGCCCCACCACCGGACCCACAGCTCGACGCGACAGCCTCTCCGCACCCAGCCCAACCCCGCACGCACGCCCAGCCACGCCAACGCCCCGCCGGTCCGCGCGCCTCACCACCGGACGCCCCCCGGGCGCCGAGTGCGGGCGCGTCAGCGCCGCCCCTCCAGCCGTCACCGCCGCTGCGTCGAGGCCCGCACCACGAGTTCGGGCTTGAACACCACCGACCGGTGCGCCGGCCGGTTCTCCGGATCCGCGGTCTCCGCGATCAGCAACTCGGCCGCCGTCTGGCCCAGGCGCCGCGCGGGCTGCCGCACCGAGGTCAGCGGCACGGCGGCGGCACCGGCGAACTCGATGTCGTCGTAGCCCACGATCGCCATCTCGTCCGGCACCCGCACCCCCGCGCCGACCATCGCCTGCAGCACCCCCAGCGCGAGCAGGTCGTTGGCGCAGAACACCGCCGTCGGGCGCGGGCTCCGCCCCAGCAGCCGCGCACCGGCGTCCCGCCCGGACACCACGTCCAGCTCCGCCGTCTCGATCACCGTCAGCTCGGCCGCGGACCCCTCCAGCGCGGTCCGCAACCCCTGCTCCCGGTCCCGGCACTGCGTCAGGATCCGCGGCCCGTTGACGAACGCGATGTGCCGGTGCCCGGTCTCCAGCAGGTGCCGCCCGGCCAGCTCCCCGCCTGCGAGGTCGTCCACCGACACCGAGCTCGCCTCGTCGGCCGGGACCTTGCGGTCCACGAACACGTACGGGATCCCGCTGCGGCGGAACGTTTCCAGCGCCGCGCCGGAGGTGTCGACCGGGCTCAGCAGCAGTCCCCGCACGCGCTGCTCGGCCAGCAGGGACAAGTAGGACTCCTCGCGGTCGACGCGCTGGCCGCTGTTGCAGGTAATGACGTTCAGGCCCTCGTCGTGCGCGGCCTGTTCGGCGCCGCGGGCCAGGTCGACGAAGAACGGGTTGGCCAGGTCGAGGACGAGCAACGCCATGATGCGGCTGCGGCCGGCCCGGAGCTGGCGCGCGGACTCGTCGCGGACGTAGCCGAGTTCCTCGATGACCGACAGCACGCGTGACCGCGTGGCGGCCGAGACGATGTGCGGCCGGTTGACCACATTGGACACTGTGCCGATGGAGACCCCGGCTCGCCGGGCCACATCCTTGATGCCAACCATGCGTCCCCTCGTTCTGCGAGGTCACCCACCCTAGCACGTCTGAAACGTTCAATGCTCTGAACGGAAGCTTGTGATTTGCCCACTACCGGTCTAATCTGCCTCCTTAATACGTTTCAAAATGTGACCCGCGTCAAGGAAGACGAGGAACCCCACATGACCTCACGCGAAGCGATCGGGGCCAGTGCCGTCGAGGACGGCGGGACGATCAGCCGCCAGCAGTGGCGGTGGTCGGTGCTGGCCGGCATGGCCTCCTACCTGGACGCCGGTTCGATCGTCGCACTCGGCGCCGGACTGGCCCTGTTCCAGAGCTACCTGGGCCTGTCCGACGGCGCGGTGGGCGCGCTCGCCGCGATCGGGCCGAACGCCATCGGCTGCGCGATCGGCGCGTTCATCGGCGGCCGCCTCGGCGACAAGCTGGGCCGGAAACGGATCTACAAGTACGACCTGCTCGTCTACGCGGCCGGCATCCTGTGCATCGCGCTCGCGGTCAACGCGCCGATGCTGTTCATCGGCACGTTCGTCGTCGGCGTGGCGGTGGGTGCCGACGTGCCCACGTCACTGGCGCTGGTCGGCGAGTTCTCCCCGTCCAAGGCGCGCGGGAAACTCCTCGGCTTCACGCAGGTCGCCTGGAACGTCGGCCCGGTGATCGTGCTGCTGCTGTCGCTGGCGCTGACCCCGCTGGACCTGCTCGGCACGCGGATCGTGTTCCTGCACCTGTTCGTCGTCGCCCTGGTGACCTGGGCGCTGCGGCGCGGGCTGTCCGAATCGGCCCGCTGGACCTCGGCCTCGTCCACCAGGGAAGTCAAGTACCAGCTGAAAGCGCTCTTCCGCGGCGCGCACCTCAAGGCCCTGCTGTTCACCGCGATCGTCTACGTGTTCTGGAACATCGCGGCCGGCACCGGCGGCATCTTCACGCCCTACGTCATCAAGACCCTCAACGCGGGCAGCCAGGCGGCCAGCGTCGCGTTGTCCTGCGCCGGGTTCGTGATCGGCATCCTGGTCACCACCCTGGTGTTCATGAAGTTCGCCGACCGCAGCCACAGCACGCGCAAGTGGATGTGGGGCATCGGCGCGGTGATGCAGATCGTGGCCTACGGCATCTACGTGGTGCTGCCGTTCAACATCCCGGTGATCATCGCGAACATCGTGTTGTTCGGCGTCGGCTGCTCGCTCGCCGGTGAGGCGTTCTACAAGGTGTGGAGCCAGGAACTGTTCCCGACGATGCTGCGCGGCACCGCCCAGGGCTTCACCTTCGGCGTGGCGCGCACGATGCTCGGCGTGTGGAGCTTCTTCCTGCCGACGCTGGCCAGCGGTGGGTTCACCCTCGCCGGCGGCCTGCTCACGCTGTTCCTGGTGATCAGCGGGGCGGTCGGGTTCTTCTTCATGCCGAACACCTCCGGCAAGTCGCTGGAGCAGATCGAGGCGGAGCGCGCGACCGCATGAGCTCCGACGAGCTGCTGACCCGGTTCACCGATCCCGGCCCCGAGTTCTCCCCGCTGCCGATCTGGTGGTGGAGCGGCGGCCGGGTCACCGGGGACCGGATCCGGTGGCAGATGGAACAACTGGTGTCGCAGGGCGTCCGGCAGGCGGTGGTGATGTGCCTGGCGCCGACCGGGCCGATGTTCGGTTCGCTGGCCGACGACCCGCCGTTTCTGAGTCCGGAGTGGACGGAGCTGCTCGACGGCGCCTGCGCGGACGCCGCCGAGCTGGGCTTCCAGCTGTGGATGTACGACCAGATCGGGTTCTCCGGGGCGAACTTCCAGGGCCGCCTCACCGCGGCCCGCCCGGAGTTCGCCGGGCTGGCCCTGCACCGCGAGCCGGACGGCACGATCGGCCACCACGTCAGCGGCTTCGACTACTTCGGCGAGGCCGCCTGCGCGGCACTGCTCGACCAGGTGCACGGCGAGCTGGAGCGGCAGGTCGGCCGGTGGTTCGGGACCGTCATCCCGGGGTTCTTCCAGGACGAGCTGCCGCCACTGCCGACGTGGGGGCACGACTTCGCGGAGACGTTCGAGGCCGAGTACGGGTACGACCTGGTGCCCCGGCTGTCCGCGCTGTACGAGGGCGCGGACCCCGAGTCCGCCCGGATCCGGCGGGACTACCAGGAACACCGCGCCCGGCTGGCCCGCCGCGCGTTCTTCGATCCACTGGCTCAGTGGTTCAGCCACCGGGGTCTGATCTGCGGTTTCGACCAGGCGAGCCCGGCCCGCGAAGGCGACCCGGTGGGCGGCGTCCGCATCTACGGCGACTACCTGGGCACGCATTCCGGGTACGGCGCGCCGGGCAGCGACCACTGGGGCGACGCGAAGGTGCACAGCTCGCTCGCCCACGCACACGGGCACCCGCGCACGTGGATCGAGGCGTTCCACTCGTCGGGCTGGGGCGGGACGCTCGAAGAGACCTACGACTGGCTCGCGCCGTTCCTGCGCCGCGGCGCGACCCTCTACGACCCGCACGCGGTCTACTACTCGACCGTCGGCGGCTGGTGGGAGTGGGCGCCGCCGTCGACCTGCTGGCGGCAGCCGTACTGGCCCGCCTACCACCAGTTCTCCGGTGCGGTGAGCCGGTTGTGCTCGGTGCTCACGACGGGGACGCACGAGTGCGATGTCGTGCTGCTGTCGCCGACCAGCACCGCGCAGGCCTACCTCACGCTCGACGGTCCCCTGCCGCCGGCCGAGCGCGCCGCGGCCACGTTCCACGCCCTCAACGGCGTCGGCACCTGGTTCGCCGAGGAACGCGGTGTGCTGGAGCGGGCCGGGATCGACCACGACACCCTCGACGAGGTGACCATCGCGTCCGGGACGGTGGTGCCCGGCGGGCTGCGGATCGGCCCGGAGACCTACCGGGCGGTGGTCCTGCCCGAGGTCGAGCTGCTGCTTCCGGCCGCGGCCGCGAGGCTGGCCGAGTTCGCCGCGGCGGGCGGCACGGTGGTCTGCGTGGGCGGCACGGCGGTCGAGGGCGCGCTCTCGGTCGCCGTGCCCGAGGACGTGCCGGGCGTGCTTCCGAAATCCCGGATCACGTCCGACGTTCCGTTCCTGCTGCGCCGTCACGGTGACCGGCACGTCGTGCTCCTCACCGCGCACGACGAGCGCACCGGCACCCGCGCGCCGATCATCGACCTCGACCGCGAGGAGTGGACCACCAAGGGTTTCCCGTGGGACGAGTACTGGCGGCAGCTGCACGAGGAGGGCTACGAGTTCGTCCCGCCGTCGGACCGCGTCGCACGGGTCACCGGCGTGACCGGGTGCGCGCAGCAGTGGAACCCGCGCACCGGGGAGCGCACGAACGTCCCTGTCGTGGACGGCGTGGTGGAGGTCGCCTTCACCGACGGCCCGATCACGCTGCTGGTGTTCGGTGACGACCTGCCGGAGGCCACGCACGTCCCGCCCGGGCCGGTCGTCCGGAGCGTGACGCTCGACGGCTGGCGCGCGCGTGCGGAGTCCACTCTGGACAACCGGCACGGCGACCTCGCCGATCCGTCGCGCGCAGGCGTCCTGCCGCTGGAGGTCTGGCGATTCGGGGACGCCGTCGCCGGGTACGGCGTGTTCGCCGAGGTCCGCGACGCGAACGGGTGGCGTCCGGCGGAGTGGTCGCTGTCGCGGGGCATCCGCAGCGACCCCGGCCACGGCGAAACGCTGGGCCCCAAGGGTTACGTGCCCGAGGAGTTCCTCGACTGGCGGCACGTCCGAGCCGGCGAAACCGTCGCCGTGCGGACGCATCTGCCACTGCCCGAGCGGGAGGGCCTGCACCTCGCGGTCGGCGCGAGTGCGGCGCGGCGGGTGTTCGTGGACGGTGCTGAGGTGCCGGTCGACGGCCCGGGGTACCAGTCGTTCAGCCCGCTCCCGTCCGACCGGACCGTCCGCGTGGAGATCGAGTTCACCGCCGACCAGGACGGCCCGCTGCGGGCGTCGTTCGCGGTCGTGACCGATCCGGCGGCCTACCGCAGGCCGGAATGGCTCGCCGGCGGCGAGATCAACCGCACCTTCACCCTCCACGAGATGCCCACCGACGCGACCGTGCAGGTCGCGTCGGAGGAGGCCTGCCGGGTGCTGGTCAACGGCACCGAGGTCGGCCGCCAGGGCGACTTCAACCCCTACCCCGGCTTCCGCGAGATCCGCATCCACCCCTACGACCTGCGCGAACACCTCCGGACCGGGGACAACACCCTCACCCTGATCACGTCCGGACCGGTGGCGGTCGACTCCTCCGATCCGCGGCTGGTCAGCGGCCCGGACTGGGGCGAGGTGCGCCGCACGCACAAGCGCGACCCGCGCTTCCTGTGCCTGCGGCCCCGGCCGCACCCGCTGCCCGGCGCGCACTGGCTCGAACCGGAGGCGGCCCCCGGCGACGTCGTGGTGCCGGTGGTCCCCGACGTCGAGCCCGCCGGGGAGCGCACCGAGTCCCTGATGTTCCCGGCTCCACTGGGGGCGGTGGCACTGCGGATCCCGACGGGCCTCGAGGTGGTCGTGCGGGTCGGCGAGACGGAGTACAAGCCGGCCGGCCGGCGGGTCGCCTTCCCGGCGCCGCTCGCCGCCGGCACCCCCGTCGAGCTGCGGTTCCGCGCGGTGGACGGCCGCCGGGGCGGCGCCCTGCTCGACGCCGGGATCGAAGTCGAGACCGCCGAGGCCCCGATCGAGCTGCGGAGCTGGGAGGACCTCGGGCTGCGTGCACTGGGCGGTCTGGTCCGGTACCGCACGACGGTCCAGGCACTGCCCGGTCGCGTGGTGCTCGACCTCGGCGAGGTACGCGGCACCGCGGACGTCCTGGTGAACGGGCAGCTGGTGGACCGGCTCGTGTGGGGTCCGTGGCGGTCCGAAATCTCGGACGCGCTCCGGCCCGGCGCTAACGAGCTGGAGATCGTCGTCCGGGGGACGCTCGCCGGGTACCTCGACGACGCGTCGCCGACGTTGGCCGTGGCCGCCGGGCAGGTCCGCACGGGCCTGTTCGGGCCGGTGCGGCTGGTACAGCACGAGAAGGAGAGCGATCGTTGACCGTCACCGCCATCCGATTCGAGCACCACGACACCGCACTGGGCATCGGCACCGGCACGCCCCGGCTGTCCTGGCAGGTGCGCACCGACGATCCGGAGTGGACGCAGACCGGGTACGAGGTCGAAATCGACGGTTCGCACACGGTCCGGGTCGCCTCGGCCGAGCAGGTGCTGGTGCCGTGGCCGTTCGAACCGCTGCCCTCGCGGACCCGCGCGACCGTGCGGATCCGCGTCGGCGACGAGTGGTCGGAACCGGCGACCGTGGAAACCGGGCTGTTGCGGCCCGAGGACTGGTCGGCGAGGTTCATCAGCCCGCGCACGATCGGCGGCATCGGGCAGCGTGCGCCGATCCTGACCAGAAGCGTCGAGCTGCGGCCGGGCATCGTCTCGGCGCGGCTGTACGCGACCGCGCACGGCGTCTACACCGCGTCGATCAACGGATCGCCCGTCGGTGACGAGGTGCTGGCGCCCGGCTGGACCAGCTACCGGCACCGGCTGCGGTACCAGACGCACGACGTCACCTCGCTGCTGCGCGAGGGGACGAACGATCTGGAGTTCCTGCTCGGCAACGGCTGGTTCCGCGGGCGGCTGGGCTGGAGCGGCCGCCGCGCGCTCTACGGCGACCGGCTCGCGCTGCTGGCGCAGCTCGAGGTCACCTACGCCGACGGCACCACCGAGGTCGTCGGCACCGACGAGCGGTGGTCGGCGCGGGAGAGCCGGATCGTCTCCGACGACCTGTACGACGGGCAGCACACGGACCTGACGCTCACCGAGTCCGAAGTGGACTCGGTCGAGGTGGTGGAGGCCGACCTCGGACGGCTCGTCGCGCCGGAGGGCCCGCCGGTGCGGGTGACCGAGGTGGTGCCCGCGGTGCGGGTGTGGTCGTCGCCGTCCGGGAAGACGCTGGTGGACTTCGGGCAGAACGTGGTCGGCTGGGTGCGGGTGCGCGTGCGGGACGCTCGTGAGGTCACCGTGCGGCACGCGGAGGTGCTGGAGAACGGCGAACTGGGCGTGCGGCCGCTGCGGTCGGCGAAGGCGACCGACACCTACGTCCTGCCCGGCGGCACCGAGACCGTGCTCGAACCGAGCCTGACCTTCCACGGCTTCCGCTACGCCGAGGTGTCCGGAGTGGACGATCTGCGCGCGGCGGACCTGGAGGCCGTGGTGGTCCACAGCGACCTGCGGCGCACCGGCTGGTTCACCTGCTCGGACCCGGACCTGGAGAAGTTCCACGACAACGTCGTGTGGGGCATGCGCGGCAACTTCGTGGACGTGCCGACCGACTGCCCGCAGCGGGACGAGCGGCTCGGCTGGACCGGGGACATCCAGGTCTTCTCGCCCACCGCGAGCTTCCTCTACGACTGCGCCGGGTTCCTCCGTTCGTGGCTGGCCGACCTGGCGGCCGACCAGCGTCCGGATGGCGCGGTGCCGTTCGTGATCCCGGACGTCCTGCCCGGCGACGATCCGACCGCGACGGCGTGGGGCGACGCGGCCGTCGTCGTGCCGTGGGTGCTCTACCAGCGGTTCGGCGATGCCGAGGTGCTGGCGCGGCAGTTCGACAGCATGCGCGGCTGGGTCGACAAGATCGCCTCGCTCACCACGGACGACGTGTGGGCCGGCGGGTTCCAGTTCGGCGACTGGCTCGACCCGGCCGCGCCGCCGGACGACCCGTTCGCCGCGAAGGCCGACTCCGACGTGGTCGCGACGGCGTACCTCGCGCGGTCCGCGGAGATCGTCGCCGACGCGGCGGAGGTGCTGGGGCGGGACGGTTCGAAATACCGGACGCTGTCCGAGCGAACCCGGGCAGCGTTCGCGCGCGAGTACGTCACCGGCTCGGGCCGGGTGCTCTCGGACGCGCCGACCGTCTACGCGCAGGCGATCGAATGGGCGCTGCTGCCGACGCCGGAACAGCGGAGCGCGGCCGGGCGGCGGCTCGCGGACCTGGTGCGCACCAACGGTTTCCGCATCGCGACCGGGTTCGTCGGGACACCGCTGATCACCGACGCGCTGACCGACGCCGGGTATCCCGGGCTGGCGTACCGGCTGCTGCTGGAACGGGG
Source organism: Amycolatopsis thermophila (assembly GCF_030814215.1). Taxonomy (NCBI): domain Bacteria; kingdom Bacillati; phylum Actinomycetota; class Actinomycetes; order Pseudonocardiales; family Pseudonocardiaceae; genus Amycolatopsis; species Amycolatopsis thermophila. The sequence goes on along the minus strand of NZ_JAUSUT010000001.1, from coordinate 2,548,372 downwards.
GTGCCCGTCGTGGCTGTACCCGGTGACGATGGGCGCGACGACGATCTGGGAGCGCTGGGACAGCATGCTGCCGGACGGGTCGATCAACCCCGGCGAGATGACGTCGTTCAACCACTACGCGCTGGGCGCGGTGGCCGACTGGATGCACCGCACGGTCGCCGGCCTGGCCCCGTGGGCTCCGGGGTACCGCGAGATGACCGTTCGCCCGGTCCCGAACGCGGCGCTCACCCACGCCTCGGCCCGGCACGAAACGCCCTACGGCGAAGCGTCCGTGGCCTGGCGACGGGACAGCGGGCGATTGACGCTGGAGGTCGTCGTCCCGCCCGGGGTGACGGCGAAGGTGCACGTGCCGGGCGATTCGGCGGTCGAGGTGCGGCACGGCCGGCACAGCTGGACGGTGCCGGATCCGTGCCTGGTGCAGCCGCACGTACGGACCGTTCGTGACCTGATCGGTTCCCCGAAGTGGGACGACGCGGTGTCGCTGCTGGTCTCCCACGGGCTCGCCGAGGACGCGGTGGACGCGGCGCACCGGGCGGGGCGCTACCTCGACCGGCCGGCGCCCGACCTGGCCGATTTCCTGGCGATGAAGACGCTCGCCGACGGGTCCACGGCGAAGCGGGCGCTGGAAAAGCTCCTAGAGTGATCCCGTGGAACTGATGCGACTCGGTGAGCGTGGCGCCGAACGGCCCGCGGTGCGCCACGACGGTGGCTTGTTCGACCTGAGCTCGGTGACGGCGGACGTGACCGGCGATTTCCTGGCCGACGGCGGGCTGGACCGCGTCCGGGCCGAACTGGCCGCCGGTTCGCTGCCCGTGGTGGCGGACCCGGGCCGGCGGATCGGCGCGCCGGTCGCCAAGCCCGGCGCGGTGATCTGCATCGGGCAGAACTACGCCGCCCACGCCGCCGAGTCCGGCTCCGCGCCGCCCGAACGGCCGATCATCTTCTTCAAGCACCCGAACACGGTGGTCGGCCCGGACGACGACGTGCTGATCCCGCCCGGCGCGACGAAGGTCGACTGGGAGGTCGAGCTGGCGGTGGTGATCGGGAAGCAGGCGCGGTACCTGTCCTCGCCCGGGGAGGCGCTGGCGCACGTGGCCGGGTACGCGATCGGCAACGACGTGTCGGAGCGGTCGCTGCAGATCGAGCAGTCCGGCGGGCAGTGGTCGAAGGGCAAGAGCGCCGAGACGTTCAACCCGCTGGGCCCGTGGCTGGCGACGGACATCGAGGACCCGCAGAAGCTCGGGCTGCGGTCGTGGGTCAACGGCGAGCCGCGCCAGAACTCGACGACCGCGGACATGATCTTCTCGGTGGCGCAGCTGGTGTTCGACCTGTCGCAGTACCTGGTCCTCGACCCGGGCGACGTGATCAACACGGGCACCCCGGAGGGCGTCGCGCTGAGCGGCCGCTACCCGTACCTGCGGCCGGGCGACGTGGTCGAGCTCGAGATCGACGGCCTGGGCAGGCAACGCCAACTGATCCGGTGACATCCAGGCCACGCGGGGCGCGCCGAGCACCCATACTGGGGCCATGAACCAGCCGGAGCCGTTGTTCAGCTCGTCCCGGGACTTCCGCGTGTGGCGCTACGACGTCGAGCACTCGGAGCTGGTCCTGCGCACGGACGACAACCCCGACGAACCGGTCGAACTGCTCTTCGAGTGCGTCCTGTCCCTGCACTTCGACCAGCTGTGGTTCACCGGTCTGGTGGTCGGCCGGGCCGAGGACGCGATCCTGCAGAGCCCGACCGTGGACATCCCGCACCTGAAGATCGAGCTCGGCACCACGGGCCACACCGGGCACGTCGTGTGCCGGCGGCTGACCTGCGTGGGCGGCACGCACCCCGACGGGAAGGTCCTGTGGACGGTCACCGCCGGGCGGCCGCGGTCGCGGCGTCACCCCGAGATCCCGGCCGTCGAGCGGGCCTAACTTCGGGTGGCGCGAGTCACCAGCGACAATGGAGGGCGTGACCGCGACCCTGAGCAAGCCCGCGCTGAAGATCGGCCCGTACGAGGTCGATCCGCCGGTGGTGCTCGCGCCCATGGCCGGCATCACGAACGTCGCCTTCCGGCGGTTGTGCCAGGAGTACGGCGCCGGCATCTACGTGTGCGAGATGATCACCGCGCGCGCCGTCGTCGAGCGCCATCCGGGCACGATGCACATGATGACGTTCGGCGAGCACGAACACCCCAGGTCGATGCAGCTGTACGGGGTCGACCCGAAGACCATGCGGGAAGCGGTCAAGATCATCGTCGGTGAGGGCCTGGCGGACCACATCGACAGCAACTTCGGCTGCCCGGTCGCCAAGGTCACCCGCAAGGGTGGCGGCGCGGCGCTGCCGTACAAGCGGAAGCTGTTCGCCCAGATCGTGCGCGCCTCGGTGGAGGCGGCCGACGCCGCGGGCGTCCCGTTCACGGTCAAGTTCCGCATCGGCATCGACGACGACCACCACACGTTCCTCGACGCCGGCCGCATCGCCGAGGCCGAGGGCGCGGCGGCGGTGTCGCTGCACGCCCGCACGGCCGCCCAGCGCTACTCCGGCAAGGCCGACTGGAGCGCGGTGGCGCGGCTGAAGGAGGCCGTCCAGACCATCCCCGTACTGGGCAACGGCGACATCTTCACGGCCGACGACGCGCTGCGCATGGTCGCCGAGACCGGGTGCGACGGCGTGGTCGTCGGGCGCGGCTGCCTGGGCCGGCCGTGGCTGTTCGGCGAGCTGGAGGCCGCGTTCGCCGGCCGCCCGGTGCCCGAGGGGCCGAACCTGGGCGAGGTGGCGCGCGTCCTGCGCCGGCACGCGGAGCTGCTGGTCCAGCACGACGGCCCGGCCAAGGCGATGCGCGACCTGCGCAAGCACATGGCCTGGTACTTCATGGGCTTCCCGGTCGGCTCCGAGCTGCGACGCCGGTTCGCGCTGGTGTCGACGATGGAGGAGCTGGACGAGCTGATCGCCCAGCTGGACCACACGGCCCCCTTCCCGGCGGACGCGCTGGGCCCGCGCGGGCGGCAGGGCTCGCCCGGGAAGGTCACGCTGCCGCACGGATGGCTCGACAACCCGGACGACGACCTGGTGCCCGAGGCCGAGGACATGCACTCGGGCGGTTAGCCGTCCGGGGGCCCCGCCCCCAGCTGCAAGATCTCCCACAGCGGCTCCGCGGGACCGCGGGGCGGCGAGGGCCCGGCCAGCCGGCCCGCAGCCTCCTCTCGCCGCACGACGCCCCCACCGCTGCGGTCGCCCGCGCCACGCGGCCGTCACCGCCGCCGGCGGTCAGCCCGGCGCACCGCCGCTGCGCCGCCGGGGACGTTCGGTCCTCGTGGAGCGGCGGGCCTCCCAGTAATCGCCCTCGAGCTGCTCCGGTGACGTGCGCGTCAGGGGTCCTTCCGGTCGTTCGCGGCCAGCGCGGCGCGCAGTTCGGCGATCTCGCGGCTCAGCTCGGCGATCTGCGCGCAGGTCACGGTCTGCGAGGACGCCTCGACCTCCTCGACGCGCTTGACCAGCCACGACGCGAACGTGGCCGTCACCACGCCCAGCAGCGCGATCCCCGCGACCATCAGCCCGACGGCGATCATCCGGCCGGTGCCGGACACCGGGTAGCGGTCGCCGTAGCCGACGGTCGTGATCGTGGTGATCGCCCACCACAGCGCGTCCGGGAAGGTCCGGATGCCGGCGTCGGAGAACGGCCGCTCCGCCTCGAGCACCGCGAGGGCCGCGCAGAAGACGATCAGCACCGTGGAGCCGACGACGTAGACGACGACCCGGCCGCGCAGGGCGAGCGCCGCGTTGCGGTTGAGGACGTTCAGCATCGCCACCAGGCGCAGCAGCCGCAGGGGCCGCAGCAGCGGCAGGACGATGACCAGCAGGTCGAGAACGTTGCGCGTCAGGAACCGCACGCGGTCGGGCGACTGGACCAACCGCACGACGTAGTCGAGGGCGAACAGCGCCCACGCGATCCACGTGACGGTCTCGCACCACGCCCGGCCGGTACTCCCCAGCGACGGCTGCAGGATCGGCCAGGCGTAGGCGGCCAGGAACAGGACCGCGACTCCGGTCAGCGGCCACTCCATGCGCTTTTCCCACATCGCCGTTCCTCCCGTCCTCGGCGTGATCGTCGCACGCGGCGAGCCGGTGATCCCGATCATTTCGCCCGGATCGTCACCCGGGTTCTGGTAGACACCGTGATCGATGGGCAAGCTGACCAACCGCGCCAGGGCGAAGGCCGACTACGCCTGGTTCATCGGTTCCCGCGAGTGGCCGGTGTTCGTGTCCGCGCTGGGCGTGCTGCTGGGAGTGGTCACGCTCGTGCCGAGCGCGGTCGGGATCGTGCTGTCGGTGATCGCGCTGGCGCTCGGGCTGGTGACCCTGGTCCGGGACGTGCGCCTGCTCCGCGGCCGCTGGGCTGCGTACGAGTTCACCGTGATCGCCGCGCCCTTCCCCCACGTGGACGTCCCACCGCCCGCGAGCTACCCCGGCGCCCGCTACCTCGAGCTGCCCGGACGCGGAACCGGCCTGGTCAGCGACGCGGTTGACCGGGCACTGTGGACGGCGGAGTTCCCGGTCGACGTCGCCGCGGACCCCTACCACCTGCCCGCCGAGCTCAAGGCCACCGCGCCGCACGTGCTGCCGCTGCGCGCGCACGGCCGGTTGCTGTTCAACGGCACGGTGGTGGGCATGCGCGGTGAGCCGTTGCCCTCGGTCGGCCGCGGCGCGCCGATCCGTCTGCACCGCACGCGGTTCTTCGACGGGCAGTGCTCGAACGAGCTGGCCACGCTGCGGGTCTCCCGCCGGGACACCGGTGTGGTGTTCGACCTGCGGCGGCGCATGATGGTCGACGCCGCGGGCCGGCTGCGGACGCTCGCCGAGAGCCCGCTCGCGGACATCGTGGGCGTGTCGACGGTGGCGGTCACGACCGACGGGTGGGTGCTGCTGGTGGTCCAGTCGAACCGGAATTCGGCGAGCCAGTCGCTGTTGGCGCCCTCGGGCAGCGGCTCGCTGGAGCCGCGCGACCTCGTCGGCGACGACCTGCACGACGTCATGCGCGCGGGTATGGAGCGGGAACTGTGCGAGGAGACGGGGCTGCGGCGATCGGAGATCACGCGCACCACGGTCGTCGGGTTCGCCCGGTGGATGGAGCGGGGCGCGAAGCCGGAGTTCTTCGGGCTGACCGAGTTGTCCGTGACGCGTCAGGAGCTCGTCGACCGCCGTCCGAGCCGGGCCGAGCGGGACTTCACGTCGGCGGTGCGGTTCGAGAAGATCGACCTCGACGCGTTCGGCCGCGAACTCGCCGCGGGGGCGGACCTGTTCTCGCCGGCCCTGCCCGAGCTGATCCACGGCAGCGGTTCGGTGCCGTTGCTGCTGGGCCTGCGCGCGGGGGCGCTGTGGAAGGTCGGCGCACAGCCATCGGCGGGAGGTTGAGGTGTTCACCCCGGAAAGCCGTGACCGCGTGCTCGCCGACCTGGTCGCCGCGGCCCGCGCCGACTCGCGCATCAGCGGCGCGGCGCTGACCGGGTCGGCATCGGTCGGACGAACGGACCGTTGGTCGGACATCGACCTGGCGCTCGCCGTGGTCACCGACCGGGACGAGGTCCGGGCCGAGTGGACCGACCGGATGTACCGGTCGTACGGGGCCGTTCACCACCTGGACCTGGACGTGTTCCGGGTGTTCCTGCTGGCGGACACGCTGCAGGTCGACATCGCGTTCTGGCCGGAGTCCGAGTTCGGCGCCCGTGGTCCGAAATTTCGGGCTCTGTTCGGCGAGTCGAACGAGCTGCCGCAGACGCCGCCGCCCGACGCGGAGAACCTGATCGGCTGGGCGTGGCTCTACGCGCTGCACGCCCGATCGAGTCTCGCCCGCGGCCGGGTGTGGCAGGCGGAGTACATGATCAGCGGCATGCGCGACCAGGTGCTGGCGCTGGCATGCCTGCGGCACGACGTCCCCGCCGTGCAAGGCCGGGGAATGGACGACCTGCCCGCGCACGTCGTGGCGCCGTTCTCGGAAGCCCTGGTCAGGACCACGGACCCCACCGAACTGCGACGCGCGTGCGGCGTGGTGGCCACGCTGCTACTCACGGAGGCCCGATTCGTGGACGCTGCTCTCGCGGCCCGCCTGTCCGGGCCGCTCCGCGCCATCACTTCTTGAGCCGGCCCCGGCTACCGCCAAGGCAGCGGAATTCGGCACGCAAGAACGTGCTCGGCCGGTGACCAGCGCAAGGCCCGCCGGGGGATCGACGACGCGACCGCGGCTGGGCGCGCAGCGCCGCTAGCGCTGGGTGGTGTCCACCCGGTGGAAGTTCAGGTACGCGCGCGACGGCGTGGGGCCGCGTTGTCCCTGGTAGCGGGATCCGACGGCGGGCGAGCCGTACGGGTTCTCCGCCGGGCTGGTGAGCCGGAACAGGCACAGCTGCCCGATCTTCATGCCCGGCCACAGCGTGATCGGCAGGTTCGCGACGTTCGACAGCTCCAGCGTGATGTGCCCGGTGAACCCGGGGTCGATGAACCCGGCGGTGGAGTGCGTGAGCAGCCCCAGCCGGCCCAGCGACGACTTCCCCTCGAGCCGCCCGGCGAGGTCGTCGGGCAGCGTGACCAGCTCGAACGTCGAGGCGAGCACGAACTCGCCGGGGTGCAGGACGAACGCGTCCTCGCCGTCCTTCTCCACCAGCGACGTCAGCTCGTCCTGCTGCAGCTTGGGGTCGATGTGGGTGTACTGGCTGTTGTTGAACACCCGGAAGAACCGGTCCAACCGCACGTCGATGCTCGACGGCTGGAGCATCGCCGGGTCGAACGGGTCGATGCCGAGCCGGCCGGCTTCGAGCTCTTTGCGAAGGTCACGGTCACTGAGCAGCACGCGCTAACCCTAACTAGGCCGCTCGCATGTGCCGGGCGTAGGTGGGATCGACCTTGAAGATCTTGCCGAGGCGCTCGACGTAGCGGCGGCGTTCGAGCGTGCCGAGGTACTCCTGCAACGCCGTCGCGCCGGGGATGAGCCGCCGGGCGGTCTCGGCGGCGAAGTTGCCCGCGGCGACAGCGAGAACGGCGCCCTGCGCGATCGGGTCGTTGGGGATCTCGAGGAAGTCCGCGTTGACCTTGCCGAGGACCAGGCGGCTGATCGAGGAGTGCACGGCGACGGACAGGTGCGACAGGACCTTGCCCACGGCGCCGCGCCCCTCGCCGATCGCGGCGTGCGAGTCGATCAGGGCTTTGGCGAGGCGCTTGGAGTCTTCGTCGGGTATGAACTCGGTGGACGCGAGCAGCCAGAACAGGCGCCACGCGTCGTCCTCGGTGGCCGGCAGGAGTGCCTCGTCGATGCCCAGCAGCCAGCCGACGTAGCGCCACAGGTGCAGGATGTCGGCCCGCTCGCGCTCGCTGAAGCGGATGCCGAGCAGTTGCGTGCCGTGGACGAAGACGAGGGAGAACAGCAGGAGCGTACCGGCGGTCTGGACCTGGTTGATCGGCTTGTCCCACTCGTCGTAGTCCCAGTCGGGGCGCCGGTGCATGGCGGCGCGGACGTGGGCGTGCACGAGCCGGACCCGCAGGGCGGACGCGTAGCCGGTGCTGTGGACGGCGAGTGCGCCGGGCGTCGTGACGTCCATCCACCACAGGGCGGTCTCGACGAGGCGCTGGCTGGCCATGCGCTCGATCTCCCCGGTCCCGACGAGCGATTTCGTCGCGCGCGAGGCGAGGTAGCCGCCCATGAGCGACATGTCGCCAAGGGGGAACAGGCCGAGCACCCCGGTGCGGATGATCGCCTTGGCGCCGCGGTCGAGGCGGGCGGGATCGACCCAGTACGGGGTGGCCTCGACGGTCTCGAAGAAGTCGACGAGTTCCCGAGGCGGGTTGTCGAGCGCGGCGACGCCCTGGCGGAGCGCAGTCTCGAACAGCCGCCGCCCCTGCCCGGGAGGAAGCCGGTGGAACAGGGCGACGACGGCGTCGGCTGGGGGATCCTCGGCCTGGGCGAACGCGCGGAACCGGCGCAGTTGGCGCTCCGTCCCGCGGATGTCGTCCTTCACGAAGAGCTTCTGCGCCAAGCGGAAGCCGCCCTGACGGAACAGCTCGGGATCCGGGAGCCGCTCGTCCATGCACACCCACCTCCCCTTTTGGCAACGAGTGTTGTCACTTGCGGGCCACGGAGTCAAGGGGGTGGCTGGCAGCGGGGGCGACGTTGTGTATGCTGTGCGTCGCTGCGGATGTAGTTCAATGGTAGAACATCAGCTTCCCAAGCTGAGAACGCGGGTTCGATTCCCGTCATCCGCTCTTCGCGCGAAGGCCCAGGTCAGCGGCTGTCTACTCCGGACCTGGCCTTCGTCGTCTCTTGATCAACTCGGTCGCGGACCATTGGCGGGCCGTTACGGCACCTGCCGTTCCGGTGCTCCTCCAGGAGCCGGGAGGGCCCGTCCGCGATCCGCCATGGCCTCGCATCGCGTAACGCGGCGGGCACGGGGTGATCGCCGACTCGGCGTGGAGCTGGTCGTGGTGCTCCCGCTGCCTCGCCGAGGTCGCCTCGACCATCTCGCCGGTGGACTTCGTCAGGTAGCCGATGTGCCGTCCGGCTTCTCCGGACCCCGCCGACGATGCCCGTGAGCGCACCTGCCGTCCGAACGTCACGACGTGCGCGCGTTCCTCGACCTCCTCCACGGCATCAGCGGCTCGGGCTTCAACCGGTCCGGGCCCCGACGCTCCCACTCTCCGCAGGTCCGCCGCGGGCCGTGCCCGTCGCCCGCGAGTCACTCACGTCCCATGCTCGGGTGGGCCACGTCACCCAGCGGTACGGCATGGACTGGACCATTTTGTAGGTTGCCCCGAATGGCGGAATCACCTCAGGCAAAAGGAGCACGGGTCGTGAGTTCGACGACGACCGGGGAGCGAGCCGGTCAGCAACATCTCGCCCATGTCGTGTTCATCGCCGGCGCGGCCGCCGTCGGCGGGTTCCTCTTCGGCTACGACAGCTCGAACATCAACGGTGCCGTTCTCGGCATCCAGCGGCACTTCGAGGTCGGTGACGGGGTGACCGGGCTGACCGTGTCGAGCGCCCTGATCGGCTCGGCCGTCGGCGCGTGGTTCGGCGGTCTGCTGTCCGACCGGATCGGCCGGATCAGGACGATGCAGCTCGCGGCGGTCCTGTTCCTGGTCAGCGCCCTCGGAGCGATGTTCCCGTTCAGCGTGTGGGACCTGGCGATCTGGCGCGTGATCGGCGGCATCGCCATCGGCGTCGCGTCCGTGATCGGCCCGGCCTACATCGCCGAGGTCGCCCCGCCCGCCTACCGCGGCAGGCTCGCGTCGCTGCAACAACTGGCCATCGTCCTCGGCATCGGGGTGTCGGCGCTGGTCAACTGGGTCATCAAGGCGCTGGCGCCGGCCGGCGCGGACGGCTCGCACGACCTCAACGGCAACCTCGGCGGCATCGAACCCTGGCAGTGGATGCTCGGCGCCGCGGCCGTGCCCGCGGTGATCTACTTCGTGCTGGCCTCGATCATCCCCGAGTCGCCGCACTTCCTGCTGGCCAACGGCAAGATCGAGAAGGCCCGCAAGGTGCTGCGCGAGGTCGAGGGCGGGACCGCTGATGTCCTCGACGCCAAGCTCGCCGACATCCGCCGCAGCCTGCGCACCGAGCAGCGCTCCAAGGTCCGCGACCTGGTCGGCGGCAGGTTCGGCCTCCTGCCGATCGTCTGGGTGGGCATCGCGCTGGCGGTGTTCCAGCAGTTCGTCGGCATCAACGTGATCTTCTACTACAGCGACACGCTGTGGCACTCGGTCGGCCAGAACACCGACTCGCTGCTGATCTCGATGGTCAGCCCGGTCATCAACATCATCGGCACGTTCATCGCGATCGCCTTCATCGACCGGGTGGGCCGCAAGCCGCTGCTGCTGATCGGCTCGGTCGGCATGCTCGTCGGCCTCGGCGTCGCGGCCATCGCGTTCGGCAACGCGCAGACCGTCAACGGCGACCTGACCCTGCCGGGCGCGTGGGGCCCGGTCGCGCTGGTGTTCGCGAACCTGTTCGTCATCTCGTTCGCGATGTCCTGGGGCGTGATCCTGTGGGTCATGCTCGGCGAGATGTTCCCGCTGCGCATCCGCGGCGCCGCGCTCGCCGTCGGCACCGCCGCGAACTGGGTGGCCAACTGGGCCGTCACGGTCAGCTTCCCGAGCATGGCCGGCTGGAACCTGTCGGTCACCTACTGGATCTACGCCGCGTTCGCGCTGCTGTCGATCCCGTTCGCGCTGAAGTTCGTCCGCGAGACCAAGGGCACCGCGATCGAGGACGTCAGCTGACGAACGCCCGCTCGATGATGGCCCTGGTGTCCACCGCGGTCGGCAACGTGCCGAAGGCGATGCCCCAGTCACCGCCCAGCCGGGACGCGCAGAAGGCGTCCGCCACGGCCTTCGGCGCGTACCGCACCAGCAGCGAGCCCTGCAGCACCAGGGCCATCATCTCGGCCAGCCGCCGCGCCCGGTACGGCAGGTCCTCCAGGTCGGACAGTTCCTTCCGCAGCCGGGCGATCGCGTCGTCCAGCCGGGCGTCGGCGCCGGCGGCGAGGTCGAGTTCGGCGAAGAACGCCTCGACCGACTCCGGTTGCTTGCCCATGGCGCGCAGGGAATCCAGCGCCGCGACGTTGCCGGAACCCTCCCAGATGGACAGCAGCGGCGCCTCGCGGTACAGGCGCGGCATGCCGGAGTCCTCGACGTAACCGTTGCCGCCCAGGCATTCCAGCGCCTCGGCGGTGTGCGCGGCGCCGCGCTTGCACACCCAGTACTTCGTCACCGCCAGCGCCAGCCGCCGGAAGGCCTGCTGTCCGGGATCGGCCGTCGCACCGGCCAGGCGCAACGCGACCGTCGTCGCGGCCTCGGACTCCACCACCAGGTCCGCCAGCACGTTCGCCATCGCGGGCTGGTCCACCAGCCGGGCACCGAACGCCGACCGGTGCCGCGCGTGGTGCACGGCCTGCACGACCCCTTGGCGCATCAGCGAAGTGCTGCCCAGCACGCAGTCGAGGCGGGTGTTGTTGACCATTTCGATGATCGTCGGGACCCCGCGGCCCTCCTCACCGACGAGCCAGCCGACCGCGCCGTCGTACTCGATCTCCGACGAGGCGTTCGACTTGTTGCCGAGCTTGTCCTTCAGGCGCTGGAAGAAGATGCGGTTGCGCGAGCCGTCGGGCAGCACGCGCGGCAGCATGAAGCAGGACAACCCGCCCGGCGCCTGCGCCAGCGTCAGGAACATGTCCGACATCGGCGCCGAGGTGAACCACTTGTGCCCGGTCAGCACGTACGTTCCGTCGCCGGACGGCTGCGCGGTCGTGGTGTTGGCGCGGACGTCCGAGCCGCCCTGCTTCTCGGTCATCGACATGCCGGCGATCAGCCCGCGCTTGGTCGTCGGCACGCGCAGGCCGAAGTCGTACTCGGTGGCGGCGAGCAGCGGCTCGTACACCGCGGCCAGCTCCGGGTTGTGCCGCAGCGTCGGGACCGCGGCGTAGGTCATCGAGATCGGGCAGACGTGCCCGCCCTCGGCCTGGTTCCACACCAGCACCTTCGCCGCCCGCGCGACGTGCGCGCCGGCGCGGTCGGACGCCCACGGCGCCGCGTGCAGGCCGTGCTCGACCGCCACGGTCATCAGCTCGTGGTAGTACGGGTGGTACTCGACCTCGTCGATGCGGTGGCCGTAGCGGTCGTGCGTGTGCAGGACCGGCGGGTTCTCGTTGGCGACCCGGCCCCACTCCTGGCCCTTCGCGCTGCCGGCGAGGCGGCCCAGCTCGTGGACCTCGTCCTCGGCCCAGCCGCCGCCCTCGCGGCGCAGGCCGTCCAGCAGGGCGGCGTCCTCGGCGACGTCGTAGCCGACCAGCGGCGGGACCTGGTTGAGGACCTCGTGGGTGTCAGGCATGGCGGCCTCCCAGCGCGCGGAAGATGAACGTGCGGAGCGCGCCGACGGCGTCGGCGCTGTCGGTGGTCAATGGTCCGATGAGCACCTCGGCGGCGCCCCCGACCAGGGCCGCCGCCGTGAGATCGGCGTCCTGCGGGGGCAGCTGGCCGGTGCGGACGCCCTCGCGGACGTGCCGGGCGACCTCGTCCCGGAACACGCGCCGGAACACGATCCGCTCGGCCTCGATCGGGGCGTCGACCGGCTCGGCCAGGAGCGCGTACGCCTGGCGGGGCACCTTCAGCGCCCGCTCGGCGAACGTCTCGATGATCGTGACGATCCGCTTGGCCGGCTCGCCGGGCGTCTCGGCGGCCTTGCGCACCGCGGCGACCTCGTGGTTGACGATGTTCTGGAACAGCTCCACGACCAGCTCGGCCTTGCCGGGGAAGTGCTTGTAGACGGTGCCCGTGGCGACGCCGGCCTTCTCCGCGACGGCGCTCACCGAACAGCCCGCGTAGCCGCGCTCGGCCAGGAGCTCGGCGGCGGCGGTCAGGATCGCCTCACGCTGGGCGTCGAGGCGCGCCTGGACCTGCGGGGTGCGTCGGTAGGGCACGTGAAGAAGTGAACCACTGATTCACGGCTTCACGCAAGGGGCCGTGCGCCGGCTACCGCCCGTAGCGCTTCGCGATTTCGCCGTACCGCGCCAGCACGGCGGCACGCAGTTCGGGGTCGCTGCGCGGGACCGGTTCGATGAACACCTCGGTCACGTCGGTGAACTCCTCGTGCAGCTCGGCCGCGAGGCGGACGCACGCGCGTTCCACATCGGAGGCCCCGAGGGCGTCGTCGAAGTCGACCCGCGCGCACACCAGGACGTGGTCCGTTCCGAGCAGCATCGTCTGCAGGTCGACGACGGCCTCGATCTCCGGCGCCGACGCCAGGTGCTCACGCACGCCGCGCACCACCGTCAGGTCCGCCTGGCGCCCGATCAGCAGCCGCAGGTTGGTGCGGCCCAGGATGTAGGCCACGCCCGCCAGCAGCAGGCCGATCAGGATCGACGCGACCCCGTCGTACACCTCCGACCCCGTCACCTGGTGCAGGAACAACCCGGCGAAAGCCAGCACCAGGCCGATCAGGGCCGCGGAGTCCTCCAGGAACACCGTCTTCGGCGCCGGGTCGTCGATGTAGCGCAGGAACTTCCAGATGGTCCGGTTCTGCTCCGCCGCGCCGGCGCGCACCTGGCGGAACGCCTGCGTCCAGGACACAGACTCCATCACGAACGCCAGCGCCAGCACGATGTAGCCGACGATCGGGCTGCTCTGCTCCACCGGCTCGCCGAGGACCGTCGAGATCCCCTCGTACAGCGCGAACGTCGCGCCCGAAGCGAAGATCGACACCGCCGCCAGCAGCGACCAGAAGTAGCGTTCCTTGCCGTAGCCGAACGGGTGTATCACGTCGGCCGGCCTGCCGGAGCGGCGCAGCGCGGTGAGCAGCAGGATCTCGGTGAACGTGTCGGCGACCGAGTGCGCGGCCTCGGACAGCATCGCGCCCGAACCGGTGATGACTCCGGCGATCGCCTTCATGATCGCGATCGCCAGGTTGACACCACCGGCCAGCAGCACGGTCAGGGTGCTTTCGCCCCCGGCGTCCGGGCGCTCCGTTTCCTCGCTCACCGGCCGATCCTACGAGTGGGTCAGAGCCGCTGCAGGCCGTCCAGGACGCGCTTCATGAGCTCGAGCGGCGGCCGCCCCTCGGCGGTCCGCTCGATGCCGTGGATGTGCAGCAGGCCCAGCTCCGCCATGTCGGACAACAGCACCCGGGCCACGCCGAGCGGGATCGACATCCGCGCGGCGACCTCGGCGAGCGACCGGGGGCTGTCCACGATGGCCCGCACCGGCTGGTACTCGGCGTTCAGCGCGGGCCCGGTCCACTTCGCGTCCGCGCGCACGGAGACGAGCGTTTCGATGGCCAGCTCGTAGGCCGAGTGGGTGCGCCCCTTGGTGAGCACGTACGGCCGCACGCGCAGCCGGTTCTCCTCGTCGGGGTCGAGCACCTCGGCGGGGTCCGGCTCGACGGCGGCGGGCTCGGGACGGGGCCGCGGCGAGGGCTTGAACTCCTCGCGCGCTTCGGGGTCCGGCAACGGTTCGGGCTCCGGTTCAGGCACAGGCTGGGGTTCGGCGGCTTCGGTGTACCGAGCGAGCTGCTTCTCGGTGGGGAACCGGGCGCCGGCGGCCCGTTGGGTTTTCGCGGTCTCGGCAGGGGCGGGTGGTGGAGCCGGGGCTTGTGGCTCCGGACCCGTGGTTTCGGCGTGTTCGCCGGTCAGCTTCCTCAGCCGCGTCGCGGACGGGAACCGGGCACCGGCGCGCACGACCGACGGCTCTCCAGCCGGTCCGGTCTCGCCGGGTTCTCCCATGCTCGGCCCCGTTCGCGTGCGTCAGCATCATCCGCGGGCAGCGTCGGCAGCGTGACGAACAGGATAACCCGGTTGTCGATACCCCCACGGCGGGAACGACGAAGGCCACCCCGTCCGTGGACGAGGTGGCCTTCGCGGACCCGGGTTACTTGTCCTCGGCGGGCAGAGACGTCCCCGTGGGCACCTTGTCGGTGGCCGCGTCGGCCGACAACGGGTCCGACTCGGTCGCCGGCAGCGACTCCGCGCCCGGCGCCGGCGCGGGCTGCGGACGGCGCTTGACCGCCGAGAGCAGCAGCTGCGAGACGTCGACGACCTCGACCTTCTCGCTCGCCTTGCCGTCGTTCTGGCGCGCGGTGACGCCGTCGGTGAGCATGACGCGGCAGAACGGGCAACCCGTCGCGATCTTCGACGGCGCGGTGCCGAGCGCCTCGTCGACGCGCTCGATGTTGATCCGCTTGCCGATCTTCTCCTCCATCCACATGCGGGCGCCACCGGCACCGCAGCACATGGACCGGTCGCCGTGCCGCGGCATCTCGCGGAACTGCGCCCCCGACGCCCCGACCAGCTCACGCGGCGCCTCGTACACCTTGTTGTGGCGGCCGAGGTAGCACGGGTCGTGGTAGGTGACGTCGTCCGCGATCGGCGCGACCGGCACCAGCCGCTTCTCCCGCACCAGGCGGTTGAGCAGCTGGGTGTGGTGCACGACCTCGAACTTCCCGCCCAGGTCCGGGTACTCGTTGGCGAGCGTGTTGAAGCAGTGCGCACAGGTCGCGACGATCTTCCGGTTGCCCTGCTCGCGGCCCTCGAACACCGA
Organism: Amycolatopsis thermophila; assembly: GCF_030814215.1. Classification (NCBI taxonomy): domain Bacteria; kingdom Bacillati; phylum Actinomycetota; class Actinomycetes; order Pseudonocardiales; family Pseudonocardiaceae; genus Amycolatopsis; species Amycolatopsis thermophila. The sequence continues at coordinate 2,533,311 of NZ_JAUSUT010000001.1, read as the reverse complement.
GTTCAGCACCTCGACGTTCTGCTGCGCGAGCATCTGGAACAGGAACTCGTTGCCGGCGCGGCGGGCGGGGTCACCGGTGCACGACTCCTCCGGGCCGAGCACGGTGTACTTGACGCCGGCGATGTGCAGCAGCTCCGCGACCGCGCGCGTGGTCTTCTTCGCGCGGTCTTCGAACGCGCCCGCGCACCCGACCCAGAACAGGTACTCGGTGTCGCCCAGCTCGCCGTCGAACACCGGCACCTCGAAGTCCAGGTCCTCCGCCCAGGCCATCCGGTCCTTGGCGTTCTGGCCCCACGGGTTGCCCTTGTTCTCCAGGTTCTTGAACATCCCGTTCAGCTCGCTCGGGAAGTTCGACTCGATCATGACCTGGTAGCGGCGCATGTCGACGATGTGGTCGACGTGCTCGATGTCCACCGGGCACTGCTCGACGCAGGCGCCGCAGGTGGTGCACGACCACAGCACGTCCGGGTCGATGACGCCCCCGTCGTCGCCGACCAGCGGCCGCTCGGCCTCGGCCAGGGCGAGGACGTCGATGCCCGCGTACGGGTTCTCGCCGGTCAGGCCCACCTCTTCACCGGTGACGTCCTTCTTGCCGCCGGCGAGCAGGTACGGCGCCTTCGCGTACGCGTGGTCGCGCAGCTGCGTGATGACCAGCTTCGGCGACAGCGGCTTGCCGGTGTTCCACGCCGGGCACTGCGACTGGCAGCGGCCGCACTCGGTGCAGGTGGTGAAGTCGAGCCAGCCCTTCCAGCTGAAGTCCTCGATCTGGCCCGCCCCGAAGACGTCCTTCTCGGGGTCGGCCTCCTCGAAGTCGAGCGGCTTGCCCCCGCTCATCATCGGCTTGAGCGCGCCCAGCGCCGTGCCGCCGTCCGCCTCGCGCTTGAAGTAGATGTTGAAGAAGGCGCTGAAGCGGTGCCAGGCCACACCCATGGTGAGCGTCTGGCCGACGACGTACAGCCAGATCATGCCCGACAGCAGCTTGACCAGCGCGGTGATCGTGACCGCGACCGTGCTGGCCGGCAGGATCTCGGCGAGCGGCTTCGTCACGAAGCTCGTCCACAGCGCCGGGTCCTCGATGCCGCTGGAGATCTTGAACGCCTTCACACCGAGGATGCCCAGCCCCTCGACGATCACCACGGTCTCGACGAAGTAGGCCTGCTTGAAGTTCGACCCGGCGAAGCGCGACTGCCGGTCGGCGCGGCGCGGGTGGTTCAGCTGGCGGATGACCACCAGGACCAGGCCACCGACGACGGTGCCGAGGCCGAGCAGTTCGGTCAGCAGCAGCCAGATGCTCCAGGCGCCGATGATCGGCCAGTGGAAGTGCGGGTCGAACGTCTCGCCGTAGGCCTCGAACCAGGCCAGCGAGCCGATCAGGAAGCCCCACATGACCAGCCAGTGCCACGGGCCGACATGGCGGAACTTGTTCATCCGCGTGTGGGCGGCGAACTCCTTGATGAGCGTCGTGATGCGCGGCCCGAACGGACCGTTCCGGGTCGCGTCCGGTTGTCCGAGGCGGATGATCCGGACCATCCGGTACACGCCGGTGCCGAACATGATCCAAGCGACGATGCTTACGGCGACGCCGACCACGCCCAGCGTGATCTGCAGTGCACCCATGATCGGGGCCTTTCGTCCGTGATGTGGTGGGTTGGCGGGAGCCTATGTGGATTTACCCATGAGTAACCGATCGGCGCGAGTTGAGTCCCACGAGTGTGGCGTAGGACTCCCTGGATATCGGGACGATCGTACCGGTAGTTTGGCCCGGTGGTCGCCTATTTGTTGCTCGCTCTCGCCATCACCGCCGAGGTCACCGCCACTGTTTCGATGAAGTTGTCCGAGGGGTTCACGAAGTTGTGGCCCTCGCTGGTCGTCGTGGCCGGGTACCTCGTGGCGTTCGCGGCACTCGCGAGCGTGCTGAAGCGCGGCATGCCGGTCGGCGTGGCGTACGCGATCTGGGCGGCGGTGGGTGTCGCGGCGGTCGCGGTGATCGGCGTGCTGTTCCTCGGGGAGCCGGTGAACCTGACGATAGTGGCCGGGCTGGTGCTGGTCATCGGGGGCGTGGTGCTGATCGAGGTGGGGTCGGCGTGACGGGAGGTACGTGGTGAAGCCGCAACGCGACGGCCGCCGGGCGCGGGGCGAGAAGCGGCGGCAGGAGATCATCGACGCGACGCTCCGGGTGATCGAGCGGGACGGGGTCGCGGGGGTGACCCACCGGACGGTGGCGGCCGAGGCCGGGGTGCCCACGACCTCGACGACGTACCACTTCGAGACCCTGGACGATCTGTTGATCGCGACGCTGATCTCGTGCGCGCGCGACATGGCGACCGAGGTGTACTGGACGATCGACCGGGCACGCTCGCGCGGCAGCCGGGGAGCTTCGGAAGTGGCAACGCTGCTGGCCGAGGCCCTGGGGCCGCGGCGGGGCCGGACCATGGCCGAGTACGAGCTGTACCTGCTGGCCGCCCGCCGGCCGGAGCTGAGGCCCGCCGCGCGACGGTGGCTGGACGTACTGACGTCCATGGTGCGGCCCGACGACCTGGTGGCGTTGCGGGTCTTCCTGGCCGGCATCGACGGCCTGTTGATCCAAGGCCTGATCGACGACGAGCCGCCCACGGCGGAAGAACTCCGGCCGACGGTGGAGTACCTGCTCAAGCCACGGTGATCGGCGGGATAGCGGGGTTGGGCGGTCGAACGGTCGTTTCGTGTGCGCGGTGGGGCGGTCCGTCGGTGGCGGGGTTGGATGGTCCGTTCATCACCGGTTGAACGGCCGTTCATCGTGTTGAGCGGACCATCCATAACCGGCCGAACCGACCGCTCACGACCAATCGGGCTGACCGCTAATAGCGGGGTGCGGCCGGCCCGCTCATCACCGGTTGAACGGCCCGTTCAGGGCTGGTTGAACGCACCATTCACAACCAAGTTGAGCGGTCTGTTGATGGCGGGGTTGGGCGTCGGCTCATGACCGCGGTTAAGCGGTCCGCTAACGGCTGAGGTTGACGGGCCGGTGCGTATTGGTGATGAACGGTCCGTTCATCGCCGCGCGAATGGTCCGTTCGCGGGGGTGCAAGCGGGCACTTGCATCGGAAGGCCTGGGCATCCGCGAGCATCGATGGCCCTTCTGAACGACAGCACCGAGGGCCTTCTGGTCGAATGCACCGAACGCCCTTCTGCGCGAACCGGGCGCGGGCGGAGCCTCGCGGGCCCGCCCGCCGAGGCGCTCTTCACCTCTTACCTGCGGAACCCAGCTCTCACCCACGGAGCCCAGGGCCCGCCCCACGAGCAGGACCCAGCCCCAGCCGCTGGACTCAGCCCCGGCAGCTGGACTCAGCCGCGGGACGGAGCCCGAAGGCCCCGCCCCGCCAACGGACCAAGGGACAAACCTCAGCCCTTGTTCTCGTACACCGGCGTGATCGTCGCCCGTGCCACGGTCGTGCCGAACATGTTGAACCCCAGGAACGCCGGGGTCGCGCCCTCGGGCAGGTCCAGCGACTCGACGTTCAGCGCGTGCACCACGAAGAAGTACCGGTGCGGCCCGTGCCCGGGAGGCGGCGCCGCACCCAGGAAGTTCTTCACGCCGCCGTCATTCGCCAGCGTCACGGCTCCGGACGGCAGCCCGGAGCCGTCACCGGCGCCGGAGGGCAGTGACGTCACCGAGGCGGGGATGTTGTACACCGCCCAGTGCCAGAAGCCGCTGGCGGTCGGGGCGTCCGGGTCGTAGCACGTCACCGCGAAGCTCTTCGTCTCGGCGGGGAAGCCCTCCCACGCCAGGTGCGGCGACCGGTCCTCACCCCCGGGCACGCCGAACATCCCGCTGAGCTGCGGGGCCGCGAGCGTCTCCCCGTCGGCGACATCATCGCTGCGCACGGTGAAGGCCGGCACCGAGGGCAGGAAGTCGTACGGGTTCGGTGGCTGTGGCATCGATTCCTCCTCGTCACGAAGTGGCCGCTGATCACCCTAGTGCGATTCGGGGTGGCCCCCGGGATGAACCGGGGGCTTCCCCGATACCGGCGCCCACTCCCACGCCATAGCGTGACCCGCACAGCACACAGGACTGGGGAGGACGCAATGGGCAAACCGGCACTCGCGATCGGCGGGGTCGCCCTCATCGTCGCCGGAGCCGGGATCGCACTGGGGTGGAACTGGTGGCCGAACTCGGCCCGCGCGGAAGCCAGCGCCGACGTCACCCAGCCGGTCTCGGTGGTCCAGGTCGACAACGACTCGGGGGACGTGCACGTCCGCATCGAGGACACGGCCACGACCTCGGTGCGCCAGACGTTCCACTACCGGGGCGACCGGCCCGGCGACACCTTCACCGTCGACGGTGGACGGCTCCGGCTCAGCGGATGCGGCCGCGACTGCACGGTCGACTACGACATCGTCGTGCCCCGGGGCACCACCGTGAACGGCGAGGTCCGCTCCGGCGACCTGACCGTCTACGGCGCCGCCTCGGTCGATCTGCGCACCAGCTCCGGCGACATCGAGGTCCGCGACGTCACCGGCCCGGTCACCACCAACGCCAAGTCCGGCGACATCGAGGTGTGGTCGAGCGACCCGCAGGACGTGCGGGCCGAAACCGCCAGCGGCGACATCCGCGTCGTCGTTCCCGCGGGCCGCTACCGCGTCCGCGGGGACACCAAGAGCGGCGACCGGCACATCGACGTGGCGCAGGACCCGGCCGCCCAGCACGCCCTCGACCTCAGCACCCTCAGCGGGGACGTCACGGTGACCAACCGGTGATCCCCGCGCTCACCCTCGCCGCCGCCCTGCTGCTCACCCCGGTCACCGCACCGGCCGCACCCGCGCTGACCTGGCACGACTGCGCCACCCCGGATACCGCCAAGCGCCTGCAGTGCGCCGAGCTGCCGGTCCCGGGCGCGCGGCTGCGGCTGACCCGGCTGCCCGCGCTCGACCCGGCACAGCGCATCGGCTCGCTGCTGGTCAACCCGGGCGGTCCGGGCGGTTCCGGCGCCGATGTGGTCGGCTACGGCGGTCTCGGCCTGGCCACCCCGGAGTTCGCGCAGCTCAACCAGCGGTTCGACATCGTCGGCTTCGACCCGCGCGGCGTGGGCGGCAGCAGCCCGGCGATCGAATGCGGCCCCATGCACGACCCGGCCGTCAGCCGGTTCCCCGCCGACGACGCCGGCTACGAGCGGCTCGTCGCCCACAACCGGGAGGTCGGCCTCACCTGCAGCGGCCCCCGGAACCCGGACACCGGCACGGTCGCGGAGGACGTCGAGCGCATCCGGCTCGCGCTGGGCGAGGAACGAATTTCCTGGCTGGGCGTGTCGTACGGCACCGAGATCGGCGCGCTCTACGCCGCCCGCCACCCGGAACACGTGCGCGCGATGGTCCTGGACGGCGCCGTCGACCACGGCCTGCCGATGCGCCGCGCGATCCTGGACGAGGCCGCCGCCACCGAGCACGGCCTGCTCCGCTTCGCCCAGTGGTGCGCCGGGCCCGGCGTGTGCGGCGACGACCTGCTCGCCCGCTACGACGACCTGATGGCCCACGGCGCACCATCGAGGCAGCTCGGCCGTCGCGCCACCCCGGAGGAACTGGCCGCGGGCGTCTACGCCCACCTCTACTTCCCGCAGCTGTGGCCGCGGCTCGCCGAGGCCGTCCGCGCCGCACCCGAGGACGCGAGCGCCCTGACCGCCGCGATGCCGTTCACCTCGCCGGAGTACCCCGCCTACCGGTCCGTCGGCTGCCAGGACTTCCCGGCGCCGTTCACCGGCCCAGCCGACCTGCGGCGGCTCGCCGACCGGGTCCGGCAGGTCGCGCCGCACAGCTGGCGCTACTCCGAGTTCTGGGACTTCGCCACGGGCTGCCTCGGCTGGCCGGTGCCGGCCGAGAACCCGCCGCACCCCGAGCCGGTCCGGGGCGCCCCGCCGATCCTGGTGGTCGGCGGCGAGCACGACCCGGCGACACCGCTGACCTGGGCCCACTCGCTGAGTACCCGGATCCACGGCAGCGTGCTGCTCACCCACGACGAGGACGGGCACACCGGCGTCTACAACTCCGCCTGTGTGCGCCGCCACGAAGCCGCCTACCTGATTTCGGGTACGCCGGGAACAACACCGCAGACCCGCTCGTTACCCTGTCAGAAAGGTTGAGCGAGCACCACTCAAGTCTGATTGACGCACCAGACGCGCCCGAGATAGAACTTGAGTAGAACCCGCTCAACGCGGGCGCGAAACCGCAGCTCGGAGAGCTGCGCACCAGGCATTGACCAGGAGGGAACATCACCATGGCGCGAGCGGTCGGCATCGACCTCGGCACGACCAACTCGGTCGTCGCCGTCCTGGAGGGCGGCGAGCCGACGGTCATCGCCAACTCGGAAGGGTCCCGCACTACCCCGTCCATCGTCGCCTTCGCGAAGAACGGCGAGGTGCTGACGGGCCAGCCGGCGAAGAACCAGGCCGTGACGAACGTCGACCGGACGATCCGGTCCGTGAAGCGGCACATCGGCACCGACTGGAAGACCGAGATCGACGGCAAGGCCTACACGGCGCAGGAGATCAGCGCGCGCGTGCTGATGAAGCTCAAGCGCGACGCCGAGGCCTACCTCGGTGAGGAGATCACCGACGCGGTCATCACGGTCCCCGCGTACTTCGAGGACGCGCAGCGGCAGGCCACCAAGGAGGCCGGGCAGATCGCCGGCCTGAACGTGCTCCGCATCGTCAACGAGCCCACCGCGGCCGCCCTGGCCTACGGCCTGGACAAGGGCGAGAAGGAGCAGACCATCCTGGTCTTCGACCTCGGTGGTGGCACCTTCGACGTCTCGCTGCTGGAGATCGGCGAGGGCGTCGTCGAGGTCCGGGCCACCAGTGGTGACAACCACCTCGGTGGTGACGACTGGGACCAGCGGATCGTCGACTGGCTGGTGGACAAGTTCAAGGCCAGCCACGGCATCGACCTGACCAAGGACCGGATGGCGCTGCAGCGCATCCGCGAGGCGGCGGAGAAGGCGAAGATCGAGCTGTCCAGCTCGAGCAGCGCGAACATCAACCTGCCCTACATCACGGTCGACGCGGACAAGAACCCGCTGTTCCTGGACGAGACCCTGTCCCGCGCGGAGTTCCAGCGGATCACCTCCGACCTGCTGGACCGCACCAAGGCGCCGTTCAACAACGTCATCCGCGACGCGGGCATCTCGGTCGGCCAGATCGACCACGTGGTGCTCGTCGGTGGTTCCACCCGCATGCCGGCCGTGTCCGACCTGGTCAAGGAGCTGACCGGCGGCAAGGAGCCGAACAAGGGCGTGAACCCGGACGAGGTCGTCGCGGTCGGCGCCGCCCTGCAGGCCGGTGTGCTCAAGGGTGAGGTCAAGGACGTCCTGCTGCTCGACGTGACCCCGCTGTCGCTGGGCATCGAGACCAAGGGCGGCGTGTTCACCAAGCTCATCGAGCGCAACACGACCATCCCGACGAAGCGGTCCGAGATCTTCTCCACGGCGGACGACAACCAGCCGTCGGTGCAGATCCAGGTGTTCCAGGGCGAGCGCGAGATCGCGGCGCAGAACAAGAAGCTCGGCATGTTCGAGCTGACCGGCCTGCCCCCGGCCCCGCGCGGCGTGCCGCAGATCGAGGTCACCTTCGACATCGACGCCAACGGCATCGTGCACGTCACGGCGAAGGACCTGGGCACCAACAAGGAACAGTCGATGACCATCACCGGCGGCTCCGCGCTGCCGAAGGAGGACATCGAGCGCATGGTCCGCGACGCCGAGGAGCACGCGGAGGAGGACCGCAAGCGCCGCGAGGAGGCGGAAACCCGCAACCAGGCCGAGACGCTGGTCTACCAGACCGAGAAGTTCGTCAAGGACAACGACGACAAACTGCCCGAGGACGTCAAGGGCAAGGTCAAGACCGCGATCGACGAGGCCAACGAGGCGCTGAAGGGCACCGACACGGCCAAGATCAAGGAAGCCATCGAGAAGCTGAACACCGCGTCGCAGGAGCTGGGCACGGCCCTGTACGCGAACGCCCAGCAGGCCGGTGGCGCCACCCCGGGTGCCGACCAGGGTGCCGCGGGCGCGACCGACGCCAAGGGCGCGGATGACGTGGTGGACGCCGAGATCGTGGACGAGGACGAGAAGAAGTGACGGGACGCCACTCGAACGACACGGAACAGCAGGAGCCGGTCACCGAGCCCCTGGTCGTGCGGGACAGGCGCAAGATCGACCCGCAGACCGGCGAGCTGCGGACGCCGCCGCCCGCGGAGGCGCCCGACGCCGAGGCCGACGCCGGCCCGTCGCTCGGCGACACGATCGTCGACGAGGCGGTGTCCGCCGCCCCGTCCGACGTCGAGAAGGAGCTCGCGGAGCGCACGGCCGACCTGCAGCGCCTGCAGGCGGAGTTCGCGAACTACCGCAAGCGCGTGGAACGCGACCGCGAGGCCGTGGTGACCGCGGCGAAGGCGTCGGTGGTCGGTGAGCTGCTGCCGCTGCTCGACGACTTCGAGCGGGCCGAGCAGCACGGCGACCTCACCGGCGCGTTCAAGGCGGTGGCGGACAAGCTGGTCGCGAGCCTGCAGCGGATCGGGCTCGAGCCGTTCGGCGCGGAGGGCGACCCCTTCGACCCGAGCGTGCACGAGGCCGTGCAGCACACCACCTCGCCGGACGTGTCCGGACCGACGGTGACCACGGTGCTGCGCCGCGGCTACAAGTTCGGCGACCGGGCCCTGCGGGCCGCGCTGGTGGGCGTCACCGACCACGAGCCGGGCGACGCCCCGGTCGAGGGTGAGCTACCGGTCGAGCAGTTGTCGGATGAGAACACACAGCAGTAAGAGGTATGTGGTGAGAGGAGGAGACGTCCGTGAGTGCACGGGAGTGGATCGGTAAGGACTTCTACCGTGAGCTGGGCGTCTCCTCCGACGCTTCGCAGGACGAGATCAAGAAGGCCTACCGGAAGCTGGCGCGGGCGAACCACCCGGACGCCAACCCCGGCAACACCGACGCCGAGCAGAAGTTCAAGGCGGTGTCGGAGGCCTACGGCGTGCTGTCGGACCCGGCCAAGCGCAAGGAGTACGACGAGGCGCGGCGGCTGTTCGGCTCCGGCGGCGGCCCGGGCGGCTTCGGCTTCCCCGGCGCCGGCGGCGGTGCGGGCGGTTTCGACCTGGGCGACATCTTCGGCCAGACCGCGGGCGCGGGCGCGCAGGGCGGTTTCGGCGGGCTCGGCGACATCCTCGGTGGCCTGTTCGGCCGCCGGGGCCAGCAGAGCACGGCGGCGCGCGGCCAGCGCGGCGCCGACGTCGAGACGGACGTGCGGATCGATTTCGCCGAGGCGGTGAAGGGCGCGACCCTGCCGCTGCGGCTGTCGAGCCCGGCGACCTGCTCGACGTGCCACGGCAACGGCGCCCGTCCGGGCACTTCGCCGCGCACCTGCCCGACCTGCCAGGGGTCGGGGCTGGTGAGCCGCAGCCAGGGCGCGTTCGCGTTCTCCGAGCCGTGCCGCGACTGCCGTGGCCGCGGCCGGATCATCGACGACCCGTGCCCCGAGTGCGGTGGCGAGGGCATCAGCACCCAGACGCGGACGCTGACCGTGCGGGTGCCCGCGGGTGTCGACGACAACCAGCGCATCCGGCTGGCCGGTCAGGGCGAGCCGGGCCGCGGTGGCGCCTCGGCCGGTGACCTGTACGTGCGGGTGCACGTGAACCCGGACCCGGTGTTCGGCCGGTCGGGTAATGATCTGACGATCACGGTCCCGGTGAGCTACCCGGAACTGGCCCTCGGTGCGACGATCACGGTGCCGACGCTGGACGGGAAGGTGTCGGTGAAGGTGCCGGCGGGCACCGGCAGCGGGCGGGTGCTGCGGGTGCGCGGCAAGGGCATCAAGAAGCGGGACGGCTCGCAGGGTGACCTGCTGGTGACGCTGCAGGTGGCCGTGCCGTCGCGGTTGGAGTCTTCGGAGCGGGAGGCGCTCGAGGCGTACGCCAAGGTCGCCGAGAAGCACGACCCGCGTCCGGAGATCACGAAACTGCTCCGTGAGAGGAGTTGATCGAGGTGTTCGGCGGGTTGCCGCACGGGGCCGACGAGGAGACCCCGGTCTTCGTGATCTCCGTGGCCGCGCAGTTGTCCGGCCTGCACGCCCAGACCCTGCGGTCCTACGACCGACTGGGCCTGGTGTCGCCGGGCCGGACCTCCGGCGGCGGGCGACGCTACTCCATGCGGGACATCGCGCTGCTGCGTGAGGTGCAGCGCCTGTCCCAGGAGGAAGGCGTCAACCTGGCGGGCATCAAGCGGATCATCGAGCTGGAAAACCAGGTCGAGGCACTCCAGTCGCGGGTCAACGAGCTGACGGAGGAGCTGGCCGCGGCCTACGCGGCGGCCGAACAAGCCGCAGCCGCGGTGCACCGGTCCTACCGCAAAGACCTCGTACCACTGAAGCAGGAGACGGCGCTCGTCGTGTGGAAACCACGGCGGAAGCGCTAGCACAAGATCCACAGGCCTCGCCAACGGCGGGGCCTGTTTTCTTTGCGCCACGCCCCGGAACCCGGCAACACAAGCCGTCCCGGGACCTTCCCAGACCTCCCCCGCCCCGATCCCCAGCCCGCCTGTGGTCGGCGCCGCGAAGCGGCGAAAAGATCAAGAAATGCCCTCGCCGGACGGGCAGGCTCCGGGATGACGGGGGTTGTCAGGTCGCCTTCGCCGGGTGGTCGCTGTGGTGATCCCGGCTCTCCGTAGCGCACGGCGCTCCGCTAGCGCAGGTGTTCGGCGAAGAAGGCCATCACCCGGCGCCACGCGTCCTCGCTCGCTTCGCGGTTGTAGCTCATGCCGGCGATCTTCAGCAGCACGTTGACCGGGCCGTGGAACTGGTTGGCGAAGCTGTGGCCCGCCGTCGGGTACTCCTTGACGTCGTGGGGCACCCCGCGGGCGGTCAGCTCCCGCTCCAGCTTGTCCGCGGCCCCGCGCAGCGAGAAGTCCTTCTTCCCGTACGACGCCACGACCGGGCACGCATCGTCCAGAACGGACAAATCAGCGGGGAGCCGGCCGTAGTACGGGGCCGACGCGTCGAACCCCCGTGAAGCGGCGACCAGCGCGAAACCGCCGCCCATGCAGAACCCGACCACGCCGACCTTGCCCGTGCAGTCCTCCCGCGACGCCAGCAGCGACCGCGCCGCGTCCAGGTCCTCGAACGCCCGGCCCCTACCCGCGGTCAGCTCCTTGAACACCGACTTCACGCACCGCACGAAACCGCCCCGCGAGTACAGGTCCGGGGACAGCGCCAGGTACCCCGCGGTGGCGAACCGGTCGGTGGTGTTGCGCACGTCGTACGACAGGCCGACCACGTCGTGCACGATCACGACGCCGGGCCACGGCGGCGGGCCGGACACCTCTTCCTGCGGTGCGGCCAGATAACCCCGGATGGTTCCGTCAGCGACAGGGATGTCCATCGGCGCAGGCTAGTCGATCGTGAACGGGTCGTACCTGATCTGATCGAGCGCCGTTCCCGCCACGAGCATCCGGGACACGGTCGCGCGGATCATCGCCGGCGAACCCGACACCAGCACGTCGTGACCGGGCCACGCGCCGTACCGCGTCACGACGTCGGCCAGGGTGCCCTGCTCGCCGCTGACCAGACCGGGCCCGTTCTCCACAACCGGCGTCACGGTCAGCCACGGGTTGCACGCCGCGATCATGCGCAGCCCCTCCAGCGCGTACAGGTCGTCGCGCGTGCGCCCGCCGTAGAACAGGTGCACCTTCGGGTTCTCGGCCCACTGGCTCAGCTCGTCGAGCAGCGCCTGCATCGGCGCGACACCCGTGCCGCCCGCGACCATCAGCACGTCCCGGCCGCTGTCCCGGTCCACGTCCAGCGTTCCCAGCGGCGGACCGAACCGCCACACATCACCCTGCTGGGTGTGGCTCACGATGGCCCGTGACACCCAGCCGCCGTCGACCGCCCGGATGTGGAACTCCAGGGACCCGTCCGGGCGCGGCGCGTTCGCCGGCGACAGGTACCGCCACAGCCGCGGCCGCTGCGGCACCTCGACGCTCAGGTACTGCCCGGCCCGGAACGGGACGTGCCGCTCCGGTTCCAGCCGCACCATCGCCAGGTCCCAGCTCAGCCGCCGGTGCTCGGCCACCCGCGCCGTCCAGTTCGGCGGGTTCGCGTCGGTGGCCGCGGCCTCCTGCATCTGCCGGGCCACGATCGTGAACGCCTCGGCCCACGCGCGCTCGACGTCGGCGGTCCAGTCCGGCCCGAGGTGCGTCTTCATCGCCGCCAGCAGCGCCGTGCCGACCGCCTCGTAGTGGTTGGGCACGACGCCGAACTTGCGGTGGTCGCGGCCGAGCTGCCGCAGGAACGGAACCAGGTCGTCGGGCTGGTCGACCATCTGGCACACGTGGACCAGCGCCCGCACCATGCGGTTGCGCTGCACCTCCATGTTGATCGGGAAGAAGTCCCGCGTGGCCGGCGCCAGGGTGAACAACATGCCGTAGAAGAACTGCGTCACCTCGGGCAGGTACGGCTCGGCCTTCGCCCACGATTCCCGGATCAGGCGCACCATCGCGGCGACGGCAGGCGGCGCCTCCCGGTGCACGGACCGGGGTACGGGACTGACGGGGTCGGCGGTCATGGGATCGGGGCTGCTCCGGGATGCTCGGTCATGCTCGCCGTCGATTATTCACGAACGCGCAACAGCAGGAGCGCGCCACGCAACAGCAGGCCAGAGGGCCCGTCACAGCGTGAATTGATCATGAATAATCCACCCTATCCAGTCAGTCGCAACCCTCTAATGCGAACACGATCCGTCGCAGGGTAACCGTCTCGGGCCCTTTCTTCGCGAAGTTGCTCCTTCCGGGTGGTTCGCCGAAATCGCTCGACCAGTGGGACACGTCACCAACTTAGATAGTTGTGGCATACAACTACCCGCGTTATAGTTGTATGTGACAACCAACCGGGAGGTGGGTCCATGGGGGACTGCGACGAGAAGGCCGTTGAACTGATGCGCGAGCTGCGCACGGCCGGGCAGCTGCAGCACGCCTGGATCAACCAGTCGTGGCAGCGCGAGCACGACGGTCTGCACCCCGCGGCCGCCATGCTGCTGTCCGACCTCAACGTGCACGGCGAGAGCCGTCCGTCGGACATGGCGAAACGCAAGATGGTCGACGTCTCCGTGATCAGCAGGCAGATCGCCCAGCTGACCGCCGCCGGCCTCGTCAGCCGCAGGCCCGCGCCCGAGGACGGGCGCGCCAGCCTGATCAGCCTGTCCGACGCGGGCCGCGCCGAGCTCGAACGCTGGCGCGAGCTGCACGTCGCCTTCATGCAACGCGCACTGGCGGACTGGACCGACGACGAGATCGAGTCGCTCACCGCCCGGCTGACCCTGATGAACGAAGGACTGCGCGAGGCCCTCGGGCAAGCGCCGGTCACCTGCCCGCCGGAACCGGCGGAGAAGAGGAAGTGATCCCCGAAGTGAGCACGACAGCGAACCAGGAGGCGATGACGCCGCGCCAGGTCGGGCGCGCCTTCATCGGCCTCCTTCTGGCGCTGCTGGTCGCCATGCTGTCGTCCACGATCGTCTCGAACGCACTCCCGACGATCCTGGCCGACCTCAACGGCTCGCAGAGTCAGTACACGTGGGTGGTCACCGCCACCCTGTTGGCGTCCACGGCGAGCACCCCGATCTGGGGGAAGCTGTCGGACCTGTTCAGCAAGAAGATGCTGTACCAGCTGTCGATCGTGATCTTCACGCTCGGCTCGGTGCTCGGCGGCATCTCGCAGTCCATGCCCGAGCTGATCGCGTTCCGCGCGGTTCAGGGCCTGGGCCTCGGTGGCATGCAGGCGCTGGTCCAGGTCGTCATCGCGGCGATGATCTCGCCGCGTGACCGCGGCCGCTACAGCGGTTACATCGGCGCGGTCATGGCGCTGGCTACGGTCGCCGGCCCACTGCTCGGTGGCCTGATCGTCGACTCTCCGCTGGGCTGGCGCTGGAACTTCTGGATCACGGTCCCGGTCGCGGTGGTCGCGTTCATCGTCCTGGGCAAGACCCTGCACCTGCCGGTCTTCAAGCAGAAGGTGAAGATCGACTGGCTGGGCGCGACCCTGCTCGTGGGCGGCGTGTCGCTGCTGCTGATCTGGGTCTCGCTGGCGGGCGGCAGCTTCGCCTGGTGGTCGTGGTCGACGCTGTGCTACGTGGCGGGCGGCGTGGCCGCGCTGGCGCTGGCGGTGTTCGTCGAGACCAAGGTGTCCGCCCCGGTGGTGCCGCTGCGCCTGTTCCGCAACCGCACCTTCACGCTCGCCATCATCGGGAGCCTGTCGGTCGGCACCGCGATGTTCGGTGGCGCGGTGTTCCTCGGGCAGTACTACCAGCTGGCCCGCGGGTACTCGCCGACGCACGCCGGCCTGATGACGATCCCGATGATGCTCGGCCTGTTCCTCTCCTCGACGATCGCCGGGCAGTTCATCTCGCGCACCGGCCGGACCAAGCCGTGGATGGTCGGCGGCGCGATCCTGCTGGTGGCCAGCCTGTTCCTGCTGAGCACCATCGACCACCACACGAACCTGGTGCTGATGGGCATCTACCTGGCCCTGCTGGGCATCGGTGTCGGTGCGCTGATGCAGAACCTCGTGCTGGTCGTGCAGAACACCGTCGCGATGAAGGACATGGGGTCCTCGTCGTCGTCGGTGACGTTCTTCCGCACGCTGGGTGGTTCGGCCGGTGTCTCCGCGCTGGGCGCCCTGCTCGCCGCGAAGGTCAGCAGCCACGTGACCAGTGCGTTGTCCGCGTTGGGCATCAACGCCGGTTCGGCGCCGACCGGCGGCGGCAGCCTGAACCTGGGCGCGCTGCCGGAGCCGTTCCAGTCGATCGTGCGCGCCGCCTACGGCGACAGCATCGGCTCGGTGTTCTTCGCCGGCGGCATCATCGCGGTGGTCACGCTGATCGCGGTGCTGTTCATCAAGGACGTGCCGCTGCGCCGCAGCATCGACCTGACCAGCGAGAACGCCGAGGCCGCGCCGGCTGGGGTCCCGGGTCCGGTCACCGGTTCGGCCGTGCACGGCGTGGTGACCGGCCCGTCGGGCCGCCCCCTCGCCGGTGTCGCGGTGACGCTCACCGACACGTCGGGCCAGCAGGTCGCGCGGGCACTCACCGCCGCGGACGGCAGCTACCGGCTGCCCGCGCCGTCGAACGCGAGCTACCTGTTGATCACCTCCGCCGGGTCGTTCCAGCCGAGTGCGGTGATGGTGACGCTCAACGGCAAGCCGGTGCGGCGGGACGTCGAGATGGCCGGCGCCGGTGGGCTGAGCGGCGTGGTCCGGACCGCGGGCGGGCAGCCGGTCGGCGGGGCGACGCTCGTGCTGACCGACGAGCGCGGCGAGGTGGTCGCGTCGAGCATCACCGGCGGCGACGGCTGGTACCACTTCGACGACGTGGGGGGCGGGGTTCACACCCTGACCGTCACGGCGGCCGGCCACCAGCCCTCCGCGACACCGCTGGTGACCACCGAGGGCGAACAGGCCACGCACGACGTCGAGCTGGTGCGGACCGCCCGCCTGGCCGGGGTCGTCCGGGCGGGCCGCGAGGACCGGCCGGTGGCCGAGGCTCAGGTGACCCTGCTCGACCCGGCCGGTGAGGTGGTCGCGACGACCCTGACCGACGAGGAGGGCCGGTACTCCTTCACCGACCTCCCCGCGGGCGACTACACCCTCGTGACCAGCGGATACGCGCCAGTGGCCGCGCCGCTGGAGGTGATCGCCGGAACCCCGCTGTCCCGCGACGTGGAGCTGACGCACCCCACCCGCTGACGCAGCGACTCGCGAAGGCCGCCCCTGTCCCCCGGGGGGCGGCCTTCGTGCTTTTCGGAAGAAGTCGGGGTTGAGCGGAACACACTCAAGTTTGTTGCCGTTGTACATGTCGAGGGACCTGGAGGAAGGTCTCCGGCAGGCATGCGACATGGAGTGTGGGATGGACGCTTTCAACCCGACGACGAAGACCCAGCAGGCGATCTCGTCGGCGGCGCAGGCGGCGACCGTGGCGGGCAACCCCAGCGTCACCGCCGCACACCTGCTCGGCGCGCTGCTGGCGCAGGGTGACGGCCTGGCCGGCCCCCTGCTGACGGCGGTGGGCGCCGACCCGCGGCAGGTGCACAAGGAGCTGGAGCCGATCACGCAGGGGCTGCCCTCGGCGACGGGCGCGACCGTGTCCACTCCGCAGTTCGACCCGCCCGCGGTCAAGTCGCTGACGCACGCCCAGAAGCTCGCCACCGAGCTGGGTGACGAGTACGTCTCCACCGAGCACCTGATGGTGGGGCTCGCCGCGGAGGGCGGCCAGGTGGCCGACCTGCTCAAGCGCCACGGCGCCACCCCGGACTCGCTGCGCGAGGCGTTCACCAAGGTGCGCGGCTCGGCGCGCATCACGAGCCCGGACCCGGAGGGCACGTTCCAGGCGCTGGAGAAGTACGGCGTCGACCTGACCGACCGCGCCCGCAAGGGCGAGCTGGACCCGGTGATCGGCCGCGACGCCGAAATCCGCCGCGTGGTCCAGGTGCTGTCCCGGCGCACGAAGAACAACCCGGTGCTGATCGGTGAACCGGGCGTCGGCAAGACGGCGATCGTCGAGGGACTGGCCCAGCGGATCGTCGCCGGTGACGTGCCGGAGTCGTTGCGCGGCAAGCGGGTCGTGGCGCTGGACCTGGGCTCGATGGTCGCCGGCGCGAAGTACCGCGGTGAGTTCGAGGAGCGGCTCAAGGCCGTCCTCAAGGAGATCACCGAGTCGGCCGGGCAGGTCATCACCTTCATCGACGAGCTGCACACGATCGTCGGCGCGGGCGCGACCGGCGAGGGCGCGATGGACGCGGGCAACATGATCAAGCCGATGCTCGCCCGCGGTGAGCTGCGCATGGTCGGCGCGACCACGCTCGACGAGTACCGCCAGCACATCGAGAAGGACGCGGCGCTGGAGCGGCGCTTCCAGCAGGTGCTGGTCGGCGAGCCGTCGGTCGAGGACACCATCGGCATCCTGCGCGGCCTGAAGGAGCGCTACGAGGTGCACCACGGCGTCCGCATCACCGACGCCGCGCTGGTGTCGGCCGCGACGCTGTCCGACCGCTACATCACCGCGCGGTTCCTCCCGGACAAGGCGATCGACCTCGTCGACGAGGCCGCGTCCCGGCTGCGCATGGAGATCGACTCCCGTCCCGTCGAGATCGACGAGGTCGAGCGCGCCGTGCGCCGCCTGGAGATCGAGGAGATGGCGCTGTCCAAGGAGGAGGACCCGGCCTCGATCGAGCGGCTGGCCGCGCTGCGCGCCGAGCTGGCCGAGAAGCGCGAGGAGCTGTCCGCGCTGACCGCCCGCTGGCAGAACGAGAAGGGTTCGATCGAGAAGGTCCGCGAGCTCAAGGAGCAGCTGGAGCAGCTGCGCGGCGAGGCCGACCGGGCCGAGCGCGACGCCGACCTGGGCCGCGCCGCCGAGCTGCGCTACGGCAAGATCCCGGCGTTGGAGAAGGAGCTGGAGGCCGCGCAGCAGAACAACGCGAACAGCACCTCCGGGGCGGAGGTCATGCTCAAGGAGGAGGTCGGGGCGGACGACGTGGCCGACGTCGTCTCCGCCTGGACCGGCATCCCGGCCGGCCGCCTGCTCGAGGGCGAGACCGGCAAGCTGCTCCGGATGGAGGAGGAGCTGGGCAAGCGGGTCGTCGGGCAGCGCGAGGCCGTGCAGGCGGTGTCGGACTCGGTGCGCCGCACGCGCGCCGGGGTCGCGGACCCGGACCGGCCGACCGGGTCGTTCCTGTTCCTCGGCCCGACCGGGGTCGGCAAGACCGAGCTGGCCAAGGCGCTGGCGGAGTTCCTGTTCGACGACGAGCGCGCGATGACCCGCATCGACATGAGCGAGTACAGCGAAAAGCACAGCGTCGCGCGGCTGGTCGGTGCTCCCCCCGGCTACGTCGGCTACGACCAGGGCGGTCAGCTGACCGAGGCCGTCCGGCGGCGGCCGTACTCGGTGGTGCTGCTCGACGAGGTCGAGAAGGCGCACCCGGACGTGTTCGACGTGCTGCTGCAGGTGCTCGACGACGGGCGGCTGACCGACGGCCAGGGTCGCACGGTCGACTTCCGCAACACGATCCTGATCCTGACCTCGAACCTCGGTTCGCAGGCCATCGCGGACGCCGCGCTCGACGAGCACCAGCGGCGGGACGCGGTGCTGTCGACGGTGCAGCGGCACTTCAAGCCGGAGTTCCTGAACCGGCTGGACGACATCGTGGTGTTCCACTCGCTCGACACCGAGCAGTTGACCTCCATTGTGGACATCCAGGTGGGGAAGCTGGCCCAGCGGCTGGCACAGCGCCGCCTCACCCTGGACGTCACGCCGGGCGCGCGCGACTGGCTCGCGCTCAACGGGTTCGACCCGATCTACGGCGCCCGCCCGCTGCGCCGGCTGGTGCAGTCCGCGATCGGCGACCAGCTGGCGAAGAAGCTGCTGGCCGGCGAGGTCCGGGACGGCGACACGGTGCGGGTCGACGTGCCCGGGCTGGACGCGGGCGACACGCTCGTGGTCACCCGGGCGGACTAACGGGGTGCGACACGGGCCGCTGACCTTGGTTCAGCGGCCCAGCGCGCTACCCTCACCCTCGTGGGTATTCCGGCGTGGGTCTGGTTCGTCATCGCCGCCGTCGCTCTGGTGGCGGGTCTGCTGCTGCTCGCCGTGGACCGGACCAGGGAAGGCTCCCGCAACCGGGAGCGGATGCGCTGGTCCGACCTGCGCGGATGGCAGTTCGTGGAGGAGGACGAGCGGCTGGTCCGGCAGTGGTCCGGCGGCGCGCTCGGTTACTTCCGCGCCGAGACGGCGGTGAACGTCGTCGTCGGCTCGACCTTCACCGCCGACGGCCGCCGCCCGGTGTTCGTGTTCGACATCGAGGCCGACGGCCAGATCCCGGCGGTCGTGGTCGCCGTGCGCTGCAACCGCGTGCACCCGGTGCTGGTCGAGCTGTGGCTGGCGAGCGTGCCGTTCCAGCGGGCGGACATGCCGGAACTGCTCGGTCCCGTCGGTCAGCGCTACGCGTTCGCCGACGACCCGGAGGGCGCCCGCGCGGTCATCACCCAGGAGCTCGTGGACGCCGCCGACGCGCTCGGCGGTGACGTCGGCGTGGCCTGGCTGGAGAACGAGTGGGTGCTCGCCAGCGTCGCGCCGCAGGCCGGGCCGTCGCGGCTGGAGCGCCTGCTGCGGGACCTCGGCGAGATCGCCGACATCGTGGACCCGTTCGACGACGAGTACGCGGCCGGCACGGGTGGCCAGCACTGGCAGCCCGGCCGGGCCGATCAGCCGGGCCTGGGCACGCCGCCCCCGAGCGAACCCGCGCAGTGAGCACCGCGCTGGTCACCGGCGCGACCGCGGGCATCGGCGCCGCGTTCGCCCGCCGTCTGGCCGAGGAGGGCTACCACCTGGTTCTCGTCGCGCGCAACGCCGAACGGCTGGAAGCGCTTGCCGGGGAGCTGTCGCAGCGGCACCGGATCGAGGCCGTTCCGCTGCCCGCGGACCTGGCCACCGAGGACGGGCGGGCGGCCGTGGAGGCGCGGCTGGCCGCGGAACCGGTCGACCTGCTGGTCAACAACGCCGGGTTCGGCCTGGCCGGCGAGTTCTGGATCGCGCCGGTGGACGAGTTGCAGGCGCAGCTGGACGTGAACGTCACCGCCGTGCTGCGGCTGACCCGCGCGGCCCTGCCCGGCATGATCGAGCGGGGCCGCGGGGACGTCATCAACGTCTCCAGCGTCGCCGGGTTCTTCTCCGGCCGCGGCTCGACGTACACCGCGAGCAAGAACTGGGTCACGTCGTTCACGGAGGGCATCGCCGCCGCCCTGCCGTCCGGCATCCGGATGATGGCACTGTGCCCCGGCTTCACCGAGACGGAGTTCCACGAGCGCGCCGGGCTGGAGAAGCCGGGCCCGAAGGCGTTCTGGCTCAAGGCCGACCGCGTGGTCGCCGAGGGCCTGGCCGACCTGCGGCGCGGCAAGGTCATCTCCATCCCGTCACCGCAGTACAAAGCCGTGGTGGCGATCGGCGGGCTGCTGCCGCGCGGACTGCTGCGGCGCATCTCCAGCCTCGTCGCCGGCCGCGACCGCACCTGACGGCCGGCCTCGTCCCCGCTCGCCGCCCGTAGCCCGCCTCGCCAGCCGACGCGCCGTCGGGGGTGGCCGCCCCTAGGCTCGGCGCAGATCTGCCGGAGTGACCAGCGGTAGGCCCAGGCGTTGTCGGTCATCAGACGCTCGATCATGGTGATGCCGCACTCGGCGAAGTGGGCGATCGCTCGGGCGAGGAAGGCAGCGCAAGTCGCGCCTTTCTCATCGGGCAGGGATCTCGGAGTAGGCCAGCCGGGAGTGGTCATCGACCAGCGAGTGGACGTAGTCGAAACCGATTCTGGCGTTGCGGTCGCGGGTGGCGTCCCGGTGAGCGCGGCCATGCGCTCGCCACCCGCCGCCGTCCGGAATCCGGCCGATCCTTTTTCACGTCCATGTGCACCAGCTCGCCCGGCCGGTCGCGCTCACACCGCACCGCGGTGGTCTTGCTGGCCCGGATGACCTGCCCGGTGAGTGGGTCCAGAGCCGACAGGCGAGGCACGTTGTTGCGGGCCAGCACCCGCGACACCGTCCGCGTCGGCACGCCCAGTTGCGCCCCCACCCAGTCCGGGCCCCGACGCTCTCGCTCCCGCAGTTCGACAATCCGCCGCTCGGTCTCGGCACTGGTCCGCCGCGGCGATGCCGCTGAACATCAGCAACCTGCCCAAGAACGTCGTGCGCGCATGACGGTGGGACACGAGAGCCTCCGGCTTGGCGTGGGTCCTAGACAAGCCACACCCCAACCGGAGGCTCTCCCCACGTCAACACCAACCCGGCGCCACCAACCTCACCGAACAACACACCTAGCCCATGCTCTTCTGGCCGTCGAGCGATTCGCGGATGATGTCGGCGTGCCCGGCGTGATGGGCGGTCTCGGCGACGATGTGCATCAGCACCCGGCGCGACGACCAGGCCCGGTCGCTGAACCACGGCGCCTCCGGCAGCTCCAGGACCGCGTCCAGGTCGACGGTCGCGACCAGCTCGTCGGTGCGGCGCGCGACCTCTTCGTACTCGGCGATCACGCCGGCCAGCGTCTCGTCCGGCAGTAACTGGAACTCGGCTTCGCGCTGCGCGAAGTCCTCCTCGGTCATCTCGTTGAAGTTCGGCATCGCGGACGCCCCCTCCACGATGAAGTTCGCCCAGTGCCGCTCGACCGAGGTGACGTGCTTGATCAGGCCGCCCAGGCACAGCTCGCTCTTCGTGGTGCGCTGCCGCGCCTGGTCGTCGGTGAGGCCGCGCGCGGTGAAGGTCAGGAAGAACCGGCTCTTGGCCAGCATGGCCAGCAGGTCGGCGCGCTCACCGGTGACGGTCTTCTCGATGGTGTTCATGGCCTTCGCCCTTCGTCGTTGTCCCTGTGAAAACCACGGTAGGACCCATTGCGGCCACTTTCCGTCCGCAATCCGCGGGAGGATGGAAAACATGGCGAACACGAGCTCGCGGACGCTGCGGTTGCTGTCGCTGCTCCAGACGCACCGGTACTGGCCGGGTGGCGAACTGGCCGAGCGGCTGGGCGTGTCGGCCCGGACGCTGCGGCGGGACATCGACCGGCTGCGCGAACTGGGGTATCCGGTCGAGGCGCAGCGCGGGGTCGACGGCGGCTACCAGCTCGCGCCGGGCGCGTCGCTGCCGCCGCTCGTGGTCGACGACGAGGAGGCGGTGGCGCTGGCCGTCGGGCTTCAGACCGCCGCGCAGAGTTCGGTCGACGGTGTGGCGGAGTCGTCGGTGCGGGTGCTGGCGAAGGTCGTGCAGGTGATGCCGGCCCGGCTGCGTCGGCGGGTCGAGGCGCTGCGGACCATGACCGTGCCGACGACCTGGCCGGGCGCCGCCGTCTCCCGCGTCGACCCCGGCGTGCTGACCGCGCTCGCCCTCGCCTGCCGAGACACGGAGCGCCTCCGCTTCGCCTACACCGACGCGGCCGGCCGGAAGACCGACCGGCACGTCGAACCGCTGCGGCTGGTGTCGCTGGGGCGGCAGTGGTACCTGGTCGCCTACGACCTCGCCCGACACGACTGGCGCAGCTTCCGGGCCGACCGGGTGAGCAAGCCGGAGACCACCGGCGCCCGGTTCCGGCCGCGCGAGCTGCCCGCCGCCGACGCCGCGGAGTTCGTGCGCGAAGGACTCGGCGCGCTGCCCCGCCCGCACGAGGTCGAGGTCGTCGTCGCCGTCCCGGCCGCGGTCGCGCGCAAGCAGATCGGCCGGTGGGCGACGATCGAGCCGGTCGACGACGAACGGTGCCGCCTGCGGATGACGGTCGCGTCGCTGGACTGGCCGGCGCTCGCGCTGGGCGGGCTCGGCGCGGAGTTCGAGGTCGTCCGGCCGCAGGAGCTGCGGGACCTACTGCGCGAGTGGGCGGACCGGTTCGGCCGTGCGTGACCGGCGCGCGTGCCCGGACACCGTGAGCGTGGCGGCGAGGAACACCACCTGCATCAGGGTTCGCGGCACGAGCTGGTCGTGCCACGCGGTGAGGACGTGGTCGACCGCGGCGTGGACGTTCGCCGGGAACATCAGCACGAGCATGGCGCTGAGCCCGGCCGCGGCCCATTTCGTCGTGCGCGGCCACAGAACGCCCGCGGCGCCGGCGAGTTCGAGGATGCCGGTCAGGGTCACGAGCAGGCCCGGCGCGGGCAGCGCGGGCGGGACCATGCTGATCATTTGCTCGCGCAGGCCGACGAAGTGCGCGACGCCGGTGGCCGTGAACATCGCGGCGACGCCACCGCGCAGGGCCACCTGCCACGGCCGGAGCCACGGGACGCCGGCCGCTCCGGCGCCCGCGAGCACCAGCGTGACCACAACCAGGATGACGATCGGTGCCATGGGGATCTCCTTGTCTTTCCATTGACAAGATGCCGGCCCGACCCGAACTTGTCAATGGAAAGATTGCGTCTAGACTGACCCGCATGGCGAAGGGCTCCTACCACCACGGCGATCTGCGCCGGGCGATCCTGACCGCGGCCGCCGAGGCGATCACGGAGCACGGCGCGACGGCACTCAGCCTGCGCGACGTGGCCCGGCGGGCGGGGGTGTCACACGCCGCGCCGGTGCACCACTTCGGCGACAAGGCGGGTGTGCTGACCGCCTTGGCGGCCGAGGGTTTCGCGCTGCTGGCCGACGCTCTGGCCGCGCGCCGGGACGCCGGCCTCGTGGAGACCGGGGTGGCCTACGTGCGGTTCGCGGTCGCGCACCGCGCGCACTTCGACGTGATGTTCCGGCCCGACCTGCACCGCCCGGACGACCCGGCGCTGGCCGCCGCCCAGCGGCGCGCGGGAGACGTGCTGGCGGCGGCCGTGCGGCCGGTCGCGGAGGGACAGCTCGCGCAGGTGGCGGCCTGGTCGCTCGTGCACGGCTTCGCGTCACTGTGGATCACAGGCGCACTGCCGGCCGAGGTGACCGAGGACCTCGAATCCTCGGCGCGCTCGGTGGCCGGAATGCTGTTCCGGGACGTGCCCGTGGTCCGCGACAGCTAGTTGTATGAGGCCATGACGTTGGCGACGCCGGTGTGGAGCTTGGATGCTGGTGGCTGGTTTCCGGCGGCAGTGTGTGGTCGATGGTAGTTGTAGTGGATGTTCCAGATCGCCAGGGCTGCGGTGCGTTCCCGCTCGCTGGTCCAGCCGTGGGCGTAGAGGATTCTTCGGCCAGGATCCGGTTGTAGCGTTCGATTTTGCCGTTGTGGCGTGGGGTGTAGGGGGTGATCCGCTGGTGGCGGGCGCCGCGCAGGACGGTGGTGAAGTCGCGGGCGCGGTAGCAGGCGCCGTTGTCGGTGACCAGGCGGTGGATGTGGGTGATGCCGTGGCGGGCGAAGAAGGCCCGCGCGCGGTGCGTGAAGGCGATCGCGGTGCGGGCTTTCTCGTCGGGCAGGGCTTCGGTGTAGGCCAGGCGTGAGTAGCCGTCGATGGCGGAGTGCAGGTAGGTGTAGCGGGCTCGCTGGCCTCGGGTTTTGCCGCGGGCGACCTGCCGGTCCTGGTCGCTGCCTTTGCCGTGGATCCGCCAGCCACCGCCGTCGGGGATCTGGCCGGTCTTTTTCACGTCCAGGTGGATCATGTGTCCGGGCCAGCGGGCGGTGATCCGCTGTGGTTGCCGGTTGTTCTGGCCGGTGGGATCGATGAAGCGGCGCCGGTTCAGGCCGAGGTGGAGCAGGTATCGGCCGACGGTGCGGACCGAGATGGTGATGCTTTCGGCGGCCAGTTCGGTGGCGATCCGCCGGGCGGAGTACTTGTGCTGTCGGCGCAGCTGCTCGATCCGGGCCACCACCTCGGCTGGGGTGGCGGTGGGCTGGCGGTGCGGGACACTGGGCCGGTCGCGCAGGCCGGCTTCGCCATAACGGCGCCAGCGGTTGACCCACTTGCTGGCGCATTGGCGGGAGATGCCCATCTCGGCGGCGACGTGGGCGATCGGGCGAGTCTGGCAACGCGCGACGAGCCGGCGGCGGCCCTCAAGCGACAAGGGGGCATTACGGTGGTGCATGGACGGGTCTTTCTACTCGGCGGACGAGTGGGTCGCACTTCTCATCCTGCCGCCGAAAGACCCGTCCCCCTGTCTCAGACCCCGCCAGCCGACACCAACGTCATGACCCGCAACAGCTAGTCGGCCAAGGTGGGTCGCCCGCGGCACCCCGCGCGACAGCGAGGTGATCACGGCGTGGAGGACGACCGCGGAACGGTAGATGATGGCGAGTTCGTCGTAGCGAGTGGCCAGGCCGCGCCATTGTGCGAGCAGGTTGAAGCGGCGTTCGACGACATTGCGGCCGCGGTGGTCTACCGGGTCGAATGCAGGTGGCCGGCCGCCGCGGAGCCGCGGCCCTTGCGATGCCCGATCTGGTCGGCAGGTTCAGCGATCACCGCAGTGATGCCACGCGCGCGCAACTGCCTGCGGATCGCCCTCGAGGAGTAGGCCGTATCGCCACGGACGCGGTCGGGCGACGCGCAGATGCCGCAGGAGGTGCGGGAACATCGGCGCGTCGCAGTACTGCCCGGGACCGACCGATCGCATGGTCAGACGGCTCGGTCGGCAGATCCGGGTCATTCGACCCAGCCCCGTGTGGGGCGGGTGATGTTGGTGGAGTGCTGATGTGCCCGCGATCATGGAATCGACTGAGCTCGCCCAGTCGATCTGCCCGGCAGGATCCGCGGTGGCGAGCAGGCGCTGCAGCACGGTGTCCCACGTGCCGTCACCAGCCATCCGGCGATGCCAGGTCCGGATCGGATGTCAGAACCAGCCGCGCTCTTTGTCAGACATGCCCTAGTCCGGCAGGCGGGCGCCCTGTCGCTGCAGTTCGTCGCGCACCTGGGAAGCGCTTACGTCCCCGTTCCACACCGCGAGTGCCGCGGCGACGCCGGCGGCGTGCCCGGTCGCGAAGGCCGTTCCCATCGCCCGCAGCGACGCGCCCGCCCCGCGGTCGCCGTCCACCGTCCGCCCGGCGCAGAACAGGTTCGGCGTGTTGCGGCTCCACAGCACGTCCAGCGGGATCCCGTAGTAGCCGGGCCCGCCGATGAACCGCCACTCCGACGGCACCCCCACCCCGGGGTGGTACTCGATCGGCCAGGCGCCGATTGCGACCGCGTCGCCCACCGGGCCCGGCTCCAGGACGTCCTTTTCGGACAGTTGCGCCCGGCCGACCAGGTGGCGCGATTCGCGCGTGCCCATCTCCGGCCCCGTGCTGACGATGTAGGCGCCGCCGCAACCGGGCAGCGACCGGATCACCCGCAGGTACGCCGCGGCCTGCCGGCGCGCGCTCCGTTCCGCGCGGCTCGTGTCGGCGGCGTCGCGGGCGTCGTAGCCCTCGTCGGCGAGGTAGGTGATCAGGTCGCCGGACACCGGCATCCGCGCGATCAGGCCGGTCTCCGCGGTCAACCCGGTCGCCCCAGCCGCCTTCGCCGCGCGCACCGCCTCCCGGACCGTCTCGCGTGACACGTCCGCGCTCGCCGGGATGCCGCCGAAGCGCACGCCGAGCGTGCCGTTCTGCACCCAGCCGTCGTTGCCGTACCGGACCTCGGCGCCGGCGTGCTGCGCCAGATCGGCCTCGCCCGTCGCGTCCACGAACACCTCGGCCCGGTACTCGTGCACCCCGGAATGGTCCGCCACCCGCACCGCGCGCACCCGATCGTCCACTCTGGACGCGTCCAGCAGGTGCGAGTGCAGCAGGACGTCCACCCCGGCGGCGTCGCACAGGTCGTCGGCGACGCGTTTCACCGCCTCCGGGTCGAACACCACCGCCACCGCGGTGAACCGCGTCGGCTCGCTCACCGCGCCGAGTTCGCGCAGCCCTTCGAGCATCTCCCCGGCCACGCCGAACACCGCCTGCTCGCGGTCGTCCCGCGTGTAGAGGCCGCAGTAGGTCACCACGTTCCGCAGCGTCGCCGCGCCGCCCAGGCACGGGCCGCGCTCGATCAGCAGGGTCCGCGCCCCAGCGCGCCGGGCACCGATCGCCGCCGCGATCCCGGCCGACCCGCCGCCGGCCACGATCACGTCGTACGCCTCGCTCACACCGTCTCCTTCTCGCGCGCCACCGGCTCCGCCTCCCGTTCGCGGACACCGAGCATGAGCAGCGCCCCGGCGAGCGGGCCCGCGGCCAGCGTCGCGAACGCCGCGAAGAACGAATGGGTCGCCTGGAACACCGCGCCGAGCACCACCGGCACGACCGTGCTGCCCAGCTGCCAGAACGCGTTCGTCGCGCCCGCCGCCGAACCGGCCAGCCCCACCCCGGCGATCCGCGGGATCATCGCGACCATCAGCGGGCTGTAGACGTAGGCCGTGACGCCCAGGAACGGCGCCACCCACAGGAACCCGGCCAGGCTGCCGCGCGTGCCGAACACCAGCAGCGCCACCACGAACGCACCGAGCACCACCACCGTGAGGGTCCGCCGCCGCCCGCCCAGCAGGTCGGACACCACCCCGATGAACGGCTTGGCCGCGATGGCGGCGATGCCGAAGATCGCGACGACGCTCCCGGCCTGCACCGCGGTCAGCCCGCTGCCCTTGATCATCAGCGCGTTCGACCACGTGATGAAGCCGTAGGTGCCCCACAGCCCGCCGAACCCGGCGAGCCCGAGCAGCCACAGATCGCGCGAACGGGCCAGCGGTCGCAGGTCCGGCACCGCGCGGGCCGTCGCGTCCTCGGCGGTCCGTCCGCGCACCAGCAGCAGGCACAGCAGCGCGATGACCATCGACGCCCCGCCGAACAAGTGGTACGAGGTCTGCCACCCGGACGCCTCGAGCAGCCGGGGCACCACCGCGTTGGCGATGACCGTGCCCAGTGACGTGGCCGTCATGAACACGCCCATCGCGAACCCGCGGTCCTTCGGGGTGAACCACTGCGCGATCAGCTTCACACCGGCGGAGTAGTCACACCCGGCGAAGATCCCGACCGCGGCCTGGAAGGCGATGCCCATCGCGACCGAGTCGGTCTCGCCAAAGGCGATCATGAACCCGCCGGCGAGGAACAGCGACGCGCTCATCACGACGCGGGCCCCCAGCCAGTCGGTGAGCACACCGCCCGCCGCGTTGGAGATGACGTAGCCGACGTAGTAGCCGGTGGCGAAGACGCCCAGCCCGGCGAGCGAGACCCCCAGGTGCTCGCCCACCGCGACCGACGCCGGTCCCCACGTCGACCGGTCCACCGACGTCATCGTGAACGCGGCCCAGGACAGCACCAGCACGACCCAGCGGTAGGGGTGCCGGCCGGGGGTTCGACTCATCGTTGAGCATCCCTTCTCACTTCTTCCGGTGCCTGACAGGCAGGGAGTAGTACACGTGGCTTGACGCGGCGCTGTCCAATGCCGGTTAATCAGGTGGGGCATGCCTCACAGGCAGGGGAGGACGTCGTGGAGTTGCGCCACCTGCGGTACTTCGTCGCGGTCGCCGCGGAGGGCTCGCTCACGCGTGCCGCGGAGCGGCTGCACCTCACCCAGCCCTCGCTGAGCCGCCAGATCCGCCAGCTCGAACGGGACGTCGGCGCGCCCCTGCTGGAGCGTGCGGCGACGGGCACGACGCTCACCCCGGCCGGTGTCGCGCTGCACGCGCACGCGGTGTTGTTGCTGCGCCTGGCCGACGCGACCCGCGACACCGCGCACGCCGCAGCCGGCCAGACGCGGGAGGTGGTCGACATCGGCATCCCGCCCGGCCTGTCCACGGACTGGCTGCTGCCGGCGCTCGCCGGGATCGACGCCGCGGTGCCGCACGCCGCGGTGACCTTGACCGAGGCGAGCAGCACCGAGCAGCTGGAGATGGTCCGCGCCGGACGGCTCGACCTGGGCCTGGTGCACGAGCAGCCGCTCGGCGGCCTGCGCGGGGCGCGGCTGTTCGCGCAGCCGTTCGGGGTCGCCGTGCGGCCGGGTCACGCGCTCGCCGACGGCCCGGCGTGCCGGCTGCGGGAGCTGGACGGGGTGCGGATCCTCGCGCACGGGAGCCAGCAGGTGCCCGTCGCGCACGACCGCCTGGTGCTCGCGGCGCACGACGCGGGGGCGGTGCCGCGGTGGCAGTTCGCCCAGTTCGCCGAGCACGCGCTGGCGTGCGCGGAAGCGACCAAGGCCGACGCGGTCCTGCTGACCGAACACTCGGCGACGCGCCTGCTGACCAGCTGGCCGTGGCGGCCGCTCGTGGAGCCGGAGCTGGAGCTGGTCACGTGGCTGGCGTGGCAGCGCTCCACCCGGACGGTCGTGGCGGAGGTGGCGGAGGAGTTGATCGGACTGGGGCGCACGCCGTGAGGGCGCGCACCGCCGCGGAGTCCCGACGGCACCCGGGACCGCCGGGGGTGTGTGTAAGACTTCCGGGCGTGGCAAACCCGGCGTTGGATCAGGCAGCGAAGTTCGAACTGGCTCGGCTCGTCACCGAGCTCGCCGTCGTGCACGGCAAGGTGACCCTGGCCTCCGGCAAGGAGGCCGACTACTACATCGACCTGCGGCGGGCCACCCTGCACCACGCCGCGGCCCCGCTCATCGGCCGGCTCATGCGGCAGCTCACCGCCGACTGGGACTACGTCGCCGTGGGCGGGCTCACCCTGGGCGCGGACCCGGTGGCCACCGCGATGCTGCACTCCGCCGCCGCCGACGGGAAGGTCCTCGACGCGTTCGTGGTGCGCAAGAACACCAAGTCCCACGGCATGCAGCGGCGCATCGAGGGCATCGAGGTCGCCGGGCAGCGGGTGCTGGCCGTGGAGGACACCTCGACCACCGGCGGCAGCGTGCTGACCGCGGTCGAGGCGCTCAACGAGGCCGGCGCCACCGTCGTCGGCGTCGCGACGGTGGTCGACCGCGACACCGGCGCGCGCGAAGCCATCGAGAAGGACGGGCTGGCCTACCGCTACCTGCTGGACCTCGACGACTTGGGTCTGGCCTGATTCGCCCCGGCCCCTAAGGGTAATCCCCGAAGTGATCTCCGGAATTCGAGATGACATTCCTGCGGTGATCAGGAGTAATCTCGGTACCAGGGGATTCGCTGGAAGGGGGCGGCGTGACGGTAGCGCGAGTACTGGCCGACATCACGGTCGGAGTGCACGTTCTGGCCCTGCTCTACATCGGTCTCGGCGGGTTTTTCGCGTGGCGGTGGCCACGAAGCGCATTCGTGCATGTGTTCTTCGCCATGTGGGGTGTGGTGGTCAACGTCTTCCCGATTCCGTGCCCGCTCACGGCGCTCGAGGACTACTTCCGCGGCCTGCAGGGGCTGGGTCCGCTTCCGGGCGGCTTCAACGCCTACTACATCTACGGCACGGTGTTCCCGCGGCCGATGCTCCCGGTGGTCGCCGCGATCGCACTGGTGCTGGTGGTCTTCTCCTACGTCGGCGCGTACCTGCGGTGGAAGCACCGTGAGCACCCGTCGGCGCAGGCCATGACGCAGGCCTAGGACACAATCGCCGGTGTGGTCGTCGTCCTCGTCCTGATCGGCATCCTCGCGTGCGGTGTCGTCGCGGGCTTGGTCCTGCGCCCGAAGGCACGCGCCGCCCAGGACGCGTACGCCCGGCAGGTGCGGGCGCTCGCGGCGCGCACCGGGTGGCGGTCCGACCGCGCGCCGGTGCCGAACCCGCAGGTGGCCTTCCCCGGCATCGACGAGGTGCTCGGTTCGTCGGCGCACCACGGCATCCAGGTGACCCTGCGGCTGTCCGGGCCGTGGCGCGGGGTTCCGGTGCGTGTGCTGCAACTGCGCTACCGGATGGACCAGGTGGCGTACACCACGTCGGACGCCGCGACGATGGTGCTGGTGCCGCGTCCGGCACCCGGCCCGTCGCTGGTCCTGCGTGGACCGGACGACTACGACCGGCTGCGCGCGCTGCCGCCGCCGCTCGCGCAGGAGCTCGCCGGTGATCTGCGGATGCAGGGCCGTGCCCTGTTCTTCACCGACGAGCACGTGGCGGCGGTGGTCCCCGGCGAACTCGCGCAACCGGATGTCATCGTCGCGACCGCGGATCTCCTGGCCGACCTCACACAGCGTCTGAAGGTGCGATGAACGACGAAGCCGGACCGACCGAGTGGACCGTTCGGGAGCCGGTCGGCGTGGGGCCGTGGGCGGGCGAGTGGCCCGCCGACGAGCGCTACGACCCGGAGCTGCTCGCCGAGGGCGACCGCCGCAACGTCGTCGACGCCTACCGGTACTGGCGGCGCGAGGCGATCGTCGCCGACATCGACCGGCGACGGCACCCGTTCCACGTGGCGATCGAGAACTTCCAGCACGACCACAACATCGGCACGGTCGTCCGCACCGCGAACGCCTTCGCCGCCGCCGCGGTGCACATCGTGGGCCGCCGGCGCTGGAACCGGCGCGGCGCGATGGTCACCGACCGGTACCAGCACCTCGAGCACCACCCCGACGTGCCGTCGCTCGCCGAGTTCGCCCGCGCCCGGAACCTGGTGATCGTGGCCGTCGACAACACCCCGGGGTCGGAACGCGTGGAAACGGCCGAGCTGCCCCGCGAGTGCGTGCTGCTGTTCGGCCAGGAAGGCCCCGGGCTGTCCGGCGAAGCCCACGACGTCGCCTCGATGGTCGTGTCGATCGCGCAGTTCGGCTCCACCCGCTCGATCAACGCCGGGGTCGCCGCCGGAATCGTGATGCACACCTGGATCAGGCAGCACGCGGACCTGTCGGCGGCCTGGTAGGCGTCACCTCCACCGGGATCCCGTTCAGCACAGCGGTTCCGGACAGCGCGTCCAGCAGCGTCTCGTCGGCCACCAGGTTGCTGTTCACGCCGGCGTGCGCCGCGGCGACGGCGGTCTGCGTGCCCGGCCCGCCGTGGCCCCAGCCGTGCGGGATGCTGACCACGCCCGGCCGGACCTCCTCGGTGACCTCGACCGGCACCTCGACCTTCCCGGCCTTCGACCGGACCAGCGCCGGTTCGCCGTCGGCCAGCCCGAGCCGCGCCGCGTCGTGCGGGTGGACCTGCGCGGTGCAGCGGTTCTTGCCGCGCACCAACGGTTCCAGGTTGTGCATCCACGAGTTGTTCGACGACAGCTGCCGCCGCCCGATGAGCACCAGCTCGCCGTCCGGTGCGTGCGCGAGTTCCGCGGCCAGGCGCGGGACGTCGACGGTGATCGCCTCCGGTGCGAGCTCGATCTTCCCGCTCGGGGTGGACAGGATTTCCGGTACCCGCGGCCGCAGCGGGCCGAGGTCCACGCCGTGCGGGGCGGCTTCCAGGTCGGCCAGGGTCAGGTCGTACGGGCCGGCGCGCAGCATCAGGTCGATCAGCCGCTCCGGGCCGCGCCGATCGCCGGCGACGGCCGGGTCGAGGCCCGAGCGCTGGGCGATCTGCCCGGCGACGAACGCGTCCAGCGCGTCGAGGTCCGGGGCCGGTCCCTGGCCGGTGACGACGGAAGTGAGGCGCAGCATGGTCTCCCACTCCTGCGGCAGGTCGCTCGGCATCGCCGCCGGGGTCCAGTTCGCCACGTTGCGCACGGCCAGCTGGTACAGGGCGACGTCGTAGTGGGGCCGTTCCAACGGCGTCGGGCCGGGCAGGATGACGTCGGCGTGCCGGGTGGTCTCGTTGCGGTAGATGTCCAGCGACACCATGAAGTCCAGGCGCGCCAGCGCTTCCGCGAGCCGCCCGGCGTTCGGGGTGCTCAGGCACGGGTTGCCGCTGACGGTGATCAGCGCGCGCACCTGGCCGTCACCGGGGGTGAGGATCTCGTCGGCCAGCGTCGCGACCGGGACCTCGCCGAGCACTTCCGGTAGCCCGCGCACGCGGGTGCGCCAGCGGCCGTGCCGGAACGGGCGGCGCTTGCCGGGTGCGCTGTTGGCCTGACCGGCCGCGGCGAGCGGGAACATCGCACCGCCGGGCCGGTCGAGGTTCCCGGTCAGGACGTTGAGGACGTCGACGAGCCAGCTGGTGAGGGTCCCGAACGCCTGCGTGGTGGTGCCGATGCGCCCGTAGACCGCGGCGGACTCGGCGGCGGCCAGTTCCCGCGCCATCCGCCGGATCTCGCCGGCGGGGATGCCGGTGACCGGAGCGACGGCCTCGGGCGCGAAGTCGCGGGCGAGCCGGCCCACGTCCTCGACGCCCGCCACGTGGCCGGCGAGGTCGCCGAGGTGCACGCGGTTCTCGGCGAACAGCACGTTGACCTGAGCGAACAGCAGCAGCGCGTCGGTGCCCGGCCGGATCGGGTGGTGCTCGTCGGCGACCTGAGCGGTGCGGGACCGGCGCGGGTCGACCACGACGACCTTCCCGCCGCGCTCGCGGATCGCCCGGAGCCTGCTGCGCATGTCCGGCGCGGTCATCAGGCTGCCGTTGGACACCAGCGGGTTGGCGCCGAGCACGAGCAGGTGCCGCGTGCGGTCCACGTCGGGGACGGGGATCGACATGCCGTCGCCGAACAGGTAACCGCTGGAGTAGTGCTTGGGCAGCTGGTCGACGCTGCCCGCGGTGTAGAAGTTCGTGGTCCCCAGCGCCTTGAAGAAGACGCGACCGTAGAGCGCGGTGGAGAGGTTGTGGACGCTCGGGTTGCCCGCGTACACGGCCACGACGTCCGGGCCGTGGGTCTCGATGATCGGACGGAGGCGGTCGTCGATCTCGGCGAACGCCTCGTCCCAGGAGACCGGGACGTGCTTGCCGTCGCGCTTGACCAGCGGGGTGCGCAGGCGGTCCGGGTCGTGGTGCAGCGCGCCGAGGGAGGCGCCCTTGGGGCAGAGGAAACCCCGCGAGAAGACGTCCTCGTCGTCGCCGCGCACCTGGATGACCCGGCGATCGTCGAAGGTGACCCGGAGACCGCAGGTGGCCTCGCAGAGCGGGCAAGTGACATGCGCCGTTGTCATCCCCTGATGGTCGACGGAACCGAGCGAGCTGTCGAGGGCCAATCCATCATGGGTTCATGCACAGCGACTGGGCCGCCGCCGCGGAACGGGCGATCGCCACCCGGCACCTGCGCCGCGTCTGGGGCCTGCCGGGCACGCTGCTCGCCCGGAGCGGCTGGCCGGCCTCGCCCGGCCAGCGGGTGCACTGGCACTGGAACTACTGGTGGCAGGCGCACCTGCTGGACTGCCTCGTCGACGCCCAGGAGCGCGATCCGACGTCGGCGCGGGAGGCCGCGATCGACCGGTTCGTGTCGTCGGTGCGGGTGCGCAACTTCGGCAACTGGCGCAACGACTACTACGACGACCTGGCGTGGCTGGGGCTCGCCCTGCAGCGCACCGGCCGGGACGTGAGCTTCTTCCTGGACGAGCTGCGGTCGGGGTGGACGCCCGAGGGCGGCGGCGGGATCTGGTGGCGGCGCGGGGACCGGTTCAAGAACGCGCCGTCGAACGGCCCGGCGGCGATCCTGTTCGCCAGGGCCGGTGACGTCGAACGGGCGCGGGAACTGCTGGACTGGATGGAGAAGACGCTGGTCGACCCCGACACCGGCCTGGTGTGGGACGGGTTGCGGGTGGACAGCCACGAGCTGGTGCAGGAGATTTACACCTACTGTCAGGGAGTTTTCCTCGGCGCCTGCCTGGAGATGTCCGAAATGGACCGGGCCGGTCGCACGATCCGGGCGGTCGCGGCGCACTGCGCCCCCGGCGGCGTCCTGCGCGGGCAGGGCGGTGGCGACGGCGGCCTGTTCGCCGGAATCCTGGCGCGCTACCTGGCGCTGGCCGCGCGCCGCCTGCCGGCGGGCCCGGAGTCGGACGCGGCCCGCTCACTGGTGCTGGCCTCGGCGGAAGCCGCCTGGACGGGCGCCGCCGACGCCTACGGCGGCCCGCTGTTCAGTCCGGAGTGGAGCGAGCCCGCCCCGGCGCCACCCCTGCCGAAGGACCACCCGGCGCGGGACCTCTCGGTACAGCTCGGCGCGTGGATGCTGCTGGAGGCGGCGGCCACGCTCTAGATGTCGTGACTCCCCGCCCGCATCACAGCCCCACCCGCCTTCCCGCGGAGACCGAAGCCGCGATCCTGGCGTTGCCCCAGCAGTGCCATCGGGGCGCGGTGTTCTTGCTGGCAGCTCGGATTGGTGGCCTCTGTCGTGGGCCGCGTCCTGCGTCGTCGCGACATATCGCCGTTGTCGGCGATCGACCCGATCACCGAATTCGCACAACCTGTCAGATCACTACATCTGGAGACCGCAGCCGCAGGACGACCGGTGCATCAAGCGTGGCGGCAACCGCACCGTCTCGAACGGCCGTTCCGGCTCCTTGATCCGCGCCAGCAGCAACCGCACGGCCCGGCGGCCGATCTCCTCGATCGGCTGGGCCATCGTGGTCAGCGGGGGCTCCACCAGGTCCGACCACTCGACGTCGTCGAACCCGGCCAGGGCCACATCGGACCCCGCCCGCAGCCCCTGGCGCCGGACCTCGTGCAGCACCCCGACCATCATCGAGTCGTTCGCCACCACCAGCGCGGTCGGCCGGTCGGGCAGCGCCAGCAACTTCGCCGTCGCCGCCGCCCCGCCCTCGCGCGACGAATGCCCGGACACCACCAGCTCCGGGTTCCACGACAACCCACCGCGCCCGAGCCCGAGCCGGTACCCGAGCGTCCGCTCCTCGGAGGTGGTCAGCCCGGGCATCCCGCTGACGAACCCGATCCGCCGGTGCCCCAGCGAGGCGAGGTGCTCGGTCAGGGCCGAAGTGGACTGGATGTTCTCCGAGCCGACCTGGTCGACGTCGGACCGCATGGTGAGCCGGTCGATCAGGACGGTCGGCAGCCCGAGCGAGACCAGTTCGCTGATCACGCGGCCGTCCCCCGCGGCCGGTGTCAGGAGCATGCCCTCGACGCGCCGCGACCGCAGCGTCCGGACCGTCTCCTGCTCGGTCTTGACCGTGTCGTGGGTGTCCGCCAGGAGCACCGTGTACCCGGCGGCCGCGGCCTCGCGTTCGATCGCCTGCATCAGCGCCGCGAAGTACGGGTTGGCCAGCAGCGAGATCGCGACGCCGATCTGCCGGGTGCCGCCGGTGACCAGCGACCGGGCGATCGCGTCACCGGTGTAGCCGGTCTCCTCGATGGCGCGCAGCACGGCGGCCTTGGTTTCCGGGGCCACCGCGCGCGTCCCGTTCACCACGTGTGAGACGGTGGTGATCGAGACGCCCGCGAGATCGGCGACGTCCTTCTGGGTGGGCCTGGACGGCATTCAAGTTCTCCAACGAGCACGAGCGATTCGCAAGCGTTTGCGCAAACGCTTGCCGAAGTAGTGTAAGCCCTCCTACCGTCCCCGTCGGCAAACGATCAGCCTCAACGGGGAGGGCAGCGTGAGACAGCGGAGTCTCCTGTGCCTCGTCACGGCCGGCTTGCTGGCCGTCAGCGGGTGCACAGTGGAACGCCACTGGGGTGGGAGCTCCGCCCCGGCTGGCAGCGGCCGGGCCAAGGTCGGCCTGGTGACGAAGACCGAGACCAACCCGTACTTCGTGGAGCTGCGCAACGCGGCGAGCGCCGCCGCGCAGGCCCAGGGTGCGGAGTTCATGGCACTGGCCGGGCAGTTCGACGGCGACAACGACGGCCAGGTCCGGGCCATCGAGAACATGGTCCAGCAGGGCGTGACCACCATCCTGATCACGCCGAACTCCTCGACCGGCGTGCTCGCCGCGATCGAGCGGGCCCGCCAGGCCGGCGTCATGGTCATCGCGCTGGACACCGCGACCGAACCGGCGAGCGCGGTGGACGCCACCTACGCCACGGACAACGTCGCCGCCGGCCGCCAGCAGGGCGCCTATGTGAAGGCCGCGCTCGGGCCCGCCGCACCCAAGGTGATCATGATCGACGGCACCGCGGGCAGCACTGTGGACACCTACCGCCACAACGGGTTCCTCGAGGGCATCGGGCTCAAGGACGGCGATCCGGCGATCGTCGGCCGGGACAACGCCAACGGCGACCAGTCCATCGCGCAGCAGAAGATGGAGAACCTGCTGCAGCGCACCACCGACATCAACGCCGTCTACACGATGAACGAGCCGACCGCCCGCGGCGCGTACGCCGCGCTGCAGGCCCGCGGCCTGCGACTGCTCATGGGCT
This sequence comes from Amycolatopsis thermophila, assembly GCF_030814215.1. Taxonomy (NCBI): domain Bacteria; kingdom Bacillati; phylum Actinomycetota; class Actinomycetes; order Pseudonocardiales; family Pseudonocardiaceae; genus Amycolatopsis; species Amycolatopsis thermophila. The sequence continues at coordinate 2,496,873 of NZ_JAUSUT010000001.1, read as the reverse complement.
CGATCGACGGCGGCTGCCAGGGCGTGCAGAACGTGCGTGACGGCCTCTACGCGGCGACCGTCATGCAGTTCCCGCGCAAGATGGCCGAAGAGGGTGTCACCGCGGCCGTCCAGTACGCGAAGACCGGACAGAAGCCGAGCGGGTTCATCGACACCGGCTCGGTCGTCATCACCGACCGGCCGATGCCCGGCGTGCCCAGCCAGGACACGACGTGGGGCCTGCAGAACTGCTGGGGGACGAAATGACGGCGACCACTGTTGACCGCACCGAGCGGGAGACGCTCGGCGAGTTCTTCCTCCGCGCCCCGGCGATCGGGCCCGCGCTCGCGCTGGTCGTGGCGGTCGTCGTGTTCTCGGTGTCCACCAGCACGTTCCTGAACCTGGACAACCTGTCGCTGGTGGTCGAGCAGTCGCTGGTGGTCGGCACGCTCGCGCTCGGCCAGACGCTGATCATCCTCACCGCCGGCATCGACCTGTCGAACGCGGCGGCGATGGTGCTGGCCACGCTGCTGATGGCGAAACTGCTGGTCGGCGGCGTGCCGGGGATCTTCGCGCTGGTTCTCGGCGTGCTCGTGACGGCGCTGCTCGGGCTGGTCACCGGCTCGCTGGTCACCCGGATCAAGCTGCCGCCGTTCATCGTCACCCTCGGCCTGTTCACGATGCTGACCGCCGCGGGCAAGCTGGTCGCGGGCGGCCAGGCCGTGCCCATCGCCCCCGGCTCCCTGCTCGCCTGGCTCGGCACCCGCCGCTACCTGTTCGGCGGCATCCCGGTCACCTACGGCATGACGCTCGCGCTGGTCATGTACCTCGTGCTCTGGTACGCGCTGACCAGGACCGCCTGGGGCAAGCACGTCTACGCCGTCGGCAACGCGCCCGAGGCCGCGCGGCTGTCCGGCATCAAGGTCAACCGGACGATCGTGTCGGTCTACCTGGTGGCCGGGCTGATCTTCGGCATCGCCGCGTGGCAGGCGCTCGGCCGCGTGCCCAACGCCGACCCGAACGCCTACCAGCTCGGCAACCTCGACTCGATCACCGCGGTCGTGCTCGGCGGCACCAGCCTGTTCGGCGGCCGCGGGTCGGTGTTCGGGACGATGATGGGTGCGCTGATCGTGACGGTGCTGCGCTCCGGGCTGACCCAGCTCGGCGTCGACTCGCTCTACCAGGACGTCGCCACCGGTGCTCTGGTGATCGCCGCGGTGGCCGTGGACCGGCTGGCCAGGAGGCAGAAATGACCCCCACCCTTTCCGCGCGCGGCCTGGTCAAGCGCTTCGGCCGCGTCACCGCGATCGACGGCGCGGACTTCGACCTCGAACCGGGCGAGGTGCTCGCGGTGGTCGGCGACAACGGTGCCGGCAAGTCGAGCCTGATCAAGGCGCTGTCCGGCGCGCTGGTGCCGGACGCGGGCGAGATCCGGGTCGACGGCGAACCGGTGCACTTCCGCACCCCGCTGGACGCGCGGCGCTGCGGTATCGAGACCGTTTACCAGGACCTGGCGCTCGCGCCCGCGCAGGACATCGCGACGAACATGTTCCTGGGCCGGGAGATCCGCCGCGGCGGTGTGTTCGGGCTGGTCCGCAAGCTGGACACGGCGAAGATGCGCGCCGAGGCCCAGCGGGTGCTGGACGAGCTGGACATCAAGATCAAGTCGATCACGCAGCCGGTCGAGACGCTCTCCGGCGGGCAGCGGCAGGGCGTCGCGGTGGCGCGGGCCGCGGCGTTCGGGACCAAGGCCGTGATCATGGACGAGCCGACCGCCGCGCTCGGTGTCGCCGAATCCGCGAAGGTGCTGGAGCTGATCGACCGGATCCGGCAGCGCGGCCTGCCGGTCGTGCTGATCAGCCACAACATGCCGCACGTGTTCGAAATCGCGGACCGCATCCACGTGCACCGGCTCGGCAGGCGGGTCGGCGTGGTGTCGCCGAAGACGACGAGCATGAACCAGGTGGTCGGGCTGATCACCGGCGCCCTGCGCGTCGGACCGGACGGGCAGGTGGAGGAAGTCGAGTCGGCGATCCACACCGGACTGTCGGCATGACCGTCCTGCTCGCGGGGCTGTGCACGGTCGATCTCGTGCAGCGGGTGGCGGAGCTCCCGTCACCCGGGGAGAAGGTCCAGTCCTCGAGCGTCGAGGTGGCCGCGGGCGGACCGGCGACGAACGCCGCCGTGACGGTCGCGGCCCTCGGCGAAGCGGCCGTCCTGGTGACGGCACTGGGCAGGCACCCGCTCGCCGAGCTGGCCCGCGCCGACCTGACCGCCCACGGCGTCCGGGTCGTCGACATCGCCCCCGAGCAGGCGGAACCACCGGCGGTCAGCGCCGTCGCCGTGCGCGATCGCGACGGCGAGCGGACCGTCGTGTCCCGCAACGCCGGGCAGAACCCGGGCACCGTGCCGTCCGAAATGCCGGACGGCGTCCGAGCCGTGCTGGTGGACGGGCACCTGCCGCGACTGGCGCTGGGGGTCGCGCGGTGGGCCCGTGATCGCGGCATCCCGGTCGTGCTGGACGCCGGCAGCTGGAAGCCGGTGCTGGACGAGCTGCTGCCGCTGGTGGACATCGCGGCCTGCTCGGCGCACTTCGAGGCGCCCGGGCCCGGCCTGCGCGAGCGCGGGGTGCCGACGGTCGTCGTCACGAACGGCCCCCGCCCGGTGCGCTGGGAAACGGCGGACGATGCCGGTGAGATCGAGGTGCCGGAGGTGCGGGCGCTCGACACACTGGGCGCGGGGGACGTCTGGCACGGCGCGCTCGTGCACGGCGTCGGGAGGTTCGGGCTGCCGGAGCTGATCCGGTTCGCCAACGAGGTGGCCGCGGAGAAGGTGCGGCACGTGGGGCCCCGGGCGTGGGTCCTTCCGGTCGGGAAGTTGGGAGTGCGATGACTGCGACGTTCGACGAGCTGCTGGCCAGGGCCGAGGGCCTGGTGACGCGTGGCAGGCGGTCCATCCTCGGGATCGTCGGCGCGCCCGCCGCCGGCAAGACCACCCTGGCCCGCGGGCTGGCCGACGCGCTGGGCAACCGCGCGGTCGTGGTCGGGATGGACGGGTTCCACCTCGCGCAGGTCGAGCTGCAGCGCCTGGGCCGGACCGACCGCAAGGGCGCGCCGGACACCTTCGACGCCCACGGCTACGTGAACCTGCTGCGGCGCATCAAGGAGACCAAGGAGACGGTGTACGCGCCGCAGTTCCGGCGCGAGATCGAGGAGCCCATCGCGGGCGCGGTGTGCGTGCCGCCGGACGTGCCGCTGGTCATCACCGAGGGCAACTACCTGCTGGTCGACGCCGAGCCGTGGAGCGACGTGCCCGGGCTGCTCGAAGAGGTGTGGTTCCTGCGGCCCGACGAGCAGGAACGGGTTGAGCGGCTGGTCAACCGCCACCGCAGCTACGGCCGCACCCTGGTCGAGGCGAAGGGCCGCGCGCTGGGCAGCGACCAGCGCAACGCCGACCTGATCGAGACCACCGCCGGGCGGGCCGACCTGGTGCTGGAGAACCTGCCGCTGCAGAACTTCGTGATATGAGCGGTGTCCTCGTCGTCACCGGCGGCAGCCGGGGCATCGGCGCGGCGGTGGCGGTCCTGGGCGCGTCGCGCGGGTACGACGTGGTCGTCAACTACGCGAGCGACAGTCCGGCCGCCGAGTCGGTCGTCTCCCGCGTGGAGGCCCTCGGACGGAAGTCGCTCGCGGTGCGCGGGGACGTCGCCGACGAGGAGGACGTGATCGCGTTGTTCGACGCCGCGGCCGGGCTGGGGCCCCTCACGGCTGTGGTCAACAACGCGGCGATCACCGGGAACACGCCCGGACGGCTGGACGCGCAGGACGTGTCGGTCGTGCGGCGCGTGCTGGACGTGAACGTGACGGGCGTGTTCCTGTGCTGCCGCGAGGCGGTGCGGCGCATGTCGACGCGGTACGGCGGCTCCGGTGGTGCCGTGGTGAACGTATCGTCAACCGCCGCGCGCACCGGTTCGCCGGGCGAGTGGGTCCACTACGCGGCCACGAAGGCCGCGGTCGAGACCCTGACCTGGGGCCTGGCGCAGGAGGTCGCGCCCGAGGGCGTGCGGGTCAACGCGGTGGCGCCCGGACTGGTGGACACCGGCCTGCACGCGGCGGCCGGGATGCCCGGCCGGATCTCGCGGATCGCGCCGTCGATCCCGCTCGCGAGGGCCGCCGAGCCGGAGGAGATCGCCGAGGCGGTCCTGTGGATGCTTTCGCCGGCCGCGTCCTACGCGGTGGGCGCGGTCCTGCCGGTCGGAGGCGGTCGCTGACTTGCCCACAGCCTGTGGATGAATCTTCGAGTTGTCCACAGGTACGCCGGTGGAAACCGGGAACCCGTCGAGGACGTTGTACCCACGAGGGGGCACGAACGGGTGAGAAGGGACTGCATGTCGAAGCTGACCGGAGTGCACCACCTGGCCCTCACGGTGACCGACGTCGACCGGAGCGTTCCGTGGTACGAGCGGGTGCTCGAACTCAAGGAGACCGGGCGGCGCGAAGACCCGGAGACGGGCCTGCGCAAGGTCCTCCTCCAAGCCCCCGGTGACGCGTTCTCCATGGTGCTGCTGCAACACCCCGAGACCGAACGCGGCCCGTTCGACGAGCGCAGAACCGGGCTCGACCACGTCGCCTTCACGGTGCCGAGCTTCGGCGAGCTGAAGCAGTGGGAGCAGCGGCTGGCCGCGTACGGGGTCACCTACAGCCCGGCGAAGGCGTCCCGCACGCTGCCCGGCTCGGCCGTCGTCGTGTTCCGCGACCCGGACGGGATCCAGCTCGAGGTCTGGGCCGACCTCGACTCCTAAGCTGCGAAGAATCACCTTCCGGCCCGCCCACCGCACCCGGAGGACTGTGGATGTCCCGGATCTTCGACGCCCTCGCCGACGCTGCCGGGGTCCCGTCCGCCCCCGGCTGGCTCACCGGCGACCGGGCGATCACGTTCGCCGAGATGGACCGGCTGTCCGACCGGGTCGCGGCCGGGCTGCTGCGCCGCGGCATCCGGCACGGCGACCGCATCGGCGTGCTCGGCCCCACAACGCCGGAGTGGCTCGTGGTGTACTTCGCCGCGGCCAAGATCGGCGCGGTCGTGGTGGGCCTGAGCGTGCGCTACCGGGAGAACGAGCTCGCGCACATGCTCGGCGACTCCGGCGCGCGCCTGGTGGTCACGGTGCCCGCGCACGACGGGGTGGACTTCGTGGCGCTCCTCGAGCGCCTGCGTGACCGCCTGCCGCACCTGGACACCGTCGTGTCCTTCGGTGACCGGTCCTACGACGAGCTGTCGGCCGAGGCCGGACCGCCCGGGGAAGCCAAGGTCGCGGTGGCCCCGGACGACCCGGTGATGATCATCTACACCTCGGGCACCACCGGGACGCCCAAGGGCGCCGTCCTCACGCACCGCGGCCAGCTCGCGGCGGCGCGGGCGCAGGCCCGGCACATGCGCCTCGGCGAGCACGACGTCCTGCCTGTCGCCGTGCCGCTCAACCACGTCAGCGGGATCACCTGCTGCGTCCTGACGGCACTGGTGGCCCGCGCCCGCGCCGTCCTGCTGCCCGCGTTCGACCCCCGCGAGGTCGCCGGCCTGTTCACCCGTCCCGGTCTCACCCTGTGGGTCGGGGTGCCCACGATGCACACGCTGCTGCTGAACCGGCCGGAACTGGAATCGGTCGACACCTCGGCGGTGCGGCTGGTCGTCACCGGCGGCGCGAACGCCGAGCCCGCCCTGCTCGACCGGCTGACCACGCGGTTCCCGAACGCCACCGTGATGAACCTCTACGGGCTCAGCGAGACCTCCGGCGCCGTCCTGATGACCGCCTGGGACGACGACTTCGAGACGACGGTGGCGACGGTGGGGCACCCGCTGCCGGACGTCGAAATCCGCGTCGCCGGCCCGGCCGGAACCGACCTCCCGGCCGGCGAGACGGGCGAGCTGCTCGTGCGGTCGCCGTCGCTCATGGCGGGCTACCACGGCCGGCCCCGCGAGACGGCGGAGACGCTCGCCGGAGGCTGGCTGCGCACCGGCGACATGGCGTGCGTGACCGGCAACGGCGCGGTGCGGCTGCGCGGCCGGGCCAAGGAGATGTTCGTGCAGGGCGGGTTCAACGTCTACCCGGTCGAGGTGGAGAACGTGCTCGCCGCGCACCCGGACGTCGTGCTGGCCGCGGGGATCGGCGTCCCGGACCCGGTGCTGGGCGAGATCGGCCGCTACTACGTCGTCCTCGCCCCGGGCGCCACCACGACGGCCGAGGAGCTGACGGCGTTCTGCGCCGGGAAGATCGCCGACTACAAGGTACCCAAGGAAATCGTGGTCCGGGACAGCCTGCCGCTGACCCCGGCGGGCAAGATCCAGAAGAGCAGGCTGCTCAACGAGGGCGGAGACCGGCGACGATGACCGCGACGAGCCGGTGGGCGCGGGTGTCCCAGTCCGGCTCGGGTATCCGTGACAACGCGCCCAGGAGCAGGATGACGTCCGCGGCGTCGACCTCGTCACGCACCTGACCGGCGGCTTTGCCGCGCTCGAGCAACGTCCCGAGCGCTTCGTCGAGCCGGTGGTGCTGGCCCGAGTAGAGGTCCTGCCACGCCGACGCCTCGATGGCCGCCATGACGCCGCGTTTCACCCGCGCGTACTCGACCAGCCGCTCCAGCCAGCAGGTCAGGGCCCGCAGCGGGGGATGCTCGGCCAGCAGCGGCGCCACCGCGTCGACGAGCTGCGTCAGCTCGTCGCGGTACACCTCCGCCAGCAGGTGCTCGCGGGTCGGGAAGTGCCGGTAGAGGGTGCCCTGCCCGACCCCGGCCGACTTGGCGACCGCGTGCAGCTTGAGGTCGGCCGCCGCCCGGTTGGACCGGCTCAGCTCGGTCCGCGCGACCTCGATGATGCGCTCCCGGTTGGCGGCCGCGTCCGACCGCCGCTCACGACCCGGCACCGGGCGACCTCCTCGGGCACAGCAAAGCGGACAGTTGTCCGGTACGGTGGAACGCAGTAACCGGACAGTTGTCACCTTAGCTTGGGAGAAGACGTGACGAGCAGTGTGGAGAACAAGGTCGTGGCGATCACGGGAGCCAGCAGCGGCATCGGTGCGGCCACCGCACTGGAGCTGGCCGGCCGCGGCGCGGCGGTCGTGCTGGGCGCCCGGCGCACCGACCGGCTCGACTCGCTCGTGGCGCGGATCCGGGACGGCGGCGGCCGGGCGGAGATGCTACCGGTCGACGTCACCGAACGCACCGATCTCGAGCGGATGGTGGCACTGGCGGTGCGCCGGTTCGGACGCCTGGACGTGCTGGTGAGCAATGCCGGAGTCGCCCGGATCGCGCCGGTCGCCGACCTCGACGTCGACGACTGGAACGCGATGATCGACGTCAACCTGCGCGGTGTCCTGCACGGCATCGCCGCCGCGCTGCCCGTGTTCCGCCGTCAGGGCCACGGGCACCTGGTCACCACGGTGTCGACGTCGGGCCTCAAGATCGTGCCGGCGCAGGCCGTCTACGCGGGCACCAAGAACGCCGTGCGCACGCTGCTGGAAGCCCTGCGGCAGGAGTCCACCGACGGCGTCCTCCGCACGACCGCCATCTCGCCGGGGTTCGTGCGCACCGAGCTCGTCGACCACGTGGCCGACCCCGGGCAGCGCGATCAGGCCCAGCAGGCCATGGCGGCGCTCGGCATCAGCCCGGACGCCGTGGCACGCGCGATCGCGTTCGCCATCGAGCAGCCCGACGACGTGGAAATCGGCGACCTGACCATCCGGCCGGCCAGGCAGGGCTGAGCGGGCGCCCTAGGTGTACTCGGCCATCAGGTTGGTGGCAGGCGGCTGGTAGGTGGGTGGCCGCCGTTGCAGCTTTCGACTTTGCCGGTTTGGCAGGGGCAGTGGGGCTTGATGAACGTCTGTCGGATGCCGTGCTCGGCACAGATTGGCCGGAGTGACCAGCGGCAGGCCCAGGCGTTGTCGGTCATCAACCGCTGGATCCGAGTGATGCCGCGATCAGCGAAGGAGGCGATCGCCCGCTGCAGGAAAGCGGCGCAGCCTCCGGCCTGGCGTGGGTCCTGGACAAGCCACACCCCAACCGGAGGCCCTCCCCACGTCAACCCAGCCCAACCGCCACCAACGTCCTGGCCAAGTACACCTAGGCGGCGGCCGGGTATTCGCGCTCGTCGGGTTCCTCGTCGACCGGGCGGCGCATCTCCTGCCGGTAGCGCACGAAGCCGTACCCGGTGCCGAACACGAAGAACGCGATCGACAGCCACACCAGCACCGTCTTGACCCACGGGATCGCGTCCAGCAGGCCGGCGCCGTAGTAGCCGACCAGCACCAGCGTCGGCACCCAGAACACGCCGCCGAGGGTGGTGGCGAGCAGGAAGCGCCGGGAGTCCATCCGGGCGGCCCCGGCGATCAGCGGGGCCAGCGTGCGGATCCACGGGATCCACCGGGCGGCGACGATCGCGAAGAAGCCCTTGCGGTCGAGGAACTCGCGGGCTCGTTCGAGGTTGTGCCGGTTGAGGACCTTGCCACCGCGCCGGGCGATGAACCTGACCCCGGTCTGCTGCCCGATGTAGTACCCGACCTGGTTGCCGATGACCGCGACGACCAGCGCCGCCACCGACAGCAGCCACGCGCTGGTGTGCGCACCGTGCGAGGCGAGCACGACACCGGCTGCGAACAGCAGCGAGTCACCGGGCAGGAACAGCCCGATGATCAGGGCGCATTCGACGAACACGAAGCTGAGCACGATGACCCAGACCAGCAGCGGGCCGGCCGTGTCCAACCAGCCCACGCCGACGGCTTCGGACGCGGCGTAGGTGAAAGTCACCCGGAAAGCGTACGTGCCGCACGCAACGACCGGTCAGCCGATCGACGTAATCGAGGTGATCTGTTACCGAACGCGGCCGTGCCCTCACGAAAAGGAGCACGGCCGCGGTCCGGTTTTTTCACATCTGGGGCAGTGATTCGCCCTGAACGGCCTCGATGTCGAGTTCGATCTTCACCGTCGATCCGATCGCGGCGACCCCGGCCCGCACCATCGCGTTGTAGTTGATCGCGAAATCGTTCCGGTGCAGCTGCGTTTCCGCGTGGAACGCGGCGCGCACGCCACCCCACGGGTCCGGTCCGTAGCCGCCGTAGGTCAGGTCCATCTCGATCGGCTTGCGCTCACCGTGCAGCGTCAGCTCGCCGGCCAGCACCCAGGTGTCGGTGCCGCGCTGCCGCATCCCGGTGCTGCGGAACCCGATCACCGGGTAGGACTCGACGTCCAGGAACTCCGGCGACCGCAGGTGGTCGTCGCGCATCTTGATGCCGGTGTCGATGCTCGCGGCCTTGATCTCGGCCTCGACCCGCGACTGCTCGGCGGGCCGCGCCACCTCGATGCGGCCGCTGATGTCGGAGAACCGCGCCTTGATGCTCGCGATCCCGAGGTGCCGGGCGGTCGCGACCGCGCTCGAGTGCACCGGGTCGATCGTCCACGGCCCGGCGGGCGGCAGCTCGACGGCACCGGCCATCGGCGTCACCACCAGGTCGCCGAGCGACCCCGACCCGTCCGACCCGATCTGCGCGGTCCGCGCCAGGGGGCTGTGCCCGGCGGCGGTGAGGACCGCCGTGTAGACGCCGGGCGGGAGCGGTGGCGTGGCCACCGCGCCCGTGGCGTCCGCGACCGCACGGGCGACCTGCTGGCCGCTCATGTCGGTCACCGTCAGAACCGCGTTCTCCACCGCCCAGCCCTCGGCCGTGCGGATCTGCGCACGCAACCCGCTCATGAGTGCTCCACCCCGTTCTTCGCCGGGTCGCCCAGCTGGTCGAGCACCTGCTCGTAGCCCAGCCGCACGTCGTGGCTGACGTCGCCGCCACCCGGCAGGTTCACCTGGCTCGTCGCCGGCGGGTACCCGCTGGCGACCACGGTGTAGTCACCCTCCGGGAGGTCGCTGACGACGTACTGGCCGTTCTCGTCCGTCCGGGCGACCGCGGCGACGTTGCCCTCGGAGTCGAGGACCGTGATCCGCGCGTCCGGGACCGGGCGGCCGCCGTCGGTGCGGGCGGTGCCGGCCAGCAGCACGGCCGGTGCGATCTCGACGTCCTGGTGCAGCACACCGCTGTCCGGCACGGTGATCAGCGAGGCCACCGGGCGCATCCGGTCGGCGCTGGCGACCAGCGTGTAGGTGCCGGAGCTGACCCCGTTGAACACGTAGACGCCCTCGGCGTTGCTGATCGCGGCGCCGGTGACCTCACCGCGCGCGTCGGTCAGCGTCACGGTCGCACCGGCGAGCGGGGAACCCTTGCCCGCCACCCGGACCACGCCGCTGACCTCGCCCGAGCCGACGAGCGTGAGGTCCAGTCGCGCCGGCCCGTCCGCGACGACCACGCTGGCCGCCTGCGGCTGGTGCCCGGCCGCCGACACGATCAGCACGTAGGTGCCGTTGCCCGGCGCGCCGATGCGGTAGCCGCCGTCGCCGCTGCCCGACGCCCGCGAGACCTGGCGGCCCCGCTGGTCGATCAGGGTCAGCGCGGCGCCGCCGACGGGCGTGCCGTCCTGGCGGCGGATGGTGCCGGTGATCGGCTGACCGCCGGTGCCCAGCGCGTTGTCCGTCCCGGCGCTCGCGACCGCGTTCGTGATCGGCGCGCTCTGCGCGGCCAGCTGGTAGTCGCCGTGTCCGTTTTCACTCACTGCATGCCTCCCACCAACAAGCACGGGTTCGCGGTCCTCGGCGAACGCGGCGTCCGCGTCCGCCCAGGTGTCGGCCTCCGCGATGGCCTTCGCCGTGTCCTCGACCGGCACCAGTGCCTCGCCGCCCTCGATCGGCGGGGCCGGCTTGGCCGGCCCGCCGGTCAGCGGGATCTCCTTCATGAACGCCAGCACGATCGCGGCGAGCAGCGCCACGCCGCCGGCGACGTAGAAGACCCCGTGGATCGAGTTGGTGAACCCGGTCAGGATCGGGATCTGCACCGCGTCGGGCAGGTTGTGCAGGCTGCTGGTGTCGGCCTGCAGCGCGCCCAGCTGGCTCTGGTCGAAGCCCTGCGGCAGGCGGCCGCCGAACGCGCCGGCGATCTTGCCCGGCAGCAGGTTGAACAGGATGGTCAGGAAGACCGCGACACCCAGCGTGCCGCCCATCTGCCGGAAGAACGTCGCCGACGCCGTCGACACGCCCATGTCCCGGCGCGGGCCGGCGTTCTGCGCGGCGATGATCAGCGTCTGCATGCAGCCACCCAGGCCCAGGCCGATGAGCAGCGCGATCAGCAGCGGCTGCCACAGCGGGCTGTCGTAGTGCACCTGGGCGTAGATCGCGGCACCGCCGGCGATCAGGACCGTGCCGATGACCGGCAGGATCTTGTAGTGCCCGGTCTTCGCGGTGATGCGGCCCGAGATCTGGGAGCCGGTCATGATGCCCAGCACCAGCGGCAACATCAGCAGGCCGGCCTGGGTCGGCGAGTAACCCCGCACGACCTGGAAGTACAGCGGGATCATGCTGATCGAGCCGAACATGCCGATACCGACGAGGGTCCCGCCGCCGATCGCGACGCTGAACGTCGAGTTGCGGAACAGCCGCAGCGGGATCAGCGCCTCGTCCTTCATCACGTACTCGACGAAGAGGAACAGCACCGCGCCGAACGCCGCGACGGCGTAGCAGATCACCGCGGTCGTGGAGCCCCAGCCCCAGGTGCGGCCCTGCTCGGCGACCAGCAGCAGCGGCACCACCGCGATGGCCAGTGAGACCGCGCCGAACCAGTCGATGCGGTGGTTCTGCCGCTGGTGCGGCACGTTGAGCACCTTGGCGACGACCGCGAGCGCGAGGGCGCCGATCGGCACGTTGATCAGGAAGATCCAGCGCCACCCGTCGAGACCGCCCAGGCTCTCGAACCCGGAGAACAGGCCGCCCAGCACCGGGCCGAGCACGGTCGCGCTGCCGAAGACCATCATGAAGTAGCCCTGGTACTTGACCCGCTCGCGGGCGGGCACCACGTCACCGATGATCGTCATCGCCAGCGACATCAGACCACCGGCGCCCAGGCCCTGGAAGGCGCGGAACGCGGCCAGCTCGTACATCGAGGTGGCGAACGTGCAGGCGGCCGAGCCGATCACGAACAGCGCGATCGCCATCAGGTAGAACGGCTTGCGCCCGTAGATGTCGGACAGCTTGCCGTACAGCGGGGTCGCGATGGTCGCGGTGATCAGGTACGCCGTGGTCGCCCACGCCTGCTGGTCGAAGCCGTGCAGGTCGTTGGCGATCTTCACGATCGCGACGCTGACGATGTTCTGGTCCAGCGCCGCCAGGAACATCCCCAGCAGGAGTCCGCTGAGGATGGTCAGGATCTGCTTGTGGCTCAGGCGCGGACCCTCGTCCGCGACGGCGCCCCCCGCGGGCACCGGTTGTTGTCTTGTGGAGCGTGTCATGCGTTGTCCCCCTTGATGCGCGCCGAGACCTGGTCGGCGAGGTGTGGAGCGTGTCGTTCGATCCCCGTGTTGAGCCGGTCCAGGAGCTTGTTCAGGACCCGGCGTTCGTCCTCCGGCCATTCGGCGAGGACCTCCGCCAGCCAGCGGTTGCGCTGCTTGCGGTTCTCCTCGAACACCCGCATGCCCTCCGCGGTCGGGGCCAGCAGGCAGGCGCGCCCGTCCTCCGGGTCGGCCAGGCGCTCGACGAGGCCGTGCTGCACCAGCGCGCTGCTCTGCCTGCTGATCGTGGAGATCTCGGAGTGCAGCGCCTCGGCCAGCTTGCTGGTGCGCTGAGGCCCGTCGTGGATGAGCTGGAACAGGATCGCGTAGGCGGCCCGTTCGATCCCGTCCGGTCCGAGCTTGGCGACCTGGGACTTGGCCTTGGTGAGCAGTCGCATGAAGCGCACGAGCTGAACGCCCAGCTCGTCGGCGATGTCGAGCTCGGTGTCCGTGAAGGCCGCTTCCTCGACGGGAGATGGCATGGCCGGATCACTCTCTTCGTGCGGGATGTCTTATTTGACCGAAGCAACTACTTGCTCTTGTCAAGGATGCACCCTGACTAGTTGGTTGCGCCACTCAAATAACCCGCTCTGTGGTCGAGGACACTTTAGTTGCCATAGGCAACTGGTTTTAGGTGTGGGGCGGGCGGGTGGCGGGCGCGCCAGCGGGCTGGTGGTTGGCGGCTCGGCGGGCGGCACGCGGGCGTGCCGGCGGGTGAGTCGCGGGCCGCTCGCAGGCGGCTCGGCGGGCGGGTGGCGGGCGCGCCGGCAGGCGGGTGGCGGGCGCCTGGCGGCGAGTCGCGGGCGGCTCGCGAGCGCGCTGGCGGGCGGCACGCGGGCACCCGGCGGGCGAGCCGCGGGCGCGGCGGCGGGCGGCTCGCGGGCGACCCGGCGGCACGCGGGCGTGCCCGCGGGCGGGTGTTGCGGGCACCGCAGCCTCCGCAGCCGGCACCAGCGCTGGGCCGTTCGGGTGCTTCTTGTGAGCGCTGGGGTGGGCTTGCTCGGGTGCTTCTTGGGCACAGGGGGTGGGTCGGGTCATGGCGCGACTGGTCGATGTGGTGTGGAGCCGAGCGCTCCCCTCATGCGCGCCGGTGCGCCACCCGCCGCGGCGTCGTTGGTCGAGTCGTGCACCCGGGTCGCTGGTCCGGTCGCCGCGACATCAGTGGTCCGCTCATGCACGCGCCACTGACCCATCGGCGAACCTCACCGTCGGCCCGTCGCCGCACCACCAGCGCTCCACCCACCGCCAGATGGTTGGCCCGCTCGTGCACCACGCCGCCAGCGGTCAGCCGGCACGGCTACCAGCGGCCCACGCGCACAGGCGCCAGCGGTCCATCCACACGCCAACCAGCCGCCCACTCGCGCAGCCGCGACCGGTCCGTTCGCACAGCCGCCACCGATCCGCTCGCGCCGGCCGCCACCGGTCCCTTCGCGCGGCCACCATCGGCCCATTCGCGCAGCGGCCACCCGTCCGTTCGCGCGGCCACCATCAGCCCATTCGCACAGCCGCCACCGGTCCCTTCGCGCGGCCACCACCGGCAACCGCACCACTGGTCCTATCACCGACGCGTCACTGGTCCAACGATGAACGCGCGCCACCTGCCCATGCGCCGAACCCAGCTCAGCCGAGCCACCGGAGCGTCAGGCCTTACCCGCCGGGAAAGCACCGGTGCCCGGCAATCCCCACCCACCGCGGCCACCAGGCCATGGCGAACCCCTTGCCCCGGCCGGCAAACCCTCCCCCTCAGCTGCCAGACCCGGCAAAGCCCTTGCCCTGGCCCAGCAAGCGCCCGCTCACCAAGGGCACCGGCCTGGCATCCCCGCCACCGGGGACCCCGGCCCTAACAAACCGCCGCCACCGGGGACCCCGGCCCCAACAAACGCCGCTCACCGCGGCCACCCGGCCCAACAAACCCCCACCACATGGCCCCTGGCCCCGGCAACACCTGGCCCCGGCCCAACAGTGCCCGCTCACCGCAGCCACCAGGCCCGGCAAACCCCACCCACCACAGCCACCGACCTGCCGAACCCCTGCTCAGCTCACCCCAGCCACCAGGAACGCAGCCACCCTCCCCAACCCCTCCCCCCACGTTCGGAAAAATTTTTCCGCACTGCGGACGCGATCGCCGCTAGCATAGATGCATGAGCACCGACGCTTTGCTGACGAAACTGCGCGCCGAGCTGGGCAGGGACGCCGTTCTGACCGACGCGGACGTCACCGGCAGCTACTCCCGCGACATGATGCCGCTGGCACCCTCCGGCCGTCCGCTGGCGGTGGTCCTGCCCAGCGATGTCGAAGGCGTGCAGGCGGTGGTCCGGGCGTGCGCCGAGGCAAAGGTGCCGATCGTCCCGCGTGGGGCGGGCAGCGGGCTCTCCGGCGCGGCGAACGCGATCGACGGCTGCGTCGTGCTCGTGATGACCAAGCTGGACCAGATCGTCGAGATCGACGCGGGCAACCGGCTCGCGGTGGTCCAGCCGGGCGTGGTCAACCTCGATTTCCGCAACGCCGTGGAGAAGCACGGGCTGTTCTACCCACCGGACCCGTCCAGCTACGACTGGTGCACCATCGGCGGCAACCTGTCCACCAACGCGGGCGGGCTGTGCTGCGTGAAGTACGGCGTGACCACCGACTCGGTGCTGGGCCTGGAGGTCGTGCTGGCCGACGGGTCGGTGCTGAAGACCGGCCGGCGGACGGTCAAGGGCGTCGCCGGGTACGACCTGGCGCGCCTGTTCGTGGGCAGCGAGGGCACGCTCGGGGTGATCACGCAGGCGACCCTGGCGTTGCGGCCGTTGCCGCAGGCGCCGGGCACGCTGGTCGCCGGGTTCGACACCACCGAGGCGGCGGGCACCGCGGTGGCCCGCACCGTGCGCGAGGGCCTGGTGCCGTCGCTGATGGAGATCATGGACGCCAGCTCCATCAAGGCGGCCGAGACGTACCTGAAGACCGATCTCGGCGCCGGCTCCGACTGCCAGGCGCTGCTGCTGTGCCAGTCCGACGCGGGCGGCGAGGTGGCGCGGCGCGAACTGGCCGCGCTCGAGCAGATCTGCCAGGACGCCGGCGCGACGATGACGTACGCAACGGACGACCTCGCGGAGGGCCGCATGCTGATGCAGGCCCGGCGGGTGGTGCTGACGGCGCTGGAGCAGTACGGCGTGTGGCTGACCGACGACGTGTCCGTGCCGCGGACCCGGATCGCCGAGCTGATCGCGGGCTGCCAGCGGATCAGCGAGGAGGTCGGGCTGCGCATCGCGGTGGTCGGGCACGCCGGCGACGGCAACATGCACCCGACGATCGTCTACCAGCCGGACGACGAGGACGAGTTCGCGCGGGCGCGGCGGGCGTTCGACGAGATCCTCGACGTGGGGCTGAAGCTGGGCGGCACGGTGACCGGCGAGCACGGCGTCGGCAAGATCAAGAGGGAGTGGCTGGAACGCGAGATCGGTCCGGTGGGGATGCGCGTGCACCGGCAGATCAAGCAGGCCCTCGACCCGGAGAACCTCTTCAACCCGGGCTCGATGTTCTCGCTGACCTGAGACGCGAAAAGGCCGCCGCACCGTTGTCGTGCGGCGGCCTTGTTCGTACGGTTCAGCCGTCGATGCGCGGGATCTGCTGGGTGACTTCCGAGTCGGCGTCGGACGTCGCCTTGGCGGCGGCCAGCTTCTTCTCGCGGCGGTTCTTCGCCCACTCGATGGCGATCGGCACCACCGAGACCAGCACGATCAGGATGAAGATGGCCTCGATGTTGTTCTTGATGAACGAGATGTTGCCGAGCAGGTGCCCCAGCGCGGTGATGCCGGCGGCCCACAGGATGCCGCCGATGACGGTGTAGGTGAAGTACTTCTTCGGGTCCATGCGGCCGATGCCGGCGATCCAGGTGATGAACGTCCGCACGAACGGCACGAACCGCGCCAGCACGACGGCCTTCGAGCCGTGCTTCTCCAGGAAGGCGTGCGTCTTGTCCACGTACTCCTGTTTGAAGAACCGCGAATCCGGCCGCTTGAACAGCGCCGGGCCCGCCTTCCAGCCGATGAGGTACCCGACGACGTTGCCCAGCAGCGCCGCGACGGTCACCACGAGGCACACCAGCCACAGCGGCGTGCGGATCGAGCCCTGCGCCACGAACAGACCCGCGGTGAACAGCAGCGAGTCACCGGGGAGCACCGGGAAGATGCTGCTCTCGATGAAGATGACCAGGCACAACCCGACGATGACGTACGCGCCGAACTGGGTCAGCAGGTACTCGGGGTTGAACCACTTCGGCATCAGAGCGAGCGTGGTCGCGGTCTCGGCGAGAATCACAGCACAAAACGGTACAGGGTGACCCTGTGTGCACTGTGTGGGCTCACAGCAGCGTGATGAGACCGATGACGGCGCCCGTGGCGAGACCGAGCACGGCGGCCAGGCCGAGCACCCAGTAGACCGGCAGGTGGCGGACCTGCGGCACCACGCGGCGCACCTTCGCCGGCGGCGGCCCGGACCGGGCCGGCTGCTCGAGCGCGGCGCGTTCGCGCTCCAGCGAGCTCGCGTCGGCGCCGGACAGCAGGCCGAGCTGCGGCCACCCACCGGGAGGCGGACCAGGGTGCGGCGCGCTGCGCGCCTGCGCCCGCAGCGCCTCGGCCAGCAGGCGTTCCGGATCCGTCTGCTCACTCACCCCGCACAGCGTAATCGCCCGCTTCCAGCCTGCGGAAGCGCGGACTGCGGCACGATGACCGCATGCGCGAGCTGATCTACGTCTCCACCGCCAAGCTCCGGCAGCTGGTCCCGGACCTGCCGAAACGCCCTCGCGGTCTGCGGGACGTGGAGGCCGAAGTGACCACCCCGGTCGGCGGGGTCAAGGTGGGCAAGGCCGCCCGGCCGGCCGAGCCCGGGCTGGCGGCCGCGGTCGCGGGGTTGGAGGCGTCACCGCGGGCGCCGAAGTGGTTCGCCGAGCCGGGGCTCCGGCCGGGCCAGTGGGTGCACTTCGAGGCGCCGATGGCCTACGGCGAGATCGGCGGTTCGGTGGTCTTCCTCGACGTCGACGAGGCCGTGGACGGCTACCCGACCGGCGGACGGTTGAGGCTGCTGCTGCACGGTTCGCGCGACCACCTGGTGGGCGCGCTGCCCGGCGCGGAGCGAGACATGGATCCGGGGCACCACTCGCTGTGGGTGCGGTTCGTCCAGATCCTCATGGAGCTGGACGAACCGGACCGGGCGGAGGCCGCGGAGCACCCGCGGTTCCTCGCGCGCATGGTGGACAGCCTGGACGCACTGGCGGACCGCCTCCAGCCGCGGTTCACCGCCGCCTGGGCCGCCGGCTACGCGCGGATCACCGCGGTGGTGCCGGTGGACGAGTGCACCATCCTCGCCGCGACGCCGCTCTACGTCGAGCACGTCGCGCCGCCGGACTGATCAGGCGATCCAGGCGCCCCTCCGTAGCACGCGGGCCGGGCGGAGGTCGGCGTCCAGCACCACCAGGTCGGCGGCCAGCCCGGTGCGCAGCGAGCCGAGCCGGTCGTCCAGGCCGAGGAGTTCGGCCGGGCGCCCCGACGTCGCGCGCACCGCGTCCGGGATCGGCAGGCCGGCACCCTTGACCAGGTTCCGGAACGCGGCGTCCATCGTCAGGGTGCTCCCGGCGAGCGAGCCGGTGTCGGCGAGCGTGGCGACGCCGTCCCGGACGTCGACCTCCAGCCTGCCCAGGTGGTAGCGGCCGTCGGCGGCGTCGGTGGCCGACATGGCGTCCGTGACGAGGGTCGTGCGTCCGCGTCCGGCGTAGCGGGCGGCCAGCCGCAGGACGGTCGGGTGGACGTGGACCAGGTCGCAGATCAGCTCGACGGTGATGCGCTCGTCGTCCAGCAGCACGCCGATCGGGCCCGGTTCACGGTGGTGCAGCGGCCGCATCCCGTTGAACAGGTGCGTCGCGACGGTCGCGCCCGCGTCGATCGCCGGGCGGATCTGCTCCTCGGTGCCGTCGGTGTGCCCGATGGCCGCGATCACACCGGACTCGGCGAGTTGCCGCACCGCCCGCACACCACCGGTCAGCTCCGGCGCGAGGGTGACCATCCGGACGGCGCCGCGCCCGGCGCGCAGCAGGGCGTCGACCGTCGCCGCGTCGGGTTCGCGCAGCACGGCGGGATCGTGGGCGCCGCAGCGCGCGGAGGCGATGAACGGGCCCTCCAGGTGGATACCCGCCAGTTCGCCGTCGTCGACCAGCTCGCGCAGCACCGCCATCTGGTCGACGAGCGTGCGCACCGGGTCGGACACCAGGCTCGCCAGCATCGTGGTGGTGCCGTGCCGGCGGTGCGCCTTGATCGCGGTGGCGATCTCCTTCGCGTCGCCGCTGGAGAACGACCCGCCGCCACCGCCGTGGCAGTGCACGTCGACGAACCCGGGCACCACGTAGCAGCCGCCGACGTCGATCCGCTCGCCCGGCGGCGGGGTCCCGGTCCCGATCCCCGCGATCGACCCGCCGGAGACCGCGAGCCACCCGTCCTCGACCAGCCCCTCGGGGAGCGCCAGCCTGCCACCCGTCAGCACGAAACCCGTCACAGGCTCCAGCATATTGGTCTAAACCAGCTTAAGCACTCATGGCCTTCTGGAGAGCCTCCAGCGCCCGGCTCGCGGTGGACTTCACGGTGCCCTTCGAAATGCCCGCGACCTCGGAGATCTCCGCCTCCGAGAGACCGCCGTAGTAGCGCAGGACGAGCACCTCGCGTTGCCGCGGCGGCAGCTTCGACAGGGCGTTGACCACCGACTGGTGCTCGCTGGACAGCATCGCCAGGCTCTCCGCGGAACGGGCGTTGACCGCGTGGGGCGGGACGTACTCGCGCGCGGTCTTGCGCCGCCGCAGCACGCTGCGCGAGCCGTTGACCACGGCGGTGCGCAGGTACGCGACCGCGGAGGCGGCGTCGCGGAGCTTGCTCCAGTTGCGGTACAGGCCGGTGAACGCCTCCTGCACGACGTCTTCGGCCGTGGCCGGCTCGTCGACCAGGAGGATCGCCAGCCGCACCAGGCGCATCCGGTGGATCTTGTAGAGATCCTCCAGGGTGAGCGGTCCGGCCGGCTGGGCCGATGCGGGCGCGACCCCGTCCATGGTGCGCAAATGCCCGAGCGTGCGTTCGACGCTGCGCTCCGCGCTGCCCTCCGGCATGTACTCCCGCCTGTCTTCGGCCCGACCGTTGTCCACGTGCTGTACACGTGTGAACCAGCGTATCGGTTGATTCACTTCACCCGGTAGCGTGCGGAGCAGGTACTCAAACGGAGGTGGCGATGGCCTGGTTCCTGGTGCAGACGGTCTACAACCAGGAGAAGTACGCGGCGGTCCGGCCCCGGCACCGCGAGTACCTCGCGAAGCTGGCCGCGGACGGCACGCTCGCGGTGGCCGGGCCGTTCGCCGACGACTCCGGCGGCGCGTTCCTCATCCAGGCCGCGGACGCCGACGCCCTGCAGGAGATCCTGGACGCCGACCCGTACGTCGTCGAGGGCGCGCTCGAGAGCTTCACGGTGCGCGAGTTCAACCCGACGCTGGGCGCCTGGGTTCAGTAGGCGCCGCCGAGCTTGGAGTGGTCCCAGCTGACGATCTTCGTCGGCGTGAACACCAGTCCGACGCGTTTCGCCGCCTGCGCGGCGACGACGTCCGCGCCGAGCGAGCCGCCGCCGTAGCGCTCCGCCATGGCGGAGCCGATCTCGGCGACGGCCGGGGTGTCCTCGACGATTTCGACGTCGGCCTCGAACTGGACGCCGCGCAGCTTGTCGTAGGTGTCGCCGGTCTCGATGAGCACGGTGGCCTGCGGGAGCCGGCGCAGGTTGGCGACCTTCTGCGACTTGCGGTAGGTCCAGGTCGCCACCCCGTCGCCCCGGGGCACGTACCAGAGCGGGGCGAGGTGCGGGCGCCCGTTGGGGTTGATCGTGGCGACGTTGATGACCTTCTGTTCGGCGAAGAACGCGAGCACTTCGCCCGGGGTCATCTTGATCAGGTCACGGCGGGACATGGGGCCTCCTCAGTGAGTCGCTGCCCGTCCACCATGCCCGGTGATGGCGGCCTCGCGCGCACCGCGTGCCTTGATGTCCTCGAGCGCGGCCTTGTCGGCGGCGGGGACGCGGGTGCGGGCCCCGAGTTCGACGATGGGCGGCAGCACCGAGCGGATGGCCTTGAGCAGGCCGACCCACTTGGGGACGTGGATGACGCGGGCCCGCTTGAGGACGCCCTCCTCGATCTGGTCGAGGGCCACGTCGAGCGGGTAGGTCTTGCCGAGGAGGCCCGGCATGCCGGCGCGGAGCTTGCCGAACACCGGGTGGGCGTCGGCGCTCTCGACCAGGTCCGTGCGGATCCAGGTGGGGTGGGCGACGCCGACCTTGACGCCCAGGTGGGCCACCTCGGCGCGCAGGCTGTTGCAGAACGCCTCGACGCCCGCCTTGGCCGCGGCGTAGTTGGCCATGCCGGGGGCGTGGGTGATCGCGGCGAGGGAGGAGATGGCCAGCAGGTAGCCCTTGCGCTCGATGACGTGGGGCAGCGTGACGCGGAAGGTGCGCCACACGCCGAGCAGGTCGACCTCGATGACCTTTTCGAACGCGGCGGGGTCGACGGACCGGACGAAACCGGTCGTGGCGATGCCCGCGTTCGCTATGACGATGTCAATGCCACCGAAGTGCTCGACGACGCCCGCCGTGGCTTTTTCGAGGGCGTCCCAGTCGGTGACGTCGGCTTCCCAGGCCCGCGCGGAGTCACCGATGCGCTCGGCGACCTTCCGCTGCTCGTCGGCTTCCAGCCCGACGAGGGCAACCTTGGCACCACGGGCCGCGAGCCGCTCGGCGAGCCCGGCGCCAATGCCGCGCGCAGCCCCGGTGATGAGCACGACCTTGCCTTTTACGTTGGCCATGGAGGGACCCTACCTCAACCTACCGGGAGTAAGCTACTCTTCAGTAGGGGTGAATTCGCGGGGTGTGGGGGCTTGAGAGTGGGGCGAGGGCTGGGGTTCGTTGGGGGTGCCAGTGGGCTTTCGTGGGAGTGCGAGTGGGCGCACCGTTCGTCGCTCGAACGGGCCCGTTCGTGGTCGCGCCAGCGGGCACCTCGTGAATGCACGATCGTTGCGCCGGCGGACACCTCGCGCTCGCACGAACGAGCCCTAGGCGGTGGCGCCAACGAACACCTCGCGCTCGCATGAACGGACCCTTCACGGTCGCGCGAGCGGGCACCTCGTGAACGCACGATCGTCGCGCCGGCGGACACCTCGCGCTCGCACGAACGAGCCCTAGGCGGTGGCGCCAACGAACACCTCGCGCTCGCCCGAACGGGCCCTTCACGGTCGCGCGGGCGGGCACCTCGTGAACGCACGATCGTTGCGCCGGCGGGCACTGTTGCGCCAACGGACACCTCGTACTCGCATGAACGGGCGCTCCGTGGTTGCGGCGGAGGGCACCTCGCGGGGGTCGAATGGCCTCCTGGTAGTCGCGCGAGTGGAACTTTCGCGGTGGCACGAACGAGCCCTGTGTGTGGGCGCGAACGGGCACCTCGTGAGCACCCGAGTGGAACTCTGACGGTGCCGCGAACGGACACCTGCTGGGGCGCGAGCGGGCACCTCATGAGCACGCGATTGGACCTGTCGCGCCGGGTCGAGCGGGCATCTCGTGAGCACCTGACTGGACGTGTCCAGTCACGAACGGGCCCTTCGTGACCACGCGAAAGGATCACCCACCCCGGAATGCGAATGGCGCAACCGCCCCGGCACGCGAATGGACCAACGGCACAAGCGACAACCAACGCCGCCCCGGCGGAGCCGACGAAATCCCATACCGGGAGCCGCGCCCCCGATGAGAACCGTCGCCCCTACCGAGAAGCATCGCCCCTATCACGAAGCATCACCCCACCGAGCAGCCTCGACCCCACCGGGAAGCCTCGCCCCACGAGAAGCACGCCCCCCGACAAACCCGCCCTACCGGGAAGCCTCGCCCCTAACTGGAAGCACGCCCTACGGGGAAGCCTCGCCCCCACCACGAAGCATCGCCCTACCGACAAGCACGCCCCAACCGACGACCCCCTACCGGGAAGCGTCATCCAGGGCGGAGAGTTCCTCGGCGGTCAGGTGCAGCTCCACGGAGGCCAGCAGGTCCGCCAACTGCTCCACGTTCCGGGCACTCGCGATGGGTGCGGCGACCGTCGGCTGGGCGGCGAGCCATGCGAGCGCCACCGAGGCGGGTGAGACCCCGTGCGCGGCGGCAATGTCGTCCAGCGCCGAAAGCACCCGCTCGCCCCGGTGGTCCAGGTACGCGACCGCCCCCTCGGCGCGTGGGCTGCCCCCACGGGCCTCGCGCGAGCGGTACTTCCCCGTCAGGAAACCCCGCGCCAATGCGTAGTACGGCAGGGTCGACAACCCCTCCTTGGCGACGAGCGGGGCCAGCTCCTGCTCGTACCCGCGCTCCACGAGGTTGTAGTGCGGCTGCACCGCCACGTACCGGGCAAACCCCTCGCGGTCCGAAATGGACAGAGCCTCGGCCAGCCGCTCGGCGCTGTAGTTCGACGCCCCCAGGTACCGCACCTTCCCGGCCCGCACCAACGAGTCGAACGCCTCCAGCGTCTCCTCCAGCGGCACGTCCGCCACGTCCCGATGGGCGTAGTACAGATCGATGTGGTCCGTCCGCAGCCGGCGCAGCGAGTCCTCCGCCGCCTCGCGGATGTTCTTCGCGCTCACCCCCGGCCGCTTGGCCCAGCTGCCCACCTTCGTGGCGATCACCACGTCCTCGCGACGACCACGCCGGGCCAGCCAGTTCCCGATGATCGTCTCCGACTCGCCGCCCGAGTTGCCCGGAATGCGCGCCATGTACACGTCCGCGGTGTCGATGAAGTTCCCGCCGGCGGCCGCGTACGCATCGAGCACGGCGAAGGACTCCTGCTCGTCGGCGGTCCAGCCGAACACGTTGCCGCCGAGGTTGAGCGGGTACACCTCGAGCTCGCTGTTGCCGATTTTCGCCATGAGCCCAACGTAGAGGAATGCCGCGCACCCCCGCCGGAGTTGGGACGGACATGGCTATCGAACTCGGAAAGATCGGCATCTGGCGAGGCCACCACCAGCTGGACGGGGACCTGGCGCGCGAAGTCGAACGTCTCGGCTACGGCGCCATCTGGATCGGCGGGTCCCCGGACGGGCGACTCGACATCGTCGACGAGCTGCTGGACGCGACCAGCACCATCAAGGTGGCCACCGGGATCGTCAACATGTGGAAGGACGACGCGGCCACCGTCGGCGCCTCCTGGCACCGCATCGAGGGCAAGCACCCGGGCCGCTTCCTGCTCGGCGTCGGCATCGGCCACCCGGAGGCGACCCAGGAGTACCAGAAGCCCTACGACAAGATCGTCGACTACCTCGACGGCCTGGACGAAGCGGGCGTACCGGTCGAGGCGCGGGCGCTGGCCGCGCTGGGCCCGAAGGTGCTGAAGCTCTCCGCCGAGCGCACCGCGGGCGCCCACCCGTACCTGACGACCCCCGACCACACCCGGGAGGCGCGCAAGGTCCTCGGTGAGGGCGTGCTGCTGGCCCCCGAGCAGAAGGTCGTGCTGGAGACCGACCCGGAGAGGGCCCGTGCCATCGCCCGCCCGACCATCCAGCGCCCCTACCTCGGCCTGGTGAACTACCGCAACAACCTGCTCCGCCACGGCTGGACCGAGGCCGACCTGGACAACGGCGGCAGCGACGCGCTGATCGACGCCCTCGCCCTGCACGGCGACATCGACTCGATCGCGCGCGGCATCACCGCCCACCTCGACGCCGGCGCGGACCACGTCTGCATCCAGGTCCTCGGCGACGACCCGCTGCCCGGCTACCGCGCCGTCAGCGAGGCCCTGCTGTCCTGACTACCGAGCCGCTCCGCCCCGGTCCCGGCCGGGGCGGGGCGTCGTTGGTCACTTGATCGTTCCCGACCTGGGCCGCCGAGAGCCGGGCCACTGTCCTCCCACCGCCGACCTCGTACGATTCGGGCAAGGAAGGCGAACCACAGCTAGGAGGACCCACGATGCCCATCGCCACCCCCGAGGTCTACGCGGAGATGCTGGACCGGGCCAAGGCGGGCGAGTTCGCGTACCCGGCGATCAACGTGACCTCGTCGGAGACCCTCAACGCCGCCCTGCGCGGGTTCGCCGACGCGGAGAGCGACGGGATCATCCAGATCTCGACCGGTGGCGCCGAGTTCGCCTCCGGCACCCGGGTCAAGGACATGGTGACCGGCGCGACCGCGCTCGCCGAGTTCGCGCACGTCGTCGCCGAGAAGTACCCGGTCAACATCGCCCTGCACACCGACCACTGCCCGAAGGACAAGCTGGACGGCTTCGTCCGCCCGCTGATCGCGCTGTCCCAGGAGCGGGTCAACAACGGCCAGAACCCGCTGTTCCAGTCGCACATGTGGGACGGCTCGGCGATCGACCTGGACGAGAACCTGGAGATCGCCGCCGAACTGCTCGCCAAAGCGGCCGCCGCGAAGATCATCCTCGAGGTCGAGATCGGCGTCGTCGGTGGTGAGGAGGACGGCGTCTCGAACGAGATCAACGAGAAGCTGTACACCGCCGAGGGCGACTTCGTGAAGACGGTCGACGCGCTGGGCACCGGCGAGAAGGGCCGCTACCTCCTCGCCGCGACCTTCGGCAACGTGCACGGCGCCTACAAGCCGGGTGCCGTGAAGCTGCGCCCGGACGTGCTCAAGCGCGGCCAGCAGGTCGCCGCCGAGAAGCTGGGCCTGGCCGAGGGCAGCAAGCCGTTCGAGCTGGTCTTCCACGGCGGCTCGGGCTCGCTGCTCGAGGAGATCCACGAGGCGGTGTCCTACGGCGTGGTGAAGATGAACATCGACACCGACACCCAGTACGCCTTCTCCCGTCCGATCGCCGACCACTTCTTCAAGAACTACGACGGCGTCCTGAAGATCGACGGCGAGGTCGGCAACAAGAAGACCTACGACCCGCGCAGCTACCTCAAGCAGGCCGAGCAGTCGATGGCCAAGCGCGTCGTCGAGGCGGCCGAGCACCTCAAGTCGGCTGGCACCAAGATCAGCTGACCGCGACCTCGCGGTGGGTCCTCACGCGCGTGAGGACCCACCAGAGGACGGGCAGTCCGGCGAGCACCACGAGCGCCGGCCAGTAGGCGAACGGCGGCGCGGATTCGGTGTGCGCGTCGCCCAGCAACCACGGCCGCAGCTGCGACTGCAGCCACAGCGCGCCGTACCCGAACGCGGTCACCAGCAGCCCGCCGGTCAGCGGTGTGAGCACGCGGTGCGACCGTCCGACCCGGAACGCCAGGTCCACCGCGAGCCCCACCGCGAGCAGGTAGAACGGGATCGCCGAGGCGGGGAACGTGCCCACCACCAGCAACGGCCAGATGATCGCGCGGTAGGCCACGTACGCGCCGGCCACCGCCGTCGCCGCCCAGGCCCGGCCGATCGTGTGCCGCGCCAGCGCCAGGACCAGCGCCGACACCCCGACGCCCCACAGCGGGTAGACCCAGTCCGCGATCGGCATCGCGAAGTGCAGCACCGCGACCCGGTCGACCGGGTGCCCGATCTGCTCGGCCGCGAAGTTCAGCAGCGACGGTTCCGCCTCCGGCGCGCCGCGCTCCCACGCCCGCAGGCTGATGATGCCGTACTCCTGCTGGCCGTTCGGGAAGAACGTGTTCTCCAGGAAGAACACCCACAGCCCGGTCAGCACCAGGGTGCGGACCCGGCCGGGCGGCGCGGACTTCGTCCAGCCGTCGATGACCCCGGCCAGCATCACGCCGGTGCCGACGTAGAGCAGCATGTGCGTGGGGCTCCACGCGGTCAGGTCGAGGCCGCTGATGCGGTGGTTGATGACGTCCAGCGGCGCGGCGATCAGGAACATCGCCAGCCCGGCCTGCATGAGCCGCAGCGACCGCTTGTCGCAGCCGAGGCCGGTGTAGCTGTGGATCGCGACGAGGACGATGACGATCCCGGTGCCGACCGTGTTGATCAGGTGCGGCGGGGCGAAGTCGTCGCGGATGAACTTGAAGTGCCACGACATGTCCCACGACGAGCCGAGCACCTTGAAGGTGAACGCGACCAGCCACATGCCGTAGGCGAACCGCAGCACCCATTCCGGTGCCGGCCGCCCCGGCACGCCCCGCTCCCAGTGCGTGGCGAAGAACAGCTTGGTCTTGCCGATGGGCCCGCGCGGCACGGCGAACCCCTCGGCGGCCCCCTCGATCGCCTTCGTCATGCGAACATCATCCACTGCCGGCCCCGGCCACGGAGCGAGATGTCCGAAAACCAGGGTTCACCCGACCGGCGTGACCTCCTTGCGCCGGCCGCGGCCGCCGGGCATCGTGTCCGCCCGTGATGCCCAAACGTCTCGTCGCCGCGGTCCTGGTCGCCGCCCTCGTGCTCCTCGGCAGCGGGGTCCTCGCGAGCCTGTTCGCGTAGTCCGCCGATACTGGGAACCATGACGAACCTGCTGGAACCCGACGCCACCCGCCTGCCCGAGCGCGTGGACGCGCAGGCCGCGATGGACGCCGGCACCGACCCGGCCGACGTGGCCGCCGAGCACCCCGACTTCAGCGAGGCCTGGGCCGCCCTGGCCGAGCGGGCGCTGGAGGCGAACGAGTTCGTCCCGGCCTACGCCTTCGCCCGCACCGGCTACCACCGCGGCCTGGATCAGCTCCGCCGCGCCGGGTGGAAGGGCTTCGGCCCGGTGCCCTGGGACCACCGCCCGAACCAGGGCTTCCTGCGCGCCCTGGCCGCCCTCGCGAAGGCCGCCCAGCGCATCGGGGAGACCGAGGAGTACGAGCGGTGCCGGAAGTTCATCACCGACTCCGACCCGGCCGCCGCGGCCGCGACCGGCCTCCAGTAGATCCGCACCATCGTGACCCTCCCGTCGCCCGCCGCCACCCGCGACGGTGGCGCTGCGCGCCGCTGATCGACCTTCAACAGTTGCTCGGTGCCTGCTCGCCCGCGAACCGGCCCTCCAGCCACGCGAAGGCGGCCGGGTAACCGGCGACGGCGCCACCGACGTGGGTCGGCACCGCCAGGGTGTCGAACTGCACGGTGGCGCCCTCGCCACACCAGTTCCGCACCATCGCGCGGCCCTGTTCGTAGGGCACGATGTCGTCGAGCGCGCTGTGCACGACGTACACCGGCACCGCCGGCTCGAGCGTCCCGATCCGCTGCTCCTCGACCACCGACGCGTACGGCTCCTCGGCCAGGTAGGCGCTGATCGGCCTGCCGTCCACGGTCAGGTCCGCGGTGCGCGTGAAGGCGTGACCGACGACCGCTTCGACGGTGCACTCGTTCTCGACCCGCGCTTCGAGCGCCTTTCCCCGGTCGTTGAGGACGTCGGTGATGTGCAGTTCGGGGTAGGCGTAGTTCACGCTCGCCACCGCGAACATCAGGAACCCGACCGCGTAGGCGCCGTCCAGGCTCTTGCCGACCGCGGCCAGGTCGGCCGGGACCGCGCCGGCGTAGGCGCCCTTGAGGTCCAGCTCCGGCGCATAGGCCGGCTGCAACTCGGCCGCCGCGGCGGACGCGCCACCGCCCTGCGAGTAGCCGGCGATGGCCACGGGGCCGTCGGACGGCAGGCCGGGCAGCTGCTGCGCGGCGCGGATCGCGTCCAGCACGGCGTGCCCTTCGGCCTTGCGGTTGACGTAGGTGTGCACGCCCGGGGTGCCCAGGCCCTCGTAGTCGGTGACGACGACGGCGTAACCGCGCGCGAGCAGGCCGGCGATGAACGGGCCCTCGTACTCCTGACCGGCGGCCAGGGCCTTCGACGGCGCACACTGGTCGCCCAGGCCCTGCGTGCCGGGGGCGTAGCTGACGATCGGGCGCTCGCCCGCGCCGGGCCACGGCGTCGTCGGGGTCAGGACGGTTCCGGTGACCGCGACGGGATCACCGTGCGTGTCCGTGCTGCGGTACATGATCCGCTCAACGTGAGCGGGGGCCGGGAGCAGCTTCGCCGGGTCGAGGAAGAACTGGCTCGGCTCGTGACGGATGATGGCGCCGTTGTCACCTGGCAGGGTGGCAGGCGGAGCGTAGAAGTCGGCAGAGGAGGTGGTTGCGCCGGCGGGCACGGCCGTCATCGACAGGGCGATGACCGCCGCCGTCAGGATCGCCGCGGGCCGGCGATGCGAAAGGCGCATGAACGCTCCCCGGTGAGCTATTTTCCGACAGGTTTGTCGGAAAAAGAGTGGTGGTGAGGTGGCAGGCATGTCAATGCCCCGAAAGCGTGGGCCGGGCAGGCCCCGGAAGCTCCCGGTGGCCGAGCAGCGGACGCTCGTGCTCGCCGCGGCCGGCCACGTGTTCGCCACGAACGGCCTGCAGGGCGCCACGATCGAACAGATCGCCCGCGAGGCGGGGCTGACCCGGCAGGCTGTCTACGAGCTGTACGGCGACAAGAACGCGCTGTTCGCGGCCGTGATCGAGCAGGCGGAGGAGCAGGCCTACGCGGCCATCGCCGCGGTCGGCGCGAGCGACGCCGAACTGGACCTGAAGAGCTGGGCGCGCAAGAACTACGCGAACCTGTTCGACTTCGTCGCCGGTCACCCGGACGCGCTGCCGCTGTTCCAGGAGGCCGAGCGTTCCGGCAACCACGCGTTGTCCCGGCTCCGGAAGCGGCTCGCCCGGGTCTACACCGAGGCGAGCGGCCAGCGGTGGGCCGCGTTCGGCGTCGAACCGGGGCGCGCCGACACCGCGCTGGTCACCATGTACTTCGCGATGGTCGAGTCACTGGTCCGGCTCAACTGGAACGGGGACGCGCCGGACCGCGACGCGCTCATCGACCTGCTCACGGAGTTCACGATCGGTGGCGTGCTGCGCCTGTACAGCCAGGCGCCGGAGGTCATCGCGCGCGTCCGGTAGGCGTCCACGATCCGGGAACCCGGCCCGTGGCGGCCGGAATTCCGTAGCGTCGAAGGCATGGTGGCGTCGCAACTCGCGATCGTGGGGGCGGGGCCGCGTGGGGTCGGCGTGCTGGAACGATTGTCGGCCAACGCGGCCGAACTGCTGGGGCCCGCGGGGCTGGTGGTCCACCTGATCGACCCGTTCCCGCCGGGCGCCGGGCGGATCTGGCGCTACGAGCAGTCACCGTTGCTGCGGATGAACTCGATGGCCGAGGACGTCACGATGTTCACCGACGACAGCGTGACGACGGACGGCCCGGTGCGGCCGGGGCCGTCGCTGTGGGAGTGGGCGCGCGACGTGCGATCCGGGCGGATCGACTACGACGTGCCGGAGGATCTGTGGGGTGAGCTGACCGCGTTGCGCGGCACGTCGTTCCCGACGCGGCGGCTGGCGAGCGCGTACCTGGACTGGGTGTACCGGCACGTGCTGTCGGAGTTGCCGCCGGGGATTTCGGTGGTGGAGCACCGCACGCGGGCGACGCGGATCGACGAGACGCGCGTGTGGCTGGCGGGGGTGGACGAACCGCTGGACGTGGACGCGGTGGTGCTGACCGTCGGTCACCTCGATGCCGAACCGGGTTCGGACGAGCGGGAGCTGGCCGAGTTCGCGGCCGCCCGGGGGCTCGCCTACTACCCGGCCGGCTACACCGCCGACGTCGACTACCAGCACGTCGCACCCGGTGAGCCGGTGCTGGTGCGCGGGTTCGGGCTGGCGTTCGTCGACCTGATGCTGTTGCTGACGGAGGGTCGCGGCGGGCGGTTCGAGGAGCGCGAGGGCGGGCTGGTCTACCACCCGAGCGGGGCGGAACCGGTGCTGCACATCGGTTCCCGGCGCGGCGTGCCCTACCACGCGAAGCCCGGGTACCGGTTGCGCGGTGCGCCGCTGCGGTTGCCGCGGTTCTTCGACCGGGCGCGGGTGGACGAGCTGCTGGCGCGGGACCGCCGGCTCGATTTCCGCGCCGACGTGTGGCCGCACGTGGCGAAGGAGCTCGCGTGGGGGTACTACAGCGAGCTGTTCACCGGGCACCCGTCGCGGGTGCGCATGGCTTTCGACGATTTCGCGGCGTGCTTCGCCTCGTTCGAGTGGGATAGCGCGGAGATGCGGGCGCTGGTGGCGCGGGCGGTCCCGGCGGAGGAGGACCGGCTCGACCTGGAGCGCCTCGACCGGCCGCTCGCGGGCCTGCGGTTCGAGACGGCGGAGGAGTTCGGGAAGTACCTGCGGTCCTATGTGGAAGCGGACCTGGCGCGGCGCGCGGACGCTTCGTGGAGCGCGGATCTCGGGGCGTTCATGGCGTTGTTGTCGGTGTACCAGCAGATGCCTGCGCTGATGGCGTCCGGCGCGCTGGATGCGTCCGATGTGGATGGTTGGTGGCACGGGTTCTTCTCGTACTACGCGAGCGGCCCCCCGCCGCGGCGGTTGCACGAGTTGCTGGCGTTGCACCAGGCCGGGGTGGTGTCGTTCCTGGGGGCCGACGTGCGGATTTCGTTGACAGCGGACGGTTTCGCGGCTTACTCGGGGAGCTTCCCGGGCTCGGTGACGGCCCGGACGCTGATCGAGGCGCGCCTGCCCGCGCCGAGCGTCTCGCGGGCTTCGGACGGGTTGCTGGCGCAGTTGCGTCATGCGGGCGAGCTGGCCGAGGAATACGTGCGGGACCTGCCCTCGGGCCGGATCTCGACGCGCGTCTCGGACGGGCGGCTGCTCGACGCCGACGGGCGGCCGCAGTCCCGGCGCTTCGCGCTGGGCCCGCACACGAGCGCCCGCTCGGCGGCCGCCTTCACCCGCCCCGGCACCAACGGCCCCTCCTTCCGCCAAAACGACGCCGCGGCGCGGGAAATCCTGCGGTTGGTGGGCTGAGTTTTGCGCCGGTGGCGGTCGGTTGGGGGCCGGCGGTGGGTGGTGGGTTGGCGGGCGGTTGGAGTCGGCGGTGGGTGGCGGGTTGGTGGCTGGCGGCGTTCGACAGGCGCGCGGGCGGCGGCCGGCGTTCCACGGGCGGCGGCCGGCGTTCGACAGGCGCGCGGGCGGCGGCCGCGGTCAGCGGGCGGCGGCCGGCGTTGCGTTCCACGGGCGGCCCGCCGGCGGCACGGCTGTTACCCGATGCGAGGCGCGGAGCGGGCGGGGGGCTGGCGGACGCGAGGCGGCGAGGACGAGGCGGGCGTGCCGGACGCGCGAGGCCGCCGACCGGGTACCGACAGTCGGCGGCCTGCCCGCCGGCCCGGGGTGTGTCAACGTCCCGGTTGCGACCGAGCCAGCGCTAACCAGCATCCACCACGCCACAGACGGGCCACGGCCGGGACGCTGCGTGCCGGGGCCGGTAGGGCCGCGGGCCACCGGACCGCGACCCGCCGCGGCCCGACCGTCACCGAGAGGCTCCATCTGCGTCGAATGCGGCAGGCCGCCGACCTGGTACCAGCAATCGGCGGCCTGCCCGCCGGCCCGGGGTGTGTCAACGTCCCGGTTGCGAACCGAGCCAGCGCCAACCAGCATCCACCACGCCACAGACGGCCCACGGCCGGGACGCTGCCTGCCGGGGCCGGTAGAACCGTGGGCCACCGGACCGCGACCCGCCGCGGCCCCGGCGGTCACGAGCGGTTCCATCTGCGTGGAATGCAGCCTGCGGGGCCGCAGCGGCACCCGGCCCCACCGCGGGCAGGCACGCCGTGCCGGCCGATCAGCAACGTCCCCGGCACGGCAAGCCACCGACCAGGGCCGCACAGCGGTACCCCGGAGCACACTGCTACCGGCCCGAACTCGGCCTAGCCGACCTCCACCCGGCCCGGGATCGCGGACAGCAGGTCCTTTGTGTACGCCTCCCGGGGCCGCTGCAACACCTCGTCCACCGGCCCCTTCTCCACCACCGAACCGGCTCGCATGACGGCAACCTGGTCGGCCACCTGCCGCACCACGGCGAGGTCGTGGGAGATGAACAGGTAGGTCAAACCCAGCTCGTCCTGCAGGCGTACCAGCAGATCCAGGATCTGGGCCTGCACCGACACATCCAACGCCGACACCGGCTCGTCCAGCACCACCAGGTCCGGGCGCAGCGCCAAGGCCCTCGCGATCGCCACGCGTTGACGTTGCCCGCCGGACAACTCCGCCGGCTTGCGCCTCGACATCGACGCCGGCAACGCCACCTGGTCCAGCAACGACACCGCATCACCCGGAGCGCGGAAGGCCCGCAGCGGCTCGGACACGATCTGGCCCACCGTCAGCTTCGGGTTCAGCGACGCGTACGGGTTCTGATACACCAGCTGCATCCGGCGCCGCAGCGTGCGCAGCTCCGCACCGCGCACCCCGGTCACGTCGACGCCGTCGAACACCACCGACCCCGCGGACGGGTCCGTCAGCCGCAGCACCATCCGCGCCGTCGTCGACTTGCCGGAACCGGATTCGCCGACCAGCGCCAGCGTCTGGCCGCGGGGGATTTCGAACGACACGTCGTCCACGGCCCGCACGCCACCGAAGTCCTTGCGCAGGCCCGAAACCGCCACCAACGCCGGCCCCGGCGGCCGGCGCGACCGCAACGGCTCGGTCGACAGGCTCGGCGCCGCCGCCAGCAACCGTCGCGTGTAGTCCTGCGACGGCGCCGCCAGCAGTTCCGCGCTCGGCGCCCGCTCCACCAGCCGCCCCTCCGACATCACCGCGATCTCGTCCGCTCGGTCCGCTGCCACTCCCAGGTCGTGGGTGATCAACAGCAGCGCCAGGTTCTCCTCGGCCACCAGCTCCGCAAGGTGATCCAGGATCCGCCGCTGCACCGTCACGTCCAGCGCGCTGGTCGGCTCGTCCGCGATGATCAACCGCGGCTTCCCGGCCAGCGCCGCCGCGATCAGTGCCCGCTGCCGCAACCCGCCGGACAGCTCGTGCGGGTACTGCCGCGCCCGCAACTCCGGCCGCGCGATCCCCGCCCGCGCCAGCAACTCCACGGCCTCCGCACCCGCGCTCCGCCGTGTCGCCAGCCCGTGGACCACCAGCGCCTCCCCGACCTGCTCACCGATCCGCTTCACCGGGTTCAACGACACCGTCGGGTCCTGCGGGATCAGCGCGATCTCCCGGCCGCGAACGGTCCGCCACGCCTTCTCGGACAACGCCGTCAGCTCGCGGCCGTCGAACGTGATCGACCCCGCCTCGATCCGCCCACCGCGCGGCAGCAACCCGATCACCGCGTGCGCTGTCGTCGATTTCCCCGAACCGGATTCGCCGACAACAGCGAGTGTCTGTCCACTTCGGATCGCCAGGTCGACCGACCGCACCGCGGGCACCGGCCCGGACCGCGTCCGGTACGACACCGCGAGATCCCGGATCACCAGCAGGTCAGCCATCCCGTTCTCCGTCCAGAGCTTTCGACAACCGGTTCGCCGACAGCACCACCGCGGCGATCACCAGACCGGGCAATGTCGTCATCCACCACGCGCTCGCCAGGTACGCGCGGCCCGCGGACACCAGCGACCCCCACTCCGGCGACGGCGGCGTCGCGCCGTAGCCGAGGAAGCTGAGCGCCGAGATCTCCAGCACCGCCGTGCCGAACGTCAGCACCGCCAGCACCACCACCGGCCCGGACGCGTTGGGCAGGATGTGCCGCGCCAGCACGCCGAACCACCGAACGCCGCTCGCCCGCGCCGCCTCGACGTACACCCCGCTGCGCACGCGGATCACCTCCGCGCGCATCAGCCGCGCGAAGTTCGCCACGTTCGCCACCCCGACCGCGACCGCGACCTTGGTGGTACCGAACCCGAGCGCGGTGACCAGCGCCAGCGACAGCAGGATCGGCGGGATCGCAAGCAGCACGTCCATCACGCGCATGAGCAGCGAGTCGAGCCGGCCGCCCCGCGCCCCGGCGATCAGGCCGAGCACCGAACCCACGACCAGCGCGATCAGCACCGCCAGCACCGTCGCCCGCAACGACAACCCGGCTCCGTGCACGACACGCGCGAACACGTCCCGGCCGGTCTCGTCGGTGCCGAACAGGTGCGCCGCCGACGGCGCCCGCAGCTTCTCCCGTGGCACACCGGCCAGCGGGTCGTACCGCGTGAACGCCGACGGAACCAGCGCCCACGCGACGACCAGCGCGAGCAGCAACACGGACAGCACCAGCCCGGGCCGCCGCAGCGCGGAACCCGCGCGGGCGCGCACGGCGAGGACGTCAGACACGGGCGGCCTCCCGGCGGACGCGCGGATCGAGCAACGGGTAGAGCAGGTCGACGACCAGGTTGATCGCCACGAAGAAGAACGCGGCGAGCACGATCACCGCCTGCACCACGGGGATGTCCTGCCCGGTGACCGCGGCGGTGGTGACCCGGCCGACGCCGTCGCGGGAGAACACCGTCTCCGTCACCACCGACCCGGCCAGCAGCTGACCCGTCACGACGCCGAGCATGGTCAGCGCCGGGATGGCCGCGTTGCGCAGCGCGTGTCCGAAGTGGACCCGGACACGGCCGGCGCCGCGGGCCCGGACGATCTCCACGTACGGCTCGGCGAGCTGCGTGCGCAGGCTCTTGGCCAGCACCTGCCCGATGATCGCGCCGGCAGGCAGGGCGAGGGTGATCGCGGGCAGGATCAGCGACTGGACGCCCTGGTTGCCCAGCGCCGGCAGCACCCGCAGCTGGAACGAGAAGATCTGGATCAGCACCAGGCCCACCCAGAACACCGGCAGCGAAATGCCCAGCGCCGGTAGCGAGAGCAGCAGGTTGCCCAGCCACCGGTGCCGCGTGTACGTCCCGGCCAGCGCGGCGCCGCCGCCCAGCAGGACCGCCAGCACCAGCCCGAGACCGGCCACCGCGAGCGTCGGCGGCAGCGCGGTCAGCACCATGTGGGTGGCGCTGTCGCCCGTCGTGATGGACCGGCCGAAGTCCCCGTGCAGCGCGGCGAGCAAGCGCTTTCCGTACTGCACCGGCCACGGGTCGTCGAGACCGTACTCGGCCTGCGCACGCGCCACCTGCTCGGCGGTGAGCGCGGTACCGGCGTCCGCGCCGCCGAGCTTGGCGAGCACGGCGTCGCCCGGCAGCAGGTAGAGGATCACGAACGACACCGTGAACGCCGCCCACAGGCACGATCACCGCCTGCCCGGCGCGGTGCAGCAGGTAGCGCCTCATGAGCGGGACACCCAGGTGTCGAACAGCTGCAGCCGCGACGAGGCCTCGAAGTTGATCGCGTGCGCGTTCGGCCCGACCGCCACGACCTGGGTCAGCTCGAACACCGGGATCGCGTAGGCGTGTTCGACGATGAGCCGCTGGGCCTCCTCCGCGGGCTGCTTGCGCGCCACCGGATCGACCGTCGCCGCCTGCGCGTCCAGCGCGACGTCGAGGGGGTTGCCCGGCTGCAGCAGGCTGCGGTTGCCGGCCTTGGTGGAGAAGTTGTTGCGCAGGATGTCCGGATCGGCGCGGGTGACGTTGTACCAGAGGAAGTCGTAGTCGTGGGACTGCTGGATCTGCAGGGTTTCCGCGCTGGTGTGCGGTTCGAGTACCAGGTCGAAGCCGATCTTGCGCAGCTGCTGCTGGACCAGCTCCAGCACGCTCTGGCTCTGGTTGAACACCGGCGCGTACACGACCTTCGCGGTCAGTCGCTGCCCGTCGCGCACCCGGATCCCGTCCGGGCCGGCGACCCATCCGTCGGACTCCAGCAGCTGCGCCGCACCGGCCGGGTCGTGGGCCAGCTGCGCGGACAGGTCGGCGTGCAGCGGGGTGGTCGAGGCCAGGATGCTCGTGGCGGGCTTGTAGTTGGGCGACAGGACGGTGTCGACCACCTCCTGCCGGTTCACGCCCTTCGTGACCGCCTGGCGCACCTTCTCGTCGGCCAGGACACCCCGCGAAGTGTTGGCGTGCAGGTTGAACACCAGCCCCGGGTTCGGGCGGGTCTGCTCGCCGAACCCGCCGCCCTGGAACTGCGCCTCGTCGACCGGCTGCACCTCGGTGGTCGCGCTGAGCTGACCGGACAACAGGCTGCCGGTGCGCACGCCCGGCTCGGGCACGATCTTGTAGTCGATCTCGTCGAGGTAGGCCTCGCCGCGGTGCTGCCACAGCGACGACCCCCAGTCGTAGCCGCGGCGCTTGGCGACGACGATGTCGGCGTTCTGCTTGAAGCTCGCGAAGACGAACGGGCCGGAGCCGATCAACCCGTCGCCCTGGCAGCGCTGGTCCGGCGTCTTCGCGAACGCCGCGGGAGCCAGGATGCCCAGCGACATCGTCGAGCTGGCCTGCAGGAACTGCGCGCTGGGCACGGCGAAGTCGAGCCGCACGGTCTGCGGGTCGACCACGGTCGCGCCGGTGTAGGAGGCCAGGTAACCCAGGCCCAGCAGCGATTTCGCGCCCAGCGCCTTGACCCCGTCGAAGCTGGTCTTCACGGCGGCCGCGTCGACGGGCGTGCCGTCGGAGAACGTGGCCCCGGAGCGCAGGTGGAAGGTGAAGCTGGTCGAGTCGGCGTTGCTCTCCCAGCGGTCGGCCAGCCACGGCTTGATCTCGCCGGTGGCCGGGTCCTGGTCGGTGAGGGAGTCGACGAGCTGGCGGCCCACGTTGAGGCTCGCGTTCGTCCCGGTCTGCTGCGGGTCGAGGCAGTCCGGGTTCGACCCGACGGCGATCGTCAGCGTGCCGCCGGGCTGCGGCGGCCCCACGTCCGCCGCCGTCGAGCCGGCGGAGCATCCGGCCACGAGCACGGCGGCGGCAGCGGCGAGAGGAAGGGTTTTCGCGGGGAGGCTGGGAGACACGTGATCAACGCTAGGCACATTCCCGGCGTTCGGACCGTGCTTCCCAGCCCCTGGGCGAAACCACGAAACCCTTGACTCAGCAGCGATCCAGCATCTCGGTCAGCGCCGCCTTCTCCGCGCTGTCGATGGAGAGCTGCCACTCGTACTTCACGTCGATCCACATCTTCGCGTAGGTGCACCAGTAGCTCTGCAGCGGCGGCTTCCACTCGTCCGGCGCCTTGTCGCCCTTGGCCTGGTTGACGTTGTCGGTGACGGCGATCAACTGCGGGTCGGTCAGGTCGTTGGCGAACGCCTCGCGCTTGGCGGTGGTCCAGGCCGACGCGCCGGTCCGCCACGCCGCGGCGAGCGGGACGACGTGGTCGATGTCGAGGTCGGAAGCGGCGGTCCAGGTGGCGCCGTCGTAGGGGCTCGTCCAGGTGCCGGAGGTCGCCGCGCAGCTGGAGTCGGTGACGACGTTCGTGCCGTCGCGCTTGAGCACGACCTCGCGGGTGTTGCAGCTGCCGCCCTGGTCGTCCCAGTGGGGGAACTTGTCGCGCGAGTAGCCGGTGGAGCTGCCGTCGGCCTTGACGGTCAGCGCCGCCAGCTCGGTGCGGGCGGTGGACTCGGACGGGATGTTCGGCGGTTCGGCGGCCGCGGTGCCGGCCGCGATGCCGGTGGTGAGCAGGGCGGACAGGCCGACGACGATCAGCGGGTTTCGGGCGATGCGCATGGGGCCGCCTCCGGGTGATCGGTGAGGACCCTCCGAAGGTCGGCCATGAAGATGGCCAAAGCAACACCTGTGGGTGATTTACCGACGACGGTAGGTTAACCGTTCGTGATCGCGAGCAGGTCCTCCGTGTGCCGGTACCAGGTCCAGCGCGTCACGGGCCGCGGGTGGGGCACGCCGTTCTGCACGACATCCACCGGGTGACACCCGAGCTGGCAGGCCCGGCCGGACACCTCCACGGCCCGCCGGAACAGCCCGCGGACCACTCGCACCGCCACCCCTTCGGCGGCGGGCCGGACCACGAACGAGCGTGCCGAGCCACGCAACGCGACCGTGTCGTCACAGTAGGCCTCGCCCGTCACCGGACCGAGTGCCGCTTCCCCGATCAGGACCCCACCGCTGTCGTCGCGCACCAGCGTCCGTGGCCGCGGCTCGCCGTCGCGGGCGAGCGCCAGCGCCTCCCCCGGGTCCGCGGGCAGGCCCCACAGCCGCGCCGCCGGCGAGGCCGGGTCGGCCGGCACGTAACCGACCGGGATGTCCCCCAACCGGTTCTTCCGCATGATCCGCACCACGACCGCGGCCAGGTCCGCGTCCGTGCCGACAACGATCAACGGCTCCCCGGAAGGGCCCTCGAGCAGGGGATCCACGTCGTTCCGGCCGGGCCGGGCGGGCACTTCCCGCACCTCCGGCTCGTTGCGAACAAGTGACGAACCAGACCCGCAAGCCAGCACCGTTCCCCGCGCCACCGGGTCCTCCGTTACGCTCATGCACCGGCATTTGCCTGCGCTGAATTTCCTGTTGCCGAATACCTGGAGTGTCACATGCCGGCCATCGTGCTCATCGGTGCCCAGTGGGGCGACGAAGGCAAGGGCAAGGCCACCGACCTGCTCGGCGACCGTGTCCAGTGGGTCGTCCGCTACCAGGGCGGAAACAACGCCGGTCACACGGTCGTGCTGCCGAACGGCGAGAACTTCGCCCTGCACCTCATCCCGTCCGGGATCCTCACGCCGGGCGTGACCAACGTGATCGGCAACGGCGTGGTCGTCGACCCCGGCGTGCTGCTCGACGAGCTGGACGGTCTGGAGAAGCGCGGCGTCGACACCGGCCGCCTGCTGCTCTCCGCCGACGCGCACCTGATCATGCCCTACCACGTGGCGATCGATAAGGTCACCGAGCGTTACCTCGGCAGCCGCAAGATCGGCACCACCGGCCGCGGCATCGGCCCGTGCTACCAGGACAAGATCGCCCGCGTCGGCGTGCGCGTGCAGGACCTGCTCGACGAGAAGATCTTCCGGCAGAAGGTCGAGGCGGCCCTGGAGTTCAAGAACCAGGTGCTGGTCAAGGTCTACAACCGCAAGGCGCTGGACGCCGACCAGGTGGCCGACGAGGTGCTGGCCGCGGGCGAGAAGTTCGCGCACCGCATCGCCGACACCCGCCTGCAGCTGAACAAGGCCCTGGAGAAGGGCGAGACGGTCCTGCTCGAGGGCTCGCAGGGCACGCTGCTCGACGTCGACCACGGCACCTACCCGTTCGTGACGTCGTCGAACCCGACCGCGGGCGGCGCGAGCGCCGGGTCCGGCATCGGGCCGGGCCGCATCACCACGGTGCTGGGCATCCTCAAGGCCTACACCACGCGCGTCGGGTCGGGGCCGTTCCCGACCGAGCTGAACGACGCGATGGGCGAGCACCTGCGCAAGGCCGGCGGCGAGTTCGGCGTCACCACCGGCCGCTCCCGGCGCACCGGCTGGTTCGACGCGGTGATCGCCCGGTACGCGGCGCGGGTCAACGGGATCACCGACTACTTCCTCACGAAGCTGGACGTGCTGTCCGGGCTGGAGCGCGTGCCGATCTGCGTCGGGTACGAGGTGGACGGCTTCCGCACCGAGGACATGCCGATGACGCAGACCGACGTGCACCACGCCGTGCCGATCTACGAGGAGATGCCCGGCTGGTGGGAGGACATCTCGCACTGCCGCACGTTCGAGGAGCTGCCGGCGAACGCCCGGGCCTACGTGGAGCGGCTCGAGGAGCTGTCGCAGGCCCGGATCTCCGCGATCGGCGTCGGCCCGGGCCGCGAGCAGACCATCGTGCGGCACGAGTTCCTGTAGGGCGCGTCTGACAACGCCTTGGTCCAGGTGGCCACGGCGTGGACGACCGCGGAATGGTGGACGATGGCGAGTTGGTCGTAGCGAGTGGCCAGGCCGCGCCAGTGTTCGAGCAGGTTGAAGCGGCGTTCGACGACGTTGCGGCCGCGGTGGTCCGCCGAGCCGAATGCCGGTGGCCCGCCGCCGCGGGAGCCGCGGCGCTTGCGGTGCCCGATCTGGCCGGCAGGTTCAGCGATCACCGCGGTGATGCGACGCGCGCAATGCCTGCGGATCGCCCTCGAGTAGTAGGCCTCATCGCCACGGACGCGGTCGGGCCGGGTGCGGGAACATCGGCGCGTCGCCGGCCTGCCCGGGACCGACCAGATCCACCAGCGGCCGGCCGCTTCCGTCGACAAGGTGGTGCACTTCGGTGCCCAGCCGCCGCGGGAGCGACCGATCGCATGGTCAGGCGGC
This sequence comes from Amycolatopsis thermophila, assembly GCF_030814215.1. Taxonomy (NCBI): domain Bacteria; kingdom Bacillati; phylum Actinomycetota; class Actinomycetes; order Pseudonocardiales; family Pseudonocardiaceae; genus Amycolatopsis; species Amycolatopsis thermophila. Next base: position 2,456,677 of record NZ_JAUSUT010000001.1, on the reverse strand, counting down.
TCGGTCGGCGTGCCGGACGGCCCGGGCGGTTCCCACGACGTGGGACGGGGAATCCGCCCGCTCCGGCCGCCGTTGCCGGTGATCATGAGCATCGGAGTGGCGCTGGCCACGGCGGACGAGACCAACTACGTCGACGCGATCGTCGCCGAGGCGAAACAGGTGGCGGCCGACGGGGTGCGGTCGGTGTGGTTCGGGCAGCGGTTCGACTACGACGCGGCGGCGCTGGCCACGGTGGTCGGCCGTGAGGTGCCCGACCTGACGGTCGGCACGTCGGCGATCCCGATCTTCGGACGGCACCCGCTGCTGATCTCCAGCCAGGCGCAGACCGCGCAGGCCGCCACGCACGGCCGGTTCCAGCTCGGCCTCGCGCTCGGCGCGAAGGACCTGCTCGAAGGCAGCTTCGGCCTGACCTACGAGCGGCCGATCGCCCGGCTGCGCGAGTTCCTGACCGTGCTGCGGGAGCTGTTCTCCACCGGCACCGCCGACTTCCACGGCGAGGTCCTCACCGCCGCACCACCCCGGCCGACCACCGTGGCGGGCGCGCAGCCGCCGGTCCCGCTGCTCGTCGCCGCGATGGGCCCGCAGGCGCTGCGGGCCACCGGCGAACTGGCCGACGGGACGTTGCCGTTCCTGGCCGGGCCGAAGGTGCTCGACACCGAGATCGTCCCGGCCATCACCGCGGCCGCGGACGCCCCACCGCGGGTGATCGCGTTCGTCGCCGGCGTGGTCACGTCCGACGTCGAGCGGGTGCGCGCGAACGCCGTCGAGCAGCTGGCGTTCTACGAGCGCATCCCCTCCTACCAGCGCGTCATCGGACTGGAGGGCGCGTCGCGGGCCGGAGAGCTGGCGGTGATCGGCGACGAGGAGACCGTGGCGGCCGCCGTGCGCCGCTACTTCGACGCCGGGGCCACCGAGGTGGTGTTCACCCAGACCGACCTGGGCAGCGCCGACGACCAGCGCCGCACCTGGAAGCTGCTGGGCGAGCTCAGCTCGGGAGCGCACGCCGGGCGGTGACCAGGCCGTCGGTGCAGCCGGCCGGCGCCGGTCAGGACAGGCGTGCGGTGAGGGTGTCGGACAGGGCCAGTTCCTCCAGGTCCAGCTCCCGCAGGACCTTGCGCAGCACCTCGTCGTCGAGTTTGCCCTCGGCGCGTTGCGCCAGCATCGTTTCGCGCTGCACGAGCAGGAGTTCGCGGCGGGCCTGGACGAACGCGGCGTGCGGGCTGGACTCGCGTTCCTCCGCGCTGAGCGAGATCGCCGCGACGGCGCCGCGGTAGCGGGTCTCGACCAGTGCCCGCAACCGGTTGCCGAGGCGCTCGGCCCTCTCGCGCGGGATGCCGAGCTTCTCGATCAGCTCGGGGGTCAGCTCGTCGAGGCGTTCCAGCGCGGCGTGCATCGCGGTCTCGCGGGCGGCCATCTCCTCCTCGGCGTCCCGTTCGGCGTCGTCCTTGTCGTGCACGCCGAGTTTGCGGATCAGCACGGGCAGGGTGAGCCCTTGGACCAGCACGGTGCCGATGGCGACGACGAACGCGAACAGCTGGATCTCGTCGCGTCCGGGGAACGGCTGGCCCGTGTTGGTCACCAGGGGCACACCGGCGGCGGCGGCGAGCGTCACCACCCCGCGCATCCCGGCCCACGACAGCACGAGCAGGTTCCGCGCCGGCGGCCGGTCCCGTTCGCGGCCGAACATCCGGAGAGCCTGCGGCAGGTAGGCGTTGAGGAACACGTACGGGATCCGGACCGCGATGGCCACCACGAGCACGACCATCGCGCCGAAGAACAGCTCCCCGTTGCCGCGCGCGTTGGCGTTCGCGCTTTCCAGGACGAACGGCAGCTGCAACCCCATGAGCGCGAAGACGAGCGCTTCGAGCAGCACGTCGAAGGACGCCCAGATCGACGAGTCCTGCACGCGGGTGGCCGGGCCGGCGTAGAGGGAGCGGTCGCCGAGGTACAGGCCGGCCGCGACGACCGCGAGAACGCCGGAACCGCTGAAGTCGTGCGAGAACGGGTGCAGGTGCTCCGCAGTCACGTAGACCGCGAACGGCACGATGATGCCGAACACCGACTCCATCAGCGGGTCGTCGAGCCGGCGCCGGATGAACGCGACGAGCATGCCGGCGGCGAGGCCGACCCCGATCCCGAGCACCGCGGCGACGACGAACACGAGGAAGCCGTGGCCGAGCGACCCGGTCGCGCCGAGGACCGCGGCGAGACCGATCTTGTACAGGGTCAGCGCGGCGGCGTCGTTGACGAGGCTCTCTCCGGTGAGGACGGTCATCAGGCGGCGCGGCAACCGTTGCCGCCGGCCGATCGCGGCCGCGGTGACCGCGTCCGGCGGCGAGACGACGGCACCGAGCACGAACGCCGATGCGAGCGGCAGGTCGGGCAGCAGGAGGTGCACCACGAACCCGACGACGAGCGCGGTGACGACGACGAGCACGACGCCGAGCCCGATGATCGGCCGGGCGGCGGCCTTGAACTGCGCGAACGAGCTCTCCCGCGCCGTCGAGTAGAGCAGCGGCGGCAGGACCAGGGTCAGGACGAGTTCCGGCTCCAGCTGCAGTCTGGGCACCCCCGGGATGAACGAGACGGCCAGCGCCGCCACGACGACCAGCAGGGGCGCCGACAGGTTGAACCGCCGCGCGACCGCGGTGAGACCGAGCGCGCCCGCGAGCACGCCCATCAGGGACAGGAGCTCCATGCCTGAATCCTTACCCAGCGCCGCACTCCCCACCCGGTGAGCGCGGGCTCACGGTCGGCAGCGGCGAGCGAGCAGCCCGGGCGGAACACGGGCGCACGCTCGACACCGGCGACCAGGCGGAACACGGGCTCACGCTCGACACCGGCGACCGGGCAGACCAGGCGGAACACAGGCTCACGCCCGGCACCCGCGACCGGGCAGACCAGGCGGAACACAGGCTCACGCCCGGCACCCGCGACCGGGCAGACCAGGCGGAACACAGGCTCACGCCCGGCACCCGCGACCGGGCAGACCAGGCGGAACACAGGCTCACGCCCGGCACCCGCGACCGGGCAGACCAGGCGGAACACAGGCTCACGCCCGGCACCCGCGACCGGGCAGACCAGGCGGAACACAGGCTCACGCCCGGCACCCGCGAGCGAGCAGACCAGGCGGAACACAGGCTCACGCTCGACACCGGCAAGCGAGCAGACCAGGCGGAACACGCGCGCACGCTCGACACCGGCAAGCGAGCAGACCAGGCGGAACACGGGCACACGCTCGACACCGGCGAGCGAGCAGACCAGGCGGAACACGCGCACACGCCCGCCACCGGCGACCGGGCAGACCAGGCGGAACACGGGCGCACGCTCGGCAGGGGCGAGCGGGCGGAACTCAGCGCAGGCCGGCCACCTTGCGGGCCAGCAGCGCGCGCTCCCGCTCGTTCCCGCACAGCTCCATCGCGCGCACCCACTCGGCGCGGGCCTCCCCGTCGCGGCCGAGCCGGGCCAGCAGCTCGCCGCGGACGCTGGGCAGCAGGTGCGACGTCGACAACGCCCCGGCGGCCACCAGTTCGTCCACCAGCGGCAACGCGGCCGCCGGGCCTTCGGCCATCGACACCGCCACCGCGCGGTTGAGCTCCACCACCGGCGACGGCGCGAGCCGGCCGAGGGCCTCGTAGATCAGCACGATCCGGGGCCAGTTCGTGTCGTCCACGGAACCGGCGATGGCGTGGCATTCCGCGATCGCCGCCTGCAGGCCGTAGGCACCGAGGCCGCGGCCGGCCCGCGCGGCGCGCGCCAACGCCGCCCGGCCGCGCCGGATCGCGGCCCGGTCCCAGCGGCGGCGGTCCTGGTGCTCCAGCAACACCGGCTCGCCGTCGGGACCGGTCCGCGCCGGGAACCGCGCGGCGGTCAGCTCCAGCAGCGCCAGCAGGCCGTGCACCTCGGGCTCGTCCGGCATCAACCGGGCCAGCACCCGCGCCAGGCGCTGCGCCTCGCCGGCCACGTCGAACCGGATCAGGTCCGCGCCCGAGCTGGCCGTGGACCCCTCGGTGAAGATCAGGTAGATCACGTTCAGCACCGACCCCAGGCGCGCGGGCCGCTCCTCGGGTGGCGGGACCTCGAACGGCACCCGCGCCGCGGCGAGCGCCTTCTTCGCCCGGGTGATCCGCGCCTGCACGGTGGCCGTGGGCACCAGGAAGGCCTTTGCGATCTCGTCGCTGGTCAGGCCGCCGACCACGCGCAACGTCAGCGCCACCCGCGCCTCCCGCGACAGCACCGGGTGGCACGAGATGAACATCAACGCCAGCACGTCGTCGTCGATCTGGTCCGGGTCCCACTCCTCGACCACCGTGTCGCCGGTGGCGACGACGGCGTACTTCTCGTCCTGCACCGACCGGCGGCGGAACGCGTCGATCGCCCGCCGCCGGCCGACGGTGAGCAGCCAGCCGGCCGGGTTGCGGGGCACGCCGTCACGCGGCCACGTCACCAGCGCTTCGGCCAGCGCCTCCTGCGCCAGGTCCTCGGCCAGCGCGAAATCGCCGGTGTAGCGCGCGAGCGCACCGACGATCCGCGCCGACTCGATCCGCCACACGGCGGCGACCGCCTCCCGGCCGGCCGGTTCACCCATCTCAGAGCTGACCGTTCGCCTCGCGCCAGGCCCGCTCCTTCTGGATCCACTCGTTGTCCTGCGGGAACTCGTCGATCGTGGTCACCCGGCGGATCTCGGTCTTGAACCCCGGCCCGGCCGCGGGCAACCGCTTGGCCCACTCGATCGCCTCCTCCTTCGAGGCGACGTTGAGGATGTAGAACCCGCCGAACAGTTCCTTCGTCTCGCCGTAGGGGCCGTCGGTGACCACCGGGGTCTCCGACGAGTAGTCGACGACCACGCCCTCCTCGGCGTCGGCGAGCCCCTCCGCGGCGAGCAGGACGCCGGCCCGGATCAGCTCGTCGTTGAACCTGCCGATGGTCTCCAGCATCTCGGTGAAGTCGGCGTTCTGCATGTTCGCGTAGGCCTCGTCGGTCGCGCGCATGATCAGCATGTACTTCATGGTCGTGTCTCCCTGGCTCGTGCGGGTCCCGTCCGGACCCTCTCACCCCTGGGTCGAACGGGACGGACGGCGGATCGACAGATCCCCGGAGGAATTTCTCAGTGCACCATCACGGCGGGCGGCACGGTGTCGCCCTCGTCGTCCTCCGTCGCCGGCAGGACCGGCTTCTTCGGCAGGAACAGGGCCGGGACCAGGCACACCGCCACCAGGATCAGCGTCCAGGTGAACGTCGAGGCGAAGGCGTCGCCCGCCGACACCGCCGCCGCGTCGTGCGTGGCCGGGTTCAGCACCGCGGCCGTCGCGGCGAGCTGGCCCTGGCTGGTCGGCACGCCGAACTTTCCGGCGAGCAGGCCGGCCAGGATGATCGACACGAGCGCCGCACCGATGGCGCCCGCGGTCTGCTGCACGATGTTCATCGCCGACGACGCCCGGGCGACCTTGCGCTGCGTCAGCGTCTGCAGGGCCGCCGTGCTGATCGGCATCATCGTCATGCCCATGCCCAGCCCCATCACGAACAGGGCGGCCAGCAGCAGCGGGTACGACGTGTCGGCGCCGACCTGGGTGAACACCGCGACGCTCGGGATGATCAGCGCCAGCCCGGGCAGCACGACCTTGCCCGCGCCGATCCGGTCGACGAGCTTGCCCGCGAGCGGCATGGTGAGCATCGCGCCGAAGCCCTGCGGCGCGAGCAGCAGGCCGGCCTGCAGCGCGCTCTCGCCGCGCACCAGCACGAAGTACGTCGGCAGGATCAGCATCGAACCCATGAAGGCGATCATGAACAGGGTGATCGTGCCCATGGCGATGCTGAACGTGCGGTTGCGGAACAACGACAGGTCGATCAGCGCGTTGTCGATCTTGAGGGAGCGCACGATGAACGCGGCGATGCCGGCGATGCCGGCGAGCCCCGGCAGCCACACGCTGGTCGCGCCGACACCGCCGTGGTGCGGGATGTTCGCGACGCCGTAGATCAGCGCGGCCAGGCCGGGCGAGAGCAACAGCATGCCGGGGAAGTCGAACTTCTCCGCCGGGCGCGGCTGGTCCTTCGGCAGCAGCCGCCACGCCAGCAGGATCGCGAGCACGCCGATGGGCACGTTGATGTAGAAGATCCAGCGCCAGCTCACCGAATCGACCAGCCAGCCGCCCAGGATCGGGCCGCCGATCGGGCCGAGCAGCATCGGCACGCCGAGCACCGCCATCACGCGGCCGACGCGGTGCGGGCCCGCGGTCTTGGTCAGGATCGTCATGCCGGCCGGCATCAGCATGCCGCCGCCCAGGCCCTGAACGACCCGGAACACGATCAGCGACTCGATGTTCCACGCCGCGCCGGCCAGCGCCGAGCCGACGAGGAAGAACGCGATCGCCAGCATGTAGAGCCGCTTGGTGCCGAAGCGGTCGCACGCCCAGCCGGTGACCGGGATGACCGTGGCCAGCGCCAGCATGTAGCCGGTGGCGGTCCACTGGATGGTGTCGAACGAGGTCTGGAACTCCAGCGTCAGCGCCTGCAGCGCGACGTTGACGACGGTGGTGTCGAGGATGGCCATCACGGCGCCGAGCACGACGACGGCGGCGACCCGCAACACGGCACCGTCGAGCTTGTCGTTGTCCGCCGGTCTTGGCTCCGAAGTGGTGGTCATGAGGTGGTTGTCCGTCCCAGGTCGGAAAGTCGCATGGATTGACCGCAGGAGGAAAACCCCGAACGAAAGCCGCAAATCCCCCTCAGTCCACATCGAGACTAGCCGGGCGATCACCCATGACGCCAAGTCTTTTGGGCGCGTTCGCGCACAGCGCATGAACGCGGACACGGCCCGTGGCCGCACGAGCCGTGTCCGTCACCGTCCGGTTAGGACGTGACCGCCACCAGCGCGGTGTCCGGCTGGTCGGCGAACAGGCCGTCGATCCCGGTGGCGAGGAACGCGTCCAGCTCGGCGAAGATGTCGCCCCACGCCGTGGGGTCGCTCGAGGACCGCAGGTTCGCCGGCAGGAAGCTGTTCTCGTTGCGGAACGTGTACGGCACGACCTTCAGGCCGGCGTCGTGGGCGTCCTCGACCAGGGACGTCGGCGTGCCCAGCGCTCCCGTCGCGGTGCGGGGGATGATCTGGTTCTTCTCCGGGCTCAGGTAGTCCGCGTAGGTGGAGATCTCCTTCAGCCCGGCGGGCGTGACCAGGTCGGCGTAGGTGCGCTTGTCGCCGACGGCCACGAAGTCCGCGGGCGCGCCGCTCGCCGAGGTCAGCTGCACCAGCGGCACCTTGACCCGCTTGCTCAGCGCCTTGAGGTTGGACACCTCGAACGACTGGATCACCACCGGCGCGTCGCGCTTGTTCAGCCCGTTGCGGTTGAGGAGGTCGACCAGCTTCGGCTCCGTCGGGTTGCCGATCGAGGCGAAGTAGGTGGAGTGCTTGACCTCCGGGTAGGTGCCCAGCGTGCGGTGCAGCTCGCGGCCGAGGCGCCGGGTCAGGTCCAGCACCTCCTGGTAGGTCGCGATCTGCCAGCGGCCGTTGTAGATCGTGTTGTGCGGGCGGATGTCCGGGATGCGCTCGGTCGCCCGCAGGGTCTTCAGCTCGGCGAGCGTGAAGTCCTCGGTGAACCAGCCGGTGAGGGTGACCCCGTCGATCACCTTGGTGGTCCGGCGGTTCGCGAACTCCGGGTGCGCCGCGACGTCGGTCGTGCCACCGATCTCGTTCTCGTGCCGCGCCACCAGCTGCCCGTCCTTGGTGGGCACGAGGTCGACGTCGACCCAGTCGGCGCCCTGGCGGTAGGCCAGCTCGTAGGAGGACAGCGTGTGCTCCGGCCGGTAGCCCGGCGCGCCCCGGTGTCCGACGACCACTGCTCCGGCACGCTCCTGTTCACGCGGGGCGGCTTGGCTCGCGCTGGTGACACCGGCGGTGCCGACCAGGAACAGGCCGGACAGCGCCACGGCGGCGAGTCTTCTCCGCACATCGACCTCCTGGGGGACGAAAGGGATCTCCCGGCCACTCTCACCGGCGAGCACTACGGCAACCGGACCGGGGGTGGTCCGGGGGCTGGCGGGCGGGTGAACGGGGCGTGCCGTGCGCCGCGGTCTACTCTGAGGACCTGTGCGTGTCCTTGTGATCGGGTCTGGCGCCCGCGAACATGCCCTGCTCCTCGCCGCGTCGCACGACCCGGCCGTCACCGCGCTCGCGTGCGCGCCCGGCAACGCCGGCACGGCGGCCCTGGCCGAGCAGCTCGGCGTCGACGTGGCGGACCCGGCGGCGGTCGCCGAGCTGGCCCGGAGCTGGCGGGCCGACCTCGTGGTGATCGGCCCCGAGGTGCCGCTGGTCGCCGGTGCCGCCGACGCGGTCCGCAAGGCCGGCATCGCCTGCTTCGGCCCGTCCGCCGCGGCGGCGCGCATCGAGGGCTCGAAGGCGTTCGCCAAGGACGTCATGTCGGCCGCGAAGGTACCGACGGCGCGCAGCGAGATCGTGGACAACCCGGCCAAGCTCGACGAGGCGCTGGGCCGCTTCGGCCCGACCTGGGTGGTCAAGGACGACGGGCTGGCCGCGGGCAAGGGCGTGGTCGTCACGCGCGACTTCGACACGGCCCGCGCGCACGCCATGAAGCTGCTCGACGGCGGCCACCCGGTGCTGCTCGAGTCGTTCCTCGACGGACCCGAGGTGTCGCTGTTCTGCCTGGTCGACGGCCGCACCGTGGTGCCGCTTCTGCCCGCGCAGGACTTCAAGCGCGTCGGTGACGGCGACACCGGCCCGAACACCGGCGGCATGGGCGCCTACACCCCGCTGCCGTGGGCGCCGGAGGGCCTGGTCGACGACATCGTGCGCGACGTCGTCCAGCCGGTCGTCGACGAGCTCGCCGCGCGCGACGCCGAGTTCTCCGGCCTGCTCTACGCGGGTCTCGCGATCACCTCCGACGGGCCGCAGGTCATCGAGTTCAACTGCCGCTTCGGCGACCCGGAGACGCAGGCCGTGCTCGCGCTGCTGGCGACCCCGCTGGTCCGGCTGCTGCACGCGACCGCCACCGGCACCCTCGCCGAGCAGCCGCCGCTGGAGTGGCACCCCGGTTCCGCGGTCACCGTCGTGATCGCCGCCGACGGCTACCCGGGCGTGCCGCGCGCCGGGGACGTCATCACCGGCGCCGAGGCCGAGGGCGTGCTGCACGCCGGAACCCGCCGCCGCGACGACGGGGCCGTGGTCTCCCACGGTGGCCGGGTGCTCGCGGTGGTCGGTGTGGGCGAGGACCTCGACGCGGCGCGCGCGCAGGCCTACGAGCGGGTCGGGAAGGTCCACCTGTCCGGTTCGCACCACCGCACCGACATCGCGCTCAAGGCCGCGCGGGGCGAGATCACCGTGCCGGGCGCTTCCGTCGATCACAACCCGAGCTGACACCGGGGTTGGTAGCCTTCTCCCCGGAACTGGTCGGCTACCGTCCGTGAACCGGGGGTGCGCAAGATGGCAGAGGACGACCTGCGGGGCCCCGGCCAGGGCGTCGAGGCCACCCTCGGCGCGCTCGGCGCGACCGTTCCGGCGGTGCCCGGCGCGCAGGACCTCCGGGTGGACCCGGACAAGCTCCTGCTGGTCGCCCGGGTCGTCAACGAGCAGGCGGACGCGCTCGACGACCGGGTCCGCGAGCAGCTGACCGGCCTCGACATCAGCGCGCCCGCGCAGGACGTCATCAGCACCACCGCGGTCGACGCGTGGAACCGCCTGGTGGCCCGCGGCGACGCGTCGTACGCGACGCGGGTGCAGGAGTACATCCGCAACCTCCGGGACCTCGCCGCGCAGCTCCGGCAGGCCGCGGGGGCCTACCAGACCGGCGAGGAGGAGAAGGTCGCGGCACTGGGGAACCGCGGGCCGGGGAACCGCGGTGCCGGGCCCGCCTAGGAAACGCTGAAGTGAGGTGTGGCGTGGCCACTTTCGACAGCAGCAAGTACGACATCCCGACGCTCGTCGCGAAGCTGCGGGACCAGCGGTTCGACGGCTACCAGCCCGAGCAGCTGGCGCAGGTCGTGGAGAAGTTCCGCGACGGCGCGGGCCCGGACGGCATCACCGGGGCGGTCGAGGCGCTGAAGTCGATCTCCGGTGCGCTCGCCGACACGGAGGAGGCGCTGCGCACCCAGCTCAAGGCGCTCGGCGTGGAGTGGCAGAGCCGCGCGGCCGGGCAGGCTTCGTCCGTCGTGGCGCAGCAGGCCGGGTACTCCGGTGCGGCCACGTCGAAGGTCGAGCAGGCCGCGCAGATGATGTTCCAGCAGGCCGAGGCGTTCACCCGGACCCGGAACAAGCTGCCCGCGCCGGAGGACCTGCGCAAGGCGGGCGGCTACAGCTTCGCTGACACGGCGTTCAGCCTGTTCGGGTTCGAGACCGACCACGCGGCCGACGTGCGGACCGCCGAGGAGGCCAGGGCACAGGCGGTGGACGCGCTCAACGCCTACGCCCACGACAGCGGCAGCTACCTCGGCTCGGCGTCCACATTGGAGACTCCGGAGCGGGTGGAGGTGTTGTCGGCGCCCGGAAGCGGGGTGGTGCCCGCCGTCGGGCCGGTCCCGTCGGTCCCGGACACCCCGACGACGGTGGCCCAGGGGACGAAGGACGTGCGGCCCGCCGTGGCGCCGGCCGGCCCGGTCACGCCACCGCTGGGCACCCCCGCGGGGACGACGGGTGGTGCCGGGGTGACCGGCGCGGCCGCGGCGGCCGCCCCCGGCGGTGCGGCCGGGTGGGCACCGGGCGGCACGACCGGTTCGGGCGGTGCCGCCGGCGCGGGTGGTTCCGGCGGCCCCGGTTCCGCGGCCGGCTGGGGCGGCGCGGTCGAGTCGGGTGGCGGTGGCCCGGCTGGGGCAGGCCGTTCGGGGCCGGGCGGCTCCGCGCCGGGCGGCAGCGGCGGGGCGGACCGTGCCCGGGCGGGCAGCCGGCCGGGCTGGGGCGTGCGGGGCGGCGGGCCCGGCTCGCCCGCACTCGCCGGTGACGCGGCCCTGGGCGGTGCCGGACCGGCCGGGGCAAGCCGCTTCCCGGCAGTCGCCCCCGGCGGCGCGGCCGGTGCTCCCGGCAGCGGCCCGGCAGGCGGCGCTGCGCCCGGCTCCCCCGGCGGTGGCCCCGGCCGCCCGGCAGCAGGCGGCGCGAGCGCGGAGGGCGCACCCCGTGGAGTGCCCACCGGCGCGGAGGAGGCCCTGGGCAAGGGGCGCTCCGCCGGCTCCGGGCCACCGGCGACCACCACGCCCACCGCGGTCGGGCCGGGCTTCGCGGCCGTGCGGGGCGCCTCGGGGCTCAACGGTCTCGCCGAGGCCGCGCCCGCGCTCGGGGCCGCCGGTGCCGGTGGTGCGCTCGCCGGTGAGGACGAACGGCACAGCCGCATCGGCCGGAACAACGCCGGCAACCGCATCCACCAGATCCCCCTGGGCGACCTGCCCGAGGAGGAGGAAGCCCGCCTGACCCGCCGCGGCGGGCACACCCCGGACTCGGCCACCACCCGCGCCATCCTCGAACCCGCCGCCCCGCGGGACGGCGAGGAGGACTCCGTCCGCCGCTTCGGCGTCGACGACAACGACCTGTTCGCCGACCGGCGGGACGTCTCCCCGGACACCATCGGCGATCGATGAGCACCGTCCTCACCACACTGGAGTTCGACGTCCTGTGGCACAGCCTCCGGCTGCCCAGCGCCCATCCCGCGCTGCGCGTGCCCAGCGCCGGCCGGACGCACACCGAACGCCGGCACCTGGTCGACCGCGCCTGGGAGATGCTCGCCGACCGCGGGCTCGCACGCGGGCGGCGGGCCGTGGGCGAGATCGTCGACATGGTGACACTGCTGGCGAATCCGCAGGCCTCGGTCGACGTGTGGGTGTGGACGGACCGGGAGATCCGCGGGCTCGCCGCGAGCAACGGGAGCCAGGCGCTGCTTGCGGTGGTGGACTCGGGTGAGGTGTGGCTGATCCCGGCACGCCCCCAGGCGCTGGCGGAGTCGGCGGTGTCCGTGGCCGGTGAGCTGGCCGCCGGGGTCGGGCACTCGGTGAGCCTGCCGCACAGCACCCTCCGCGCCGCCGACGCGGACGCCAAGGGCGACCCGAAGTCGCTGGTCACGGCGTTGGAGGATCGCGGCGTCGAGCTGTGGGAGGCGCAGGAACTGGCCGGGATGCTCGTCGGGATGACCACGCGCGGGCAGTTCGGCACCGAGCGGAACGGCCGCCGGGCGGGCCGGGTCGTCGCGTTCTACGACACCGATGCGGGCCGGTACCTGCTGCAGGTCGGCGGGCACGACTGGGCGACCGTCGCGCCGGCGGACAACCAGCTGCTGGTCAGCCGGGTCGCGGAGCTGCTCGACGAGGTGTGAGTCACCTGATGGTGGAACTTGCCGGAAACCGCGTACGCGACGCGACGAGCGTCCTACAGTGAGCGACGTGCCTGAAAGCGATCCCGACTCGTTGGAGTACGTGGCCGGTCAGGTCGAGGCCATCCACGAGCACTTCAAGCGAGCCAAGGACAAGGTGACCGGCGTGACCGGGGAGAACCCGTTCGGTGCGATCAAGCACCCGGACGAACTCGACCCGCGCGAGCACCCGTCGGACGGGATGGTGCACGCGCTGGGCACGCTCCGCGACGGCGTGCACAAGGAGTTCGACGCGGCCGCCGAGCTGATGACGTCGACCGGCAGCGCCCTGCGCGACGCGGCGCGGGCCCTGCGCGAAACCGACGACGCGGCGCGGGACAGCGTCACCGTCAAGGACGGAAGCCTGCAGGTCTGATGGTCGCCGCACCCGGCATGCCGCCCGAATGGAACGACGTGCAGACCCGCGCGCAGCAGGTCGAAAAGCTGAACCCGGCCGGGATCCAGGCCGTCGTGGACCAGTTCACGCAGGCGTCGAAGGACTCGGCGGACCACTCGACGGCGCTGCGCAACGCGACCGCGGCCCTCGGCGGCGGCACGTGGAGCGGGCCCGCGGCCGACGCGTTCTTCGCCTACGTCAAGCAGATCGGCGACGCGGGCCGGAGGGTCAACGACCACCTCGACGAGGTCGCGCGAGAGATGTCGAACCTGCAGACGTCGCTGGCCGACGTGAAGGGCCGGATCGACGGGATCGAGCAGCAGGCGCGGACGGACATCGAGGCCGCCAACCGCGACGCCGTGACCAGGGCGAACGCCGCCGAGGCGAAGGAACGCGAGGTCGCCGAGGGCAAGGAGGGCGCGACCATGCCCTCCCCGACATCCGCCGAGATCATGGCCGCCAACGCGCAGAAGACGAGCGGCATCGCGACCGGCGCGCGCGACCAGATCCAAGGACTGCTCAACGGCGCGAACGACCAGATCAGCCGGGTCATGGACCTGGTGAAGAAGGACGTCCAGGGCGGCTACGCGTCCGTGCCTCCGCTGAACCGCACACCGAAGGCGATGCAGAGCACGGGCGGACTCCGCGGCGGCGGTGGTGGCAGTGGCGGCGGCGGTGGTGGCGGCGGGGGAATGGGCCCGAGCGGCGGCCCGCCGAGCACGCCGCCACCGGGCAACGTGCGGCAGTGGATCGAAGAGGCGATCCGCATCCTGCAGGCGCAGGGAGTCCCGGTCACGGAAGCCGACATCGACAAGATCTGGACGATCGTCGAGAAGGAGTCGGGCGGCGATCCGAACGCGATCAACCTGTGGGATTCGAACGCGAAGGCGGGGCACCCGTCGAAGGGGTTGATGCAGTGCATCGATTCGACGTTCAACGCGTACAAACTGCCCGGACACGATGACATCTACAACCCGGTGGACAACATCATCGCCGGGGTGCGGTACACGTTCAGCAGGTACGGCGGGTTCGAGGGCCACCCCGGCCTGAAGTCCATGGCCCACGGTGGCGCCTACCAGGGCTACTGACGCGGGCCGGTCGTGCACCTCCGGCTGCCGGCCGGCTGAGCCCACTTACCCTGGGGGCCATGGTCGCCTCAGCAGCTTTCCCCGGTCCGGCCGCGCGCGCCGACGTCGCGCCCTTCCACGTGATGGAGGTGCTCTCGGCCGCCGCCGCGCGGCAGCGGACGCACGGTGACGTCGTGTCGCTCGCCGCCGGGCAGCCGAGCGCGGGCGCGCCGAAACCGGTCCTGGAGGCGGCCGCGCGGGCGCTCACCGAACAGAACCTCGGCTACACCGTCCAGCTCGGCATCCCCGAGCTGCGCGAGGCGATCGCCGGGCACTACGACCGCCGCTACGGCATGACGGTCAGCCCGGAGGACGTCATCGTCACCACCGGCTCCTCCGGCGGGTTCATGCTGTCGTTCCTGTCCGCGTTCGACGCCGGCGCCCGCGTCGCGATGGCGCGGCCCGGTTACCCGGCCTACCGCAACCTGTTGTCCGCCCTGGGCTGCGAGGTCGTGGAGTTCGCCACCGGCGAGCGCACCCGGTTCCAGCCGACCGTCGACCTGCTCGACGAGCTGGGCCCGATCGACGGCCTGATCGTGGCGAGCCCGACGAACCCGGCGGGCACGGCGCTGCCGCCGGGCGAGCTGGCCGCCATCGCCGGCTGGTGCTCGGCCCGCGGGGTGCAGCTGATCAGCGACGAGATCTACCACGGCATCTCCTACGGCACGCAGCTCGGCTGCGCGTGGCAGTCGACGACCGAGTCGATCGTGCTCGGCTCGTTCAGCAAGTACTTCGCGATGACCGGCTGGCGGCTGGGCTGGATGCTCGCCCCGAAGCGCCTGCACCGCGCGGTCGACGTGCTGACCGGCAACCTCAACATCTGCGCGCCCGCGCTGGCCCAGCACGCGGCCGTCGCGGCGTTCGAGCCGGAGTCCTACGCCGAGCTGGACGGGCACGTCGAGCACTACCGCCGCAACCGGGACCTGCTGCTCGACGGGCTCGCGGGCATCGGGCTGGACCGGATCGCGCCGGTCGACGGCGCGTTCTACGCCTACGTCGACGTCTCCGCGCACACGAGCGACAGCCTGAGCTGGTGCCAGCGGCTGCTGGCCGACACGGGTGTGGCGATCACGCCGGGGATCGACTTCGACCCGGTCGACGGTGGGAAGTTCGTCCGGTTCTCCTTCGCCGGCTCGGAGGCCGACGTCACCGAGGGCGTCCGGCGGCTCGGGAGCTGGCTCTCCGGGGGAACCCCCAGTTTTCCCTGAACGTTGACCAGAACACGGGCGTCCCCGCCGCCAGCCGTGCGAGGCTGCTCGTAGCGGGCCGAACGGGCCCGCGGTGGCACAACCGGAGGGATGCCATGTTCTGGAAGATCGTCGGCGCGCTGATCGTCGCCTGGCTCGCGTTCATGGTGATCGGCTCGGTGATCGGGTTCGTGTTCAAGGCCGTGCTGTGGATCGCCGTCATCGGTGGCGTCGGCTTCCTCGGCGCCGCCGCCTACAACGCGATCAAGAACAACAAGGACCGCAAGCAGCTGCGCCCCTAGAGCAGGGCGCGCGCCGCCTCGGGGCCGTCCCACAGGTGCGCCCGCAGGCCCACCGCCCGCGCGCCGTCCACATTGGACTGGCGGTCGTCGAAGAACACGCAGTCGCCCGCCGGGACACCGAGGCGGGCGACGAGCAGTTCGAAGATCTCGGCGTCCGGTTTGGCGACACCCACGTCCCCGGAGAACACCCGGACGCGGAAGTGCCGCACCCAGTCCTGCCGCTCGGCGAAGCGGGCGAACGAGGACGGCGCGTTGGACAGCAGCGCCAGCGGCACGCCGGCCTCGCTCAACCCGGCCAGCAGCTCCAGCGACGCCGGGCGCACCTCCGACCAGCCGCGGACATCGATCTCGGTGAGCCGGTCCGAAGTGGACTCGTCGACCGGCACCCCGAGCGCGTCGCCGAGCGCGCCCCAGTACTCCAGGTCCGTGCAGCCGCGGTCGTAGGCGTCGCGCAGGCGCCAGTACTGCGGCTCGAACTCCTCGAGCGGCACCCCGAGCGTCCCGGCGAGCGCGGGCAGCGCGGTCGTCCGGCCGCAGATCACCTCGCCGTAGTCGAACACGACCCAGCCGGTCACGGGTGGCCGCCGGCCTTGATCCGGCGCAGCGCCTCGTCCACGTCCGCGGCCGAGACGTCCCGGTGCAGCACGAACCGCACCTTCCCGGCCATCGGCAGCGCGAGCACGCCCTGCGCCTGCAGCGACTCCAGCGTCACCGAGATGTCCGCGACCGGTGCCAGCACGATGTTGGTCTCCGGGGTGTCGGCCGACCAGCCGAGCTCGCGCAGCCCGTCCGCGAGCCGCCGGGCCTTGTCGTGCTCCTCGGCGAGGTCGGGGACCCGGTCCAGCGCGACCAGGCAGGCCGCGGCCAGCACGCCGATCTGACGCATGCCGCCACCGAGCATCTGCCGCATCCGGCGCGCGCGCTCGACGAACTCCCGGCTGCCCGCGACGACCGAACCGGCCGGCGCGCCGAGCCCCTTGCTGAAGCACGCCGACACGCTGTCGACACCGACGGTCAGCGCGGCGGGCGGCAGACCGAGCGCGACGGCCGCGTGCCAGACGCGCGCGCCGTCGAGGTGGACCTGCAGGCCGGCCTGCCGGGCGGTGGACAGCAGCTGCGCGTGCTCGTGCGGCGGGATGACCGCGCCACCGGCCGCGTTGTGGGTGTTCTCCAGGCAGAGCAGCGTGGTGCGCAGCGTGTAGTACGGGCCGCCGCGCGCGCCGGTCGCCGCGGCGACCGTCTCCGGCTTGGGGCGGCCGGGACCGCCGTCGTGCTCGAGCGCCTCCGGCATCCCGCCGGCGAGCCAGGCCGCCGAGCCCAGCTCGTTGTTCAGGACGTGCGCGTTCTTCGGGGCGAGGAACCGGTCGCCGCGCTTGAGGTGCACCGACAGGGCGATGAGGTTGGCCATCGTGCCGCTGGGGGTCCACAGGGCGGCGGGCATGCCGAGGACCGCGGCCGCGCGCTCCTCGAGCTCGCGGACCGTCGGGTCGACGTCGATCACGTTGTCGCCGACCTCAGCGGACGCCATTGCTCTGCGCATCTGCTCATCCGGACGAGTGACGGTGTCAGAGCGGAAGTCGATCAACTGGGTGGCTGCTGAGGTCACAGTCAGATCACATCACACCGTTCAGATGATCTTCAAGAAGGTGCAACCCTCCACTGGAGTGCTTCCGTCTTTACGGCGGGACCGGCGAGCGGAGAGTCTTGGCGCGTGGACGACGGGGACGAGCGGGACTTCGCGGAGTACTTCGCGGCCAGGCGGGACTCCGTGCGCCGCACCGCGTACCTGCTGTGTGGTGACTGGCATCGCGCGGACGACCTCGCGCAGACGGCGTTCGTGGCGCTGCACCGGAAGTGGAACCGCATCCGGGACCGGGCCGCGACCGACGCGTACGTGCGCCGGACGCTGGTCCGCGCGTCGATCGACGAGTCGAGACGGCCGTGGCGGAGGGAGCGGCAGGTGGAGCGGCTGCCCGAGCCCGAACCGGCGGGCGCCCGGCTGGACGAGCAGGTCGCGACCAGGGCGGACCTGCTGGCCGGGCTGCGCACGGTGCCGCCGAAGCAGCGGGCGGTGCTGGTGCTGCGGTACTTCGAGGGACTCGACGTCGCCGCCGTCGCGAAAGCGCTCGGCTGCAGCGAGGGGAACGTGAAGAGCCAGACCGCGCGCGGGCTGGCGCACCTGCGGAAGGCACTGGGCGAGGAGGTGGAAGCCGGTGGATGAGCACGAGCTGAGGGAGTTGTTCCGGTCCGCGCCGGGCGAACCGCCGCCCGCCGGGTTCGACGTGCGGGACGTGCGGGAGCGCTCCGCACGGGTCGCCATCCGGCGCCGGATGACGATCGCCGCGGCGTCACTGTGCGTGGTGTTCGCCCTGCTCGGCGCCGGAATCGCCGGGTTTGTCCAGTCGCGGACCACTCAATCGAATCAAGTCCTCGGGCAGGAGCAACCGGCCTCGGGCCCGGCACGTCTCCCGTCCGCGTCAGGCCTTCCCGGCCCCTCCGCCATGCAGGGAGGAGTGGGGTCCGGGGAGAACGGCCCGCGGGCCGACAGCACCCCCGGGTGCGACAAGGTGGACCGGGAGCTCGCCACCGCCCTCGCTGGCGAGCTCCCGGCCACCGGCATCACCGGGCCGCGTGCCGGCGAGGTGTGCACGCCGGGTTCGCGGTCGGCGGCCTACGGGGTCGCCGAGGGCGGCCGGACCGGGACGGTGTCGGCCACCGTGCTGCCGCGCGGGGCGAGCGTGCAGCTCGCCAGGCTCGCCGACGGCTCCGTGGCCGACCAGCGGCTGACCGCGGCCGGCGGGACGGTCATCGTGCTGAGCGTGCCCGGGGCGGGCAGCGCGGCGCCGCTCTCCGACGACGTCGCGAAGATCGCCACCGCGCTCGCCGCGAGGTTCTAGCTGGCAAAATGGGCCGCCATGACGTCCGGAGCGAGCACGCCGAAGGGTGAGCGCA